>NZ_JARKMS010000009.1:24430-73115 GCF_029350945.1 Maribacter huludaoensis | reverse complement strand
AGTGGGAGAGTAGGTAGCCGCCTTTTTCGAAAGCCCCTTACAGCAATGTAAGGGGCTTTTTTTATACCTTAAAGTCTTGGACTGCCAAAATATCCTTTCAATAATTACCGTAACGTTATCGGCTACCAAGTTGGTTCAGGTTATTTATAAGTCAAAAACTTCATGACTCTATAACTATCAAAGAAGACTCTTGATATGGTATTTGAAAGCTTTTGACTTAGGTTAAAATTAACTTCAACATTACGGTAGTAAAAATGAGAATAAGAAATTCTCTAAAAGGCTAAGGGTGATAGTATAATATATTTCGTAGTTAAGTACACTACATAAAATATCAATCATACACTGTTAACAATAACCGTTTCCTAATGAAAATTTTTAGATTAAGTGGTTACAGAGTTTGTTATAATATCTTTCACAATCATTTTAGCATGTATTCTTGAGTTTTCTATAAACCATTTATGGGTTTCCATACCACCACATATCACCCCGGCCAGGTATAGCCCAGACACGTTAGTTTCCATGGTTTCTGGATTGTATTTAGGGAGTTTTTTATCATCTTCACTAATGCTTACGCCTAATTTTTCTAAGAAACTAAAATTTGGTCTATATCCGATAAGCGCTAAAACAAAATCATTTTCAATTTCTTCCTCGCCCGTATCAGTGTTCAAAATGATACTATTTTTGGTAATGGCTTTAACCGTTGTGTTGAAATAGGCTTTAATATTTCCTTCTTCTATACGATTAATGATATCTGGTCTTACCCAATATTTTACACGTTGACCAACTTCTGGACCTCTAATGATCAGTGTAACTTCGGCACCTTTTCTGTAACATTCCAAGGCAGCATCAATTGCAGAATTGCTTGCCCCTATAACTGCAACTTTTTGCCCGGCATAATAATGTGGATTATCGTAATAATGAACAACCTTTTTTAAGTCTTCTCCCGGTACATTCAGTAAGTTGGGTAAGTCATAGAAACCGGTTGCTACCACAATTTGCTTTGATGTGTATGTATTTTTGTTGGATATAATAGTGAATATTTCTCCTTTTTTTTGAACGTTCTCAACCTTTTCGAACAAATTTATATGCAACTTATTTGAAGTAACAATTCGTCTGTAATATTCTAATGCCTCGTCTCTTTTAGGTTTCGCTTCTTTACTGATAAATGGTATTTCATCTATCTCCAATTTTTCGGATGAAGAGAAAAATTGCATATTGCTAGGGTAGTGGAAAAGGGAATTTACAATAGGTCCTTTTTCAATGATCAGATAAGAAAGTCCGTTTTTTTTAGCCTCTAATCCGCATGCTATACCAATTGGTCCTCCGCCAACGATCACAATATCAAATTCAGTTTTCATCCCTTTAAATCTTTAATAGTTGTTGTTGGGTCTTCGCTTTTAAAAACAAAACTACCGGCAACCAAAATATCTGCGCCGGCATCAACTAATTTTTGAGAGTTGGCCGTGGTAACACCACCATCAATTTCAATCAAAGCGGACGAATTTTTTCTGGTGATCATTGCCTTTGCAGCTTTTATTTTATCATAAGTATTTTCAATGAACGATTGTCCACCAAAGCCGGGGTTAACGCTCATGATCAAAACCACATCAATATCTTGAATAATATCTTCTAAAAGAGATACGTTGGTATGCGGATTTAACGCTACACCTGCTTTCATGCCCAAAGCTTTAATGGCTTGTATAGTTCTATGTAAATGAGTGCAGGCTTCATAATGAACGGTTAGAATATGCGCTCCAAGTTTTGCAAATTCTTCCAAATACCTATCTGGGTCAACAATCATTAAATGCACATCTAAAGGAATTGTAGCATGTTTTTGAATAGCTTTAACTACGGGCATACCATATGATATGTTTGGAACAAAAACGCCGTCCATGACATCTATATGGTGATACGTTGCCTCACTGGCATTCACCATTTCTACATCGCGTTGTAAATTACCAAAATCTGCAGCTAAAAGAGATGGCGCTATGCTTGCCTTTTTCATTTTATAAAACCTTTATTGTTCGGTACAAAAATACGGATTTGTAATTCGTTCTACAGTGGTTTTAGATTTGCTTTAACTACAATCCAATCAATTGCCGTGCCGCCACTTTTTATAAGAATAGGATTTACCTTTGACTTGTATTTGTCAAAAATTCCGTTCAATTTGTTCAATTCTATAGTGAGTTCTGCCGATAACTCTTCATACACTTTGTAGGCACCGTTTGTTGGTCTTGCTTCTCCAGATTCTACACTTCGGCGTAAAGATGCCAATCTGTTGTTGAGTTTAATTGGGAAGTTCAAAGGATCTTGACCAGATTGATTTTTAACTTGGTAAAGAGCTTCTTCAACTTCAGTAATCTCACCTAGAAATGGCGTTACAATCGTTTCATAATCAGTAGCTTCAATATCATCTTTAGCATCGTGAAGTTGCTTTTTGATATCACGTATTTTGATTACCGTTTCATTAGCAATAGAGGTTTTTTCCATAATTTTATTGGAAAGCTCAAATTGCTCATCCAAATCTTCTTTTGTAATGCCTTTTAGATTTGGGTCCATTTCTATATTGAACGAATAGGTTTGCTCATAATTTCCGGACTTCATTTTAACCTTGTAAAAACCTATGGGTGCTTTTGGACCTCTGGCAGGTCTTGCGCTCCAAATAATCATTCCGTCAAATGTTGTAGCTCCTGTGTATCTCATATCCCAGGTGAACGTGTTTATCCCTTTTGCGGTGGTTGGCTTTGTAGAGCCTCCTTTTAGCCAATAGGGTAAATTAGGGTCTACTTCGTATTTTGGTTTGCTACCGGTAAAGGTGTTGATCAATTTGTCATTTGCGTCGAAAATTTCAAAGGTGATGGTATCTTTTTCTTCTTTAAGATAATACTGAATAGAAGCATCGGTGACACCTCTGATAGCGTTGGTAGGTTTAAAAAGAATAGCTTCTTGTTCAACCATTTCTGGGGAATACTGTCTTAGGGGTTGAATATCATCTAAAATCCAGAAGCCTCTTCCGTGAGTACCAAGAACAACATCATAGTCTTTAACTACCAAATCTCTTACCGGTGTATCTGGTAATTTAAGTTGAAGGCTTTGCCAAAGTTCGCCATCGTTCATAGAGAAATATACGCCATGTTCCGTTGCTAAAAATAAAAGTCCCTCCCTTACTGGATCTTCACGAACAGCTCTTGCAAAATGCCCGTCTGCAATACCATTAATAATTTTAGTCCAAGTTTTACCATAATCATGGGTTTTAAATACATAGGGTTGCCTGTCGTCTACTTGGTATCTATTGGCTGCTACGTAAAGCGTACCAGGATTGTGAAGAGATTCGTCAATAATACTTACCCTTGAAAATTTAGGTAATTCTTTTGGTGTAATATCTGACCAATTTTTGCCACCGTCTCTTGTAATATGTATTTTTCCATCATCTGATCCTGCCCATATGGTATTAATGTCATGATTAGATGGGGCAAGTGCAAATACGGTTGCGTAAATTTCAGGACCGTTCATATCCATGGTAATGATACCTCCGGTCTTTCCTAAAGTGGATGGTTCTGCATAGGTAAGATCAGGACTTATTTTTTCCCAAGATTGACCATCATCGGTTGTTTTCCAAACATGTTGGGAGCACGTAAACATTACGTTTTCATCTTGTGGCGCAAACATAATAGGGAAGGTCCATTGCCAACGTTCTGGCAAAGCGCTTGCCGGTTCACCAGAGAAAAACCGTGGATACACCTGTATATCCCTAGATTGCCCGTTACTACGATCATACCTAGTTAGGAGTGCGCCTTGGCTACCTGCATAAAATATATCCAAGTTGGTTGGGTGTTGGGTGATCCACCCGCTTTCGCCGCCACCTACGGCATATGCCCAACCATCCCCTTGACCTCTTGCCTGCATATGGCCCCAGCCATCACTTGGTACGGCAATGGTACTATTATCTTGTTGAGCACCAGCCACATGGTAAGGTACATCGTTTGTGGTCATTACGTGATATAACTGTGTTGTGGTGTAATCTTCCTCTGTCCATGATTTACCACCGTTGATACTTACCACGCCACCGCCATCGTTTGAAGAGATCATTCTGTTAGGATCGTTAGGGTCTATCCAAAGATCATGATTGTCACCATGAGGAACTTTAATTTCAGTATCAAAAGTTACCCCACCATCCGTAGACTTCCAAAAATCAACATTGAGTCCGTATACGGTTTCTTTATCAACAGGGTCGGCGTAAATTCTAGAATAGTAAAATGCGCGTTGTCTTAGTTTTCTTTCGTCATTGGTTTTGATCCATGTTTTACCGGCATCGTCCGATCTAAAAACACCACCTTCATTAGCCTCTACAATGGCCCATACACGGTTAGAATCTGCAGGGGATACCGTTACACCAATTTTACCTAACGGTCCTGCGGGCATACCGGGGTTATTAGACAGATCATTCCAGGTTTCTCCGCCATCGGTAGATTTCCATAGTTTACAATCCGGGCCACCGCCCCACATTTTCCAAGCTTTGCGTTGCACCTGCCAAGTGCTGGCGTATAAAACATTTGGGTTGTTACGGTCTATAATTAAATCTACAGCACCCGCCTTATCGCTAACATATAAAGTTTTCTTCCATGTTTTTCCACCATCTATACTTTTAAAAACACCCCTTTCTTCATTGTCGCCATACGGGTGGCCCAATGCCGCTACAAAAACAATATTCTCATTTGTGGGGTGTATTCTGATTCTTGAAACAGCTTGGGTTTCTTCAAGACCTAAGTGTTCCCAAGTTTTACCGGCATCAGTAGATTTGTAAACACCATCACCTTGAGTAATACTTCCGCGCAATTGAACTTCTCCCATGCCTATATAAACAATATCTGGGTTGGTTTCGGCAACTGCAACCGCACCAACGGAAGAGCTGGTTATTTGCCCGTCCGTAACAGGTTCCCATTCGTTACCACCATCAGTGGTTTTCCATAATCCGCCGCCCGTTGCTCCAAAATAATACTCATTAGGTCTGCTAGGGCTGCCCGTAGAACCAAGCGATCGACCTCCACGTACGGGGCCAATATTTCGCCATTCCAAATTTTCATAGAAAGCTTTGTCGATTACAACATCTTGAGTATTATTTTTTGCTTTCTTTTTCTGGGCAAATACAGTGTAGGTAAAGGAATAAAATAAAAGGACAACAATTGCCGAAATTTTCGAGGTCATAAGAGTCGTTGTTTGGTGGATAATTTGAATAATTGGTTGCTTGAAAATAAGCATTTAATCTGCGAATAATTGGGTAAAGGAAAATTTTAACGACTTGTGAATCCTATTAATGCGATAAGCGATTATTACGCCGTTTTGCTTTAGAATATTCTAAAAATGAAGTGCTTATTTTATCAAATGTATATGCAGGGAATATGATGTAGTTTTTTATAAAAAACAGCTCTGAAAAGTAAAGTCGAGCGGGCTTTAGCTGATTTGTCTTAAACCTTCATAAATAGAAATAGCAACAGCATTTGCCAAATTAAGACTTCTAATATGTGTACTGTATAATGGTATCTTAACCGTGTTTTCTTGATGTTTGTTTAATAAGGTCTTAGGTAGCCCAACAGATTCTTTTCCAAAAACTAAGAACATGTCATCTTCAAAATCAATTTCCCAATGATTTTTGGTTGCGGTAGCAGAGAAGAAAATCATTTTTTTGTCATCATGTTCTTTGAAAAACGCATCTACGTTTTCATACATGACCACATTAAGATGTTGCCAATAATCTAGCCCCGCTCTTTTTAATCGTTTATCGCTTAGCTCAAAACCAAAAGGTTTAACCAAATGTAAGGTAGAACCGGTGCCAAGTGCCAATCTGCCAATATTACCAGTGTTGTTAGGAATTTCAGGTTCTATAAGTACAATATGAAAGCCCATTATTTTTTAAAGGATTGTAAGTATAAATGTTCTACTTTTTCTCTGGCCCATGGAGTTCTACGTAAAAACTTTAAACTTGATTTTATAGAAGGGTTACTTTTAAAACAATTGATATTTACTTGTCCTGCTAAATCTTCCCAAGAGTATTTCTCTGTAAGTTCTTCTAAAATGGTCACGAGCTTTACACCGTGAAGTGGGTTATTGGGCTGAGAATCTGAACTCATATGATTGGATTATATTACAAATAATACTCATTTTTGAAAGGCAACGTACATGGAAAGTGCAGGAACCTGAATGGTATCTTTTACTAATTGTAAGCCTTCAAAGTCAAAGGTACTACCTGAAACGGCTTTATGCCAAACGCCTTCAATTTTATAATCTATTTTTTTGTTTGATGCGTTATAAATGATCAGTATTTTCTGCCAATTGTCATTGTTTACATTCTGATCTATAATGAAAGAAACAAGGCTATCATTGGTCTGTTGGAATTTTACTTTTTCGCGAACTTCGTTTGCATTGGAAATATGAAATGCAGGATGCTCTTTTCGTAAGCGAATTAAGTTTTTGTAGTATTTGAACACTTCCTTATACTCAATTTTCCAATTCCAGTTAATTTGATTAATGCTGTCTGGCAAGTTATAGGAATTATGTTCCCCATTTTTAGTACGTAGCATTTCTACACCGGCATGTAGAAACGGAGTGCCTTGTGAGGTCAGTACAATGGCATTCGCTAATTTATCCATTGCTATTAACGTTTCTACGTCAGCATCTGGTCTTGAAATTTTCAGTTTGTCAAAAAGTGTGTGGTTGTCATGGCAAGAGACATAATTTATAGATTGCCAAGGTTCATTGGTCCAAGGGGTATTGGAATAATTTACACTATCGTAGTTGACATCAGGATGCTGAATAGCTCCTACAATTCCAAATTTTATGGACTCTTGTTTATTCTTGGCACCACTTACGAAACCTAAACTCTGGTCATCAAAAACAGACCCTTTTAGTCCATCACGCAAATCGTCATTAAAAGCTGCAATTTTTGGTAATTGTTGCATGTGTTTTTTAAGAGCACGCTTTTCTTCCGGTAAAGGAGAATCTCCTGCGGTCCACCCTTCACCGTAAAGTAATGCATCAGGGTTTAATTTTAGAACGGCATCAGCAATATTATTCATGGTCTCAATGTCATGAATGCCCATTAAATCGAACCTAAAACCATCAATATGATATTCTTTGGTCCAATAGGTGACAGATTCTATCATGAATTTGCGCATCATACTAAGTTCAGAAGCAGTTTCATTACCGCAGGCAGCGGCATCTGAATAAGATCCGTCTTGCCAATGTCTGTAATAATAACCGGGAACTTCAAGATTAAAATTAGAAGTATCGGTTCTGCCCGTATGGTTGTAAACAACGTCCATAATTACACCTATGCCATTGTCATGGAAAGATTTGATCATTTGTTTAAATTCCTTAATACGTACTTCCGCATTAAATGGATCTGTTGAAAATGAACCTTCTGGAACGTTATAATTATTTGGGTCATATCCCCAATTAAATTGTGGAGAATCTAAATTTGTTTCATCAATAGAATAGTGATCAAAAGAGGGTAAAAGATGCACATGTGTAATACCTAGTTCCTTTAAATGGTCAATACCTGTGGATACATTATTATTTGCAGTGGTACCTTTTTCGGTTAACCCTAAATATTTACCCGGATAGAATGAACCAGATTGTGGGTGTATGGTCATATCACGTACATGTAGCTCATAAATAATGGCTTTGTTTGGTTGTTTTAACAGAGGAGCACGATCATTGTGCCACCCAATAGGATTAGTGGATTCCATATTTATCACCATGGCTCTATTGCCGTTAACACCTACTGCTTTTGCATATATACCGGGAGTTTCATCTAACCATTTATTGTTGTTTTTTACTTGGTAAGTGTAGTATGTTCCATTCAAATCTCCTTGAATTGCTATATGCCATACACCAGTGGTTGACTTTTTAAGGGAATATATCTCAAAAGCTTCCACATCATTACCTTTTTTAAATAATCTTAATACTACTTCTTCTGCGTTTGGGGACCATAGTTTAAATGAAGTGGAATTTTTACCATAGGTAACCCAGAGATTTTCATCAACAGGCGTAGTGTACCTGTTATATTCTTTGGTGTTGTTAGATATTTTACACGAATTAAACAATAGTAGAATTATAAGAATTAGTAATATGTGCCTCATTAGCATGGTGTAAGCTTCTAAGATAGTTAAGAATCTTACAAGGGGTAATTTTTAGAAGGTGAATTATAAAACTATTATAAATGAAAAAACTCCGGTAATCAGCCGGAGTTTATTCATCAATCAAAAAACGAACAGTCATGATAAACTGTTGTTACCGTTAAAATTACAATTAATATGCCATATTACCAATTTGAGGAATATTTAACATGTAATTTTTATAGCTTTAACGCTAAGGATTTTTAACCCAAATACGTTTTTAATATTTTACTTCTAGACGTATGCTTTAATCGTCTGATCGCTTTTTCTTTAATTTGACGAACTCTTTCTCTAGTAAGGTCAAAAGTTTCACCAATTTCTTCTAAAGTCATGGAATGCTGATTAGCAAGACCAAAATACAAACGAATAACATCAGCTTCACGTGGTGTCAATGTTTCTAAAGCACGCTCAATTTCTGTACGTAAAGACTCATGTAGCAGTTCTTTATCCGGGTTTGGAGACTCACCACTACGAAGTACATCGTAAAGGTTAGAATCTTCACCATCAATTAGAGGAGCATCCATAGATACGTGTCTACCTGAGTTTTTTAATGATTGTTTTACATCATCAACGGTCATATCCAACTCTTTTGCAATTTCTTCTGGAGAAGGCATTCTTTCATGTGCTTGCTCTAGAAAGGCAAAAGTTTTGTTGATCTTATTGATAGAGCCAATTTTGTTCAATGGCAAACGAACGATACGAGATTGTTCTGCCAAAGCTTGTAATATAGATTGACGGATCCACCATACGGCGTAGGAGATAAATTTAAATCCCCGCGTTTCGTCAAAACGCTGTGCAGCTTTGATTAGACCAAGGTTTCCCTCGTTAATCAAATCCGGTAAAGTAAGTCCTTGGTTTTGGTACTGCTTGGCAACTGACACCACGAATCTGAGGTTGGCTTTGGTAAGTTTTTCAAGAGCGATCTGGTCGCCTGCCTTGATGCGTTGTGCCAACTCTACTTCTTCATCAGCGGTAATCAAGTCCACTTTTCCAATTTCTTGTAAGTACTTGTCCAAAGATGCGGTCTCTCTATTGGTGACCTGTTTTGTAATCTTAAGCTGTCTCATTAAAATAAATTAAGTTCAATTTGCATAGACTGCATATACTTATACGAAAAAATCTTCCGAATGTTACAATTCAATAAAAAAAAGTTCATTTTTCCGTTGAACTACATAAAAAAAGCCTCGACTGATTAGTCGAGGCTTTAAGAATAAACTTACAAAGAGTTAATCTCTTCTTGGTTTTCTATCGCGATTACGATCGTTTCCACGACGGTCGTCTCTACGTTTATCATCACGTGGTGGTCTTTCAACAAAGCCTTCTGGTTTTGGTAAAAGTGCTTTACGGGAAACTTTCTCTTTACGGGTACGTTTGTCTATACCAAAGTACTTCACATCGAATACGTCACCCATGTTCACAACATCGGTTACATTTTCTGTACGTTCCCATGCCAATTCAGATACATGTAACAATACTTCATTACCTGGCGCGTCTGTATATTCTACAACAGCACCAAAGTCCAATATTTTAATAACCTTTACTTCGTAAACGCTACCAACTTCTGGCTTAAATAATAAAGAATCTATTTTTGCCATAACAGCATCAATACCTTTGCTACCAACACCTAGTACTTCAACAATACCTTCTTCTGTAACAGGGTCTTCATTAATAACGATTGTAGTCTCGGTTTCTTTTTGTAGTTCCTGAATTACTTTTCCACCAGGACCGATCAATGCTCCAATAAACTCATTAGGTATACGTCTAGTAACCATTGTAGGTGCGTGATCCTTAACCTCTGCATTTGGTGTTTCAATAGTTTCGGTAATTTTACCTAAAATGTGTAAACGACCGTCACGAGCTTGTTTTAAAGCGTTTACAAGAATTTCATAAGACAATCCTTTTACTTTAATATCCATTTGGCAAGCGGTAATACCATCTGCAGTACCGGTTACTTTAAAGTCCATATCACCTAAGTGATCTTCATCACCTAAGATATCGGAAAGAACAGCGTATTTTCCAGATTCAGTATCTGTAATCAATCCCATTGCAATACCTGAAACTGGTTTTTTCAATTGAACACCGGCATCCATCATTGCCATGGTACCAGCACAAACAGTAGCCATAGAAGAAGAACCGTTAGATTCTAAAATCTCGGATACTACACGTACTGTGTAAGGACAATCTTCAGGAACCATTCCTTTTAATGCACGTTGAGCCAAGTTACCGTGACCAACCTCTCTTCGAGATGTTCCACGAATAGGTCTTGCTTCACCTGTTGAAAAAGGAGGGAAGTTATAGTGTAAATAGAAACGCTCTTCACCTTCGTAAGATGGCATGTCTATTTGGTTTGCTTCTCTACTTGTGCCCAAGGTAACCGTAGCTAAAGCTTGAGTTTCTCCACGTGTGAAAATAGAAGAACCGTGTGTAGAAGGTAAATAGTTTACCTCACACCAAATAGGTCTAATCTCATCTGTCTTACGACCATCTAAACGCAAACCTTCATTCAATGTTAAATCTCTAACAGCTGCTTTTTCAGCTTTGCTGTAGTATTTAGAAATTAATCCGCCGAAATCTGCTTGCTCTTCTTCAGAAAAAGAAGCGATAATTTCTTCCTTGATTTCACCAAAAGCAGCACTACGTTCATGTTTGGCAGAACCTGCTTGTGCAACAGCATATACTTTATCATATGCCATGTCGTGAATTTTCTGAGCTAAATCAGCATCTTCTCTTTCTGGCTCGTACTCACGTGTTTCTTTTTTACCAAAAGCTTCTGCTAATTTAACTTGAGCAGCACACTGTACTTTAATGGCTTCATGAGCAAACTTAATTGCTTCGGTCATTTCTTCTTCAGAAATCTCATCCATTTCACCTTCAACCATCATCACAGAATCTGCAGAAGCACCGATCATCATATCAATGTCAGATTCTAATAATTGAGCTCTAGTTGGGTTAATGATGAATTCACCGTTTACACGACCAACTCTTGCTTCGGAAATTGGACATTCAAAAGGGAAATCTGATAATTGAATAGCTGCAGAAGCTGCTAAACCTGCCATAGCATCTGGCATAACGTCTTCGTCATGAGACATTAATTGAATCATCACCTGGGTTTCAGAGTGATAATCTTTTGGGAATAATGGACGTAGTACACGATCCACTAAACGCATGGTCAATACTTCACCGTCACTTGGTCTTGCTTCTCTTTTAAAGAAACCACCTGGGTAGCGACCTGCAGCAGCAAATTTTTCACGGTAATCTACCGTTAGTGGAAGAAAGTCCACATCACTTTGTTTGTAGTTGGAAACAACTGTACATAATAACATACATTTTCCTGATTGTACAACAACAGAACCGTGTGCCTGTTTTGCCAATTTTCCGGTTTCGATAGAAATTTCTCTACCATCCCCAAGGTCAATGACCTCTTTAAATACTTTTGGAATCATAAAATTCGATTAAAACCTGCTCATGCAGATTTGTTAAACAATGGTCTTTCCGACTGAAATTTTCTCTGGTCGGAGTTGTTGTGTTGTTGTGTTGACCAATGAAAAACCGTGTGTAGCTTTTTGTTCGCCTTTGCCAAAATACTTGGCTTTAACTCCTAAGGCATGGAGTACTTAAAAAAAAGGGGATAGTTAACTATCCCCTTTTTAAAAATTATTTTCTAATACCTAGCTCTTTAATAAGCTCTCTGTATTTTACAATATCATTTTTAATCATGTAATCTAAAAGACTTCTTCTTTTACCTACCAATTTTACAAGTGAACGCTCAGTGTTGTAATCTTTGTGATTCTTTTTCAAGTGACCGGTCAAGTGGTTGATTCTGTGTGTGAACAAAGCAATTTGTCCTTCTGTAGAGCCAGTGTTTTCTGCACTACCGCCGTATTTTTTAAAAATTTCGGCTTTTACTTCTTTTGATAAATACATTCCAATATTGTTTTAAATGATTTTTATGTATGTGATTGTTTTTTAATCAGGGCGCAAATATACAATTATTATTGAAATTTGCAGTATATTTTATAATCAAAAATGCTCACCAAATCAATTGATGTGGCGAGCATTTTACAATTTACCGAAATATATTAATAAAAGCGTTTCTTCATTACTACACTAAGCAGAAGCTTTTTCTGCCCTCACAGGGTTATTTTGTATTAAATCTATGTATAGATTTACTTTTCTTTTTAAATCTCTTCTATGTGAAATGAAATCTAAGAAGCCGTGTTCCAATAAAAATTCTGAAGATTGAAAACCTTCAGGTAAATCTTTACCTGTAGTATCTTTTACAATTCTTGGACCTGCAAAACCAATAAGTGCACCTGGCTCTGCAATATTGATATCACCTAGCATGGCGTACGATGCAGTTGTACCACCCGTTGTTGGATCTGTACATAAAGAAATGTACGGTAAACCAGCTTCAGATAATTGAGCCAATTTAGCAGATGTCTTAGCCAATTGCATTAATGATAGGGCAGCTTCCATCATACGTGCACCACCAGATTTAGAAATCATCATGAAAGGCACTTTTTTCTTAATGGCGTGATCTATACCGCGGGCAATTTTTTCACCTACAACACTACCCATTGAGCCTCCAATAAATTTAAAATCCATACAGCAAATAACGATGTCTTTACCATAAGACTTGCCAAAACCTGTTCTAACAGCATCTTTTAATCCTGTTTTTTTCTGTGCCGCTTTTAAACGCTCGCTATATTTTTTGGTGTCTTCGAATTTTAAAGGGTCTTTGGAAGAAAGTTTCTCGTCAAGTTCCGTGAACTTATTATCGTCAAAAAGAATTTCAAAATATTCTTTACTTCCAATTCTTACATGATAATCATCTTCTGGACTTACATAAAAGTTTTTTGCAAGATCGTCTGACTCAACAATTTTACCTGTAGGCGATTTGTACCACAAGCCTTTTGGTGTGTCTTTCTTTTCTTCGGTAGAGGTTTGTATACCTTTTTCTTTTCTTTTAAACCAAGCCGTCATATCATCCATTTTATGGTTATCCTATACGATTATAACGTATTAACGTTATTTAAATCTTCAAATGCTTTTTTCAATCTTTCAATAAAAGATATTTCTCCTTTTCTTAACCAAACTCTTGGGTCATAGAACTTTTTGTTTGGTTCGTCCGCTCCTTTAGGGTTACCTATTTGAGATTGTAAATACTCCTTGTTCTCCTGCACATAGTCACGAACACCAGATAAGAATGCATATTGTAAATCTGTATCAATGTTCATTTTAATAACACCGTAGCTAATACCTTCTCTAATTTCCTCAACAGTAGAACCAGATCCACCGTGGAATACAAAATCAATATGGTTATGTTCTACACCGTATTTTTCTGAGATATATTCTTGAGAATTTTTAAGGATTTTTGGTGTCAATTTTACGTTACCAGGTTTGTATACCCCGTGAACATTACCAAAAGCAGCGGCAATTGTAAATCTAGGGCTAACTTTAGAAAGCTCTTCATAAGCATACGCTACTTCTTCTGGTTGTGTATATAGTTTGGAATCATCTACATCAGAATTATCTACACCATCTTCTTCACCACCTGTAATACCTAATTCGATCTCTAAGGTCATGTTCATTTTGCTCATGCGCTCCAGATAACCTTTACATATTTCAATGTTCTCTTCTAAAGGCTCTTCAGAAAGATCGATCATATGGGAGCTGAACAATGATTTACCGGTTTCGGCAAAATGTTTTTCACTGGCATCTAAAAGTCCGTCGATCCAAGGTAAAAGTTTTTTAGCACAATGATCTGTATGTAAAATTACCGTAGCACCGTAAGCTTCTGCTAATTGGTGTACATGTTTGGCACCTGCAACTGCCCCTAAGATAGCAGCTTGTTGCCCATCATTAGAAAGCCCTTTACCGGCATTGAACTGGGCTCCGCCATTTGAAAATTGTATAATTACGGGAGCGTTTAAGCTAGCTGCAGTTTCTAGAACACCATTAATAGTGTCAGAACCTATTACGTTTACTGCAGGTAATGCAAATCCTTTTTCTTTTGCGTAGTTGAAGATTTCTTGAACTTCATCTCCGGTTGCAACTCCCGGTTTAATGTTGTGAGCCATAGTTATGTTGTTGTTTGTTTCTTAAAAAAATGAAAAACAAAAGTAATAAAACAATTATATTTAAAAGGGATAGTTTATGCCTATTTGTAATACTGAATTTGCAAAATTGTAATCTCTAAACCATCTTTTTGATTGAATTTCAGCAGGATTATAAGTTTTAAAACCTAGGTCTAATCGAAATAGGAAGTAGGTGAAATCATATCTAAGTCCTAGTCCGGTGCCTAGTGCAATGTCCTTTAAAGATGCAATTCCGTCAAAAGTGGCATTTGGGTCTTCAACATTATCAAGAACGTTCCATATATTTCCTGCGTCGGCAAAAATAGCACCGTTAATATCGCCAGCAACAGGAAATCTATATTCTAGGTTAAAAGCCAGTTTTAAGTTTGCTTCATTAAAGTCATTAATTGCAGAAGTGCTTCCCGGACCCAATGAATAAGGGAACCAAGCTCTGTTGTCATTTGATCCACCTCCAAAATAACTACGAACAAAGGGAATGTTGTCAGAGTTGCCATAGGGAATAGCGATACCGAAAAATGCTCTTGCCGCCAAGACGTTAGCTCGTTTTAAATCCCAGTACTTCACATACTCAAACTCATTTTTTATGTATTGTGAGAAGGGAACACCAAATACCAATAACTGTTCATCGTCATTTTTATTGAATGGAACTAAAGATGAAATTGCCGATAATACATTACCTGCTCCTTCCACCTTCCAGCGAAATTGGTAAAAAGAATTATCAATAGGCCCAGTTCTATTGGTCTTGTTAAATGTGTAATTGGATGCGAATATTAGATTGTTCTCGGTCAATCTAATACGTCTTTCTTCAATGGTGTTTACATCATCAAAATCATCTGTAGTAGAATTTACGGTACCATCTAAAATAGCATTGGTGAAACCACTTGTTCCTGACGGGATTATTAAATTTAATTCAGTGTCACTATCCCTAGGCTCAAAAAAATCTGTTAGTTCTGGATATAAATCTGGGTCTTCATAACCATCTGCAATATCATCTAATAACTCATAAGTGTTGGTGTAAACATTGTAGAACCTTTCTTCGTTTACATTTCTGACAAATTGAATGTTTAGTAATTCAACTTCATGTTTTACAAAATCACTAGGTGCCCAATTATAGCCAATAACAGCATTAAGAGTTTGTTTGTCCAAGCCTATATTGTTCTGAAAATTGGTACCTATGGCAATTCTGGTTTTGGGCAACGTGTAATTTGGGATTAATCTAGAGGTATTGATGAAAGGAAACCAGATTCTTGGAAAATCCAATGAGATATCACCACCGAATTCAGAGAAGTAATTGGCCTCAAACGTATTGCTACTTAATAGACCATAAGAGCCATTTGCGGAAATACTCAAATTTTCCGCACCTTTAAAAATATTTCGTATTAGAAGGGTAGTGCCAAGACCTACACCTAATCTACGTAAGTTAGATCGGCTTACTTCAAAATTAGTTCCAAGGGCGTATTTGGTTTTTGGTGCTAGATATATGTTGGTGTTTACTTTGTTGCCTACAGAATCTGCCTCAAAAATTATGTTTGGGTATTTAAATACGTTGAGTGCGTTTAATTGTCTAGATGACCTTATTTTGTCTACGTCCCTGTATATACTATCTTTTTTGAAAAAAACGGCATTGGCCAAAGTTTTTGGTTTGATGTCAAAATTCTTTGAATAATGAATAGTATAGTCTTGGTAATCTATAGTATACAATGAATCTTGAGAATTTGCAGAAAGGTAGTCAGTGTAAATATTTATTTTATTTATAGTCTCTACTTTATACGCAGAAGTCGTCACTTCGTTCTCTCCTCTGGTCTTTAAGTCACCAATGTTCAACGTAATGTTCATTTGTTGATCATTTGCCGCTTTAATAGTGTCTCTTAGAATATCAAAGGTAATAGAGCTTTCTTGAAAGTTACGTATACCGCTATTTCTAAAAATACCGGTTAATCGTTCTCTTTCATTATTAAAATTACTTAAGTTGAACTGTTGTCCTTCTTTTATAAGGGACTCAGCGGAATTTAAAAAGTACAAACTGTCTATTGCCGTAGACGAGATATTGTTAGTGAGCGAATCGATCATGTATGGGTCACCAAGATCAATATGATAATTTACTTTAACTTTTTTGTGCCTGGTACTGTCAATTTCATACGTAGTATTATTTGTAAAATATCCTTTGCTTTGGTAATAGGCACTCAGTTTTGCTAGGCTTAAACGTGTTTTTGTAGTATCTAAAATTGTAGGTTCTTCGCCAATATCCTTTAGCCAATTACTAAGTCCTTTTACTATAAAAGATTCTCCTAGGCGTTCAACCTGTTTTTCTGAAAGCAGTTTATCAAGTCTTTTTTTTCTGTTCTCTTTTTTGTTTAACCAAGCGTTATATGATGAGTCTGGATTTTCTTTGGCTAGGTTATAAAGATTAAGTCTTAGGGGATAACCTAGAACGGTAGAGTTGGATTTTTGGTAGATTAGGCTTTCCAGTTCTTCATCGTTTACTTTGATAGAATCTGCGTAAACGGCGTTTTTGACCACCAAATATTCATTGTCCCCAACTTTCTTTAGCGAGTTACAGGATAACAGGACTATTGCCAGTAGGGATAATAAGCTTATTTTAGCCATGATGTTTTTGGAGCAAAGTGCCATCCTCATAGAAATCAAAAATACATTATTTGAATGGTTGTCAAAAGTGAATTGAAACTTATCAAAAGTCTACAGCAAAAAAAATGCCGAAATGAGCATAGGCTATTTGTAGTGGAAGGAAAAAAGGCTATTGAAGAAGTAGTGAATTCTGATATGAAAATTTACAAGCTTTTTGCAGTTGATCCCTTAGGTCTGGACGTAGGTAGAGAGCATGTTGAAAAAGTAACTGCTAGGGAACTTGGTCAAATGAGCAGTTTAAAGAACCCTAACGGATATCTTGGGGTTTTTTATATACCGGAACCAACTAGAAAAATAAGTTCTGATTGGGTTCTGGTACTTGATGGAGTGCAGGATCCAGGTAATTTAGGAACCATTATTAGACTTAGCGATTGGTTTGGTGTAAGTGATATTGTATGTTCTTTGGAAACGGTTGATTGTTATAATCCTAAAGTATTGCAGGCCACTATGGGCTCTATTACAAGGGTGAATATTAGGTACACGGAACTTAAAACTTTTTTGTTGGAAACAGAGTTACCTATTTACGGCACGTTTATGAACGGTGTAAGTGTAAACAAGACTAAGCTACCAGAAAAAGGAATTATGATTATGGGTAATGAAGGTAAAGGGGTTTCTGAATCTGTAGCGAAATTGTGCACGGCAAGGTTGGCAATACCACAATTTGGAGGTGCTACTACAGAAAGCTTAAATGTGGCTTCTGCAACGGCAATTCTATTACACGAAATAAGAAAATAGCGCGGTTTTTTAATTGAAAATTTTTTAGCTTTTGCTAATTGCTAATTGCTAATTGCTAATTGCTATTCAAAAGTGAAGTTGATGAAGATGCCCCGTGTTTTTAGTGACTCAATGTTTCCGGTCCATGGACTGTTAGGGTCATTGTCCGGCACTAGCTCATCGGTAATGGCAAAAACTCCACGAATAGATGGGGTAAATTTAAAATACTCCAGGTAGAAGTCAATTCCAAAACCAAGTTCATAATTGTATACCCATTTTTTCATTCTAAAGGTACCGGTACTGTTGTCATCAAGACTTTCTTCATTGCTCCCTAAATTGAGTCCGGTAGAAACACCGCCTAAAAGAAATGGTTTAAAATTGCCATATCTTCTAGTGCTTGCTTTTAGCAGTAACGGAAAATTAATATAAGTAGATTTAACTTCTCGTATAGCATCACGCTCATCTTCAAAACCTGGAAAACCCATTAACCTAGATCCATAATGTAACCCGGGTTCAAAACGAACATCTAAGAATTCATTCACTCGCACCTCGCCAATTAATCCAACATTAAATCCAAAACTTTTACTGACCAAAATATCTTGGGCATTTTCTTTGTATTCAATTTTAAAATCATATTGGTTTAAACCAAGAAAATAACCCCAGTTCAAGAGTTTTTTGTCTTCGTTCTGTTTATTCAATATAGGACTTTCGTTGAATTGAGCACTGATCAAATTCGTAATCAACAACGTTAGGCTTATAAAAAACCACTTTTTCATATATCCTGGTTTGCTATTGTCATGCATCAAAAATATATTGTGGATAAATATTGCGATCAACCCTTTTTTGCAACATATATTGATGCAACCCCAAATGTTTGAGGTTTATTTGTTACATCTATAAACCCAATTTCGCGTAAAATATTGTTGAAGTTTTCGCCATGAGGAAAAACGGAAGCCGATTCGCTTAAATAGCCATATGCAGAATCATCCTTGGAAAATAATTTTCCAATTAAGGGAAGAATGTTTTTGGTATAAAAATTATAGCCTTGTTTGTATGGTGTTTTTGTAGGTATAGAGGTTTCTAATACTACCAAAGTTCCTTTTGGTTTCAATACACGTAGAATTTCTGCCATCCCGGTATTAAGGGTTTCAAAATTTCTGACGCCAAAAGATACCGTTACCGCATCAAAAGAATTGTCAGCAAA
This sequence comes from Maribacter huludaoensis, assembly GCF_029350945.1. Taxonomy (GTDB): domain Bacteria; phylum Bacteroidota; class Bacteroidia; order Flavobacteriales; family Flavobacteriaceae; genus Maribacter; species Maribacter huludaoensis. Next base: position 54,279 of record NZ_JARKMS010000009.1, on the reverse strand, counting down.
AGTAAGTTTTTCACTATCGCCCACCACCATTTGAATAGTACTGTCAAGCTTTTTGTCGCTCACTTTTTCTTTGCCAATAGCTAGCATACCGGGCGAGATGTCTAGACCTACAATTTTTTCTGCGCCAGTTTTTACAAGGGCAATGGCTAAATCTCCAGTACCTGTTGCAATATCCAATATAGATTGGGGTTGTTCTTTTTTTAAAATTTCAACCACTTTCCTGCGCCATTTAATATCTATTCCAAAAGAAATTACACGATTTAAGCCGTCGTAATTTTTAGAAATAGTATCGAACATTTGAGTAACCTGCTCTTTTTTTCCTAAATCGGAGTTTTTATATGGAGTGACTTTTTGGGGCATTTTATTGCAATTTTTTTGACAAATATACAATATAGCTAATGCTTAATTCCATTTTAGCTACTTAGGTTACTAATTGATGGGTTAAAGAATTGAAAATAAAGATTAAACTAATTTAATTATGTAATTTTGTGCCTTAATAAATGCTATTGTTTTTCAAGACTACTTTTAAGTATACATAATAGTTAAGAGTAAAAATTTGTGCTTGATTTTTAGCGCTCTAATAAAATAAATGAAGATTATAATTGCTGGTGCTGGAGAAGTAGGCTTTCATTTAGCCAAATTACTCTCTTATGAGTCACAAGATATTACCTTGATCGATTCTAAAAAAGAAAGTCTTGCGTATGCGGATAATCATCTAGATATACGAGTTTTAAAAGGTGATGCAACTTCTATTGCAGTTTTAAATGATGCTCAAGTAAAAGATTCGGATTTGGTTATTGCGGTAACTTCTTCTGAAACTACCAATTTAACGCTTTGCATGTTGGCAAAACAATTGGGATGTAAGCGAACGATTGCAAGAATTTCAAATACCGAATTCATAAAAAATAAAGAGCTATTACGATTCTCGGATTTAGGAATTGATGAACTGATATCTCCAGAGGCTTTGGCGGCAACTGAAATACAGATGCTTCTTAATAAATCTGCCTTTAACGATACCTACGAATTTGAAGATGGTGAGTTGATAATGGTTGGTGTCTCATTACTTAAATCCGCACCTTTTGTGGGTAAGCAAGTAAAGGAGGCGGCAAAGATTTTTCCGGAATTGCACTTTATGCCTATTGCGTTGCAGCGAACCGGTACGCAATATACGGTAATACCAAGGGGAGATACCCTTTTTAAAGAAGGAGACCAGGTATACTTTATTACCGTAAAAAAAGGCGTTGATGAGCTTTATAAACTTACCGGGAAAAAGAAGGCGGAAATCAAGAATGTGATGATTCTTGGAGGAAGTAAAGTAGGGTACAAAACGGCTAGGGATCTTTGTGCCAATAAATTCAACGTAAAGTTGATCGAGAAGAATAAGGAGAAAGCTTTTGATCTGGCAGATGAATTGCCAAATGCATTGGTGATTAACGGGGACGGTAGAAATGTAGAATTGTTAGATGAGGAGAGTTTGGAATCTATGGATGCCTTTATTGCGGTTACCGGAAATTCGGAAACCAATATAATGTCATGCTTGGTCGCAAAATCAAAATATATAAAGAAGACTATTGCTCTGGTTGAAAATATGGACTATTTTCAGTTATCTCATTCTATAGGTATTGATACCTTGATCAATAAAAAACTTCTTGCGGCAAACAATATATTTAGACATATACGTAAAGGTGAGGTTGTTGCCTTAATGCGCTTGAACAATTTAAATGCAGAAATTTTGGAGTTTATCGTAAAAAGAAACTCTAAAGTAACGGGAACGACCATACGGGAATTGGATTTTCCAAAAGCGGCCACAATTGGTGGAGTAGTAAGAGATGGTCAAGGCCATATAGCACTTGGTGGGTTTAAAATACAGGAAGGCGATAGGGTGGTAGTTTGTTGTCTGCCTTCCGAAATTCCAAAAATAGAACGAATGTTCCTTTAAGATGCGGCTAAATTTAAGAATCATAATTCACATAATGGGGCTTCTATTGCTTTGCAACGGAGGCTTTATGCTTCTAGCGGCGGTAGTAAGTGGAGTATACCAAGATGGAGCAACGTTAAGTATTGCGCTTGCATCTATAACTACCATGTTTGTTGGGGTCTTTATGATGTACTATACCAGAGGGCATAAAAAAGAAGTGAAACAGAAGGAGGGGTACATTATCGTAACTTTTGGTTGGATCGTAATGTCTATTTCCGGTATGTTGCCATATCTGTTTTCTGGTGCATTGCCCACGGTTACAAACGCTTTTTTTGAAACTATTTCAGGTTACACGACAACGGGCGCTTCCATTATGGATGATATCGAAGCAATGCCAGAGGGCATTCTTTTCTGGCGAAGCCTGACCCATTGGATCGGTGGTATGGGAATAATCGTTTTGGCTATAGCAATATTGCCATTGCTAGGTATTGGTGGTATGCAATTATTTTCGGCAGAGGCTCCAGGACCTACGGGAGATAAATTGCATCCAAGAATAACAGATACGGCAAAGCGGCTATGGTTAATATATTTTGGGTATACCGTGGCAGAAACGATATTGTTGCAGGTTGCGGGTATGTCTTTCTTTGATGCTGTAAACCATGCTATGGCAACGCTGTCTACCGGAGGTTTTTCAACTAAAAATGCCAGTGTCGCTTATTATAACGACCAGCCCATTATTCAATATATCATTATATTCTTTATGTTTTTGGCCGGTAGCAACTTTGTGCTGAGCTATTTCGCATTTAAGGGCAAAGTACAGAAGGTTTTGCAAGATGAGGAATTTAGGTATTATGCCGGTTTTGTTACGGTATTTACCATAATAGTGGCTCTAGTGGTTTATTTTCAAGCAAATATCACAGAACTTACGCCAGGTTATCCTATGGTATTGGGTAAGGCAGAGAGTGCTTTTAGACATTCATTGTTTCAGATTATCTCTGTAATAACCACTACTGGTTTTGTTAGTGCCGATTTTACACAGTGGACACCTTTTTTAACCGTATTTTTCTTCGGGCTGTTCTTTTTGGGTGGTTCTGCAGGGTCTACTGCCGGTGGTATAAAAGTAATGCGACATTTATTGATTATTAAGAACGGGGTATTGGAGTTTAAGCGAACATTACATACCAATGCCATTATACCTGTACGTTATAATAACAAAACCGTTAAAGAGAAGATTGTCTATAATATCATAGGGTTCTTTGTGCTGTATATGCTGCTATTTATAATTGGTGCCCTGGTGTTAGGCTTCTTAGGATTAGATTTTGAATCTGCCATAGGCGGGGCGGCATCTTCATTAGGTAACGTAGGTCCTGCTTTAGGGAGTTTAAATCCTGTAAGTAATTTTAACAGCTTGCCCGATCTTGCAAAATGGTGGTGCGGATTTTTAATGCTTGCCGGTAGGTTAGAGTTATTTACCGTACTAATTTTGTTGACTCCTTATTTTTGGAAGAGTACTTAATTGATGAAGATTATTAGAAATAAAAAAGTCCCTTTTCTAAAGGGACTTTTTTTTTATGAATATATGCTGAGGTTTACTTTAGCGCTTCTTTAATTCTTGATATTGCTTCTTTGATTTCTTTTACTGACGCCGCATAAGAAATACGAATACAGTTTCCATTACCAAAAGCATCTCCCGTAACGGTGGCTACATTTGCCTCTTCTAGTATGTACATAGAAAAATCAGATGCGTTATTAATTTGCTTTCCTCTCAAGGTTTTTCCAAAGTAAGCGGTAACATCTGGGTACACATAAAATGCACCTTCTGGCTCATTGCATTTAAAACCTTCAATGTCATTCAATAAGCTTAAAATGAGTTTACGTCTTTCTTTAAACTCATCGACCATATACTTTATACGCTCTGGTGATTCTTCTAAAGCTGTAATAACTGCGCGTTGTGCTATACAGTTTGCACCACTGGTTACTTGACCTTGTAATTTATTGGTAGCACGTGCAATATATGCAGGAGCACCAATGTATCCAATTCTCCATCCTGTCATCGCAAATGCTTTGGCAACACCGTTTACCGTAACGGTACGGTCATACATATCTTCAAATTCGGCCATTGAGGCATGTGCCGTAACACCATAGTTAATGTGCTCATAGATTTCATCGCTCACCACTATGATTTGAGGATGCTTTTGAAGTACGTCCGCCAGTGCACGTAATTCTTCTTTACTGTAAATAGACCCGCTTGGGTTACAAGGAGAGCTGTACCACAACATTTTTGTTTTTGGTGTAATAGCGGCTTCCAACTGCTCAGGAGTCATTTTAAAATCATTCTCCAAAGTGGTAGGTACTTCTACCGGTACACCATCTGCCAATTTTACGATATCGCTGTAACTTACCCAGTAAGGACAAGGTAAAATTACTTCATCGCCGGCGTTCAAAATAACTTGGGCAACGTTATATAAGGACTGTTTAGCTCCTGTTGAAACAACTATTTGAGCAGGCTCATAATTTAAATTGTTATCTCTTTTGAATTTGGTTATGATAGCTTTTTTAAGATCTACATATCCATCAACTGGAGTATAGGAATTATAATCATCGTTCACTGCTTTAATTGCAGCTTCTTTGATGTAATCTGGAGTATTGAAATCTGGCTCGCCTAAGCTAAGACCAATAATATCTTTACCTTCAGCCCTAAGTTCACGGGCTTTAGCAGCCATTTCTAAAGTAGCTGACGGTGTAACACTGTTGATTCTGTCCGAAAGTTGATTGCTCATGGGTACTCTTAATTTCTAATATTGTAAAGTAGGCTCTTTGCCCAACTCTTTTAAATGTTTAAAGTGCGAAATTATAGCTTTTCTAGTAGTTTTATACTCGTGATATGGTAAATTAAATTCCTGTGCCGTCTGTTTCACAATTTTTGAAATTTTTGTGTAATGTACATGGCTAATGTTAGGGAATATATGGTGTTCAACTTGATGGTTCAATCCGCCGGTAAACCAATTTACTATTCTGTTTTTGGTTCCAAAATTTACAGTGGTAAACAGTTGGTGAATAGCCCAAGTGTTTTTCATGGTTCCAGATTCATCGGGTAAAGGGGTGTCCGCATCATCAACGATATGTGCAAGTTGAAAAACAACGCTAAGAATTACACCAGCAACGTAATGCATTAAAAAGAACCCTATTAATATTTTCCACCAAGCAATATCTAAAATAAGCATAGGTAGTACGATCCAAATAGTGATGTACAATATTTTGGTAATGATAAGTGTACTCCAGTTCATGGTAGCACTAGGTAGTTTTCCGTAAGATAATTTACGCTTCATGTAGCGGTACATTTGCTGGAAATCTGTAGTTATTGCCCAGTTGAAAGTCAAAAGACCATAAAGAAATACAGAATAAAAATGTTGAAATCTATGGTGTTTCTTCCATTCGGCATGTTTGGAAAAACGTAAAATTCTACCGGCTTCCATGTCCTCATCATGTTCATGAATGTTGGTATACGTATGGTGAAGTACATTATGTTGTACTTGCCAGTTATAAACATTACCTGCCAAGATGTAAATACTGCTTCCCATTAATTTATTCACCCATTTTTTGTTAGAATAGGCTCCATGGTTGCCGTCATGCATAACGTTCATGCCGACACCTGCCATACCTATCCCCATAACTATGGTCAAAAGAACATTGGCCCAGTTTGGTAGACCTAAGGTCAAAATCAAAAAATAGGGGGCAAGAAATAAAGCGAACATGATTACCGTTTTAAGGTGTAATCGCCAATTACCTGTTTTTTTAAGTTTATTTGTTTTAAAGTATTCGTTAACTCTGCTGTTTAAAGTTTTGAAGAACTTGGCAGAATCAGTTCTTGGGAAACGAATGGTGTTTTGTTCCATAATTCGGTAATCTTTTACTTAATATAATGTAATTGAATCTATAATAGTTTGATAGCTTAATTAAAAGCCAAATCTTTGCACTAGTGAATATACTAATTAAATCTATTTACAAATATACGGATGACTGCTGAAATCATATTTGAAAATTTTCCCAATTTATCTGAGGATCAAAAAAGAAAATTCGAAAAACTAGAGGAACTATATAAAGACTGGAACCAAAAAATTAATGTGGTTTCCAGAAAAGATATAGATGAACTTTATTTAAGACATGTTTTGCATTCATTGGGAATTGCAAAATTTATTCAATTTAAAGAGGGTTCATCTGTTTTAGATGTGGGTACAGGTGGTGGTTTTCCCGGTATACCATTAGCTATCTTTTTTCCAGAAGTTGAGTTTACTTTGGTAGATTCAATAGGAAAAAAGATAAAGGTAGTAAATGAGGTAGTTGAGGGATTACAGTTAACCAACGTAAAGACCATTAATGCAAGGGTAGAGGAAATACCTGATCAATTTGATTTTATTGTAAGTAGAGCGGTAGCGGCGATGCCTACTTTTGTTCACTGGGTAAAGGGTAAAATCAAAAAAGAATCAAAACACAATATAAGAAACGGAATTCTATATTTAAAGGGCGGAGATCTGCAAGATGAATTAAAGGAGTATAGAAATGCAGAAATTTTTGAATTGACCAATTATTTCAAAGAAGATTTTTTTGAAACTAAGAAAATGGTCTATCTGCCTTTAAAGTATAAAGGGTAGTTCAAAGTCTTACAACAAAAAAGAACTATAGTAAGCCTTCTTGTATTTATGGGCAAATTCTTTTAAGTAATTCCATAAATGAATTTGAATACAACTAATATGTAATTTTAAATTGTCAATAATCATAAGCAATTGATTTTAAATGAGGTACAAATTTCGGTAACTCACATTTAGTTTACAATTAATTAACGTTAAATTTACATTGATATTGTATGTATTAGGTGTTAATGTTTCTTAAATAAAAAAAGCCCGTCAAAAAAAATTTTTGACGGGCTTTTTTTATAGGATTTTTAAAGTTTAATTGCTCCATGGAGGTACAACATCATTGCTTCTTGCATAAGCGATCAATTGTCCCTTATGTTCTCCATTGTGCTCCATAATGGCAAGTAGTCCACCTAATTTATTTGACTTCATAAAGCCAAAATCAACTTCTTCATTTAAAGTACCGTCTTCTACTTTTGTGATATTTTCAAGAACAAACTCATTAGATTTTTTTAGGGCGGCTATAATGTTTTCTTTACCTGTAATGTTGCTTAGCCCCATTACATCTACGTCTTCTGGTGGTGCAAACCCTAGTTTTGAGGCAAGAAAATAATTGGCACCCGCCACGTGTAATAGTGCTTCTCCTACAGAACTTATACCTTCTGCCGGTCTCCAATCATATTTTTCTTCAGGGAAAGCTTCGGCAAGTTGAACTACCTGTAATTGGTTACCGTTTAAAACGGCTTGAATGCTGCTTTGTGTTAGACCCTCTTGGGCAAAAGAGATGCAGCTTGTTAAAAGTAAGGTGAATAGTAACTTTTTCATAATTAGTGTGTTAAGGTTGATGTTAAGAATGTATAATCTTTATAATTTACTTTAAAGGTAAGGTAAATTCAAAAAAAAAGCTGAATTTAATTTCAGCCTTTTTAGTTGTTTTCTTATCCTAAAAAAGGATATCTGTAATCTACAGGAGTAACGAAAGTTTCTTTAATTAATCGAGGTGAGACCCAGCGCAATAAGTTTTGAGCTGATCCGGCTTTATCATTTGTTCCAGAAGCTCTGGCTCCTCCAAACGGTTGTTGTCCAACAACGGCACCAGTTGGCTTGTCATTGATGTAGAAATTACCTGCACAATTTTGTAATGCTTTGGTAGCTTCATCAATGGCGTATCTGTCTTGAGAAAGAACAGCGCCTGTTAATGCATATTCAGAAGTTTGATCGATTAATTGAAGGGTTTCGCTCCAATCTTTGTCATCATAAACATAAACGGTTACCACAGGGCCAAATAACTCGGTTTCCATAGTCGTGTATTTTGGGTCTGTCGTTAGAATTACCGTAGGCTCTATGAAATAGCCTTTAGATTTGTCAAAACCACCACCAGCGTAAATTTCTGCATTTTCATCTTCCTTGGCCTGGTTGATGTATTTTACTAATTTATCAAAAGAACCTTCATGAATAACGGCAGTAATAAAGTTGCTCATGTCTTCTGGCGAACCAGGTTTGTTAAATGATTCTATATCTGCCTTTACATATTCTAAAATTTCCTTAGAAGTGGATTTTGGTAAGTACACTCTTGACGCTGCACTACATTTTTGACCTTGAAATTCAAATGCACCTCTAGAAATAGCAGTTGCTACTTGTTTGGTGTTGGCTGTTGGGTGTGCAAGAATAAAATCTTTACCACCGGTTTCTCCAACTATTTTAGGGTATGTTTTATAGGTGTGGATATTGTTACCTATTTGTTTCCATAATTCTTTGAAAACATGCGTAGAACCTGTAAAATGTAATCCCGCAAAATCAGGGCTCGCCAAAACCGTATCCGTGATCATCACTGGGTCACCGTATACTACATTGATCACTCCGTCAGGTAAACCGGCTTCCTTAAATATATCAACAATCACCTTAGCGGAGAAAATTTGGCTGTCACTTGGTTTCCAGACAACTACATTGCCCATCATAGCTGCACTTGCTGGTAAGTTTCCTGCAATGGCCGTAAAGTTAAATGGGGTGATGGCATAGATGAAACCTTCTAGTGGTCTGTATTCTACCCTGTTCCAAATACCTTCTGCAGAATCTGGTTGCTCAGTGTAAATTTGAGACATATATTCTACGTTAAAACGTAAGAAGTCAATCAATTCGCACGCGGCATCTATTTCTGCCTGGTGAATGTTCTTGGACTGCGCAATCATTGTTGCTGCGTTGATTTTTGCGCGGTAAGGACCTGCAATTAGTTCGGCTGCTTTTAAAAAAATGGCAGCGCGTTGCTCCCAGGTCAAGTTGGCCCAAGCATCTCTCGATGCTAAGCAATTGTCAATTGCAGACTGCACATTTTCTTTGCTTGCCGTATGGTAAGTGCCTACAATATGTTTATGGTCATGTGGTGGGGACATTGGCTTAGTATTGCCGGTACGTACCTCTTCAGAGCCAATGTACATAGGTACATCAACATTGTCATTGAAATATACTTTGTATTGTTCCAATACTGCTTCTCTTTCAGGAGATCCAGGAGCGTAGCCTTTAATTGGTTCGTTAAATGCTGTAGGAACTTGAAAAAATCCTTTACCCATTGTCAAATTTTTTAAATTTAAAAGTTGACCAAAGGTACTAAAAGGGTATAGGACTAAAAACTAATAAAAGGGTAAATGAAATTAATTAAGTGCAAAAGGTGCGCTGAACTTAAATGTAGGTATGTATACCCTGAATTTTTGTGCATTGTTTATATTCACCATATTGTAATGGCCTTTCATGGCGCCAATAGGAGAAGTAAGTAAGCAGCCGGAATTATAGGTATGGGAATCACCGGGTTGAATCACCGGTTTTTGACCGATAACGCCTTCACCGTCCAAAGTTTCCATATCGTTTAGGGAATCATATATTTTCCAATGACGAGAAGTCAACTGTACGGCGTCCTTACTTTGGTTTTCTATAGTAATGGTATAGCCAAACGCATAATGCATTTTATAATTTTTAAAGAACGTGCCTTCAAAAGTTGTCTGTACCGATATTTTTATGCCTTTAGTAACTTGTGTTATCATCATATTTAATATGTAAATACGCTTTGTGCTATTAATATGGTTATTGCCAATATCCCTAAGATAAAAAATATTGTGTTTAGGAAAAAATACTTTATAACCGTTTTAACTCTTCTTTGTTTATAGAAATTGCGCATTGCTTTGTAGAGATAAATGGCGAAAATTAAAATAAAAACTCCTTCACTTCTAAAATTGAATACGGCATTAAGCAAATTGCTAACAATGAGCAAGATAAATAATAATGACTGATTGTGAAAGCTAAAGATTAAATGATCGGTATAAGTGTATTTTTTTCTGATATAGACCAGCCAAATGAAAAAGGAAAAGAACGGTAGAAAGAAAAAAGTGGTAAACGGAAGTTTGGAAACCAAAGAATTTAAGAATGTGCCAGGTCGCTTTTCAATTTCTACAAAACTATTGGCAAGGTTGAAAGTAATTTCGTTTTCTCTATTTTCAGGTATTTCAAATTTGCTGACCCCTTGTTCAAAATAGTAAATAGTGTCGTGTTTTATGATAGAATTAAAAAAATCTATTTTGCCAAAGAACCTACGTGTAAGATTTTCGGTGTTTATTTCTTTGAAGTATGATGTTGGATCGCTTAAAATAATTGAGTCTTTATTGCTAATTCTATCTTTGAAAAATTTGCTCATTTTAAGCGAATCTATTTGAATTAAAGCTAGTTGCCTTTCTTCTTCACTGTCAAATTCAATTTTTTGGAATTCTTTGTTAAGGTCAAATATTGATTTTTGGTTGTTGTAACCGTATTTGTTAATAGATTTAAATTCGCTATTGTAGCTAATTATCAAAAAATAGATGATGGATAAACTCAGTAAAAAACGAAAAGGGTTTGTGTAGGATAGGCGCCTACCGCTTATATATTCTCGCGTTATTTTTCCCGGTCTTAATAAAAGCGCGGTCAGGGTGCGCCATAATTTAGAATCGTAGGATACGTAATTGGCTAGGAATTCCTCAAAAAAATCTAAAAGCGTTAGTTTTTTAGTGCTATTGGCCTGTGAGCAATTTGGACAGTATTTATCGCTTAATTTTAACGGGTGTCCACAATTTAAACAGTCTACGCCCCTGTATTTAAGTTCGTATCTGCCCTTTGGTTGAGTGGTTGGTTTGTTTTCCATAAACAATGAAAAACGTAAATATACATTTAGTTAGTGATATTTCTAGAATTGGCAGAGCCAATACCTATAATACTATCGTACATATCTCCAAAGTTGCGGTAATATACTAATACCAAATAATTATTTTCGGTAAAATGGAAGTTGCCTCCAACATCGTTTAATTTAGTTTTTTCACCGCTTTTAACAGCATATTTATAATTGTAAAATCCTTGTTTCATTTTTAATGTAGCTTCTAACATGCCGTTTTTTTCGTTGTAGACCATTTTGTTTTCCTCTGTTAGTGCGTAATTGTTGAATTTGCCAAATATATATACATCATCAAGTGCTATGAATTCAGTGTAGGGTAAGCTAAAGTGGACTTTGGTGTATTCAGCTTCTCTAGATGCATTGTCGCCCTGCAATGTTCTAATTACAAAGTCTCCGTTGATATCGGGGAAATAAGTGTAAGGTTTGTCATTTCTAAAATCGTCAGAGAACAGGTAATGATTATATAGGTCCGTAAGGTCAATGCTTGAAATTTGTGAACTTGGGGCTCTAAGGTCGCTGGTGTCGAACAGTAAAAATTCATTTCCGCCGTAAAAAGCTGTCTCTTGGTCATATTTATACACCAGCTCATTGCCTATGGTGTATTGGGGCGGTACATTGGTTATTACACTTGGCCAGTAATGATTTTGCAAAATGGCAACTTTAACTTCTTTTTTAGGGTTGATCAATCTTAATGAATTGGAGGTAATGCTGAATTGTACTACTTGTTTTTCATTGATGAAGTTGAAGTCTCTGGAGCGCTTTACTTCAGTGGCGACCGATACGATGTCTTTATAAACAACAAATCTTCGTGAAAACTGTAGTTCATTGTAGCTGTTGTATATTTCTATTAAATAATTGCCGCTTACTTTTAACCTAACGTTATCGTTGGGTATCGTTAATTGATAGTTGGAATAAGATTGAAGGGTGCTATAACTATTTTTATAGTCGGTTATACGTTGGTTGTCTACGCCATCTATATATTGGGACTTTAAAAGCGATGATGGAGTCCAGTCGTAATCACAATGCACTATTTTGTAATAGTAGTCTTGTTCATTGGCTAAAATATCATCAAACTCCAGGTATAAAGGTTCTCCAATCTTAATTACGGGAAATTGATCTTCCGTTGGTCCTTTGAATATGATAGACTTTATGTTTTCTGGAGAATTAAGCTCAACTTGAACTTGGGCAACTAAATTTTGTAAAAATAATAGACAAATAAAATGTTTGAAGAAAATGCGCATTATACCCAGTTTTTTAGAGGTAAAGGTAAACAAAAAGGATGCCTAAAAAATATAGCTCGTTCTAATGTCTAATTTATGGGACAATAATTATGAAAACGAACTTTTTGTACTTAAATTTGCTCAAATTTTGATAACCTAAAGGTCTAAACGCACATGTCAAAAGACATTCGAATAAAGAAAGGGCTCGACATTAAATTGGTGGGCGCCGCAGAACAGACTACTTCAAAAGCTGTTTTAAGTAATGTTTACGCAATACAGTTAAGTGATTTTCACGGAATTACTCCTAAAATGATGGTAAAACAAGGTGCCGAAGTAAAAGCGGGAGAGCCTTTGTTTTATAACAAGAACATGGAAAGCATGCTTTTTGTTTCTCCGGTAAGTGGTGAGCTTATAGAGATCGAAAGGGGAGATAGAAGACGTATTTTGACCTTAAAGATATTAGCGGATAAAACTCAGGAGCAGTTTTTGGGTACGGCAGTAGATGTTGAGAACGCTTCTAAGGAGGAATTAAAGGCTGTTTTGTTGAAAAGTGGCTGTTGGCCATTTATTAAGCAAAGACCTTATGATGTAATTGCCAATCCAGATACCAATCCTAAATCTATCTTTATTTCGGGGTATTCAAGCGGTCCTTTACAGGCAGATTTGGATTATGTGTTGCAGGGAAAGGAGAAAGAGTTGCAAGCGGCAATTACGGCACTAGGAAAGTTAACGCCCGGTAAGGTTCATGTGTCGGTAGGTTCTGGTAAGTCGCCTTTATCTTCTATGAAAGGGGTTGAGTTGCACAATGTTTCTGGTCCGCATCCTGCAGGTTTGGTAGGTACACAGATCAACCAATTAGATCCTATTAATAAAGGTGAATTGGTTTGGACGGTAACTCCACAAGATTTGATCATTATCGGTGAATATCTTTTGACGGGCAAGTTCAATGCGGAGCGCACTGTGGCTTTGGCTGGTTCTTCTGTAAAGGCGCCTAAGTATTATACGACCAAAATAGGGTCTGAAATTTCAACATTCTTGTACGCTAGTGGTGTAAATGAAGAAAATTTTAGAGTTATAAATGGTGATGTGCTTACAGGTTCTAAAAGTAAGCCTGATGGTTATTTGGGTTTTTATAATAATACGGTAACGGTTATTCCAGAAGGGGACGATTATGAATTGTTCGGGTGGAACAAACCGGTTTTCAATAAAATATCTGCAACAAGGGCGTTGACGTTTTCTTGGATGCAGCCAAATAAGAAATACGATTTAGATACCAATACCAATGGTGAGCATAGAGCTTTTGTGGTAACGGGACAGTATGAAAAAGTTTTTCCAATGGATATTTTTCCAATGCAGCTTTTAAAGGCATGTATGGTTAAGGATTTGGATGAGATGGAGCAATTAGGTTTGTATGAAGTGGCTCCAGAAGATTTTTCGTTAACTGAGTTTATATGTATTTCTAAACAACCGCACCAAAAAATCATTCGTGAGGGGTTAGATTTATTGCAAAAAGAAATAGGATAAGAAATGAGTTTAAAAAGCAAATTACACGAACTTAAACTGAAGTATCAGGGTAAGAAAATGGCTCCTGCCTTTAATGCCTTTCATACTTTTTTGTTTTCGCCAGATGAGACTACTCATGCAGGTGGTACACATGTTAAATCTGCAGATGATTTAAAGCGTACGATGAATACTGTGATCATGGCATTGATACCAGTGTTAATATTTTCAATGTTCAATGCAGGTTATCAGCATTATTCTGCAATCAATGGTTTCCCGGCAGATTTTTCGTTGATGAACGATTTTCTTACTTGGAATAATTTTTGGATAGGTATTATAAAAGTGTTGCCACTAGTGGTAGTTTCTTATGCTGTTGGTCTTATTGTAGAATTTATTTTTGCAGTAATAAAAGGTCATGAGGTAGAAGAAGGTTATTTGGTTACGGGAATGTTGGTTCCTTTAATTGTGCCTATTGATACGCCGCTTTGGATGTTGGCTGTAGCTGTTGTTTTCGGTGTTGTGATCGGTAAAGAGGTTTTTGGTGGAACAGGAATGAATATTCTTAATCCGGCTTTAACAATAAGAGCATTTTTGTTTTTTGCTTATCCAACTTGGATGAGTGGAGATAAAGTTTGGGTTTATGGTGCACGGGAACGTTCAGAAGAAATTCTTGCAGGTGCTAATGTTGACGCAATATCTGGTGAAACCATTTTAGGTTATTTGGCTCAGAATAAAGGAGCTGAGATGACATATTCGGTGTCGGATATGTTCTTCGGATTTATTCCTGGTTCTGTTGGTGAAACATCTGCTTTCCTGATTTTATTAGGAGGTTTGTTTTTGATATTCACAAAAATCGCTAGCTGGAGAATAATGGTAAGTGCTGTAATCGGTTCGTTGGTTATGGGCTTAATATTCAATCAAGTTGTCGAATTTGGTTGGGTGGCAGAATCCAGTAAGTTTTATGGTTTAATGAGTTTTGATTTCTGGAAACATTTAATTGTTGGGGGTCTTGCCTTTGGTATTGTTTACATGGCAACAGATCCTGTAACCGGTTCACAGACCAATAAAGGGAAATGGTACTACGGTTTTTTTATTGGGTTTATCTCTGTAATGATCCGTGTATTCAACCCGGCTTACCCAGAAGGGGTGTTTTTGGCAATTTTGTTGATGAATGTATTTGCGCCAACAATAGACCATTATGTTGTAAGGGGTAATATTAAGAAAAGAATGAACAGATTAAAAAATGCTACTATCTATCCAAAAGATTCAGATGGTAAAGCAGAGGAACTTAAAGCTGAAACAGTTTAATTATGGCTAGTAAAACAGATAGTAACGTTTATACAGTAGTTTTTGCTGCTGTTATGGTTGTGGTAGTGGGGTCTATTCTTGCTTTTTTGGCTTCATTTTTAAGTCCTAATATTAAAGAGAATGAACGTTTTGAAAAACAACAGAACATTCTTTACGCAATGGGAGTCAATGAGAATGGAGATGACACGGGTAGTGTAAATTTTATTCCTACAAATAAAGTAGAGGATGAGTTTGCAAGTTATATCAAAGAGCAACTGGTAATTCAAGGTGATAAGATCACTGAGGATAATGAAGCTTATTTGATCGATCTTAAAAAACAATTAGCTGCAATGAAAAAGGGCGAGGATTACAAACTGCCTGTATTTATTGGAGAGAAAGATGGTGATAAGTTTTATATAGTTCCTATGTACGGTAAAGGGCTTTGGGATGCTATTTGGGGTTTTATTGCTTTAGATGATACCATGACAGTGCAAGGGGTATATTTTGATCACAAAGGTGAAACGCCAGGATTAGGAGCCAACATTAAAATGCGTTATTTCATGGACGATTTTAAAGGAGAGACTATACTTAACGGTACTCAATATGCTGGTATATCCGTAGCAAAGGGTAATAACGACCCATTGAATAAAACAAAAGATGATAATGAAGTAGATGCCTTGGCCGGTGCTACTATTACCGGTAACGGTGTTTCTGCTATGATCAGCGAAACTGTTAAGTTATATAAACCTTATTTAGAAACAATTAGAGCAAAGTAATATGGCACTACTATCAAAAAAAGATACAAATCTTATTACAGATCCGTTAGCGGATAACAACCCTATTACTATTCAGGTACTAGGTATCTGTTCGGCATTGGCAATTACGGCAGAATTAAAAGCATCATTGGTAATGGCTATTTCTGTAATGTTCGTATTGGGCGCGGGTAATGTGGTTATCTCATTAATGAGAAACATTATACCTTCAAAAATTAGAATTATTGTTCAACTAATTGTAGTTGCTACATTGGTAATTATAGTAGATCAAGTATTAAAGGCATTTGCTTATGAATTAAGTAAAACTTTGGCGGTATTTGTTGGTCTTATTATTACAAACTGTATTATTATGGGACGTTTTGAGGCATTTGCATTGGCAAACGGTCCATGGCGTTCCTTTTTGGATGGTATTGGTAACTCATTAGGTTACGGTGTTATTCTGATCATCGTAGGTTTCTTTAGGGAGCTTTTAGGTTCCGGTACATTGTTCGGTATTCCGGTTTTAGGAGATCCAATTGAAAAAACAGGACTGTACGCTACAGGTTATGAGAATAATGGTTTTATGATTATACCACCGGCAGCGTTAATAGTTGTAGGTATTATTATTTGGGTACAACGATCAAGAAACCCTGCGCTTGTAGAAGAAAATTAAACGACTTTTAAGTAGAAATTATGTTAGAACATGTAGAATTATTTTTTAAGTCCATCTTTATCGATAACAT
Source organism: Maribacter huludaoensis (assembly GCF_029350945.1). GTDB lineage: Bacteria > Bacteroidota > Bacteroidia > Flavobacteriales > Flavobacteriaceae > Maribacter > Maribacter huludaoensis. The sequence continues at coordinate 38,033 of NZ_JARKMS010000009.1, read as the reverse complement.
GGTATTTGCCGTGTTCTTAGGGATGTGTTCTTATTTGGCGGTATCCAAAAAAGTGGCTACAGCAGTTGGTTTAGGTGCAGCGGTTATATTTGTGTTGGCGGTTACCGTTCCAATGAACTGGTTATTGGATAAGTATTTGTTACAGGATGGAGCCTTAGTTTGGTTAGGACCTGAATATGCAGATTACAACCTTAGCTTTTTATCGTTTATCCTTTTCATTGCAACCATTGCAACAATGGTACAACTGGTTGAGATTGTAGTTGAGAAATTCTCACCTTCTTTATATAACTCTCTAGGTATATTCTTACCGTTGATTGCTGTAAACTGTGCAATACTTGGTGGGTCGTTATTTATGCAAGCAAGAGAGATAGAAACTTTTGGTTTGGCATTTAACTACGGAGTGAGTTCTGGAATTGGATGGTTCTTGGCAATTTTGGCAATTGCTGCTATTCGTGAAAAAATTAGATATAGCAATGTTCCTGCACCTTTAAGAGGTTTGGGTATTACATTTATCATTACCGGTCTAATGGGTATTGGTTTTCAAAGCTTTGGAGGTATGTTGACAGGTGGTGGTGAAGAAACGGAAGAGGCTAATGAGCAAGTAATCAAAGTTGACCAACCTGAAATGGTTGTACCTGTTAAAGAAGTAGTAGTAGATAAGAACGAAGAAATTGACGAAAAAGTGATTTCTTATAACGACGTAAACAAATAGATATGATTTTAGCTGCAAGTACTGGCGGAACAATACTGATAACCGTTGTCGCATTTCTAATACTGTTGATGGTATTAGTGGCATTACTTCTGTTTACCAAACAAAAACTTTCTCCATCAGGTCCTGTGACCATTATTATAAACGGGGAGAAGAAAATTGAAGTTGCATCAGGTGGATCATTATTGTCTACTTTAGGTAACCAAAAAGTATTTTTACCATCTGCCTGTGGTGGTGGTGGAACATGCATTCAATGTGAGTGTCATGTACTTTCTGGTGGAGGTGAGGCCTTACCTACTGAAACTCCTCACTTTTCTAAAAAAGAATTAAACCATGGTGCACGTTTGGCCTGTCAGGTTAAGGTAAAGCAAGACATGGAAATTACCATCCCAGAAGAGGTGTTCGGTATTAAGAAATGGCCTGCAAAAGTGGTTCGTAATTACAACGTTGCTTCTTTTATTAAGGAATTTGTAGTTGAAATTCCTGAAGATATGGGCTATAAAGCTGGTGGTTATATTCAAATTGAGATTCCTGAGTGTGAAGTTAAGTATGCTGATATAGATATTACCGCTCACCCAGAAGAACATGAAACTCCAGATAAATTTCAAGCTGAGTGGGATAAGTTCAACCTTTGGCCTTTAGTGATGAAGAATCCAGAAACGGTTGAGAGAGCTTATTCAATGGCATCTTTCCCAGCTGAGGGTAGAGAAATTATGTTGAACGTACGTATTGCTACTCCGCCATGGGATCGCGCTAAGAACGGTTGGATGGATGTTAACCCTGGTGTTGCGTCATCTTATATCTTTAACTTGAAGCCTGGTGATGATTGTACAATTTCTGGTCCTTACGGTGAATTCTTCATCAATGAGTCAGATTCAGAAATGTTGTACGTAGGTGGTGGTGCAGGTATGGCGCCAATGCGTTCTCACTTATATCACCTGTTCAAAACATTAAAGACCGATAGAAAAGTAACTTACTGGTACGGTGGTCGTTCTAAAAGAGAACTTTTCTACTTAGATCATTTCTATAAGTTGGAAGAAGAGTTTCCAAATTTCAAATTCTACTTGGCATTATCAGAACCATTAGAAGAAGATAATTGGAAAGTAAAAGAGAATATAGATGCACCTGGTGATGGTTTCGTAGGTTTCATACACAATTGTGTAATTGATAACTACTTAAGTATTCATGAGTCTCCAGAAGATATTGAACTTTATTTCTGTGGACCACCGTTAATGAACAAAGCTGTTCAGAAAATGGGTGAAGATTTCGGAATTCCAGATGAACATATACGTTTTGATGACTTTGGAGGATAAGAGATAAGTTGTTGAAATAGAATAAATTAACCGGTATGTAATGTATCGGTTTTTTTTATAATTTTATTTAGATATGCACGTATTAACAGAACAGGAGCTTCACAATTTGGCAATGAATATTGTAGGGAAGCAGTTAGAAGAAGCAGGGTTTGAATTTTTGGCGGTCAATAGTGAATTGCGTAAAAATCCGCAGTTTGTTTGTACCAAGGATAAGAAGATGCGTTTCATTGTGGTTAAGGCAATTGAATATCCAGGTGATCCCAAGGATTTAGATTTCTTTATGTCAGATTTAAAGAAAATGAAAGACCACGCCCTTAAGTTTGAGGCAACTACATTTTATGCAGGTGTGGGCTTAGTAAATGCCGCTGACCATAATTTACCGGTGTATTTAGATGAGGAGTATATTGTTGATTATGATGGTTTGGTAGAAATATGAAAAAGTACTTGTTAATAATTGGTTTGCTGGCTGTTGGGTTGCAGTCATGTAAATTCGGCAATGATAGTTTTGTCCGTAATGATAATGTTGGTGGAGCCTTAGGTACTTCATATAGTATTATATCCTTTACGGAGAATAAATCCGACTTACAACCAGAAATTGATTCGGTATTTGCGGTCATTAACCAATCGTTATCTACATATATACCTCAATCGGACATATCAAAGATAAATAGTGGTGACAACACGGTAGTAGTAGATACAATGTTCAAGGAGGTTTTAGAACTTTCAAAAGTTATTCATAAAAAGACGGATGGATATTTTGATCCTACAGTGGGGACTTTGGTAAATGCTTGGGGATTTGGACCAGAGCAAAAAATAACTATGGATAGTTTAAAGGTTGATAGCCTTTTGAATTATGTTGGTCTTGACAAGGTTTCCTTGAATGTCAATAATCAAATAGTAAAAACCGATAGTCGTATCTATTTAGATTTTAATTCAATTGCCAAAGGTTATGCTATAGATAGGCTGGCTGCCATGTTAGATGCTAAGGGAATTCAACACTATTTAATAGAGGTTGGTGGTGAACTTGTAGGGAAGGGTAAAAACGTGCTTAAAAATAAATCTTGGGTAGTAGGTATTGATGATCCTGAAACAGATATAAGTAGGGCTACCAAAATCTTAATTAATTTAAACGACAAGGCATTGGCTTCGTCAGGAAATTACCGTAAATATAGGGTAGATGAGGCAACTGGTAAAAAATATGTTCATACCGTAAATCCTAAAACCGGTTACACGCAATTATCCAATACACTAGGCGTAACCATTTTGGCGGATAATTGTGCTACGGCAGACGGTTATGCTACCGCTTTCATGGCAATGGACCTAGATGAGGTGTTTAAGGTAATCAATGAGGATAAAAGCTTAGAGGCCTATATTGTTTATGTGGATGGCAATGGTGATACCCAAGAATACATGACACAAGGGTTTAAATCATTGGTAGTAAAATAATTATTTCTTCACTAATGGAATGATTTCACCAGGAGCTAGTCGGTACCTATCTATTTCTTCTTGGCTTAAAAGTTTTGTAAAATCTATTTCTTCGACCGTGAAACCAATAGTTCTCAATTTATTGAAATAGTCTCTGCCATAAATACGAACATGGTCATACTGACCAAAAATCTTTGCACGTTCTACTTTGTCGGTTATAGAATCGTCTTCAAAGGTATTTTCCCTATTTAAGTCTTGTGGTATTTGAAAAATGCCCCATCCGCCTGGTTTTAAAATTCTATATAATTCAGACATCGCTTTGGTATCATCAGGAATGTGTTCTAATACATGATTGCATAGAATTACATCAAACTTATTATCTGCAAAAGGTAAATTGCAAATATCCGCTTTAACGTCCGCTAAAGGAGAATTTAAGTCTGTTGTTACGTAATTAAGGTTCTTTAATTTTCTAAATCTTTTATAGAAGGCTTGTTCCGGTGCAAAATGCAATACGTGTAAATGGGCACTAAAAAAATCCGTTTCTTTTTTTAAAAACATCCATAACAATCGATGTCTTTCTAAAGATAGGGTAGAAGGGGATAGCACATTTTCCCGCGGGTTTTCATAGCCATATGGTAGAAAACTTCTAAAGGTATTGCTGTCAATAGGGTCTTCATAAGTGCTGCCACGGTAATACATCTTAAAAAATGGTTTTACCAAATAGCTCAGTGAAATTAATACCGGTCTAGGAACAAGGTTGAGAAAAAATTTAAAAATTTTTTTCATGCTTGTTTACTAGCTCTTTACTTTAGAAGTAGTAAACTCATCTTCTTCGTCACTTTCAATACCTAAAGCTTCGTAAATGTATTTAAAAGTTGATAATAGCTCAGGTTTTCCATTTACAATAGCAACATCATGCTCAAAATGGGCGCTAGGTTGACCGTCGGCGGTAAGTATTGTCCATCCGTCTTTAAGCTGTTTAATATTCTTAGTACCCATATTGGTCATAGGCTCAATAGCTACCGTCATACCTTCTACAAATTTTTTGCCTCTTCCACGTCTACCATAATTTGGCATTTCGGGACCTTCGTGCATTTTTCTTCCCAAGCCATGACCAACCAATTCACGTACCACTCCGTAGCCATGGTCTTCCGTAAATTTTTGAATAGCATAACCTACATCACCAACACGGTTGCCTACTTTAAATTCACGAATACCAATGTAGAGTGATTTTTTAGTAACCTCAAGTAGTTTTTTTACCTCGGGGCTAACTTCGCCTACTTCAAAGGTGTATGCATGATCACCGTAGAATTCGTTTTTTAAAGCACCGCAATCTATTGAAATGATATCGCCTTCTTTCAATGGTGTATTATTTGGAATACCATGTACCACTTGCGCATTAGGGCTCATGCATAACGAGTTTGGAAAATCATATAAACCTAAAAAGCCAGGTACCGCACCATGATCGCGAATAAAAGTTTCTGCCAAAGCATCTAACTGAAGAGTCGTAACACCTGGTTTAACTTCTGCGGCGATCATTCCCAAGGTCTTGGAAACGATCAAAGCGCTTTCTCGCATTAATTCAATCTCTTCAGCTGTTTTTATTTTAATCGTGCTCATTGTTTGCTAATGGGTTGGTTTAATAATTATACCAAAGAATTTTGGGTCATAAATGTCGATTTTTCAACACCCATTAATTTTAATATCGTTGGTGCAATATCACCTAATACACCATCTTTGATTTGATGAATATCTTTATCCACCAAAATTAATGGTACAGGGTTGGTGGTATGTGCCGTGTTAGGTGAGCCATCTTCGTTGATCATGGTCTCACAGTTACCGTGATCCGCAATTACGATTACGGAGAAATCTTTTTCTATAGCTGCGGTAATAACGTCTTTTGCGCATTCGTCAACAGTTTCACAAGCCTTGATCGCAGCATTCATGTCACCGGTATGACCAACCATATCTGGATTTGCAAAGTTCAAACAAATAAAATCTACATCTCCTTTTTTGATTTCAGGGATGATTTTATCCCTAATCTCAAATGCACTCATTTCTGGTTGCAGATCGTATGTAGCCACTTTTGGAGACGGACATAATATACGCGATTCTCCTTCAAAAGGAACTTCTCTTCCGCCATTGAAAAAGAAAGTAACGTGTGGATACTTTTCTGTTTCGGCAATTCTTATTTGCTTTTTACCCGCATTGGATAAAACCTCACCTAGCGTTTCAACGATGTTGTCCTTATTGTAAACAACATGAACATTGTTGTAAGATTCATCATAATTGGTAAGGGTAACATAATAAAGATCAAGTTTGTGCATATTCTGTTCATGCATATCTACTTGACTTAGCACTTGGGTCAATTCTCTACCACGGTCAGTTCTAAAGTTAAAGAAGATAACCACATCGCCTTCCTTTACGGAAGCAACAGGAGTGCCGTCCGTATTGGTCATTACGATAGGTTTAATAAACTCATCTGTAATATCGTCATCATAGCTTTTCTGGATTGTTTTACCGATATCGGTAGATTTTTCACCTTCGGCATTTACAATTACATCGTAAGCTTCTTTAACGCGTTCCCATCTTTTGTCGCGGTCCATGGCGTAATATCTACCAATAACCGTTGCCAATTTTGTGTTTTTATCAGAACCGTATGCTACAATGTCTTCTAGAAAGCCTTTTCCACTTTTTGGGTCTACGTCTCTACCATCGGTAAATGCATGTAGATACATATTGTTTACACCGGATTCTTTTCCGGCAGCTATTAAACCCTTAATATGGTTTGTATGGCTGTGTACACCACCATCGCTTAACAAGCCTAAAAAATGAACATCTTTGTTGTTTTTCTTCGCGTAGTCAAAAGCACTTTTTAAGACCGGTTCTGAACTTAAGGTGTTTTCGTTGACCGCCTTATTTATTTTGGCAAGATCTTGATAAACTATTCTGCCCGCTCCCAAGTTCATATGACCTACCTCACTGTTACCCATTTGGCCTTCTGGCAAACCAACATTCATTCCGTCTGTCAACAAATTGGAATTGGCATATTTGGTATATAAACTATCTATAAAAGGAGTATTGGCTTTATCTACTGCAGATACTTCTGGATCTGGGGATTTGCCCCAACCATCTAATATCATTAAGATTACTTTTTTGTTCATCTTTATTAGGTTTTAAGGCTACAAAAATACTATGATCTATTAAGTTAAGCTACTACATTACCTACCTTTTTTGTAAAGCTGGAGTAACACAACAAATTTGTAGTCTGTGTTAAGATTTGTTTGTTAAAGTTTAGTTATAACAATGTTAAAGGCTGAAACAATTTGTGTAGACGAGCGTCTTTTATATGTACGTTATTGTACTTCATCAATTAAAATCAATCATCATGAAAAAAGTAATTCTAACATTATCCTTGGTAGCACTTACCATGGGGTCAACAATTTTGGCAGCGGACAAAACTGCCAATGCTACAGATTTTAACACGGAACTTGTAAAAAGGGTAGACATCAGTTCATTTTGTAAAGCGGTTATTAAGGGCGATTTAGAAACCGTAAGTCGTTTAATAGATTTGGGTGAAGATGTAAATCAGAAATCATTGGGAATGACGCCGGCCATGTTTGCCGCACGTTACAATAAAGTTGAAGTTTTACAGATTTTAATCTCTAACGGGGCAGATTTAAAGATGCAGAGTAGTCAAGGTTATACTGCAAAAAGATATGCTGAGTTGTCTAACGCAACTGAAGCTCTTGAATTAATAGAAATTGCAACCGGAAGTTAGTTCAATACACATATGTTAAAAATAAAGGCTCTTTGATCATTCAAGGAGCCTTTTTTAATACTACGGAATTCTACTTCAAATAGTGTTCAGGTAAAAGAGTAAAATGCGTTAAAAATCAAATCCATTTGCTGCTCTGACAACAAACGCATACAGTGCCGAAAATATCATTAAGGCACAAAATACTGAGTAGACTTTTAAAAATGTAACCAATACCAATGGTCTACAGTTCTCAAACGCCTGCACGTATAAGTTTCTGAAATGTGTAATTGTTCCCATTATAGTGTTCTTCTATGATTAAAACATAGCTATAAAGGCAATCCATAAATGGCAAAATAAGCTTGGGACTTCATCAAATGTAATCAATTATAATTACTGAAGAAGTTCGTCTAGGCCAACGGTACAATAAATCCGATTAACCTTGGTTTTTGTACTTATCTATAGCTTCTCTAATTTTTTCAATTCTATTTTCAGGATCTGGGTGAGTGCTTTGAAATTCAGGAGTACGATTAGGTCCGCCAGCGGCTTTTAAAATTTCCATCACTTTTATCATTTCGTATGGGTCATAGCCAGATTGAATCATAAACAATACGCCTAGTTCATCACTTTCCAACTCATCTTCCCTACCATTTTTTAATAATGTGTTTTGACCTATACTTCCTAAAATACTGCCCATGTCTCCTACACCTACCGTTGCTCCCATAGTGGCGGTCTGCCATGTTTGGCTGTCGGCAATTCTCTCTGCGGAATGTCTGCCGATCACATGTCCAATTTCATGTCCAAGTACCCCGGCAAGTTGTGCTTCGTTGAGTTGGGAGAATAATGCGTACGTTATAAAACATTGTCCTCCTGGCAAGGCAAAAGCATTTATGGTCTGGTCATCTGCCAATAAATGAAAATCATATTGATACGGAGTTTCTCTAGCAATACTGTTCTCAACTAATTTATTACCTACAGATTCAACAAAAGACTGTAGGCGTTGATCAGGATAGAGTCCGCCATGCTGCTGCGCCATTTCCGGGGCACTTTGTAAACCAATGGCAATTTCTTGATCGGCTGACATGGTAATATGTTGCGAACGGCCTGTGTAAGGGTTCTCTTCCGTATTGCTACATTTTTGTATGAATGCAAAAGCAACAATGGCCAAACCTATGAATATTCTAATTTTCCAACTTCCTCTTCTCATGGTAATATAGTATGGTACAGGTTCTAATGTACGAAATGCTTACAATAAATTTCTATTGATATCTAATATATTGTTTTGAATGTACGATTTTAAAAAGCCCATTGTAAAATTTTCGGCACCATAGAAATCTTCACGTATAAGTATAGATGCAATATTTTTACTCCTAAATTGCTCTAACATTGGTATTGATAAAGGTGCGTAGCTATAATGCCATGGCTCATATTTAAAACCTCTTCTTTTTGGTTCGTTCGTGTAAACAAGAAAGAAACCATATGTTTCGGAATTTTCGTCCATCCAGTTTTTAAAATCTACATATGGGCCGTCGCCTTCGTATTTATGGGGTACTAAAACATCGCCATCCACTTTTCTATAACCATCCACCACGTCAATATCAGTCCCCCAGTGGTGTCTGCTTGTTCCTGGTATAGTACTATATTCTATAATTTTATTAATAGCATCTATGGGGTCCATGCCATCATCATCTGTATATTTTAAGAATTTGCGTTCAAAAATGGTCTCTTGTCTGTCGTAACTTCTAAAACTAGAAACTATTTTAAGGTCAATACCATCTTTATAGGCAGCTTTTTTCATTTCAAGAAAAGCATCATGTGCTTCTTTCCGTAGGTTAATATCTTTGCCGTACAACTCAATATCTTGCTTGCCCATCAGTTCTAAAATACTGTACTCGGTTTCTTCTTGAATAAAGAAATTTGGTGCTAGGGCAAGCGCTAAAGCTGCCGAGCTACTTTTATTTATAAATGTTCTTCTCTGCATAATTGTGTATTGTGTTATTCAGTGCAAAAGATTTGCCAAACTATACCAAAAGAGAAAAACTTTTGAAAGTTGTAAATCATGCAATCTAAAGGTAAAAGTAATAAATATTGAGGGGAATTAGATTCAATCTCAATTTTCATTGAAAGTGGTAAGGTGTAGGTATCCCTGGTGTTTGTAATTTAATTCGTTCAAGTGAACAATATAGAAATATATGCCCGATGGCAAACCTATATTTTTAGAAACTACTCCGTTTACGTTGGATAAGCCAGTAAATTCATTGCTGTAGCCACTTTTTGAAAATACCAATCTTCCATAACGATTATAAATTTCTAATTGGTTATTTGGAGAGCCTTCAATACCTTCAATCTCTAAATAGTCATTTATACCGTCACCGTTTGGTGTCATGTAATAGTTATCCAACATAATATTGTCCAGTACTCCCAGAAAGTCGGTTTGTCCTCCAATGGTTATAATTTCATAATCGCTGGGAATGAATTCTTTAGAGGTTACCGAGCCATTGATGAGGTCGCCATTCACATTTGTGTTGCCTAAATCAACCCAAATTTTATCTATAATTCTCCAGCCTACGACTCTAATATCTTTAATATCCGTACCAAAGAGATTGGCATAACTTTCTTGATCCCATGTTAAGGTCACTTTTGATGGTACGGTACTTTCTAAATGCCAAAATTCAAATTCACTGATGACCAATGCTTGGTTCTCTTTAATAAAAGTGCTAAAATTTGTGTTAAAAGCGCTTGGGGTATTAGGGTCTTCGTAATAGTACGCAGATTTTGCATAATCATTTGAACCGATGGATTCTATGGTCAAAGGACGAATTTTGTCAAATTGACCTATAGGAAATGTAAATTCAGATTTTTTACTGATGGCAGCGTAACCATCGATCTTTGTAAAATCAGTTTCTCCATTATAAAAAGAATCGTTTAAAAAATTAATATTTACTTCAGATGTTTCTCTAGGGGTCACTATATCACCTGTAATAAAGTTTGCGTTGTTTTGAACTCCAACAGTATTATAAATGTATAGGTCGTTGTCTACTGCGACCTCAAAATCATAAAATACCGGATTTGACCCACCTGATATTGCCAAGGCCTTGTTGAAAGAATAGAATCCTACCAATCCTTTATTTTGGTTAAATGCACCATTGTTTATAACATCCATATGAAAACCTACCAAACCATTATCATGAATTTGAATATTACCATAATTATGAACGGCGTCTTGTGCTGCAATGGTATTTGCCAGCAATAAAAAGCCAAGTAAGATCTTGAATAATTTCATGATTTTTAATGGGTCATGGTTATGTTTGAAATAGAAGCGTCTACACTGTGAAATGAAGAATCGAAATACAATGGGTTTGTTGCTTTTTTAGAGGAAGAAAATATAACGATATCATTCCTTAAATATGTGACATTGCCCAAACAATCAATATTTATAGAAAGTCTGTCTCCGGCAGAATATCCGCTTACGTAACCCAAACTTGCGCCATTTTCTCTAATCTGAATGTTGCTATTGGTGACCATATACATGGCGTAATCCAAATTAGTGTACGATGCACTGGTATGTGGCGTAGTGCTTAGACCGATCATGACATATTTGTTAGATTGGTCAGCTGTCCAGTCTAAATGTCCACCAATGGTTGGGTCTATAGATTGCGCAGTAGAATATCCTTGAGCGTTCCAGCCGGCTGTTGCTGTCTTTGTTAATTGCATACCGTTATAGTTCATTGATCCTGTCAAGATCATATCTGTAATAGCAATACCATTGGTAGTAAGTGATGAAGCTGCCTGTAGAACAAATCCTCCGGTCAATGTACTGGAACCTGCGTTATTGGTAACTGAAATATCATAATTACCATAACTGGAACCTGATGTAACATTGGCGGTTATTTGCGAAGAACTGTTGATTACCACAGAATTTACCGTTTGTCCCGTAATGGCAACTGTGGAGGAACCATCAAAATAGGCGCCCTGTATAATTACGTTCTTAGTTTCGTTTAATCCAAATTGCGAGCAATTACCTGTACCTGCGTCAGAATTTGAAACAATAGGGGAGTTGCCCGGTACCGTTGGGAAAAAATTTACATCTGGATCAACGCCATTGGAAAAAGTAAAAGACCCATCAGGATTTGTTGTAAAAGTAGGTTTTATGGAAGAAACTATGTAGGGGTCTGCGGTTGTACCCGTGCCGGAAATAGTTACATTTCCGTCAGATATAATTTTTGTTTCATTACCCTCTGGCGTTAGCTTTTGCCAAGCACTGCCTGTAAACTGATACAGAAAACTATCATCTGAATTGTAAATTAACGATCCTTCATGCGGACTAACAATTGCATTGATTTCAGCTAAAGTAGCCGAATGGATTGCTACAAGTTCACCTGCGGTAGGTGCTTGGGAATATCCAAGACCTGTTGCTAAAATGAATAATATGAATACTATTTTTCTCATCTTCTATAAATCTAAAACGGTAAACATAAATTCAGAATCAAACCTTGTACGATCTGTACCACCATTATCGTTATCTCCAATAATGACCTCAAAACTTGTTGCGGTTTGGTTGGAGTAGGAGATGCCAGGGTCGTCGTTACCGGCGCCACCTCTACCAGGTTGTGATAATTGTATAATGTAATCTGCATCGGAAACTGAACCTGCAGGTAGCGTTACTCTATAATAACCCACACTAATTCTTTCAACTGTTACACCTGTGGTTGCTCTAGTAATTGTTCCTGTAGAACTAATTTTGCCTATTGCTTTAACAGGGTTGTAGTTATCTACCCACTCTGTACCTGTTGCTGTTGAGGTAAGTACTTGCCCGGTAGTACCGGCAGAATCATTCTCATCTAATACCGCACCTTCCAATTCTAAGGTTTCGTTTACAATTACAGATGTGTTACCAGAAGTTTCTTCCACTTTTAAAGCCTCAATTGATCCTACTGTAAAAGCGATCTCGTCCGCTGCGGGTCTATACATTCCTGTATTTGTATCATTAGAAAATCTGTATGAGGGTTCATTAGCTGTTCCGTTGGAATTTAATATACCTTGAGAACGCATAGCGCCAGATACTTCTAATTTATTAGATGGTGTGTTCGTTCCAATACCTAAGCTGTTACTACCGTTATCCCAAAATAACTCACTGTTATTTTCTGTTGGCGTTCCGTCAGTATCGGCAAAGAATACTGAACCTGTAGTACCGGTTAATTTATATCCCGAAAGGTCTACCTCGTTCGTACCCGTTGCAGGGTTCGTTAACGTAAGAATGTTAGAATTAGCATCCAAGCTCAGATCGGAAAGTTCGTTCGTAGCAGAGGTATCCTCGTCCGCAAGAATGTGGGCATCCACTTTATTGTCTACCGCTGTGATATCAGCGGATTCTTCAAGAGCGGAAAGGTCAACGGTAACATCGTCACCGCCTTCGATATTAATAGCCAATTCGCTAGTACCGGAAAGTGTAGCGGATTCAAGGTTCTGGTCGTCCGAAGAAACAAATCCCGAAAGGTCTACTTCGTTCGTACCCGTTGCAGGGTTGGTCAAAGTAAGAATGTTGGAAATAGCATCCAAGTTCAGATCCGAAAGTTCGTTCGTAGCAGAGGTATCCTCATCGGCAAGAATGTGATTATCTATTTTAGTGTCCACCGCAGCGATTGCGTTATCGGCATCCAGTTCGTTCTGGTCCACATCGTCCTGAACAGCTGTGATATCAGCGGATTCTTCAAGAGCGGAAAGGTCAACGGTAACGTCGCTACCGCCTTCTATGTTTATAGCCAGTTCGCTGTCACTTGAAAGTGTAGCGGATTCAAGGTTCTGGTCGTCCGAAGAAACAAATCCCGAAAGATCGACTTCGTTCGTACCCGTTGCAGGGTTCGTTAACGTAAGAATGTTAGAATTGGCATCCAGGTTCAAGTCCGAAAGTTCGTTCGTAGCAGAGGTATCCTCGTCCGCAAGAATGTGGGCATCCACTTTATTGTCTACCGCTGTGATATCAGCGGATTCTTCCAAAGCGGAAAGGTCAACGGTAACGTCGCTACCACCTTCTATGTTTATTGCCAGTTCGCTGTCACTTGAAAGTGTAGCCGATTCCAGGTTCTGGTCGTCCGTAGATACAAATCCTGAAAGGTCTACCTCGTTCGTACCCGTTGCAGGGTTGGTCAACGTAAGAATGTTAGAATTGGCATCCAGGTTCAAGTCCGAAAGTTCGTTCGTAGCAGAGGTATCCTCATCGGCAAGAATATGGTCGTCAATTTTGGTGTCTACCGCAGCGATTGCGTTATCGGCATCCAGTTCGTTTTGGTCCACATCGTCCTGAACAGCTGTGATATCAGCGGATTCTTCAAGAGCGGAAAGGTCAACGGTAACATCGTCACCGCCTTCGATATTAATAGCCAGTTCGCTAGTACCGGA
>NZ_JARKMS010000009.1:0-24330 GCF_029350945.1 Maribacter huludaoensis | reverse complement strand
CTATCACTTGAAAGTGTAGCCGATTCCAGGTTCTGGTCGTCGGTAGATACAAATCCGGAAAGGTCTACCTCGTTCGTCCCCGTTGCAGGGTTCGTTAACGTCAGGATATTGGAAGCATCCAGGCTCAGATCCGAAAGTTCGTTCGTGGCGGAGGTATCCTCGTCGGCAAGAATGTGATTATCTATTTTGGTGTCCACCGCAGCGATTGCGTTATCGGCATCCAGTTCGTTTTGGTCCACATCGTTCTGGACCGCTGTGATATCCGCGGATTCTTCAAGGGCAGAAAGGTCAACGGTAACGTCGTCACCGCCTTCAATATTAATACCCAGTTCGCTGTCACTTGAAAGTGTAGCCGATTCCAGGTTCTGGTCGTCCGTAGATACAAATCCCGAAAGATCGACACCTGTTGCACCGGCTTCCGCATTCGTTAGAGTCAGTATGTTGGAAGCATCCAGGTTCAAGTCCGAAAGTTCGTTCGTAGCGGAGGTATCCTGATCGGCAAGAATATGGTCGTCAATTTTGGTGTCCACCGCGGCGATAGCATTATCGGCATCGATTTCGTTTTGGTCCACATCGTCCTGGACTGCTGTGATATCCGCAGATTCCTCAAGAGCGGAAAGGTCAACGGTAACGTCGTCACCGCCTTCGATATTAATAGCCAGTTCGCTAGTACCGGAAAGTGTAGCGGATTCAAGGTTCTGGTCGTCCGAAGAAATAAATCCCGAAAGATCGACACCTGTTGCACCGGCTTCCGCATTCGTTAGAGTCAGTATGTTGGAAGTAGCATCCAAGTTCAGATCCGAAAGTTCGTTCGTAGCAGAGGTATCCTCATCGGCAAGAATGTGATTATCTATTTTGGTGTCCACCGCAGCGATAGCGTTATCGGCATCAATTTCGTTTTGGTCAATATTCGCTCTAATAGCAGTATCGTCATATGCAAGACTGCTGATATCCGTGCTTACATCACCACCAGCATCGGATACGGTTAAATTAGTTCCGTCAAAAGAGATGCCTGTATTGAAATCATCTGTTGCATCTATATCTAAATTGGCTGGTACATTCGTTAAATCAGTAAAACTACCGGAAAAATCATCGGCAGCATTTTGATCAAATTCTGAGAAATTAATTGCTGTTCCGCTAGGATCGTTAGATAATGTCAATACTCCCGCAGTATAGTTTAAAGTTTGAATTTCATTTTTGGGGTCTATATCATCTTTGTTCATGTTGAACGTAATGTCATTGCCGTCTCCGTCCGTTAGCGTAATTGTGCCGTCTCCGTTATCGGTAAATGAAAATGACGAAGATGAATTGCCATCGCAAAGGTTGGTCCAGACCGATCCGTTATAATAGTGAACACATTGCGTGTCCGTGTTATAAACTACGGCTCCGTTCAATGGGGCGATAGCCAGCATCTGTGTGTTTGTTAATCTAGTGAGCACAAAAGCCTTGTTGGTACTTTCTAATTCAACAAT
Source organism: Maribacter huludaoensis (assembly GCF_029350945.1). GTDB lineage: Bacteria > Bacteroidota > Bacteroidia > Flavobacteriales > Flavobacteriaceae > Maribacter > Maribacter huludaoensis. The sequence continues at coordinate 22,858 of NZ_JARKMS010000009.1, read as the reverse complement.
AGATGCAGGGTCGATAATATTAGGGTTTTCGCCAATTTTTACCTGTGCATGCGCACAGAAAGAAATTAATACGAAAAGTAAGAGCAATTTAATTTTTGTAAACATCGAAATATTGGGGGAATAGTTAGCACTCCCAAAAATAAATCAGTTTTTGTAGGAAAAATAGAATATGTTGTGTAGCTAGGCAAAAGTGTTGACAAACTAGAGGAGTCTATATAACAACGTTTAATCGTGAATTACAACGACTTAGATATGGAGTTGAATTGTGTAGGAATTACAAAATAATTAAGTTTATTCTTACTTATTATTGTAATACAAATGAATGTTGAATTTTAAGTTTATCTAGAAAGGTAAAGGAAACCTTGATAGTTTAAATCGTCTTCAGGTATGTAAATGGTGTAAAAATAAACTCCGGTAGGCAAGCCTTCCGATTCCCCAAAAGGGATATTGTTTAAATTGGAAAACCCGACAAATTCGTTTACATAATCTGTTTTTTCAAACACCTTTAAACCGTAGCGATCGTAAATTTGTAGAAAATTACTGTTGAACTCCTCTAATTCTTCAATGTAAAAATTATCGTTGATACCATCGCCGTTTACGGAAACATAGAAATTATCTATGAAAAGAACATCTCTGGCAAAAGGCTCGAACGGACTTTTAGATGAGCCAAGCGTAATGGCTTCGTAGTCATCCGGTATAAAAGATTCCGTAGTAACAAACCCTTCATTTAAGGTGCCTACCGGTACGCTACCTACCAAATTTACCCATTGCCGTGAAGCTTTGCTGAAGCCTACCGGAATAACTTCATCTACATTATCGGTCAGGTTTGCTATTGAGCTGCGCCCGTTCCAACTTAAGGTAACCGATGATGGAACGGTACCTTCAAGTCTCCAAAACTCTGTGGTATTGACCATCTCTACATCTAGGTCCGTAGCACCGGTATCAAACGAAGTAAGTGGTGTAGGGGCGTTGCTTGGGTTTTCATAAAAGTAAGCGCATTTGGCAAATAGGTTAACACTTTCTGAATTTATGATCAAAGGTCTTAAAAACAGATCGTCACCCACCGGGAAACCAAAATTCTGCTGATTGGTAATGGCCGCATAGCCTTCAATTTTACTAAAATCATTTTCGCCGCTGTAGAATGAATTGTCTACAAAATTGTAAAATACATTAGGTTGTGCCACGGGAGTTATAATACTGCCAAAAATGAAATTGGTGTTATTGGTATTGTCCATACCTAGGTTTAATTGCATATTGTTCTCCAAGGCAATTTCCATGTCATGAAACTGCGGAGTAACAGTGCCCGAAACCGTTAAAAGCTCAGATCCATAAAAACCAGCCAGACCAAGATTATTATCTAAAGGAGATTCATTAATGAAGTTGGTGTGAAAACCAATTTGCCCACCTTCATGAATACGAAGATTACCATTGTTATATAGTGCTGTTTGGGCGGAAATAGTTGCCGCAAACAAAAAGAATAGTATGTATGTGTATAATTTCATTAGTTGTTCTGCTTTTCTAATAACATGATTTTAATCTCTGCCATTTGGGCTTTTAATGCCTCTAATTCTGTACTCATGTTAGTATTGACACTTTGCAATTCTTTAATTTTCTTTTCTTGCTCAATAGTATGTAAAAATAGTTCTTCTATTTTTTCTAGATTGACTCTTGAAGATTCACTCACATTCCAAAAACCTTGCTCTTTTACCGCTTGTGCAGATTGTATACCTGGCAAGTGATTGTTTTCTTTCACAAAAGCTTCTATTATGGCTAAATCATTAAACTCATAGTTAGGGTTTAAAATGGAATTTCCTAAAAAGTATTTTTGGAAAACGTAGTCGGGAACAACGGTGTTTCCATTCATAAGAATATCACCACCTACGCTTAAACCTCCCGTTGTAATAATTCCAACAGTAAAGTTGGGGTTTATTTTTGAACCATCAATAGCTGCACCTAATGCAATGTCTTCATTTACAATACTTCCGTCTGAAATTTTTGCAGAAGTTACTGCATTGTCTTGAAGTTTTGCTGAGCTGATAGCGTCATCTTCAATTTCGCCAGGACCAATGGAATTGGGATTTAAATCTATAGTTACATTTCCAAGTAATGCGTTTGTTGCACCACCTATTGCTATGGTTGAATTTGGAGAGGTTATATTTCCACTTCCTGTTGGAGTAACTGGAGCCCAAACGACGTTACCACCGGAAATTGTCAATACCTCGTCATTATTGCCAGAAGCATTCATTTTTATAGGCTCAATTGTGCTGTTTTGAATATCTTCATTTAATATGGTTGCATTGTTTATTTTATCAGTGGTTACGGCATCGGTGGCTAATTCCGCAGTATTTACACCTAACGGGGTAATGCCAATTGCATCTGCCGCTGAAATAGTAATACCGTTTCCTTCGGTGTAAGTAGTGCCGGGTGTTGGTGCATTTATCCAATCGGTTTGTGTACCGGTAGAAGATAAAATTTGTCCTGCCGTACCGGATTCTCCATCTTTGTCCAGTAATAAATTATTTAATTGCAGACTTTGGTTTACAATAACATTCGTGTCATCAGCATCTTCTTCTATCCTCAGTGCTTCAAACCCACCAACCGAAAAGCCAATTTCATCTGCTGCTGGGCGATACATTCCTGTATCAATATCATCGCCAGTACTAAAAGAATATGCAGGAAACCCTTCACTGCCTTGTGAGGAATTGAATCCTTCTGAACGAACTGTACCTGCAACATGTAATTTATTTTGTGGAGAAAGGGCTCCATTTCCAATACCTACTCTTCCTAATCCTGTAAAAATTAAAGCATCGTCCTCTCCGATTTCGAAAGTTCTGTTTTCTCCAATTGTTTGTGTCAAATTTGAATTTGATAAATTATCCCCAACGCTTAATGCGTCAATTTGATTATCTACATAAGTTTTTACAGCTTGTTCAGTAGGGAAATCATCATCTGAGTTATCCGTTAGTGTACCATCGGTAGATTTGTTAATTGCGTTTTCTTTAAGAAGGATTGCAGCTGTATTTGCCGCTATTGCAGTGGTTAAAGCGGAGTCATCGTAATAGGCGCCATCATCTGTGGCACTTACGGTTAATGAGTTATCTGCGTCTTCACTAACTATTAAAATGTTGTTGTCAGCGTCTTCCCAACTAACTCCTGTGGCCGTTGTTGTAAGTATTTGTCCATCGGTACCCCCATTTATTTTATTTACGGTAACAGCATTATCCGCAAGGTCTTCGGAAATTATTGTTAAATCCAAAATTTCATCTGTAGTTACTGCTCCAGTATTAATATCTTCTGCTAAAATTACATCTGCTGCTATCTTATCTGATGTTACGGCATTTTCGGCAAGAGCCAATTCACTACCAGTAGTACCATTTCCCGTAATAGTAATTGCATCAGTTATAACTGTACCTCCGGATCCTTCAGGTATATCGTCCCATTCAACTGCACCTGTTGTACTATTGGTAATTAACATTTGATTACTTGTAATGGTAGGCGAAGCCGGTTGAATAGTAAACGGGCTAGCTGTAGTTCCGAGGCCTGTAATGGTAACACCATCTGCAACTTCGGTAGTTCCCCCTGTAGTACCTGAAGCGGCCGTCCAAACCACATTACCGTCCACATCGGTTGATAAAACTTGTCCGTTTGCACCGGGTACGATGGTAAAAGGTGTCGCTGTAGTTCCGTCGCCAGAAATTGTAACGCCATCGGCAAATTCGGTAGTTCCGCCAGTTGCTCCCGGTGGAGTTGCCCAAATAACATCTCCGTCCACATTAGTGCTTAAAAATTGCCCATTGGTACCAGGTGTAATGGTAAATGGGTCAAGAGCTTCTCCTGTGCCGGAAATAGTAGTTTGGTCGGCCACTTCAGTAGAACCTCCGCCAGTTCCTCCAGGAGCAGGTGCCCAGGTTACCGCACCGTCTACGGTACTTAAAAATTGACCGTTTAAGCCTGGTTCTATCTTTAAAGGGGTAACCGCTTCGTCTTCAATGGTATATTCACCAATATTGTTCATGGTAAGGTCTCCGCCTACGGCAACAGGTGTAGGTTCGCTTGTTGCGTTACCTACAAAAATAAATCCATCATCTAAACTTAAATTTCCTTCTGGAATGTCTACAAATCCGCCATCGGTCAAAGAAATACGGTTTCCTGAGATAGACAATTGCTGTTCATCTGTATTGACGGTATTTGCGGGCAGATCTACAAAACCTCCATCTGTAAGTGAAATACGGCTTCCTGAAATGGATAATTGTTGTTCATCTGTATTTACGGTACCTGGTGGCAAAGAAATAGTTCCGCCGTTCGTCAAGCTAATTTCCGTACCGGCAGGGTTTATGCTTAATTCTTGTAAATAATTGGATAGATCTACCGTATTAGGATTGTTCTCAATGCTAAGAATATTATTGGTCAGGTCTAATTGTTGATTGTCAGAACCTACCAAGGCATCTAAACTTATAGTGGATACGCCCGCCGTTGTAGATTTTGCAATGGTCAAGGTATTGTCCGTTTCATTAAAGGTTAGATCATAAAAATCGTTGGCGTCTTCCCACTGTACAATTCCGTTTTCATCTGTAGTCAAAAGTTGATCAGGTATGGTATTGGCCAAATCTGACGGCGCTATGCTACCGTCTCTAATTTCTTCCGTTCCAACGGCATTTTGTCTTAGTTCGCTAGAACCTACAGATTCAGCAGCTAATTTTTCTTGGGTAATGGAGTTATCTTGTATGTCATCTGGTCCTATGCCGCCATCTATGATATTATCGCCCAGAATGCTGTTTTTCGCTACTTCTAGATTAACACTTCCTGCAGCTTCCGTAATCTCAATGGTACTTCTGCCGTTTACAATGGGGTCATTGGTAATGGATAAATTTGCGGCATCGCATAAATTGATCCATTGTGTGCCGTCATAGTAATTAATACACTCGGTATCGGTATTGTAGACCATACCACCGCGCTGCGGCGTAATGGCTTCCATTTCTAAGGTGGTTACGCGGGTAATCACCAACACTTTAGAGGTACTTTCAAGCTCTAAGACAGATGAGGCATCTATATTTTGGGGATTATCTCCTATTTTAATTTGTCCGTATACGGTAGGTGCCGCTAGCACTGTAAAAAAAATAAAGAAAATTATTGCTTTCATACTTAGTGTCTTATGACCAGAAAATAGTGATTAACAAAAATAGAATTATCTTGTGAATACACTTTATTTATAAGTTGAAATAATAAGGTATTGGGTTAAAGAACATCTAATGTCGTTAAACGGTGTGGTTTTCAATAGTTGGTTTTAGCATTTATGATCTACGGAATTTACGGCATGAATATAGAAATTAACAAAAGTTTATTGGCGCAGTTTTTTTTATAAAGGTTACAAATCTTTTCTTTATCTTTTAAATGCCTTTTTAGATTGGGTATTCTTTATTTTAATATACGCTAAATGACCAAAAAATTACTTTTTTTACTCGTATTATGTACCACGATATCAGTCTTTGCACAAGATGATAGCAGGAGACCTTTAAGTGGTTCCGTTATATATATGAACATTGGGGTGCCCAATGAAAATGTTATTAACGCCACCTCTGAGCGTGCCACCATTACCAATGACCAGGGCTTGTTCCGTATTAATGTTAAGGTTGGGGATCAACTTGTTTTTACAGCTGTGAACTATAATATTAAAATGGTAACCATTACGGAAGAAATCTTGGCAAATAACCGTTTGGTGGTAGAGGTGAACGAAAAGGTGACCGAATTGGACGAGGTGGTCATTACCCCAGAACAGCAGGAACGTTTTTTAGAAGTAAAGAACCAAGAGTTTAAAGAGTATGAATATGAAATTGATCGTGGTACGGGTGTGGACAACATAGCCATGTCAGATGCCGAAAAAGGTATGCAAGACGGTCTTAATTTCGCCAATATTTTTAGGGCTATTTTCAAATCTCAAAATGAAAATGTAGAGGAAGTCCCTAAATTGAAGGTAAGTGAGGTATTACGCCAAGTGTATGACGATACGTTTTTTGTAATTGATCTGCAGATACCCCAAGATAAGATAAATGAGTTTTTGTATTACTGTGATGAAAAAATGCCGGCAAAATCCTTGTTGAAAAAAGAAAACGAGTTTCAGTTAATAGATGCTTTGGTAAATAACAGTAAATCTTTTCTTAAAGAATTAAATGAGGAGTAGACTCCTTTTACTTTTACTTTTTTCTAGCGTCATTTCATGGGCGCAAATTGGCGAGTTCAAGAAATTGGAAGGTAGGGTCTATAGTGATGATGGCGATGTTGCCGCTACGCATGTACTCAATATAACTTCTAAAAGAGCCAGCATTACGGATGAAAACGGGTACTTTGCCATTCCCGTAAGGTTGTTTGACACCTTGGAATTCTCTGCCGTTCAGTACAAAAAGAAAATTGTGGTCATCAGTTCTGCCATTTTTGAAAGCAAGCTTATATCCGTTGGGCTGGAAGATGCGCTTACCGAGTTAGACGAGGTAACCGTAACCCCATATAATCTTAGTGGTAATCTGTTGACCGATCTAACTACCTTAGATTTGGATCCTGTTGTAACGGCCTCTACTTTAGGTTTGCCCAATGCCTATGTAAAGATACCCACAAAGGCGGAGCGTGAACTAAAGGCGGCAACAGCTAACCCTATCATGAGTTTTGATCCCTTGATCAATGCCATAAGCGGAAGAACAAAAATGTTGAAGAAGCGTGTAGAACGAAATAAACTGTACGATAGAACGGAGCGGGTACGAGAATTTTACGCGGATAGTGTGTATGTAAAACAATTATCCATCCCCAAGGGCAAAATAGACGATTTCTTATATTACTGCGAGGTAGATCCCAGGTTTCAAGAAGTAGTGGATAGCCATAATGAATTGGAAATTTGGGAATATTTGCGACGAAAGAGTTTGCTGTATAGACAAAATAATTCTTTAGATTAGCCGCCCTATCTTTGGCATACGCTTTGTGATAAGCATAAAAAACAGATCATCATGAAAATTTTTAAACCGGTACTTCTATTATTTATACTCCCTTTTTTCGCATTTGCCGGTGCACACAAATTTTACATTAGCGTAACCAATGTTGATTATTCGGAGAAAGATGAAGCGGTACAGATTATTACCCGTGTGTTCATAGATGATATGAATGCGGTGTTGAACGAGCGGTATGGATACCCTGCGGTTTTGGGAACAAAAAAAGAATCATCTGTAGATAAAGAGTTTTTGGAAAAATACCTGCGAACCAAATTTTTGGTAGAGATAAATGGTAAAACGGAAAAGTATGATTTTATTGGGCATAAGTTTGATACCGATATGGTTATTTGTTATTTGGAGGTGCCCAACGTTCCGCTAAAGACACTAAAGCAAATAGGTATTACCAATGAAGTACTGACCGATTTATATGATGATCAGCAGAATGTGGTACATATAAAGATAAATGGTAATAAAAAGAGTCACGTGCTCATAAAATCACGTATTAAAGGAATGTTAAATTTGTAACATGTATTAAGATATCGCTATAAAAACTTTAATTTTCCAACACTAAATAACTATGAAATGATAAGAGTAAAGTACGCATTTGCGTCTATTTTATTCCTTTTCGCCGCAGTAGCTTTTGCGCAAGAGCCTGTAACCAAAGAAAAGGAGCCTGGTCACTACAACCAGAGCAAGTTTAAACAATTGTATGAGGAGTTTTCTACTCCTAACACCTACAGATCTGCATCTGGTGCACCTGGTCCTGATTACTATCAGCAGCAGGCAGACTATGTGATGGACATTCGTTTAGATGATAAAAATGCCAAGTTATTTGGTGAAGAGACCATTACATATACCAATAATTCACCAGATGATCTTGAGTATCTATGGGTGCAATTAGACCAAAATGTACGAGCTAAAGATTCTAAGGCAGCTTTAAAAAATGGCAACGGAATCTCTTTGGGCGATGCTCCGGAAAAATTTGTCGGTAATTTTATGACCGAGCCTTTTGATGGCGGTTTCAACATAGATTACGTGAAGGATGGTTCAGGAAAAGCATTGCCTTACACCATTAACTTTACTATGATGCGTGTAGATTTGCCTACGCCGTTAAAGAGTGGGGACAAGTATGCCTTTAAGATCAAGTGGAACTATAATATACCGGATCATACGATCAATAGAGCTAGATCAGGTTATGAGTACTTTGCTGAAGACGGTAACAGAGCCTATGTAATTGCACAGTTCTTTCCAAGAATGGCCGTGTATAATGATGTAGAAGGATGGCAGAACCACCAGTTTTGGGGTAATGGGGAATTCGCCCTTCCTTTTGGGGATTATGAAGTGAACATTACAGTACCTGCAGATCATATCTTAGATGGTACAGGTGTACTTCAAAATAGAAAAGAAGTATATACCAAAGAAATGATGGCGCGTTATGAAAAAGCGAAAAAGTCATATGACAAGCCTATAATCATTGTAAGCCAAGCAGAAGCAGAAGCTGCAGAAAAAGGTTTTTCTGATAAAACAAAAACATGGAAGCTAAAAGCGGAGAATGTCCGTGATTTTGGTTTTGCAACCTCAAGAAAGTTCATTTGGGACATGCAAGCCGTAAAATTGGGTAACAGAGACGTAATGGCGGTATCTATGTACCCTAAAGAAGGTAACCCGTTATGGGAAGAGTATTCTACAAAAGCTGTAGCACATACTTTGAAATCTTACTCTTCGCATACATTTGACTACCCTTATCCTAAAGCAATTTCGGTACATGCCAAAAGACAAGGTATGGAGTACCCAATGATCTGTTGGAACTACGGTAGACCAAATAAAGACGGTAGTTATTCTGACAGAACTAAATACGGAATGATCAGTGTAATCATTCACGAGGTAGGGCATAACTTCTTTCCAATGATCGTAAATTCGGATGAGCGTCAATGGGGATGGATGGATGAAGGTTTGGATACTTTCATGCAATACATGGCAGAGCAAGAATTTGGAGAGGCTTTTCCAGAGGCGATAGCACCTAACGATAAATATCCATCTAGAAGAGGTGACCCGGCAAAGATCGTACCTTACATGAGTGGTGATCAAAGTACAATATCCCCAATTATGTCTAACCCTGAGAACGTTTTTCAATTAGGACCAAACGCCTATGGAAAACCTGCAACAGCATTGAACATTCTAAGAGAGACCGTAATGGGCCGTGAGTTGTTCGATCATGCGTTTAAAACCTATTCTCACCGTTGGAAGTTTAAGCACCCAACCCCAGAAGATTTCTTTAGAACAATGGAAGATGCATCTGCCGTTGATCTAGATTGGTACTGGAGAGGATGGTTCTATACTACGGACTATGTAGATATGGCCGTAAAGGATATTAAGAAATACTACGTAAGCGATCAGCCTAACAAGAAAATGAAAGCTTATTTGGCAGAGCGTGGTATACCAGAGTCTAATTTACCACCAATGGTATATTTAGAGGAGTATGATGATGCAGCTATGGTATCACCGGAACTAAAGAATAATTTACCATCTGAAACCTCTAAAACGTTGAAGGAGTTTATGATGGATAATATGACGGCCGCGGAAAGAGCTGCTATAAAAGAGCCTAAGTATTTTTACGAAGTAACGTACAACAGTCCGGGTGGTTTACCAATGCCTTTAATTGTTGAGTATACGTATGCTGATGGTTCTGTGAAAAATGTAACCTATCCGCCAGAAATCTGGAGAAAGAACAGCAAAGAGGTAAGTATGGTAATCTCATCTGCCTCTGAACTAAAAGGAATTCAGATAGATCCTAAAATGGAAACTGCCGATATTGACACAACTAACAATAGTTGGCCAAAGAAACAGCAAGAAAGTGATTTCGATAAAATGAAAGAAGGAATTAAAGGACAATAATTAATAAAACATTTATTGAAAAAAGCCTCGTATAACTACGGGGCTTTTTTAATTTGGATACTAAACTTGTTTATATTTGTAGTATGATTGCTATGTATTCATTATTTATTAGTGGCGCGGAAATTTTCTTCATTATGTTTATTGTAGTGATGGTTTTTGGTGCCGACAAAATTCCTGGTATTGCCAAGGGGTTGGGCAAAGGTATGCGCCAGTTAAAAGACGCTACCGAAGATATTAAACAAGAAATTCAGAAAAGTGCCGACAAACAAGGTATAGATACAAGTTTTGTGACCGATATTAAGAAGGATATTGATGACATGAAACAGGATATTAGTTCCGGTTTAGGTACTGACGTTAAAAAGCAAATAACTGACGTCACTAAAAATATCAATGAAGTAACCGGTACGATCAAGAGAAAATAAGCGCTTATGCTAGATAAGATCTTACAATGGGATCGAGATGCCTTTGTCTATCTTAACAGTCTAGGTATAGAACAGTACGATGCTTTTTGGTCTACCGTTACCAAATTTCCACCTTGGATTCCTCTCTTTGCATTGATCATTACACTTTTCTTTATAAAATTCCCAAAGAAAGAGGCTGTAACAATGATTTTGACCATATTGATTATGGCAGCTTTTGTGGCAACGGTCACTGACCTGACTAAGCATGTAGTAGCCCGCTTACGACCTAATAATGACGAAGAATTGAATACGTTGATCCGTATTTTACGGAGTCCGTCCGGGTTCAGTTTTTTTTCGGGCCATGCCTCATCTTCCTTTTCTATAATTACGTTGACCGTTCTTTTTTTAAGGCGAGAATTTAAATGGGTGTATTTATTTTATATCTGGCCCATACTATTTGCCATGAGTAGGGTGTATGTTGGGGTGCACTTTCCTATAGATTTAATGGTAGGTGCTTTGGTAGGTATATGCTCCGCCTGGTTGTTCTATAAATTATACGGTCTGCTTATTTTACCCTACTTAGGGTCAGTCCGTCACGTATAGGTAGCAACACCGTTTCTAATTGTGGATGTTCACTTAGTTTTTTATTATAATCTAATAATACTTTAGTGGTCACATCTTTTGGGTTCAAAGGCTCAACCACCTTACCTGACCACAATACATTATCTGAAAGTATCACAGAACCAGATTTGGTTTTGGGAAGTACAACATCTAAATACTTATCGTATTGCTTTTTTTCCGCATCAATAAATATAAGGTCAAAAGTGATATCCATTTTAGGGATAATGTCCAAAGCGTTACCTACATGTTGTATAATCTGATTACCATAATCACTTCGATCAAAAAAAGTACGCTGAATTTGTTCTAGTTCTGCATTGACATCAATAGTATGTAATTGTCCGTTTTTCTGTAATCCTTCCGCAAGACATAAAGCGGAATAACCGGTATACGTCCCAATTTCAAGAATGTTGGCAGGATGTATCAATTTGGAAAGTAAACTTAAAACACGACCTTGAAAATGCCCTGTTAGCATACGTGGCTGAATAACTTTTAAATGCGTTTCTCGGGTAAGTTCTTGTAACAACTTAGGTTCTGGCTGAGAGTGGTCCGCTAAGTAATTTTCTAAAAGTGGCGATAAAAAATGCATGCGTTTCTTTTTGCAAAAATAGGGTTTTAAGCCTTATTTTAATGGACTCAAATTACTATAGCTATGAACAATGAAATTACCATTAGGGAAGCCGTAAAAAATGATTTGCCTGTACTATTACAACATGAGCAAGAAGTGGTCGGGGCAGAGCGCCCAATGGATCCTACGATACGAAAAAGTGGTGTAAATTATTATGATTTAAATGCCTTGATGGAAAACCCCAGAGCTACCCTTATGGTTGCTTGTGACGGAGATAAAATTGTGGCAACGGGTTATGCATTAGAAAAACAGGCAAGACCTTACTTGGATCATGAGACCTATGCTTACTTGGGTTTTATGTATACAGATCCGGATTACAGGGGTAGAGGAATTAACGGTAAAATTGTGGAAGCCTTACAGCATTGGGCCATGAACATTGGGCTTGCGGAAATAAGGTTACATGTATATGAGGAAAATGATCCTGCTATTAAAGCTTATGAAAAAAGAGGGTTTAAAAGACACATGATCGAAATGCGATTAAGAACGGAATCTTAAAATGCTATTATAGAATGGAGCTTATAAAATTGTAGGCTTATGTTTACCTTTATAGAAAATTAGCTATGGAATTTAAAAATACGTTGGAATTTGCTCGGTCCTTAGATGCGAAGGACAATTTGAAAACATATAGAGATGAATTTATTTTTCCTAAAATTAATGGGGAAGAGGTCATCTATTTTACCGGTAATTCTCTAGGATTACAGCCAAAAAGAACCAAATCGTTTGTAGATGAGGTTATGAAAGATTGGGCGGAACTTGCCGTTGAAGGTCATTTTTATGCAGAAAAACCTTGGTGGGACTATCATGAGCGCCTAGCAGAACCCTTGGCAAAAGTAGTGGGGGCGTTGCCAGAAGAAATATCGGTAATGAATACGCTTACGGTAAATCTTCATTTATTGATGGTTTCTTTTTACAACCCTACTCAAAAGAGATTTAAGATTCTTTGTGAAGAAAAAGCATTTCCTAGTGATCAATACATGTTTCAAAGTCAAGTTCGTTTTCATGGGCTAGACCCGGATGAAACTATTGTAGAGATTAAAAAGAGAGAAGGGGAGCATCACTGGAGAACAGAAGATATACTGGCAAAAATTGAAGAGTTGGGAGATGAACTGGCACTTGTTTTAATTGGCGGCGTTAATTATTACAATGGTCAAGTTATGGATATGGAAGCTATTACCAAAGCAGGAAAGGCAGTTGGTGCCAATGTGGGTTGGGATCTAGCACATGCCGTAGGTAATGTTGAATTGAAGCTGCATGAATGGGATGCTGATTTTGCATCATGGTGTAGTTACAAGTATATGAACAGCGGACCGGGAAATGCATCTGGAATTTTCGTCAATAAAAAACATTTGAACAAAAAAGACATTCAACGTTTTGAAGGATGGTGGGGAACCAAAAAGGAAACCCGTTTTTTAATGAAGCCAGAATTTGAACCTATGGAAAATGCCGATGCTTGGCAAATAAGTAATGTTCCTGTATTATCTGTTGCTCCATATTTTGCTTCGCTGACCATGTTTGAAGAAGTGGGGATGGAAAAGTTGATTGAAAAAAGAAACCTAATTGTTTCGTATTTGGAATATATTCTACAAGAAATAGATAAAGAGGTAGATAGCACTTTTGAAATTATTACTCCGGTAGATAGAGGCTGTCAGCTTTCTGTGTTCTTACATGGACAGGGCAAGGCGTTGTTCAATTATTTAATGGAAAATGGGGTGGTGACAGATTGGCGAGAGCCCAATGTAATCCGTTTGGCACCGGCTCCTTTCTATTCTACGTTTGAAGATATGTACCGTTTTGGTCAAATTTTAAAAGCGGGTGTGCTGGCAAATTAGGTTTTAGTAGAAAAAAGAGAATAGAATAGAGAAAATAGAAAAGTAATTTTTAAAATTTAAGCCAATAGCCAACTACAAACAACGAAGTGAAATCACTACAATTAATTTTAGGGAATGCTAGATACTTCGGTCCATCGTGGGTGTTTGCCAGTATTAATATTCTATTTGGTACGTGGGCTATTTATATACCAACTGTAAAGCAATCATTAGAGATAAATAAGTCAGAATTAGGTCTTGCTATTTTCTTTTTGGCTCTGGGTGTTTTTGCGGTTTTTCCTTTTGCATCTGCAATTATAAATAGGGTAGGCGTAGGTAAGAGTACTTTCTACGGAATATTGGCTAGTTGTACTGCGGCAATGTTACCGTTATTAGCCCCCAATTATTATGTACTCATGGGTGCATTGTTTTTGTTTGGGGCATCTAACGGAATTACAGATATTTCGATGAATACTTTGGTCACCGAAATAGAGAAAAAAGACAAAGTAAAGTTCATGGCGGCTTCTCATGGCTTTTTTAGTCTTGGAGGAGTACTGGCAGGTTTGGGTAGTTTTTTAATTGGGCCCTTGTCAAACCCTGTGTTGCATATGTCCATTGCAGTATTATTGGTTTTGCTGGTAAACTTTAAGTTTAGAAAGCACTATTTTTCTGAGATAGCCGAAGAAATTGAAAATGAACCGTTTAGTTTTGGTCTGCTAAAACCATTATTGTTGCTAGGGCTTATTTCTTTTTTAGCCATGGGAAGTGAAGGCGCAATTGTAGACTGGAGTGGCTTATATCTAAAAGAAATAGCTCTGGCGCCAGAAGCATTATGGGGGTTAGGATTTTTAGGATTTCAAGTTACTATGACATTGGGTCGCTTTTTGGGAGATGGTGTAAGTGATAAAATTGGGTCAGTCAAAATAGTCGCCATAGGGGCAATTTTAGCAATTGTAGGATACTTTTTAGTATTGACAACAGATACTTATTTCAGCATTATCGGTTTTGCGTTAAACGGTTTAGGCTTTTCAGTAATGGTACCCGAAGTATTTAGAATAGGAGGGAATGTAAAAGGAATAGACTCTTCTAAAGGAATTGCATTCATTGCTGGTTCAGGATATGCCGGCTTTTTGTGTGCACCACCAATTTTAGGGTTTTTGGCAGAGCATTATAGTTTAAGTAGAAGCTTTGTAGTACTGCTAGTATGTGCTTTCTTAATTCTATTATTTACACTTTTGTTAAAAAGAAAAAAGGCGTAGCTCTATTTAGTTTTTAATATTACTCTTGATTTTAAATTCGCTATTGGGATCTTGTACTTTCTTAATAAAATCTAACATCTCATCAGTTAACAATAATTGGTTTTGTGCATACCAGTAACGCTGATCGTAAGGGTAGTTTATTTTAAATAGATCTTTGGATGTGCTCACGTTTTTCTTGATTTCAAAGTCGCCTTCGTTATCAGATGTGGTTAGGATGAAGGATACATCGTAGAATGATGAAAAAGAATTCTCTTCATCTGTCAGTTCTACTTTTACATCATATCTGGCGGAAGCTATATAATATTTATTGGTATTGGAACTTTTAGAAAGCGATATTTCCTTATCGTAGGACACCGTTCTAAATTTTATATGTTTTCCACCTTTTTTAAAAGGCTTGTCATATAATTTAGCTGTCATTTTAAACCGTTCCATTGCATAGTCTTCTGTATTTATAATATAATGTCCTGAATGATCTTCGTCTTTTATTTCAGGTTTTGATTGAAAATTAATGCTGATTTTTTTACCATTATCGAAACTGGATTCAGTCAAATCAAAATCATCTCCGGTAGCATTCAAAGGAATTAAATTCATGAATAAACTGTTGAACGACTCAAAAATAAAATAAACATCATTTTCATCTTTGACTAAACCAACTTTTCGCATATTGGTCAACTCAACCTTAAAATCTTTTTTATCGGGGTCAATTTCTTTTGTATATAATAGCGTTCTTCTTTCCAGTTTACCTTGCAAGTCTTGAATTCTGGTAATTTCACCATTATATCTTAAAACACCTCTCAATAGAAATTTCTCTTTATAGGGATAAATAGGGTAATTAGATCTAATAGAATCCCCTACTTTTTGCCATAGTGTTTTTTCATTGGTAACCGTAACTTCATTAAGCTTCAATACGCTTTTGTTGAGGTAAATGGTATCCTTTACTTTTTGAAAAGTAGTAGTTAGTTTGTCATAACCTACTCTGTAAACGATTATAGAATCTGTGTTAGAAGAGAACTGAAACCGCCCATCTTCATTGGTAATGGTATGATTAATAGAATTATAGATACCAACAAATTCTAACGGAGTTTTGTTGGCACTATCTACTATTACAGCATCTATAGTCTGTTGTGTATATGCTATAAATGAAAGTAGAAAAAACAGAAAGAATGATGGTTTCATGGATTAGTTGATAAGATTGAAACGTATCAAACTTTGTATCATATTATTTCACCTCTACCCCGGAAAAATAAAGTGAGAAATCAGCGTCTGGTCTTTTGTGCATCATACTAATGTTCAATCCGTTTAGGGTTTTATAGTCTTCCCAAGTGGTCGTCATGTTTGGTTCAGACTGATTTTCCTTTCTGTATACCCATTCTTTGATAATATAATCATCTCCAAAATAATAATCGTAAGCATCGCCAGGGGTGTAGCCGCCTTCATTATTATAGACTGTAGTTAGTTTATGCATATTTGCTTTGCTGATCGGGGCTTCTACATTTTCTGTAAGCTTTTGGGTAAAACTATTTTGATCCCATACCAGTTGGTAAGGGGCAAGTAGCCAGAACTTGTCATTTACAAATCCGCCATCTGTTGCCGTCATGGTGCTATCTACAGATTTTCTGTTGTATGAAATCGTGTCCTGCCTTGTCATCATGGTAACATTGTTAGAACCGGTTTCCCATAACCAAGTACGTTCAAAATGTTCATTTTCACGATCTACATTAAAAGTAAATTTTATACTTTCAACATCTTTCCAGTTTTTAAAACCATTGGCATTTGCGATTTTTTCAAGAACTGTCAATTGCGTATCTTCGGCAACAGCAATTTTAGGCTTTTTTTGGTCGGTTTTACATGCTGTAAAAACACTTGATATAAGTACGGAAAGGATAATTAGTTTTTTCATTTTCGGCAGTTTTTCAAGTAAATATATCAATTACAGTATCTTTAACCTACTTTTATTTTTTGTAAACATCTATCAAAGTGACATTTCTTAAAAAGCTATGTTTTATTATTATAGGAAACCAATTCAATGAAAAATCGGTTTCTGGTGGTAAGAAGGAAGAATATACCGATTTAGAGTTGGTAAAGCGCATTGTAGCTAACAATGACTCTATGCTCTTTGGTGTGCTCTATGATAGGTATTCCAAATTGGTTTACAATAAGTGTTTGGGTTTTGCAAAGTCCAATAAGGAGGCAGAAGACCTTACCCAAGATATTTTTCTAATGCTTTATGTAAAATTGGGTTCTTTCAAAGGAAATTCCAAGTTTTCTACCTGGTTATATTCCTTTACCTATAACTTCTGCGTTAACTATGTTAATAGAAATAAGGAAAGAAAGATTAATGATAATTCTGTAAAGTTTGAAACACATGAAGATGTACCGGTAGAGGTGACGGATAATTTGTTGCTTGAGATGCAGGTAGATAAACTTAAGAAGGCCTTGGAACTTATTGCGCCCGAGGATAAATCAATATTATTGTTAAAATATCAGGATGGGGCATCGATAAAGGAACTGGAAGATATTTTGGAATTAAAATCCAGTGCAATTAAAATGAGGCTCAAAAGAGCAAAAGCAAAAGTTACCGAAATGTATAAAACCCTACCGTAATGTTAGAACAGGACAAAAATCCATTTAAAAACTTACAAGGAGATCTTAAGGATGTTCCACCAGAGCTACGTAAAAAAGTTATGGAAGACGTTGCTACGGCTAAGTTGATTATGGAGTTGTCTCATTTGTTCACAGGTAGTTTTGCTTCTATAATAGAGGGAATGCTGAATACAAAAACAAAAAGAAAATAAAAATAAAGTAGAAAAATAATATGGAAACAGTTGATAAGTGGAAAGACCTCACCTTTGAATCTTTAAGCAATATATTTAAGGATATAGCTTCTGCATTACCAGGTATATTCGGGGCATTTATCGTAATTATTTTTGGGTGGGTCATTATAAAGGTGGTTACCTTTATTTTAAAGCGAATATTTAAGGCTATTAAATTGGATAAAGCTTCAGAGAAGATCAACGAAGCCAAATTATTTGGAGATGCCGATATCAAAATTGATTTACCTAAAATAATTGTCACTTTCATAAAAGTGCTATTATGGTTGGTGTTTATCATTGTTGCATCGGATATCATGGGTTTAACCATTATATCTACAGAAATAGCCAACCTTTTAAGATACTTGCCAATATTATTATCTGCAATGATTATTTTTATGATCGGGCTATTTTTGGCAAAGACCATCAAAGAAACTATTGTTAAGGTATTTGATTCTATAGGCCTTGGTGGAGGTAAACTTCTTGGTAACGTTCTGTTTTACCTTATTATCATTTTTGTGAGTATTACTGCACTAAATCAGGCAGGTATAGACACTCAGATAATTACCAATAATTTTACGATCGTTTTAGGAGCGTTCTTACTTGCTATAGCATTGGCACTAGGTCTTGGGTCAAGGGAAATTGTAGGTGATCTGCTAAGAACATTTTACTCCAGAAAGATTTATGAAGTAGGGGACAAGGTTAAAATTGGAGATTTACAGGGTACCGTAATCGGTATTGATAATATATCAATGATATTAAAAACTAAAACGGGTAAGATAGTTATTCCTATTAAAAAGGTTGTAGAAAAAACTGTTACCGTAGAAGAACAATCCTAAACACAGATTAACGTTTTACAATAAATAGAAACAGATTTAGTAATAATCTAAAGAGGTATTGCTAATTATGTTTATGATTTAATTCATTAATTTTGTTAGAGATAAATAAACTTAAAATATGAGTGCTAAAAAAGGAAAAATTCAGGAAGCCATAGATGAAAAAATGCTGGAGGAAAGAAAAGTCTTTCTATGGGGTATGGTTGATGACGATTCTGCAAAACATGTAATTGACAGGTTGTTATATCTAGATATGCAGAACAATAAAGAAATACAATTATATATTAATAGTCCAGGTGGTTACGTTACTTCTGGTTTTGCAATGTATGATACTATAAAAGCTTTAAAGAGTCCCGTTTCAACTATCTGTACAGGTTTGGCGGCATCAATGGGTTCTATCTTATTATCAGTAGGTAAAAAGGGTAGAAGATTTATTCAGCCACATGCTCAGGTAATGATCCACCAACCAAGTGGCGGTGCAAGAGGTCAAGCTTCTAACATTGAAATTCAGGCAAGGGAAATTATCAAGACCAAAGAGTTGAGTGCACAAATTTTAGCGGATAACTGTGGTCAAGATTTTGATAAAGTTTTAAAAGATTTTGATAGAGATTATTGGATGAATGCAGAAGAATCTATTAAATATGGTATCGTAGACGGTATTATGGAATAGTAGTAAGTAAGCTATAAAATTTAAAAAGTCCTTTACCAATGTGGTAAAGGACTTTTTTTTGGTTGGTAGTTAACTTTTGGAAAACAAAATGTTTTCCGGTCTTATCTTAAAAAGATAAGGTTGTTGTTGAATTTATGAGGTATGCGTAAAATTATTTAGAGGCCAATACACCTTTTTTAATCTGTAGTATTGGGAATTCCGTTCTTCTGTTTAGCTCCAATTCTTCTGGAGTACAATCTTCTTTACTGGTACATTTATTAATTGGTACACGTTTGCCAAAGCCTTTGTAAGAAACAATTCTATCTTGAGATACTCCGTTTTCAATGAGATACTCATAAGTAGATTTAGCCCTACTTTCAGAAAGGTTATCATTATAGGTATGGCTGCCTACAGGATCGGTATGCGCTTCAAGTTTTATGATCATGTCTGGATATGTAACATTCATTACCTTAACGACTTTATCTAATTCCCTTGCGGCATCTGGTCTTATATCACTCTTATTGAAATCGAAATATATTTTATTAAGTCCCGCTAATAATTTTAAATCAAGAACAGGTTCAAGAACAATGTCCTGTCTCATTATTTTTTGAGCCTTTGGTGTTTTTGACGTATTAAAGAAAACATTTTTATGAGGGTGCGTTTTTCTGACCGCCTCTATCATATAATTTGTTTTTCTATTTACCGGAAATCTGTAATACCCATTTTCATCTGTTGTTGTTTGTGCAACTAGTGTATTGGTTACTTGATCATATAAAGTTACTTTAACACTATCTAACATTTTATTGTTTACACCATCTACAACATACCCTTCAACATCTAATGCAGGGGTAAATTTAAATTTATAGATATCATCACTACCAACACCACCTTCTCGGTTAGAACTTACATAGCCATCTAATCCGTTAGGCAAACCATAATACGCAAAATCATCACTAGAACTATTAATAGGAGTACCTAAATTAATAATGTCTATTACCTCACCATCTTCGTTAGAAATTGTGGAGAAAACATCTAATTGACCAAAACCGACATGACCATCTGAACTAAAGAACAATTTACCTTCCTCGTTAATGAACGGAAACATTTCGTTGCCCTCTGTATTAACAATAGGTCCGGCATTAATAGGTTCTTGTACGCCGCCACGCTCATGAATTTCAGCATAGTAAATATCTGTACCACCATAACCACCAGGTCTATCCGATGCAAAGTAAATGCGTGTTCTCGCAAGATTTACAGACGGATGCCCGGTGGAATAGTAGTCACTATTAACCCTAAGGTTACTGTTTTCTTCCCACTTGCCATCAATAAATTTGGCCGTATATATTTTTAGATTAATTTCATTGGATACACCGTAACCGGCTTTTTTATCATAAAAGTTGTTACGGGTAAAATACATAATAGTATCGTTCTTGTAATCCGTAGAAAAGGCTACGGAACTTTCATGGTACTTAGTGTTTATGTCTCCTTTTACACGTCTAGGTTCAGACATAGGATTACCTTCTTGTACGGTAAAAAGATCTAGCCAAGGTTCATCGTTCCAGCCATAACTTTCACCGGTAACCACATCTCTTCTTGAAGAGCTGAAATACAGATTTCCCATAAACCGATATACCCCAAAATCACTGTCCGAAGAATTGAAGGCAACGGGCTCTACTTCGTAACGTTGTCTACTGTTAAATACTACAGAAGCTAAATTACCATCTTGTAAAAATCGCTTTACTCGAGAATCGTTCTTGTTGTATTTCTTGTATTTTTTCAACCATGCTTCAGACTCCTCCATATCACCATTGGCATATAATGCCATGGCATATTTAAAATAGTAATCTGTTGGTAAGGTTGCATTATTGATTACAGCACTAAAATGTGGAATAGACTTTTTGTAGTCACGTATTAAAAGGTAACACTCCGCTAATTGCTGATGCGCATATTCTGCATTAAAATCAGCTTGAACCATTTTTTCGTATTCTGGTATGGCCAATGAATAAGAGAACTTGCTGAAATAATAATCTGCTTTTTTTTGCGATGCAATTTGTGCTATAGAGAATTGACCAACCAATAAAAGAAGCATCAATAGCACGATGTTTTTATAATTTTTCATCGTATCGATTTTAAATTATTAGAAATATCTAGGAGACTTCACAGGACCTAACACCTTTTTGAAAAGTTCATAGATCAATATTATTTCATGTGTGCCACCAGTGTAAGGCCTAACTGCAGAGGTAGGCAGATCATAGGCATAACCAACTCTAAAATCTCTAGATACCTGGTAATCCATCATGGCACCAAAGTTTGATGCATCATTAACTCTATAAGAAGTACCGATCCAAAACTTTTCGTTAAACAAAAAGTTAATGGTAAAGTCATACGTTGCCGGAGCACCATTGGTAAATTTTGCAATAACGGTTGGTTTAAACTTTGTTGTTTCAGAAAGGTCGAATACCATACCGCCAATAGCATAATAACTATTACGTTCTATAGCTTCAAACTCACCATCGTTTAAATCTGTGTTTAGAATTCTGGGTGAAGAAATACCGGCATACCACCTGTTGGAACCAATATAAAAACCGGCACCAAAATTAGGATTGATATTATTAAAATTAGCGTTGAAAAATTGATCGTTAGGATCAGGATTTTCTAAGTTATAGCTAGTAAAACCACCTTTAAGTCCAAAACGCATTTTAACTTGTTGACTTACCGGAACGGTATAAGAGAAATCACCATAAAAATAGTTGGTACTTTCAAAACCTAACTTATCGTTAATATAGGATACGCCAATACCCACACGCTCATTTTTCATAGGTGTATGTACAGATAACGTACTTGTTCTTGGGTTACCCTCAAGACCTGCCCATTGGTTTCTATGAAGAACAGTAACATTTAACGTTTCTCTACTACCAGCATATGCCGGGTTTACAGAGATGGTATTGTACATGTATTGTGTAAACTGCGGTAATTGTTGTGCGCTTACAAAGGCACTTGTAAAAAGTAAAATGGCTAAGAATAAATTAGCTTTTTTCATGGTTATGCTCGGATTTAGCTTTTTAGGGCTATTTGTTAATATATAAGTAGGTTAATCTTACTTTGTACAAATTTAATTGCTGTTGTCAAGTATTTAAAAATTAACGGTTGACCCTCATTAATATTCGTTCTTATACCGCATTTTCGTTCAATAGCGGTATTTGTCGGATGAACTAAATAGGTATTGCTTTGGACTTATTATAAGCAGGTTATAAGTGTTTTTTTTACTGTTAATCAATAAAAAAAGCCTCACCATTTTTATGGTGAGGCTTTTAAAAATAAGGATGCTTTTATTGGTTAGTGCCTAAGTAGATGTAGCCACTAAATGAATCTATTTTTTTGTATGTTAGTTTATCGGTCGCATTTATAATATAGAAGTATGTCCCAGTTGGTAGCATTCCAGATTGCCCGAAAGAACCATCCGGAGATTCACCGCCCCAATCGTTTTGGTAATCTTTTGCCTCGGCTACCTTGGTACCCCATCTATTAAAGATCATAACTTCGAAAGTTAAGGCACAACTCTCGGCTCCTCTAATTTCAAAGAAGTCATTGACACCGTCTCCGTTGGCGGTAACCGCTTTGGATATTTCTATATCCCCTCGTCCACATGGTACACATTCCGTATTTACGACAATGGTAAAGTCAACATAATACATACAGGTGCCCTCCGTAGAACTATAGGCAATTTTATATTCGCCCGGTTCATGGTTCATTGGGTCAAATATGTTCCGTTCAAGAACAACATCGCCTTCTAGGGTCATAAACGTACCATTGCTGTCAAAGTCTGCCGGCAGGTAATTCAATAGATCGATCGGCTCCTCCTCTATACAGATGTTAATTGTAATCTCTTGCAATTGAGGTTGCAGCACAAACACGATCTGTTCAAAGGAAGCGGTGTTGCCACAAGAATCTGTAACGTTCCAAGTTCTTATGATCATGTAATC
>NZ_JARKMS010000008.1:13523-114442 GCF_029350945.1 Maribacter huludaoensis | reverse complement strand
CAACGGTCATGTTCTGTGGCAGCGTTTCGTTGAACGTAGGTGCTACCGTGTCCTCAACGGTAATTACCTGTGTATGAGTACGTACGTTGCCTACACAGTCCGTAATGGTCCATGTTCTGGTGATTGTATATTCCGTAGCACATTCATCGTCCTGCCCTTCAATTGATTCAGTATAATCTACAGTGATGGCACAATCGCTATCAGAAGTTATTACAAAAGCGTCTGGTATGGTATCACAGGCCTCAATGGTCTCGTCTACAGGCCAGCCCTCGTTACCGTCATTGTCAATAATGGTCACCGTAGCAATATTGTCGGATAAGATACCTACAATAGCACTTGAAATGTTCTCAAGAATTACATTGAACGTTTCTGGGTCTTCAATAAGGATATCATCGATAATAGGAATAACTATTGGTTGGGTGTAAGGGTTGGTACCACCAAATGTCAATGTCTGCGAATTACGGGGAACACCCGTGTAATCGTTAGCATCTGTTGCAGAACCGTCTACAGTGTAGAATTCTACCGTAAATTCATCTTGGACATCCGCGTTAAGTACCACGTTCAATGTAACCGTACCTGCATCTTCATTTACCGTAACGGAAGCAGTATCAAATTGAACACCGTATAAAGATGGGTCAGCATCATTATCTATAATATTTACGGTCGTTGTATCATTTGAAAGAATGCCTACAATAGGAGAGGAGATATCTTCAAGTACAATATTAAAGTTTTCAGTAAATTCAATTAACTCATCGTCCGTAATAGGAATTACGATGGTCTGGGTATTACTATTTGTACCGCCAAATGTTAATGTTTGCGTATCTTGAGGAACACCGGTGTAATCACTACCATCTGTTGTAGTTACATCAACCGTATAGTATTCAACCGTAAACTCATCTTGAACATCTGCATTAAGTACAACATCAATAGAAACTGTACCTGCATCTTCGTTTACATCAATTGAAGTGACATCGAACTCCACTCCATATATAGTAGGATCTGCATCGTCGTCTGTTATAGTACCTATAGCAGTATCATCGATCATGTTTAACAATGGATGAGATATAGCGCCTAATGTAATATTAAGGTCTTCACTAAATTCGATCAATGCATCATTGATTATAGTAATTTCTATATTCTGAATAGCTGAATCCGTAGTTCCGGCAGGGAATGTTACAGTACCTGTAGCTACTACCACGGTATAGTCATCTGGAGAGATTGCCGTACCATCGGTTATAATATAGTCTACCGTAAATTCTTCCTGTACCGTAGGTCCTGTATAGGACACTTCAAAATTAGCTGTTCCGCCGGCAGTATCTTCGGCAACCGTAAAGTCTGCCACAGAAATACCTTCGCTCGCATTTGGTAAGTCGTTATCCGTAATGGTACCAACGGCACTATCATCGATCATATTTACCAATGGATGGGATATGGTACCTAATGTTATGTTTAAATCTTCGCTATATTCCAAGATCAAATCGTTAATAATGGTAACCTCAACAATTTGAGTGTCATTATTGGCGGTTCCTGCAGGGAATGTTACACTCCCGGAAGCAACAACAACGGTATAATCATCAGGAGTAATGGCAGAACCATCCGTTACCGTAAAGTCTACCGTAAATTCATCTTGTATGGTTAAACCTGTATAAGTGATTACAAAATCTGCAGTACCACTGGCGATATCTTCTGCAACTGTAAAGTCTGCCACAGAAATACCTTCGCTAGCATCTGATGTATCATCGTTAATAATTACACCAGTTGCAGTATTGGTTGTATCACCATCAACAAAACCTGTGACAAAACCATTATCGGTCGTAATGTTGGAAAGCACTACCGTAAAGTCCTCATCAGCTTCAATGATCGTTTCTTCGGAAACTTCTATAGTAATTGTTTGAGAGCTTACAGTATCCGTAAAGTCTAACGTGCCATTTACCGGAGTAAAGTCTGCCACATCTGCAGAGCCTATGTTAGTAGTATATTCAACCGTTACCGTTTCACCGGCAGGAATAACTCCTGTATAAGTTACTTCAAAAGTAATTTCAGTAGCATCTGCAGCAGTATCCCCTTCAAGTTCAGAAACAGTAAGTTCCGTAAACGAAACCCCATCTCCAGGTAATGCATTATCATCATTAAGAATTATACCTGCCGCAGTGTTCGTTGTGTTACCATCAACAAAACCGGTAACAAAACCATTATCTGTAGTAAGGTTGGAAAGTACAACAGTGAAATTCTCATCTGCCTCTATTACGGTTTCTTCCGTTACCTCAACAACAATGTTATGTGCACTTACAGTATCTGTAAAATCTAATGTACCGCTGATAGGAGTAAAGTCCGCAGCATCGGCAGAACCTATATTGGTAGTGTATTCTACGGTTACAGTTTCACCTGCCGGAATAACACCCGTGTAGGTCACTTCAAAAGTGATTTCGGTTGCATCTGCAGCGGTATTACCTTCAAGTTCAGAAACTGTAATTTCCGTAAATGAAACCCCGTCGCCCGGTTGTGCATTGTCATCGTTGAGTATAACACCGGTAGCAGTGTTCGTTGTATTGCCATCAACAAAACCTGTTACAAAACCATTGTCGGTCGTAATGTTGGAAAGTACTACCGTAAAGTCCTCATTGGCCTCAATGATTGTTTCTTCGGTAACTTCTATAGTAATTGTTTGGGCACTTACAGCATCAGTAAAATCGACCGTACCGTTAATAGGGGTAAAGTCCGCAGCATCTGCAGAACCTATATTGGTCGTATATTCTACCGTTACAGTTTCGCCAGCAGGAATAATCCCGGTATAAGTAACATCAAAAGTAATCTCTGTGGCATCTGCAGTGGTGTTACCTTCAAGTTCAGAAACAGTAAGTTCTGTGAATGAAACTCCATCGCCCGGTAATGCATTGTCATCATTTAGAATGATACCGCTAGCGGTATTCGTTGTGTTACCATCTACGAAACCGGTAATAAATCCATTATCGGTTGTAATATTAGATAGTACTACTGTAAATTCTTCATCTGCCTCTATAACGGTTTCTTCCGTTACCTCAACAACAATGTTATGTGCACTTACGGTATCGGTAAAATCCAATGTACCGTTGATAGGAGTAAAGTCCGCAGCATCTGCAGAACCTATAGTGGTAGTATATTCTACTGTTACCGTTTCACCTGCAGGAATTACACCTGTGTAGGTCACTTCAAAAGTGATCTCGGTTGCATCAGCAGTGGTGTTACCTTCAAGTTCAGAAACAGTAAGTTGTGTAAATGCTACCCCATCGCCCGGTTGAGCATTATCATCATTTAGTATAACACCTGTGGCAAAACCATCAACAATATTTACCAATGTAGTAGAAATGCCGGTCAAGGTTATCGTTAGGTCTTCGTTAGGCTCAATTAAATTATCATTGATGATTGTAACTTCTACTTGTTGTGTATCGTTATTGGCAGTACCTGCAGGGAAAGTTACATTCCCGGAAGCAACAACTACCGTATAGTCAGTACCATCTAAGGCCGTACCTTCCGTAATGGTAAAGTCTACAGTGAATTCATCTTGAACCGTAGGACCGGTATAGGTTATTATAAAGTCAGTTGTGCCACCGGCTACATCTTCTGCAACATTGAAATCGGCAACAGCAATACCCTCACCAGCGTTTGGAGCATCATCATCATTGATAATACCGTTCGCTGTTGCGTTGTTAATAGGAACAAGAGGATTGGTAGTGCTGTTCAATGTAACCGTATATGCTTCCTGCGGTTCTATAGTATCATCGTTTAAGATGGTTACTTCAATTTGTTTTATTTCATTATCGTTTCCGTCAAAAGAAATAGTTCCGTTTGTAATAGCATTGAAATCAGTTGCCGTTGCACTGCCAAAAGCCGTAGAGAAGTCTACGTCAAAACCAGTGGTGAAATTGCCACTTAAGGTTACATCGAACACAGCGATAACTGCAGGACCTTCAGTAACGATAACATCTGTTTGAACAATAGATATACCTGTAGTTCCAGGGATATTATCATTATCCGTAATGCTAATTGTACCTTGGTCGTCATTGATATTTACAAGGCTGTTAGAAAAATTAGATAGGTCTACAAATAAACTTTCTAAAGTCTCAATAGTAGTATCATCTTCAATTGTAACCGTTATAGGTAAAACTTCAGTATCACTATTGCCGGTAAAATTCAATGTACCAAAAGTACGTACATAATCACCAGGTTCTATTGCAGAGTCATTATTGGTCGTATAATCTAAACTAATTCCACCTTGTACTCTTCCTGTTAGCATCACATTTATGGTAGCTGTACCATCTGCCTCACTAACAACGATGTCATCATTCTGAAAAGATATACCGGTGCCGGCTATATTGTCATTATCATTAATGGTGCCTGTTCCTGTGTTTGTAGGCTGTTGGTCTACAAAGCCTACACCAATATTAGACTGCACATTGGAAAGTATTACATTAAATACTTCTACAGTTTCAATATATGTGTCATCTATAATAGGCACATCTATGTCTACCGAGCTGGTATTTTCGTCAAAGGTGATAACACCTACCGTTTCACTATAATCATCAGGATTATTCGCAGAATCATCTGAAGAAGCATAATCAACGGTTACGGTTTCTCCAGGAGCAATAGTACCTGTAAAAGTAACGGTGAATCTTGCAAAAGTATCTGTGCCTTCCGTAACTATTACATTATCATCAGTAAAAGCAACACCAGTACCGGCAATATTGTCATTATCGTTGATGGTTCCTGTAGCTGTATTTGTTGGTTGTTCATCAAGGAAACCGACATTGATATTAGATTGTATGTTGGACAATGTAATCGTAAAATCTTCCGTTGGTTCAATTATGGTATCATCATTAATTGGAACATCAATATTTACAGAGGTAGTTGCACTGTTAAAAGTAACTGTACCTGTATAAGATGAATAATCGCCAGGTTCTATTGCAGTACCATTTGTGGTAGCATAATCAACGGTAACATCTTCGCCCGGAGCAATGCTACCGGTGAATGTTGCAACAAATCTTGCAAACGTATCCGTACCTTCTGTCACAATAACATTATCATTTGCAAAGGCTACACCTGTACTACCCGGTATGTTGTCATTATCTGTAATACTTACAATACCTTGATCATCGTTGATAGTAGGTGTATTTGTGCCACTTGTAAGTTGAACAAAGAATTGCTCTGTTGTTTCTATAATGGTATCATCGTTAATAGTAATAATAACCGTTTTGATTTCATTGTTGTTACCTGTGAAAGAAACGCTGTTAGAGGCTACTGGTACATAGTCACCTGAACTCAAAGCAGAATCATCTGCAGTAGCGTAGTTTACGGTGAATCCGCCAGAAACAGTACCGGTATTCGTTATTTCTAATGTTGCCGTACCTGCATCTTCATTAACGGTAACGTCAGAAATTTGAATTCCGATCGGGTTACCACTTTCACTAACGTAAATGTATTGCGTATGGCTTGTAGAATTACCCGCACAGTCATTGGTAGACCATGTTCTAATAATTGTATAATCAGTGCTTGTATTGTCACCGTCATAAGTTTCTGAAAAAGTAACCGTAGAATTAGAATCACAATTATCATTTGCAGAAAGTACCGGTGCTACAGGAATATTGTCATGAGCAGCGTAAGAATCTTGTGGTAATGACTCGTTGAAAGTCGGAGCCTCATCATCTTCAATCGTGATAACCTGAGTGAAAGTATCGCTTACTCTGCCACAAGCATCTGTAAAAGTCCATGTGTTTGTATATGTACCTTCTGTAGGACATGCGCCAGATTGAACAAAACTACCTGCCGTTTTATGTAATGTAAAATTACAAGATGCGGTTGCAGGAACTAAAGAGTTTGCACTGTTAAGAGCGGTAATATCATCACAGTCAATGGTTCTGTCCAAAGCATTTGGTGCGGTAGACCAATTTACCTGTGCCGGTTGTGCAACATCTATTATGGTAGGTGTGTGCGTACCGATACCACATGAATCCGTAGAAGAAGAACTATTTGTTGTAATTGGGTCACCATTGATAACACCACTGTATGTGGCGGTAGCCTGTAGCTCAAAACTAGCGGTACATGCAGTTTCCAAAAAGTAACAAGCTTCAATAATTTCTATATTAAAATCAATGTCGTAGTTATCGCCCATATCGGTTAAACCGTTTTGAGCTGTAAACGTCAATGTTTTTGTACTTGGATCGTATGAATGGGTAATACCGGTTGGTAATGAGCCAACACTAGAGAAATTAGCTTCTGCCGGTAAAACCGTAGTTATCGTAAGGTCTTGGATATCATCATTACCAATATTTGTAACATTTAAAGTCAACGGTACAATATCTCCAGCATTAGATGGACCGGTTGTATTAGCGGTTAAACTTAAAGCACCTAAACTTGGTTTATAAACATCAACACTTAGTCCCATTAAATATAGACCGTACGATTCTTGATCTGTGGTAATTTTAAAACGGGCAAAAGTTTGGTCGTTGTCAATATATCTGTTTGCAGTATTTGCCAAAGGGAATACGGTAGCATCAAAACCTAAAGTGTTTGTACTTGCAGCATTTCTATCTACGTAATTTAATCCGTCTATAGTAATACGGCTATTGAAGAAGTTATCTTCGTCTCTTAATGTTGTAGATAGTTTAGACCAATTGTTAGCGGTGTCAAAAATCAATAATTGGTCACCTGTAAGGTCACGGTCACCTTCTAAGGCACCTAACATTACATTGGCGTTTATTGTACCGTTAGGAATAGTTTCAAAACCACTAAAGTTAAATTCGGTTTCACCTGCACCATTAGACGCGAACGTGTGAACATAACCGTCATATAATGTAATATTTTTAGGGTCTAAGGACACATTTTCATACACAAACACTATTTGCCATCCACCAGAAGTACCTGTAACGTTAGCTATACCATGAGAACGTAAATCCATTTCTGTAGCCTTTATGTTACCTACTTGGTAAGATCCAAAAGGAGTAGAAAGTGCGTTGATATCATCGGTAATATCCTTAACACACACATAAGGGTCGTTTTGAAAATGATCGTTTCTACCTCTATAAATTACCTCATCGGCAGATACAGTCGTATAAGATGATTGCCCAGGTAGCATTAATTTTACTTGGTCATAGTTCCAAGAAGGTTCTGTTGCACCGCCACCGGTAGTACCATCATATTCTTTGTCTGCCGCCGCCCAGTATAGATATGCCTTTTTAATATTTAAACAACTTAAGCTAGGCTCTGGGTTGGCTAAATTTGCACTGGTAGAATTAAAGGTGGTAGGGTCAGAATCTATATCGACAAATACGTTATCATTAAAATCATGGTTACCTTCTTCTCCATTATAATTCCCTGTAGAATTTCTTGAAAGAACGTTGTTGGCGATCATGGTGAAATCACCATTTATACTACCGGAATAACGAATTTCAAAATCCTTTTTAAGGTTGGTGTCGTTAACGAATATGTTGACAACGGCCTCATCTTCCGATCCGTTAGAATCTACTATTTTATATCTAAAAGAATCGTTGCCATTAAAAGAAGCACTAGGCTGGTATTCAAAATAATCATCGGTAGCATCACCGGGAGTACCGTTATTTCTAAGTGTAACCGTACCGTTTATTGGGTTGTTTACTATTTGTAATGCATTGGTAGCGGCAGGGCCGTCAAAACCATAATCATCATTGTCCAATATTGTAATATTGATAGTACTCTGGTTTTGGAATACAACAAAAGAATCATCTACGGCAGTCGGTAAATGGTTTATGTCCAAAATTGTACCAATAGCAGTTGGGGTAGTAGCTGTTATTATACTAGGTGAAACTGAAGTTATGGTAAGTCTTAAAGTTTCATCACCTTCAATAATTGCATCTTGAATAATTGTCACGGGAACTTGAATAGTTTCAGTTGCCGCACCTGTAAAATTAAGTGTTCCGGTCAAGGTTGCCGAATAATCATTACCAGCAGTAGTGGTATTATCCGTGATTTCATAAGTTGCCGTAAAACCACCATTTACTGGGTTACCGGTGTAGGTAACATCAAAATTAGTAGTCGTATTAAGCTCATCTTCCGTAAACCCGGTAACCTCAATTGAACCACTATCATCATTTGTAATAGTACCGATTGCATCAGCATTGGAAATCGTAATCTTAGTAGAGGACGGATTTGAAAGTGTTATTCTTAAATCTTCATTGTTTTCTATGAAATCATCGCCCACAACATTAATTTGAACAGAACGCACCTCATTGTTTACACCTGTAAAAGTTAAAGTACCTGTCGTTAACGGGTCCGTGGTCAAAGTATAATCATCGTTAACGGTAGTTGAAATATCTGTAATGGCATAATCTAAAGTAAAACCACCGTTAATTCTATCGCCAGTATAGGTAACATCGAAATTAATGCCATTTGTTTGTTCTATAATACTAAAACCGGCAACTGAAACTGCACCGCCATCATCATCGGTAATGACACCTCTGGCTTGGTTGTTCAATATGTTAATACCAACATTAGAACGTATAGCTACCAAGTTTACAAAGAAATCTTCCTCATTTTCAATAACATTGTCACTAATGATCGGAACAACAATGTTTTGTGTTTTAGCGGTATTGGTAAAAACTAGGGTTTCTATGGTAGCATTAGGATTGAAATCTGTTGCGTTATTGGCAGTGCCATTGTTAACAAAGTAGTCAACTTCAATAGATTCTCCAGTATCAATATCTCCAATAAATTCTACAACAAAGGTAGCGGTAACATTGTCCGTAGGATCTCCTTCAACAACTGTTACCGTAGCATTTTGAAAATCAATACCACTTGTAGCAGTATTATCATTATCAGTAATAGTACCTGTACCCGTTGGGTCTACAATATTTATTAAAGAAGTTGATAGGTTTGAAAGCTGAATATTTAAATCTTCGGTAGCTTCAATAAAACTATCCTCTAAAATATCTACAGTTATAGATTGGCTGTTACCATTTGTGGTATTTGCGGAAAAGGTTAATTGTCCGCTCAATAGTGTTGATGGCGTTGTGGTATAATCTTTACCCTCAGAAGCGGTACCATCCGTAATGGCATAATCTACGGTAAATTCATCTTGTACATCTGCACCTTCATATGTTACGGTAAATGTAGTAGTACCTGCATTTTCAATTACATTAAAATCCGATACGCTTAAACCTGTTGTGGCTGTTTTAATGTCATTGTCCACAATAGTGGCAACAGCGGTACCATCTACCAAATTTATAAGTGTTGTAGATAAATTGGATAATTCAATATTTAAGGTTTCATCATCCTCTATAATGGTATCTTCTTCCACAATAAAACTTATATTGACAATGTCACCGTCTTCTGTACCTGCAGGAAATGTAATTGTACCGTTAAGTTGTGGGTTACCTCTATAATCATCACCGCTTGTTGCAGTAAGTGGGGTAATATTAAAATCTACGGTAAAAGATTCTTGAACATCCGCACCGTTATAGGTAACGGCAAAATTTGTAGTTCCTACGTTTTCATCAACTGTAATATCTGCTACGTTTAATCCTGTAGTCGTAGTCTTAACATCCTGGTCAACAATAGTACCAATAGCATCTGGATCAACTAAATTGATCAGGGGGGTAGATGAATTTGATAATTGAATAGTCAAGTCTTCGTTGCCTTCAATAATATCATCTGTTAAAAGTGTTATGGCAATATTTTGAGAATTACCTGAGATTGTACCTGCCGGGAAGGCAATATTGCCGGTCATAGATGTTACCGTGTAATCTAAGTCTCTTATGGCAGAACCATTGCTGATCGTATAATCTGCATTAAAAGCATCTTTTACATTACCACCGTTATAGGTAACCACAAAATTTGCCGTACCAAGATCTTCGTTTATTGAAAAGTCTGCAACAGATAAACCGGTAGAGGTATTAGTATCGTTATCTTCAATAACTCCGGTAGCGTTACCATTTACTATAGATAAATTGGTATTTGAAATAGTGGTCAATGCTATACTAAAACTTTCATCACCTTCTACAATAGTATCATCCGTAATGGCAACGGTTAAGTTGACAACATCATTATTTTGTGTATTAGCCGGGAAAGTTATTTGACCGGTAGCAATATT
The DNA here is from genome assembly GCF_029350945.1 of Maribacter huludaoensis. GTDB lineage: Bacteria > Bacteroidota > Bacteroidia > Flavobacteriales > Flavobacteriaceae > Maribacter > Maribacter huludaoensis. The sequence goes on along the minus strand of NZ_JARKMS010000008.1, from coordinate 104,346 downwards.
GTAATCAGAACCATTTGTTGTACTAATATCCGTAATAGCATAATCTATGGTAAAAGGGTCTTGGACAGTTGGCCCTGTATAGGTTAGGGCAAAGCTTGTGCTAGGTATATTTTCTTCCACTGAAAAACCGGCAATTGAAATACCGTCACCGGCAGAAGGTGTATTTATATTTCTAATAGTTCCAATAGCGGTGTCCGTAATATCTCCTGCATTTGAAGACCCGTTGGTCATACCCAAGGTGAAATCTTCATCAACTTCAATAGTGTTATCATCTAAAGCTGGTATAGCTATGCTTGTGGTTAGGGTATTACTTGGTATTGAAAAACTGGTCAATGCCGTATAATCTGCACTTGTTGTAGAGTTATCTATGTAGGTTAGGTTGAAGCTTACCACTTCATTAACAGCATGCGAAAGAGTTACGGCAAAATTTAGACTGTTACCTTCATCTGCAGAAGCATCTGCAATAGTAATGTTTGGTCTAATAAATAAATCTACTGGATTAGAGTATGTATATGGAGTACACAGGTTCTCACTATCAAAAGCACTAAAACGGTATTGATTTCCACTCTGGGTGCTAGTGATATTGGTTAGGGTAAGTGTTGTGGTGGTGGCACCTGAATACACTCCGCCATTGGCAATCGCTGACCAAGTAGCTCCATCATCATTACTTACATCCCATTGGTAGGTAAGTCCGGTTCCATTTACAGCGGTAGTGTAAGTTACGGTGTCGCCTAAATTGGCTACTGCATCACTAGGTTGTAATGTTATAGTTACATTTTGGAATGCCGTTGTAACTTTACTGTCGGTACCAGTATAACCACCTTGACCGATTACTAGACCTGTTGAGGTTACTGAAAAAGGTGATGTGCCTAAATAGCCGTCGTCATCAGGGTCAGTATGACCAGCTTCTACAGCATCCGGGCAACCGTCATTATCAGAATCGGAATCTAAGCTGTCTATAATAGAATCTCCATCGGCATCTCCCGATCCTTCATTAACATCAGTAATACCATCGTTATCATCGTCCTCATCTACTAAATCGTTAACACCATCAAAATCAGTATCCAAATCATCATCTGTAATTGTTATTTGACCTTCGTTGGCAGCAAAAACAATGTTTTGTGGCACATAGTTGGTCATGGTATTGGCATCTGGCGTGTATGATGGAACTACCGTAAAAAATTCGGTAGGTTCAATGACTGTATCATCGATTACGCTAAAATTTATTGAAAAGTTTTGAAGGTCTGAACCGTTAAAATTTAGAAAACCATCTGTTTGGTCATAATCTGAAGTTTCAAAGGCGGTATTATCGGAAGTATCGTAATTAATTCTAAAATTATCTTGAACTTCTCCGTTCAGTGTAAAAGTAATTGTAGCGTTACCTACAGATTCTAATACTGTACTATTGCTCAAATTAATAGTAGCTACATCATTGTCATGAATACGTAAAGCAGAGCGTTCCGTATTTATACTTACTCTAGAAGGTGATGAACCATATTTTGTAGCTTCTGCTGCATTTGTGGATTTTACCCCGTTAAACTCTTCAGAAGGTTCTACAATATTATTGTTAATTGTAGGTATAGGTATAACTATTTCTGTTCCCGGTACTGAGCCCGCAGGAAAAGTTACCGTAGTTGTAAACGCGTTAAAATCGGAGCCATCTGTTGCCGGACTTGTTGAACTGGGTGAAGTTTCTACCGAGAAGTCAACATTGTATGTATCTTCAATACCAACATATTGTTGCCCTCCCGTATTTGTTCCGTTAGATAATCTTAAAATATATTGTATTTCATCACCTTCTGTAATATCGTAATTGCCACCAGTTACATAAGCTACATCAGTATCTATAACGGTACCTGTAGCTGTAGCATCTGAAAAAGAATAAGATCCAGATGGGTCACTTAGGGTAAGTGTAAAGTCCTGTTGGGTTTCTTCTACCCAATCATCATTTAAGGCTTCAACAGTAAAGGTTCTACTAGTACTTAACAAAAAGCCAAGTGTCACCGTAGTAGGTCCATTAAAGTCCGCGGTACTTGCACTTCCTGGTGTATAGGCTATATCAAAAGTATAGTTCCCTGTTAATGGCGTACTGGAAGTGACGGTAAAGGTCATATTGGATCCCTCGTTTGCACTTGCATCCGACACAGAAAATGTTTGTGCCAAAATGTTTGCAGATCCTATAAAGAACCAAATGACAAATAGAAAAAACGTCGATTTTATGAAAGTTGATTTTTTCATTATAGGTTCTTTAGGTGAGTTGAAATTGTATGATTAGAGAAAACAAAACTGTTTTTTACGAGTGATTTTTTCGAAGAGTTTTGGTCAATGATCGGCATAGCTTTAATTCTATTATTAGAGCGGTCAACATAACATTCACATTCATTTGAAGTATAGAATACATTGTTGAAACAAGGTGATGCTTCATTCATTCCGGTAATAGGGAATTCAGAAAATGATTTTCTGTAGTGGGCAATGATGTGATTAGAAGTGTAAGTTGACTTCATAATAATGGTTAAGTTTAATTCTTAGTTTTAATACTTAACCTTATCAATAACGTGTGCAAGTTCTTTGCAAAACATTATTGGCTAGTAGGTTAAGAAAAGTTTTAGAACAGATTTGGGATCTAATTCTAAAACAAAATTAGAACGTTGCTGTTGAAAAACTAAATTTTATAGTCCACACGACATCATTTGTCGATGAACATACTTTGGCAAAATAACGGTGATACCTTGCAAATATTTAATTCTTGTTGTGTAGCGGTGTTATTGTGTGGTATATGCATTGTAATCCTTTTCTTTCAGATGTGTTCAGGCAAGAACTTAAGTAAATATCTATTTCTACATAAATTGTTGATAATCAATTATTTAAAATGAAATATATATAAGGAAATTTAAAGAAATGACATTAAAAGTGCATTTAACACTTAATTTTTAATTGTTGTAGACTGTTAAAATTGATGTTAAAGAGTGATAAAATTAAGTCTATGCAGTTCACCGATAAAACCTATAGTTTCAGCCAGTTTGCTCAATTCTTATTTACTGAATAGATTAGTTGGTCAGCAATAAAATCTTTTAAAATAACTGTAATCAAAAACACCTTTTCATAAGATTGAAAAGGTGCTTTTTATATATAGACGCTTTTGCGGAATGTTCGCGTTATTTTATACTATAAAAGTAAAAATCAGCCACGGTACCAATGTTAATTTGACTTTAATTTTCTATTAAAACTCATCTAAATTATCAATGATATAAGAGGCCCTTTTTTGAATTTCTGCAAGTTTATTGCCCTCCATTTTATCTAAAAGAGCCATCATCATGCTCATACGTTGATTGTCTTTAAAGTGTTTCTTTTTATCAGAGAGAAAATTCCAATATAATGAGTTGAACGGGCAGGCATTTTCCCCTAACTTTTTAGTGTGGCTATAATGACACTTACCGCAGTAATTACTCATTTTATTTATGTAGTTGGCGCTACTTACATATGGTTTGGTGGCAACAATGCCACCGTCTGCAAATTGGCTCATACCCCTTGTATTGGTAATTTCTACCCATTCAATAGCATCAATATAAACACCTAGGTACCATTGATCCACCTCATTGGGGTCAATCTGCGTTAGTAGGGCAAAATTGCCAATAACCATTAGCCTTTGTATATGGTGGGCATAAGAATTATCTAGACTTTGACCTATAGATTTTTTAAGGCAATTCATTTTTGTATTGCCCGTCCAAAAGAATTCTGGTAATTTATTTTTATTATTTAAGCTATTTAGACTTTTGTACCCGGGCATTTCTTTCCAGTATATACCTCGCATATATTCTCTCCACCCCAAAATTTGCCGTATAAAACCTTCAACTTGAGATATTTTAATATCGTTAGCTTTATCGTAAAAATGATCTAACACTGCATTTATGACTTCATTGGGCGCCAATATTTTAGCATTCATAGCAAATGATAAGCGTGAATGGAAAAGAAATTTTTCGTCAGTATGCATAGCATCTTGATAATCTCCAAAATGTGGCAATAGATCTTTACAGAAATAATCTAAGGTGTTCAAGCACTCCTCTCGTGTTACCGGCCATGGAAAATTTGTTGAATCTATAGTACCAAATGTTTGAACGTTTTTATCTTTTAATAATTGAATGATATCTTCAACCTTCTTAGGAAATTCTATTTCTTTTGGAATTGGGGTCTTGCCTTTCCATTTATTCCTATTGCTTTGGTCATAATTCCATTTGCCCCCTTCAGGTTGGTCGTTGGTGACCATGATACTATACTTTTTACGCATCATCCTATAAAAGCTTTCCATAACCATCTGCTTTTTACCTTTATAGAAATCTTTTAACTCAAATCTGGTAGTATAAAAATGTTCAGTATCATAACTAGCGGTGTCAACGTTTAAAGTGTTACAAATTTCTACTAGTTGTTGGTCCAGTCTATATTCATCAGGTAGCAAATACTCAAATTTGTTGGCCTTCGTGTTAAGTATTGTATTTGATATGATTTGCCCTAATTGCTGTGGGTTGTTATCATCGTTCAATTTGTAATAAATGAAATTATGGCCCTTAGCGGACAGATCTTCTTTAAAACTTCTCATTGCTAAAAAGAAGGCGACTACTTTTTGAACATGATGTTTAACATAGTCTGTTTCCTGTCTCATTTCGGCCATGACGTAGGTAACGTCATTATTGACCTCTTTGAACCAAGAGTGTTTTTGATTTAATTGGTCACCTAAAATTAAGCGTACTATTTTCATTTTCAGTTTGTTTTTTTAGGTTGAACTAAAATAATTTTTCCTGTAACCATAATCGTTGGTATTTGCCTGTAGCATCATACCTTTCCGCTTGTAACTTAATGTTGAATTTGCGGTTTCTTGGATCGTTGCCTACCCCGCTAGCATACATCCAGTTTCCCCAATTACTGTGTACATCATAATCTATAAGCATACTTTCAAAATAGGCAGCGCCCATACGCCAGTCTTGTTCTAATTCTTTGGACCAAAAACTAGCTACGTTCTGTCTACCTCTATTGCTCATCCATCCGGTTTCCAATAGCTCTTTCATATTGGCATTTACAAATGGTTCTTTAGTTAAACCATTGATCCAAGTATGTTTAGCTTTCTCATTGGTTACAGGATCGTAAGTACGGTTTACTATGCCACCTAATTTAAAAATGACATCATTGTATTTTAGAGATATGTACTTAAAATAATCTCTCCAGATCAATTCAAAGATTAGCCAATAAGTATCTTGATTTTTAATGATTTCCTTTTCGAATTTCAAGATTTCCCAGTAAATAGTTCTTGGTGAAATACTGCCGTTTGCAAGCCAAGCAGATAATTTTGAACTGTAATCAATACCAATTAATCCGTTCCTTGTTTTTTTATAAAATTTTAGTTTTTTAGTCTCCCAGAAATAATGCTGTATCCGTTTTGTTGCTTCTAGTTCACCACCTTTAAAAGGAAATGCTGTGTTGGCGTTTCTAAGGAAATCTTTAAAACCTAAGTCTTCTAAAGTTGGCACTTTACAATTCGTTTCAATCAAATTTTTAGAGGGTAATTTGCCAAACACCTGTACAACTGGTCTAACCTTTACATTGACTTCGCACTTTTTTCTAAAGTTTGTAAAAACATCTGGAATAGTGTTAAAACTGTTGTAAGGTATATCATCTGGATGAAATAAAAATTGATCATATACTTCATGAAAGTTAATAGTACGATCCAACTTGTTCTTTACATTGTCTACTATAACTTGCTCATCTCTAGTCCATTCTTTTTGTAAAAAAATGGAATAAATATCATGCTCCTGAATTAAATTGGGTAGGTGGTCCGCTGAATTTCCGTGATATATAAATAGCGGAATATGAAGTTTTTCAAGTTCTTGTCTTAGTTGTGCAACAGTTTCAATTAAAAATTTTGCCCGATACTTTTCTGTTCTTTTAAACTCGAATTCATCTGTTTCAAAAAAAAGCGATTCAAAACAATAGAAACCAATGACTTTTGTACCTTTTTTAATTGCATTAGCTATAGAAGAATTGTCTTGCACCCTTAAATCGTTTCTAAACCAAATTAGATTATTCATCTCTTATTTTTTAAGTTTATTGCGCCTACATTTTTCGCCGCAGTATCTTACATCGTCCCAGTTACGTTCCCATTTTTTGCGCCAGGTAAACGGTTTTTTACAGGTAATGCAAATTTTAGTGGCAAGATGTATTTTTTTATGCGCCATTATGTTATGGATTTTACCGGTACATCGGGTTCGGCATATGCAAATCGGGCTAAAAGTGTTGGTAATGTGTAAGCATCTAAACCGTTAATGGCAACAGTATCTGCTCTATCAAGAGAAAGCCACCCATCCTTTTGAAGAATTTGCTCTGGTAAGTATAAATGCTCAATGGCGCCGATTATAAGTAAACAGCCGTTCTCTTTTATTTCATATTCATTGACGTAGCTACAACCAATTTTAATGGCACTTTCTTTAACGTACGGAGCTTGAAAATTATCAAGATAAGTTTCGGTCAAATTCGTTTTGGAGAACTCTGATATTTGCTCATCATAACTTGCGGCCGTATGGTGTGCATCTTCTATGATAGTAGTATTTACCTGGTTTATGGTAAAAAAACCAGTCTCTTTAAAGTTGGCATAAGTGTCTCTTTTTACGGTAAGTGGCCTTAAGATAAAGCCTAGCATTGGTGGGGAACTACCAATATGCACTACAGAATTAAAAATAGCCAAATTGCTTGTGCCAGAGCTGGATTTTGAACCAATGAGATTAGCAGATTTATAACCGGTACAACTATTAATTAGATGAGCTTTATATCTACTTGGGAGGTTTAATAGATTTTCTTTTGTGAAATGTTTCAAGTTATTTTATTTTGTTCAATAAAAGTATATAAAATTTAAACAAAAATTTAATTCAATAGATAAAATGATTTGTTTAGTTTGTTTAAGTAATACCTGAGATTAGGGTATAATTGCCTATTTTTAACATTGAATTAATGTTGGCTTAAAGCCTTGTACATGACCCAGAAAAAAAAGAATATTGCCATAATTGGCTCAGGTTTGGTAGGATCCTTGCTTGCCATCTATCTTAAAAGGTACGGACATCAGATTACGGTATTTGACCGCAGACCTGATATTAGAAACGTGGAATTTTCAGGCAGATCTATAAACCTTGCCATGAGCAATAGAGGTTGGAACGCATTGAAGGCCGTTGGTATTGAAGAAGAAATTAAAAAGATTGCCATACCCTTGGATAAGAGGGCAATGCATGTTATTGGAAAAGAACAATATTTTCAAAAATACGGTAAAGATGGCGAAGCAATTTGGTCCATATCTCGTGGCGTACTAAATAGACGCATGATCGATCTTGCCGAAAAGAACGGGGTAGAATTTCGTTTTGAAGAGAAGGTTTGGGATATTAACTTACCCGAAGCTAAAGTTTATACGGGAGAAACCGAAAAAGGGGAGTGGATAGAATATCCTTTTGATTTGGTTTTTGGTTGTGACGGTGCTTTCTCAAGAGTACGTCATAAAATGCAAAGACGTAGCAGGTTCGATTATTCTCAGGACTTCATTGATGTAGGATATAAGGAATTGACCATACCTGCAAATGAAGATGGCTCACATAAATTGGATAAGAACTCATTTCATATTTGGCCACGCGGTAAGTTTATGTTTATAGCAATGCCAAATTTAGATGGCAGTTTTACTTGTACGTTGTTTATGCCATTTGAAGGAGATGTGTCTTTTGAAAGTTTGAAAACTAAAAAGGAAGCGGTAGAATTTTTCAACACTTATTTTCCTAACGTTAAAGATGATATTGAGAATTTGACCGAAGACTTTTTTAAGAACCCTACCAGTGCCATGGTTACCATGAAGTGCTACCCGTGGAGTTATTGGGACAAAGTTGCCCTTGTGGGCGATTCTGCGCATGCTGTAGTGCCTTTTTACGGACAAGGTATGAATGCCGGGTTTGAAGATATTTTTGTCTTGGACGAAATAATACAGGAGTTAGGTGATGACTGGCAACGTATTTTTGAAGTCTATCAAGAAAAGCGAAAACCCAATGCAGATGCCATTGCGGAATTAAGTTATCGCAATTTTGTGGAAATGAGCAGTAAAACAGCTGATCTAAATTTCTTGCTTCAAAAGAAAATTGAAAAACATTTTGCGGCAAAACATCCTGATAAATGGGTGCCGGCGTACAGCAGGGTAACCTTTTCAAATAGACCTTATGTAGAAGCACTTGCAGAGGGTGATGCTCAAGAAAAAATTATGCAAGAAGTTATGAAAATACCTGGTATTACAGAAAAATGGGATAGTAAAGAAGTAGAAGATTATATGCTTGATCTTTTAAAATAATTAATTTTTAGATTTCATTTCGCTTCTGCGCATGGGCATACTGTCAATAAGGTCAAAAACCTGTTTTATGTCAAAAGGATAGTGGCTTTTGAATTTTATACCGCCATCTTTTCCTATTAACATATAGCCGTCATAAGAATATGGTACAATGTTATTATTTTGAATGGTAGTCTCTTTGTTTTCTTTAGTGTATAGTAGCCCGTTTTTGTAGATGAAAACTACAAGATCTCTTTCGGTTAATTTGTTGGTACTATTATTAATTTGCTGTAAAGCGTTTTTCACTTTGGCAGTATTGTTCTCATGCTCATAAAGCACTATAATTCTGTTCTTCCATTTAAAGTCAGATATGTTTTGAGCTTGCAAATGTAAACTGTGCATCATAAAAAGAATAAAACTGGTTTTAAGAAAATTCATGATTATGAATGTAAACAAAAAAAGCCATCTTTTAAAGATGGCTTTTTTAAAATATGTATAATGTTGGCTATTATAATTTAGCGAACATTTTTTGCATTTTCTCGCTTTCCTCTTCTGCAAGGGTAGGGTCAACTAAAATACGACCGCTATGCTCATCTGTAATGATCTTTTTTCTTGAAGCAATCTCAACTTGAACCTGAGGTGGAATGGTAAAGAAAGAACCACCAGAAGCACCTCTTTCAATTGGTACGACTGCCAAACCGTTCTTAACATTGTTACGAATACGTGCATAGGCCTTTACCAAACGTTCCTCGATTTTATCTTGAAATTTGATAGACTCTTCTAGTAACGCTTTCTCTTCTTTCTCTGTTTCAGCAAGAATTGCGTTTAATTCCCCTTTTTTGTGTTTAAGGTGAGCTTCACGTTCAGATAAACGCTCTTTGGTTTCAGAAATAACAGATTTTTTCTGATCGATTTGGGCTTTAAATTCTTTTATGTTCTTTTCCGCCAATTGAATTTCTAATTCTTGAAATTCTAATTCTTTGCTGATAGAATTAAATTCTCTGCTGTTACGAACATTTTTTTGCTGCTCGCCGTATTTTTTAATTAAAGCCTTTGCTTCTTCAATAAGGTTCTTCTTGGCACCGATTTCGAAATTGATATTCTCTAAATCAGATTTAAGTTTATCCATTCTCGTTTTTAGGCCAAGGACTTCATCTTCCAAGTCTTCTACTTCTAAAGGTAGTTCGCCACGAACGTTCCTTATTTCATCAACCCTAGAATCAATTAATTGCAAATCATATAATGCTCTTAACTTTGCTTCTACAGACGAATCTTCTTTTTTTGCCATATTAAAAATAATTGATGGGATTTGTTATACTTTCCGATAAATGGATTGCAAAATTAGGAATTTTTTTCGTAAGATAATCAACTAAAAGGTTTTTTGTAAACTGCTCAGTTTCAAAGTGTCCAATATCTGCCAAAACTATTTGGTTTTCAGCCTCGTAAAATTGGTGATATTTAAGGTCTGCAGTAACAAATACGTCTGCTCCGGCCGCTTTTGCGGCGCCAATGGCAAAAGACCCGCTACCTCCCAATACCGCTACTTTTTTGATCGGTTTATTCAAAAAATTGGAATGGCGTACCAATTCGGCGTTCATTTTAAGCTTTAAATGGTCCAGAAAATCGGTTTCCGTAACTTCTTCGCTCAATTCACCGATCATGCCCATGCCAATGTGCTTATTGGTATTTTCTATAGTTTGTATGTCATAGGCTACCTCTTCATAAGGGTGGGAGGAAAGCAGTGCTCTTATTACGGCAGCTTCTTCGTTCTTGCCAAAAACACAGGTGAACATAGTCTCACTTTCGGTATGGGCAATACCTATGCTTCCTTTTGCTGGTGTAGCATCATTGTTTGCTTTGTAAGTTCCAGTGCCGTCAACCGTAAAACTACAGTCAGAATAATTGCCAATGTTACCCGCACCGGCTTTGAATAATTCATTTTTTACTTCCTCTAAGTTATCTTTAGGTATATAAGTGGTCAGTTTCTTGATAGTGCTTTTTTGAGGAAGAAGTATTTTGGTATTAGAAAGGCCCAGTACTTCGCATATTTTTGCATTTACACCTTCTTTTGCATTATCAAGTGCGGTATGGTTGGCGTAGATGGCAATATCATTTTTAATTGCTTTTATAACTACACGTTCAACATAGTTTTTTCCTGTTATTTTCTTTAAGCCACTGAAAATAATAGGGTGAAAACTTATGATCAGGTTACATTTTTTGGCTATGGCTTCGTCTACCACATTTTCTAAGGTATCTAAGGTAACCAGTACTCCGCTTACCTTTTTGGATGCGTTACCTACAAGTAAACCTACGTTGTCAAAATCTTCCGCATAGGTCAATGGGGCAAATTCTTCTAAGATCCTGGTGATGTCTTTTACGGTCATTTTATAAGAAAATAAGATATTCAAAGATAAATTATTATAATTTCGTTCTGATGCAGGTGTTACGAAAACTTCTTTTTCCAATTTCTTTAATCTACGGATTGATTGTCTTTCTTAGGAATCGCTTGTATGATTGGGGTGTTTTTTCCTCTCAATCGTTCGCAACCAAAACTATCTGTGTAGGTAATTTAAGTGTAGGCGGTACAGGTAAGACCCCAATGATCGAACTATTGGTGAGAGAGTTGGCCAAAAATTATAAGGTGGCTATATTGAGTAGGGGGTATAAAAGAAAGTCTCAAGGTTTTATACTTTCAAATGAACATACCAGTGTTGAAGATTTGGGAGATGAACCATTTCAACTGAAAAACAAATTCCCTGAGATTACGGTAGCCGTTGATGCGGACAGAAGAAACGGAATCGCTCAACTAGAAAAAAAGATCTCTCCAGATGTAATTTTGCTCGATGATGCCTTTCAGCATAGAAAGGTACAGCCGGATTTTTCCATTTTGTTGACGGCCTATGATGATTTGTATACTAAGGATTGGTATTTGCCTACAGGTAATTTAAGAGATTCTAAAAGTGCTGCAGATAGGGCAAATATGATTGTAGTTACCAAATGCCCGGCAAGCATGCAGTTATCTGAAAGAGAAACGATTAAGAAGGGTATAGGTCCTAAGTTGTATCAAAAAGTATTGTTCAGTTATCTGTCCTATAATAAACAGTTAAAAGGTTCAACGCTATCTTTAGATGCGTTGAAAACTAAAAAAGTGACCGTGGTAACCGGTATTGCCAATCCTACGCCTTTAGTAAAGTTTTTGCGTTTAGAAGGATTGGATTTTGAACATTTGAAATTCAGTGACCACCATTTCTTTAGTGATAAGGAAATTGATCTCCTAAAAAGTAAAGAATGTATACTAACGACCGAGAAAGATTACGTTCGTCTTAAATCTAAATTGCCCAGATTACACTATATAGAAGTAAAACATGAGTTTTTTGAGGATAACGGCCTGCTGATGAAAAAGGAACTGTTAAATTTTATGTTAACGACTTCTTAGCTTTTTTGTCAAAAATGTTCTCACCTATTTTTTGGTAAAAAACATCTGGTTTAAATGGTTTGGTAACCACGTCGTTACAACCGGCAGCATAGAAACTTTCCAAACTATCATCTAAGGAAATTGCCGTTAATGCAATTATAGGAGTGTCTTGATTAAATTTTCTAATTTGAATCGTTGCCTCTTCTCCACTAATACCCGGCATATGAATATCCATCAATATGGCATCATATACGTTTTCTTGAGCTGCAGTAACCGCCTCATGACCATTGTTGGCAATATCACTGGTCATATCCCTTTTAGATAGCATTTTTTTGGTAATAACCTGATTGATTTTATTGTCTTCCACAATTAATAAGTGAAGTCCTTTAAAGTCATAGTCCTTTGGTGTAATCTCAAAAGAAACATCTTCTGAGTCACCATCAAGGCTTTTCATTTTAACTTCAAAGAAGAAAGAGCTGCCTTCGCCTAGTTCGCTTTCAAGCTCAATTTTACTTTCAAATAGGCTCAATAAACTTTTTACTATGGTGAGGCCTAGACCGGTACCGCCATATTCTCGGTTAATTTGAATAGAGCCTTGTTCAAATCCTTCAAAAATACTTTTTTGCTTCTCTTTTGAGATACCTATACCGTTATCCTTTACTTCAAAATAAATGGTAATGTCATCTTCTACTTTGTTCAATAGTTTAACAATAACCTTTACTTCTCCTCCTTTTGTAAATTTGATAGAATTACCAATAAGGTTCATGAAAATTTGAGAGAGTTTTAAAGGATCGCTCAATAACTTGTTGGGTATATCTTGATCATACTCTAGAATCAGGTTGGTTTTGTTAGATTTAGCGCTTTGACCAAGTGAGTTGATTACCTCATTAATGACCTTGTTAAGGTTGAACTCCATATTAAGGGGTTCTAGTTTATTTGCATCAATCTTGTTGATATGCAGAATGTCATTTATAAAATTAAGAAGATAGTCACCTGAAAATTTTAATGCCTTTAAATGTTCTTTTTGGTGCTCTTCTGGGTTTTCTTCTAGCAACAAATGAGTGAGACCGGTAACGGCATAGAGGGGAGTTCTAAGCTCATGGCTTACTGTAGAAAGAAAGTTGGTCTTTGCTTCCATAGCTTGTACGGCACCATCACGAGCAATTTGTAGCTCTTTATTTTTGGTCTGTAAAAGATCGTTTGTCTTTAATTTTATCTGGTTGTTTCTGTATAGGGTAACCGCCAGTAATGATATGATAATCAGAAATGCAGAAGTTAAAATTGCCGTAAGTTCAGACCTGTTTTGAGACTCTGTTAGTTCTTCAATTTTCTTTTCTTGGCGTGCAATCTCTTCTGTCTTATAATCATCTCTAATCTTATCGGCTGTTTTAGCTTCAATAATATTTTTGTCAATATTAAAAATAGAATCTTTAAGCTGCACTAAGTTTTGTGTGTTTACGAGCGATTTCTGGTAAAGTCCCAGTTTTTCATAAACCGAGGACAACAGGGTGTTGGCGTTTTTGATATCTTCTAAAAATCCGTTATCAACCGCAAGAGCAAGTGCGCTTTCTCCATTTTTGGCAGCCTCTGTTAAATTATCGATTTTTAAATTTAATTCGGCAAGTGTTAAGTAGGCTTGCGTTGTAAGGTATTCCTTTTCGTAAAGATCAGTATTTACAATTAGTGAATTTAAATTCTTAGTAGCGCTATCATACTTCTCCAAACTGAGATATACTCTTGCTTCGGTCAATAATAAATTATTGTAAAAATTACGGTCGTTATTTAGTTGTTTAGCCTCATTAAGCATAAACAGAGCTTGAAAGTTTCTATTACTCCTATGTAACAGAATAGCTTCTACATATTTATGCATACCGTCACCGTAAGGATATTCAATATCTTTTAGCAGAACACTAGCACGATCCCAATAAAATTCGGTGTCACCTTCTTTATCTATTTTTAAATAAAGTAATGCTAGTTCGTGAAGGCTATCAATAAGACCTTTGACATCTTCGCTTTTTTCGGCTTCGTTTGCCGCTGTATTCAGTGTTTCTAAAGCAAGGTCAATTTTATCTTGATTTTTAAATTTTCTTGCTTGATCAAAATAAGGTTGTATGTCTTTTTTTGGTGTCGGGTTTTGTGAGTATAGGGTAGTGGTAGTCGCCAAAATTACAATGGGGACTAGTAAGATTTTCAGTGCTTTATTTAAAAATAAAATCTTCAAATATAATTTTTAGTACTTATAAAATTAATCAAATCAATGATTCTGCTGCTATAACCGGTTTCATTATCGTACCAGCCAATAATCTTTACCATTTTGCCAATTACAGAGGTCATCAAAGAATCAAACGTACAAGAGTAGCAACTATTGTTTATATCGATAGAAACAATTGGGTCGCTGGTATAGTGAACAATATTTTTAAACTGGTTTTTGGCCGCTTTTTCAAAAGTAGCGTTTATTTCATCAATGCTCGTTTCCCTTTTTACATTAAGGGTAATGTCTGTTAATGAGCCGTTTGGCACAGGTACTCTAATGCCACAACCCCCAATAGTATCTGCCAATTCTGGGAATATTTTAGTCAATGCTTTTGCAGCCCCGGTTGTTGTAGGTACTATAGATTGTGATGCTGCACGGGCCCTTCTTAAATCTCTATGAGGTTGATCGTGCAAACTTTGATCGGTTGTGTAGGAATGTATGGTAGTAATGTACGCTTGCTCTATACCACAAAGGTCATTGACTATTTTTATCATTGGTGCAGCGTTATTCGTAGTACAAGATGCATTTGATATGATGTCGTCAGATTTTGTCAGCGTATTTTCATTGATGCCGAAAACGATCATTTTAATATCATCTTCAGTGGGGGGTACGGACAAAATAACTTTCTTGGCGCCATTTTTAATATGAAAAGATAATGTTTCTCTATCCTTAAATTTACCGGTGCATTCTACAACCAGGTCAACTGCGGAAGATGACCAATTTATTTTAGACGGATGAGGTTCATTATATAAAGCTATAGCTCTTTCATTAACTATAATATGCTTTTCGTCATGAGAGATATTGAGTGGTGAAGTACCGTGAATACTATCATATTTTAAAAGATGTGAAAGAGTACGGGTATCTGCCAGATCATTAATAGCAACCACATTTAAATTTTCATGTGCTTGCATTAAGCGAAATAGGGTTCTGCCTATCCTTCCAAAACCATTAATGCCTATGTTTAGTTTTTGCATTGGTTGCCGATGAATGTGTTCAGTTAATACAGATAATGCCCAATAATTTAGGTCTATCTAATAATCTTAGCATAGTTGCTAAGAAGTATGTTGTTGAGAATTTATAAAATATGCTTGTGTGCTTTATAAGAAGATCTAACTAAAGCACCACTTTCAACATGTCTAAAGCCCATTTCTAGACCTATATCTTCATATTTCTTAAACTGCTCTGGAGTAATAAATTCTTTTACAGGTAGGTGCTTTTTAGAAGGCTGTAAGTACTGTCCTATAGTAACAACATCAACATCTGCATTACGCAAATCTGCCAATGTGGTAATAACTTCATCTTCATGTTCCCCAAGACCCAGCATAATACCAGATTTGGTTCTGTTAATACCTTGTTTTTTTAAGTAGTTCAAAGCTTCAAGACTACGTTCGTATTTTGCTTGTATACGTACCTCTCTAGTAAGTCTTTTAACGGTTTCCATGTTGTGAGAAACAACTTCGGGAGAAACAGCTACAATTCTATCTAAATGCTTTTCGATGCCTTGAAAATCAGGAATTAAAGTTTCTAAAGTCGTAGTGGGATTCATTCTACGGATGGCCTTTACGGTTTCTGCCCAAATAATAGAGCCCATGTCTTTAAGGTCATCTCTATCCACAGAAGTAATAACGGCATGTTTTATCCCCATAATTTTTATGGATCTAGCTACTTTTTCGGGTTCTGCCCAGTCAACATTTTCCGGTCTTCCGGTTTTAACTCCGCAGAAACCACATGATCTAGTACAAACATTACCTAATATCATAAAAGTTGCTGTACCTTCTCCCCAACATTCTCCCATATTTGGGCAACTTCCGCTGGTGCAAATAGTATGCAGGTCATACTTATCTACCAAACCTCTAAGCTGGGTGTATTTCTTACCTGTAGGTAGTTTTACCCTTAGCCATTTCGGTTTACCTTTTGGTGGAGCAACATTTTCTTTTAAAACTGTAGACATGCTTTAAATTTTATTACAAATATACGAACTAATAAAGTGTGGATAAAGCAGAATTACATGCTACACAAATGAGTTCTAAATTATGAGAAATTTTCTTTTAGTTGTTGTTTACTTTCTTTCCTTGATAATTTCAGAAAGTAATTTTTTAGCCCTTAAAAGTTTTACTTTAACTCTGTTTATGGGTTCGTTCAACTGAGTGGCAATGTCGGCATAACTCAACTCGTTAAAATACCTAAGATTGATGACCTCTTGGTAGTGGGGCTTAAGCTTTTTAATATCTCTAAGTAAATCTGCAAGATTCTGTTCTTGAATCAATTGGTCTTCCATTGAAGGAGAAGCGTCTAAAGCGCTGGATATTGCGTCTGAATTACTTCTAGAGTCCAATACGTTTTTTTTGCGTTTTCTAACTAAATCGATATGAATGTTTTTGGAAATGGCAATCAACCAAGTTTTAAACACATAAGATTCATTATACGTATGTATCTTGTCAAATGCCTTTGAGAATGTTTGAATAGTAATATCTTCTGAATCGTTTTCGTTTTCGGTACGTTTTAATTGAAACCCATACACATCGTTCCAAAACATATCCAATAAACGGCTAAATGCAATTTGATTGCCTTGTTTAGCTTTAAAGATTATTTCTTCTAATTTGTCCGTGTTGTTCAAATACCAATATTGTAAACTCCTTGTTTTAAGAAGTGGCTGTGCTTATTCTGTGATTAAATCTTTTTTGCAATCTTGTTCATCTGGCATTTTACCACACATACCACAAGCTTGCCCATCTTGATTTAGAAACGGACTCTGGCTGGCGCAGGTACCTGCGAACTTCCCGTCTTTTTTAGACCATATTTTAATAGCTATCCCTGCAAAGGCCAATGCTAACAACCCAATGGTAAGTAATACTAGTTTCATATGCTAAATTTTAAGCAAAGATAAAAAATAAAGCCCCAAAAATGGGGCTTTAAGAATACTTTATGTGCGAATGTTTAGTATGCTATATTCGCAACTATATTTTCTACATTTGGCGCTTGGTTACCACCTTTTTGCTCTATGGTAATATAGCCAACGGCATTTTCCGCGTATGGTAATGCCAATAACTTTTGCTGGTCTCCTGCTTCTTCAATGATACCAAGATTGATCATTTTGCCATTAACCTCTGCCCACATTTGAAAACACTGGCTTTCAGGAATATTAGGCAATTTGCTAACATTAATATAGGATAGTTTTTTAACAGGGTTAATGTATGCCACAGCTTTAAGCTCCTTTGCTTTTTGGTTACCTTTTACGTTATACTTTTTTGTCTGTGGATTGTTAAGAACAATAAACTGATTGCGCACATCTTCCAATTGCTCTTTCATGTTCTCTTCAAGTAATTTTATTTTATTACTTACAACGCTGTTCTCTTCTTGTAAACTCTGGTTCTGGTTCCAGAAAAAAGTTGAGATACCAATAAACATGATAGCGGTAATACTAGCGGCAATAGCATAGCTGTAAAATCTTTTTCTGCCCTTGCGTTCAGCTTTTATTCTTGAGTTGATTTTGTCCTTTAGACCTTGTGGAGCTTCAATAGCGTGAAGTTTAGCGAATATTTCAAGATTGCTCTGTAATTCGCTATAGGTTTCCCTTACTTCTGGGTACATGGCAATGTAACGCTCTACCTGAAGACTTTCTAGTTCGGTAGTCGTTCCCAAAAGATACTTTTCTAATAAATCAGAATCAAGGAAAATTCTTATTTTGTCTTTCATAATATAATATTTAATACCATGGCTATTACGGCAGGACCATAGATTTTGCCTAATTCGCGCAATCCTATCTTTAATCTAGATTTAATGGTTCCCAATGGTATATCCAACTCATCACTAGCTTCTTGTTGGGTCATGCCTTGAAAGAAAAGAGCTTCTAGTACAATTTGATATTTTTCTTCAATTTTGTCTAGATGTTCTTTTACATCCATTAATTCTGGTCTTGTGCTTTCAACACCTAGAGTATATACGTCAGAAACATCTATTTGGATTTCTTTGTCGCTTTTTGTGTTTACACTTCTTAATTTATCGATTGCAGTGTTACGTGTAATTCTAAAAAGCCAAGTAAAAAGTTTTGCTTTTTTAGGGTCGTAAGAATCTGCTTTCTTCCAAATTTTTACAAAAGATTCTTGAACTACATCTTGTGCCAGATCCGGGTCACGCACTACTTTATTGGCAACACCCAATAGGGTATCAGCATAGTTATCGTACAAAAGGGAAATCGCTTTTTCGTTTCGCTCTTGTAATAATTCAACAATATGATTTTCTAATAGAGTGCTCATAATTTAAAAAGATGTACATATTTTTTTATAATGGACATCCAAATGCTAAGATTGAACCGTATATGCTTAAACGCTAAATTATAAAATTGATTGCTAAAGTGGCGTTTTCTAAAAATATATATTGAATAAGTGGTCAGCTGGTAACTGCCCACTTTGTTTTTGGTTGGTTTGGTTTGGTAATAACCCCTGTAAATTTTACAGGGGTTATTTTATTAGATTGACCTCTGGACTAATTTCAATTTCGAATTTTCTTTTGACCTCTTTAATAATTTTTGCTGCAAGATCTAGAATGTCTTTACCGGTAGCACTATCGTAATTGACCAGTACCAACGCTTGATTTTTATGTACGCCGGCATCGCCAAAACGTTTTCCTTTAAAGCCACATTGTTCTATTAACCAACCTGCAGGAATTTTATAATAGTCCTCTGATACTTTGTAAAAAGGTGCCTCTGGATATGTTGTGCTGAACCGGGTGAAAATTTCTTTTGTGACAATCGGATTTTTAAAAAAACTACCACTATTTCCTAATTCTTTTGGGTCTGGCAACTTACTTTGGCGAATTGTTATTACGGCATTGGAAATATCTTTTATTGTAGGATTTGAAATAGACTCCTTAAGCAATTGATTTTCTATAGCACCGTAACTAGAATTAATATTATGGTTCTTTTTTGTAAAGGAGAAAGTGACCGATGTAATTACGTACTTGTCTTTTCCTTCATTTTTAAAGAACGAATCTCTATAGCCAAATTGACATTCCTCCTTAGAAAGAGTTACCAATTGTTGATCTTCTATTCTAACAGCTTCACAACTTACAAAACAATCTTTTAATTCTACCCCATAGGCACCAATGTTCTGGATAGGAGCCGTACCGGTATTACCAGGAATTAAAGACATATTTTCCAATCCGCCAAAATCATGGTCAATTGCCCACATTACCATATTGTGCCAATTTTCTCCGGCCATTACTTTGACGATCACATTATTGTCATCTTGTGAAACTATCTGCTTGCCCTTTAAATTAACGTGTATAAAAAGAGCATCAATATAGTCTGTAAGCAACATGTTACTACCACCACCAATAAGAATTTTTCTTGGATACGAGTTATTCTCTAAAATATCCTGTAATTCCTCAATAGTGGTTACTTCCACAAAGTATCTAGCCGTGGCATCAATACCAAAAGTATTGTAGTTCTTTAAAGAAAAGCGGTCATAAATGATCATTAACCCTTGTAATTTTTAAGTGCTTCGCTTAAAATGTGTACTGCGCGTTTTAGACTTTCTTTATCCAGAACGTAAGCAATTCTAATTTGTTTTTTACCCAGACCTTCTGTAGCGTAAAATCCAGCTGCAGGTGCTACCATGACAGTTTCATTATTTAAGCTAAAGTCTTCTAATAGCCATTGCGCAAAATGGTCGGCATCTTCAATAGGCAATTCGGCAATACAATAAAACGCACCTTGAGGTTTGGCAATCTTAATGCCTTCTATTTTTTCAAGTTCAGTAATAAGAAGATTTCTTCGGGCAACGTATTCTTCTTTAACTTCGGCAAAATAACTATCAGGAGTGTCCAAAGCTGCCTCGCTAGCAATTTGTGCATAGGTTGGTGGTGATAATCGCGCTTGTGCAAATTTGAGAGCCGTTGCAATAAAGTCTTTGTTTTTAGAAACTAAATAACCAATTCTAGCTCCGCACATACTATATCTTTTTGAAACGGAATCAATGACAATGGCGTGTTCTTCTAAGCCTTTTTCCTTTAAAATAGAAGTGTGTGTCTTGTTGTCATATGTAAACTCTCGGTAAACTTCATCGGCAACCAAGAATATATTATGCTTTTTAACCAGTGTTGCTAATTTTTGTATTTCTTCTTTGCTATATAGATATCCTGTAGGGTTACCTGGGTTGCAAATTAAAATAGCCTTGGTTCTTGAGGTAATCAATTTCTCGAATTCCTCGATTGGAGGAAGGGCAAAATTATCTTCAAGCTTAGAAACGACAGGAACCACAGTTACGCCACAGGCAGTTGCAAAGCCATTGTAATTTGCATAAAAAGGTTCTGGAATTATAATTTCATCCTCAGTATCTGCAATGGTATTCATGGCAAAGGACAAAGCTTCAGATCCACCAGTGGTCACTATAATTTCATTGGCATTTACCGGAATATCATTTTTAATGTAATACTGGGCAATTTTGCTTCTAAATTCTTCAGAACCTTCGGTACGGCTATATTCCAAGACATTAATGTTGTTGTTCTTTACGGCATCTAATGCTTGTTGAGGAGTCTTTATGTCCGGTTGTCCAATATTTAAATGAATGACTTTAATCCCTTTCTTTTTAGCCCCTTCTGCGAAAGGAACTAGTTTTCTAATGGGTGATTGGGGCATGGTAAGCCCTTTGTTTGAGACAGATGGCATATAATTATATTTTACGCAAAAGTGATAAATGATAATGGTACTTACAATAAAATTGTATTTTATTTAAACTTCTGTGTGCTGTTAAATATAGCGATCATATTAAAAAATTACGTATCTTAAAAAGGCTTAACTAATTCATATAGATTATGTTACGTAGATATATCCTTTTTTTGATTCTCTTTGCCGGTTGTGCAGGTTTATCTGTAAATGCACAAACATACCAATTGCCAATGGGCAAGAAGTTTCAAAAAGTAAAATTTCAGCTCATTAATAATCTTATGATTGTTCCTGTAGAGGTGAACGGAACTGAATTATCTTTTGTGTTAGATTCTGGTGTGGGCACGCCCATACTGTTCAATTTGGCGGATCAAGATTCCATTCAGTTAAATAATGTTACTGAGATAACCATTAACGGTTTGGGGGAAGGTGATCCCATTAACGCATTAAAGTCTACCAATAATAGGGTGGAACTGGGTGGTGTAAAGAACCTTTATCAAAATATTTATGTAGTGATGGATGCGGGAATTAATTTTTCTCCAAGTCTAGGTATTCCTGTGCATGGTATTATTGGGTATGATTTGTTTAGGGATTTTGTTGTGGATGTCAATTATGTTAAAAAGACCATTAAGTTTTATGATCCAGCGCTTTATACATATAGAACGTCTAAGCATACTAGGGTAGTGGACATGTCGGTAATTAGAAGAAAAGCATATTTAGATGCTCATGTGATGATCAATAAAACCGATGAAATTCCTGTTAAGTTATTGTTGGATACGGGTAGTAGTGATGCGGTTTGGTTGTTTGAAGATGAGAGAATTCAACTTCCAAAAAAACATTATCAGGATTTTCTTGGCAAAGGTTTGGCAGGAGATATTTTTGGAAAGAGAACTAAAATAAATCATTTAAAGATTTCTGATTTTATTTTGAGCGATGCCAAGGCAGCATTTCCTGATATGGAAACATTTAATACTATTGCTGATTTTGGTGGTAGAAATGGCAGTCTTGGCGGAGAGATTATAAAGCGCTTTCATGTGGTGTTTGATTATGCTAATGAAAAGCTCATACTAACCAAGAATTCAAACTTTGGTAAACTATTTCAGTATAATATAAGTGGTATTGATCTTCAACATGCCGGTATGCGGTATGTTTCAGAAAGAATTACCGATGCTAACGGTGTTGTAAATAGTAATGCAAAATCCTATGGAGATGTTCAAATCTTGCTTCAAGGAGCTACAAGGTTGAGTTTGGTGCCAGAGATAATTGTATCGGGAATTCGTCAAGGGAGTCCGGCACATTCAGCAGGTTTACGGGAGGGTGATGTAATTTTAGCTGTAAATGGTAAGCGTATTCATAGATACAAATTACAAGAGATCATGCACATGCTTAATGTAAAGAAAGATAAAAGGATAAAAGTTTTGGTAGAGCGTTATGACAATGATTTGTTGTTCAGCTTTGAGTTAAAACCCCTTTTCGATGATTAATAAGACAAAAAAAAGCCCAACTTTTCAGTTAGGCTTTTAATTTTACAACAGTAATTTTTATTTGGTACCGGTAGAAGCTTTTACTTCCCCTTTGATCTTTAAAACTTTTGTTGGTGTATCTGCGTTAGATATTACCGTAATCGCTTTACGAATAGGTCCAACTCTGTTAGTATCATACTTAACTTGAATTTCACCTGTTTTACCTGGTAAAATTGGGTCTTCCGGTTTTTTTGGAATTGTACATCCACAGCTAGAACTTACTTTACTTACAATAAGCGGAGCAGTACCGGTATTGGTAAATTCAAAAACTCTAACTCCGTCAGAACCTTTTGCTATTTCACCATAATCAACCGTTTCTGACTTAAACTCTATCTTGGCCGCAGTGTCTTGAGCGGTCAAGCTAAATCCTAGTAAGCCTACAAATAATACAAGTACTATTTTTTTCATCATTTTTAATTTTGGGTGGATTTCAAAATTAAATCTTTTCAGATCAACCTCAAAATCCTTTTGTTATACTCTAACGTTACTTATTTTTGTTTCGTATTTAATTTTAGGTAAAATTTAGCTGAAATGACCGTTAGAATGTCAGTTCGGCTTTATTTTTAATAACCACATATTTATTTATTCAAAAACTGTTCCAAATATGGAAATTCCTTCAAAATATAATCCGCAGTCCACAGAATCTCAATGGTATGAGTATTGGATGAAAAACGGATATTTTCATTCGGTTCCCGATGATAGGGAACCTTATAGTATTGTAATACCACCACCAAACGTAACCGGTATTCTTCATATGGGGCATATGCTGAACAATACTATACAAGATGTATTGATCAGAAGAGCTCGTTTATTAGGTAAAAATGCATGCTGGGTACCTGGTACGGATCACGCATCTATTGCTACAGAGGCAAAAGTGGTGGCTAAACTAAAAGAGCAAGGTATCAATAAAAATGACCTGACAAGGGAAGAGTTTTTGAAACATGCTTGGGACTGGACACACCAGTATGGAGGTATCATACTAGAGCAGTTAAAGAAGTTGGGCTGTTCTTGTGATTGGGACCGTACCGCGTTCACTATGGATCAAGAAAGATATGATAGTGTTATAAAAGTGTTCATAGACCTTTATAATAAAGGATTGATTTATCGCGGTTATCGTATGGTAAATTGGGATCCAGAGGCGCAAACAACCTTGTCTGATGAAGAAGTGGTGTATGAAGAAAAACAAGGTTTGTTGTACTATTTGTCATATGCCATAGAAGGTTCAGATGAAAAAGTGACCATTGCTACCACAAGACCAGAGACTATTTTGGGTGATACTGCTATATGTATTAACCCTAACGATGAGCGCTTTACCCATTTAAAAGGTAAAAACGTTATTGTGCCTATTTGTAATAGGGTAATACCTATTATAGAAGACGAGTATGTAGATGTAGAGTTCGGTACCGGTTGTTTAAAGGTGACACCTGCGCATGACATAAATGACAAAGCGCTAGGCGAAAAGCATAACTTGGAGACTATAGATATCTTTAATGATGATGCCACCTTAAATAGTTTTGGTATGCATTACGAGGGTAAAGATCGTTTTGTAGTTAGAAAAGAAATATCAAAAGAATTGGAGGAAAAGGGTATTTTGGTAAAAACCGAAACCCATATCAATAAAGTAGGTACCTCAGAAAGAACCAAAGCTGTCATTGAACCTAAACTGTCTGATCAGTGGTTTTTAAAAATGGAAGATTTGGCAAAACCCGCTTTAGAAGCAGTGTTGGAAAGTGGAGATGTAAAACTGCATCCAAAGAAATTTGAAAATACATATCGCCATTGGATGGAGAACGTTCGTGATTGGAACATCTCTAGACAATTGTGGTGGGGACAACAGATACCGGCGTTCTATTTTGGTGACGGTCAAGAAGATTTTGTGGTTGCCGCTAATTTAAAGGAGGCCTTAGAACTGGCAAAGGAGAAATCTGGCAATTCAGATTTACAGGAAAGTGATTTAAGGCAAGATGCCGATGTGCTAGATACTTGGTTTTCATCTTGGTTGTGGCCAATGAGTGTATTTGGAGGCATTATGGAGCCGGATAATGAAGAGGTGAATTATTACTATCCTACCAACGATTTGGTTACGGGTCCGGATATTCTATTTTTCTGGGTAGCTAGAATGATAGTTGCCGGGTATGAGTTTAGAGGTAAAAAACCTTTTGAGAATGTTTATTTCACAGGCTTGGTAAGGGATAAGCAACGCCGCAAGATGTCTAAATCTTTGGGGAACTCGCCAGATGCATTAAAATTAATTGAAGATTATGGAGCGGATGGTGTACGTGTTGGTTTATTGTTAAGTTCGGCGGCAGGTAACGATTTAATGTTCGATGAAGATCTGTGTCAGCAAGGAAAAAACTTTGCCAATAAAATTTGGAACGGTTTCCGATTGGTTAAAGGTTGGGAAGTTGCAGATATACCACAGCCCGAAGCATCAAAACTTGGTTTAGAGTGGTACGAGTCTAAATTGAACAAGACCTTGGTAGAGATTGAGGATCATTTTAGCAAGTTCCGTATTTCCGATGCTTTAATGTCAATTTATAAATTGGTTTGGGATGATTATAGTTCTTCTTTATTGGAGATTATTAAACCTGCATACCAACAACCTATTGATAAAATTACTTTTGATAAGGTAATTCAGCTATTTGAGCAGAACTTGAAATTGTTACATCCGTTCATGCCATTTTTGACCGAGGAGGTGTGGCAGCATATTTCAAAAAGGAGCAAGAGCGAAGCATTGGTGATTGCAAAGTGGCCAACAATAGGTAAAATAGATGAACAATTATTGGAAGAGTTCGATTTTGCCGCTGAGGTTATTGCCGGGATTAGAACTATAAGAAAGAACAAGAATATTCCTATGAAAGAAGCATTGGAATTATCTGTTTTGAATACTGAAAAGGTGAGCGATCGTTTTGATGTTGTTATATCAAAACTTACCAATGTTTCTGATATTGCTTATACAGAAGAGCAGTTAGAAGGTGCATTAACATTTAGGGTAAAGAGTAACGAATACTTTGTACCTATGGAAGGAGCTATAGATATTGAGGCTGAAATTGTGAAGATTAATGAAGAGTTGAAATATACCAAAGGATTCTTACAGTCTGTTCAGAAGAAATTATCTAATGAGCGTTTTGTCAATAATGCCCCTGAAAAGGTAATAGCAATTGAGCGTCAAAAATTAGCTGATGCCGAGGCTAAAATTGAAACTTTAGAAAAGAGTTTAGCAAGTTTAGGCTAATATTCTTTAATAAATAACAAAGCCTCATTCCCATTTTTTGGGAGTGAGGCTTTTTCTATTGTTAAAACCATGGACGCACTCAAGTGCTTTTTGTAATTTTAAATAGAACCAAAAAGCTTTGAAAATGAAATCATTAAGAAAAGAGGATATTAAACAAGAAGTGTTTGATCTCTACGATGCCTATGCCCATAATAAACTAGAACGACGAGACTTTGTGCAAAAACTATCAATGTATGCGGTAGGAGGTATTACGGTACCTTCGTTAATGAGTTTTTTAATGCCTAATTACGAAACTACGTTATTGGTCGATAAAAACAATCCTGATCTTGATTCTGGTTTTATCACCTATGATTCGCCAAAAGGCGGTGGTGAGATTAAAGCACTACTTTCAAAACCAAAATCAGCTGATGATAAGTTACCGGGTATAGTGGTGGTACATGAAAATAGAGGTTTGAATCCGTATATTAAGGATACGGCAAGAAGAGCTGCTCTAGCGGGTTTTATCACGATTGCCCCAGATGCCTTGAGTCCGTTAGGTGGTTATCCAGGAAATGATGATGAAGGTAGGGAAATGCAACGGAAAAGAGACAGAAATGAAATGCTTGAGGATTTTATTTCGGCATTCAACTATTTAAAGAATCATGAAGGGTGTACAGGTAAGATAGGGGTTGTAGGTTTTTGTTTTGGTGGATGGATCTCTAATATGATGGCAGTAAAAGTGCCGGAATTGGCAGCTGCGGTTCCATTTTATGGTGGTCAACCTACGGAAGGAATAGAAGATATAAACGCTCCTTTATTACTGCAATACGCAGGTCTGGACGAACGTGTAAATGCCGGATGGCCTGAATATGAAAAAAAGCTTAATGAGCTGGGTAAAGAAAATACAGCCTATTTCTATCCAAATGTTAATCATGGTTTTCATAATACGTCTACTCCAAGATATGACGAACCGGCAGCAGAACTGGCATGGTCGCGAACCATTGATTTTTTTAAGGAAAATTTAATGTAAGTGGTTGGTTTTTAATACTTGTAGTGAAGTGTGTTGATAGTATGGCGCTGATTTAGAGCTAGTAATCAATTCGTTTGAGTTAAGGGTATAGGGGTAATGCCTTTAACTTTGTCATATAAACAATCTAAAAAACACACATTATGAGAAGTCTATTATGGTTAGTAGCAGTTATTTGTATAATTATATGGTTATTGGGAATGTTAGGAATTGTTCCTGGACTTGCAACCGGTAGTTTAGTACATATTTTATTGGTGATTGCAGTTATTGTAATTCTATACAACATTATATCTGGTAAAAAAGTCCTGTAATTACATTACATTATGTAAATAATATACATACCCTTGAATTTATTCAAGGGTTTTTTTTTGCGTATATAGTATCTTTAATACTATGATACGACCATATATACTAGCAGAAACAAATTGGAATCATTTAAAGGATGAAAATATAGAACTGGCGGTATTACCGTGGGGTGCAACAGAAGCGCATAATTATCATTTGCCATATGGCACAGATAACTACCAAGCTGAAAATATGGTTGAAGCTGCGGGTAAGATTGCATGGGAAAAGGGTAAAAAAGTAATTATTTTGCCCACCATACCTTACGGTGTCAATACAGGGCAAAAGGATATTTATTTGGATATGAATTTAAATCCGTCTACCCAATTGGCAATATTGAAAGACTTGGTAACTGTTTTGGATAGACAGGGAATTAGAAAGCTACTATTGTTCAATGGGCATGGTGGAAATAACTTTAAACCGATTGTTAGGGAACTGGGTTTAATGTTTCCAAAGATGTTCATCAGCTTCTGCTTTTTTCCACCAATGTTAGATAAATCTAAATATTTTAAGGAAAAAGGTGATCATGCAGATGAGATGGAGACTAGCCTCATGCTTTATTTAAGACCAGAACTGGTATTGGCGAAAGAAACATGGGGTAGTGGTAGTGCTAAAAAATTTAAGATCAAAGCTTATAATGAGGGTTGGGCTTGGGCAGAACGCCAATGGTCTAAAGTTAGTAGTGACACAGGTATAGGTAATCCGGAGTATGCTACTGCTGAAAAGGGAGAACGTTATTTTAAAGATGTATGTGAAAAATTGGAGGATCTTATCTGTTCCCTTTGTGATGCGAATTTAGAAGATTTATATCATTGATTTTTAATGGCAATCAATTTAACTAGAATATTGTTTTACGGCCATTCTATAAGAATTAGCATATAAATATAATGATAAGTGATTTGCAGATTTAAATGAAATAGCCCCAATGTTAATTTAACCTAATAATCTGTAAATTGATAAAGAGTTGTGTCTTAGGAAGAAGTAATAACATGATTTACCCATTAATCAATCTAAGGTTATTTTTTTAGTTCTTTGTTGACCAAATCAATATAAGATTGCATGGCCTTTTTCTTACTCATGTTTTTAGCTTGAATCAAAGCATTTGCCTTAAAGGCATTGATTAGAGGGGTTTTGCTACCTGGGTTGTCAAAATTTGCATTGGCTATTTTGTAGTAGGCATACAATTTTAGTAAAATGTCCGCAGGTATTGGTTCGG
Source organism: Maribacter huludaoensis (assembly GCF_029350945.1). Lineage (GTDB taxonomy): Bacteria > Bacteroidota > Bacteroidia > Flavobacteriales > Flavobacteriaceae > Maribacter > Maribacter huludaoensis. The sequence goes on along the minus strand of NZ_JARKMS010000008.1, from coordinate 76,356 downwards.
TAAAGCTATTGACCAAAGCAACTTTTTCCTCAAATTCAATACGTAATTTCTTCATGCTCGTTTGGATCGACAAAAGTAGCTATACAAGTTTCCGCGCCTTTAACTTTCTGATTTAACTTGACATTTATCTGGCAATCTAAAGGTAAAAATAAATCTACTCTAGAGCCAAACTTTATGAATCCTGCGTCATCACCTTGTTGAACGCTTTCTCCTTTTTCGGCGTAATTGACAATACGCCTAGCCAGGGCACCTGCAATTTGGCGATATAGAATTTCACCAAATTTAGGAGTTTTGATAACAACTGTAGTTCTTTCGTTTTCTTCACTGGATTTTGGGTGCCAAGCAACTAAGAATTTTCCAGGGTGATATTTGGAAAATGTTATACTACCACTAGCCGGGTATCTGGTAACATGTACGTTCACGGGAGACATGAATATAGAAACCTGTCTTCTTTTTTCCTTAAAAAATTCTTTTTCAAAAACCTCTTCTATAACAACGACTTTGCCATCTACCGGAGATAAAATTTCATCAAAGTTCTTCACCGCTAATCTTTTTGGGTTTCTGAAAAACTGGAGAATTATGATCAATAGCACTAAGCCTAACAATTGAACTGTTAATTTCAACCATGCTATATCAATAAAAAAATGAGCTAGCAATACGCTAATCCCAACTAAACAAAAAGTAAGTAATATAATTTTTTGTCCCTCCCTATGAAACATAACTGAATATATTTAAAGTTAAATATGCAAATGGTGCGGCAAAGACCAAGCTATCTAAACGGTCTAACATGCCTCCGTGACCTGGTAAAATGGCTCCGCTATCCTTAACGCCGGCCGCCCTTTTTAATTTAGATTCAATTAAATCGCCCAAGCTACCTGCAACGACAATTACAGTTGCTAGAATCATCCATTGTATTGGACTGATCAGCGCTTCAAAAGTAGCCATTAAATAAGCTGCAGCCAGTGCAAATATAAAGCCTCCAAGAGTACCTTCAATAGTTTTTTTAGGAGAAACTGAAGGAAAAAGTTTAGTTCTTCCTATGCTTTTGCCCACTAGGTATGCAAATGAGTCATTTACCCAAATTAAAATGAAAATACCCATTATCAACAGTTTGGCAAAAGCATCATTTTTATAAGGTATCATAGTTAAAAAAATACACCCTCCGCCAATATAGAAAAGACCGACAATAAATTTCATTGGAGTATTGAATTTAATAGGCTTTTTCGTGAATAGGTTAATGAGCAAATAAATATCTACAACAATGGTAATTACCATTAATATATTAATGACCTGTTGATTTTTTACCAAATATATAAATGCCCACCATATGGCTAAATAAGCAGCAAAAATATGATATCCTCTTAAGTGAACTAATTTTTTGTACTCATATAAACAAGCCAACCCAAAGGTCATAAATAAAAAGTCAAAGGCATCAGAACTTAAAAAGACTGCTGACAATAATAAGATTATGTACACAGCCCCAGTTAGTGACCTTCTTAGAATTTCTTTCATACTATAAATCTTCCAAAAGTAAAAGATAAAGATTTTTAGTACTACTACCATATGTTAGAAAATCATCTGAGTTTTCTGGGGTAGCTTTAAAGTGTTTTAGTGTAGTTATATTAGCCGGTATTTTTTGACCGTATTTCTTTTTTATGGTCTTTAGTCCTTCGCCTATAGACTCGATCAGCTGACTTGTGGTTGCAAAAACTACTACATTACTAGGTAGTTCGTTTACTTTTTTCTCCAATAATTGATTGGAGCAAACAAGTATACTGCCGTTTTGTGCAATTAAGTGCTCACAAGTAGTAAAGAATACTTCGCTTGATCTTGCTTGGTCCGTAAAAGTAATTGGCTCTTTTGAAAATTTTTGGGCTAGCCTTTCATCTAGAACGAAGAAAGGCTCGCTTTCCCAATTATTTTCAGTTATTATATTTTGAATTGCTTTTGAAACTTCGGCATCAGAATCGCAATAAATAAACTTTCCGCCATTTTGCTTAAAATGAATAGTAAATTTTTCGTCAACAGGAATATTCAAATCTGGCATATGATCTCCGCGCGTTTCTGTAGTTTCTTTCGAAACCTTCTTCTTGCCACCACCAAATAAAATATCTAAAAACCCCATTTACGTTATTGAAATAATTGCTAATCTAAAGTACTGCAATTTTACTTATTCTCTGTAATTTCTTGCTCTTCCGTAGATTTGTTGTCCTCTTCTTCCTTAAGTTTCTTCTCGTTTTCTAAAGCTAAAATATCCTTTTCGAAATTTCGCTTGCCAAAGATTTTTTCTAAATCTTCCTTAAAGATAACCTCTTTCTCTAACAATCTTTCAGCTAAAGTGGTAAGTTTATCTTTATTCTCAGTTAAAACCTTGATAGCACGTTGATACTGCTCTTCAATTATTTTTGAAATTTCTGCATCTATTTTACGCGCAGTGTCTTCACTGTAAGGTTTTGAGAAACCGTACGAATCTTGACCAGATGAATCATAATAGGTGATATTACCAATTTCATCATTAAGTCCATAAATAGTAACCATTGCTCTAGCCTGCTTGGTTACTTTCTCCAAGTCACTTAAGGCGCCTGTAGAAATTTTATTGAAAATCACTTTTTCAGCAGCTCTACCGCCCATAGTTGCACACATTTCGTCCAACATTTGTTCTGGCCTAACAATTAAGCGCTCTTCCGGTAAATACCATGCAGCACCTAATGATTGTCCTCTTGGTACAATGGTAACTTTTACCAAAGGAGCGGCGTGCTCCAACATCCAACTAGTGGTTGCGTGACCAGCCTCATGATAAGCAATGGTTTCTTTCTCACCAGGAGTAATAATTTTATTTTTCTTTTCTAGACCACCAACGATTCTATCGACCGCATCTAAGAAATCTTGCTTTGTAACCGCTTTTTTCTCATTACGAGCTGCAATTAGCGCAGCTTCGTTACAAACATTTGCAATATCTGCACCAGAGAAACCAGGCGTTTGTCTTGCCAAGAAATCTAAATCTAACGTCTCTGCAGTTTTGATAGGTCTTAAATGAACTTCAAAAATTTCCTTACGCTCACGAATATCTGGAAGATCCACGTAGATTTGTCTGTCAAATCTACCGGCACGCATTAATGCTTTATCCAATACATCTGCACGGTTGGTTGCTGCAAGTACAATTACGTTTGTATTGGTGCCAAAACCATCCATTTCTGTTAGTAATTGGTTCAACGTATTTTCACGCTCATCATTAGATCCCGTAAAATTGTTTTTACCTCTTGCCCTACCAATGGCATCGATCTCATCAATAAATATAATGGCCGGTGATTTGTCTTTAGCTTGCTTGAACAGGTCACGTACTCTAGAAGCACCTACACCTACGAACATTTCAACGAAATCTGAACCGGATAACGAGAAGAAAGGAACCTTAGCTTCACCTGCAACGGCCTTGGCCAATAGTGTTTTACCAGTACCTGGAGGTCCTACAAGTAATGCACCTTTTGGTATTTTACCACCTAATGATGTATACTTGTCCGGGTTTCTTAAAAATTCTACGATCTCTTCTACTTCTTCTTTTGCGCCTTCTAATCCGGCAACGTCTTTAAAGGAAGTTCTTGTATCTGTCTTTTCGTCAAATAATTTTGCTTTAGACTTACCTATATTAAAAATCTGACCTCCGGCACCGCCGCCGCCGCCGCCAGACATTCTACGCATTAAATAGATCCAAATACCTATAATCAATACAAATGGTAAAAGCGATAACAAGAAATCTAAAATAGCAGTAGATTCCTTACCAAATTCAATGATTGTATCTAAATTGTTTTCTTTTTTGATTTCAGTGATTTCATTCTGAAATATTTGAAGGTCACCATAATCTAAAGTGTACTGAGGTACATTGCCGGATGATGGAAGAAAAGACTTCTCGTTCACATCTTTGTGAACTTCTTTTGCAATAGCATCATCGGTTAAAAAAACCTTTGCTTGATTGGTGTTGGTAATGATCAATACTTTTTTGACATCACCATTTCTTAAATACTGCTGTAATTCTGAAGTAGTCGTTTTTTGTGTGCTAGCTAGGTCATCACTATTGAATAATTGAAATCCAATAAGTAATACTGCTACCAATCCATAAATCCACCAAGAACTAAACTTTGGTTTTTTCGGATTTGTTTTGTTTTCTTTTGCCATTTTAATTTTTTATTAATTTACGCTACTTTCTATAGTTGTGAATTTTGCATCTCCCCATAAACCTTCTATATCATAAAATTCTCTTACTTGCTTTTGGAAGATATGAACAACTACATTAACGTAGTCCATAAGTACCCATTCGGCATTGTCTTCGCCTTCTACGTGCCAAGGTTTGTCTTGAATCGCTTTACTTACTGTTTTTTGAATAGAACCTACAATAGCATTTACATGCGTATTCGAAGTACCGTTACAAACTATGAAGTAATCACAAACGGTATTCTCAATTTCTCTTAAATCTAATAGGTTGATGTTGTGACCTTTTACTTCGTCAATTCCCTGAATTATTAATGCAATTAACTCATCTTTGCTAGTTTTATTTTCCTGCATTCAAAAATTTTAGTTTTTACAAAGTTATTATTTTTTTGTTCTTTTAGGACTAGTTTTTAACAATACATTAAAGATTCACAATAAGAACAGTAAATGCAAATAATCAAACTTGATGCCACGCAATCTACGAACACCTATTTAAAAGATTTATCATTTAATAAAGTATTGGAAGATTTTACTGTAATTAGTACTGCAAACCAAACTTCCGGTAGGGGGCAAATGAGTGCTAAATGGGAGTCTGAACCTTATAAGAATCTAGCTTTCAGCGTATTGAAAAATGATATCAATGTGCCCTTACAACGTGTTTTTTTAATAAGTGTTTGTGTGTCACTTGCAATAATAGATGCTTTAAACCGGTTGGCAATACCTGATTTAAGTATAAAATGGCCTAACGACATTCTGTCAGGTAATTCTAAAATAGGAGGTATCTTGATAGAAAATATTTTGTCGGGTTCAAAAATTAGGCGCACAATTATAGGATTTGGATTAAATGTTAACCAAGAAGTATTTAGAAATGCACCAAATGCATCTTCTATGAAAAATATTGTGGGCACTGATTTTAATCTAGATTCGGTATTTTATTCAATAATTGAACAGTTGTATTTGTATTTAAACAAACCTATAGATAGTTTAGAGGAAGAATTATATGCTCAGTATCATACTAAACTGTTCAGAATAGGTAAGGTCAGTACTTTTGTAAAAGAAGATGATTCACGCTTTACCGGCACAATAGAAGAAGTTTCTATTGGCGGTAAATTAGTGGTAAAACATGAAAATGGTAATTTATTGGAATATGGGTTAAAGGAAATACGTTTGTTGTATTAGACTTTGCCCAAATTTGTTGATAGGGTATTGATGAAATTTGTTATCGGTTTTTTGATCATCATGGCCATCATTGCATTGAATTCACCTTTAAAACTTAGAACAACCTCGCTTTTATCGGCATCTATTTCTATAATATCCGCAGTTAAGGTAAATGGTAGTTTTTCACTTGCAGCACCTAAAACAATTTGGTTGAACGGTGTTTGCTCTTTTTTCTCCAATACAATTTCTGGCATTCCTTTTAGTGCGAAAAGAAATCTATTTTCATTTAAAACTTCGAATTTGTCAATATTTTCAGGCATTAACAATCTAAAATTAGGCAGGTCGTTCAAGAAGTTAAATGTTTCTTCTTTATTTTTTGATATTTCTGCCTTTGGTGTTTCTATAAACATAGTTATTTATTTGTCCATTTTGAAGGATCTTTCCTCCATTGCTTTAATGTAATTAGTTGCTCTTCTTTGACGTAGCCTGTGTCAGATGCCTGTTCAATTAAATAATCATAACTACTTAAAGTATGCAACTCTGTATGTTCTTCTTTAAAGTTAGAATCGGCAGTTTCAAAACCATATGTGAAAATTGCCAACATACCCTTTACTTTGGCATCTACCGCCTTTAGTGCTTTTACAGCGTTAAGGCTACTTTTTCCGGTGCTGATCAAATCTTCTATAACCACTACTGTTTGGTGGGCTTCTAAATGACCTTCTATTTGATTTTGTCGACCATGTGATTTAGGTTCAGGCCTAACGTAAACAAACGGTAAATTAAGTTTGTCGGCAACTAAAGCTCCAATTCCAATTGCACCTGTAGCTACGCCTACAATACAATCTGGCTTGCCGTAAAGTTGCTCTACCTGCTTTGCCATTTCATCACGAACGTAGTTTCTTATAATAGGATAAGAAAGTAAAATTCTATTATCGCAATATATAGGAGATTTCCAGCCCGAGGCCCATGTAAAAGGATTTTCGGGTTTCAATTTTATTGCATTAATTTGCAAGAGAAGCTCTGCTGTTTTTTTTGCAGTGTTTTTGTCTAAAACCATAACGCAAATGTATAAAGTTTTTGTTAATGAATTGCCTTTGATTTTGACAAATAAACTCTCTGATACAACAAATGGGGAGTATTATTCTTTAAATCAAGAATCTATTGAGGAGGCAATTACTTCATTGAGAAAGGAGAAGTTGAGGGAAGCGTTTATTTATCATCCTAATTACGATGAAATTTTAAAAAAATTCACTCAAGTCGTTCCTTTGGTAATTGCCGGTGGCGGTGTCGTTAAAAATAGAGAGGGGAAAGTACTTTTTATTTACCGAAACGATAAATGGGATTTACCTAAGGGCAAATTGGACAAAGGGGAATCTATTGAGGAATGTGCCGTTCGTGAAGTAGAAGAAGAAACCGGTGTAAAAGGTCTTGTTATAGATCGTTACATTAGAACAACATATCACATTTTTAAGCGTAATGGCGTTAATAAACTAAAGCAGGTTTATTGGTATGAGATGCGTACCAATTTTGAGGGTAAACTAAAACCTGAAAAAAAGGAGGGTATCTTTAAGGTAAGATGGAAAGGGCCTGATAAAATAGAAAAAGCACTAGAAAATTCTTATGCCAACATCAAAATTTTATTTGGGAGAGATTAACGTCTATTGCTTTATTCTATAGACCGGATATTGTAAATGTGCCTTTTCATAAAGATTACTTTTTTTAAAAAGCCAATCTAATTGCATGTACCAGTTTTGGTTGAAATCTGGTTCATGCATTTTTTTATGATCAAATTCTGCCTTAAGAATAGAATCTGTCTCTAAAAGTTTTAGTGCGGTATCTTCAAAAACATATGGAGAGAAACCTTCTTTTTGTTGAAGAATGGTGTCAAAATAATTCCAATTAAAAAATGAATCTACGGCAGAAGGTTCTAAAGTTTCTAAAATATATCTAAAACCTGGCTGACCTGTTGGTATAATAATATCTCCTGCCAAGAATACTTTATTCTCCTCGGTTTTAGTTACGGTTGTATTGTAATGTGGGTAATGTCCTTCATAAGGTGATGTGTAAGTCTGGTATTCATTTATCCTATAGCTCTCTACTGTTATGGCCGAGTCTTTTTTAAGCGTGGAATACGTAATTTTGTTCAGATCTAATTTTTCTATAATATTTTCCCACTGTTTGCCCAATACATACGCTTTAGGAATTTTAACGGAGTCTGTAGCCATATAATAATCTTGGTAGATTACTTCTTTTTCAATCGGAAAATTTCGGTTGTATTTAAGTCTAGTTGATTCTGTAACATCACTAATAATCGTATCTGCCCGATAGCCTTTGAATATATACTTGGAATTTTTGGTAGCGTCAACTGTCCAGGAAATAGGGTAATGTTCTTTTTTGCTGTTCTTTGAAAATGCCGCATTTCTTAAGTTTTTTATTTTGCTGCCATCGTTATCGGTAATGGAAATCATGTTTTTCATTAGTTGATAGGTACCTTCTACACGCATGTGGTATGGTTTTAACATATGTGTCTCTACCATCATGCCTACGGTATTGAACAATGTGGTATAACCTGTAGAATATCTTGGGTGGTCCATAAATTGTTGAAAACCATTTTCAGGTGGACTATTGAATACATTAACATATGGGGTAATATCCCAATTGGCTTTTGATAAAGAATCTTGTAGTTGAGGCATTAATGAGCCATGAACGTATTCACCTAATTCACCGCCCAATTTATTATGTTGCGTAAATAAATGTGTAAGTGTGTATTGGTAATCCGCACCATTGCTTACATGGTTGTCTATAAAAATATCAGGATTTATGAGATGAAAAATTTTTGCAAATGTCTTGGCGTTCTTGGTATCGGTTTTAATGAAATCTCTATTTAAATCGTAGTTTTTTGCATTGCCTCTAAAACCATATTCCAATGGTCCGTTTTGGTTGGCACGAGTAGTACTGTTCCTATTGAGCGCCCCTCCTACATTATAGATAGGAATTGTAGCTATTATAGTTTTCTGTGGTGTTTTAATTTCATTGCCGGCCAAATCTCTAAATAAAAGCATTGTAGCATCAATACCGTCACTTTCACCAGGGTGTATACCATTGTTGATTAACATCATGGTATTGGTCTCGCTAAGTTTTTTGTAATCAAAATCTCCTTTTGGACTATAGGTGACAACATGCAAAGGCTCACCGCTGTCAGTATTGCCAATGGTTTGTATATTGATCGAAGAAAATTCTTTGGATAGTTTTATGTAAAAATCTATGACCTCGTTGTAGGTTGCAGTCTCTTTTTTGTTTGAAACTTCAAAAGGAGTAAGAAAATCTGTTTTAGTATTCTCAACTTTACTTTCACAAGAGAAAATTAATAGTGCTAAAAAGATGAATGATATATTTTTCATAAACAGACAATTACAAAGGCAATTAATACCATGAACTGAATGTAAAAATAATCAATACTTTTATTGCCTTAAGCTACTTGTGTAATTTCTGATATTTTATTTCTATCAATAGGTTTTTGATTGAAAGTAATTAAATGATGGCTTTTACTTTTATAATTTTCCCATTGCTTTTTATCAAAAGGGTCAATTGAAGAAGTAACGATATTTATTCTAATTTTATCTTTAATAGGAATTTTAATAAAAGCTTCTAAAAACTCCCATCCATCCATTATAGGCATATTGATATCTAAAAAAATGACTTGTGGAATTTTTTGTCCATTTTTAAAAAACTCCGTCATTGCGTCTAATGCTATTTTGCCGTTATCATATGATTCTATTGAGCTACAGTCAACACTTGATGATATTAATTTTCGTAAACCGAACACGGTAATAGCGTCGTCATCAATTATAGTGATATCATTAATTTTTTTCATTAAAAAAAATTTTAAATTCTGTTCCTTTACCTACTTCGCTACTAACTTCTACCTTACCGTTCATGGCATCTATTTGATTCTTTGTTAAGTATAGACCTATTCCTCTGGCATCTTTATGGTCATGAAAGGTTTTATACATTCCAAATAACTTTTCTCCATATTTTTCCAGGTCAATGCCTAGGCCGTTATCCTTTATGGAAAGAATTGCATAGCCCGCTTTTCTCTCAGCGCTTAGAATGATATGCCCTTGTCTCTCTGGGTGTTTATATTTTATTGCATTAGAAATAAAGTTGGTTAGAATACTGTCTAAGTATGCCGGTACCGTTTTTATTTCAAAATCCGTAGGAATAATATTTTCAATTTTACTTTTACTGTTTAAAATAAAAGGAGAAAGGTTTTTGCAAACATCAACTACCTTATTGTTCAAGTTCATTTCTTTGATGGCAATATTGGTATTGGTATTAATTGATACCACTTCGTTTAAATTATCTAGTGTCTCCAAAAGATTATTAGATGCTTTGGTTAGCATTTTAATTATACTCTTTTTTTCGTTTTCATCACTTTCGCTTTCTAAAAAGCTCAGTAACATTGAGAAATTGGCAGAGTGTGAACGAAGGTTGTGTGAAACTATATGAGCGAAATTTAAAAGCTTTTTATTTTGTACAGAGGCAATGTTTATAATATTTCTAAGTTCTTTTTCCTTTTCTTTTAAAGGGGTAATGTCCAAACTGATGCCTACTATACCATATGCAATACCCTTGTTGTTTAAAAGTGGAATTTTAGAGCTTAAAAAAGAGGTTTCCTTGCCGCTTAAAGTGGTTCTAACTATTTCTTTGCCAATAACTGGTTTTAAGGTGTTCATAACCTTTAAATCTTCTTCTCTTGACTTTTTGGCAACTTCATATGAATACAGTTGAAAATCATTTTTTCCAATGATGTCTTTTGGGTTGTTGACACCTAAATATTCACATTCTGCTTTGTTGATTAAGACTTTTCTTGATTCGGTATCTTTAATATAAACATTGACCGGTAAATTGTCGATCAAGGTTCTTAATAATTTTTCGTTATCTATAGTCTTGATGTCCGCTTCTACTTGCTCGTGAATATCTTGAAAAGTACCTATGAGACCCACCATTTTACCTTTATTGTAAATAGGTTTTCCCCCGGCCATAACCCACTTTTCTTTTCCTGAACTCGTTATAATTTGCAGTTTTAGATTACTCCAGGCTTTACCATTGTTCTGAGCTTCAAACAGCGCCATGGATATTGCGTTTCTACTATGGCCCTCTTTATAGTAAAATAGGGCTGTTTCAATATTTGGTACAAAACCCGGTGAAACCTCATGAATAGATTTTGTAGTGGAACACCAGAATAATTTGTTCTCGGCAATATTATATTCCCATCGACCAATTTTGGTGATTTCTGCTTGCTGCTCTAAAAGTAATTCCTTTTTGTTGAGTTCTAGCTCATTGTTGACAGCTTCGGTAATATTGCTTAATTGAATTATTGCGCCTACTATATTTTCGTCCGTATCATACCATGGTGCATTTGTCCATTCAAACCATTGTTCATGACCTGTACAGTCAATAGATTGATGAATGCCCATGGGTTGCGGATTTCCTTTAAAACAATTATTTAATACCATTTTCCATTTATGGCTTAAATTGGGGAATACAGCAAATAAGCTTTTGGAGTCGCTACACGCTTCATTCTTGTCAAAAATGCTAGACCACTTGTCAGATGTCTGAACAATATTGTAATTAGTGTCAATAAACGCCGTTGGTGTTGGCAATTGTCTAATTAGGTACGAAGCATTTGATATTTGGGGAACTTTTATCATACCGATGTAATTTCTTACAAAGGTAGTGGGAATGTCGTATTTGGCTATATTATTGTTGTGAATGTTGTCATTTACGTTGTATAACAATTATTATTCTTTTTAAATGATGAATTTTTACTTTTTGTTGAAATAGAACTTAAAAGTAGTTCCTTGGTTAGGAATACTATCAACGGTAATTTTTCCGTTCATTGCTTCCATTTGATTTTTGGTTATGTACAGCCCAATTCCTCTAGAATCTTTATTCCTATGAAAGGTTTTATATAGTCCAAAAATTTGATCTCCATATTTTTCCATGTCAATACCTAGTCCGTTATCTTCAACATTTAGTATCGTGTAGTTTTTATCTTCTTCTACGCTAAGTATTATTATCGGTTTCTTTTCCTCACATCTATACTTAATGGAATTTGTAATACAATTGGTCAAAATACTATTTAGATAGGCGGGTAGGGCTTTTACCTGGGTTGTTTCCGGTATTTCGTTAATGATTTTACCATTGGTTTCTTTCAATAGACCGGCAACATTCTGTTCAACTACAAATAGACTTTCGTTGAGAGACAGTAATTTTTTCTCTTCATTAATACTAGATTTTACGGCTACTATTTCTCTTAGTCCCTTGATGGTTTCAGATAAGTTATCCGAAGCGCTGAATAGCATGTTCATATATTTGTTACGTTGAACCAAACCTGTCTCATCATTTAAAAAATTCAACAACAACGAAAAATTTGTTGCGTGTGTTTTTAAATTATGTGATACCATATGGGCAAAGTTTAAAAGCTGCTCATTTTTTTCTTTAGCTGCATTAATGGTGTTTTTTAACTTTTTTTCTAACTGGGTTTGCGTGGTAATATTCTGAATAGTACATAAAATACTTGTCCTATTATTCAGCCCGTTTACAAGATTTCCGGTTACCTTAAGGTTTAACGTATGGCCTAATTTATTTATAAAAGTAAAATCTATAGGATCAAAAGATTCTTTTTCCTTTAATTGATTTACAATGTCCGTTTCTTTTTTTAGAAATGTTTTACCTATAAATTCCTTAAAGTTTTTATTGATAAAATATTCTTTTTCAAAACCTGAGAGTTTTGCAAATTGTTCATTTACATTTAAAAATTTTCCGTTTTTAAAATCTATAATGGCAAGGCCAAAAGGAACTTTTTCAAATAAAGGATATTCGCTAAGCTCTGTCTCAAGTATTGTATTTTTGACCTCAATTTTATTTTCTTGGTCTACTTGTTGTATGGTACCAATTATTCTAGTGCAAACACCGTCTTTAAACTTAGGTCTTCCAATAGTATTGACCCATATTACCGTACCGTTTTTTTGTATTAATTGTGCTTTTACATTCCAAGGTTTACCTAAGGTGGTTGCCTCATCAACAACTTTTTGTATTACTTTTTTAGATTCATCTTCATAAAAATCTATAGCCGTTTCCAAAGTTGGTTCAAAATTTGCCGGAAGACCATAGATTTTGTTGACTATAGGTGTCCAAAGCAAAGAATTATTTATAGTGTCCAATTCCCAACTACCAATCTTAGCGACTGTAGTTTTATTATTAAGAATTAGTTTGGTTCTATGTAGTTCCAATTCCAGTTCTTGGGTCTTGGTTATGGGGTCAATTTTTATGATTACGCCAATGATATTGCCATAACCATCTTTCCAAGGGTTTAAATGCCAAATAGAATCTTTTGATGCATACTTACATTTATTGGCATTGTATTTAAACTTTATATCACGAAGGCCGTCTAAACTATATTTTAATCTTGTTTTAAGTTCTTGTGCCAACTCAGGAAACAAGTCAACAAAATATTTACCCTTTATTGGCTCTAGATCGAGTTGAAAATCAGCCTCCCATCTTGGCGATGCACTAATTAACTTAAAGTTAGTATCTACAATAACAATAGATGATGGAATTTGTTTGATCCAATCTAAAGAAAACGATGAACTATTTTTTGATCTAATCATTGGTGGAAAGAATTTTCTTACGAATTTATAGGAAAATTGTAGTTTGCCCACCTAAATTGTTGTGTTTTTGCGAAAAGTTGTGGTTGAAAGTGGTTTATCTGTTGTCAGGCCGACGAAATACACTCATTTTCTTACAGAATTGGGTACTAAACCTGTATAGTCACCTCCATTGCGTATAACGTCTCTAACTATAGACGAGCTTATGTATGATTTGCCCGATGAGGTCAATAGAAACACGGTTTCTATCTCAGATAATTTTCTATTGGTATGTGCAATTGCCTTCTCAAATTCAAAATCGCCCGGATTTCGTAATCCTCTTAAAATAAAGTTGGCATCGACTTTCTTACAAAAATCTACAGTGAGTCCTACATATGATTTCACAGTAATTGAAGGAACATCTTTAAAGGCTTCCTCTATAAATTGTATACGCTGTTCTAAGCTGAACATGTACTTTTTATCGGCATTTTTTCCAATGGCAATAATGACCTCGTCAAATAAAGTTATGCCACGCATAATTATATCATGATGTCCTAAAGTTAAAGGGTCAAAAGAACCTGGAAAAATTGCGCGTCTCATATGTGTATTTTACTGGATAATCGAGATTTAAAATAATCCGATGTTTTGGTCAAATTATTTGTTGTTTTTTATCAATACCTCGCAGGCTTTGCCTGCGGGTAATTTAATTCTTAAATATAGTCAAATTATGACAATGCCTCGTTAATGGCGTACTCAAATAACATACTTAATTCAATACCGGCCTGCTTAGCTTGCTGCGGTAAAATACTCTCAGTAGTTAAACCTGGTGTTGTGTTCATTTCCAATAAATATGGTTCGTTACCAATGAATATAAATTCACTTCTAGAAAAACCTGTCATTTTAAGCACATCATATATTCTTTTAGATGCTTTGGTTACTTTTTCTAATTGTTCAGCACTTATTCTTGCCGGAGTTATTTCTTGAGATTTGCCTTCGTATTTTGCTTGATAGTCAAAGAAATCATTTTCCGATACTATTTCTGTAATAGGAAATACGGTGGTTTTCCCATTTAATTTTAATACGCCTACAGAAACCTCTGTGCCATCAAGAAAACCTTCAATAATAATTTCATCATCTTCTTTATAGGCTGTTTCAATGGCGCCTTTAAGCTCTTCTGCTTTATAGACTTTGGTAATGCCAAAACTGCTACCAGATTTATTTGCCTTTACAAAGCAGGGTAATTTGACCTTGTCAATGATTTCGGATTCATTTATTTCATCACCTAGATTTAGGTAGTAAGATGGTGCGGCTTTAATTCCATAAGGTTTTAAAACACTCAATAAATCGCGCTTGTTAAAAGTAAGGGCGGCTTGGTAGAAATTACAAGAAGTGTGCTTAATGCCCAATAGTTCAAAATAAGCTTGCATGAGTCCGTCTTCCCCCGGTGAGCCATGTATGGCATTAAAAACACAATCAAAAGTAATAGATGCTCCTTTTAAAGGAATGGAGAAATCATTTCTGTCTATAGGTGTCTCATTGTCCTTTTCATCAATATAGACCCATTTATCTTTAAAGATATGTATTCTATACAGATTGAATTTATCTTTATTAAGAAAATCATAGACCACATTTCCACTTTTAAGCGATATTTTATATTCGCTAGAATAACCGCCCATGATAATTGCTATATTTTTTTTCATATGTATGGTCTATTAAGAATGTTAAAGCAAAGATGAAGCATTGAAATAAAATAAAAAAGAAAACATTGGGCATTCAACAAATAACAAGAATTTTTTATGATCCCAACAAGTATAAACCAATGCTGCAAAATGGTATGGGGGCATTTACTATATTTGTCGGGTCAAATAATAGGTATGAGGAATTTTTTCAATTTTTTAAAAAGCAAAACCTTCTTTATTCAGTTAGGTCTTGCAGTTTTGGTATTAATTATTACGATTTTTCTCGTTTTAAGATATTTAAATAGTACCACCAATCATGGCGAGTTTGTGGAAGTACCGGATTTTTCTAAAAAATCTGTGATGGACATGAGAAAATCAATAGAAGAAGCCGGTTTACGATATGAAGTTTTGGACTCGGCAAACTATAATCCAGATTACCCAAGGTTTTCAATTATTGAACAGAATCCTAGTGCGGGATCAAAAGTTAAGGAGAATAGAAAAATATATTTCACCGTAAATCCCTCAGGATACAAAAAAGTAACCGTTCCAAAGATTATTCAGGTAACCAAGCGAAATGCCTCTTCTATGTTGAAAGCTGTAGGTCTTGATGTGCAGCGCGTTACCTACGTAGATGAATTGGGCAAGGATATGGTATATCGTATAAAGTATAAGGGAAAAGATATAAAGCCTGGTGATAAATTACCTAAAACATCCAAGATAGAGTTGGTTTGCGGTAATGGTAGTATTACTGAAAGAGCGATAATTAAAGCGGAATCTGAAGATTAGATGGAGGAGAATATTAAGCGCCCAGAAAATGAAGATGGCGAACTTTTTGAGCATCATAAAGTAATAGCATCTAAAGGTCAAGTTCCTTTGCGAGTAGATAAATTTTTAATGAATTTCATTGAAAATGCCACACGGAATAAAATACAACAATCTGCCAAAGACGGTCATGTTTGGGTCAATGATAAAATTGTAAAATCTAATTACAAGGTAAAAGCAGGTGATGAGGTAAAGGTGTTGTTTGAACATCCGCCACATGAATTTTTATTGGTTCCGGAAGATATACCGTTAGATATTGTGTATGAAGATGATGTTTTAATGGTTGTAAACAAGCCCGCCGGCATGGTAGTGCACCCGGGTCATGGTAATTATTCAGGAACGTTGATCAATGCATTGATTTATCATACAGATAATCTGCCATCTAACAGTAATGAAAGACCAGGTTTGGTACACCGTATAGATAAAGATACTTCAGGTCTGTTGGTAGTTGCTAAAACAGAAGCGGCCATGACACATTTGGCAAAACAATTTTTTGATAAAACTTCTGAGCGTGAGTATGTTGCTTTAGTTTGGGGAAATATAGAAGAGGACGAAGGCACCATTGTTGGCAATGTAGGTAGAAATCCTAAAAACCGCTTACAGATGCATGTTTTTCCAGAAGGGGAAGAAGGTAAGGAAGCGGTAACCAATTTTAAGGTATTGGAAAGATTAGGTTACGTTACTTTGGTATCCTGTAAATTAGAGACCGGAAGAACACATCAAATACGCGTGCATATGAAATACATTGGTCACACTTTGTTCAATGATGAACGCTATGGTGGTGAAAAGATATTAAAGGGGACAACCTTTACAAAGTACAAGCAATTTGTTGAAAATACCTTTAAATTACTACCAAGACAAGCTTTGCATGCCAAAACATTAGGCTTTGTTCATCCTGTTACGGGAGAGCAAATGAGTTTTGATTCTGAAGTGCCGGAGGATATGACGCTGGCCATAGAAAAATGGAGAAGTTACAGTAAGAACAGTACAGAATAAGTTTGGCCAATACCACTATTTAAACTCTTTTTTATCTTTTGTAGGTCTTACAGATTATCCTGTTTATTTTTGGGAATATTAAAATTGTACTATGAAAATTGTTATTTCTCCGGCCAAGTCATTAAATTATGAAAGTGAGTTGCCAACAACCAAATATACTTCTCCAGAATTTATTGATGATGCCGAAAAGCTGAACAAAGTTCTTAAGAAAAAGAAACCAAAAGCACTTGCTGAGCTGATGTCCATTTCAGATAATTTGGCAGAATTGAATTGGCAACGTAATCAAGATTTTACCGTACCCTTTACACCACAAAATGCAAGACCAGCGGTTTATGCTTTTAGCGGAGATGTTTATCAAGGTTTGGATGCATATACGTTGACAGAAGAAAAAATAGAGAAACTACAAAAGACTCTAAGAATTTTGTCTGGGCAGTACGGTATCTTAAAACCGTTAGATTTAATGCAACCTTACCGTTTAGAAATGGGTACTTCCTTAAAAATAGGAAGAAAGAAAAACTTGTACGAATATTGGGGAGAGAGACTTACCGATCATTTAAACAATGAGATGGCAGATGGCGAGCTTTTAGTGAACCTAGCTAGTAATGAATATTACAGTGCCTTGAAACCTAAAAAAATAAAGGCAGAAATAATTACTCCCGTATTCAAAGATTGGAAGAACGATAAATTGAAGATTATAAGCTTCTTTGCTAAAAAAGCTAGGGGAGCAATGGTAAGATATATCATAGATGCTGATGCCAGAACTTTAGAAGATATAAAAGGGTTCAATTTAGATGATTACCAATTTAGTAAAGAACATACTTTAAAAGAAAATGAACCTGTCTTTATTAGATAAAATATAATCATTGCTTTTTCGTTCTTTAGTATATAAAAATACGTCTATGAAAAGGGTTGTTTTGTTTGCTGTTATATGTCTTGGTGTTCTATTCTCTTGTACAGATAGGGATGATGAAGTTAACTTGGTCAATATTCGCGTTCAAAACAGTACGGAAGTTTTTTTTAGCGAAGTACGCATTGTAGAAAATGATACCGTTTATGAGAATATTGAGGCAGGTGAATTTTCAGAATACATGGAGTTTGAAAGGGCTTATGCGTATACTGCATTATCAATACTTACAGATTCTACTAGCTTAAATTATGTACCTGTAGAAATGTCTATGGATACTTTGCCAATTGGTTTTTATACGTATGAGATTTCTTTAGATGAAGAGAACCAAGTAAACTTGACCTTCAAAATTGATAATTAAGTTTATTTCTTTTTATTGATTTTTATTTTTTCTTCTACCGTAGGTCTCTTTTTAATTTTACGGGGTCTTCTAGTCCCGTAAGAGTTATTGGATATTTTTCCTTTTCTAGATTTCTTATCTCCTTTTCCCATATCTCGTTTTCTTTGATTTCTGTTTAAGTTGGTAAATTAGAGAAGATTTGGCTGTAAAATAAGCTCAAGAGAATAAAACACTAATGCAAAAGAAATTTCAACACACGCATCCGTATGAGCCGTTTATTAATGAATCTACTGAAAAATTAATTGTAGGTACGTTGCCGCCCCCACGTTTTACCACTGGAGATTTAAAAGAGGGCGATGTAAATTTTTGTTACGGAAGCCGTGATGGTCAGCTTTGGCCCATTTTAGACAGAATATTCAATTTACATCTTAAATATGAAACAACCTATGAGGCCATAGAGCAACGTAAATCATTTTTAAAAGCAAGAAAAATTGGTGTTTGTGATATTGTAGCTTCTGCCGAAAGAGAAAAAATAGATGCCTCGGATATTGGTATGCAGAATGTTAAATTACGAAATGTATTGGGCTATCTAGAAAAGTATCCTAAGGTAACAACCTTATTGTTTACAGGAGGGAACAGTAAAAATGGTCCTGAGTTTTTGTTCAGAAAACATTTGCGCGAAAATAATGTTGCACTGCATATTATTTCCAATGACGTGCCACGAATTCATAAGTTTGTGCATCCCATTACCAAAACTATCATTAAGACAGTTTCTTTGATAGCTCCTTCTGGTGCCGCCAATAGGGCTGTGGGTAGTCTTG
Organism: Maribacter huludaoensis; assembly: GCF_029350945.1. GTDB lineage: Bacteria > Bacteroidota > Bacteroidia > Flavobacteriales > Flavobacteriaceae > Maribacter > Maribacter huludaoensis. Next base: position 57,781 of record NZ_JARKMS010000008.1, on the reverse strand, counting down.
AAAGTTATAAGAGAATGAAAAGGGAAAACCCTAGGTTCAATACCTTGGATTTTAGGGTTCTTCAATACCAAGTTCACTTTTAGATGTAAAAATGTTTTTAAAATTTCTACAAACTAAAAAGAGTCTTGCTTTTAAGACAAGACTCTTTTACGAGAACACTATATGAAAATGAAAAATTTTATTACTTATTTACACTGTAAAGATAGATAGCTTGTAACGTATTTTGAATTATTTGTTGTCAATACAGACAATTTTGTGGTATACTTCTACGAATATGATATTTCACGAAAAGGATGCTTTAAATTATCTAGGAATAGCGATATTTATGTTCGAATTTTAGAAAGTTTGCCGTAATGGTACGGCGTAAAGTTTTTTGATATATGCAACAACAAGAAAGGTTGGCAGAATTTAAGAAGTCTGTCCAAAATAAATTCAATGTCTATAATAGTCTATTCTTAAACCTACCTTATGAGAATATTGAGAATGTGGGTATGTTAATCCCACTATTGCTCAATCAATCTGAAAAGGGATTGAGCAATGGTCTTAACCCAAAAGAAATACTAGAGAATTTTTTCGAAAATTTTGTAGCCATAAAATCTGAAAAAGAGCAGATAGATTTTATGTTTCGCATCATACAGTATGTAGAGCGCCAAGTAGTTCTTTATGATAGTGTAGAAGATGCCGCTTTCCCAAAACTGCATAAACACTCTAGTTCCTTGTCCTTAAAAGATTATTTTCAATTAGTTGAAAAAAATAAATCCTGGGACACCATATGGGACAAATTAAGCACATTTAGCGCTCGTATTGTTCTTACGGCGCACCCAACTCAATTTTATACGCCTGCAGTTTTAGATATTATTACAAACCTAAGAACATTAATTTTAGAAGATAAAATCGATGAGATCGATGTAGGCTTGCAACAATTAGGGTTAACTTCATTGATCAATGCCAAGAAACCTACCCCTTTAGATGAGGCAAAAAATATTATTTACACACTAAGGCATGTATACTATGATGCTATTGGTGATATGTACGCATATATAAAAGGCAGTACCGGTTCTAAACAATTTGAAAATCATGATATTGTAAAATTAGGTTTCTGGCCCGGTGGTGACCGTGACGGTAACCCGTTTGTAACTGCGGATATTACAAGAGACGTCATGAACGAGCTTCGTTTAACCTTAATGAAGTGCTATTACAATGATTTAAAAGGGTTGGTGCATAAATTGACTTTTAAAGATGTACAAGGACCTATAGAAAAATTAAGGTCCAATCTGTATACGGCAATGTTCGATAGTTCCAAGGATATAGGCTATGAAGATTTAATTGTGCCTTTAGAAGAAATCAGATTAATTTTAATTGATAAATATCAAAGCCTTTACTTAAAAGATCTAGAGAAATTTATTGATAAAGTAAAAATCTTTAAAGTACATTTTGCAACTATAGATATTCGTCAAGACCATAGTATGCATACTAAGGTCATGATAGAGGTCTTGAAAAAGAACGGTTTAATCAAGGAGGAGCTTAGTGAATTATCTGAAGAGAAATTGATCGATATTTTACTGCACGAGAAATTGCAGTTAGTGCCAGATGATTATGAGGAGGATATTGTAAAAGATACGATCAAGAACATACTTCAGTTACAGACTATACAGGATAAGAACGGCGAAGAAGGTTGTAATAGATATATTATTAGTAACTCTGAAGATAAGTTCTCTATTCTTTTTGTTTACGCATTGTTTAGATGGTGCGGTTGGGCAGATAAGAAAATTACTTTTGATATTGTACCGTTGTTCGAAACTATGAACGGCATGGATACTGCTCAAGATACTATGAGATTTTTATTCGGTTTACCGGAGTATAAAGCACATTTAGAAAATAGAAATAACAAGCAGACTATCATGCTCGGTTTTTCTGATGGTACCAAAGATGGTGGTTACTTAAAGGCAAACTGGTCTATTTTAAAAACGAAGGAAGAGTTGTCACAGGTTTGTGATGAAAATGATATAGCGGCCATTTTCTTTGATGGTAGAGGAGGACCACCGGCAAGGGGTGGTGGTAAAACACATCGTTTTTATGCGGCACAGACCAATAAGGTTGCCAACAACGAAATTCAATTGACCATTCAAGGTCAGACCATAACCAGTACATACGGTACAAAAGAACAGTTTATCTATAATAGTGAGCAACTATTGACCGCAGGACTGTCAAATACTATCTTAGGAAAAGAAATTGTTATATCTGATGCTGATAGAGAGTTGATTGAAGAGCTGTCAGAATTAAGTTTTAAAAAGTATGATGACCTAAAACACCATAATAAGTTCATGCCATACTTAGAGAACATGAGCACCTTAAAATACTATACCAAAGCAAATATTGGGAGTAGGCCAGGTAAAAGGGGAAATAAGGCAAAACTGGAACTTTCAGATTTAAGAGCTATTTCCTTTGTTGGTTCTTGGAGTCAGCTAAAGCAGAATGTACCAGGATACTACGGTATTGGCACCGCGTTAAAGACATTGGAAGATGATGGTAGATTGGAAGAGGCTAAAAGATTATATAAGGATGTACCGTTCTTTCAGGCATTGATGATGAATAGTATGATGAGTCTTACCAAATGCTATTTTGAATTGACCAGTTATATGAAAGAGAATAAAGAATATGGTGCGTTTTGGGAAATTCTCCATGCTGAATATGAATTATCAAAAGCAATGCTTTTAAAACTTTCAGGTATGGAAATATTGATGAAGAAAGAAGCAATTTCTAGAGAGTCTATCAAAATTCGTGAGAATATTGTATTGCCACTATTGGTAATTCAACAATATGCTCTTCAAAGAATTGGCGAGGGTACCCAGTATAAAGAATTGTATGAGAAGATTGTAACAAGATCTCTTTATGGTAATATCAATGCCAGTAGAAATTCGGCATAATAGTCAATAATAGAAAGTAAAAAGGCTCTGCAATAAAACTGCAGAGCCTTTTTTATTTAAAGCTATTAAGATTAATGAACCTTTCGAACTACTTCTATTGAATTGGAAATATCAAAGCAACCATTGAATTCATCAAATGTCCAACCGGGTTCCATACCGGTCAGTCCGTCTTCATATCTTATATAATAGATAAAACAAGTTCCTTCGCCAGCTGCATTAAAGTCTACTGAGTTAAGATCTTCAATAGTAGGAGGTAAGCCTAGTATTCTACCTGTTTCGTCAGTGATTATAAAAGAACTATTGGCACCCGAAGCATTTTCGTTGTTAACGGAAATACCGGTTACGTAATCAGAAGTTTCATCAACTATAAATTCAAAAGGACCACCGGTTAGCGTTCCTGCGTGCGTTTCCGTTCTTACCACCGTTAACGGATTTGATAAGGCAAAGTTTCCGGAAACGTTATTTGCATTCATATCAACTTGTAATCCGCTGATTTCACCTTCATAACGTGCGTACCATATAAGGCAAGTTCCGGCACCCGCTCCGTCAAAATTAACTCCTTCAACAGCTTCTAGTGTAGGAGGTAAACCTAATATTTTTCCTTGATCATCGGTAATGATCCATGTACTTTGTGAACCTGTAGCGGTAGAGTTGTCCAAAGAAATACCGTAAACATTGTCAACTTCGCCGTCAACACAAAAACTGAACGGACCACCTTCTAGCGTACCGGCATTTACACCTTGTATCCTTTGAACTTCTATTGGGTTGGATAGATCAAAACAACCGGATAAATCTGCTGCATTGCTCCCCATTGTTGCACCTTCCAATCCGTCTTCATATCTCAAATACCATATTAGGCATGTACCCGCACCTGCAGCATCAAAGTTAACACCTCTTACGGCATCTAATGTTGGTGGAAGTCCCAAAATATTTAAATCCTCATCCGTAATGACCCATGTGCTATTGGTGCCGGAAGCATCAGATGCATCTAGCATTATGTCTGTAACATAATCTGCTTCGCCATCAACATAAAATTTGTATGGACCACCGGTCAACTGCCCAGCTTCTGTTCTACTGCGTATTACTTCTATAGAATTGGATAAGTTGAAATTTCCCTGAAGATCATTGGCGTTCATGTCAATGGCTAGTCCTGTTAATTCACCTTCATAGCGTAAATACCAAATTAGACAAGTGCCTGCACCTGCGTCATCAAAATCTACTCCTTCAACAGCATCTAATGTTGGAGGCAATCCTAAGATTTTTCCTTGGTCATCTGTAATGACCCAGCTGCTATTGCTTCCCTTTGCATTAGAACTGTCTAAGGTAATACCATATACATTATCTACTTCGCCATCAACACAAAAGTTAAACGGTCCTCCGGAAATTGTACCCGCATTAGCGGCATCTAACCTTGTTACCTGAATGGAGTTGGATAGGCTAAAACAACCTTCAAGTTCACCTGCGTTCATACCGGCTTCTGCGCCAATTAGACCATCTTCAAAACGAAGATACCAGATCAGGCATACTCCGCTTCCGGCCATATCAAAATCAACTTCTTTAACAGCATCTATGGTAGGCGGTAACCCAAGAATATTCAGTTCATCGTCGGTAATGACAAAAGTGCTATTAGTACCTATTGCGTTTTCGCTGTTCAAAGAAATATCTGTAACAAAATCTGCATTTCCGTCAACGGTAAATTCATATGGTCCGCCAGAAAGAACACCGGCAGCGGTTTCATTTCGTTGTACCTCAATTGAGTTAGATAAATCAAAAGAGCCTTCAAGGTTGTTAGTGTTCAGGCCCATTTCTAAACCTACAAGTCCTTCTTCATAGCGTAGATACCAAATAAGGCAAGTTCCTGCCCCTGCAGCGTCGAAGTCAACACCATATACGGCATCTAAAGTAGGAGGAAGTCCTAAAATATTATTTTGATCATCTGTTATGACCCAACTGCTTAAGCTGCCTGCAGAGGTATCACTGTTCAAGGTAATGCCACTTACCATATCCGGTATTCCATCAACACAAATAGTGAACGGTCCACCGGCAATATCGCCAGATGCAGGAACAATGATATCTGCAACGGCATTGTCGTCATCTGAGCAACTTGCCATAATTAGCAAGAGTGTTAAAATCGATAAAAAGTTAAAATGTTTCATATGTCCTGTTTTTTTTGGTTACAGACAAATGAATGAAATTGATGTAACAGGGTAGTCACAAGAATATCAACAAGTTGTGATAACTTCCGTGATGTTTTTGTGATAATTATATGAATTGCGGTTTAAACTTATTGTAGGATTAGTGTATTGATTGTCAAGTGCTTGGTCGGTAATTTAATAAATAGTTTCTCGGTTCGGTAGCCCGTATTTAAATTTTTAGAGCGATGTTTTGCTTACATTTCTTAAAGATTATTCAATAATATGTATTGTTACCACACATTTGACGCAAGTTTAATTGAAGCCAGTGATTTGAAAATTTGATTTTTTTAATTTGGCACTTTTTTTATTTGAATAGCGCTAGAAGTCTTTTATAGCCAGACCAACTGCACGTGCTATCGCTAAATTTTAAAGATTCAAAGTCGTTGCTTAGAACATAGGTGTCTATGGTTGTGCAACCTCCAAATTCTATGTTTCTTAATTGAAGTTCAAAACTTATGAACTTATCAATATCCGAAGGAGATAAAACTTTTCTCTTATCCTTAAAATGGGCAATTAATACATCGTCCTTGTTCAATACGGTTATAATTTGGCGTTCGCCATGAAAACAGCCTATAGAGGTAATTTGAATAGTAAACTGTTCTCCATGTTGTAGCGATTCTACCATAGTCGGAAATCGCTTTAATGAGTTTTTAAATTCTTCTGTTGACTTAGAAACGTCTAAAGTAAATGCGGTAAACAAGCTAAAGATCGAAAAAAGAAATATGTTCAGTTTAAATATCATAATGAACTTAGTTCAATTATTATGCCGATAATTTTGCAGGTTTAAGACATTTGAATTGAAATTTATATGAAGGACTATTAGTAATTTCCAATATGCCGGCATATTACAATTTGGAACTTAGAAGTGCATAAAAGGTTTCTATACCATAGGCAATCTGCCTTATTTTTAAATTCTCATTGGGGCTATGTTGATTGTTATCTGGGTTTACCATAGGAATTATGAATGCAGGAATTTTCAGTTCATTGATAAATGGTGAAATAGGAACCGTACCGCCCATTATACGGATTTGAACGGGCTTTTCTCCAAATTTGTTTTCCATTGTTTTTACAATATTGTTCCCAAACGGATTATTTAGATTCGTACGAAACGCATCTGTAACCGTGCCTTCTTTAATCGTTACTATTTTATCATATTTCAAACGATCATCCATAGTGGGTTCCGTGTCCAATATATGATAGCCTTGATTTTTGATGTGTTCTTTTACCAATTTTTTAAGTCTGTTACCATCAGTTTCTGGAACAAGTCTTAAATCTAATTCTGCTGTAGCGGTAGCAGGAAGTATAGTTCTTGCCTGATCGCCGATCCATCCAGAACCTAGGCCTCTAATGTTTAGGGAAGGGTATTGAAGAGATTCTTGGTAAAAACTACCTACCTTTTCAGGATTTGCTATTGCTAGGTTCTTATTTATTTCTTCAATATTATCAGGTACACTCTTTAGAATTTCTAATGTTGCATCATCTAAGGTGATTCCGTCATAGTAACCTTTAATAAGAACTTTGCCATCTGCATCTTTCATAGTTGCTAGAAGTTGTGCTAATTGAAAACCTGGGTTTGGAGCGTAATTTCCGTAATGACCACTATGCTGAGGTTTTATAGGTCCGTGAGATGTAATTGATAATGTTGTAATTCCTCTGCAGCCATAAACTATTGTTGGTTTCCCGGAAACGTGAACCGGCCCATCGTTTATTACCAAAAAATCAGCTTTCAATAAATCTTTATAGGTGCGTACCGCTTGCGGTAACGGAGCGCTGCTTTTTTCTTCTTCGCTATCTAGAATCACCTTTACATTATAAGGTATGTCAATACCATCTTTTTTAAGTGCGTCAATAGCATTTAAAAACATAACAATAGGTCCTTTGTCATCTGATGTAGATCTTCCAAAAAGTCGCCAATCATAGTTGATGTCATCATCTAATTCTGAAAAGGATTCGGTCTTCCAACCGTTATCAGATTTAGATTTTAGCACCACTTTGTAAGGATCAGGTTGGTCCCATTTTTTAGCGTCTACAGATTGCCCATCTAAATGCATATAGAACAAAATAGTTGGCTTGTTGTCGTCCATGGGTAGAGCGGCAAAAAATAAGGGTAGGCCTTTGGTTTCTAAAATGGTACTATTAAATCCGCGTTCAGTGAATTTTTTTCTCAGCCAAAAAAGGTTAGAATCTATGTCGTCTGCATTCAATGCATCATTAGGTATAGCTACAAATTCCCTTAATTCGCCAATAGCATTCGCTACTTTAGATTTTATTAAGATGGAGTCTTGGGAATGGGTGGCGAAAAGTGATAAAAGGAATGTAAGTGTTAGAAATTTTTTCATGTTCGTTCTCGTGGATATATTCTTTAAAAGTAAGGAAAATGCAGAGAACTAAGTCTCAATTAGATTATGGCAATTGTTAAGGTTTTCTATATTAGAAATAAATATGCTCAAAAGTGTAGGTGGGTAGTTGGTTGGTTTTTATTGGTGTTACCCATACAAAGTGAAGTAGTTATATTCTTTTTGTAGCGTATAGACTAAAAAAAGGTTGCCCTATTGGGCAACCTTTTTCATTATTTCAAAATACTTTGTGTATTCAACACCTATTTAGATAACTGAAAGTTAATCTGAAGTTTTTGAGCTGAATATTTTCATTATAATTAATCTAATTAGAAGTATAAAAGGAAAGCCGTGTAAAACGACATCGAACCAATCCATAAATACCATTCCATCTGCGCCACCAAAAATCCATTTTAATTTACCTAAAATATGAGGTTCAGGGAAAAATGGGGCTAAACCTAAGGTTAGGCATAAAAGAATAATCAGTTTCCAATTATTTAAAAATTCTTTCAACTTAGCGTATTAATGAAATGAATTCATTTGTTTTATCTGTTCCGTAAGCTGTCAAATGCTTAATAAAAGCAGAACCTATAATGGCACCTTTAGCGGTTTTGGTCGCTTGCTTAAAAGTTTCTTCGTCTTTAATACCGAAACCTACTATTTGTGGATTCTTTAAATTCATTTTGGCAATGCGCTCAAAATAATTTTCTTGTTCTTGACCAAAGCCAGATTTTGATCCCGTAACGCTTGCTGAACTAACCATATAGATAAATCCGTCTGAAGCACTGTCGATCTGATCAATACGGCCATTACTTGTCTGTGGTGTAATCAGGAAAACATTTATTAAGCCGTATTTTTTAAATATAGTTTCATAGTCATCTTGATAAACATCTAATGGAAGGTCGGGTAAAATAAGTCCGTCAATCCCAATCTCTTGGCATTTTTTACAAAATGCTTCAACACCGTATTGTAATACAGGGTTAAAATATCCCATGATAATTAAAGGAATTGAAACTGTTTTACGAATATCTCTTAGTTGTTCAAAAAGAATTTCGGTGGTCATTCCATTTTTTAAGGCGGCGGTAGAACTTTCCTGAATTGTTGGTCCGTCTGCCAAAGGGTCACTGAACGGTAATCCTATTTCAATCATATCAACACCGTTCTTTTCTAAATCTTCAATAATTTTTACCGTATCGTTCAATGATGGGTAACCTGCCGTAAAATATATAGATAGAAGCTTTTTGTCTTCTTTTAATTTTAATGTTATTCTATTGCTCATAATAAGGTTATGCTAACTTAAAGTAATCAATATATGTGTTCAGGTCTTTATCTCCACGGCCAGAAAGGCTAATGACGACCACATCGTCTTTTTTAAATTTTTTATGTTCAAAAATGGCAAATGCATGTCCTGTTTCTATAGCGGGTATAATACCTTCTAACTTTGACAATTCCAATCCTGCAGCCATGGCTTCATCATCTGTGGCCGAATAAAACTCTGCACGACCAGATTTGTAAAGGTGAGAATGCATAGGACCAACGCCAGGATAATCTAATCCGGCAGAAATAGAGTAAGGTTCGGTAATTTGCCCATCAATGGTTTGCATCAACATAGTTTTACAACCGTGAATGATTCCTACTTTACCTAAAGCGGACGTTGCGGCACTCTCACCAGAATTTACGCCTTTACCGGCAGCTTCAACAGCAATAATGCCAACCTCAGGCTCGTGTAGAAAATGATAGTAGGTACCAGCGGCATTACTGCCACCGCCAATACAAGCTACCACGTAATCTGGATTTTCACGACCTTCTTTCTCTTTTAACTGCCATTTTATTTCTTCGGAAATTACGGATTGAAAACGTGTTACCATATCTGGGTATGGGTGCGGACCAATGGCGGAACCAATGATATAATGGGTGTCTACCGGATTGTTGATCCAATCTCTAATGGCTTCGTTGGTAGCATCTTTAAGTGTTCTACTGCCAGATTTTGCAGGTCTTACTTCAGCACCCAACATTTTCATACGGGCAACATTTGGCGCTTGGCGTGCAATATCTATTTCCCCCATGTAAACAATACATTCCATACCCATGAGGGCACAAACGGTTGCCGTTGCCACACCGTGTTGTCCGGCACCGGTTTCGGCAATAATTCTTGTTTTGCCCAACTTTTGAGCCATTAGAATCTGACCTATGGTGTTGTTCACTTTATGTGCACCAGTATGGTTAAGATCTTCTCTTTTTAGGTAAATTTTGCAACCATGTTTTTCAGAAAGACGTTTGGCAAAATATAGGGGGGAAGGTCTACCAACATAGTCTTTTAAAAGCTGATTGAATTCTTTTTGAAAAGAATCTTCATACATCAGTTTTAAATAATTTTGTCGTAGCTCTTCAACGTTTGGGTATAGCATTTCTGGTATGTAGGCACCACCAAATTCACCGTAGTATCCTTTTTCGTCAGCATTATAATTCATAGCGCTTCTTTAAACTTTTGTAATTCTTCAATATTTTTTAATCCTGGTTCTATTTCAAAAGAGCTATTCACATCAATGGCATAGCAATATTTAGATTCAGGCGTTTTCATAAACTCATTAATCTTGTTCAGATTATTTAAACCAATACCACCACTTAAAAAGAAAGGTTTGTTAGATGGGTAGTTTTTTAAAACAGACCAATTAAAGGTGTATCCGTTACCGCCAGGTAGTTTTCCTTTGGTGTCAAAGAGAAAATAGTCGCACACATTTTCATAGGGTTTCAATTCTTCAAAGTTAAATTCGTCTTTTATAGAGAACACTTTTATGATGTCTACTTTATGATTTAATTTTTTTAATTCACTTGCAATTTTAGTACAATATTCAGGACTCTCATGTCCATGTAATTGTAAGCTTTGTAATTGATGTTTGCTGACCATGTCTTTAACATAATCAATCTCTGCATCAACAAATACACCTACTTTATTAATAGTATGCGGAAGTTCTGGTATTTCACTTTTAAAAAATCTAGAAGAAGGTTCCCAGAAAATAAAGCCTAAATAGTCTGGTCGCAGTTGTGCGACTTCGGAAGTATTCAGCTTCATTCCGCAAATTTTAAGTTTCATTACTTTTAAAGGTTTTTAATGAATTCAATAGCGCTTTTACCAGGGTCATCCGTTTTCATAAAATTCTCGCCAATTAAAAAACCTTCATATCCATACGGTTTTAGTTCTTTAATGGCATCAACAGAGCTGATTCCGCTTTCAGAAACCTTTACAAAATCATTGGGTATCAATTCTGATAATGATTTACTGGTATCCAAGCTAACTTCAAAAGTCTTCAGATTTCTATTGTTTACGCCTAGCATATCTAAACTTGGCATTATAGATTTATGAAGTTCTTCTTCATTATGAACCTCTAACAATACATCCAGACCTAAGCTTTTTGCCAATTCCGAATAGGTCTTTATTTCTTGTTTTGTTAGAATTGCTGCAATCAGTAAAATAACATCTGCGCCATAAGCTTTCGCTTCAATAATCTGATATTCGCTAATGATAAATTCTTTACGAAGTAAAGGAAGCTGAACCGATGCACGTGCCAAAACAAGATCTTCAATAGACCCTCCAAAGTATTTAATATCGGTTAGTACGCTCATTCCACAAACACCCGCTTTTCTATAACCCTTGGCAACTTGCCCAACATTTGCGTTCTGGTTAATACTTTCTTTAGACGGAGACCTACGTTTAAATTCAGCAATAATACCCGTATTACTATTTTTAAGTGCTTGAGCTAAAGAGTTAGTTTTTCGATTAAAAAGTACAGATGCTTCATATTGCGACACCGGAATGATCGATTTTTTCAATTCAACCTCTTTGCGTTTATCGGCTACTATTTTATCTAGAATATTCATGAAATATATGTTCTTTATTACCTCGTCATTTCAAGGTATGAAGTAATATGCTTAATTTTTGCTTAGTTCTTGTATTTTCTTCAATGCCACTAGTCCGTGTCCTCCTAATAAAGATTCCTTGGCTTTTTCAAAACCTTCAAGAGGTGTTAAATTCTTTACCGTAGCAATTGCAATACCTGCATTGGCACACACTACATTGTTTTGCGGTTCTGTACCTTTACCTTGTAAAACATTAAGGAAAATTTGTGCCGAAGAATCTATAGAATCTCCGCCAACAATATCGCTTTGCTTTATTTGCTTTACACCAAAATCAGATGGTTTTAGCATGCTTTCAGTATGATTAGAAATGGTTTTGGTATTTCCTGTAAGGGAAATTTCATCATATCCATCTAATGCATGAAGAACAGTAAAGTTTTTATCGGTTTTCTGATACAGATATCCGTACATGCGAGCTAATTCTAAATTGAAAACACCTACCATTTGGTTTTTAGGAAAAGCAGGATTTACCATAGGACCTAACATATTGAAGAATGTCTTTACCGCTAAATCTTTACGAATAGGTGCTACGTTTTTCATAGCAGGGTGAAACAGCGGGGCGTGTAGTACACAAATACCGGCTTCATCAATACATTTTTCTAAAAAGTCTGATTCATTACTGAATTTTATTCCTAAAAATTCCATTACATTACTACTGCCACACTTAGATGATACACCGTAATTTCCGTGTTTGGTAACTTTTACGCCTGCACCTGCGGTTACAAAAGAAGCCAAGGTAGAAATGTTGAAGGTATCTTTACCGTCACCACCTGTACCACAAAGATCAATAGGGTTATAGGCCGATAAGTCTACCGCCAAACACAAATCTAATAGTGCGTCTCTAAACCCTTCAAGTTCTTCAATAGTAATGCTACGCATCATGTAAACGGTTAAAAATGCCGCAATCTGACTAGTGTTGTAATCACCTTTTGCAATATTCACGAGAATACGTTTAGCATCTTCCTTAGAAAGTATTTCGTGATTTATAAGTTTATTTAATGTCTCTTTCATAGGCCCCACCTAACCTCCCCAAAGGGGAAGAATAAAGGTCTCCTTATTTAATTTTATTCGTATTAATTTCAGTCATTTGTTTTAGATTCTCCCTTTGTGGGCTAGGGGCGTAGCCAATTCTCTAACATTTTTTTTCCATTTGGTGTAAGAACAGATTCTGGATGAAACTGTACGGCACGTACATCATAGGTTTTATGACGTAAAGACATTACCTGTCCGTTTTCATCTACTGAAGTTGCTTCCAAAACTTCCGGTAAATCAGAATCAACTACCCATGAATGGTATCTGCCTACCTCTATCTCATTTGGGATTCCTTCAAAAATGATATCCTCTTTAATTATTTTAATGCTTGTGGCAATACCGTGATAGACTTTGTCCAGGTTTATTAAGTAACCACCAAATACTTCGGCAATGGCCTGTTGCCCTAGGCAGACGCCAAAAATACTTTTGGTAGGTGCGTATTCTTTGATAATTTGTTTTAGCAGGCCGGCTTCATCAGGAATGCCAGGTCCTGGGGATAGAACAATTTTATTAAAAGTAGCTACCTCTTCTAACTTAAGTTGGTCATTACGTTTTACGATAACTTCACAACCTAATTCCTCTAAATAATGTACTAGATTATAAGTGAAACTATCGTAATTGTCTATAACCAAAACAGTAGCTCCACCTGACCTTCCCGAAGGGGAGGAATTTTGTTGCTCTTCAATTTTTATATTTTTAATCATAATATCATTTTAAAGCCCCTCTTTTGGAGGGGTTGGGGAGGCTTTATATGTCTTCAGCTATTTCCAGTGCCTTGGTCAAAGCACCTAATTTATTGTATGTTTCTTGTAATTCATTTTCTGGGTTCGATGCAGCTACCAATCCTGCACCGGCCTGATAATGTAATTGGTGGTTCTTGCTCAAAAAAGTTCTAATCATAATGGCATGATTGAAGTTGCCTGAAAAATCCATAAAACCGATAGCCCCGCCGTAATATCCTCTACTTGTTTTCTCGTATCTTTCAATAAGTTGCATGGCCATGTGTTTAGGTGCACCACTTAGGGTACCGGCAGGGAAAGTGTCGGCTACCACTTTCATGGTAGGGATATCACTTTTTTTCATTCCGGTAACCTTGGAGACCAAGTGAATTACATGAGAGAAAAATTGCACTTCTCTATAATTTTCTACCTGTACCACACTACCGTTTCTACTAAGATCGTTACGGGCAAGATCTACTAACATTACATGCTCACTGTTCTCCTTATCGTCTGTCTTCAATTCTTTTGCAAGTTGTGCATCTTGCTCATCATTACCTGTTCTTTTGAAAGTGCCGGCAATTGGGTGAATTTCAGCTTTACCATCGCTAACGATTAATTGTGCTTCTGGAGAACTACCAAAAATTTTAAAGTCGCCATAATCAAAATAGAACAAATAGGGTGATGGATTTACAGAACGTAATGCTCTATACACATTGAACTCGTCGCCCTTAAAACCTTGTGAAAAACGACGGCTCAGTACCAGTTGAAATACATCGCCACGTTGGCAATGCTTTTTAGCTAATTTTACATGCTCCCTATATTCTGCATCTGCAAGATTTGATTTTCTTTCACCTTCTATTTTAAAATTATAGGTAGCGAAGTTTCTGGTACTTAAAAGTTGCTCTAATTCTGGTATGTTATTCTCGGTATTGTAACAATGCGCAAATAGATAGGCTTCATTTTTATAATGATTGATAGCAATGATATTTTGATAAACCGCATAGTAAATATCTGGAATTTGAACAGAGTCATCTTTTACGGAAATGTCTATATCTTCAAAATAGCGAACAGCGTCATAGGCCATATAGCCAAACAATCCATTGTTAATAAACTTATAGTCATTATCATCCGCTTTAAATGCTTTACTAAAAGAATCTATAATATCTACCACGTTTGTTTGTGGTGTAATTTTTATTTCTTCATTGACACCATCTGGATATTGCTTGGTTATAACTTCGTTTTCTACTTTAATAGAGGCAATAGGATTACAACAGATATATGAGAAACTGTTGTTGTTTGCATGGTAGTCGCTGCTTTCCAAAAGTATACTATTGGGAAAACGGTCTCTTATTTTTAGATAAACACTTACCGGGGTAACCGTATCGGCAAGAATTTTTTTATGATAGGTCTTAAATTGATAGGTCATAGATACTTTTATAAAATAAAGAAGGCTTGTCGTGATGACAAGCCTTTATATAGTTTTACTACAATGATGCTGTGCTCACGATGTTTTTCGTAAGTTGCTCCACCACCAAGTATTCACGTTTAAATTTTTCATTGAGCTCAAATATAAAAAGGAAATTTAAACTTTCAAACTTTACTTAATCAAAAATTAAAATCCCTTTGAAAATATCTCAAAGGGATTTTAAATTGTTGTAATAGCAATATTAAAATGCCATTTAATACTATTATAGAGCTAAATCTACCACTAAGTCAAAGTCATCATAGATGGCTTTATCGCCTAGGTTGTCAAAAAAGCTTCCTGAACCATATTTAATATCAAATTTGGTTCTATCTACCTTCATGGTTGCTGAAGCTTTGTTTTCAAACATTGATACAACAAGTGTAACGGGTTTTGTAATTCCTTTAATGGTCAAATCTCCTGTAACCGTATATGAGCTGTCGTTCATTGCCTTAACGGATGTGAAAACCAATTTAGAAGTCGGGTTGTTTTCAACACCAAAGAAATCTGCGGATTGTAAATGACCTTCTAACTTCTCTTTACCTTGCCCGGCCTGTAGGTCAGAGCAAGAAATAGAGGTCATGTCTATAACAAATTCACCTCCTATCAATTTTTTACCTTTCATTTCCAAATGACCGGATTTTAAATTGATGGTACCTTCGTGAGATCCTGTAACCTTATAACCTTTCCAAGTTACTTTACTTTCGCTAACCTTTACCTCTTTTTTTTCAGAGTCGATAGGGGTTGAAGCTGTTGCTGTAAATCCGAAAACGGCAACGAATACTAAACTTAATAATGATTTTTTCATGTGTCTAATTTTAAAATGATTGTGTTTAATTTATATGTGTAATAATTTGCTCTTTAGAGTATCTTACCTTGCGGTAATTTTGTGTTTCGTCCTCTTTAGATCTATAGCCTACAGCTAAAACTACCGCAGCGTTCAAACCTATGTCAGAGAGGCCTAAAATTTCATTGTACTGTTCATTGTCAAAACCTTCCATAGGGCAAGCGTCTATTTGCATATTTGCCGCTACGGTCATTAAATTACCCAATACAATGTATGCTTGATTTGAAGTCCATGCACCTTTTTGTGCGTCCGGTAAGTCTAATAATGTAGATTTCATGGTTTGTGAAAATTCTTTGAGGTCATCTTTGGATAAACCCCTTACTACCATGATGTTTTCTATATAATCATCTATCAAAGTATCGTTAAATGTAGGTTTGTTGGCCAAAACAATAAGATGGGACGCATCCGTTATTTGAGGTTGGTCATAAGATACTTTCCTTAGGCGAGTTCTGATTTCCTCATTTTCAATAACATAAATATGATAAGGCTGAAGACCGTATGAAGAAGCTGTTAACCTTGCGGCTTCTAATAATGTGTTTAAATTCTCATTGCTTAATTTTTTGGTGCTATCGAATTTTTTGGTGGCGTAGCGCCAGTTTAAATTGTCTAATATAGTTTTCATTAAAAATAGTTTAAAATTTATTTAGAAGTTCATTGAGCTGGTGTAACTCTATTTCGTCAAATTCTTTAAGTATTCTCTTCTCGGCTTCAAAAAGTATTCCATCAATTTCATTTAAGATATGTAAACCACCTTCCGTAATTACAATTTCAACCTTACGTCTGTTATTTAAGCAGATGGTTCTTTGAGCAAAACCCTTAAGAATTAGTTTATCGACCAAGCGGGTTGTATTGCTCCTTTTTTTAACCATTCTATCATTAATAGTAGAGAGATTAGCTGGTTTTCCATTCTGCCCCCTTAGAATTCTTAAAACATTAAATTGTTGAATAGATATATCAAAAGGTTTTAGAACAGTTGCTATTTCTTCGTCAATTTTATTGATAACCAATGCCAAATGAATAAGCGTCCGTTTTTCTAACGGCATCTTTTGGTTTGTTTTAATGATTTCTTCTACATTCATGTTGATACAATAATTGTATATACAAATGTATGGTTATTTTTAATGACTACGATGTCCCTTAGATTAATTATTTGTTAAATCCTTGAGAGTTATCCAAATAAATAAAAAACAAGTATTTTTGTTTCATAAATTTATATAGACAATGGCAGATTTATCACAACAAGATTGGGAAGAGCAATTAGAGAAAGATTCTAATGCAGTAATACTAGATGTAAGAACAGAGGAAGAAGTAGAGGACGGGATTATACCGAATGCAATTAATATTGATATATATAAAGGTCAAGAATTTGTAGCTGAGCTTGAGAAGCTTGATAAAACAAAAAATTATTATGTGTATTGTAGATCAGGTGCCAGAAGTGGTCAAGCATGTGCAATTATGAACAATTTAGGCTTTGATAAGACATATAACCTTCAAGGAGGATTCATGAATTGGGAAGGGGAAACGGCATAATATAATTTCTTTTGAGAAAATTGACCCGCTTAACGGCGGGTTTTTTATTTTTATAAAATGAAGGAAGATCTGCTTCATTTTATTTGGAAGTATAAAAAGTATCCCTTGAACGGTCTCGTATCTACATCTGGTGAAGTAGTGCATGTGGTATCCGTAGGTATGCATAATCATTTTAGTGGTCCTGATTTTTTTAATGCCCAGATAGAGTTGAGTGGACAATTGTGGGCGGGCAATGTAGAAATTCATTTAAAATCTTCTGATTGGTATGCGCATAATCATCAAGAAGATGAAAATTATAATAATGTAATTTTACATGTGGTCTGGGAAGATGATGTAGCCGTTTTTAGAAAAAACGGCACTGAAATCCCTACCTTATCCTTAAAAGAATTTATACCCTTACAAATTTTGCATACCTATCAACAATTGTTTGATAGTAAAAATTATAAGTTCATTAATTGTGAAAATGAATTTAATACAGTCAATGATTTTATAAAGAATAATTGGCTAGATCGTTTATTTATAGAACGGTTAGAGCAAAAATCGATTTTTATTGAAAAACTATTAAAAGAAACCAATAATGATTGGGAACATGTATTGTTCTTAATGCTATTGAAAACCTTTGGGTCTAAAATAAATGGAGAATCTTTTGTTGAATTGGGAAAATCAATTGACTTTTCAATTATAAGAAAATTATACCATAAACCTCTTTTAATGGAAAGCCTGTTGTTAGGTCAGGCAAATTTGTTGAATAATACAAATGATGATGCTTATTTTAATAAGTTGAAAGCCGAATATGCCTTTTTAAAACATAAATTTAGCTTAACCCCAATATTTAAATCGCCAGAATTTTTTCGCCTTAGACCATCAAATTTTCCAACCGTAAGGTTAGCGCAATTGAGTGCTCTTTATACTGAAAACAATAACCTTTTTCATTTATTGATAGAAAACGAACGGGCTGATTTTGCTAAAATTCTAACAATAACAACCTCTGAATATTGGGAGACCCATTTTAATTTCGGAAAAATTTCAAAAAAGAGCAAAAAGAGAATTTCATCTTCATTTTTAAACTTATTGATGATTAATACTATTATTCCTTTAAAATTTGCTTACAGTCGTTATAAAGGTGGGCTTGTAAATGAGAGTTTTTTAAAAATGATGTCAGAAATAAAAAAGGAAGAAAATAGTATTATAGCTAACTTTGGTAAGCTGGGCGAAACACTTGATAATGCTAAGGACTCTCAGGCATATTTACAGTTATATTCCAATTATTGTGCAAAGGATAAATGTTTGGATTGTGCTGTGGGAGCTTTATTAATGAATATAAAAGTCTAATTTTATACCCATGAGCGTATTTTACAAATTACTGCATTATTTTCAGAAAAGAGGGTATGAAGTATGTGGTCGAATAGCAGAACGATTGGGTATAAGGGCTAGGATTGTAAGAACATCGTTTATTTATCTCACCTTTGTCACCGTAGGTTTTGGATTTGCACTTTATTTGTTCCTGGCATTTTGGCTTAGAATAAAAGATTTGATTTATACGAAACGTAATTCAGTTTTTGATCTTTAGGATATGATGAAATTATTTAAGTCTAAAATATATTTAGCATTGACCTTAATGCTAATGGTTTTGGCTTTTGGGGTTTTAGGATATCGCTTGGTGGCAGATTATTCTTGGGTAGATGCTTTCTATATGACCATTATAACGGTAACCACTGTTGGTTTTTCAGAGGTGAGACCTATGGGCCCCGAAGGTAAAATCTTTACAATAATCTTAATAGTCACGAGTGTATTTATAGTTGGTTTCGCTATAACAATAGTTACAGACTATCTACTTTCCAGAAATTCAGTAGAACTGCTAAAAAAGAAGAAAATGAAAAATGCAATCGCAAATTTAAATCAGCATGTTATCGTCTGTGGTTTTGGGCGAAATGGTATGCAAGCTGCTGAAAGGCTAAAAGCGTATAAAAGACCGTTTGTGGTTATAGAGAAAGAAAAAGAGGTGATAGAACGCTATGAGGATGATATTTTGTTTATTGAAGGTGATGCCAATGATGATGATGTATTGCTTGAGGCAGGAATTGAAAAGGCACGTTATTTAATTGCAACATTGCCAGATGATGCCGCTAACCTTTTTGTCGTTTTGTCGGCAAGACAAATGAAAAAGGATCTATTTATTATCAGTAGGGCTTCCTTGGTAAATTCTCAAAAGAAATTATTTTTGGCAGGGGCCAATAAGGTAATCATGCCGGATAAGATCGGAGGCGATCACATGGCGTCCTTGGTTGTTATGCCAGATCTTATCACATTTATGGACAAGCTTTCTATGGAAGGTGAGCATACAACAAATCTAGAAGAGGTCGCCATAGAGGATTTTGCTGATCAGATCGAATGTAATTCGTTAAGAGATTTAGATTTAAGAAGAAAAACGGGTTGTACGATAATAGGTTACATTTCACCTGATGGCCAGTATACCATCAACCCCGAAGCCGATATGGAATTACAGCCTAAAAGTAAGGTTATTGTATTGGGTAGACCAGAACAAATTAAGAAATTGAACGAAATGTTTAATATAGAATAATCATCTTTCTACCATATATATTTGATTGCATCCATTATTTTTAGGATATTGCTAGACAAACTAACTCAAAAAATAAATACAAACTTATGAAGTATAAACTTCTAACCCTGTTTACCTTTTTATTTCCATTTTTAATTTATTCTCAAGAACAAGGTTTAGATCAGCAAATAGATCAAGCGTTCAAGCCTATTTCAGATTTCTTCTCAGCGGTAATTTTCTTTAATATTTGGCACGATCCGGACATACCTTTTGTATTGGTACTGTTGGTAGGTAGTGCACTGTTTTTTACGGTCTATTTTGGTTTCCCTAACATAAGGTTTTTTGGAAAGGCTATCAATACCGTTCGTGGTAAATATGAGGATATTGAAAAGCATGGTGCACAAAATCTTTATGGAGAAGATGGTATTGCACAAGGTCAAGATTTAACAAATGTTGATATTGAGGATCATCTTGTTAGTTTAGAAAATGATTTGGCCGTTGATGGCGATATTATAGATACTATTAGAGATGAAAGTTCAGAAGGAGAGGTAAGTCATTTTCAGGCATTGGCTACTGCCGTATCCGGTACGGTAGGTAACGGTAATATTGCAGGTGTAGCCTTGGCTATTGCCTTGGGTGGTCCTGGTGCTACTTTTTGGATGATCGTTTGCGGTCTTTTGGGTATGTCTTCAAAATTCGTTGAATGTACTTTAGGGGTTCAATATAGAGATGTTGGTGAAGATGGTACCGTTTATGGTGGGCCAATGTATTATATAAGTAAAGGTCTTAAAGAAAGAGGTTTTGAAACCGTAGGTAAAGTTGCTGCGGTAATTTTTGCAATTTTTTGTATTGGTGGTTCATTTGGGGGTGGTAACGCTGCTCAGTCAAACCAGGCTACAATTGTAATAAAAGAACTTTTTAACTGGCAGAGTACTGCTGCAGGTGCTATTGTAGGTCTGGTACTTGCAATCCTTGTTGGGGTAATTATTATTGGCGGTATTAAGCGTATTGCACAGGTAACGGAAAAAGTGGTGCCGTTTATGGCGGTAATGTATATTGTTGCATGTTTGTATATTATACTTAGCAACATTACACTTGTAGATGATGCAATTTCTTTAATAGTTGCAGAAGCATTTAAGCCAACTGCCATTGGTGTAGGAAGTCTTATTGGAGTTCTGTTGGTAGGATTTAAAAGAGCGGCATTCTCAAATGAAGCCGGTGCAGGTTCGGCATCTATTGCGCACTCTGCGGTAAGAACAAAATATTCTGCATCTGAAGGTTTGGTAGCTTTACTGGAACCTTTTATTGATACCGTTGTTATATGTACAATGACGGCAATAGTAATAATTATTTTCAATTTTGGTGGCGCGTTTACTTATGGTGGTGATGGTTCCGGATCAGTTTTAATTGACGGTGTTGCTTATGAAGGTGCTGGTATTACTGCTGTAGCATTTGCTGAATATATTCCTTATTCTAATGTATTTTTAACTATTGCAGTGGTATTATTTGCTGTGTCAACAATGATATCATGGTCTTATTACGGATTACAATCTTGGAAATATTTATTCGGACGTGGTAGAACGGCTGATATTGTTTATAAATTATTGTTCTGTACATTCATCGTTATCGGTGCTGCGGCAAGTATGAAATCTATTTGGGATTTCTCTGATGCAATGATATTTGCAATGGTATTCCCTAATATGGTTGGTCTATTCTTCTTGTTCCCAATTGTTAAAAAACAATTGAATAGATACTTGGGCGCAATTAAGTTAAAGTATGATGCTATAGAAGATTAAGAAACATCATGAATTCATTTAAATCCCACTTTAAGTTCAATAAAGAAGAACGAAGTGGGATTTTCTTTTTCTTATTTTTTCTCATTGCTGTGCAATTAGGTTATTATTTCTATAATAAAAATACGTTAAGTCAAGCTGCTCCTTTACAGTTTGAAAGTGGTTTACAGGCAGAAATTGATTCCTTAAAGATTTTAGCTTCAATAAAAGATTCCGTTCGTATATATCCTTTTAATCCAAATTTTATTACTGACTTTAAAGGCTATACAATTGGTATGTCTGTAGAGGAAATAGATAGATTACACAAGTTTAGAAAGAAAGATAAATATGTAAACTCGGCAAAAGAATTTCAGGATGTTACAAAAATTTCAGATTCATTGCTTAAAGCTCTTGCTCCGTTTTTTAAATTTCCAGAATGGACTCAAGGTAAGAGGGGGAAAACTTTTAATACATCTACATCTAATAATAAAGTAGACGAAATAATTTGGAAAGATCTGAATACAGCAACAGCTGAAGATTTAAAAACGATAAATGGAATAGGGGAGAAGTTGTCCGCTAGAATTATAAAATTTAGAGATCGCTTGGGTGGTTTTTTAATTGATGATCAATTAAATGATGTTTATGGTCTTGAGCCTGAGGTTGTAGAAAGAGCCTTAGAGCGGTTTAAAGTTTTAACGAAGCCAAATGTTATAAAAATTAACGTAAATACTGCAACGGTAGAAGAATTGTCTAAATTGATATATCTGCAAAAATACGTTGCTGAGGGCATTGTAAATTATCGTAATCTCAACGGAAGTATCAAATCTTTGAACGAATTAGTAGAAATTGATAAATTTCCGGCAGAGCGTATTAACAGAATTGCATTATATTTGTCATTATAAAAAAAACGCTATGCAAAGTATGTACTTCACAGAAGAACATCAATTATTTAGGGAAAGTCTAAAAGATTTTTTACATAAAGAAGTAGTCCCACATATAGATAAATGGGAAGAAACTGGAACTATAGAAAGGTTTATATGGAAAAAATTTGGGGATATGGGCTATTTTGGTCTGGCAACTCCTGAAGAAGATGGTGGTCTAGGTCTAGATTTATTTTATACTATTATTTTTTTAGAGGAATTACAAAAGATAAATTCCGGTGGATTCGCAGCGGCAATGTGGGCGCACGCTTATTTGGCAATGACTCATTTAAATAAAGAAGCAGATTCTTTTTTAAAGGAAAAGTACTTACGACCAAGTGTAAATGGAGATAAGATTGGTTGTCTTTGTATATCAGAGCCTTTTGGGGGTAGTGATGTAGCTGCTATGAGGACAACTGCGGTTAAGCAAGGTGATCATTATGTACTAAATGGTTCTAAAACGTTTATTACAAATGGTGTTTATGCAGATTACATGATAGTGGCTGCAAAAACCAATCCTGAATTGGGTAATAAAGGAATTAGCATTTTTGCTGTAGATAGAAGTAGTGAAGGAGTTACTGCAAATAAATTGAACAAATTAGGTTGGAGAGCTTCCGATACCGCAGAACTAGCCTTTGACAATGTTAAGATCCCGGTAGAGAACTTAATGGGCGTTGAAAACATGGGTTTTTCATATATAATGGAACATTTTGCGCTTGAACGATTGATAATGGGTGTGAATGCTCATGCAAGGTCAGAGCATGTTTTGGATTATGCATTAAAATATATGTCTGAAAGGGAAGCTTTTGGAAGGTCTATTAATAAGTTTCAGGCACTAAGGCATCGTGTAGTAGATTTACATGCGGATATTGACATGTGCAAAGAATATAATTATTCGGTCGCCTATCGTTTGGATAAAGGTCAGTATGTAGTTAAAGAAGCGACAATCTCTAAATTAAAATCTACAAAAGTA
The DNA here is from genome assembly GCF_029350945.1 of Maribacter huludaoensis. GTDB lineage: Bacteria > Bacteroidota > Bacteroidia > Flavobacteriales > Flavobacteriaceae > Maribacter > Maribacter huludaoensis. Next base: position 34,593 of record NZ_JARKMS010000008.1, on the reverse strand, counting down.
GCCGATGAAGTGGCCTATGAATGTTTGCAATTTTTAGGGGGTTATGGTTATATTGAAGATTATCCTATGGCTCGCAATTTTAGGGATAGTAGATTAGGACCGATCGGTGGTGGTACTTCAGAAATATTGCGTGAAATAATTTCCAAAATCATAATCGATAAAAAAGAATACAAGCCTGCTACGGTATAGTTAAGCGGATATTGGTTTAAAAAGTATATAATTGGTTGTCTATTTAAATATAGTTAGTATATTTGCAGCCTTAATCACAAAAGAGAGGAGGTTTAGCCCATGTTAATAATACCAGTAAAAGAAGGAGAAAACATCGATAGAGCTTTAAAGCGTTTTAAACGTAAGTTCGACAAAACAGGTACAATGAGACAGTTACGTAAGCGTCAACAGTTCAACAAGCCGTCAGTTGTTCGTAGAGCACAGATACAAAAAGCAGAATACATTCAAGGTCTAAGAGATCAAGAAGAAGTTTAGTTTTTTAAGATAAATATTAAATCCCGCAATTTGCGGGATTTTTTTTGCTCAAATTTTGACAGACTCTAAACTTTAATACCTTTAGGTAATGTATTTAAGCGAATTTATTTCTTATCTCTCGTTAGAGAAAAATTATTCTTTACATACCATTAAAGCGTATGAGAACGATATACTTGAATTTGGCAGATTTTGCTTGTCTAATTATGATGTAGGGGATATTGATACTGTAGAATACAATATTGTTCGTTTCTGGATAGTTGATTTATCGGAAAATAAAATCAATAATAGGTCTATCAATAGAAAAATAGCATCGTTAAAAGCATATTTCAAATTTCTTCAGAAAATAGGGGTGACAGATGTTAATCCTTTAAATAAGCACAAGGCATTGAAGACTGCGAAAAAAGTGGGAATTCCTTTTTCTGAAATTGAGATGAAAAATGTTCTGTCTCAAATAGATTATAAAGAAGATTTTGAAGGTAAAAGAGATGAGCTGTTAATTCATGTGTTGTATGTTACGGGTATGCGTAGGGCAGAGGTTATTACGTTAAAGGTATCAGATGTTGATTTTGAAACAATGACCATTAAGGTTTTGGGCAAACGAAATAAAGAAAGGCTAATTCCTATGTTTACGGAGACTAGAGATAAGTTTAAGGAGTATTTAGAAGTTCGCTCACACCTTAATGAAGTGGTAGATGTTGAAACTATGTTCTTAACTAAATCAGGCAATAAAATGTATGAAACACTTGTTTATAGATTAATAAAAAAGTATTTTAGAGAGGTTTCCTCAAAGGTGAAGACTAGTCCGCATATTCTTAGGCACACCTTTGCTACTCATCTTTTAAACAAAGGTGCAGATTTAAATGCGGTAAAAGAGTTGTTGGGTCATTCTAGTTTGGCTTCTACTCAAGTTTATACGCATAATAGTATTGCCGAGTTAAAGAAAGTGCATGCTAAAGCCCATCCGCGGGGAAATAAAAAATAAATGTTTAATCTGGCTAAATCTCATTAGGCCATAAAATTTCTGACTATGAAAGTAAATGCGCAATCGGTAAATTTTAATGCAGACCAAAAGTTGATCAATTTTCTTCAAAATAGACTTGATAAAGTGGAAACCTTTTATTCTAAGGTAATTAGCTCAGATGTTTATATGAAAGTTGAGAATACCAGTGCAAAGGAGAATAAGATAGTGGAAATTAAAATTTCTGTTCCTAAAGATAAATTTGTAGTAAAAAAGCAATGTAAATCTTTTGAAGAGGCTGTAGACTCTGCCTGTAGTTCTCTGGAACGCAGACTAATAAAGCAAAAAGAAAAAATAAGATTACAAGCTTGATAAAAATTTTTTAAAATTTGTTTTGAATAAACAAAAAATACTATACATTTGCAGTCCGTTAGAAATAGCGGGCTTTTTTATGACAGAAAAAGTTGTAAAATAAGCCGATGTAGCTCAGCTGGCTAGAGCAGCTGATTTGTAATCAGCAGGTCGTGGGTTCGAGTCCCTCCATCGGCTCTTAAGTTCTTTAAAATATTAGTTTGAGGGGAGATACTCAAGCGGCCAACGAGGGCAGACTGTAAATCTGCTGACTACGTCTTCGCAGGTTCGAATCCTGCTCTCCCCACTAAACTTTTTTTAAGGAATTTTTATTGAAATATTGTAATATTATAAGCGGGAGTAGCTCAGTTGGTAGAGCGTCAGCCTTCCAAGCTGAATGTCGCCGGTTCGAACCCGGTCTCCCGCTCTATAAATTTTGACAGTAATGTCATCCTGCGAAGGCAGGAATCTATCTTTTGGGTGGGTTCGACACTTTACGCCGGTGTAGCTCAGGGGTAGAGCGTTTCCTTGGTAAGGAAGAGGTCACGAGTTCAATTCTCGTCATTGGCTCAATTAAGGTATAAATTTGTACACTAATATAAACTAAGAATAAAATACATTAAACATGGCAAAGGAAACTTTCGATCGTTCCAAACCGCACTTAAATATAGGTACTATTGGACACGTGGATCACGGTAAAACTACATTGACTGCTGCTATTACTACTGTTTTGGCAAATGCAGGTCTTTCTGAATTGAGAAGTTTCGATTCTATCGATAACGCTCCTGAGGAAAAAGAAAGAGGTATTACAATTAACACTTCTCACGTAGAGTATTCTACAGCTAATCGTCACTATGCACACGTTGACTGTCCTGGTCACGCGGATTATGTGAAGAACATGGTTACTGGTGCTGCTCAAATGGATGGTGCTATATTAGTTGTTGCTGCTACGGATGGTCCTATGCCACAAACACGTGAGCATATCCTTTTAGGTCGTCAGGTTGGTATTCCAAGAATCGTTGTATTCATGAACAAGGTGGATATGGTTGATGATGAGGAGTTGATCGAGCTAGTTGAAATGGAAGTAAGAGAATTACTTTCTTTTTATGAGTATGATGGAGATAACGGGCCTGTAATTGCTGGTTCTGCATTAGGTGCATTGAACGGTGAGCAAAAGTGGGTTGATACTGTTATGGAATTGATGGCTGCTGTTGATGATTGGATCGAGCTTCCTAAAAGAGATGTTGATAAGGATTTCTTGATGCCTGTTGAAGATGTATTCACTATTACTGGTCGTGGTACTGTTGCTACAGGTCGTATAGAAACTGGTATTGCCAACACTGGAGATCCTGTTGAGATCATTGGTATGGGTGCTGAAAAATTGAACTCTACTATTACAGGGGTTGAAATGTTCCGTAAGATATTGGATAGAGGTGAAGCTGGTGATAACGTAGGTATCTTGTTGAGAGGTATTGAGAAATCACAAATTAGCCGTGGTATGGTAATCTGTAAGCCAGGTTCCGTTAAGCCACATGCTAAGTTTGAGGCTGAGGTTTATGTGTTGAAAAAAGAAGAAGGTGGTCGTCATACACCGTTCCATAATAACTACCGTCCACAGTTCTACGTAAGAACAACGGATGTAACAGGTAACATTGCACTTCCTTCAGGAGTTGAAATGGTTATGCCTGGTGATAACTTAACGATTACAGTTGAATTGATTCAGCCAATCGCATTGAGCGTAGGTTTACGTTTCGCTATCCGTGAAGGTGGTAGAACAGTTGGTGCTGGTCAGGTAACTAAGATTATAGATTAATTTCAATCTAGAATAAGTATTGTATATAAGGGTGTCCCGCTTGAGCAGGACACCTTTACATGCAAATAATAGAATAGGTGATTGTAAAATCATCATTTATACGGGTGTAGCTCAGTTGGTAGAGCACTGGTCTCCAAAACCAGGTGTCGGGAGTTCGAGTCTCTCCTCCCGTGCCACAATAGAATTTGGAATAGAGGTATCCTATTTATTGAAATTGTAAAAAGAATTTAAATGTTCACATATATAAAAGAATCCGTTGAAGAGTTGAGGAATAATGTTACTCTTCCATCACGTGCAGAATCATCTAATTTGATGGTTGTTGTAGCTGTGTTTTCAATCCTTTTTGCTTTGGCGACTTGGGGGGTAGATACGGTCTTTAGTAAAGTGATTAAATCTTATTTCAACTTCGTATTAAACTAATAGGACTATGTCAGAGGTATTGGATAAAAAGTGGTACGTTGTTAGAGCTGTAAGTGGTCAGGAGAATAAAATCAAGGGATACATTGAAAGCGAAGTAGAACGTCATGGTTTTTCCGACTATTTGGAAGATGTTCTTGTCCCTACTGAAAAGGTCGTTCAAATTAGAAATGGTAAGAAAATAAATAAAGAAAGAGTTTATTTTCCTGGGTATATTATGATCAAAGCCAATTTAGGTGGTGAAATGGTTCATATTATAAGATCTATTACTAATGTAATTGGCTTTTTGGGTGAGACTAAAGGCGGTGATCCGGTCCCTTTAAGGAAAAATGAGGTCAATAGAATGCTTGGAAAGGTAGACGAGTTGACAGTGAATACAGATAGTGTTGCAATCCCATTTGTTTTTGGCGAGACGGTAAAAGTAATTGATGGTCCATTTAATGGTTTCAATGGTACTGTGGAGAAAATAAATGAAGAAAAACGAAAGCTAGAGGTTATGGTTAAAATTTTCGGCAGAAAAACACCGCTTGAGCTTAGTTACATGCAAGTAGAAAAAATATAAGTATTTAAAGTAAGTGTTACATACATATAATTAAAGTAGTGTTGCTTCCGTAAACACACTTTCAATTTAATTTTAAACAATGGCAAAAGAAATAGGTAAAGTAGTTAAACTACAAGTTAAGGGAGGTGCAGCGAATCCATCGCCACCGGTTGGACCTGCCTTAGGAGCTGCTGGTGTTAACATTATGGAATTCTGTAAACAGTTTAATGCTCGTACACAGGATAAACCAGGTAAAGTATTACCAGTTGTTATCACCGTTTACAAGGATAAGTCGTTTGACTTCGTTGTAAAAACTCCACCGGCGGCAATTCAGCTATTGGAAGCGGCTAAGATTAAAAAAGGATCTGGCGAACCTAACAGAGTAAAATTAGGTAGTGTTACCTGGGACCAAATCAAGGCAATAGCCGAAGATAAAATGGTTGACCTTAACGCATTTACAGTAGAATCTGCTATGAGTATGATAGCGGGTACTGCACGTTCTATGGGTATGAAGGTTGCAGGAAAAAAACCTTTTTAAAATCTTAAAAGTAATTAAATGGCAAAGTTAACTAAGAAGCAAAAGGAAGCACATTCCAAGATAGAGAAAGATAAATTGTACTCTATTTCGGATGCTTCGGCTTTAATTAAAGAGATAACCAATACAAAATTTGATGCATCTGTAGATTTGGCTGTACGTTTGGGTGTAGATCCAAGAAAAGCAAATCAAATGGTTCGTGGTGTTGTAACATTACCTCACGGTACCGGTAAAGATGTAAAGGTTTTGGCTTTGGTAACACCAGATAAAGAAGCAGAGGCTCAGGAAGCTGGTGCTGATTTCGTTGGTTTAGATGAGTATTTGGAGAAAATTAAAAGCGGTTGGACAGATGTTGATGTAATTATCACAATGCCAAGTGTTATGGGTAAATTGGGTCCTTTAGGTCGAGTATTAGGGCCAAGAGGTTTAATGCCTAATCCAAAAACTGGAACTGTTACTATGGATGTGGCTAAAGCTGTATCTGAAGTTAAGGCAGGTAAAATAGATTTTAAAGTTGATAAAACCGGTATCGTACACGCTGCGATAGGTAAGGCATCTTTTTCTGCTGATAAAATAGCGGATAATGCAAAAGAGTTGTTAGATACTTTAAATAAGTTGAAGCCAACTGCGGCAAAAGGTGTTTATATGAAAACAATTTTCATGTCTAGCACAATGAGTCCTAGTTTGCAATTAGATCCAAAGTCAGTTTAACAACTGGTAGTTAAAAATTAAAAGTATGACAAGAGAAGAAAAAGCAACGGTTATAAAAGATTTGACTACGCAGTTGGCAGATAGCAACACAATATATGTGGCTGATATCTCAGGTTTAGATGCAGGTACAACTTCTGATTTAAGAAGGGCTTGTTTCAAGGCTAATATTAAGCTAGCTGTGGTTAAGAATACATTGCTTGCAAAGGCAATGGAAGCTTCTGAAAAAGAGTTTGGTGAATTACCTGAAACACTTAAGGGAAATACTTCTCTTATGTTTTCTGAGGTAGCCAATGCTCCTGCAAAATTAATTAAGAACTTCAGAAAGAAGTCAGATAAGCCTTTGTTAAAAGGCGCTTTTGTAGAAGAAGCAATTTATATAGGTGATGAAAACTTGGATGCTTTAGTTAGCATTAAGTCTAAAGAAGAAATGATTGGAGAAATAATTGGATTGTTACAATCTCCTGCCAAAAATGTTATTTCTGGACTTAAATCTGGTGGTGGAAAAATCGCTGGTATCCTTAAAACATTATCTGAAAGATAAGTACGCACAATAAACTAAGTATATTTTAAAAATTTTATTAAACGATAGAAAATGGCAGATTTAAAAGATTTCGCAGAACAATTGGTTAACTTAACAGTTAAAGAAGTAAACGAGTTAGCTGATATATTAAAAGATGAATACGGTATTGAGCCTGCAGCAGCAGCAGTAGCAGTAGCTGCCGGTGGTGGTGGTGAAGCTGGTGAAGCAGCAGACGAGAAAACTGAATTCGATGTAATATTGAAAGCAGCAGGTGCTTCTAAATTAGCAGTAGTTAAATTGGTTAAGGAATTAACTGGTTTAGGTTTGAAAGATGCGAAAGATATCGTTGATAGCGCACCAAAAGCTGTTAAAGAAGCAGTTACTAAAGATGAGGCAGAAGGTATCAAAAAATCATTGGAAGAAGCTGGAGCAGAAGTTGAGCTTAAATAATAGCAACAACCATATTACTTTTGGTTTAGGTCTTTGCGCTTTTTGCGTTTAGACCTAAGCCATTTTATAGAATTAGGTATATTAAGAGGTATACTACTCATTTAGTACTCACGATCAAAACACTGTCCGTAGATGTTCACAAATAATACTGAAAGAATAAGCTTTGCTTCCGCAAGAAACACACCGGATTACCCGGATTTCTTAGATATTCAGATTAAATCTTTCCAAGACTTTTTTCAACTAGAGACTAAATCAGATGAAAGAGGTAATGAAGGGCTATATAACACCTTCATGGAAAACTTTCCGATTACTGATACAAGAAATCAGTTCGTATTGGAGTTTTTGGATTATTTCATAGATCCGCCAAGATATTCTATTCAAGAATGTATAGAGCGTGGTCTTACTTATAGCGTTCCTTTAAAAGCACGTTTAAAATTATATTGTACCGATCCCGAGCATGAGGATTTCGAAACAATTGTACAAGATGTGTACTTAGGTACCATTCCTTACATGACTCCTAGTGGTACTTTTGTTATCAATGGTGCTGAAAGGGTTGTTGTTTCTCAGTTACACCGTTCTCCTGGTGTATTCTTTGGACAGTCTTTCCATGCAAATGGAACAAAATTATATTCTGCTAGGGTAATTCCTTTTAAAGGATCTTGGATAGAATTTGCTACCGATATAAATGGCGTTATGTATGCTTATATTGATAGAAAGAAAAAATTACCGGTTACTACCTTGTTTAGAGCTATCGGCTTTGAGCGTGATAAGGATATATTAGAGATTTTCGACCTATCGGAAGAAGTTAAAGTTTCTAATGCCGGTCTTAAAAAAGTACTTGGCCGTAAATTAGCGGCAAGAGTATTGAACACTTGGCACGAGGATTTTGTTGATGAGGATACTGGTGAGGTTGTATCGATAGAACGTAATGAAATCGTTCTTGATAGGGATACTATTCTTGAAAAAGAGCATATAGCTGAAATTATAGATGCAGATGTTAAAACTATTCTTTTGCACAAAGAGAATAATGCACAGTCTGATTATGCTATTATTCATAATACATTACAAAAAGATCCAACGAACTCTGAAAAAGAGGCAGTTGAACATATTTATCGTCAATTACGTAATGCTGAGCCGCCAGATGAGGAAACAGCGCGTGGTATTATAGATAAGTTATTCTTCTCGGATCAACGTTACAACTTAGGTGAAGTTGGTCGTTATAGAATGAACAAAAAATTACAGTTGGATATTGGAATGGACAAGCAGGTCTTGACCAAAGAAGATATCATAACTATTATTAAATATTTAATTGAGTTAATTAACTCAAAAGCAGAGATTGATGATATTGATCACTTATCTAACCGTCGTGTTAGAACGGTAGGTGAGCAATTGTCTTCTCAGTTCGGTGTTGGTCTAGCACGTATGGCGAGAACGATCCGTGAGCGTATGAACGTTCGTGATAATGAGGTGTTTACACCTATAGATTTGATTAACGCTAAGACATTGTCTTCAGTTATTAATTCTTTCTTTGGTACAAATCAGTTATCTCAGTTTATGGATCAAACGAATCCATTAGCGGAGATTACGCACAAAAGAAGATTGTCGGCGCTAGGGCCTGGAGGTTTATCTAGAGAACGTGCAGGTTTTGAAGTACGTGATGTTCACTATACGCACTACGGTCGTTTATGTCCTATTGAAACTCCTGAAGGTCCAAATATTGGTTTGATTTCTTCATTGTCCGTATTTGCGAAAGTAAATCCGATGGGCTTCTTGGAGACACCGTATAGAAAAGTTACGGATTCTGTAGTTGACTATAAGAATTTCGCATATTTAAGTGCTGAGGAGGAAGAAGGAATGAAGATTGCTCAAGCAAACATTCCAATGAAAGAAGACGGTACTATTGATGCTGAAAAGGTTATTGCAAGAGAAGAAGGTGATTTTCCGGTTGTTGATCCATCAGAAATTCAATATACAGATGTTGCTCCTAATCAAATTGCATCTATATCTGCATCTCTAATTCCTTTCTTGGAACATGATGATGCGAACAGGGCTTTGATGGGGTCAAACATGATGCGCCAAGCGGTACCTTTATTAAAACCTCAATCTCCAATTGTGGGGACAGGTTTAGAGCGTCAAGTAGCTTCAGATTCTAGAGTATTGATCAATGCTGAAGGTGATGGTGTAATTGAATATGTAGATGCTCAAAAAGTAACTATTAAATACGATAGAACTGATGAAGAAAGATTGATCAGTTTTGAAGAAGATAGTAAAACATATTTCTTGGTTAAGTTTAGAAAAACGAACCAAGGAACAAATATTAACTTGAAACCAATTGTAAAAGTTGGTGATAGAGTTAAAAAAGGTCAAGTTCTTTGTGAAGGTTATGCAACTGAAAAAGGAGAATTAGCTTTAGGTAGAAACTTGACAGTGGCATTTATGCCATGGAAAGGATACAACTTTGAAGATGCGATCGTAATTTCTGAAAAAGTTGTACGTGATGATATTTTTACCTCTATTCATGTAGATGAATATTCTTTGGATGTAAGGGATACTAAGTTGGGTGCTGAAGAGCTAACACATGACATACCTAATGTATCAGAAGAGGCTACAAAAGATCTTGACGAAAATGGTATGATTAGAATTGGTGCCGAGGTAAAACCTGGTGATATTCTAATTGGTAAAATTACTCCTAAGGGAGAATCTGATCCAACTCCAGAAGAAAAATTATTACGCGCTATTTTTGGTGACAAGGCTGGTGATGTAAAAGATGCTTCATTGAAAGCTTCACCTTCATTAAGAGGTGTGGTAATCGATAAGAAGTTGTTCTCTAGATCTGTAAAGGATAAGAGAAAACGTTCAGAGGATAAAGAGGAACTTTCTAAATTAGAATTGGAATACGAAGTAAAATTCCAAGAATTGAAAGATATTCTTGTTGAGAAATTATTTACCATAGTCAATGGTAAAACTTCTCAAGGTGTTCTTAATGATTTAGGAGAAGAGGTATTACCTAAAGGAAAGAAGTATAGCATGAAAATGTTAAATTCTGTTGACGATTTTGCTCACTTAGTGGGTGGAAGTTGGACAACCGATAGTGATACTAATTCATTAGTAGCTGATTTACTTCATAACTATAAAATTAAACTTAACGATTTACAAGGTAACTTAAGAAGAGATAAGTTTACAATATCTGTTGGTGATGAACTACCAGCTGGTATTATGAAGTTGGCTAAAGTCTATATTGCTAAAAAGCGTAAGCTTAAAGTTGGTGATAAGATGGCAGGTAGACACGGTAACAAAGGTATTGTATCTAGAATTGTACGTCATGAAGATATGCCATTCTTGGAAGATGGAACTCCTGTTGATATAGTTCTTAATCCACTGGGTGTACCTTCGCGTATGAACATTGGTCAAATTTATGAAACTGTATTAGGTTGGGCAGGTCTTAAACTTGGTAGAAAGTACGCAACACCAATTTTTGATGGTGCTACTTTGGATCAAATCAATACTTATACTGATGAGGCAGGTATTCCTAGATTTGGGCATACTTACTTATATGATGGTGGAACTGGCCAGCGTTTTGATCAACCTGCAACTGTAGGTGTAATCTACATGTTGAAACTTGGTCACATGGTAGATGATAAAATGCATGCTCGTTCAATAGGACCATACTCTCTAATTACGCAACAACCGTTGGGTGGTAAAGCTCAATTTGGTGGTCAACGTTTTGGAGAAATGGAAGTTTGGGCGTTAGAAGCATATGGTGCATCTGCCACATTACGTGAGATTTTAACAGTTAAGTCTGATGATGTAATCGGAAGGGCCAAAACTTATGAATCTATTGTAAAAGGAGAGACAATGCCAGAGCCTGGTTTACCAGAATCTTTCAACGTTTTAATGCACGAACTTAAGGGATTAGGTTTGGATATTAGACTTGAGGAATAGTTCAATATTTTATATTGAAGACTATTAAGTAAAACAAATTAAAACATTATCAGCACGCTATTATGGCTAGAATAAAAGATAATAACCCAGTAAAAAGGTTCGATAAAATTTCAATAGGATTAGCTTCGCCAGAGTCTATTTTGGCAGAGTCTAGAGGGGAAGTTTTAAAGCCTGAAACAATTAACTATAGAACTCACAAACCAGAACGTGACGGTTTATTTTGTGAGCGTATTTTTGGTCCTGTTAAGGATTATGAGTGTGCTTGTGGTAAATATAAGCGTATTCGTTACCGTGGGATCGTTTGTGACCGTTGTGGTGTAGAGGTTACGGAGAAAAAAGTTCGTAGAGACCGTGTAGGTCATATTAACTTGGTAGTACCGGTTGCTCATATATGGTATTTCCGTTCTTTACCGAACAAAATAGGATATTTATTAGGTTTACCTTCCAAGAAATTGGATATGATTATTTACTACGAGCGTTATGTAGTAATTCAACCAGGTATAGCTAAAGGTCCTGAAGGAGAGGAAATTCAGAAGATGGATTTCTTGACCGAAGAAGAGTATTTAAATATTATTGATACTATTCCTCAAGAAAATCAATACTTAGAAGATTCTGACCCAAATAAGTTCATTGCCAAAATGGGTGCAGAGTGTTTGATTGATTTACTTGGAAGAATTAATCTAAAAGAACTTTCTTTTGAGCTTAGGCATAAGGCGAATACGGAAACTTCTAAGCAACGTAAAACAGAAGCGTTAAAGCGTTTGCAAGTAGTAGAAGCTTTAAGGGAGTCTCAAGAAAATAGAGAAAACGAGCCAGAATGGATGATAATGAAGGTAATTCCGGTTATACCGCCAGAATTACGTCCGTTAGTGCCATTAGATGGTGGTCGTTTTGCAACTTCAGATTTAAATGATCTTTATAGAAGGGTTATTATACGTAACAACCGTTTGAAAAGATTGGTAGAGATAAAAGCGCCAGAAGTAATATTACGTAATGAAAAACGTATGCTTCAAGAGGCGGTAGATTCTTTGTTTGACAACACTAGAAAGGCATCTGCAGTAAAGACAGAATCTAATAGACCATTGAAATCACTTTCAGATTCTTTGAAAGGAAAGCAAGGTCGTTTCCGTCAAAACTTACTAGGGAAACGTGTTGATTATTCTGCACGTTCGGTAATTGTTGTTGGACCAGAATTGAACTTATTTGAATGTGGTCTACCAAAAGATATGGCTGCTGAATTATACAAACCTTTTGTAATTAGAAAGCTAATTGAAAGAGGGATTGTTAAGACAGTGAAGTCCGCTAAGAAAATAATAGACAAAAAAGAGCCTGTTGTTTGGGATATTTTAGAAAATGTATTGAAAGGTCACCCGGTATTATTGAACAGGGCACCTACCTTACACCGTTTAGGTATTCAAGCATTCCAGCCTAAATTAATAGAAGGTAAAGCAATTCGTCTTCACCCATTGGCTTGTACTGCATTTAATGCGGATTTTGATGGGGATCAAATGGCAGTTCACTTGCCATTAGGACCAGAGGCAATTTTAGAAGCGCAATTATTGATGCTTGCTTCTCAAAATATATTAAACCCAGCTAATGGTTCTCCTATTACGGTACCATCGCAGGATATGGTCTTGGGTCTTTACTATATGACCAAAGAGCGTAAATCAACACCAGAAGTTCCAATTATTGGTGAAGGTTTAACATTCTACTCTGCTGAAGAGGTTGAGATTGCCTTTAATGAAGGTAAGGTAAACCTTAATGCCGGTATTAAAGTTAGGGCCAAAGATTTCAATGAAGAAGGTGAATTGGTTTATAAAATTATACCTACAACCGTAGGTCGTGTATTATTTAATAATCACGTACCTGAGGAAGCAGGTTATATAAACCAAGTATTGAATAAGAAAGCTCTAAGAAATATTATTGGGGATATTTTGGCCGTAACAAGTGTACCTGTAACAGCTGCATTCTTGGATAAGATTAAGACTATGGGTTATGAATTCGCTTTCAAAGGTGGATTATCCTTTAGTTTGGGAGATATTATTATTCCTGCAGAAAAAATGGACATGATTGGCGAAGCCAATGTTCAAGTTGATGGTATTATGGCCAATTATAATATGGGCCTTATTACTAACAATGAAAGATATAATCAAGTTATTGATGTTTGGACATCTACTAACGCTCAATTGACGGAGTTGGCTATGAAACGTATCCGTGAGGATCAGCAAGGTTTCAACTCGGTATATATGATGCTTGATTCTGGTGCAAGGGGTTCTAAAGAGCAAATTCGTCAGTTGACAGGTATGCGTGGTTTGATGGCTAAGCCTAAAAAATCTACTGCCGGTGGTGGTGAAATTATTGAAAACCCAATTCTTTCTAACTTTAAAGAAGGTCTTTCTATCCTTGAGTACTTTATTTCTACTCACGGTGCGCGTAAGGGTCTTGCGGATACCGCTTTAAAAACGGCTGATGCAGGTTACTTAACACGAAGATTGGTAGATGTTTCACAAGATGTTATTATCAACACTGAAGATTGTGAAACACTTAGAGGTGTAGAAGTTCAGGCGCTTAAGAAGAATGAAGAGATTGTTGAAAGCTTAGGTGAAAGAATATTAGGTCGTGTTTCTTTACATGACGTATACAACCCAATGACCGAAGAATTAGTTCTTGAGGCGGGACAGCAAATTATGGAATCCGATGTTAAGAGAGTTGAAGCGTCTCCGATTGAAAAAATCGAGGTTCGTTCTGCACTTACTTGTGAAGCCGAAAAAGGAATTTGTGCTAAATGTTACGGTAGAAATCTTTCTACTAATAAGATGGTACAAAGGGGTGAAGCAGTTGGTGTTGTTGCAGCTCAATCAATTGGTGAGCCAGGTACGCAACTTACGCTTAGAACATTTCACGTAGGGGGTATTGCAGGTAACATTTCTGAGGATAACAAATTAGAGGTTCGTTTCTCTGGTATTGCCGAGATTGAAGATTTAAGAACGGTAACTGGAGAAGGTTCAGACGGTAATCCTGCTGAAATTGTAATATCTAGAACAAGTGAAATAAAAGTTGTAGATGCCAAAACAGGAATTACGTTAAGTACAAACAATATACCTTACGGTTCACAATTATTCGTTGAAAACGGGGCAAAGGTGACCAAAGGAGATGTTATTTGTTCTTGGGATCCTTATAATGGTGTTATTGTTTCAGAATTCCCGGGTAAGATAGCTTATGAAAATATTGAGCAAGGTGTAACTTATCAAGTAGAGATTGATGAGCAGACTGGTTTCCAGGAGAAAGTGATTTCTGAGTCTAGAAACAAGAAGTTGATACCAACATTATTGATTCAAGATGCAAAGGGCGAGACGCTACGTTCATACAATTTACCGGTAGGTTCACATATCATGGTAGACGACGGTGATAAAATTAAGGAAGGTAAAACATTGGTTAAGATTCCACGTAAATCTGCTAAGGCAGGAGATATTACTGGTGGTCTACCAAGAGTTACTGAGTTGTTCGAGGCAAGAAATCCATCAAACCCTGCTGTAGTGTCTGAAATTGACGGTGTAGTTTCTTTTGGAAAGATCAAGAGAGGTAATAGAGAAATCATCATTGAATCTAAATTAGGTGAAGTGAAGAAATATCTAGTAAAACTTTCTAATCAAATCTTAGTACAAGAAAACGATTATGTTAGGGCGGGTATGCCATTGTCAGATGGTTCTATTACTCCAGAAGATATCTTGGCTATTAAAGGTCCATCTGCTGTTCAGCAATACTTGGTAAATGAAGTTCAGGAAGTTTATAGACTGCAAGGGGTGAAAATCAATGATAAGCACTTTGAGGTCGTTGTTAGACAGATGATGCGTAAAGTAAGAATTCAAGATCCAGGTGATACTATTTTCTTAGAGAATCAATTGATTCACAAAGATGATTTTATTAGGGAGAATGATGAAATCTTTGGCAAGAAAGTGGTAATGGAAGCAGGAGATTCTGAGAATCTTAAACCAGGTCAGATCGTAACTCCTAGGGAGTTAAGGGATGAAAATTCTCTATTGAGACGTGGAGATAAAACTTTGGTCGAAGCTAGGGATGCTGTTTCGGCAACCGCAACTCCAATACTACAAGGTATTACTAGAGCTTCATTGCAGACGAAATCGTTTATTTCTGCTGCATCGTTCCAAGAAACAACTAAAGTATTAAATGAAGCTGCTGTTAGCGGTAAAATTGACACGTTAGAAGGTCTTAAGGAGAATGTTATTGTTGGTCATAAGATTCCGGCAGGTACCGGTATGAGAGACTATGATAGCATTATAGTTGGATCAAAAGAAGAATATGATGAAATAATGGCCAGAAAAGAGGCATTAAGATTCTAAAATTATAATAACCCTCAAATTTTATTTGGGGGTTATTTTTTCAATAATATTTAAGTATGAGTGACAATAAAAATCCGAATCAAAAGCAAATAAATATCGAATTGGATGAGAAGATGGCAGAGGGAATTTATTCCAATTTGGCTATTATAAATCATTCAGTTTCAGAATTTGTAGTTGATTTTATTAGTATGATGCCAGGGGCGCCAAAAGCAAAGGTTAAAAGTAGAATAATACTAACCCCGCAACATGCAAAAAAGTTTTTAAAGGCTTTAAACGATAACGTTCAGAGGTTTGAAAAAGCCAATGGAACTATCAAAGATTATGAGCAACCTTCGATACCCATGAATTTTGGTCCGACCGGAGAAGCATAAAAAAAGCCCACCTTTCTAGGTGGGCTTTTTTTTTATTCAAATTCAGAAGTAAAATGTAGTTTTACCGAAGGGTATTTTTGTTGGGTCATTTGTAGAGAAAATTGAGAGTCTGCTAGAAATACCAATTGCCCTTTTTTATCCTTGGCCAAGAACTTTTGTTTCACACGTTCAAATTCTTTAAACTCATCGGATTTTCTGTTTTCCGTTCCTACCCAGCAAGCCTTATATACATTAAAGTTTTCATAACTACATTTAGCCCCATATTCATGTTCAAGTCTATATTGAATAACTTCAAATTGTAATGCACCTACTGTACCAATAACTTTTCTTCCATTTAATTCTAGAGTAAATAATTGAGCAACACCTTCGTCCATTAATTGGTCAATACCCTTGTAGAGCTGTTTAGACTTCATTGGGTCTGCATTGTTTATATATCTAAAATGCTCAGGAGAGAAGCTTGGAATACCTTTATAATGTAAGCTTTCACCCTCTGTTAGTGTATCACCAATTTTAAAGTTGCCGGTATCGTGTAACCCTACAATATCACCAGGATAGGAAATGTCTACAATCTCTTTTTTTTCGGCAAAGAATGCGTTTGGACTTGAAAATTTTAACTTTTTGCCATTTCTTACATGCAAATAAGGTTTGTTCCTTTCAAATGTGCCAGATACAATTTTAATAAAAGCTAATCTGTCTCTGTGTTTAGGATCCATATTTGCGTGAATTTTAAAGACAAACCCTGTCATATCTTTTTCATTGGCTTCAACTAATCGTTCTTCGGCATGTTTGGAGCGGGGTGTTGGGGCAATTTGTACAAAACAATCCAATAACTCCCGTACACCAAAATTGTTAAGAGCAGATCCAAAGAATACGGGCTGTTGATCGCCTTTAAGGTAAAGTTCTTTGTCAAAACCAGGGTAAACTCCCCAAACTAATTCTAAATTATCTCTAAGGTCACCGGCTGCTTTGCTTCCTATAATTTTATCTAATTCTGGATTGGTTACATCGTCAAAAGCAATAGTTTCTTCAATGTTTTTTTTACTATCGCCACTAAAGAGGTTTATATTTTTTTCATAAATATTGTAAATGCCTTTGAAGTCGTAACCCATACCAATAGGAAAGCTCAAAGGAGTAACTGAAAGTCCTAATTTTTGTTCTAATTCATCAAGAAGGTCAAAAGCATCTTGCCCTTCTCTGTCTAACTTGTTAATAAATACCAGCATTGGTATTTTTCTCATTCTACAAACTTCTACCAATTTAACGGTTTGCTCTTCAACACCTTTAGCAACATCTATTACAACTATAACACTATCGACAGCAGTTAAAGTTCTGAAAGTATCTTCGGCAAAATCTTTATGACCAGGTGTGTCTAGAATATTAATTTTTTTATCCTTATAATTAAAAGCAAGAACAGAAGTGGCCACAGAAATTCCTCTTTGCCTTTCAATCTCCATAAAATCACTGGTAGCAGTTTTTTTGATCTTATTATTTTTAACAGCTCCTGCTTCTTGGATCGCTCCTCCAAATAATAATAATTTTTCAGTTAATGTAGTTTTACCTGCATCGGGGTGAGAAATTATGCCGAAAGTTCTTCTGCGTGCTATTTCTTGCTTAAAGGTCATATTTAAAATTTGTGCAAAAGTAATACAAATTCGATTCTTAATATTTATGTTGATTCTTTAAGGTGTATAATGCTGATTTTATGAGCATTGTGAATTATTGGGTAAATTGTGTCCACATATAATTTAAATTTGATAGTCTTTTATTAAGAATTGCTCGTAGATACTATTGAAATGTTAAATATTCTTAATATAATATAGCGCTTTCTATTCCGATTACCCCTTTATTTACATGGTTAATCGAAAAAGAATTTGAGTTCATTCATTAATAATATATCTTAGCATCGTTAAATAAGACAGCCCCACTTTCTTATAACGAACAAGCAAAAACACTACCAAATGCCATGGTGCTTAGTAAAACACTAACACTTATGGGTAAAATTACTTTTTTAAAAATTAACGGTTTTCGTACCGTAAAGCTTACTTTTCTATTTAGTATATCTATCATTTTTCTTTGCGGAACTCAGTCTTTTGCGTTTGGGTCCAAATTGAATACTACAACTTTAGAAATTTTTCAGCAGTCTGTTGAAGATGTTGATAAAGATAATGATGGTATTTTAGATACAGTTGAAGACCAGAACGAAGATGGAGATGGTAACTATTTGACCAATCCTTCGGATAGGGATGGGGATGGTATTCCAAATTATTTGGATATAGACTCTGACGGAGATGGTATTCTTGATAACTATGAAGGTCAACGTACTTCAAGCTATGTTGCGCCGTCAGGGATAGATAATAACAATAATGGTCTTGATGATGCTTATGAAGGGTCTTATGGGTTTGGAATTATACCTATAAATTCTGATAAAGCTGCAATTGTGGATTTTTTGGATTTTGATTCTGATATTGATGGTATTAGAGATAATATAGAATCACAACCTTATTTAGAATATGTTGCTCCTTCAGGTGTTGATGCAAATCAAAATGGTTTGGACGATGCTTACGAAGGCAGTTTTGGTTTTGGAATAATTCCAATTAATTCAGATTCAGATTCATATCCTGATTATAGGGATTTTGATTCAGACAATGATGGAATTAAAGATAAGGTTGAAGCTCAGACTTCCGAAGGTTATATTCCCCCCGTTGGTGATAATGATAATAACGGAATTGACGATTCTTATGAAAATGGTTTAAGTCCAATTGATACTGATGGCGATGGTATTCCTGATTTTCATGATATAGATTCTGACAATGACGGTATTCTAGACAATTATGAAGCACAATCTACAGCTGGTTATATTGCTCCTGATGGAATTGATAGTACTCGAGATGGACTAGACGAAGTCTATGGGCAAGGAGGTATAGAACCTCAGTATAGTGCTGATGGAGATACAAAACCAGATTATCGCGATATAGATTCTGATAATGATGGTATTCCGGATAATGTAGAAGGTCAGTTAACTGATGATTATATTCCTCCTTCTGGTTTGGATAGTGATAAAGATGGTCTTGATGATGCATATGAAGGTTCTGGGAATCAAGGTATTGATATGATTAATACAGATGGTGACGCGGAGCCTGATTATAGGGATTTAGATAGCGACAATGATTCTGTACCGGATAACAACGAGGGCAACGATTTCAATTTCGACGGGATTCCTGATCAGGCCTTCACCGGTGTTGATACGGATGGTGATGGTCTTGACGACGGTTATGAAGGTTCAGATGTGAATGATGGTTTCGATGTTAACGATGAGATAGACGACCCAGCGAGCGACCTACCTGATACGGACGGTACAGAGGACGTAAACTACCGTGACCTTGATGACGATGGTGACGGTATAGATACTCCGAACGAGGACGCCAACACTGACGGTGACCCTACCAATGATGATAGCGATAATGACGGCATTCCCAATTATTTAGATCCAGATAGTTCTGGACCTGACACCGATGGAGATGGAGTTCCTGATAGTGCAGACCTTGATGATGATAACGATGGAATTTTGGACAGTGTTGAGGATCCAAATTTAGATGGGGACAACGATCCCTTGACCGATTCTTTGGATACCGACAATGATGGACTTCCTAACCATTTGGATATCGATAGTGATGACGATGGTATTCCTGATAACGTAGAGGCACAGACTACCGATGGTTATATTGCCCCTAACGATGACGATGCCGCAACATATGCTTCTAATGATGGGGTCAATAGTGCTTATCCTGATGGGCTAACGCCTGTGGATACTGATGGTACCGATACAGAGGATTATATAGATTTGGATAGTGACAACGATCTGGTTTTTGATAACAACGAGGGCAACGATTTCAATTTCGACGGGATCCCTGATCAGGCCTTCACCGGTGCTGATACAGATGGTGACGGGCTTGACGACGGTTATGAAGGTTCAGATGTGAACGATGGTTTCGATGTGAACGATGAGATAGACGACCCGGCGAGCGACCTACCTGATACGGATGGTACGGAGGACGTAAACTACCGTGACCTTGATGACGATGGTGACGGGATAGACACCCCAGACGAGGACGCCGACAATGACGGTGACCCTACCAATGATGATAGCGATAACGATGGTGTTCCCGATTACCTTGATCCAGATAGTTCTGGACCTGATAGTGAATTGGATACCGATGGTGACGGAGTTCCTGACAGTGTAGATCTTGATGATGACAATGACGGTATTTTGGATGTTTTGGAAGATAGCTGTGACACTGGTGTCAGAATAAGTTTCGAAGCTGATAACGAAGGGTGGATAGGAGATAATCTTAATAATGGTACGAGCCTGGGCCCTTCAATGGTCCATTCTTCGGAGGCATTTACAAACGAGGGATGTTCAATGGACATTGTGCCAAGGTTTTTCAATGGTAACTTTATAATAATGAGTGATCCTGTAGGAGGGGATATGTTCGTAGAAAGCCCTGACAACCTTAACTTGCAAGTTTCTGATCCTTTAGGGAAGAAATTGTCCTTTTATTGGATAGATGGGACACCTGACGGAAATGGTCCACAACAAGCTGTTGCCGGTTCTATGCAGATAATACTTCACGGTTCGGGTATTTCAGTTGAAAGCACGTTTAATGTCGAGGGTCTTAGCAATTCTGGTCAGTGGGAATTGATTGAACTTGAGTTGATTGATAATGTATGGAGCGGAAGTGAAAGCGATTTGGTCCAGGTTTTACAAGATTTGGATAAAATCGAGCTACAGATAGAGTCTATAAACGGTAGGGAGTTTTCTGCGGGATGGAACTGTGACAATGGAGAGTATTACGGGCTGGCTGATTTTAGGATCGGATGTGAAGAAAATGATACTGATGGAGATGGCATACCTAATCGTCTTGATATCGATAGCGATGACGATGGTATTCCTGATAACGTAGAGGCACAGACCACCGATGGTTATATTGCCCCTAACGATGACGATGCCGCAACGTATGCTTCTAATGATGGGGTCAATAGTGCTTATCCCGATGGGCTAACCCCTGTGAATACTGATGGTACCGATACGGAGGATTATATAGATTTGGATAGTGACAACGATCTGGTTTTCGATAACAACGAAGGCAACGATTTCAATTTCGACGGGATTCCTGATCAGGCCTTCACCGGTGTTGATACGGATGGTGACGGGCTTGACGACGGTTACGAAGGTTCAGATGTGAACGATGGTTTCGATGTGAACGATGAGATAGACGACCCGGCAAGCGACCTACCTGATACGGATGGTACAGAGGACGTAAACTATCGTGACCTTGATGATGATGGTGACGGGATAGACACCCCGGACGAGGACGCCAACAATGACGGTGACCCTACCAATGATGATAGCGATAACGATGGTGTTCCTGATTACCTTGATCCGGATACAATGCCAATGGAAGACTTAGATGCCATTGATGATATGGTTTCGACACCGGTGGATACCCCGATTGAAATAGATATTTTAAATAATGATTTAGGTATTCCTAGTGATGGTACGTTGACGGTAACGGATCCATCAAATGGAACGGTTGAAATCAATGATGGGGGTACGCCC
>NZ_JARKMS010000008.1:3905-13423 GCF_029350945.1 Maribacter huludaoensis | reverse complement strand
GATGATATATCAGATGACACTATTATCTATACTCCAAATGATGGTTTTGAAGGAACGGAGACTATAGAGTATACGGTTTGTGATGCTGAAGGTAATTGTGATACTGCTACGGTAACGATAACTGTAGGTGAACCTGTTGCTCTAGATGTAGTAGATGATGCTGTATATACACCGGTGGATACACCAATTGAAATAGATATTTTAAATAATGATTTAGGTATTCCTGGTGATGGCACGTTGACGGTAACGGATCCATCAAATGGAACGGTTGAAATCAATGATGGGGGTACGCCCGATGATATATCAGATGACACTATTATCTATACTCCAAATGATGGTTTTGAAGGAACGGAGACTATAGAGTATACGGTATGTGATGCTGAAGGTAATTGTGATACTGCTACGGTAACGATAACTGTAGGTGAACCTGCTGCTCTAGATGTAGTAGATGATGCTGTATCTACACCGGTAGATACACCAATTGAAATTGATCTCTTGGATAATGATTTTGGTATTCCTAGTGATGGTACGTTGACGGTAACAGATCCATCAAATGGAACGGTTGAAATTAATGATGGGGGAACTCCTAATGATATGTCAGATGATACTATTACATATACTCCAGACGATGGATTTTTAGGGGCTGATTCTATAGAGTATACGGTTTGTGATGCTGAAGGTAATTGCGATACCGCTACGGTTGAAATATTAGTTGTAGATAACGATTCTACAGATACTGATGATAGTCCTATTGAGGTAAATCAAATTGTGACACCAAATGGAGATGGTAGAAATGAATTTTTATTCATTAGAGGAGTTGATAAGATTCGTAGCAGTACATTAAAAATCTTTAATAGATGGGGTGTGGCTGTTTATGAGGGAGAAAATTATAATAATCAAAACAATGTATTTGATGGAAGATCAAGAGGAAGGTCAACATTAAGTACAGATGAATATCTACCTGCGGGAATATATTTCTATATATTTGATTATACTACCTTTGATGGAGAAAACAAAGTTGATAGTGAATATCTGTATATTAGTAGATAATACTTTTTAAAATATGAATATTAAAAATAAGTTCTTAATCCTATTTGGAGGTTTGTTGCTCCTTTTTAGTGATGCAATAGCCCAGCAAGATGCTCAGTACACACAGTACATGTTCAATACTATGAGTATAAACCCGGCTTACGCTGGCTCACGTGGTCAATTAAGCATTACAGGATTACATAGGTCTCAATGGGTAGGTTTGGAAGGGGCTCCCTCAACCCAAACATTTAATATTCAGTCTCCTATTAGAAACAGCAAACTTGGGTATGGATTTTCAATAGTTAATGATGAAATAGGTGAAGGAGCTGTTCAGGAAACTTATTTTGATGCGCTTATTTCATATACCATTGACGTTTCTTCTGAAGGTAAATTGTCATTTGGTCTAAAGGCAGGTGGTAATCTAATGAATTTAGATTTTAGTCAGCTTAGAAATTTTGATGAAGAGGTTGTTCGTACTGATAATATTGAAAACAGGTTTTCACCAAATGTAGGTGTTGGTCTTTACTACCATTCTACTAAGTTCTATGCCGGACTATCTGCACCAAATTTATTTGAAACCGAACATTTTGACAGTTCTCAAAGAGATGCTAACGACACTCAGTTTTTATCTAAGGACAGAATCAATTTCTATTTAATTACAGGTTATGTTTTTGATTTAAATGGAAATTTAAAATTTAAACCGGCATTATTGACTAAGGTTGTAGGAGGAGCTCCTTTGCAGGTTGATTTTTCGGCAAACTTCATGTTCAATGAAAAATTTACTTTTGGGGCAGCATATAGATGGGATGCTGCTGTGAGTGCAATGGCTGGATTTCAGGTTTCTGATCAATTCATGATCGGTTTGGCTTATGATAGAGAAACTACAGACCTTGGAGGGACACAATTTAACGACGGATCATTTGAAGTACTCTTAAGATATGAATTGGTAAAATCATTTCAAAAGTTGGTTTCACCTCGTTTTTTCTAAATGGCAAACTTATTTATGAAGTATACAGTAAAATTATTGATAGCAGCTTTATTACTTGTTCAAGGATGGGCTAATGCTCAAGAACGACTAATTCAAAAGGGTAATGAAAAGTTTGATGCATATTCTTTTAGTCCTGCCATAGATATATATAAAAGGGTCATGGACAAGGGTTATGTTTCTGCAGACCTATTAAGAAAATTGGGTAATTCATATTACTACAATGCAGACTACACGGATGCTGCAGAAACATATAAGAAATTAGTGGCAGATTATTCTTCTGAGGTTACTCCTGAGGATTATTTTAAATATGCACAATCCTTAAAGACCATTGGTGACTATGATACTTCTAAGTCCATAATGAATAAATTTTTAGAAGTAACTAAAAGTGACGGTCGCGCAACGGCATTCAATAATGATCGAGATTATATGTCAGAAATAGAAGAGAATTCTGGAAGGTATAATTTAGGACCTTTTGAGTATAACTCTCCTTATTCGGATTTTGCACCTTCATTTTATAAAGAAGGATTAATATTTTCGTCGGATAGGGATACTGGCAATTTTGCCAGATACCGTCATACTTGGAATGCAAAAGATTTTTTAGATCTCTATGTTGTAAATTCAGACAGTACTACGATAGATCATGTTAAGAAACTTAGTGAGAATGTAAATACACGTTATCATGAGTCTACCTCAGTAGTTACCAAAGATGGTAAGACTATGTATTTTACACGTAATAATTCTCAAAAGAGAAAGACAGTGAAAGATGATCAAGGCGTTGTTCGGTTAAAAATATTAAGAGCGGTACTAACAGATGAAGGTGTTTGGGGAGAGGTAGAAGAGTTACCTTTTAACAGCGATTCTTATTCTGCAGCAAATCCTGCTTTAAGTCCAGATGAGAAAACTTTGTATTTTGTATCGGATATGCCCGGTACCTTTGGTGCTTCAGATTTATATATGGTCGCTATCAATGAAGATAGAACCTTTGGTACACCTCAAAATTTAGGTCCAAATATTAATACTGAAGCTAGAGAAACTTTTCCTTATGTTACCAGTGAAGAAATTTTATATTTCTCTTCTGATGGTCACCCAGGTTTAGGAGGATTAGATGTTTTTGCAACCAAAATTAAAAGACAGGATTTTTCAGGTAAGATTTTAAATGTAGGGAAGCCGGTAAATAGTAATAGCGATGATTTTACCTTTATTTTCAATGAAGAGCTAAGAACGGGTTATGTAGCATCTAATCGTGAAGAAGGATTGGGCTATGATGATATATATAGTTTTACCGAAACAAGACCATTAGAGTTTGATTGCCTTCAGAAAATCACAGGAACAGTTAGGGATAAAATTTCTAATGAAGTTTTGGTAGGTGCAACAGTAAAGGTTATTGATGAAAATAACGAAGAAATTTTATCTACAATTACAGATTCTGATGGTAATTACAGTTTAGAGCTTGATTGTAATAAAGGTAATTTTGTAAGAGCATTAATGGAAGGCTATGTTCCGTTTGAGGAATATATTGGTGCTTCTGATGGTAAACCAAAAATTATCGATTTCTATTTGGAAAGGGATAATATTACTGCAGGATTTGGAGATGACTTATCTAAATTATTGCAACTAAGCACTATTTATTTTGATTTTGATAAGTACAATATTAGAAAAGATTCTGAAGTAGAGATAGAGAAAGTAATTGCAGCTATGGAAAAATATCCTAGTTTAAGATTAAAGGTCAATGCTCATACAGATAGCAGGGGTACTGAAGCTTACAACTTATGGTTGTCTGATAAAAGAGCTGAGTCAACAGTTAACTATATGATAAAAAAGGGCATTTCCAAAGATAGATTGCTAAGTGAAGGATTTGGTGAATCCAAATTGTTGAACGAATGTTCAGATGGTGTAAAATGTTCGGCAACTAAGCATGATGTCAATAGAAGATCAGAGTTTATTATTTTGGAATAAAACACACTTAATCTTAATAAAAATAAAGCAGTTACTTAGAGGTAGCTGCTTTTTTTTATACGATAATAGTCAATTTTATCAGTCAATTAGAGTACTAGTACATTGGTTTGATGGGCATTCACTCTAGCTTTTTGCCTCTACACAACAAAATTTTTCATTTAAACATGTGTAAAGCTATTTTTGAGTGTTAAATAATTAAGTTTTAACTCTAACCAAAGTTTAAATTTTGATCAACAAAATATTATTAGCGTTTCTATTCCTATTTTCTGCGGTACATATGCTACAGGCGCAATGCCCAAGTAGTGAATATGCTGTAGCTACAAGTTTCCCCACAAATATTACAAATACAAATCAGATATTAGGTGCTCCAAATAATAATTATACTGTTTTTGGTAGTAACGCGCAATTGGTGGTGCACTTAGATAATCCAGTTATAGCAGGTACCCAAATAACCATAAGACTTCGTAGAGATTCTAATAATGCAAGTTTATTAGTTTACAATTCTGACCAAGAGGCAAGTGGGTATACTAACTTAGTGCAATATAATTCATCAAATACACCACAGGGAACAGCTGTTAATGTAACTTATACTACAACTAGAAATACAGGTTACTTATTATTCAGAGATAACTCTGGAAATGGTAATAATTCATTTAGTGTAGACGCCATAAGTTACTGTTCACTTAGTTTAAATATAGGTAATACCACTGTAGCAGAGGAAGTAGGTAATGCAGTTATAGATATTACCTATACCGGAGCAAATACTTCGGCTTTCACAGTAAATTATGCTACTGCGAATGGTTCTGCTTTGAATGGACTCGATTATACGAACACCTCTGGTACTTTGTCATTTTCAGGGGTATCTGGACAAACGCGTCAAATTACAGTACCTATAATTAATGATGATTATGGTGAAAGTACAGAGAACTTCGTTATTAACTTTTCAAATGTATCTGTAGGTTATACGGTAAATCCAGTATCAACTATTATTTCTATAACAGATACAGATGTACCTATACCTAATAATGCACCATTAGTATTAACTGATGAATTTAACGGGTATTACGATTATTCCACAACAGGTGGTTCTCTTAGGTCTAATACAAATGATATTGATCCGTGTAGTATAACAACAACATCCTCTAACACGTTACTTTCGCCAATACCGGCAGGGGCAGTAATAGATAAAGCGTATTTATATTGGTCTCACTCAAGTCAAGTGCCAGATGACAATGTAGTTTTTGAAGGAGCTAATGTAAAGGCATCAAAAATATATGGATCAGCTTTAAATTTTAATGGTAATAATTTACAGTTTTTTGGGTATGTAGCAGATGTAACATCAATTGTTACAAGTATATCATCACCTTCAACAAATGTATTTGATTTTTCAGGTTTAAGTATTGATAATGGCGGGGCTTATTGTACAACATCTACGGTATTGGGGGGGTGGTCATTGATGGTGTTTTACCAAGAACCTTCATTGCCTGCGGTAACTATTAATTTATATGAAGGGTACAATGGCGATAGTGGCGCAAACTACCCGTCAGGTATGGCTACAAGTTCGTTCACATTAAGCGGCTTTTATTCTATTGGTTCTTTAGGGGCTAAAACAACTATTTTATCTTGGGAAGGCGATGATACTTTAGCCAATAATGAATCACTTGTGTTTAGTACTCCAAGTTCTCCAAATAACATCTTGAATGGTGATGGGGATAATGACGGTATTACAAAGAACAATCCCTTTAATTCAACAATTTATGATAATACGGTTTTACCAGTAGTTAACAACACGACATCTTACGGTCTTGATCTTGATACGTTTGATGTATCTGCCTATATTGGTGTGGCTGAGACTTCAGCTACGACCACGGTTAATGTCGGGCAAGATTATGTGATTATGAATGCGGTATTGTTAAAGGTACCTTCTAACATTATTACAGGGCACGTTTTTGAAGATGTTAACTATGGTGGTGGCGATGGTAGATCTTTAGTTGCATCATCTGGGGAAATAGTAGAAGGAGCAACTGTAGAATTGTATGATGCTAGTAATACATTGATAAGTACTTCAATTACAGATGATCAAGGGCAATATGTTTTCGGAGGTATGGCTAATGGCAATTATCAAGTTAGAGTGGTAGACGCTACTGTGAGATCAACGAGAGTTAATGGAGCAACCTGCTATGAATGTGTAGGAGTATCTACTTATAGAACTAACTACACGGCATTAACTGGTTTTACAACTGTCAATGAAGTTGGTGGTTCTAGCCCCGCTATACCAGATGCTGCTGTAGGCTCTCTTACCAATGCAAATACAGTTTCTAACGTGGCAATTGCCAATGAAGGTATAGTTGGTTTAAATTTTGGCTACAACTTTAACACAATTGTTAATACCAATGAAGATGGGCAAGGGTCATTACAACAATTTATAGTCAACTCAAATGCGCTAGGAAATACAGGTCTGGATATTGAGGCGAATTCAATATTTGACCCAATAGCTGGTGAAGATGTTTCTATTTTTATGATTCCACCTTCAGGAGATGCTCAGGGTAGGGTTACTGATACAAATTATGCATCAGGTCGTTTTGATATATTTATACCTAATACTTCTACACTATCTATAATTACAGATGATACAACAAGTATTGATGGACGAACACAAACCGCGTATTCTGGAAATACAAATACTGGCACAACAGGTCTTGGAGGCTCTACAGTTGGGGTTTCGGCAATTACATTACCTAATTACGATAATCCGGAAATTCAGATTCATAGAAATGCAGGCGACGTCATAAGAATTACGGCCCAAAATGCCACAATTAGAAATGTATCGATTTACGCAAATAATAATGCAGGTATTCGTTTAAATTCTGGTAGCGCTTTAGTTACAAATAACCTTATTGGGGTAAATGCGCTAGGTAATAATTCTGGAAATATTGATTATGGCGTTGAAGTTGTTGGTGGTGAAATAGTAATAAGCAATAACTATATTGCTACAACTTCAGATGCGGGTATTTTAATTAATGGAGGTACAAGTACGTTAATTCAAGGTAATCAAATTACAGAAAATGGTGCGTTAGCATGCTTTGATAATATTACGGTCCAAAATGGTTCTGATATTATAATTACCGGTAATTTAATTGAAAAAGCAGGTGCACTTGGTATTGATGCTGATGGCTATGCAGGCAATTTAATAATTAATGAAAATACCATTTTAACTTCAGGACAAAACGGAGGTCTTTGTGCTGGTTTCATTGCAAATGCAGGTATCAAACTTGACGGTAATAATTCAACCATTTCAAAAAATATAATAGCATCTAACGGTGGCTCAGGAATTGTTGTTTCTGGTGGTACTACTAGCGGAAATTTAATTTCCCAAAATTCAATTTACGCAAATGGAACTTCAAGTCCAGCTTTAGGTATTGATTTAG
The DNA here is from genome assembly GCF_029350945.1 of Maribacter huludaoensis. GTDB lineage: Bacteria > Bacteroidota > Bacteroidia > Flavobacteriales > Flavobacteriaceae > Maribacter > Maribacter huludaoensis. The sequence continues at coordinate 6,022 of NZ_JARKMS010000008.1, read as the reverse complement.
ATTTATCAGATGCTCTGGGAGATGGAGTCACCTTAAATGATTCAGGTGATTCAGATTCAGGTCCTAACGGATTATTAAACTTTCCTATTATATCAGGAGCATTTATGTCAGGAGGTAATTTAGTGGTAGAAGGTTGGTCACGCCCAGGAGCTACCATAGAAATATTCTTAACCGATGTAAATCAAGGTACGGCGACCGAAGGGGATAATCAATTGGGCTTATCTACAGATTACGGTGAAGGTCAAGTATATGTTGGTACAGTTACCGAAGGTAGTGCGGCAGATTTATTCTCAATGGTAACACCATATACTGATTTGGATAGCAACACTGATAATACAAATAAGTTTAAGTTTGTAATACCTATGTCATTACCTATAAGCGTGGGTAATTACATAACAACAACGGCTACATTATCTAATTCAACATCAGAATTTTCACCTTTTAGTATAGTTGAAAATTATACGGTAATTACAAACAGAAGAATAACATACAGGATAAAGAAAAATTAATTTTTTTCCAATAAAAAAAGAAAAAGTGTGCTTTACTACTTAATCTTCAAGTGGTAAAACACATTTTTTTATGTCCAAAAATTGGCGCAATACTATCTTGACTTTAAGCAAGTATAAGACGTATTAAGTTATAATAGGTATGATAAAGTACAGTGTAACTCTTACTTTAAACCTGTTCATACTAACGTTGTAAAACTATAACAAGATAAGTCGCATTTGCCATTGGTAGAGTGTGGAAATACAATTAGATCAGTTGTTGAATTTATGAATTCTGACTTTTTGTAAAAGTTAGAAAGGTAATAACAAACAAGCGAATTACCTTACCGCATAAAGTCCAACTAATTACATTTCATTTTTTTCGTGTATTAGTAATGATAAAAATAAGGGTGTCTACCTAAAGGAAATGGTTGGGAAAAATCAAATTTCGAATTAAAATCAACCTTTTCACACCTTCTTTTTATTCAAATTTTTTAGTCGTTTGAATAAGGAAATCGAAAATTTTTTAGTTTTTCTCAGTAACGATAACTACCCGAATAGCAGTACATCTTCGACGAACAACAATCAAAAATCATAAACATTTAACAATCCCAAACCTCACCTTTATAGAGGTATATAGCGTAAATATTGGCTTACACAACATTTATTTTAAGGAGCAATACATATAGTCAATATTTGTATAGTGTGAATACCAATGATCCGCCTTGTCATAAAAAAAGGAATGGATGATTCTGGAAAGCACATTTTGAAAAACCTATATGACCAACGAAATTTTGAAGGTGGAATTGAATATTAAAAGTATGAAGAGTCAAACTACTACAACCCTAAGTAAATCCATTAAAGGCTTAATGGTATTGTTTACTTTACTGTTGTCAGCCATTTCTATAGCACAAACTACAGTTACTTTAGAAGATCAATGTAACTGTGAAGTTCTGCAGGGAACAGATGTCTCTGCACCGGGAGCGGTAACTCCCGCAGGAGCAGATTTAGGAGATTTATATGTAAATACAGATACCGGAACCATTTACTATTGGAATGGAACTACTTGGGAGTTAACATCTACTGATGATAACACCACAAATGCTTCTTTAACAGAAGATGGGGTAAATCTGGTTTTGACAGATAGTGATTTAAATACAGTTTCTATTCCTTTAGCTGATATAGCTGCTGCTGTAGACACAAATACAACTAATGTAAATTTCACCGTAAATAGTACGAATGGTACTTTAGATATAATTGATTCTGATGGGAATGTAGTTTCTGTTCCTTTGGCTGATATAGCTGCTTTAACAGATACTGATACTCAGTATACAGCAGGATCAGGATTAGATTTGAATAGTAATGAATTTAGTATAGCCGCGGATGCGGTGACCAATGATAAATTGGCGGACGATGCCGTACAGACGGAGAACATCGTAAACGGGACAATATTGACGGAGGATATCGCTTCAGGCGGTAACGACCAGATATTGGTTACCGATGCGACGGGAGCCGTGGAGTGGATAGACAAGTCTACCTTTGACGCCATTGCTGATCAGGTTACCATTACCGGGTTGGGAACAAGTACGGATCCCTTCAAAGTAGAGGATCTGGCGATAGTGACGGATAAGT
>NZ_JARKMS010000008.1:0-3805 GCF_029350945.1 Maribacter huludaoensis | reverse complement strand
TGGCCGCGGATGCGGTGACCAATGATAAATTGGCGGACGATGCCGTTCAGACGGAGAACATCGTAAACGGGACAATATTAACGGAGGATATCGCTTCAGGCGGTAACGACCAAGTATTGGTTACCGATGCTACGGGAGCGGTAGAGTGGATAGACAAGTCCACCTTTGACGCCATTGCGGATCAGGTTACCATTACCGGATTGGGAACAAGTACGGATCCCTTCAAAGTAGAGGATCTGGCGATAGTAACGGATAAGTTGGCCGCGGATGCGGTGACCAATGATAAATTGGCGGACGATGCCGTTCAGACGGAGAACATCGTAAACGGGACAATACTGACGGAGGATATCGCTTCTGGCGGTAACGACCAAGTATTGGTGACCGATGCGACGGGAGCCGTGGAGTGGATAGACAAGTCTACCTTTGACGCCATTGCTGATCAGGTTACCATTACCGGATTGGGAACAAGTACTGATCCCTTCAAAGTAGAGGATTTAGCCATAGTGACGGATAAGTTGGCCGCGGATGCGGTGACCAATGATAAGTTGGCGGACGATGCCGTTCAGACGGAGAACATCGTAAACGGGACAATACTGACGGAGGATATCGCTTCTGGCGGTAACGACCAAGTATTGGTTACCGATGCGACGGGAGCCGTAGAGTGGATAGACAAGTCTACCTTTGACGCCATTGCTGATCAGGTTACTATTACCGGATTGGGAACAAGTACGGATCCCTTCAAAGTAGAGGATCTGGCGATAGTGACGGATAAGTTGGCTGCTGATGCGGTGACCAATGATAAATTGGCGGACGATGCCGTTCAGACGGAGAACATCGTAAACGGGACAATATTGACGGAGGATATCGCTTCTGGCGGTAACGACCAAGTATTGGTGACCGATGCGACGGGAGCCGTAGAGTGGATAGACAAGTCTACCTTTGACGCCATTGCGGATCAGGTTACTATTACCGGATTAGGAACAAGTACTGATCCCTTCAAAGTAGAGGATTTAGCCATAGTGACGGATAAGTTGGCCGCGGATGCGGTGACCAATGATAAGTTGGCGGACGATGCCGTTCAGACGGAGAACATCGTAAACGGGACAATACTGACGGAGGATATCGCTTCTGGCGGTAACGACCAAGTATTGGTTACCGATGCGACGGGAGCCGTAGAGTGGATAGACAAGTCTACCTTTGACGCCATTGCTGATCAGGTTACTATTACCGGATTGGGAACAAGTACGGATCCCTTCAAAGTAGAGGATCTGGCGATAGTGACGGATAAGTTGGCTGCTGATGCGGTGACCAATGATAAATTGGCGGACGATGCCGTTCAGACGGAGAACATCGTAAACGGGACAATATTGACGGAGGATATCGCTTCAGGTGGTAACGACCAGGTATTGGTGACCGATGCGACGGGAGCAGTAGAGTGGATAGACAAGTCTACTTTAGTTCCAGCCACAACAGTATCAAATACTAGTACGGTAAATACATTGACTACAACTGTAGACGGTATTACGGGAACAGGAGTAGATATCATTAATAGTAATTCATTAACATTAAATGCTAGTAATGAATTAGTTAGTACTGTGAATGGTGAGGCATCTGCAATAGTGGATTTAAGCTCATACGTAAATACAGATTCACAAACAATAAGTAGTGTAGTTTTAAGTCCAAATGAAACTGTAAGAGTAGATTTGGTTGATGGTGGTAGTACTACCATTGACATAAGAGATGCAGATTCAGATCCAACCAACGAATTAGCGGTGCTTGATGCTGGTGTTCCAACTACAAATGGAACAAACTCTGGTGATACTTATGTAGATACAGATACGGGTCAATTATATGCATGGGATGGAACAACTTGGCAACAGGTTGGTGGAAGTGCAGCACCAGATGCTGATCCAAATCCAGAAAATGAACTTTCAGACATATCTTTGGTGGGGACAACTTTAGAACTTACAAACCCTGCACCTGGTGCAACTGGGGTTGATTTGGATAACACCTTTGCTACGGATACGGAAATATCAGATGCTATCACGGCAAGTGAAGCATTGGATTTAGATAAAGATGATCAGAACGAATTACAAGATTTAGAAGAAGTTTTAACTAGAGATCCAAGTGCAGGAGGTATAGTTATTACAGATTTGGGTACACCTGTAAATGCAAACGATGCTGTTAATAAGGCATATGTAGATAATCTTGCAGATGATGATGTTAGTGTTACTAACACCACATCGGGTAACAGAATTGCTACAATATCAGAGCCAGGTATAACAGTTGTAGATATTAATGAATCAGTTACTACTTTAAGTGATGCAGATGCAGATGGTATTTTTGACTATGTATCTGAAAACAATACAACCACTAGTTTTGATGGTACTGATGACCAAAATGCTACTGAAGTTAATTTAGCTACTCCATTAGATGTTGATGGAGATTTGGTAAATGAAACAACAGTAGAGGAAGCTATTGCAGATTTAGCGAATAGTAGCAGTGACAATCAAGATTTGGAGCTAAATAACAGCACAAATATTTTAAGTTTGACCAATGATGCTTCTACGGTTGATTTAACTCCTTATGTAAATGACGATACTAACGAGATTCAGGATTTAGAATTAACAGGAGATAACCTTACGTTGACCAATGACCCAACTGCAACTGCAATCGATTTATCTGATTACAGAGAAATGGTATCAGGTACCAATGACATCACGGTTACTGATGATGGTAACGGAAACTTTACCGTTGATTATTTAGATGGGGATAAGAGTGATACAAACGAAATTCAAAATGCGGCGGAGGTAGATTTAGTAACTCCTATTGATGTTGATGGAGATTTGGTCATTGAAACAACGGTTGAAGAAGCTATTGCAGATTTAGCCAATAATAGTAGCGATAATCAAGATTTAACAGGAGCAACATTAAATGGGTCAAACCAACTTCAAATCGATATTGAAAACGGTGCATCTACATCTGTAGACCTATCATCGTTGAGCGAGACGGTAACTGCGGGTACAGGAGCAATTACAGTGGATGATGATGGTAATGGAAATTATACGGTAAATTCTACTGATTCTGATGAAGATGAAACAAATGAGATTCAAGATTTGTCTTATGATGCTTCAACGCAGACATTAAATATTACAAACAATCCTACAGCTAGCGATATTGATTTGTCAGGATTAGTAAATACAGATGAACAAGATTTACAATTAACAGGTGATAACCTGACCTTGACGAATGACCCTACCGCAACTGCAATCGATTTATCCGATTATAGAGAAACAGTAGTAGGTATAAATGATATTACGGTTACTAATGATGGCAACGGTAATTATACTGTAGATTATGTAGATGGTGATAATGATGCTACAAATGAATTGACGCAAAGAGGTATGGGAGGTCCAACAGGGACACCGGCCGAAGGTACCACTTATGTAGATACCGATTCAGGTCAGCTATATGTTTACGATTCTGGAGCATGGCAACCGGTTGGTGGTAGTGCTATACCAGGTGATGCCAGTGATACAAATGAGCTGATAACTTCTTTTGGAGTTGTGGGTGCCAATCTTCGTATTACCGAAGCGGGTACTGATTTTGAAGTGCCGCTAAGTAGTTTAGGAACAGACAACCAACAGATCAGTTTAACAGGCGATACCATTACCTTGGCCAACGGAACGGGAGCTGATACAACAGTAGATTTGACAGGCTATATCAATACGGACGAGCAGGACTTGACGGCAGCGACGTTGACGGGCAATAGCCTGACCATAGAAATACAGAACGGTGATCCCGT
>NZ_JARKMS010000007.1 GCF_029350945.1 Maribacter huludaoensis | reverse complement strand
CCTCGTTTGCGGGGTGCAAATGTACACACATTTCTTAATAACACAAGACTTTTTGAAATAAAATAACCAAAGTTTTTGAACACATACATAACTGCATGATTATGACACATTTGCACACAGAAGAAATTACAGTAGAATTCAACTATTACAAACACTATATTATATAGCTCTCCTTTACCACATAATATTAGAACACAATTTCATTTTAAAACGAGATTATAAAACGGTAAGCGAATTTTAAAAAACTAATTACATACCTTACTTAAACAAAAAATAATTGGAAATATCCCATATTTTATAATCATTCCAATAAATTGAATTAAACATAAAAGGAAAAAAAAGATTTTCATAACCATATTTATGTACCACGTATGGCTTACCATTTATGAAAAAAAGAAAAAAAAAGAGAATCTATTACATTTTAAAACTCAAAAATGGCAGTGAATATAAAAGACAAATACATGCCTCCAAAGTTGGAAGTTATATTTTTATTTAAACTGAAATCACAGACAGTAATATTATCCTCCACTAAATTATTAAAACAAAAAAAGGTCCTGCAAAAGCAAGACCTTAAATTTAAGTGACCTCGAAGGGATTCAACCCCCAACTTTATCTGCCGAATGGCAGACCTCAGAGCCGAAACCTGCCTGCCGGCAGGCAGGTCTGATGCACTAATATTAATTATCAAGAATACTCTTTAAGTACTCGCGACCAACAACTGATTTAAAATATTTTTCTCTAGCCCTTGCCTCTATTCTAGTTTCAAATTCTTCATTGTAAACCAAAATCCAAGGCAGAAATCCCTTTGTTGATTTGTTCTTACCAGAATTATGTTCTTCTATTCTCTTCTGAAGATTATTAGTCATGCCTTTATATAAACAACCATCAACTTCACTCCTTAAAATATACACGTAAAACATAATTTAAAATAAAAAGGTCCTGCAAAAGCAAGACCTTAAATTTAAGTGACCTCGAAGGGATTCAAACCCCCAACCCTCAGAGCCGAAATCTGATGCGCTATTCAGTTGCGCCACGAGGCCATTTTCAGTAATCAATTAGCAAAAAACGCTAATCCTTATTATGCCAATTTTTTCTTTACAATTGTAGCTATTAATTTACCGTCTGCTTGACCAGCTAGTTCTTTAGAAACAATACCCATAACCTTACCCATATCTTTCATACCCGAAGCACCCGTAGCATCTATAGTCTGAACAACTACTTTCTCTACCTCTTCTTCAGAAAGCTGCTCCGGTAAAAATTGTTCTATTACAGCAATCTGCGCTAATTCTGGATCCGCTAAATCTTGTCTTCCCTGTTCTATAAAAATAGCTGCACTATCTTTTCTTTGCTTTACCAATTTCTGCACTATTTGTATCTCATCTTCTTCAGACACATCACCACCACCACTTGTGCTTGCCACCAGTAACGCAGATTTTATGGCCCTAAGCGATTCTAGTGCTACGGAATCCTTTGCTTTCATTGCCAACTTCAACTGCTCCATTACTCTTTGCTGTAAAGCCATATCTAATATATTTTGGTCTGCGAAGATAAAAAATAAAACCCGAAAACTATATTAGTTTTCGGGTTTAAAAAATATCGTAAGCCAACTGCTTAGTCTACATTATCATGTAAAAACGAGTTGTTAGATCTTAATTGAATATCATCACTACTATCTCCACTTAAAGAGGTTCTAGAAATCTTTTTTTCTCTTGAATTTTCGCTCAAATCTACTCCTTGTCTTTGGTATGCCGGCTTTTTCTCGTCATAACTTGTAGGAGCGTTATTTTTGAATTTATAATTGAAATCCTTTAATTTTCTTCTACGTTCATCTGCTCTTTCCCTTAATAACTCTTCAATAGGAGTTTCCATTGGATCCAAAGGCTCTTCTGGATGCACTTCTCTTTTTGGAGCTACGGTTTTTCTCTCAAACACAAGTTCATCCTCTATGACTTTTGGCTCAAATTCTTCAGCTTTAGACTTTGCTCCTGTCAACTTACTCTCCAACTGCATATAGTCATCTAAGCTGTAACGCTTTTCACCATTCTTATTATATTCAAGAACCGGAACTATTTCGATGCTTTCGTTTACATCAATATCCTTTACTTCATCATGCAGATCAAACATGATTACGTTTTCTTTTTCATCTTCACCTTTAGATGAAGGCTCAAAGCTTACCGCAAATTGATCATCCTTTTCCTCGACTTGCAATTCAACCGGATCTACAACTTCCATATCCCTAAAAGCCGATGGCGCATCTACGATGACAAAATCTTCTTCTGAAACATTTTCAGCTAATACTTCCTCATAAAAAACATTGAAATTTTTAATATAGTTCGTTGTAGGTATCAAGTCAAAATCTTCTTCCTCAACGAACTCATACTTTTTTACGGGCTTGACTTGTTTTACCTCCTCTTCCTCATCATCCATTTCTAAAGTATGGACTGTTTTTTGGTTAGACAACAACATGGCCTCTGCACGTTGCCCTTCTTCTAACGTATGAATTATTTTCTTAGATTCCGTATTTACAATATCATCTTGCTGCTCAATGTTAAAACCCGTAGCAATTACCGTTACGGCAATAGCTTCGCCCAAGCTTTCGTCTTCACCGACACCCATAATGATATTTGCTCCGTAGCCTGCTTCTATTTGTATGTGATCGTTGATTTCACCAATCTCGTCAATAGTAATTTCTTGAGCCCCAGAAACTATCAACAACAATACATTCTTAGCACCTTGAATCTTGTTATCATTCAATAACGGAGAATCCAATGCTTTCATTATAGCTTCATTGGCTCTTGCCGAACCAGATGAAATTGCCGACCCCATAATAGCAGTACCACTGTTTGAAAGTACTGTTTTGGCATCACGTAAATCAATATTCTGTGTATAGTGATGAGTAATTACTTCTGCAATACCTCTAGCAGCAGTTGCCAACACTTCATCAGCTTTAGAAAAACCTGCTTTAAAACCAAGGTTTCCGTATACTTCCCTTAACTTATTGTTATTAATGACGATCAGCGAATCTACATTTTTTCGTAATTTTTCAATACCACGTTGCGCTTGTTCAACTCGCATTTTACCTTCGAATTGAAAGGGCATAGTAACGATACCTACAGTAAGAACATCCATTTCTTTTGCAAACTTGGCAATTACGGGAGCAGCACCAGTTCCTGTTCCCCCGCCCATACCGGCAGTAATGAAGATCATTTTAGTAGTCGTATCCAACATACCCTTTATATCTTCCATACTTTCCATTGCAGCTTGTTCACCCACTTCCGGATTGGCACCAGCACCCAAACCTTCTGTCAATGACACCCCTAATTGTATTTTGTTGGGCACCGGACTATTATCCAATGCTTGAGAATCTGTATTACAGATTACAAAATCAACTCCGTTAATCCCTGCTTGGAACATGTGATTGATGGCATTACTACCACCGCCACCTACACCAATGACTTTTATAACGTTACTTTGATTCTTTGGTAGATCAAAGGAGATATTATCAAATTCGCTGTTCTTACTCATATTCTAATTATTACTGGTTATGTATTCTCTTATGCTATGCTTATTACTCTGCGTTATCTAAAAATTCTTTCAATTTTTCAGACCACTTATCAAAAACAGATTTTCTTTCTTTATGCAAGTTAGGACGAGCTACCGCTTCCGTATCTCTTTCTGCGTAAACCAATTCTTCCTCTTCCTCTATATGCTGTTCTTGTAAAACATCTTCTTGCGCAAGCTTCAACTTCTCTTGATTTTTAATGGCATTCATTAAAAGCCCTACAGCTGTTGCGTACAATGGACTAGCAACTTCTTCATCAGAATCGCCCGCTAGATGTTCGTTAGGATATCCAATACGCGTATCCATACCGGTTATATATTCAACCAATTGCTTTAAATGCTTCAATTGGCTACCGCCACCTGTTAACACTATACCTGCAATCAATTTCTTTTTTTGCTCTTCGTGACCGTAATTTTTGATCTCTACATACACTTGCTCAATAATTTCAACAACACGTGCGTGAATTATCTTGGAAAGGTTCTTTAACGAAATCTCTTTTGGTTCTCTACCACGCAAACCTGGTATAGATACAATTTCATTATCTCTGTTCTCACCTGGCCAAGCTGAACCAAATCTTGTTTTCAACAATTCGGCTTGCTTCTCAATAATTGAACACCCTTCTTTTATATCTTCTGTAATAACACCACCACCGAAAGGAATTACAGCCGTATGCCTGATAATACCATCTTTAAAAATGGCTAGATCAGTAGTACCACCACCTATATCGATCAATGCTACACCTGCTTCTTTTTCTTCTTGGCTCAATACAGCGTCAGATGATGCCAATGGCTCAAGTGTAATATTCCCTAAATCCAATCCTGCACTTTTAATGCAACGACCTACATTTTTAATGGAAACTACTTGACCAACCACTACATGAAAGTTAGCCTCAAGCCTACCGCCATACATACCAACAGGTTCACGAATCTCGGCTTGCCCGTCAACTTTATATTCCTGTGGCAAAACATGAATAATCTCTTCACCTGGTAGCATAATCAATTTGTGCACTTGATTACATAGCAAGTCTACATCTTCTTCACCTATTACTTCCTCAGAATCTTTTCTGGTAATGTAATCGCTGTGCTGCAAACTTCTAATGTGCTGACCGGCAATACCAACTACAACAGATCCAATCTTAAGTCCAGAATTTGCTTCTGCCTCCTCAACCGCTTGTTGTATAGATTTTATGGTCTGTGTTATATTATTGACAACACCTCTGTGTACACCTAAACTTTTGGACTTACCGATACCCAAAATCTCAATTTTACCATACTCGTTTTGTTTTCCGATTATGGCAACGATCTTCGTTGTTCCTATGTCTAAACCGACTGAATATTTAGTTTGTTCCATTTTATTATATTTTAGTGCACACCACCTGGTTATTGAATTCTAAACTTACTTCTGCATAATCTTCCAAGGTTTCATCCTTGTTCGCTTTGGCATAAAATGCCTTAAAATTGCTAAACTTGGCCTCTAAATCTTCAATATCGCCTATGTTCACAACAAAATTATTAAGCCTTAACCGCAACTGATATTCTTCTTCACCTTTTATATGAATACCAATTACCGATTCACGAAAAAAATCGTCCTTGTTTATGTGTTCCAATATGACATAGACATCTTCAAGGCTTTTACCACTGATGTTGCCCGTTATAATAGGAACTCTGGCCGAATGATTTTTTGAAAGAGGCATTCTCTTTCCTTCATCATCCAAATAGAACTTTGAATTCCCTTCTATGCGCCCTATTGGTTTCCTTTGAACAATTTTAGACGTTAACTGACCATCTATTGTTAGATAGACTTGTGCACTTTTCACCATTTCATTGGCCTCAAGGGCCTTTTCTACAGTATTCAAAACTATATTTTCTTTGGGCACATTATCAAGGCTACCGTAATTTTGTATTAACAATTTATTAACCGCTCCTTCAGTGAGGTACAAATTTTGGTCGCCAATGAATTCTACTTTCATTCTGGCAACATTTTTAGCACTATTACGCTCATTGGAAAAAGCATATAACCCCATGATTACTAGAACTAAAGCCACTAACTTTATAAAATTCCAATTAACCTGCATACGACATTTCTTTTTTAATTTTTTTAACTTCCAAACCTATATCTCCCGCTCCCATTGTTAGTAAAACATCAGGGTCTTGTTTTTTTATTTCAGAAAGGATTTGTTCTTTCGAAATTAATTTTTTATTACTGCCATCTACCTTCTCCAATAGCCATGCTGAAGTTACCCCTTCAATAGGATCTTCTCTGGCCGGATAGATATCCAACAGGAGAATATTCTTGAATTTCGACAAGCTTTTTGCAAATTCATCTGCAAAATCCTTTGTTCTTGAAAACAAATGCGGCTGAAAAATTGCCAATACTTTTTTATTTGGATGCATTTCTGAAACCGCTTCAAAAACAGCATTGATTTCCGTAGGATGATGCGCATAATCATCAATAAAAATGAATTCATCATTTTTGATTTTATACGAAAATCTTCTTTGCACTCCCTTAAAGGTTGCCAATGCCTCTGCAAGGCGATGCGGTGGGGAACCTGCTTGCATCGCCATTGCGAAAGCTACCAAACCGTTCAACAAATTATGTCTACCAGGTTTGTTGAATTCAACCCCTTCTAGTTTGAGGTCAGGGGTTTCCAAATCGAATATGTAGGTGCCATGTTCTATTTTTATGTTTCGGATGCAATAATCCGAATCGTCTTCTATACCATAGGTCAACCCTTCTAAAGGCAGACCATTACGAACAAATAGTTTACCGCCCGGTTTTAAGCGTTTGGTAAAATCAACAAATGTTCTTTCCAATTCTTGCGCATCACCATAGATATCCAAGTGATCTGCATCCATAGATGTTACGCACGCTACACTTGGTGTCAACTGCATAAATGAACGATCAAATTCATCTGCCTCAACTACCGAATATTCCGTTCCTTCCAACAGGAAATTACTATTGAAATCTTCTGAAATACCACCTAAGAAAGCAGTCATTTTCACTCCTGTTTCTTTTAACAAATGTGCCAAAATACTAGAGGTTGTTGTTTTGCCATGTGTACCGGCCACTGCCAAGCAAAAGGAGTCTTTGGTTATTAAGCCAAGTACTTCCGATCGTTTTTTAATAGTGAATCCGTTATTTAAAAAATACTGATACTCTGAATGTGAAGATGGCACCGCGGGCGTATACACTACCAATGTATGCTCTTTGTCTTCCTTAAATTCTTGTGACACTACATCGATATCATCTGTATAATGAATATTAATACCTGAACGTGCCAATTCTTGTGTAAGCGGAGTATTGGTTTTATCATAACCGGCAACCGCTTTGTTTATAAACGCAAAATAACGCGCCAAAGCAGACATGCCTATGCCCCCTATGCCTATAAAATACACTCTATGTATTTGCGTTACGTTCATATTATTTTATCAATTTTTCTATTTCATCACAGATATCAGACGTGGCATTTGGTAATGCCAACGATTTAATATTCTTTGATAATTCTACTTGCTTTTCTGAGGATTTGAATACCGATTCAAATTCAGCTACAAATTTTTCATCAAGCTCTTTCTCCCTAATCATAATTGCAGCATCATGACCTACAAGCGATAATGCATTTTTGGTCTGATGATCTTCTGCTACTACTGGCGACGGAATAAAGAATGTTGGTTTCCCTACCAAACACAATTCTGATACCGCACCTGCACCTGCCCTTGAAATAATGAAATCTGCGGCAACATAGGCCTTATCCATCGAATTTAAAAAAGCATGCACTTTACTATTCTCTGACTGATGCGGCTTATAGGTTTCATAATACCCCTTACCACATTGCCATATCACCTGTAAGCCTAATTCTTCAAAATAATTTAAATGCTCGGCTACCAATTGATTAATTCGTCTAGCTCCTAAACTACCGCCCAATACCAACAATACTTTCTTATCGGCATTCAAGTCAAAATATCTTAAAGCTTCTTCTTTGGTAGCCTTCAACTCTACCAAGTCTGAACGTACAGGATTACCTGTCAATACTATTTTGCTTTTTGGAAAAAACTTTTCCATGCCATCATAGGCCACGCAGATTTTTTCTACTTTATCTTTTAATAGTTTATTGGTAATACCAGCAAAAGAGTTCTGCTCTTGCAATACACAAGGAATACCTTTTATTGTCGCCATTTTTAACAACGGACCACTAGCAAAACCACCTGTACCAATTACGGCATGGGGTTTAAACTTAGATACGATGCTATTTGCTCTCATTAAACTACTTATCAATTTTATTGGAAAAAGTAGATTTTTAAGGGTCAGTTTTCGCTGAATTCCCGTAATCCACAATCCCTCTATTTTATACCCCGCTTGCGGTACTTTTTCCATCTCCATTCTATCCTTTGCCCCAACGAACAAAAATTCAGCATCTGGATACCTCCTTTTCAACTCGTTTGCTATGGCTATTGCCGGATAAATATGTCCGCCGGTACCTCCGCCCGACAAAATAAACTTATAACTGCCCACTTAAAATCTCTAAAGGGTTAGTCTCGTCTATATCAACATCATTGCCAGAAGCACTCTCCTGGGCTATACTTTTATTACTTGCACTTAATATGATGCCTATTGCCAAACAGGTCATCCAACTAGAGGTACCTCCACTACTAATCAATGGTAAATTTTGACCCGTTACCGGAAATAGTTCTACCGCTACCGCCATATTTATTAATGCCTGAAAAACTATAGGCAATCCTACGCCCAGCACCAACAACTTACTAAAGACCGATGCACAACCATTGGCCACCACCACTATTCTAAATAACAGAAACAGATAAAACAACATGAGAATAAACCCTCCTATTAAACCATATTCCTCCACAATTATCGCATAAATAAAATCTGACGAGCTCTGTGGCAAAAAGTTCTTTTGTACACTCTTACCTGCTCCTTTCCCTACAATACCACCGGTTGCTATTGCAATCTTTGCTCGTTCTATTTGATAAGTGCCTTCTGTATCATCCGGATTGGAGAAACTATCTATACGGCTCATCCATGTATCTACCCTATTTGGGAACAGATCCGGGAATGCTTTAGCGGTTAATATGAAAATGGACAAAAACAATATTCCCGTACCCACGATCCCCAATAAATATTTCATTGGATATCCTCCTAGAAAACACAATACCATCACCATAGAGAATACAATGGCCGCCGTTGAAAAGTTAGCGGGCAATATTAATGCCACCACTAAAAAAACCGGTAACCACAATGGTAGTATACTTTCCTTAAATGTTATTTTAATATCCCTCACCTTGGAAAAATAGCGTGCTACATAGATCATCAATACTACCGCTGCTAAATTAGAAGGCTGAAAACCGAAACCTACCAACGGCAAACGGATCCAACGACTATCATTGGTACCACCACTGGAAGTGCCTTGAGCCAAAACAAATATGAGCAACACCAATACTATAGGCAGGGCGATCATTGAAAGCCCTTTAAAAAAGTGCGTAGGTATTTTATGTACCCCATAAATAATTCCAAAGCCTAAAAACAACAGTATGGCATGTTTTACCAAGTGCCCAACCGGAGTACCACTACCTACTACATATACCAAGTTACTACTGGCACTATATACTGGCAGAAATGAAAACAAGGCCAAAAGTGCCGCAATGGCCCAAATGGCTTTATCTCCTTTTATATTTTGAAATATATTCAACACCTTATAGGTTTTTTACACAGTTCTTAAATTGATCTCCGCGATCTTCATAGTTCTTAAACAAATCGAAACTTGCACATGCAGGGGACAATAAAACGGTATCTCCACGCTCCGCTATTTTATAAGCTACTTTTACTGCTTCTTCCATAGCATATGTTTCTACCAAAAGATCAACGGCATTACCGAACACGTGCTTAATTTTTTCATTGTTCTCACCTAGGCAAATAATTGCTTTTACCTTTTCTCGTACCAATGGCATTAACTCCATGTACTCATTGCCCTTATCTACACCACCTACGATCCATACAGTAGGTGTTTTCATGCTATCCAATGCATAATAAGCAGCATTTACATTTGTTGCTTTTGAGTCATTGATATATTCCACATGATGTATTTTCAACACCTTCTCCAAACGGTGGGGAGCCCCTTGAAAATTAGAAACACAGGCTCTTATCGTCTCCTTACGGATGCCGATTAATTTTGCAATTGTTGCCGCTGCCATTGTGTTCTTTACATTGTGCTGACCTTCTAAGGCCAAAGTGTTCTTCGTCATGCTAATAGTGTCTGTTGTTGTTTTTATTATTATCTCGTTTTGTTCTATAAATGCGCCTTGTTCAAGTACTTTATTCAATGAAAAGGGCATTAATTTTGATTTAACAGGGTGCTTGTTCAGCCATTCTACCAAAACCGTATCATCTGCATCATAAATTAAATAATCGTTTTCGTCTTGGTTTTCCGCAATTCTGAATTTTGATGTGATGTAGTTTTCAAACTCATACTCATACCGATCTAAGTGATCCGGTGTAATATTCGTAATCACGGCAATGTGTGGTTTAAAATCCACTATACCGTCCAATTGAAAACTACTGATCTCAAGTACGTAATACTCAAAATCATTCTCCGCAACCATTTTTGCATAACTATCACCAATATTACCTGCCATACCCACTTTTAATTCGGCACTCGCCAAAATATGGTTGGTTAGCATAGTCGTGGTCGTTTTACCGTTGCTTCCCGTTATACCTATGATTTTGGCATCGGTATATTTAGATGCAAATTCTATCTCTGATATTACCGGTACGCCTTTCTCCACTAATTGCTTTACCAAGGGCACTTTATCCGGTATACCCGGACTCTTCATTACCAAATCGGCTTTTAGTATGCGATCTTCAGAATGCTGTTCTTCTTCCCAATCAATCTCAAAATGTTCAAGAACGTTTTTATACTTCTCTTTTATTTTTCCTTTATCGGATACGAACACATCGTACCCTTTTTTCAATGCTAAAATGGCTGTTCCTACTCCACTTTCCCCTCCGCCTAGTACTACTAAAAGTGCCATTATCTAATTTTTAAGGTCACTATGGTCACAATGGCCAATAAAATGCCCACGATCCAAAAACGGGTTACGATCTTACTTTCGTGATACCCTTTTTTCTGATAATGATGATGCAATGGCGACATTAAAAATATTCGCCTGCCTTCGCCAAATTTCTTTTTTGTGTATTTAAAATATCCTACCTGTATCATTACCGAAAGGGACTCTGCAAAGAAAATTCCGCACAATACGGGAATCAATAATTCTTTACGTACTATAATCGCGATCACGGCAATAACACCACCTATAGTCAAACTTCCCGTATCTCCCATAAATACTTGCGCCGGGAAAGCGTTGTACCATAAAAAGCCGATCAGTGCACCCACAAATGCGGTAATGAACACCAACAACTCACCCACTCTTGGTATGTACATGATATCCAAATAATCAGAGAAAATAATGTTACCCGATACCAGAGCAAAAATGCCCAATGTAAATACTATGATTGCCGATGTACCTGCAGCAAGTCCATCTATACCATCGGTTAAATTAGCACCATTAGATACTGCGGTCACGATCAATATTATAATTGGAATAAACAGCAACCACGCATATTCTTTTGCACCATCGCCAGCCCAAGAAATTAAGCTACCATAATCAAACTCGTTATTCTTAAAGAAAGGAACCGTGGTCATGGTAGATTTTATCTCAGCACCCTTTACCTCTTCTACCGTATATGATTGCGTAATAATGGTTTTATCATGATCGCGCATGGTCACTTCTGGATGAAAGTATAATACTGCACCAACAATAAGACCCAATGTTACCTGACCCAATACCTTAAATCTTCCTTTTAAACCTTCTTTGTTCTTTTTGAATACTTTGATGTAATCATCCAAAAAGCCAATTGCACCCATCCACAACATGGTGAATGTCAATAAAATGATATAGATATTCTCTAACCTTGCAAATAACAACACCGGTATTAGCGTTGACATGATAATAATGACACCACCCATTGTAGGTGTACCCGCCTTTTGCTTTTGACCGTCCAAACCTAAATCACGAATGGTTTCCCCTACCTGTTGCTTTTGAAGAAATAGGATAATACGCTTACCATATACCGTAGCGATCATCAATGAAAACAAGATAGCCATTGCCGCACGGAAGGTACTGAACTGAAACAGCGAAGCCCCCGGCAACTGGTATTGTTTTTCTAAATATTCGAAAAGGTAGGTTAACATATAATTTTTATTCTTGCTTCTAAGCTTTGGTTATTTTTCTAAGCTTGTTAAAAGCTCTTTTACTATTTTAAAATCGTCGAAATCTATACGTACGCCATTGGTTTCCTGGTAGGTCTCATGACCTTTACCGGCTACCAATATAATATCGTTATCATCCGCAAGTTGGCATGCTGTTTTAATGGCTTGCTCCCTATTTTCTATGGATAGAATCTTCTTTACATTCTGAGGTTCTACCCCTGCCTCCATTTCCGCAATAATTTCAGTAGGGGATTCAGTTCTAGGATTATCAGAAGTGAGAATAACTTTGTTACTCATTTCCGATGCGATATTACCCATTACCGGACGCTTTGATCTGTCTCTATCGCCACCACACCCCACAACGGTGATGACGTTTTCATTTCCAGTTCTCAACGTGTTGATTGTCTCAAGCACATTTTTTAGGGCGTCCGGCGTATGGGCATAATCAACTATAGCCGTTATTTTTTTCTTTGATATATAATATTGAAACCTGCCATCTACATTTTCCAACTCGCTCAATAAACGCAAAGTTTCCAATTGCTCCAGACCCAATAAATCCGCTGTAGCGTAAATTGCCAACATGTTATAGGCATTGAAATGACCTATCAACTTGGTCCAAAGTTCATGGTCGTTTATCTTCAACAATTGACCATCGAACTGATTTTCAAGTATCTGCGCCCTGTAGTCCGCATAATTCTGTAGGGCATAACTTGCTTTTCTGGCCTTTGTATTCTGCAACATGACCAAGCCGTTCTTATCGTCTAAATTGGTCAATGCAAATGCCGTTTTAGGCAGTTGATCGAACAATATCTTCTTGGTATCACGGTACTCTGCAAAGGTTTTATGGTAATCTAGATGATCATGAGATAGATTCGTAAAAATAGCCCCTTCAAAAACTAGCCCTTCTGTTCTTTTTTGATGAATACCATGAGAACTTACTTCCATAAAGCAATATTCTACACCGGCATCGTTCATTAACTGTAAATGCTTGTTGATCACCAATGCATCTGGAGTGGTATGTTTAGTGGGATAAACCGTTTCATCTACCATAATTTTAATGGTGGACAACAAACCTACCTTATACCCTGCTTTCTTGAACAATTGATATAACAAGCTAGATACCGTAGTCTTGCCATTAGTACCCGTAACACCTACCAATTTTAAATTCTTAGACGGTGTACCATAGTAGTTAGAAGCCATCAATGCCAAAGCCTGGTTACCACTTTCTACCTGTACATAGGTAACATCATCTATCATTTCCACAGGCAATTTCTCACAAACAATTGCCCTTGCACCAGCTTTTACTACTGCATCAATATATTTGTGACCATCTGTTAAGGTGCCTTTTATTGCAACGAAGGCATCAGATTTTTGAACTTCACGAGAATCAAAACGAACCGATGCTATATCACAAGAAGTAGTACCGCTAACAGCAGTAATACGCACTCCATATAATATGTCCTTTAATTGCATCATATTAATTCCAATACTATTTTCTTCACTGATTTTAAATCTGTGCCTTTGGTGATAGATTGATTTTTCACCTTTCCGTTTCCTTTTACCTCTACCTCTATCCCTAAATTCTCTAAAATGGCAACAGCATCCATACCGCACATACCCTTTACATTTGGTACCGCAGCATATTTTGCCTGTGCTACCTTATAATAATCATGGTGAGAATCTTCAATTTTTGCGATCAATACATCCTTTACATCAACTTCGCTGGTCAATGGAGATGTTGCATATACTTTCTGAGCAACCGATTTAAATACCGGACCAGATACATCCGCTCCATAATACCCAACACTCTTGTCCGGCTTATGAATGACTACGATACAGGAATATTTTGGGTCATCTGCCGGAAAATACCCAGCGAACGAAGAAATGTACTCGTACTTAGATTTATCTTTAGACACATAATTGGTCTGTGTAGTGCCGGTCTTTCCTGCCATAGAAAAATTTCTGGAGTACATACGGTGACCCGTGCCATGCTCTTTCTCCACTACATTTTTCAATATCTGCTGTACCTTCTTTACCGTAGATCGTGAACAAATTTCTGGGTTCAACACTTTTTTATCGAACTTCTCAATGGTCTTGTTCCACTCTTTTACCTCCTTCAACAAACGCGGTTTTACCATTTCACCATTATTTGCAATGGCGTTGTAGAACGCCAATGTTTGCAACGGCGTCATTGAAACTTCATACCCATAGGCCATTTGCGCCAACGAAAGCCCTGACCAACCTTTATCACCGGGGTAACGTAGCACAGGTTTACCTTCACCGACTACAGGCAGACCTAATTCTTTATGAATACCCATACTCATTAGCCTGTTCACATATTTTTCCGGATCGTTTTTATACCCTTCGTGAATCATTTTTGCAAAAGCCACATTTGACGAAACTTCAAAAGCTTCGGACATGCTTATTTTACCATGACCACCACGCTTGGTATCACGAATGGTATGTCTATACAATTTCCAAGCTCCTTTTTCGGTATCTATTACAGAACTGGTATCAATTACCTTATCTTCCAAAGCCGCCACCAAATTCACCAACTTAAATGTAGAACCCGGCTCGTGAGATTCACCAATAGCATAGTTTAAACGCTCATAATATTTACCTTCAGATGTCTGCCCTAAATTTGAAATTGCCTTTACCTCTCCGGTTTTCACTTCCATTACGATTACCGTACCGTGGTCCGCTTGATATTTCTCTAACTGACCCAATAGTGCATGGTGCGCTATATCCTGAATATTAATATCTATGGTAGAATACACATCATACCCATCTTTTGGCTCAACAATATTATCGTTACCTATAGGCTTCCATTGACCCTTTGCTATCTTTTGCTTTAGACGCTTTCCAGAAATTCCCCTTAAATATTCACCAAAGGCACCTTCCATACCTACACGGGTGTAATATCCGTTTTCATCTACACGCTCATACCCTACACTACGCTCGGCAATTTTACCTAACGGATGCTCTCTTTTTGTTTTCTGCTCAATAATAAGCCCGCCCTTGAACGCCCCTTTGTTGAATAGGGGAAACTGCTTTACCGCCATGTATTCAGAATAATCTAGATTACGCACTATTAATGCATACCTATTTTTATTCTCTCTTGCCTTTCTTAAAAGTTGCTGATAGTGCGAGGATGTTTTACCAAATTGCTTTGCCAGGGCATCTGCCAACGGCTTTACATTTTGCCTAAAATCTTCATTGCTTACCGTAACCGCATCAAAACGGATGGTGTATTTAGAAACCGAGGTTGCCAAAAGACTTCCGTCGTCAGAATACAAATTACCCCTATTTGGCTCAATGGTAAACATACGTTCTGTACGTGTGTCCGCCAAAGCCTGGTATTTTTCCCCGTCCACTATTTGTATAGAGACCAGCTTGAACAACACGGCACCCGCAAAGAGCACCATGAAACCGGCCACTATGTAGAGTCTTTTTAATATGCTTTTATCCGTTGCCGCCATTACTCTTCAACGTTTAAAGATTTTACCTTAATTTTCTGCGGGGGATTCTCCGAAGGAAACAAGCCCTTCTCCGATATTTTACCGGTAATGCTCGATTCTAATTTTAACTGCTGCACATCAGATCGCATATCCACAAACTCGTTACGCAATTCTTTTACCTCTTCATTCAATAGAGCAATGCGGTGCACTTTTTGATCGGCGCTATGTGAACTACTGATCATTACCGTTGCCAAAAAAGAAATGAAAATAATGAACAGCCAATTTTTAGGGGCGTCTCCGCTCACCAAAAATTTACCCTTCAAAAGGTCAAATACACCCGTTTTCACTTTATTTTTCGCCATTACGCTCCGCTATTCTCAATTTTGCACTACGTGCCCTGTTATTCAACTTTATTTCTTCTTTCGTCGGTACTATTAAACCACCTACCTTTTTAAATGGCACATCTATATTGCCATAAAAATCTTTCTCCGGCTCTCCTTCAAACTGGCCCGCCCTAATAAATCTTTTTACCAGCCTATCTTCCAAAGAGTGGTAACTAATTACACTTAGCCTACCTTTTTCATTTAACAGACCAGGAGTCTGTTGTAAAAATTCTTTGATCACGGCTATCTCCTGATTCACTTCTATACGAATGGCCTGATAGATCTGTGCCAATATTTTATGCTGCCTATGCTCTGGCAAAAACTGCTTTAACACTGTTTTAAGCGCATCGGTAGTTTGTATCTTCTCTTCTTCCCTATTGGCAACGATCACTTTTGCCATGGCGTTGGCGTTTCTGATATCGCCATACTCGAACAACACCTTACGCAAATCATCATATGAATAGGTATTGACCACCTCAAAAGCTGAAAGCGTATTACGCTTGCTCATTCTCATATCCAAATCTGCATCAAAACGAGTAGAGAACCCTCTTTCCGCTTGATCGAACTGATGCGATGATACTCCAAAATCGGCAAGTATACCATCTACCTTCTTTATGCCATAGAACTTTAAAAACTGGGTGATGTACCTAAAATTTTCCGCTATCAACGTAAATCTTGGATCGCCCAAAGCATTTGCCTGTGCATCTTCATCTTGATCAAAGGCATACAACCTGCCCTCTTTACCCAATCTTTTCAATATCTCTTTGGAATGACCACCACCACCAAACGTTACATCTATATATATACCGTCTTCTTTGATGTTCAAGCCATCTACCGTTTCTTTAAGCAATACAGGGTTATGATACATCTTCGCTTGGTTTTTCACCTAACATTACACGCTTTGCCAACTTCACCTTCTCTTCTTTTGTTGCGCTTATAGATTCATCATAAGCTTTCTTGTCCCAAATCTCCAATCTTTTCCCTATTGGCGCTATGACCACTTCTTTGGTTATACCCCCTAAAGAAATTATGTCCTTTGGTATCAACAACCTACCGGTAGCATCAACTTCTACCTGACGCAGACCTGCCGTATACATTCTTATAAATTGTAGGTTCTCTTCATCGAACCTGCTCTTTTCGTTCAATTCTGCCATTACCCTGTGCCACTCATATGCCGGGTACAACTCCAAACATTCGCTCAAATATGACTTCTTGATAAAAAATCCATCCTTTAGTATTGGTGCAACTTGATTGCGCAGCGCAACAGGGAGCATAATACGCCCCTTGGCATCTGCCTTGCAATTAAATGTCCCAAAGAAAAAGATGTCCAAAATGGTCTGGTTTTCTATTTATAACTCAAATATATAAATATTATTACCACATTTTACCACTAAAAACCACTTTGTTAATAAATTACCCCACTTTTGAGCACGTTTTTGCACTTCATCGATTTTTATGGCTTCATTTTACCACTTGGGCCTTAAATCCTAAAAAAGAGAAATCTTAATGTTTCTTGTTAAAACCTTATCGAAAAGAGTTGTTTGCTATTCTCTGTAATTACCTATATTTGGACAATTACTGATGAGTAGTGCGCATGGAAAACGATTTGATCAACGACGGAGGATTTAAGTATATAGAAAAAGGAGAAGGCAAACCCATAATTATTCTTCATGGACTTATGGGCGGTTTAAGTAATTTTGAGGGTGTAAACACTTATTTTCCACCTAAGGGATACAAAGTTCTTATACCTGAATTGCCTTTGTATTCTATGCCGATGTTAAAAACAACGGTTAAGAATTTTGCCAAATACCTTAAAAAATTCATTGATTATAAAAATCTTGACGATGTTATTCTTTTAGGAAATTCACTTGGCGGCCATATTGGTCTTTTACACACCAAATTATACCCTGCCAAAATAAAAGCCTTGGTCATTACCGGAAGTTCCGGCCTTTATGAAAGTGCCATGGGCGATGGTTACCCTAAACGTGGCGACTATGAATTCATTAAAAAGAAGGCACAAGATGTGTTCTACGACCCAGAGGTTGCTACCAAGGAAATTGTAGATGAAGTTTTTGCAACGGTGAACGACCGTGTAAAATTGGTAAAAACCTTGGCGATCGCTAAAAGTGCCATAAGACACAACATGGCGCAAGATTTACCGAAAATGAAAACCCCTACCTGTATTATTTGGGGAAAAAACGATACCGTTACCCCACCGGACGTGGCGGAACTGTTCGATGAGCTTTTACCAAATTCAGATCTATTTTGGATAGATAAATGCGGACATGCACCTATGATGGAGCACCCAGACAAATTCAATACCATTCTTGATGACTGGTTGACGAAAAACAATTTCTAAACACCCTACGGATGAAAATAAAGTCTGCCGACTTTGTAATGAGCAACTCAGATGTTGCCAAATGCCCGAAAGAGCCTTTGCCAGAATACGCCTTTATTGGGCGATCTAACGTTGGCAAGTCTTCTTTGATCAATATGTTGACCGAGCGCAAAAGCTTGGCAAAAACATCTGGCAGACCTGGTAAGACCCAATTGATCAACCATTTTAAGATCAATGAAAATTGGTTCCTGGTAGATTTACCCGGTTATGGTTATGCCCGTGTATCCAAAAAAGATAAAAACACCTTTCAAAAATATATTACCAATTACTTTCTACAACGAGAGCAGCTTGTATGTTCTTTTGTACTGGTAGATATACGCCATGATCCACAACCTATAGATATGGAGTTCATGCAGTGGATGGGTGAAAACGGAGTACCTTTTGCGATCATCTTCACAAAAGCGGATAAACTAAAACCAAAAGCGATCGAGCGACAAGTAAATCAGTACCTGAACAAACTTACCGCAGATATGTGGGAAGAAGCTCCGCCGCATTTTATAACCAGCTCTAGCCACCGAAGCGGTCGTGATGAACTACTGGGGTATATTGATGATATTAACGAGAAGTTTTTTGAGGCAACGAAGAATGGTTGATGGTTGTTGGTTGTTGGTTGTTGGTTGTTAGTTGTTGGTTGTTGGTTGTTGGTTGTTGGTTGTTGGTTGTTGGTTGTTGGTTGTTGGTTTTTTAACGCTGCGCGTTTTTCTGTATTAAGTACTTGTTCTAGTATTCAGTTGGCAGTATCAGTTGGCAGTATTCTTAACGCTGCGCGTTTTTTTGTATTAAGTAATGAGCACAAAGCTGTTCGTGTTGGTTCTTCGTACTTCGTACTCCGATTGTTTACCTTATTCTATCCACTTCTTAATACTCTTTTACTTAATACTCAGTACTCAGCACTCATTACTTACGACTTAATACTTTGTACTTAATACTTAGTACTTCTTTATCAACGTCATAGTGAGCTAAGCGCGGCTATCTGTTTGTTTGGAACACGACACCCATCTCGTAAACGCATTGTCAGTTCGAGTGATTTTAGCTTGAGTGCAACGAAAGCCTAAAATTGTATCGAGAACCTTCGCGTGTTCCAAACCTGTTCTCGATACCCTCCTTGTCGGCGGGCAAGCAAATTTCTCATGCTTCGAAAATCCACTCGAACTGACAGTGGCACAACCAACTACCGCTCACTGTAACTGTCTACTGAAAACTGGCACTGCTTACTGTTACTGACCACTGAAACCCTAATGTCATCCTGAGCCTGCCTGCCTAAGGATGGCGCAGTCGAAGGGACTGGACCACGCAAACTCACCACACAACCCAAAAATCACTTCGGCCATGCTCAGTGACCGAGTAAGCTCAACGACCGAGTAAGACCAACAACTTACAACCAAAAACCAAGCGAAGCGATCAACACTGCCTACTGAAAACTGTTACTGAATACTGCCAACTGAACTAATAAGTTCCTCCACCGTCTCCATAGCGTTCAACTTCTCGGCAGACACCAACACCTCTAGTTCATGATCCGTTTCTACCAATATAATAGGATAGGTATACTTATGCCCAAATTTACTTTTATAGCGTTCTTGGAATTCATCTTTATGAAAGAACTCTAGTTCATAGCCTTCTGCCAACAAACGTTCCCTAAACGTTTTCCATTGTTTTTTCTCGGTAAAGTTCCCATGTGTCAATGAACACAGGTTGCAATTATAGGTTGTAGGGCTTACAATTTTATGGGCGAAGTCTAACATTTTACTGCCCGTATCACTATTGGCATTATAGATAAATAGAATTTTCTTTGACATGACCATTTGGTCGTAAAAATCCTCTAACCATACATAATTTTTAACCGATTATGGTTTCCCGTAATAGAGTGTAAATTTTTAATTGTAGGTTTATTCTTTAATGGTATATTTAAAACTTCTATTGCACATATCCGCTAAATATAGCGGAATATATGTAATTGTACACATATACATTAGTTACCTGCAAGCTGAATAAACAATGTTACAAAATCATATAACAGTTAAAAACCGACATAAGAAGTTCATAAAAACATTATGTGAAACTGAAATAGTTTACGGACTGAAAAACATAGAAGGATTTGCAACTTCAACTTCTGTCCATTATGATGATGAAAATGGAGAACCTGTTGGAATAATTTGTTTTTGGGCAGAAAAAGCAAGAGCTAAGTCTTGTATAAAAAACGGATGGAAAAAATATGAGCCGACTGAAATTCCATTATCTGAATTTATGGAAAACTGGTGCGTAGGAATGGAAAATGACGGGCTTTTAATCGGAACACAATTTGACCAAAATATGTTCGGATATGAAGCAGAACCTTTGGAATTAATAATAGACTTATCGGCTGAATTAAAATCAATTGGAAAAGATTTGGATTTTAGAAAGTTTAACGGAATATCTGACTTAGAAAAACAAGTGAAAGAAATTATAGGATAATTAAGCCAATGAACTTTGAATTAGAAGATAAACTTAACGAATATGTAAAACAGAATGATTTAGAATCTGCGATACAAATTGCGGAATCTGAATTGAGGAAAATTTCTCAAACTGACTTTCATCAACTGATTGGAATGAATCTTTTGCATTTGGAATCGGAATTAAGTGAATTTATTTCCAAATTCTACTCAAGTGTAAAACTGAAATACACCTTTAGTTTCTCAAAAAAACTAAAAGCTTTTTACTGCGAAATGAACGGGTTTACCATAAATTATGACAGGTGGTTTATAGACTTATTCTCGTTTAGCGAAATCGAAAAAGAAGATTATGAATGGTTAGCGGATTTTGAGCATCATACGAATAAGGACTTGACCATAACCGGATTTGAAAACCTTCAAAAAGTTTACGAAGACGTTTATAAAAATCAAAAACACAACATTCCCGAAATTGAGCAAGCTTATGACGTAGCGGAATTGTTAATCATTTTAAGATTACAAGAACTTTTTAGAGAAACGTATAAAAGTGCTAAATCGAACGGGAAAAAATGGGCTGAATTTCCAATGTTTGTGACGGCACACGATTACGAAATGATTTATAGAACGAAATGAAAAAAGCCAGCAGGTAACAAGGTGTATAGCCAATAGGGCATTTAGAGCTAAATTGAAAGTCCTGTTCTTTGAGCAGGCAACGCCAAAACAAAGTTTTGACGTTTAACAAAAAGAAAATTAAAAGTAAAAACGTTTGTTTTGGCTTAGTGGTAAACCGAAAGTGAAATGCTTTGAATCTGCCCTACTGTCCATACACAGACCGTTACCAGTAATACCAAAACCAAATGCAGAAAGAAGCGAAAATCACCTCTAAAGGAATTAAAAAGGTATTAAAGAACTATAATCCTGCTTCTTCGTTTGCCGAATATATTTGGAATGGTTTTGACGCAAAAGCTACTCAAATTGAAATAAATTATGATTCCAATGAATTAGGACGACTTGATTATATTCAAGTAAAAGATAATGGAACTGGAATTGACCTTGAAAATTTATCGCACAAGTTTGATAATTTCTATGATTCCGAAAAATCAATTCAAATTCAATCACCAAAGCATTCTTCAATTCTACACGGCAAAAACGGAGTTGGTAGACTTACATTTTTCACTTTTGCAAACGATGCTAAATGGACTACATTTTATGAAAAAAAAGGTGTTAAAGGAGGCACAATAAGTATTTCAGCAGAAAATTTAAAAGTTTATGATAACAATTTTGTAAACCCAGATTCAAAATTTACCGGAACTACTGTTTACTTTACCAATTTGCTTATTGGTCTAGATACATTTGAACAAGAATTGACAAACTATATAAAGAAAGAGTTTTGTTGGTTTTTAGAATTAAATAAAAAGTATACAATTCTAATAAATGGAATACCACTAGATTACTCAGATTTAGTTGCAGATAGGGATTTTTTCGAATTAGAAAATAGCAATAGTTTTTTCAAAATAAAATATGTCCAATGGACTGAATCATTAAATAAGGAACACTCTAAGTTTTATTTTCAAGACTCTAGCGGAAAAGAGATATATAAAAACTTCACAACACTTAATAAAAAAGGAGATTATTACTACCACAGTATTTATATTGAAAGTGACTTCTTTTCACATTTCGATTTTACAAAAAATGAAGAAAGCAATCAAATAAGTTTGTTTGCAAAGGCAAAATCATCTGTTGAATACAAATATTTAATTAATAAACTTAACGAATACTTAAAAACCAAACGAAAGCCTTACTTAAGAGCATATGCTGAAAGACTGGTAATGGATTATGAGTTAGATGGTATAATACCAACTTACAATAACTCTTGGGAGCAGATTAGAAGTAAAGAGTTAAAAGATACTATTATTGGATTATACGAAGTCCAACCTAAAATTTTTTCTAATTTAAACCTTGAACAAAAAAAGATATTTGTCCAATTTATAGACTTACTACTTGACTCTAACGAAAGAGAAAATATTTTCAAAATAATCGAAGGCGTTACTAAACTAGAACCAGAAGAAAGAGAAGACTTATCGAATATTTTACATAAAACAAGTTTAAACAGAGTCATAAATACAATTAAATTAATTGAAGACAGATATAAAACATATTACCAATTAAAAGAACTTGTGTTTAATGAAGAACTTGAGGCAAAAGAAATTCCTCACTTACAAGATTTAATAGAAAATCATTATTGGCTTTTCGGTGAAGAATATCATTTAGTCACAGCTGCTGAACCAAAATTTGAGGAAGCATTGAAAAGATATATTTATAAAACAACAGGCGAAATTAAAGACCAAAAAATAGACCATATCGACAAGAATAGAGAAATGGATATTTTTGCTTGTAGACAACATAAAAAAGATGCCAAAATTGAGAATATCGTTCTTGAATTAAAACACCCTAAAATACCACTAGGAGAAAAAGAATACTCTCAAGTAATGAAATACTTAAGTGTAATAAGTTCAAGACAAGAATTTAATGCACCAAATATGTCTTGGAAATTTTATCTCATTGGAAATAAATTTAACACTAGTCAATTTATTGAAAGACAGATTAAGACAAATAAAAACCACGGAGAAGAATCTTTAGTATACAATGATGAAGGTAGAATTAAGGTTTACGTTAAAACTTGGAGCGAAATATTTACTGAATTTGAGTTAAGGCATAATTTCCTTGATGAAAAATTAAAGTTGGAAAGAGAGAAACTTTATGAATTAAATAAAGACGCTGACGAAATAGTAGAGAAATCTAAGAACAACTCAGCAATCAGCAAACCTGAGATTGTCGTTCCTAAATAGAAAGTTTCACGAATATTCCACTAGTATTCTATGACCGAAAACCAATACACTAAAGAAACAGACAAAATTGTAAGTGATTTAATCACAAACCGAATTTTAAGACATACAATCCAGTTTTTCAAAAAAGGTAAGAAACGACTTGAACCATTTGGCTCAGGAGTTTTTGCAAAAATCCACGATGATTATTTCATATTTACAGCATCTCACGTTGCCGATTTTTTCGAGAAGAATCCAACAGAAGATTTAAGAATTCGAGTTGCTGAAAAGTCATTTATAAATGTTCTTGGAGATATAAAATATACTGATATTAGTAAAAGCAAAGGAATTGATTTAGCATATATAAAGGTTGACCAACAAATAATTGAACCTCTATGTAAACCATATATTCCTCTTGAAATTAACCAAATAAGAAGTCATCACAACTTATTTTACGCAATGAATTATTGTGTTTTAGGTTTTCCAGAAAAGAACATTACGAAAGAAAACGAGCCATTTAATACAGGAGCATCATTTTTCTTGACAAGTGCAAGTAAAGATAATCGATATAAATATTTCGGATTCTCAAAGAAAGATTATATCATAGTTGATATGCAAGGAAAGGGAAAGGATATAAAAACAAATAAAAAATCCAAAATTGACACACACTTTTATGGAATTAGTGGTTGCGGACTTTGGCTTTTACTTTTCTATAAAAATCCATTAACTGGAAAAGAGGTAGTCGATTATAGATTAGTGGGAATAATGACAGAATTTAAAAATTCAAAATACTTTTGTCAAATAGCTAATAAAATTCAGCTTTTAATTGAAGCGTTGAAAGTAATTGAAAAACATGAATTTAGAGAAATAAAAATACAGTATTAGAAGAAAGTACTACTGGCAACATTGTATATAAAAAATAGCGCAAGTCGTTGCTTAACCAAAGGTTTGGGTATTTTTGAAAAGTCGCCAAATTTTTAAATTTGACGATTTCCAAGTAAAAAGATAAATAGTAAAATTTAAAAATCTGGCTTGTGCTTAATCCGAAAATAATCGATAATTTACACGCTACGAGCCATAAACAATACCGTTAGTAAGCATAAGATACAGACAAGCAAAATAAATGACACAAGAAGAAAAAAATGAAAAGTTAGAAAATTTCAATTCTTGGATTCAAACTATAGAAGAAAGAATTTTAGATTGGAAACAAACACTTAATCAAGAGACTAAAAATCAATTTGATTATTCTGTCCAATCATTAGATAAAATTGAGAGCTATTTAACCAGTAAATACGAACTCGAAGATCTAAGCAATCAAGAAAATAAGATTGAAATTGATGCTTGCCTAAGTTATGTATTAGACGTGTTTCGTCGGAATTTGCCAACCAATGAATTTTTGATCGAATTAGAAGATGAAAAGAATGTGCTTTTTAATAGACCAGCAGTCAATACAAAACCTAAGGTTGGAATGGATTTTAGTCCGTACTATTTTCTTCCAAGTATAATAAACCTTAAAAGAGTTGGTGATTTTAGAAAACAATTTGAAATTAAAATGAGGAAATATTCTGAGGAATATAGCAACGAAAAATGAATAACGCTTACTAACAATAGATAAGAAGGAAGAAATCCTTCGTCGCTCCTCCTCTTATCATTATCCGTTGTGCGTCATTTTGAGAAAATGAATAATTTTAATAAAATTTCAGAGAAAGATTTTATCAATTGGATAATAGAATTCACTCGAGGTCGAGAAAAATCAAGTGTTTCAATTATTGGGTGGGAAGATGGAACTCATTTTGAGAAATTAAACAAAGAAAATGGCAGAATTTCAGAATCCGATGCTCGATTGTTTAAAGAAAAGTTTATGGGTAAGAAACTTAATTCCAAAAACGAACTAATTGACCAAATTATTCAATTTCAGAAAAAACCATATTTAATGTCGAAAAATGGAAAATATCGATATGATTGGGACTTGCAAATTTGGATTGGAAATAAACTAATAATATATAATGCTGATTTAAAAGAGGCGGAATATTATCACTTAAACTTAATTAAAAAAATGCTAGCAGCTGGTAAAGTACCGAGTTGGATAAAAAATGAAAGTCAACGAACGATGGAAATCTAAACTAGTTTGCGCTGATGGACTTATTAATATTTCGCAATGGAAAAGTGCAAATCTTACGTAAAAAAACTCCGCACAACAATACCTAAACGTAATGCGGACTTTAGGTCAAAACTGAAAGGTCCGTGTATATTTATAAACTCGCTAATCCTGATAGCTATCGGGAGTGGATTTAGCTTTGGACATGAAAAAATAAAACTAAACAATAAGCTTTATCTTCGTGCGTAGACCTGCCTGCCGGCAGGCAGGCGGAAACGAAAAGTTTCCTTCCTTGTCTTACTTGCCATAGCCGTTGTAAATAATTTGAATAAACATCTAACGAAGAATAAATAACATGAACTATAAATATTGGATTACTATTGTCTTTTTACTGATTCTTTCAAATGTAAATTCTCAAAAATGCAAAGAATCAACGGACCCATTCACAAATGAAAAGACTGTGGAATTCCAGTTTAAGGAAAGGCTTGTTTTTTTTGAATTAAAGGATAATGTTGTCAGATTTGAATTTGAATTCAATTTTTCGGGAGAAAGAGATTTCATTTTTGACAAGGGAACTAGTATCTATTTTAAATTTGCAAGTGGGAAAACACTTGAGATTAAATCGGATAGGGACTGTCAGCCAACGATTGAAAATGCAAGAAGAGCTACATCAGCTCCAGGTGGATTTACTTTTCCCGATAAAAATTTCACATCCTACTTCCTTACATTCAAATTAACCAAAGAAGAATTGGACATTCTTTCAAATGAAGTTATAACATATATCAGAACACCCCATGTTAATGGTGGACATGAGGATAAGGAGGCGAAAGGTTGGGTGAAAAAGAAAGCTAAGGCAATTAAACAAGGTGCGGAATGTATAATTTCACATTTGTAAAAGAAAAAACTTTGCCCAAAAATGGCTATAGCAAATAGGGCAAAAAGTGACGTATTTAAATGTTTGGGCTTATTTGCTAAGTCCGCCAAATCTTTTGGATTTGGCAATAAAAAATAATTACAAAACAAAAAGCTCTGGCCAACAGACCAAACGGAAACAAAAAAATTCCTTGCCAGCATTATGTGCCATAGTCCAAACCGTTACAAGCAGACCGAAAAAATTCAATAGATGACCGAATTTACAGAACTTTATAAAAAACTATCCAATTTCGAACTTCTAAAGATTATAGCGGAATCAGACAAATACAATCCAATAGCTGTAGAAACTGCCAAAACGGAAATTGATAGTCGAGAATTATCTACAGAGGAATTAAGAAAAGTTGAAACTGATATAAACGAGCAACAAGAAATAAAGAGACTAGAAATTAGAAAACGGAAACGCCAAGAAGAAAAAATAAAACAAGGTGCCTCAACCTTTCTCGAAACTGTCAATCCTGTTCAAAACGGAATTCAAACGCCGGAAAAAATCATTAGACTTACAACCCTAATTTTTGTGGCAGTTACTGTTTTTACAATTTTTAAGGAATTTGGAATGCTTAGCTATATGTTTTCTGAAGGCGAAGTAAACTGGGATTTAAGTTTGGTTGAGTATTGCTTTCCCCTTATTATATTGCCAGTTGCGATATTTCTATTTTGGAAACGAAAAAAAAGTGGTTGGGTTTTGCTATCCATATATCTAACTTATTCAACAATCTCCGCTATAGGACTATTTTTTATGAGCTTAGGACGGGAACCTTCAGGAATACCAGCCCTTGAATCATTATTCCCAACAGTATCACCAATTACATACATAATGACTATAATATTCTTTGGTGGCACATTATGGTTGATTTGTAAAGAAATAATTAGAAATATTTATAAAATATCTAAACAGACAATGATTATGACCATTGGATCAACAGTAGCTTTGAACGTAGTTTTTATTTACTTAATTATTGGATAATGAATTTAATTTTGAACATTTTAAAATGGATTTTAATACTATTATTTTTTCCATTATCCTTGATCTTTGTAGCTTACTATAAACAGAAGAAAGCGAAAAAAGAATACTATAAAAAATGAACAGAAAGCCAGCAGGTAATAATGACTATAATTAATATAGGTTTTGGTATTTAAACCAATGTTCAAAACTATAAAATACGTCCTCCAAATCTTCATTGGCTTTTAAAACAAAAGGATAAAACAAAAAAATGGCCAACCCTATTAATCAAAAGTGAAATACCTGAAATGAAATATTTTTTAGTCATAGTTTTATTATTATTAACTCATTGCTCAAGTAAAATGAATATCCAATCTATTCCTTATAACAATCAACTAAAGAAAGTAGAACTTGTAGACATTATATTTAATACCATTGCATTAAAAGAGATTCCAGAACCCTACTTTAAAGATTACTCTAATCATAAAAGTACCACCGCAAGAGACTATAAATCTTATGACAAAATGGGATTTAGAGATAGTCTGTTAAAGCATTTATCCGAAAAATTTGAGCATACAGTTCTTAAACTAATTATCATTACACCAAAAGACGATAAGTTATATTATAATGCTTTCGTTTATTTATCTGATAAAAGCATAATAGGAATGCATGTAAAGGATGAAGGTAACTTTAAGTTATGGATGGATATAATCTTCAAAGATCAATATCAAAAACTGGAAAAATATAAAGACAACGGTCAATTTGAAAGACAACCTGAGCTTAATCCTAACCCACAATTTATGCTTACTTTAGGGAAAGGACTGTTTTCTCAGAAATGGGTAAACTCTGGAATGCTGATCGATCAAAAACCTTATGAAAATACTGGAGCTTATCTGTATAAAAATGCTCCTAAGCAATACAATGAAGCTAAAATTGCCAAAGAAAAGCAAAACTATATTAAAAAGTATATTAACACTACCCGCCCCTCTGTAGTAGACAAAGCTCTTTTAAGAGAGTTATTCCAAGAATTCATAAAAGCCAAAAACATTAAACCAAACTTATCTAAGAATAATGAAAAAGTATATGAAGAGTTTGAAAATTCAGCAGGCTATGCATTCCCTGAAGAATTAAAACTATTGCTCACTTTGCATAACGGAATTGAAAACACGGGATTTTTGACTGCGGAACAAATACTTGACGAATGGAACAACTGGAAAAAAATTTATGATAGCGTTGATTGGATGTTGACAGATTTAACAGGAAATAGTTATGCAGATGGAAGAAAAACAATAGGAATGTACACTAATCCTTATTGGATTCCTTTTTTAAGCACTGGTAGCGGAAACTTTATTGCAATAGATTATGCACCTGGCAACAAAGGAACATCTGGACAAATAATTGCCTTTGGAGCAGATGAAAACAAAATTCGTTTTATAGCTGACAACCTAGAAGATTTTTTCCGAAAATTGATAGATAATAAAGATATTTTGAATAATGGTTTTTAAAGTAACCACCCCTAAAACAAAATATAGTTTGTAGCGGCTTAAATGATAAAGCGCAAGTATAAAAATAACTATAGGTTAGTATAATACTATAAAGTTGACGAGCACAAATATGCAACTTCTTCTAAAAGATAACGTTGACCAATATTTGAATAATATTTGAAAGCACAAAAAACATATCTAAAAGGAAAATCAGTTTTTATAGTTTCCTTAGTTGTAATAGGAATTACGATACTTACCGTTTATTTGACTGGCGAAAATTATAACCGTACGGTAACTTCAAATCTTTACTTGTCCCTATCAATAATTGGGACTGTACTTTTTCTGTTTATGACTTACGGATTGTATAGCGGAATTGGATTAAAAGATGACTTTCCAAAGTTTCGCGATTTTAAAACTGGAGAATTTATCACCAACGCTGGCACCACGCCCAATTTACCTAGTATTGAAGCTGGAGATGGAATTGGCGGATTTATAATGTCAATAGTACTCTGGATAGGAATGTCGATATTGATTTTTGTACTTCTAATTTTATTAGAAGCTTTTTTTTGGGTTTCTATTTCTATAATATTAGCGATGCTTTACTGGGTGTTTTTTAGAGCCTTAAGATTGGTGTTTTCAAAATCACCGAAAACAAAAGGAGATATTGGAATTTCTGCTATCTATTCGCTAACCTATACTGCATTATATTTGGGCTGGATTTTCGTAACTGTATATTTGACCGAATTATTACGTTGAAAATTCTAGTAAGGAGCTGTGGATAATCTTATTTTTAATCCGTTGGACCAATCCTAAATTAATACGCAAATTAAAAATGAGGTTTGAATTTAATCCGAAACGTTGTCCCTAATTTATAAAGTAACTTTCCTTTTAATGAGCCATTAGCAGTAATAGGATAAATTAGACTATTAATGAAGAAATCCTTAGGAAAAAGCGTTTTGACTTCTTACATAATTGGCCTCCCAATTGGACTTTTATTTATTGCTTCTACAATTATACTTCCTCCTCTTTTATCGGGAGAAGGTCTATTAAGCTTTATAATATTGAGTTTATATGGCAAATCTATAGTTGGACTTGTCATATCTTTTATAATTGCACTATGGTTTGGCGGTATTTTAGCTCAAAAAAGTATAGAAAAAGGAAACTCACTATTGCTAACGTCATTTAAGTATTCGCTACTAATCAACTTAGTTATTTGGACAGTTTTTTCTGCTATTGCTTCCTTCAACCAAGAAAATGAGTTCGGTTTTTTTGTCTTACCTTTTATTGCATTTATATTTTGTACTACTATAAAAACATTTACAATTGGACTTGTAATAGCTTTTAGAACTAGAACCGTTATACGTAACATACTAAACGAAGATAATTACAGTACCAATAAAAATCTGCGGTAAGAAATAATTTTGAACCTTTTTGAT
This sequence comes from Maribacter huludaoensis, assembly GCF_029350945.1. Classification (GTDB taxonomy): domain Bacteria; phylum Bacteroidota; class Bacteroidia; order Flavobacteriales; family Flavobacteriaceae; genus Maribacter; species Maribacter huludaoensis. The sequence continues at coordinate 140,307 of NZ_JARKMS010000007.1, read as the reverse complement.
TTCCATTTTTTAAGGACAACTAATCCTTTATTAATACGTTATAAAATCTAAATAGCACTTACACATAATGAAATTAAAATCTTTTCTATATTCTATATCTATCCTATTAATTACCAGTTGTTCTTCCCACAAAAAAATAAACAAATTAGCTTCTAATTTAGATTGCAGTAAATCATTTGAATTCACTTTCGACAATGAAAGTAATTATGCTAAAATTGAGAAAACAGGACCAAGTATTGGTGAATCAAAAATTCCTGATTATGAATCAACATTTGTAGCCGCAATTGAGGAATTACAACAAAATATGAGCACCAATCTAAGTGTAAAAAACTCTTTTGGCTTTCCTAATGATAATGTGGTAAACGTAATTGTTAAAATTGAACGAATTGAATGGCACTTTAGAACTGCTGATGCTATAATGAATACCGATTTAAGCTTTAAAGTCGAAGACAAGGAATTTCTTATTACTGGCACAAACACAGTTTATTGGCATGGTACTAAAAAAGGTAACTTACATAAAAGTTTAAAAAATGGAATTTATCAATTCTTAAGTTCATTTTGTACTCCCTAAATTCACCGGCTAATCTTAGAAAATACTATTTAAAATAATTAATCATTCCCAAACACGTTAGCTATAATTCAAAAAAAGTATTAAAAATGGCAAATAGAAGTTACCTATACAATCTTGATTTCAATAGACTAGATAGAGCAAAAACTCCAGAAGACTCTGTATTAAGCGTTTCTGAATACGCTTATGAAATTCCGTTGTCTTACAAGATATTACTAAGCAACGATACACTAAATAGCAAATCTGTTCTATGGGATTACGAACACCCAATAACCATAAGTGGAGACGCCAAAAAAGGGAAGGACAGTCTATTTAAATTCTTGGACAGATTGCAAACCTTAAATTTATTTGAACCCGAGTATCTTAAATCTGAAATTGAAAAAACAAAACAGTTTTTCAACGACAACAAATTCGATTTAAAATACTTCTTTCTTGAAGGTGGTGAATTGTATGAAATGGGAAATGAACCATTTGAAGAACAAAACCTTGAAGTATTTAATGAAGTTACGCAAATAGAAAAAACTATTGAAAGCTTCATAAAACAGGTAGAATCCTTAAATAAAGAAATAACGGCTTTGGTATCCCAAAGAGATCAGATGACAAAGAAAAGTTGGTTCAAAAAATCAGTACCTGTATTGTCAGAGACAGAAAAAGCACCTATTAAGAAAGCTATAGCAAATAAACAAGCTGAAAAAAGATCGCTCTTAGGCATTGACAATTGGTCAACAATACTTTACTTTCAATTCGATAAATAAAAACTAACGTTATACTTACTTCCCTCAAAAACAAAACATGGAACAACAAGGCTCCGATTTAATTAAAAACAGGTACAAAAGATTTATACAGACAGTTTGTAAAACAGACGTTGTATATGCGCTACAAAACCAAGATGGGTTTGCCACCTCTGCCTCTGCCCATTATGAAAATGAACAAGGCAGGCCTGTAGACATTTTGTGCTTTTGGGCAGAAGGTGAAAGAGCAAAATCTTGCACTATAAACCATTGGGCCAATTATATAATTACTGAAATTGCATTAGTTGATTTTATAGAGAATTGGGGCGTAGGCATGGAAAATGACGGTATACTTGCAGGTATTGGGTTTGATCAAAATATGTTCGGCTATGAAGCCAAACCTTTAGATTTAATTCTTGATTTAGTTGCAAAGATAAAAGCGACCAACAAAGAATTGCCGTTTCAAAAATTTAAAAATATTGCCGATTTAGAAGAGCAGGCTAAAGAGGCGAATAAGTAATTAATACCGACCATACTTATTGATAAACTTAAAATTTTAAAAGAAGCTAGGACAGACAAAATTTCATACTTACGTTTTCATAGATAGTATTGGACAAAACCATATTCCCAATACCAAAAAGACCAATTGGTAAGATTTTATTTACAAACCTGATATAATATACTTAAATTATGCGGGTATAAAATCATTTTAATAGCACATACACCAATTAAGCTTCTCTATAAACCAGATTATATCTATGAAAAATCTACTAATTCTATTACTAGTTATTGGTTTAACATCTTGCAAGGAAAATAAAACTCCGCAAAAAACAAATGTTGAAAATGGAACACCCAAATTAGATGTAGATGTAACTATTTTAGAATCCGATTTTATAAAGTGGTGGACATATCATGAAAATAACATTCTTTTATCCTCAGAATTTATTGCGATAAACGATAAATCTGAAACCATCAGTAAAGACGATTTTCTAACATCTTTAACTACTGGCGATTATATTGCCGTAAAACTTGTTGCTCCAGACAATGTAAAGCAGTACCAACTCTACAAATTATCTAGCTCAGCAGATAAACAGATTTCAAAAACCGTAAAACTTGCTTCTGAAAAAATTTATTCAAAATATAGAATGGAAGGAACTCCATTTCCTGATTTCAATTTTACCGATTTAAACGGAAAAATTTACACCAATGATAATACCAAAGGAAAAACATTAATATTCAAATGTTGGTTCATTAATTGTAAACCTTGTATAGCGGAATTTCCTGAGCTGAATAACTTCGCCGACGAATATTCAAAAAGAGAAGATGTTGAATTTATAAGTTTGGCGCTTGATAACAAAGTTGCTTTAGACAAATTTCTATCTAAAAAAGTTTTTAAATATAATACTGTACCTAACCAAGAAGATTTTATTGAAAACAAACTTTCTATAAATACATATCCCACCCATATTGTCGTCAATGAAAATGGTAACATTGAAAAAATAGTTAGTAAAGTAACCGAACTAATTTCTTTTATAAATAATGGTGACTTATTAACTACAAACAAGAATGTAGGTTCGCCACCACCTCCTGCACCTCCTGCACCTATGTAAATCCTAAAAAAAATCTCTTTTAAAAGAATTAATTATTATGAAAGGAAAAACATTAACCATCAATCAGGCTTTAGAGAAAGAAAAAGCTATTTTATATTTAAGAGAGTACGGTTTTCAGATATTTGAAAAAGATAAGAATAACCTTAAATTAAAATAACCTGGTACTATAATTACTATTACAGGTAAATATCTGCCCAAAAATCTAACAATTAAATTTAATGAAAATAGCACTGAAGTTACATTGACGTATAATGCTTTCGTTTTATTTGACATGGGTGATCTACAAAAAGAACTTGTAAAAATACGTGACGGGTTAAAATAGAAATAACAAACTCTTGTTACATTAAAACACCTGGTCAATTTAATTAAATTTTGATTTAAAAAATAAAAAAAGGCTTTTCAAATTTTAGTATTAAACCTATTTTAAATTATCTGCTGAATATTCAAATTTTAACTAGTTCACCATTGCTGTTTTCATGCTAATGATTTGGTTTTGTGATTATTTTAAAGGCAAAAGGAAATTTTAACAAAACATTTCCGTTAGTCTTTCTGACACATTTTTTTTTCCTCAAACCAAACCACATGAAAACACCATTACTGGTATTAGCCTCTATATTTTTACTCTTAACTTCTTGTAGCGAAAGTAAACCTGCAAAATTTGAAAGAGACGGTGTAGTAATGACCAGTCCTGCGGGTTGGGGCATTACGGATCAAGAGAATATAGATGACCAAGGGTATTACCTATCTATAGAAAAAGATGGTTTTGATTCTAGTGGTATTATTACCATGACATGGCTTAATGGTGAAATTGACCTTGATGAATGGGCATATATTTTTCAAGATGAATTGGAGAATAATATTATCTATAGAAATTCTAATATTCAATTTGAAGATGCCGTTGACAATAATTATAACAACATTGATACATCTTCCATAAGATTTTCCGCAAGTATTCTAGGCTTAGACCATGAAGGCAATATTCACTTCTTTCATAAAGGGAATAAAACTTTTGCCATTCTAATACAACAAGCTATTGAAGACCAAGCCACCAACAAGCCAGGGTTTGATTTACTTGAGAAGAGTTTTAGTGTTCAGTAGAAAATTTTTATAATTAGATTTTTAGTATAAACCATGCTACACCTCATTGTAGGAAATACCGGATCTGGTAAAACTACCTATTCAAACGAACTGAAAAAGAAAACCAAAGGTGTAATTTTCTCTATAGACACTTGGAACAATACCCTATTTCTACCTGACAAAACCGAAACGGACGGACTTGAATGGTTTTTAAAACGTATTGAGCGAGCTGAAAAAATGATATTGAACGTGGTAGCGCAATTAGAACAGTCCGGCACCGATTCTATTTTAGACCTAGGGCTATCAAAATTTGAACATAGAGAGAAATTTCGGGCATTTGCAGCATCTCAGGGTTTTAACATTACGCTTCACTACTTAAATATTTCCAAAGAAACCAGATGGCAGCGCGTACAACAGCGTAACACCGAAAAAGGAGCAACTTTTGAGTTTGAGGTCACCAAAGAGAATTTTAACTTTATGGAAACTTGGTTTGAAAATCCCACTGAAAATGAGCTTATAGGTAGTGTTGTTATCAATGAATAATACTAATTTTACCGCAGCTTTTCGCTACACACCAATAAAAAACCATAGCCCAAATCAAATCAGTTACTTGAACTTAAAACATACCTTCTTCAATCTTTTTCTTAGATCCAGCAGCAAGCATGAATGCCATGAGGTACTCAGCAAGTGGAACTCGTATTATACCGCTTTATCAAAAAAGCACCAACAGTCGTTCGTAATTAGAACCTTACTATTTTTGAATACCACAAATTTTGGTTCTAAGGAAGGTTTTAAACTTACTACAGAAATGAAACTGGTTATTTCAAGTGCTTTTGTTGAAATAACATTTGGGTTAAAACAAGATGTATTGAATATCTTTAAAACAGTATTCGTCACCCCGTCTTCATATGCATATAAAGGTAGAGATGTTTTATACGATGGCGATGTAAATACAGTGACCAAGCAAGTAAACATGTCTTGGCCTGCCGTAGAAAAAGGATTCATAATCACTAATGATGGGTTGAATATTGCCATACACGAATTCAGTCATTGTTTGATTATAGAGCATGTTAAGGGCTCCTACTTTTCAAAGATATTCAATGATGCAGATCTTAACTCCTGGAAAGAACTGGCAACTACGAAACTACCACTTATCCGTGAGGGCAAATACACCATATTCAGGGATTATGGCGGCACTAATCTAATGGAACTTTTTGCCATTACGTTAGAGACCTTTTTTGAGCAACCTCATGAATTTTATTCTTACTCCCCTACCTTTTATCGAACTACCGCCAAGGTGCTTAAACAGGATCCTAGAAACGGTACAAACCCAAAGTAAATCTCCCCCCATTTGCAACTTACAAATCACCTAATTGAAAACACACCCATCATCCTAGCCCAAATTCAAATTCACACTGTTAACTTAAAAGAACAGAAATATTAGTTAATGCTTTTGGCACCAAAAGTTAAAAGGGCAAACTAATAATTTAGTACATTACGCAATAGATCAACGGCTTCTAAAAAATCTATTTCTAATGCCTGCCTAGAATTCAAATAACACATGTTTTCATTCCTTAAAAAAAACCGACCAAAGCCAATACATATTGTTGGCACAAATGAGCATCTGTTAATAAATGATGTAGCCATTGAATTTCCTACCAACTATGAAACCTTAGTCAATGCCTTTGGCGAACCTTCTAGAACCGGAAAGACGAAGCTTTCTAAAAGTCCGATAATTTGTTGGGATACGGAAGGTATATACTGCTCTTGTGGCAGCTATAGTCACATCTATGGTTTTAGTCTTATTTTTTCTAAAAAACATCAACTTGACCTGGCTCCAAAAAACAACTTTTCAGGCACTATTCTCATCAATGACGAAAATGTTCAGTTCGGTGATTTTTTAGACATTGCGCACCCTAAATATGTAGTGGGCAAACTAACTTATAAAAATGAAGCGGAACCATACGCACTTTCATTTAGGATCAATACAGATGCTAAAAAAGAAATTCCTAAAGGTAAATATATACTAGAACCGTTAAAAGAAGAGCATATAGAGTTTATGGACTTCGGGTTTAAACTAGCGGTTATAGGTGAACTGATGTATAACCAAGAAGTACTTCACCCAAAGTTTGAACTTTATGAATTTGCAGAATGGTATAACAAACGAAAAATAGCTATTGAAGAAGAGGGATACGCGCCTATTGCAGAGGTAACACAATTCTTTAAAGATATTCAAATACCCAAAAGTATGGTTGGCCTTTTAACCGAGATTTACCAAGATGGCGGAAACGAAATTTATGCGAATTTGCTACGCTTTGGTAATGGTGATGAAGATTATTGGGATATTAAAAGTGCGGAAGACGCCAAGCATTTTCCCAATCTTAAAAAAGTAACACTCTGCTATGCCAAAAATGCCGTGTACGATGGTATGATTTCCTTAGGTATTGATACGCACCGTTTATAGACTTATTAAAATATTGAAAGAACATATGTGCGTTATCCCATGAATAAATATAATCTGTAGTTTTATATAGCATAATTGATACTTATAGTGGCTTAAATATATAAATTATGATGACGGCTATTGTAGTTCTTATAGTTTCTGGAGCCCTAATCTTAGGGGCTGTTTGGGGACTTTACGGTAATATGTCCAAAAGATTGGAAGGTTTTTTAGTTGCTCTGGCCGGCGGAGCGCTTTTAGTGTCAGCAATATTAGAACTAATTTACCCTGCGCTTGAGAAAAACTCGGTACCTATTGCATTGACCACGGTCTTTGTAGGCGCTATAACCTTTACCGTATTAGATTATTTGGTAAAGGAAAAATGGAACTCACAAAGTGGCGGCGGCCTACTCGCAGCCATCACCTTAGACGGAATACCCGAAAACTTGGCATTGGGAGTTTCCTTAATTGGTGCAAGTCCGTTATCCATTGCGGCATTATCCGGATCTATACTTTTGTCCAATTTACCCGAAGCTGCAGGTGGCGCAAAGGAAATGGCTGAAAATGCCGATTCTAAAAAGAAAATACTTTGGCTATGGATCGGTACCGCGCTGATATTATCTGCGTCCGCTTTACTGGGGCATTATCTACTTGCCAATGTATCTACCAAATATTTAAACTACATTAAATGCTTTGCAGGTGGAGCAGTAGCCGCTTCGTTGGCGCTAGAAGTATTTCCAAAAGCGTATAAAGAAGATAAATATTGGACCGGTCTAGCTACCGCAATAGGTTTAGTTTTGGCGCTGTACTTAAATACATTAGGGGAGTGATAACAGCTGAACAAACATTACTTTTGTTAGAAATATCCTAAATAATGTAATGAGCCAAATTACCAATAAAGATGATGTAAGCCTGCTAGTGCATACGTTTTATGATAAAATAAAACAGCACGAATTTTTAGGGCCTATTTTCAACGGACATATTACCGAAGAACAATGGCCGGTACACCTCAGCAAACTCACTGATTTTTGGGAATCTAACTTATTTGGGGTACGCACTTTTAGAGGTAGCCCCTCTAAAGCTCATGTCAACGTCGATAAAAATCTAAATCATACAATTGCTCAAAATCATTTTGCACAATGGTTACAACTTTGGTTTGAGACCATCGATGAACTCTTTGAAGGAACATTAGCGGATAAAGCCAAAGAAATGGCACGACGTATGTCAACTGGGCAGTATATTCATATTTGGCAGAATAGACCGGAGAACCAGTGATTTTTAAGGAGTTAGTTTGATAGTGAAATAGTGAATAATTGCTACGGGCTACTTAAATATCAAAAATTTAGCAACCAAATACGATTCAATCAAAATAAGCCTATTCTCTTTCCTCTATATTCTATGTTCTCTATTCCAATTTTAAAATTCTCACTTAATACTTTGAACTTAATACTTATTACTGATAAAACAAGTCTATTCTCTATAGTCTATTTTCTCTATTCCACTTTACAATAGTTACTTAATACTTTGTACTTATTACTTAATACTAGCTTTTGGCAATTTGCGACTTACCCCTTAGCGCTTAAAAATTTCTTACCTTAGTCTTTGGCGTATAAATGGATGTATACTACAAATACTTAATTCTATGGATTACCTTTCCCCTACTTACTTTTATGATTTTGAAAGTAATGAAATTCAGGCAATAGTTTCAGAATTTAAAGATGCTTCGTTGTCACAAAAAGAAATAGCCATTGCCCTATACAACAAGGTAAGGGACCATTGGCGCTATGACCCCTATAGCCTAAGTTTTAACAAGGAGAAGTACCGTGCCAGTGAAATTGCAAAACGTACAAATGGGCATTGCATAGATAAATCAATTGTATTGATTGCTTGCCTGCGCGCTATGGATATACCCGCCAGAATACATTTAGCAAAAGTTAAAAACCATATTGGCGTAGAAAGATTAATAGAAAAATTCGGATCTAACGAGCTTACTCCCCACGGTATGGTAGATGCTTTTATAGATGGCAAATGGTTGAAGCTTTCCCCTACCTTTAATACATCTTTATGTGAAATGCTACGTGTGGCGCCTTTAGATTTTGATGGTGAAAATGATGCCGTATTACAAGAATTCAGTGCAGACGGAACACAGTTCATGGAGTACTTAGAAGACTACGGTCATTTTGAAGATGTACCTATGGAATTTATGGAACGGAACGCACGAAAGCACTACCCAAATATTTTTGATGCCAATAGCAACCAGACAGAGTTTCAGTTATAGGCTTTAACAAATTTTAATACGCAATTCTATTGAAAGACAAATTGCGAATCACTATTTATAGTACTTTCGATTTAAAATTGTATCCCGTGAAAAACATTTTTCTAGTACTGACAATAGCATTCTCAACATCATTTGCCCTAGCACAAGAACCCATTGTCTGGAATCCTGATTATGAATTGCAATTAAGCGACTATCAGTCTCCGGAATCGGAAATTAATGCCGCGCTTACCTCCTATTCCATTTATTCAGGATCTAAAATAGATTTTAGTTTTAATATGAATTCGGTTTCTTTTATGTTCACCAAGAATTTCAACGACAAGGTGAAGGCTATTTTTCAGAGAAATTTAGCCGTTTTGGTGGCTCCAGACTCTTTAACAGCAAATCAACTACTTCAATTTGGACGGTATGATTTTGATTTGGTAGAACTATATTCTAGAAAAATACGAAAGAAAATTTATGAGGAAAAAGGAGCCTTTAGCGACGCTAGTCTCTTTCAACCTATTTTCAACGAACTTCAACAAGAAATGAATACCGTTAGTGCCCAAGTGTTCAAAGCAACGGATTTTGGAAAAGATGCCGAAATGTTACAAATAGAACACAACAAGGTCATCAATGAAATAAATACCCTTTCAGATTTTTGTATGACATGTAAGCCTAAAAAAAATAGGAAGTAGTTGTTAGTTGATATTTTTTTCAACGCTGCGCGTTCTTTTGTATTAATTAAGAAGTATTTAGCTGTTCGCAATATCTTTTGTCTATTATAATTGGCACTACGCACCTTTTAATAGGGCATAACGAAATGTCAGTTCGAGCGAATTTTCGAAGTATATGAAAATTAGCCTGCCTGACAGCTGGCAGGTGTTGAGAACCCTCGCGTGTTCCAAACCTGTTCTCGATACAATTTTATGACGCCACTATGCTATGTAAAAAAAACCACTCGAACTGACAATATCACAATTATAACTTGGTATTCAACAGATTGCCACGGCGAGAAAAAAAAATCCTCATAAAGACTTTCTACTTTTTACTTAATACTTGATACTCTTTACTACAACAAAACGAAATGTCAGTTCGAGTGAATTTTCGAAGCATGAGAAAATTTGTATCGAGAACCCTAGCGTGTTCCAAACCTGTTCTCGATACAATTTTATGCCTCCGCTATGCTACATCATAAAACCACTCGAACTGACCATATCACAATTAAAACTTTGTATTCAACAGATTGCCACATTGCTAAAAAGCCCCTCGCAAAGACTTTGTACTTTTTACTTAGTACTTAATACCTCATACTTATCTTCACCACAACTCAGCATCCAAAACTTACAATTGAGTAACTTAACTTATTCTCTAAGCAACAATTCCTCCATCTTTGAGTAACATAAAACCAACCGACCATGGAAAATATTATTAAAATCTTCGTTTACATTCACGCTTTTTTTGGTGGTGTGGGACTGATTACCGGAATAGCGAGTATTGTTGTGAAGAAAGGACAACGAAATCATAAACTATTGGGCAAATGGTTTTCTTGGTCCATGCTTATAAGCTCTGTCATTTCTTTGGTGGTTGCCAGAATGCCCAACCACATCAATACTTTTTTATTCTTGATGGGTATTTTTACCGTTTATATGGTATTGGCGGGTAATAGAGCCCTAACATTTAAAACACCAAAAAAGACAAAAGCCAATTGGACAGATAAGCTGGTTTCAGGAATTATGGCTGTTTCCGCCCTATTGATGATCATATTTGGTATCACAGGACTTTTAAAAGGCTATTCTCACAACATCCTCTTTTTAATATTTGGACTAACGGGTCTCTCTCTAACTTACGGAGATTACAAACTTTTTATAAATACATTAGAAAACAGAAAGTTATGGCTCATAAACCATTTAAGCAGAATACTAGGTGCACTCATTGCTTCGGTTACAGCATTTATTGTTGCCGGCATGCACCAAGATAACTTATGGGCATGGATTACTCCATCCATACTTGGAACTGCCTATATTATCTACTGGATAAAGAAAACAAAAGGTAAAAAGAAATTGAAAACGGCTTAACCTTGATCTTTTAAATTAAGGTTTTCTGCAAAATAATCGCAAAAATCTTTCATGGTAGCAGTCATCTTTTCGTCTTGGGTCGCCTTTAGAAAAGTATCCGATAAAGAAACCAAGGTCTGATGAAAAAATGTTTTCATCTCATCTACGGGCATATCTTTTGTCCACAAATCTATTTTAAGCGATTCTTGGTTCTTACTGTCCCAAACGGATAGTAGCATTGCCTTTGCAGCTTCATTTTCAACACCACCGTCCTGTGCAGACCAGTTTAATGTTTCAGGTATCCTATTCTCATCCAATCCTACGCGCAGTGTAATCTCTGAAGTATGTAAATCTGCCATCTAATTTCTTGGTTTGTAATTTGATTTTTTAAAAATTTCATCTGCAGGCATTGGCATTAATTGTACAATGCTTACGTCATTATTTTCCATAAAGGCACGTACAATTTGCCAGCCTATGTAACGACCTAACCTTCCTGGCGATTCGTTATCCAATTCCAATCCGAATTTAGAAAACGGTGCCGGTTCTAAAAATCGTTGGTTCAGTTTATTATCGGTACTGTATAAATATTCGTTTTCAATAAAATTTCTCCACATTGGTTCTTCATTGGCAATTGCCCAGTCCATTTCCTCTTCAGAATACCCTATCTTTTTACCATCGCTAGCTTCTGGCATCAATTTATCCTTTAAATACAGTTCTTTACCAAAATAAATCATTCTAGCAAGGTAAGAGCGGTCTCTAGGCCTTGGCACCACTTGCTTGGCAAAGGCGCTTGCCACATCGCTCACTAAATAATTACGATCCAAGGTTTTTGCTATATAACGCTGAAAGCCTCCATAATATTTATGTTCCGGACCCAGATAATTATCAAGGCTTATGAACAACAAACTATCCGTTAAAATAATTCTATTGTTATAGTCAACATCATTGGTGACCGTAATTAATTTTGGTACGTTGTACTGCGGAAAATAATATTTAATGTGTTTGAACAATTGCGCCAAACCTTCTTCCTCATCCTCAAAACTACGAAAGGCATTGCCTACTTCTTGAAAAAGTTCTATTTGAAGGGAATCTTTCATTTTCGCAATCCATACGCTGTCAGGAGCCGGAAACAAATATGGATAAGTTTTACGTAATGACGGCAAACCCTTTTCACCCGCAATGGCAAACTCACGATCAAATCTAGAAATTTTCAGGTCCATTGGTATAGCGGCAATCTCCTCTGCCACCTTATCACTATCATTACAGCTAGAAAGAACGAAAAAAACTGACAATAGCATAAAAATAGGTTTGCCCTTAGCAAGTATTTTACAATACATTTTATTATTTACAGTGTTCAACTTATTTTTAGGGCAAAGTTAATTGATTTTACTAAATAATTAGAGTGGTATGCAAACGGAAAAAGTAATTGATCACATTGTAAATTGGTTAAAGGATTATGCTGTAAATGCAAAGCAGAAGGGTTTTGTCATAGGCGTATCCGGAGGAATAGACTCTGCAGTTACTTCTACTCTATGCGCAAAAACAGGTTTAGACCTACTTTGCCTAGAAATGCCCATTCACCAAGCAGAGAACCAAAGTGACCGTGCTTCTAGACATATTGATTGGTTGATAGAAAATTTTCCCAATGTTAGAAGACAACCGGTAAACCTTACGCCTGTATTCGATAGTCTTGTAGCCGCACTGCCTGCAGTAGAAAATGAGGAAGATAGATTTATGTCCTTGGCCAATACGAGAGCTCGTTTGAGAATGACCAGCTTATACTACTTTGCCGCACTAGAAAGATATTTGGTTGCAGGTACCGGAAACAAAGTTGAAGATTTTGGAGTTGGATTTTACACTAAATATGGTGATGGCGGTGTTGACCTAAGCCCGATTGCCGATTTAATGAAGACCGAGGTATATGATATTGCAAAGTCTTTGGGAGTAAACGAAGAGATAATTAAGGCTGCGCCAACAGATGGCCTATGGGGAGACGACAGAACGGACGAAGACCAGATAGGAGCCTCTTATCCAGAGTTAGAATGGGCAATGAACATGAAAGACGAGGGAAAAACAATAGATGACTTTGAAGGTAGAAAAAAAGAGGTGTATGCTATATTTTTAAGGTTAAATACAATGAACCAACATAAAATGTTGCCTATTCCCGTTTGTGAGATACCAAATGAGTTAAAATAACAACTCAACTAAGAATCAAGGTATTAAATCGAAAATAAAGTCCAAAATTTTACGTTAAATGTAAAATAATGCAACTTTGGCTTCTAATTTAGAATTTTAAGCCTTACATTGCATGTTGTCTTTTCAGACAAGATTAGGTCCTGAAATCTATATAAAAAAACAATTAATGATCAAAGTTTTAATAGCGGATAACCATCCTATCATAAGAATGGGAGTTAGGAAGGTTCTAGAATCCGCTGAGGGATTTGAACTGATCGACGAGGTAGCTACTACCGAAGATCTTTTTGAAAAACTCAAAGACACAACCCCCGATGTGGTCATGCTAGAAATGGATATTCCAGATATTAACGGAATAGCGGCATTACGAAAAATCAAGAAAGATTACCCAGACGTAAAAGTACTTATGTACAGTGGTCAATCTGAAGACGTTTATGCTCTTAGCGCCATTAGAGCCGGTGCTTTTGGATATTTATCCAAATCATCTGGTGTAGAATATATTACCGCAGCAGTTACTAAGGTAAGTGAAGGCAGCATGTTCATTACCAACGAACTTGCCCAACGTCTTGCTTTTGACGAAGGAACCAAAAAACCAAGAAGGTTCTTTAGAAAATTATCAACTAGAGAAATAGAAGTTCTTAAACTTTTAGCTAGTGGTAAACGAAACAAAGAGGTTGCTTTAGGGTTAAACCTAAACGAAAAAACAGTTAGTACCTACAAAGCTCGTTTAATGAAAAAATTAAATGTAGATAATATGGTAGATTTATTGCAACAGGCAAAAGCTTTAGAATTGTACTAAATTCTTACAACTGTATAACAAAATAAAAAAAGACCTGCACTTAGCAGGTCTTTTTCATTTATCTCATAAATATTAGGATAATACCCTGTTCAATTTCTTGTTCAGCAATTTATTAAGCTGAATGTAATTCATAATTTCCTCTAGTACTTCCCTATGATCCGTAGTAGAATCTTCAGTAGTATTCTGTAATGTGTTCATTCTTTTCTTGATCAGAAAACAGCGTAGTGTTAATATGGTCTCACTTACCAACTGCGCTACCCCTATTTCCTTACTCTTAGGAAAAATCTCTTTACGCTCCCAGTCATGCAACACATACCGCTCCTCTTCCATTAATATAGAAGATATCTGGTTGGCCATTTCTTGCTCTAGACTATTTACGAACGTGGTTATCGAAAATTCCTCCTTTTCATTTAAAGCTTCTATTAGCTTGGCATACATTTTACGAAAATCTTCGTTCGCCAATTCTATTTCATCTTCTTGCAGATCCAAGTAGATTTTCTCATAGACCTTAATTTCAGATATTTCCGGTTCCAGCACCAAATCTCCGGCATCATTTTCTTTCAACACCAAATCTTCAAACTGTTCTTTATGATTACCGTACAACATAAGCGATTCTATGATTTTTCGCTCTAGCAAATATTGCACGTCTACCTTTTCTTGTTTTTCCTCATTGGTATTCCGAACAACATCAAAAGCTTTTTGCTCCTCTTTTTGTTGCGCCTGTACATTCTTTTCTTCTTTCTTACCTATTTGTGCAAGTGTATTGAACAGAACTGACTCAGATATATTCATGATCTGCGCACACTCTTGAATATAAATTTCCTTTTGAATGCGATCAGGAATTTTAGAAATGCTATTTACGATATCTCTAACGGTATCAGCCCTTTTTATTGGGTCATTATCCGCCTCTTTTACCAATAAAGATGCTTTGAACTGTATAAAATCTTTAGAATTGCCGTTTAAATAGGCCATGACATCATCTAGCTCATTGTTCTTGGCAAAACTATCTGGGTCTTCGCCTTCCGGAAACGTACATACACGCACGTTCATACCCTGCTCCAAAATTAGATCAATACCCCTTAGCGATGCCCTTAGACCGGCAGCATCGCCATCAAATAATACCGTAATATTTTTGGTCAATCTGTTGATCAACCTAATCTGTTCTGGCGTAAGTGCCGTTCCGCTAGAGGACACTACATTGTCGATACCACGTTGTGCAAATTGAATTACATCTGTATACCCCTCAACCAAGTAACAATTATCCTCTTTGGCAATAGCTTGTTTGGCATGGTAAATACCATATAACACCTTACTCTTATGATAGATGTCACTTTCAGGCGAATTCAGGTATTTGGCCGCCTTTTTATCATTCGTTAAAATACGGCCACCAAAACCTAGTACACGGCCACTTAAAGAATGAATAGGAAACATAACCCTACCTTTAAAACGGTCGAATTTTCTAGATCCATTTGGATTGTTAGGATCTTCCTTAACAATGGTCAATCCGGTTTTAGCCAGATATTCCAATTTATATCCTTTATCCAATGCCGCGTTGGTAAATCCGTCCCATTGATCAAGGCAATACCCCAATTCAAATTTTTTGATGGTTTCATCTGTAAAACCGCGTTCTTTAAAGTAGCTTAAGCCAATCGCTTTACCCAACTCAGACTCCCACAGCATTTCTTTAAAATGCGATTGGGCGAATTCAGATACCAGATACATACTTTCGCGCTCACTGGCCTGCTCTTTTTGTTCGTTAGACTGTTCTGTCTCCTCTACTTCAATATTATATTTCTTTGCTAGGTACTTAATAGCCTCAGGATAGGTAAAATGCTCGTGCTCCATTAAAAAAGCAACCACATTACCGCCTTTGCCGCTACTAAAGTCTTTCCAAATCTGTTTTACGGGAGATACCATAAAACTTGGTGAACGCTCATCTGTAAACGGACTAAGACCTTTGAAGTTAGAGCCTGATTTTTTCAGTTGTACAAAATCACCAATTACCTCTTCTAAACGAGCGGTTTCATAAACTTTATCTATGGTAATTTTTGAAATCATATTGCTACCCCAGCCCCTTTGAAAAAGGCTAATAAATTTGTGTAAATTAGAACATCAAAAATAGCAATAATGATTCTATTCTTTGGCACTAGACCCGGAAAGCCCGAAACTAAAAAGCTTTTTAATTGTATATGCCCTTATTGTCAGCAACAGGGAACGTTGACAGCTGTAACCCAAAAGAATTACTTCCATATATTTTGGATCAAGCTTTTTAAAATTTCCAGTACCACTACCGTAGAATGCAGCCATTGTAAACGTGGGTATTAGAAAAATGAGTTTACCGAAGAGATGAACAGAGAACTGTCTAAACTAAATAATTAGCTGTAGTAACCGTTTTTACGAACGGCACCACAGCTAATTTGATTGATGAATTTCTTATTTAAAGGTCGAAGCGAAGACCTAACGAAATGTTTCTTTGCTCTAAAGCTGCATCTTTGAATATAGGATTAAGATCATATTTTACATACAACAACACCCCATCTACACCAGCGTATGCACTTAAACCATACACCAGATCATTGGTATTATAACTACGCTTTAATTTGTCTTTTACCTTTTCGCCATCAATGGTATATTTTAATTTTTGTCGTGTTCCTAAATTGAACCCTGCATAACCACCTACACCAACTCTAAATTTGTTATGCAACGAGTATCTCATGGTCTTTTCTGTAGTAGATAGCTTTGAAGGACCAAATTCAAAATGCATTGGAAATACCAAGTTATCCATTCTAAATTTTGATTTATTCAATTCATATTCAAATTCCTGAAGCTCGGACTGACCGTTATCGAATGACACCAAGTACTGATTATCCTTTGGCTTTAAGCCGTTAAATTGAAATGAAAACCCATAGTTGAACCTTAGGAAATTTGTATTCTTAAACACCCTGGTGCGCCATTGCCATCCCATTTCAAAAAATCTACTTCCGCCAATTTTATAAGGAGAATCATTTAAGGACTGCCCTTCTATAATTGCATTATTTAAACCAACGGCCAAAACAATATCAGAATAAGTTCTTCTGTCATAGACCTGTTCTTTTCTATTTTTATTTTCATTGATACGTATTCCAAACAGTTTGTCATCATCATCCCCTAATCCCAATTCAAAAGCGAACTTATAATTTAAGGTATCCAATTCTATGACCTCGCCGTTATTTCTTTCCAAAAGGGATATTTTATTATCGATAATAGCAATTCTCTCCTCTATATTAAGTGCTCTTTTTTCTGCAGCCTTCATCTTTAATGCATTGGCCTCTTCTTCAGTAATTTCACCATTTTCCAATTGTTTAACTATTTCAGCTATTTCAAATTTTAAGGCTTCCTTTTCCTGTCTAGTTATACTAAGCTTTTGCTCTTTTAAAATTTCTACTTTTTCTATATAATTATCTTGAGCCACTACACTTTGCATTAATAAAAGTGTCAAAATGGCTACTAAATACATGGTAATTGTTCTCATTTCTATTTTGATTTTTTTTGATGAATAAACTCCGCTCCCTGTCCCCATAGTATTTTATAGAGATAAGGAAAAACGATTTGTGATTGATTAATTATTGTGGTCTGCCACAGCAGTACGCACTTTTATGAAACCGGCTTTTAGGGAATCAAAAATTTGGTCTCGGAAGGATTGATCAAGTTCATCCTCAACCTCTGTCAACAAAGCCATAGCATC
This sequence comes from Maribacter huludaoensis, assembly GCF_029350945.1. GTDB lineage: Bacteria > Bacteroidota > Bacteroidia > Flavobacteriales > Flavobacteriaceae > Maribacter > Maribacter huludaoensis. The sequence goes on along the minus strand of NZ_JARKMS010000007.1, from coordinate 122,854 downwards.
AACAGATTTATCTTTATTAAATATTTTATCTCTTAAAATTTCATCTTGGGCACGTTTCAGTAATGAATCTACCTCGGCATCGGTCACTGCACTGTTTTGCTCCAGAACAGTTACTTGTGCAATAACATCGGCCACTTTAGAATTAATAATATCATCGGTCACCACTAATTTTTCAACAGATGTACTAGGAGGTACTTGGTTTACCGCAACCTCAATTGCATCTTTCAATACTAAAGGCTCTTGTTCTTTAATTTGTATATTTTCTTCCTCAACTACGTTCTCAATGCTGGTTTCATTTTCTGAATGTGCAACCACCTCTACTTCCTCTTTACCTATAGGCAAAACATCTTTTACAGGAACTTCTTTTAACGTATGCTCTTTTTCAATGTCTACGATTTCTGCTGGTATTTTGGTAGCCTCAGTATTTCCACCAAAATAGAACATTGCTATACCTACCAACACAACTACACTCGCCGCAATACCCATCCATAGATATACGGGTTTCTTTTTAGCATCATCATCATTTAATTCTGATATAATTTTGGACCAAGCATTCGCCGATGGCTGAATTTCGCGCTCTTGTAACTTGGTCTTAATATGTTTTTCAAATTTATCGGTTTCCATACCCTATAATATTTTGTTGCCTTAATTGATCTTGAAGCAATTTTCGAGCTTTTAATAATTGTGTTTTTGAAGTGCTCTCGGTAATCGACAGCATTTCTGCAATTTCTTTATGCTTATACCCTTCTACGGTATACAATACAAAGACCATTTTATATCCTTGGGGCAGCTTGTCTATCAATTGTTGTATATGCTCTGTATCTAAATCAGTACTCTGCGAAATCTCTTCCGACTGATTTTTCTCGTACACCTCATCATCATACACGACAAATTGTTGTTTTCTTAAATAGGATATGCTTTCCCTGATCATAATCCTACGTAACCACCCTTCAAAACTACCTTCAAACTTAAACGTATCTAGCTTGGTGAACATTTTTAAAAAACCCTGCACCATGACATCTTCCGCAAAATGAACATCTTTTATATACTGACGACAAACGCTCAACATTTTTGGCGCATGCTTTTTATACAAACGCTCTTGCGCATCGCGGTTACCCGATGACGCTTTTTTTATGAGTTGGCTCTCGTTTTTATAAAAAGGTATAATTTTCAAAATATTGGTTTGGTCTTCTATTAGCATAGACGCAGAAGAAGAAGGTATGGTTGCCTGAGGGTCAATAAAAATTAAAATTAATTTTTAAAACACTATATTTCAATCACTTAAACAAATGTAAAAAAAAAGAGTAATATTTACTTTTTACGTTCAACTACGTAATTCACCATTAATTCTAAGGCGCTTTTATAATCAGATTCAGGATATGTACTTAGAAGTTTTAAAGCTTCATCTCTATACTGTAACATTTTGGTCACCGAGTAATCTAGCCCGCCTTTATCTTTCACAAAAGCAATGACTTCTTTGACGCGCTTTTTATCCTTATTGTGATTTTTTATGGAATTGATGACCCAACTCTTCTCTTTCTTGCTGCAATTATTTAACGCATAAATTAAAGGCAGTGTCATTTTCTGCTCTTTAATATCTATTCCTGTAGGCTTCCCTATTTTTTCACCACCATAGTCAAACAAATCATCTTTAATTTGAAATGCCATACCACAAAGTTCTCCAAACTTTCTAAAGGTTTCTACATCTGGACTATCCGGTTTTACAGAACAAGCTCCCAAAGAACAACAAGCCGCTATTAAGGTTGCCGTTTTTTGTCTTATAATGTCATAATATACATCTTCGGTAATATCTAAGCGCCTTGCTTTCTCTATCTGCAATAATTCGCCTTCGCTCATTTCACGAACGGCAACAGAGATTATTTTCAGCAAATCAAAATCTCCATTATCAATAGAAAGCAACAAGCCTTTTGAAAGCAGATAGTCTCCCACTAAAACGGCGATCTTATTTTTCCAAAGGGCGTTTATAGAGAAAAAGCCCCTGCGCTTATTACTCTCATCTACTACATCATCATGCACCAATGTAGCCGTATGAATCAACTCGATTACCGATGCACCACGATAGGTACGCTCATTTACTTCGCCATTATTTAACAGTTTTGCCGTTAAAAATACGAACATAGGGCGCATTTGCTTCCCTTTTCTATTTACGATGTAATGGGTAATTCTATTGAGTAATGCAACCTTAGAGGTCATTGAATCTCTAAACTTAGACTCAAACAACTCCATTTCCTGATAGACAGGTTCCTTTATTTGTGCTACAATTTTCAGGCGCTCTTCATTAGAACATCAAAATTAGGCAAAAGCAAGGAAATAACAGTAGCTGGAAGGATAGTTTTAAAGTTGTTGGTTGTTGGTTGTTGGTTGTTGGTTGTTGGTTGTTGGTTGTTGGTTGTTGGTTGTTGGTTGTTGGTTGTTGGTTTTATATAACGCTTCGCGTTATGTAGAATTAAGATATTATATTAGCAATTGCTCCAGTAATTCGTATTACTTAATACCTTCTATCTCTAAAGCTTAGCTTTGCTAAAAAATTTATCTTCTAACAAGTCTATTTTCTATACTCTATTTTCTCTCTTCTAACTTAATACTTAGTACTTTTCACTTTGTACTTCTAACTTTTATTCGCCAACTGGCCACATGCGGCATCAATATCCTTTCCTCTAGAACGACGAACGGTTACGGTGATATTATTACGCTCCAAGGAATTTACATAGCGATCTATAGCTGCATTGGACGCTTGCTTAAATTCACCGTCATCAATAGGGTTGTATTCTATAAGATTTACTTTAGAAGGTGCAAAACGGCAAAACTCCACTAGCGCATCTACATCTTTTTGAGTATCGTTTATGCCTTCCCAAACCACATACTCATACGTAATTCTACTTTTTGTCTTTTGATACCAGTACTGTAGAGACTCCCTTAAATCACTCAAGGTAAACTTAGCGTTAAAGGGCATTATTGACGTACGAATTTCATCAACAGCTGAATGTAAAGAAACCGCCAATTTAAATTTAACCTCGTCATCGGCCATTTTTCGGATCAATTTAGGCACACCAGAGGTAGAGACCGTAATTCTCTTTGGAGACATGCCCAGCCCGTCTGAAGATGTGATTTTATCAATTGCCTTTAATACGTTGTTGTAGTTCATTAAAGGCTCTCCCATGCCCATAAAAACAATGTTGCTTAAAGGTCTGTCAAAATACAATCTGCTTTCATTATCAATAGCGACAACCTGATCATATATTTCATCGGGATTTAAATTTCGCATTCGTTTTAAACGTGCCGTTGCACAGAACCTACAATCTAAACTACACCCTACTTGACTGGAAACACAAGCAGTTGTTCTTGATTTTGTAGGTATTAAAACGGACTCCACAATTAAATCATCATGCAAGCGTACGGCATTTTTTATAGTACCGTCACTACTGCGCTGCATTTGATCTACCTTAATATGGTTAATGACAAAATTGGCTTCTAACATATCCCTGGTTTCTTTTGACAAATTGGTCATTACATCAAAAGAATACGCAGCTTTTTGCCATAACCACTCGTAGACCTGGTTGCCACGAAAAGCTTTGTCACCATTAGAAACAAAGAACTCCCTAAGCTGCTCTCTCGTTAGTGCCCGGATATCTTTTTTCTTTATTTCTTCCATCTATTAAAGGTAGGTATTACTGGTGATAAAAATCCCGCTTTGTCAATATGTAGATAAAGCGGGATTAAAAAAATTTCCTTTTCAAAAAGGATTATATCAACTTATATGATCAACATTGCATCACCATAAGAATAAAACTTATAGCTTTCCAATATTGCTTCTTTATATGCTTTGTTCATTAGATCATGACCCATAAATGCAGATACCATCATCAACAATGTTGATTTTGGCAAATGGAAGTTTGTAATCATGGCATTTGCAATACTGAAATCATAAGGAGGGAATATGAACTTATTTGTCCAACCCTCATAGGTATTCAATGTCTGCTTAGAGGACACCGCACTTTCCAAGCCACGCATTGCCGTTGTACCTACGGCACAAATACGACGTTTTTTGGCTTTAGCATTGTTTACGATCTCTGCCGCTTTTTCATCAATGAACATTTCTTCACTATCCATTTTATGCTTTGAAAGATCTTCTACCTCAACTGGGTTGAATGTACCTAAACCTACGTGCAAAGTCAACTCGGCAAAATCTACACCCTTAATTTCTAAACGCTTCAACAAATGTTTAGAAAAGTGCAAACCAGCGGTTGGAGCCGCCACAGCACCTTCATGCTTGGCATAGATCGTTTGGTAACGATCTTCATCTTCAGGTTCAACATCTCTCTTTATATATTTTGGTAACGGAGTTTCACCTAATTCCCTTAATTTTCTTCTGAAATCAAGGTAAGCACCATCATAAAGAAAACGTAAGGTTCTACCTCTAGAAGTAGTATTATCAATAACTTCTGCCACCAAGGTTTCATCATCACCAAAATATAGTTTGTTACCAATACGTATTTTACGTGCAGGATCAACAAGAACATCCCATAGACGTTGCTCTTCGTTCAACTCACGTAAAAGAAAAACCTCAATACGAGCTCCGGTTTTCTCCTTGTTACCGTACAAACGTGCTGGAAATACTTTTGTATTGTTAAGAACCATAACATCACCTTCATCAAAATAGTCGATCATGTCCTTGAACATTCTATGCTCAATCTTTCCGGTATCTCTGTGGATGACCATTAATTTAGACTCATCTCTATTTTCAGATGGATGCTCCGCCAATAATTCGTCTGGAAGCTCAAAATTAAAATTTGATAATTTCATGTAGCTGTTATATTTAATGTAGCAAATTGCGGCTGCAAATATACAATCTGCAGATAGGCCTTGTCAAGTAAATCGTTAATTATAATTCTTTTATACCGAAATCCAATTGTTTTAGGTCGTTCCAAAAATCAGGATATGACTTAGATACCACCTCTGCATCATTAACAAAAAGTGTTGTTTTCATGGCCAGAGGAGCAAAAGCCATTGCCATTCTATGATCATTATATGTATCTATGGCAATATCTTCAAGAATACCTACAGATGGTATTATGGTCAATGTTTTATCCGTAACGGTTATATTCGCCCCTAATTTAGATAGTTCTGTATGCAAAGCTTCTAAACGATCGGTCTCTTTAATTTTTAAGGTGTGCAGGCCGGTCAAATAACAACCTACCCCTAAACCAAAACAGGTAACCGCAATTGTTTGGGCTATATCCGGAGCATTTGCCAAATCAAACTCATTCTTAGATTCTATCTTTTTATCGGTCTTTTTTAAAGTAATGTTATTATTGCCATAAGTGGTCTCTACACCAAACGAAGTATAAATATTGGCAAGTACGCTGTCTCCTTGAAGACTTTCTTTTTTGTAGGCAGATAACGTTATTTGTGTTCCCGGAGTTGCCAGTGCGCAAATACTATAATAATAAGAGGCAGAACTCCAATCTGATTCTACTACCAATGTTTTTGGCGCTACTTTTTCCTTTGCAGAGACTTTGATGAGGTTACCCTCAAAAGAAGTTTCCACTCCAATTTCCTCTAACAACGCCAAGGTCATTTTTATGTACGGCACAGAAGTGATTTTACCAATCAGTTCCAATTCTAGTCCGTTTTCCAAACTTGGAGCAATCAACAATAATGAAGAAATATATTGGCTACTTACATTAGCCGGTAAACTCACTTTATCTTTTACAATTTGCTGTCCTTTAATTTTTATAGGGGGATATCCCTCATCTTGAATATAAGATATTTCCGCTCCCAGGGTTTTTAAGGCATCTACCAAGATTTTTATAGGCCGCTCCGTCATTCTCTTAGAACCGGTAAGCACTACTTCTTTACCAGCTTGTGATGCAAAATATCCGGTTAAAAAACGCATAGCGGTACCTGCATGATGAATATCTACGGTACCTTCCGTAATTTCCAAACCTTTTGCCATAACTTGGGCATCGTCTGAATTGGAAATATTCTCTATTTTAATATTTGGATATAAAGCCGACAATAATAAACTACGGTTAGATTCACTTTTTGAACCTGTTATAGTAATTGTATCGTTTAGCTTAGTATTGGACGGACCTGTCAATTGAAGTTTCAATGCGTATCATTTTAAAAATAGAACGCCAAATATACGCCTATTTCAACTTTTTATTATTGTGATGACGGTCATGATCACGCTTTGTTTTTAAATCTAACTTTTTATCGAAAGCTTGTTGTAAATCAACACCGGTTTGGTTGGCCAAACACAATACTACGAACATAACATCTGCCAATTCTTCGCCCAGATCCTTGTTCTTGTCAGACTCTTTTTCGCTTTGCTCTCCATAGCGTCTAGCGATTATTCTTGCAACCTCGCCTACTTCTTCGGTAAGCTGTGCCATATTAGTTAATTCGTTAAAGTAGCGAACTCCGTGCTCCTTGATCCAATTATCTACTTCTAATTGTGCGTTTTTAATGTTCATAGTGTATCTTAAATTTTTTCAAAAACAATCAAAGATTGACCTTGACTTTTTACAGCTTCATCAAAAAGTTCTTTCAACCCTTTATAAAATGCGTTACCATAATGCGCAAAATTCAAATCAAAAGTAAAAAATAAATTAAGGGTACCGCTGTTGTTATCAGATACATTTAATTTTAATACACCACCATTTTCAGGAATAACAAAATTTTTATTTTCAGGTAAGGACTTTACGCTATACCCATCCGGAATTTTAACATTTAAAACATACTGATATTTCATTGGGTAACCAAAATCAACTGGGTAATTTCTTTCCGAAGCCGTAAAAGGATTTTTATCGAAAAATTTTAGTACAAAAGGATTTAAATAAATATCATCGCCCTGGAACAAGTTTTCAATTTCAAAATTGAAACGCTCAGTAAGCTTTTTCTCATTAGAATATTTAGATCTCTTTTCATGAGAAATAATATAAAAATCATCTGAAATCTCTTCTTCCAATTTTTCAATATAACTATCTTCATTTGTAGTTGCAAGCAATTTATCTTGTGACACCTTATTATATCCCGTATTCGTTAAATCAAAAATACCTTCCAACTTTTGTTCGGTAGTATTGATAGTCATCTGAGCCCGCAACATTACAGCATTCAAATTTTCCGGCACAATATCATACCAATAACTATCCTTATCAAAATCCATTACTCTACCGTAATAATTCAAACAACGATATGGCAGCATGCCAAAAGGCATATATTTATTAGTTGCGTCCAATAAATAGGACTTTCCTTCAATATCCAGTTTTGCGACGATATAATTAAAATCACTCATGACAGGATGGGTCTTCTTTGGCAATCCTCTTTTACGGGTGGCCATTACCATCATGTTAGCTTTTAAGCCCGCCGCATTTAAAAGATTTATTAGAGCAATATTAATTTCTGCTACATTACCCTTCTTCTCGTCAAAAGCTTTTTTCACCTTATTACCTTGCCAGATACCATATTCCTCATTCCATACAAAATGTTTTTTTACAAATTCATATATATTTTTGGCACGTGTAATTTCATCTCCTTCGGTCAATAAACTTTCATCAACATTCTTTTCAAAAAAATTCTTTTTACGAAGCTGACTACCAATATCCTTATCGGTCTTAAATTCCTGATCTACATCATCCCATGATTTTGTGTATTTATCAGTACCGCCATAGAAACTCTTATATTCAGAAAGTTCAAACTCTAACTTAGACCTGTAATTATTAGATGATAGCATATATGCTTCAGAATCCTTAAATGCCGGTACGTTTTCCATTACATATTTCAAGGACTCGCAGTCGCTATCATCTTTTGTGCCTGGAAATTTAAAACAACCTTTTACTATATCTGCCTCATTAACATCTAAATTCAATTTACCTTTAAGGCTTCTATTATACAGCCAATTACCAGGTATTTTTGCATTGAACTCAGAATACAACTTAGGAATATCCGATTGAAATTCCCATCCCGTAAAATTAAAAAAGAAAGGAGATTGCATTTCGTATTCATATTCAACAATAGACCCTTCTTTAACATTAGGAAAAGTAAATTTTGTCTGAGTCCACTTTTCATTGACCTCTTCTTCAAAGAATTCACTGGCTTTTACAGAATGCTTAAACTCTCCGTTATGTGTTTGAGCCTTAATATTGACTATTTTTTCTTTTCTCTTCTTGGAACGATATAGTGGTATTTCAATATTTGCATAATCAAAGCCTTCTTTTTCAAGTATTTTAATTTTAGCATGATATTTTGTTATCAGGTAGATGTAGTCATCTCTAATTTCAAAATAATTATTACCATATTCATATAAATAAACTGCCTCAGCTTCCGGATCTTGTTCATAAGACACAAACTCACTCTCTAGCTTTGACAAAGTACCAAACTCTGGTATTTCTTGAGCAAAACAATTTTTAAAATGCACGAACAAAATGAAAAAAAGGGTAAACAATCTAAAATAGTACATACTAAAAGTGGTAGGTTGAATTTAATTTACAGTTATACAGTGTTCTTTTTAAGATATATTTTATGATGATCTTAAATTCTTTGTAAAACAACTTTCTCCGAATGTTTTTCAACTATCTGACGATAAAATTCTTTTAATTGTGCGTAATGATCATTGGAAATCAAAGCTTTTTTAAAGCTGATTTTTGAAGAAATTTGTAGGGTGTTATCCAGAGTTGATATTTGAAAATTAAAGAAGCCTAATTTATTGGGCAAAGAAATCATTTTATTCTCTGGCAATGTTGCTATTGTATAATTTTCAGGTAGTGTAATATTTACAATAAAACTATCCTCCCAAGGGTAACCGAAATCAACAGGAAATTCCCTTATTTCAGATTTAAACGGTGACTCATCTTGGGAAAGATGCAATAACGGGGAAAAGTATAATTTATCACCGGCATCATCAATACTTTCATCTAAATAAATCTCGTACGCTTGATTTATAATTTTATTTGGTTGTGTTACTTCTTTTATTTCAAAATTTGAAATCTCAATACCGCTATACTTGTCTTCTAACTCTTGAATGTATTCAACTTCAGTTTCCGCATTATATTTATCCCGTAACAACATAGCATAATAATCCGAATAGCGTTGTTTTACAGAACCTTCAAAACTTAGATCATCATCAAGAACTAAATTTAACATGGTAATTTCCTTTGACATTTTTGCAGGTAGCAAATCCACCATTACTGCCGTACCATCTTTATTGATAGCCCTGCCAAACCAATTTAAATCTCTCATTGGTAAAACATTTACCATACTATACTTTTCCGTAGCATCTAAAAAAGAATAACTTTCACCATCTTTTACACCTGCTATTACATAATTGAAACCTTTTAAAGTTGGAAACAACTGAACTCCGTGATCTCTTGTGCTTAAAATAATTGGATAAGCGTCAAAGCCCGCATGTTTTAAACAGGATACCAAAAACAAATTGATATCCCCAGAATTTCCTGCACCACTCTTATAAGCCTTTTTAACTCCTTCCTCTGCGGTAACACCAAGATTTTTATTCCATTTTATCTTATCTTTCACAAAAGTGAGAACTTCCTTTAAACGTTGTTTTTTATCGGCGATACCTTTAAGTTTATTATCAAGGTCATCTTCAAAAAAATTTTTCTTTTCCAATTCATTACCAAATGATGTATTCTTGTAAATAGTGGCAACAACATCTTCCCAACTTTTAGCAAAATTCTCGGACATTTCACCTGGAAATTGAACGGAAACAATTTCAAAATCTACACCACTTCTATAATTATCTATATTACTGACAAAGCTCTCATCTATTAAAGCTGGAACATTTACAAGATTGTATGAAGTTACAATATCATAGGTACCAACTTGATTGTTCATTACCCGATCTGTTTTAGGATTAAGTGGCAAAAAACCTTTTTGACGTTGATTGAATCTGAAATAATCAAAAATAGCCATACTAGCTTTAAGTCGTTTTATAGGTATTGCTTCTTGAAAACGAAACTCATCGATACTGCTATAGTATGGAGATATAATTTTATACCTATACTCCAAAACGCTACCTTCCTTAACCTTAGGCATGGTAAGTTTTACCTGGTTCATACCTTTTGAAAACTCAGACTTAAATATGCCGTCTTTTTCTAACTTAGTTTCAACTATTTCCCCATTTACCAGAGAATATGTATAACCTTTTATCTTTGAGACTACTTCTGCACTACCAATACCTTTACTTAAATTTATAATCTTGGTCGCGTGATCAAACCCGGCTTTATCATAAACCTTTATACGTTCATGTATTTCTGTGACAAGTGACAATCCGCTGTTTTGACTGTAGACATAATAACTCTTTCTATATTTATAAAGGTAAGCCGCCACAGCAGAAGAATCTAAAGGATACGATTGCTCAATTAATTCTTCTTTCGACACCTTTCCAAAATCGTAATTTTGAGCATTACATAATAATGAAAAGAAGAGTGTTGTTAATATAACTATTTTAATTTGAGACATATTTATTAATTATTTATTGGCACCGCCAAAGGGTATTATACCCCAAGACTTACCTAGAACTTAAAAATTTATTTACTTTAAATGCTTCGTGGGCTGGCCCTGAGGTATTTTACTTAATACAATTTTAGTGTTATCATATTTTTTAATTTTCTTTCGAAAGTCACGATAACCATCATATTTACTTTTATCGTAGAGCCCACTCTTCAACTGAATTTTTCGCTTATAACGCAATTGATTTTCACTAATTTTCTCTAATGACATTTCATAGTTGCCAAACTCTGAAGTAATGATTACCGGAGAAGGTAATTTCCCCAACTTATAATTTATTGGCAGTTTTATATCTATTTCATCATTGTCTGTATAACCTCTATCTATTTCAAAAGATAATTTTCTATCACTATACCGATTCGGAACATATTTATTGGCATTAAAAGCATTGGGTTTAAACAATAAGTCATTGCCCATTTTAGTAACATATGATTGTGCTGACAACGTTATTTTTTCAGTTAATTTAATATTGTTCTTATCATGATCAAAAATTGTCTCGCCTATGCTTAATCCATTGATATTATTCCAATATTCCGTGTAATAATCGTTTTTATCTTTTTCAGACATTGATAGAACTTCAGCGTGTTTATCATACTGAATACCATAGGTCTCAATTTCCAGATTGGCGGTTATACCACCTGTATCCGTAACTACCATTTCACCTACGGTTTTTTGTAAATTATTATCGTTCAAATATTTGTGGGTATGCTTAATTTCACCTCCAGATGGTTTAATTACGAGCACATCCCTATCATCTGTAAAATCACCTAAAAAGCCAAACGGGATTTTTTGACTTGTACATTCTAGCCAAATATCATTTTCTTGGTTAGGTACGTTTAAAATAACATGGTTGCCTTGCATGATCGCAAAATCTTTTTCCATCCCAAGTTTTGATTTACCAGCATGAACTACACTGTAGTAAGACTCTATACCTTGAGATTTTAATAGCGCCTTTGTATAATTGGTCAAGCCTTTACAGTCTCCATATTTAACCCTATCTACCTCTTCTGCAGCTATTGGTTGCCACCCCCCTATACCAAGTTGTACAGATATGTAACGGGTATTATTTTGTACATATTCATATATTTTCTTTATTTTTTCCTCACGATCGGTAATACCTGAAAGTTTTTCTGTTATTAGCCTTACGGTATGCTCCGGCAATTGATCGCGATCGGCAAGCAAGCTTTTAAATTGCCAATTCCCCATAGATTCCCAATCTTTGGCATAACCATCTACCCCCTCTAAATGAAACTCGTTCAAGGCAATCATAAGTTGGGGCTCATAGTAATAAAAAGAAGGACTTAAAGCTTCTTTTTTTTGTGCAGGAATTTGATTCATCTCATAGCTAATAACAGATTTAGATGAGTTATTTATGATATCATAATCCTTAAAGTTTTTCTCTTTCTTTCTCCATTGTAACGACTCGATTATTTTCATGTTGAAAGAGCTTTTCTCAACACTAACCATATAATCATCAATGGGCATCCATCTTGGAAGAAATGCTGTATTAGGTGTAGTATAGGTATAAGTAAAATCTACTGTATACGGATAAGAAGTTGGCGTATACCTAAACACCTTAACCCTTGAATCGCCATATAAAGTTCCTCCATCAACAGCGCTAATATCATAAAAATCCTTTTTTTTGATTTTTTCTATTTCCTCACCTTGGTCATTGTAAACTAGGGCTAAAATATTTGTTATTTTAGTATTGGGACTATAAAATGCATATGGCTTTATTGAATTCTCACCAGCTTTTTTAAGTATAGTAATTACCCTATGGTTGGTTACCTGCATCTTATTTTTTGCGGTAATTTCTACAATGGTTTCATCTAAGCGTACAACTGCATTCGCATTTTCTTTTAATGGTCCGTCTATAGAGGAAACGGAGTAATTGGTCTGAGCATTTACGACCGTGGTAAAGATCAAGCTCAATAGTAAAATTCGCATTATTTTTAGTTTGGCTGAGCAATACTAACGATAAAATATAATTTTTCTTACAAAATATGATGAATAATTATTAAACTCTAAGTTTTATCCTTCGTATCAATCATTATGGTAACAGGGCCATCATTCAACAATTCTACTTTCATATCTGCACCAAAGACACCTGTACCTACTTTTTTAGTAAGTTTAGATTCTAATGTTGTAATAAAGGCTTCGTACAAAGGCACTGCTACCGCTGGGCTTGCCGCTTTTATGTAAGATGGACGATTGCCTTTTTTGGTACTAGCATGTAATGTGAACTGACTGACTACTATTGCATCTCCACCAGTATCTAAAAGCGAGGTGTTCATCACTCCGTTCTCATCGTTAAAAATGCGAAGGTTCGCTATTTTATTCGTTAACCAGTCTATATCAACTTGGGTGTCCTCATTCTCAATTCCTACAAAAATGAGCACTCCCTCATTTATGGAACTAATTCTTTTTTCCTCAACCGTTACACTTGCCTTAGAAACTCTTTGTAGTACTACTCTCATTTTTTATCATCGTGAATGTCTACCCTATAATTCTCGTCTTCTCCTTTTATCATCTGTAAATAACTGTTATATCTGCTCCATGCTATATCACCAGTTTCCAAGGCATCTTTAACCGCACACTTAGGCTCATCTACGTGAATACAATTATTAAATTTACAGTCTTGTTTTAGTTCAAAGAACTCTGGAAAATAGTTTCCTATTTCCTCTTTTTCCATATCCACAATACCAAAACCCTTAATACCGGGCGTATCTATAATTCTAGCATCAAAACTTAAATCGAACATTTCCGCAAAAGTAGTGGTATGTTGCCCTTGTGCGTGTTGTTGAGAAATTTGTTTGGTCTTAATATCCAAATCTGGCTCTATGGCGTTTACCAAGGTAGATTTACCAACTCCAGAATGACCGGAAAACATAGATGTTTTTCCTTTCATTATTTCTTTGACCTTATCCACGTTCTTGCCCGTTGCCGCAGAAATACCTATACAAGTGTACCCTATATTTCTGTAAAGAGCCGCTAAAAATTTAATCTCGTCCAACTCTTCCGGTACGTATGTATCTATCTTGTTAAAAAGTAAAACAACCGGAATTTCATATGCTTCTGCAGTGATCAGAAATCGATCTATAAAAACAGGGTATGTGGGCGGATTGTTCAAGGTTACCAATAAAAAGACCTGATCTAAATTGGCAGCTATGATATGGGTCTGCTTTGAAAGGTTTACAGATTTACGAATTATGTAATTTTTACGATCCTCTATTTCATTGATAATACCTATGGTATCGTCACCAATGGTCTCAACCTCAAAGCGCACGCTATCACCAACTGCCACAGGGTTGGTGCTTTTAATACCTTTTATTCTAAACTTTCCTTTTATTCTACATTCATAGAAATCACCATTTACTGCCTTAACAGTGTACCAACTTCCCGTAGATTTATAAACAATTCCTACCATTTATCCTAAAATCCGTCCTTTTATACAAAGTAACTGCTTTAAATATAAAAATTAACATAAATTTGAAAATAGAACTAGATCGCTGAATAATAACCAAATACAAGAAAATGAAATTTATTAAAAAATCATTACTGATGTTCACGTTATCAGTATTCACTTTTGGGGCTGCCCAAGAAACTATTACAAACGAATCTGTCATTCAAATGGTGGAACTTGGTTTTGACGATTACATGATTATCGATAAAATAAATACTTCCGATGTAAAATTTGACGCATCTATAACCGCTCTAGGGCAAATGAAAAACGCAGGTGTATCTTCTGAGGTTCTTTCTTTGATTATGGACAAATCAAAACAAAACACAATGTCCAAGACCGGTATTTACTATACCGATGTCAATGGTGAAGACAAATTGGTTCAACCAAGCGTATTTTCTGGGGCAAACTCTAACCAAGTGGCACAAAAATTAGTTTCCGGTTTAATCAACGCCAAGAAAAAAGCACAATTACCAAAAACAAAATCGAACAACGTTATACGCCAAAGTCAGCCTGAATTTACTTTCATTTTTGACCCAAGTGTTACCCAAGTAGATAATATGCAAAACAACCAAGGTGGCGATACAGGAATCTTCAACTGGTGGTTTAGAATGGCAAGTAACCCTAACGAGTTTGTTTTGGTAAAACTTACCGTTAAAGAGAAAAAGAACCTTAGAGAGGTTATTACCGGAAAAAGTAGCTGGATTACCAGTAGCAGCGGTATTGATCCAAAATACGCACTAAATTTTGCTATAGAGGAAATTGAAGGTAACAAGTTCAAAGTTACTCCAGATACGTTAGAACCAGGGGAATATTGCTTTATTTACCAAGGTCAGGTTCCACAAGGTAGAGAGAACCAATCGGTATTTGATTTCTCTATTCAATAGAACAAAACTTTATTTATCATAAGACCCGATGCTTATAGTATCGGGTCTTTTTTTTTAAGCTACTGTAATGGTAAAGCATCAATTTACAATGATATAAAGTTGTATTCTTTGCATTCTTCATTATACCTTATACTTTCACCGTACAATCTTTAAATAAACGTAAAAACCATCATCATGAAAAAAATCATCTTACTTGTCCTATTTGCCCTAACTGCAATTACCACATCTACGGCACAGGAATACAAAGTTGTTACCAGTGTAGAATCTATAGTACCTAGTGGATTAGGACGATCACGAATTATAGATGCCAATGCAGATCGAGATTTTAAGGAGTTCACCTCTGAACAGACCGAGGAAGATAACACCCGAAATAAATCTAAACGCAGTGATATTCGCGTAAAGGATTTTGAAGAGACCAAACTGCTTAATTTCTATAATGTGGCCGGTATTCGCTTTCAGAACATTGCGGCAAACGATGCACTTATTTCATCTAAACTAAGTGATATGGCACAAAATGGATGGGAACTTGTTTTTGTAACCAGTGGTGTAGAAGCTGATGCCGGTAACACAGATGGGCAAGGCATTTTCATTACCCGATATATCTTTAAAAGATAGCACTAATACACATAAAAAAAGCCCGGTTTTACCGGGCTTTTATAGTACCTAATCTTTGTATAGCTACTGTGCCAAGTTAATCTCAACACGTCTGTTTTTCTGTCTACCGTCTTTATACATATTGGTAGCAATTGGCTTACTTTCCCCATAACCAATAGCGGTCAATCTTGCTGGTGAAATACCGCCATCTATTAAAAATTGTAGAACAGCTTGAGCTCTTTTCTCCGATAATTTTTGATTGGTAGTTTCTGAACCTATACTATCCGTATGCCCTTCAATAGTGAAATTTGCATTGGGATATTCGTTTAAAATACCGATGATATCAACCAATACCGGTGTTGACTCATCCTTTAATGTTGATTTTCCTGTGTTGAACAAAATAGTTTTTGCATACTCGTTCAACGACTTTTGAACCTCAGCCGTAACAACCGGTTCTGGACAACCGTTATTTGCTACAGTACCCATTTCATCAGGACAATTATCATCTTTATCAAGAACTGAATCTCCGTCACTATCTGGCCAAGGACACCCATTATTCTCTACAGGTCCTGCTTCATCTGGACATTGATCCTCGTTATCCAATATAGTATCGCCATCACTATCAACCCATGGGCATCCATTGTTTTCTGCAGGTCCTACTTCATCTGGACATTGATCCTCATTATCCAATACCGAATCGCCATCGGTATCTCCCCAAGGACAACCGTTATTTTCTATTGGGCCTGCCTTTTTTGGGCAACCGTCTTCTTTATTTGGAATACCATCTCCATCTGAATCTTTTGGCTGACCATAGTATACCGGAATTTTCAACCCTGCATATACATCTGCTCCTTGTATTTCATTTTTTGTAAATGTAGAGATCAATGATCCAGACCCAAGATAAAGAGGACCGGCACGTAAGCCTGCACCTACTTGTAAACCACTATACTGATAGCTACTTACAGGCAAATAGAAACTAAACCACTTACTCTCAAAACGTGGGGTCAATGAGAATACATTTGCAGTTCGCAAATTATTCTCACCTGCAGAACGCATAGAAATATCAGTGTTGAAATTCAAATAAAAATGATTTTTAATATTCCAATCTGCATTAAAATGTAATGCCGTTGGCAACCCTGCCTTTAAATCTTCCGTAGCTTGAGTGAACGTATATAAATTTTGAAGATCATCTGAATCCTCTATATTATCATAATCGTCTTGTGTAATGGTATTATTGATATTATAGGTATCTACCAAACTACCTTTATAGTTTACAGCACCAATATCAGTAAGTGATAAACCAAATTTTAGTTTATACTTATTTTTATCTTTCATGACGGTTTTTTCTCCATCAGCACCCGTAACCACATAATCTTCATAATCCGGTCTCCATTCATAAACGAGTCCCAGGTCAAACCCGAATCCGTTTGCATCTGGCACTTCATAATCGTAGTCTTCTACATCATACTGATCGGCACGCCCATAAATTAAATCTCCTGTAGATGCTAAAGTTCCAATAGTAGAATTATCCGGTAATGTAGCGCCATCCGCATCATAATCAATAGTTACATTTATACCGGCCACATAGGCATTACCAAATCCTTTCAAATATTTAAATGACAGACCACCTTTTAAGAAATGCTCTTCTTTATTCATTAATTCTTGTGCATACGTGATCCCCACTTCTGCCCAACCATGACCGGCGGCAAAGAAATCACCTTCGTTTACCAAAAAGTCTTGACTTTCATCAATACTATCATCAAGGTCATCAATACTTTCTCCATTAAATTCATTTCCAGTTACAAAACTTCTTGCTCTTGTAAATATGGCAATAGAAGATTTTCTACCAACATTAAACATAAACGAAGGACCTAACACATCTACATTACCAGAAAAATTATTGTTATCCGAAAGGGTCAATAAGGCATCTGTATCATAATCAAAATCACTGGAAACAAAATCAGAATACCCTACACCTATATAGTCATTAGCCAAAAAACCACTGGCTCCTATTAAATTGATATCTGTTTTAAAACGTGAATCTGCAATATTTGCAGGGTTAGAGATTACGCTATTTACACCGCTGTAATTATCTGTTAAAAAGCCTATATAAGATTGGGCCTTAACAGCAAATGATGCCATTAACATGAACGTAAACAATACTACTTTCTTCATACTTTTTAATTGGTTAAAATGGTTCTTTAGACCCCTAACGACTGTAAATTAGGGATATTGTTAAAATGTATTATTTTTCTTACTTAATAAAATTAAGGCATAAAAAAACATCCGCATATTACGGATGTTTTGTTTTTATAATGTTAAGCTATCCTTAACCGTTCACTATCTTTTCCTGGTGGTTTATAGACTCTTGATGAATAGCCTTGAACATACGAAGAACAAATTCCTCACTAAGTCCTTTACTTTCCCCTTCAAGTATCATTGCACCTAAAATTTGGTTCCATCTATTAGATTGTAATACAGCAACGTTTTTTTGCTTTTTAAGCTCACCAATACCGTCCGAAACTTTCATTCTCTTACCCAATGTTTCTATCAATTGACTGTCAATAACATCTATCTGAGCTCTTAAGTTACTCAACTGGGCATTGTATTCCGCCTCTGGATCACTCTCTTTTCTAATTTTTAGGTCTCTCATAATCTGAACCAATTTCTCTGGAGTTACCTGTTGTGCGGCATCACTCCATGCATTATCTGGATCATGGTGCGTTTCGATCATTAATCCGTCGAAATTTAAATCTAAAGCAGTCTGAGAAACATCAAAGATCATATCTCTTTTACCTGTGATATGAGATGGATCGTTGATCAAAGGTAAATCTGGAAATCTGTTCTGAAATTCGATCGCCATTTGCCATTCCGGTATATTTCTATACTTGGTTTTCTCATATGTAGAGAATCCTCTATGAATTGCACCCAACTTTTTAATACCTGCCGTATGTAACCTTTCAATACCGCCTAACCATAAAGCTAAATCTGGATTTACCGGGTTCTTTACCAATACAACCTTGTCGGTACCCTTAAGTGCATCTGCCAATTCTTGCATAATGAACGGACTAACGGTTGATCTTGCCCCTATCCATAATAAGTCTATATCATGCTCTAAAGCTAATTCTACATGAGCACGGTTGGCCACCTCGGTAGCCGTTTTCATACCTGTTTCAGCTTTTACCTTTTGAAGCCACTTAAGCCCCAAAGCTCCTACACCTTCAAAATTTCCTGGGCGAGTACGTGGCTTCCATATACCTGCTCTGTAATAGTTTACATCGGTATCTTTTAGGGAGTGTGCTATACCTAACACCTGCTCCTCGGTTTCCGCACTACATGGCCCTGCTATTACTAGTGGATGGTCAAGGTTTAAATCATCCAACCATGTTCTCATTTGTTTTGAATTTTCCATTTTTACTTATTCTATTTCTTGTTTAACGGTATTTCTTTTTAATATTCCTTTAATCTTATTCGTATTATTCATTTCATTATAAATGCCCTCATAATCATCTTTCAACAACAGTTCCTTAAATGCGGTTAGATTTTGAATGTACTCCTCCAAAGTTTCTACCACATTCTCCTTATTCTGTTTAAAAATAGGTGTCCACATGGCAGGAGAACTCTTTGCCAAACGCACCGTGCTTTCAAACCCACTACCGGCCATGTCAAAAATATCACGCTCGTTCTTCTCTTTCTCGATCACTGTTTTACCCAACATGAACGAACTTATGTGCGATAAATGGGATACGTATGCAATATGCTTATCATGAGCAACGGGGTTCATATAACGTATTCTCATGCCAATAGCTTGAAAAACTTTTAACGCTCTTTCTTGGAGCTTAAATGCCGTTAACTCTACCTCACAAATAATATTTGTTTTGTCTTTGAATAAATTGTTGATCGCTGCGGACGGACCCGAAAACTCCGTTCCTGCAATAGGATGACATGCCAAAAAGTTTCTTCTCTTAGGATGATTTTCCAACACCTTGCAAATCATGGATTTGGTAGACCCAACATCAAAAACAACACAATCTTCATGAACGGCATTCAAAATAACAGGAAGCTCGGTAACCATAACATCTACCGGTATACTTACAATGACCATATCTGCCAATTGTAAATCTTGATAGGTAGCTTTTTTATCTATAATACCCAAAGACAATGCTTCAGCCAAGTTTGCCTCATTAGATTCTATGCCATAAACGGTAACATTGTCGAATGCCGACTTTATGTCTTTCGCCAAAGAACCTCCTATTAAACCGATACCTATTACAAATACATTCATTTTAAAGCTACGCTTTAGTCTTAAGACCTATTATTCAAATCTTTTTATTGCCTCTTCTATTTTATGCTCCGTTATACATAGTGAAAAACGAATATAGCCTTCACCATTACTCCCAAAAATGGTTCCTGGCGTAATAAACAGATCTTTATTATATAAAATATCATCTATGAACTCTTCTGATGATACACTGCCTTCCGGCAATTTGGCCCAAACGAACATGCCTACTGCGTTACGATCATATGAACATCCAAGCTTGTCTACCAACTTATAGATCAATTCTCTTCGCTTACCATAAATTTCATTTAGTTCCTTAAACCAGTCATCACTGCTATTCAAAGCGGCAATTGCCCCTTTTTGTATTCCGTAGAACATACCGGAGTCCATATTGCTCTTCACCTTTAAAATAGCATTGATATGCTCATCGCTACCCAAAACAAAACCTACACGCCAGCCGGCCATGTTGAACGTTTTACTCAAAGAATTCAATTCTAAACACACCTTTTTTGCATTGGGCAAGCTTAAAATACTGGCAGGTTCGTCATTCAGGACAAAACTATATGGATTATCGTTCACCAATAAAATATCATGATCTTGGGCAAATGCCACCATCTTTATAAACTGCTCTTTGGTTGCCGTAGCACCTGTTGGCATATGAGGATAGCTTAACCACATCACCTTTACCCTTGATAAATCTTGCTTTGCCAATGCCTCCAAATCTGGAAACCAACCATTATCAGCGGTTAAATCATAGTATTTTGGCACGGCCCCTATCAAATTGGTTACAGAGGTGTATGTTGGGTACCCAGGATTTGGTATTAATACCTCATCACCCTCGTTCAAAAAAGCAAGGCTTATATGCATAATACCTTCCTTAGATCCCATTAATGGCAAAATTTCGGTATTTGCGTCTGCGGCAACACTAAATTTATTCTTATAAAAATTGGCTATGGCATCTCTTAACTGAGGCAAGCCTTGGTAACTTTGGTATTGGTGCGCACCGGTCTCTAACACTGCTGCTTGTATGGCTTTTAAAACCTCTTGGGACGGAGCCAGATCAGGACTACCAATACCCATATTAATGATAGGTTTACCTTGTGCCATTAAACCACGAACTTCTCTCAATTTTTTTGAGAAGTAGTATTCCTGTATGGTATCTAACCTTTTGGCAGTACGTATCATTGTCTTACATTTTTATATTCACCCAAAATCTTAAAGTCTTCCGCCATGATGTTCAATAGACTTTTAGCCTTCGTAAAATCTGCATAATCATTAAAAGTTACATCAACAAAAAAAGCATATTTCCAAGGTGTTTCTATCACCGGTAACGACTGTATTTTGGTTAAATTCAATCTACAATCGCTCATAACATTAAGCACTGCCGCCAAACTACCTCTTTTATGGTCTGTTAAAAACCGTAAAGATGCCTTACTGATCTCTGCCTCTGGCAGTGCATCATTTTTTGTTTTTACAATGATAAAACGCGTAGCATTATTTTGAATGGTTTGTATGTCGTTCGCTACGATGTCCAACCCATATAATTCTGCCGCAACGTTAGGAGCAATAGCCGCTACATGCTTAAGTTTTTCTTTTTGAATTCGTTTTGCGGTCTCTGCAGTATCTACGTCTTCCACCAATTTTATATGCGGATATTGTCTAAAATATTCCTTACACTGCAATAGTGCCATTGGGTGTGAACTTACTTCTGTTATATCCTCAATCTTCTGGCCTTTTAATACCATTAAATTGTGATGGATGTTTAAATAATACTCCCCAATGATGTGTAGGTCATTATGGTTTACCAAAGCATAATTAGGAATGATCGATCCTGCAATGGAATTTTCAATGGCCATAACACCCTGATCCGCTTCTTTGGTCAACAACTTATCTACCAGAGCATCAAAAGAAAGGCATTCTACCAACTCAATATCATCTCCATAACAATCTTTTGCCACTTGATGGTGGTTACTGCCCTTTATTCCCTGTATGGCTATTTTTAGACTCACTTTTGCTCCGTTTTATTCAAAAAAAAAGTTCCGATGTACATCGGAACTTAGATTCTATTTTATATTTAAAATATACTACAACAGTCCCGTACCTCTCTTAAAAAAGAAGTAAAAATAAAAACCGTTCCAGAAATATTGTTTTGTCATCACTTTTGTAATCTGTGGCTAATGTAGTAATTATATTTAAAAATGGTCGTTTTCCGTTTTATTATTTTAAAAAATTCAATTTCTATCTCAAAATACGAAGGTTTTGTGTTAAAAATTAAATTAAACATGAATTACCAATAGAAATAAAAAAGACCTCTAGAAAGAGGTCTTTTAAACAAACTAATTATTTGTCCTTACTTTTTACTGAAAAAATATTCGTAAAGTTCTGTTTCTCCATTAAAAGTATCCGATTCTGAAATTATTAATTCATTAGCTGAAAGTCTTATTTCTCCTTCTAACAATAAGTAACCATCTGGTTCTACGTCCGTATAAGTTTCACCGTCTCCAGTTTCAGTATATTCAAATTCTACCAAGGTCAAAATATTCTCCTCTTCGTTAAAAGCCCAGTTGCCTGAAGATGTATAGGCCTCACCACCATCTTCTTCATATATAACCTCGCAAGACTCATTAGATGCAGCGTAATCATAGCTTTTATAATTGGATTCTTGACTAAAGAAATAGGTCCCGTTTTCATTAAATGTAATCAGTAGATTATTAAGTGTATAACATTCATCCAGTTCTACCTCTCGTTGAGTTCCATTATCGCAATTTAGCGTAGAGTCATAACTTTCACATGTTTCTTCACCAACTGCAATAGTTTCTCCATTATCTATTTGTTTTGTAAAATCCCAGTCGCCCACAAGATTTACATTACCTCCCCAAGACTCAACTGTTACACATACTTCTACTGGTTGACTAATGTTACCTTGGCTATCATACACACAAATTGCATAACAGAATGTTCCGGCAGGAACAGTATTAGAAAAATTTACATCTATTACAGTATCTTCATCTTTTTGGGTAGACGCTCCTTTTTTAGTGAAAATATCTTTTCTTTCTTTTGATAAGAATTTGCCTCCATAATATGCTTCTGTAGCACTTGAAGGTACATCTATATAACTATCTGCCATTCCATTTTCATCGAACAACTGAATATAGGCTCCGGCAAAATCTGTTGGTGCATCAAAAATTATTTCAAATCCATAGTCTTGAAATGCAGTTTGAGAAGTATAATCCAAACTAAAATCTACACCTCCTGTTGGCGTTACTCCGCCATCATTCAATGTAGCCCCTTCTATTGCAATTCCAGAAGAGGTTGCATTTATATCTAATAAAACTTCTTCTTTTACATTAACTCCATCTGGATCTATATCATCGGAGAAACTGCCATTACTATCATCTTTTGAACAAGAAAAAATGATGATACTTAAAAAGAACAAGATAAATAAATTAGGTTTTTTCATAATTACGATTGGTTGTTTGTTAATATTTACGATACAAATATTAAGTACTAACTGAAAAAAGTTGTCAAAATTGTAAGAGTATACTATTAAATAACATTGGTAACTTTTTATTAAAACTTACGTTACGTTCAATATACTATCTATCACAACATCAAGATCTTCTTGTACTTTAGGGTCTGTACTATTGATCAGAATTGAAAATACCAATTGCTCTTTTGGATACACGAAAAAATTGGAATACCCTCCTACCCCACTACCCACATGTCCAAAAAACTTACGCCCTTTGGCATCTTCACTTACTTGCCAACCTAAACCGTAGTATGTAGAATTACCGTTTACTAGCTGAGCAGTTAAAAATTGATTCAAAACGGCTTCTTTTATTCCTACTTTTTGATCTAAAAATGCCTGACCGAATTTTGCAATATCTTCTGAAGTTGATAAATAACCTCCACCAGCAAGCTTGTAAAAGATGTCTACGGAAGTCGCTTTTCTAAACCCGGACATACTTTTGGTATAAAATGAAGTTACATTGTTCTGTGCTTCGGATGTTTCAATAGCATTCACATCTATATCAGATTGCTTAAGGTTATCATCAGGATGCCTTCTTGGTATGTATGTGTTTTTCATTCCCAAGAGACCCAATACTTTCTCCTGCACATATGCTTCAAACGGAATACCACTTGCTTCTTGCATGGCCGCCGAAATCATTACCCAATCAAAACTATTATACAAATATTCGGTACCTGGTTCAAATACCAACGGATCGTTTTTAAAGATTGATAAACTATCCTTTATGCCAAAAGGTTCGTTCAAGGCGAATTCCTTGCCTTTATACACACGTATACCTGCAGTGTGGCTAGCCAATTGACGAATAGTGAAATCCCACTTTTTCTTGGGGTAATCTGGCAGATAGGCATAGAAAGATTTGTCTAATGAGATCAATCCTTCTTGCACCATATGTGCCAATGCGGTAGCCGCTATAGGCTTGGATACACTTGCAATTCTAAAAATTGAGGATTTTGGGTCTACATATTTTTTGGTATCTAAATCCGCATACCCATACCCTTTTTGGAAAATGGTTTTTCCTTCTTTTAAAACCGTAATTGCCAATCCTGGAAATTTATCATCGGCATACATATCTTGTAAAACAGCATCTGCTTTTACCAATCCGGTCAAAGTCGGGTCATCTCCCAACACTCGTTTAGTAGCGAATACATTTTTCAGATATTTTAAAATGGGATTCATTCCACAAAAATCAATCTTCCGTTATACAATTCTTCCACTTCAACGGTTTCCGGGCGGTTATAGCTTTGTACATCGCCAGTACCCCTTAATACTCCGGTAAGACTTTCTTGCGGATTCACTAAAATATCATTTGAACCTCTATGGTTTATAGTAACCCGATCAGCGATCAATGCTTCAGCCTCAATTCTAGAATCACCTGCAGCTATGGTAATACTCATACTTTCCGCTGTTCCTTTCAACTTAAAATAGGCAATGCCGTTAACCGTTAAACTTAACGAAGCCACTTCTAAATCTAAATCAAATTCCCCATCTGTTGTTTCTGCTTCCGGATTCGTAAAACTTTCAGACAACAATCTTAAGCTATCAAAAGCCAAAACCCCGTCACTCTTAATAGGAAAACCTGTACTGCTACGTATACTGGTCAAATTAGGGGTAGTTACGTAGATCGTAGTGGTAGCATAATCTCTTACATAATTACAATCGTTCGTATCGGTCAGTAATAATTGACCATCTTCCACAACAGCAGAAACCTCATTTCTAAGATTTTCACCGGTTTCTATTTCTACTTTTTGAGTGTCGCCTTGTTTTATAACCAAAGTCACATTTTCAAATACGGTAATACTCGTAAATTCAGCTACTGTAACTTCCTCTCGTATCATATCACCTGTACTCTGAAAACAATCCGAAGCGTTTTCTGAATCGCAAGAATTAGCTATGACCAGTAAAACAAACATAGTAGTGAAGGTCAAAAATGTTTGGCACATCCCTTTTGTCCAAATGTCTATTTTATGTTTTCTATTTTCTAACATCATATTTCTACAATCGTATTCCTATCCCAAATTCTACCGCTTCCGCTTTTGCGCCGTGAGACTTTAAGGTTACCGCCCCAAAAACTCTATCTCCAAAATAGCGCTTTAATCCCACACGCAAATAGGTGCGACCTTCAAAATCGAACGGATAATACACGTAGTAGCCAAATTGTGAAATGACGGACATTTCATTAATGAACAGTTCATGACCCGCAAATACACCTACCCTTTTATAATCATCATCCGCATCCACATTATTCTCTGGGAAAGCAATACTTTGATACCTGATCAACTCTTTCAAAAAATTAGAAAAGTATATATCTGTTCCCACTTGAAGAGCACTTTTTCTTCCAACCCTTTTATCGGCATAGGCAGAAAGCACTACAAAGCCATATTGACCGGAATCAATAACATCACTCTCGTTTAAACCAGCTCTCAACGCAAAATTGTAACGTAATGGCTCAGTCAATTTTTCCTTTTCCCTGTGTACATAATCAATTTCAGCGCCACCATCTAGATCATATACAAAACCGGCATTAAATGCCAAGGTATTAGTAGACGTATTCGGTGCCCTAAAATTGGCGTTGGAATAGTGAATTACGGACACACCAGCCTTAAATCCCAATCCTTTTATAATATTCTCTTTATGATAGTTCAGCATTAAGTAGGTTGAACTTAAAAAATCCGAGCCGTAGGCATTATTTCTAAAATTAGTCTCTTTATCGTACGGATTAGTAGCGTATGCAATACCTTGCCCTACGCGTAATTGCATGTTCCGCCTAAAAAAGTAAAAATTGTAGTGCGCATACAAACCATAATTATCGCCCAACGTGCTGTTGTTCGTATTCTGATAAATAAAGGAGTAACCCAGATCCGGATAATTATACAACTCTTCCCATTCTTCTTCCCCATACGTTCTGCGGTTATAACTTAAAATAACCCCTGCCGGGTGCGATGTGATCAAATGCGAAATATCTGGATTGTGCAGTATGATGGAACCATAGAATTGGTTGGCATCAAACGTGTACTTCTTTTTTTCGGTAACTTCTTGCGCAAAGCAAAAACTTACCGATAGCATTACAATGGTTAGAAACTTAAAATTCATTGTAGGCAAAAATAGTTATAAGTATCAAGTACGAAGTATTAAGTACAAAGTATTATCATTATCGGATATTTTGTATTTAATACGCTCTACTAAATACTTTCTAAACCTTTAAAATAGTGCTTCCGCTATCGCCTTAATATTATCGGATTTCCCCATAGAATAGTAATGCAATACAGGAACACCTGCCGCCTTCAATTCTTTAGACTGTTGTATTGCCCATTCTATACCCACTTTACGTACATCTTTATTGGTGGCGCAAGCATCAACAGCTTCTATTAAATCTTGTGGCATATCTATTCTAAATACCTGCGGCAATAATTGCATGTGCCTCTTTACGGCAATAGGCTTAATGCCCGGTATAATAGGTACGGTAATTCCAATTTCCTTTGCTGCTTCTACAAATTCAAAATACTTTTTATTATCAAAGAACATTTGCGTAACCACATAATCCGCACCGGCATCTACCTTTTCCTTTAATCGCTTTAGGTCCGATTGTAATGATGGAGATTCTAAATGTTTTTCCGGATAACCGGCCACACCAATACAGAAATCACTGCAGTGTTCGCTTTCTATAGTTTCATGCAAATATTTACCACAGTTTAATGCCTGCACTTGCTTAACCAAATCTATAGCAAATGGATGACCGCCTTCTGTAGGTTCAAAATACTTTTGCTCACTACGGGCATCACCACGTAAAGCCATTACATTCTGTATGCCCAAATAATGACAATCTACCAACATGTACTCCGTCTCTTCCCTTGTAAAACCACCACAAAGCACATGAGGCACCGTATCAACATTATATTTATGTTGAATAGACGCACAAATACCTACAGTACCAGGTCTCATACGTGTTGTTTTCTTATCCAAAAGCCCTTCTTTCTTAATATAGATAGTTTCTTCACGCGATGTAGTCACATCAATGAACGGAGGGTTAAACTCCATTAAAGGATCAATATTATTGTACAATTCCTGAATATTTTTCCCCTTTACCGGCGGTACAATCTCAAAAGAAAAAAGTGTTTTTCCCTTTGCATTGGTGATATGGTCTGTAACTTTCATTTTATATTCTTTTACTCTTGGTTATGAGCAAACCTTCAAGAGGCTTATTTACTTTAATTCTTCTTTGGGCGTTCGGGCGGGCTTTTCGCTATATTTTTTCTATTTCAACAACTCTTTTTACTTAACATTGGCACAGTTCAGAAATAGAAAAAGATGCCGCTGCAATCCCTAACGCATTAGTCCACTATATTTGGTGCAAGCCATTTCTCGGCTTCTTCAAACGAAATCCCCTTTCGTTCCGCAAAATCCTTTACTTGATCCAGTTTTATTTTACCAAGACCAAAGTAACGGGCTTCCGGGTTACCAAAATAATACCCACTTACAGATGCGGCCGGCCACATGGCAAGACTATCTGTTAGCTCCACACCTATGGTTTCCTTTACTTTCAGAATATCCCAAATGGTCAATTTTTCCAAGTGATCGGGACAAGCAGGATAACCAGGCGCAGGACGAATACCTTTATAAGATTCCTTGATTAAATCTTCATTGCTCAGATCTTCATTGGCGGCATAACCCCAATGCGCTGTTCTCACCTCTTTATGCAAGTATTCAGCAAATGCTTCGGCTAAACGATCCGCCAATGCCTTTACCATGATGGAGTTATAGTCATCTAGGTCTTTCTCATATTGCGCCGCCATTTCTGCAGTACCAAACCCTGTGGATACACAGAAACAACCCATGTAATCTTGTTTCCCAGATTCTTTTGGAGCAATAAAATCCGCCAAGGCATAATCTGCGACTCCTTCCCTACGCTCTAATTGTTGGCGAAGGGTACGGAAAGTATAGTTTCCATCTGTTTCGGCTCCGCTAAGCGACCCTGTATTCCCTTCTAAACTTGAACTAGTATCGACTAAAATATCATCGTCATTAATGGAATTCGCAGGAAACAGTCCAAATACACCTTTAGCCTTTAATTTCTTTTCGGAAATTATCTTGTTCAGCATCACTTGAGCGTCTGCAAATAAATCGGTTGCTTGTTCCCCTACAACATCATCGGTCAATATTGCAGGATATTTACCATGCAGTTCCCAACTTCTAAAGAAGGGAGTCCAATCTATATAGGGAACCAAAAGATTCAGATCTAAATCTTCGATCACCTGAATACCCAAATTGTTCGGTTTTACAATTTCAGAAGTTTTCCAATCTATTTTAAACTTATTTCTACGTGCGGCAGAAATTGGCTTATATGTTTTACTGGATGAACGGTTCAAGAACTTTTCCCTAAACACATCATAATCATCTTTTATACTTTTCTTGTAGCTCGTAGCTGTTTCTTTCTGCAACAAATCGCCCACCACGGTTACCGCTCTAGAAGCATCGTTTACATGAACTACTGCCTCTTTATATTGTGGATCGATCTTTACCGCGGTATGTGCCTTACTGGTGGTTGCCCCACCGATCAACAACGGAATCTTGAAATCTTTACGTTGCATTTCCTTTGCCAAATGCACCATCTCATCCAATGATGGGGTAATTAATCCGCTAAGCCCTATAATATCTACATTATGCTCAATAGCTGCTGCAATAATTTTTTCCGGTGGCACCATTACGCCTAGATCAACGATCTCATAATTGTTACAGGCCAATACTACACCCACAATATTTTTACCTATATCATGAACATCGCCCTTTACGGTTGCCATTAATATCTTGCCGGCATTATCAGAATCTCCAACTTGCGGATTCAATAACTTTTCTTCTTCAATATAGGGTAATAAATAAGCTACCGCCTTTTTCATCACTCGGGCAGATTTTACCACCTGCGGCAAGAACATTTTTCCGCTACCGAATAAATCGCCCACCACGTTCATACCCGTCATTAAGTTGCCCTCAATAACCTCTATTGGCTTATCGGCAGCTACTCTAGCCTCTTCTACATCTTCAACAATATATTGATCAATACCTTTTACCAAGGCACGTGTAATTCTATCCTGTAAAGGTTCTTCTCTCCAAGAAAGATCTATTTTACTTTCCTTGGTTTTACCGACTACAGATTCTGCAAAATCTAATAAGCGCTCTGTTGCATCATCTCTTCTATTTAAGATAACGTCTTCTACATGCTCCAATAAATCTTTAGGAATATCATCATACACCTCTAGCATACTAGGATTTACAATACCCATGTTCATACCTGCTTTTATAGCGTGGTACAAGAAGACCGAGTGCATAGCCTCACGCACCGGGTTATTGCCCCTAAATGAAAACGAAACATTACTAACGCCACCACTTACACTGGCATGTGGCAAGTTTTCACGGACCCATCTTGTAGCTTCAATAAAATCAACAGCATTTAATTTATGCTCATCCATTCCCGTTGCTACCGGAAAAATATTTAAGTCGAAAATGATATCCTCTGGTGCAAAATTTACCTTGTTCACCAAAACATCATACGAACGTTTTGCTATTTCAATTCTACGGTCATAATTATCTGCCTGACCTACCTCATCAAAAGCCATAACAATTACCGCGGCACCATATCTTTTTATGAGTTTGGCATGGTGTATAAATTGCTCTTCGCCCTCTTTTAAGCTAATGGAGTTTACCACACATTTACCTTGAACAACTTGCAGACCAGCTTCAATGATTTCCCATTTAGAACTGTCGATCATAATAGGCACACGAGAAATATCCGGCTCTGATATAACAAGGTTTAAAAATTTCACCATGGCCTGTTTACCATCGATCAATCCGTCATCCATGTTAATATCAATAACCTGGGCACCATTTTCAACCTGCTCCCTAGCCACTGCCAACGCCTCTTCAAACTTTTCCTCTTTTACTAAACGAAGAAACTTTTTTGAACCCGCAACGTTTGTTCGCTCACCAACGTTTATGAAGTTGGTTTCGGGAGTGACTATTAGGGGTTCCAAACCTGACAATTTCAGGTATTTAGTTGTCGGTTGACCGTTGTCAGTTGATGGTTTATTTGAAATACTTCCAGACATTATTTGGTCTTTTTATAGTAATTGATAAACCCATTAATGAGTTTTTTACATTTTAAAATTTGCTTCGCAATCGATTCAAAATCTTCTTTAATCAAATATTCTTGATCCAAAGCAATGAATAACTGAGTTTCTAATTCATATAGAGAACCTCTAGAAATATGTAAAAACTGGATAGTATCTGCTGCTGTTCTTCTTCCACATCCTTCAGCTATATTTGACGGAACTGAAACAGCACAACGACGTATCTGATTTGTTAACCCATACATTTCAACTTTAGGAAACTGCTGAGAAACTTTATATATCAAATTCGCCAAAACCCTAGATTCTTTCCACACTTCTAATTCTGTATATTCCATTCAGTTACTATTTACTGACAACCATCAACCGACAGCTGTCAACTTTCTAGGTTCATACTTAGACACAACCTCAGCAATCGCAGTAATATGTTCCGGAGTGGTTCCGCAACAACCGCCAACTATATTTACCAATCCTTTTTCCGCGTATTCTTTAATCTGTTCCGCCATTTGCTCAGGAGTTTCGTCATACTCTCCAAATGCATTTGGCAAACCGGCATTGGGGTGCGCTGAGACCGCATGTTCACTTTTGGTGGACAACACCTCTAAATGAGGTACCAACTGGTTTGCACCTAAAGCACAATTAAACCCAACCGATAAAATAGGAATGTGAGATATGGATATTAAAAATGCCTCGGCCGTTTGACCCGATAACGTTCTACCGGATGCATCGGTAATAGTACCACTAACCATTATGGGAACATCTATATTTCGTTCTTCTTTAACTTCTTCTATGGCAAATAATGCTGCCTTGGCATTGAGCGTATCAAAAATGGTTTCTACCAATAAAATATCAGACCCACCATCTAATAAAGCTTCTACCTGTTGTTTATATGCAATACGTAGCTCATCAAAAGAAATAGCCCTATAACCTGGATCATTTACATCTGGTGACATACTTGCCGTTTTATTGGTGGGTCCAATACTACCGGCTACAAAACGAGGTTTATTTGGTTCTTTTGCAGTGAACTCATCTGCTACCATTTTGGCAATACGCGCAGATTCATAGTTGAGCTCATACACCAAATCTTCCATAAAATAATCTGCCATAGCAATCGTAGTCCCGGAAAAGGTATTGGTCTCTACAATATCTGCCCCAGCATCAAAATACTGACGGTGAACATCTGCTATAGCATCGGGTTGCGTTAACGACAACAAATCATTGTTACCTTGCAACGGATGTTCCCAATCCTTAAAGCGTTCTCCCCTAAAATCTTCTTCGGTAAACTTATAACGTTGAAGCATAGTACCCATGGCACCATCCAATATTAAAATACGCTCTTTTAAAATTTCTTTTATATCCTTCATTTTACGCTTAACAAATTATTTGTTCGCTTTAAAATATATGATATCAAGTAAGGAAAGGAAGGTAATTATGTTCTTTCTTTAGTTATCTGTCCTTTTGAATTAGGATAGAATGTAGCACCTTCTTTTCCATTACGGAAAGGGTTGCCAAGGTTTCACAGGGTCTAGTCCCTCCGCCTTTCTTGATAACAATACAATTTAATTAGGAACGAATTGCAAAGTAACGGCACTACTCGCTCTTTACCAAGACTTCAATGATTTTTTTAGCCAACGAAATTCTTAAAAAATGTCACAAAAAAAGCCCCCGCACGTCTAAAGCATCCGGAGGCCGTACTACTCAAATAATATAATTTATGCGATACTTTGTACTACTTCTTTCTTTGCTTCTTTCTTAGAACCATCAAAACCTTCAACACCACCAACGGTTGTATATTTCATTACAAAGCGCTTACCTGGGTTGATCTGCTGGTATGCATATTGACACATAACCGCTGCTTCATGGAAACCTGAAAGTATCAATTTTAACTTACCTTCATAAGTATTAACATCACCAATGGCATATACTCCCGGTATGTTGGTCTGGTAATCTTTTGCGTTATTTACCTTAATGGCATTTTTCTGAATTTCCAAGCCCCAATCACCTATAGGACCTAATTTTGGAGATAGACCGAATAAAGGAATAAAATTATCTACTTCTAAATAAGTATCTTCTTTCTCCTTATCCGTATGCTTAATAACTACTGCCTTAAGTTCATTTTCACCGTGCAGCTCTTTTACCTCAGCTTTGGTAATCAATTTGATTTTACCCAATTTCGCCAGTTCAGATGCTTTTTCAACGGAATCCAATGCCCCTCTAAATTCATCCCTTCTGTGTACCAAGGTTACTTCTGCCGCTACATCGGTCAAAAATATAGCCCAGTCCAAGGCAGAATCTCCACCACCGGCAATGACCACTTTTTTATTGCGATATACTTCTGGATCTTTGATCATATAGGAAACACCTGTATCTTCAAAGTTTACGATGTTAGCAATAGGTGGTTTTCTTGGCTCAAAAGAACCCAGACCACCTGCAATTACAACCACAGGTGCATTATGCTTTGTTCCTTTATTGGTAGTAACCACAAAAGAACCATCTTCTAACTTATCTAGCGTTTCCGCTCTTTCTCCCAAGGTAAATCCTGGTTCAAAAGGCTTTATCTGTTCCATAAGGTTATCTACCAAAGTACCTGCCAAAATTTCTGGAAATGCAGGAATATCATAGATAGGCTTTTTAGGATATATCTCTGAACACTGACCACCTGGTTGCGGTAAGGCGTCAATTAAATGCGTTTTTAACTTTAATAATCCTGCTTCAAATACCGTGAACAATCCGGTAGGTCCCGCTCCTATAATGAGCATATCTGTTTTAATCATAATTCTCTTTTTAGTAAAAAGTAATTCTACAAAGTTGACATCATTCTATACAACTACTTTTTAGCTTCTTTTAATTTCACTTATTCTATATACTTATCCTTTACTAAATATGCTATGCTTTATTTACTTCAACAAAACTGACATGCTCTTCAGCAAACTTATGAGTTGCCTCTGCTAACGCTTCACGATGTCTAACTACTTCTCCTATGATAATGATAGCAGGATTAGAAAGATTTTCTTTCTCCACCACATCAACTATGGTATCTATAGTCGCAACTCCTATTTTTTCATTCTTTCGCGTTCCGTTCTGAATTATAGCTATAGGTAATTCCGATTTACCTTCAGACTTGAATAATTCTACTATCTGAGGGAGTTTTGACATCCCCATCAATATGACTACCGTAGCACTACTTTTTGCAGCTAAGGCAACATCTGTTGACAATTTATGCTCTTTTGTAGTTCCTGTAATTACCCAAAAACTTTCTGAAGAACCTCTTTTTGTTACCGGAATGTTTTGATATGCAGGCACACTTAAACTTGACGATATACCTGGTACCATGGCTACTTGCAACCCATGAGAAGCGGCATATTCCATTTCTTCCGAACCGCGACCGAATACAAAAGGATCTCCTCCTTTTAACCGCACCACATGTCCGTTAGATTTTGCCCTACTTACAATAAGCTCATTAATTTGCTCTTGTTGATATGCATAGCATCCTTTGCGTTTACCTACAAAAATCAATTCTGCATTCTTGGCATAATCCAGCAACTCCTCGTTTACCAAAGCATCGTACAAAACCACATCGGCATTTTCCAGCGTTCTGATCGCTTTTAACGTGATCAGCTCCACATCACCTGGTCCTGCACCAACTACGGTCAATTTAGGTTTCTTTATATGTTGTAAATGATTTGTCATTATCTATGCTTCTGCCAATTCTTGCTGTCTGAACTTTTCAACAGTTTCCAAAAATTCTTTTGCATCCTTTATGTAAGATTGTGCAAATTCTTTTGTTGGTTCGTTCTGATTTAATTGAAGTACCAATTTTTCAAATCCACCAGCTACGGCAATTCTGCCATCGGCAACAAATTTCTCATCAAAATCCTTAATGATACTTACGTGGGTATTCACTTTAGTATTTTCTGCGGTCAACATCGCCTTAGCCGAGTTTACCATAGAAGAATATGCGTGATAAATACTGGCAGACCATTTTTCGGCATCGAACATTTCTTGTGCATTCTGAATTTTTTCTTCACTTTCAAAAAGTAATGTTGCAATCAAGTCGATAACAACACCTGCACATTCACCTACACCTATAGCTTTTTCATAACGCTCCGTATTACCCCAATCTATAAAGTCTTCTGGCGTTAAGTCATCTATTGATGATAATGGCGTAAGAAAATCATAGAAATACATCTGTCCTTTTTCGGCATAATAATCCGGGAACGATAGATCTCCACCATTGGCATCAAAATCATTTAAGATCAAACGCAGTGCTTCCGGACCTCTTTTACTTGGCACTTTCACCACTTTGTCCGCAAAACGACCGTTACCGTTACCATCATTGCTACCGCCCAACAACACTTGAAGCGCAGGAGCTACCAATTTATCCTTTGTACGAACGGACATGCCCTGAAAACCAATATTTGCCATATTGTGCTGCCCACAGGCATTCATACAACCACTGATTTTTATGACAACATCATCGTTATTTATATAATCTGGGTATTCTGTTTTTATCACTCTTTCCAGTTCCTCTGCAATTCCCGTACTACTTGCAATTCCTAGGTTACAGGTATCCGTACCAGGACAAGCAGTGATATCAAGAGCCTTATTATAACCAGCCTCAACAAAACCTAACTTTTCCAATTCAGTATAAAAGAATGCTACGTTCTCTTCTTTTACGAAAGGAATCAAAATATTTTGACGTAAGGACAATCTTAACTCACCTGCTGCATATTTCTGTACCAAGTTTGCCAATAAACGTGCTTTATCCGTATAGAAATCACCTAATAACACTTTAATACCCAAAGCAACATAACCTGGTTGTTTTTGTGGTATTACGTTGGTAGATTTCCACTGTTCAAAAGCTTTTACGTCACTAATTTCTACTGCAGGAACCTCTAATTCTGACACCTTTAACTTAGGATATGCCTCTGGGTCTATTGGAAAAGTATCAAAAG
The DNA here is from genome assembly GCF_029350945.1 of Maribacter huludaoensis. GTDB lineage: Bacteria > Bacteroidota > Bacteroidia > Flavobacteriales > Flavobacteriaceae > Maribacter > Maribacter huludaoensis. Next base: position 87,487 of record NZ_JARKMS010000007.1, on the reverse strand, counting down.
GTACCGCCGTTTTCTCTGCCGCCAAAAGCTCCTTAAATCCGTCAAGACCTAAATCTTTCAACAAGAATTTCATTCTAGCTTTAGCTCTACTTTTACGTTCACCGTAACGGTCAAAAACACGAACTACGGTTTCCATTAAAGGAATTATCTGATCCGCAGGCAAAAAGCTATACAACTCATCGGCATGTCGTGGTTGTGAACCCAATCCGCCACCAAGCATTACTTTAAAACCTATTTCACCATTTTGTATTTTGGCAATAAAGCCCAAATCATGCATATAGGACAAACCTGTATCTGCATCACTTGCGGAAAAAGAAACTTTGAACTTACGTCCCATTTCTTGACTTACAGGATTTCTAAGGAAATACTGAAATAATGCGTGTGCATATGGTGAAACATCAAAAGGTTCATCAACATCAATACCAGCGGTTTCACTTGCGGTTACGTTACGTACCGTGTTACCACAGGCTTCTCTTAACGTAATTTCATCTTTCTCCAATTCTGCCCACAACTGCGGCGTTCTATTCAAATCTACATAGTGGATCTGAATATCTTGGCGTGTGGTAATATGCAATCTACCTGTAGAATATTCGTCCGACACATCACAAATACGAAGCAACTGCTTAGAGGTCACCTTACCATAAGGCAACTTTATACGAATCATTTGAACCCCTTCTTGACGCTGTCCGTAAACACCACGTGCCAACCGAAGACTTCTAAATTTTTCTTCATCTAGCTTGCCACCATGAAACTCATGAATTTTACGTTCCAATTCAAGAATATCCTTTTCAACTACCTGATTTTCTAATTCTGTTCTAAAACTTTGCATTGCTTAGTATTAAATGTTCAGTATAAATACCGATGTAAATTATTACTATATTTTGCCTATAGATTTTATAGACTTAATAAAAACAGTCAATATAAAATTGACCTGTTTATATTAACTTATGAATCCTGCACCTACGGTACTGTTGGATTTTGTATCGATCAATATAAATGAACCGTTTGTTCTGTGATTTTTAAATTGATCATAGAAAATTGGTTTATTTAAACGGAAACTCACTTGAGCAATATCATTCATGCCCAAAGACTCCGTTTTTTCATCTATACCAGAATAATCTGGAGCGATCTTATGGTGCACTTGCTCTACCTTTGCCAATACTTTGTTGACACCATGTTGAACAATATATTTATTACCGGCTGCCAAAGGCAATGAATCCATCCAAGAGATCGTTGCCGTAAATTGCTTGTCTACCGTTGGCAGATCACCCGCTTTCACTAACATATCTCCGCGACTCAAATTAATTTCATCTTCCAATGTTATGGTTACCGATGATCTCCTTGATGCCGTTTTATATTTCTTATCATGAAAATAAATATCCTTTATTTTAGAGCGTGTCTGTGACGGAAGCGCCACTACCTCATCACCTACGCTTAATTCGCCACCATATACTTTACCGGCAAATCCCCTAAAATCATGGTGCTCATCCGTCTTTGGACGGATAACATATTGCACCGGGAAACGTGGTGTACCCACATTGAAAATATCCTTTCTATCCAATGCTTCAAAATGCTCTAACAAAGACTGTCCCTTATACCAAGGGGTCTTGTCTGACAAGTTTACTACGTTATCCCCTTTCAACGCGCTTACAGGAATAAAAGTAATTTTCTGATCTTGATAATCTCTCTTTGCCATCAATGCCTCAAAATCAGCTTTAATTGCATTGTAAGTTTCTTCAGAATAATCTACCAGATCCATCTTATTAATAGCTACCACTACATCTTTTATACGTAATAGGTTATTGATAAAAAAGTGTCTATTAGTCTGCTCTATTACCCCTTTACGTGCATCGATCAAAATGATCGCAGCTTGTGAAGTTGAAGCTCCAGTTACCATGTTACGCGTATATTCTACGTGCCCAGGTGTATCTGCTATAATGTAACTTTTCTTTGCCGTTGAGAAATAGATATGGGCCACATCGATTGTGATACCTTGCTCACGTTCCGCTACCAGACCATCTGTTGCCAAAGAGAAATCTAAATAATCATATCCCTTTTGCTTACTGGTCTTTTCTATTGCCTCTAATTTATCGCTGGTCAGTGACTTTGTATCATACAATATTCTCCCAATCAAGGTACTTTTACCGTCATCTACACTACCTGCTGTTGCTATTTTTAGTACTTCCAATTTCGTTGTTCGTTGTCGGTTGTTGGTTGTTAGTTTTATTCGTGATCTACTATCAACGAACAACTAACAACTATCAACCAGATTAAAAATATCCTTGTTGTTTTCTTTTTTCCATTGCCGCTTCTGAACGCTTATCGTCTATACGCGCGCCACGCTCTGAAATGGATGAATCCCTAATTTCCTCTACTACCTTATCAATCGTTTCTGCATCTGAAAGAACGGCTGCCGTACAAGACATATCGCCTACGGTACGAAAACGCACCAAACGTTCTTCTACCACCTCATCTTCTTCCCTAAAAACGATACCATCTTCTGCAGACCAGATCATACCGTCCCTTAAGAAGGTTTTACGCTTATGTGCAAAATAGATGGAAGGAATTTCAATTTGCTCCTCTTTGATGTACGACCAAACATCTAACTCCGTCCAATTAGAAATAGGGAACACTCTTACGTTTTGACCCAATTCTATTTGCCCGTTCAACATATCGAACAACTCTGGGCGCTGATTACGCTCATCCCACTGACCAAAATCATCACGAACAGAAAATATACGTTCTTTTGCACGTGCCTTTTCCTCATCTCTACGAGCTCCACCAATACAAGCGTCGAACTTAAATTCTTCAATGGCATCTAACAACGTTGTTGTCTGCAAGCTATTTCTACTTGAATACCTACCAGATTCTTCTTTTACCTTACCTTGATCAATAGAATCCTGTACATTACGTACAATTAATTCCAGACCCAACTCCTCTACCAATCTATCTCTAAATTCTATGGTTTCAGGAAAGTTATGACCTGTATCTATATGCATTAAAGGGAAAGGAATTTTTGATGGCCAAAATGCCTTCTGTGCCAAACGCACCAATGTGATCGAGTCTTTTCCTCCCGAAAACAAAAGTACCGGCTTCTCAAACTGAGCTGCTACCTCCCTTATAATATAAATGGCCTCATTTTCAAGGGCATTTATTTGAGATGTATCTTTTAAAAGGTCTAAAGAAGGGGTTGCCTCCAATTCCGTGCTTGTATTACTCATTATACTTTTTTAGATCAATTATCTTTATTTTTTCTACTACCTAGGGTTAACTATGCAACCCGCACTCCCTATTTGCCAACACTTTGGTTGGATCAAAATAGTTATGCTCGTTAGGTAAATCATACTTTTTCAAATAGGCATCTAGCTGAGTATCGTTCCAATGATAAAACGGACTCACTTTTAATACACCGTCTTTACTTAGGCTTAATATATCCAAACTATCCCTATGTGCGGTCTGCCCTTTTCTAAGGTTAGTAAACCAAACATCTGGTTTAAAATCTGCCATTGCCCTTTTAAAAGGCTCCAATTTTACCTGCTCGGTAAACTCTGCATGCCTAGGATCATCTATTTGTGGTATACCCATTACGGCATCTCTATGCGCGGTAGTTTGTTTTGGTACATATAATTTTATGTTCAAGTTCAACCTTTCAGTCAACTCTTCTGCATGTTTATAGGTTTTAGGAGTATTATACCCTGTATCGCACCAAACTACAGGAATATCTTTTCTCACCTCTGAAACGGCATGCAAAATAGCCACTTCGTATGGTCTAAAATTTGTAGTTACTACAGGAACCTGAGCATGTTTTACTGCCCAAGAAATAATTTCTTGAGGTGGTATTCCTTTAAACTGAACGTTCAATTGTTGAACTTGTGTTTCTGTCAATGCCATAATCCTTTGCTTTTCTATTTACCCCACTTTACTAAATTCCAGATTCTTTCGTGAAAAAAATACAGAATCATTTTTGTTACAAAATCTATAGAGGCAATAGAGGCTGCAATAGAAATTTCACCTGTTAATATATAGGATATCACCAACGTATCTAACGTACCAATTACCCTCCAACTAAACGCTTTTGCAATACTACGTAGCGGTTTCTCTGAAGTTTTATCTTCTTTATAGGTAGTCTTTGACTCTTTTTTATTCAAAACAAGTTGATCTGCAATCATCTTTTACTTAATTTTTATTACCCTACTAATTTAATAGAGTTTTCAAAAATAGTATATATTTTCAAAGTAGTCGCCAAAAATTCAGATAAATTTCTATTACCCTATAGATTTAGTAGATTATTAACAAATGGACACAAAAATTTACTATTTCGCAACATATTGAATTCCAATAAAATAATAATGAATGAATTTTGAACGCTAAGAAATGATATCCTTTAAAGTATTGCTTCTATACACCTCTAAGGCACTATCACGCACCTGCAACATTAATTTATGTACGGAGCATGTGTTTTCATCAGGACAATCATCGCAGGTCTCATAGAAATTGAGGCTTACACATGGCACCATGGCTATAGGGCCTTCAAGCACCCTCATAACATCGGTCATTGAAATCTCCTCTGGAGTTTTTAACAAATAGTATCCCCCGCCTTTACCTTTCTTAGAACCCAAAAATCCCGTTTTCCTCAAACTTAGAAGTATACTCTCCAAAAATTTTTGAGAGATATTTTCTTTCTCGGCAATTTCTGAGATTTGAACTGGTTTTTTATCAGGTTGAGACGCCAAAAAAGCTAGCGCCTTTAAACCATATTTTGTCTTTTTTGAGAGCATGTTGCTAAGATAGCCAAATAAAAAATATGTACTAAATACTTGAATCAACAAAACATCGTTATACAGTCACAACCATTAAATTAATTATGAAAAAAGTACACTTATTATCGATTATTACAATGTTCGCTTTAGTTTTCACATCATGTTCTAGTGACGATGACGCTTCTGTTTCTGCCGCTAGCGAGAGTGAAATAATTGGAACATGGAACTTGACCGCTCTTGAAACTAAAGATGGTGAGTCCGTTACAACTTTTGAACAAACTTCTATAGAAACTACGTTTACGTCTATTGGAAAAGATTTTGACACGGTCGTCACTTTTTCCGAAGACCCACAGAATGTTATTAGCGAAGGTTCTTACACTACTATATTGACTACAACCTTTATGGGAGAATCACAATCTGAAGAAATAGTTGGTGAAGATTTTTTTCAATCCGATAAATGGAGACTAGATGGCAACACTTTATATTTTGTTTCTAGTGATGAAGAAGAAATTGGATTGACCATTACAGAGTTAACCGATTCTAAAATGTCTCTTAGATATGAATTAGACGATACCGTTGAAGTTTTGGGCGGTACTACAAGTGTTAGTGCCACTTATAATATGACATTAACAAAATAACCTTCCATATATAAAACAAACAAAAAGCCCGGTATGTACCGGGCTTTTTTTGTTTTTATCACTATCTCTTTTAGCCTAAAGCTTGAGCAATATCCGCTATGATATCGTCTATATGTTCCAGACCTACAGAAATTCTGACCGTACCATCTGATATGCCCACCGCAGCACGTTCCTCTACACTTAATTTACTATGTGTTGTTGATGCCGGATGTGTTACTATGGTTCTTGAATCTCCTAAATTGGCAGAAAGGGATAATAGTTTAATGGAATCGAAAAACTCCCTACCCGCTTCTAATCCGCCTTTAACTTCAAAGGCTACTACACAACCACCCGCTTTCATTTGCTTTTTTGCAATTTCATATTTTGGGTGCGATTTTAAAAACGGATATTTTACCCAATTTACCTTATCGCTCGCTTCTAAATATTCGGCTAACTTTAAAGCATTATCACAATGCCTATCAACTCTTATTGCCAGTGTTTCTAAACTTTTAGAAAGTACCCACGCATTGAAAGGTGAAAGTGCCGGACCGGTAATTCGTGAGAATCGATATACTTTATCCATCAATTCTGCACTACCTACGGTAATCCCTGCCAAAACCCTACCTTGACCATCCATTAGTTTGGTACCGGAATGTATGACCAAATCCGCCCCAAATTTAATAGGCTGTTGTAAGTAAGGTGATGCAAAACAATTATCTATGATTAAAATTAGATTATTCTTTTTGGCAATTTTACCCAATTCCTCCAAATCTAATACATCAACACCTGGATTGGTAGGTGTTTCCGCATAGATGATTTTTGTTTTCGGAGTAATTAGATTTTCAATTTCTTCTAAGGCATCTATTTTAAAGTATGTGTGATCAATATTCCACTTTGGAAAAAAGTTGGTAAATAACGAGTGCGTAGAACCAAAAATACTTCTTGCCGATAGCACATGATCACCGCTATCTAACAATGCTGCCAATGTAGAAAATACAGCTGCCATACCCGATGAAAAAGCAAATCCGCTCTCTGCACCTTCCATTTGGCATACCTTTTCTATAAATTCAGATGAATTTGGATTAGAGTATCTTGAGTATATATTACGATCTTTTTCCTCGGCGAACGAAGCACGCATATCTTCAGCATCTTCAAATACAAAACTAGAGGTCAAATACAATGGAACGGAATGCTCCAAATTTACGCTTCGTTTTAATTGTGTACGTATTGCGTTCGTTTCAAATTTATTGTTGTTTTTTTTCATTTCTTTACTTTTTGGCTTCGGCTACGCTCAGCCACCTAATCTCGGCTACCGTCAGCCACTTAAACTAACTAATTTACTCTTATTCACATTATTTGGCTTCGGCTACGCTCAGCCACCTAATCTCGGCTACGCTCAGCCACCTAATCTCGGCTACCGTCAGCCGAATTGATATTTTATTATTCTTTAAAATATCTATAATGTGTATCATTTTGGCATTCTGCCAAACCTGGCAACTTACCTAATTCCCCATTAATTAATGCTTCTTTCTTTTCTCTTCTCCAACCTTGTATTTGTTTCTCTCTATAAAATGCAGAATCAATCCTTACATACTCTTCTACATAAACCAACTTCACAGGTAATCTTAATCTTGTATGATTAGCCCCTTTACCTTCTTGGTGTTCTACTATTCTTTTATCTAAGTCTTTTGTACTACCAGTATAATAACTTCCGTCTGAACATTCCAAAATATACATGAATCCTGACATACAATTATCATTTATTGGCTTCGGCTACACTCAGCCACCAACATTAAACTTTCTTATTTTTATTACTATAACTTGGATTCAGCTATCTCAGCTGCCAGCCTTTTACCTACCAAATATTGGTACGCGGTGACTGAGCGGAGCCGAAGTCATCCTTTCTCCGCAATTCGTAATATATCACCAAAGACACCTCTTGCGGTTACTGCTGCGCCCGCGCCTGCGCCTTGTATTACTAACGGATTTTCCCCGTAAGATTCCGTATAGATCTCTATAATGGAATCCGACCCTTTTACTTGCCCTAAGGCACTTTCTTTTGGTACGGAGACCAATTTTACATCTAACACTCCTTTTTCTTTCTGAAGATTGCCATGCAGATCACCTACATAACGCAATACATGATCTGGTTTTTGGTTCTTCTTAATTTCATTGAACTTGGCATCCAACACTTCTAAATGCTGTAAGAAGAAATCTACCTGACCATCTTGCAATTTTTTAGGTATCAGGTTTTCAATATTGATATCTGCAAACTCATTATGCAAATCTAGCTCACGTGCTAAAATCAATAATTTACGCCCAACATCATTTCCAGAAAGGTCTTCACGTGGATCTGGTTCCGTAAATCCTTTTTGCATTGCATCTTTCAAAATCGATGAAAAAGGTACATCCACTTCTGAGAATGTATTGAAAATATAACTTAAAGAACCTGAAAACACGCCTTTTATCCTTGTAATATTCTCTCCGGATAAATGTAACAACTTAATGGTATCAATCAATGGCAAACCTGCTCCTACATTGGTTTCATACAGATATTGTTTTTGATTTTTTTGCAATTCCTCCCTCAGTAACTGATAAAAATCATAACGCAAGGTATTGGCAATTTTGTTAGATGACACAATATCAAAACCATGCTCTACAAATTCAAAATAGTTGGCAACAAAATCTTTACTTGCCGTATTATCTATTACAATAAGGTTCTCCAAATGGTGACGCTTTGCAAATTCAAAGACATCATCAACCTTATACGGTTTTCCTTTCTGCTCCAGTTGTGTTTTCCAATTCTTGGCAATACCCTTTTCATTCAACAATATCTTTTTAGAATTTGCAATTCCAAAAACCCTTAGGTCTAATTTCTTGCGCTCTTTAATGGACTTTGCCGACTTTAAAATTTGTTCTATCAACGTACCGCCTACATTACCGTGACCGAAAATCAAAATATTAATTTTCTTGCTGATGCCGAACACCTGACCGTGCATAACATTTACCGCCTTATGCAAATCTGATTTCTTTACCACCAAACTTACGTTCTTGCCAGATACCGTATTATTGAACAACAACGGTACGATCTGGTTTTTAATCAATGCATTGAACGGATTGTGAAAAGTGCTTAAATCTTGACCTACGATAGATATGATAGATACATCATCCATCACCGTAATCATATTAACATCTTTTGATTCAAAGTCGTTGCTAAATTCATTTTCCAGTGCGAGCTTTGCCCTTTTTGCCTTATCCTTTTTCACCACAAGACCTATTCCCCTTTCAGATGATCCTTGAGAAATAATGCTCACACTAATATTGCTAGATTGCAAGGCTTTAAAAATACGGGCATCTACCCCTACTTTCCCTAACAAGCCACGACCTTCTATATTGATCATAGCAACATCTTCTATTACCGAGAGCGACTTTATACCTTCTTTACTGGATTTGGCACTTATTAAAGTACCCTCATTATCATCATTGTAGGTATTTAAAATACGTAACGGAATATTCTTCTCTATTAAGGGAATTATGGTTTTGGCATGTAGAATGGTTGCTCCAAAATTGGCGAGCTCATTTGCTTCTTCATAAGACAGGTTCGCCAGTCTTTTCGCCTCTGGTACATAATCAGGGTTTGCCGTATAAATACCATCAACATGGGTGTAATTCTGTAATTCTTCGGCATCTAAAAAATTTGCCAATAATGCCGCGGAATAATTACTGCCATTTCTACCCAAAGTCGTTGTCTCGTTCTCCACTGTAGAGGCTATAAAACCGGTTACTACCGCTACCGTATCACTCGGAATTTCAGCGAATTTTAAAAGCACCAATTCTTTGGATTCATTTTCAAGCACCTTGGCGTCACCAAAGGTATCATCAGTCTTAATGACTTCACGTGTATCTACAAGTTTGGCATTGATCCCTTTACCGATCAATAGTTTGGTTACCAGTTTGGCAGAGATCAACTCGCCATACGCCAACACCTCATCTTTTATTTTGGCACTGTAATCTCCCAACAGGGAAACTCCTTCATACAGCTTTGCCAAGCCCTTGAATTCGGAAGATAGATTTACGTTGGAATAGGTATGTTTTTGATACTTCTCCAGTGCTTCAAAATCTGACCTATAATCTTTTCCCTTGGCTGCTTTCTCTAGCATATCCTCTAGCTGATCCGTAGCCTTTTCCCTAGCGGAAACCACCATGGCTACATTCTCATTGTTCTTGACCTTTTGTGTAACGATATCCAAAACACGCTCAAGTCCCTCGCCATTGCTCAACGATTTACCACCAAATTTTAGGATTTTGATCTTCTTGATATTACCGTTGGTATTAAAAATACCGGTCAGCAATTTTTCCATCTGATCAAACTCGATCAAAAAGGCATCATGCCCATGTAACGATTGTACTTCGCCATAGGTTACATTACTCTTTGCCTGCGCCAATTGCTTAAAGGTATCTTTGTTTTCTTGGGCAGTAAAGAACATATCCGAATCTACCCCGATAATATGAATATTGGTATCGCTATTTTGTAGCTTAATAAAATTCTCATCACCATCCCTAGTTACATCAATGGTCTTTAACAATTGGTTCATCAACTTATACGCAGACAATTGAAAACGCTCTTGTAGCTTATCGCCATGGTGCATTAACCAACTTTCTACATTAAAAACCTTAAGCTCCTCATTGGTACTTCGTTTAAATCGTTCTTTAAAGGAAGCCGGGGTCCTATAACATAGCATGGCATGCATACGGGCATCATGCACAGGTTGTTTAGAATTCACTAAAAACTGTTCCTGTATTTGGCAATTGGCTATTAACCAATCGGTCGATTTCCAGTCAGATGCCACAGGAATCAAATGTTCTGTCAGCGTTGGGTGCAATGCAGCCATTTCCCAAGCGATACCGCCACCTAAAGATCCACCGATCAATGCAAACAAACGCTCTAACTTTAACTGTTGTAGGCCCAATAAAAATATTCTAGCTACATCACCGGCTACAAAATCCTTATAGTTCTCAATTACAAACTTATCATGACCATTACCCGGAATATTGAATGCCAAAATAGTGTACTTGTTGGTATCTATACACTTCTCTTCCCCGATCAAGGCAGACCACCAACCATTTTCACCGGTAACATTAGAATTGCCCGTTAATGCATGGTTCACCAATATAATGGGTGCAGTATGCAATTTTTTTCCAAATACCTGATACGATAATTGAATATCTTGAACACTACCGCTTAGGGTCTTGTATTTTTTAATCTGTAGTTGATGTAACATCTATTTCAAAATCAATTTGTGGCTGAATTTCGACTGCGCTCAGCCACCACATGTAAAATAATATTCTTGAACCTTCAATGACTTCGGCTAGGCTCAGCCGCCACCAATATTCTTTTTTTCTTAAACCACCGATCACTTCGGCTACGCTCAGTGACCGGTGGCTTCAGCTTTTACCTTATCTAATTTAAAGACTGGCAAATGCCTGCTCTAAATCTGCTTTTAAATCTTCTATATCTTCAAGACCTACCGACAAACGAATTAAATCTTGCCCTACACCTGCACCTTCTTGCTGCTCTGCGGTTAATTGCTGGTGGGTAGTACTTGCCGGGTGAATGATCAATGATTTGGTGTCACCAATGTTGGCCAACAAAGAAAAGATCTTAGTGGCATCGGTAACCTTTTTAGCCGCTTCAAAACCGCCCTTGATACCAAAGGTAACCAATCCGCTTTGACCTTTTGGCAAGTATTCTTGCGCCAAGTCATAGTATTTATTGCTCTTTAATCCCGGGTAATTTACCCAAGCCACTTCTTCCCTTCCTTCTAACCAAGTAGCCAATTCCAATGCATTTGCACTGTGTTGCTTTATACGTACCGGCAAAGTCTCTAAACCTTGTATAATTTGGAAGGCGTTATACGGACTCAATGCCCCACCAAAATCACGTAAACCTTCCAGTATCAATTTAAAGGTAAATGCTGCCGCACCTAATGCCTCGCTATATACCAAACCGTGGTAACCTGCAGATGGTTCCGTAAATTCAGGGAATTTTCCGTTGGTCCAATCAAATGTACCGGCATCTATAATTGCCCCACCTAAGGACGTTCCTTGACCGCCAATATATTTTGTCAATGAATGAATGACCAAATTGGCACCGTGCTCAATAGGGTTTAACAATGAAGGAGTAGCTACCGTATTGTCTACTATAAAAGGTACTCCCGCTGCTTTAGACTCCTTTGAGATTCCTTTTAAATCCAACACATCCAATTTCGGATTCCCTAAAGACTCCACAAAGAAAGCCCTTGTATTATCCTGTACCGCTTTTCCAAAATTTTCAGGATCAGATGCATCTACAAAGGTGGTCGTGATTCCGAATCTTGGTAGTGTAACATTCAATAAATTAAAGGTACCACCGTATAAACTGCTGGATGCTACAATATGATCTCCCGCTTTTAACAAGGTCAATAAACCTGTAGAAATAGCAGCAGTACCAGATGCAAAGACCACAGCACCAACACCACCTTCAACAGCGGCTAATCTATCTTGTAAAATTTGATTGGTAGGATTGTTTAACCGTGTGTAAATAAACCCTAGTTCTTTAAGTGAAAATAAGTTTGCCGCATGATCGGTATCATTAAATACATACGATGATGTTTGATAAATAGGCACTGCCCTTGTACCTCCATTTGTAGTGGTGTCGTGACCTGCGTGTAATGCGTTTGTTGCTAATTTGTGATTACTCATGATTTTGTTGTTTTTAAAAATTATTTTAATAATTAAAAAGCCCAACTTAAACACATAAAAATGTGAGTAAGTAAAATCAAAAAGTTATAAGAAAGTAATATCGAGAAAATCGATTACTGTTATCCTTCCCCTAAGGGTAGAATGTAGCACCTTCTTTGTATGGAACAAAGGGTTGCTAAGGTTTCAAAGGGTCTAATCCCTCCACCTTTCTTGATAACTATTCAATACGTGTGTGAACTTTGAGCTACAAATATAAAGGCAGAAAAATTTAAAAACCTAGTATTTTATGAAAAATATATAATTCTTGGTCTTGTTGTTAGTTTTCTGAAAAAAATGTAAATTAATTATGTACCGCATTTTCCTTCAAAGTCTTTTTGTCCTTTAACACAAAAATTACCCCAATGATCAATCCACTTATCAATCCACCAATATGCGCTGCATTATCCAACGATTTAACCATACCAAACAATAAGCTTGATCCAATAACTAGACTTAAAAATATCCATACAAATTTTCTCATATAATCTGAAAAAATTTTAAATACTGCGAAAGCCAGCATTACACCGAACAAACCAAATATAGCACCCGAAGCACCAACACTTACAACATCCTCGTGCCTATATATACTTACTAAACTGGCAAAAATTCCACAAATAATATAAACCAAAATAAACTTCATGTAGCCAATTAATTTTTCTAAAAAAACTATACTAAAGACTAAACCGAGTAAATTTTGGAATAAATGAAAAACACCAATATGAATAAAATTTGATGATAATAAACGCCAGTATTCACCATTTAAAATTTCTTGTCTTCGATTTCCACCAATATCAAGTAACTCTTTAGTAGTTGGAGAAACAAAATCAAGACCTATAAATATCATAACCAAGAATATAATAATATTTAAAAGTATAAGGACAGCACCACCTTTGTACTCACCTATCGGATTCAAAAATTCAAGAAAATTTTTGAAATCATCATCCTTTAATGGTTTATTTCGCCTAAATCTATTTAACTCATTTTTGTCTATTTTCGGTAAAATAATCATAATCAAAATAATTAACGCTCCTATTAGAAAAGCAACTACCGTGTTCCTAAGTGAATTGTTATTTTTATTTTCAAACGCAACAATCTTAGGAGCTAAGAATATTTGATTATTCGCATTAACTCCAGGATATTCTTTTTCGACAGCATTTACAAAACCATCTCTTTCTTTGGAAATAGCTAATTTTTCAAAATAAGTAACCGCAGTGAAATTGTAGATTTTAAATTCCTTACTAGACCTATCCAAAAATTTTGAATACTCTAAATTCTTTCTTTGCTTGCTTAAATTATTATTAATAGTCCTTTTGTATTCAACACAATGCCAAATTGAAGTAGAACCTCTTAAAGGTGTAGCATAAAACAGATTAAAATTTAAACTTCCATTATACTTCCCTGTGGTCCTAACAGTTACATGGGAAAGACTGGCATTATCTTCAACATCAAATGAATTTATTTTAAAATACTTTCCTCCTTTAATTTTAGATATATCAGATACAGAATTTACTTCAATTAAATCATAAGATATTTGATCAACATATTCCTGACTAACTACCAAAGGTGCAGCTATTGCAGCAACCATGGCAAACTGATAACCAAAATAACCATCTCCGCCTTTTCCTCTAATTCGTAATAATCTAATCCTTTTTCTTAACCATATTAAAACGGATATCCATGGGAGAATAATAGGCATCCACAAATCAAGAATATCTTTTTTTAAGGGTAAAACACCTAATTTAATATCAAAAAGCCACCGAAATAAACAATACGAAATAACCGTTCCTAATGATAGCATTAGAAACGGAATATATATTTCTCGTAGTTTAGTTTTTGAAGAATTCAATATCTAATCATATAGAAACTAGTAAAAGAGTTAATTAGTCATTTTTAATAAATCCCAACTTACTCCAACACAGAAAACTCTATACTTGAATCTGTAAACACGGTATGTGTTTGGGTTTTAAAATCCGACTCATCTGCTTCAAAAATATTATCTACATAGGTCTGCGGATTTAAATCTATTAAAGGAAACCAAGTACTCTGTACTTGTACCTGTAATTTGTGCCCTTTTTTAATGGTATGAAATACATCTTGCAACTTAATGGTCACATCTGTTTTTTCATTTGGCACAAACGGTTCTGGGTTGGCAAAACTATTTCTAAAACGACCACGCAATACTTCGCTACGTACCATTAAATGATAATTGCTCATTTTCAAATGGTCTTGCATACCTTCATAAGCAGGTTCATCTGCTGGGTGCACGTCAATGATTTTTACAATCCAATCTGCAGCAGTACCCGTAGTAGCAACTTTTAACTTCGCCAAAATATCACCCGCCAAGGTCAAGTCTTCTTGCATTACGTCAGTTTCAAACACCAAGACATCACCACGGCGAGCTGCAAAACGCTGATCATCGGTCATATATTTTCTAGGTGTAAATACCGTTTTAATATCTTCTGAATACGGAACCGGCTTTTTAATATCACTGATAAACTTTACTTCTTCCACTTCTTTTGGCTCAAAAGTCAGTTCTTGATCTGGAGATAAATACATCTCCTTTTTCACGACACCTGCCGGCGGCCAGGCATCATAGGTTTTCCAATCTTTTCTACCTGTATCAAAAACGTAGGCTTCCGGCAAACCGCTATTCTTATCGCCATTACCTTTTAAGAAATGATCAAAGAATTTGGTTTCTATATGTTCTTGGAAAAATTCAGAAATTCCATCGCCAAAATAATAGTTGCCCACGGTATTCTGACCTTTTCTACGTGCCCATCCGCCGTGATCCCATGGTCCAAAAACCAAGGTATTGTAATTATCGGAATTATACTTTTCTATATTCTTATAGGTTTCTAACGGTCCGTATAAATCTTCCGCATCAAATTCGCCCGCAACTACCATAGTAGCCACTGTTGGCTTTACATCTTTTAAATGCTGGATCAAGCCCTTGCTCTGCCACATTTCATCATAATTTGGATGCTCTTTAAGTTCGTTCCAAAAATAATCATCGGTAACACCCTCATTTGCCATACGTGGGGTATCGGCTGTTTCGTATTCAAAAAATCGATCTAAGTTCTTTAACGGTCCTTCATCTAAAAAGAATTGATATTGATCTTCAGTTGGTAAATCAGGCAATGTATACCAAGCCGTATCTATAGGTTTATCTCCATCTGGTCTTGGTGTACCAAACAATGATGTAGCCCTAAAATAACTCAATAAATAGGCGCCATTATGGTGGAAATCATCAAAAAAGAAATCGGCAATACTTGCCTGTGGAGATGCTGCCTTTAATGCCGGATGCGCATCCACCACGGCATAGGTAGAATAAAAGCCAGGATAAGAAATTCCCCAAATACCTACATTACCGTTATTGTTTTCTACGTTATTGACCAACCACTCAATAGTATCATAGGTATCTGAACTTTCATCAATATCCTGCTCTGTTTTTTTGTTGGGATTATAGGCGCGCATATTTTCATAATGCCCTTCACTTAACCAACGGCCGCGCACATCTTGATAGACCACTATATAGCCGTCTTGCATCATATGAATGTTGGGTGCGATCTTTGTTTTAAAATTACCCGCTCCGTAAGGCTGAGAACTATACGGGGTTCTTTGCATTATAATTGGGTACTCTTTTGAAGTGTCTTTTGGCGAATAAACAGTGGTATGTAACGTAACACCGTCACGCATGGCAATATCCACTTCCTTTTTAGTGTAGTTATCCTCTACGTAGGTATCAGAAACCTCGGCATCGGCTACTTTTTGTGAAGTTTTTCTACAGGAAACAACAACTGTAGCTAGTAAAATGAACGTAAAGAATTGTTTGATGGTAAACTTAGGCATGTCTTAAAAATTTGAATTCTTAAAGCTAAGAAAGTTTACCCGATTTTTGAAGACTAAAAAATTTGTTTACCTATATAATTTTGACGTGTAACCAAACCTTGGTAGCCACTTACCAAGTTGCGGGATAATTCAAGAAATACATCAAAGTAAAAAAAAGAAGGTTACATGAAAAAGGCTTTATAAATGCCACCCTTAGATGGCATTTATGAAGCAATAAGGCACAAGATCATATCATGAACAACTTTCTAACAAGCATAAGTATGCCCGAGAAGAAATCACTTTTATATTCTTGAACAGTAGTTTCTTGGAGTAATTCTTTTTTCATTTAGTTAGTGTTTAGTGGCATGGAATTTAATCAGAAAAAGAAATTAATGCAACTGTTTTTTCAGATTTTTCCAAATCAATGTCTACACTGATTTTTAGGGTACGGTACCCATTCTTTGACGCATCAAGAACAACATATTCAGAGATAAGATCTGTATCTTTTGAGCAAGATTGTAATGCTAGGCAAGCCAAAATGGCTACAACAATTTTGTGATTTTTTGACATGGCAATAGTAGGTTAAGCTATTATTTAAATAGGTCTTTTAAAGATTCAACACTTCTAAACAGAATTAAAAACAAGCTGACTTTTGGGGCTTCAACCTGTACTATACGCTGTCCAAATTTTGTTTGTACTATAGTTATGTATTTCATCTTTTGTAGGTGGAGAGATTTGGGATTCTCTAATTATTACATTTCAAAAATATGTAATCTTTTTCCTACAAAATAGATTTTGTGGTCAAACTTATATTTTTTGTTGTCAAGCAGTGTTAATTGGCTTGTGTAAAAAAATGACAAATAAAAAAAGCTCCCTAAAAGGAGCTTTTTAATTACCGAAAATTAAGTATTATCTACAAACCAAACGCTGATTTAATAGCAACTACTTTATCTAATTTTTCCCAAGTAAACAATTCTACGTCTTTTTCAATACGACCATTGTAAGGCGATTCAAAAACCTTTGTTACCGTAGTGGGCTGTTTGCCCATATGGCCGTAAGCGGCCGTTTCCAAATAAATAGGATTTCTCAACTTCAATCTTTCTTCTATGGCAAAAGGTCTCATATCAAAAAGCTCAGCCACTTTTTTTGCAATTTCACCATCACTTAAATTCACTTTTGAGGTACCATAGGTATCAACAAAGATAGAGGTTGGCTCTACTACACCAATGGCATAACTTACCTGTACCAAAATTTCCGTAGCAACACCTGCAGCAACCAAATTTTTTGCCGCATGACGTGCCGCATATGCCGCACTACGGTCCACTTTACTTGGATCTTTACCACTAAAAGCACCACCACCGTGAGCTCCTTTACCTCCGTAGGTATCTACAATAATCTTACGGCCCGTTAAACCGGTGTCACCATGTGGTCCACCAATTACGAATTTACCTGTTGGGTTAATATGATATTTGATCTGATCATCGAACAATTTTTGGGTCTCTGCCGGCAATTGCGCCTTTACCCGTGGTATTAGAATTGAGATAATATCAGATTTGATTTTTGCCAACATCTTTTCATCATCGGCATCGAAAGCATCATGCTGTGTAGATACAACGATCGTATCAATACGTATAGGTTCGTTTGCATCAGAATATTCTAAAGTAACCTGCGCTTTAGCATCTGGCCTTAAATAAGAAATCTCTTTACCCTCTCTACGCAGTTCTGCCAGTGTATGCAAAATCTTGTGTGAAATATCTAACGCCAAAGGCATGTAATTTTCGGTCTCGCTGGTTGCATAGCCAAACATCATACCTTGATCACCAGCCCCTTGCTCTTCCTTTGCTCCACGGTCTACACCTTGGTTAATGTCTTGAGACTGCTCATGGATCAACGAAATAACTCCACAAGAATCTCCGCTAAACTGATATTCACCCTTGGTATAACCTATTTTATTGATGACTTCACGGGCAATGTTCTGTACATCTAAATAAGTATCACTTTTAACTTCTCCCGCCAAAACTACCTGACCGGTAGTTACCAAGGTCTCACAAGCAACTTTACTTTCTGGGTCAAAAGCAAGAAAATGATCTAATAAGGCGTCACTGATCTGATCCGCAACTTTATCCGGATGGCCTTCACTAACAGATTCTGATGTAAATAAATATGGCATAACAAACTTTTTATTCTATGGAGGGATTTGTATGAATGCCGAAAAGAAGTATGATGCGATAGGAATCTACATCAACTGCTTTAGCATTTTTTTCGCTTTATACCTTAAGGTTAAAACAGAGGTTGCAATCAGTCAAATCCCTCCTCTTTTTTTTTTAATTCAGATGCAAAAATAGAAAAAATGTTCTGTTCCGTATCTTAATATGGTGTTATTTATTGACCCAATTAAAAAATTTGATCATTTCTGCTGAGATATTTAATTGTTATCGATCTTTTAAGTGTAAAGTACTTTTAAGCCCAATTAGAAAAATACCGTTACAATCAAGAATATGGTTCATCTGCACTATCAAAAATTGAAACAGTATCATTAAACAACTTCACCTGTTTACCTTAAAATCCTAAACGACTATTTTCCATAAAAAAAATAGATATAAATTTTAGTATCAGAATCATCTGATCTATCAATTTAGCTTTACCCTTTATTAAGGAATAAACGAACGGAACAATTATTTTTACACCATACAACAAATATGTTTTTACTTCCTGTAGTTATCTTGTATCTTGTACCATCGAATCTTATTCGGTAATAAGAACACAACCATTAATCAATTTAATTCTATGCACATAGCAGTTGCCGGAAATATCGGTGCCGGGAAAACGACCCTAACCAGATTACTTGCAAAACATTATAAATGGGAACCTCATTTTGAAGACGTAGTAGAAAACCCCTATTTAGACGATTTCTACAACCAAATGGAACGTTGGAGTTTTAATCTACAAATTTATTTCTTAAACAGTAGATACAGACAAATTCTACAAATAAAAGAAAGCGGCAAAGAAATTATACAAGATAGAACCATCTATGAAGATGCCCATATTTTTGCTCCCAACTTACATGCTATGGGTTTAATGACCAATAGGGATTTTCAAAACTACGCTAGTTTGTTTGAATTGATGGAGACCCTGGTTGATCCACCTGATCTTCTTATCTACCTGCGTAGCTCTATACCTAACTTGGTAAAACAAATTCATAAGAGAGGCAGGGAATATGAAAATACGATTTCTATTGACTATCTAAGCCGATTGAACGAACGTTATGAGGCTTGGATACATGGTTATAATAAAGGCAATTTATTGATTATCGATGTCGATGATCTAGATTTTGTGGACAGCCCTGAAGATTTAGGAAGCATTCTCAATAAAATAGATGCCCAAATAAACGGTCTATTTTAAGTTCATTTTTGCAAAGCCCGATACTATTGGAAGATTTTGAACATAAAGTTACCCGCTTTCTTCAAGATGAAGTTCCCTTTTTATTTATCATAGATTTCGACAAAACAACGAAACAGGCATTTACGTTTGAAGAAGCGGAAAAACAAAACATCTATTTCAATATTAAAGGTATTGGTAACGATAAAACCCTTACCAAAAACACAGCCCAGGAAACCAATTTTGATTTAAACCCTACATTGGTTTCCAAAGAAATTTATGAGAAGGCATTTAAGACCGTTAAGCATGAACTAAATACAGGCAATAGCTTTTTACTCAACCTCACCTTTCCTACCGCACTTGATACCACTGTAGATTTAGATGATATTTACCAAAAAGCCTATGCACCTTATAAACTTTTATATAAAGACAAATTTGTAGTCTTTTCTCCCGAATGCTATTTAAAGGTGAAAGATGGAAACATTTTTTCGTATCCTATGAAAGGTACCATTAATAGTAATGTGCCCAATGCTGAAGAACTTCTACTTTCCAATAAAAAAGAATTATATGAGCATAATACCATTGTAGACCTTATACGAAACGATCTTTCTATGATTGCCAAAAAAGTAAGGGTCAACAAATTTAGGTTCGTAGATAAAATTAAGAAAGGCAATCAAGAGTTATTGCAGACCAGTACAGAAATACAAGGGGAATTACCCAAAAATTGGAAAAATGAATTCGCCTCCTTATTACTAAAGACACTGCCCGCAGGATCAATAAGCGGAGCTCCCAAGAAGAAAACTTTAGAAATCATTTCAAAGGCTGAAATTTCACCAAGAGGATTTTATACCGGAATATTCGGTGTATTTGATGGACAAAATATAGATAGTGCCGTAAGTATTAGATTTATTGAAAGAATAAACGGTAGTCTTATTTACAAAAGTGGCGGTGGAATTACCCACCTAAGCGAGCTTGAAGAAGAATACCAAGAACTTTTAGAAAAAATATATGTACCCACTATTTGAATCTGTCTGTATAGAAAATAGCCAAATTAAAAACGCGGACTATCACGAAGCTAGATTTAGAAGGTCTTATATACAACGGTATAAAACACATCCTACATATGGTCTATTCGACGGCATACACTTGACCAATTTAGATAACAACCTAAAATATAAATTACGTATTGGCTATAAACAAGATGGCACCCGATTCTCATTTTCAGAATATAAAAATAGTATACCCACGTCGCTTAAATTAGTAAGTGACGACACCATCTCGTATAACGTAAAAAGAAACAACCGTAAAAAACTGAACAATCTTTATAATACAAGAGGAGAATTTGATGATGTGCTAATTATTAAAAACGGCCTTGTTACGGATACTTCTTATGCCAACATTCTATTTTTAGATGGCAAGGTTATCATAACCCCATCTACACCTTTACTTGAAGGCACTTGCAGAGCTAGGCTATTGGATGAAAACAAAATTACAGAAACAAGAGTTTTAGAATCTGACTTGCCCGATTTTGATAGCTTTCAACTAGTAAATGCCCTAAATGATTTTGATAGTAACCGATGGGTACCGATTGCAAATATTAAACGCGAATAATACTTATATAAATCCGTTTTTCTTGGCATGCTCTATTGCCTCTTCGGTTTTATTGACCATTAAAAAAGGAATATCCTTAAAATCCGCAAACAGATTTTCTATTCTTGCCATACGTTTGGAATGATTTACACTTCTCAGGTAAATAGCTTTAATTCTACCAGGAAACAGTGTAGATATTTCTTGGTAGATATCGCCATCTTTTTCACCACTGTCCCCAATGAGAATAAAAGGTAAATCTGGATAGAACTTTAATAAATTACTGATCTCCTTTTGTTTTTGCGGCTTTTCGTCACTTTTATTTCTCATTTTAAAGCTCGCCATACTACGCAACAAAACCGGACCTTTTGGAAAATTATTGGTCTTTAAAAAGAGCTCAAGGTATCTGTACAAATTCCATGGACTATGACTAACATAGAATATAGGATTTGCTTCGTTACCTGTTTTACCTTGATGGAGCTTTGTGTAAAAATCAGATGCGCCTTCTAACTGCAAACGTTTTGTCGCCCTTTTAAACATGGTGTTTAAAATGACTTTCCACTTTAGGGACGACACCACGCCAGTGTGCAAAATAGTGTCATCAATATCACTGATGACTCCAAATTTTGCTTGCTCACATGGAATCAACATTTCACCCGGAAACCTATTCTGCAAAAGAATTTCCCTTTTCAGTTTGGTATTACCAAACGACAACTCAAATTTGACCCAACCTTCGTCATTTGCCAAATCTTGAAGCCCTTCAATTTTCTTATCAATTAAATAATAGCCATCACCATCGGTACTACCTTCAACGGTTTCACCGTTCGAAAAAGTTATTTTTAAAGGTGCGTTTTTTATTTCATCGGTTTCAAAACGTTTCCATGTATTTTTAATCAAATTAAAAAAACCTTTTTGATCCAAATCGATATTTTCGTCTTCAATAGCCCTACCCCTTACGTACAAACGATTGGCGCTGCCGTAGGACTGAAAATTAATAATCTGAAGTTTATCTTTCTTAAAAATACCCATGGCTTAAAATTACGGTCTTTCAACAACGTTTAAAATTTTTATTTTAAGAATTATCGAATTAATCGTTCATTATCATCCATTCGCCGCCTGCATTTTAGTGATAGTCAGTTTCACTCACTCAAAAGCAGCGTTAACTCATTACTCGTTTTATAACCTATAGTACTATCATAATTTTAGAGAAGCAAAAATGAACAATAACCCACTTGTGTACGCAAGTCTAAAATTTAAACATTATGAGACCAAAAAAAAATCCACAAAAAGACCTGAACAAAAAGAGCGGATTGTTCTTTGTTGTCGGACTACTATTAGTATTAGCTATGGTATATACTGCCTTAGAATGGAAATCATTTGACCCAATCCATGAGATTGACATAAGCATGAACGATGTTGACCCATCTATAGAAGAAGATGCCCCTATATTTCAATTAGAAGTTATACCACCGACAAAACCACCAGTTCTACCAACAGAGATAGAAATTATTGAAGATGATGATCCTATTGAAGAAACTGAAGTTATCGCCATTGAAATAACACCAGACACCGAAGATGTAGACATATCTGACTTTGAAGTTGAAGAAGTGCCTGAGGAAGTAAAAGTAAACTGGATTACCATTGAAGAAGTTCCTGTATTCCCTGGTTGTGAGAATGAAAAAGATAAAAGGGCCTGTTTTAATGATATGATGCAAAAACATATTCGCAAAAACTTTCGTTATCCAGAACTAGCCCAAGAAATGAATATTGAAGGTAGAGTAAATACAACGTTCATGATCAACAACGATGGTACTATTGGAGCTATTCAAAAAAGAGGTCCACATGATGTATTAGAAAAAGAAGCCGTAAGAATCTTATCAAAACTTCCAAAAATGACTCCTGGTAAACAGAGGGGTTCTGCAGTAAAAGTGTCCTTCGCTATTCCAATTACCTTTCAACTAGAATAGCTGTAAAAACAAAAAACCATCAGCTAAGCTGATGGTTTCTCATAATCTAATCGCAGAAACACTATTTATTGATCTCTACTTTTTCTATGGTTATTTCTGTAGCCGTACCCTTTTTCTCAACAGTAGCACTTTCAAAAGCATTTAATTGAGCTTCTACTTCTGCCTTAGTACCCTTATAAACTACTTTTTCTGTAACAGATTCACCATTAACTGTAGTAGCATAAGTAACAATAGCTTCCGCCAAATCTGTACGTTCTACATTCATTTCTATGGTTACCTCCTGTGGATTATTCACCATTGCTACACCTTCTTCTATATGCCCTCCTAATATTGGCGCAATTACCAATCCGATCAAACATGTAAGTTTAATCAAAATATTCATTGAAGGTCCAGATGTATCTTTAAACGGATCACCAACGGTATCTCCGGTTACGGCCGCCTTATGCGCTTCAGAACCTTTATATGTCATTTCCCCATTAATTTCAACACCTGCCTCAAATGATTTCTTGGCATTGTCCCAAGCACCACCGGCATTGTTCTGAAAGATTGCCCATAATACGCCAGATACCGTTACACCTGCCATATAACCACCTAACATTTCTGCGATAGCCAATTTGTTCATTCCAAAAAGTAATGGAACAAATGCTATGACCAATGGAAAACCTATAGTCAACAAACCTGGAAGCATCATCTCTTTCAATGAAGCCTGTGTGGATATTGCCACACATTTATCATATTCCGGTTTTCCCGTACCTTCCATAATACCTGGTATATCTTTAAACTGACGCCTCACCTCTTGCACCATTTCCATAGCTGCTTTACCAACCGCATTCATTGCCAAAGCGGAGAACACTACTGGCACCATGCCACCAACGAACAACATTGCCAATACAGGAGCCTTGAAAATGTTGATTCCGTCAATTCCAGTAAAGGTTACATAGGCGGCAAACAATGCCAAAGATGTTAGAGCGGCAGATGCAATGGCAAAACCTTTACCCGTAGCAGCAGTAGTATTACCAACTGAATCTAAAATATCTGTACGCTCCCTTACAATAGGTTCTTGCTCACTCATCTCCGCAATACCACCCGCATTGTCAGATATTGGCCCAAATGCGTCAATAGCCAATTGCATTGCCGTAGTAGACATCATTGCAGAAGCGGCCAAAGCCACACCGTAAAATCCTGCAAAGGCATATGATGCCCATATGGCACCCGCAAACAATAATACCGACGGGAAGGTAGAAATCATACCCGTTGCCAAACCTGCAATAATATTCGTTCCCGCACCCGTGCTTGACTGTTGAACGATTTTTAAGATGGGTGCCTTTCCCAACCCTGTATAATATTCCGTAACGGAAGAAATAACGGCACCTACTACCAAACCTACCAAAGTGGCATAGAAAACGCGCATTGATGATATTTCTACCAACCCTTCGCCAAAGAATTCCATTTTCATGGTTTCCGGTAACATCCACGTCACCAGACCAAAACAAGAAACAGCGACCAAAATGATGGATGTCCAGTTTCCTATATTCAAAGCACCCATTACCTGAGCTTCTTTAGCATCGTTACTTTTTATTTTCACCAACATAGTACCTATAATAGATATGATAATACCTACACCAGCAATTGCCATTGGCAATAAAATAGGACCAATACCTCCAAAAGCATCCGTAATACTACCGCCCATATCCTTTATCACATAATTACCTAAAACCATGGCCGCTAGAACCGTCGCTACATACGAACCGAACAAATCAGCGCCCATACCAGCAACATCACCTACGTTGTCACCTACATTGTCCGCAATAGTGGCCGGGTTACGGGGATCATCCTCTGGAATACCTGCCTCTACCTTCCCTACCAAATCAGCACCAACATCGGCAGCTTTGGTATAAATACCACCACCTACACGCGCAAAAAGTGCAATGGATTCCGCACCAAGCGAGAAACCCGCAAGTGTTTCAAGAACTACGGTCATATCCATGGTCGATGTCCAAACACCGCCCATAAAAAACTGAAAGAATATTATAAAAAATACGGTAAGCCCCAATACCGCCAAGCCTGCAACACCAAGCCCCATGACAGTACCGCCCCCAAAAGATATTTTTAAAGCATTAGGCAGACTAGTACGTGCCGCCTGCGTTGTTCTTACGTTTGTTTTTGTGGCTATTTTCATTCCTATATTTCCGGCATAGGCCGAAAAAATAGCTCCGAAAATAAATGCGACCACAATTAACATATGTGTTGTGGGTACTACAAAAGAAACAATAGCAAGCAGAACGCTGACTATTACAACAAATACAGCCAAAAGCTTGTGTTCTGCACTTAAGAAGGCCAAGGCACCTTCATAAATGTAATCCGATATTTCTTTCATTTTTCCATCTCCGGCATGTTGTTTCATTACCCAAGATCTTTTTACGCCCATGTAAACTAGGCCTAGTACTGCCATAAGAATTGGCATGTAAATCATCATTGACTCCATTTAATCTATTGTTAGTTGTTAGATCAACTAATGTAGTAAATTAGAATAGAATAAAAAAAGCCACTTTTTATTATTAAAAGTGGCTTAAATGATGTAAAATATTATTTATATCATAAAAGTGCGCTTCGCTTTGTGCTCACTATCGTCATATCTTTTTACACATTCGTGATAAATTTCTACCGCTTTCGCAGCATCGCTCCAACCGCCCGTATCTACTTTTTTCTCCTCTAAATCTTTATATACTTGAAAGAAATGCTCTATTTCTTTTAATCTATGCGGATTTAAATCACTTATATCATTGTTATTGCTCCAAATTGGATCAGAAACAGGTACGCAGATAATTTTTTCATCCGGTCCCTTTTCATCCGTCATGTGAAAAACACCAATTGGTTTTACTTCCATTACCGTCATTGGGTAAACAGGTTCTGTACCCATTACCAATACATCTAACGGATCTTTATCCAATGCTAAAGTTTCTGGAATGAATCCGTAATCACCAGGATACATCATTGAAGAAAATAACATACGATCAAAACGGATTTTATGTAAATCGAAGTCGTATTCGTACTTGTTTCTGCTTCCTTTCGGAATTTCTATTAAAACATCAAAGGTCAATCCTTTTGCTGCTGCCATATTTAAAGTTGTTTAAATTCTTAGTTTGTTATGAAACGTTACTTATTAGTTATAATTGTAAAAATTAATTGAATTAAAAGACAAATCCAAAAGTTCCCGTTACGCCGAACTTTCTGGCATCTGGATTATCCAGATAATTTCCCCTAAAATTAAAATCCAATCTAAAAACCTTAAAAATATTCCCTATTCCAAAGGAGTACTCGTAATATATTTGATCAGACGGTGCATTTAGCGGAGTGTTTATAGTTGCCGGAGCACTTAAAGCTATATTTTCATCAGACAAATCTCCCCATACACCACGTATTGCAACGATCTCCCTCAAATTATATTTTCTTAAAAAAGGAATTCTTGAGAAAAATCTACCGTTAAAATTATGCTGCAAATGTACGGCCGCATAGGTATCTGTTACAAATTCATAGAAATCTAAATTTGGAAATGTACCGTAATTGGAGAAAAAAGTCTGGTTACCAGGCACTACGCTTAATAGCCCTAACGGTACCTCACCAAATGTTTTACCCAATTCTACCGTACTTAACAACCTACCAAAACCACCTAGTTGCCAAGGTTGGCTATATGAAAATTGAAGCTTACTGTAATCAAAATCACTATTTAAAACCCCTTTTGTTCCCTTCGTATAATTTAGCAATATGGTACTATACGTATCATTGACATCTCTACGCTCCACACCAAAACCAATTGTTTTTTTACCTGGAGTATACAATACCAATGCATTAAAATCAAACTGGCGGATCTCTGAAGATACACCCGTAGGAGACTCAGGGTTTACATAGTCCAAACTAAATTCACTGGGCAAAGCAGAGCTCAATGTCCTAAAAGTTCCACCAACAGATAATTTTAAGTTGGTCAACGGTTCTATTTCAAAGTTCAGCGCACTTAGATTTATATTCGTAAGCCTATTATTTGCACCAACGGTCAATAAAGACGAAGATGCTATACTACGGCCCAAAACATCATTTGTAGCCGTTAAACTTACACCAAGCTGTTCAATATCTCTACGGTTTCCGCCCGATACTATAAATCTACTATTCTTGTCCAAAAGGATTTTACCGGCCAAACCATGTTTAAACTTATGGTCCTTAAAACCGTATGCCGTATAACCTTCTACGCGCCAAAGATCATTCTGACCATAATACGTTCTTGCCCCCAGCCTTATCCTTGCTCCTTCGGCGGTATTGTATCCAAAGAAGTCATATACAGAACCCAGGTCCAAATTCCACTTATCCACTTCTACATAACCAGAGCCCAAAATGCTAACAAAATTGTAATAGTTTTTAAATTTCGGTACTGTTTTCAGGGTATCGAGCAAGCTATATATGCCTTGCTCATCTTTATTCAAACTTTCCAGTCTATTCTTTTCCCAAAATGCATCGTCTTTTATAATCTGGGTAACATCTAAAGGATTTCTATCCTTTTTATATACTTCTTTTGGCCGTACTTTATTAAACTCATAGTTATCATAAACAGAGGTTCGTTTTCCATAGAGACCGCGAGATTCTTCCTTTTTATTAAAGCTGAAATCACTTAACATATAATCGCGCTTCAAAAGAAAAACAGAATCGTTCATTACCTCAAAATCTTGCTCAATGTAGACATCTTTGACCCAGTTGATATTGGCACTCTTGGTAACTTGTAAATTAATATTCTTGACCGCCCATGTAGAATCGTTCACCCAAAAATCTCCTTTAAAGGTCAGTTCATTTTTACGCCGCGGATAATAGACAATATTATAACACCACTTGTTATCTATGAAGGCACTGTCCCTAAGTGCATAATTATAGACATCTACCCCTGTTTTTGATAGCGGACTTGTAAAACTTTTATCGAAGAATTTTAGGTAATTGTTATAGACATCGTACTCTTGATACAAGTCTTGCACAAACGCTATGATAGCCTGGTTGTTTTCAAACCCAGAATTCTTATTTCCCAAAACCTCTTCTTTCTCTTCCGTTAACTTATTGTCCCCATAAATTTTGGAAAAAGTCTCGTTTAAGAAAATTGGCAAATATGTTTTACCCGTTATGCGTGAAGTATCCAAATCTTGGAAAACGAATTCCAGACCTTTAAAAACTTTACTTTTTATAAGTGAGCTATCTATAGTGTTTAAATCAAACTCTACCTTTTCATACTTGTCAAAAGCATATTGATCAAACTGACGAACACCGTTCTGACGCTTCTTTGCCCATATCTTACGAAGTATATCAACAGCAGGGTTGTTCTTTTTAGATTGTTTACCGGCTATTAGGACCACTTCATTCAACTGCTCCGCAGCCTCTACCATGGTTATTTTTAAATCATAAACCACTTTAGCATCTAGCTGAAGTTCATAATCCGTATAACCAATAAATGAAATGATAACCGTATCATAGTCATTTTCCGATTCTAGGTAAAACCTACCGTCGTCATTTGTAATGGTACCCTCAGTTGAATTTTTAAAGAATACATTGGCAAAAGAAACAGGATCTCCTTGCTCATCAATGACCATACCGCCTATTTTGGTCTGACCTTGAGCTATGAAAAAGCATAAACTTAAGAATGCAAATATTATGTCTCTCATTAAATAACGTCGTTCAATAAAATTCTTTTAATAAGTAGCATACCAATAAAAAAAGCTTCTCCAGACTTGGTCGGAGAAGCTAAGGTACTTTACAAATGTAAACTTTTATTTGTATAAAACTTTTTTAACAGCTTTGACAACATCAGTATAGTTTGGCAACCACTCTTCCAATAATACAGGAGAGTATGGTGCCGGAGTGTCCGCAGTGTTGATCTTAACAACAGGTGCATCTAAATAATCAAATGCATGTGCCTGTATATGATATGTAATCTCAGTAGCTACGTTACCAAACGGCCAAGCTTCTTCCAAAACTACCAAACGGTTCGTTTTTTTAACGGATTTTAAAATAGCTTCGTAATCCAAAGGCTTTACCGTACGTAAATCAATGATTTCACAGCTTATTCCTTCTTTTTCCAATTCATCGGCAGCTTTATCCGCCTCTTTTATAATCTTACCAAAAGAAACGATAGTAACATCTTTGCCTTCTCTACGAATATCCGCTACACCCAATGGAATAGTGTAATCACCTTCTGGCACTTCGCCTTTATCCCCGTACATTTGTTCAGACTCCATAAATATTACAGGGTCATTATCACGTATTGCCGCTTTTAACAAGCCTTTTGCATCTGCCGGATTAGAAGGCACGACCACTTTTAATCCCGGGCAGTTTGCGTACCAACTCTCAAAAGCTTGTGAGTGTGTTGCCGCCAATTGGCCTGCAGACGCCGTTGGACCTCTAAATACTATAGGACATGGAAATTGCCCACCGGACATTTGCCTGATCTTTGCCGCGTTATTTATAATCTGATCTATACCTACCAACGCAAAGTTGAAGGTCATGAATTCTATTATAGGTCTATTACCAGTCATAGTAGAACCAACACCTATACCTGCAAAACCAAGTTCAGATATTGGAGTATCAATGACTCTTTTAGGTCCAAACTCATCCAACATCCCTTTAGAAGCCTTATATGCGCCATTATATTCCGCTACTTCTTCACCCATTAAATAGATAGATTCATCCTTCCTCATTTCTTCGGACATGGCCTCGGCTATTGCTTGCCTAAATTGTAGTGTTTTCATGTATGGTTATTATTATTCTTTGTTATATGCTAGAAAGCAAGCAAAAATAGGAAATATAATATCAAAAAATAGAATGCAATATTTAAAAAAAGTTATAAAATTTACTATGCATGCATAGTAAATTCGGATTTTATTAGCTATCTTCGTCACCATTGATATAAAGTTTTTTAAACATGAAGATATTAGTTTGCATAAGTAATGTACCAGACACTACGTCTAAGATAAATTTCACAGATGGCGATACCAAATTTGACACTAACGGTGTACAGTTTGTAATTAACCCAAACGATGAATTTGGTTTAACAAGAGCTATGTGGTTTAAAGAAAAACAAGGTGCCACAGTGCATATTGCCACTGTTGGCGGACCAACCGTTGAGCCCACCATGCGTAAGGCACTTGCCATTGGCGCGGATGAGGCTTTCAGAATTAATACAGAACCTACGGATGGTTTTTCCGTTGCCCAACAATTAGCGGCCGTTGTTAAAGATGGTGGCTATGACCTAGTTATTGGCGGTAGAGAATCTATTGACTATAATGGAGGAATGGTTCCAGGAATTCTAGCTTCCTTGACCAATATGAATTTCATAAACTCTTGTATTAGTCTTGAAATTGACGGCACCAATGTAACCGCTGTTAGAGAAATTGATGGTGGAAAGGAAAAATTAAGCAGCTCCCTACCATTGGTAGTGGGTGGGCAAAAAGGCCTTGTTGAAGAAAGCGACCTCCGTATTCCTAACATGAGAGGTATTATGATGGCAAGAAAAAAGGCGCTTACTGTCGTTGAACCTGTGGATGCGACCAAGGCTACCGAAGATAAAAAATTCGACAAACCGGCTCCAAAAGGTCAAGTTAAACTTGCCGATAGCGTGGATCAATTGGTAGATCTTTTACATAACGAAGCCAAAGTCATTTAATAACAACCTATTTAATAGGTAATCATTAAAAACAAAAAAGATGTCAGTTTTAGTATATACAGAATCAGAACAAGGAAAATTTAAAAAGAATGCGTACGAGGTTGCCTCTTATGCCGCTGCAGTGGCCAAAATGATGGACACTACTGTTACAGCAATCGCTTTTAATAGCAGCGAAAACGAATCACTTGGCGATTATGGCGTTTCAAAAGTCATAAACGTAAAAGATGATGCACTAACAACTTTTAATGCCGGATCTTACGCTTCATCCATTGCCGAAGCCGTTAAGAGTACAGATGCCAAAGTGGTTATTTTAAGCTCTAGCACAGATACCAAGTATTTGGCACCATTGTTATCAGCTAAACTATCAGCAGGTTATGCACCTAACGTAGTTCAAGCTCCAGATAGTACATCGCCATTTACAGTAAAAAGGACCGCATTCAGTAATAAAGGTTTTGCCCATACTCAAATAGATACCGATATAAAAATAGTAGGTGTATCTAACAATGCTTTTGGCGCCCATGAAAACAAAACCGCTATTTCTGTTGAAGAAATAGGCGCTACTTCAGATACAGCCACAAACGATACCAAATCTGTTGAGATAGATAAAGTAGTTGGCAAGGCTACTATTGCCGATGCCGATATCGTTGTTTCTGCGGGAAGAGGAATGAAAGGCCCTGAAAATTGGGGAATGATCGAAGAATTAGCCGATGTTTTGGGTGCTGCGACCGCATGTTCCAAACCAGTATCCGACCTAGGATGGAGACCTCATGGAGAGCACGTAGGGCAAACAGGAAAACCCGTAGCCAGTAACCTTTATATAGCCATTGGTATTTCTGGGGCAATTCAACACCTAGCAGGTGTAAGTGCTTCTAAAACCAAAGTAGTCATCAATAATGACCCTGAAGCGCCTTTCTTTAAAGCCGCAGATTATGGAATAGTTGGTGATGCCTTTGAAGTAGTTCCTCAATTGATTGAAAAATTAAAGGATTTTAAAGCACAAAACGGTTAATTTTTTGTTATTTTGTGCCCCTTAAAGGGCTGTTTGAATAGTTGGAGCCCCAAGTATTCTAACAGCCTTTTTTAGTTAAAAACCTATGAGTCTAGTACGATTAAAAATAAAAGGGATCTCCTATAGTCAAACTCAAAACGGTGCATACGCACTTATTTTGAACGAGGTTGAAGGTGATAGAAAGTTACCTATTGTCATTGGCGCTTTTGAAGCTCAGTCTATTGCAATTGCTTTAGAGAAAGAGATCAAGCCACCAAGACCACTTACACATGACCTTTTTAAAAATTTCTCTGACAGGTTTGATATTGTTATCAAACAGGTGATTATTCATAAATTGGTAGATGGTGTATTTTACTCCAGCATTATTTGCGAAAGAGATGGCATAGAAGAAATTATAGACGCAAGAACCAGTGATGCCATTGCTTTGGCGTTACGTTTCAACGCTCCCATTTTTACTTATAAAACAATATTGGACAAAGCTGGTATTTTCTTAAAGTTCTCTTCTAAAGAGAAGGATCAAAAAGATAATGACGACAGCATTATGGTCGATGAGATTTTGCAAGAAGGGGAAACTATAGAAATAGAATCTGGTGCAACTGACGGTTTCACAGAGCTTACTATAGATGAATTAGAAGCAGAATTAAAAAAAGCGGTCACCAACGAAGACTACGAAAAGGCGGCAAAATTGAGAGATGAAATCTCTAAACGCAACTAAATCTTAAATTACAGTTTATGAAAAAGGGCAAATGGTTGCTATTTTTTGCACTAATTCTTACCTCACTTACTTTTGCTCAAGATGTAGACGTAAATATTCCTTTAGAAAACACGACCGATACTACTTTGGTTGAAGATGTAGCTACCGAAGGGGTTATGGGTATGGAAGTCAGTGAAGGATTTTCCATCAACAGCCTTGGTAGAGGTATTCTTGGTATGGCGGTCTTGTTACTTTTGGCATTTTTATTCAGCTCTAATCGAAAAGCCATTAACTGGAAAACTGTAGGTATTGGCCTGGCACTACAATTGGTAATTGCCATAGGTGTTCTTAAAATTCCTTTTGTACAATTGGTTTTTGAACAAATTGGGAAAATTTTTGTCAGTATTTTAGAGTTTACAAGAGCAGGTAGTAAGTTTCTTTTTGAAGGACTAGTTGTCGATACTGGTACCTTTGGTTATATATTCGCCTTTCAAGTATTGCCAACGATTATATTTTTCTCAGCCCTGACTTCTTTATTATTTTACCTAGGATTAATTCAAAAAGTGGTAAAGTGGCTTGCTTGGGCACTTTCTAAAACATTGGGTATTTCAGGCCCCGAAAGTCTTTCTGTTGCCGGAAACATATTTCTTGGACAAACAGAAGCTCCTCTTTTAATTAAAGCATACCTGGAAAAAATGACCAAATCAGAAATTCTTTTGGTCATGATCGGCGGTATGGCCACGGTTGCCGGTGCAGTACTGGCAGCGTACATTGGTTTTTTGGGCGGTGAAGATGAATTACTACAATTAATTTTTGCCAAACACCTTTTAGCTGCAAGTGTAATGGCCGCGCCCGGTGCAATCGTTATATCCAAAATTTTATATCCACAGACAGAAGAAGTCAATAGCGATGTTCACGTTTCTTCCGAAAAAATTGGCGCCAACGTACTAGATGCTATTGCAAACGGAACTACAGAAGGCTTAAAACTAGCCGTAAACGTTGGTGCAATGCTATTGGTTTTCGTGGCAATTATAGCCATGGTGAACGGAATTTTAGAGTGGACAGGAGACTTGACCCACTTAAATAGTTGGATAGCCGAAAATACATCTTATTCCAAATTTTCACTTGAAGCAATTTTAGGAACCGTGTTTGCGCCATTAATGTGGTTAATTGGCGTAGCCAACGAAGATATTATGCTAATGGGACAATTGCTGGGTATTAAATTAGTTGCAAGTGAATTTGTGGGCTACATTCAATTGGCAGAACTTAAAGATTTAAGTACCATACCACATTTAAAGTTTAACAAGTCTGTGATTATGGCTACCTATATGTTATGCGGTTTTGCAAACTTTGCCTCAATAGGTATCCAGATCGGTGGTATTGGATCTCTTGCCCCCAGTCAAAGAAAAACGTTATCTGAATTTGGAATGAAAGCAGTCTTAGGCGGCTCATTAGCTTCATTGCTTTCTGCAACCATAGCAGGTATGATTTTAGGTTAAAAAGCCCCGTAGCCCCCAAAAGGGAAACACTTATTATTTCGTTGATAATTATTGATAACTGATAAGTTAATCTTACGTTCAAAATATCATCTTTCTTTATTTTTGAAGGAACAAAAATCATTACTCCGTACCGGTTTTAACCATAAGACTCAAGGAGCGCTATTTTATGAAACAATACCACGACTTACTTAATCACGTATTAGCTGAAGGAAACCAAAAAGGAGACCGTACAGGAACCGGAACCAAAAGTGTGTTCGGGTATCAAATGCGTTTTGACCTCAGCGAAGGTTTTCCTATGGTAACCACTAAAAAATTACATTTAAAATCTATAGTGCACGAGCTGCTGTGGTTTTTAAAAGGTGATACCAATATTAAATATCTACAGGAAAACGGCGTTCGTATCTGGAACGAATGGGCAGATGAAAACGGAGATTTAGGTCCGGTGTACGGTCATCAATGGCGTAATTGGAACGATGATGAGATTGATCAAATAAAAGAGGTTGTTCATTCCCTAAAAACGAATCCTAATAGCAGAAGGATGTTAGTTTCTGCCTGGAACCCTAGTGTTTTACCAGATACATCCAAGTCTTTTTCAGAGAACGTAGCTAACGGCAAAGCTGCTTTACCACCTTGCCATGCATTCTTTCAGTTTTATGTGGCAGACGGTAAATTATCTTGCCAATTATACCAACGTAGTGCAGATATCTTTTTAGGCGTACCTTTTAATATTGCATCTTATGCCTTGTTTACCATGATGATGGCACAGGTTTGCGGTTATGAAGCTGGCGATTTTATTCACACTTTCGGTGATGCCCATATTTATAATAATCATATGGAGCAAGTTGAGCTTCAATTAAGTAGGGAGCCTAGACCCTTACCTAAAATGAAAATAAACCCTAATGTGAAAGACATTTTCGATTTTAAATTCGAAGACTTTTCATTAGAGGATTATAATCCGCATCCTCATATTAAGGGGATAGTAGCTGTATAGTATCAATTTCTTAATTTATCAGGTTAAAACCGATTGAGCAATTTTATTTAACTTACAATAAAATTGTTCTCATGGTTAGTACTGATACGCTCATAGATTTCTTTTTGGAAACTAGGGAGCATACCGAGGTTATTTGCAAACCTCTTGAAATTGAAGATTATGTGGTACAACCTATCATAGACGTCTCTCCACCAAAATGGCACTTGGGCCATACTTCTTGGTTTTTTGAAGAATTTATTCTCAAAGTCTATGACGAATCCTATCAAATATTCGATGAAGATTTTTCTTTTGTTTTCAATAGCTATTATGAAACGGTTGGTAAGCGTGTAGTACGTGCAGACCGCGGTAATCTATCAAGACCATCTGTCAAAAAAGTTTATGAATACCGTACTTACGTAACCCAAGCAATGAACAGATTGCTAGATTCAAATAAAGACCAAAAGCTACTGGAAGTCCTTGAAATAGGAATTCATCACGAAAAACAACATCAAGAATTATTACTTACAGATATTAAATATATTCTTGGCAACAATCCGTTATTACCTAAATACTCCAACTCATTTAAAGAGCATACTATCGAGAAAGACACTCAAAGTTGGATACCTATGAACGAAGGCATTTATGAAATAGGCCACAATTCTACTGACTTTTGTTTTGATAATGAATTAGGAAGACACAAAGTATACCTACATGATTACGAAATATCTAACAAACTCGTAACAAATGCGGAATACATTGAATTCATAAATGCTAACGGGTACAAACGTTTTGACCTTTGGCATGCCGCCGGATGGGATTGGGTTCAGCAAAACCAAGTAAATGCGCCATTATACTGGCATAATATAGACGGAATATGGCATTATTACAGCCTTAACGGATTAACCGAAGTTGATTTACAAGCTCCCGTTACCCATATTTCTTATTTTGAAGCATTTGCCTTTGCGCAATTTAAAGGATGCCGTCTACCCACAGAATTTGAGTGGGAAGCTGCGCAAAACCTGTTTAATTGGGGACAACGTTGGGAATGGACGGAAAGTGCCTATCTCCCCTACCCGAATTACAAAAAAGTAGATGGAGCATTGGGTGAATATAACGGCAAATTTATGGTCAACCAAAAAGTACTTAGGGGAAGCTCCATAGCTACACCCAGCAACCACGCCAGACACACCTATCGAAATTTTTTCCCAACAGAATTAAAATGGCAGTTTACCGGAATAAGGTTAGCCAAATAATTACGACATATAGATTATGCAAGACACTAAATTAGTACCGGTTGCTTCAACTGAATTTGAAAAAGAAGTTTATACCGGCTTGACCGATTCCCCTAAACATCTTTCTTCAAAATATTTCTATGATAAAAAAGGCGATAAGCTTTTTCAAGATATTATGGCAATGCCTACTTATTACCTTACTGATTGTGAGTTTGAAATCCTGGAGAACAACAAAAAAGAAATTACCGAACTGTTTACAGGTTTTGGCTCTTTTGATTTAATAGAACTTGGCGCAGGAGATGGCAAAAAGACCAAAATTCTACTTAAGGAATTCAGTGACAAGAACATAGATTTCACGTATGTTCCTATTGATATTAGCGACAATGCCCTGAACCAACTTCATAACTCTATAGAAAATGAATTACCAAAAATAAAAGTTCAGCCTTTTCAAGGCACCTATTTTGAAGCGCTAAAGGAAATCAATAACCGAAAGAACAGAAAAATTATATTATTCCTAGGGTCCAATATTGGCAATCTGGAGCATGATCAAGCCGTTGGTTTTATGAAAAACATTCAAAAACTGATGCAACCTAACGATCTGCTATTTATGGGTTTTGACCAGAAAAAAAATCCGCAGACCATTTTAAACGCTTACAATGACCAAGAAGGTATAACCGCAGCGTTCAATAAAAACGTACTTGCAAGAATAAATTCTGAATTAGAAGCTAATTTTAATTTAGATGAATTTTTACATTGGGAAGTATATAACCCGGAAACGGGATCTGCCAAGAGTTATTTGGTCTCAAAAATTGAACAAACCGTAAGAATTGATAAACTTGACCTAACCGTAAATTTTAATCAATGGGAAACTATACATACAGAAATTTCGCAGAAATATGACGATGAAATAATAACGTGGTTAGCCAAAGAATCGGGATTACAAATGACTACCGAATACGAATCTCAAGAATACGGTTACAAAAACTGTGTTTTTAAAAAAACCTAAGAAATATACCGGAGAAATATAAAAAAGCCTGCTTTAAATTTAGCAGGCTTTTTTTTATATTAATCAAGACGGTTTTTCTACAATTCTAAAACTGCATTTTCTGAACCAGCGAAATCATTCCATTGGTAACGATCCGCTTCTGCATCGTTTACATATTCTCCATCAACAATATATTTAAATTCAAAAGTATTTTCTTTTGGAAGATCAAACGTTCCTTTAAATGAACCGTCCTTTTGTTTTTTTAATGCGCTTTTTTTAGCATTCCAATTGTTGAAATCGCCTACTACGGCTACTTTCTTTGCATCATCTGTAGGCACCGTAAAAGTGACCTTACATACTGGTTTCGTTTTCAAATATTTTTTCGCAATTGCCATGATATCAAATTTAATATTTAAGGCAAAACTAGCACAATAAAACACTCATTTACAATACTTAACGCATTTTTATCAAATCCTCAATTTTTCTACATTTTATAGTTACACAACGAAATTTTATCTTACGAATTTTCTTTATTACGAATAGCTATTTACCCATTTTTTAAAATGTTGACGATAGCATCTATCTCTGCTTCCGTATTATAAAAATGAAAACTTAAACGTACACCTTCACCACGTTGGGCACAAAATACATCATTATCCTTTAATTTTTGAAAAGTGGCTTCATCTGCTTTAATATTGAATATGGTACTGTGCTCTTTTCGCTGTACTATTCGCTCAGATAATAAACCCATTTTTTCAAATTCAGTTTTCGCTTTCTTGGATAATTTATGGTTGTGCGCCGTAATCTTGTCCATCCCTATTCTTTCGAAAAAATCTATCGAATACTTTAAACTACCAAATGTCAACGATGATAGATGACCAGGCTCAAACTTCTTTGCAAATCTTATGTTATTTTTTTTGTCATAATCTCCATCAGCAGCATTAAAACCAATGTTATTAATGGAAAAACAGTTCTTAACTTGATCAGAAAACAGCATAAATCCGTTACCATAACCAGCCAATAACCATTTATAGGCACTTGCCCCCAAAACATCAATACCGGAATTTTCAAAATCAAAATTAGCACTGCCACAAAATTGAGTACCATCGACAATGATAATCAAATCAGGGTTTTCCTTTTTCAATTTTTTCAAGAATTCTAGGTCTATGGCAAAACCGTCCATCCATTGTACCAGGCTTAGTGCAAGAACATCTA
The DNA here is from genome assembly GCF_029350945.1 of Maribacter huludaoensis. Lineage (GTDB taxonomy): Bacteria > Bacteroidota > Bacteroidia > Flavobacteriales > Flavobacteriaceae > Maribacter > Maribacter huludaoensis. Next base: position 49,276 of record NZ_JARKMS010000007.1, on the reverse strand, counting down.
TATGCCCACCGACAACCGCTTCATTTATACGTTCTTCTAAGTCAACCGCCATAGATACGTAAGAAACATCAAAGCCTCTATTTTCAAAACTCCAATTTAGTGAAGGGTAATCATCATTGACAAGTAATACCCTTTTATTCGCATCCAAACCTTCTAACAAAATATTTAGACCAGATGAAAAGTTGGTGACCAACGCCACATTATCACGTTTACAATTGAAGAATTTACCAATAGCAGAACGCGTTTCCGATATCACTTTTAATGATCGTTCACGCATATCGCTTCCATCGATCAAAAAATCCAAATCATGCTCTTGTCGCCAATCTAACAATGAATCATATAATAAACCATATACTGCGGTATTCGCATAAATACCTTTTCGTAAAACTGGGAATTCCTTTCTAATTTTTTCCATTGATCATAGGGTAAACTACATTTGCTGTATCTTTATGCCAAAGATAGGAAGAGTATGTTTTCTAGAAATAAAAATACCTCCAAATTAGATTTAGAACAGCATGAGCTGTTAGAGAATGCTCAAAAAAGAGTGAAGCAAAAAAAACGTTTATACACCCATTTTGTAGTATTCTTAGTGGGTAGCGTTTTCTTGGTTCTCATCAATAAAATATTAAAGTACGGACAAGAATACAATTGGTTCGTTTGGGCCATTACGTTTTGGGGATTTTTATTTGTGTTGCATATTTTTAATGTTTTTGTAACCAACAAATTCATGGGTAATGATTGGGAACGTTCTCAACGTGAGCGATTGGTAGAAAAACAAAAGAAACGTATAGCAGAACTGGAAAAAGAAATTGAACAAGAATTAAAATTGCCCACGGCAATTGAGTCCGAACCTAAAAACAAATTACTTTGAGAACATTAATAATGATTGCTGCAGCAGCAGAAAATAATGAATTAGGTAAAGACAACGATTTACTTTGGCATTTGCCAGATGATTTTAAAAGGTTCAAAAAATTAACCTCTGGACACAAAATAATAATGGGTAGAAAAACTTATGAGAGTTTTCCAAAGCCGTTACCAAATAGAACCCACATTATTATAACACGAGATAAAAAGTACACCGTAGATTATGATGAGTGTATTGTTGTTCATTCCCTAAATGAAGCTATAGATCTGGTTGACAATGAAATTGCATTTATAATAGGTGGTGGAGAGATATATAAGTTAGGCGAAAAAGAGTCTGACAAAATTGAACTTACCAGAGTGCATGGCACTTTTGAAGACGCCGATACTTTTTTCCCGGAAATAGATGAAAATTATTGGATGCTGACGCAGCAGGAATTTCATCCAACAGATGAAAAACACGAGTTATCTTTTACCTATTTAACGTACGTAAAAAGAGAGAATGCCCTTAAAAATCTTTAAAAAAGACCGAGTATTCAACTTTTGAAGTACTTAATATTGATGCAAGCACATGTTCGTCTCCATTAGTAAAAAATTGATGCCTTCCCAACAATTTACTACCGGTCAATAGACCATTATGCGTTAACACTGATTTTGTTTGTCTTGCAACCGCTTGCCCAGAATCTATAATAGTAACATTTTCTGGCAGCATTTTTTTCAACATAGGGATAAGATATGGGTAGTGTGTACAACCTAATACAAGATAGTCCATTCCCTTTTCTAGCATAGGCTTAATATAACTTTCCAATAATCTATATAAATCTTTGCTTTCCAAATTACCGTTTTCGATCATTTCTACCAGACCGGTACCTCGCTGCTCTAATACGGTAATACCCTCTGTATGATTCTTTGATGTACTATGGAACAAACTGCTTGACAAGGTCCCCTTTGTTGCCAGCACCCCAATAATTTTAGACTTGGTATTTATGGCAGCTGGCTTAATTGCCGGTTCTATTCCTATAAAAGGAACCTCATAATTTGCCCTTAAATACTCAATTGCATTTGTTGTTGCCGTATTACAGGCAACAACAATTAGTTTACAATTACGAGCTAACAAGTATTCGGTATTCTTTATGCTTAGATCCAATATTTGTTCTGGCGGTTTATCACCATAGGGCGCATTTTTACTATCCGCTAAATAAATACATTGCTCAAAAGGTAAAAGCTCTTGAATTTCACCCCAAATAGAGGTACCGCCAATACCAGAATCAAAAATACCTATACGCCTATCATCCATATTATTTTAGCACCTCTATTATTGGTTTTCCCGTTGTACCATTTGGAAACGATATGCCCAATAGCGCAGAAATGGTTGGCGCAATATCAGGAATTTCGGTCCTGTTTACCGTAGCGCCAGACTTTACGCCCTTACCGTAAAATAACAACGGTGCATGCGTATCATATATCTGGGGCGAGCCATGTGTAGAACCGGTAGTTCCATAGAAAATAAAACCGGGCTTTAAAACCACCAATACATCACCAGATCTCTTTTGGTTATAACCGTTCTGTAAAATATAAGGAATGCCGTATGTATAGTTGTTGCTCCACATTTGAGATGCCGTATACACCCTATCAATAGCATCATACCCTAAAACCTCTTGAGCTATTTCAATTTGTACGTCCTCTAAACTAAGATCTAAATTTTTTACAATTTTATGATCTAAAAATATTTGATCATTAGAATAGTTTTTAATTATATCTTCCGTACCATATTTATACTGTAAAAACTCGCTCAACCTTTTCTTGTTTTCAGCTGCGTTTACATATCCGGAAGGGATTTTTTCACTTTTCAAATACGTTGGCACTTCAACGGCACCGTGATCTGCAGTTAAAAACAACGTGTACTCACCTTCACCTACTTGTTTATCCAATGCTTTGAACAATCGTGCAAGATCCGCATCTAACCTTAAATATGTATCTTGAATCTCTTTTGAGTTTACACCGAACATATGCCCCACATAATCGGTACTAGAAAAACTTACTGCAAGAAAATCCGTTACATCATCTTTACCTAAATCTTCTTGCTTTAATGCTTCTATGGCAAAATCTGCCGTTAGGGAATTTCCATAAGGCGTTGCTTTGATAATGTCAAAACTCTTGCTCTTATCTAAAAGTTCTGCCGGATTGTGTGGAAATGAAGTCGATGTTTCCCCTTCAAATTTGCCTTCAAACAAATTATTATCTATTCCACTTTCTTTATACTCCCTAATGTCTTTTAATGTATTCCATACTTTCTTGTATGATTGGGCAGTACCAGATGAATTAAAATCGTTCACCCATTTTGGCAATTGCGCCATATAATAGGAACTAGTAATCCATTTACCCTCATCTGCCCCATGAAACCAGTACGCGGCGTTGGCGGTATGCCCGCCCGGCAGCACGGCTCCCCTATCCTTTAATGCTATTGCAATGGTCTTGCCCTTCATTTGGCTATTTAAACGTACCTCATCGGTTATAGTAGTTACCCCCATTCTATGTGGTGACATTTTTCCCGCATCTGCTGTTGTACCCACGGAAGTATAGGTATCATCACTTGCACAATACACACTGGCATCAATCTCCTTATCGTACCAATTGTTTCCTATAATACCATGCACAGCAGGTGTTGTACCCGTATACACTGACGTATGACCCGGCCCTGTACTGGTAGGAGCGTAATTAAAATGGTTGTTCTTGCAATTAAAACCTTGTTCTACAAGTCTCTTAAATCCATCATTACCAAAATGATCATAAAAGCGGGTTAAATAGTCATATCTCATTTGATCTACTACTATGCCTACGACCAATTTAGGTTTTACCCTTAAAATATCGTCATTGCTATTTTCCTTATTTTTCTTTTGAGCGCTTAAAACGCTAACAAACAACATCGTGCTTACTAGCAAAGAAGCAACAAAATAATTTTTCATTTTCATTGAGATAGGATTGTAGCACAAATGTAAATAATTTACACCTTTAAAGATTAAACCGAGGTTAAATCAAGTCCTTTATTGTTATTTTTACGGTAAGAATTTTATTTTTAATAAATGAACTATTTAGCATCTGTAGGAAGCTATGCAATTATGATCCGTGAGGTTTTTAAAAAACCGACCAAATGGAGAATAATGAAGTCACTTATATTCAAGGAAATAGATGAGTTGATTTTTAGCTCGTTAGGTATTATTATTTTTATTTCCTTTTTTATCGGTGCCGTTGTGGCCATACAAACAGCACTTAACCTTACCAACCCCTTAATTCCAAGAGACCTCATTGGTTTTGCAACCCGCCAATCCGTTATTTTAGAGTTTGCACCAACGTTCGTATCTATTATTATGGCCGGTAAAGTAGGTTCTTATATTACATCTAGTATAGGAACTATGCGTGTTACAGAGCAAATAGATGCCTTAGAGGTAATGGGCGTTAACTCATTGAACTATCTAGTTTTTCCGAAAATTATTGCCATGTTATTTTACCCATTTGCCATAGCTATATCTATGTATGTGGGAATTTTTGGTGGATGGATGGCCGGTGTCTTTGGCGGATTTCTAACTAGCGAAAATTTTATAACCGGTTTACAATCAGACTTTGTTCCTTTCCATATAGCATATGCCTTTGTAAAAACATTAATTTTTGCATTTGTCATTGCAACGATACCTTCGTTTCATGGCTTTTACATGAAAGGTGGTGCTTTAGAAGTTGGTAAGGCCAGTACAACTTCATTTGTTTGGACGAGTGTTGTTATCATCATACTTAATTATATTTTAACCCAACTTTTACTAGGCTAATGATAGAGGTGCGAGACATACACAAATCTTTTGGTAATGCCCATATTCTTAAAGGTATAACCACCACCTTTGAAAAAGGCAAAACCAATTTGGTAATTGGTCAAAGTGGATCGGGAAAAACCGTTTTTCTAAAATGTCTTTTAGGTCTTTTTGTACCAGAAGAAGGTGGTATTGCCTATGACGGCAAATTATATTCTGAACATACGGATGACGAAAAACGCGATTTACGACAAGAAATGGGTATGGTATTCCAAGGTAGTGCCCTTTTTGATAGTATGACTGTTGAAGGCAATGTAATGTTTCCTTTAGAAATGTTTACCAAACAGTCTAAATCTGAAATGAAGCATCGTGTAGATGCGGTATTAAAAAGAGTTAATTTGATCGATGCGCATCATAAGTTTCCTTCTGAGATTTCCGGTGGTATGCAGAAACGTGTAGCCATTGCGAGAGCTATTGTAATGAATCCAAAATATTTATTTTGCGATGAACCTAATTCTGGCTTAGACCCAAAAACGGCAATTCTTATTGATGACCTTATCAAAGAAATTACCGAAGAATATAACATTACCACGGTCATTAACACTCATGACATGAACTCGGTTATGCAAATTGGCGAGAAAATTATTTTTCTTAAAGACGGACTTTTAGAGTGGGAAGGCACCAAGAACGAAATCTTCAAAACAGACAACGAGGCCGTTACCAACTTTGTATACTCTTCTGACCTATTTAAGAAAGTACGCCAAATGTATATACAAGAACAAAACTAGTCTTTGGGCATTTCTTTTAATTGAATATTCTTGTTATTTAAACGCAGTCTCAACCACTCTTGCAGTTTGGCCATATCCTTTACGGTTTCGGCTCTTTTAGCTTCTTTTTTCCAAGTTACTTCAAACAAAGGTATACTATCGGTCTTGGTAAAATCTGTTGAAATCAAATAAGCATACCCTATACGATCCAAGTTTTCATAATTGGTCTTAGCCTCAAGACTAATCTCTTTAAAAGGAATTTGATTTGATGAAATTTGGTTTAAGCGCATCAACTCATTTTCCAACAACTGAATTTTTTCATCTTTACTGGTCAATATACTTTTCTGAGATTCATATAACTCATTTACGTATTTTAGCTCATTTGCCTCATCACTTCTTGACCCTTGAACTACGGCAAGCTCCGTACCGTTAAGTTGCTTATAATCTGCCATCTGCGTACGCCAAGTAGCAATTACATTTTCTGGTATACCTTCATTGCCCATAAAGAACAATTCAATTTTAGAATTACCATCATCATTATAAACTACCTCACTAAAATCTCTTAGAAATTTACCTTCTCCGGTAAATTGATAAGGTTCTATTTTTTCTGTAATAAATGACTCTGCATCTCTATTGAACAATGATTTTTTAAATACATTATAAAATGTAAAACCTGCAGGTATCATCACTAAAACAGCCAATAAAGAAGCAAGCCTAGCTATTAATTTTCTCCGTTGTGAATTTACATAACGCACCATGGGGAATTTCAAGAGCTTTATCACCAAGAAGGTTGCCAAGGCTATAAATATGGTATTGATTATAAACAGATACATTGCCCCTGTAGCATACTCAAAATTACCGATCGCCAAACCAAAACCTACGGTACATAAAGGCGGCATTAATGCGGTAGCAATTGCAACACCAAAAATTACACTGGCTATAGTACCTTTTTTAGCACGGGCTATCACCAATGCCAAACCACCAAAAAATGCGATTAGAACATCTCTAATATCTGGCTCGGTTCTTGCCAAAAGCTCTGAAGATTCATCCCTAAGCGGAAAAAAACGATAAAATAAATATGCGGTAATGACACTTAGAACTACCATTACCGCAAAATTCTTTAATGATCTTTTTAAGGTGTCTATATCATTGATCGCCACTGACATTCCTATACCTAAAATAGGTCCCATTAGCGGTGATATTAACATGGCACCAATTACTACGGCAGTAGAATTGGCATTAAGACCAATAGATGCTATAAATATTGAACAAATCAGAATCCAAGAAGTATGCCCCTTAAAAGGGATATCAGCAATAATAGCTTCTTTTGTTGCCTGCTGATCTGTATTGGTTCTAATATCCAATAACTCAGAAAGAAACTTTTTTACACTACCTAAAAGACCTTGAAAATCTTTTTTTACTTCTTCACTACCACCACCTTCATTACTAGTAGGGGTAATATTATCTTGATTAAGATTGTTCTCCATATTTAAGCGAATTCATCACCAAAGGTATCTTTCACCTTGTTTAAAACTTGTTTGATATCCTGTTCTTTTGTTTTAGGATAAATCAAAAGTACTTCATCTTTATCAACTATGATATAATCATTTAATCCATCTACAACAACCACCTTACCTGCTTTGGACCTTATCATGTTACCACTTGCATCTTGCGACAATACTTTTGCATTGACTACGGCATTTTTGTCATCATCTTTATCAAGCTTATCATATAAAGAACCCCAGGTACCTAAATCGTTCCAATCAAAAGTAGCTTCTTTAACATAGATAGCTTTTGAGTTTTCCAAGATTGCGTAATCAATAGAAATATTTTCAGCCTTTGGATAGTTCTCGGAGATGAATTTCTTTTCATCATCTGTATTATAACACACTAAACCATCTCTGAACAATGCATATTGTTTAGGTTGAAAATTTTGAAATGCATTGACTATAGTTTTTGCGCTCCACATAAAAATTCCTGCATTCCACAAAAAGTTACCTTGGGCAAGAAAATCTTTTGCAGTTTCATAATCCGGTTTTTCTCTAAACTGATTTACTTTTTTTATTGCTGCAGTATCAGATTTATTAGACTCTATATACCCAAAACCTGTATTAGGAAAAGAGGGCTTAATACCTAATGTACATAAAACATCTTCAGTTTCGCATTTTTTAAAACATGCCGTAACATCTTTTGCAAAGGCATCTTCATCTTCGATCCAATGATCACTTGGCGCTACGATCATAACTGCATCTTCATTCATTTTCTGAATTTTTAAGGCAGCATACAAAATACAAGGTGCCGTATTTCTCATAGCAGGCTCAAGAACTACCTGTTCTTGTTTTACCATGGGCAATTGCTCTAAAACAAGATCATTATAACGTTCATTGGTTAGTATTAAAATATTCTCGGTAGGTACAAATTTATTTAACCTTTGAAATGTTTTCTGGATAAGGGTATCTCCTGTACCTAACATATCATGAAATTGTTTCGGGTTTTCACTTGTACTTATTGGCCAGAATCTTGATCCTACTCCTCCTGCCATTAAAACGGCATAATAATTTTTGTTCATGTCAGCTTTTTATTAATTCTACTTCAGCATTGGGTTGAAATAAAAACATCCTTCCTGTAGATATTTCTATACACTCATAACGCTTGGTTCGTTTATTTCCTTTTTTAAATAATTTTCCGTTATAGATACGAAAAACGCATCCTATCGGTAATTCGTAAACGTAAGTTTTTTCCGATTGTTGTTCATCAAATTGTTTTAAAGCTATAGATAGTTGAGCGTCAGTACTACTGCTTGCCTTCGGATTCTTAAAATGCCTGGCCAATAACGGTAGTAGCTGCGATGGAAAAATCTCCGGCCTTATAAATGGAATCATTAGATGCTGAAATGTTTTTTTCCATTCCACCCCGTGCGGCTTAATAGCGCGACCATATTTTTCAAAGGCAATTAAATGCGCAATTTCATGAATCAAAGTTATTAAGAACCTATACTTGTTTAAAGAAGCATTTACCGTAATCTGATGATTGCCGTCTTTTCTTCTTCTATAATCTCCATGTCTGGTTACACGTTCATTAACAATCTTTAAATGCACCTGAGTATCTTTAATTAGCTCAAAACAAGGACTAACCGCTAACTCTGGAAGATATTTTGCTAATGTTTGCTGCATTGTTATGGTGTACTACTGCTAACCTGTAAGATTTTACCATTGTACAATTTCTGTCCCTTTAAGGTAAAGTCCATAATATACTCCGCCATTTGTTCAGCACTTACCGGAGCCTCATAACCAGGGAATGCTTCTTCTAACATCTCTGTCTGCACGGCACCTAGGGCCAAAGCATTAAATGAAGGACCGGTTTCCTTGAACTCCTCTGCCAGCAGCTCTGTCAAAGTTAACACCGCCCCTTTACTTGAGCTATAAGCCGAAAGACCGGGAAATTTAGCACTACCCTGTATACCGCCCATAGAACTTATAGTAAGAACGTGACCCTTTTTATTCATAAAAGGAATAATTAATCTGGTCATCGCCGCAACGCCAAAGACGTTAACATCATAAACAGACTTAAATTCTTCTTCCGTTAATTCTAGAAAAGGCTTATTGATAAGTTTGCCCGCATTATTGATCAAGGCCAGGACACTGGCATTTTTTTCGTTCAAAAAACCGGACAACCTATTTCTATCTTCTATTGAAGATACATCAAAAGCGAATGCTTCAATATTGTCATTTTCAAGATTCTTTATTGGCTTATCGTTTCTAGAAAGCGCCAAAACTTTATGCCCCGCATCTGCCAATAATTTACTGAGCTCAAATCCAATTCCCCTACTGGTTCCTGTTACTATAATGTATTCCATTAATTATACTTTACTTCTTTTACCTGTGCATTGACAATACCTTCAAGCATTGGTATAGATTCCTTTACAATTACAGCCATAAAATTGAAGTCCATTAACGATGCCTCGTCCCCTACCTTGTGATACTCACCAAAATTGGTAAAATCAAAAGAACTATAAGTTTGCGACGGTATATTAAATTCATCATGAAAAGGTGCATTGTCCGATCGTCTAAATAGATTAAATTCTTTTGCTTTTGGAAGAAAACCCACAAGATTTTTACCTGCGTATTTATTACTGACTTCCGCCAAGTTAGACAACTCATAACCCGTTAAATATAAACTATGGTCTTTATCTACCATTGGTACACCTACCATTTCAAAATTAAGCATGGCATACAGATCAATGTTTTGATCTTTTAATTTTTTAGCCAAATGCTTAGAGCCTACCAAGCCTTTTTCCTCAGCCGTAAAAAGGGCAAAAATTAAACTCCTTTTATTGTTTTTTTGTTTTCCAAAGTATTTTGCAAATTCTAAAACCGTAGTAGTACCCGATGCATTGTCGTTGGCGCCGTTTGCAATTTCATCTTCTACCGTTCCGCTGATCAAACCAATATGATCATAATGCGCCCCAATTATCACAAACTCGTTTTTAAGCTTTGGGTCTGTTCCAGGCAAGAAACCTACAACATTATATGCTACACCATCACTATAATTTTCCAATGTATCTTTGAACGAGCCAAAATATGGTTGAATATTATTGTCCTGAAATACGTTTTGTATGTAATCAGCAGCTTTTGCGATTCCTTTGCTACCGGTATCCCTACCCATTAATTCATCGGATGTCAAGAAAGTCATCGTCGCCTCAATATCTTTTGATAAATTATTTAGAGCTACTGTAGAATTTACGCTTTCTAAGCTACTTTTTTGAACATTATCTTTGCTTTCCTGCAAAACCGACCCTTTAACTCCTTTAGGATTGGTTGGGTTCAATACTGTTGACTGATCAACTTTTGCCCCACCACAACCAACAATCAACATATAAAAAAGTACTAACCACGTATGTTTCATTATTTTGTCTTATTTAGGATATAAAGATAAAAAAAGCATCCCGATGAAAGGATGCTTATTTAATTCTATTGTTAAATCTCTGTTCTACGCCAACATAGTAACCGGATTCTCCACAAAATATCTTAATGTCTGAAGGAACTGAGCTCCCACAGCGCCATCAACAGTTCTATGATCACAGGCTAGTGTTAATTTCATTGTATTTCCTACAACTATTTCTCCATTTTTAACAACTGGTTTTTCAACAATAGCACCAACTGAAAGTATTGCCGAATTTGGTTGATTGATGATACTTGTAAATTCAAGTATACCGAACATGCCCAAATTAGAAACCGTAAATGTACTACCCTCCATTTCTGACGGTGCAATTTTCTTGTTTCTCGCCTTACCGGCCAAATCCTTAACGGCGCTACCAATCTGAGTTAAGCCTAATAAATCTGCATGCTTTACAACTGGCACTACCAAACCTTCATCTACAGCTACAGCCACACCCATGTGTATATGCTTGTAGTGTTTTGTAGTATCTCCGTTCCAAGAAGTATTTACTTGAGGATGCTTTCTAAGCGCCATTGCACAAGCTTTTAATACCATATCGTTAAAAGAAACCTTAGTATCCGGAAGACTGTTTATCTGAGCACGTGAAGCTTTTGCATTGTCCATATCTACCTCAATGGTCAAATAGAAATGTGGAGCGTTGAATTTAGAATTTCCTAATGCTTTGGCTATTGCCTTGCGCATATTAGAATTTTTAACTTCTTCAGTACCCTCCTCACCAGATGGCAAAGCCATTGAAACCGGTTGTGAAGCTATTGCATTATCAACTTTTACACTTGCTGAAGCAGCAGGGGCAGCAGTAGCCGCACTAGGTGTAAAGTTCTCTATATCTTTCTTGATAATGCGACCATTATCCCCAGATCCGGAAACACTGGCCAAGTCTATACCTTTATCCGCAGCTATTTTCTTAGCCAACGGCGAAGCAAAAATGCGTTCACCATCGTTTACTGGCTTAGCAACCTCTTTCTTTTCTGCAGTATCAGTAGATTTGCTTTCTTCTTTTTTGGTTTCACCAGCAGAACTTTTTTTACTTCCACCAGATTTATTGTTCAAAACAGCATCAACATCGGTTCCTTCAGGACCTATAACCGCCAAAACCGCATCAACAGGAGAAGATTCACCTTCTTGTATTCCAATATATAATAACTTACCACTGTAGAAAGACTCAAATTCCATAGTAGCCTTATCGGTTTCAATCTCTGCAAGAATGTCTCCCTCTTCAACATCGTCACCAACTTTTTTCAACCAACTTGCAACGGTACCTTCTTCCATGGTATCGCTTAAGCGCGGCATCTTAACGATTTCAACTCCTTCCGGTACTTCGCCCGAACCTTGCTCCTCATTATCATCAGAAGAAGATTCAGTTGCAGAAGCTTCCTCAGAGCTATCTTCTGAAGTAGAAGCTTCGCCTACTCCATTGATCAAAGAAGAAATATCCTCGCCTTCATCACCTATAATTGCCAAAAGACTATCAACCGGAGCAGTATCTCCTTCTTTAATACCAATATGCAATAATGTGCCTTCATTAAAAGATTCGAATTCCATCGTCGCCTTATCGGTTTCGATTTCTGCCAATATATCTCCTTCTTCTATTTTATCACCAACGCTTTTTAACCATTTAGCTACGGTACCTTCTTCCATGGTATCGCTTAAACGGGGCATATTCACTACTATAGCCATCTAATTACAATTTATGTTGAACAAATGGAAAATCCTCTTGTTCGTAAACCATATCATATAATTGGTTTACCGGTGGATAATCTGATTCTTCTGCAAACTTTTCGCATTCCTTAACCATTGATTTGACTTTTTTGTCAATTTCTTTGATTTCAGCTTCTGTTGCGTATTTATTTTCTTTGATTATATCCAATACCTGAGTAATTGGATCTATCTTTTTGTATTCTTCAACCTCGTCCTTGGTTCTGTAATGTTGCGCATCTGACATGGAATGACCTCTATACCTGTACGTCTTCATTTCTAGGAAAGTTGGTCCACCACCACTACGTGCTCTTTCAATAGCTTTACTCATTTCCTGAGCAACTGTTACAGGGTTCATACCATCAACTGGACCACAAGGCATTTCATAACCTAAACCTAATTTCCAGATTTCCGTAGAAAAAGAAGTTCTTGCTACCGAAGTACCCATTGCATAACCGTTATTCTCACAGATAAAAACTACTGGCAATTGCCATAACATGGCCAAGTTGAAAGTTTCATGTAATGAACCTTGTCTTACGGCACCATCACCCATATAACATAAGGTAACATTATCCCTACCTGCATATTTATCACCAAAAGCCATACCTGCACCTAGAGGAATTTGCCCCCCTACGATTCCATGACCTCCATGAAAACGATGTTCTTTAGAAAATATGTGCATAGATCCTCCCATACCTTTAGAAGTACCTGTAACCTTGCCATAAAGTTCAGCCATAACCATTTTAGGGTCTACACCCATACCAATTGGTTGAACATGGTTTCTGTAAGCGGTTATCATTCGGTCCTTGGTCAGGTCCATTGCATGAAGAGCTCCAGCCAATACGGCTTCTTGCCCATTATACAAATGCAAAAACCCTCTTACCTTTTGCTGAATGTACACAGCAGCCAATTTATCTTCAAACTTTCTCCAAAACAGCATGTCCTCATACCATTTTAAATACGTTTCCTTGGTGATTTTTTTCATCAATTTTAACTAAAGGTTTAAATTCTATGTTTGGTAACTAAGGCATTATGACCTAGGTATCCAAGAAGAGCAAAAATACACATATTAATGAATCGATAAAAATTATAGAAGCAAATCGACCCAGAAATTATATGCTTAACAAATAAACTATATAACGTGTTTATTTACAATACTTTTTGCAAGTTTTCTTAATTTAAAAAGCTGCTATTAAAGCCAAGCGGCAATAAATCTGCAAGAGAATTACATTCAATTACACTGCCGGTCTCGCCCATTAATAAAATTTTAATAGGTTCTTGCTGTCTAAATTCATATTCTGAAATTGCCTGTCTACAATTACCACAAGGTGCAGCAGGTTCGTTTACTTCATGATTTAAAGATGCGGCCGTAATTGCTATTGCCTTGATCTTCATGCCAGGATATTTTGAACCGGCATAGAAAACCGCAACCCTTTCTGCACATAGCCCGGAAGGATATGATGCATTCTCCTGATTATTGCCCTCTATAATTTCACCGTTCTCCAACAATACAGATGCCCCTACATTAAAACTAGAATAAGGCGCATAAGCTCTTTTTCTAGCCTTTACGGCAACGGACATTAAATTCTGATCTCCGCTACTAAGTTCGCTCAACGAATCGTATACCTTAATATCAAAGCTTATTTTCTTTTGGCTGACCATATTTTTATTTTGTTTTTCAATCTACAAATATAAACCTGTTGCCAATAGTAATTGAAGCTAAAAAACGTATGGACATAAAAAAACCTGCACAAAGCAGGTTTTATATGTATAAAAATCTATATTTCAATTAATCGTTATAAAACTCTTCGCCCAAATTAAAGGTAAGAGAAAAACGTAGTGTATTTTCCAGTGGATTTCTAACCTGAGATGTAGAGAACAAGTAAGACAGATCAACTTGCGCCGCTTTAAATTTAAAACCGGCACCTAACGTAAAGAACTTTCTAGAACCTTTTTCTTCACTTTCATTAAAATAACCGGTTCTTAGCATGAATGCATCTTGATATGTATACTCTGCCCCTAGTGCCCATGTAAACTCTTTTAATTCTTCACCAAAACCTTCGGGTGCATCAGAAAAAGAATTGAAAATTCCACTAAATCCGCTTTCATTTTGATAGATATCCCTATCTGCGGCATCCAAATCGCCATCATTGTCAAAATCTTGCGGAGTTGGCACCAATAGTTTCGTAAATTCCGTTGTTATACCGATAACGTTATCCTGATCAAGTATAAAATCAAAACCCCCGCCAAAACTTAATTTACTAGGCAGAAAATTCTCTTGTCCACCAGCATCATAACGTATTTTACCACCTATGTTGGAAAGGTTGAAACCTGCCCTCCATCTACCATCAAAATTATTATACGCAATTTCTCTAGACCTATAAAATCCCGCAACATCTACAGCAAATGAGTTTGCTGCCTGAGAATCTACATTAGCATCTGGAAACTTTAAGTTTGAGCTAATGAAACGCCCACCAACGGCCATGGAAAAAGTTGGACTTAATTTTAAGGAATAAGAGCCATCAAGCGCCAATTCATTTGGCTTAACAACAAAACCATCATCATCAAACGACTGTCTTAATTCTATTTCCCCCAGAGTAAAGTACCTTAAACTAACGGCAAAGGCGCTCTGCTCATTTAATTTGTTATAAAAACTTGCGTTTAACAACGAAATATCGGTAATAATACTTTCTAAATACGGAGTATAACTAACACCTATTCCCATTTTTTGTTCCGCAAAGGCAAACTTGGCCGGGTTCCACTGTTGCGAAAAAGCATCTGTGGATGTTGCAACACCCATATCACCCATACCTGCAGACCTTGCATCTGCCGCAATTGTTAGAAAAGGTACGGCCGTGGTAATTACACGATCACCATCTTGCGCAAAAATCTTACCTACTATTAATACAAAGAAAATTATTGAAATTTTTCGCATCAGAATTTTTACATTTAGTAATAAGAACGAAATATACCGTATAAATATATTTACAATTATTATTTTACATGTAAACGCTGTTTTTCACGTTATCTTGTATCAGCAACAAGTTTTTTGTAAGAATTTGCCATCACAGTTTTCTAGCATGCTTTACGCGGGTTGTTTTTGCCCAAAAAAATATACTTGTTTATCCTTTCTAAAAGAAATATCCAAAACCATACTAATTAATAGTTTTCAGCGTTTACCTATTTAAGCGAGCGAAATTTTATTGACAGTTTGCCATGAGATTTTTAAAATTATTTTCAATTGTAAAATAATCTCATCAAAACACCGTTCTATTGAGCGAAAGTGACGAACAAATTAAAAGAAATTACAGTATCATATTCTATAGCTACCAAACTATTATAGAGTGTGTAAATTGAACTCAAGTCCTAATTATGAAAAAACATTTAATAAAAGTTGTACTCTCATGCACGGTATTAGTAGGAGGTTTTACAGTAAGTAGCTGTTCTAAATCCTCATCTGGAAAAAATACCTCTAGAGCTACAGGTTGGAAAATAAATGCCAAAGAAGGTGGTTTTCAATACAATACCGATTTTAAAGAGCAGGAAACCGCTCCAGGACTGGTATTTGTTGAAGGTGGTACATTTACCAAGGGTAAGGTACAAGATGATGTAATGCATGATTGGAACAATACCCCAACAGCACAGCACGTTCAATCTTTTTATATGGATGAAACCGAGGTAACCAATGTAATGTATTTGGAATACCTTGATTACTTAAAGAGTGTTTACCCTCCAGAAAATCCTAAGTATACCAATATTTATGTTGGTGCTTTACCAGATACATTGGTTTGGAGAAATAGATTAGGCTTTAACGAGACTATGACAAACAATTACCTGAGACACCCTGCATACGCAGAATACCCTGTAGTTGGCGTAAACTGGATCCAGGCTACACAATTTGCCGAATGGAGAACGGATCGTGTAAACGAAGTTATGTTAGAAAGGGAAGGTTACTTATCTGAAGATGCCAAATACCAAGCAGCTACAGGTGAAGTTCAAGGTACTTTCAGTACAGAAGCTTACCTAAACAGACCAGAATCTGTTTATAACGGACAAATTGATTCTTTACAAGGAAAAATGAAAAAAGATAGTACATCTACTTTTGCAAAAAGAAGTAGCGGTATTATTATGCCAGAATATAGATTACCAACGGAAACTGAATGGGAATATGCTGCCCAAGCTCAAGTTGGACAAAGAGAATACAACAACTACAGAGGTAGAAAAAAGTACCCATGGGAAGGTGATTATACTCGTAACGGACAACGTGTAGGCAGAGGTGATCAATTAGCGAACTTTAAGCAAGGTAAGGGTGATTATGGCGGAATTGCAGGATGGTCAGATGATGGTGCCGATATTACTGCTCAAGTTATGTCTTACAAGCCAAACGATTTAGGTCTTTACGATATGGCAGGTAACGTTGCAGAATGGGTAGCGGATGTTTATAGACCAATAGTAGATGACGAAGTAAGTGATTTCAATTACTACAGAGGTAATATTTATATGAAAAGCGCTATTGGCGAGGATGGTAAAGTAAATATTCTTAGAGATTCTATAGTATACGATACGTTGCCAAACGGTAAAGTTGTTGCCGTAAACTTACCAGGTGAAATAAAAATGGTACCCGTTGATGAAGAAGAAACTTATTTAAGAACAAACTTCTCTTCTAGTGATAACAGAGGATATAGAGATGGTGATGCCGGTTCTTCAAGATTCTATGACAGATTTAGTGATGACGAAGAGGAAGATGAAAGCAAAAAAATGTACAACTCTCCTAAGCATTCTGTTGAAAGAGATTCTTTAGGAAATCTTGTAAAAAATTATGACTCTTCTAATAATAGAACTACATTGATCAATGATGAAGTAAGAGTTTACAAAGGTGGTTCTTGGAGAGATAGAGCTTACTGGTTAGACCCAGCACAAAGAAGATATTTGCCACAATATATGGCTACCGATTATATTGGTTTTAGATGTGCAATGTCTAGAGTTGGCTCTAAGTCTAAAACAAAAAACAAAACAGTAAGAGGAAAAAAAGCTAAATAATTTTTCTCTTTACAAACTAAAAAAGCCCCTTATTTAAGGGGCTTTTTTTTATCTTCGATTTTATGAATATTCAAGATTTACATGCTGCTTTTTTAGCAAACCCATCAGTAAGTACAGATACCAGAAAAATTAATAAAAACGATATTTTCTTCGCTTTAAAGGGAGAGAATTTCAATGGTAACGCTTACGCCCAACAAGCTCTTGACAACGGCGCTAGTTTAGTTGTGATTGATGAAAAAAAATACTTCGTCGATAAAAGAACAATAATCGTAGATGATGTTTTACAAACATTGCAGCAGTTGGCCAATTATCATAGAAAGCAAAGTAAAGCGCAAATAATCAGTCTTACAGGTAGCAATGGAAAAACAACTACCAAAGAATTAATAAATGCGGTACTTAGCACTACTTACGCTACAATTGCCACAAAAGGCAATCTAAACAATCATATTGGCGTACCACTTACATTATTGAATATAAAGGCAGATACTGAAATTGCCATAGTGGAAATGGGGGCAAACCACCAAAAAGAAATTGAATTTCTATGCTCTATTGCCGAACCGGATTTTGGATACATCACTAATTTCGGTAAAGCCCACTTAGAGGGTTTTGGAGGCGTTGAGGGAGTTATAAAAGGCAAAAGCGAACTATATGATTATCTAACCTCCCATAAAAAATCCGTCTTTTTAAATGCTGATGATACCATACAAATGGAGAAGCTGTCTTCATATACCAAAAAATATGGTTTTAGCACACTAAACCCTCAATATTACAATATAGAATTATTAGAAGCACAACCGTTCGTTACCATTTCAGTTGAAGAAATTATCATTAAATCTAATTTGATCGGTACTTACAATTTTTCCAATTGTTGCGCTGCGATCATTATGGGCAAGTTTTTTAATGTTGGTTTAAACAAAGTAAAGGAAGCAATTGAAAATTACACACCGGACAATAACAGATCACAAATAATAAATAAAAGCGGACACTACATTATTCTAGATGCTTATAACGCCAACCCATCTAGCATGAAAGTGGCGTTGGAAAATTTCAACACACTACAGAAAGACCAAAAAGTTTTAATTTTAGGTGATATGTTCGAATTGGGAGCATCTGCTAAAGAAGAGCATCAAAACATTGCCGATCTAGCCAAGCACCTCAACTTTGAAAATATACTATTAGTAGGTGAAAATTTTTATTTGACCGATACCGAAACTATTAAATTGAAAAACTTTGATGCTTTAAAAATGTATTTAAAAGAAAACAACCTAAAACCCGAATCAAGTATATTAATAAAAGGATCTAGAGGAATGGCACTAGAGCGCGTACTTGAATTGATATAAAACTATTCTATTATCTTGACGACACTGCCACAGGTGAGCATTTTATCCCCAAAATATGGATTTTGAATAGCTTTTTCCAAACTGAGCCAGTCTGCGCCGGTGTTGCCGTTGGCCATTGGACAATGCTGAACATATATTGGACTTTCCAAACCAATCACATACGATGAAATTGCTATAAAATCTTCTGACAGCTTTTTAAACTCTACCCTAATCCCTTCTAAGCTTTTTTGATTTACGATTAGTGCCAATGAAGAATCGGCAGCACCTAAATGGGTATTTAAAACACTATCTACATTGTTTTTACCGATTATAGGACTTAACGAATTTTTCAATTTTATGGCAAGCGCTATAGTTTGCCCCTTGTTAGAATTGACCAATTCATTTTTCAGTTTAAAATATACATTAAGCGCCTCTTTTAGTTTTTCATTTTGTTGATTGGTCAACTTACTCAAATGATTATTTTTAATGGCCTTTTTATGAAAATCTTCCTCATTTGAGTACATCATTGAATTTTTACCCTGTAATTGCGCTGCGGCATCAATAACAAAAGCACCGTTTGTTACAATTTCATCTCCTGTTTCAAGACCATCTAAAACAATATAGCTATCACCAACGACCCCTCCCAATTTCACTCGCAACAATTCAAATACCGGTTTGGCTACATCGGCTTTTTTATAAACCACCGAACGCTCTCCTGTCCAGAGAACAGCACTTTTGGGCACCGTTAATAATTGTTCATCATCACTATCCACTTGAACCTTGCCTTCAATGAACATTCCCGGTTTCCATTTTCCATCTTTGTTCGCAATATTGGCCCTTACCGATACCACTCTTCTGCCCCTATCTAAAATAGGCTCTATAAAAGATATTTTTGCAAGGATCGTCTCGCCCTTGAATGCTTCTGAACTTATTTCTATTTCCTGCCCTATTTTCAATAATGGCATCTGATTTTCATAAGCTTGAAAAACACCCCAAACAGTAGACAATTTAGAAACTTTGAACAATGGGTCGCCTTGTTTGAAATAATTGCCCTCTGATGCCAAAATTTCCACAACGGTTCCTGAAACATCCGCTACCAAAGGAAAATTTTTAATAGGTTTACCCGTTTTCAATAAATCCTCGATCTGTTGATCTGTCAATTTCCAAAGACCCAATGTATTTCTTGCCGCTGCATATAATTTCTCATGAGTATCCTTGTATGAAGCCGATGTCAATAATTTATCTTGGGCCAAATAAAGATCAGGACTATAAATAGTTCCTATCACTTGACCTTTTCTTACGTACTCACCAATGTAATTTACTTCTAGCTTATCTAAACGACCATCAAATAAGGTTGTTTGGGTAGCATTGGTCTTATCATTAGAAGTAATTTCACCAGATAACGATATTTCTCCATTTTTACTATCCAGACCAATTATACTTGTTTGCACATTTGCTAACGCTACGGCCCGTTCACTCATCTCAAACAGATTATCGGAATCCAGGCTACTATTATTTTTTGCTTTCACAAGGTCCATTCCGCAAATTGGACATGTACTTTTTTTTGAACTTACCACACTAGGGTGCATAGAGCAGGTATACGAATCTTCTTCCATGTGCTCAACGGAAACTGCAGTGTTATCGCTTTTTGATTCTCCAAAAAACAAATACCCAAACAGCAAACCTACAAGCAATAGTGCTACATAGAATACATACTTTTTATATTTATCCAAGCTGATCATTCCTTAACTTCTCTTTTTAATTTCAATTCCTGCCAAAAACTGTAAAGTACAGGGACTATCAATAATGTCACCAACGCCACTAGCATACCGCCAAACCCGGGAATTGCCATTGGTATTAGTATATCCTTACCATGACCCTTGGCAGTCAAAACGGGTATAAGTGCCAATAATGTTGTTGCAGTGGTCATTAAACAAGGCCTTATCCTTTTTTTACCAGCTTCTAAGACCGCCTTCCTAACTTCTTCTATAGTATTTGGTTTCACCTTTTTAAAACTCTGCTTTAAATAGGTTGCAATAACCACACCATCATCTGTTGCTATACCGAATAAAGCTATAAAACCTACCCATACCGCAACACTCATGTTTACTGTTTTTACATTAAATACATTTCTTAAACTATTGCCTAAAAAACTAAAATTTAAAAACCAGTCTTGCCCATAAAGCCATAACATCATAAAACCACCTGCAAAAGCTACCGCTACACCAGAAAATATCATTAATGAAACAGTTAATGATCTAAACTGAAGATATAGAATAAACAAAATTGCCAACAAAACCAACGGTACAATTACCGCCAATGTCTTTTCTGCATGTAGATTATTCTCGTACGTTCCCGCAAATCTAAACCGTACCCCATCTGGCAAAATCAATTCCCCATCAGTAATTTTATCTTCAATAATTTTCTTTACGTTTTCTACTACGGTAACATTGGCCAAACCTTCTTTTTTATCAAATAGAACATAACCGGTTAAAAAACCATCCTCACTTTTTATTATTTGAGGACCTTTTTCAAAATTAATTTGCGCTACCTCTGATAGGGGAATGGAACTACCGTCCGGTAAGGACACAATTATATTTTGTAAATCTTTTGGGGCAGACCGTAATTCTCGTGGGTAACGTATCGTTACATCAAACCTTTCCCTACCTTCAATTGTCTGTGTCAATACCTTTCCTCCTATTGCAGATTCTAAAATTTCTTGTAATTCATTTATAGTAATGCCGTATCTAGCAGCTTTATCCCTATCAAAAATTACATTTAAATACGGCTTTGCCACAATTCTATCTGAAAACACCGAAGCTTTATCTACTTCTCCTATTTTTTTCAATTCCTTCTCCAGTGAACGGCCAAAACTTTGAATAGACTTAAGATCAGGACCAAAAATCTTTATCCCCATAGAAGACCGCATTCCTGTTTGAAGCATTACCAATCTAGTTTCTATTGGCTGTAATTGAGGAGCCGATGTAACTCCCGGTATTTTGGTGACATTCACTATTTCATTCCAGATATCATCCGGGTTGTGAATATGGGACCTCCAATTTCTATAATATTTCCCATCAGAATCCGGTATTAATTCGTCTTGAGAAATTCCTGATCCCCAAGGCACAAATTCACCATTAACAGTTTCAAACAGATCTTCATCATTTGTTTTAAAAGAAAGCGGGCTACCACCTTCATCCAACATAAATTCCGTCTTATAAATTATCACATTTTCAAACATGGATAATGGAGCGGGATCTAAAGCTGAATTTACACGCCCTGCCTTACCTACAACGGTTTCAACCTCTGGTATAGACACAACCGCCATATCTAATTGCTGTAGTAATTTCTTATTTTCAGAAATACCTGTATGGGCAGTGGAAGTAGGCATCAACAAAAATGAGCCTTCATTTAACTTTGGCATAAATTCCTTTCCTAAATTCACATAAACCAAAGACCCCAGAACCAACAACAAAATAGGCATACTTAAGAACTGTAGTTTATGTGCCATAGCCCAAAGTAGAATTCTTTCATAGTACCTATAAAAAAGGTAAAGCACCCCTAACACCCCAATTGATATCAGTAATACGAACAAAAGGTCCGCAAGGTAGTTATTATCAAACCCTAATGGATTCCAATAATAGGTCAGCACTAATAAAGTCGTTATTACAATATAAACAATTCTAATCTTCTCAAAATTTTCCTTTTTAAGAATACCGTAACAATGCATAAGATTAATGACCGTTAACCCAACTAGAACCAGACCTATCCAAAATCCAGAAATAATCATATACAAACCCAATAAACCTATTACGTAAGAACCAAAGCCTTTGGGTTTTATATTTTTAAAATTTACACTATACCATTTTGCAATTAATGGCGGAATAACCAATAACGATAATAACATTGCCGCTAACAATGCTGCTGTTTTAGTAAATGCCAACGGGGTAAAAAGTCTGCCTTCTTCCCCTGAAAGTACAAATACCGGAATAAAACTTAAAATAGTGGTCAACCCTGCAGTTACTATAGCTCCTGAAACTTCATTGACACCTTCTATGACCAGTTCATCAACAGACTTGTTTTTTATAGGCTGTTCTAATTTTTGAACTATATTTTCAGATAGAATTATACCCAGATCAACCATGGTACCGATCGCTATTGCTATACCGGACAGTGCTACAATGTTTGCCTCAACTTTAAACAATTTCATGGCTATGAACACCATAAGCACAGCAACTGGCAATAATGCAGAAATAATTACGGATATTTTAAGGTTACGCAACATAACCAAGACCACTAAAACTGCTATTAAAATCTCTAAGTACAAAGCAGAACTTAGGGTACCTAGCGTATCTTTAATTAACTCCGTTCTATCGTAAAAAGGTACTATTGTCAATTTAGAAATGGAACCATCCTTTAATTCCTTAACGGGCATACCCTTCTCTAATTCCTTGATTTTTTGTTTGACCGACGCTATTACTTTTTGCGGGTTTGAGCCATATCTACTTACTACCACACCGCCAACAACCTCAGCACCTTCCTTGTCCAAGATACCTCTACGCTCTTTAGGACCTAAAGTAACATTGGCAATGTCTTTAATTTTAATTGGAACAAAGTCATTGGAAACAACAACCGTACTTTCTATGTCATCGATCTTTTTCACCAAACCTAACCCACGAATTAGATATTCGGCATTATTTATTTCTATCGTATTTGCGCCAACATTTTTATTGGTCTCTTTAATAGCCTTTACCACATCTTTCAATGCAATCTCATATTGACGCATTAATTGTGGATTTACCTCAATTTGATATTCTTGAATATGGCCACCAATAGAAGAAACTTCAGAGACATTTTCAGCAGAGGCAAGAGCATTTTTAACATAAAAATCCTGTATTTTCCTTAGCTCATGCAAATCCCATCCTCCGGTAACTTTTCCGTTTTCGTCCCTACCCTCAAGGGTGTACCAGAATAATTGACCCAGGGCAGTGGCATCCGGTCCTAATTTTGGACTTGCATCCGAAGGCAATAAATCTACCGGCAGACTATTTAATTTCTCTAAAATTCTACTACGACTCCAGTAAAATTCAATATCATCTTCAAATATCAAGTAAATAGTAGAAAAACCGAACATTGATGAACTACGAACAGATTTAACCCCCGGAAGCCCTAAAAGATGTGAGGTAAGAGGGTAAGTAATTTGATCTTCAATATCTTGAGGAGATTGCCCCTGCCATTCTGTAAATACTATTTGTTGGTTGTCCCCAAGATCAGGAATTGCATCAACAGAAACGGGATTAGATCCAATTAAAATACCATTAACATTAAAAGGAGCACTGATCAATCCCCATAGCAAAAGCACCAATAACATTACAAATGCTATTAATTTATTTTGTACAAGATATTTAATTAACCCGTTTAACATAAACCCAATTCACTTACTCGTTCTTTTTAAACCATAAGCCTTTGATAATAAACGAAGGAAACAACCATAGATTGTAGAAAGAAGGCAACTATTTAACTTGAATAAAAGAAACAATGCCTATCTGAAAATTTAGATCAATCCGTTAAAAGATGTGGGATATACTGGATTCGAACCGGTGACCTCTGCCCTGTCAAGGCAGCGCTCTAAACCAACTGAGCTAATATCCCCTCAAAATCTTTTTAGAAAAGCAAAGATACCATTAATCTTATTCTAAAATGATCGGATGTTTTGAAAAAATAAAATAGAAATATTACTCGTGATCAAAAATAATCCAACAAGGCAACTATACCATTGTAAGAAATAACACAGGCAAAAAAAAGAGCTGCAAACAAGCCTAAATTAAGCCATATGCCCGCCTTGTAGTTCGCCATTATTTTTTTATTGTTGATGAGAAGGATAATTCCTAGGATTACTAGTGGCAGTACAAATACATTGAATACTTGAGAAAGTATTTGCATTTGAATTGGATTGGCACCATATATTGGAACGATAAGAGCGAACATAGAAGCAATCGCCGTAATTATTCTAAATTGTTTGGAGTTGGTATCCAATTCACCGGATTGGTAATCAGCCAACAAAATTGGCGCTATCAATAAACATGGAAAAATAGACGATAAACCTGCACTTAAGGTCCCAAAAAAGAAAAGCGTAAGGGCAAATTTACCTGCCACCGGTTCTAGGGTATTCACCATATCCAAAACTTTGGTAACCGGTTGTCCTTGATGATACAACGCTCCACAAGCCACCGCCATTACAGAAGCACTGATAAAAAATACCAATGAAGCCGCTATAATAGCATCTTTCTTTTGCTGCCCACGATTTTTAATTGTCCAGCCTTTTCCTTTTACAAATAGCGGTCTTGACAAAAATGTAGCTGCCGCCATAGTGGTTCCTACAAAGGCAGCGACCATCATTTGACCTCCTTCAACTTTAGGAATTGTGGGTATCAATCCTTTAATGACTTCAACTGGCAAAGGGTTTACCATAAAGAGCGATATAATAAAGGACAGCCCCATTATGGTAACAAAAATGACAAGTATTTTTTCAAAAAAAGCATACTTACCTACAAGCAACAGACCATAGAACAGGACAATAACGGTTATGGCTATTATCAATACGGCCTCATATTTTAAAGCTGCCAAACTGGGGAAATAAATTAAAAATATCTCATAGATAATATTGGCAGAAATGCCCAGTATACCCATTAACGAATTCCACTGACCAAAGGAGATACCTAGAATAATAAGTATAGCAATGAGTTTTCCCCACTTCAAATGTTTCTTGAAAGCGTACAAAGCTGTTTCACCTGTAACCAATGCAAAATTTCCATAGGCATACATCAACAAACCCGAAAAAACACAACTTAACAATAATACCCATAAAAGCTGCATACCATAAGTACTACCTGCAACAATCATTGAGGTTACACTACCGGTACCTATAGTATACCCAATTGCAAAAATACCTGGTCCGAATGCCAATACTAACGCTAATATTTTTTTCCAGACAGATACTTTAACCGAGTTCTCCATTTAATAATTTCTTTGGTCGTTTGGTGTTATTGTCGACAAAAATTGAATATAAATAATTTGCTTTAAGCCATAATCAGCATTTTACAATACCTACTCTGTCTTAAACATTATAGCAAAACTGATAAAGGTTTTTAAAGTGAACTTTCATTTTCTCTTTTGCCAGTTGAGGATCTTGTTTTTCTATAGCGTTGAATATATCTTGGTGTTCTTCAATACCCCTGAAGGCCATGTCTTTATCACATACATGATATTTTTCAAAATTTACCAATATTTCTGGTGTAATGATAAGCATGAATGTGTTCATGGTACTATTACCACTGGCACGTGCAATAGCTAGATGAAACAAGAGGTCTTCTTGAACGGCATCTTCTCCATTATTTACTTTTTCACGGTAAGCATCTAACGCAGTTTTCATTAGTCTTAAATCATCATCTGTTCTTCTTCTTGCCGCAAGCCTTACCGTTTTAAGTTCCAATAAAATTCTAGTTTCAACCAAAGACTTAAAATCTGGCTCATCTAACCTAAGAATATCGTTCACCATCCCGTTCATGGCCACTTGCCCAATATCCGCTACAAAGGTTCCACTTTGAGGTTTAGAGATTAAAATACCATAAAACTCCAATTTTTGAATTGCCTCCCGAACATTGTTTCGACTCACTCCAAATTTGTCGGACAACATTCTTTCCGATGGTAACTTGTCACCAGGCTCAAGATTTTTATTGTTCATTAAATCTCTTAGCTGAACAATAATCTCATTTTGTATTTCCTGATTTTCTGTCTTCGTGAGAATCTCTAATTTCATATATATCTTGCTTTAAAGGAAAACCATTTGTCTAATTTGCCCATCCGAAAAAATGTAAAACAACTCGCTAAAATACGAAGTTTTATTTGCATTGATAATTACTCGTACTAGGAAGCGAACTTTCATGAAATTTACCAGCCTAACGAAAGACTGGCAAACTCATTTCAACAAATTCAACTAAACAACTTTCTTAATTGCACTAGGTATATGTATAGCACATTACTAATGCATAACTTCTAATTCATAATATTTGACTTTAGCAGACGCACCGGCATCTAGGGTCTGCAAATAATTTCCCGCTTTAAAATAGTTTTCAAAAACACTCCACTTTTGCATATGAATATCTTCATACACCACAGAATCCGTTTCATTTAAAATAACCTCTAGCCTACCGTCTGTGGCAATAATCTCCAAAACAAATGTATTAGCACCTATATTCTCTGGGAAAGTATGACCTTCATTATCTTCCCAAGCATTCGTATGCAATATCTCCTCGTCAGTAGCATTAAGATCTTTCAGTTTTTTGGTAAGCACTCTAACCTTACCTTTTTGCCAATATATTTTTAACATTGGCGGAGCATTATTATCATCTTCCCCTATTAAGTCTCGCTGTTCATTTGTTAGCCTACCATGAATTTGCATTACTAACGTTCTATGAAATTCACCACTTGCATCTGTAGTAATTTCAGGCACGGATAAAGTTCCCTTCATACGACCACCTTCTGTAAAAGTCCAATTTGTACTGTTACTACCAGGCACCATTTGTTCTCTTAGCTCAGTTCTTGAGTACGAAGAGTTGGCCGTTGAGGAACCCGGTGTTGTATAAAACACCAAAGAACCATCTGTAGAATCATTATACATAAAAGGCATCAACCTTTCATCGGTAGCATAATCCATAATTTCCGGTGGCTCTACCTCATCTGGACTACCAATTGGCAGTGTAACTTTCCAATTACTTAAATCAATATTGGGCAGAAAGAAGTCTACTCCTTCTACCTGTACTTCTTCAACTACCTCCTCTTCTTGGGTCTCGGTATTTTCTTCGACCTCTTCTTCTTCAATTACTTCTTCTTGAACAATTTCTTCTTCAGTCACCTCTGCATCGTTACTACAACTTGTTATGGCAAGCATTATTACAAATGCGAAAAAGCAATTTAATGCCACAGT
Organism: Maribacter huludaoensis; assembly: GCF_029350945.1. Classification (GTDB taxonomy): domain Bacteria; phylum Bacteroidota; class Bacteroidia; order Flavobacteriales; family Flavobacteriaceae; genus Maribacter; species Maribacter huludaoensis. Next base: position 21,849 of record NZ_JARKMS010000007.1, on the reverse strand, counting down.
TTTATTGAAAAGTAACTTGTAATCTATAATCATATATTTTTTATTAATGCTTCACTTCAAGTTCATAAAAACTGACCTTGGCAAATGAACCTTCATCCCTACTTTGAAAATAATTTCCTGCTTTAAAATAATTCTCAAAAACGCCCCATCTTTTCATATTAAAATCGTCATAAACGGCATATTCATTTTTGTTCAGTGAAACCACCATTTTACCATCCGTAACTTTTACTTCTATTTGAAATTTGCCAAAGCCCACTTCTTCTTCAAAATTGAAACCCTCATCATCTGTCCACGCTTCTTCATGTAATATACCTATAGCATTCACATCTGCATATTTTAATTTTTTTGTTTTGACCTTAATTTTACCGTTCTGCCAATATATTTTTAATACCGGCGGTGCATTATTGTCCTTTTGTTTTATTAACTCTTTTTGATTATTGGTCAAGCGACCATGAATCTGTAGAATGATCACTTTATGGTACTTACCGTTTTTATCTCTAGAAACTTCATCAACAGATAATTTTGCACTTAATGTGCCTCCTTGCTTGAAAGTCCAATTTACGTTGTCGTTTCCAGGAACCATTTGCTCCCTAAGTTCTGACCTGGAATATTTAGTGTTAGCGGTGGTTGCCGAGGTGGGGTAAGCATAGAACGTGAGTGCACCTTTTGTAGAATCATTATACATATAAGGCTTAAGCACCTCATTTGTAGCATAATTTAAAATTTCTGGCGGTGCTACACTGATTGCCCCTCCTTTACCACTACCTTCAGGAATTGTAACCTTCCAATTGTTTAAATCGATTTGGGGTAACCTGACTTTCTTTTTCTTCTTTTTTTTGATTTTTTTTAGTTCTACATCCGATTCTGAAACGCTACTTTTCTGTTTTTGAGAAGTAGCGTTTACAGATAGAAATAGTAATACTATAAATACCAATATTCCGTTTCGGGTGTTTTTCATAAATTATAAATTAAGGATTCACTGAACGAACCTTCACATTATCTACATATGCATCTTTTGGAGTTACCGCATAGAACATTATGGCAACTTCCCCACTATCGTTTGCAGTAAATGGAATCTGTACCAATGTACCTGCACCATCTGTAGTATCAGAAAACTTACCTTCTGCAACATAACCTTCGTTAAAACCTAAATTATCCCCAATATTATCAACGGCATCCGCACCATCATCATAGTGACCGTTCAAGATCAGGCCAACTACTTTTCTGCCGCCTATAGGATCCGTACCACTATCGTCTTTAATAGCGTATTGATACTCTAAAATATAATCTGCGCCAGGCTCCAAAATAAGCTCTTGATAGGCATATCTAGAACTAGAAGTTCTTAGGTCTCCGCCAGATTGACTTGATGACCACTTAGCTCCTCTTGTCTTACTGCCGGTATCAACCCCGTCATAATCTTGGTTAGAACCATCAGAACTAGATCCAAAAGGATTGGTATTACCGTCTGTAAATGTTGACCATTTCCAGAAATCTTGACCATCCTCAAAATCACCGTTCAAAATTGTAGGACCCGTCATTCTTGACATATAAATATTATCTACGGTAATGGTCGCATGATCATTTGCAGTACCAGTACTTCCTACTTCAAAAAGAATAGTTTCGAATTGAGTAACCGGCGCAGAAAAATCCGTTGCCAAATTAAAATCAAATCCTGTCCATTCACCATCAATCAAATCCAAGTCATCAATTACATGGCTGGTACCATTGGTGCTATCCACTAAAGTAATCTTTAACTTGTCTATACCTGTGGCAAACTCAGAATACACATCAAAATGAATATCATTAGAACCTACACCGCTATAGAACGCATCTGCCGCAACAACCTCATCACTCAGTGCAAACTCTCCAACGGTACTGTGCAACCTAGAAAATTCCAATAAATTGTTACCAGAATCCAAAACAATAGCCTTGCCACCTGTACCTGCTGAACCAACAGAACTTGCATTCGTATAAATGTTCAATATATTATATCTTTTGATTTCTGGTGAACTGGGGGCAGTATCAATAGAAGGTACGGTATGCTCAACCGTAATATCTTCGGTCTTTACAAGATCTGCCTGCCCTGCCGCCTTGGTAGTTACGGTAATTGTATAATCTGCAGATGCTTCTACATTAGAATAATCATACGTAGCGGACTCTCCTTGCAATGCGGTTAACGGACTGCTACCATCACCAAAGTCAATGACGTATGAATCTACACCTACAGTCAATGGTTTTACCGTAACAATTGTACCATCTCCACTAGCCGATACATCAAAACTTGAAAACACACTACCAATAGAACCACCAGAAGAATCTACCGGCTCAATTGGCTCATAACCATCTTCATCACATGACATGATCAAACCGGTTATCAAAAGGGCACTAATTCCTTTTTTTATTAAACTCATAATATTATATTTTTTTTAAATTTTTGTTAGATGCTTCTTAAACAGTTGAAATTTCCGCTTAAGAGAATACATGATGTCTTGAAGGATAATTTAAAAATGAAACCGCCTTTAAAAGCAACAACATTTCTAAACTATCTTTTCAAGAGCTATCATTAATTTAGCCTATCAATACTAATTTTAGAGAACCTGCATTCTGTCCCTGCATATTCTATATTGAATCTCATATTCTCAGTTGCTTCATCTGTTGTAAATGTGAACGATGTTTGAACATAAGCCGAAGCTTGATCGGTCAACGGAATTTCTTGTAAAAGAAAATCATCACCGGTGTCAGCATCTTCGATCAACAAGGTACCCGCAGAAGTACCGGTAGTTTTACTAACATACCAAAATGTTACTTCATAAGTTGCACCTGCTACTACACGAATACTTTGATCAAGGAAATTAGAACTACTACTTAATTTGGCAGCACCGTTACCTTCTGGTGGAGTTGGTGAAGAACTTGCCGAATAAGAACTTGTTGTTCCTCTATCCACACCAGCCCATGGTGTTCTTGGGCTACATAAAAAATCTGGACATTGAAAAGCAGCAACTAACTCATCTACAACGACTACGTCTAAAGTAATTGTAGAAGTAACACCGTTACCATCACTAGAAACTAAAGTAACAGGAAACGTACCTTCTCCAGGAAATTGAAAAGTAGGATCGCGATCTGTAGATGTTTCACCACCACCAAAATCCCATAAATAGGAAGATGCCTCTGTTGAAAGATCCGTAAAGTTTATGATCGTAAAATCTTCTTGATCAGCCGTATAGTCAAAATTAGCTTCTGGAAATATTGTATCTGCCTTAGAATTGGAATCTGGCAAATCATCCCTAAAAGTATCTGAACCAACACAACCAACAAAAGAACTTGCCAGTACTACGGTAAATAGCAGTAGCGTTGTTTTTCGGAAAATATTTTGTTTAATTTTCATAGTTTAAAAGTTTTAAAATTTAATATCCCGGGTTTTGTGTCAAAAGTCCACCACTTATATTTATTTCTCTTGCCGGTATAGGCAACAATAATTTTCTAGCATCGAACACATATCCCATTTCAGCAGAATGAGCACTTAATACAGCCTCGGCAACACCGAATCTTAGTAGATCGAACCAACGCTGATTTTCAAAGGCCAACTCAACTCTTCTTTCCGTTAAAAGTTCTTCCTTGGTAATACTAGAAACTGCATCAGTTAAACCGGCTCTATCCCTTACCGCTTGAAAAGATGCCAAGGCCGCAGCATCTGTAGTAGATGCGGCACCTGCCATTATAGCTTCCACATGCATTAAAAGAACATCTGCATAACGTAAAGCTATATAGTCATTACCGGCATTACGGGCATTAGGGCCGTATGCTGGTTCAGCTGTAGAATCAAAGCCGTCCGGAAAAAATTTGGCTACCTCATTTCTATCGTCCAAAAGCGAACCATTTAGATCAGTAATTGAAGTTTCCGTTCTATTTCCTCCAAAGGCTACAAAATCTAACCTTAGATTATCATTAACAATGTTTTGACCGTCTTCTTGTCCTGCACGTATAGAAGAAGTAAATTCAGATGAAAAACTTTGACTTTCCGCACTGTTTCCTGGAATATACTGAATGGCAAAAATTATTTCGTTGTTCAGTTCATCATAAAAAACATCGTGAAAATCACTCATTAAACTAAATTGACCGCTGTTCACTATAGATTCGCATAATTGGCGTGCAGCAGCATAATCAGGAGATGCCAATGACAAATACACCTTGGCCAATACACCTTGTGCCGCAGCTTTAGAAGCCCTAGATTTAGATGAATTATCCAATTCACTTGCCGCCTCTTGTAAATCTGCTATGATCTGATCATAAACCTGAGCTGAAGGAATTCTAGTAAATAGAGCTTCATTATCCGTAGGACCCACTACTGATGTCACCAACGGCACATCACCGAACATTCTTACCAATTTAAAGTAAGCATATGCTCTTAGAAATTTTGCTTCTGCAGCATATTTAGCCTGATTACCTTCATCTGCTACATCTATAAAATCCAATATATTGTTAGCCCTAAAAATTACTTCATACATAGACGCGTAATAATCTTCTGATTCAACATTGTTGGCGTTGACCACATATCTATGAAAATCAGCTTTAGAACCCTCAAGGGTAGCATTTCTTGTATTATCCGTTCTGTGCTCTGTTAAAAGGTGCTCAAATTGTACACCTCTGTTAAAGTTGCCTATATTAGACTCGGTATTACTATTAACACCTTGCAAGGCATCATATATACCATAAATACCGGATAACACATCAGCATCTGATTGAAAGAACCCATCTACCGCAACAGCAGTATCTGGCAATGGATTTAAAAACTCTTCACTATCACAGGAAACAAATACGGATACCGTTACTGCAATTATTAAATATTTTATATGTTTCATCGTTTGTTTGTTTTTAGATTAAAAATCAACGTTAAGACCAACTGTAACCGTTCTAAAAATTGGTGTACCTGCTCTTTGAGAACCATAAGCTCTTGGGTTACTACCATCTATATGCTCTGGATTGAAACCGTGATAATCATCTGCAGTGATATAAAGCAAATTTTGAGCAGTAGCATAAACTCTTAGACCACTTACCCCTATACGTTCTGCAACATCATTTGAAAAATTATAACCTAGGTTTACATTACGTAAAGAGAAATAATCCGCACTTGCAATAACATCGCTTGTCAATACTTTTTCCTGGATAAACGAAACATCGGATACAAGACCATTGGCAACAGCTTCTAACTCTCCACCACTTCTTGTTCTGTTACCAAACCAGTTGTAAAAATATTGATCACCTATATTGTTGACCTGAGCTCCAAGACTACCCTGAACCATGAAAGAAAAGTCTACATTCCCGAATTTAAATTCATTGGTAAAACTATATACCAAATCTGGATACGGACTACCTAAAATTGTTTTATCCTCTTCCGTAATCAACCCATCTCCATTTAAATCTTTTACAATCGTATCATCAGACTGACCATTGATCCTGTTCCAAGGACTGTCAACATATGTTGTTCTAAAAGAAGTTTCATCAAAAGCTTCTTCATCTACTACGTAACCCCAAAAAGAAGAAATAGGCTCTCCTATTCTATTGATCCATTGAGAATTTCTACCGTAGGTATCTTCAATTAACGCATTGTTAGAATCACCAAAACTTAAAAGCTCATTTTTATTTGTAGATGCGATCAAAGTTGAGTTCCATGAAAAATTCTCGTTTGAAACATTTCTAGTTCTTATTTCAAGTTCCAAACCTTTATTTTGGACCTCACCCAAATTAACGATACCACTATTGAAACCTGAGATATAGGAAACAGGGTTGTTCAACAACAACTCATCACTAGTTCTTTCATAATAATCAATAGAACCTGAGATCCTATTGTTGAAAAAACCGTAATCCAAACCAACTGTCAATTCTTTAGATGCCTCCCATTGTAACAATGTATTGGCAATATTTAATGGTGACACACCAGCTGCAATACTACCATTATCAATTGAATTTGAATTCTGCAACAATGCTAAATAAGGCCATGCATTTACAATAGCGTCACCTACATTAAAGTTCTCTGCACCCGTAAGACCATAACTAGCTCTAAACTTCATTGTATTTACAACATCGCTGTTCAACAAGAAATTTTCTTTAGCAACGTTCCAACCTAATGAAACTGCAGGGAAGTTACCCCACTTAGAATCTACGCCAAATACAGAACTACCATCTCGTCTAAAAGATGCATTTACCAAATACTTTCCTTTATACGCATAGTTAACACGAGCAAAATAACCTATCTTTTTAAGCTCCGTATTAATTTCAGTAGGAAGATCAACAACCGTAGCTCCTTGGAAATTCTTTAACAAGTCATTTGAAAAACCACTACCCTCTGTAATGCTTTCCTCTGATTTTCTTTTTTGAATAGTTGCACCCAATAAAACGTTTAAATCATGATCATCTCCTAAAGTCTTATTATAATTAAGGGTATTATCGGAAATTATTCTAGTTCTAAATCTATTTGCCAGGTAATATGAAGATCTGGCCGCACCACTGGCATGATGCTTTGTACCGTCATACCTTGTTCTTTTTCTTTGCTCCAAAGTAACACCTAACTGTGTTTTAGCAGTCAACCCATCCAAAAGTTCATAGCTTAAATACGTAGAACCGAATAATTTAGTGTTATACTCAAAATGCTCTCTTTCAACATATTGAGCATAAGGATTAGAATCACCCGATGTACGAGGCCTGCTATCACTACCATCTCCATTAATATCTAATTCAACCAGGTGGTTTTCAAAGAAATAATCTCCTACACCAACATCTGCATATTGCCCGTTACCAGACTCCCTATCTATAAACTGAAGTGATTCTTCCGTATGATAAATAGGTAACCATGGAGATTGGCGCGTAGGATTATGAATAGAGGTCGGCAATCTTCTTTGTTTTGTATAAGAAGGCGTAGCCCTAATACCGAATCTTGCTTTCTCACCAATTTTTGAATCAACTTTCATATTGGCAGAGAATAATTTAAAATCATCTGTAATAACAACACCTTCATCATGAAGATATCTTAATGAAGTACTGAATTTAGTATCTTCCGAACCACCTCTAGCCGATAAAGAATGACTGGTTATTGCTCCTCCGTCAAAGAAAACATCTTGCCAATCCCTATCTACTCCTGTAGCCTGAACCAATAATTGTGCATATTGAGTTTCATTTGAAAGTGTACCCGTTGCAGCTTGTTCTATTTTAGCCCACTCTGCTACACTTTTTCTGTAATCATCACTACCATGGGCACTTTTAATACCTGTATATGTCTGATAGCTAAATTTGGTCTTTCCGGCCTTACCACTTTTAGTTGTAATTAAAATTACACCATTAGATCCTTCACTACCATAAATTGCAGCAGAAGCAGCATCTTTTAATACCTCAAAAGATTCCACATCGTTCATATCAAGGTTACCTAAGAATTCTGAACTTACCACAACCCCGTCAATTACCAATGCAGGACCAGAATCAGCGGTTACAGAACCTATACCTCTAATAGTAATGGTAGGAGCCCCACCTGCCTCAGCATTGGTAGCCTGAATATTAACACCTGAAACCTGACCTATTAATGCATCATCAACCCTTGATACTGCTATTTGATCTAACTTTTCGTTGGTTACTTTAGAAATTGAACCGGTAACGGTAGATTTTTTTTGCGTTCCATAACCAACTACAACGACTTCATCAAGTTGACTGGCGTCTTCTTTTAAAGTAACGCTAACTGTTTTTTGCGAAACAATTGCTACAGTTTCAGTAGTGTAACCTATATATGAAAAACGTAAAATATCTCCACTAGACACTTTGATGGTAAAATTTCCATCAAAATCACTTTGTGTACCTCTTGTTGTATTTGCTACAACGATATTTGCACCAGGTATTGGCACATTGTTTGCATCTACCACCGTACCTGATAAGTCATAGGAGTCTTGTGCAAATAATTGAATGTTGACAAGCAACATTACAACCATAAAAATTTTTAATTTAAAATTCATCTGTGTTATATTAAGTTAGTTCTATTGAATTGGCCTGTGCCATCTTTTTGATCTACTTAAAATGCGATTGTATATCTCGCATTATAATATCCAATTACTATTACCAACACTTTCATATTAAATCAATGAAAATTCCTATTTTTACTAGGAAATGTGTTTGTAGTAATATTTACATGTTTTTTGCATTACTTCCGTTGGACATGAAGTAATTTTTTTTACGAAAAGGATGGGCGAGCACCCGTCCTTTTTTATATGCGATTCTCTTAGCGTTTCATCTCTTCTGTTTTAGTTAGTATTTGTTCTATTTTTTAACTGGTTTACCAAATTGGTTCGTCAAACTGGTTTACCAAATATATGTTATTATATTGTTAAAAAAAATTACATTGATGATTTTAGGGTGTTTTTATTGTGATTTTATAGAATTCACCCCTCATAAATTGCGCAGTTGATAAATATTAATGCTACTTATAAGAATTACGTAAAATCAACTGAGACCCCGTGTTTATTAGGATCCTACCTATTAAAAGTAAGATAGATACAGCTAGGTATAGATTATAATTAAGATAAGAATACAAGAAGAATAGAATTTTGAAAATTTTGCACATTATCACTTCTTAACATTGCGGGCCTGGCATGTAAATACCTTAATTAACCCAAGAAGTGTAACAATTATTAACAGGATTTTACCCACTGATTATCTTTCTAAAAAAGGTAAAAAGCACCAAAAATCACCTACTATTATATGCAAAATAAATGTAATATCAGGCTACTTAACCAACCTTCTAAACAAGAGCTTTACAAAAACAAAAATTCAATCTATAGCATTACAAAATGAGGTAAGAAATTATACTATAAATATTGTAGAAATAAAAAAGGCTTTCATTTTCATGAAAGCCTTTTATCCTGTGGGCCCTACTGGATTCGAACCAGTGACCCCCTGCTTGTAAGGCAGGTGCTCTGAACCAACTGAGCTAAGAGCCCCAATGGGGGTGCAAATATATAATACTTTTACATTTCACAAAAGAAAAATCAATAAAATTTTAAATAACTTCCGCAACTACAAAATTACTTCCGCCCACATAAATAAAATCATTTTTTTGGGCGCTTTTTTTTGCCGCCATAAGTGCCTTATTTACAGAATTATAAATATTTCCGGTAAATCCTTTATTAGAAAAAGTGCTTGATAAATCTTTTTCATCAAGTCCCCGAAAATTTTTTGACTTACAATAGTAATAAGTTGCATTTTTAGGGAAAAGGGCTAAAATTTTATCCATATTCTTACCCTTTACAAAACCTATAACAATATGTAAATGCTCAAATTTTTGCCTATTGATTTGCTCAATCACCAATTCAATACCTTCCTTGTTATGGGCCGTGTCACAAATTATAGTAGGATCTGAGCCAATTTGCTGCCATCTTCCCTTTAACCGAGTATTAAGCACTACATTTTTTAGCCCATGTGCTATATCACGTTTAGAGACCTTAAAGCCAGGCAAAGCATTTAACGTAGCAAGCACCCCTTTTACGTTCTTCTTTTGATAAGCACCTAATAAACCAATTTCATAGTCCGGATAATCAAATTCTTCCGCAAAAATTATTTTGGAGTTCTTATCTTTTGCTACAGATTTGAAAACTGGAGCCGTTTCTTCATCAAACTCACTAATAACTACAGGAATTTCTTTTTTAATTATCCCAGCTTTCTCTTTTGCTATCTTAGCAAGAGTATCACCCAACATATCGGTATGATCTAATCCTATGTTCGTTATTAAACTAACCTCTGGTATAATTATATTTGTTGAATCAAGTCTTCCACCTAATCCCACTTCTATAATAGCGATATCAACCTCTTCATGGGCAAAATATGAAAACGCCATACCAACACTCATTTCAAAAAAAGAAAGCCTATTAGCGTTAAAAAAAGGTTTGTTGTCCGCTATAAAACGGACTACCCAATTCTTTGCTATCTTCTTACCGTTAATACGTATACGTTCTCTAAAATCTTTCAAATGGGGCGAGGTATACAAACCAACTTTATAACCTGATTCTTGTAAAACAGAGGCCAATAAATGACTACTTGAACCTTTTCCGTTGGTTCCGGCAACATGTATACTTTTAAATTTTTTGTGAGGATTTTCTAAATGCCCGGCAAGTTTTAAAATGCCGTCCATCTTTGAATTAAAGGCGCTTTTACCTTTATTCTGATACATTGGAAGCTGAGCAAACATCCAATCTAATGTCTCTTTATAGGTCACTCTCCTAATTTGAAATTTACAACTACGAAACCTACTTGCCTACTTGGAGCGTTACCGTCTAAATTCCATTTATGCATAAATGCAGTTTTCCTAGCGGGCTCCAATAAGCATGGGTTATTATTGGTGGTACCTTTTACACCTGGCTCTGCACTAACCACTTTTCCATTGCGATCAACAATTATTTTGACCACTACTCTGCCAGACTCGTTACATTCTTGTTGCACCTTACCTTTGTTGACCAGTGAACGTCCATTTAATCCGTAACCACCAGTACCACTACCACTACCTGGACTACCATAATAACTGGTAGCATATGGATCACCATCTGGCTGCCCCTTATCGCCTGCCCTATTATCATCACCTTCACTACCAGATGCCGTGCCATCAGATTTATTAAGTCCCCCCATCATTGCATCTAAAGCTTTCTTCTTGGCTTCTTGCTCTTGGCGCGCCTTGTCTTCGGCTTCTTTCTTTTGCTTGGCTATACGTGCGGCTTCTGCCTTTTTCCTGTTCTCTTCTGCTTCTGCCTTTCTTTTAGCATCTGCAGCAGCTTTGTCAGCTTTTCTTTTTACCTCTTTTGCCTGATCTATTTTTATAGACTCATCATTTTCTTGAGTTAATACTTTTTCCGCAGGAGCTTCCCTATCGGCAACAGCCTCTTCAACCTCCTCTACAGGTTCTTCTATAGCTTCTGCGACCTCTTGCTCGGTTGGCTCAACGGGTGGAGTATTTAATGGTTCTGATTGTATCTTTTCTTTTGGCTGAACCTTACCGCTACCAAATTCCATAGTACCGAAGTTAACAGAAATCCCATTTTCTTCAGGTGGATCCATATAGTTTAGACCGATATAAAATAAAACCAATAAAAGTGCACTTAACAACAGTGTGGTAAGTGTCAATGATTTCTTTTTATGTTTCGTATCTAAAAATGCCATTTAGTTTGGGCGTACGGCCAATATAACTTTGTAATTGTTCCTATTCGCGATATCCATAACATTTACCGCTTCTTTTATGGCAACACTTTCTTCTGCCCTAAGAATTATCGTAGGACTATCTTGACCTGCCAAAGCCTTTTTTAACTCTATTTCAACATACTCGCCATTTATACGTTCGTCATTAACGAAGTACTGTAGGTTCTTATCTATACTTACCGATACATTTTGAGTATTAGTAGATTTTCCTTTTGCCTTTGGTAGCAATAAATCCAAAGCGTTAGGTGAATTCGCTGTTAGCATAAAAAACACCAATAACAAGAATACAATATCTGTCATTGAAGACATGCTAAAGTCTGGACTGACTTTATTTCTTCCTTTTAATTTCATAGTATAAAATTAAAGAGGTTCGTTTAATAAATCTAAGAATTCCACTGCGTTAGCTTCCATTTTATGGACAACCTTATCAGTTCTATTCACTAAGTGGTTATAACCAACATAGGCAATAATACCAACAATAAGACCGGCAACCGTTGTAGTCATGGCAGTATAAATACCCGATGCCAATGAACCCATTTCCGCTTGACCTCCACTACTGGCCATTTCATGAAAGGCAAGAATCATACCAATAACAGTTCCTAAGAAACCGATCATTGGAGCCGCACCGGCCACAGTTGCCAAAATACTTACATTTTTCTCTAGCTTATATACTTCAAGAGTACCTGCATTTTCTATTGCGGTATTTATATCATCTAAAGGCTTGCCTATTCTAGATACACCTTTTTCCGTTAATCTGGCTACCGGCGAATCTGTTTGAGCACATAAAATTTTTGCCGCATCTAGTTTACCTGTGGTCACGTAATCACGAATCTGATTCATGAAATTCTTATCTATTTTAGACGCAGCATTAACTGCCAATAATCGTTCAAAATAAATATAAAGAGCCACGCCTAACATTATAAATAAAACGGAGATAATAATTACACTACCTGTACCCCCATTAAATATTAAATCTATGACCGAAAGTGTTTTCTCTTCAGACAATAATTCTTCGCTCGCATCTTGAGCCAAATCCTGGAATAATAACATAATATTCTTTAAGTATTGAATTTGCCTTTATAACGACGATTTGCGAATTAAATTATCCGTGAAGAACAAAATCTCTTAATAATATAAATACGATTGCTCCACTAACAAAACCTACCAATGCCAACCAAGCAATTTTCTTAAGATACCAGAAAAAATCAATTTTCTCCATACCCATTGCAACTACACCGGCTGCAGAACCAATAATCAACATACTACCACCAGTACCGGCAGAATAAGCGATAAAATGCCATAACGGACTATCTAAAGGCTCACTGAACATACCCATACTTGCCGCAACCAATGGTACGTTATCAATAACTGCCGATCCCAGACCAAACAACATAACTACTATGTCCGTATTAGGTATAGCTTCATTAAGAGCTCCAGCAGCATTAAAGAGTATCCCTAAAGATTCCATAGCGGCAACTGCCAATAAAATCCCCAAAAAGAACAATATACTTGGTAGTTCAATTTTGGATAATGAATGATGTACAGGACTATGGTGCCCCTCGGTGTCTTGACCCTCTTGATCTACAGAAGAAATACTAAACTTTTTATTACTATATATTTCTGCAAAAGTTGCTACAACTGCCAATGATAACATCATACCAACATAAGGAGGCAAGTGGGTAACCGTTTTAAAAATAGGAACAAAAAGAATAGCCCCCAATCCTAAATATAACATTACACCACTATATTTAGACTTAGAATTATCACCATCCAATTCACCATCGATCAACCCTTTAAAAACCTTGAACCTACTTGCAATCACAACTGGAACGATCATACAAACCAATGAAGGTAAAAGTACGTGAAGCACCAATTGACCTGCACTAACCCTATTTGCAATCCATAACATGGTAGTGGTCACATCACCAATAGGCGACCAAGCCCCACCGGCATTTGCCGTTATTACGATCATACCGGCAAACCATAATTTAGTTTCCCTGTCCTTAATAACTTTTTGCAATATGGTAATCAAAACAATGGTAGCCGTCAAGTTATCTATAATTGCAGATAATACGAATGCCAATATTGAAAACAACCATAATAACTTACCTTTTTGCTTGGTTTTGATAAAACCTTTTATAGTCGCAAAGCCATCAAAATAATCTATGATCTCTACAATGGTCATAGCCCCAAGAAGAAAGAAAAGAATTTCCGCAGTTTTACCTAAGTGATGCAAAAGGGACTCCTCCATCATGTGCATTCTATCTAAATGCCCAAACTTATCAAAACCATCAACTAGACTTTGATGAGCAGAATCAAACCAGTTTTCGTAGCCATCTATTCCAAGAGCAATAAGCGCCCAAAGAATAGCCATCATGGCCAATGCAGGGATTAATTTATCTATCTTAAGATTGTGTTCTAGGGTAATGGCAAGATATCCCGCCAAAAAAACAATAACAATGATGGTTTCCATATTCGTTGGTTTTTTGAGTAACTAGTTATGAGTTGTAAATATAGGTTCTAATTCTAAAAAATAAATCTTCCAAATATATTTAAAATTGTCTTTGAAATCCTAATGAATTAACAATAATACCGAAGTTATCTGACATCCAAATACTTAAATCAATATGATTATAAATTTAACAGTTTTTGGCGACGGCAATTTAACGTATAAGAAAATGTTAAAATGAACGTACAGCCTACAAAGAGCCCAAAATTGTTATGAAATCATTCAAAAGGAGACTCTTAAGTAATATATTTAACTACTATATCTTTATCTTTGAGAAGTTAACCTTTATATATTATTAGATGGATTTTTCATTGAATGAAGAACAAAAACTTATACAAGAAGCTGCACGCGATTTTGCCCAAACGGAGCTATTAGCAGGAGTAATTGAACGTGATGATGCTCAAAGATTTCCAAAAGAAGAAATTAAAAAACTGGGAGAACTCGGCTTTTTAGGAATGATGGTAGACCCAAAATATGGTGGAAGTGGGCTAGACACTCTTTCTTACGTATTGGCTATGGAAGAAATTTCAAAAATTGACGCCTCTACGTCAGTAGTTATGTCAGTAAACAATTCTCTAGTTTGCTGGGGATTGGAAAAATTTGGAACTGAAGCACAAAAAGAAAAATATCTTACAAAACTCACCACAGGTGAGCAAATAGGTGCATTCTGCCTTTCTGAACCAGAAGCGGGAAGCGATGCTACTTCACAAAAAACTACCGCAATAGATATGGGCGACCATTATATTGTTAATGGCACCAAAAACTGGATTACCAATGGCGGTACAGCAAGTACCTATATTGTAATTGCCCAAACGGATAAGGACAAAAAGCATAGGGGCATCAACGCCCTTATTATTGAAAAAGGAACTCCAGGATTTGAAATAGGACCAAAAGAAAACAAATTAGGCATTAGAGGAAGCGATACCCATTCACTTATATTCAATGATGTAAAAGTGCCTAAAGAAAATAGAATTGGCGAAGATGGTTTCGGTTTTAAGTTTGCCATGAAAACTCTAGCCGGTGGCCGTATAGGTATTGCCGCTCAGGCATTAGGTATTGCGGCCGGCGCTTACGAACTGGCTTTAAAATATTCAAAGGAACGTAAGGCCTTTGGCACAGAAATCAGTAATCACCAAGCCATTGCCTTTAAATTAGCGGACATGCATACAGAAATACAGGCTGCAAGATTACTAGTTTACCAATCTGCATTAGACAAAGACAATGATAGGGATTACGACCTATCTGGTGCTATGGCAAAATTATATGCTTCTAAAGTAGCAATGGAAACAACGGTCGAAGCCGTACAAATTCATGGCGGAAACGGTTTCGTAAAAGACTACCATGTAGAACGTCTTATGAGAGACGCCAAAATAACACAGATATACGAAGGCACTTCTGAAATTCAAAAAATCGTGATTTCAAGAAGTATTTTAAAATAAAAAAATTAATTTTTAATTACACCCCTGTAATTTATAGGGGTGTTTTTTATTAAACTATAATCTTACTTTGTTAACTACCCAATAAAGTTAGACTTAATTGTTAGAAAGTCACAAAAACTAGCACTTACCCCCTACTTCACTGATCGCTTTCGATAATATTAACTTAAATTTATCATTATGATAAATTGAAGGTTTTAAAAATTCATAATTATCGATTTTTTAAGCTTTTATTTATTTCGTTGAATTTATTATTTGAATTTGTTTCAATCATTGAACATAATTTAAAAAAATTGATATTTTTGAAGAAATACCACAAAATATGACACTGAAGAAGCAAGGATTATATCTACCGGAATTTGAACATGACAACTGTGGGGCTGGATTTATATGTAGCCTTAAAGGAAAAAAATCTAACGACATTATACATAAGGCGTTAGAAATACTTGAACGTTTAGAGCACAGAGGAGCGGTAAGCGCAGACGGTAAGACAGGGGACGGTGCAGGTATCCTAATAGATATACCACATGATTTTTTTCAGGCTGTATGCAACTTCGACTTACCAAAAGCAGGCGATTATGCCGTTGGTAATATTTTCTTTCCCCGTAAAGAAAATCAAAGGGATTTTTGCATCTCGGTATTTGAAGAGAACATTAAAAAACAAGGCTTAAGATTATTAGGCTGGAGAGACGTACCGGTCAACAGATCAATACCCGGTAGAATTGCAGCGGAAACAGAGCCTTTCGTTAAGCAAATATTTGTAGCTAAAGAAAGTGAGGATCAAGAGTATTTTGATTTTAACTTAAAACTTTTTATTGCCAGGAAAATAACCGAGCATACGATTATTAAATCTAAGCTATCTGAAAGCAAGTTCTTTTACGTACCTAGCTTATCTACCAAAATAATAATATTCAAGGGACTTTTAATGCCTTTAGATATTAGTCTTTACTATTCTGACCTCATGGACTCTAGAGTAGTAACCAGGTTGGCATTGGTTCATCAACGTTTTTCTACCAATACCTTCCCTACTTGGGATTTGGCACAACCATTTAGATATATGTGCCATAACGGTGAAATAAACACCTTAAGAGGTAATGTTACCCGCATGTTCTCTAGAGAGGAATTACTGAAAAGTGACATGTTCGGTGACGAAATAAAGAATGTACTTCCAATTATATTACCAGGAAAGTCAGATTCTGCAACCATGGATATGGTCGTTGAACTTTTATTAATGACCGGTAGATCTTTACCGGAGGTCATGATGATACTAGTTCCAGAAGCTTGGGAAAAAAATACAGAGATGTCCGAAGCTAAAAGATCATTTTACGAGTATCATTCCTGTATGATGGAACCTTGGGACGGACCAGCCTCTATACCTTTTACCGACGGTAACTTTATAGGTGCCGTTTTAGATAGAAACGGCTTAAGACCATCTAGATACACAGTTACAAAAGACGATTATGTAGTGATGTCATCTGAAACCGGTGTGGTAGACATTGCCCCTGATAACGTTGAATTCCACGGTAGGTTACAACCAGGCAAAATGTTCTTAGTGAACATGGAAGAAGGTAGAATTGTCAACGATGAAGAAATTAAAGAGAACATTGCCCAAAAATTTCCCTACAAAAAATGGCTAAACGACAACTTAGTACATTTAAAAGATATTCCATACAACGATTGCCCTTTATTTTTAGGGGAAGAAACGCTAGATAAGAGAAAGTCTGTTTTTGGCTATACGATAGAGGATATCAATACCATTGTACTACCAATGGCAAAAGCTGGCAAAGAGCCTATTGGCTCCATGGGTTCTGATACGCCTATTGCCGTTTTATCCCAACGCCCACAACTAATTTACAATTACTTTAAACAATTATTTGCCCAAGTAACCAACCCTCCATTAGATGGTATTCGCGAAGAACTGATTACCGATATCAGCTTAACATTAGGTAGCGATCATAATATTTTCGAGTTTTCAGAATTACACTGTAGAAAACTTAAGATTCAAAATCCTGTAATTTCAAAGGAGGATTTGGACAAAATCAAAAACTATGATGTAAGCCCAGATTACAAAGTAGTTTCCATTTCAATGTTGTATTCCATAAAACAGGGACACAACGGTCTAGAGGATGCGTTGCAATCGGTATTAGACCAAGCATCAAAAGCTGTAGACGAAGGAGCTAACATTATCATACTTTCGGACAGAAACGTGAATGAAAACATGGCACCTATACCTGCCTTAATAGCGTGCTCGTTCGTAAATAGCGGTTTGCAGAAACTTGGAAAACGTTCTAAACTTAGTGTAATCATAGAATCTGCCGAACCTAGAGAGGTACATCATTTTGCCTTGTTATTTGGTTTTGGCGCAAGTGCTATTAACCCCTACTTGGTAAATGAAATAATTGCCGAACAAATAGAGGAAAATGATATCACGGAAATATCATTTGATGATGCCATTAAAAATTACAACAAAGCGGTTGGTAAGGGTATTTTAAAAGTGATGAACAAAATCGGTATTTCTACTTTAAACTCATACCGTGGCTCTCAACTTTTTGAGTGTATAGGTATTAATACCAAAGTCGTTGAAAAATATTTCCCAAACACTCCAACTCGTATTCAAGGAATTGGTCTTTATCAAATAGAGAAAGAAATTGCTTTACGTCATCATAAAACCTTCAACAAAAAACTAGTTGATGCCAGTTTAGATTTAGAAATTGGTGGAGAGTACAGGTGGAGAAGAGATGGTGAAAAACACATGTTCAATCCATTATCCATTGCAAAACTTCAGAAATCTGTTCGAAATAATGAACCAGATACTTATAAGGAGTATTCCAATATGGTCAACGAGCAATCAAAAAACCTAATGACCATTAGAGGTCTTTTTGAATTCTCTAACTATGACCCAATTCCAATAGAAGATGTTGAACCTTGGACGGAAATTGTAAAGAGATTTAAAACCGGTGCAATGTCTTATGGATCAATCAGTAAAGAAGCCCATGAAAATTTAGCGATCGCTATGAACCGTATTGGCGGTAAAAGTAACTCAGGTGAAGGAGGAGAAGATCAAAACAGATTTTATAAAAATTCTACCGGTGATTGGAGAAACAGCGCAATAAAACAAGTTGCCTCGGGTAGATTTGGTGTAACCTCCAATTATTTGACTAACGCTAAAGAAATTCAAATAAAAATGGCACAAGGTGCCAAGCCAGGTGAAGGTGGTCAGTTACCAGGTCCTAAAGTAAATCCTGAAATTGCAAAAACAAGAAACTCTACTCCGTATGTAGGTTTAATTTCACCACCTCCGCATCACGATATTTATTCTATTGAAGATTTATCTCAATTAATTTACGACCTAAAATCTGCAAATAGAAAAGCAAGAATCAATGTCAAATTAGTTTCTGAAGTAGGCGTAGGTACCGTTGCCGCCGGTGTAGCCAAAGCAAAAGCGGACGTAGTACTAGTTTCTGGTTTTGACGGCGGCACGGGAGCATCTCCTTTGACATCGTTAAAACATTGCGGCCTACCATGGGAACTTGGTATTGCCGAAGCTCAACAGACACTTGTTCTTAATGATTTACGAAACAGAATAATTTTAGAATGTGACGGTCAACTGAAAACAGGTAGAGATGTTGCCGTAGCTTGTCTATTGGGAGCTGAAGAATTCGGTTTTGCCACTGCCCCACTAGTTGCATCAGGTTGTATAATGATGCGTGTATGCCATTTAAACACTTGTCCAGTAGGTATTGCAACTCAAAACCCTGAATTAAGAAAGAAATTTAAAGGTAAGCCAGAACACGTAGTCAACTACATGTATTTTGTAGCACAGGAGTTACGTGAGATAATGGCTCAACTAGGTTTCAAGACTATTAATGAAATGGTTGGTCAAGTACAAAAACTAGATAGAAAAAAGGCAATTGACCACTACAAAGCGGCTGGTATTGATTTAACCCCAATACTACATCAGGTCGATGTCCCTAAAGGAACTAAATTTTACAATACAGAAAAGCAAAAACACGATATAGATAAATCTATCGAGTTTGATATTATAGCAAAAGCCAACCCTTCCTTATTCAGAAAGGAAAAATTAACATTAGATTACCCTATTTGTAATACTGATCGAGCAGTTGGTGCAATTATAAGTAATGAAATCTCTAAAACTTACGGAGCTGAAGGATTACCTATAAATACGCTTAGATTAAATTTCACAGGTTCTGCCGGACAGAGCTTCGGAGCTTTTGCTACAAGAGGACTTACTATGATTGTTAATGGTAATACTAATGATTACTTAGGTAAAGGACTTTCAGGAGCTAAACTTGTTATCAAGGTCCCTGAGAAATCTACTATAGTACCTGAAGACAATGTAATTACCGGAAATGTTACTCTTTATGGAGCAACAGCAGGTAGGGCATATATTAACGGGAAAGCCGGTGAACGTTTCTGTGTTCGTAATTCAGGAGCAAAAGCGGTAGTTGAGGGAATAGGTGATCACGGTTGTGAATACATGACCGGTGGTGTAGCCGTTATCCTTGGCGAAGTAGGAAGAAATTTTGGAGCAGGTATGAGCGGTGGTATTGCCTATGTACTGGACAGTAACAAAACCTTTAAAAAGAGATGCAGCATTGAAGGACTTAATCTTTTAGAAGTCAACGAAAAAGAAGACATTCAACAATTAAAAGACTTAATTGAAAGTCACTACAATTCAACATCAAGTCCGTTAGCACAACGAATTTTAGAAAACTGGGAATCCTATCTACCCAAATTCGTTAAGGTTTTACCTGAAGAATACAGACAGGCTTTAATAAGATTAGAGGAAGAAAACTTACAAACTATTTAAGATCGGAACATGGGAAAGACAACAGGATTTTTGGAATTCGACAGAAAAATTGAAGCATACGAACCGGTTGAGGAGCGTTTAAAAAACTACAAAGAATTTACAGTACCGTTACCTGAAAAGGATTTAAAGGAGCAAGGAGCACGTTGCATGGACTGTGGCATTCCTTTTTGCCATAGCGGTTGCCCATTAGGAAATTTAATTCCTGATTTTAACGATGCAGTTTACCGTGGCAAGTGGGAAAAAGCTAGTGAAATTCTGCACTCTACAAACAACTTTCCTGAATTTACCGGTAGATTGTGCCCGGCACCATGCGAAGAGGCATGTGTTTTGGGTATTAATGAAGATCCGGTAAGTATTGAAAATATTGAAAAAAATATTGTAGAAACTGCTTTTGAAAAAGGCTGGATCTCTGCCAAACCACCACTTAACAGAACCGACAAAAAAGTTGCTGTTGTAGGATCAGGACCTGCAGGCTTGGCTACGGCACAACAACTGAACAGAGCAGGTCATAACGTAACTGTTTTTGAACGTGATGAAAAACCGGGCGGACTTTTACGCTACGGAATTCCTGATTTTAAAATGGAAAAAAATGTCATTGATCGTCGCTTAGAGATTTTAAAAGAAGAAGGAATTACATTTAAATGTGGTGTACATATTGGAGTAGATATAAAAGCTGATGAATTAAAACAAAATTTTGATGCTATTGTTTTAACCGGTGGAGCTACTATTAGAAGAAATTTACCTATTGAAGGATCTGACCTAAAAGGCGTTGTCCAAGCCATGGATTTTCTTGGACAGAACAACAGAAGAGTAGATGGCATTAAAGAATTAGGAGAAGAAATCAAAGCAACCGGTAAAAATGTAATTGTTATTGGTGGTGGTGATACTGGATCAGATTGTATTGGAACATCTTTTAGACATGGAGCAATTTCAGTATCAAATTTCGAGATCATGCCAATGGCCACTACAGAAAGACCCGAAGGTCAGCCTTGGCCGTTTTGGCCTATGCGCTTAAGAACTAGTTCTTCTCACAAAGAAGGAGCTGAGCGTTTCTTTAGTATATCCACCAAAAAATTTATTGGTGATCAAGATGGCAACCTTACAGGCTTAATAACTTCTGAAGTAGAATGGATTAAAACTCCAGGTCAACGACCACAGTTAAAAGAAGTTGAAGGAACTGAAAAAGAATGGAAATGTGATTTGGCTTTATTAGCATTAGGCTTTACCGGTTCTGAAAATACCGTTGCAAATCAATTAGGGTTAGATATGGATGCAAGAACCAACATTAAGGCATCTGAAAATGATTATAGAACAAACGTACCCGGCGTATTTGCTGCTGGTGATCAGAGAAGGGGACAATCTCTTATTGTCTGGGCCATTTCAGAAGGAAGACAAGCTGCACATCATGTAGATAAATATTTAATGGGTGAAACTGCTTTACCATTGAAAGGTGAAGGTGATTTACCTAGGGTATAATTGTTAAGTACCTATAAACTACAAATCCGCAACTGTTAAGGTTGCGGATTTTTTTATCTATTTGGCTTATACTTCACTTATCAATATTCAAATTCATGAATTAATAGCTCATAAGATCAATAATAGATGTTTTTCTGTACTCATTATTAGGCTCATTACATCTCTTAAACTTAAATGAAACAGCAGAACTAGCCCTGAGGTATTCAAAGAGAACACGTATAACTACTTCACTAAAAATCACCCCAAATGTATAATAAGTCCGTATAAAAATAGTGTAAAACTTATATTACCACGGTCACTTTCACTTTAAGGTATAAAAAAAGCCCCTTACATTGCTGTAAGGGGCTTTCGAAAAAGGCGGCTACCTACTCTCCCACTTG
>NZ_JARKMS010000006.1 GCF_029350945.1 Maribacter huludaoensis | reverse complement strand
GTCGCTAAATCTTATGGATTTAGCTTTGAACAAGAAAAAATAAAACTAAACAATAAGCTTTAGCTTCGTGCGCAGACGGCAACGAAAAGTTTCCTTACTTCCGCACTACGCTTAGCCCAAACGTTAGCAACTATACTAAAAGAACATTAGTAATTTATGAAAATTATTTACCTATTAGGAAATGGATTTGACGTTAATCTAAAACTACAGACAAAATACACAGACTTTTATAAACACTATAGAAAGGTCGTTTCAGAAAAGGAAGTAATATCAAAAATAAAAAAAAACATAGAATCAGAAAATACTTGGGCAGATTTAGAATCGGCATTAGGTCAATATACCTCGCAAGTAAATAGCATAGCCGAATTCATAGAAATCTTTGAGGACATTGGTGATAATTTAGCAGAATATCTAAGAGACCAAGAGGAGAAAATAGAGGCTTTAAAAATTAATAAAGAAAAATTTTATGGTTATCTCTCTTTTCCAGAGAATTCTTTACCAGTAGCACAAAAAAATAAAGTAACTGCTATAAGAAACAAATGGGCGAACCACCAATGGGAGACTCACGTTATTACATTCAATTACACAAAAACGTTCGAAAAACTAATTGGTGAAAATATTAAAGCTCTACAACTAGGAAATCATCACAATGCAAAAATATTTTATCGTGGGATTCAACATGTACATGGATTTATTGATGATTCAATGGTTATGGGTGTTAATGATATTTCTCAAATAAAAAATGAATTATTTCATAATGAGACCGAATTAACAAGTGCTTTTATAAAATCTGATTGTAATCAAGCAATGCAACATACGATTGATGAACAATGTAAAAAACATATCTCATCCGCAAACTTGATTTGCATATATGGCTCTTCATTGGGAATTACGGACAAAATATGGTGGGAATCGATTGGTGAAAGATTAAAAAGTGATTGTTATCTTATTATTTTTAGCTATTCCAACGAAAAAATATCGCGCCGAAGAGATTATAAAAAAAAATCTTTAAGACATGAAATTAAAACATCATTTCTACAAAAAACTAATTTAACAGAACAGGAAAAAGAAAAAGCTTATTCTAAAATATTTGTTGGAATAAATAGTGACTTATTCAACATAATCCAAAATGAAGACAAGAAATAAGTTCAGTTGCTGACAAAACCTAAACGTAATGCGGACTTTAGGGTAAAACCGAAAGGTCTGTGTATATTTATGAGGTCGCTAAATCTTATGGATTTAGCTTTGAACAAGAAAAAATAAAACTAAACAATAAGCTTTAGCTACGTCGACAGACCTGCCTGCCGGCAGGCAGGCGGAAACGAAAAAATTTCCTTGCCTCCGCACTATGCTTAACCGACACCTTTTAAAACATTCAAAGCTTAACAATTAAAATTTTATGAAAAAAATATACTATCTATTTTCAATTGTCATTTTATGTTCATGTGGAGGTGGGAAATACAATTATCTATTCGATACCGGTAAACAACTTGATTTTGGAGAAGGACTATGGGTACTCAATAGAACGGAATCCAATTCAAAAATATTCGACAATGAATTGTATGATGCTTCCTACGAACAATTCAAAAAAATTCTTGGAGACTCTTTGATTGACATGAATACATTAAGAATGGACAAACTTATTTCGCCTAAAATTGGATTTGAGCTAAACAAAACGGAATTGGAAACGCTTAAACGAGATACAGATTGTGATTTTCTGATCAACATAAGAGGGAATGTCATTAGTAATGGAGCCGGAACTGTATCATTTGATAGTGGTAATGGCCATTACAGCGCAAGTAATCAATCTTCCGTTTCCATTATGATATATGATCTTAATACGGGCGAGATTATTTCTTCATCTCAGGCCATGGCGAAAGTTACCTCAGATAATTCCCATTTTGAAGATAACAAAGGAGTACCTAGCATTAATTCTAGTGCGGAAACCTTAATGGTAAAGGCTGCTAAAAAACTAATAAAGAAATACGAAACAAATAGACTTGACTAAATTAGTACGGAAATAAAAAAGTTTTACATTGATATCTATAATCCATTGCAAGCGAATTTCCTAGTCGGAAAACTTTTACTTTAGGCAATGGCATGGGACTGGACATGAAAATCCATAAGAATTTCCCCGAAACACGATTATAGCCAAGAAGTTAGCACCACTATAAAAAATGAGAATAACATCGATAGCTGTATTTTTAATTCTTTTTATTTCTTGCAAAGAAAGAAAAGGAACCAATACTCTAAATAACGAGCAATTGGTGAATAGAAACATTATAAAACCTGAATTTCAATCAATTATTGATTCTGCAGATGTTAAAGGTTCAATATTAATCTATGATTTAAACAAAGACATGTACTATTCAAATGACTTTGAATGGTCTAACAACGGAAATTTACCGGCATCTACCTTCAAAATTGCCAATTCTATTATTGGACTTGAAACTGGTGTGATAGAAAATGATAGTGTCATATTTAAATGGGACGGTGAAAAAAAATGGTTAAAAAGTTGGGAACAAGACCTAATTCTTAAAGATGCTTTTCAATTTTCTTGTGTTCATTGTTATCAAGAAGTTGCAAGAAAAATTGGTTCAAAAAGAATGATCGATTATGTCTCCAAACTTAACTATGGGAATCTAGAAATTGATTCTACCAATATTGATAAATTTTGGTTAGAAGGAGAATCAAAAATAAGTCAAATGCAACAAATCGACTTCCTGAAAAGATTCTACAATTTTGAACTTCCTATTTCCAAAAGAACTGATAGTATAATGCGAAAGATTATGCTCATTGAAGAAACTGACCAATATAAACTTAGTGGAAAATCTGGTTTATCAAATTATAACGGAGAATATAATGGTTGGTTTATTGGGTTTGTTGAATTTGAATACAACACATACCTATTTGCCACAAATCTAGAGCCTAAAAAAGAGTTTGATTTAAATTCTTTTATTAAAAAAAGATTGGATTTAACTCTGCTAGGTCTTAGAAAATTGAATGATCTATACTAAATACCGGTGCTAGCCAAACCTGAACGTAATGCGGACTTATGGGCTAAATCGAAAAAATCTGTATAAATTTATAAAGTCGCTAATCCCGATAGCTATCGGGAATGGATTTAGCTTTGGACAAGAAAAAATAAACTGAACAATAAGCTTTAGCTTCTTGCGCTGACCTGCCTGCAGGCAGGCAGGCGGAAACTAAAAATTTCCTTGCTTACCGCACTACGCCTAGCTAAAACGTTGTAAACAAGCTAAACCAACATATGAATTTCTTTAAAAAACTTTTCGGATTAAATAAAAAAAAGGAAGAAGAATACTCTGGAAATTTTATTGTCGCAACTCTAAATGATAAAGTAATGCCAATTGATAGAGGAGAAATTTATGAAGACCCATTAGATGAATTTCTTCAAGCTAATGGAATTGGAGAAGTTACAGGTGGAGGAACTATGCAATTAGAATCTGGAGAATTGGAATACTGTGACATAGAAATCCAACTAAATTCTGATGAGATTAATGAAAATCATATTAAATCAATCATTGAGAAACTTGAAGAGCTTGGAGCACCAAAAGGTTCTAAACTGACAATTGAGAAAACGGAACAGAAAATTGAATTTGGAAAACAGGAAGGTTTAGGAATTTATCTTGACGGAATAAATCTATCCGATGAAGTTTATAAAAATTCTGACTCTGAAGCTTTGGCTATAGAGATTAGACGATTAGCGAATATAAAAGATAATGTTCTTCGATATTGGAAAGGAAATACAGAAACTGGATTATATTTTTATGGAGAATCATTTGAGAAAATAAATGAATCGATTGCTGACTTGGTAAACACTCATCCTGAATGTGAAAATTGCCGAATTGAAAGAGTCGCATAAAAGCCAGTTTACACCGCAATTACGGCAGATTCGACTACGTCCTAATCCACTCGGAATTATTAAAGCCTCTGTTATAAAAAAAATAAACACTAATTTACCTTCTGTAAAATAAAATTTTCGAGCACGTCAACTTAAATTTGTATTGTATTTAACCGCTCAAATATCTAACAACCTATGTTAAAAAAAATACTATTCTTATTATTCATTGCCCTATACATTAGCTGTTCAAAAGATAACTCAGAGAATAACCAACCAGAACCTAACCATAACGAAGATGTTTTACCGGTAATTTCAATCTCTGAACTTGAGAATTTAATTGAGACAAAATCAAGCTTTAATGTTACCATTTCCGGCACAGAAGCACAAACCAACACCACAGTTCTAATTAATGATATTGAAGTGGCTTCTACCGATCAGAAAGATTTTGAGTTAGAAATAAACCCTTTTGATTATCCTAACGGTAAAACATCACTTAAAGTAAAATCAGTAACGGCAGGAAATCTAGAAAGTGTAAAAGACGAAGAAATTGAAATCAATAAATTACTTTTTAGATCTTTTGGAGGGTTGTCTAGCGAATCTGTAGATTCTTATTTAGCCATAAATCTTCAAAGTACAGGAGAACTAGTTGGTTTTAAAAAGATAATTACATATGACGACCCTATCTTTTTGCACGCCGAAGATAATTTTATAGAAGAAAATATTATAGTTACCCAATACATAATTAGTAACAATTCTAGTTTTCAAATGGCTAGAATGTTTGGTAATGTAAAACCTGGTACAGAATTAATAAGTATAGAAGAAGTTGCTAATCAATTAGGTATTGATGTAGTATGGCCAAGTAATCAAACGGCATTTAATGTGACTATTGAAGGGACATCTAATTCAGGTTTCATTTCACTTCTTGGAAGAGATTATAACTTTGGCAATTCATCCTTTCCTACGTTAGAAATTATGTATGATGAAGCACTAACAGAGAATGTTTTTTTGTATTATTATAATCAATACGATAATAATATTTTAAATAATTACCGCTATTCCTTTATCGATAATTTAGAAGATCAGAGCATACAATTTGAAGAAATGACCATGCTTCAAGAAGAGGATATAACTACCTTTCAAATACCCAATACAGTAGATAGTGCCAGTATTACCCTTTTTGGCTTCAACAATGAAGAAAGTTATAGAGAAAATTTATATAGGCTTCTGTTTGTCAATAGCATTCAAACAGGCACCTCTGGTTACACGGCAAGTTATCCATATATAAAAGAATACCCTATTGTTGTAAAAAGCATAGGATTAGATTTTCTAGATGGCAGTAACCTTATTTTAGATCAAAAAAACACCCTAGATATTACTATTCCTGATATTACAGTTCAAAAAAATGAAGGAGATATAGAGATAAATGGAGCGCATGATTTTTCTGAGCTGAACTTAGAAGTTTTGCACCCTGACCCAGCAAAGAACGATATTTTTCGAATGTCGTATAAAAATCTTGGATTGGATACTATTGACATTCCCTTTGATACTTTTGAAATACCAGAAGAAATTGTCCAAATTTTGAATGAGCGAGGATTGGGAATTACTACCACCAATCATACCGGTGAATTGAATATTCGAATCACTAATTATGATGACAATTTGTTTCCCAATGGCGTATTCCATTATTCTTTAGGTCGTGAAAACGGTGATGCATTTTATTGGACAATCCCACTTGATAATTAATAATTTAATTTCTTTTGAAATTATAAAAAGGTACGATTGACATTCGGTTAAACTTCATATTCAAAACTAAAAAACCAAGCACTAATTGCTGTAGCGCTTGGTTTTTCTATTCTTAAAAAAGACTTCTACTCTACCGTATAACTTACCTTATTAGTTTCCGTTACCCTAAAATAGCCATGGGCATAATTATCTGGGTTGGTCGTATTAATGCAATTGCCACGAACATCTACCGGTGTAGCTTCAAAAATACCTACGCCGCCAATTTGGTCTATAACAATATCCATGTAGTTATAGTAAGCTCTAGAAATACCGTTCATGGTAATGTTTACCACATCACCTGGCTGTAACGGTTGTATATCACCTTCCTCATCATCATCGATCTCATACCACCAGTCCACTTCGTTCCCGTTTATAAACTCATCATCACCTGTTTCCAAAGTAGGTAACAGGTCTTGTGGTCGTTCAAACTTAAAAAGGTAATTATCGCCTTCGTCCTCAAAATCGGTAAATACAATATGTAATTCTATTGCCTCATCATCAAACCCATCTTCCGTATCTTGATAGATTTCGGTAATATTGGGAACAGGATTCATAGTATCTTCAGCAACATACCGTTCTCCATTATATACAATTTCCAAAGTATAGGTGGCAAACAATTGAGGTTGAAAGGCACTTGTGGTATAGGTGCCATCATTCTGATCGGTAAAACGAAAAACTTCTCCCGTAGCGTTATTGGTCACAGTAACTTCCGCACCCGTAACATTGGTACTTTGAGTGTCAAAAAAAGGTGTAGACGTACGTAGGGTAATCACTTGGTCATTACCCGTAGTTCCTTTTTCCCAGTCTAAGGAAGCTTCCACCACCAAACGTAAGGTATCTGTTTGTACGTCAACATCTATAACATCTGTACAGCCCGTAAGAATAACGGAGAACAGGGCTATTATTGGTTTTATATAATTTTTCATCGTATTAAAATTTAAAGTTATAGGTAATGGATGGTACAATTCCGAAAATAGCGGTTCTGGTAGCCTCATTTGCTCCCGTTTCT
Organism: Maribacter huludaoensis; assembly: GCF_029350945.1. Taxonomy (GTDB): domain Bacteria; phylum Bacteroidota; class Bacteroidia; order Flavobacteriales; family Flavobacteriaceae; genus Maribacter; species Maribacter huludaoensis. Next base: position 270,414 of record NZ_JARKMS010000006.1, on the reverse strand, counting down.
ATATTCTGCCCAAAGGATACCGAAGCAGCATTTTTACGATTATAGGCGTTATAAATACCTAGCACCCACTCCCCTTTTAATTTGGCATTTGGCTTTCTGTTGGGCTTATAATTGACCGACAGATCTAAACGATGATACGCAGGTAAGCGATCGGAATTTCTATCGGAATAGCTAGCAATGGAAACGCCCTCATACTCATATTGACCATTAGGATACGTAACAGGTCTGCCCGTTTGAAAGACCAAATTGGTGCCAAAACTCCATTTATCGTTTAATCGATATGACCCGGATATAGAGACATCATGCGTTCTATCATAAGGAGTGTTGTACCAATTACCGTCATTAATACCCAAACCACCCGCATTACCACCAGGAGTTCGCTGCTCTGACTTGGATAGCGTATAGGAGATCCACCCCGTAAATTTACCCTCGTTCTTACGGAATAAAAGCTCTAGTCCGTATGCCCTTGACTCCCCTTTTAATATTTCGGTTTCAATGGTATTCTGTCCAATAAGATCAGAACCATCTATATAATCGATTCTATTATCGGTATTCTTATAATAGATTTCAGCCTCCATGGAATACGCCTTGTTCTTAAAATTACGGAAGTAGCCCAAGGCATATTGATTGGATAATTGCGGGTCTATGTATTGACCGCTTGGTGTCCAAACATCTAATGGCGTAGCAGAAGAAGTGTTGGATAATAGATGTATGTATTGCGCCACCCTAGAAAAGCCAGCCTTTAAAGAAGAATTATCATTTATGGTATATGCCAATGACGCCCTAGGCTCCAAATTGCCAAAGGTCTTAATAGCGTCTCCCTTTTCGTATACCGTTTCACCAATGGCTTCACCACGTTCATAAATACCAAGGTCCTCATTATAGACTACTGGTTGATTATTGGCATATTCCGTCATGGGCTGCCCCCCAAGTCTAGAAAATGCACTGTAGCGCAAACCGTATTGTGCAGTCAGCTTCTCCGTTAATTTATGTTCCGCATTTACATACACTCCAGTTTCCAACGCCCTTTTCTTTTCCAATACTAAAGGATTGACAGATGACGTTTCGGTCGTAGGAATAATTTCACCGGGATCAAACTCATAATGTATGCCGCTTGCTCCAAAATCTAGTTTAAAAGCATCACTGAAGTAATACTTTAAGTCATATTTTAGATTGTAATTGGTAATGGACGACACCCAGTCGAACTCCGCAGAGGTAATACCCAGCTCATAGTCATACTTACTATGAATAGCGGACAGGTTAGAAAAAAGTTTATCGTTAAAAATGTGGTTCCAACGCAGATTAGCTGTTGAATTCCCATAAGAACTACTAAAATTCTCTCCCAGCTCAAAAGCATCGCGTCCAAAATAACCAGAAAGAAAAAGTCGGTTGTTCGTATTGATCTTATAATTCGTTTTTAAGTTTAAATCGTAAAAACTTACGCTATTATCTTCCCCCGCAGCTTTTAATAACAGATCGGCATAAGAACGACGACCGGCAATTAAAAAAGAACCTTTTTCTTTAAACAAAGGTGCTTCTAGTGCCAAACGGCTAGATATGATGCCAATGCCGCCCGTTGCTGCAAACCGTTTACTGTTACCGTCTTTCTGCCTAACATCTAACACTGAAGAAACACGACCACCATACCTTGCCGGTATACCACCTTTGTACAGTTTTACATCTTTAATGGCATCTGCATTGAAGACCGAGAAAAAACCGAACATGTGAGAAGTATTATAAATGATAGCCTCATCCAACAGAACCAGGTTTTGGTCGCCCGCACCACCACGTACGTGAAAACCGCCGGTACCTTCACCGTTATTGGTTACCCCCGGTAGCATTTGTAGCGATTTTAAAATATCCACTTCACCCAGAACCACCGGCATTTGCTTAACCGTTTCAATGTTCATTTTGAGGACGCTCATTTCCGGTTTTCGTAATACGGCAATTTCAGATTCCTCTGCCGTTACCTCTACTTCATCTAACTTGGTAGAAACTTCAGAAATTTCAAAATTGAAGTTTTGGTTTCTGTTCAGGTTTACATCTTGCTTAACATCACCATATCCCATGTAGGTAATGAGTAAACGATAAGATCCTTCTGGTGCGGTCAACGAATAAAATCCGTATTCATTGGTAACCACCCCAATACTGGTACCCTCTAAAAAGACAGATGCCCCAAAAAGAGTTTCACCGTTGTCAATGTCGGTAATTTTACCACTAATGGTATAATTTTCTTGGGCATGCAATTGAATGCTCGCAAATAGTAACATAAGCACTGCCATACGTTTTAGCTGCCTTATGCACACTTGTTGTTTTTGTTTTTTAATCATGCTATTTGTTTAATTGATTGATGAACATTACTAATTGACAACATAATTTGTAAAAGGTTGCACAGCAGATAAAGTTTTATCACAATGGTAACATTCGCCCCTTTGGATCGTACTAACTTACAAGTCTATTAGTTTCAAATAAATTGTAGCAAAATGCAACTATCTAAAAAATTGGTTGTCTTTATTATAGAAACCAATTTTAGAGTACAAATAACCACCTAAATTCATTGGAAACCGAAATTCGTTTTACGCATCGATCCCTTGTTGAGCGCAGCAAGACTGGCGATAGAACCTCGCAGTATCAACTGTACGAGCTCTATGTTGATGCCATGTACAACGTTAGTATGCGGTTTTTGGGAATTAAGGAAGATGCCGAAGATATTGTGCAAGATAGTTTTGTAGATGCTTTCAAAAACCTGGATAGGTTTAAATATGAGTCTTCTTTTGGTGCTTGGTTAAAACGTATTGTCATTAATAAGAGTATTAACCATTTAAAGGTAAAGCGGCTACCGCTTACCTCTATGGATGAGCATGAATACCACCTAACCGATGAAGTGGAAATTGAAAAAGTGAATGCCATGGATATTTTAAAAGTGAAATCTGGTATTGAAAAACTTCCATTAGGGTATAAGCAAATAATAAACCTATACCTATTGGAAGGATATGATCACAATGAGATTAGTGATGTCTTGGGCATAACCACATCTACCTCTAAATCACAGTATCACAGAGCAAAAAAGAAATTAGTAGAAATTATAAACGGATTGTAATGGATCAATTTGAAAAACATATACGGGATAATAAAGCGGTCTTTGTTGATCACAAGGCAGACCGAGCAAAAATGTGGGCAAATATTGCAGCGCAATTAAACGAAAATCCACCAAAGGTGGTACCACTCTGGAAATCGCCCATGGTACGTATTGCTGCCAGTATAGTAATTCTACTGGGAATTACCGGAATTGTTGGGTTTACCTTCTTTGGCAACCCCAATACACCAACCCATTATGTTTCTAAGGAACTACAGGATATAGATATGCATTACAAAGGTTTGGTAACCTACCAAGTACAATTAGTGCAAAACAACAATCAATTAACGGCGGCAGATAAAGAAGAGTTTCTGTCATTTATGGTAGAGCTTGATGCCGAATATGAGCAACTAAAACTTGAAATGCGGAACAATCTAGATAATGAACAGGTTTTGGCAGCCATTGTTTCCAATTATAGAAAGCGCATAGAACTCATTGAAAATCTATTGCAGCAGCTAAACGAATCTAAAATTAAAGAAGAAGATTATGGATATACTTTGTAAAAAGCTTAAGCTTTTCGCCTTGGCGTTACTGCTTGGTTTTACAGCCTTGGCACAAGAAAAGGTATCTAAGGATATCTCTAAAACCTACCCTTTCACCAATGCAGGAGAGCTTCATTTAGAAAATAAATATGGTAATATCAATATCTACGGATGGGTCAAGAATGAAGTCTCCATCACCGTCAATATTACGGTAACCGATAAGAAAAGGGAAAACGCCCAAGAGCTCTTGAATAGAATAAAACCTGTAATAAGACATAGCGATAAATATATATCCGTTAACTATGAAATAGCGGATAAGAACTCCGGATTTTTCTCTAACCTTTTCGAAAAAGCCAATCCGTTCGATTTTGACCGAAGCAATGTGCAAATTGATTATAAGGTTTACGTGCCCCAAAAAGTTGAACTAGAGGTCATCAATAAATTTGGCGATGTTTTTATTGAGGATTGGGTAGGTATATTAATGGCAGATGTACAGCATGGAGATATGTGGATAAGCGATAATTTGAACAAAGCGGATGTAAGTATCAAATATGGAAAGCTTAGGGCAAAAAATATCAATTACGCCAATATAAATATTACCAATGGCGGTTTGGATATGGACCATGCGAATACCATGAGACTTAATAGCAGCGGCAGCAACATAGAAATAAACCAAGTAGAATCCCTTGAATTTTACTCTAATAAAGATGAAGTTGATATACGGGAGATAGGTACTCTTTACGGCAATCTTAAATTTAGTAAACTACGCTTACATCGCCTTAAAAAGGATATTGATTTGAACTTAAAAATTTCAGATTTATGGGTAAAGAATATCCTTTCTGCAACGTCTAAAATAAGCTTGGAGCAAGAATCATCTGAAATACATATCAATGTTATTAACTTTCCACATGTCTTCTCTGCAACTTTAGAAGAAGGTTTGGTCAGATTGCCAAAATCATTTTATGACGTAGATTCCAAAATGTTGGACAAGGGCAAAAAGTTACGTGAAATAAAGGCGAAATATGGTAAAAAAGGACAAGGACATATTTCTATTTCAGGTAAAAAAGGGGTTGTTCTAATAAAAGAAATTTAATGGAATTAGAAAAAGCGATTAGTTATCTTGTATAAGCTAATCGCTTTTATATCATAACCCAATCTATTCTAAATACGCGCCAGACGAATAGGTTAGTTCATAACTGTGCGTGTATACTTCAAAAACAATCCCAAAAGGGTCTTCAACATAACACATTTTATAGGGTTTGTCATTTGGGTAGTATGAACGTATAGGCATACGCTGTTTGCCTCCATATGCCACAATTTTAGCGACCAAATCTTCTATATTTGGGTCTTGAATGCAAAAATGAAATAATCCTGTATTAAACGGATTGAATTCAGGTGCTTCTTTAACTCCATGAGGAAAAGAGAATAATTCTACGCCTATACTATCAGAGGTAGACATATGTGCAATTTCAAACTCTTCCCAGTCATCACCAAAAACATCAATACACATTAAACCGATCGCTGTTTCTTTTTCTTTTTTAATTTTTGATGGTTTCATAATTACGTACCAACCCATTACTTCTGAGTAAAATTCTACCGCTTTCTTTAAGTCCGGTACTGTAATGCCAATATGCGAAAATGATTTTGGGTATTCTTTATTCTTATCCATAGTTCTAATTTTACTACAAAATAAATCTATATTTGCCTTATGGACAATAACTTACCTAAAAGTGCTATAGTTACCAAAAAGAGTAAAATATTGATTTTCAAATAATTAAATTTTAAATGAATACTAAAAAATATTGCCCGTTAGACCATACGATGAATCTAATTGGTACCAAATGGAAACCTATTGTACTTTTTCATTTATTGGATGGCGCATTACGATCGGGAGTATTACAGAAAAAAGTACCGGGAATATCCAATAAAATGTTTACACAAACCGTGCGCGAATTGGAAAAAGATGGCTTGGTAGAACGTATAGTGTATCCTGTTGTACCACCAAAAGTAGAATATGGTTTGACCGAACGTGGAAAATCCCTTAAAACTATTTTGCTTAGTCTTGACTCATGGGGAGCCAATGACACCTCTAATAAGCTCGTTTAAAAGTAATTAGAGGTATGTTTACACAACAAAATGTAGAATTTTGGGTTTTATCTAAAAAATAGTGGTTTTTGGTGCAACTATTTGTTGCTTAGGTTGTCTATTAGATAATCAATCAAAAATCAAACAGTAATGAAACCACTTCAATTTAGCCTTCTATTGTTTTTATTTCTGTCCGCCATGTGTAGCTACGGACAAGAGGAAACTGATGAATACCTTGAATTTAACGATCGCAACAATGTAGTACATGGCGTCTATGTTGGTATTCATATGGGCTTAGGAGAAGTTGAAAATGAAAGGGCCTATTTGGGGGGATTAAAAATTGCCTATGTTGCCAATCAACAGTTCGAAGTTGGATTTGCTGCCAATTTTTTATATTCCGAACAAGATATCTTTAACAATACACTCTCTAGATATGAAGATTTAATTGCTGTTTATGGCGGGTTACATTTAGAACCCATATTGTTCAGTAAGAAAAGAATTAATTTAAGTTTTCCGTTGTTGCTTGGAGCCGGTGCCGTAGGTTACGTGGATGCAAAATATAGACACGACGACAATTTTGAAGAGGAACTTACCGAAGATGATTTTGACGAAGTATTTGTTGCCGAACCGGGAATAAATGCTCTTTTTAATATCTCTAGATACTTACAACTAGAAGCAGGTGTAAAATATCGTTTTTCTAGCAAAATAGAATTACCACCCACCAGAATTTCTAGAATTAACGGCTTTTCAGCCGGTATAGGCATTAAAGTTGGCATATTTAATATGGGACGTAACCGTTATAAGAAAAACGTGCAATGATCAACAGAAGAAAATCAAAAAAGCGTTACGCTAAAAAAGGTATAGACACGCAACACGTATTCACTGAAAACAATCAGGTTTTCGTAAAGAACAAAGCTTCATACAAGGCAAATCCAAAAAGTGAATGGTCACCGATAACTTTTAAATGGGTGTCAATTGAAAAAGTTCAAGATTGTTTAGTACTTGAATAATCCAGAACCTAGTTATATTTGAGGTCAAGCATGCACCATGTCAATGACCACAAAAATAATTGAGATTTCTGCCGCAGACACACTACCTATAAGACATTTGGTTATGTGGCCAAATCAACCATTGGACTACGTAAAGCTTCCAAAAGACCATGAAGGTCTGCATTACGGACTATTTATAGACCACAAACTTATATCGGTAATTTCTTTATTTATTGATGGCGATGAAGGTCAATTTCGAAAATTTGCTACGTTAGAAGACTACCAAGGAAAAGGCTATGGAAGCTTGTTATTAGAAGAAATAATGCACATTGCGAACACAAAAAAAATGACAAAGATTTGGTGTAATGCCAGACAGAACAAAAGCACTTTTTACACCAAATTCCATATGCTCAAAACCAATAAAACCTATGTGAAGGGAGGAATAGATTTCGTAATCATGGAAAGAACTTTTGAATATGAGTAAAGAGTACGACCAAGTAACAGCTTTGCATTATGCAGCGTATAGACCTTCTTTACATGCAAATATTCTAAAAACGTATCTTCCTACTACCCCTAAAAGTAATTATGGATTAGACATTGGTTGCGGTACTGGGCAATCTTCCATGGCCCTATCCAAATTTTGCAATACCGTAATTGGAGTTGACCCAAGTAAGCAAATGATTAAAAAGTCCATTAAACACACTGGTGTTAGCTATGAGTTAATGGAAACCAAAACCCTGAACTTTGACAGTGATAGGTTCGATATCATTACGTTTGCAGGGTCATTATTCTATGCAAAATCTCAAGAACTACTAGATGAATGTATAAGGGTGTCAAAAGCTAATTCCCACATCATAGCTTATGATTTTGAAATTCTTTTGACAGATATATTAAAACTGCTTGGCGTAGGTACAGAAACAGATATGAATTCTGACTATGATCATGAAATCAACTTTTCTGGACTACATACCACGAACGTACATTTAAATAGCCAGTATAAACTGTCAATTCGCTTTGATATCACAGTAGCCGATTTAGCACATATTTTGTTGTCCTCTAAAAACGACTACATAACAATGGCCAATACTTTTGGAACAGAAAACTTATTTGAAAAGCTACAACAAGAATTAGAAAACAAGTTGAATACAACCCATACTACAATAAAAGCGAACACATTTTTAAGCGCATATACGGTAAAAAAATATGGGTTGTAAAGATTATTTTTTACGTTTCATCAATTCAGCCTCAATATCTTTAAGTGTAAAACCTTTTGCTTGTAAGAGCATTAGATAATGAAACAATAGATCGGCACTTTCGTACAAGAAAAGCTCATCATTATTATCCATAGCCTCAATTACAGTTTCAACGGCCTCCTCTCCCACTTTCTGGGCTACTTTATTAATGCCTTTTGCAAATAAGGAAGCTACATATGATTTTTCTCCATCAGCATTCGCGCGTCTTTGTTCAATAGTTGATTCCAATTCAGAGAAGAACCCGAAGTTTGAATCATTGCTTTCTTTCCAACAAGTATCGGCACCTGTGTGGCATGTAGGACCATTAGGATTTACCAATATCAATAAAGAATCTTGATCGCAATCATTTTTAATGGATACCAAATTTAGAAAATTGCCACTTTCCTCACCTTTGGTCCATAATCGGTTTTTAGTTCTACTAAAGAAAGTAACCTTACCCGTTTCGGTGGTTTTACTTAGCGCTTCAGCATTCATGTAGCCCAACATTAATACGTTTTTAGTACGTGCATCTTGTATGATTGCAGGTATTAATCCGTCATTTGTTTTATTCCAATCCGGTGTTTTAAACTCCATATATACTATCTTCTATTTTTACTTTAAATTATTCTAAATCTTGTTAACCGTAAGGTAAACTCAAAATGACATGCAGTTTTGAAAATTGTCTGCTGTTACCCTAATGCAAACTCAACGGCAGCTTTAGCATGCTCCTTTGTTGTGTCAAATGCAGGTATGTCACAATCTGCTTGGGAAATTAACAATGGTATTTCCGTACAACCTAAAATTACGGCTTGTGCACCTTCCTTCTCCCCTTTTTTGATGATATCCACATATTTTTTTCTAGACTCATCTTTAATTACACCTTTTGCAAGTTCATTATAAATGATGTTATGCACTGTATCTCTATCATTCTCGTTTGGCACCAAAGCTTCAATATCAAATTGATATCTAAGGATATCCTTGAAAAAATCCATTTCCATGGTATACCTGGTACCCAACAACAAAACCTTTTTACAACCTTTGGCTTGTATAGCCTTACCGATTACTTCAACAATATGAAGCACCGGAACAGTCAAACTTCTCTTCATTATTGGAGCACTTAGGTGCATGGTATTGGCGCAAATAACGATAATTTCTGCACCGGCATCTTGCAGCCTTAATGCAATATTCGTCATTTCTTTATGCAAAGCATCCCAATCTCCTGCAGCTTGTTTTTTAGAAAACTCAGCAAAGTTCACAGATTCAATAATGCAGTGACAAGAACTTTGTCCGCCAAGTTCTTCTGCCACCATTGTATTTATCAATTGGTAGTACAACTGAGTAGACTGCCAAGTAATACCACCTATTAATCCTATTTTTTTCATTGTATAACTTCTTCTTGTTGACCCTATTTTTATTCAGTTCACTCAGTGTAACCGATTTGAAAAATTGTGTCCTAAAGCCTTCTAAAGCGTCTGTCTCTGCAGGTAAATTCAGGAGACATTCTGACTACAGAAAACTGTAACCACCTACTAACCAATTATCGACTACTTATTGAAACTAAACCCTCACAGGAATTCCCTTCTCCTGTAATTCAAGTTTCAATTCCTGAATCCCTATTTCCTTAAAATGAAAAACACTTGCCGCCAAAGCTGCATCTGCTTTTCCTTCTATAAAAGTATCTGAAAAATGCTGCATATTACCTGCACCACCAGATGCGATAATCGGGATATTCAATTCTGTGGATAATCTTGCCAAAGCTTCATTGGCAAAACCATCTTTAGTACCATCATTATCCATTGATGTAAATAGAATCTCACCAGCACCGCGCTCTTCAACTTCCTTAGCCCATTCAAACAACTTACGCTCTGTTGGTACTTTGCCACCCACTAAATGCACGATCCATTCTCCATCTATCTGTTTGGCATCTATAGCCACCACAATGCATTGTGAACCAAATTTAGCCACCAAATCATTAATCAACTGCGGATTCTTAACTGCCGATGAGTTTATAGACACTTTATCGGCACCATTTTGCAATAGAACATCTACATCTTCTACCGAGGAAATTCCGCCACCAACGGTAAATGGAATATTAACTTTTTCGGCAACTCTGTACACCAGATCAGCCAATGTTTTGCGTTTTTGTTCCGTTGCAGAAATGTCTAAAAAGACCAATTCATCTGCCCCTTCTTTACTATAAATTTCAGCAAGTTCAACAGGGTCACCGGCATCACGTAAATCAACAAAATTTACGCCTTTAACCGTTCTACCGTCCTTTATATCCAAACAGGGAATTATTCTTTTTGCAAGCATTTTTTTTAAAGTATTAAATACTTAGTATTAAGTACTAAGTATTCTTTGTTAACATCAAGTTGTCAATTACTGTAACCTCAGTACTTCGTACTTTGTACTCTGTACTTTTATCTCGTTACTTATTTTTTATATTCAAATCTACACCGTCATAAAAGCCAAGGTCCTTAATCTTCAGCTGTTTTACCCAAAAGGCTATTTGCCCAGTATGATATGAGTAGTGTTCTATCACGTGGAGAATAATACCTATTCCAGAAAAAGAAAATCCCTGTACTGAACGTTTTTGAACCAATTGAGCTGTTGAAGCATCAAAAATGATTCTTTTTGCCGAGTCTAGCACATCATCCAACTTATTTAGCAATTCTTCTTTGGTGTAACCATTTGTAGCCGCAAATTCTACATCACGATTTCTTGTGTCTTCATTTTCTCCTAAAGAGGATATGGCGTATTGCGATATATTACCACACAAATGAAGAATTAAATTTGCAATGCTATTTAAAGAAGCGTTCGGTTTTTGCCATAGTTCTTCTTCAGAAATATCAGTAAGGCTTTTCTTGATCATACGTGTACTTTCATCTATACGATACAAAGCATTTTGCTTTAGCTCTTCAATAATTTGAAATTCCTTATCCATTGCTTAAAATATAAGATTCCAACTGTTTTAAACTAATTCTGTTCTCGTAAATAGCCTTACCAATAATTGTCCCTTCACAACCCATTTCGGCTAATTTAGGCAACTCATCAAAAGTAGATATTCCTCCGCTTGCAATCAGTTTTATTCCAGATTCCGTTGAACTGATAATTTTTGAGTATAAATTAAAAGACGGACCTTCTAACATACCATCTTTACTAATATCCGTACAAATTACGTATTGAATTCCCTTTTCTTGGTACGATTGTATAAAAGGAATCAACTCTTCTTTAGATTCTTCTAACCAGCCCGAAACAGCTACTTTTTCATCCATGGCATCGGCTCCCAATATTATTTTATCGGAACCATGCTTTTCTATCCAACCCATAAATGTTTCAGCATCCTTAACTGCAATACTACCACCAGTAATTTGCTTGGCACCACTTTCAAAAGCGATACGTAAATCTTCATCGGTCTTTAATCCGCCGCCAAAATCAATCTGAAGTCCGGTCTTGGCTGCAATTTGTTCTAACACTTTATGGTTCACAATGTGCTTAGATTTTGCACCATCTAAATCCACTAAATGCAAGTGTTTTATTCCGTGTGCTTCAAACTCTTTCGCAACTTCTAACGGGTTTTCATTGTATATCTTCTTGGTGTCATAATCCCCTTTGGAAAGGCGTACACACTTACCGTCTATGATATCTATGGCTGGTATTATTCTCATTTTAATAGTTGTGTTAAGTCTTTAGTATTAAGTAAAAAGTACAAAGTATTAAGTCCTTAGGAATAAGTTATTACTAAATTTTATACATCTTACTTATGTTAACTATCATTATTTTAAGCTTTTTTGTAAAGCATAATTCATGTTCTTAATTTCTTGGCATAACACCAATGCTTTATTAATATCGGACTCAGGTACAAATTTTAAGTTTACAATTAGTATTAATTGTGTTTCAAGTTCTGTGGTTGAGCCATTTGCAATACTAAGGAAATGGGCGAATTCTTTATTCGAATTTCTACCTGCTCCCTCTGCAATATTTGATGGTATAGAAACACTACAACTTTTAATCTGAGAAGTCAAACCAAATTTTTCATCATCCGGTAATTTCTTTGATAAGAAATAAATTTCCTCAACAAGCTACATCCCTTTTTTCCAAATATGTAGTTCTCTATAATTATTCATCTATTTAATACCCAGTACTTTTTACTTAATACTTTGTACTCTGTACTTACTACTAAACATTACATTTTTAAAAAATTCTCTAATATTTTTTCTCCAACATCACTTGATTTTTCTGGGTGAAACTGCGTACCGTAAAAATTACCTTTTTGTAATGCTGCGCTATAGTTAAGTCCGTATGAGCATTGAGCTATAGTTTCGTTACACAACGGGGCATAAAAGCTATGAACCAAGTAAATATGCTCATCCTCGGCAATGGAGCCAAACAAATCTGATTTTAGGTTCGATATTTGATTCCAACCAATTTGAGGAACCTTTACGCTAGTATCAAATTTAATGACATCAACATCAAAAATGCCCAATCCTTTGGTATTCCCCTCTTCAGATGAATTACACATTAATTGCATGCCTAAACAAATACCTAAAACAGGCTGTTTTAAGGTTGGTAATATGCTATCCAGACCACTATTCAACAGCATTTTCATAGCACTGCTTGCCTCGCCTACTCCCGGAAAAATTACTTTATCGGCATTTTTTATTTCCTCGGCATCGCTACTTAAAACAGCATCAAAACCTAACCTTTTGATGGCTAATTTTATGCTCTGTATATTTCCGGCGCCGTAATTTATGATTACAATTTTCATTAAAACTAGTATTAAATACATAGTATGAAGTACAAAGTAAATCTTAGAACGATTTAATACTTTATACTTAATACTTTGTACTATTATAGAACTCCTTTAGTACTTGGTAACACCATCTTTTTTACATCTCTTTTTACCGCCATTTTGATGCTTTTTGCAAAGGCTTTGAATATAGCTTCTATTTTATGATGTTCGTTGGTACCTTCGGCTTTAATGTTCAAATTAGCTTTTGCTCCGTCTGTGAAAGACTTAAAGAAATGGTGGAACATTTCAGTTGGCATGTCCCCTACCATTTCACGCTTAAAGTCTGCATCCCATACTAGCCAATTTCTGCCACCAAAATCAATAGCGGATTGCGCCAAACAATCGTCCATTGGTAAACAGAATCCGTAACGTTCTATGCCTAGTTTATTCCCTAAGGCATTATGAAAAACTTCACCTAAGGCAATACCGGTATCTTCAATAGTATGGTGTTCATCAACTTCTAAATCACCATCAACCTTAATGGTTAAATCCATTTGCCCATGACGAGCCAATTGGTCTAGCATATGGTCAAAAAATGCCAATCCGGTTTTGATATCACTTTTACCGGTACCGTCTAAGTTCAATTGTATGGCAATATCGGTTTCATTGGTCTTTCTATGAATTTCAGCCGTTCTATCATTCAGCTTTAAAAACTCATATATCTTTTCCCAATCATTACTTTCAATAGCAATATGGCTATCTAATTCATCACGCTTTACTGTGATTTCACCGGTACCAAGATTGGTATTATCGTTAATGAAAATCCCTTTAGAACCAAGGTTTTTAGCCAATTCCATATCCGTTAATCGGTCACCGATCACAAAGGAATTCTCCAGATCATAATCCTCGGAAAAATATTCGGTCAATAATCCGGTGCCAGGTTTTCTAGTGTCGGCATTTTCATGGGGAAAAGTACGGTCAAGAAAAACCTTATCAAAAACAACGCCTTCATTCTCGAAAGACTTAAGTATGAAATTATGAACCGGCCAAAAGGTATCCTCTGGAAATACATCTGTACCCAATCCGTCTTGGTTGGTAATCATGACCAATTCATAATCCAATTCTTTCGCTATTTTACCTAAATATGTAAATGCCTTAGGATAGAAAATCATTTTCTCAAATGCATCGATCTGCTCATCTACAGTTTCTTTTATAATTGTACCGTCACGGTCTATAAATAGTACTCTTTTTTTCATATTAGCTTGATAGTGCTCTTAAAGCGGTAATTACAATATTATTTTCTTCTGATGTACCCACGGTAAATCTAAGCGTATTTTCGCATAAGGGTTGCGTAGTTCGGTTACGTACAACTATACCTTTTTCCAATAACTGATTATAACGACGTGTAGCATTATCAACCTTGGCCAGAATAAAATTAGCATCGGTAGGATAAATAGTAGAAACAAAAGATATGGTTTTCAATGTTTCCATCAGCTTTTCACGCTCTGCAAGAATGGAAGCAACTTCTGTCTGAACGGCTTTTTGGTCAGACACTCTTTCAATAGCCCTATCTTGAGTAAGCTGATTGACATTATACGGCGGTTTAATTTTATTGATTACCGCGATAATCTCTGCAGATGCCAAACATAAACCCAAACGAATACCTGCCATGCCGTAAGCTTTTGATAAGGTCTGAGTAACAATCAAATTAGAATAATCTGCTAATTTAGATACCCAGCTTTCTTCGGATGAAAAGTCGATATACGCTTCATCGATAACCACTAGCCCATTAAAAGAATGTAAAAGCTCTTCAATGATTGCAGTAGAGAAACTATTCCCCGTAGGATTATTTGGAGAACAGATAAACAACAATTTGGTATGCTCATCAATTGCCTTTTTAATTTCTGCAATATTCGGCTGAAATTCAGTAGACAGTAATACTTCTCTATTTTCGACTAAATTAATACCCGAAAGTACCTTATACATGCCGTATGTTGGTGGCAAGGTGATAATATTATCCTGTTTAGGCTCACAGAAGGCTCTGAACAACAGATCCAAAACTTCATCACTACCATTGCCTAAAAGTATGTTTTCTTCCTGGATTCCTTTCTGTTCAGCTAAAATAGCCTTTAGACCACGTTGTTGTGGATCAGGATATCTATTAACTCCGTTTTCAAACGGATTTTCATTAGCATCTAAGAAAACCATGGTAGAACCATCGGACACATATTCGTCACGTGCCGAAGAATACGGACTTAAACCCTTAACGTTTTCCCTTGTAATATTGTTTAAATTGAAACTCATTAGTTCAACATTGAATTGGTCATAGAGCATAGCCAAAATGACGTTATTTTAAACTGTTTAATCTTAAGGTCACAGCATTCTTGTGAGCCTGCAAGCCTTCTGCTTCAGCCATTAGCTCAATTGCATTACCTATGGTTTGGATTCCTTTTTCATTTATCTTTTGAAAGGTCATACTCTTCATAAAACTATCTAAGTTTACACCGCTGTATTGCTTGGCATAACCATTGGTAGGTAAGGTATGATTGGTACCCGATGCATAATCACCGGCACTTTCAGGCGTATAATTTCCTATGAACACTGAACCTGCATTTTGGGTGTTGTCAATGTAGAAATCTTCATTTTCTACACAAACAATGTAATGTTCCGGTCCGTATTCATTTATTAAATCAATAGCATCTTGATCGTTATCAACATATATTAATTTACTATTTGCAATTGCCTGCTTTGCGATTTCCTTACGTGGCAATTCTTCTAATTGTAGCGCTACTTTCTTCTCAACAGCATCGATCATACTTTTTGAAGTCGATACCAAAATTACCTGACTATCTACGCCATGTTCAGCCTGACTCAGTAAATCTGAAGCAACAAAGGCGGCGTTTGCAGAATCATCTGCAACCACCAATAATTCTGAAGGACCTGCCGGCATATCTATGGCTACACCATACTTAGTGGCAATCTGTTTGGCGACGGTTACATATTGGTTACCCGGTCCAAATATTTTATATACCTGCGGAATAGTGGCTGTACCAAAGGTCATTCCTGCAATAGCCTGTATACCTCCTACTTTTACTATTTTGGTGACACCACATAAATTTGCCGTATATAGTATAGCCGGGTTTAGTTTACCATCCTTATCCGGTGGGGAGCACAATACTATTTCTTTACAGCCAGCTATAGCTGCAGGCACGGCCAGCATTAAAATAGTGGAAAATAAAGGTGCCGTACCGCCAGGAATATACAATCCTACCTTCTGTATAGGTCTTTTCTCTTGCCAGCAAGAAACTCCCGCAGCAGTTTCCACTTCAATACGCTCAGTTTTTTGAGCTTTATGAAATACCTCTATATTAGATTTTGCAAGCTTTATAGCTTCTTTCAAATCATCCGAAACCAATTTTTGAGCATCTTCAATTTCGGTCTTTGTCACAAGCATATTTTCCAAGACCACCTTATCAAATTGTTCGGTATACTTTTTAATGGTATCGTCACCATTTGATCGTACTTCTTCAAAAATACCATTCACCAAACCTTCAATATCAGCAACGGTTTGCGTAGGTCGTTTTAAAACGTTGTTCCAATCTGCTCTCTGTGGATTATATATTTTATTCATTATTTATTTAATTGTTCGTTGATGGTTGTTCGTTTTTGGTTTACGAAATGTAAATAGAACAATGAACATTTCCATCTAATATCAATTCCAAATAATACTACTTAATACTTAGTACTTAATACTATTTTACAATACCATCTTTTCAATTGGGCAAACCAAGATACCTTCTGCACCGGCTTTCTTTAATTCATCTATTACTTCCCAAAAAGTATCTTTATTGATTACGGTATGCACAGAACTCCATCCCGCATCCGCTAAAGGTAAAACTGTAGGACTCCTCATGCCCGGTAGCAATTTCAAAATACCTTCTAATTTATCATTTGGCGCATTCAACAAGACATACTTTGAAGCTCTTGCGCGCAAAACCGATTGAATTCTGAATTGTAGTTTCTCAAGCAATTCTCTTCGCTCTTTTGATATTTTGGGAGAAACCGCCAACACCGCCTCACTGGTAAGCATTACTTCTACTTCTTTCAAGTTATTCTTGAATAAAGTACTACCACTAGATACAATATCACAAATGGCATCTGCAAGTCCAATATTGGGCGCTATTTCAACAGAACCGTTAATAATGTGCAGGTCTGCCTTAACCCCTTTATCCTTCAAATAGTTAAGTACTGTATTTGGGTAAGAAGTAGCAATACGTTTACCCTCAAAATCCTTTACCGAATTATATTTAACGGATTTTGGTACGGCCAAGGAAACTTTACATTTAGAGAAGCCCAATTTTTCTGCAATGGAAATATCTTCTCCTTTTTCAATCAATACATTTTCTCCGATAATAGCAATATCTACTACACCATCTCTTAAGTACTGCGGGATGTCACCATTTCTTAGATAAAAAACCTCCATTGGAAAATTTCTTGAAGATGCTTTTAATTGATCTTTGCCGTTATCAATTGAAATTCCGCAGTCCTTTAAAATTTGAAGGGATTCCTCATTAAGTCTTCCCGATTTCTGAATAGCAATTCTAATTTTTGTCATTG
Source organism: Maribacter huludaoensis (assembly GCF_029350945.1). Taxonomy (GTDB): domain Bacteria; phylum Bacteroidota; class Bacteroidia; order Flavobacteriales; family Flavobacteriaceae; genus Maribacter; species Maribacter huludaoensis. Next base: position 253,141 of record NZ_JARKMS010000006.1, on the reverse strand, counting down.
TTTTAATTTAATGCTTGGCAACCAAAAGAGATTTAAATACAAAACCCGTTTGATTGCTCAAACGGGTTTTTAAATATGTTGTTCTACTACAATACATTCCTACCTCGCCTGAGCGTGAATATGGAAATGATGATGTGTAGTTCTGTTTTTCATTCTGATGTAAAAGTAAAAGGTATTTTTCATTTCACAAAACAAAAGTTTAAAATGAAACAAAAATAATGTTACACGTGTATTAGTTGTTACCTAAAATTAAAGGTAGACCAGATTCACCACCACCCACGACAATCACTTTAGAATTAGGTGATTCGGACAACTTTAAAGTAGCATCTATACCTTTGTCCTGGAGTATTTTATCAGTTAAGGAAGCACTTAAAATTCTGTTGGCATCTGCTTTACCTTGGGCTTCAATAGTTACTTTTTCCGCTTCTTTCTTGGCCGTTACCAAACGAAACTCATATTCCAAAGATTCCTGTTCTTGGCGCAACTTTCTTTCAATAGCCTCTTTAATTGTTGGTGGCAAAGTTACATCACGTACCAATATTTCGTTTAATTGAATGTACTCGTCTTCCACAATCTTTTTGGTCTCTTCAAATATTTCAGCTTGAATTGCGTCTCTTTTACTAGAATATAACTGCTCTGGTGTATAACGACCAACAACAGAACGGGCGGCTGAACGTATAGTTGGCAAAAGAACACGTTGTACGTAATCTTCACCCTTTTCTTGATGTAATTTCCCTAATTCATTAAACTTAGGCTGAAACCAAGCCGAAGCATCCAATTTTATATCTAGACCATTACTAGAAAGCACATTCATTTTCTCAAAAACTTCTTGCTGCCTTACTTCATAAATAAAAACTTTATTCCATGGTGCTACAATATGAAAACCTTCTCCCATTGGCGGTTCATCCGTTACTACACCATCGCCAAATGTTTTGTACAATACTCCCGCTTGACCAGAGTCTATTGTTACAGTTGATTTTGAAATTGCAATTACAATTACAATAAAAATAAATATTGCGGGCAACGCAATCTTAGGTAACTTATCCATTAGTGTCTATTTAAATTAATCCGTTATATTTTCTGATAAACCATTCTGCAGCAAAGGCTAATATGATAAGCCCTAATAGCAGTTTAAAGTCTATCAAAGATACGATATTTTCAGTGCTTTTCTCTGTAGGAACATATGCGTTGTTTTCACTCAAAACCTTCAATACTTCATTTATCTGAGAAGGATAAAATAATTTACCTCCGTTATTTTGCACAAGTTTTTCCATTTTTTCATTATCACTTGATACAAACTGATTTTCCATATCAAATTCTGAAATAACAAAATTTCCAGATTCTGATTTAGAATCATTTTTTACAGAAACCACAAACGCATATGACCCGGCTATTAAGTTAGAAAGATCGGCTTCAAAATATCCATTTTTTAAGACCATAGGAATATTCTTCACCTGATCAGTTGAAGTATTAGTTATACGGATACTAACTTTCGCATTTTGATCAAACAAAAATGCTTCATCAAAATACGTAGCGGTAATAACTGCATTACCGTTACCATCGTAAACTTTTTGGTAGTCAACATTTAATCTAGATTTACTCTTAGCGCTTGTTAGGTAACGCACCAATTTGCCAATAAATTCATCAAAATTATTAAAATCGTTAGTATTTCTGAAGGTCTGCATTCTCCATTTCCAAAGATTTTCACCTAATAAAATAGCCTGTTTACTATTATTTTTTTCTGTGACGGCCAGCAACGGTTGTTGTATATCCAAACCTTTTATTCGTGTCCCTAATAGCGTTTCTTGAGTTACATTAAAAGTAACGGGACCAGCATCACTAGCTAAAGGAGGAAAATCCGTAAGATCAAACTTAGAAATATCATATTTAGGAAACCCATTATTCAAAACACCAAAAACCTCTTGCTCAGGATAGCCATTCTCTATTTCAAAACCTAAATCAGCATCATTCAGGAAAGAATAATCGGTTTGTAGCCCTGTAACTATAAAAGAATTAGCATTTTTATTTTTGACAAAATCTATTGTCTTTTTAAACTGTGAAGTTGGTTGGTAGAGCACAAATAAGTCAATGTCATCTAAAATGCTGTTTGCAGTGTTAGATTTTAAAATTTGTACTTCTCGCTGTTTATTACTTTCTATAGCCTTTTTCAGCGCACCCAGATCTGGATGCAAAATATCTGATATTAATGCAATTTTAGTTTTCTCATCAATAACTTCAATACTTGTACTTCTCTTATTATTTTGAACATTACGTTCATTTGGCAGTTTGGTTACTTCTACAACTAAATTTTTAATACCTACGGTATTGGCATCAACATCTAAGGCAATAGTCTTAAAGTTAGACTCTGAATCTAAATTCAAATTTTGCGTATACACTATCTTATCGTTCATTTTTACCGATAAGTTTGCGGAAATTGCTGTATTTCCTTGATAGGAAACATAAGTTTCCAATGGAAATTTATTTTTTAGAAATGCATATTTATTTGTCAGAATAGGTCCTACAGAAATATCTTTATACTTTGTAGTATCACCAAGGACAACTGCATAAATAGTATTGTTTTGATCTGTTTTAAAATAACTGTAATCTTCACCAATGGTTTGGTTACCGTCTGATAACAAGATAATTATAGTCTGTTCTCGTGCATAAATTTCTTTTAAGGAAGTAAGTGATTTATTAATATTGGTATTCTTGTCCGCAAAAGAAAGACTATCAAAAACATCTAATGTTGCTCCAAACTTATAAGACGCAATATCAAATATGTCAGTAACCTGTTCAGCGTTTTTTAATTCTGAAACAAAAAGTTCTAAATCACTTGCATTCTCAGTAATAGAAGTAGAATTATCGGCTAAAATAACCAAATTAGGCTTTTCAAGTGTATAAGATTTTCGTAGAAACTTAGGGTTGACCAAAAGTAATAACAAACCAAAAATACCAACAAAACGCAAAAAGGCTAAAAGTAAATGAATATTACTTTTAGCCTTTTGTTTATATATATACTGAAAAACAGCGATACCGAGCGCTACTATTGCAGCAAGAATGATATACAATACCGTTTTAATCTCCATGTATATTATCAAATTGAACTTAGTAAAACACCTCAGGGTAAGCCCATGAGGCATTCAAAGGAAACAAACTTTTAAATTCGAGACAAGCCTCGGGGTATTATACCTTTTGGCGCAGCCAATAAAACACTTTAATTTGCTGCTCTAAAGGGTAAAAATAATATTTTAGGTTAGCATACCCCCATCAACATTCAATACTTGCCCAGTTACATAACTAGATAAATCTGAAGCAAAATATAAACAAGCATTGGCAATATCCTCCGTAGTTCCACCACGCTTCAACGGAATACCGTCTCTCCATCCCTGAACCGTTTTTTCATCCAATTTTTCGGTCATTTCAGTTTCAATGAATCCTGGTGCAATAGCGTTACATCTAATATTTCTAGAGCCTAATTCCAATGCTACGGATTTAGTAAAACCGATCATACCTGCTTTTGACGCGGCGTAATTGGTTTGACCAGCATTCCCTTTTACACCAACCACACTGCTCATATTAATGATAGAACCTTTACGTTGTTTTAACAAAGTTCTTTGTACGGCCTTGGTCATATTAAAAACAGATTTCAAGTTGATATCTATCACCGCATCAAAATCCGCTTCTGACATACGCATCAAAAGATTATCTTTAGTAATACCAGCGTTATTGATTAGTACATCAATTCTTCCATCAAAATCTTCCAGTACTTTGGCAACCAGCTCTTCCGCTTCTTGAAAACTTGCAGCATTACTTTTATATGCTTTTGCCTTAACGCCTTTCTCTGTTAATTCTTTTTCTAACGCTAATGCAGGTGCCTCACTAGAACTATATGTAAATGCAACATTTGCTCCATGATCCGCAAAAACTTGGGCTATTCCCATACCAATTCCTCTGCTTGCCCCTGTTATAATTACGTTTTTATCTTCTAATAATTTCATAAGTCCGTTGTTTTAAACCGATGTTTATCAAATATACCTTTTGTTTCATTTATAGGCTAAAAAAAATCCCGCTATAAACGGGATTTTATACTATAAAGAGGGATTCTTATCCCATTACTTCTTTAACCTTTAAGCCAATTTCAGCTGGAGAATCTACAACGTGAATTCCACATTCTCTCATAATTCTTTTCTTGGCCTGGGCAGTATCATCGCTACCACCAACAATAGCACCAGCATGACCCATTGTTCTACCGGCCGGAGCAGTTTCACCAGCAATAAATCCAACAACTGGTTTTTTACTTCCACTAGCTTTATACCACTGTGCAGCATCAGCCTCTAATTGTCCGCCGATCTCACCGATCATTACCACACACTCAGTAGCAGGATCATTGATCAATAACTCAACCGCTTCTTTAGTTGTAGTTCCAATAATTGGATCACCACCAATACCAATAGCAGTAGTAATTCCTAAACCTTGGCGAACCACCTGGTCAGCGGCTTCGTAAGTTAAAGTTCCTGATTTGGAAACGATACCTACATTACCTTCCTTAAATACAAAACCTGGCATAATACCAACTTTTGCCTCACCTGGTGTAATCACACCTGGGCAGTTAGGTCCTATTAAACGACAATCTTTATTTTTAATATAGTTGGCTACCTTTACCATATCGGCAACAGGAATACCTTCTGTAATTGTAATAATAACTTTAATACCAGCTTCGGCAGCTTCCATAATTGCATCTGCGGCAAATGCAGGCGGAACAAATATAATAGTAGTATCCGCACCTACTTTTTCAACAGATTCAGCAACCGTATTAAATACCGGTTTACCTAAATGCTCTTGTCCTCCTTTTCCCGGAGTAACACCACCCACGATATTAGTACCATACTCAATCATTTGACCAGCATGGAAAGTACCTTCACTACCGGTGAAACCTTGTACGATTATTTTTGAATCCTTATTTACTAATACGCTCATACTACTGTAGTTTTATTTTTTTGTTAGACAAAAATAAAAGTTGTTAATGAATTTTATAGCATTAATAACCTTATTTCTTATCCATTTTTTTAATTATTTCTGGAATTTTCTTGATATGTGCCAATTGCTTCAGCTTTTCACGAGATTCTTCTATAGGTGTACCAAAATAACTCTTACCTCCTTTTACAGATTTTGTTACTCCTGTTTGTCCCATTATTACTGCTTTGGCACCAATAGTTATTCCGCTATTTGTACCAACTTGACCCCATAATGTTACTTCATCTTCAATAATTACACATCCGGCAATACCGGTTTGAGAGGCAATCAAGCATTTCCGCCCAATAATAGTATCATGCCCCACATGCACTTGATTATCCAATTTAGTACCATAGCCTATAGTAGTATCGCCAGTAACGCCTCTATCTATAGTACAAAGTGCTCCAATATCTACATTATCTTTCAACACTACCCTACCTCCTGATATTAATTTATCAAATCCTTCTGGGCGTTTTTTATAATAAAAAGCATCTGCACCTAAAACACTTCCTGCATGAATGATAACATTATTACCTATTAAGCAATTATCATAAATTGTAACGTTTGAGTGAATTATGCAATTCTCCCCTATTACAACATTGTTACCAATAAAAGTATTGGGCTGTATAACAGTATCCTTTCCAATTTTTGCAGTTACGGCAATCGATAGACTGCTTGGTACAAATGGCTGAAAGAACGTGGTAAGCTTATTGAAATCCCTAAACGGGTCATCTGAAATCAATAATGCTTTTCCTTCAGGACAATCTACTTGCTTATTGATCAATATTATGGTAGCCTTGGACTCCAATGCTTTATCATAATACTTTGGATGATCTACAAACACGATATCCCCTGGTTCCACAACATGAATCTCGTTCATGCCCAACACAGGAAAATCATCATGCCCAACATACTCGCTAGAGATTATCTCTGCGATCTGTTTTAACGAAAAAGTAGTAGGAAATTTCAAATGACTTTTTTAGCTCTAAATAAAGAATTCACCAATGGCAATTATTCCTTTACACGCTCCATGTAAGAACCTGTAGCAGTATCTATCTTTACCTTGTCACCTTCATTGATAAATAACGGAACATTTACTTCTGCACCCGTTTCAACTTTTGCAGGTTTTGTAGCATTGGTAGCCGTATTACCTTTAACACCAGGTTCAGTATACGTAACTTCTAAAATAACACTTGCCGGCATATCAACGGATAAAGGCATGCTATCTTCTGTATTGAACATGATTTTTACAATTTCTCCTTCTTTTAATAGACCCGGAGCATCTAAAGAACTTTCTTGAAGTGTAATTTGATTGTAATCATCCGTATTCATAAAGTGATATGTTTCACCTTCTGGATACAGGTACTGATAAGAACGTGTTTCTACACGAACATCTTCTATTTTATGCCCTGCAGAAAATGTATTGTCCAATACCTTACCTGTAGAAACACTTTTTAATTTAGTACGCACAAAAGCAGGTCCTTTACCTGGTTTTACGTGTAGAAATTCAATTATTTTATAGATATCGTTGTTATATCTTATGCATAGTCCTTTTCGTATATCTGATGTAGATGCCATTCTAAATTTATATTAATGTAGTTAACTTAAGTTTAAAGAAATTGTTTAATTATTGCTGAAATATCCTTTCATGATACCACGCTGAGAGTCGCGAATAAACTGTAATATTTCATCACGTTCAGGTGTTGCTTCCATCTCTGCTTCTATAATCTGAACTGCTTGGGTATTATTATAGTTTTTCTGATAAAGGATTCGGTAAATATTCTGAATTTCCCTGATCTTATCAGAAATAAATCCTCTACGTCTTAATCCAACAGAATTGATACCCACATACGATAAGGGCTCTCTTGCTGCCTTAACGTATGGCGGAACATCTTTTCTCACCAAAGACCCACCTGTTACAAAAGCGTGTTGACCAACAGATACAAATTGATGTACCGCGACCAAACCTGCAAGAATAACATTGTCGCCAATGGTAACATGACCTGCTAAAGTTGAATTATTTGAAAAAATACAGTTGTCGCCCACCAAACAATCATGAGCAACATGGCAATACGCCATAATCAAACAATTTTTACCGATAACGGTTTTCATACGATCAGAAGTGCCTTTATGAATAGTGGCACATTCTCTAATGGTAGTATTATCACCTATTACCACGGTGGTATCCTCACCGTCATACTTTAAATCTTGTGGAGATGCAGATATAACCGCACCAGGAAAAATATTACAATTCTTACCAATGCGAGCGCCTTCCATTATCGTCACATTAGACCCGATCCAAGTGCCATCACCAATTACAACATTGTTATGAATAGTTGTAAAAGGTTCTACTACCACATTTTTGGCAATCTTAGCTCCCGGATGTATATAGGCTAAAGGTTGATTCATTCTATGTTCTTTTTACAATTTGAGCCATCATTTCAGCTTCACTTACCAATTTATCATTGGCATAGGCATAAGCTTGCATATGACAGATTCCCCTTCTAATAGGAGTAATTAAGCTACAATGGAAAATTAAAGTATCTCCAGGTAATACTTGCCTTTTAAATTTCACCTTATCAATTTTCATGAAAAGTGTTAAATAATTTTCTGGGTCCGGAACGGTACTCAATACTAGAATACCACCTGTTTGTGCCATTGCCTCTACTTGCAAAACCCCTGGCATTACCGGAGCACCAGGAAAGTGACCAACAAAAAACGGCTCGTTCATGGTAACATTCTTCATACCTACCACATGTGAATCTGAAAGCTCCAAAATTCTATCTATCAATAAAAAAGGAGGTCTGTGCGGCAACATATCCATAATTTTATGGATATCCATCAATGGCGGCAAACTTAGGTCATACTTAGGTACGTTGTTACGCTTTTCCAATTTAATGATTTGCGCAATTTTCTTAGCAAACTGGGTATTTACATAATGACCCGGTTTGTTCGCTATTACTTTACCCCTAATTCTTGTACCGGCCAAAGCTAAATCACCAATTACATCTAATAATTTATGACGTGCAGCTTCGTTTGGTTGATGTAAGGTTAAATTATCAAGAATACCGTTTGCCTTAACAGAAAGCTTCTTTTTATTGAAGGCCTTCTCTAGCTTTTTCATGGTTTCATCGGAAATCTCCTTATCCACATAAACAATGGCATTGTTAAGATCACCACCTTTTATAAGTCCGTTTTCCAATAAAGCCTCTAACTCATGTAAAAAACTAAAGGTACGGGCATCCGCAATTTCCGACTTAAAATCTGAGAGTTTTTCAAGGGTAGCGTTTTGGGTACCCAATACTTTGGTACCAAAATCTACCATTGTGGTAACTTGGTAGGTGTCAGATGGTATTATGGTTATTTCACTTCCAGTTTTTTCATCTCTATAGGAAATGACTTCTTTAACCACATACTCTTCTCTGTAAGCGTCTTGTTCAACAATACCGGCTTCTTCCAAAGCTTCTACAAAAAACTTGGAAGAACCATCCATAATAGGTGGCTCCGCGGCATTTAACTCAATTAAAACATTATCTATTTCCAATCCTACCAAAGCGGCCAAAACATGCTCTGAGGTTTGAATTTTTACGCCGTTTTTTTCCAGATTTGTTCCTCTCTGGGTATTGTTTACCAAAGCGGCATCGGCAGGAATCACCGGTGTACCCTCAAGATCAACTCTTTTAAAGGCATAGCCATGGTTTTTATCTGCCGGAACGAATTTTATCGTAACGTCACTTCCAGTATGTAAACCTACCCCTGTAAGCGTTACTTCTTTACCTATTGTTCTTTGTTTAATAGTTGTTGTGCTCATCGTCAATCTTTCTTTTCTAAGGTGTCGATTCTACTTATTATTTTTGGTAAATTCTTAAAATGAACGTATGATTTGTTATAATCACCATAATTTAATGCGGGAGAACCTTGTAGCACTTCATTATCCTTCACATTTCTACCGATACCCGACTGTGCCTGTATTTTTACATTATCGCCAATAACAATATGTCCTACAATGCCCACTTGCCCTCCGATCATACAATGTTTGCCGATCTTTGTTGAACCGGCAATACCGGTCTGAGCAGCAATTACGGTATGCTCCCCAATTTCAACATTATGTGCAATTTGTATCTGGTTGTCTAGCTTTACCCCTTTTCTCAAGATGGTAGAGCCCAAAGTTGCCCTATCTATAGTAGTACCAGCACCAACATCTACATTGTCTTCTAAAATTACATTACCGGTTTGTGGTACTTTAGCGAATTCTCCATTTTCGTTAGGGGCAAAACCAAATCCGTCCGCACCCAAGACCACTCCACTATTAACTACACAATTATTACCAATAATCGTTTCTGAATATATCTTGGCACCTGCAAAAATGGTAACGTTATCCGCTATCTTAACATTATCACCTATGTAAACATTAGGATAAATTTTTACGTTATCGCCTATAGCAACATTGTTGCCCAAATAAGCAAAAGCACCAATATACACATTGGCACCATAGGTAGCGGTATCTGATTTAAAGACCGGCTCTTCAATACCTACTTTATTATTTTTAACTTGATTATAATATTCCAATAGCTTGGAAAAAGATTTGTAAGCATCTTCTACTTTAATCAGTGTAGTATTTAGATCCTGTTCCGGAACAAAACTCTTATTTACTATGGTTACCGATGCTTTGGTCTTGTAGATAAAAGAAGTATACTTCGGATTCGCTAAAAAAGTTAGCGAACCTTTTTCGCCTTCCTCGATTTTAGCAAGTTTATGAACGGCTATATCTGGATTTCCATGCACCTCTCCTTCTAAGATTCCTGCAATCTGGCCTGCTGTAAATTTCATGAGCGTAAAAGTAAGAAAAATTGTTAAACCCCTTCTTTAGGATAACACATATAATATTTGGTCACCGTTTTTGAAAGTGCATTTAAATTAAGGTGATCGGATAATTTGGCAACATCGGTTATCTTTCCGTTTTTCCTTAAAATGTTGATAGTCTGGTGTTGCCTATCGTAAGCTTTATTTTTAAGCTCTCCTTTAAACACAAAGTAAGATGCATCTTCATCTGTAAGGTTATACTGATTTTTTACTTTATTTAATTGCATCAAAAACTTGCTTTCCGCAGTAGGTTCTTTTTTAACCTTAATATGAAGCAGTTTTCGATTTATAATCATTTCGCATAAAGAGGCCAGAACAAAATCATCTGAATACTGCCATTCTTTCAATGCTGCAAGAATATCTATATCATCAAGCCTTGCAAATTTTGCCAAGGTTTCATTATTGAAATTGTTGATATCAATATGGTTGGTAAGAAAAAAATGTAGCGCCTCACTAGAATTTAAGGAATCACCCCTTTCTATTAAAAAACGAGCCCTCTTTAGAATACTAATAAGTAATCTTTCAGCAACAACGGCAGTTTTATGCAGATATACTTGCCAATACATAAAGCGGCGTGCCATTAGAAACTTCTCAACGGAGTAAATACCTTTCTCCTCTATGACCAAATCACCTTCTACAACATTTAGCATGGTAATCAATCGCTCGGCATTGGTATTTCCTTCTGCAACACCGGTATAGAAGCTATCTCGTTTTAAATAATCCAACCTGTCCATATCTAGCTGACTGGACACCAGCTGATTTAAGAATTTTTTTTCGTGATTTCCGGTAAATATTGAAATGGCCTCCGTTAAACTTCCGTTAAATCGGCCGTTTAGTTCATGCATAAATTGAAGTGAAATAAACTCATGGCTTACTCCTTCCACAATACTATGTTCCATGGCATGAGAAAAAGGACCGTGGCCAATATCATGTAATAGAATAGCACATAAAAGCCCTTCCTCTTCAGCTTCTGTAATCTCAACACCTTTAAAACGAAGCACTTGAATAGATTTCTGCATTAAATACATACAGCCTAGAGCATGATGAAATCTGGTATGGTGTGCCCCAGGATATACTAAATAGGATAAGCCCATTTGTGAGATCCTACGAAGCCTTTGAAAGTAAGGATCTGCAATGAGGTCAAAAATGAGCGCATTGGGAATTCGGATAAATCCGTAAATTGGGTCATTAAAAATTTTCAATTTGTTTGATGTCTTCAAGATAACGTTGTCTTTTCTGAATTAAACATTTCAAAGTTATACAAAAGCATTAGCATAGAATTTGATTATCGTCAAATAATAATTCAATGAACAAAATAAAAATATTGTGGGTAGATGATGAAATTGATCTACTTAAGCCACATATCATCTTTTTAGAATCTAAAAATTATAGTGTAATTACTTGCCAAAGTGGACAAGAGGCGTTACAAGAATTAGCCGAAACCAGAGTTGATATAGTTTTTTTAGACGAGAATATGCCAGGTATCTCTGGACTTGAAACACTTTCCGAAATAAAAGTTATTGATAATTCTTTACCGGTGGTCATGATTACAAAGAGCGAAGAAGAATCTATAATGGAAGAAGCCATAGGCTCTAAGATTGCAGATTATCTTATAAAACCGGTGAATCCGAATCAGATATTACTTTCGTTAAAAAAGAATTTAGATCATTCAAGACTAATTTCCGAAAAAACCACTAGCAATTATCAGCAAGAATTTAGAAAAATTGCAATGGACCTTTCTATGGTAAGCACTTATCAAGAATGGGCCGATTTGTACAAAAAACTAATTTATTGGGAATTACAGCTAGAACAGATTGAAGATAGTGGAATGTTCGAAATCTTAGAATCCCAAAAAACGGAAGCCAATCAGCAATTCGGAAAATTCGTGGATCGCAACTATAAGGATTGGTTTACCGACAATGATGCTCCCGTAATGTCTCACACCTTATTCAAGAATTGGATAGCACCAGAGCTGAAAAACCAAAAGACCTTACTAATTGTAGTAGATAATTTACGTTATGACCAATGGTATGCTTTTGAAGATTCAGTAAACTCATTCTATAAAAAGAAGAAAGAAGACTCATATTACAGTATTTTACCAACTGCAACCCAATACGCACGTAATGCTATTTTTTCTGGATTGACACCATTGGATATGGAAAAGAAATATCCGGAATGGTGGAAAAACGATACCGATGAAGGTGGCAAAAACCTGTTTGAAGACAAGTTTTTAGATGCACAATTAAAAAGATTAGGGTTAAATTTAAAATGGGAGTATCATAAAATAAGTAGTCTTAAACAAGGAAAGCATCTAAGCCAAAACTTTAAAGGACAAAAAGATAACGACCTTACAGTTATCGTTTATAATTTTGTTGATATGCTTTCTCATTCTAAAACGGAGATGGAGGTAATTAAAGAACTGGCATCAACCGATAAATCTTATCGATCACTAACAACTAGCTGGTTCAAGAATTCACCTATGCTAGAAATTATACAGCAAGCACAGACATTGGGCATGAAATTGATTATTACGACAGACCACGGCACAATCAATGTAAAGTCGCCCTCTAAAGTTGTGGGTGACAGAGATACAAGTTTAAACCTACGCTACAAAACAGGAAGAAGTCTTACCTATGAAAAAAACGATGTATTGGCAGCGAAAGACCCTAAATCAATTCATCTTCCAAGTATTAACATGAGTAGTTCTTTTATTTTCGCAAAAAACGATTTGTTTTTTGCCTACCCAAACAACTACAACCATTATGTTAGTTATTATAGAAATACATATCAGCACGGTGGAGTTTCATTAGAAGAAATGATCATACCTTTTGTAGTTTTGGAACCTAAATAATACGGAAATGGAATTCATTTATCATAAAGGTGAATTAAAGAATATTGCCAAGCAAATAATTAAACACACCAAAAGCAAGACACTTGCTTTCTACGCACCTATGGGCGCAGGAAAAACCACCTTAGTAAAAACACTGATCAAAGAATTAGGCAGTAATGACCATGCTAGCAGCCCAACATTTGGCCTGGTCAATGAATATGCGTTAGAATCTGGTGATGTATTAGGCTATCATTTTGATTTCTATAGATTAGATGATGAAAATGAAGCACTTGATATGGGGTTAGATGATTATTTAGATTCTGGCAACTGGATATTTATGGAATGGCCAGAAAAAATTCCGAACCTACTTCCTACAACGTATCAAAAAATTACAATTGAAGTAATTGATGAAACAAAAAGAAAGCTAACACTATATAAATAAAGTGATTAACCCTTGTATTTATTGATTTCATTGGTAAAATTCTAACTATCGTAGACGCTAAAGATTTATTGTATTTTTTCGATGAAAAACAAGCATTTCGATGAAGTGTGCAATAAATCCGATAAAAACGGCAATTTTAACGTTTAAAAACAAGTTAGTTGTATATTTTTTCTTACGTTTGTAGGAGAACTAAATATTTAGTATAACCAAAAACCCCTTGAAAATGAAAAACAAAAAGACTTTATTAGCATCAATCGCATTAGGCTTATTTCTTTTAGCAATGACTGCACCTATTGTTGATATTGACAATCAAGACACAAATGTTGACAAAAGAAAGTTAACAAAAAGAATATAACTTAAAAGTTTGTTATAATCATAAAGAAGAGAGCATTTGAATGCTCTCTTTTTGTTTATAATAATTAGTAATATCGTTCGTTAGCATATAGTAATACTATTGTGCAAATGATCAATAAAACAAAAAAAAAGAAAGCTAAAAAGAAGATATTTCTAGAAACTCTTCTAGTCTTTTTTATAGCAATTTCTCCTTTTCTATATAAGGTTTACGACTATTTGCCTTATGACGAACATGGTGACGCTTTAATTTTAGGACTCACCTTAGGAAACAATGGATTTCCCGATACTCTAACTTACCTATGGTATCTTACTTCTAAAATAGTTCCTCTTTATTTAATGATTTTTTGGTTCCTTACTTCACGTGATTGGTGGTACCATATCATCATCATTCCAATAGCTATGTACGCATTTCAAATGTTTGAAGTGTTCTATGACTCTGACAATATGATTGACACTGACAATATATGGTGGCTGATTCCAATTTGTATGATTACGATACCATCAGTATATTTTATTCGTATAAAACTTTACGATAAACACGTTCATGGTATAGACCTAGAAGCTATGGAGGCAGAACTTGAAGAATTAAAAGCTAAAGGTTATACCAACGATAAAAGTAAAGATGGTGTACTTAATGAAAAGCAATCTATATCTGACGATATAAATTCTAGTCTCTCTACAGGAAATTTAGAGAACATTTTTAAAACCGTTCAACATCGTATAGAAAGCTGGTTACATTTAAAATCGTAACCATTAAATATCTTTAAATAGGACAAATCATTCATTTCTTTAAAAATTGTACATTTGAGTTTCAAGTCAATGATTTGAACAACTCATTATTAAGTTATGAATCAACCCACCTCCCCTTTTAGTAAGCATCAATTAATTCCGCAAGAAGAAACCTTAGAAGTTTTACGTCAAAAAGGTGAATTGTTCATTGGTATTCCAAAAGAAAACCAATATCAAGAAAAAAGAATTTGTCTTACTCCAGATGCCGTTAACGCTATTACCGCTAATGGCCATAGGGTGCTTATAGAATCTGGCGCAGGTGAAGGCGCCCATTTTTCTGATGCAGATTATATAACCGCAGGCGGGGAGATTACCAGAGATATCAAAAAGGTTTTTGCCTGTCCGTTAATCTTAAAAGTTGAACCCCCTACGTTAACGGAAATTGAGTACGTTAATCCGCAAACAACAATAATATCCGCTCTTCAAATAAAAACCCAATACAAAGAGTATTTTGAAGAGTTGGCCAAAAAACGGATTACTGCCATTGCTTTTGAATACATTAGGGATGAGGAAGGAAAATATCCAGCAGTGCGATCACTTAGTGAAATTGCAGGGATATCATCAGTATTGATCGCCGCAGAATTAATGGCTGCAAATAATAATGGTAATGGGCTAATGTTCGGCAACATAAGCGGTGTGCCACCTGTAGAAGTCGTGATCATTGGAGCTGGAACAGTTGGTGAATTTGCTGCACGTTCAGCTATTGGTATTGGTGCGAACGTTAAGGTTTTTGATAACTCTATCACCAAATTAAGAAATATACAGACCAACCTAAAACAAACGGTCTACACCTCTACTATTCAACCAAAAAACCTTTTAAAAGCCTTAAAACGCTGTGATGTAGCTATTGGCGCAACACGTGGCAAGGATAGATCTCCTGTTGTAGTAACCAGTACAATGGTAGAGCACATGAAAAAAGGTGCGGTAATTATTGATGTAAGTATTGATACCGGTGGTTGCTTTGAAACCAGTGAAATCACTGACCACAATAAACCCACAAGAAAAAAGTTCGATGTTATTCACTACGGCGTACCCAATATTCCTTCTAGATATCCAAAAACGGCATCGGTAAGTATAAGCAACATATTTACACCTTATTTACTAAAAATTGGAGAAGACGGTGGGCTAGAGAATTCCCTACGTTTTGATAAAGGTTTACGTAACGGTCTGTATATGTACCATGGTATTCTAACAAATAAGTCTGTAGGAGAATGGTTCGATTTGCAATATAGCGATATAAATTTCTTGATTTTTTAGATTACTTAAGCCATTCTTTTTCCATTCCATTTTAAAAGGCATAATTTCGCGACTTTAAATGCATGAGCTATGAATATGGATTTTGTTAAGAGGTTAGGTTTTTTCCTGGTAGGCCTTTCAATAGGTATCATTTTTCTAACCTTTTTTCTAAAAAAGAAATCTCAAGAAACAGGAGTTTATTTCTGTTATCTACCAGACTGCAGAACGCTTAAAGATATTCGCTCCAAATCTATGCATTACAGTGATGAAGCCAAAAAACAACTCCAAGAATATCAATTAGATTCTGTCGCAGTTACGTACATTTTAACCGAAGGTGATGTAGATTTCAGTAAAAGTGATACAAAATCAGTTCCCTGTAAGACTTACGTTGTTGAGTCTGACTACAAGGAACTTGATTATATATTTACAGTAAGAAATTGTAGGGAAAAAGCTATTTTGCAAAAAGTAGAAATAGAGTAATTCATTAACTACATTTTTCTACGCTTTCTTTCTTTTTTTAACAGGGACAACTCTCTACTAGTCTGCCCGGCAACCGAGGTATTTTCGTCAGCTCTCCTGATCAGATATGGCATAACGTCCCGTACTGGTCCAAACGGCAAATATTTGGCAACATTATACCCATTAGCAGCTAAATTGTAAGAAATATGATCGCTCATACCATACAATTGACCAAACCAGATATGTGTATTATTTTTTTCGATACCTCTCTCCTCCATTAATTCCATTAACTTATAGCAACTCTCCTCATTATGAGTACCTGCAAAAATGGAAAGCACATCAAGGTTATCTATCATATACGCTATGGTTGCATTGAAATTAGCATCGGTCTCTTCTTTGCTCTTACAAATAGGGGAAACATAACCCATTTCTTTAGCACGGTCATTTTCTTTCTCCATGTAAGCACCTCTTACAACCTTCATTCCTACCAGAAAACCATCAGAAACGGCACGTTCATGTAACGCCTTCAAATATGGCAAACGATCCCATCTATAGGTCTGCAACGTATTAAAAACAATTCTCTTTTTCTTATTATACTTACGCATCATTTGCTCTGCCAAATCATCAGCGGCATCTTGCATCCAACTTTCTTCCCCGTCTATCAGCAAGGATACTTCAAGATCGTGAGCTTTTTTACATACCTTATCAAACCTATTGACTACACGCTGCCATTCTTCTTCCTCTGATTTGGTAAGTGCTTTCTTTTTGCTAATTTTTTGATACAGTGCAAAACGACCGAAACCTGTTGGTTTAAAAACAGCATATGGAATTGCTTCTTTCTCTTTTACGAAATCCAAAATGGTTAAAATAATATCTGTAGCAACATCAAAAGGGTCTTCTTCTTCTTTTCCTTCCACAGAATAATCAAGTACGGAACATACGCCTTTTTCCCACATACGATCCACAACGGGCAAACAGTCACGTTCGTTTACCCCACCACAAAAATGATCAAAAACGGTTGCCCTGATCAAACTTTCTACCGGCAAGTGTGCCTTAAAGGCAAAATTGGTAATAACCGATCCCATTTTCACCAAGGGTTCATTGGAAATCATTTTAAAAAGAAAGTAAGCTCTTTCTAATTCCGAATCGGTTTTTAAGGCAAATGCAGTTGCAGTATTTTCAAAAATTTGGTCCATTCTTTATTATTTCAATAACGATCAAATATAATAACAGAATTTATAATCTTAAGACTAAAAATAACCTTTATTTTGTGCTAGAATAGCAAACAAAAAAAGCCATATTTTCAATGGATTCCATAATCTCAGATTCTTACGCAGTACATTTTAACGAAGAAGCCTTTAAAGCTTTAAATACTCATTTAGCCAATAAAAAATATTCTATAGTTTTTATTCTAGTTGATGAGAACACACACGAACTTTGTTTGCCAAATTTTATGGCAGAGATAAATGGTGAATATCAATTTGAGATTATTGAAATAGAATCTGGCGAAATCAATAAGAATATTGAAACCTGCGTAGGTGTTTGGGAAGCTTTGTCTGAATTAGGAGCAGACAGAAAAAGTGTTTTAATAAACTTAGGAGGCGGAGTTCTTACGGATATGGGAGGGTTTATAGCCTCAACCTTTAAAAGGGGTATAGATTTTATTAATGTACCTACCACCCTACTATCTATGGTAGATGCTTCTGTTGGCGGTAAAACCGGCATAGATTTAGGTGCTTTAAAAAATCAAGTTGGTGTTATAAACCAACCTGCAATGGTACTTGTAGTGCCTGATTTTCTTGATACATTAGAAAAAAGACAAATTATTAGTGGTTTTGCGGAAATGCTCAAGCATGGTCTTATAAAGGACAAAACCTATTGGGAAGCTTTAAAAGAGGCCCAAAGCCTAGAGCATATGAAAAGTCATATTCTTACCTCTATTCAAATAAAAAATGAAGTCGTACTTAAAGACCCTACGGAACAGAACATACGAAAAATTTTGAATTACGGCCATACACTTGGGCATGCTATAGAATCCTACTTTTTGGAGAATGCATCCAAAGAAATGTTATTACATGGCGAAGCAATTGCCGTTGGTATGATTTTAGAAGGTTATCTATCTCACAAAATTTTAGGTTTATCCGAGCAATCTTTAGAGGACATAAAATCTACTTTCTTAAATAAATATGATAAAGTAGAATTTTCAGATACCGACATTGAGAATATTTTAAAATTGATGAAATACGACAAGAAAAATTCTCATGGGAAAGTGAATTTTGTGTTATTGAAAAACATTGGAGAACCTGTTGTTGACGTTGAAATTCCCGTTGAATTATTTACCGATGCATTTGCTTACTACAAAGTTTAAAAACTTCACCTACCTAAAATAGTGTTTTCACAACTCTATAAAACGATATGTAGCATAAATGACTAGTTTAGTTATAGATAAACACAACCTTCTATAAATAAAACAGTTATGACACGACGCCTTATCGATTACCGTAAATTGGACCACAAGTTAGCATCATTATTAATAGAGACATACCCACATGGCTATGGGGACGAAGACATTATCACTTTTAAAAATATAAATGGAGATTATGTTGAAGCTGTTGAATTAAAGACTGCAGACACACTATACTTGGTCAAAATCAGCAAAAGCCTTTCTAACTTCATAGCAAACTTTGAGGAAAATATAGAAAAAGAGCTTGAACCTAAAACTCCAGAAGAGGTAATGCAGTCCGAAGAAATGACAAGAACACTTGATCTTAATTTTGAAACGGAAACCGAAGAAGAGTTCGATTAATTAAAATAACGCTCGTGCAGTATATTTTCATGATGCCTTTGATGCCCACTTATTACCAAGCCCAAAGCGGCAACGGACCAAGGTATACCACTTGCCGTACCTATTCTTTTTAAATTTTTATTCAACATATTATCAAACAAACTAATGGAAGCATCACGTACAGTAAGATATTCCTTTAATATATCTTCCTTGGTACGTTCGTTTGCATTGCTCTCAAGTACAAAAATATTATGATCAAAACCTGGTAAAGCAGTTTTATCATTTCTAGAAATTCTAAAAGCGCGATATTGAAATACACGTTCCGTATCAATTAAATGAACCAATACTTCGGCCACGGTCCACTTTCCTTCACCATAACTATACAAAAATTGATCCTCGGTAAGACCGTGAACCAAATCTTCTATACTTTTTCGTCCCTTCAACAAAGCTGACTTCAAATCTTCATTAACATCTAAGGTCTTTAAATAAGTACCATAGAAAAATTGGAATTCGTCTTGTTGTAAATCTTTAACTGTCATTTTAAGTAATTAAAATTGAAAATGAAAAAAGCCCAATTATCATATAACCGGGCTCCATAAGTTATTGAGTATATCTTTATTTATAGCTCATTAAATATGGTATGCATTAAACGTTTCTTATCATTAAAGCTTTCCTCTAATGAAATCATCGTTTCTGTTCTACTAATACCATCTATATCATCAATTTTAAAAATAATATTTTTGGCATGGGTTGTATCCTTTGCTCTAATTTTACAGAAGATATTGAATTTACCAGTTGTAATATGTGCAATGGTAACATTAGGTATCTGATTTAAACGCTCAAGTACAAATTTGGTTTGATGCGTTTTTTCAAGAAAAATACCTACATATGCTATGAATGCATATCCAAGCTTCACATAATCCAACGTAAGGGAAGAACCTTTTATGATTCCGGCTTCTTCCATTTTCTTAACTCTAACGTGTACGGTACCGGCAGAAATAAGAAGTTTTTTTGCAATATCGGTAAAAGGAGTTCTGGTATTGTCAATCAACATATCCAGAATTTGGTGGTCTATTTCGTCTAATTTGACTTTGCCCATAGTTGTAAAATTTTTGCCAAAAATAAAAAATAATCACATTAAATTCATTGAAACTTGATTTTTTTTAATGAAAATGTAAACAATATTACTATTTCAAAGAAATAAGATAATAAATATCACTAAAGCAGATGCATTAAGCCATTCTCTTTTAAGTACAAAAGATCATTTTCATCATTGCAATTCAATGTCTTATGACCAAAAATTTCATTAGGAACCTTATCAAATACATGCACTTGAGGTTCAAAAAGTATTTCACCATTATGTAAGACCTCTTTATAATGTATGGGTACAATCTTGGTTTTGGTGGTCTTGTTTTCCTTGTAATCTGGATTAATAACCAAAATATCTACAAACTGCTTTCCGTTTTCTGGGATAGACAAATATTGTGTTACAGTATAATCATTTATACTATTTTTAGAAATTACATGTATAGCTTTTAAAATTGATTTAAAGATTAAAGCTCTGGTCTTATTTCTATTATAGTCACCTGGATAGTGCCCAGATTCAAACAAAACAGTAGGTGTTTCTCTCATTTGAAAAGCATCGCCAACACAGTTTGCATTAAAACCATCATCATACCTTCCTACCTGACCAGGAATCTCTTTCTGCATTTCTTCGTTCATTGCGGCTATTAACTGCATGCTTAGCATACGAGAAGGTGAATTGTTACGCTCTTGATCAAACGCTGGAGCTAAAAATGAAACTGTTGCAGGTTTGTTGGTTTCACCAACATTGAATATGGTACGCTGGTCATGCAAGTTAAAACAATAGTTAGGCTTAAAATCATCAAAAACCTTTTTTAAAACCAGGCTCTCTGGTTGCGACAAATCTTGAGCATCCCTGTTCAAATCTACTTCATTTGCATTGAACCTGGTATAATCTCGAGCTCCGTCCGGATTTAAGATAGGAATGATCTTTAATGTACAAGAACTTGAAATATGCGAAACATCACCCGCATCATTACTAAGCAAACTAAATAAATCAATCACTGCTTTTGTAGTTGTAGATTCATTCCCATGCATTTGAGACCACATCAAAATTTTGTTAGGTCCATTACCAAAGGTGACACATGTAATAGGTTCTTTTCGCACAGACTCACCTACAACATCAACTTTAAAAGTATCCGGAAGCGAGTTTAAAAAATCATTTATATGATCATATGTCACATAGCGTCCAGATATATTAGGCACCATTATTTTATTATAATCCAAATCTTTCATTTTAACCAATTAAAAGAATCACAAAAATACTACAGCCCATGTTTACAATTGTAAACATTTAATTATATCACAAGACTATATAATTAACACAAGAAATTCACATTACTAAACACCCACTGCCAAATTTTACCAACTTATTATTAATCAGATTATTAGACAAATTAAAATAAACTATAACTTGTAACAATTCTATGTTTTTAACAGTATTATAGATCTCTTTTAACTGTTTAGGTTTATATAAAATATTAGTTTTGTAAACATGCTAGATACTGTTTCTTTCATTTCAAGGTTAAAGACAATTTTGACGCATAACGAACTTTCTTCTGCCGCATTTGCAGATTTAATAGCTGTGCAACGATCAAGCATTTCCCATATTTTAAACGGAAGAAATAAACCTAGTTTAGAGTTCATTATGAAGGTGAACGATGCCTTTCCTGAAGTTGATCTACAATGGCTACTGTACGGTAAAGGCAATTATCCAAAAACCAAAACTTCAGATTCCCAAAAGAACACCAAAGGCAGTAATGATAAAATCCATAAAACCATAGGTAAAAAATTAGAACGCATAATAATGTTTTATAGCGATGGCACTTTTAAGACATATACCGAGCTTTAAAATACATTACACCTCAGAACTATATTAACTTTTTACATCTACATAACCCCTATTTTCATTATTTTGCGGCATGATGAAAAAAATTATTACGACCCTGGCAATAGGTTTAATTTTAGGTTCATGCTATGAACCCGAGCGTGATTGTGAAAAGTATAAAACAGGTACTTTTAAATTTAACTATGAAATAGACGGCACCTTAAAAGAAGGTAAATTTACAAGAACAAATAATTACAGCGTTGATTACTATGAAAATAAAGTAGACAGTGCCACTGTACGCTGGTTTAACGACTGTGAATTTGTTTTACAAGATATAAATAGCAAGACGGCCATACATTATAAAATTATCAGTACCACAGATTCCTCATACACCTTTCAATACAAAAGCGCTGTAAAAGATCCAAATAAAAAATTAATAGTTAAAACAGGAACCGCAATTAAAACCAACTAACCATGTTTGAAATTTTTACTAATCCAGATGCCTGGATTGCATTGCTAACATTGACCTTTCTTGAAATAGTCTTAGGAATTGACAATATCATATTCATATCTATAGCCGCAGGCAAACTAGACCCTGCACAACGAAAAAAAGCAACGAATATTGGTCTGATCCTAGCAATGGTAATGCGTATTGTTTTGTTATTCGGTATTACGTTATTGACTTCAATGAAAAAACCTTTTTGGGTATTTGATAGCGACTGGATTACCGGTGGAATAAGTGGCCAGGGAATTATACTCTTTTCAGGAGGACTATTCTTGCTTTACAAAAGTACCAAGGAAATACATGAGAAGGTTGAAGACAAGGGTCATGACGAACGCGAGGTAAAAAAAGCAAGATCAACTTCTTTGACAAATGCAATACTTCAAATAACGGTGATAAACATTGTATTTTCTTTTGACTCTATCCTTACCGCCATAGGTATGACCAATGGTATTTCACCCAACCCTAACGATGCTCTTGTTCTAATGGTAGTAGCAGTTGTCATCTCTGTAGTAATCATGATGCTATTTGCCAACCCTGTAGGCGAATTTGTTAACAGACACCCTTCTATACAAATACTAGGATTGTCTTTCTTGATATTAATTGGATTCATGCTAATTGCAGAATCAGCTCATTTATGTCACTTAGTGGTATTTGGCAACGAGGTTGGCACTATACCTAAAGGCTATCTATATTTCTCAATAGCATTCTCACTAATGGTTGAATTCTTTGATTTACGCATGAAAAAGAACAAGAGACCTAATAATGAGATTGTAGATTAACTATTTAGATAACTCTGAAAAAATAAAATCCCGATTAAGCACTGGCTTAATCGGGATTATTTATTTTAAGATATTATGCAGCAAATTAGTTTCTAAGCCTGCTACAGTAGTCTAAACCGTTTAATTAGGCCTATCAAAAGCAACATCAGGATTAGCCTCCTTCTGTTCTTTGTACAAGCGTTGCTGCTGCTTTACCGTCATTGTACTGCCATCATGGCTCCATCCTGGAGGTCCAAATATGTACATCAATTTATGACTTAGTTTTTTAGACTTTTTAGTATCTGCCCAAATGTCCTTAAACTCATGAGTTAGGATCACTAAAGGATTATTGGAATTTGGAGCGTGAATTACCCCAAATTTGACATCAATATTTTCATCATATTCTTTCCAGGTCCCAAAAATTTTGTCGAAAAAATTTAAGAATCCACCGTGGTTTTTATCCAAATACTCCACGTTCTGCGCATGATGTACCTGATGCATGGTATGTGTATTAAATATTTTTTCTATGAATCCCATTTTAGGCACATATTGGGAATGTAATTGAAACTGCCAGAAAGATTCTATAGCCAGACAAACAACCACCATTTCTACCGGAAAACCAATAATAGGCATCCAGACATAGAAAAAAGGTTTATACAATAAGGTGAACCACCCGTTTCTTATAGCGGTACCAAGATTAAAATTATCTGAAGAATGATGTACTATGTGTGCGGCCCATAAAATTCGTATTTCATGATTTGCCCTATGAAACCAATAGTACGTAAAATCATCCGCTAATTGACAAAGCAACCAAACATACCAAGCATAACCAAAGGACTCATACCCCATTATATTTGTTCTAACACCATCTACCATTGGGTTGAACAATTCATAGGCATATTCAAAAAGAACAACTAATAAGATTACTTTTAACAATGGACCGATAATGGCAGATCCAATTCCCATAACACTACTTGCCGCAAAATCTTTCCAATCATAAAGATCATCATCTCCATGGGTTTTGCTATAGGTTAATTCTAATAAAATAAAGGCAATAAAGGCCGGTGCGCCATACACCAGGGGGTTAGTGAAATCCATTAATCAAAAATTTTTGTAAAGGTAGTTATAAAAGAAATTATTCTTAGAATTTGTCTGATCTTAACATTCTATCCAAGCATAAGACTTCTCAATTATTAAACAGTTTAATTACTTTTTATTTTTAAGTAGAGCATTTTGTTCCTGTAATAATTTTTCCATGCTAGATAGCAATACGATATTCTTAGGCGTTTCAACTTCTTTATTGGTGGGATCGTCAGATTTTGCCTTAAACCTATTTATAAACTTCACCATCACAAATATGGTAAACGCAATGATACCGAAATCTATCAAAGACTCAATGAGTTCACCATAACCAATGGCTACTTCCTCCACTGATTCTGCAGCTTCCCTTAGAACCCATTTTTTATTTGAAAGATTAACATCATCTGTCAACAAGGATAACGGAGGCATAATAATAGCAGAAACAATTGTACTTACCACTTTATTAAAAGCCGTACCAATTATGATACCAACGGCCAAATCTATCATATTGCCTTTAATGGCAAAATTCTTGAACTCTTCAAAAAACTTTTTCATAACAAAGACTAATCAAATAAAGTTGGTTCATCGGCAGCAGTACCATCTTCACCTTTTTTAGTTTCTGATTCTTCGGCAGAACCTAACGCCTCTTCGTCAACCACTTCAATATTTTCCACTTCTTCGGGCTCCTCAGGTTCATAAGGTACAGGATCAAGAAGATTTATATTCTTAACTTTTTCTACAATAAACTGGTTACCTAAAGCTTTAATTCCCTTAATTGATATAAAACCTTCTACATCAACCGTTTCATTCTCTTTTGCCTCTTTACCTCTAGGCTTAGGAAATTCAATTTCAACCCTAGGTTTCCAATCTGTAGAAACAAGCTCTAAATATGATTTTGGATGTTCAGAAATAAACAGTTCTTCCTTATTTTCATTTTCGATCAAAAACCTTTTAATATAATAACGTTCCTTTTCCCCTTCCCAATAAATAGCTGAAATAGGTTTTTCAGGAATCCATTTCTCCAAGACGATCATATCATCGTCAAAATGAGAAGTCAGTACAGGCAAAAATGTTTTGGCAATACCTTTTTGATTGATCACCAGTATTAGATCATCACCTTTAAATTCACCCAAAAGCTCCCCTCTACCATCAACATTCAATCTTCGCACCACATCATCGAACCAAATTTTTCTAGGCTTAAGGGTAGATACGCCTTTTTCTTTCAACTCTATGCGCTTAACAGAATACTTCGTTACAATATTTCCTTTAGAAGCCCTACCCTTTATGAGTACATCAGAAAAATCGATATCCCATTTCAATTTTTTAATACTACCAACTTGGCGCAGTAAAACCGTAATTACCTCGGCTTCACCATTTGGGTTGGCGGAGAAATACAAGACTTGAGACCCGGCCTTACCAGTTGTTAGATCATACTCCCTATCCCTTGTTATGCTGGTTACATTAAAACGCTTTATATAGGTTGGACCGCCTTTACCATCCTTGTATACCATATTATAGGTTGTACGCTTATCTTTTTTCTTAAATACCGCTACATGAATAATACCCTTGCCCACAAAAATTTTGGAATCTACTTTTGACACCATCATTTTACCTGAGTTGGTTATCATAATAATATCATCAATATCACTACAGTCGGTTACATACTCGTCTTTTTTCAAGGAAGTACCCACAAAGCCCTCTTCTCTATTTACATAAAGCTTAGTGTTCCTAATAGCTACCTTAGTAGCTTCAATATCGTCAAAAACCCGAATCTCAGTTAACCGACCTCTATCCTTACCATAAGTTTCTTTCAAATTCTTAAAGTAATCAATAGCAAACTCAATAAGATTGGCCAAATGATGCTTGACCTCCGCAATACGCTCCTGCAAACTCTCTAGATGCTGTTGCGCCTTATCCAAATCGAATTTTGATATTCTTTTGATACGAATTTCGGTTAGCCTTGTAATATCCTCTTCGGTTACCGCTCGTTTTAGGTGTTTTGTAAATGGCTCCAAGCCTTTATCTATAGCAGCAATAACACCTTCCCACGTCTCTTCCTCCTCAATATCACGATAGATTCGATTTTCTATGAATATTCGCTCAAGAGATGCAAAATGCCACTGCTCTTCAAGCTCCCTTAATTGAATTTCTAGTTCCTGCTTTAACAAATCTACCGTAGAATCCGTTGATCTTTTAAGCATTTCCGTTACCCCGATAAACAAAGGCTTATTATCTTCAATAATACACCCAAGAGGTGAAATTGAAGATTCACAAGATGTAAATGCATAAAGAGCATCAATAGTTCTGTCAGGAGATATTCCGGAAGGAAGATGAATAAGAATCTCTACATTAGCAGCTGTATTATCCTCAATTTTTTTAATTTTTATCTTGCCTTTTTCATTGGCTTTTAAGATTGAATCAATTAAACTACCAGTATTGGTACCATAAGGTATCTCACTGATTACCAACGTGTTTTTATCTAATTGAGAAATCTTGGCACGCACCCTTATCTTACCTCCCCTTAATCCATCGTTATAGTTAGTAACATCTATAATACCGGCCGTGGGGAAATCTGGAAATATTTTAAAACGTTGTCCTTTTAAATGTTTTATTGAAGCATCAATAAGCTCAACGAAGTTATGTGAAAGAACCTTTGTAGATAAGCCAACGGCAATACCTTCTGCCCCTTGGGCCAATAGTAAAGGAAATTTTACAGGTAAGTTTACCGGCTCTTTCTTTCTACCATCATAAGAAGCCTGCCATTCCGTAATTTTAGGGCTAAAAATAACTTCTAATGCAAATTTAGACAGTCTTGCCTCAATATATCTTGAAGCGGCCGCCCTATCCCCTGTTAAAATATTTCCCCAGTTACCTTGAGTATCGATCAACAGGTCTTTTTGTCCAATTTGTACCATGGCATCCGCAATACTTGCATCACCATGTGGATGGTATTGCATGGTATGACCAACAACATTGGCAACCTTATTGTAACGACCATCATCTAGCTCTTTCAGAGAGTGCATTATACGGCGTTGCACAGGTTTAAATCCATCCTCAATAGCAGGAACCGCACGTTCTAAAATTACATAAGAAGCGTAATCCAAGAACCAATCTTTATACATACCAGAAACCCTGGTCAGTGCTTCAGATGAATCAGTTTGTTCATTATTCTCTTCAGAAAGTCTATCGTTTATTTCTTCGTTCAAATCGTCATTTTCTTCCATTCAGAAGCAATCGTATTAATCTAGTTTATACTACTTTATCTTCAATTAAATCAACTTCAACTTTAAGATTGTTGATAATAAATTTTTGCCTATCAGGCGTATTCTTGCCCATATAAAAACTCAGTAATTCTTCAATGGACATAGCTTTATCTAACATTATCGGCTCTAACCTAATATCATCGCCAATGAAATGCCTGAACTCATCTGGAGAAATTTCACCCAAACCTTTAAATCGTGTAATCTCAGGTTTGCCAGATAATTTGTTTATAGCCATTTGGCGCTCCTCATCACTGTAACAATAAATTGTTTCCTTTTTATTTCTAACCCTAAATAATGGCGTTTGTAGAATATACAAATGATTCTCTTTTATCAGCTCAGGAAAAAACTGCAAGAAAAATGTAATTAACAGTAAGCGAATATGCATTCCATCTACATCGGCATCAGTAGCAATAATAATATTGTTATATCGCAAATCTTCAATAGACTCCTCTATATTCAATGCCGCCTGCAAAAGATTGAACTCCTCATTCTCATAAACAATTTTCTTGGACATCCCGTAAGAGTTCAACGGCTTCCCCTTAAGACTAAAAACCGCCTGCGTATTTACATCTCTAGATTTTGTTATAGAGCCAGATGCAGAATCACCCTCTGTAATAAACAACGAAGTTTCTAATCTACGATCATGTTTTATATCGCCTAAATGCACCCTACAATCACGGAGTTTTTTATTATGTAGACTAGCCTTTTTAGCTCGGTCACGAGCCAGTTTTCTAATACCGGAAAGCTCTTTACGCTCTTTCTCGGCCATCATAATCTTACGCTGAAGCTTTTCGGCCGTATCGGCATTTTTATGTAGGTAGTTATCTAAATACTTACCTACAAAATCGTTAATATAGGTCCTAACCGTTGGAAAATCTCCTCCCATATCAGTAGAGCCCAATTTCGTTTTTGTCTGACTTTCAAAAACCGGCTCCATTACCTTAATGGAGATTGCGGATATAATAGATTTACGAATATCTGAAGCATCATATGATTTTCCATAAAAATCACGGATGGTTTTAACGATAGCCTCTCTAAAAGCGGCCTGGTGGGTACCTCCATGGGTAGTATGTTGACCATTTACAAAAGAATGGTATTCTTCACTATATTGTGTTTTACTATGTGTAATAGCAATTTCAATATCCTCCCCTTTTAGATGAATAACAGGATAAAGCATATCCTCCACATTGTTATTGTCCTCTAGCAAATCCTTTAATCCGTTTTCAGAATGAAATTTTTCACCGTTAAAAACAATGGTCAGCCCCGGATTTAAGTACACATAGTTCTTAAGCATGCGCTCAACATACTCGTTTCTATATTTGTAATTTTTAAAAATGGTATCATCAGGAATAAAAGTAACCTTGGTACCTTTTCTCTTGCCGGTCTCTTCAGGACCAATTTCTTTTTCTAAGTTACCAGAACTGAACTGAGCAGTTTTTAACTGATTATCTCTAGATGACTGAACTTCAAAAAAACTGGATAAGGCATTTACCGCTTTGGTACCTACTCCATTTAAACCAACAGATTTCTTAAAGGCACGACTGTCGTACTTTCCACCGGTATTCATTTTAGAGACCACATCTACAACTTTACCTAGCGGTATACCACGACCATAGTCCCTCACCTTAACCACCTTATCCTTAATAGAAATCTCAATGGTCTTACCGGCGCCCATTACAAATTCATCTATACAGTTATCTATGACCTCTTTTAAAAGAATATAGATTCCATCATCGGCAGAAGACCCATCCCCTAACTTACCAATATACATACCAGGCCGTAATCGAATATGTTCTTTCCAATCAAGCGAGCGTATATTGTCTTCGGTATATTGAGTAGTGTCTTTAGACATTTAATAAAAATTATGAAAGTTGCGTTAAAGATAGCGCCACTCAACAAAAGATAAAATAGCTAACTGTTAAAGTAATTAACAATTAACCAGTTCTCTTGTTGATAGCCGTTACTATTCCGATCATGTTCCATAAAATATTTCGTTAAAAATTTATTTAAACGAGTTAGGGATAACTGACCATAGTCATTGTCAAAAAATAGTTCTTTTAATATATTTATTGTAGAATTTAAACAGCCATGGAATTCATTGATTATTACAAAATTCTTGAAATTGACAAGAAAGCAACACAAGCCGATATTAAAAAGGCTTATCGAAAATTAGCTCGTAAGCTTCATCCGGATTTAAATCCGCACGATAAAACCGCGCAAGAAAAGTTTCAACGCATAAACGAAGCAAATGAGGTTTTGAGCGATCCCGAGAAAAGAAAGAAATATGACCAATATGGTAAAGATTGGGAACATGCCGATGCTTTTGAAGAAGCTAAAAGAAATCAGCGAAGTTCTACCAGCGGAAATCGAAGAACCTATTCTAGCTCTACAGGAACACATGAAGATTTTTCCGATTTCTTTGAATCTATGTTTGGCGGCGCCAGCGGAGGTTTTACTGGTGGTGGTCGACAAAGGTCTACACGATTTAAAGGGCAAGACTTAAATGCTACCCTAAAATTAAATCTTATAGACATACTTGAAGACCAAAAACAAACCTTAGACCTGGGCAATAAAAAAATTAGAATTACCATACCGGCCGGTGTAGAAGATGGGCAAACCATTAAAATTTCAGGTTATGGCGGCGAAGGTGTAAACGGCGGACCTAAAGGAGATCTTTATTTAACTTTTGAAATTAACAACGATACTACCTTTCAAAGAGTTAAGGACGATTTATATAAAAATGAATCTATTTCATTGTATGATGCAATATTAGGTGGTTCCATTGAAGTAGAAACTTTATCAGGAAAAGTAAAACTAAAAGTAAAACCGGAAACCCAAAACGACACTAAGGTGAAGTTAAAAGGAAAAGGTATGCCTGTTTACAAGAAAAAAGGTAAACATGGCGACTTATATATTACCTACAAGGTGATCATGCCAACAAAACTGTCAGAAAAAGAAAAGGAATTATTTAAACAACTTTCAGAATTACGATAATATGAATTCAGATAACTACATACAAATAGAAGTATACTGTCAGCAAACACAAACTCCGATGGAATTCATAGAGGACCTTCTAGAATTTGAAATGATCGAAGTACAGCAAATAGAAAATAAAATCTATGTTGAACCACATTCTATTGTAGAAATTGAACGTGTTTATAGATTACGAGAAGAGCTAGGAATTAATATGGAAGGCATAGACACCTTAAACCATATGATAAAAAAAGTCAACCGATTAGAGCAAGAATTAAAACTGCTACGCGACCGGTTGACTATATATGAACATTAAACGTTAAAACGGAAATGCATTACATCACCATCTTTAACGATGTACTCTTTACCTTCAACCCTCATTTTACCAGCTTCCTTAACTTTAGCCTCACTACCAAATGACACGTAATCATCATAAGCAATAACTTCTGCCCTAATGAAACCTTTTTCAAAATCGGTATGTATAACACCGGCAGCTTGTGGAGCAGTTGCACCAACAGGAATTGTCCATGCACGAACTTCTTTTACACCAGCCGTAAAGTAAGTCTCTAAATCCAATAACCTGTAGGCTCCACGTATCAATTTTGCAGAACCTGGCTCTTCCAAACCTAAATCCTCTAAAAACATTTGGCGTTCATCATAAGTCTCCAACTCCGTAATATCCGCTTCTGTACCTACTGCCAAAAATATAACTTCCGCATTTTCGGCCGCTACAGTTTCTTTCACTTTTTCAACATATGCGTTACCCGATACGGCAGCTTCTTCATCTACATTACACACGTACATAACCGGTTTATCCGTAATGAACTGAAGAGGTTTTACAAATTCGACCCTAGACTCTTCTTCTATTTCTATGGCCCTAACAGAAGTACCGGCCTCTAATCCAGTTTTGATCGCCAATAAAACAGCTTCTTCTTTCTGTGCATCTTTATTTCCAGTTCTAGCAGCCCGTTTTACTTTCTCCAACTTTTTCTCAACAGTCTCCAAATCTTTCAATTGGAGCTCCATATCAATGGTTTCTTTATCCCTTATTGGATCTACACTGCCATCTACATGAACTATATTATCATTATCAAAACAACGCAATACATGCAATATGGCATCGGTTTCGCGAATGTTCCCCAAAAATTGGTTGCCCAAACCTTCACCTTTACTAGCGCCCTTTACCAAACCGGCAATATCCACAATCTCTACGGTAGCAGGCAAAACCCTTTCAGGATTAACCAATTCTTCTAATTTTTGCAAACGGGAATCGGGCACGTTTACAACACCTATATTAGGTTCAATGGTACAAAATGGAAAATTTGCACTTTGCGCCTTGGCATTTGACAAACAATTAAAAAGTGTTGATTTACCAACATTTGGCAATCCTACAATACCTGCTTTCATAATTTAAAATATTTCAAGGGTGCAAATATAGTTTTTACCAGAAGATTATGCATTCAAAATTTAACCTAACATTTATAACGATCTTCCTAATAATTATTTAAGCAATAACCAAAATAATTGGTCAAAGGATAGTTAAAATAAATACTTTTAACACATTTTAAGAAATTATTCTTACTTTGGTACCAGAACATGTAAGAATTTATGGAACTTCATTCTGATGAAACGATATGGTATTTTTTTAAAAAGGGCGAAGCCAATGGTTTTAGTCTACTTTTTAAAAAGTACTATCCACAATTACACGTTTATGGTTTAAAACTGAGCAATGATCAAGAATTGACAGAGGATTGTCTACAAAATTTCTTTATTCAATTATTTGAAGATCGAGATAAGCAAAATTCCATCAATAATTTAAAAGCGTACTTATTTGTATCTTTTAAAAGAAGGTTAATAAAACAATTACAAAAAAAACAAAACAACGTTCCCATCTCAGAAGCACAATTATTTAAAGCGAATTTTACATTTTCCGCAGAAGAAATTTCCATACACCAAGAAATGCAATTTCTTTGTACTTCTACCCTAGCCAACCTCATTAACAAATTATCACCAAGAGAAAAAGAAGTATTATACTTAAAATATTACAGCGAAATGAAAAGTTCGGACATTGCAGAAGTAATGGATATGAACTACCAAAGTGTTTTGAACGTATTACAAAAAGCCTTAACAAAACTTAGAAAATCATCTGAAAATCAACAAATTAAAAATATTTTAAAAAAAAGTTGAAAATAGTAGGGTATATTTTTAAGAGATCCATCTCTTATTAATGGAACACCTTACTACATGAACGAAAAGAACAAATACGATCTTCACTATTTCTTATCCGATGCTTCATTTGAAAACTGGGCCAAAGACACTAATAAAAATGATATAGCATATTGGAATAATTGGATCCAGAACAATACCGAGCATTTAGAAACCGTAGAAAATGCAAAATCTATAATTATAGGTATAAGTTTCAACCAAGAATACCCAAGCAACCAAAAGGTTAATGAAGCACTTGCCAATGTTTTACCCAAGGTAGGATTAAACGTTTCTAAAAAATCTAATTTTAAGAAAACACGCACCTTAAACAATTCTATAATTACAGCGGCAGCTGCTGTATTACTCGTTTTAATAGGTTTTACCACCTACACTTATTTAAATAATAATACAACAACTATACATAAGACCAATTTTGGTGAGATTATTGACCTAAAATTACCTGACGGAACATCTGTAGTTCTTAACGGTAATAGTAAAATATGGTACGACAATGAAAACCCTAGACTTATAAATTTAATAGGTGAAGCTTATTTTAAAGTAAAACCTATACCTAGTACCAAAGCTAAATTTTGGGTAATTACAGAAGACCTTAAAGTTGAAGTTCTTGGTACACAATTTCATGTAAATACAAGAAAACAAAAAACAAACGTGGTTCTTGACGAAGGCTCTATTCACTTAGAACTTGCCAATGGAGATGTTACTAAAATGATTCCTGGAGAAATAGTTTCTTTCTCTAATGAGAGCAAAAAATTAACACATAAAAAAGTGGACATTGAAACTCCCTATGCATTATGGCGAGGTGGAACATACACTTTTAATGAAATTCCACTTAAAGAAGTAATGTACAACCTAGAGACCACATACGGAGTTGAAGTAAGTTATGAATTGGATTACTTAAAAGAATTACCCATTTCCGGGGGAATACCAAATCAAAACTTACAAATATGTATAGCAGCTATAGAGAAAGCTACAGGAACCAGAATTATAAACAATGATAATATTTTACGCGTACAAGAAAACCCTATTAATTAACTAAACTTTTATTTATGAGAACGAACAAACTTATGAGATTACTGCTTGCGGTAATGCTTTTTTCAAGCATCACCAGCGCAACGGCAGCTAATGACCTCAAAGAAAACGTTACCCTGAGCGAATTTCTTAATGAGATCAGTGAAAAACATGAAGTCTTTTTCACTTACAACCCAACTTTGGTATCAAGTACCAGTTTAAATCCTGAGGAATATAAATTCCCTGCCTTGGATAAAATTATTAATAAACTAGAACGCAAGACTAGTTTTGATTTTGAATATCTGGGCAACAAATATTATGTTGTTTATCATAAAAAAGCAGAAAGGGCCAAAGTCCTAAAAGTTAATTCTGCTACAAATGGTATTTCCGCTACAACTTTGAACAAAAAAGTTCAAAACAGTATTTCAGGTAAAGTAACAGATGATTCAGGAATGCCTTTGGCAGGAGTTAACATTGTTGAAAAAGGTACAACGAACGGTACAACCTCTGATTTTGATGGTAATTATACCATTAACATTTCTGACAATGCAAAACTAGTATTTAGCTATATTGGTTTCGCTACTCAAGAAATATCAACGGCCGGAAAAAACACAATAAACGTGCAATTGTCCGAAGGTATGCAGTTAGACGAATTTATTGTAGTAGGTTCCCGTACCGCACCAAGAAGTAATACAGACACACCTTTACCTGTAGATGTAGTAGGCGTAAAAGAATTGACCTCTACAGGTCAGGCAACTTTTGACAAGGCCCTACAATACAGAATACCATCATTTAATACGGTACAAACTCCCGTAAATGACGCAACATCGTTATTAGATCCTTACGAAATTAGAAACATGGGACCGTCAAGAACATTGATTTTGATTAACGGTAAACGTAAGAACTTAAGTGCATTATTGTATACGCAGACATCTCCGGGCCGTGGTGAAACCGGTGCAGATATTTCAGCTATACCAACAGATGCAATTAAAAGAGTTGAAATCTTACGTGACGGTGCCTCTGCACAATATGGATCAGATGCTATTGCGGGCGTAATGAACATTATACTTAAAGATTCACCAAATGAAGGCTCTGCTACATTGAGAACGGGAATAACATCTGAAGGTGATGGAGAAATGTTCGGTGTTGCAATTAATAATGGTTCCACAATTGGTGATGACAAAGGTTTTGTAAACTACACTGTAGATTTATCTAAAGTTAATCAAGCAAATAGACCAGGTATGGTAGATGCAGCCGGTGAAGCTGGTGATTTTGGCGCTGATATTGCAGATGTACAAGAATTCCTATCTAGACGCCCCGATGCAGGGAACATTAACGGTTCGCCCGAAACTGCGGCTGCAAAGTTTTCTGTAAATTTAGGATATGACCTAAGTGCGAACACCTCTTTATATGGTAACGCCGCCTATGTTTATAAAGCAGTAAATAGTTTTGCAAACTACAGAACACCGTATTGGAGAACAGTTGATGATTTTCCTTACCTGGCTGATTTCTTTCCCGGTGACAATCCAAATACAGCTGGTGGATACGATGGATACTTACCAACATTTGAAGGTTTATTAAGTGATTATAATGCAACTATTGGTTTCAAATCGGTGATAAACGATTGGAATATTGATGCAAGTTTTACTACTGGTGGCAACTTACAAACGTACAAAGTGAACAATACCCACAATAGAAACATTGTATATTCTCCTTCTGTATTTATAGATGCCAATGGTAATGGCTCTGTAGATGACGGCGAAATTACTGAAGGTTCAGAATTATATAGAGAAAATAGCCAGCAGTCATTTGATCCGGGAGGAACTAGGTTTTCTCATAACGTAGGTAACATTGATATTTCAAGATTACTTTCTGACAAAGTAAGTATTGGTGTTGGTGCCGAGTTTAGAACCGAAACTTTTGAAATTATAGAAGGTGAATTGGCATCTTACGATGGTGGTGGTGCAGATTCATTTGCAGGTGCTTCACCTCAAAACTCAGGGAAATTCAATCGCTACAACATTGGTGGATATTTAAGTTTAGATTATGATGTATCTGATGCGTTTTTACTAAGCGGTACCATAAGAACAGAAAATTATTCTGATTTTGGTAATACTTTCATCTACAAATTTAGTTCGCGTTATAAGTTTAGTGATGCGTTCACTTTAAGAGGTTCTATTTCCTCTGGTTTTAGAGCTCCTACCCTTCACCAAATTTACACTCAAAAAGCACAGTATAGTTTTGTGCCGGGTCAAGGTATTCAAGTTGGTGGTCTAATCAACAACGTTTCTACCCAAGCAAAACTTTTGGGTATACCACAATTAGATGCTGAGACTTCTACTAACTTTACTGTTGGTTTTGGAGGGAAAATTGCTAACAAATTCAGCTATACTTTTGATTATTACAACATTAAAGTAAAAGATAGAATTGTATTGGGTAATGAAATAGGCGGAAGTGGCGACCCAACAAATCCTTTAGATGTTCTTTTGGCAAATAACAATTTAAGTGATGTTAGCTTCTTTTCTAACGCTATAGACACTAAAACCTCTGGTGTAGATGTTGTTCTAGCTTATAAAGGAATTAATATTGGTGAAGGTAGCTTAGATTTAAATTTATCAGGTAACTACACAATTCAAAATGAATTAGACGGACCCGTAAAGGATATTGCTTTAGTTGCAAATTCAGGCCAATCTGTAGTTAACCAAACGCAAGAAGCTTTATTTTTTACATCGAGACCAAGAACAAAATGGATTTTAGGTGCTAATTATGATATCAACAAATTCGGTTTTTCATTGAACAACACCTTATTTGGTAAAACAAGCTTTTTTCAACAAGGTTTAAGTACAGATGCAAACGGCAACTTTAATTTAGGTACTGAGTTTGACCCTAAAATTGTCACAGATTTAGGAGTTAATTACAGCGCTTCTGACAAATTGACTATTGCACTTAACATCAACAATTTGCTGAATGTTTTGCCTGAATGGAGTTTTGTTTCGCAAAATGCCGCAGGTGATGCCATATTGGCCGATGCTGCACAAACTCAAAACCAATCTAATTTAATAACCTTTAACCAACGTTATTCTCAAATGACTTATGATGGTTATCACTTTAGCCAATTAGGTACAATGTTCAACCTATCGTTGAATTATAAATTTTAGTTTTGATTTAGTTTTATTAAAAAAAGCTACCTATTTATTTAGGTAGCTTTTTTCATTTACTAAGTATGTTAAGTGATTTTTAAGCCTGTAAAAACCATTACCACATTTCTGTTATGCAATAAAATAACCCTTAATCTTAAGGTAATACCCCTTAAAACTTATAATATCCTTATTCTGGGTGCATGAAACGTTGCTTTGCCAAAAGTGCTTCTTCAGTTTCTACATGATCATCATCTGGCACACAACAATCTACAGGACATACTGCTGCACACTGCGGCTCTTCATGGAATCCCATGCATTCCGTACATTTATCGGGTGCTATATAATACACTTCATCACTAATAGGTTCTTGAACGTCATTGGCATCAACTTCTTTACCATTTGGCAAAACGACATTGCCTTCTAAAGAAGTACCATCAGCGTATCTCCATTCATCTGCTCCTTCATATATTGCGGTGTTAGGACATTCAGGTTCACAAGCTCCACAATTAATACATTCGTCTGTTATTATAATTGCCATAATTTCTTCTACGTTAAAATGCCCAAAAAAGAACGGGCATGCTTATTTTTGCACAAAGGTAATTCCTACCTAACTAGTATACAAATATAATGACCCATAGCAACCCTACTATAGAAGCTTTTGTTAAACTTGGAAATTTTCTAAGAACATTTTGCCATTTAGTCACAACAAACACCATTTCTGAGCATTTAAATGACGAATGGATAGCGCGTTTTAAATCCGAGGCTGAAAAAGCGCAACATTATAATGGTTGGTTTTCAGAAGAAAATTGTGTTCATGCTTATAACGAATGGGGCAATATACTTACCAGGCAAAACATAGAAACATGGTTGAACAATTATGATTTAACAATTAATAAAGAAAAGACTATTGCTTTGATTATGGCAGGAAACATTCCTTTGGTTGGATTTCATGACCTTCTGTGCGTGTTAATTACGGGTAACAAAGCGCTTGTAAAATTATCGAGCAACGATCAAAAGCTAATTCCGTTAATAATTGAATATTTAATTGCTATTGAACCATCTTTTAAGGACAAAGTAACCTTTACCAAAGAAAAGCTAACAAATTACGATGCAGTAATAGCAACGGGCAGTAACAATACTGCAAGATACTTTGAATACTATTTTAGCAAAAAACCAAATATTATCCGTAAAAACAGAAACTCTATAGCTGTTTTAAACGGAAAGGAAAGTTCTAAAGAACTAACAGCTTTGGGCGAAGATATATTTAGATATTTTGGTTTAGGCTGCAGAAGTGTATCAAAAATCTATATCCCAAAAAACTACGGTATAGATACCTTTTACAAGGCCATGTTCCCCTACAATGATATTATTAACCATCATAAATACGCTAATAATTATGACTACAATAAGGCGGTGTATTTAATGAGCGAGTTTAAAATCTTAGATAACGGTTTTCTTATTTTAAAAGAGGAAGAAAGTTTTGGTTCCCCTATCGCATCTTTATTTTACGAATATTATGAAAATGCTATAGAACTAAAAACAGCTTTAAAGAAAGATGAGGACAAAATTCAATGTATTGTATCTTCTGGTTTCATAGATGGTGAGATTTCATTTGGCAACACCCAAAAACCTTCCTTGAACGATTATGCCGATGGTATAGACACAGTTGATTTCTTGTTGAGAACATCTTAGAATTAAATACCGTTCCGTATCGAAAAATCTTTAAAAAATTCTGACATTTGC
Source organism: Maribacter huludaoensis (assembly GCF_029350945.1). Classification (GTDB taxonomy): domain Bacteria; phylum Bacteroidota; class Bacteroidia; order Flavobacteriales; family Flavobacteriaceae; genus Maribacter; species Maribacter huludaoensis. Next base: position 214,763 of record NZ_JARKMS010000006.1, on the reverse strand, counting down.
ATCCTTAATTTACAGACAAATGAAAAAACATAATTTTAGTGCCGGACCATGTATTTTACCAAAAGAAGTATTATTAAAAGCTTCTGAATCCGTTATGGACTTCAATGGTTCCGGACTTTCACTTGTAGAGATTTCACATAGAAGTAAAGATTTTGTGGCCGTAATGGAGAATGCAAGATCGTTGGCATTAGAACTTTTAGATTTAAAGGATAAAGGATACAAAGCACTATTTTTACAAGGCGGAGCAAGTCTTGAGTTTTTAATGGTAGCATATAACTTATTGGAACAAAAAGCCGGATATCTAAATACAGGTACTTGGAGCGATAAAGCTATCAAAGAAGCAAAATTGTTTGGAGAAGTAGTGGAAGTGGGCTCGTCTAAAGACGAAAACTTTAAGTACATTCCAAAAGGATATTCCGTACCAACTGGTTTAGATTATTTACATATTACTTCAAACAATACAATATACGGTACCCAATTCAAAAAATTCCCTAAGACAGACTGTCCTTTGGTATGTGATATGAGTTCTGATATTTTTTCCAGGACATTGGATTTTTCTCAGTTCGATTTAATCTATGCCGGTGCACAAAAAAATATGGGACCAGCAGGAACAACGCTAGTTATCGTAAAAGAAGAGATTCTAGGTCAAGTTTCTAGAAAAATCCCATCTATGCTAGACTATCAAGTACATATATCTAAAGATAGTATGTTCAACACACCTTCTGTTTTTGCGGTATACACCTCAATGCTAACCTTAGAATGGCTTAAAAATCTTGGTGGTATAGCTGCTATAGAAGAGGTGAATGAAAAGAAAGCAAGATTGTTGTATTCTGAGATTGATTTAAATCCTGTTTTTGAAGGCTATGCAAATACTGAAGACCGTTCATTAATGAATGCAACCTTCAACATTACTGACGAAGCATTAAAAACAACCTTTGACAATATGCTAAAAGAAGCCGGTATAAATGGTTTAAACGGTCACCGCTCAGTGGGTGGTTACAGAGCCAGTATGTACAATGCGCTATCTTTAGAAAGTGTTGGTGTTTTGGTAGATGTTATGAGTGAAATGGAGCGAAAAGGATAATCACTTATCCTGAACATTTCTTTCCATAATTAGAATAAGGAAATATGCGCTTAACTATGCGATGAGTGTATTGCTTAAAAAACTCAGCGTAAAATTTTAGGTACGCTCATACCGTACTGAAAACCTTAGAAAAATAAAATCTCGATTAACGAGCAAATTATATGAAGATATTAGCAAATGATGGTATTTCTCAAAACGGTATTGCCGTACTTGAGAAATCAGGATTTGAAATTTTGACAACGACCGTTGCTCAAGAGCAGTTGGTAAATTATATTAATGAAAATAAGATTGATGCCTTATTAGTAAGAAGTGCCACAAAGGTCAGAAAAGATTTGATCGATGCCTGCCCTACCCTTAAACTAATTGGTCGCGGTGGTGTTGGCATGGATAACATTGATGTTGACTATGCAAAAGAAAAAGGCATACATGTAATCAATACACCTGCCGCATCATCAGAATCTGTAGCAGAACTAGTGTTCGGTCATCTTTTTGGTGGCGCCCGTTTTTTATATGACGCCAATAGAAATATGCCTTTAGAAGGAGACAGCAACTTTAAAGGACTTAAGAAATCATATTCAAAAGGCACCGAACTAAGAGGAAAAACCCTAGGTATTTTCGGTTTTGGCAATATAGGTCAAGCAACGGCAAAACTTGCCATAGGCGCAGGTATGAGCGTCATGTATTGTGACCCAGAGGTAGAACAAACCGACGTTGAACTTTCGTTTTTTGATGGACAAAGGGTAGTTTTTAATTTAAAAAATTCAACAAAAGAAGATTTACTTAAGCAGGCCGATTACATAACCCTACATATTCCCGGACAGGATGATTATGTTTTAGGCCAATCGGAATTTGCAAAAATGAAAAAAGGTGTAGGCATCGTTAATGCTGCAAGAGGCGGAGTTTTGGATGAAGTTGCCCTTATTGATGCTTTAGAAAACGGCACGGTAGCTTTTGCAGGTTTAGATGTATACGAATCCGAACCAAAACCAGAAATTAAAATATTGATGCATTCAAGCATTTCTCTTTCTCCGCATATTGGTGCTGCAACCTTAGAAGCTCAAGAAAGAATAGGACTAGAACTAGCGGAACAGATAATTTCATTATTAAATTAAGGTTATAAATAACCAAAATTGTGTTCGCTTTTTTGTATTTTACAACATAAACATAAAATAAACCATTACAATGGCAGGATTATTAGATTTATTAAATAGCCCAATGGGGCAACAATTAATTAGTGGAGTTGCAGGTCAGACAAATCAACCAGCAGATAAAACCGCAAATGTACTAAGTATGGCTATGCCGTTAATACTTGGTGCTATGAAGAAAAATGTTTCTACACCAGAAGGTGCACAAGGTTTAATGAGTGCCTTATCTAGCAATCACAATGGTAGTATTCTGGACAATCTAGGAGGCCTTTTTGGCGGTGGTGTTGACGATAGTTTAATGGCAGACGGCGCCGGTATTTTAGGACATGTGTTTGGTGACAAACAACCTCAGGTAGAAAGTGCCCTAAGCTCAAAATCCGGTATAGATTCTGGTTCGGTTGCTCAAATTTTAAAGATAGCCGCTCCTATAGTTATGGGAATGATAGGTAAGCAAACTGCACAAAGTAACGTAAATGACAGTACGGGAATGAATGCGTTATTAGGAAGTATGCTAGGTGGACAGCCACAGGAAAACCAAAGTTTAATTACCTCTTTATTAGATGCTGATGGTGATGGTAGCATATTAGATGATGTTGCCGGTATGGTAATGGGCGGTAATAAAAGTAGTGGCGGTATAGGAGGTCTTTTAGGAGGCTTGTTCGGTAAATAATTTTATAAAATTTTATCTATATAACCCGCTTGCTGATGCAAGTGGGTTTTTTTGTATCTTATAACTTATGAAAAAGAACTATTTACTATTTCAGAATTTGTTTTTACTTGCTGTGCTTGCATCATTTATGGTTTGTTGCGGTTCTTCAAAAGAATCTTTATCTATATCTAGTGATGAAGAGCAGGCCTTTAAACAAGTTGAAGGAGACACTATTACCATTTCAAGCGACAAAACAGAATACGAAATAATTATAATAGAACCTGGTTTTAATGTTTGGTTAAACTCCGTTGCAAAACCTGAAGGGTATTATTCTCAGAGTTTTCTTGAGAATAGAAATTATATCATGGTTTTAGAATGGAATAATAGAGTATTACAACCCTCTAAGTTTAATCCCAATTTATATGAACTACAAATAGATTACGCTCGTCATATAGATTATGGATATGAAGTAAATTATAAATTGTATAATTATTTCATCTATTTTCAAAGAAAGTACAATCAACGTTTAGGTCCTTTTGTACCCCGCATTTAAAAAGTATATTTGCGGCATTCAATAGATGTCATGCAAAAATTAAAAGAACGCTGGGGCGTTACCAGCAATTTTCAATTAATCATTATTTTCATAGTTTTTGCCATTACAGGATCTTCTTCTGTCTATGTTGCAAAACCTTTTTTAAATTTAATTGGCTTACAACAAGCTAATTTTGCAGATACATGGTGGGGTTCTGCAATCTATTGGATTTTACGAATTTTACTGATTTTTCCGTTTTATCAGATATTATTGGTAATATATGGCTGGTTATTTGGACAATTCAAATTCTTTTGGGCCTTTGAAAAAAAAATGCTTAAAAGATTAGGACTAGGATTTCTCTTTTAAATAACCGTGTTAGGTTTTCTTTAACATTCAGTTCTACTTCTTTTAGTAATTTAGCTTTGTGAAGAAATCAATATTTACATACTTCTCTGTATTTATTTTGTTTTGCCTTATGCTTATTAAGGTGACATCTTTTCATGTTTACACTCATCAAGATAATGCTGTAGATACAATTGAGAATTGTAGCATTTGTGATTTGGCAGTACAAAATCTAAATTCAGATTTTACGTTTGTTGCTACATTGATATTTATTCTTTTACCATTGATAATATATACAGGTAAAAAAATATCGCCTTTTGTTAGTAAAGTTCCTTCTTCCTATTTCAGGTATGCAACGTTTGGCAGGCCTCCCCCTATTCAGAGTTAACTCACTCCTAGAAAAAAAATAATCGATGTCAATTTCTGCATCGGTACCTATTCGCGCTAAAATTATATAATGAAATCATATTTATATATTTTTGCAATCTTTTGTTATACAATAGCTTACGCTCAAGATTGCAATTCAATTCTATTAGGGGAAATAGTAGATTTCCATGATAACAGTACGTTAAGTGGAGCAACTATCAATATAACCGGTAAAAATCTTTCTACAGTTTCTAAGGAAAATGGAAAATTTACCTTTAAAAATCTATGTGATGGAGTTATAGAATTAGAAATTTCTCACCCAGAATGTACCACCAAATTTATTACGGTAACAATCAATGGTGATACGTTTTCTGAAATTAGATTAGAACATCACTTAGAAGAATTAAAGGAAGTTAAGGTTATAGGTGATATACAAAAGACCACCAATTCTGCACAAGAAAATGTTCTATCCGTAAAAGATATAGAGCGTAATAGCGGTAACAGTTTAGGCGATGCACTTAAAAAAATAGCCGGAATATCTACGTTAAATACAGGTGGTAATATTGTAAAACCGGTAATACAAGGCTTAAATGGCAGTAGAATCTTAATTCTGAACAATAACGTTCGTATGCAGGACATGGAATGGGGTGAGGAACATGCCCCTAACGTAGATGTCAATGCAAATCAAAACATAAGTGTAATCAAGGGCGCGGCCGCTATAGAATACGGTGGTGATGCCATTGGCGGGGTAATTGTTTTAGAAGCACTACCTGTTGTTAGAACAGATTCTTTGTTTGGTAAAACACAACTAAATCTTGCTTCAAATGGTCGTGGCGGAAATATTACATCTACATTGACCAAATCTTATAAATCCGGTCTGTATATTAAGGCACAAGGTTCTTATAAAAAATTAGGGGATTTAGAAGCTCCAGATTATATACTTTCAAACACTGGTATAAAAGAAAGTGGTCTATCCCTTAATGCTGGAAAAACCGATTTTGAAAGAGGATGGGAAGGTTACTATTCCTTTTTTAATTCAGAAATTGGAATTTTAAGGGCCTCACATATTGGTAATGTAGATGATTTAATTACTGCCATTAATAGTGATGTACCAAGCGTAATCAACGATTTTACCTATGATATTGACCAACCCTACCAAGAAGTAACCCATCATTTGGGTAAACTTAGTTACTATAAAAGATTTGAAGGATTTGGAAAATGGACCACACAATATGATTTTCAACAAAATAGAAGATTAGAATATGATGTTCGTGTAGGTGATGATGCAGACAAAGCATCGTTAGATTTAAAATTGACCACACATTCCTTATTGACCAATTTAAAATTTGATGCCAAAGAAGGCTTTGATTTTAAAGTAGGGGCATTAGGTAGATTCCAAACCAATTTTGCCAACCCAGATACCGGTGTCAGAAGGCTAATTCCAGATTATGACAAATACGACTTTGGCCTTTATGCTATAGGTAGCTATGAACTTAATAGTGATTGGAATATAGATGCCGGAGCTCGGTATGACTTTAGTAGAATAGATTCAAAAAAATTCTATAGGACGTCAAGATGGGAAGAACGTGGCTACGATACCGATTTTTCGGATATAATTCTTGAGGACTTGGGCACGCAATTACTTGTTAATCCTGTTTTTGACTACCTTAATTTCTCTGGCACAGCAGGGTTGCATTACAAATTAAACAACAAAAATCATTTACGTTTTAATTACGCTTACTCACAAAGGGCTCCTAATCCGTCAGAATTGTTCAGTGATGGTTTACATCATTCTGCGGCACGTATAGAATTAGGCGATTTAAGAATTAAAAGCGAAACATCATCTAAATTCTCAGCATCTTTAGAAAGAAACACCAATACCTGGGGCTATACTGTTGCTCCGTTTCTAAACAGTATAAAAGACTTTATACTTGTGGAACCTACAGGTGTAGAATTTACGCTTAGAGGAGCTTTCCCTGTATGGTCTTATCGCCAGACTAACGCTGTTTTATTAGGACTTGATGCATCTTTATACAAAAATTGGTCTTCACATATAAGAACGGACCATAAGTTTGCTTGGGTAAGAGGAACGGATACAGATACAGATACTCCGCTTATAAATATGCCTGCCTTAAATTTCTCTAACAGTATTACATATACAAATCCTAAATGGAACAACTTTCTAGTTAGTTTAGAAAGTCAGTATGTTTTTGAACAAACAAGATATCCCGATAACATTGAAGTATTTTCTCCAGAACAGCAAGAAAATGTGATTCTGGACATAAATACACCACCAGATGCTTATCACCTTTTAGCTCTAAATACAGAAGCATCTTTTTCATTAAAAAATAAAAACGATTTTACTGTGGGCCTAAGTGCAAGCAACCTATTGAATACCAATTATCGTGACTACCTAAATAGGCAACGATATTTTGCAGACGACATGGGCAGAAATATACGTCTGCGCCTAATTTTTAACTATTAAGAATAAATATTAACAAATGAAAACAAGTACAATTATGAAAAGAAACAAAACAGTAAAAACCATTTTAGCATTAAGTCTAATGGCAACAGTAATGACATCATGTTCTAGTGACGATGATACACCAGAAGTAGTAAACGAAGAAGAAATTATCACTACAATGACTGTTACTTTAACAAGTGCTGACGGTACTGCCACACTTCAATCTCAAGATTTAGATGGTGATGGACCAAATGAACCTGTTATAACGGCAGATAATTTAACGGCAAACACAACCTACGCAGGTAGTATTGAATTATTGAACGAAACTGAAACTCCTGCTGAAGATATTACCGAAGAAGTAGCTGAAGAAGCTGATGAACACCAATTTTTCTTTGGACTATCAGGAGCTATTGCAGATGTAACATATTCTGATGAAGATGGAGATGGAAATCCTATTGGTCTTGAATTTGAATTGACAACTGGTGATGCAGGTACAGGAACTGTAACTATTACATTACGTCATGAACCCACAAAACCAAACGATGGTACTTTGGCAGATGCAGGTGGAGAAACTGATATTACTCAGACTTTTGACGTAGTAATAGAATAAGTATACGCTACCACTTAACGTAATTAAAAAGCCTTTGAATTAAATTCAAAGGCTTTTTCTATTTATTCTTCTAGTTGATACCATTCAACATCTGTAAGTACCGCCCTCCTACCCACTTTTTTTGGTGGATAGTTGGTAACTAAATAGTTGATAATTACAGCTTCATTCTCTCCTAAATCCCACAAATTCTGGGTTTCCTGCATCCATTTAATAGTAGATTTCCATCGTTCTTCATTCATTCTATTCTGCATGACCAACTTAGATGAATGGCAATTTGTACAATTCTGAATGGTCTCTGTCATACCTGGCGCCTCTATAAAACCAGTTGCTACATGAATACCATTTTCTATTTTATTAAAATCGTTTTCAGCAGGTATCTCTACAATTTCCGTTTTAGGTTCGTTAGCTTTAAAAGCAGATAAATTTGGGTCAACTATAAAGTACAGTAAAGCAATACCTCCAATAGCAATTACAACACTGGCAAGTATAGTCTTTCTATATAAATCTTTAAAATCGCGTTTTAGCGTATCAAGATTTTGCTTTTTCATCTAGGTGATTTTTACGGCTATTCTATGACAAGCATTATTTAAATATCCTTTAGGGTTCCAGCCGGGTAGTAACATAGGCTGCCCTACCCCGTCTGTATCAGTGGCTTTTGCCCAAACTTCATAATATCCCTCCTGCGGAAATGAAATATCTGCTGAAAAATGCTGCCACGCTAAACGGTTTACAGGTCTTTGTAAAGAACAAGAGTTCCAAGTAGCACCAAAATCTATGGAATATTCCATTTTGTCAACTTCTAATTCACCTGCCCAGGCATGACCCTTAATGCTTAACTTTTTACTTTTTGATAAAATAGCACCAGATTTAGGGTATGTAATTAAAGATTTTACCGGCATAGACTCAATGATACACATATCTTCATCTGCCACTTTTTCACCAGGAGCAACAGGTTTACAAGGCACTCTATATGCCGTACCGGTCATTTTGGTACCGTCATGAACTATATTTCTTATGCTAATACGTTGTAACCATTTTCCAGAAACCGAGGCAGGCCATCCTCCTGCAATGACCCGTAAGGGATAACCATGTACTAAAGGAATATCGGCTCCGTTCATTTTAAAGGCCAACAATGTTTCATCTTGCAAAGCTTTTGCAATGGGTGCTCCCCTAGATATAGGTTCTTTACCAGGATCTCTACTAAGATGCACATCTGCAGCGTGATAACCAAAATAGACAGCATCATCGTTAATACCTACATCTTCTAACACATCTCTTAACCTTACACCAGTCCAATTAGCACAGTAAACCGCACCCACTGTCCATTGATTTCCTTTTGCAGGTGGATCAAATTCGCTTCTACCATTACCGCCACACTCTAAGGTTAATTGATAGGTATGATGTTTAAATTTTGACTTTAACTCTGCAAGTGAATAAGTTTTTGGCTTTTCTACAGACTCCCCATCAATGGTAAGAGTCCAGTTTTCTACATCGATTTTTTCAGGAACAAGTCCATTATTTCTAATAAAAATAGACTTATTGGGAGTTACCTTATCATCTAGGAGATGGGCTTGTGCTTCAATATTCCAAGGCTTATCGTTTAAAACGATCATACCCTTATCTTTATTGAATAATTTAAATGGGTCAGTATCTTGTAAAGCTATTGGAGTATAACCATCGGGCATTACTTGTTTAAAGACAATATCTACTCCTAACAAAGTAGCTATGCTACTTAAACTGGATTTTGCAACAAAACTTCTTCTCTTCACAACTCATAGTATTTGAGATAAAGTTAAGTGATTTTACAAACTTAGATAATGTTCTAAACCTCTATTGTTTGACCTTTTTTTGAACCCTTAAAAACATAAGTATATAACCACATTAAGGTAAACGATGGTATTACATCAAAACCTGGTATAATCTCTTCTACAAAAGTGAATATCCCAGCTGCCTGACCTACTTTGCCTTTATACATGCGGGTCATTAACCAAGCGGAGAGCGGAGCCCAAACTATATCAGAAAATTCGCCCACAAACGGTATAGCAAATGATAACATACCTATACCATCAAAAAGCAAACCCATAAAAAGTTGCTTGTATTTTTTATCTTTTAAAATTGACATATTGAAAAATTAATTATTCTAACTAAATAATGCAACAAAGATGCCAAATTTATAAATTGATTATACGCAATTTTTCAGATTATGAAAGATCTGAGCTAATCAATTTTAAAAATTCATTTCTGGTTTCAATCTTTTCAAATTGACCTCTAAAGCCAGATGTTGTGGTAACAGAGTTCTGTTTTTGCACACCACGCATCATCATGCACATGTGCGAAGCTTCAATTACTACGGCCACTCCTTTTGGTTTCAGTGTATTGTTAATACATTCCAATATGTCATGCGTAAGTCTCTCCTGTACCTGTAATCTTCTAGCAAATACATCAACTACACGAGGTATCTTACTCAACCCAACTATTTGTCCATTAGGGATATAAGCAATATGAGCCTTACCGAAAAATGGCAACATGTGATGTTCACACAAAGAATATAGCTCAATATCCTTTATAATGACCATGTCATCATAATCTTCTTTAAACATTGCCCCTTGTAAAATTTCAACGGCATCTTGCTGATACCCCTGCGTTAAAAACAACATAGCTTTAGCTGCACGTTCCGGTGTCTTCACCAAACCTTCCCTAGATACATCTTCACCAATTTCATCTAAAATAGATGAATATCTACTTTTAACTTCATCGGTAATTTCAAGATTGTATTCTTCTAAATTCTTATAAGGGGACATAAATTTCCATTTGTGTTTAACCTAATTCATTTTAGGTTGAACAAATTTAATATTTTCTTTCATCATCAAACGTAAAAATATCATAAAATAGTGCATATTTTAGAATAGCCATATTCAATTAGGCTTAAACCGGACAATAGTTAATACTTAATATGAATAACTATATTAAGCATGATCGTTTTTCATTAAATTTGAATTTGATCAATTTACAACCTTAAACATACACTTACCCATGATAAAAGCTTCTAACATTCATAAGTACTACGGAGAATTAGAAGTACTAAAAGGAGTTGACCTCCATATTAAAAAAGGAGAAATAGTATCTATAGTTGGTGCTTCCGGTGCCGGTAAAACTACCTTATTACAAATTTTGGGAACTTTAGACGTTCAATCAAATAGAAAAGACAGTACGTTACTGATCAATGGTATTGAAACTACAGAACTAAATGATAAAGATTTAGCAAAATTTAGAAATGAACATATAGGATTCATTTTTCAATTTCACCAATTATTGCCAGAATTTACGGCCATTGAAAATGTATGCCTACCTGCATTTATTAAAAAGACGCCAAAATCTGAAGCTGAAGATAGAGCCAAAGAACTTTTAGATTTTTTAGGATTATCCCATCGTTACGACCATAAACCATCAGAACTATCTGGTGGAGAACAACAACGTGTAGCGGTTGCCCGTGCCTTGATCAACAACCCCTCCATAATTTTTGCCGATGAACCTAGCGGTAATTTAGATTCAGAAAGCGCTGATAACCTGCACAAACTATTTTTTGAGCTACGTGAAAAGTTTGGACAGACCTTTGTAATCGTTACCCACAATGCTGAATTGGCAGAAATGGCAGATCGTAAATTGACAATGGTTGACGGAAAAATTGTAGATAAGGAAATTATTTTGGCATAAATTAAATTAGATGCTAGAAGAACTACTCTTATTTGCCAAAAAACCTGTCTATACACAAGATATTGAAAGTTCTCTATCAGAAAAATTGAGAATTCTCTTTAAGCTTTTAATTATCGCATTAACAGCAAGTATTGTATTATTAATGGTAGCAGGAGTTTTAGAAAGTATTTTAAAGATTGAGATGGGCAAACATGCCATGGATGATTTATTCGGAAACTACTCAGTGGTACTTATTTTCTTTTTAGCAGTAATTGTAGCTCCTTTCTTTGAAGAAATGTTATTTAGAGGTCCGCTTATATTTTTTAAAGATTCAAAATTTTTTAAACCAATTTTCTATTTGTTTACAATTGCGTTCGGCCTTATGCATATCAGTAATTTTGAAATGAGCACTCAGGTTTTACTTTTTTCTCCATTGTTGGTTGCACCACAAATTAGTGTAGGATTTCTTTTAGGCTACATACGGGTAAAATTTGGTTTGTTATGGTCCATCGCGCTACACGCCATTTACAATATGGTTTTAGTGGTTCCTGTGCTAATTATGCAATTGTTAGATATTTCTATTGAATGACAAAAAGTGAGCTAAAAATATTTCTTGACGAAAAGGTTTTTGAATATAACAAACCTGAATTCTTAGAAACCGATCCTATACAAATTCCACATCTTTTCACACAAAAAGAAGATATTGAAATCAGTGCTTTTCTAACGGCAACCATTGCTTGGGGCAACAGAAAGAGCATCATCAATAATTCTCATAAGTTAATGGAAAAAATGGGACAAAGTCCGTATGACTTTGTGCTTAACCATACCGATGATGATTTAGATAATTTATCAGGATTTGTTCATAGAACGTTCAATGAAAATGATTTAAAATATTTTATAAAAAGCTTAAAAAATATTTACACGTTCCACCAAGGTCTTGAAGGTGTATTTACCATGCATCAATCTAATGACAGTCTACAGCCCACAATTTCAAAATTCAAGAAAACATTTTTTGAATTACCATATGAGCAACGCACAACAAAGCACGTATCTGATCCTTTAAAAGGTTCTGCCGCCAAAAGGATAAATATGTTTTTACGTTGGATGGTTAGAGATGCAACTACCAATGTGGATTTTGGCATATGGAAAGGAATACCTACTTCAAAATTATCTTGCCCATTAGATGTACATTCAGGTAATGTAGCTAGAAAATTAGGATTATTAAAAAGAAAACAAAACGATGCCAAAGCATTAGCCGAGCTAGATAAAAGCTTAAGAAAACTGGACCCTTTGGATCCAGTTAAATATGATTTTGCCCTTTTTGGTTTAGGTGTTTTTGAAAAATTCTAGTTTATGGCTTCTTTCTCAAATCTTTTATCGGTCAGTGTTTTCATAAACGCAATTATAGCCTTAGATTCTGTAGTCGTTAGATGTAAAGAGTCTGGAGGTAAAGTTTGGTAAGGTACATCTAAGCCCATGCCCTGACCGCCACCAACATTATAAAACTCCACTACTTCCTCTAAAGTTTCATACACCCCGTTGTGCATGTAAGGTCCGGTTAATTTTGCATTACGCAATGTTGAAGTTTTAAAAAAATGCTTCTTCTCCTCTACTTCATAAGGATAATACTGCCCCCAATCATCATCTAAAACAGGGTTTTCAAAACTTGCGTTTTTGGGCACGCCCAAATTTTCAAATTCGCTTTCCATATATTTAGGAGGCACCGTACCGTTAAATGCCGGTGGAAAATGACAAGTGGCACACGCCGCTTTACCCATAAAAAGATTAAAACCGGTAATCTCTTCGGTAGTCATGGTTTCTTCTAGATTGTTCATGTTCCGATCGAATTTAGAATCGAACGGAGCTAAACTTCTTATATATGTTGCAATAGCATTACGTACGTTCATATCGGAAATTTTGCCATCGTAAAGCGAATCAAATTGAACTTTATACACTGATTTATCTTGAATTTTCTCTTCTAATTTTTCCAAATCTATATGAAACTCATTTTCATTATTGGTGACTCCAACAATTTGATCCTCAAGACCATCTGCCCTACCATCATAAAACAAAGAACGTTGGTAAACAGCATAGGTTAATGTTGGTGAATTACGTTGCAAATCTTGGCCGTTTATACCTTTAGCAATTTTATGCCCGTCGGTAAATGCTTTTTCCGCAATATGGCAAGTCGCACAACTAATAGTACCGGAGCCGGATAAATCCGTATCATTGAACAACTGTCTTCCCAACTCAATTCTTTCTTCAGTAATATCTGGTGCTCTTTGGGTGGAGAACATCTTCATATTGAAAAAATTCTTATCAAAAAGATTGGTAACCTTAGGGTCCAAAGCCCTTGATTGGATTAATTCAATTCCCCAATCATTAGCAGTCTTATCCACTAGATCCAATTGCGTATTGGTATGCAATTTTATAAACGAGTATCGATCAAATTCGTCAAAATTGGCACTTTGTAAATCATCAATGGTGGAAGAAATTTCTTTTTTCCAATGTACATATAAGGTATTATCCCTAAAAGCCTCTTTATAAATATCCAAAACTGTTTGTAGCGTTTCATAATTATAAACAGCTTCGTTCAATGAGTTTGCCAACATTGGAGAATCAAAACCTGTAATACCTTTAGTAGCCACATTTACAATGGCATCTCTTATCATTTTTAAATGATGCCTATCTCTTTGGGTGATGAGAATATGATTTTTTCGAACAAACGGAATTCTAATCTTTAAATACTCCAATACAGTATTCAAATCTTCATTGGAATATCCTTCTTCACTATAAAGAAGCTCTTCCAATACTTGAAAACTCTTTGGTTTTTGTTTTTTAATATCGGTATGGTCGTCTATTTCTACCTTAAGCAAATTAGGCGCATTCATTGAGATGTAATTCTCATAATCATATGCGATAAGCATAGGCTCTACCCTTTTATACCATTCCCTACTTTTTAAAAACAGTTCTTTGTTCTTTGAGAGCGATTGTGCGGTATCTATTTGCTGCATGTAATAAGAAGTACTATCCAATGCCAAAAAATAATGTTCCCTTATAGCATTGTTGAACATAGATTGATCATTAGCATTTATAGCCAACAAAGGTTTTGTTTCCTCATTCTTGCAGGACAGAAAAAAACAAACAAATACAATCAAAATCCATTTATAATTAAATGCGCTCATGTTTCGCTTTGAAATTAATATGAATAGAAAAAGGTTCCCAGTGAAGGGAACCTTTAAACTTGGTACAATTACATCACTTATCTAGGTAAGCCTGTCAACTTAAAAAGTACGGAACCTTCTAAGCGAGCACTGCCTTCACTAATTGCAGTAGGGTCAACAAATTTAAGTCCGTCTGCCCTTACAGCTGTATCAGGAGTGGTATTAAAATTCCATCCATGTACTTGAGCTCCACCAATAAAGGTTGGTTCAGATGCACCTATGATATCGGTAACATCGATCAAGCCGGTTATTTCCCACATACTATCGGTATTACCAATACCAACACTTGCAGCATATGTTTGGTTACACTCCATAACTTCAACAAAGTTGCCCGTATTTAGGTCTAATTGCCATAACTTGGCAAAACCTGTGATATCCGCATTTAAATCTCCATAACCATTTGGATCTTCTTGAATGTAAGCATAGTTCTCAGTTACCAAAATGTTATCCGGAGAATGCATTCCATCACCTTTTCCACCTTCTAAGTCACCATCAACTACAACAGTTAATTTAGCAGGAGCCGTTGGATCTTCAGGATCTAAAACTAGTTTGTAAACACGACCAAAACCAGTACCTCTTAAGTTAAGGTCCGGATTATCTCCACGAATTCTACCGGTAGCATTAAAATATACTTCTCTTTGAGCATCGGCAGAACCTCTTCTCCAATCGATATCTTCAATTCTTTGAAATCCTATAGCACCCAAGTCAATAGCTTCTTGGTTCAACTCATCTATAGTTCTTTCAGTAACTTCTACCCATTCTACATCGTATTCAATGTCTTGAGCCATTCCCATTTCAAATAACTGACCGCCTTCTCCAGGAGCAGATTCTACTGGGTTTGTACCTCTAAGTACATAAAGTTTACCTCCATAAAGATCACCTCTTTGACCAACGTACATTCCAAAATGAGCTTGTGGGTATGTATTGTCACTGTGGTCATCACCCATAAAAACTACTGTTTGAGAAGAATAAGCATCTTTTCCAATAACAACAGCATTTTCTGTTGACCACTCACCCATTGCAGGTAATCTTTCTACTTCTACCCTATCTTCTTTTGCTCTAAAAGGGTTTACTTTAAATACACCCTTAGCGTTACCGCCCCATTCTCCACCAGAAAGGTATAAAGGACCAAACCCGTGCTCTTCAACAGTAATTGAAGATCCAGAACACATTGCTGTAAAAGCAGTAGCTGTAGAATTTACTATATAATCTCCTTGTAAAGGCTGTAGTTCAGAATTCAACATAATTCTTGCAATGGAATAATCTGCTTCTAAATTATTGATCAAAGCATAGTTACCATCTTCTGTAGGGTAAAGTGCAGCTCCATCCATATAAGAACCATAAACAAAAGTAGAATCAGATTCTAAGATATCTGCAGAGGACATGATCATATTAAGGTCAGCAGAACCTGCAAAAGCACCTTTAAGTTCGAATAGTTCGTTTGGAGTTACGGAACTAGTTAATGGAATAGATTCTTCCAGAGTCAAATCTTGTCCGTCAGCACCATCGGCGCCATTGGCTCCGTCTGCGCCATCAGCACCGTCTACACCGTCAATACCATTTGTACCATCTACACCGTCTTCTCCATCACAGCTCATAACAGCTAATCCTAAGCAAGAAAGGAAAAGGGCTTTAAATAGTAAATTTTTCGTTTGTTTCATTATCAATATAGTTTTTAGGTTATGAATGCCAAAACTATAGAGATAACCTTTAAGTAAGGTTTACTGAAAATTAGCAATAAATGAATTAAATCTTATGATAATGTTAACATGTAAACTTAACTTGAAGTTGAAGTGATCAAAACTTGAACTTAACTTTAAGTTAAGTTTTAACTATTTGTTTTTCAAATAATTACATCAAAATACCTAAATTACCTAATGACAATAACTGTTCTTGTCCACCTTCTCTTATCGAGTTGTAAATAGCCTCTACAATTATCATATCTCTTTTTCCCATTTCACCAGGAGCCACGTTTTTACTGTCCAACAAAATATGCTTTGCAAAATCATCCATCTGTAAAGCCTGTTGTCTTTTATGTGGAAACTTTAAGACATCTCCATTAGAAGTTCTACCACTTATTGGTCCGTAACTATGGGCTGGGTCAAGTTCAAACCAACCTTTACTACAATGACATTTTAATCTATTACCATTTGCATTATGCGAAGTCATCATATGTGCGATAGCACCATTCTCAAATTTAAACTGAGCGGTAATGGTCTCATCGGTATCCTTAAAATATTCTGGTCTAGTACTAAATTCTTGTGCAGAAACTGAAATAGGGTTTTGACCTGTACCATAAATACTGGTTTGTATAGCGTACACACCCATGTTCATAAGCGCTCCGCCACCAGATAATTTTTTATTTAGTCGCCATTGATCTGGATTACCGTTAGAGACATATCCTGCATCAGATGAAACAAACAAAACATCGCCAAAAGTTTTTTCCCTAACGTATTTTTTGACTTCATGGGTATAAGGGTCGCTTTGCATTCTATAACCAACAGAAAGCTTAACCTTATGTTCATTGCACGCATTCATAATTGCATCACATTCCGCAACACTTACGGCCATTGGTTTTTCACAGATAACATGTTTACCTGCCTTTGCCGCACGAATACAAAATTCCGCATGCATACTATTGGGTAATACTACATAAATAACATCTATGCTGTCATTATCCGCAATGGTATCAAAATTCTCATAATTATAAATATTCTCTTTGGGTATATTGTATTTCTCTTGCCAAACAGATTCCTTTTCTTTTGTACCGGTTACAATTCCTGCCAAATAACAATGCTCCGTATCCAATAAAGAAGGTGCTAATTGATAAGTACTGTAGCTCCCTAAACCAACCAAGGCTACACCTAACTTTTTACCGTTTTTATTAGTTGTAAAGGCATTCGCCAAAGGCATATTGGCGAGAAAAGCGGATCCTAACAGCCCTTTAGTAGCCAAACCATTAAATGATCGTCTTGTAAGTTGTTTCATGAGTATTAGTTGTATGAATTAGAAAAGTAAATAATTATCAGGTAATTCCATAATTAATTAGTTTGTATTTACATTATGGATACCAGCCAAAAAATTTAAAACATTCCATTTTTAAAACCATCATAATTACGGATTTGACATTTAAAACTCAATAGGTCCGAACAACGAATAAAATAGCACAATTATGCTTATTTTCGTTTTACAACAGAACCTTATCAAACCATGAAAAAAATAGTACAATTTACCTTTTGTTTGGTCACTGCATTTGCCTTTGGCCAGTCTAGGGAATTACCCGTAGACACCGTTATCACAACACAACATAACGCTACCATTAATGGCGCTAGTTTTTCGTACACCGCACAGACCGGGACCCAACCTGTATGGGACGAAAATGCAAAACCCATAGCCTCTTTGCATTATACCTATTATACTAGAAACAACATCAAGGATCGTGCTGCTAGACCTCTATTGATTTCATTTAATGGAGGTCCAGGATCAGGTTCGGTATGGATGCATTTAGCGTATACCGGACCAAAGGTTTTAAAAATTGATGATGAAGGATATCCTGTTCAACCTTATGGTGTAAATGACAATCCGCATTCAGTTTTAGATATTGCGGATATCGTTTATGTAAATCCTGTAAACACAGGTTATAGCAGAACTATCCCTGCAAGCGGAAAAGAAGTAGACCGCGACAAATTCTTTGGCATAAATGCCGATATTAAATATTTGGCAGAATGGTTGAACACCTTTGTAACCAGAAACAACAGATGGCGCTCGCCAAAATATATAATCGGGGAAAGCTATGGGGGCACACGCGTAATGGGTCTTTCTTTGGCTCTACAAAATCAACAATGGATGTATTTAAACGGTGTCATAATGGTTTCACCGGCTGATTATAAAGTGATACGCAATTCCGGACCCGTTGCCGAAGCAATAAACCTACCTTATTATACTGCAGCGGCATGGCATCACAAAGCTTTACCACCAGCCTTACAGAGTAAAGATCTTTTAGAAATTCTACCGGAGTCTGAAGCATATACAATTGATAAGCTTATACCGGCATTGGCTAAAGGAGGATTTTTAGAGGCTTCCGAAAAAGAAGCCGTGGCAGATAAAATGGCTTATTACTCAGGATTGAACAAAAAAGACATTCTTGACCACAACCTTTCCGTACCTACTTCTTTCTTTTGGAAAAATCTTTTAAAAGATAAAAGCGGGCATACCGTAGGACGCTTAGATTCAAGATATTTAGGAATAGATAAACAACTAGCCGGTACAAGGCCAGACTATAATTCTGAATTAACATCTTGGCTACATAGCTTTACCCCTGCCATTAACTATTACTTACAGGAAGAGTTAAATTTTAAGACGGATGTAAAATATAATATGTTCGGTCCGGTACACCCTTGGAACAATGACGATGACAATACCAGAGATAATTTAAGACAAGCAATGGCACAAAACCCATATTTAAATGTTTTGGTACAATCTGGCTATTATGATGGAGCTACCACATACTTCAATGCAAAATATACCATGTGGCAAGTAGACCCAAGCGGCCGCATGAATGATAGATTTAGTTTTAAAGGATATCGTTCAGGTCATATGATGTACCTACGAAGAGAAGATTTAAAAACCGCAAATGATGACATCCGCGATTTTATAAAGCGTACAATTGCAACAGGAAAAAGTGCAAAGTATTAGAAAAACTACCTTTCTAAAACCGTACTGGACATTCCCAATACATATAGCGAGTTGATCTCAGTTGTTTTTATTGGGAATTTCATTTGATGACGGTAATCTACCGTCTTTGTAGCATCTATAAATAATTGTTCCCTTTTACGTTGTTTTCTTTTTTTGAAAATGTCAATTGTAGCACCAACAGTTACACCACCCAGTACGGTAGCTAACAAATCTTCATTGCTCCACCCACCGTATTGATTTTCATCAATAGCCTCTTTGGCCAAACCAATTAGCAAACTGCCACCAACCGAACCAACAAAGGTCCATGTTCTATTGCCATCTGAAACTTCGTTCGCAATTCCCGCCCCTACAAGTCCGTAAAGATTGCCACCTAAAAAGTGGAGAACCTTATCTTGCTCAATTTGACCGTAAGCTTTGACAGCTAAAAATAGCAGAAGAGAAATAGTTAGTATCTTTTTCATACTGCGCAAAGATAAAAATTCTAATAGATGGCCTAGGTTAAATAATTACAAGTAATAACCCGTCAAATTCATCATAGGTCAATTTTATATTATCTTAGGATTTTAAATTAAAATATGGAAATAAAAAGTTTTATCAAAAGTCTTACAATAATGCATCTATTCCTATTAATAGGCTTAAGCATTTTTACCCTTTGGGTATTTTTACAGATCAAATCATTTAATACAAGTACAGCGGGTCAAGGTGTATTTTTATATATAGTTCCGGTATTTGCAATGTTAGGCTATTTTGGTAGTCAATGGGTCTTTAAAAAAATGACTTCCAATATTAAATCAGAAAGTCGTTTAGAAGAAAAGCTAAAAAAGTATCAATCTGCTTTACATATCAAATATGCGCTTATTGAAATTCCTGCCTTTATAGGATTGTTTGCATATTACAATACTGCCAATGCCCTTCCTTTGGTTATTTCTGTGTGCTTATTGGCCTATTTGGCAGCACAAAGACCAAATAAGGCAAGTATTATAAAAAACATTCCATTAAAGGCTGAAGAAAAAGAACTAATTCAACAATCATAGTAAAGATGCATAGAATAAAAACAATAATGTATACCTGTATGTTATCTATTTTAGGATTAACCTCTGTAAATGCACAGGATTGGGCAGATTTAAAACACTTTAAAGTTGCTAATGACACAATAGAACAAGCCACGGAAAACGAAAACCGTGTGGTGTTTATGGGCAATTCCATTACAATAGGCTGGTTAAAAACGCGTCCGGAGTTTTTTAAGGGCAAACCCTATATAAATCGCGGTATCAGTGGTCAAACTACGCCACAAATGTTAATAAGATTTAGACAAGATGTCATTGATCTTAAACCAAAAGTGGTAACAATATTGGCAGGTACCAATGATATAGCAGGTAATACAGGACCATCTACCTTAAAAATGATTATGGACAATATTAAAGGTATGGCAGAGATGGCCCATGCAAATGACATTAAGGTAATTCTTTCCTCTACCCTACCTGCCTATGATTACCCTTGGAAACCGGGTTTAGAACCTGCAGAAAAAATTATTAAGCTTAATGCGATGATAAAAAAATACGCGAATACACATGGACATATCTATTTAGATTACTTCTCTGCCATGGTTGATGAGCGTAACGGCCTACCAAAGAAATATGCAGCAGACGAAGTACACCCAACTGCCGAAGGCTATATGGTAATGGAGCCATTAGTTGAAGCGGCAATCGCCCAAGCTATTAAAAATTAAGATTTCAATTTAGTGCTATTCTCATTGTTGATAATGCGGATTGAAACCACTAAAGATTTGATTATTTTTGAAAAAATTTGATTTCGACAAAATGAAAAAAACACTATTCTTATTGGTCGCTACGGCGATTTCTTGCAATTCCTCTCAAAAAACAGTTAATGATGTCTCCACAGAGGCATCTAAGACAGCATCGGAAATTACGTTTGCAGAATCTATTACAGAGACAGAATTAAAGGAGCATCTATATATCTATGCATCCGATGAATTTGAAGGTAGAGAAACTGGACAACCAGGTCAAAAAAAGGCTATTGCCTATTTAAAAGCTGAATATGAGAAATTGGGTATTCCTGCAGCTAAAACTGACGGAAATTATTTTCAAGATGTACCATTGGAAATAAGTAAGCTACCAAAAGGAAAGCTAAGTGTAAACGGAACCGATTTTTCAATTGGGGAGCATGTTCTGACCTTTGCGGCCGCAAACACTTCTGTAAATGAAATTATTTATGTAGGTTATGGTATTGAAGATGATTCTTATTCTAGTTATAATGATATTGATGTAACCGGAAAAATAGTTTTATTAAAATCGGGTGAGCCAAAGAAGTCCGATGGAAATTACGTAATATCCGGCAATACAGAAACCTCTATATGGAGCAATATGTCAGAATCTTTAACAAAAAGAATTCAAATTGCGGTTGATAAGGGCGCAGTAGGCGTTCTGTATTATGATACGGACAATTTCAGCAGATTTAAACGTAGATTTGAAACAATGAAACAGAACAACAGTGGCAGAATGGAAGTAGTTGATAACAATGCCCCTGAATTCTACAGCCTATTTATTGATCAAGAGCTTGCTAAGAGTTTGCATGCAAGTATAGAATCTGATAGTGAATCTAAGGTATTATCAAAAAAGATTGATTTAAGTTTTGAAAGTTCTAATGATGTAATTAAGTCTGAAAATGTGGTAGCAATGATCAAAGGTTCTGAAAAACCAAATGAGTATTTGGTTATTTCATCTCACTTAGATCATATTGGTATTGCCGGAGACGGGGAAATCAATAATGGTGCAGATGATGACGGATCAGGTACCGTTGCCCTATTGGAAATTGCAGAAGCTTTTATAAAAGCATCAAATGCAGGTGTGGGTCCTAAAAGATCAATTGTATTCTTACATGTTACCGGGGAAGAAAAAGGATTATTAGGATCTCAATATTACACAGATGTTGATCCAATTGTTCCTTTAGAGCAAACCGTAGCAAATTTAAATATTGACATGATTGGTAGAATTGACCCAAAACGTGAGGGAGATAGAAATTATATTTATTTAATAGGTTCTGATAAACTTAGTATTGAATTACACAACCTATCTGAAGAAGTGAATAAGAAATTCATGAATATAGAGCTAGACTATACGTATAATGACGAAAACGACCCTAATCGTTTTTACTATAGAAGTGACCATTATAATTTTGCTAAAAATAACATTCCGATTATATTTTATTTTAATGGAACGCATGCTGATTATCATAAACCAAGTGATACACCAGACAAAATCAATTATGATCTATTGCAGAACAGAACTAGGTTAGTATTTCACACTGCTTGGGAAATAGCCAATAGAGAGCAAAAATTAAAGGTAGATTAACTATCGGCCTATTTAAATTTAAATAGTCTGCCACTTTGTGGCAGACTTATTTTTTTACTTAAAAAAGTGAAAACCAATACTTGTAAAACAAAAAAGTCCTGGAATGAATCCAAGACTTTCTATCTGCTTTAGGGTGGAAGACCGGGTTCGAACCGGCGACCCTCGGTACCACAAACCGATGCTCTAACCAGCTGAGCTACAACCACCATTTGTAAGCGAGTGCAAAGATAATTTTTTTATATAGTTCTAACAAATATTTAATTGAAATTTGAAGAAATATTTAATTTTAAGAATGGTTTAATTTATTTCTTTTAACTTTAAGTTTTAAATATAACAACTCACCTATATCACACCTAAATCATAATGTATTCTAAATCAAATTATAAGCTTAATTTTCTTCTCTTAGCTTTGGTTTGTTTTAATTTTTATACCGCATTAGCACAAAAAGACAGTGTTCAACTTTATCATGAAAAAAATTTAGAATTAGAAAAATGTCCAGATTTTTCTGAAAACGACTTTGAGTATATCGATAACTTAAACAAACTCTCCTATTACCAACGGTTAATAGCGCAAGATTCTATGAAAATAAACTCAAAACGAGCACTTGAATTGAGTAAAAAAAATAATTACGTTTATGGCGAACTGGAAGCGTTGTCAAATTTTGCCACTTTATACCTTTATACAGGAAAAACAGATAAGGCAATTGAATTTTGTTTGACAACGGTAAACAATCCTCATCTAAAGGATTATCCCAAAATAGAAATGAAAATTTATAATACCCTTGGGCAAGCCTATTTTTTCAAAAACGATTACCCATCTACATATACTCAATTTTTACACGCCCTGGCCATTGCGGAAAGGACTAATGACGAATTTAATTTGTTCCGACTAAACATGAATTTAGGAACAATTTTTAGTCGATTAGAAGATTCTGACGAAGCGTTAAAATACTATGCTGCAGCATTTGAAGTTGTTAAAAAATTAAATGACCCAACAAAAGAAGCCATGATGTTGAGCAACATGGCATTTTTAAACATAGAACTAGGAAATTTAAGAGTAGCAAAAAGTAATCTAGACGAGACCTTTAAAATGTATGAGACCCATAATAACAATACGTGGCTGGCATGGACCTACGCCACCCAAGGTCTTTACTATCTTAAATTAAACGATTATGAGAAAGCCATAAAGAATTATCAAAAGTCTTTGGACATGCATAGTACAATTAGCGATGTCAAAACTAAAGCCGATATTAAATATGGATTGGCAAGGTCTTACCTAGGTTTAAACAATCTTGTTAAATCTGAAGAATTTGTCTTAAAAAGTCTTGATCTCTATAAATCATCGGATTATGATGCAGGTTTGGAAAAAGCTTATAGAACCATGTATGAAATTAAGAAAAAGCAAAATTTAATAACAGAATCATTAAAATATTTAGAGTTAACCGAAAAAATCTCTAATGATAATTATAAGAAAAAAAATAGGCAAAATTTAATGATGCTC
Organism: Maribacter huludaoensis; assembly: GCF_029350945.1. Lineage (GTDB taxonomy): Bacteria > Bacteroidota > Bacteroidia > Flavobacteriales > Flavobacteriaceae > Maribacter > Maribacter huludaoensis. Next base: position 191,088 of record NZ_JARKMS010000006.1, on the reverse strand, counting down.
AACGCAAAATTGAATTTTGATAAAGAAACACAACGTTTAAAAGCAGAAAATGAATTGGCATTAAACGAACAGCGCAAATATGTTAAATGGTCTCTAGCAGGTTTAATTACATTGATGATTATTGTGTTTCTGATTTTTAGCGCTAATCAAAGAGAAAAAAAATTAAACAAAAAACTGGCGAACCAAGCAGAAATTTTAAACGAAAACCAGAAAAAACTTACCCAAATTAACGCAAATCAAGACCGTTTATTTTCAATTGTTGGTCATGACCTAAGAGGCCCCATAATTTCATTAAATGAAATTTTAGCATTGTACCTGGAAGATCCAGAAGGTAAAACTTATTTTGAAAAATTTGCGCCACAGCTAAAAGAGGATTTAGAGCAAGTGCAATTTACTATGGATAATCTTTTGCACTGGGGAAAAACACAAATGCAAGGCAGTACGGTAAATATTAAAAGTATACAGGTCAAAGAAGAATTAGATATAATTTTACAATTATATAGAAATGAAATCAACAAGAAATCCATACGTATAAATAATCAAGTTGCTACTAACCACAGTGTTTTTGCAGATTTGCAACAATTTAATATCATTTTCAGAAACCTGATCAACAATGCCATTAAGTTTACCCCTAACAATGGCATGATTACCATTTCTACCAAGATAAAAAATAGGAACCTGGTCATTGAAGTTTCCGATACCGGTGTAGGCATGACAGAGGAAGATGTTCAAAAGCTATTTAGTTCTTCTGAAAATTTTTCTAATTATGGTACAAATAAAGAAAAAGGTACAGGCTTAGGCTTAAGACTCGTTAAAGCAATGGTAATTAAGAATAACGGTGAAATAGCGGTAAAAAGTGAACCGAACAAAGGCAGCCAATTTATTGTAGAACTTCCCTTAGCTATCGCCTAACAGTGAATTTTAATTATAATAATTTTATTGAAAAATTCTAGATATCAGAATTATCTAATTGGTTACTATTTCTTCCAAAATTTTCAAAATCATCGACAAAATACATAAATACGACGTTAAAACACACAATAAATCGCGTTTCACAACATTTATTCCTAATTCCTACCACTCTAAACTAATTTTAGATTCACATTACAGTGATATCTATGAACTTAGGATTAATAAAACTGCATAAACTAATGGGCCTTTTTAGAGGTTGTATAGTCTTATGCATTTTTTTTAATGGCATACTTTATTCTATTAAAGCCCAAGATTCTAATCGTGACACACTCATAAATGAAATAGAGCAAATAAAACTTTCTGCTAATTTTAATTCTAAAGACACGGTTTACATCAATAGTCTACTTGAGTTGGCCAATAGGTATCGTTTTCACTATTTAGACAGTTTAAAAATTCTTAGTGAAAAAAGTCTTGAACTTAGCAAAAATGCATCTTACATAAACGGCGAAATAAATTCTTATCATGCTTTAGGCGGATTTTATTCTGATAAAGGAAGAATAGACCAGGCCATTGAATATTTCTCCAAAGCCTACAAACTTGCAGACAAGTATGATGATCATTTGCTAAAGGCGGGAATTTTAAACGATTTAGCCAAGGAATATGGGTATAAAGGTGAATACTCAAAAGCCCTGAAATGGTATTTGGCTACTATTGAAATTGCTGAGAAATATGATTACAAAAATATAATCTCTATTGTCAACGACAATATTGCACATTTATATCTGGAACAAAAAGATTATGAGCAAGCAATGGTTTTTCTACAGAAATCTAAAAGTATTCATGAAGAAATAGGTAATCCGATTTTTCTAGCGGAAACACTTAGTAACATAGCTTCTACATATGCTGATATGAATGAGCTAGATTATGCCATGTACAATATCAATATAAGTATTGCCACTTTTGAAAAGGAAAAAATATTGGAATGGCTAGCCTATTGTTATGAAATTAAAGGTAAAATCTACCTTAAAAAAAATAAGAATACATGGGCACTTTACTGGTATAAACAAAGTGAACTATTACATGAGGAAATTGAGGACGACAGAGCTAAAATAGACTTGTTAAATGGTATGACCGAAGCATATCTAAATCTTGAAAAAGATAGTATTGCAGAAATACATGCATTGAATGCCTTTAACCTTTCAAAAAAAATTGGCTTAAGATTAGGTATTAAAAATAGTGCACAAAAACTATCAAAGATATTCAAGAACAAAAAAGACTTTGAAAAGTCTCTTTGGTATCATGAAATTTACCAAGCAACTTATGAATCTCTTTCTGCGATCAGCAACGAAAAAGCACTGAGCATGCTTAAAACCCGAGTTGCCTACGATCAACAAAAAAAACAATTGATTCTTGATAATGAAAAAGCATTGGCCAAACAAAAAATTTACATTTATGTATTTATCGTAATCTTGTTCATCTTTGCAATCATTACTTTCCTAATTCACAGAAACGAACAAGCGCAGAAAAAACTGAATCAACAGTTAAGACATAAAAAAACGGCCCTAGAAGAAAAACAAGCTTACCTGAACGAGCTAAATCAAACCAAAAACAAATTATTTTCTATAATAGGACATGATTTAAGAGGACCTATAGGTGCATTTCAAGGACTTCTAAAATTATTTAAGGAAGGTGAAATGACCAAAGAAGAATTTCTGAATTTTGTACCTAAACTGAAAGTAGATATAGACACTATATCATTTACTCTCAATAATTTACTGTCATGGGGACAAACACAAATGAACGGATCAATAACCAAACATTCTGTTACTAATTTGGATAGTATCGTTGAAGAAAATATTGCATTGTTATCTGAAATAGCAGAATCTAAGTCTATTTCCCTTGTAAATAGAATCGAGCCTAATTGCCAAATTTGGTCAGACCCAAATCAAATAGACATTATCATTAGAAATCTTTTAAGTAATGCTCTAAAATTTACTCCAAATAATGGTCAAATAGTTATTGGTGCCATTCAAAAAATTAAAACTTGCGAGATATATGTTAAAGATAATGGTATGGGCATGAGCGAAGATATCATTAGTAAATTATTTGAAAAAGATTCTAACCATACCACTTACGGCACCAATAATGAAAAAGGAACCGGTCTAGGGCTTTCATTATGCAAAGAAATGGTCGAAAAAAATAATGGAAAAATATGGGTACATAGTGCCATAGGCAAAGGTTCTAGTTTTTACTTTACCATTCCACGAATTCAAAAACAGTATAAAGAATCTGCTTAAATAAGGTGGTCTAGTGAATCTACCGCAACCATTCTTTCTACGGTAAATCCTTCAGCATAATCAACACCAACCAACCTGCCTAAATCTTTGGCCCTGTAATGCACACTTTCTATAAATGTCTTACTGCTAATAGGCGTTTCGGGTTCATTGCTATTTGGATCATGAAACTGAGAACTATAGGCTAAAATTGCATCTGTTTTTATATCTATATACGTACTGATATCTACCACAAAATCTGGACTAATATTCTTCCATTGAATATAATGATAAACTAATTTAGGTCTCCATTCTTGCTGCTTCTCCTCTCCTATTTTAGTTTCAATTCTTCTTAATCCGCTTAAAAAGCAGGCATCGCTAACCAACTTACTTCCTTTACCGTGGTCTATATGGCGATCGTCAATAGCATTGCATAAAACGATATTAGGCTGGTATTTACGTATCAATTTTATGATTTCTAGTTGATGTGCTTCATCATTAATGAAAAAACCATCCCTAAATCTTAAATTTTCTCGAAGCGCAACTCCTAAAATCTTTGCGGCAGCGGCAGATTCTTTATCACGTATTTCTGCAGAACCCCTTGTACCTAATTCACCACGGGTCAAATCTACGATACCTACTTTTTTACCTAGAGCAATTTCTTTTGCAATGGTACCTCCTGCCCCAAGTTCGGCATCATCTGGGTGCGCTCCAAATACTAAAATATCCAACTTCATACTATTCTAATTCTATATATTTACCTTATTTTATTAGGGCAATAGCCTGTAAAATATCCTCTTTTAAATCTTCTGCTTCTTCAATTCCTACAGAAAAACGAATTAATCCGTCAGCAATACCTTGTTCGGCCCTTACCTCTGCGCTCATTAACGCGTGCGATGTCTGGGTAGGCGATATAACAGTACTCTCAACACCTGCAAGGCTCATAGATGGTTTTATCAAATTCAAGGCTTTTTGAAACTTTGAAGAATCTAAATTTTCTTTCAATTCAAAAGACAACATTCCTCCAAATCCTTTCATTTGTTTTTTAGCCAAATCATATTCAGGATGTGAAGGTAAACCTGGATAATAAACTTTCTCAATATCTATTAACTCATCAAGAAAGTAGGCCATTTCCAAGGCATTCTCATTTTGCGCCCTAACACGAATACCCATGGTTTTCATACTTCTCTCTAATAACCAAACCGTATAGTCACTAAGACTACCGCCAAAATTTTTAGCCAAGTGAAAAATACGCTCTATATTTTCAGCGGTAGATGCAACTGCACCTGCACAAATATCCGAATGACCACCCATATATTTTGTAGCGCTATGTATGACCACATCAATACCAAAATCTATAGGGTTTTGATTTACCGGACTTGCGAATGTATTATCTATTAAAGTAATAATACCATGCTTTTTAGCTAAAGCAGCAACAGCTTCTAAATCTGTAATTGTTAATAACGGGTTAGAGGGCGTTTCTATATAAATTACCTTTGTATTCTCTTTAATTTGAGCTTCAAAAGCATCTGCATGCCAACCTTCCGTAAAGGAATATTGTATACCATATTTTGAAAACTCTTCGTTCACCAAATTATATGTTCCACCATATAAAGTCTGTTGCAAGACCACATGGTCCCCTGCATTCAAAAATGCCAACAATGCCGTACTTACAGCAGCCATACCACTACCAAAAATAAGAGCAGATTCTGCATGCTCTAAAGCTGCCACTTTTTTACAAAGTCCCTCCTGGTTAGGCGTATTAAAATATCTTGGGTAACGTTTTACATCAACATCTTCATAAGCGTAAGACGTACTCATATATAATGGAGATACAGCTCCTTTATGTTGTTTATCTTCCAATTCACCTACGTGGGTACAAATGGTGTTTAAGCCTTTTTTATTCGAATTCATTTGCTAATAATTAAAGAAAATAAAGGTAAGGAATTAGAATGTAAACAGCCACGATAGAATTTTATGGATGCCTTCTAAAATAGCTTATGAATATTATATTAAGTACGATTGTAAAAAGAATTCATTCTCGCGAATATTTTAAAAAATGTTTTCATGAATTAAGAAATATGGAATACTTCATGAAATTTGTTCTTGAAGGTAGCATTCTTTCATTATTAGTTAATAGTTTTATAAGACAAACTACACAGCATTGAACCAAAAAATCATTGAATCATGAAAAAGATGTTTTATATAGCCTTACTAGCTATAACCATAGTCGCGTGCAAAAACCAAAAACCCACGGTTCAAGGCTATCAAGGTCAAGGTAAAAGTGCCATTGTATCTACCTTATCCAAACCTGTGCAAAAACAATGGAAGGGTATTTGGAGTTTTGAAAATGAAACTGTATTCTTTAGTAATGATTTTGAAAGTGGTAGATTAAACGGTATTACTTATGACGGCAACAATCACTATACCGCTTTAATTACCGCTGAAAATACACCTGTTAATGTAAGTCCTTGGTACGCTTTTAAGGTATGGTCCAATACCACAAAGACAATTACCCTAAAAATGACTTATCAAGATTCCAGAAGTAGATACTACCCTAAACTCAGTACTGACGGTATAAATTTTATTCCCTTGGACAGCGCAAATTTTACAGGAATAAACAAAGGAACGGGTAATTTTGGAATTAAAGCTGTACCGGAGATGATAGAAATTAAATTAAATATCGGCACAGCACCTATATTCATCACTGCCCAAGAACTATATGGTTCTACAAGGGTAAAAAAATGGATCGATTCCTTAGTTACCAAAGATTTTATTTCAACCTACGAAATTGGCAAAAGCAAAGAACAACGAGCAATGAATTTAATGCAAGTAGGTACTGGAGTGCATAAAAAAGCCGTTATGGTCATTTCTAGACAACACCCGCCAGAGGTTACCGGATTTCTGGCCATGAAATCATTTATTGAAACGCTGAGCGGAGATTCACCCAAAGCCCAAAAGTTTAGAGAAAACTATGAATTATTTGTTGTTCCCTTAATGAATCCTGATGGGGTAGATAATGGGCATTGGAGACACAACATGGGCGGAATTGATTTGAACAGAGATTGGCAAGATTTTAATCAACCTGAAACAAAAAGTGTTAGGGACTTTCTTGTAAAAAAAGAATCTGAGGGATACGAATTTGTGTTCGGTGCAGATTTTCATTCCACTTGGGATGATATCTACTACCCTATAGACACAACAATAACAGGAGACAAAGGTAAAATTGTATTTGACTGGATCAACAATATTACTAAAAGATTACCGCAAAAGCATACCAATGTAAAGCCATCAACAGAAATAAAACCGACGATGGTATCTAGAAATTACTTTTTTGCTAACCATAATATGCCGGCCATAGTTTTTGAATTAGGCGATAATACCCCTAGAGATTTTTTAAAAGAAAAAGGAAAGGTAGCAGCAGAAGAATTAATGGATTTGTTGGATAGTAATTAGTACAACACCTCAAGACAAGCCCATGAGGCATTCAAAAAAGACAAACTTTTAAATTCGATACAAGCCTCTGGCTATTATACCCTTTGGCGATGCCAATAAAATAAGAGCGAAACTAAAAACAAAAAAGCCTCATGGAGATTTTCATGAGGCTTTTTTTATATTTAATATTTCTATTTACTATAATGAACTTTATATCTCCAAAAGCTTATTCCGCCCAGCACTAAAACTCCTGCAACTAAATAATATATGAATGTTGGCGTAATAACCTGTGCACCACTAGCGTAACTATGAAGTCCCACTAAATAAAAGTTAACTCCAAAATAAGTCATCATAATACTACCAAAGGCAACCACACTCATAAAATTAAAAGTCCATTTACCCCTTAGACCTGGCACCAATCTGGTATGTATTACAAAAGCATATATCATAATTGAAATTAAGGCCCAAGTTTCTTTTGGATCCCAACCCCAATAACGCCCCCAACTTTCATTGGCCCATTGACCACCTAGAAAGTTACCAATGGTTAGCATAACCAGCCCTGTAGTCAATGCCAATTCGTTAATTATGGTCAATTCCTTAATATTGATTGTCATTCTAGCTTTATTTTTATTGGTCGTCAGTATCATCAAAATCAATGAAACCAAACCTAGAATCATGCCTACGGTCAATGGTCCATAACTACCTACAATAACGGCAACGTGTATCATTAACCAATAACTGTCCAGAACCGGCTGTAGGTTGGCAATAGATGGATCTATCCAGCTTTGATGCGCTATCCACAATAGCATAGAAGTAACAAATGCAGACGCCGCAAATGTCATATCACTTTTACGCCCTAAGGCCCAACCAATACCCATAGTTGCCCAAGCTACATATAGAATACTTTCATAGGCGTTACTCCAAGGTGCATGACCAGAAATATACCAACGCATGACCAGACCTGCAGTATGCCATAAAAATAGCAGCATTATTGTTCCTTTAAAGAAATATATTGCCACCCGCCATACAGAACGATCTTTAAATATTTGAAATATTAACGTGAAGAACATCAACAAACCAACAAGCGCATAAAAACGATACAACCTATTGAAAATGTTCAATTTATTATAGATCACCTCAAGATCTACTTTCTGTTGCGATGGTAAAACTTCACTACCATGATTAATTTGATTTTGATGAAAAGCAGCCAACAACTTATCTGCAGCGGTATAGTCTCCGCTTTGTTGCGCCTTCCCTAGTGTCATTAAATAATAAGGCATCGCATTTTTTACAAAATTAGAATATAGCGAATCTCTTATTTCGTACTGACCTCCTCTATATTCTACTGCTGATATCCATTTGTTATTTTCATCATCCAACAGCGGAAATATCTTAACAATGTCCTGTCCTAAAGCCTGATTCAGTAAACTCAAACGAATATTGGCATCTTTAAAATCTTGTTGAAATTTATTCGGATTATTGGTAGCTGTAGCTTCTCTTAAAAAAGGTTCTAATTTGTACTGTCCTTTTTTATCAAAGAAATCAGTTGCCTTAACGTATTGCTGACCAGAAGGTATACCTATAATTTTTCTAATACTATCATTTTGTGATTTCTTATCCAAGGCAATAAATTCGGTATTGTACCAAACCGCCGGATTCATCATCATTGATAATAATATTTGATCAGAGGTATATCCTAAATAAGAATCTTTTAGGCTTAGTTTACGAAGAAGTTCAGATGAAAATGTATTGATAGGCTTCATACGCCCACCTTCATCCTGTATAACCAGCTTACCAAACTTATCGGCATGGGCTTTACTAACCATACTGGCTTCAAGCAAAGAATCGATCTGCATTTTGCTAGGCACCTTTTGATGTCCCTCTTCTGGCGTATGCTGTTCTTGGGCAAAAGACGAAAATGAGAATGCCATTAAAACAGCTATAACCCCAAACATTTTTTTCTTCTTTACTTTTAGTTTATCCAAAGAATCCGCCAAATCTTTAAAGCGTGTTTTTCCAAAGAACATTATGCCCATTAAACCTATGTATAGAAGAAAATAACCAATATAGGTGATCCAGGTTCCCCAAAAATCATGATTTACGGACAACGTTGTCCCTTTTTCATCTGGATCAAAGCTCGATTGAAAAAAGCGATATCCCTGATGGTCCAAAACATGGTTCATAAAAATGTCATAATCAAAAGGACGCTCATCTTCAACAGTTACCTTACTCATGTATGATGAATACCCTTTCTCCGTTCCAGGATATTTTTCGGCAATAAAATCGTTCAATTTAATTCCAAAAGGCAATTCATGAACTTTTGAGCCATAACGAATAGAAAAATTGAGGCCGCCAACGTTTACTTTTTCACTAAAATCAGAAGGTCCTTTGTTACCTAATAACTTTATCTGCTTTGTTTCGCCATTTGCGGTAACATCAAAAACAATGGCATCTTGATCTATTTTCGTTTTCTCCGCATCCGGTATTTCTACAATACCATAAGAGCCTTGTGTTACAGAATCTGGAATTACAAACTGCATACCGGCAGTATTATAAAGAGAACGAAGTTGTAAAGGTTGCAAACTATCTTTCACCAAAAGTCCCTGAAATTGATCCGCCATACGCATAAAGTTACCATCAAAAGGTGCATAGATTTGGTAAACGGAATCTGTAGTCATTATATTAATGGCTCCGTCTGTTTTATTGTTCAATGCAAAAAGCACGTTGTGTATGCTAGCTACCTTACCATCTTCCAGATAATGATCATGACGCTCGCCATCACCAGCTTCAACGATTTTTAAAAATTTTGTCCCATTGGGATCTGGCAAAAGTCCCTGTTTTGCACCCTTAATAAATTCAACATAAGATATTTCAAAGTTTTCACCATTGAAATCGGTTTTCCAAGGAAGGTTAGATTTTATAGCTTCGGGAGTAACGATCAAATCATCTTCTAAAATCTTTCTTCTAGCTTCACCATCTATTTCGCCATCTACATAAACGGTTAAATATGTTTTATCGGAATAAAATACGTTCTCAGTCTTACCTTCACGAATGGGCATCATCCCTTCAAAACTGATGTAACGCGTAACGAATGCTCCTACAATGATCAATACCCAAGATAAATGTAGGACCAATACCGGCCATTTTTCCAACCTTAATAAACGATACCTACAAATATTCCCTAAAAAATTAATTACAAAAAATACCATGATTACTTCAAACCACCACGCATTATAGATCCAGATTCTTGCTGTCTCCGTGCTGTACCAGCTTTCTATAAAAGTACCGAACGCCATTGCAGTGGCGAATACGATAAATAAGATGGACATTAAACGTGTAGAAAAGAATATTTTTTTGAACATTTCCGTCATGGAAGAAAGGAGTTGATTTTCAAGATGCAAAAATAAGGCCTTTTCATCATTTACGAATACCTTTTACACCTTTTAAACTTCATTGAAACTGTTAATTTTAACACAACAAGACTTCTATAAACTTCGTACTTTTGTTAACATGATATCAGTAGTGATAGTTGGTACCGGCAATGTAGCCCAGAATCTATTTTATGCATTCCAAAAGTCTGCAAATGTAACCGTAAAACAGGTAATTGGCAGAAATAGAGAACATTTAGCATTTGTACGGAACAAAGCGCTCATAAGTACAGAATTTACACATGAAATTAACGCAGATGTATATATACTTGCCATATCTGATGATGCTATTGGTAGTGTTGCGGAATACTTTAAGAATATAGACACACTCTTGGTACATACCTCTGGTGCAACCCCACTTAAAGCTTTAAATTCTGTAAAAAAAATAGGTATATTTTACCCTTTACAAACCTTTACAAAAGGTAAAATTATTTCATTTGATGATATTCCTATATGCATAGAAGCAACCGATAAAAAAGATCTAGAGACATTAACAAAACTAGGTAATTTCCTTAGTAACAATGTCGTTGAAATAGATTCTGAACAACGAAAAACATTACATGTAGCGGCGGTATTCGTTAATAATTTCACCAATTATATGTATACCATTGGGTCTGACATTTGTGCAGAACATAATATTGATTTCTCCTTATTAAAGCCATTAATAAATGAAACAGCTGCAAAATTACAAACGCTAACGCCTTTACAAGCACAAACGGGACCTGCTAAACGCGGAGACCAAAAAACATTACACCATCATTTACAAATTATAAAAGACAAACACCAAAGGGAATTGTATACCCTCTTAAGCAACGCAATAAAAGAAAAACATGGAAAAGAGTTATAAAGAGTATTTAAAAGACATCACCACATTTATTTTTGATGTTGATGGGGTTTTTACTGACGGAAGTCTTTTAGTTACCAGCGAAGGAGAATTGTTACGCAAAATGAACGTTAAGGACGGTTATGCCTTAAAAGTTGCCCTAAAAAAAGGATATAATGTATGCATTATAACAGGAGGAACTAATGAAGGTGTTCGTATTCGGTTAAAAGCCCTTGGCGTTACGGATATATACATGGGTGCACATTACAAGATGGATGCTTTGGAAGAATATATAGGAATTAATCATATTGAACCAGAGAACATATTGTACATGGGCGATGATATACCAGATATTCCGCCAATGAAAGCGGTAGCTTTAGCTACATGTCCACAAAACGCAGTAGCCGAAGTAAAAAGTGTAAGCCAGTACATCTCTCACATTAATGGAGGCAATGGCTGTGTAAGGGACGTTATTGAACAAGTTTTAAAGGTTCGTGGAGATTGGACCAGCCACTTTAGTGCCGCAAACGATTAACAAATGTTAAAGAAGAAATTAAAGGATTACCATATAATATTAGCATCTGGCTCTCCAAGAAGGCATCAATTCTTTAAAGAAATGGAGCTAGATTTTGAGGTTAGGATTAAATCTGTGGATGAAATCTATCCAGCTGAATTAAAAGGAGCAGAAATATCAGATTACCTGGCAAAATTAAAGGCAGAAGTATTTTTACCCGAAATACAATCAAAAGATATTTTAATTACTTCAGATACGGTAGTTTGGCATAATAACGAATCTTTGGCAAAAGCAGAAGATAGTGCCGAGGCAGAAGAAATGCTCAAAAAGCTATCGGGAGATTGGCATCAAGTAATTTCATCTGTATGTTTCACCACAACTGAACGACAGATTATACAACATTCAATTACCGAAGTTAAGTTCAAAAGTTTATCAGAAGAAGAAATTCGTCATTATATAAAAGAATATCAACCTTACGATAAGGCTGGTGCATACGGCATTCAAGAATGGATCGGGCTTATTGGTATAGAAGAAATTAAGGGCTCCTATACCAACGTTGTTGGCTTACCCACCCAGCTGGTCTATACAACATTGGCCCAATTGGTGACAGAACAATTATAAAACCCATTGATGTATGAAACTATTAAGATTAAATACGGCATTTTACAGCATTTTATCACTAGTTCTATTAGTAACCAGCTGCAAGGATAAACCCGATGCCAATAGTAACGTTTTGGCAATGGCCAACATGGGCACTGCGGCAATAACCCCAAAAAAACAGCTTTCCCAAGAATTTAAAGACTATTGGTATAATGGTACCGCAGAAATCACCTCATATAAACTAGAACAAGCTAGATATGGTGAAATGAGAGAAGGTACAGCTGTGATGATATATGTTACCGAACCTTTTTTGCCAGATGCACAGGTAAAAGCTGATAATAACAACAAAAGTAATATTCCTGTTTTAAAACTTAATTCTACTAAAAACTATATCACAGGCATTTACCCCTACTCTATAATGACAAGCAGTTTTTATCCAGTACATGATAATCAACATGCTCTTAAATTATCTTTTTCATCTCAAGAATGGTGTGGTCATGTTTACGCACAGTTGAACAATAAAGATGATTTTGAAATTATGAGTCATTCTTATTTTGAATCTGAAGGTGACCAACAGTATCATTTAGATAAAGCGACACTTGAAAACGAGATATGGAACAAAGTCAGGATCAACCCTTCTGATCTACCAATTGGGGAAATTTCAATAATACCCTCTTTAGAATTTATACGACTTACCCATAAAGAATTTAGGGCGTACAAAGCAATTACCTCATTATCAACGGTTAACGGCATAAGCACCTATGAAATCACTTATCCAAAATTAGAACGTACTTTAAAAATCAATTTTCAAAACGAGTTTCCGTACTTAATAGAAAGCTGGACGGATACTTTTTATGACGGATTTGGAAATAACAAAAAGAAATTAACTTCAAAAGCAACAAGAATTAACAGGATTACAACACCCTATTGGCAGCAGAAATCGAATAAGGATTTATCTTTGCGGGATAGTTTAGGGTTATAGCATATGAAAGAGTTTATTAATGAACATTACAATGAGCTGATATATAGTCTCATTATCCTATTGGTTATCTTAGTCTTAAAATTCCTGTTTACGACCGCGGTTAAAAAAGTCAGTAAAATCAGTGATTTTAACCCTGTTCGAACCAATTTGATCATTAAGTTCATAAACATTGCACTAACCATTATAGCAATAGTAGCATTAACATTGGTCTGGAGTGTAAATTATCAAGACCTGGGTGTTATGTTGTCTTCTGTATTTGCTGTAATTGGTGTGGCACTTTTTGCGCAATGGTCAATTTTAAGCAATATAACCGCAGGTGTTATTTTATTCTTTTCATTTCCATTTAAAATAGGTAACACCATTCGTATTTTAGATAAAGAATTACTTGACCCTAACAATACAGATTTAGATCAATTTGTTATAGAGGACATTAGAGCATTTCACTTACACCTAAGAAGAAGCAATGGTGAAATTTTAACATACCCCAATAACCTTGTACTTCAAAAAGGTGTAATTCTAATTTCTACCTATCAACAGGGAGAATTTTTGAATATGGAAGAAGAGGAAGAGCAGATCATATGATTTTGTTAAAGAAGTTGTAAAAACAAGTTTGCATAGCTGGTAATCTTGTTATATTTGAAACTACTACCAAAAACCAACTTGAAATGCGATATATATTAGGTTTTTTAACCTGTAGTTTTTTTATACTTAATACCCTCCAAGCCCAAAGCAATAAAAATAGTTCTACAACTGACATTTACCATTCTATTGAAAAATTAAATTTCTTGGGCACGGCACTTTACATTGCAGCACACCCAGATGATGAAAACACTCGATTAATTGCATATTTAGCTAATAATGTAAAGGCTAGAACCGCTTACCTTTCTTTAACCAGAGGCGATGGGGGCCAAAATTTAATTGGACCTGAATTACGTGAACTTTTAGGAGTATTAAGAACCCAAGAATTATTGGCGGCAAGAAGAGTTGATGGTGGCGAGCAGTTTTTTAGTCGTGCAAATGACTTCGGCTATTCCAAACAGCCTATTGAAACTCTTAAAATTTGGGACAAGGAAGCCATTCTTGGTGATGTCGTAAGGACCATACGCAAGTTTAAACCAGATGTCATCATTAATAGATTTGACCACAGAACCCCTGGTACCACACATGGGCATCATACTTCGTCTGCCATGCTAAGTTATGAAGCCTTTGATCTTGCCAATGATCCAAATGCATATGCCCAGCAATTATCTTCAACAAGTACCTGGCAACCAAAAAGATTATTCTTTAATACTTCTTGGTGGTTTTATGGTAGCCAAGAAAAATTTAAAGCGGCGGACAAAACGAATCTGCTTCATATGGATGTAGGCACCTACTATCCTATTCTAGGTAAGTCTAACAATGAAATTTCCTCATTGGCCAGCAGCCAACATTTGTGCCAAGGATTTGGAAGGTTAAGCTCAAGAGGCTCTGAAGATGAATATATAGAATTATTAAAGGGCGATTTGCCAAAAGACAAAACCAATCTTTTTGATGGTATTGATACAACATGGTCTAGAATTGAAGGCGGTAAAGAAATTGGGGATATCCTATATGCTATAGAAGATAACTTCAATTTTAAGGACCCAACGGTACACTTGCCCAATTTACTTAAAGCCTATCAATTACTGCAGAATGTTTCAAACGATCATTGGAAGGAATTGAAAATTGCCGAATTAACAGATATTATTTCAGCGATATCAGGATTTCACTTAGAGGCTTACACCAAAACGGGCTACACCAATCCTGGAGAGGAAGTTACCATAGAAATACAGGCACTTAATAGAAGTAACATTAACGTTGAGCTAAAATCCGTTCTAATAAACAAGCAGAGCACCAACATTGAAAGTATAGCTTTGAACAATAATGAAATGTTCTCTAAAGAAATTGATTTTTTCGTCCCGGACTCCACAAATTTTACAAGTCCTTATTGGTTAATGGAAAAAGGAACATTGGGCACCTATACCGTAGAGAATACTAATTTAATAGGGAAACCAGAAACCCCCAGGGCGTTCAACGCAATATTTAATTTGAATATAAACGGAGTAGCATTTCCTGTTTCAAAACCTGTTGTATATAAGTATGCAAAACCCGATAAAGGTGAGATTTATCAGCCGTTTGAAGTCATCCCAGAAGCAACGGCAAGTTTTGCAGACAAAGTCTTGATTTTTGCAAATGCATCTCAAAAGAGAATACCAGTTACCATTAAAGCTCACAAGGACAATGTTTCAGGAACCGTAGAATTAAAATATGGTACAGGTTGGCAAGTAGACCAAAAATCGCAAACGTTCTCTATTGCTAAAAAAGGTGACGAACAAACGGTTAGCTTTATTCTAAGTCCGCCTGCTACAGAAAATGAAAGTTACATCTCCCCTATCATTAAATTGAACGGGAAAGAGATAAGCAAAGAACTTATAACGATAGCGTACGATCACGTGCCAACACAAACCGTATTGTTACCTGCAGAAGCTAAGGTAGTACGATTAAATATAGAAAAAGCAGGAGAAAATATTGGCTACATTATGGGTGCAGGGGATGCCGTACCTACCAGTTTAGAGCAAATAGGTTATAACGTTCAATTAATAGACCCTGCAACAATTACTAAAGAATCTTTACAAAAGTACGATGCAATCGTTTTAGGTATACGCGCCTATAACGTAGTTGAGGAACTTAAATTTAAGCAAAAATTTATCCTAGATTATATAAAAAACGGTGGTAACGTAGTCGTACAATATAACACGGCAAGTAGATGGGGCGCTCAATTTGAAAATATAGCGCCATATGAGTTAGAAATATCCAGGGACCGTGTTACCGATGAAAACTCTGATGTAAAAATTATTTCAAGAGATAATTCACTTGTACAATTTCCAAATGAAATTAAGGAGAGTGATTTTAACGGCTGGGTTCAAGAACGCGGTTTGTATTTCCCCAATAAATGGAGCGAAGAATTCACCCCTATTTTAGAAATGCACGATGAAGGAGAAGAATCCACAAAAGGTAGTCTTTTAATTGCCCCGTATGGAAAGGGAAACTATATTTATACCGGACTCAGCTTTTTTAGGGAATTGCCAGCAGGTGTTCCAGGAGCATATAAGCTATTCTCCAATATGTTATCCGTTGGAAAAGATAAAGTTGAAACGAAAGCCAAAATTAAAGGATGAGTAAAAATCGGGATGAAAATAGAACTTGGAAAAAAGAGTATAGCATAGTTTTATTGCTTAATCTTATATATGTTCTAGTCTTCTATTACGTAATGACTTCATTTAATTAACATGGAAGGATTAGATTGGATTATTCTTGCCGGTACACTTCTCTTTATAGTAGCCTATGGAGTTTGGAAAACCAAAGGAAGTAAAAACGTAGATGATTACGTTCGTGGCGGTAATGATTCTAAATGGTGGACGATCGGCTTATCAGTTATGGCTACGCAGGCCAGTGCAATTACCTTTTTATCCACTCCAGGCCAGGCATTTCATGACGGTATGGGTTTTGTACAGTTCTACTTTGGACTTCCATTGGCCATGATTATCATTTGTATGGTGTTTATTCCGTTATACCATAAAATGAAGGTATATACCGCCTATGAATTTTTAGAAGGCAGGTTTGACCTTAAAACTCGTTCATTAGCCGCTATTTTATTTCTGATACAAAGAGGATTGGCTGCGGGTATCACAATTTTTGCACCCTCCATTATACTATCCGCTGTGCTGGGTTGGGATTTACGAACCTTAAACATAATAATTGGCACCTTGGTGATTATATATACTGTTTCAGGTGGTACAAAGGCTGTTAGCGTAACCCAAAAACAGCAGATGTTCATTATTATGACCGGTATGTTCATTACATTCTTTTTTATACTAGGCTATCTACCTTCGGACATTACCTTTAGTAAAGCAATGAAAATTGCAGGCGCCAGTAACAAGCTAGAAATATTGAACTTTGACCTGGACACCTCTAGCCGATATACCTTTTGGAGCGGAATTACTGGTGGCCTATTCTTGTTCTTGGCATATTTTGGTACTGATCAGAGTCAGGTACAACGCTATCTATCAGGTAAATCTATAAGAGAAAGTCAATTGGGGCTTATTTTCAACGCAGTACTTAAAATACCCATGCAATTTTTTATACTCTTGGTAGGTGTTATGGTGTTCGTGTTTTATCAGTACAATCCGTCACCACTAAATTTTAACCCCTCTGCTACACAAGCCGTAATGGAGTCTAATTACGCAGATGACTACAAATTGTTACAAGAAGGACAAATTGCACTGGAAGCGGAGAAAAGAATTGCTCAAAATAAATTCTCGGCGGCCTTGGAGATAAAAGAATTTACAGCTGTAGAAGAAGCAAAAAAACAGATTATACGAATAAATAAAAAAGACAGTACCAACCGTATTGCCGCTAAATCTTTGATCAAACAGGCTAACGATACTGTTGAGACCAATGACAAAGATTACGTTTTCATACATTTTATACTTCACAACTTACCCACAGGGCTTGTCGGGTTATTGTTGGCGGTAATATTATCTGCAGCAATGTCATCGACCGCATCTGAGCTTAATGCACTGGGCACCATAACAGCATTGGATTTATATAAAAGAAATAGAAAAACAGAAAACCTGTCCGAAGAACATTATGTTAAGGCGTCCAAGGTATTTACGTTGATCTGGGGAATTATTGCCATACTAATTGCTTGTGTGGCCAATCTATTTGATAATCTAATACAGTTAGTAAATATTATAGGCAGTATCTTCTACGGCAATGTACTGGGTATATTCCTAATTGCTTTTTTCTTTAAGTTCATAAAGGGAAATGCTGTTTTTTTCGCAGCTGTGGTTACGCAGGTAATCATTTGTATTATTTATTATTACTTAATTCACATCTACCCTTCTGGTCAAGAGAAGTTAGGGTACCTATGGCTTAACTTTTTTGGTGCAGCCTTGGTCATTATCATATCATTTATATTTGAAGCTTTTGACCGTATGTTAAAAAAACCATTGACAACCAACTAAGAATAACTCACAACCATTAATGATACATAAAGAAATTAAATCCTATTTTACGGAAAATTACAACAGCCAGCCCATACTTATAAAAGCTCCCGGACGTATTAATTTAATTGGTGAACATACAGATTACAACGAAGGGTTGGTATTACCGGCATCTATTGAAAAAGGGATTTACTTTGCTGTATCGGGCAATGACAATAATAATATTCAAATTGAAACTTTTTTAACCCAACCAGAAAAAATAGTTTTTCAATTAAGTGGCGAACATGAAAAGTTCACATCTTTTTGGGGAAACTATTTTAAAGCAATTATAGAAATACTTATTGCAAAAAAATACCCGTTAAAAGGAATGGATTGTGTTTTTGGTGGAGATATACCTATTGGATCCGGCCTCTCCTCCTCTGCTGCACTCTGTTGCGGATTTATTTACGCAATTACCAAAGTATCGGACAAAGAGATTTCAAGAGAGGATATTGCTTTAATAGCACAAGAGGCAGAACATAAAATTGGCCTTAACTGCGGTTTGATGGATCAATATGCCGTGCTCTTCGGCAAAAAAGGAAATGCCTTCTTCTTAGATTGTAAAGATTTAAGCCATAGTTATATTCCTATTAATTTAGATGGCTACAGTTGGGTACTGGTGAATTCTAATATCAAGCATAATTTGGCCGTTGATTCTGAATATAACAAAAGGCGCGTTTCTTGCGAAAACATTGTAAAGGAAGTTCAAAAGAACAGACCGGAAATAACATCTTTAAGAGATGTAACCTTACAAGATTTAGTTACCGTTAAAAATGACGTTAGCAGCATAGATGCGCAACGAGCCAAATATGTAATTGAAGAAAATAACAGGGTTCGCAAAATGATGAACGTACTAACAGAAGGTAATGCTTATGCTGTTGGAGATGTACTAAAAGAAGGGCATTGGGCAATGTCTAAACAATATGAGATTACTACCGCTGAACTGGATGCCTTGGTAAAAATTGGTGAAAACCTAGAAGGGGTCGTAGGTTCCAGAATGATGGGAGGCGGATTTGGTGGTTGCACCATTAACCTCATGAAAACAGAAAATTTAGATTTTAATATAAAATCTATGCTAGAACAGTATAAGGATCAAACGGATATTGATGCGGAATATTACCATTTAGCAATTGATGACGGTGTAAAGGTCTTTGAATAAAAAATGTAAAGATTATAGTATAAAAAAAAGTCCGTGTTCTTCAACACGGACTTTTTAATTTTACAAATTGTAATTTATTTTGAACTCCATTCTTTTATAGAATCATTGTTCATTTTTATATAATCATTGTTACCGGCCGCAGTAGCACCCGCCAATGATTTTTTAGCTACTTCAATAGCACCTTTTTTATCGCCCGCTTTTGCTAAAATCAAAGACTGTTGTCTTAGCTGCCAAAATGCCGGCTTTTCTGTCATGGACATAGCTTTGTTCATCCATTCTTTAGCTTTGTTGATGTCTTTACCCTCACTTGAATAGTACACGGCAGCAGCGTAATAATCACCAGCCGATGGACCGTTCAAAGCTTTATCGATACTGCTCATTACAGTAGTGTCCGTATCAACTGTAAAAGGAATAGCTACATAAGTATTTTCCCAAATGATACCAATATTTGCACCATTACTTTTTACATCGTCAATAGTAATCGTAAAAGTTTCAACCGGCATTTCCATTTTGTAGACCGGCACAGTTAACTGTGCAACGACCTTGTTATCTTCCCAGTTACTAGGTGTACCACCGCCAACGGTATCAGTATACACAAATACTTCCCAATTAGAAGCTCCTGGCTTAGTGAATATAGAATATGTACCAGCTTTTACCTCTTTTCCTCCTATGGTTACATCAGAGTCAAAAGTTACCAAAGTATATCCATTAGCTCCTGTTCTCCATAATTTATCAAAAGGCACTAGGTCGCCAAAAATCTTTCTACCTCTCATAGAAGGTCTAGAATAGTCAATACTTACCTCTGTCAAACCTACGGTCTGCATAATTTTTGCCGCTGGACTAGGAGCAGGTGTATTTATTTGTGCCTCAACAGTTAAGGAAGCAACAATTGCCAATAAAAAGAGTACTACTTTGTTCATGATTTTTTTACTAATTAGTTATAACGCAAAACTAATTATAAAGGAGAGTTAGAACTGTTAACAATTTCTTAAATGCTAGTAAACAGCAAAAGAAGTGGCCACTACACCATCTTCCAAAAACATGGCCAAATAATAAATTGATGTTTCTAATTGATGAGATATTATTCCACTCTTATCAATTTCGCCGGTATTTTGCCAAACCTCTTTACCTGACAAATCGTAGATTGCTTGCCCATAAACTGTTTTATCCGTGGCAATGGAGTAATAATATTGGCTAGAAGAATTATCCCTATATATGATCAGTTCACCATCTTGACCCATATTTTCAGGTAATAAAGAATCATCCGGTTCATCTGTATTCTCTTCTTCTTCAGAATTTTCGGGACTTTCAGGATTTACCGGTTCTTCTGGCCCTGTGACCGGTATCTGAAAAGAAAATAATCGTGAAGGTGATTCAATAGTAGGGGTTTGCCTGGTATAATACTCCGAAGAAAATAAATAATTGCCTGTTTCGCTCTGTGTCAGCCCTTCCGCTTGAATAAAATTCAAACCTAAATCTTGTTGTTTGTATCCTTCAAAGACATCATTAAAGTCTAAATTTTCTACAATACCTATGAATGGGCTCAATATAGATGAATACCCAAGTACTACCAATCTATTGGTTTCAGCATTGAAAGTAGCATCGGTCACTAAACCAACATTTTTAATATCTCCTATTCTACGTGCTATATACGTTCCAGGAAATTTTGAAAACTCATAAGCAACCGATCCTAATGATTGCCATTGCTTTGTTAAGACAACTACCTTATCATCGATAATAAAAAATGCTTCTGCATCCCAATCACTATTTCCATTGTTTTCAAAATCTTGTTGATCTTCGTAAGAAAAGTTTATCGTGGTGGCAGATACGGTATTTGAACTTAAATAATCTTGTTTAGAGATTATATGAACAGCTAAATTGGTTCTTGAACCCACATTATTACCAAAATCACCTATATAGATAAAATCTTCATCTTGCGATAATGATTCCCAATCAACATTGGTCACATTATTGACAACAACTCTTCTTTGAACGGATAATGTTAATGTATCCAATTCAAAAAGTACGGCTTCGTTACCGGAATCATTGTGCGTAATTAAATTACCGTTAAAATATAATAATCCAGATGTTTCAAATACCTCATTGGGCAGTTCCCCTACTGTTTGCAGGTTCTCTTGCGCAGCTAATGAAGCTGTAGACAAGAAAACAAGAATTACAATCAATTGTTGAACAAAGAATTTCATAGTTACAAAGTAAACTAGAATAATATTAATGAACTGTATTTAAAAGACCTGAATACAATTTAATCGATAAAGTTAATTTTTAAACTTTTAAAAAAGCGTTATTAAATTTGTTTAACTATTTTTGAATTAAGTTAGACATGTATTTGTCAAAACTTTCAACATCGCATTTATGAAGTTATATCAATTACATTCTAAACAAGCACTGCCGATTACCAAAGAAGTTGCTTGGAAATTTTTATCGGACCCAGCAAATTTAAAAGTAATAACCCCGGAACACATGGGCTTTAATATACTTGATGGAGCGGATAGAGAAATGTTTCCTGGTCAAATTATTCAGTATAAAGTATCACCATTTCCAGGGTATACTACTAAATGGGTAACGGAAATTACACATGTAGATCATGGAAATTATTTTGTAGATGAACAAAGGTTTGGTCCTTACGCATTGTGGCATCATAAACACTTTATAAAAGAAATTGAGGAAGGTGTTAAAATGGAAGATATTATAGATTACAAAATCCCCTTCGGAATATTGGGACAAATAGCGCATCCATTAATTGTAAAAAAACAATTGACGGAAATTTTTAAATTCCGAGAGCAAAAACTAAAGGAATTATTTGGTGTGGTAGACTCCATTCCAAATCAACTACAACTAAAATCATTTTAAATGAAAAATATATTATTGATCGGTGGTTCTCATGGTATTGGACTATCAATAGTTAAAGAATTACAAGAAACCCATAAATTATTTGTAGCATCACGTACGGTAGAAGACCTACAGCACAAAAATATTACGCATATACCATTTGATGTTACTACGGACGTTTTAGATACATCGGTCTTACCGGAAAAATTAGACGGATTTGTGTATTGCCCTGGAAGCATAAATCTTAAACCATTTAAAATGATGTCTTTAGATACCATACAAACAGATATGGAATTAAATTTCTTTTCTATGGTAAGAGTGGTTAAAGAAATCATTTCAAAAATGAACGACGGCGCAAGTATGGTATTTTTCAGTACTATTGCAGTTGGTACCGGTATGCCCTTTCATACAAGTGTTTCAGCAGCTAAAGGAGCAATTGAGGGTTTTGCTAAATCATTGGCGGCGGAATATGCACCTAAGCTTAGAATCAATGTCGTAGCACCTTCTTTGGTAGACACGCCTTTGGCTAAAAGACTTTTGAACAATGATAAAAAACGAGAGATGATGAATGAGCGCCACCCCTTAAAAAGAGTAGGTAATGCAGAAGATATTGCAAATGCAGCCATTTTCCTTCTAGGCGATAAAAGCACTTGGATGACAGGGCAGGTAATTGGTGTAGATGGGGGATTATCAACTTTAAACATTAATTAAATGTCAAAAAAAGTATCTATTTTTTGGTTTAGAAGGGATTTAAGATTGGACGATAATGTTGGTTTTCTTGAAGCTTTGAAAGGAGATCATCCCGTATTGCCTATTTTCATTTTTGACAAAAAAATTCTTTCCAAATTACCAAAAGACGATGCAAGGCTTACGTTCATATATGAGACATTACAGCATATGCGAAATCAGCTACAAGAACAGAACGAAAGCTCATTGGCAATGTTTTATGGCGAACCTTTAGATGTAATTAAAAAAATAACTGAGGAGTATTACGTAAAGTCCATTTATACGAATAGAGATTACGAACCTTATGCAAAAGAGCGCGATGAATCAATAGCTTCTTTTTTATCCAAAAAAGATATTTCCTTTAAAACATTTAAAGATCAAGTAATTTTTGAAAAGTCTGAAATTGTAAAGGGAGATGGAGAACCTTATGTAGTTTACACTCCATATAAAAATAAATGGCAGGAACAGTTTAATGAGGATGAGGATTTAAAGATTCATTATACCAATCAATATTTATCTAACCTGATAAAAAATTCGCGTTTACCAAATCTATCACTAAGTGATATTGGCTTTGAAAAGTCAAAAATAGAAGTTCCTGATTTTGATGTTACTCCTACCCTAATCGATAATTATGAAGACACGAGAAATTTTCCCGCAAAAGAGAACGGAACATCTCGTTTAGGCCCTCATTTAAGATTTGGCACCGTGTCTGTTCGTAAAATGATGAAAAAGGCTATCGCCGAAGATAATAAGGTATTTTGGAGCGAATTGATATGGCGAGAATTTTTTATGAGTATTCTTTTTCACTTTCCCCATACCGTAGACAATGCTTTCCGGTCAAAATACGACCGCATAGAGTGGAGAAATAATGAGGATGAATTTGAAAAATGGAAAAATGGGGAAACCGGCTATCTCTTGGTAGATGCAGGTATGCGCCAGTTAAATGAAACAGGATACATGCACAATAGGGTTCGTATGTTGGTAGCAAGCTTTCTTTGCAAGCATCTACTCATTGATTGGCGCTGGGGAGAAACTTATTTTGCCGAGAAATTATTGGATTATGAATTAAGCTCCAATGTTGGAAACTGGCAATGGGCCGCAGGTAGCGGTGTTGATGCCGCCCCATATTTTAGAATATTTAATCCTATGACCCAAGTAGACAAGTTTGATAAAAGTAAAAAATACATTAAGGAATGGATACCGGAATATGGCACGGATAAGTATGTGAAAAAAATGGTAGACCATAAAATGGCCAGAGAGAGATGTTTAGAAACATATAAGGCAGCAGTTAGCTAAACTACTTTGCCAACTGTCTGTTTAATTCTTGTTGATCAACTACTCTCCGTTTTAGAATGTTGATATAACGTAATGCATCCTTATTTTCATAATCTGTATAGGCTTTAGAAGCATATTCTATGGCCTTATTTAAATCACCGTTAATTTCGTTGCTAATAGCCAGATTGTAATATGCCCTACCGGCAATCTTATTTTTGGTATTGGTTAAATCTGCATTCCACAATTCCGCGGCGCCCTCCCAATCACCAGCTTTTGCACGTCTATCTGCAATTTCTAAATTTTCACTACCCCTAATAAAATAATTTCTGGCAATCCTTATTTTTTCGGGCCTAGTATTCAATGCGTAATTGGCACCTAACTTAGTACTAGAACTTAATACTGCCTCTTTTCTACCTACTACAGCTTCAAATGCCTTTATAGGATTAACACCTTCGCCCACTGAAAAAAAATTGTTGTTAGATACATACTTGTCTAAAACCCTTCTATTAGCAGGATCGTATATTCTCCATCCATTTTTAATAGCTGTATTAAGCTCAATTCTATGACCAGGAACATTAGCTTCAATTCCAAAATTGTTTGGTATTGTAACCGTCGTCAGTTCATAGTTCGCAGAAGTATCGGTATCATAATATTCTAAAGAAAATAATATGTCAACACCATTTTCATTACAAATACGATCTACGACATCCCAAGAAATCTCAGCAGGAAAAACACTTAACCCTTTTTCTATATCTTTTTGATTCTCAATAACTTTAACAGTATTAAATCTGTTGCCCCTTTCCAATTCATATTTAAGTCCAGAAACAGCATTTTTAGCGCCTTCTTTATCTAAATTAAGTCCTTCTAAAGACAAAATATTGTCAATATCATCCAATATCTTATTGTTTTCAGAAGCACCACTTCTATTAACGATTCCTACGTTAACAACATCATTTGGTATAGAAATTTGAGCAGGCTGCGTAATACCCATGGTCATTCTGTTGGTAGAGCTACACGCGATAACCGAAAATAATGCCGTGAACAAAAACAATTTAAAAGCAATACGATTCATAATTCGATATTTTTTTTTAAAAACCAAGGGTTTGATTAATAACGAATTTTATGACCTTAAATTATATAATTAATCACTATAGGTTAGATAAATATTTAAATTGACAAAATAGAAATGAAAAGATCAGAAACTGCCATATACACGTATTGGGAGTTCTTAGAACTTGATCAATTACGCCATTTTATTTGGTATATTTACTAAGGCTTTAATAGGTTTTGTACCAATGGTAAGAATTGAATTTAGAATAACCAAAACTACTGTGATGAAAAAAACAATTTTAATGGTGCTATGCATTTGCATTAGTGCATCGGTCTTTTCCCAAAAAATGAGTAAGGACAAAAATCTTATAATCTCTTCTGTAGAAAAGCATAAAGAAGAACTTATAAAAATCAGCGATTCTATTTGGGCACTTGCCGAAACTGCATTTGATGAAAATGAATCTTCAAGAATTTTAGCCGATTACGCAGAAAAAAACGGAATGACCGTTACACGAGGTGTAGCCGATATACCTACTGCATTCACTGCAACATACGGATCAGGAAGTCCCGTTATCAGTATCTTAGGTGAGTTTGATGCCCTACCGGGAATATCCCAAAAAGCATCGCCAATTAAAGAACCTTTCAAAGAAGGAGCCGCAGGTCATGGTTGCGGACACAATATGTTCGGTACGGCAAGTTTAGGATCTGCAATTGCAATTAAAGAGTTAATGGATGCGGGGAAGATTAAAGGTACAGTAAAATTTTTGGGTACGCCTGCCGAAGAAAAGTACTTTGCAAAAGTATGGATGGTAAAAGCCGGACTTTGGGATGATGTCGATGTTAATATAAGCTGGCACCCTGGCGCAGGAATAGAAGCAGACGTACAAAGCGGTCTGTCTCTCATTGATTTTGTGGTTGAATTTTATGGGCAAGCCGCACATGCCTCCATGGACCCATGGAACGGCCGTAGCGCATCAGATGCTTTAGAACTGTACACTACAGGTATCAACTACTACAGAGAGCATATTTTACCAAGTTCCAGAATTCATTATCATATACAGGACGGTGGCCAAGTGGTAAACGTTGTACCAGATTATGCCAAGCTATGGGTAAGAGTAAGAGACCCTAAAAGATCAAAAATGTTGCCTACATATGAGCGTGTAAAGGCAATGGCAGAAGGCGCTGCTATTATGGCAAACGTGGATTATAAAATTTCTTTGGTTTCTGGTATTTATGAAACATTGGTAAACCGCTCTGGTGGAGAAATAATGCAGAACAATTTAGAATTATTAGGTCCAATAACTTACACAGAGGAAGAAACTGTTTTTGGAAAAGCGATTCAAAAAGCTACCGGCAAACCAGAAGTTGGTTTTGACGGTACTGTACATCCGTTAAGGGAAACGCTAGAAAACCCCGGTGGGGGATCTACAGATGTAGGAGATGTTAGTTGGAACGTACCAAATATTAATCTAAGTGTTTCAGTTGCACCCACGGGTACACCTTGGCATTCATGGGCAGTTGTAGCCTGTGGAGGAATGTCAATTGGCCATAAAGGAATGATCCATGCCTCTAAAGCAATGGGTATGACCATGCTAGATTTATTTCAAAACCCTAAATTAGTGACCAAGGTAAAAGAAGAGTTTAAAACCCGCAAAGGAGACGAGGTTTATGAACCTATGATAGACGGACCTCCACCATTGAATGGAGAATAAAAAATTAGCACAGAAGCCAGAATCCTTGCATTATAAGATAAATTAATAAAAAAGACTGCCGCCAAATAAGGTTTGTTTGTAATAAATACCAATCAAGAATTACAAAACGCCAAGAATGAGTTTACAACGACCAAATTTGGCGGTTGCCCATAGTACCATACAGACCTAACGTGTAAAGCGGAAATGGAAAATCCGCTAAATCGTAAGATGGCAGCTTAATTAAAAAGTAAATGCTAGAAACCATACGTTTAATTTGTGATAGCGGTCTATTGGTATTGATATGGATAGTACAGTTGATTATATATCCAAGTTTTTCTTATTACAAACATGAAGATTTACATAAATGGCATACGATCTATACCAAACGGATAGCAATTGTTGTAATACCATTAATGACTACCCAATTGGTTGTTAGCTTAATACAGATATACCTAGACCTAAGTTACCTTAGTCTTTTATACTTGGTAATGGTATTATTAGCTTGGATTTCAACTTTCTTAATTTTTGTGCCATTACATGATAACATATCTAAAAAAAAAGCAATAGAGCAGTCTATTAAAAAGTTAAAACTCCATAATTGGTTAAGAACCATATTATGGAGTTTTATATTTATACTTACTTGCTATATAGAAATTACACTCTTGTAATTTTAGCTCCTATAGCCCTTAATCTTTCATCAATATTCTCATAACCACGATCTATCTGTTCAATATTATGAATGGTAGAGGTCCCTTTTGCCGATAAAGCTGCAATCAATAAGGAAACACCCGCTCTAATATCTGGTGATGTCATTGTAGTCGCTTTTAAAGTAGACTGAAAATCATGACCAATTACTGTAGCCCTATGCGGATCGCAAAGAATAACCTTTGCTCCCATGTCCAATAATTTATCTACGAAAAACAAGCGGCTCTCAAACATTTTTTGATGTATTAAAACTTCACCTCGAGATTGGGTTGCAACAACCAAAATAATACTTAAAAGGTCAGGTGTTAACCCTGGCCAAGGCGCATCCGCAATGGTCAAAATAGAACCGTCAATGTAATTTTGTATTTCGTATCCGTCGGTATGGGAAGGTATATATATGTCATCACCTTTTCTTTCCAAGGTAATACCTAACTTACCGAAAACGGTTGGTATCTGACCTAAATCGTCCCAACTAACATCTTTGATAGTCAGTTCACTTTTGGTCATAGCCGCCAAACCGATCCAACTACCAATTTCAATCATATCCGGTAACATACGATGATCTGTACCACCTAGTTTATCTACACCGTCAATAACCAAAAGATTAGAACCGACTCCAGATATTTTGGCGCCCATTCTATTCAACATTTTGCAAAGCTGTTGCAAATATGGTTCACATGCCGCGTTGTATATTGTTGTTTGACCTTCTGCCAGTACCGCTGCCATAACAATATTTGCGGTTCCAGTTACAGAGGCTTCATCTAATAACATGTAAGTACCTTTCAGCTTATCCGCTTCTACCCCGTAGAAATATTCTTCGCGATTGTAACGGAATTTGGCACCTAGTTTTATAAAACCTTCAAAATGGGTATCTAATCTTCTACGACCAATTTTATCACCACCTGGCTTAGGAATATATCCTTTTCCAAAACGGGCCAATAATGGTCCTACCAACATGATGGAACCCCTTAAGCCCCTACCATCCTGTTTAAATTGATCAGATTGTAAATAGTCCAGGTTAATATCATCTGCCTTAAAAGTATAAGAGCCTTTACCCTTCTTTTGAATTTTTACCCCTAGGTCTTCTAAAAGAGCTATGAGTTTATTTACATCAACAATATCCGGAATGTTGCTGATAGTTACTTTTTCGTCTGTAAGTAGTACTGCGCAAAGTATTTGAAGTGCTTCGTTCTTTGCTCCTTGAGGTGTAATTTCACCAGATAACTGGTGCCCTCCTTCAATTTTGAATGTCCCCATCTAGAGAAGTGGAAATTTAATAGCGTTTTTTACCGCGGTTATTATTTCTTTGATTTTTCTTTCCTGAATTATTTGAACGAGGCGTTTTTGCAACTCTGTTCTTAAGAAACTGTCCGCTATCCGTTAAACTTTCACCTTCTGAGGCTAAATCTATGCGACCGTCACTTAATTCGAACAAATGTTTAAAAATAGCTTTATCGTCAACTACATCTTTATTCCAATTCAAGTAACATTTTTTCATATGATTGGCAATTGCATATTCTAGTCCAGAACGCTTATCACCTTTCTCCCACTCTACGGCAACATCGATCATACGTTTAATGTTGTTACCGTAAAAACGATACTTCGGAAAATTTTGAGGATATTCTAAAGGATCGGGTCTTTTTCGCAATACCTCTTTTGAGGTAATAGGAAAAGGGGAATCCACATCCAACTTAAAATCGGACATGATGAACAACTGATCCCACAGTTTATGCTGAAAATCGGGCACATCTCGCAAATGGGGCTGTATATTTCCCATGACGCTGATAATTGCCTGTGCTACTTTATTTCTTTCTTCACGATCTTCAATTGATATGGCATGGTTCACCATTTTTTGAAAATGACGCCCATACTCTGGTATAATCAAATGCTCACGCTCTGTATTATATTCTAGGTTTTCTACTAATTGCAAATTGAAAATTTTAGCTTAATGTGTTTGAGAAGTATTCTTATAACGATGCCAAATTAAGAAAATTATAGATGAAATGCTATTTTACAGGGATATTACACCCTCTAATTTACCCACTTCTTTATATTTTTCTATGACAGCATCCGGACTCTTTAAATTAACTGTTATAGAAACACTGGTATATTTACCGTTTTTAGATTTCTTTAAATTGATGACCGCTCCCGTATTATCAAAAATAGTATTTATTTTATCGATCTTATCAGATGCCGTCTCCACAATAAACTTGTACAGATAGTCCGAAGGCCATTTGGATGTTTCCGTTAATTGTTCGTGTAATTTTTTATAAAATTCTTCTGGGTTATTTTCGTCCATCACTAGTATTTTATGCAAAGATAAGTGTAATGTACCAGTTTTTTAATACTGCCGATTATTGTACTTTTGCTTTTATAAATAAAGAGTTTGAAAAGCAAGAGAATTGTTGTAACAGGAGGGCCGGGAACGGGTAAAACGGTATTAATAGCTTCACTTGAAGAAAACGGATATCATTGTTTTCATGAAGTAATAAGGACCATGACCTTAGACGCCTTAAGTGATGTTGGTGTAGATGATAAATTAGTGAACCCTATAGACTTCGTGGAAGATTCCAAAAGTTTCAATGATGAACTGATCAATGCCCGTTTACAACATTTTATCAATGGGAGCCAAATAAAAAAAGATCATGTATTCTATGATCGTGGGTTGCCCGATGTAATTGCCTATATGAACTATTTTGGTCAGCCTTCTGAGCAACATTATACGGACCTATGTTTAGAACACAGATATGACGAGGTTTTAATACTGCCGCCTTGGAAAGAAATATACGTTCAGGACAATGAACGAATGGAAAACTTTGATCAAGCTTGCGGTATTCACGAAAAGCTTGAAAAAACCTACGTTGATTTGGGTTACACCCCAATTGAAGTTCCTTTTGGCACTATTGAAAATCGAATGCAATTTGTAGTGGATTTTATAAATAAAGCGGGTGAATAAAACACCAAAAGAAATCTTATCTAAATACTGGGGTTTTGATAGCTTTAGGGGCTCTCAAGAAGAAATCATCAATGCCATATCCAATGGGCAAGATGTTTTAGGATTATTGCCTACAGGTGGCGGAAAATCGTTGTGCTTTCAGGTACCGGCATTAATGAAAGAAGGTATTTGCATAGTTATCTCCCCTTTGATCGCATTAATAGAAAATCAAGTCAACAACCTTCAGAAGCTTGGCATTAAAGCCTTAGGTCTAAAAGGTGGACTCAAATTTGCCGAGATAGATAAATTACTGGATAATTGTATTTATGGCAATTATAAATTCTTATACCTATCACCAGAACGTTTGCAGCAAGAGTTGGTTCAAGAACGTATAAAGGCAATGAACGTATCTATGTTCGTAATTGACGAGGCACACTGTATTTCGCAATGGGGGCATGATTTTAGACCAGCCTATCTAGGTTGTTCCATATTGCGAGAATTACACCCCGCCCCACCCGTAATAGCATTAACTGCCACTGCCACAAAGCGGGTAAGCGATGATATTATTAAATCCTTGCACCTCACCTATCCTTTTGTTGTCAAAGACACTTTTTTTAGAAAGAACATAGGTTTTGAAGTTATTACTACCGAAGACAAAAATGGCCGTTTAAAACAATATTGTCAACAAATAACACATAGTGCCATAATATATGTAAGGAGTAGGAGAAAAGCGGAAGAGCTATCTAGATATCTTGTGCAGAACAACTTAAAAGCAACATTTTATCATGGTGGCATTGATCAAAAAAAGAAAACTGAGCGCCTCAATATTTGGCTAGAAGACAAAGTTCAAATTATGGTAGCCACAAATGCATTTGGTATGGGCATAGACAAACCAGATGTTGAACTTATAGTTCACTACCAAATACCTGATAGTCTGGAAAACTACTTTCAAGAAGCAGGAAGAGCCGGTAGAAATGGAGATTTTTCAAAAGCAATATTACTTACCAATACAACCGATAAGATTTTGGTAAAAAAACAGTTCATTGAAATATTACCAGATGTGGCCTATGTAAAAATGATTTATAAAAAGCTGAACACGTACTTTCAAATAGGATACGGAGAATTTACAGAGACCAAATTCCACTTAAATTTTAATGAATTTTGCAGTATTTATAAACTAAATACATTCCTGACCTACAACGCATTACAATTGCTTGATAGAAATTCTGTGATATCGCTATCAGAGAATTTCTCTAAAAAAATTACTATAAAGTTCGTTACCGAAAAAGACACACTATACAGATACATAGACAACAATCTTAAACTAGCTGAATTTATTAAGGTTGTACTCCGCACCTACGGTGGTCTTTTTGAATTCGATACCCAGATCAACACCTATCTGCTTTCAAAGAAAACCTCGCTTTCCGAAGCATTGATACATAAAAATTTTGAACAACTTGCAAAAGACGAGATTATAGAATACCAAAGTGTATCCAGTGATTTGGAAATGGTTTTTTTAGTTCCAAGAGACGATGATCGTACCATAAACATGTTTGCCAAGAATATTGAAGAACAGAACCAGCTGAAAATAGAGAAAGTAACTAAGATGCTTAACTTTATTGAAAATGACACGGTATGCAGAAGTATCCAGTTATTAGCGTATTTTGGGGAAGTACAAGAAAATGAATGCGGTATATGCGATGTATGTATTAGCCAAAAAACAGGTAACACCCATATTGTTCATGCCAAAATCAAAATCATTCAGCTATTAAAGGAAAAATCCGCAAATTCTAAAGAATTACAAGTGCAATTAAAAGTTACACAAGAAGTGTTGATTATGGCAATACAAGAACTTTTAGAAGACAACATTATATCATTGAACACAACAAACGAATACCAACTATTATAATATGAAAGCATTGAGAATTGTATTTATGGGAACACCAGATTTTGCCGTGGGCATTTTAGACAAGCTGGTTCAAGAGAAACACAATATAGTTGGTGTTATCACAGCACCGGACAGACCGGCAGGAAGAGGACGCAAATTGAACGAATCTGCAGTTAAAAAGTATGCCGTTGAAAAGAACTTGAATGTTCTGCAGCCTACCAATTTAAAAGACCCGGAGTTTTTGAACACCTTAAAATCCTTGAACGCCAATTTACAGATCGTAGTTGCTTTTAGAATGCTGCCTAAGCTGGTTTGGGCCATGCCAGAATACGGAACCTTTAATTTGCACGCATCATTGTTACCTCAATATAGAGGGGCGGCACCAATTAATTGGGCAATTATTAATGGAGAAACAAAAACAGGCGTTACAACCTTCTTTATCGATGAAAAGATTGATACCGGCGCCATTATAATGCAACATGAAACCGTAATAGAACAAACAGATAATGCCGGAGACTTACATGACAAATTAATGCATTTGGGTGCAGATACGGTTTTAAAGACCGTAGCACGAATTCAGGAAGGAAATTTTAAAACAACAGAACAACCTAATTCAGGTGATTTAAAAGATGCCCACAAGCTTTTTAAGGAAACCTGTGAAATAGACTGGAACAAAACTGCAGTAGACATCTACAATTTTATAAGGGGCCTAAGCCCTTACCCGGCAGCATGGACCACATTAACTAACGGTGACCAAACTATTATTACCAAAATTTATAGCGCAAGCATAGAGGAAGGAAAACACGAGTTACCAACGGGATCTCTGATTTTTACTAAAAAAGAAATGAAAGTTGCAGTACAGGGAGGGTATCTAAATCTTGAAGAAATTCAACTACAAGGCAAGAAAAGGATGATGGTAAAAGATCTATTGAACGGCCTGAATTTGGAAAAAAATGCAAAAATGGGTTGAGACCCCGTGTTTGTTGGGCTGCGAGAATCGTAGAAAAAAACCTACTTTATTAACAAACGCGCTGAGTTATCAACAAAACAAGGGATTTCCCCTTGTTTTACTTGCGTTGCCCAGAAATCCATATAAATTTGTTAGTAGGTATAAATTATTTAATCACAATTAATTATCACATTATGAACAAAACAGAATTGATCGATGCAATGGCAGCTGACGCTGGCATCACAAAAGCTGCGGCGAAAAAGTCATTGGAATCTTTCTTGGGAAATGTTGAAAAATCTCTTAAAAAAGGAGATAGAGTTTCTTTAGTAGGTTTCGGTTCTTGGTCCGTATCTAAAAGAAATGCAAGAGAAGGTAGAAATCCATCAACTGGAAAAACTATCCAAATCGCTGCTAAAAATGTAGTAAAGTTTAAAGCAGGTGCTGATTTAGGTAAAGCTGTAAACTAATTTTACACAGATAAATTTATAAAAAGCGCCTTAATTGGCGCTTTTTTTATTTCTATGTTTTTGCATTTAGAAGGATTTGTCTTACTTTAGGTATATAATCATAGTAAATTTATGATAGCATTAAAGCCAACTAAAGGAAAATTACTTGTAGCAGAACCATCTTTAACAGGAGATGTTTCTTTTAACAGGTCTGTTGTTTTGTTAGCAGAACACAGCAATGAAGGTTCTGTTGGTTTTATTTTAAATAAACCATTGGAATACCATATTAACGAGCTTGTAACCGAAATTGAAATTCCCTTTCAAGTATATAATGGTGGTCCAGTAGAACAGGACAATCTATATTTTATTCATAAAGTACCCCACTTAATAGATAACAGCGTAGAAATATCCGATGGTATATATTGGGGCGGTGATTTTGAAACCACGGTAGAGCTCATTAACAAAGAAATTATTTCTGAAAATGATATTAGGTTCTTTTTAGGATATTCTGGTTGGTCTTCTTTACAATTAGATGAAGAGCTAACGTCCAAATCATGGATCGTTGTAGAAAACGAGCATGAAAGCAGAATTATTCAAAAAGCTGCCAAGGCAATTTGGAAAGAAAATATGATTCAGTTAGGTGGCGACTATTTATTGTGGTCTAATGCACCGGAAAATCCTAGTTTAAACTAAACGTTTTTAGTCAAGGACATTCTAGCTGCCGCATTTAATTTACCGATCAAGTTTTTTGCAGTTACGTTCACAAAATCTTTCTTTCTATATTTTGTTACAGAAATAATACCTACAATATTATTTACAATAAACAATTCATCTGCTTTTTGAAGTTCAAAAGGCGAGATACTTTCTTCTAAAAATTCAAAATCATTGAGTTTAGATACGATGTCAATAAGCTTTTTTCTTAAAATACCGTTTACACAACCATCCGTAACCGGTGCTGTTTTAATTTGATTTCCCTTTACAACGAACAAATTGCCATTTAAGGACTCTATGACCTGCTTTCTTTCGTTCAGCAGCAAACAATCTTGATAATCGTTTTCTTGGGCATAAACAGCCCCTACAACGTTTACTATCTTATTATTGGTATCCAAATTAGAGAGCATACTAGAATTCTTATAGAAATCTTTATATAGCTCAACTTCATAGGCTTGAGCATTTAAAATAAAAAATGGATCAGCCAAAGTTTTATGGGTAATGAAATAAGAAATACTATTATCGGAAATAGAAAAATCGTTACTACTATTTCTAAAAACAGTAAATTTTATTTGTTTTGCTTCCTTTAGTTCACCTTCAGAAATAGACTTTAAAATTTCTTGTTCCATGAACTCCATAGTAAAGTTCATAGGTATATCCATTCTCAAGATTCTCATGGACGACATTAGGCGCAGATAATGGTCTTCCAAAAAAATTATATCACCGTTTAGAACACGTAACTCCTCAAAAACCGCATCGCCAAGCTGTAACCCCCTATTCTTCTCATTTAAGAAAGAGGTATCATCATCAAGAAGAGATCCATTAAAATTGAACATAAAAAAAGCCTTAAAAAATTAAGGCTCAAAGATACTGTAAATAAGCATATTTTTATGATGATCCCAATACCTGTTTTAAATCAGATACTTGATTGGTCCAAAGCATTTTGGATTCATCAACTTCGTCCTCTTCGGCAAAATCTGTTATGAACAACGATACATCTTTAGTAATTTCATCAACAATAATCTTCATTTCAAAAAAGCTATCATCTTCTGCTTCATCCCAAGCAAAACGTACAAATTCGTCTGTTTTTCTTTTTAGTAATTTGGCTTCTTCTTCAGCTCCGTCCCATATAAATGTAAACTTTTCCCCTCTAGAGTTCACATTATCCGCAAACCACTCCGATAGTCCAGAGGGTGTTGCCAAATATTGATATAACATCTGTGGGGAAGACTGAATTACAAACTCTATTTCAAATTTTATTTTATCGCTCATGTTCATGCTACTTTAATACGGGCAATATATATATTTCTAAATGATAAAAAAATAAATGACAAGTATTATTTTTTTAATCAACTTTTGTTGAAGAACAAATAAATTACCACTATATTTGCAGCCGTTTAAAAATAATACGGCGAGGTAGCTCAGTTGGTTAGAGCGTCGGATTCATAACCCGGAGGTCGGGGGATCGTGCCCCCCTCTCGCTACAAAATAACAGGCACATTATAAACGGTTTAACTTAAGTTAGACCGTTTTTTTTATGCCAAATTTATAAGTATATCTGTGATTTATAATTCATTAAGACAGGAGGTCGTTAAACTTTTGTACCGACAAAATCTTTATGGTAAAACTGCCTATTTGCAATAAAATTGAATAATTATTTAATTAGCAGATAAATAAAATTACCTATTGCAACCACTCCCGTTAGGCATCCTAAAATAAAATCCATTCTAGAGGCAATAAAATCCAATCTATTTTCAATTCTTTTTGCTATGATTGCGTAAAGAGAATACAGGGTAAAAGAGCCTATTGTAGAACCAATTGAAAAATAAAGTGCATTTACAAAACTATACTCAAAATATTTAAATGCGATGGATAGCGAAATAAATGTAAAATAAAACGGTATTGCCATCATGTTCAGCAAGGACATCATTACACCATAGAAATACGATTTGGATTTTGGAATTTCTTTTTCAGGTACTTTTTCTTTGGATTGAAAATGAACTCTAAAAAAATTAATGGAGAGAAGAAAAAGTATACCTGTACCAATTTGTTGAATTAAAGTAATGTATTCAGAATTCTTCATTAGAACATTAGCCAAATATGCTCCTAAATTTGCTTGAAAGAATAGTACCGTAGCGTAACCTGCAATAATGTACAGTGCGGCTTTAATGCCATTCCTTAAGCTATACTTTACCACCGTTAAATTCAAAAAACTAGGTGTAATACTACCTAAAGAGGCAATTAAAAAACCAATTAGCACGTAAATGAGAGCATTCATAAACTATAAATTCTATTTCAATGACAAATAAAACATAAACGCGCACAGTAGTTGATACATTACCCGTTAATTCTAACTCTTAAAATTACACCACTAAACATAACGGAAGTTTATTACAATACTATAGTTACTTACAGCTGTAGAATATTATAGAAACTAAAAAAAAGAATTAATAAACGGCAATATAGCTTTCTGGTCGCAGAACGTAGCCTAATGGCTTATAGATTAACATAGATTTATATCCACATTAACAATTTATTTATCAGTAAAAAAATTGCAAAGAGTAATAGTGGGTTAGGAATTCTCTTCCTTGATCTGGCTTTTTGCATTTTTTATTTCCTGTGCAGAAGCTTTTGGCAATTCTTGCTCAGAGGATAATCTAGGTTCATATGTGAACTCTGTGAAAAAAGGAAAATGGTCAGAACCTATATCGTCACCCACCTGAATATCTTTTACCCTAAATGCCGCAGATGAAAAAACATGATCCAAAGGCCATCTCATTAAATAGCTTTTGGCATTATAAGTATTGTACAGACCTCTACCTTTTCTTGAATCAAGCAAACCACTTACCCTTTGAAAAAGCTTGGTTGTTTCGGACCAGGCAACATCATTAAAATCGCCCATAACGATAACTGGATATTCTGATTCTCTTGTCATTAGAGCTATTTTCATCATCTCCGCATCTCGGTCCACTGATGAGGGGTTGTGTTGGGGAGTGGGCGGAGCAGGATGTATTGCAAAAACTTGAATAGTGTCTTTAGAAGGCAACACCAACTTGGTATGTATGGAAGGTATGGTATCTTCAACAATATATTTTACCTTGGGGTTCAACAACTCAAATTTTGAGTAAAGCAACATGCCATAGGTATTATCTAAAGGTACTTCAACCTTAAATTTATAAGTATTACTAAAATGTTCATTTAATTTTATAATCCAAGTTTGATCAGTTTCGGTAAATAATAATACATCCGCCTCTTTATCTACAGCATCTTTAATCAGTAGATTTTTTTTCTTATTCTTTTGTAAAACATTAGCTGCGTAAATAGAAATACTTGTTTTGGCATTTTTGCTACCCTCATGTATTTCATATGCCGCTAAAGGAGTATATGTGTAAATTTTTTGAAATTGAACCGTAATACAGATCAATAATGATATGATAAAAGCTTGGTCTATTCTATTTTTTATTTCAAACCTAAAGAAATAGGTTAAAAATGCACTGACCGTTAAAACCGTAAGTTGAAGATGGGGAAAATCAAACACCCGTACCACCCATGTATTAAGAGGTATATACGGAAAAATTGTTAGAACAATTGCGATAAATGCAAAGCCTCGCAGAAAGAGTTTTAATTTTGACATTAGTAAAAAGAACCTGTTAGAGCTAATATTGATTATTGCTCCACAAGGTATGTAAACTAACTTCCATCTTTTACTTCAATAAAAAGAAATATTAACACGCTACAATTATAATTTCATAAAACAACTTAAATCTGAAATCAATTATATATTTAAAGTGAACCCGAAACTTACATTGGAGGAGCGGTTATCTTCCAATTCAGAATTAAAATTGATGACCGAGTAATTATAGAGTGCAGAAAAAGAAACTCTTTTGGTCAGTGGCATTTGTGCTTTAAACTGGCTTAAAATTCTATGATTGCTTATGTTATTGTACAATGGCTGAAAGTACAATGTACCCGTGACATCTAAATTATACTTCTTAAAATTTTGGTTCAATGAGATATAACTACTGTTTCTATGGTTATAGAACTTCTGACCTGTATCATCAACAACCTCAATTTCATATATGTATGAATTACCAAAATACACAAGGGAACCACTTTTTGATAATAATTTTAGACGTAGCCCAAGACCCAATAAATTTCTTTCGGATATGGTTAGTTTCTGATTATTTTGATTTTGTACAAAAGCCTCAAAACGAAATACTTCGGTCAATTTCTGATTAAATCTAGCATGTAAAAAATATGAATTTTGAAAATCTTCATCTTTAGATCTTATCAAATTCACATTACCAATAAAAAAATAAATACTTTTAAGGTTCCTAGACTTTAACTGAGTAGTAAGGTTAGACCCAATTTGTAGAATGTACTCTCCATTGTTATCCGTATAATTGAACAAAAGATCACTGCTTAATACAAATCTTATTGAATCTGTATGCATACGTTTAGATTCAATGTTTACTAGTTGTCCATTTACCGAATATGCTAGAATAAATATTGAAAAAAAACAAATGTACCTACAAAAATCAAAAGTCAGTTTCATATAAAAAGTCACAATTTTTTCCTTGTGCAAAACTATCGCTAAATACTTTCTCTGAAAAACTATTGAAATTGAGTTTACTTTTATTTACCTAACATCTTAATGCAAAACCATATTCTTAAAAACAAAGTTAGCATTATAGTCTGTACCTATATTTTCCTTTACTGCACAATACATACAAACAGCATCCACCCTATTCATATAAAAACATCTTACGTAATCTTGTAACCTTTATGGCTGTAAATAGATATTAATATTGGTAATGATCTTTTATTCTATAAATCATTCACTTTCATTAAAATGTGGCACTTTACTATATAAGACCTTAGAATAGTATAGCGGTACATCTCATTTACAAAGCAACTTCTAAATCCGCAGTGAAAGCATATCAACAAATACCGTATAATTAAAAATACCCTTAGTATCATCATTCAATTATCAGTAAATGACGAAATAAACATGTATTTTCACTATTAATTACGACCAGTTGTCTGTCAATGAAAAACACAAAATTTTATAACGAGCTAAAAATATCAAAAAAGCCGTTGGCAGAACTTTTAGCGAACGAGTCTAATTTTTTAGAAGTACCGCAATCCTGGCATGTAGTCGTCGTAGATATACAAAATTCTACCCGTGCGGTAATAAATGGTAACCATCACGAAGTTAACTTAACAGCTACAGGCAGTATTATTTCGGTTTTGAACACCGTTCGTAAATTTAAGCAGAATATAGAAATTCCATATTTTTTTGGTGGTGACGGCGCCACTTTCCTTATACCGGATAGTTTATTGAACAGAGTAATAAACGTATTACACAATTACAGTATTCATATTAAAAGAAAAACCAAACTGATTTTGCGGGTGGGCCATGTACCTGTGAAACACCTACTAGCCAAACAATGTCAATTGAAAATTGCCAAGCATCAACTAACCCAAAAATTGGCAATCCCCATTATACTTGGAAACGGCTTGCACAAAGCTGAAGAAATGATCAAAGCCAATTTCAAGGAGCTATCAAACACGGAATTCAATGAAAGTTTATTGAATTTAGAAGGTATGGAGTGTAGATGGGAAGAAGTGAACCCGGAGCAAAATAAAGCTAAAGTGGTTTGTTTATTACTAGATGCCGTAGAAGAAAAAACCCAGCAAGATGTTTATAGGCAAGTACTTACCAAAATGGATGACTTCTTTGGCACTTTTACCGATCGGCAACCTATAAAAAGTGAAAAGCTTAAACTGGATGCCAGCTTAAACAAAATTTGGGAAGAGATGAAGATAAGCCTAGCACGTAAAAATTGGCTCTACATCATTAAGAATTGGATAAAGACCAATATTGGTCATGCGTACTTTAGCCTGTCCAAAAGTGGAAAACAGTACTTAAAGCAAATAGGTCAACTGTCACATTCCTTTATGTTAGACGGTATGATCAATACCATTTTTACCGCAGATCAAGATAAAATAGATGTATTTATAGATTTTCTAAACCAATTGGAAAGCGAACATAAGATAATATACGGCATACATATTACGCATGCATCGGTTATGTCTTGCTATGTACTTGACAGAAAAACAAGTCACTCCCATTTTGTAGACGGAACCGAAGGCGGTTATACATCTGCGGCCAAAATGCTTAAAGTAAAGCGAAAGGCCAACGCTCTATAAATTCTTGCATAAAAAAGAGCTTTAGGCAATTAGCTATCATTTTTATAAGGTCAATTAATATAATATTAGAGCAAATCTATGTCTATTGATGTGGGTAACTTGCTGACATTGATAATATAAAAGCATATACAAATGATAACAGAGGATAAAAGTATTCATAAAACTAAAAGCACTGGCGGATTAGAAAATGAAACACAACAAAACAAAGGTGTTTCCTTAAAAGAAAATGTGAACGAAACATCAACAAAACCAGTAAATAATGGCGGAGTAGCCACCGCAAAATATGATTTACATTTAGAAAAGCAATGGTTGGCGGTACGAGATGAATATCTCTCCAATTTTCCTGAAACGCAAGATATTGATAGTAATGGAGAGCAAGACGGCGTAGAGGCTTTAATCAGTAATATTGCTAAAAGAAGGCAAAAAAGCGAACAAGAGATCCATGATGAAATCATGAACTGGAACATATCTAAATAGTCATGAAAAAGATAATATATATTTTGGTTGCTGCACTGGTCATAAGTTGGGTTTTAGGCTTTATTGTTTTTAAGGTAATGGGAGCGTTAATACATCTACTACTTTTGTTGGCCGTAGTTCTTTTGGTTTACAATTGGTTAAGTAACAAGACCACTACGTAAAACTGAAATACTGCTAGTAGCGCCATAAGTTTTTAATGTACTTGGTAATAAGCATGATAACTTATTACTAGTTTTGCTTTTTAAAACTAGTAGCATGATTTCAGTAGATAACCTGGCCGTAGAATTTAGTGGCACTACCCTATTCAGTGACGTTTCATTTGTTATAAACCCAACCGATAAAATAGCCTTAATGGGCAAAAACGGAGCGGGTAAATCTACCATGATGAAAATTATTGCCGGTGAACAAAATGGTACACGTGGTAATGTAAGAGTACCCAAGGATACCGTTATAGACTATTTACCGCAGCATTTGCTGACCGAGGATAATTGCACCGTTTTTGAGGAAGCTGCAAAAGCATTTAAACATGTTTTTGATATGCGGGACGAAATGGATAGGCTTAACAAAGAATTAGAAACTAGAACTGACTATGAAAGTGATGCCTACATGAGCATTATTGAAAAGGTTTCCGATCTTGGAGAAAAATATTATGCCTTGGAAGAGGTAAATTATGATGCCGAGGTTGAAAAAGCCTTAAAAGGACTCGGTTTTAAGCAAGATGATTTTCAACGACAAACGAACGAGTTTAGTGGTGGGTGGCGAATGCGCATAGAACTAGCTAAAATTCTATTACAAAAACCAGATTTAATACTCTTAGATGAGCCTACAAACCATATTGATATAGAATCTGTTATTTGGTTAGAAGATTTTTTATTGAACAAAGCCAATGCCGTAATGGTTATTTCTCACGATAGGGCTTTTATAGATAACATTACCAACCGTACCATAGAAGTGACCATGGGGCGTATTTACGATTATAAAGCAAACTACAGCCACTATTTACAATTACGCGAAGAACGAAGATCACACCAAATAAAAGCCTACCAGGAACAGCAAAAATTCATTGCAGATAACATGGCCTTTATTGAACGCTTTAAAGGTACCTACTCAAAAACCAATCAAGTAACTTCGCGCGAGCGCATGTTAGAAAAATTAGAGATTATAGAAATAGATGAAATAGACAATTCATCATTAAAACTTCGCTTCCCTCCTGCACCTAGATCTGGTGATTATCCTGTAACTGTAAAAGATGTTTCTAAATCTTATGATGACCATATTGTTTTCAAGGATGCGAACATGTCTATTTCCAGAGGCGAAAAAGTTTCTTTCGTTGGGCGAAATGGAGAAGGAAAATCTACCATGATAAAAGCCATATTAGGTGAAATTCCCGTAGAAGGCACCTGTCAATTAGGGCACAATGTTAAAGTGGGATATTTTGCTCAAAATCAGGCATCATTGCTAGATCCAGACTTAACCATCTTCCAGACCGTAGATGAGGTTGCTTTTGGTGATATACGTAACCAAATTAAGAATATTTTGGGCCGTTTCATGTTTAGTGGCGATGATATCGATAAAAAAGTTAGCATGCTTTCCGGTGGAGAAAAAACACGTTTGGCAATGGTAAAATTATTATTAGAACCAGTAAACCTTTTAATCTTGGATGAGCCCACCAATCACTTAGATCTAAAATCCAAGGATGTTTTAAAAGAAGCACTTTCCACTTATGATGGCACGCTTATTTTGGTTTCTCACGATCGTGATTTTCTACAAGGCTTATCGCAAAAAGTATTTGAATTTAAAGAGCAGCGCGTTATAGAACACTTTGAAACAATTGATGCTTTCTTAGAGCGCAATAGAATAAAGAGTATTGCAGAAATCAATTTAATGAAGTAATTATTTCTTTCCTTTTATCAAAGTCATAAATTTCAGAAAAATTAAAACAAGCTATATAGGACACTAGTTTAATTTTATTGAGATACACATGAAAAAAAATATAATAAACAGGGTTCTTACCATATTAATATTCGTTTTTTTAACAATTTCATGCAGTAAGAATAAAGAAAACAAGAAAATTCTTTTCATTACAACCAATGTTAGTGAATTGAAAAACGAACCAAACGGCACCTACCTCATTGAATTAGCTATTCCCTTTAAAAAATTTTCAGAAAATAGTCTCGATATAGACATTGTTTCACCCAAAGGAGGAAAAATTCCCATTTATCATAGTGGAGACACTACAAGTTTGGTCAAGTCTATTATACAAAATGAATTATTCATAGATAAAACAGAAAATAGTTTAAAACCACTTGACATTGATCCGAAAGAATACATCGCCGTTATAATTCCCGGTGGATACGGACAATTCTGGGACACTCATAAAAATAAGAACCTTCTTCATATAATTTCTGAGATATATGATTTTGGTGGAATTATTGGATCTATTGGCCATGGAACTGCTACGCTAATCGATGTAAAATTAAAATCTGGAGAATTTTTGGTTAAGAATAAAACTATGACAAGTTTTCCTTCATGGAATGAAAAAAATATAATGAAACAATCAGACTATGGTAAACTATTACCTTATGATATGGAAGCTGAATTATACAAGAGAGGCGCCAATTTAAAAGTATATGATCACGAGAAGAGGACAAATTATGAAATTGTTGATTATGAGAACAGATTAATAACTGCCTCTTTTGCAAATAGTGGAGAATTTGTAGCTGACGAAGTTCTAAAAATGATCAATAAAACCGATTAATCCTTAGTAACTGAGCTTTTAAACGTTTAAGAGGCATCAAAATAATAGTAAAACACCTCAGGGCAAGCCCAGGAAGCATTCAAAGAAAACAAACTTTTAAATTCGAGGCAAGCCTAGGGGTATTATACCCTTTGGCGGTGCCAATAAAATAGCACTAGAGATGAATTTCTTCAAATTAAATTTAACCGTGTCCAATTTATGTACCCTTTAATCTTATAGTTTTGACCATAAAAAAAATAATCTATAGCTTTGTTTCTAACAGGAATAAAAATTTCTTTTTCCTTTTATAATGCTCAACCTATTTGCTTTACGCTAACAGCAAAACAAAATATGACCAAAAATATTACATTAGTATTATTCATCTTATCATCAATAATATCTTATTCTCAAAAATGTAAAACGGACCGCGATCCTTTTACGAACGATAAAATAACATCGTTCAATTTCAATAATAAAACGGTCTATTTTGAAATTAAAAATGATACCATAACATTTGATATTACCTTCAATTACTGGGGTGAAAGAGAACATATATTTGACAGGAATACAGAAGTTTTATTAAAACTTGAAAATAGTTCTAAAATTGAATTAAGAACAGTTAAAAAGTCCAAACCAAAGATTGAAAGTATTACATCTTCTAATGGATTCTTTTCTGGCTTTGGAGGCGGAATGACGACATCAAGTTCTGAAAATTTTACTGCATATTCCTTTGTTTTTAATCTTACAGAAACAGAGTTGAAAAATTTGGCAGAATCTGAAATTGATATTATAAGGATACCGGATACGGATGAAGGAGAATTTATAGATTTAAAAGCTAAAGGACGAACAAAGAAAAAAATAAAAGCAATCAATAAAGGAGCTAGTTGCATTAATGAAAATTTATAACCTTGCGCGAGTAAATTATAAGGTTGGTTAAAAAATCAGTACAATCAATTGAACCTAAATAACAACTTAGTATTCTTCTTCA
Organism: Maribacter huludaoensis; assembly: GCF_029350945.1. GTDB lineage: Bacteria > Bacteroidota > Bacteroidia > Flavobacteriales > Flavobacteriaceae > Maribacter > Maribacter huludaoensis. The sequence goes on along the minus strand of NZ_JARKMS010000006.1, from coordinate 146,258 downwards.
GTGCATTAGGTGCTTTTAACAGCGTTGTATTAAGTATTTATTTTTTGTTTTTTAATAGCGCTAAAAATAACGCTAGCTATTACTTAGGTGGGTTACTCTTAGCTTTGAGTACTCGAATTTGGAAATCTTTATTTTTCTATTTTAATCCAGAGCTTTCTAAAACATACTTACAAATTGGGCTTTCCGCATGTTTTCTAATTGGTCCGTTCTTATATTTTTACATTAAATCTAAAGTTTCAGAAACAAAAGCATCAAACAGTTTTTTAAACTTACACCTATTATTGATTATAATAGTAATATTGGGCGTTGGCATTTTATACCCTTACAAATATTATATAGAGCTTTGGGTAGATTACTTTTATTACATTATCAATATTCAATGGTTAATATATATTATCCTCTCGGCATTTTTATTAAATACGGTTTGTAAAAAATTACTGTCAAAAAGTAAAAGATTAAACTATGATGAAGTTTGGCTTGTTAGTATTTTCTTTGGAGTTTTAGTAATTTGGATAGCCTATAACACAGCTTCTTATACTTCATATATTGTTGGGGCTTTATCGTTCTCCTTTATTTTTTATCTAACCGGATTACTTATTTATTATAAAAGAAAAAAAGAGTTTGTAGTTTCTAAAAAGAAAGAGAAATATGCAAATAGCATTATTGACGATGCCGAAGTTGAACAGCTATTAGAAAAGATTGAATTTACACTAGATAACGAAAAGCTGTATAAGAATCCCAATATAACCATGCCGCTTTTGGCAAAAAAAATTAACATTCGTCCACAATTGCTTTCGCAATTATTGAATAACAATCTAAACAAAAGTTTTTCACTTTTCATAAACGAATATAGGATCGAAGAGGCAAAAAAACTTTTAAGAACAAAACCTCATTTAAAAATTGAAACCATAGCTGAGGAATGCGGTTACAATTCAAACAGTACCTTCTATGCCACTTTTAAGAAGATAACTAACACTACACCAGCAAAATACGTTGGCAAACAAACTTAATTATAGGTTCTTGATGTATACATCAGGACTTCTATAATATATGTGCTTAATGCCTACGAGTAACATTTCAACTAAAATTGTCATCTAAACAAATAATAATTTTATGAGAAATTCAATTTTAGTATTTAGTCTTTTTCTTTTAAACTCTTTAATTTATGGTCAAACAGAAGAGACCAAAATTAAAAATGTGCTTTTAGATTATGTAAATGGTACATCATATAATAGACCTGAACTTTTAAAAAAAGCATTTTATACCAACGCAAACCTATTTTTAGATAATACAGAACAAGAACTTTGGATCGTTCCCATTAATGAATACCAAAGTTGGTATAAAAATAAAAAGCAAGGGGAATTTAATGGTAGAATAGGAAATGTAGTATCAATAGACTATACAAATACTATTGCCACCGCAAAAGTAGAAATACTATTTCCAGAAGATGGAACAAGGTATAAAGACCTTTTTCTTTTAAAAAAAATAGATAGTCATTGGAAAATAATTAGCAAGGCCGCTACAAAAGATAACAACGGCATTAGTTCTGTAGAAGATAAAATTCTATTCATAGTTTCTAATGCGGCTAAGTACGGCAATTCAGATATTCCTACCGGAAATAGCTTCTCTGAACTAGTGAATGCCTATGACACGTTCAAGAAAGCAGGTTACACGGTAGATTTTGTTAGTCCAAAAGGTGGTACCGTTCCACTTTCATATATAGACACATCAGATTCATTAAGCCTATCATATCTATATAATTCAGATTTCATGTATGCTCTAAAAAATACTCAGAAACCAAATGAGATAGAACCTAAAAATTATAAAGCAGTGCATTATATAGGGGGCGGTGCCGCCATGTACGGAGTTCCAGAAAATAAAGAAATACAGCATATTGCCATGGCAATATATGAAAAGCATAATGGTATTGTTTCATCTGTTTGTCATGGCACTGCAGGTGTAGTACATCTTAAAACTGAAGATGGGGAATATCTATTTAAAGGGAAAACGGTAAGTGGATATCCAGATTCTTTTGAAAAAAAGGATGCGGAATATTTTAAACATTTTCCTTTTTTAATACAGAAAACTTTAGAAGACAGGGGTGCCATTTTTAATTTTTCACCAAGAAACAACGCTCACGTAGAAGTTGATGGAAAGTTAATTACTGGTCAGAACTATTTATCATCTAGAGGTGTTGCATTAAAAATAATTGAAAGTTTAAATGCTGTTAAAAACAAGTGATCAGAAAGAATACTATCTTACAAGTCTAACACTTAGGAAACTAAAATAGTGGGCACGAGAACGTAAAGAAATTTATTTTTAATTAGCTCCTATATCTATGAATTATTAAAGTAAAAAAAATGAAACAGTGCTATTGTATCTTATTGATGCTTTTTTGTTCAATTTTTGCTATGCATTCCCAAACTACGGCTACAACGGTAGATATTGGTGATTACAAGATGCATTTCAATATTATAAAAGGAGAAGGAACTCCTATTCTATTTGAAGCAGGTGGTGGTGATAAAAGTACTGTTTGGGCACCTATTTTAGAAAGAATACATCAGGTTACCGGTACTACGATAATAACTTATGACCGATCGGGTTTTGGTCAAAGCGAACTCAATCCCAAACTAAAAAACGATTCAGATTTCGGAATAGAAAACGGGATTAAAGAATTAGAAACCGCACTCGCAAAATTAGGATACTACGATGATATTATTCTGGTATCACATTCTTACGGTGGTCTTTATAATTTATTATATGCAAATAAACATCCTAAAAAAGTAAGATCCATTGTTTTAATAGATGCAACGCTTAGTGATTTTTGGAATGAAGATTTCTTGGCAATGAGAGATATGCACGTAGACATTAACACCATACCCAAAGGTACTGGAGATTATTACTTGAATTATAATTACAACGAAATTATACGTTCATTACGAAACACGCAGTTTCCTGAAAATATTCCGGTTACAAACATTTTCCCTGATAAATCTGCTCCAGTATTTCCAAAAGAATATTCCGATAGATGGAAAAAGGTGCATGTAGATTTAGGCGAGAAAAACAATAACATAACTAACATTATAGCTGAAAACAGTGGGCATGCGGTATTTCATGATAATCCTGCATTAGTCATCAATGCCATTATTAAAGCCTATGCTGAAACTTTAGACAAAAGCCAACAAAACCTAGTATTACAAAAGGCATTAAACAATGCAATTAACTTATCAATTGAAACTAAGGTTCAAAATCGTTCAGAACAAGATTTAAATTCTTTGGGCTATTCATTTTTACAGACCCAAGAAATAGATAATGCTTTAAACGTATTTAAAACAAACACACTATTATTTCCTGAAAGTGCTAATGCATATGACAGTTATGGTGAAGTTTTATTGATAGCGGGAAAGAAAGATGAAGGTATAAGAATGTATAAAAAATCAATTGTTTTAAATCCTGACAATGAACATGCAAAAGAGGTGTTGTTAAAATTGAAAGAAGAAGAATAACAACATAGTTTATCAATAACAACAATTATACTTGACTTCATGGGGCTATTTGATTTTTTAATAAAGAGTGATAAAAAGCAGGAGAATGTTCAATTACAATCTAAAAAAGAACCGGACGTTGCAAAAATCAAGCAATACATTGACATACCAGTATCAATTAAAGATAAGGTAGCCAAAATTGACCAGATTACTACAAATAATGATTTAGATGTGGAGCCTAGGGTTAACAAGCTCATGAAAATTTATGAATCTTTAACTGATGAACAAAAAAGAACTAGAGCAGGCAGATATGTAATTATACATATTGCAGAAGTATGCTTTTCTGAAAGATGGATTGAAGATGCTATTGACAATTTTAATTTTGCTATGAAATTTAAAGATTCAGTAGGCAATCCGTTTTTACATTTAAGATTAGGACAATTAAATTATTTAATACAGAACAAAGAGAAAATGTACGATGATTTAAGCAGGGCTCTAATTATGGGTGGTGAGGGCATTTTTAAGGATGAGGATCCTAAACTTATCAAAATGGTCAAAGGTGTATTAAAAGAACCGGCAGACTGTTCCTGGGGAGAATACGAAGGTCAAGATTGGGAGATAACCAAATAAATTTTACGTGATTCACAAAACCATAATAACTTTTGCATTCCTGTTGTATTACGCTATTTCATTTTCTCAATATACATGGACAAATGGGGAAGTAATCTTAAAAAATGGAAACACTTTTTCCGGCGAAGTAAAAATACCAGTCGTATCAAAAGATTTGATACATTTTAACGGTAAATCAAAAGTTAAGGTCAAGGATAAAATTACCGGTAATAAATCTGTATTTGATGCAGGGGAAGTGGATTTTATAAAATTTGTATTCTCTGAAAGAGAAATAGCCTATTTTAAATACATACCGGTTTCTAAAAAGAAACGGGAAATTTTCTGCATTGTAACCACGGGCGCAGTTACCTTATATGGCAGATCTGTGAGCATGACCACAACAAGACCGGGCACTTTTACTTTCAACCATTTAAATGAATTTTATGTCCGGAGGGCAAAAGAAGATATTGCCACGCCACTATTGACCGCGAGACCTTCAAAATCTTTTAAAAGTCGTGCTATGGACTATTTTAGCGATTGCCCTACACTGGTTGAGAAATTAAAAAATAAAACGTTTAGAAAAGAGGATATCGTTGCAGTTGTGGAACATTACAATAATTGCTCTAAATAACCTCAACCCTACAGTAAGCAACAAAGTAGTATTACAAACGTTTATAAAATTCAACATAAAACATTACAAACCATGTATAAAAAAGCACTCATTGCCATTGTTCTTACCATCACATTTGTGAAAACCATCAAAGCCCAAGAATTACAAACACAAGTAGAAACTATAAATGCCTTTATAGAAGAACATAGTGATGATAATAGAAATTACTATGCAAAAATAAATGCCACACAAGGCAACGTTTACTTCTACAATGAAATTCAGCATGCAATGCAGCTGACATTTCCTGTTCAAAAAATAGATGCCGATAATATAAAAATTACTAAAAAAGGACTCACATTCTATCCTAAAGAAAAAGGCTTGGTAGTAAAAAAGCAGTTTTCATCTTTTGCACCTAAAGACATTGGAACTGCTTGGCTCAATATTATTAAAATGAGCAAAAAAGACAAAACAGAACTACAAAGCATGATGAAAAAATTTATTATAGATTACCAAACTGCAATGAAATATTAACTTGTAAGCAAGAATTCTATAATAAACAAAAGCCCTAAGATATACTGTTAGGGCTTTTTGTTGTATAATACTGGCAATTATTTACCGCCATCTAATTTATCCTGTAATGTTTTTAATTTATCCCAGTCACCAGAAGCTGCCAATTTAGCCTGCTTTGGCCATGTACCTGGTTTATGCATAGTGTAACGAGGTCCAGCAGCTTTTAAAATTTCCTCTAAAGATTTTACTGATGCCTTACTAAGCGCACTGAAAGTACCATAACCGTTATCGGTCAATATTGATGCAATTTTAGGGCCAATACCTTCAATTTTCTTAAGATCATCTTTTTTGGCCTTGGTCGTTGTTTTCTTCGCTACAGGCTTTTTGGCAACCGTTTTTTTAGCTACTGGCTTTTTAGCGGCAACTTTCTTTACAGTCTTCTTTTTTTCCGGTAAAGCACTTAAATCAACCACACTGTTATCTATTCCAAAATATGGAGAAGGTACATATGCATCTGCAGCATGGTCATTGAACCATCCCTTATCATCACTCAAATACCTAAATTCATATTTTTTACCATTTTCCAGTTTTACACTCTTCTCATAGCTACCACCTTTCTTCTCCATTTGAAAAGAACTATCGTTTGTCTGCCAATTATTAAAATCGCCCAAAAGTATTACGTTAGACGTACTAGGTGCTTCATTCTCCGCTATGGTAAAGGTGACTAATGTATATTTTCCTTTTACTTGTTTTTTCAGTGCCATTTTTATAGTATTTTATTCTATTATAAAAGTAACATAGAAAATACTCATTTTCAAAAGTTTAGGTTAAGAAATTGTTGATTTAATGTATTCGGTTAAAAAGACACCTTAAAATTGTCAAACTAATAAAATCTCTTACTCCAGATTTTTCTTCTGTAATTTAACATCACTTCATGTCAACATATATTTTATATAAAAAGTATGGCAGAATACTAGCTTAATAAGCGATACACTTTTTCATTAGACGTTCTTCCTGTAAGCATATAGTCTCCTATATATTCTAACCGGTCTACACCATGGGTCAAAAGAGAAAAGAACGAATTCGAGAAAAGAATATCTTCATTGATTTCTTTGCATAATTGACATAATCTGGCTCCCGTATTTAAAACGGTGCCATGAAAAGCGATATCCCTTTTATAGTCTCCTACTTCAGCAATGGCTACCGTACCATAGCATACACCAGATTTAAACTTAGGTACCCAACCAAACTCAGTTTTAAATTCATGTGCCGCTGCATCTAAATTATCTTGAAAATCTTTAAATAGGTCCAAGCATTGTTGTGCAGCAATACTGTTAGATTTTTGCCAAGTAAGCACCGCCTCATCCCCAACATATTGGTACACCTCAGCATCATAATTTTCAATATGATGGGTTAACTTGCTAAAGCATTCTTGTATGAGTCTGCTATATTTAAGGTGCCCAATTTCTTCAGCTATTGTCGTAGATTGATTAAGGTCTAAAAACATAAAAATACGCTGAGCTTCTTTCGGTTTAAAATAAGTACCCATGATAATATCATAAAGATTTGTAGAACCAAATTTTCTAGAAACCTGTGCATATAAACTGAAATGAAAACTAACTACAAAAAAATATATGATATAGAATATATTAAGTGAAGACCCTAAATAGGCATAATGTGCATTGACCGCTTCATTAGAACTTGGTGGCATTAATTCAAAAATTATATAGGTACCTACAAAATGTATAAAATACATCACCGCAAATTGTAAAATGGCTTTTATGAATACCACTTTAGCAAACGGATAATCCCTAAGCATTTTACGTAACAAAAAAACATCGCTTGCGCTAATTATCAAGCAGTAAACCAGTACAAAAGGTAAAATTGAAGTAAACGTATATTCTAAATAAGCAAGCCAATCTTCACTTTGAAAAATTTTTATATTCAGCACTATATCAAACACCATTATAGCAATTAGCCACATTACCGCCAGGGTCAACATTCTAAATATCTGTTTCATTTTCATACGGACCTGATATTCCTTATTGATGCTGGGAATCTAGAAATTACCGCAATATAAAGTTTAGGCTATAGCTTGCGGTTATTGCTTTAAACTCTCTAAACTTGGAACTACCAATTGATCCGTTCTGTACAAATAGGTGATTTCTTTATTTTCATAATTTGTATAAGCATCTATCAATGTAGATTGGGCATTCTGCGCCATGGCCTGTGCATCTAATAAATCGGTTATGTTACTTAAGCCGTTATCATAATTGTCTCTGTTCACTTTTAAGTTTTCTTCTGCCAATTGCTTGTTTTCCAATGCATATTGAATTTGCTCGTGTGCATTCAACAAATCATACCAACTTTGGGTAATAGCCACTTTTAATTGGTCTATACCATCCATACGGTTGTTCTGGGCTATTTCTTCTTGTATTCTTTCTTGCTTAAGTCTTTGTTTACCGCCACCCCACCAATCTGAAATGGGGATACTTAAAGAACCAAAGGCAAAGCCGGTAAACTGACTATCCAAATCATCATCAAAAGCACCAAATTCAACGGCACTCACTCCTACCGCTAAAGAAGGTAACATATCTGCTTTTGCCATTTTAGTCTGTAGACTACTTGCCGTTATAGACTTTTCAAGAAGCTTATAATTACTGTTACCAGTAAGATCCATATCTGGCTCGGTATACATAAAATCAGGAACCATCGTTTGATCAAAATCTGCAGCGGCTTTCATGTTTGGTGAATAAGCCACGCCTACATAAAGAGAAAAATCCAGCAATGCGAGTTTGCGCATATTCTCCAATCTACTTTTATTTAAAAGCAATTCGCTACGGTTGACCTTTACCTGTAACAATTGGTTTTTTGCAATAAGACCCGCTTCCAATAGATCCTGCTGTTGCTTTAAAAGTTCATCTAGATAAATCTCATTGGTCTCTACCACTTTTTGTTGCTCTTGTATTTGTACCAATTGCCAAAACTTATTTTCGGTTACCAACAAAACGCTATCTACCGCTTGTTCCGCCCTAATTTGAGAAGTCTCTAATTGTATATCTGCCAATGCATTGGAGTTTCTAATTTTTCCGCCGGCATAAATTACTTCGGTTGCCGTTGCACTGGCATTATATAAGTTATCTATACCATTGGGAAGAAAACCGTCTATAGGACCAATGAGATCATTAGGCGCATATAGCCCAAGTGCACTAGCCTCTACATTAGGAAAATAGTTTGCTACCATTTCACGTTTAAAGGCTTCTGACTTCTCTATGGTCAGCAAACCGTTCTTAATGGCATTACTATGCTTTAAAGCAGCTTCTTTACTTTCTTCCAATGAAATTTGTTGGGCAAATACATTCCCTAAAATAGCTACGGAACAAAATATCGTTAAAAAGCTACGTGATTTACCAACCTTGGATAAATAAGTATTTATGTGTTTCATTACTTAAATTCTACTATTAAACATTAGTGTTGACCACTTCTTCTGTGGTAGTCTCATTATCCTCTTTTCTAAAGAATAACCAGTACAGCACAGGAAGAACAAATAAAGTAAGTACCATGGAGAACATGAGTCCGAATGCAATTACGGTACCCAACGGTCCCCATAAGCTAGAGCGACTCACGATCATTGGTATTACCCCAACAGCTGCTGCGGAAGATGTCAAGAAAATGGGGCGCATACGTCTTTCCGCTGCTAGAATAGCGGCTTTTTTAACACTATAGCCATGTTCATGCCTTAACTCATCAGCATAATCAATTAATATAATTCCGTTTCTTACTACAATTCCACATAGCGCCAAAAGACCAAGAAATGAAGTAAATCCAAAAGGATACTGCATCAATATCAACCCTAAAGCCGCGCCAAAAATGCTCAATGGCATGGTGATAAAACTTAACAGTGCGTGCATAAAGTTTTTAAAGTGCCATAGCAGTATCAAGAAAATCAAAACCACACTAAGCATAAGGGAAAGTCCCATTGGTTTATTGTTCTCTATTTGCAGCTCATACTCACCACCAAACTCTATTCTGATATCCTCGGGAAAGGTGATCTCATCAATATGAGGTATCATTTCTGCGAGTACCTCATTGGCAACCGCATCTTTGGTAATGTCTACACGAACGGTAAGGCAACGGTTTCCATTTCTATTGGTAATTTGTTCTTGAGACCATTGCGGAGTAATCTCAGCCACTTGTCGTAAAGGAACCTTTGCTTGTTTCTGAGCAGAAATTATGGATAGCTGACGCAGATCCGATACATTTTGCCGGTGCTGATTCTCACTTTTGATCTTCACATCAATAGTATAATCCTCATCCCAAACCTCTGTAGCTTTTAAGCCCGTAGTGTTCACTGCAACGGCATTGGCAATATCTCTGTTGTTTAGACCTAGCCTTGCAGCTTCATTCTGCTTAACCTCCATTTTTACAGCTTCTTTCATACTGCCAAAGTCAGTTCTGCTCCAAAGTGTTTTTGGTGTATTACGTGCAATATTGATTATGGTATCGCCATACTTTTTAAGCTGATCAACATCAGTACCATACAACCTTACCTCTATAGGCGCGTTTGCACCTGCCATATCCAATTGCTTCATTCTTAAATATGCATTTGGATACATATCCGCATATTTTTCATCATACTCGTTCAAAACCTCAACCGTAGCATCATCAGATATGGTAGTTACCAAAATTTGTGCATAGTTTTTTGCTGGCAGGTTTGGTGCATACAACGTATGGAAACGAGGAGAACTTTGACCGATAAAACTGGTGTAAAATGCTACACGTTCATCGGCTTTTAATACTTTCTCCAATCCGTTTACCACCTTGGTAGTTTCATCTAGACTACTCCCTGGGTTTAAATTGATCTCTATTGAGAATTGATTACGTTCCACTTTTGGAAATAATTGCTGGCTAATGCCTCCAAAAAGCAATACACCTACCACAACTGCCACAATACCTAAACCAATGGTCAATTTATAACGTTCCATGGCTTTATTGACCGCATTGTCAAAAAAGGATTGCAGTCTGTCCAACATAGATTTTTTATCATCTTGTCCTTTTTCTTGAGGGTTATCATGTAATCCCTTTTTTATGAAAAGTGAATTAATGAAAGGCACCAATAAAATAGATATGATCAAGGATAATGTAAGCGCAATAATTATAACGTACGGAAATGCACTAATAAAATCTGATGCCACACCTTCCATGAAAAACAACAAAGGATAAAATGTTGCCGAGATAGCCAATGTTGCGGTAAAAACAGATGGAAAAAGTTCTTTGGCGCTACTAACGGCAGCTTCAGGTATTGACATACCCTCATCAAGTTTTTCTACATAGTTATCTATAATGACAATAGGATCATCTACCACAATACCCAGTACCACAATAAGCGCCGCTAACGTTACCGTATTCAGTTCTATTCCCATAAAGTACATTATGGCAAGTGTTGCTGAAATGGTAATAGGTATGGTTGCTGCCGCTACCGATGCCACCCTGAACGGAAGCAATATTAGGGTAACGATGATTACACCGATCAAGGCATAACCAAACTCTTTCATAAAGTGGCTTATAGAATGATCCACCACTTCTGGCTGATTCGCAATTTTTGTAATGGTAATATCACTTGGCAATTCACTGATGACCTTTTCTAATCGCTCATCAATTTCTTCACCGAATTGAACAATGTTGCCTTTCTTCGCCATTTCTAAAGTAATGATCATACCCTTAGATCCGCTAATGGTCAAATAAGAATCTGGATCATCATATTCACGAACAACACGGGCAACATCTCGTACACGTATAATATTTCCGTTTTCTTCCGTTTTTATGGATTGATTGGCAATATCGGCTTCGGTCTTCAATGAAGTTTCAAGATAGATAGGTCTTTCCCTTTCTGAATTTTCCAAGGAACCCGCACTAACCACGGCACCTTGATTTTGTAAACTGTTGGCAATACTGCTAGGCGTTATGCCATAACTAGCCAATTTATCTTGATCCACATACACGGCAATTTGCTCTGTAAGTCCGCCCGAATGCGAAATTTTAGCCATGTTATCTATCTGTCGTAATTCATCTTCGATATCCTCTACATGTCGTTGCAGATCTTTGTAAGGTCTGGTATCTGACTGTACACCAAGTATTAAGGCAGCCGTACTACCAAAATCACTGTTCACCATAACACCCTGAACTTCTCTAGGAAGCTCTAGCTGTTGAAAGATCAATACCTCTGACTTTAGCTTATTCCAAAACTGTTCAGTAGCATTATGGTCTATTTTGTCCGATATCTCTACATAGATGTACATTAGACCATCTTTGGAATACGAATAGGTTTTGGTCTTATCAACCTCATTGTACCCAAATAAAAACTCTTCTACTTTTGTGGTCAGTTCTTGCTCCACCTTTTCAGAAGAGGCACCCGGATACGACCCAATGATAAGACCTTGTCTTATTGTAAAGTCGGGGAATTCGTTTCTAGGCATGTTAAAAAGCCCATAAGCACCCATGAGCACCAAGCATAACGCAAGTACTATAGGAAATGTAGAATGTTTAAAGGCCCAATCTATGGCTCCGCTTTTTTTCTTCATCTTAAAAACTACTTAGCGTCATTAACAATTTCTACCGGTGTACTCTGTGTTAGTTTGTGATAACCAGATATAATAAGATGATCTCCTTTTGCAAGTCCCTTTTTAACCACTATACCACTATCATACAATTCGCCAGTTTCTATATATTTTCTTTCCGCGATACCATTGTCAACTATATATACATACTGTTTACCATCTTCGGTAACCGCAATACTTTCTGAAGGAATTACGATAACCTCTTTTACATTTTTACCATTTTCTACCTTATCCTGTAAACGCACATTACAGGTCATACCAGGTTTTATCTGTTTATCAGGATTGTTCAATTTTACGTATGCCGTATACACTGGTGAACCTTGATTGGACTGTATGGAAACTTCATCAACAATTCCTATAATTGATTTGTCCAATGTTGGGAGATTTACATTTGCAGAATCACCTTTTGTTATGGAATTGATTTCTCCATCAGGTATTGGAAATACAGCTTTTACAGCATTGATATTCACGATCTCCACTACCGGTTGACCAGGTTGCGCCAAATCTCCAACATCCATCATTTTGTCACTTACATACCCGTCCATTGGGGCATAAAGTTTTGCATGGCGTACATTTTCATAGGTCATTTTTGCAGCTGCCTGTGCCTGTTCATATTGTGATCTAGCTTCTAACATTCTTATCTCTGCAATACTTCCTTTCTGGAAGACATTATTGATACGCTCGTAATTTTCTTTTGCCAAACGCACCTGGGCAAGTTGTTGTTCATATTGGCTAGAGTAAATAGTAGCATCAATTTGCGCGATCAATTGGTTCTTCTTTACAAAGTCGCCAATAGATACAGGAACATGTACTACATTACCAGATACTTGAAAGCTAGACTTTATAGCTACATCTGCTTCTATTGTACCATTATAAGCTACTTTACTTTGAGAATTATTGGTATTGAGACCAACGTTGATAACCTCCACCTTAATGGTTTTATTCACCTTGGGTTTTTCCTCGTTACCACAGCTTATAGTTAATAGCACCAAAAAAACAATTGAAAGACTTTTTGGTAGATACCACAGGTATTTTTTCTTCATACCAAATTCAGATTTACGCATCATATTAGAATTATCTATTTTGAGGCGCAAAGTTAACGTAGCATCTAATCGCAAAAATGGTAATTAAACATCCTATTATGGTATTATTAGAACATTATACCATAAAAAAGCACTATTTAGCTCATAAAATGGTAGTTTTAAATAAATAAATACCATTTTTTATGGAAGATATACCACAAATTGGAATACCGGAACTGTATGCTGATTACGCAAATCAAAAGAGTAGCACGCAGCCGAAATTTATTTTACTGAAGCCTGAAAATATGCCCGAATACATAAAAAGTGGCAATCCGTTTAGAAACGTTAACTACGGTATCTCATTTTTTGTGGAAAGTAATAGTGAGCTAAATATTGATTTCAATAGTTATAAACCCCAAAAAAACACGGTTTATTTTGGAAGCCCCGGGCAAGTATTCGCTATTAACGGTGAGTTTACAGAAGGTATTGGCGTACTCTTTCAAGCAGACTTTATATTAAGACATGGAGCACAACAATGGTTACAATCCTTACCCATTTTCAATAGATTTTTAAGTGAGCCTTTTATTGAATTATCAGAAGAAGATTTACTGATGTTTCAACGACTTATAAATGAAATGGACACAGAATATGTGAATGATGATTTTTTAAAGTATGAAATGCTTGAAGCTCAACTCACCCAAGTCCTCGTAAAACTATCAAGACTTTACAGAGCTTCAAAAGAAAATAAAGTAACTGTTGACACCCAGCATATGATGGCTTTAGAGTCTTTAATAAACAAACAGTTTAAAAATAATAGAAGTGTGGTAGATTATGCCGCTCAATTATATATGACACCGCAAAACCTTAACCGCATTACCAAAAAGGCTATGGGCAAGAGCGTAAGTGAACTGATCAATGAAAAGTTGATCATAGAAATAAAAAGGTATCTAGTATATACCGATATGAGTAGCGAAGAAATTGCCCATTTCTTCAATTTTTATGACAATTCATACTTTACAAAAACATTTAAAAAAGCTGTAGGCGAAACCCCTAAAGCCTTCAGAAAGAAGCAAAAAGAATTATTTTTCCCAACGAAATAGAATCTAATTTATATTTATAGCCTTCACATAACACAAATTTAACGATCAATTATCTTAGTTGCTCTATATTATATCGTAATATTGCAATGAAACAATTATTTAAAGAATGGGTTTAGCAAAAACTGAAATGTTTACTGATGAGCAGAACAAGATATCCTTGTTCGCTAAAGCATTTGGTCACCCTGCCCGTGTAGCCATTTTACAACATCTATTTAAAATCGATACTTGTATCTGTGGAGATTTGGTCAATGAAATAGGTTTAGCACAACCAACCATTTCTCAACATTTAAAAGAACTTAAAAATTTAGGATTGATAAAGGGTAATGTAGAAGGCACCAGTGTTTGCTATTGTATTGACAAAGAAAATTGGGCGAGCATGAAAGATATTATGACACACTTTCTAGATCAAGATATTTCTAGCAATAATTGTTGTTAAAAAAAATTTGAATCCTTTTATCGCATTATTGCGATGTAATAATATAAATACGAAAATTTAAAACATAGCATTATGAAACTTTCAGAAATTAAAAAGCACTTAGCAGCACTTGAAACTATCGCCTTTCAATTACCGAATGGCGAATTGGTACCAAATCACTTTCACGTTACCGAGGTAGGTAAAATAACCAAAAACTTTATTGATTGTGGCGGCACGGTCCGTAATGAAGAAGTGGTCAACTTTCAACTATGGAATGCAGATGATTATGACCACAGATTACACCCAGAGAAATTAATACACATTATTGAACTATCTGAAAAGGTACTGGGAATAGAAGATTTGGAAATAGAAGTTGAGTACCAAGGCAATACCATTGAAAAATTCGGATTAGATTTTGACGGTACCAATTTTAGACTAACATCTAAGCAAACGGACTGTTTAGCAAAAGACAACTGTGGCATACCGGCAGAAAAACCAAAATTAAATCTTTCAGAAATCAATAATGAACCTTGTTGTTCACCAGACGGAAACTGCTGTTAACCATAATAAAGATACCATAACATAATCACTAAAGAAACAACTATGTTACCAGAAATAGCGCAATTGATTAGCTCTTTAAGTACTGATTCAATTACAGAAGAACGCAAAGAAGTTTTACAACCGCTAATAGATTTTATTCAACAGAAAACAACAGCTAATTCAGCTATTAGAATAAATTTTATTTGCACCCACAATTCAAGAAGAAGTCATCTATCTCAAGTATGGGCACAGACGATGGCAACATATTTCAATATTAAAAATGTGAATTGCTATTCTGGTGGAACGGAGGCTACCGCCTTATTCCCAATGGTTGCGGAGACTTTAAAGAATCAAGGATTTCAGATTCAAAAACTTTCAGAAACCAGCAATCCGGTTTATGCCATTAAATTTTCTGAGAACGAGCATCCGGTCATAGGATTTTCAAAATCATATGAAGATCCGTTTAATCCCGCATCTGAATTTGCAGCGGTGATGACATGCTCCCAAGCAGATGGCGGTTGCCCATTTATTGCTGGTGCAGAAAAAAGGGTTCCTATTACTTTTGAAGACCCAAAGGCTTTTGACAACACACCGCAACAAGCTGAAAAATACGCTGAAAGAAGTATTCAAATTGCAACGGAATTGTTTTACATATTCTCACAAATCAATAAATAGAAATGGCATCTAAAAAATTAAGTTTTCTAGATAAAAATTTAACTTGGTGGATATTTGCCGCAATGGCTTTAGGCGTAGGGATCGGTTATTTTTTTCCAAGCTTTCCAGATATCATAAACACCTTCAACAGTGGCACAACCAATATTCCTATTGCCATAGGTCTCATATTAATGATGTATCCGCCATTGGCGAAAGTGAACTATGCGTTGTTACCAAAGGTATTTAGAAACACTAAAATTCTGTCTATCTCGTTAATCCTAAATTGGATAATTGGTCCTGTGTTAATGTTCATCTTGGCAATTACCTTTTTATCAGATTATCCAGAATATATGGTAGGTCTTATACTCATTGGTTTGGCTCGTTGTATTGCCATGGTATTGGTTTGGAACGATCTTGCCGATGGTAGCAGTGAATATGGCGCAGGTTTAGTAGCACTGAACAGTATATTTCAAGTATTTGCATATAGTTTCTACGCTTGGATATTTATCACCGTGCTTCCTCCCTACTTCGGTTTTGAGGGTGCCATAGTAGATATATCAATTGGTACCATTGCAGAAAGTGTAGCCATTTATTTAGGGTTACCATTTTTAATGGGGATATTAAGTAGATTGATTTTGGTGAAATTAAAAGGCGAAGAATGGTACACCACCAAATTTATTCCCGCCATATCACCTATGACTTTGATAGCGCTATTATTTACCATTGTTATCATGTTCTCTTTAAAAGGTGAACTGATTGTAGAAATACCAATGGATGTGCTGATAATTGCAGTACCGTTACTTATCTATTTTACATTAATGTTTATCATAGGTTTCTTTTTCACCAAGGCAACCGGAGCGGAATATGATAAAACAGCCTCTGTAGCCTTCACGGCAGCCGGAAACAATTTTGAATTGGCCATAGCAGTGGCCATTGCCGTATTCGGTCTAAATTCCGGTCAAGCATTTGCTGGAGTTATTGGTCCTTTGGTTGAGGTACCTGCCTTGATTTTTTTAGTAAAGGTTTCCTTTTGGTTAAAGAAAAAATACTTTTCAAAAACTACATCTCAAACTGCATAGCGTTATGGGTTTAATATGCTAATCTATGGCGTAAACAAATGGAATACATAACCCATTAATTAGGGTCTAAGCATTAAGCTTAGACCCTAATTTTTTTTTATAATCAATGTTCGCTTTTAGACTAATTGGGAAAATGTGTTCATTAATTAGTAAATAGTGTACGGAGATGGTATTGTATCTGCTTAATTTTGAACGCAAAATTAAGCGAAAGTCATATTTAAAATAATAGGCATCCTTAAATCACAAAGTGCGAATACGTATATTCACTTTTTAAACGCTTTACGTGACCGAAGCGGTACACAAACCAAGTGCATCAAATAATAGTAAATGTTCAAGAAAATTTTAAAAAAAATAATGATAGCAATAGTATCTATTATAGGAGTTTTAGTGGTGATCTATTTATTATTCACGAATTATTACCCAAGCTTTGGCGGAGATGTTTCAAAAGAGCAACAAAAAACCTATCAACTATCCAGTAATTATAAAGATGGTAAATTCAGAAATAGTAATGATGTACCAAAAGAAATGAGTTTAAGTGAAACCTTAAGCTTGGTATACACGTTCTTTACCACAAAAGTACCTAATGGAAGACCTACAAAAGATATTATTCCACAACATCTAAAAAAGGTAAATGTTTCTAATTATAAAGGTGATACCAGGTTGATCTGGTTTGGTCATTCTTCCTTTTTATTACAGATAAATGGGAAAAACATCCTGATAGATCCAATGTTCGGAAAAGTACCTGCACCTCACCCGCTATTGGGCAGCAGCCGTTTCAATAAAGAATTCCCCATAGAAATTGATCAACTGCCTGTCATAGATGCCGTAATATATTCGCATGATCATTATGATCATTTAGATTATGAATCGGTTTTAAAGATAAAGGATAAAACCAAACACTTTTATACACCACTTGGGGTTGGTGTTCATTTGAGTGCTTGGAACATACCAAAAGAGAAAATTACAGAAATGGACTGGTGGCAAGAAACGGCACTGGACGATATAAGATTAGTATGTACTCCGGCACAGCATTTTTCTGGCAGAAAAATGAATAACGGTCAAAGTACATTATGGAGCTCTTGGGTGATTACCACAACAACAGATAATATATTTTTTAGTGGTGACAGTGGGTATGCAAGCCATTTTAAAGAAATTGGAGATACATATGGTCCGTTTGATCTGGCTTTAATGGAGTGCGGCCAGTACAATGAAAAATGGTCAGATATACATATGATGCCTGAAGAAACAGCTATGGCAGGCGTAGATATTAAAGCTAAAAATGTAATGCCAATACACTGGGCCGGTTTTAAATTGGCCTTACATGAATGGACAGATCCCATTGTACGAGTGAAGGCTAAGGCAAAAGAATTGAACCTAAATATAATTTCACCGGAAATTGGACAAGAAATTATAGTAAAAGATACCGTAAACAATTATACAGATTGGTGGAAAAACTATGAATAGCCAACCTCCCATTTTATATTATTAATAGCATTTACAGTTAACAATTAGTTAAATCAGCTCAAAAAACATTCTATACCGTATTTTTTATTCGAACTTTACAAAATGAAACAGGCATTAAAATCTGAACTTTCCAAACAACTAATTCTTAATGAAGCCTTTAAGTTGTTTTACGAAGAAGGTTTTAAAACGACAAGCATTGATAAAATAATGAAGGCAACTACGATGACCAAAGGAGCCTTCTATCACCATTATGCAAATAAAAAAGAATTAGGCATTGAAGTAATTACCCAAAAATTACAGCGTAGAGTTCAAAAAAGAATGGTATATCCTCTATACCAAAACGGTAATGCATATGCTATTTTAGAAGATACTTTTTTAAACAGCCTTAAGTCTTTCTCCATGTATGAGAAGAAACATGGATGCCCCACAAATAATCTCATCAATGAAATTGGGGATTATGAAAATGTATATCAAAAAGCACTAAAAAATATTATAGAGGAATGGAAAAGGGCACTCGTAGAATTAATTGATAGAGGAAAATCTGAAAATACCATTAAAAAAGATATTTCAAGTGCTGCGGCCGCGATTTATTTAATCAGCGCCTTTGAAGGTATACGTGGAATTCGAAAACTTTATGATGATGATGAAGTAATCAACGAATATTTAAATGGGCTATCTATGTACCTAAATCAAATAAAGCAATAATTTTTTTACCTAAAAACATACCACATAGAATGTTTTTATAATTATATATATCATGAAAAACAACAGAAGAGACTTTATTAAGAAATCAACCATTTTAGGAGCGGCAGGTGCAACAATACCTGCTATAGGCTTTGCTAATAAAAAAGAACCAAAGACCGATAGACCCAAAGTTCTTTTTTTTGATGTCAATGAAACCTTGTTGGATTTAACCGCCATGAAAGATAGCGTAGCCAAAGCCCTTAACGGCAGAAATGATTTGTTACCGCTATGGTTTACAAGCATGTTGCAGTACTCTTTGGTTTCCACGGTTGCCAATCAATACAATGATTTTGCCATTATTGGCGCCGCTGCCTTACAAATGGTTGCCGCAAATAACGGTATCACCTTAACTCATGAAGAAGCTAAAAAATCAATTGTGGATCCTATCCGTTCGCTACCCGCACACCCTGAAGTTGCTTCCTCATTGCAGCGCTTAAAAGATGCCGGCTATACTTTAGTTTCATTCACAAATTCATCCAATAAAGGAGTTGAAACACAATTTAAAAATGCCGGACTTACCAAGTATTTTGATCAACGTTTAAGCATTGAGGATATGGGCAAGTTTAAACCACATGTAGATGCATATAATTGGGCAGCCAGAAAAATGAACATCAAACCAGAAGAATGCTTATTGGTAGCGGCACATGGCTGGGATATTTCTGGAGCTTTATGGGCCGGCTGGAGAGGAGCATTTATTAGTAGACCAAGTGCACAACTCTATCCACTTTCCCCTACCCCAGAAATAAATGAACAAAACTTGAAACTGGTTGCCGATAGACTCATCAGCCTAACATAAGCTTAAAACATTTATCTAGTTACATTTAAATAATCAGAAACAAATTATAAGAAACTATACCTATCATCATGAATTATAAAATTTCAAGCCTGATCTTTCTTAGCATACTAACTTTCTCTTGTAAAAACGATAAAAAAGTACAGCATGGGGAAACTGTTACGGCTACCTATAAAAACAAAGGACATGAACTTGTCTCTAAAATGATTGAAAAAGTAGGTGATTACAACACTTTAAGAAATAAGAAGGATGTAGTTTACACCTATACCTACCAAACGCCCGATGGCAAAACCGATATAACAACCGAAAAATACATTTTTGACGGTGAATTATCTTATGGAAAATACGAAAAACACCAGAGAACCTTAAGTAATTTTGATGGTCCCATTGAACAAGGATATAACGGACAGGAATATTGGCTAAAGCATAATGGAAATATCATAGAAGATTCTGTAGCCCTAAAAAGAGTCGCTTTTAATAGACCTACTAATTTCTATTGGTTTACCATGTTTCAAAAATTATTAGATCCCGGGATAACTTATGAATATTTAGGGGAGAAAACTGTGGATAATAAGAACTATGACATTGTTAAGGTATCGTTCGACTTTGGTAACTCCAAACCGACCGACATCTATCAATTGTATATCAACAAGAATACAATGCTAGTAGACCAATTCTTATTTACCGTTGCGGATTTTGGAGCTATGGATACTCCTAACTTAATGGTATTGGAATATGAAAAAGTAGACGACATGCTTATTCCGACCAAACGTCAATATAAAAAATCTACATGGAATGCAGATGTTACGGATGCTCCTTGGGTCAAGGTAAATTGGACCAACATTAAGTTTGATAATGGTTTAAAACTTATTGATTTTCAGAAATAACACTATGTTTTTGGCATTTTATTAAATATTTATTCCTATTTGTCACAAAACTGCATTACAATCTGTTAAAAGGTGTGTTAGTTTGTATATAATTTAAATACATTGCACCCCTGTTCAAACAGATGTAAGCATACGAAGTATTGGAACAGTATACTACATAAATTGTATTACAAACTTAACTACCAACTCAACTAATGCCAACTACTCAAAATTATTCCGCATTAAAAAAATTAAACGAAGAGCAATTACCCGTTGCAAAACATAAATTACACGATTGGACTCATTTTGCCGGTCTATATGCCGCCGAGCACGTAGCCGCAACGGAATTTGTTATTGGAGCTACTTTCGTAGCCCTTGGGGCAAAAACAATGGATATTATTTTAGGACTTCTGATCGGTAATATATTAGCGGTCTTAAGCTGGACGTTCATAACCTCTCCTATCGCCGTAGACACAAGATTAAGCTTGTATACCTACCTGAATAAGATTGCGGGGGATTCTATGACCAAACTTTACAATTGGGCCAATGTCATTATTTTCTCCGTTATATCCGCAGCAATGATTACCGTATCTGCCACTGCGGTACGTTTTGCCTTTGACATTCCGGCACAACTTAATTGGTACCCCACCAATATGTGGTTTGTGGTCATTGTTTTCTGTGTTGGTCTGGTGGTTGTATCCATTGCTTTATATGGTTTTAACGCGGTATCCGAATTTTCTGGAATATGTGCGCCATGGTTATTTGTAATGTTTACCAGCGGTGCTATGGTTTTATTACCTGCATTGTCCCTTGATGTTTTAGGAACTACGTTACCCGGCGGATGGAACGAATTGATTTCACTGGGAGATAAATCCATATGGACCGGAATCAACAGTGCAGGGGAACCTGGCATAGGATTATTGGAAGTTATTGGCTTTGCATGGGCCGCAAATACCATTACCCACTTTGGTTTAATTGATATGGCTTTGTTACGATTTGCCAGAAAGAAATCATACGGGCTAGCAACCAGTACGGGTATGATGTTCGGTCATTTCGTTGCATGGATCGCAGCTGGTATTATGGGTGCCGGTGCAGCTGTAATCATAGGTAAAACTATCGTTGAATTAGATCCAGGAGATGTAGCCTTCTATGCTTTAGGATGGTCTGGATTTGTCATTGTTATCGTTGCCGGGTGGACCACTGCAATAACTAACTTATATAGGGCAGGGTTGGCTGCACAAGCCATATTCCACAGACACTCTCGTAAAAAAACAACCATTATCGTTGGTCTTATTACAATTGCCATTGCTTGTTTTCCTTTTGTGTTTTCTCAAATTCTGCCCTTACTTACATATGCTGGTCTATTGGTTGTACCTGTAGGAGCAATAGTATTTGCCGAACACCAAATTTTCCCAAAAATAGGGTACACCCGTTATTGGTCGGCCTACCGTAATTTAACCTTTAGCACACCCGCCATTGTTTCTTGGGGATTAGGTTTAGTTTTTGGTTTTGGGCTAAATGCGTTTAACGTAATGTCTTTCTTCTATTTATTTATACCTACATGGATTTTCACCATAATCATTTACACAGTTCTTGCCGGTAAATTTGGTGCTAAAAATAAATATCCGGAAGAAAAAGAAAAAGAGAGGTTAAGAAATGAAAAAATCATTTCCTACCAAGAAGAAAAAAGTTTAACCGAAACTAAACCCGTGAAGGACACCACGCTACTCACAAAAATTTTAAAGGTGGTATCGCTCATTGCTTTGATCATAACCTTAATTTTGGCGGGCATTGTATTGTTTAGCAGTGCAAGCGAAAATATTTACATTGAAAATAGAGAAACCTTTTACTATTATGCGTTTATATGCACGGTAGTTTACTTTGTTACTGCCTACGCGGCATTATTACGCGGAAAATCTAAAAATATTAGCTAAAAAATGACAAAAGAAACGATGTTGAACTCGAAGAATTTAGCAGAAATAAGCAGACAATTGCCCACACCATCCTATCAAAGAGATATTCTTAAATCAGGAATTGTACATGTTGGCGTAGGTGGGTTCCACAGAGCACACCAAGCATATTACACCCATTTATTGCAAGAAAAAGAAAATGCTTCTGAATGGGGTATTTGTGGTATAGGCTTACGTAAAGGTGATCAAAAAATACATGATGTATTGCAACAGCAAGACGGTATGTACACCTTAATAATCAAACATCCAGATGGAAAAATTGATTCTGAAGTTATTGGTGCTATCATAGATTTTAAATTGGGATTTGATATTCCCAATGTCGTGATTGACCAAATGGCGCATCCTGACACAAAAATAGTATCATTGACCATCACGGAAGGTGGGTATAATTTTAATCCGGCTACAGGTGAATTCGATTTTGAGAATAAAGATGTGCAACATGAATTAACGAACCCAGAAGAGCCAAAAACCATTTATGGATTTTTGACCGCTGCCATTAGAAAAAGAAAGGAGAACGGTTTACCGGCCTTTACCGTAATGTCATGTGACAATATTCAACACAACGGAGATGTTGCCAAAGAAATGTTGCTAACTTTTGCCAACAAACAAGATGAGGAGTTAGCTTCATATATTGAAAAAGAGGTAAGCTTTCCTAACAGCATGGTTGATCGCATTACCCCTGTAACCACACAGGCCGACATTGATTATTTAGAACAAACTTATAACCTAATAGATGAGTGGCCCGTAACTTGTGAGCCTTTTATACAATGGGTCATTGAAGATAACTTTTCTAACGGACGGCCTGCGTTTGAAAAAGTAGGTGTACAATTTGTACCAGATGTAAAACCGTACGAAAAAATGAAACTGCGCCTTTTAAACGCTGGGCATTCCTTGCTAGGCATTTTAGGCGCATTGCATGGTCATCCAACCATTAATGCCTGTATGGAAGATGATCTTTTTGTTACCTATTTAAGAGCTTTTATGGATAAGGAAGCAACACCTGTATTAGATAAGCTAGAAGGTATTGATCTTACAACATATAAGGACAGTCTACAAGAACGTTTTGCCAACCCAAACATAAAGGATAGTGTTAGTAGAATTTGCTCAGAGAGTTCGGCAAAACTTCCAAAATTTTTAATCGCCACCATTCAAGATAACCTGGCTAAGGGTGGCAGTATTAAATATGCAACTTTAGTAATAGCTGCATGGTGTTATTATAGTGATAAGGGCGTAAATAAAGATGGTGAATCCATAGAAATTATAGATGCCATGCAAGACCAACTGCACCAAGCCGCCAGTAAAACCAATGAAGACCCACTTGCCTTTATAAAACAAGAGTCGTTATTTGGCAACTTGGCAGAGAATACGACATTCTCCAGTTTGTACAGTGAAATGGTGCAGAAAATATACGCAGACCCAGATATAAAAAAGTTAATGAAATAGCATTAGTTGAGTAACAATTTGATCTTGGCCAAAAGTATAAGCTCAGATTTATTGTTACCTGAAAATGAATTTGCAATAGCCTTGGCCGTTTTTTGGGTCAAGGCTTTTATCTCATCTGAAAAAGCATGTGGATGCTCCTTGTAAAATTCCACAAATTCTCCAAAACATTCCTTACTCCCTTTTGAAGTTTCCATAAGAACATCAAATACAATTTCAATTTGGTTAGCGGCGTCCGTACCATACCGATCCGTAAAATCATCAACGTACAACCAATCTTCTTTCACCAACTCCTTAACTTTATCCCATTCGTTACTATGTACGCTACCATCGCACATAGCCACGGCATAAAAAAGCTTTCCTAAGCTCTCATAAAGACCGTTCATTGTTTTCGCAGTATTTTCCATTTTATAGTTTTTCTATGAATTTGCCATGAAAATACAGCTCAGAACCCACTTTATATATGATAAAAATCAGTCGTAATCTATATATTTGATACTATGCAAGATTTTCAAAAGAACAGTGATATCTTCAATTTGCTTTCAGAAGGAGTTTCAGAAGGTATTATTGTTGTTGATGCCCAACAAAATGTAGTGGCCACCAATACGTCTACAGAACAAATGTTTGGGTATGAAAAGGGAGAATTATTAGGAAAACCGTTGGATATCTTAATACCCAAAAGATATCTTGCCAACCATAGTAAACATGTAAACAAGTTTATTGCCAATAGTGATAAACGACAAATGGGACACGGTAGAAATCTCTACGGCATTACTAAAAGTGGCAAAGAATTTCCGGTAGAGGCCGGCTTAAATCCGTTTGAATTTTACGGATCTACTTATGTTATGGCCTTGGTGATCGATATTACCGAAAGAAAGAACAAAGAAGAAGAACTAAGTCATTGGGCACGAATTTTTGACGAATCACTTAACGAAATTTTTGTGTTTGACGCAGAAACCTTAAAGTTTTTGAATGTCAATAAAGAAGCACAAAGAAACATTGGTTATACCATAACGGAAATGTATGAAATGACCCCGGTAAATATTAAACCGGAGTTCAATGAAGAAAACTTTAAAAAATTGATTTCCCCATTACTTACTAATGAAATTCCCAAAGTTAAATTTGAAACGGTACACGGTAGAAAGGATGGTTCTACTTACCCGGTAGAAGTTCATTTACAGTTGTCCGAATTAGGAAAGAAGAAAGTTTTTGTAGCATTTATATTAGACATAACCGAAAGAAAAAATTACACCGAAAATCTAGAGAAAAAAGTTGAGGAACGCACACAGCAATTGACGGAAGCTTTAGCCGTGGAAAAAGAACTCAACGAATTAAAGACCAGGTTTTTATCATTGGTGTCACACGAATTCAAAACACCTTTAAGTAGTATACTCACCTCTATCACATTGCTAGGAAAATATACTCAGACCGATCAGCAACCAAAGAGGGACAAACATGTGGCAACCATTAAAAGTAAAGTAAAATATTTAGACACCATACTAACCGATTTTTTATCTGTAGAGCGTTTAGAGTCCGGCAAAGTCAATTACAAAGTAGAAGAATTTCCGTTAAGCAAAATTGTAAACGAAGTGGTATACAATAGTAATATGTTATTAAAATCTGGTCAACAAATTCATTACCCAGAAAATATTGACGAGCTAAACATCAATTTTGATGAAAAAACACTAGAGTTGGCCTTATCTAATTTAATACATAACGCCATAAAGTACTCTCCTGAAGATACTACTATTACCATTAAAGTCACATTGAACAATACTAACATAATTATTAGTGTAATTGACCAAGGCATTGGTATTCCCCAAGAAGAACAGAAGCATATTTTTAATCGCTATTTTAGAGCAGAAAACGCATTACTAACCCAAGGTACCGGTATTGGTCTGAATATCGCAAAACAACATATGGAAAACTTGGGAGGAAGTCTAGAATTCACCAGTGAAATTGGTGTAGGATCTACGTTTACACTAAGTATACCTAATTTAAAAACCAGCTAACATTATGAAAAAAATTCTATTGATCGAAGATGACAAGGCCTTACGAGAAAACACGGAAGAACTTTTAGAATTAGCTGGTTATAGCGTAAAAACCGCACCCAACGGAAAAATAGGTGTTAATGCAGCCATTGAAGATGTGCCGGACATTATTATTTGCGACATTATGATGCCAGAATTAGATGGCTATGGAGTTCTACAACAATTATCAAATAACGAAAAAACAAAGCAAATTCCGTTTATCTTTTTATCGGCTAAAACTGAGCATAAAGAGATACGGAAAGGAATGGACCTAGGTGCGGATGATTACCTTACAAAGCCTTTTGATGAAGAAGATCTTATCAGCGCTATTGAAAGTAGACTTGCAAAAGCAGAATTGATCAAACGTATGCAAGATGAAAGCACCAAAGAACATGGTGTTACAGATAATGAAATACGTACGGTTCATGAACTCAAAAATTTCTTTGACGATAATGGTGAGGTTTCCAGTTTTAAAGCAGGGGAATCAATTTATGATGAAGGTGCCAGATCAAACAAGATTTATCTCATATTAAAAGGTCTTGTAAAGTGCCATTGTATGGATACTGACGGTAAAGAGTTGATTACCTCATTGTCTAAAGCAGATGACTTCTTAGGTTTCACCTCTTTTTTAAACAACGTACCGTACCAAGAGACTGCCACGGCTTTAGAAACAGTAGAACTTGCAGGGATTTCTAAAGATAACCTCAAAACAATACTGAATGAGAACAAGAACATCTCTATGGAATTAATGGAGTTGTTGTCTGAAAACATTTCAATGATCAAAGCCCAATTATTACAAATGGCCTATAGCTCCGTTCGAAGAAAAACGGCGCAGACCTTACTCCAATTTGCCGAGTTAATGAATACCAAGCCAAATGAGCCCATACGAATTTCCAGGAATGATTTGGCAAGTGTTGCCGGCATAGCAACAGAGAGTTTAATACGTACATTATCGGGTTTTAAGAAAGAGGGGCTAATTGCGATCGAAGGTAGAAATATTCAAATTAAAGAGCTAAAGGCACTTCAATATGTAAACTAAACGAAATCTGATAAATATCATTTATTACGTTTTATCGTCTATTTACTTTTGTATGGTAAGTTGAATAAATGAAACATATTTTAATTCCCACAGATTTCTCTAAAAATGCATGGAATGCGCTGGAATATGCCGCAAATCTATTTACTAACGAACCATGCAGATTCTATGTATTGCATGTAGATACTTTAAACAATTCTGGTATTAACGGTAATTCCTTCATGGTTTTAACTTCACCGCAAAAAAGCACGACTAAAGAAAAACTGAATGATCTAACAGATAAAATCTCCAGTCAGTTTTCAAATAAAATACACCAGTATATTACCTTGCAAGAATATGGCAACCTTGTAGATATAGTTAGAAAAACGGTACGTGACAAAAAAATAGAATTAATTGTAATGGGATCCAAAGGTGCCAAGGGTTTAATGGCATCGGTAATAGGTAGTAATGCAGGTAACATCATAACTAAAATAGCATGTAACGTTCTTGCGGTACCTGAAAACACCAAGATAGAATTACCCAATAGTATAGCTTTCCCAACAGATTACAATTTATTCTACAACCATTCAATCCTCAACTCAATTACAGAAATTCTACAAATAACCAATGCAAGATTAGATGTGGTGCACATGACACAATCCAGTCCTAAATTTTCAAATGCTCAATTGAACAATAAAGCCTATCTGAGCGATTATTTAAAAGAATTATTTATAGATAGCCACTGTTTTAGAAATATTCAAGGTAAAGAGATAAAACAAGCCATTGCCGAATATATACAAGACAACAATATTAAAATGCTGGTCATGGTAGCAAAAAACCTAAACTTGTTTCAAAAATTGTTCTTTAATAATCAAATCGAAAAATTAAGTCACCATACCTCGGTACCATTATTGGTAATGCACGAGTAGAATAAGATCCTCCCTTTACTTATTTACTATTCTTTACTCCATCATGTACTTCCAATTAAATCCACATTTTAAAATTATAGCCTTTTTCAAAGAATACAAGAACGTATGTAATTAGCACTCAAAATCGTACTTTTGCAACTTTGCTGTGAATACATGATTAATTTTGAAGAAAATATAGAGGTCAAGGGCGCACGCGTTCATAACCTTAAAAATATAGATGTTACCATACCTAGGGATAAACTGGTCGTTATAACCGGTTTATCTGGTAGTGGTAAATCATCATTGGCATTTGACACCATTTATGCAGAAGGACAAAGACGATATATTGAAACGTTTTCAGCCTATGCAAGACAATTTTTGGGAGGTTTAGAACGCCCTGATGTGGATAAGATAGATGGCCTGTCTCCCGTAATTGCCATAGAACAAAAAACCACTTCAAAATCTCCAAGATCTACCGTTGGTACCATCACCGAAATTTATGATTTCCTAAGACTTCTTTACGCCCGTGCCGCAGATGCACATAGTTATAATACAGGCGAAAAGATGGTAAGCTATAGTGATGAGCAAATTAAAGATTTGATCATTGAATCTTATTTAGACAAGAAAATTAACATTCTTGCACCGGTCATAAAATCTAGAAAAGGGCACTACCGTGAACTCTTCGAGCAAATTGCCAAACAAGGTTTTGTAAAAGTTAGGGTAGATGGTGAGGTAAAGGATATTGTAAAGGGCATGAAAGTGGACCGTTACAAAACCCATGATATAGAGATTGTTATAGACAGGCTAAAGGTTGTAGAAAGTGAGGACTTTCATAAACGATTATCAGAAAGTATCAATACGGCCATGTATAGTGGTGACAACGTCTTAATGGTGCTTGAAGAAGGCACTGATATACCTAGGTACTTCAGTAGGGATTTAATGTGCCCCACCACAGGTATCTCCTATCCTACTCCTGAACCCAATACATTTTCTTTTAATTCCCCTAAGGGTATGTGTCCCAATTGTAAAGGATTAGGCCATGTGTATGAGGTGAATGAAAAGAAAATATTTCCTAATAAAAAATTATCCATTAAAGGTGGTGGTATTGCTCCTTTGGGAGATTACAAAAAATCATGGGCCTTTAAACAAATTGAAACTATTTCCGAACGCTATAGTTTTAAAATTACAGACCCTATAGATACTATCCCTGCAGAAGCTATTGAGATTCTGTTGAACGGAGGAAAAGAAAGCTTTGAGGTAGATTCAAAAACCTTAGGTGTTAAACGCACCTATAAGATAGATTATGAAGGTATATCAAACTTTATAAAAAACCAGTTTGAGGAGGCTGCTTCTACTTCAATCAAAAGATGGGCAAAAGAATATATGGACAAAATCACCTGTCCCACATGTACAGGTTTTCGCCTAAAAAAGGAATCACTTTATTTCAAAATAGAAGAGAAGAATATTGCCGAATTGGCAAATTTTGACATTGTTGAACTTGCTTCGTTTTTTAAAGGGTTAGACAAAAAACTTAGCGGAAATCAGCTAAAAATAGCGGAGGAAATCATTAAGGAAATTACCACGAGAATACAGTTTTTATTAGATGTAGGTTTAGATTACCTTTCATTGAACAGAAGTTCTAAATCGCTCTCAGGTGGTGAAGCACAACGTATTAGATTGGCTACACAGATAGGTTCGCAATTAGTAGGCGTACTCTATATTCTTGATGAGCCTAGTATTGGACTACACCAACGAGATAACGAAAGATTGATAAAATCGTTGGAATCTTTAAGGGATATAGGAAATTCTGTCATAGTAGTGGAACATGACCGTGATATGATAGAGCGTGCAGACCATGTAATTGACATAGGTCCAAAAGCGGGTAAGAACGGTGGTGAAATTATTTCTCAAGGAACACCGGAAGAGTTAAAACATGTACATACCTTGACCGCGGATTACATGACGGGTGTTAAGGAGATTGAAGTTCCTAAAAAAAGAAGAGAAGGCAACGGTAATGAGATTGTGTTATCTGGCTGCACAGGTAACAACTTAAAGAACATTACCGTAAAATTCCCACTGGGAAAAATGATTGGGGTAACCGGTGTTTCAGGTAGTGGAAAATCTACCTTGATCAATGAGACGCTATATCCTATCATGAACGCACATTACTTTAATGGCGTTAAAAAACCAATGCCTTACAAAAAGATAACCGGTCTAGAGCATATAGATAAAGTAATTGACATTAACCAATCTCCCATTGGTAGAACACCAAGATCAAACCCTGCCACATACACCGGTGTGTTCAGCGAAATAAGATCTTTGTTCGCAAAAACCACCGAAGCATCTATACGAGGTTATAAACCAGGTAGATTCAGTTTTAATGTTAAAGGCGGTAGATGTGAAACTTGCCAAGGTGGAGGTCTAAGGGTCATAGAAATGAATTTCTTGCCAGATGTTTATGTGGAATGTGAAACTTGCAACGGCAAAAGATTTAATAGGGAAACCTTGGAAATACGCTATAAAGGCAAGTCTATATCAGATGTTCTGGAAATGACCATTAACGAAGCCGTATCATTTTTTGAACTTATTCCAAAAATACATCGTAAGTTAAAGACCATCCAAGATGTAGGATTGGGATATATATCGTTAGGGCAACAATCCACCACCCTATCCGGTGGAGAAGCACAACGTATAAAATTGGCTACCGAACTTTCTAAAAGAGATACCGGTAATACCTTCTATATTTTAGATGAACCTACAACCGGACTTCATTTTGAAGATATAAGGGTTTTGATGGAAGTTTTGAATAAATTAGCCAATAAAGGAAATACTGTGTTAGTTATTGAACATAATATGGACGTAATTAAAATGGTAGACCACATTATTGATATTGGTTACGAAGGTGGCCGCTCAGGAGGGCAATTGGTTGCCAAAGGTACTCCAGAGCAAGTAGCCAAAAACAAGAAAAGCTACACGGCTAAATTTTTAAAGAGAGAATTAAAATAATAAATAGGTAAAAAATTATCTAAAAGAATATATAAACGAATGAGATCAGAAAAACATCATAAAGGCTGGAATGAAATAAAAACCAATGACTCTTGGGCCATTTTTAAGATAATGGGAGAGTTTGTAAATGGTTTTGAGCGTATGAGCAAGATTGGCCCATGTGTATCTATTTTTGGTTCTGCTAGAACCAAAGAAGAAGACCCTTACTACAAATTGGCGGTTTCTATTGCAAAAAGTATAGCAGAGGCTGGCTACGGTGTAATTACAGGTGGTGGACCTGGTATTATGGAAGCGGGTAATAGAGGTGCAAATCTTGCCGGCGGAACTTCTGTAGGCCTGAACATAGATCTTCCTTTTGAACAGCATGACAATCCCTATATTGACAATGATAAAAGTTTGGATTTTGATTACTTCTTCGTAAGAAAAGTAATGTTCGTAAAATATTCTCAAGGTTTTGTGGTAATGCCAGGTGGCTTTGGAACTTTAGATGAGCTTTTTGAAGCAATAACGTTAATACAAACACATAAAATTGGTAAGTTCCCCATCATATTGGTGGGCAGTGAATTCTGGACAGGTCTTATGGACTGGGTAAAAGGCACCATGTTGAAGATGGGCAATATAAGTCCGGAAGATTTAAACCTTATCAAAATAGTAGATACAGAAGAAGAAGTAGTTGAAATAATCGATTCCTTTTACAAAGGGCACAGCATGAGTCCTAATTTTTAATCTAAGCCTTGGTACGTAACTTTCAATCCTTTTTCCTTTACTGTATTATTCTCTTAGTAACCAACATTACTATTGGTTATGCTCAGTATAACACTAACCTTACAGTTAGTTTAAACGAGTATACCAAAGAGTTGGATATTAAGCAAGAATTCACCTATTTCAATAAATCTAACTATAATTTAGGTGTTATCTATTTCAACGATTGGGCAAATGCCTATTCAGATAAAAACACAGCATTAGCAAAGAGGTTTGCTCAAGAATTCAAAAAATCGCTTCATTTGGCAAAAGCAGATGAACGCGGTAAAACTACAATTACAAGTGTAGTCGACGAAACCTATAATGGACTTGAATGGAGCCGTACGGAAGGTAAAGATATAGTAAAGGTCACCTTAAAAGATATTCTACCACCGGGCGAGTCTACCAAAATCCATATCACTTATAAAGTGAAGTTACCGCCAAATAAATACACTCCTTATGGCTATGATAATAAGGGAGATTACTATCTAAAAGATTGGTACCTAACACCTGCAGTTTATGATGGCAAATGGCACCTTTACTCAAATAAGAACATTGAGGATTTATATATGGACGTGACCAATACGGTCATAAATTTTAAATATCCAGACAGTCTTTTTTTAGCTTCAAACTTTGATATAACATCAGAATCCTCTTTTCCAAATGGTCAATTTGCCCAATTAAAAGGTAATTTGCAACGTGGTGGTGAAATCATTCTAAACCCACAAAAAAACTTTATAACACACAGAACGCCATACATGACGTTCCTAACGGATTTTAGAGCACCAAGATATAGCACAATCGGCCAAGGTCTATCAATCAATAAGGTTGCCAATTTTATTCATAACAATCTAGGTGACTATCCACATGAAAAAATATTGGTCAGCGAACTAGATTATAACAAAGATCCGCTCTACGGTATAAATCAACTCCCCTCTTTTATACGTCCTTACAGGGAACAGTTTCAATTTGAAATGAAATTTCTAAAAACGGCCATTAA
Source organism: Maribacter huludaoensis (assembly GCF_029350945.1). Classification (GTDB taxonomy): domain Bacteria; phylum Bacteroidota; class Bacteroidia; order Flavobacteriales; family Flavobacteriaceae; genus Maribacter; species Maribacter huludaoensis. The sequence continues at coordinate 113,640 of NZ_JARKMS010000006.1, read as the reverse complement.
TAGTATTTTAAGAGAGACCATGTTCTTAAATCCTAGAAAAGAACAGTGGCTGAACAGCGCCATAGCAAATTATCTAATGATTGCGTATGTAGAGAAGTACTATCCCAATCAAAAATTAATGGGAAAGCTATCTAAAATCTGGGGTTTTAGAAGTTTTGAACTGGCAAAGATGGATTTTAACGACCAGTATTCATTTCTATACAATCTTACCGCCAGAAAAAATCTAGACCAAGCATTGCAAACCTCTAATGATTCGCTTATAAAATTCAATCAAAAAATTGCCAATAAATATAAGGCCGGACTAGGACTGGCGTATTTGGCAGATTACATTGGTGAAGAACATGTTGATGAAAGTATTAAAACCTTTTTTGAGTATTATAAACTAAATAATGTAAAAGTTGCGGACTTTGAATCTATTTTAAAAAGGTCAACAGAACAGGACATTAACTGGTTTTTCAAGGACTATGTCTCAACCGATCGAAAGATTGATTTTAAAATAAAAAAGGTAAAAAAAGAAGTAGATTCTTTGCATGTTACTATTAAAAACAAAGAAGGCACCAATGTACCCATTTCAATATTTGGACTAAAAAAAGATTCCGTAGTCTCTGAATATTGGTTCAAAGATATTAAGCTTGAAGATACATTTACCATTGCCAATAACCAAGAGGACAGATTGGTACTTAACTATGACCAAAAGATACCGGAATTCAATCAACGCGATAATTGGAAATCTTTAAAAGGCTTTCTATCAAGCAACAAAAAATTAAAATTTACATTTTTCAAAGATGCCGAAAATCCATATTACAATCAGGTATTCTATGTTCCTGTATTGAGTTTTAATGTTTATGATGGTTGGACCCCCGGAATGCGTTTATACAACAAAACCTTACTTGAAAGACCTTTTGTGTATGATTTCTCCCCCTCCTACTCCTTTAAAGAAAAAGCTTTTGTAGGCTCTGGAAAATTCAGCTATAGAAAATACCTAAGCAAAAGTGGTTTGTACGTTGCCCAATATAATATTGGTGCAGGCACATCTCACTTCAATGAAAACTCTAGATATTCATCAATTACACCATCGGTAAGCTTTGGCTTTAGACCAGCAGATTTATTATCGAACAAGAGAGAATTTCTAAGTTTCAGATATGTTAACATATTTAGGGATTTTGATCCAGCTCTTTTGAGTTTGGCCAATGACCCTGAAAATCCGGACTATAGTGTTTTCAATGCACGGTATTCAAGCAGGAACAATGGCATCTTAGATTATAACTCTTGGTTTGCGGATTTTCAATTGGCAGGCAATTTCAGTAAACTGGCCTTTGAATATGAATATCGCAAACTCTTTGAGAACAACAGACAACTTAATTTAAGATTTTTTGCCGGTAAATTTCTTAGTAATAAAACAGAAACAGATTTTTTTAGTTTTGCGTTGGATAGACCTACCGATTATCTTTTTGACTATGGCTATCTAGGCCGTTCAGAAGATTCTGGTATTTACAGCCAACAGATAATTATTGCCGAAGGCGGATTTAAATCATTTTTAGATCAACGTTACAGATTTTCTAATGATTGGATGGCAACGGTAAACGGTAGTTTCAATATTTGGAAATGGATAGAACTCTATGGTGACGCCGGATTGGTAAAAAACAAAGGTCGTGAAGGAAAGTTTGTGTATGATTCTGGAGTACGTTTAAATTTGGTTACAGATTATTTTGAACTTTACCTACCGCTACACTCCAATAATGGTTGGGAAATTTCACAACCAAACTACGGCGAAAAAATTAGGTTTATCATAACCGTTAGTCCAAAAACCTTAACTGGATTATTCACAAGAAAATGGTTTTAAACTAAGAAATTCTAATACGGCCCGTATAAATTTTAGTTAAAATTAAGATATTTTCAAAATAATATCACTTTTGTTGAAAAATATGGAATAAATTAACTGGTTACAGCGTTGCTAAAAAGTACTTGATTCGGTAATTTTGTAAAAACACGTTTTATACATGGATGTCTCTTCTAAAACCAGTAATGATATTTCTTTTGAAGATTTCAAAGAACAAATAATAAATGATTACGAAGTTGCTTTTTTGAGCAGAACGTGTAGTTTGCTGGGAAGAAAAGAAGTCTTGACCGGTAAGGCCAAGTTCGGCATTTTCGGGGATGGTAAAGAACTACCGCAACTAGCCATGGCTCGTTCATTCAAGAATGGTGATTTTAGAAGCGGGTACTATAGAGACCAAACCTTTATGATGGCCTTGGGCCTACTGCAGCCTAAAGAATTTTTTCACGCGCTATATGCCACTACGGATATTGAAAAGGAACCTATGAGTGCAGGAAGGCAAATGGGGGGTCACTTTTTGACACATAGTCTAAATGCGGACGGCAGCTGGAAAGATTTAACAAAACAAAAAAACAGTAGCGGCGACATCTCATGTACCGCCGGGCAAATGCCTAGATTATTAGGACTGGCACAAGCATCTAAAGTATATAGGAACCAAGAAGGTCTAGACAGTGCAAAATTTTCAATAAACGGAAATGAAATTGCCTGGGGCACCATAGGTAACGCAAGTACTAGTGAAGGCATGTTTTTTGAAACCATAAATGCCGCCGGTGTTTTACAGGTGCCAATGGTCATTAGCATTTGGGATGATGAATACGGCATTTCCGTACCTGCAAAATTTCATACCACCAAAGAAAACATTTCAGAAATTCTATCCGGTTTTCAAAGAACCGAAAAAGAAAAAGGTTATGAAATCTTAAGAGTAAACGGCTGGGATTACACTGCATTGATGCATGCCTATGAAAACGCTGCGGATATTGCCAGACAAGAGCATGTTCCGGTAATTATTCACGTAAACGAACTAACACAGCCACAGGGCCACTCTACATCCGGTTCCCATGAGCGTTACAAAGATAATGAAAGGCTAGAATGGGAACGTGACCATGATTGCAACAAACGTTTTAAGGAGTGGATTTTAGAATCGGGCATAGCCACATCAGAAGAATTGGAATCCATTGAAAAAAGAATTAAACGTACCGTTAGAGAAGCTAAAAAACAGGCTTGGGACGAGTATTTGAAAGATAACCTATCAAACAAAACGCTATTGCTGAATTTGATAGAAAAAGCGGCTTCTAAAAGCCCTAACAAAAACTTTTTAAATAAATTAAAAAATGATTTAATCGCAACTGAAGAGCCAATTAGAAAAGATTTGGCTATATCAGCAAGAAAATCATTGCGCTATCTTCTTGGGGAACATACGCAGGAGAAACAGGATTTAATTAATTGGACCAACAATTTTCTAGAAGAATCTCAATTTAAGTACAGCTCTCACTTATATAGCGAAAATGACAATAAGGCCACAAATATAACGGGTATAACTCCGGAATATAATGATGATGAAGAACTTGTGGACGGCAGGGTAATTCTTAGGGATAATTTTGACAAACTATTTGAGAAATACCCCAACACATTGATCTTTGGTGAAGACACAGGAGCAATTGGCGATGTTAACCAAGGTCTTGAGGGCATGCAAGAGAAATATGGCAAAATACGTATTGCAGATACCGGCATACGAGAAACTACCATAATTGGCCAAGGTATAGGTATGGCATTAAGAGGACTTAGGCCTATTGCCGAAATACAGTATCTGGATTATATTTTTTATGCGTTATCTACCCTTACCGATGATTTGGCCACCTTGTTATATAGAACTGCCGGAAAGCAAAAAGCTCCTTTAATTATTAGAACCAGGGGCCACAGGCTAGAAGGTATATGGCATTCTGGATCAGAAATGGGCGGATTGATACATTTACTAAGGGGCATGTACATTTTAGCACCTAGAAACATGACGCAGGCTGCCGGTTTTTACAATACACTTTTAAAAAGTGATGAGCCTGCATTGGTTATTGAAAGTTTAAACGGTTATAGACTAAAAGAGAAGAAACCAAAAAACCTAGGTGAATTTTGCACACCTATCGGTAAGGTTGAAACAATGAAAGAAGGCAAAGACATCACATTAGTTTCCTATGGCTCTACGCTACGTATTGTAGAAAAGGCCGCTAAAGAACTAATTGAGGTGGGTATTGATGCCGAAGTTATAGATGCGCAAACATTATTACCGTTTGACATTGAAATGGAGGTTTTGGAAAGTGTTAAGAAAACCAACCGTTTGTTGGTTATTGATGAAGATGTACCTGGAGGATGTTCTGCTTATCTTCTAAATGAAATTTTAGAAAAACAAGGTGCATTCAAATATTTGGATAGTACGCCACAAACTTTAAGTGCAAAAGCGCACAGACCGGCATATGGTACCGATGGCGACTATTTTTCAAAGCCTAACAGAGAGGATATTTTTGAAAAGGTTTATGCGATCATGCATGAAGTTAGACCGAACGATTATCCTAAATTGAGATAAGTAAAACATGAAGTTTTAGTAAGAAAAAATCCCATATACACTGGGATTTTTTTTATGCCCTAGAATTTCAAATCAATAAAAGAAAATTTTTATTTTTTATAGAAGGATCTTTAACTACTTGAAAATTAAGCTACCGTTGTCATTTATTGTTTCAAAATTTAAAATCAGTCAAATACGATTACTCATTAATTTCAATAAAACAAAAAAAAATCGATACTTTTAAGGGAAATATTGTATGACATGAAAAATACTTTACTAAAAGATATCGGCTTGGCATTTTTTAGAATTGCAATATCTGCCATGATGTTAACGCATGGTCTTCCTAAATTTCAAAAATTGATTTCTGGAGATTTTCAATTCTCAGACCCCTTCGGTATTGGAGAGGCACCATCACTATTCTTAGCTGTAATAGGTGAATTCATTTGTCCTATACTTATAATTCTAGGTTTTAAATCACGTTTAGCGGCAATACCGGCAGCCATAACTATGGCGGTCGCGGCATTTGTTGCCCATGGTGCGGATGATTTTAGCACAAAAGAAAAAGCGTTGTTTTACCTGGTAGCATTTATTACCATTTCATTAGTTGGTCCGGGTAAATTCGCAATCGATAAAAAATAATCGCTTAAAGCAAATCTATACACTAATGCATCTAATTTATTTCCGTTGAAATTTAAATGTCCAATTATTGTCATTTAGTTAAATAGCCGGTTACTACACAATTTTATAAAGCAATTCTTTTAATAAATCTGCCTCTTTCATAGGCGTAGCCCCTACTCCTTTGCCTTTTAAATCCATTTCACGCAGACTGGAGATAATACCGCTTACTTTCCTCATTGGGTAATTTCTAGCTGCTGTTTGTATTTCGCTTACGAAATAAGGATTAATACGCAAAGCACTTGCCACATTTTTAGGAGAATGATCAGCAAGCCCATGGTATTGCAATAACTGCGTAAAAAATGAATGCAATAAGGTTATTGTTAATATAAACGGATTGTCTTTTGGATTTTGGGCAAAATAATTAATGATTTTGGTAGCCTTGACGATATCCCTGTCACCAATGGCCCGTTTTAACTCAAAATTATTATAGTCCTTACTAATGCCAATATGTTCTTCAATATGCACAGGGTTAATCTCGGTCTGTTTCGGTAAAACTAATTTTAGCTTGTCTAGCTCTTTGCTAATTTTACCCAGATCTGTACCCAAATATTCTACCAACAAAAGCGCTGCTTTATGAGATATGGTATAGCCACGGCTTACTAAATGCTTTCTGATCCAGTCACTTACCTGATTCTCATATAATTTCTTACTTTCAAAAACTACACCGTTCTTTTTTATGATCTTATGCAGTTTTTTTCGCTTATCTAATTTTTTGTACTTATAACATATGACCAATACCGTAGATTGCTGAGGGTTTTCCGCATATGCACAAAGGTTTTCAATGGTACGGGATAAGTGCTGCGCCTCTTTTACGATTACTACTTGATGTTCGGCCATCATAGGGTAACGTTTGGCATTACCTACAATGTCTTCAATAGACACATCTCTACCATACAATACCATTTGGTTGAACCCTTTTTCATCTTCGGTCAACACATTGTTACTTATAAAATCTGAAATCTTGTCAATAAAATAAGCTTCTTCCCCATACAGGAAATAAATAGGACTTATTTGTCCTTTCTTAATTGTATTGACTATTTGTACAGCTTCATCCATTCAGAAAAAATCATCAACTTTGTATAATGCAGCCACTAAATTTTCCTAACTACACTTTCAGGGTCAAAAATAGCGAAAATAGAACCTTGATTTTTGACGTTATACGTAAAAAATTTTTGGTACTCACACCAGAAGAATGGGTTCGGCAGCATGTAGTTCAATATCTAGTACAAGAAAAAAAATATCCGCTTAGCCATATTAATGTTGAAAAACAGATAACCCTAAACGGTTTAAAAAAAAGATATGACGTAGTGGTGTTTAAACCAAACGGTCAGCTACACATACTTGTAGAATGTAAAGCTCCAGAAGTTTCTATATCCCAAATGACATTTGATCAAATAGCACAATACAACTTTAAGTTGAACGCTTCTTATTTAATGGTTACTAACGGACTCTCACATTACTACTGCCAAACGGACCTAATTGCTGAAAAATATGAATTTATGAAGGAAATTCCTGATTTTAGCCGTTAATTTGCGATCGTTTTGAAGATAGCTGTAGTCATATTAAACTGGAATGGTGAAGTACTTTTAGAAAGGTACCTACCTTCTGTCATCAATTATTCCGCTGATGCAGATATATACGTTGCGGACAATGCATCAACCGATGGTTCTGTTTCGTTTATTAAAAATACCTACCCCACTGTTAAGATTATTCAGAATTCTGTAAATGGAGGTTTTACCAAAGGCTATAATGATGCCCTAAAACATGTGGATGCAGATATTTTTTGCTTGTTGAATTCAGATGTAGAAGTTTCGCCCAATTGGTTAGCACCTATAAAAGAAACCTTTGAAAAAGTGCCAGAAGCTGCAATTATACAACCCAAAATTCTTGATTTACTTAAAAAAGATCATTTTGAGTATGCAGGTGCAGCCGGTGGTTTTATTGACCAACTTGGCTACCCTTTCTGCAGAGGCAGGGTATTTCAAACCTTAGAAAAGGATAATGGCCAGTATGATGATATTAGGGAAATATTTTGGGCAACCGGAGCCTGTATGTTTATTAAAAAAAATGTATTCAAGGAGTTGAACGGTTTTGACGAGGACTATTTTGCGCACCAAGAAGAAGTAGATTTATGTTGGCGCGCAAAAAACCATGGGTACAAAATATTGTATGTAGGCACTTCCCATATCTTTCATTTAGGCGGTTCTACGTTAAGCAACATGAACCCCAAAAAAACATATTTAAATTTCAGAAACACACTGTTCTCCATTACAAAAAACTTGCCCAGAAGAAAAGCCTTTATTATTATCTTCTTAAGATTACTGTTAGATGGGATAGCGGCAATTCGATTTCTTTTTCAGTTAAGATTTAAACACTTTTTCGCTATTTTTAGAGCACATTTAAGCTTTTACAGACAGTTTAGAAAAATGTATAAGAAAAGAGAAAAAACGCAGTTTCTCAGAAAATACTATGCTACGAAGTCCATTGTATGGTCTTACTTCGTACATAGAATAAGTAATTTTAACATTTTAGTAAAAGATTAACTAACAACACATATAAGTGACTTTGTAATTATATAATTTTGAAGTCGCTTAGATGCGAAAAATAGAGTAAACCACTTAAATAAGTATAATAGAATAAAATTATGAAAAAAGTATTATTAGGATGTCTTGGAGTAACCCTTTTACTTTCATCTTGTGTATCTTCAAAGAAGTACGCAGATCTTGAAGCTAAACACAAAAATGCACAGGATTTATTGAATTCAGCTACGGTTAAATTGAATGATTGCTTAGAAGAAAAAGCAACGGCTTCATCTAGACTTCAAACATTAGAAGATCAAAATGCATTTTTAAAGGCCAACAATCAAGAGTTGATCAATAATATGGGCAACTTAACCACTTTAACTACAAAAGGTGCGGAGAATTTAGAGAAATCTTTAGAAAGCTTACAAGAAAAAGATTTAACTATACGCAAGTTGAACGACGCCATAACCCGTAGAGATTCCGTAAACCTTTCTTTAGTGCAAAGTTTAAAAGGTGTTTTAGGAAATATGGATGATGAGGATATTGAAATCAGCGTTGAAAAAGGTGTTGTTTTCGTTTCTATTTCTGATAAATTGTTATTTAGCAGTGGTAGCTACAATGTAACAAGAAGAGCTAAAGAAGTGCTTGGTAAAGTAGCCAAAGTAGTAAACAACAAGCCTGATTTTGAATTTATGGTAGAAGGCCACACTGATGACGTTCCTTACAGAGGTAACGGTTCTTTGTTGGATAACTGGGATTTAAGTGTTAAACGTGCTACTGCGGTTGTACGTATTTTACAAAATGATTTCAACGTAGACCCTAAGCGTATGACTGCTGCAGGTAGAGCAGAATATGTACCGGTCTCTACTACTGAAAAGTCTAAAAACAGAAGAACACGTATTGTAGTTCTTCCAAAAATCGATCAATTCTACAGCATGATCGAAGAAGGAATGAAAGATCCTGCAATCAACAAATAATTGTAGATAGATTATAAAATTAAAGCGGCTCAATTGAGCCGCTTTTTTTTATGCTTAAACTAACAAAATATCTATTTAAATAATATCAAGACTACCTTTACCTTCACGTACAACTTCTGGCAGCCCTCCGGTAGACACATCTATTATAGTTGACCCTACATTACCACCGTATCCTCCATCAATTACTACATCTACAAGGTTATTCCATTTCTCATAAATTAATTCTGGATCGGTCGTATATTCAAGAACATCATCTTCATCTCTAATAGAAGTTGAAACAATTGGATTTCCCAGTTCTTGCACCAAAGCTTTTATAATACTGTTATCCGGCACACGAATACCCACCGTCTTTTTCTTTTTAAACTCCTTAGGCAGATTATTGTTTCCTGGTAAAATAAAAGTATAGGGGCCAGGTAATGCCCTTTTCAATATTTTAAATGTAGCAGTATCAATTTGTCGAACATAATCAGATAGATTACTCAAATCCGTACATATAAAAGACCAATTGGCTTTTGCCAGTTTAATTCCCTTAATACGCGCAATTTTTTCCAGTGCCTTAGTATTGGTAATATCACATCCCAAACCATAGACCGTATCAGTAGGATAAATAACCAAACCACCTTTACGCAGTACTTCCACTACCCTTTTTATTTCCTTAGGATTAGGATTCTCTTCGTATATTTTTATGAATTCTGCCATAACGTAAAGATTTTTAATAACTATATTAAGTAAATATTACATCATAACTACCCAATTACTTCTAATTTGGCGAAACGTAGCAATAGTTTTTTAATATCTCCTTTATCAAATAATATTTCTGCCTTTCTATCATTACCGGCACCTTCAATCTTAACAACCTTACCGCGACCAAAGCGCGTATGGTTAATCAATGAACCTACAGTAAGGTTTGGATCTATTTTATTGGTATTACCAACAGGCTCAGACAACTGTGGCTTTAATTTTCGTAATTTTTTAAGCTGTCCTGAATTGGGCTGGCCTACCATTGGCGGGGTACCCCTTTTAGGCTTTTCTTGACGTAATCTACTTTTATCTACCTCACCGAATATATCGGCATTTATAAGGGATTTATAACGGTACCCACCGTCTATAGGCGTAAGGTTCTCTACATATTTCTCATCTATCTCCTCTAAAAAACGACTGGGCTCTGCATCTATTAACTTACCCCAACGGTATCTATTTTGCGTATACGTTAAATACGCTTGTTTCTCCGCTCTAGTTAAAGCAACATAGAACAATCTTCGCTCTTCTTCCAACTCACTACGCGTGCTCATACTCATTCCGGAAGGAAACAAATCTTCTTCCATCCCTACAATATATACGTAAGGGAACTCTAATCCCTTTGCCAAATGAATGGTCATTAAGGCAACCCTATCATCATCACCAGTATCATTGTCCAAATCAGTAGCAAGGGCTACATCTTCTAAAAATTCACTAATGTTACCGGTAGCTTCATCAATTTCCTGCTGCCCTTCAACAAAATCTTTTATACCATTTAAAAGTTCTTCTATATTCTCCATTTTACCGATTCCTTCTGGAGTTCCGTCTTTCTTAAATTCTAAAAGAACACCGGTTTTTTTGGCTACATGTTCAGATAACGTAAAGGCATCCGTAGTTTCGTTCATGACCTGAAAACTCTTGATCATGTTAACAAAGTCCGTAAGTTTACGCTTGGTACCCGCATTAATTTTTAAGTCTATACGGTCTATATTTTCCATTACCTCGAAAATGGATCGGTTGTAATGATTTGCAGCTACCACCAACCTATCTAATGTGGTACCGCCAATTCCCCTGGCAGGAAAATTAATCACCCTTTTTAAAGCTTCTTCATCTTTTGGGTTGATCACTAGGCGCAAATATGACAAAACATCTTTAATCTCTTTACGCTGGTAAAATGACAATCCGCCATAAATACGATACGGAATATCCCTCTTACGCAAGGCATCTTCAATTGCCCTAGATTGGGAGTTTGTTCTATATAATACGCAAAATTGACCATTTTTCATTTGCTGCTGCATTCTGTGCTCCCAAATAGAATTTGCTACAAATCTACCTTCTTCGGCATCAGTAGTACTTCTATGAATTTTAATTGAAGGCCCATCATCATTATCGGTCCAAACTACTTTCTCGATTTGATTTTGATTTTTTCCAATGATAGAATTTGCCGCATTTACGATATTTCTGGTAGAACGGTAATTCTGCTCTAAACGGTACATACCTACATTATCATAATCTTTTTGAAAGTTCAGAATATTGCTAATGTTAGCACCCCTAAAAGAATAAATACTCTGTGCATCATCACCTACAACACATATATTTTGAAAACGATCGGCCAATGCTTTTACGATCAAGTATTGGGAATGGTTGGTATCTTGATACTCATCTACCAGTATATACCTAAACCTATCTTGATATTTTGCCAACACTTCTGGGTGGCGTGTTAAAAGCTCGTTGGTACGCAATAACAAATCATCAAAATCCATTGCCCCTGCCTTAAAACATCGATCCACATAATTCTCGTAAATGTCGCCAGTTCGTGGTTTTTTGGCCATTGCATCCTGTTCTACCAAATCCGGATCATTACGATAGGCCTTTACGGTAATCAAGCTATTTTTAAATGATGATATCCTATTTTGAATCTGTTTGTATTTATAAATATCCTTGTCCAACCCCATTTCCTTAATAATAGAGGCAATAAGTCTTTGCGAATCTTGTGTATCATAAATAGTAAAATTGGCAGGGTAGCCCAACTTGTTACCGTCTATACGTAAAAGCTTTGCAAATACGGAGTGAAAGGTACCCATCCACAGATTTTTTGCTTCGCTGGCACCAACTATATGTGCTATACGTTCCTTCATTTCCCGTGCCGCCTTATTAGTAAAGGTCAAGGCCAGAATATTAAAAGAATCTACTCCCTGCGCCATCAGGTATGCAATTCTATACGTTAATACACGTGTTTTACCAGACCCTGCCCCGGCAATAACCATTAAAGGTCCGTCTTTATGCAAAACGGGAGCTTTTTGGGCATCGTTCAATTCATCTATAAATGAGCTCAAATTTTCTTTTTTTTAGTGACGTAAATTTAGCCATAAATGAGGGATAGTAAAAGTGAAGTGTTTTAGTTTTGTAAACAATAAATGGTATTTCTTTTCATTTTGAATATATTTAAACTTTAATTCTTGCATAGAGATTACGGTTGTTAACGTTCTTATGCCATAATGATCAACAAAAAACACAGAGAACAAACAAATATTAAATATTGATTATGAAAAAACTAGGCTTATTGGTTCTCGTACTTTTCGGTTATACCGTACAGGCACAAGGTCCAAATCTTGAAAAAGACTACAAAGCAATTGAAAGCAAAGTAGTTGACTGGAGAAGGGAAATACATCAGAATCCAGAACTGGGTAATCGCGAATTTAAGACTGCGGAAAAAATTGCAAAACACCTAAAATCTTTGGGAATAGAGGTTGAAACCGGTGTTGCGCACACAGGTGTAGTAGGTCTTTTAAAAGGTGATCAACCAGGTAAGGTAGTGGCGTTAAGAGCGGATATTGATGCGTTACCCGTTACAGAACGTAACGACCTACCATATAAATCTAATGTCACTTCAGAATTTATGGGCGAAAAAGTAGGTGTTATGCATGCCTGTGGGCACGATACGCATACAGCTATATTAATGGGTGTAGCTGAAGTTATGTCTAAAAATAAGGATAAGATCAAAGGAACCGTTAAGTTCATTTTTCAACCAGCAGAAGAAGGACCACCACCAGGAGAAGAAGGCGGTGCACTTTTAATGGTAAAGGAAGGTGTAATGACCAGCCCTAAGGTAGATGCTATTTTTGGCCTTCATATTAATTCACAAACTCCCGTTGGTACCATTCGCTATAAATCTGGCGGAACCATGGCCGCAGCCCAGCAATTTGTTATCAACGTTAAAGGTAAACAATCGCACGGTTCACAACCTTGGTCCGGTGTAGATCCAATATTGATCAGTGCTAAAATTATAGACGGTCTACAAACCATAATCAGTAGAGAAACTGAACTTACCAATGAAGCCGCCGTTATTACCGTAGGTAAAATAAAGAGTGGAGTCCGTTTTAATATTATACCAGAATCTGCAGAAATGATCGGTACTATAAGAACGTTGGATTATGATATGAAAGACAAGCTTAACAAACGTATGGTTGAAATGGTGAGCGATATTGCCAAAGCCTACGGTGGCGAAGCTACATGTGTAATTACAGATGCTACGGATATTACCTATAACAACCCAGAATTGGTAGAACAAATGTTACCGACCATGAAAAGGGTTGCAGGTGAAAACAATGTACTTTTTCAAAAAGCGGTTACAGGTGCAGAAGATTTCTCTTATTTTCAGAGAGAAGCACCAGGATTTTTCTTCTTCCTAGGAGGAATGACACCTGGTACAACAGAATCATTTCCACACCACACGCCCGATTTTCTGATCGATGATAGCGGGTTATTGTTAGGTGTCCGCACACTAACAGAAATGAGCATAGATTTTTTAAACAGTGACCAAACACCTGTTTTAGATATTAAACCAAAAGGATAATTTTTGATGAACGATTTTTTAAATGCCATTCCAAGTCTACCATGGTGGACTTGGATTTTTTTGTTTCTTTTCATTGTCGCTATTTATGATGTTTTCATACAAAAACGCCATACCATTAAACATAACTTTCCGGTTGTAGGGCATTTAAGATATTGGTTAGAAAGTATTGGTCCTGAAATGCGTCAATATTTTGTAGCCAATAATAGAGAAGAACTTCCTTTTAATAGAATAGAAAGAGGTTGGATCTATGCATCTGCAAAAAAAGAAAACAATTATGAAGGTTTTGGATCTGACCGGGACTTATATGCCCACCAGCATATTTTCATTAAAAATAGGATGATAGGCTATCAAGTACCTTCCGATCACCCTAACAAGACCGAGCCCAACTTTATACCATGTGCAAAAGTTATGGGTTCGTACAATAATCGTCGTAAGCCCTTTAGACCGGGAAGTATCGTAAATGTTTCCGCCATGAGTTTTGGTTCTTTATCCGCCGCCGCGGTAGAAGCAATGAACAAGGGAGTACAAAAATCAGGAGCTTATCATAATACCGGTGAAGGCGGTCTATCTCCTTATCACAAGCATGGCGGTGATATTGTTTTTCACTTTGGCACCGGTTATTTTGGTGTAAGAACAGAAGACGGCAATTTCTCTATGGAGAAAATGAAAAAACTGGTAGCTGACAATCCATGTATCAAAGCAATTGAGATTAAACTTTCCCAAGGCGCCAAACCAGGAAAAGGCGGGGTTTTACCAGGTGCCAAAATAACCCCGGAACTTGCAGAGATCAGAGGTGTTGAAGTAGGCAAGGATGTCTTATCGCCAGCAACACACAAGGCATTTTCAAATGTGCCAGAGCTTTTGGCACTAATTGAGGACATTGCCTATGAAACAGGCTTACCTGTAGGGATCAAAGGTGCTATAGGAAAATTAGATCAATGGGAAGAACTGGCCGATCTAATGCTTAAGACAGGAAAAGGACCTGATTTTATCACTGTAGATGGTGGCGAAGGTGGTACAGGTGCCGCTCCCCCATCATTTGCAGACCATGTTTCTTTACCTTGGGTATACGGTTTTTCTAGTTTATATAGGGTTTTCTTGAACAGAAAACTTACGGAACGTATTGTTTTCATTGGCTCTGGCAAATTAGGCTTTCCGGCAAAAGCGGCCATGGCCTTCGCTATGGGTGTAGATTGTATTAATGTTGCCCGTGAGGCTATGATGAGTATTGGTTGTATTCAGGCACAAGTTTGCCATAACAACACATGCCCAACCGGTATTGCCACGCAAAGCAAATGGTTACAAAAAGGCATAAACGTACCATTAAAATCAGATAGACTGGCACAGTATTTTAATACATTCAGAAAAGAACTATTAGAGATAACCCATGCTGCAGGCTATGAACATCCTAGTCAATTTACTATGGACGATGTTCAAGTAAACGTAGATGACAACGACCTAAACAAAAGCTTAGCTTCTACGTACGGTTACAATAAAGCAAAAGTACCCTTCACGGGAGTACAAGATTTAAAAGACTGTTCGTATCTTGGCGGCAAAATTTAGATTAACCTATTCAATGCATATTACTATGAAACGATTTTTTATATGTTCGGTTTTAATCCTTTTAGGATTAAATACAATTCAAGCCCAGAAAAAAAGTGAACTGATCGAACAAAATCAAGATTTAAAATTTAAACTGGATTCCATTTCAAAAATGGTGAGCACCTCTCAACGCAATGAGAAATTGGCAAATCAACGTTCAGATGAATATCAATCTCAAGTTACAGAACTGCAAGATGCCAATGCAACTTTAATGAAAAACTTAAATAGTTTTGCAGCATTATCCAGTCAAAATTCAGAGAATATCAATAAAACCTTAGCAACATTAGAACGCAAGGAAAAACAGTTAAAAGGTATTACCGATGCTGTTGCCAGTAATGATTCTACCGCTGTTGTCATTTTAACAAATGCAAAGCAAGTCTTAGGGGAAAACGCTAAAGTTGGTGTTACAGATGGATCAGTAATAATTTCAGAAAAATTAGATTTTTTCTTTACCGACGGTGTAGGTATCAATGTTTCCAACGAATCTAGAACTTGGATTGAAAATGTTGCCAAAGTAATCAATGCAAACCCTAAAAGTGTTATCACTATTGCAAGTTTGAACATTACGGGCGAAATGAATATTGCATTGCAACAAGCTACGGCAATTGCCAGTATTTTAATCAAGGATTTTGGAGTGAATGGAGAACGGATTATTGCCGTAGGTCAAGATGGTGGCTTGCGCGAATCTCTACAAGTAAAGTTCCAACCAGATTATAAAGCATTTTATGATATGGCCAAGGGAGACATTAAAAATTAAAAACTTGCATTTCATCGATGAAGTACTATACTAATTGAAAAATTTGGACGTTCTTATTTCATAAATATTAACTGATTATAAAATGAACTCTGACCAAATTTTTCAACTATTCGCTTATTTAATACCTTCAGTAGTTACAGGTGCCATAGCCTTCTATTTCTTTAGAATGCATACCAATAATGAAGAAGGCAGAAGACGTTTTCTATTACATAAAGACTCTCAAAAAGATACTTTACCCGTACGTTTACAGGCTTATGAAAGAATGGCCTTATTTTTAGAACGTATTGCCATACCAAGCTTGGTTGTTCGTGTATCACCAATTGGTGATGATAAAAATGCGTATGAAAACTTGCTGATCAAAAGCGTAGAGACCGAATTTGAGCATAACCTTTCTCAGCAAATTTATATGACAGATGAATGCTGGAACGTTATAAAAGCTGCAAAAAGTGCCACCATACAGATGATCAGAAAAGCAGCCATGAGCAATACCGAAACTGCAGATAAATTAAGAGAAGATATCTTAAATGAGACCATGGACAAAACTTCACCATCAGCAACAGCTTTATCCTTTGTTAAAAAGGAAATTGGCGATTTATGGTAGTTGATTAAATAGTCTTTACAAGAATAAAAAAAGCTTTCCATATGGAAAGCTTTTTTCGTTTTATATCATTACCAATGAACTACATTATAATATTTATTCATGTTCATTGGGTTCAATAGGATTCGTTTCTTCATTCTTATTCTTTGCATAAAGGTAACCTCGCTTCCACCACAGTGTCATCTTTGCCTTGTCAAATATTAACGAATTAGTGGTTAAAATTGTAGGTGTATAAAATAAATTGATGATTGCATTTTTTTGATTGGCAACCAATTTTCCTATTCTAATATTTTGATGTTCAATTCGATCTAAAATAAAACTCATCATTGTTGTGATCAGCTCAAAAGGATTACGTGAAGCTACCCTGTTCATGTAGTTGACCTCCGTATGAAGCACAACGACATCTACTTCTGTAGCACCTCTTTTTATTGCTTCTTCTATAGGCACAATACTACCTAAGCCACCATCGGCATACTCGCAGTAGTTTTTACGCACTAAACTCATAAACGGTGTATAGTTGGCCGATATCCAAATCCAATCACAATAATCTTCATAAGTGCAATCTTTAATTGACTTATACTCCACTTGATTTAATGAGAGGTTAGAAACGGTTATGACTACATCAGAATCTCCATTTTTTAAAGTTTCAAATTCTTCAATGGTCAAGCTATTTTCAATAAGTTTACGCAAGTTTTCGCTTTCGCCAAAGGTCTTCTTACCGGTCATGAAGTTTCTGAATACATTCCAATGATTAATTGAAATTTCTTCATTACCACGAATATTTTTTACTAAAAAAGGACAGTTATTAAATATACTTTTCTGATTGACATTAGAATATATTTCTTTAATCTTATCTAGTTTACCTAGTGCTAAATGAGAGATAAGTAGACTACCGGTAGAAGTACCCACAAAAATATCATACTTTCTTCCTTCTTCTTGAATAAGGTATTGTGCAACGCCACCCGCAAAGGCTCCTTTACTACCACCACCAGAAATAACTAATGCTTTCATTATTAATTTAATTTCGTTTTAAGATAACGCAAATCTGACGAATTTAGTTGATTTACAATCTTTTCAATTTCTTTTTTCTGTTCTTGGTCGTTCCACAAGGCATCAAATAGCTTTCTCGCATAATTTCTAAACTGCCAAGAATGATGGTTGGTCGCCTTTATAAGATTAGCATACGCATTTCCATTTAGCGCTTTTATTTCTGAAAGGTATTGAAAAGCTGTTTGTCGTATTTCTGGATTATAAATATCACTGGTATAACTAACAAGTTCTCGATGAAAATATACATTTTCTGTAGGTCTATATTCAGGAGTGAACAATGCTAAAGTTAACCAAAGTAAACGCACATTCTTATTTGGCAAACCAACAAGGTTTTTAGTTTTTTCTAAATAAGTACTTCTATCATAATCAAAACTAGACCAAAGATTATATAGCATTAATTCATTTGTACTATAACTATCATCCAATAACAACGGCTCTGCATACTCTTTTAAAGCCTCAGGAATTACACCCATTTTCTGAGCAGCAAATTGCCGTATTCTTATATCTTCATTAGCAATTAAAGGTATAAGTTCCAATTCAGGAAAATCACCTTTTTGTTGAAGCAATTCTAATTTTAATTCTGTAGCTAATTCTGAATCGTTCAAAATTTTAGGGGAATTAAAATTTTTCTCATCATCATGTTTTAAGACATAAAACATTTTTAATGAAGCGTTATTTTTCATCAAAAAGTGTTTAGCGCGCTCTTCAGGAAAATCTTTTCCTTTCAACCAAACCTCCTTATATTCACTCAAATCTTTTCCACTCGTATCTTCCATCACATCCATGAAATAGGCAACAGTCACATTTTGGAACTTATATTTGTCCAAGTATATTTTTACACCTTCTTTAAAAGCAGATTCTCCTATTTTATCTCTTAAGATAGCCAATGCCCAAGCACCTTTTTCATAAAACGTAAGACTACTAGCTTTGGGGTTCAATAAACTCTCTCCTTCTCCCCTTTCAGATATCTCGTGTAATGTTTTAGCTGTGCCGAATAATTTCCAATAGAAATAATCATCACCAAAAACTTCTTTTTCAGCCAAATAAGCATAATAAGTAGCAAAACCTTCATGTAACCAATGGTGTTCGCTATTCTTTTCCGTAACCAGATTACCAAACCATTGGTGCGCTAATTCATGCGCATTGATATTTACATAATTTCTATCTATAAACGAGGTGGAATCAATAACATAGGCATCTGAGAAAAAAGTTGCGCTTGTATTCTCCATACCTGCATATAAAAAATCATGTACAGGCACCTGTTTATAATCTTGCCAAGGGTATTGTACACCTATTTCATTTTCTAAAAAATCAAATATTTTCTTAGTGTACCTATACGTTGGTTCCACTTTTAGACTATCGTTTGGATAATAATAGTTTTCAATCGTTACTCCGCTTTCAGATTTTAAAACTTGCTTATCATAATTGCCAATAGCAAAAGCCAATAGATAACTGCTCATAGGTTTTTTCATATCAAATAACCAAATAGCATCTTTTTCATCATTATCAGTTTTTAGAAGTAGCTTACCATTGGCAATTACCTGGTATTTTTTAGCGGCTTCAATGGTTAAATCAAATTCAACCTTTTCTTCCATGTCATCAAAACTAGGAAGCCAATGGCTGGTATATTTTCCTTGCCCTTGCGTCCATATTTGTTCATTACCTTCTAAATCATCATCCCAACCAATAAAATAGACTGTTTGTTTCGGCTTGGCTATATACTCGATCATCAGCTTATGTGATTCTCCCGCTTTAAATTTATGTCTTATGGAAATTGTCTTTTCTGTAGCAGTAAAATTTATCTTTTTCCCGTCAAGCTCTACTTTTGAAAAATCCATATTCTTTGCATCAAAAAATACGGAATCAACATTTTGGAAGACATTAAAACGATAGATTACCCCCCCTTTAATCGTTTTTTCTTTAGGCAAAAAACCTAAGTAAACCTTGGCTTTTATAAAATCTACTTTGTCTTGATGTTGCCCAAAAGCATAAAGGGATAAGAATAAAAAAAGGGTGAGAATCAATTTCTTCATACAGTAAACCAAAAAATAACATTTCAAATTTAATGTTTTGGGGAGCACTTCCCTAACCTTATTATATTTTGATTGTGATGCTAAACAACACTTATTTCGCTAGTTACTAAAAGAACCGTATTAATAACAGCAGTAATGATATTAGCCCCTTTGGGGATTAAGGGGCTTATACCTATTTTAGTGCCATGAACGCAAACTTCTTGCAAACTCCAGTTGTGTACTTAAAAGGTGTCGGTCCCAATAGGGCCGATACATTAAAGTCAGAATTAGGAGTACATACTTATCAAGATTTGCTGAATCTTTTCCCTAATCGCTATATCGATAAAACCCAATATTATAAAATTAACCAGTTACAACGTAGTAGTGCCGATGTTCAGATTATTGGGAAAATTGTTCATTTAAAAACAATAGAGCAAAAAAGAGGTTCGCGTTTAGTAGCTCGTTTTAAAGATGATACCGGGGAAATAGAATTGGTTTGGTTTCGTGGTCAAAAGTGGTTACGAGAGAATTTAAAACTAAATGTACCTTATGTCATTTTTGGAAAATGCAACTGGTACAACGGTACATTTTCAATGCCACACCCAGAGATGGAACCGCTAAAATCCCATGAGCAAGGAACAAAGGTATATATGCAACCCGTATACCCATCTACAGAAAAGCTAAGTAACAAGGGTATTACCAATAAAGTCATCAGTAAATTGATGCAGCAGCTATTTATTGAAATCAATGGTAAATTCACGGAAAGCCTCTCCGATAAATTACTACATAACCTAAAGCTTTTGAACAAAAGCGAGGCAATGTTCAATATACATTTTCCAAAAAACCAAGAATTATTGGCAAAGGCCCAATGGCGTTTAAAATTTGAAGAGCTCTTTTATATACAGTTGCAACTGATAGGAAAAAATGTTTCTAGAAAGAAGAAGATTAAAGGATTTCCATTTCTTGAAGTTGGTGAATATTTTAAAGACTTCTATAGCAACAAACTACCCTTTGAATTAACGGGAGCACAAAAACGTGTCATAAAAGAAATACGGGCAGACCTTGGCAGCAATGCCCAAATGAATAGATTATTGCAGGGCGATGTAGGATCGGGAAAAACCATAGTTGCGGTAATGACCATGTTGTTGGCCATTGACAACGGATTTCAAGCCTGTTTAATGGCGCCTACGGAAATTCTTGCCAACCAGCATTTTCAAGGCATCTCCGAGTTACTTGAAGGTACTGAAATCACCTGTGCTTTACTCACTGGTTCCGTTAAGAAATCGGCTCGTAAACCAATTCACGAGCAATTAGAGAATGGAGAATTAAATATTCTTATTGGCACCCATGCCCTTTTAGAGGATAAGGTAAAATATAAGAATTTAGGAATTGCAATTATTGATGAGCAGCATAGGTTTGGCGTAGCCCAACGTTCCAAATTATGGCATAAGAATGAATTTCCGCCACATATACTGGTCATGACGGCAACGCCCATACCAAGAACATTGGCCATGAGTCTGTATGGTGATCTGGATATCTCAGTAATAGACGAATTACCACCCGGTAGAAAACCCATTAAAACAGTGCATCGCTATGACGGTAACAGATTAAAGGTATTTCGCTTTATACGAGATGAAATTGAAAAAGGGAGACAGATATATGTGGTCTATCCTTTAATTCAAGAGTCTGAAGCCATGGACTATAAAGATTTAATGGATGGCTATGAAAGTATTGCACGTGATTTTCCTCAGCCAAAATATCAGATTTCAATTGTTCATGGACAAATGAAACCGGCGGACAAAGACTTTGAAATGGAGCGTTTTGTAAAGGGAGAAACTCAAATAATGGTGGCCACTACAGTTATAGAAGTTGGGGTTAATGTTCCCAATGCATCGGTTATGATAATTGAAAGTGCAGAACGGTTTGGCTTATCGCAACTACACCAATTACGTGGCCGTGTTGGTCGTGGTGCAGATCAAAGTTTTTGTATACTAATGACAAGTCATAAATTATCTACAGAAGCAAAAACAAGACTGGAAACCATGGTAGCCACTAATGATGGGTTTGAAATTGCAGAAGTAGATTTAAAACTCCGCGGACCTGGTGATATTATGGGCACCCAACAAAGTGGGTTATTAAATCTTAAAATAGCTGATATCGTAAAGGATAACGACATCTTAAAATCGGCTCGCTACCACGCATTACAATTGTTAAAAGAAGATCCTTCACTAAGCAAACCCGAGAATCTAATTATTAGACACATGTACGCCCAGTTGGTGAAGCATAAGAATATCTGGACTTATATTAGCTAATTATATTGACGAAATCTGGTGAATAAGGCAATTCTACTTCTCTTAAAATATTGCCATAAAAATCGCAATAGACCAATAAACCTATATCGTCAGGTCTAGAATTATCACACCCAATTATTACCATTTCATTCTTAAAATCTAAAGAAACATTAATTACCGAATATGATTCATTGTATTTCTCAACTAAATGAGTAAATATTTCTTCAAATTTAACATTCAAATCAACAATTTTATTTTCGCTAAAATTGAATAATATAGGTGTAAATGCAGACAAAGTAGTGAACTCTAAACTAGGTTTATAAAAAACCATTTTATTTTCGGAAAAAGAAGTTTTAAATATATAATTTCCATTATACTCTGAAAACACATTATTATTACCCTCATTAATCAATGTATTTGTCTTAATATCATATACTTTATAGTCGCCATTAATATACGTCAAGTAAAGCGTGTCTGAGTTTATGGTTGCAAAATTGAAACTTGAGTCCATTTCAAACATTAATGGTTCTTGATTTCCATCTAAATCAACTATCCATAATTCTCTATTTAAAGTAAAATTCTCGTCTTGCACCTCTCTTAACCTGAAACCAAGCAAGTAATTCCCAAATAATTTAGAATCATAAAGTGGTCCGTTCCCTAATAAAAACTCATTACAACTTTGATCCGTATTATTCCAAGAATTCAAATAAAGAGGTGCATTAACACTATTTAAAGAATTTAAGTAGGTATGTACAAAATAATCTTCAGAGCCGCTTAGATCAGCCTGACTAGAAGCAGGAAGATTTAAAGGGTCGCAAAAACCATCTAACACAAAAGTATTGGATTCAATAAAATTAAATTGTGATATTTTAGCTTGATATCCTGTATCCATATTATAATTTAATGAACCATGTGTAAAAATACCATCATAAAAACTGACATTTGAAGATCCAAAATTTCCTAAATCCAATGTTTCGGACAAATTTGTTATTTCAACATTTTCCGAAAAAGAATTTATCTTCATCGCATAATAATATCCAAAGTTCTTGCTGATTGCAACTAAGGTAGGAAATGAAACTTCTTGGTCCACTTCTTCCTCTTTAACTTCTTCCTTAACAACAGTTTCTGGTATTATAGGATCAACAGAATCATCACTACAAGAAATAAATAAAATGGCTAATACTATTATGGTCAGTTTTTTCATGTCAGAAATTTAACACTAAAAAAAGATGTATGGTACACTTTGAAACAAACTTTAGACAAAAAGACATTTTGCCTATATAAGCGGTACTATACATCTGTTAAAATATCACACATTTCCCGTTGAACATCGTAATTTTCAAGTGTGTTAATTTCCAAGAAATCCTTGATTTTAATAGATTTGTGAACTTAGATTATATAGAATATGAGCGCAACAAAAACATTATTTGACAAAGTGTGGGATTCCCACGTAGTACATAAAATACAAGATGGTCCAGATGTACTGTTCATTGACAGACATATGGTACATGAGGTAACCAGTCCTGTTGCTTTCCTAGGCATTAAGAATAGAAATATTCCTGTTATGCATCCAGAGAAAACTTTTGCAACGGCCGATCATAATACACCAACAATTAACCAACATTTACCGGTTGCCGATCCGCTTTCTGCAAACCAATTAAAAATGCTAGAAGAAAATGCCAATGAGTATGGTATTTCTTACTGGGGATTAGGTCATGCTAAAAACGGTATTGTACACGTTGTAGGCCCTGAATATGGGATTACCCAACCAGGTGCAACTATTGTTTGTGGAGATTCACACACCTCTACTCACGGTGCTTTTGGTGCTATTGCCTTTGGTATTGGTACATCTGAAGTTGAAATGGTATTGGCTACACAATGTATTATGCAGCCTAAACCAAAGAGAATGCGTATCAATATTAACGGAAAAATGAGTAAAGGGGTTACTCCTAAAGATGTTGCCTTATTCATTATCTCTCAATTAACAACTTCCGGGGCTACTGGATACTTTGTAGAATATGCAGGTGAAATATTTAGGGATATGAGTATGGAAGGTCGTATGACCGTTTGTAACCTAAGTATAGAAATGGGTGCCCGTGGTGGTATGATCGCTCCAGATGAAAAAACGTTTGAATATATAAAAGGTCGTGAGTTTACACCAAAAGGTGCAGACTGGGACAAGGCAATGGCTTATTGGGAAACATTGTATACCGATGAAGATGCCATTTTCGATAAAGAATTGACTTTTGATGGTTCGTTAATTGAACCTATGATTACCTACGGTACCAACCCAGGTATGGGAATGGGAATATCAAATGATATACCTATGGCAAATGCCGTACAAGGTGGTGCATCAACATATCAAAAATCATTGAAATATATGGATTTCAACGAAGGTGAAAGTATGATGGGCAAGCCTATTGATTTTGTTTTCCTAGGAAGTTGTACCAATGGTCGTATAGAAGATTTCCGTGCTTTTGCATCTATAGTAAAAGGAAAGAAAAAAGCGGATAACGTAACCGCATGGTTGGTTCCTGGATCTCACAAAGTAGAAACTGCCATTAAAGAAGAAGGCATCTTGGATATTTTGACCGAAGCCGGTTTTGAACTTCGTGAGCCTGGTTGTTCTGCTTGTTTGGCAATGAACGATGATAAGATACCTGCCGGTAAACTGGCCGTAAGTACATCTAACAGAAACTTTGAAGGTAGACAAGGTCCTGGATCAAGAACTTTGTTGGCCAGTCCTTTAGTTGCTGCTGCGGCTGCCGTAACCGGTAAAGTAACAGACCCAAGGGAATTAATGGAAGAAATGGTTGCTGGTTAATGGTTGTTGGTTAATTGTTGATTTTAACAATTATAAACTAACTCACCAACAACGAACAATTATCAACAAAAAAGTAAATAAAAATGGCATACGATAAATTCAATATATTAACATCAACGGCAGTACCGTTACCAATTGAAAATGTAGATACAGATCAAATTATACCGGCAAGATTCTTAAAAGCTACAGAACGTGTAGGTTTCGGTGATAATCTTTTTAGGGACTGGAGATACAATCAAGACAATACCCTGAAAGAAGATTTTGTTCTTAACCAGGACAAATTCAGTGGAAAAATTTTAGTAGGTGGAAAAAACTTTGGTTCAGGATCCTCTCGTGAGCACGCTGCATGGGCAGTTTATGATTATGGATTTAGATGTGTAGTATCTAGCTTCTTTGCAGATATTTTTAGAGGTAACTGTCTAAATATAGGGGTGTTACCGGTTCAAGTAAGTGCTGCTTTTTTACAAAAGATATTTGATGCTATAGAAAATGACCCTTCTACCCAATTGGAAATTAACCTTCCTGAGCAAAAAATTACATTATTGCCAACGGGTGAAAGTGAGTCTTTTGACATTAACGATTACAAGAAAAACAACATGTTGAACGGTTTTGATGATATTGATTACTTATTGAACATCAAAAAGGATATTGAGACATTTGCGGAAAATACTCCGTTATAACCTCAATAATCAAAGTACCAACATCATTTACGTTAACTAACCATTTGCCGTTTCCTGATATAAGATGAAACGGCAATTAGATCACATGAAAAAAAGAAAGTTAGAAATAATGGATACCACCCTTAGGGATGGTGAACAAACCTCTGGAGTATCCTTTTCTGCATCGGAAAAACTGACCTTGGCAAAATTGCTTTTAGAAGAACTAAAAGTAGATCGAATAGAAATTGCATCTGCTCGTGTATCTGATGGAGAGCTAGATGCTGTTCAAAAGATTACTACATGGGCTGCGGAAAAAGGTTTTCTTGAACGTGTAGAAGTTTTAACTTTCGTAGATGGCGGTATTTCTTTGGATTGGATGCAAAAATCTGGAGCAATATCCCAGAACTTGTTGACCAAAGGTTCCATGAACCATCTAAAGTATCAATTAAAAAAAACACCCGAGCAACACTTTTCTGAAATAGCGGAAATATTTAAACAGGCCACTGAAAAAGGTATCATCAATAACATCTATTTGGAGGATTGGAGCAATGGAATGCGAAATTCAAAAGAATATGTTTTTGAGTTTTTAGAATTTCTTTCTACCCAGAACGTAAAAAGGATTCTATTACCGGACACTTTAGGTATTTTAACACATACAGAAACCTACTCGTATTTATCCGAAATCATACAAAAATTTCCAAAGCTCCATTTCGATTTTCATGGACATAATGATTATGACTTAGGCGTAGCCAATATCATGGAAGCTGTAAAAGCAGGTTGTCATGGTCTACACTTAACTGTAAACGGCATGGGAGAACGTGCCGGTAATGCACCTATGGCAAGCGCCGTAGCCGTTATCAACGATTTTCTACCGGAAGTTGAAATCAATGTTAACGAGACATCGCTTTACAAGGTAAGTAAATTGGTTTCAGCATTTACAGGGTTTACCATACCGGCGAACAAACCTATTGTAGGAGACAATGTATTTACCCAAACTGCCGGTATTCATGCCGATGGTGATAGTAAAAACAATTTATACTTTAGCGAACTTATGCCAGAACGTTTTGGCAGAAAACGCAAATATGCCCTAGGCAAAATGTCCGGTAAGGCCAACATACAGAAAAACCTACAAGAACTTGGCCTAACTCTGAACAATGATGAGTTAAAAAAAGTAACTGCCAGAATTATAGAGCTAGGCGACAAAAAGGAACGTGTTACCAAAGATGACCTTCCTTTCATTATTTCCGATGTTTTGGACACTGCGGATTATAAACAGAAAGTTTTTATAAAGTCATATGTATTAACACATGCCATGGGATTAATGCCTTCTACTACGCTATCTGTCGAAATAGATGGTAAAGTTATTGAAGCCCATGCGCAAGGTGACGGACAGTACGATGCTTTCATGAACGCCCTGAAAAAAGTATACCTAGCAAAGAAGATAGCATTACCTAAATTAACGGATTACGCAGTTAGAATTCCCCCTGGCAGTACTTCTGATGCCTTGTGCGAAACAGTGATCACTTGGGAATTGAACGGAAAAGAATTCACCTCAAGAGGATTGGATTCTGACCAAACGGTTAGTGCTATAAAAGCTACCGAGAAAATGTTGAATATAATTTAATAATAAACAGCAAAAACGTAATACCATTAAAGTATTGCGTGGTGCGCATAGCGCAAAGCGAAAAGCGATTAAACCATGAAATTAAATATTGCCTTATTGGCCGGTGATGGTATCGGTCCTGAAGTTATTGATCAAGCAGTAAAGGTATGTGATGCCATTGCTAAAAAATATGAGCACCATATCACTTGGCAGCCAGCACTTACCGGTGCGGCAGCTATTGATGCCGTTGGAGAGCCTTACCCAGATGAAACCCACGAAATTTGTGCAAATGCAGATGCTGTTTTATTCGGTGCTATAGGTCATCCCCGTTTTGACAATGACCCAACTGCAAAAGTACGTCCAGAACAGGGATTGTTGAAAATGAGACAAAAATTAGGCTTATTTGCTAACGTTAGACCAACATTTACATTTCCTTCATTGATAGACAAATCTCCTTTAAAGAGAGATCGTATAGAAGGAACGGATTTAATTATCCTAAGAGAATTGACCGGAGGAGTTTATTTTGGGGAACGTGGTAGAAAAGATAATGGCAATACTGCATTTGACACCATGACCTACCAACGTTTTGAAATAGAAAGATTAGCTAAAAAGGGCTTTGAATTTGCTATGAAGCGTTCTAAAAAATTATGCTGTGTAGATAAGGCAAATGTATTGGAATCATCTAGACTTTGGAGAGAGACTGTACAAGCAATGGAAAAAGACTATCCGGAAGTAGAGGTTACTTATGAATTTATAGATGCAGTAGCAATGCGTTTAATTCAATGGCCAAAAGGATACGATGTAATCATTACGGCAAACTTATTTGGAGATATTCTAACGGACGAAGCTTCTGTAATTGCAGGATCTATGGGGTTAATGCCATCTTCATCGGTTGGTAGTAAAGTTTCATTATATGAGCCAATACATGGATCATATCCCCAAGCGGCAGGTAAGGATATTGCCAACCCATTGGCAACGGTACTTTCTGCAGCCATGCTTTTTGAAGATATGAATATGACAGAAGAAGCCGAAGAAATTAGACGCGTAGTGAACAAATCTTTGGCAGAAGGTTATGTCACCGAAGATTTAGCTGAAGGTGGAAAAAGTTATAAAACAAGTGAAGTTGGCGATTGGTTGGCCAGCAACATTTAAGAAATGTACTTAAAATGAAAATCCCTTTAATCATTGATTAAAGGGATTTTTTTTATATCACATTATTATAGTTCACCTATATACTTGTTGCCATTGTAATTTCTTGTTCGTAAATACTTTTTACGATAGCCCTTAAATCCGGTATAACGGTCTTCACCAATTTTGAAGGTCCGTTGATCAACACACAAATACCTAAATCAGATTCAGGAAAGAGAGCAATTTCATTTCTATAGTTGTTTACACTACCTCCATGGTGCCAAATAATTTCCTCTGGTGCTTTATCATTTTCTTTAACCGTATGTATTCTCCATCCCAATCCGTAACCAGAACTCACATGTCCCGGCCATCTTTGATAATACTTGTGATGTCCTTTTAATTCAACAAAAGGTTTAAATACTTGTGCCATAGCATCTTTGGACATTACATCAGGATTGTGACCTAATAGAAATCGCATCCATTTTGCCATATCCTCTGAGTTTGCATTAATTCCGCCAGCGGCAATTGCGTTATAATAATTATCCCTTGGTAAAACCGTTCTCCACCTATGCCCTCGTCTTACGTGCGGCAAAGCAATATTTTCTGTATTGATTAATGTTTTATGATCCATAGAAACAGAATTCATACCTAATGGTTCAAAGAACTTATCCGTCAACAAGGTCTTAATATCTTTCCCTGTTGCTTTTAGCATTACTTCTTGTGATACGGAAAACATTGCATTTTGGTAACTATACTGTGTCCCAGGTGCAGCTATTGGTTTTATTTTATAGAATTTCTCACTGATAGATGACATCGTATAACCTGCCTCTACCAAATCCGTATAACTATGATACGGCGTACCTGTAGTATGGGAAAGTAAATGAGCCACTTCAATTTTCTCTGTATTACGTTGATCTCCAAAATGAAAATTCGGCAAAAAATCGGCAACTTTATCATCTAAATGTAATTTACCTTCACTTGCCAAGTTAGCTGCTAAAACACCTGTAAATCCTTTTGAAATTGATCCTAACCTAAATAAGGTTTCTCCATCAACAAGTTCATTACCATTATATTTTCTTTTTCCAAATCCGTCAGAAAGAATAACCGAATCTCCATTAACAATACTGACACCGGCACCAACAATATCGCCAGAGTTGATAGCTTCATTAAAGTAATCTGATAACGCATCTTTCAGCGCTTTTTGCCGTATGTTATATATTTTGATTTCCCTTTTCTCTGCCAGTGCCTTAATGGCATTGGCATCAGTAATAATAGCTTTGGAATGTTCTGGTCTAAAAGAAGAAGCCGTAAGAACAAAGAGTAAAAGAACCATCATAACGGCTCCAAGAAATAGTTTGGTACGTGACACAGCATTGTAAGTTTTGGTTCTTTTACAACGTGCTAAAATCAAGAAAATTACCGATGAACTGCAGAAATTAAAAATTTTAACATCCAAACGGACTGACTATAAGGTAAAAAGAAAAACACATATTAGCTCCGTTTAAATATTCCAACAAAAAAAAGAGGAACTTGTTTCTTTAGTTCCTCTATTAAATTATATTGAAAATAAACCATTAACAGCTCATCGCCATTTTTCTATATTTTATTTCCTTTCTCTTTCTAACAATCAAAATAGCAACGGCAATGACCACGCCTGAGAATGCCAAAATAGCGCCTACTAAACTAGAGTAAATAATTCCGTAGCCAAATGCAATAGGTAATCCGGCCAAGTAAGCACCAGAAGCATTACCCATGTTAAATGCGCTTTGGTTCATAGAAGAACCCAACATCTCAGAACCTTTAGATGTGTTTATTATAGCCATCTGAATTGGGGTTGCCACAGTAAAGGATATCGCCCCAATAATAAATGTAAGTGCCATTAATAAATATGGATTGGTTGCTAAAAACATGTTTAAAATAAGAATACCACTCATTACCGATAAACTGACGATTACTGCTTTCAATGGAGAAAATAACTCTGCCATCTTCGCACCTAAAAAATTACCTACAACCATACCTAAACCGGCCAACATCATAGCATACCCAACAAAATGGTTAGGCAAACCGGCAACATCAGTAATTAATGGAGCTACATAACTGTACCATGCAAAGAACCCGCCCGTACCAATAGTTGTCAGCGCAATCAATGCCCAAAGCTCTGTATTTTTCAATCCTTTAGAAACGCTGACTTTCTCTTCTGCCGCTTCAACTTCAATTTTTGGCATCCAAAAGTAAATGCTTCCTAAAGCCAATAAACCAACAAAACCTACTAAGTAGAAAGAAACACTCCAGCTAAACTGTTGCCCTAAATAAGTACCAATGGGCACTCCTATTACATTTGCAACTGTAAGACCAGAAAACATTATAGATATTGCTTGAGCCGCTTTCCCGTTTCTAGCCAATTTTGTAGCTACAACGGCACCGATACCAAAAAAAGCACCATGTGGAATACCAGATAAAAATCTCATAAACAACAAACTGGTATACCCAGAGGCAAGACCGGACAAGGTATTAAATACTGTAAACCATATCATTAATAAGAACAGCATTTTCTTAGGCGTAAGTTTAGAACCTAAGCCTGTTAATAATGGAGCACCTACTACAACGCCCAATGCATAAGCTGCAATAAAGTGACCGGCCTGCGGAATTGTTATTCCTAATGACCCAGAAACTTCGGTCAAAATTCCCATGATAACAAATTCGGTAAGTCCTATTCCAAAACCACCAATAGCTAAAGCAAATAATGCTTTCTTATTTGATTTTATAGCATCCATAACTTATAAATTTTAAGTTTAACATATATACTATACGTTCTCAATCAATTTATAAAGGCAAAGTTAAAACCATAATACGGGTTAAAACACGCATTAATTACCATATTTATGTAAATAATTAACCTTCTAAAATAGCAACCATTAGCTAATTTGTGCAATTCAGGATAGCAATTCTACAATTGGGAAAGCCATTTTATTTAAACCTTCGTTTACGATTCATATTTGTGATATCAATCAAAAAAATATAATCAATAATGAAGACGAATTTATTCTTGTTACTTACATTCTTCTGTTACAATTTATTTGGCCAATCCACAATTTCAGGGAAAATTATTGACCAACAGGGCGTTCCCATAATAGGAGCTAATGTTTATTTGAACGGAACTTATGACGGCACTGCCACTACAGATGACGGTACTTTTTCATTTGAAACAACATCTACAGGTATACAGACATTGATCGCATCATTTATTTCCTTTGAAACCTATTCAAAAACTGCCGAAATCGGTAATTTTAAGAATATCACCATTAAATTAAAGGATGATGTAAATGCATTGGATGCGGTAACGGTTAACGCCGGAACTTTCAATGCTGGTGATAATGCCAAGGTAACTGCGTTAAAACCTCTGGATATTGTAACTACGGCAGGTGCACTTGGAGATTTTGTGGGAGCTTTACAAACACTACCGGGTACTTCTAATGTTGCAGAAGATGGCAGACTGTTCGTTAGAGGTGGTGGTGCAGAGGAAACTCAAATTTTTGTGGACGGTATGCGTGTTTTTACGCCCTACTCCCCTTCTGCAAATAATATTCCGGTAAGGGGCAGACTATCGCCTTTTCTATTTAAGGGCATAGCTTTTTCTACCGGTGGTTATTCGGCAGAATATGGACAGGCCTTATCAAGCGTTCTACTTTTAAATAGTATTGACCAACCTCAGGAAGAAAAAACCGAAATTTCAGTTATGACCGTTGGTCTAGGATTAGGTAATACTCAAAAATGGAAAAAAAGTTCCCTTAGTTTAAATACATCTTACATTAATTTGGCTCCTTATCAGAAACTGTATCCTGATAATAATGAATGGCACAAACCCGTAGAATCTATAGGTGGTGAAGCCGTATACAGATATAAGTTCAATAATGAAGGATTGTTAAAAGTTTATGGCGCATATAGCTCTGCCGATTTTGACTTAACTCAAGAAGACATTAATGTAGCCGATGGGGTTCGTTTTGGATTAAAAAATGAGAATCTATACATAAA
Source organism: Maribacter huludaoensis (assembly GCF_029350945.1). GTDB lineage: Bacteria > Bacteroidota > Bacteroidia > Flavobacteriales > Flavobacteriaceae > Maribacter > Maribacter huludaoensis. The sequence goes on along the minus strand of NZ_JARKMS010000006.1, from coordinate 81,922 downwards.
CGCCTCATATCAAGACTTTATGAAAAAAGACTGGAGTATACATACCGGTGTTAGTTTTGCCAGGGATCGTTCCGTAATTAAATTAAATGAAGCGAACATTACAGACATAGAAAACTCGGCACATTTAAAACTTGTGTTTAAAAAATACTTTTCTAGCCGCTATAAATTAAATTTTGGAGCAGAATATTTTCTGACCAATTTTAAAGAGGACTACCAAGATTCCAGTTTTGCCAACAAATTTAAGTTCAATAATAATATTTTTAGCAGCTTTATAGAAACAGATGTATTTTTCTCTAAAAAATTTGCCGCCAAGGTAGGACTAAGAGGTGAACACTCTGAGCTACTGCAAGAGTTTACCCTATCACCAAGACTATCATTAGCCTATAAGGCTGGTGAAAATTCACAATTCTCATTGGCGTATGGTGAATTTTTTCAAAACCCCACGAACCAGTACTTAAAATTTAATTCTGATTTTAAAGCTGAGAACACAACGCATTACATTGCCAACTATCAATATTCCAAAAACAAACAAATATTTAGAGCAGAAGCGTATTATAAAAATTACGGAAATCTGGTCAAATATGATACTCTGTTTGTATTGCCAACTTCTACTTTTAATAATACCGGAAGTGGTTTTGCAAAAGGGTTGGATATATTCTGGAGAGATAATAAAACTATTAAAAATACAGAGTACTGGATGTCTTACTCTTACTTAGATACGAAAAGGGACTATCAAAACTATCTAACAAGTGCCACTCCGGATTTTGCATCTAAACACAATGCATCTTTGGTTGTAAAGCGATGGATAGAAGATTGGAAAAGTCAATTAGGCCTGAGCTACAACTATGCATCCGGTAGAACTTATACAGATCCAAATAAAGGAGGTTTTTTAACCGAACAAGCTAAAAGTTTCAATTCGTTAAATGTCAACTATGCCTACTTGATCAGCCCACAGAAAATCTTATATCTGTCTGTAAGTAACGTATTAGGAACCAAAAATGTAAACGGATACCAATACGCCGATCAACCAAATATGGATGGCGTGTTCAACAGAAGAACAATTACACCAGCGGCAGACCGCTTCTTTTTTATAGGTTTCTTTTGGACGATCAGTGACAACAAAAACGACAATCAACTTGATCAGCTCTAGAAATAACAATTCACTACAAATAACTAACAACTCGGTCATCTATTTTATTTAAACCAGGAGATTAAAAAGATATTTGAACAACAATAATTAACGTATAAATCTATATACCATGAAATCAGTAGTATTAATTGCCACATTAATTTTCACTCTTAGCTTAACCGCACAAACTCCTTACGAGAAAGGAATGAATAAAGCCTTTTCATTATGGGAGCAACAAAAAAACACGGAGGCCGCTCAGCTATTTGAAAGAATTGCATCTGTAGAAAAAGATAATTGGCTACCCTCTTATTATGTAGGACTAATTGAAATAATAAGCAGTTTTGGTCTAAAAGATGAAGCATTATTGAACACTAAATTAACAAGGGCAAAAGAATTTTTGGATAGCGCATCGGCTATATCAAAAGACAACCCGGAAATTATGATTTCATATGCCCTTTTAAATACTGCATATATTGCTTTTGATGGTGCAAAATATGGCATGACCTTATCAGGTGAAAATGTGGCCATCTACCAAAAAGCACAAGCTATAGCACCTAATAACCCTAGAGTATTATTAGGTAAGACCGAATGGGATATGGGAACGGCCAAATTCTTTGGTAAATCTACAGCCCCTTACTGTGAAGATATTGAACGCGCAATAGATTTATTTGAAGCAGAAGAACAGGCAATACCGTACTACCCGTATTCAGGTATAGAAAGAGCAAAAGAAATTAGCAACAATTGCAAAAAAGAAACCTCCCCTAAATAATAGGAGAGGTTTTTTAAGGTCTTAATAATAGACTATTACAATATATAGTCTGTGCTTACAAAATTAGAAAGTTTAGCTTCTAATAGATTTTCAATAATTTCAGTATTCAATTCATTGTCTTTAAAAGCAACGAAAGTTCTTATTGAAAACGAGCGTAAAGCATCATGTACACTTAAGGTTGCCTGGGCAGAGTCTTTTCTTCCGGTAAACGGATAAACATCCGGACCCCTTTGGCAAGAGCTGTTCAAATTAACACGACAGACCAAATTCACCAAAGTGTCTATTAACGGAGAAAGTGCATATACATCTTTACCGAACAAACTTACTTGTTGCCCATAATTGCTTTCAGCCATATCATCCAAAGGCTCTTCAATATCAGAAAATGGTACAATAGGTATTATAGGACCAAATTGCTCTTCTTGATACACGCGCATTTCTTTGGTCACAGGATATAGCACTGCTGGCCAAATGTAATTATCAAAATGTTGACCGCCTTTTTTATTAATGATCTTAGCACCTTTAGAAAGCGCATCGTCAATTAAACCTTGAATATACGCCGCCTTATCGGGTTCTGGCAACGGAGTTAATTTAACCCCTTCTTCCCAAGGGTTTCCAAATTTCAACTCATCTACTTTCTTTGCAAAATTCTTATTGAACTCGGCACTAATTTCTTGGTGAACATACACCACTTTTAATGCGGTGCAACGTTGACCGTTAAACGACAACGTACCTGCCAAGCATTCGTTAATGGTCAAATCTAAATCGGCATCCGGTAATATTATTGCAGGGTTTTTAGCCTCTAAACCTAAGACTAAACGCAATCTATTGCTTTTAGGATGCTGGTCCTGTAAAGCATTGGCAGATTTACTGTTACCTATTAAGGCAAGTACATCTACCTTACCGGTTTGCATAATGGGTGCGGCAACCGTTCTACCACGACCGAACAATACATTTACTACACCTTTAGGAAAGCTTGTTTGAAAAGCCTCTAAAAGTGGTGTTATCAACAGAACACCGTGTTTAGCAGGTTTGAAAATGGTGGTATTCCCCATTATAATTGCAGGGATCAACAATGCAAATGTTTCGTTCAGCGGATAGTTGTATGGTCCCAAACATAAAACAACCCCTAAAGGTCCTCTCTTAATATGCGCGTACACACCATCATGCTTTGTAAATTTGGCAGCATCACGATCCAATTGCTTATAATCTTCAATAGTATCTTCAATATACTCTACCGTTCTATCAAACTCCTTTTGGGAATCTGGTAACGACTTACCAATTTCCCACATTAAAAGTTTCACTACCTCTTCTCTTTTCGTTTTCATCTTTGAAACGAAAACTTCCATACATTCAATACGATCTTTTACGTGCATGGTAGGCCAGACACCTTGACCTTTGTCATACGCTTGCAGAGCACCGTCTAGGGCATCTAAAGCCTCTGCTTCTTGCAAATCAGGAATACTGCCCAATAATGTTGGCTTGTATTCTTTAGTTGAAGAAATTGTAGAATACACATTTGTAATGTCTCCTTTCCATTCTTTTAGTTCTCCGTTGACCAAATACTGTTTTTGGTCTATAGTTGATGTAATTTGATATTCTTCTGGAATTTTAATATCGCTCATTTCATTTTCTATTTTGCACTATGATTGATAATTGTAGTACAGATTGATTTCTATAAAAGAAAGAAATTGAATCTGATAAACTAAAAGTAGTTTAAACCAAATATTCAAACAAATCTGGTTTATCATTTATATAATCGCCATAGAAATTGTTATTTTTCATACGCTCGATCAATGGTTGTAAATCATCTGGGTGTTTTAATTCTATACCTACAACTGCCGGTGCATTCTCCCTACTTGATTTTTTGGAATACTCAAAATGGGTAATGTCATCATTAGGTCCTAAAATGTCTACCACAAACTCTTTTAATGCTCCGGGGCGTTGAGGAAAGCGAATTATGAAGTAATGCTTTAATTTGGCATATAATAAAGCCCGTTCTTTTATCTCAGCTGTTCTAGTTATGTCATTATTACTTCCACCAACAATACAGACCACATTTTTGCCAGCGATTTCCGCTTTATAATCATCTAATGCAGCTATGGATAATGCGCCCGCAGGTTCTACCACTATGGCATCTCTATTATAAAGATCTAAAATAGTCTGGCATGCTTTCCCTTCATCTACGGTAATCATATTATCCAAGTAGTAGTTACAGATCGAATAAGTTAAACTGCCAACTTTCTTAACCGCCGCCCCGTCTATGAATTTATCAATATGATTAAGGGAAATTACTTCACCAGATTCAATAGCTGTTTTCATGGAAGGAGCACCTTTAGGCTCTACCCCTATTATCTTGGTACTAGGCGAAAGCTGGCTAAAAACACTTATAAGTCCAGATGCCAGACCACCACCGCCTATACAGACAAAAAGATAATCTATGGGTTCTTTTGCCTGTTCAATTAATTCTAGACCAACTGTAGCTTGGCCTTCAATAATTTTAGGGTCGTCAAATGGATGTACAAATATTTTACCAGTTTGGTCACCATGTATTTTAGCTGCAAATGATGAATCGTCAAACGTATCGCCTTCCAAAACCACTTCTACCCATTTGCCACCAAAAAGCTTGGTTTGTTCCACTTTCTGTTTTGGTGTAACCGATGGCATATAAATAGTACCCTTAATCTTTAAATGACAGCAAGCAAAAGCAACACCTTGGGCATGATTACCGGCACTTGCGCAAATAACTCCTTTAATTCTTTCCTCTTCCGTTAAAGAACTTATTTTATTAAATGCACCTCTAATCTTATAAGACCGAACGCGCTGTAGATCTTCGCGTTTTAGACGTACCTGACAATTAAATTTCTTTGACAATCTTATACTTTCAGTTAACGGTGTAACTTCTGAAATTTCAGAAATAGTCTGTGCTGCCTGCAAAACATCATCTAATACCGGAAAATATGCTGGCTTGGTCCCTTTCATGTTATTTGTTTGTTACTATTGTTTTAGAGCTGAAATAAAAACTAAATTGTCCGCTTAAGGGCAGTTCCTTTAAAATTGCTCTACCAAAAAGGGTTACAATTTTTAAGAATACACTCAACCGGACAATTAGTATATCTATGAATTTTTTTAAGTCTATACGATAGGCTTCATAGCTGTCATTGACTCACGTAAACGTGTACCAACAATCTCTACCGGATGCGTACGCAATGCTTTGTTAATAGCGATCAACTGGGCATTATCAACGTCATTTTCAATATCGCCAGAAAAATTCGTACCAATAACATCAATGTCAATATTCTTCATAAAGTCAGTTAACAACGGCTTACATGCGTGATCGAACAAGTAGCAACCATATTCTGCAGTATCTGAAATAACACGGTTCATCTCGAACAATTTCTTACGTGCAATAGTATTTGCAATTAATGGCGTTTCATGTAAAGACTCATAGTATGCAGACTCGGCAATAATACCAGATTCTGTCATAGCCTCAAAAGCAAGTTCTACACCTGCTCTTACCATAGCAACCATTAATACGCCGTTATCATAAAATTCTTGCTCGGTAATCTCTTGGTTACCTGCTGGTGTTTTCTCAAATGCAGTTTCGCCCGTTGCCGCTCTCCAGGTCAACAAATTCTTATCATCATTTGCCCAGTCTTCCATCATTGTCTTTGAGAAATGACCGGTCATAATATCATCCATATGCTTTTGGAACAACGGACGCATAATATCTTTTAATTCTTCAGATAGTTCAAACGCCTTTACTTTGGCAGGATTTGAAAGACGGTCCATCATATGGGTAATACCACCATACTTCATACCCTCTGTTATAGTTTCCCAACCGTATTGTATCAATTTAGAAGCATAACCGGCATCAATACCTTTCTCAACCATTTTATCAAAACAAAGTATAGAACCAGTTTGTAGCAGACCACAAAGAATAGTTTGCTCACCCATTAAATCTGATTTTACCTCAGCAACAAAAGAAGACTCCAGAACACCTGCTCTATGTCCACCAGTACCCGCAGCATATGCTTTAGCCTGCGCTAAACCTTTGCCTTCCGGATCATTTTCCGGGTGAACAGCAATTAATGTAGGTACACCGAAACCTCTTTTATATTCTTCTCTAACTTCAGAACCAGGACTCTTTGGTGCAACCATGATAACGGTTAAATCTTTACGTACCTGAGTACCTTCTTCCACAATATTAAAACCATGAGAATAAGAAAGGGTAGCCCCTTTTTTCATTAATGGCATTACCGCACCAACTACAGCGGTATGCTGTTTGTCCGGTGTAAGGTTGATCACAACATCGGCAGTAGGTATCAATTCTTCATACGTACCCACGTTAAAACCGTTCTCCGTTGCATTAACAAAAGATTGTCTTTTTTCTTTTATAGCAGCATCACGCAACGTGTAAGAAATATCCAAACCGGAATCTCTCATGTTCAAACCTTGGTTTAAACCTTGTGCACCACAACCTACGATTACAATTTTTTTGCCTTTTAAAGCATTTACACCATCTGCAAACTCAGACGAATCCATGAAGCGGCATTTTCCAAGTTGCGTTAACTTATCCCTTAATGATAGTGTATTAAAATAATTGGCCATTTTGTATTTACTTTATTTGATTATTGTTTTATTCTTTATTTAAAATTCTTTTAATATTGAAGAAATTTTCATTTCATCCTTAGTAACGGAAATACGACCAGAGCGTACAAACTGCATAATTCCATAAGGCTTTAATTGATCGTGCATTTCATCAATTTCACTTCTTCTACCACTTTTTGCAATAACAAAGAAATCTCTTGATACTGTTACGATCTGAGCATTATTATCCTTAATAATGTTCTGAATTTGACGCTCGTCGAACAAAAGCCCCGATGCTATTTTGAACAAAGCCGATTCTTGATAAATGGTTTCATCATCAGTATGGTAATATGCTTTTATTACCTCTATTTGTTTCTCTATTTGACCGACGATATTGTGTACCCATTTTTCAGTTGTATGAGCTACGATCGTAAATTTAGATACATCGTCAATCTCTGACTTAGAGACGTTTAAACTTTCTATATTGATATGTCTCTTTAAAAATATACCTGATATTCTATTCAGTAATCCAACGTTATTTTCTGAATATACCGATATTGTAAACCATTTATTTTCCATAAGCTTTAATTACCTATTCCTTTTTACAAAAGGACTTTATGGTGTCATTATAATTAATCTTTACTATTTCTTAACGGCCATTATTAAGCCAGTAGACCAATTCATCTTGGTCAATTGCAAATCTTCTCGCTGTTCCAAATACGCGGTCAATTCAATTACATTATCTTCATGACCCTCTGGCCAATTGGGCTGTTTGGTCATATCATCTATAATGTAGAACCCGCCCACGTTCAACAAATCTAAAACCTCATCTATTTCACTATACTTTCCTGGCCATGCATCGGCAAAGATCAAATCGAATTTGGCACCTGTATACTCCGTAATCCAATCAGACCCATCTTTACATATTACCTTGACCCTAGTGTCTTCACCAAAGTAATTAGATGCAATTGAAATCAACTCTGGATCATTATCCACTGAAATCAATTTTGAATCATCATCCATACCCTCTATCATCCAAGAAAGACTAAGACCGATACCGGTTCCTAATTCCAAAAATTTACCTTTTGGTTTAGAAGCAATTAGCGTTTTTAAAAAACTACCTACATACAGATCCGAAGGCATCGTAAACCCGATTTCTTCTGATTTACGGGTAATTTCCAAATGTATTTTTGGAATATCCTGTATGTTAGTATCGTTCATAACTGTACCGACGTCGACGTTATTTCAATCTAACTTCAGAAACAGAAGCTCCGGAAGGAATCATTGGAAACACATTATCTTCTTGTTCTACCTTTACCTCTAAAAAGTATGGTTTGTCCGAAGCCATCATTTCTTGAATGGTAGATTTTAAATCTTTACGTTCAGAAATGCGTTTGGCCTCAATGCTATACCCTTCCGCTATTTTCACAAAATCAGGATTCACCATAACCGTTGAAGCGTATCTTTTTTCAAAAAATAGTTCCTGCCACTGGCGTACCATTCCTAAATGCTCATTATTCAATACAACAATCTTTACAGGAATGTTATGCTGAAAAATGACTCCTAGTTCTTGAATGGTCATTTGATAACCACCATCGCCAATGATAGCGACTACTTCCCTATCCATAGCACCCATTTTTGCTCCAATGGCAGCAGGTAATGCAAAGCCCATGGTCCCCAATCCGCCAGAAGTAATATTACTTTTAGATTGTGAAAATTTAGCGTATCTACAAGCAATCATTTGGTGTTGGCCCACGTCAGAAACAATAACCGCTTTGTTATTGGAAGCTAAATTGATTTCTTCGATAACCTCACCCATTGTCAAACCTTCTTTGGTTGGATGAATGTCATTTTTTATAATGGTATCGAACTCTATTTTATATTTTTCTTTGAACCCATTATGCCAATCCTCATGCTTGTTCTCATTTAGCAATGGCAAAATTAAACCTAAAGTCTCTTTTGAGTTACCCAACACTGCAACATCTGCTTGTACGTTTTTATTCACCTCGGCAGGATCTATCTCAAAATGAATAACTTTGGCCTGTTTGGCATAATCTTCCAATCTACCCGTAACACGATCATCAAAACGCATGCCTATGGCAATTAATAAATCGCATTCATTGGTCATTAGGTTTGGTCCGTAATTACCGTGCATACCTACCATACCTACATTTAAAGGGTGAGAAGTATCTAAAGCGGATGCTCCCATAATGGTCCAAGCGGCCGGAATCCCTGTTTTCTCTACCAAATCCTTCAATTCTTGTTCGGCCTGACCAAGGATAACACCTTGTCCCCAAACTATAAAAGGTTTTTTAGCGCTATTGATTAAATCAGCAGCGGCCTGAATTGCACTCATTTTTGGTTTAGGTACAGGTTTATAACTTCTAACCCCTGTACATTTCTCATAAGAGAAATCAAACGCATCTATTTGCGCATTCTTGGTAATATCTACTAGAACCGGTCCTGGTCTACCAGATTTGGCAATGTAAAAAGCTTTTGCCATAACTTCTGGAATTTCAGAAGCTTCGGTAATTTGGTAATTCCATTTCGTTACCGGAGTAGAAATACCAATAATATCAGTCTCTTGAAAAGCATCGGTACCCAACAATTGTCTGGTTACTTGACCGGTAATGCACACCATTGGGGTTGAATCTATCTGTGCATCTGCTAGACCTGTCACTAAATTTGTGGCACCGGGACCAGAAGTAGCAATAGCGACACCTACTCTACCGGATACACGGGCATACCCTTGGGCAGCATGTGTAGCTCCTTGCTCATGCCTAGTAAGAATATGGGTCAATTTATCTTGAAACTTATATAGTTCGTCGTACACCGGCATAATTGCCCCACCAGGGTAGCCGTACATTGTTTCGACACCTTCTGCCAACAAACAATGAATTATTGCCTCTGCTCCAGAAATCTTAATCGTTTTCTTGGAATCTGTACCTTTTTTCTTCTCTTTTACTGTTTCCATAATTAATAATCAAATTCAAGCATTGCATATAAGAGTTACAATTACCTGATATTAAAATCCCGCTAGAAATACTAAAAATCTAGCCGGTGTTATTTAGAACTCATCTGTTACACAACCTTGCGCAGCGGAGGATACGGAACGAGCATATTTGTATAATACTCCTTTTTTAAACTTTAAAGCTGGCTCCACCCATGCTTCTTTACGCTTTGCCAATTCCTCGTCTGACACTTCTACATTAATAGAATTTGTTTCTGCGTCTATCGTAATTGTATCTCCATCTTTAACTAAGGCAATAGTACCTCCTTCTTGTGCCTCTGGCGAAATATGACCTACCACAAAACCGTGTGTACCACCTGAGAAACGACCATCTGTAATCAACGCCACATCTTTACCTAACCCTGCTCCCATTATGGCCGCTGTAGGCTTTAGCATTTCCGGCATTCCCGGACCTCCTTTAGGACCTTCATACCTAATGACGACTACATTTCCTTTTTCTACTTTACCTCCGCGTATAGCATCATTGGCATCATACTCACTATTAAATACTTTTGCTGTTCCTTTGAACAACAAACCTTCTTTTCCTGTAATTTTTGCTACAGAACCATTTTCTGCCAAATTACCATACAACATTCTTAAATGCCCTGTTGCCTTAATTGGTTTATCTAAAGGCATAATAACATCCTGGCCTTCTTCCAAATCTGGGACATTCTCTAAATTCTCAGCTAAAGTCTTTCCTGTTACCGTTAAACAATCTCCATGTAAAAGACCATTTTTTAACAAGTACTTTAAGACTGCTGGTATACCGCCTATTCTATGGACATCTTCCATTAAATATTTACCACTAGGCTTTAAATCTGCAATAAACGGTGTAGTATCACTAATATGTTGAAAATCCTTTAGGGTAAAATCTATATCCGCAGCTCTTGCAATTGCCAAGAAATGTAAAACCGCATTGGTAGAACCTCCCATAATGGTTACTAGACGAATAGCATTCTCCAAAGACTTACGGGTAACAATATCCAGAGGTTTAATATCTTTCTCAATAAGAATACGCATTTGTTTACCCGCTGCGATACACTCTTCTTCTTTATTGTTGCTAATTGCAGGGTTAGAGGAATTATATGGCATGGACATACCTAAAGCTTCTATGGCAGAAGCCATTGTATTTGCTGTATACATACCACCACAAGCACCAGCTCCCGGGATGGATTTTTTAATGATGGATTTATAATTTTTCTCGTCCATGGTACCGGCTACCTTCTCTCCCCATGCCTCAAAAGCAGAAACAATATCCAACTTTCTATCCTCATGACATCCAGAAGCTATGGTACCACCATATACTAATATTGCCGGACGGTTTAAACGTAACATTGCCATTAATGCACCTGGCATATTCTTATCACAACCTACAACTGTCACCAAAGCATCATAAGACATTCCCTGTACAACAGTTTCCATAGAATCTGCTATAATGTCCCTAGACGGTAATGAAAAACGCATTCCTGGTGTACCCATGGATATACCGTCGCTAACACCAATAGTATTAAAAATCAAGCCTACAGTTTCTTTAGAGTTGACCCCTTCTTTAACTAATTTTGCCAAATCATTTAAGTGCATATTACAAGGATTACCTTCGTAACCAGTACTTGCAATACCAACTAATGGTTTATTAAAATCCTCATCTTTAAAACCAATTGCATATAGCATTGCCTGTGCTGCCGGTTGTGTAGGATCTTGAGTAACGTTCTTACTGTATTTATTTAATTCCATAATGTAATTCTCGTATGCTTATCTTGATTTTCTGATACCGTTAAACCAAAGATATAAGTTTATAAAAATTTCTGTTTTTAACTACAATTAACAATCCAAATTCATTTTATCGAAATAATACACAAACAACTAATTATCAATAACTTAAATAGTGTTTTTATATCATATTCAATACTTCAAAAGTGACCTGTTTTATTATAGTATCATAAAAAAACCTGCATCAAATAATTCTGATACAGGTTTCTCTACATAATGAAAAGCTATATCATCCCATAACAGGAACAACAATGACTATTTCAATATTTAGGTTTATTAACATCATTTTACAATAGTACTTAAAAAATGGCTTACAGATACCCCCTTCACAAAATTGATATAAAAAGTATCAAATTACACTAATTTGATACTTAAAGAATCACCACCTTTTTTTTGAGCCAAAATACAAATAGCCTTATCCGTCAACTGCACTACCCTAGGGTAACCACCGGTGGTTTGGCCGTCTTTCATCAATACTATAAGTTTGCCTGCGGGTGTTAGTTGTACCGTACCGGGAATGGTAGCAGAAGTAAGCATTGAAATGGTATGCGGCCGTATAGTTTCGGTCAATTGATATGCCATTCTATTATTCTCATGAGCTACAGTAAATGTTTTAGAGAAAATATCTTCTAACTGCTTATCGGTCAACAGATCAAATTCTGGAGCTTTAGTTACTTCTAGAACAGTATCGTCTAAAAATGAATCTACCTTAATCTCAGATATTTTAGGTTGAAAATTTAATTGGGTAGAGTATGGTACTATATCATTATCATTCAGCCTGTTGTTCTTTGTAATGGGTCTATAAAAAGATCTACTGCCCAATACTTGTTCAGAAGTAAATCCGCCTTTTACGGCCAAGTAAGACCTAAAACCTTTTTCTAATTTACCAAAAGAAATAATATCGCCTTTCTCTATTTTATAAACCTTGTAATTCTGTATAGGCAAATTATTTAGCGTTGCAGACAATTTTGCTCCACCAAGTGCCATATATGTTTCTTTTTCAAATACAAGCGTTGGTCCTGTCATAGTAATTTCCAAGACCGCGGACGGTTCCTCATTTTCTAAAAGAGAATCTAATTTAAATACCGATATTTCATCCATAACACCTGAAACGGGAACACCTTTGTTTCTATAATAAAATCTACCGGCATCCTGTATAGTAGTATAAAAACCTGCTTTTAAGACTTTAAGCATTTATTTTAATTTTTTCAGGTTTATAAATTCCTACTTCAGCCTCTATTTTACGAAGATCATGTTCAGCCTTTGATATCCTATAAAATTCAATTTTATCACCAACACTCACAAAACACGGATTCTCTTTGGTTGCATCAAAAATTGGCACCGCGCAATTACCTATAATATTCCAACCACCAGGTGACTCTTGCGGATAAATACCAGCTTGTTTTCCTGCTACACCAACAGCACCTTTTATTACTTTAGGTCTTGGTGTAGCTTTTCTTGGTAATTCTAATCCCTCATCAATACCACCTAGATACATGAAGCCGGGCAAAAAGCCAATACCAAAAACGGTATATGTAGCTCCCGTATGCATAGCAATAATTTCTTCTTTTGTTTTCTGAAGCCTGTTTGCCACTTCCTCTAAATCTAGACCGAACTCCAAGTCATATGACACCGGTAATCGCCATAAATATCTATCCGGTTTTGGCGACTCCTTTAATTGCGCGTACCAATTATGAATATGGGAAGATAACTTTAGAAAATCTAGTTGTTCTGTCCTGTTTGTGATCAACAAAGAGTTATATGAAGGCACCAATTCCCATTCATTATCTATAAATATTTCTTTGGTTAAAAATCTTTCGAAATGTAAAATCTTTTCCAAAATAATTTCACTGACCTCATTTGGCCATTCAATCATCACAGAATGGACTCCGAACGGTTTAATATTTATTTTAGGGGAATTCACGGTTTTACTTGTAGATTATGATAAGGCAATTCATTAGAAAGATACGTTAAAATTTGTAAAGCAGCAGGTGTATCTCCATGAATACAATAGGTATCTGCTTCAATGGTTACATTCTTTCCAGTTATGGTTTTTACAAGCTTATCATTATACATATGTAAAATATGATTCAAAACCTCTTTCCCAGACGTAATCAACGCATCTTTCTCTTTCCTTGACACCAAACTTAAATCATCATTATAATTTCTATCGGCAAAGGCTTCTACTAAAACTTCAAATCCATTTTTAATTGCCAATTTTTGAATGACGCTGTTATAAGGAACATATAACAGAACAGGATGCTTACAAGGTGCTATAGCTGTTAAAAATGTTTCTGCCAATTGTACATCTTTTGCTATATCGTTATATAAAGCACCATGTGGTTTAATATGGTGCAATGGAATATCTATTTCTTTACGTACAGATTCAAATGCCTGCATTTGAGTTTGAATACTTTTAATAAGTACATCATTGGAAATTGACATACTCACACGTCCAAAATTCTCTACATCTGGATATGAAGGATGCGCACCGACCTTAACTTGATATTTCTTTGCCAGTTCTAAGCATAATTTAATGGTCTCTTTTGAACCTGCATGACCACCACAAGCAATATTACACGAACTTATCATTGGAAACAGGTCTTTCTCATTACCTACACCCTCCCCAACATCACAATTAATATCTATACTTCTTTTTGTCATCTACAAAACACCTAAAACGGTTAGTATACTTTTAGCACCTAATAAAACGGAAAGGAGAATAATTAGTCCGCCGAAAACATTCTGCAACATAGTGTTTTTATATTTCTCCATTACGCCCGCTCTATTTACAACCCATAATAAGAAGACAGCAATAACAGGCAATAACAATCCATTTGTAATCTGAGCAAATTTGATAATCTCAATAGGTTTAATTCCGAAGGACAGAAAGAAAACACCAAGCCCTAAAATAATCATCCATATTATTCTAAACTTAGCATCTTTAAATTCTGCATTCCATCCAAAGCAACTATTTGCAACATAGGCTGCAGCCAAAGGCGCCGTTATAGCCGAAGTAATACCTGCCGCACACATTCCTATTCCTAAAAAATATAAAGCAGCAGACCCGTACAATGGTTCTAAGGCCTTTGCCATATCTATTACATTATTGACCTCAGATGAATTTATAGCCGCAGCAGAAATAATAATACTTATAGAGACGAGTCCGCCTAAAATAATAGAAACCAATGTATCTCTCTTTGCTAATTTCAAATCATCTTTAGATTTCCATTTCTCACTGACCAAGGCAGCATGTAAAAAAAGATTATAAGGAACAACTGTAGTACCTACCAAAGCTATTATAGTAAGGATACCTTTTTCCGGTACTGTAGGTATTAACAGCCCTTTAAGCAGCTCCCACATATACGGCTTGGTCAATATAGCCGTCATAACAAAAGAAAGGCTCATAATAAGCACCAACACTATAAATACCTTCTCCAAGGCTTTATAACTACCTAGATATAATAAGAGAAAAGCAAGACTTCCTAATATAAAGGGATACAAATGACCATATTCCATACCAAACAAGGCCTCCATACCTAAGGTAGCACCGCCAATATTACCAGCTTCATAAGAAGCATTACCTATTATTATAGCAGAAAAGATAAGTACGATAACACTATTGCGAATTAAAGGATTGTGAAGTTCTTGCTTAATAACATCTGCCAAACCTTTTTGCGTTACAATACCCAAACGGGCGGACATTTCTTGTAAAATATAGGTTGCTATTATAGATAACAGCATGGCCCACAGCAAGCTAAACCCAAAATTAACACCTGCCAAGGTACATGCCGTAACCGTTCCCGGGCCAATAAACGCCGCAGCTACCAGTACTCCCGGACCTAATTTCTTAAACATTTGGTAAAATTATCGTTCTTGTAAATATAATTACTAAATACATCTTTTCTCACCATACCCAAAATCATTTTCACCACAATTTTAACATTTTAAAATGCAGTTTATCTAAAAAAATGCAGTTCATCTAAAAGTTGGATGTCGTTTATCGAGATTACATAATAATACAAAAAGAACACGGTTATAGCTATCCCCAAACCTTAAACTTAACCTATTAATGATTTGTTTAGAATGTAAGAAAGAACTCGGTTATTTAGATCACAAAAATGCAATGGAAAGTGCAGGTGTAGAACTTTGTGCCAAACACCATGAGCGAATAAAGTTATTGATCAACAAACACAATACACCATTAGAAGCTATACAGCTTTATTATGCGCTAAAAGAAGCAGGTGTAAATTCTATGTTAGAATGGTGGGACGGCAAAAAGTCTATTGACATTGCCATTTCTCGTGTAAAACTCAATATTGAGATAGATTCTGAATATGAAAAGCTTACGGAACACGAAGCTATAAACAATTTAGAAGAGGCCATGCACTCATTTAAAAATGGCTTTACTACCATTAGAATTCCGCATATTGTTGTGCGCTATTATTTAAATGAAACCGTGAACAATATTATTGGAATAATGGAAGGTCTCAAAGCCAACATTAAAGTTATTAACTAAAAAACTAGATATGGAAAATTCTAAAAAAGCATTTAGAAACCCCATTAGGGCAGCTATTGCAACTCTTTTGATGGGTATGGTAATGCGAATACTTCATTATCCGTTTTCTGAAGGAATAATTTTTATATCCTTTGCCGCTATATTAATACTATATACCGTACGTTTTTCTAGAAAAAAAGAAAAAAAATCTGTAGACCTAATTAAAATGGCCTTGGTACTTTTTTGGACCACCAACGGAATACTGACAATTTTAGACTTTACCCATACCTTATTTTTTCAAATTGGTACGGCATTTACCTTTATCGCATGGTTTGCCATGGAAGGCACTTCATATTTCATGTCCAGAGACGGAGATGTAAACAATAGCATGACCGAAATTATTTGGAACTTTGTTATGGTAATAGGTGTCATAACCCTAATCTGTGGCGGCCTAATGCATTTATTAACGTGGGATTACTCTATACCTGTACTTACACTTGGCCTTACAATAGTAACAAGTTATATTCTTAAAGACATTTTTACCGCTCCAAAAAGCAACGAAGACGATATAAATAATGAAGGGCTATACTCTTAATAGTGATTACTCTTTATTATAAATAATTTTACCCCAACCAACCCTCTCAAGTTGGTGAACAGTTTTGAATGGTTTTTGAAATATTATTACCATTCAAATCTTGTTCATTTTTTCATTCTACCTTTTTCAAAGTTCCAAGTATATTGACGATTACCATAATACTACCCCAACCAACCCTCTCTATCTAAAGATCGGTATTGAATGGCCTCAGAAATATGGTTGCCATCTAAATTATCTGCACCACCAAGGTCTGCAATGGTTCGTGCCACTTTTAATATTCTATCGTACGCCCTAGCAGAAAGGTTCAATCTTTCCATGGCGTTTTTCAACAAGGCTTTAGAATTATCATCTAGCTTACAATATTCACGAATCTGTTTTGTATTCATTTGAGCATTGTAATGCACATTTTCCAAACCGGCAAATCTTGCCGTCTGTACTTCTCTAGCAGCAGTTACCCGCTTTCTTATAGCTACACTACTCTCCCCTTTTCGTTCTTCCGATAATTTTTCGAACGGTACTGGAGTTACTTCAATGTGAATATCGATTCTATCCAATAAAGGACCCGATATCTTACTTAAGTAGCGTTGCATTTCTGCAGGTGATGAAGTTACAGGAGCATCCGGATCGTTAAAATATCCGCCCGGACTAGGGTTCATACTGGCTACCAACATAAAACTACTTGGATAGGTGACCGTAAAACGGGCACGGGAAATGGTTACTTCCCTATCTTCTAAAGGTTGGCGCATTACCTCTAATACTCCACGTTTAAATTCTGGCAATTCATCTAAGAACAAAACCCCGTTATGCGATAAGGATATTTCACCTGGTTGCGGATATGCTCCGCCACCTACAAGGGCAACATCTGAAATGGTGTGATGAGGACTTCTAAATGGTCGCTGACTCATTAACCCCATATTTTTAATCTTACCGACAACACTGTGAATTTTAGTGGTCTCCAATGCTTCATGTAAAGTCATTGGCGGTAAAATTGATGGTAACCGCTTTGCCAGCATTGTTTTACCTGCTCCCGGCGGACCAATTAAAATTATATTATGACCTCCCGCAGCTGCAATCTCCATACAACGCTTGATACTTTCTTGACCCTTAACATCGGAAAAATCAAATTCAGGAAAATCCAGGTTTTTATAAAATTCTTCCCTTGTATCTATGATGGTTTGTTCAAGTGGAGTGCCTTGATCGAAGAAATCTAAAACTTGTTTAATATTATCTACCCCGTAAACCTTTAAATCTCCAACAATAGCAGCTTCTTTGGCATTGGCCGTTGGTAAAATAAATCCTGTAAACCCTTCTTCTTGTGCTTTGATCGCAATTGGTAACGCCCCTTTAATAGGCTGTAGGCTACCATCTAAAGACAACTCGCCCATGATGATATACTTTTCAATGTCCTCTGATTTTATTTGACTAGATGCAGCCAAAATACCAATAGCCAAAGTAAGGTCATAAGCGGAACCTTCTTTTCGAAGATCTGCCGGAGCCATATTAATAGTGATTTTTTTACCCGGAATCTTATATCCGTTGTTCTGGAGTGCAGCAGCTATTCTATAATTACTTTCTTTAATTGCATTGTCTGGCAGTCCTACCAAATGATAACCAATTCCTTTGTCGATATTTACTTCTACAACAATGGTTGTAGCCTCAACGCCAAATACCGCACTCCCATAAACTTTTGTAAGCATTTTTAATCCTTTGGCTTAAAAATAAGGATTTCTTTACTCTTTTGAATTTCAACCTTGTTCATCATCATTTTACGAAACTCACCGTTAACATACATTTCGGCCTGATTTCTATAATGTTTGCTAAACGGATTACCCGATTGACCGGTCGGTAAGATACTTATACTATTTTCTACATCCGAAAAATCTACGAGCCTTCTTGTTGAAGGTCCTGACGTAGTTTTATAAAACCCAGTTTTGTCATAGGAAAATGCCAAATTATTAATTACCTCTCTTGTGCCGTTTACCGGAAAGGGACCTACGTTAAAAAATGAACGTAAAGCAGCTATTTGACCTATAGGATGTGGATGCTCTATACTATGCACCCTCTCCCATCGCCAATAATTCATGTTTTTTCCAAAATCTTTTTCCAACGAAATAATGGCATCCATAAAAGATGTATTTACAATAGCAGCTATATCTTCTTGAATACCGGCCGTATTCACATTATCTAACCATACAGATTCTTCATCCTTGGAAAGTGGTGCAATTAATCGCTTTACAAAATGGGTACCTAAAAATTGCTTGAACAATGCTTCACCTAATTCATCTTCAAAAGTATTTTCTAAAAAATAATATACCCATCTATTGTAGATTGTAGCCTCAATTGAAGTTAGCTCATAATTGCCCGTCCACATTTTTAAACTATCAATGGCCTTTAGTCCATTTTCGCTTAATAAAGAAACATCAATGTATTTGGATAAATTGGTTACAATTTCTGGATTTACGGATGAAATAACGTCGGTTATCATATCACTTGCAGCATCTAGGTCCCAGTCATTTTTAGGTTCTAAAAGTTGTACTATTCGTTTACCTCTATTTTCTGGCAAATAATAGCCCGGGTATAGCATACCTGCAATAGAATCTGGTTGATTATTAGCGGAATACACATAGTTGTTCGGCGGATTTATAGCCTGCGGATTCTTATTAAAAGGTATAAATCTCTTGTCTACCGGAAGCCCTTTACCGACTTCAAATACCATCTTGGTATTGACCGAATCAGGAATCTCATATAGTTGCGCCGTTGCAAACCAGGCTACGTTACCCTCATCATCGCCATACATAATATTTAAACCCGGAGCATGAATTTTTGGTAATGCTTTTTTGAATTCCGTTAGATTATTGGCGTGGCTTAAACCAAACAGTGCATCTATAACCTTATTCTCCATTTGGGTATATAACCATGACATTGCAATAGGTCTTTCTCCCTGTATTTGATCGGCTATTCCATTAAGAATTGGCCCGTGGTTCGTTTTTTTATAAGTAAAAGCTACATCAGAAGAATCTTTAACCTTAAAAGTCTTTGTTATTATTTCATAGTCAACATAACCGTTATCGGACAAATATTGATTCTCGTTATCAGGATTGTTCTTTTCAAAATAAAAATCCACATCATCGTTTTCAAACATGGTTAGACCGTAAGCAACTTTTCGATTATGTCCCAACAATGGAAAGGGAATTCCTGCAATATGATACCCATATTTAGAATATGTTGGGGTTTCTACGTGAGCCTCGAACCAAACGGATGGCTGAGAAAACCCAATGTGGGGATCATTGGCAAAAATGACCTTACCATTCTTTGTTTTCTCAGGTGCAATAACCCAGCTATTACTGCCCTCGAATAAAGGAATATCCAAAGCTCCTAAAGCTTTGTTTACTGAAGCAGTAAGATTATTTTGAATAGTGTCTAATGAAGTAGGGTTATAGTTCTTGATCCATTCCGTATCAACGCTAGAACCTACATGCAAACCATTTAAATATTCAGGTCCTAACTTGGCGTTTATAGTTGTCAATAAAGGATCTGTTTTGTGTGCCATAGCAAAACTAAAGGCCATATAACCAATAGTATTATAAACATCTTCCAGTACA
Source organism: Maribacter huludaoensis (assembly GCF_029350945.1). GTDB lineage: Bacteria > Bacteroidota > Bacteroidia > Flavobacteriales > Flavobacteriaceae > Maribacter > Maribacter huludaoensis. The sequence continues at coordinate 61,962 of NZ_JARKMS010000006.1, read as the reverse complement.
AATTCTTTCTTATCGATACCGGTAAGATAGAACTCTACCGGTGTTGGCCCTTCTTTTATAAATTGATTGATGCCGTCCAAGTAAGCATTCGCCAAAACAACACCAACATCACTCTCATCTGCATTATTTGCTGTCAGTTTAGAGGCATCTGCAATACCTAGAGATAAAAAGAATTTATCGGTACCTATTAAATCTGCACCAAATACTTCTGACAGACCACCACTAGCAATTCTTCTAAGCAGTTCCATTTGCCAAAGACGATCTTGTGCATGAACATATCCTAAGGTTCTAAAGGCATCTTCTTCGTTCTCTCCATAAATATGAGGAACTCCATAATCGTCATAGTAGACGTTTACCTCTTTTTCAAGATCGGAAAGCTCTTTTTCACCTGAATAATCCGGTTTTAGAGTGTAAGCTAATACACCGACAACAATAATCAGAAGGGTAATAATAACCAATAGGAAGGCTCCTATTTTTTTTAAATTTTTCATAGTTCAGTTTGGGGGAATTGTTCCCAAGTTAAAACTATTTTTTACATAAAACACTTCGCAACCCTGCTTTTTATTGACAAGTAGTCAACATCTTACAAAAGCTATAAACTATTTATTATTCCTTAATCCTTCTAATAGCCAATTCTTATAAGTTGGAACATCAGAATTTTGAATGGACGTATTCAATACTTTCAAGTCTGGTGACAACAACACATAGAAAGGTTGGGAAATAGAACCAAAATTAACATCTTGAAAAGTACCCCATTTTTGGGCAATGTTATTTATTTCTTTTATACGACCACTTTCAAACTGATAATTAAACTGCTCTTCTTCCGGTAGCTGTTGTCTGTCATCCGTATATAATGAAATAAGTACATAGTTCTCTTTTATGATCGGAAAAACCTCAGAATCGCTCCATACGTTTTCCTCCATCTTTCTACAGTTTACACATGCCCAACCCGTAAAATCTAAAAGAATAGGTTTATTTACCTCTTTAGCATACGCCAAACCTTCATCAAAGTCTTTAAAGCAATCAATCCCTAACGGACAATCGCTTTCTTGCTCAAAAATGCTATAAAATTCAGGAGGAGGAAATCCGCTTAACAATTTCAAATTGGTGATATTGGTAACTCCTAAGATCATATAAATAGTAAATGCAGCACTTACAAAAGCAGCTACTTTTCTACTAAACGACAACTTTTTAATTGGTCCGTCATGCGGGAACTTGTATAACCCGAACAAATATAAAGTCATTGCTATACCTAGCACTATCCAAATACCCAAAAATATCTCCCGCTTTAAAATACCCCAATGCCCTACTAAGTCCGCATTGGATAAAAATTTAAGAGCCAGACCTATTTCTAAAAAGCCTAACACTACTTTTACAGTAGTCATCCACCCACCAGATTTTGGTAGAGAATTTAACCAAGCCGGGAACAAGGCGAACAATGCAAAAGGCAATGCCAATGCTACACCAAAACCGGTCATACCTGCGGTAAGGTTAGAAGCAACTTCACCTTCCGCCAAAGTTGTACCGCCTAGTAGACCTCCCAAGATAGGACCAGTACAAGAAAAAGATACAATAGCTAATGTGACGGCCATAAAAAATATACCCAAAACACCACCAACCTTTGTAGAGGCATCATCCATTTTATTTGCCCATGAACTTGGCAACGTTAGTTCATAGTATCCAAAAAAGGAAAAAGCAAAGAATATGAAGATTACGAAGAACAGCAAATTTAACCATACGTTCGTTGCAATAGAATTGAGTATTTGGGAATCTACAGAATCAAACAAATGAAATGGCAGACTTAATAAAAAGTAAATAAGGATTATAAAAAAACCATACAACAATGCATTTATAATTCCTTTAGATTTTTTCTGGGAGTGTTTTGTAAAAAAAGAGACCGTTAAAGGTATCATAGGAAATACACACGGAGTCAACAAGGCTATTAATCCGCCAAGAAAACCTAAGCCAAAAATAACCCAGATATTAGTGCTTGTAGCTATAGTATCTTGACCTTGGGTAAGTAGCGCTCTATTCTTTAAATCTAATCGTAACTTTTGCCCTAGCGCTAGACTTCTGTCATCAACAGTAGTTACAAGCTCTGCAGCGGAACCATCTAATGTAAACAAGAACTTTTTGTCCATGGGAATACAAACCTCCTCACATACCTGAAAAAACAAGTCTACATCTATTTGATTGATTGCAGGGTCTAATATTTTAACACGCTGTTTAAATGTTGCGTACTCTTTAAAATATGTTTCTTCTACCTCAAAAACTTCACTGTACTCCTTAATAGTTTCACTTTCGGTCGTTCCGCCCAAAAGTTCATAAGCAATACCATTTCCGTTGTAGGTAAAATCACTGGGTAAAGACCCAAATTCAGATGTAAATTGGGAATACATGTGCCATCCATCCAAAATTTTAGCTTGCATTACCAATTCATACTCCGAGTCGGAAATTTTATTGATTTGCTGTTCCCAAACTACGGGTTCATCTTCTGTTTGTGCGAAAGTACCAAGTGGCAAAACGACAATAAAAAGTAGTAAAGCAAAAAATCTAATCATGTAATTCTATTTTTAATATCTCTTGGTTAACATCTACCACTCTAAACCGGTGATCAGCACGCATGCCTATTACCCAAACTATTTGCTCACCTGAGCATAACAACCAAGTTTTTTCTTTTGACAAGACATCTACTTTCTCATCTTTAAAAAACTTTGCAAGTTTCTTTTTCCTGTTTAATCCTATTGGATAAAAGTAGTCGCCAGATTTCCATTTTCTTACGCTCAGCGGATATCTTAAAGCATTCTTTTGAACAAATATTTCACTATTCGTATTATCAAAACGCTCAGAAACAGACATAAATTTTAAATTCACCGGTAAGTTCAAAGGTACTTCTTCTTCAGTAATGAAATATTCCTGCCTATCTAATTTACTATCATCTATGGCTGATAAAATTAATACGTCACGATTTTTTACCAGCACATGGGAACTAGATACCAATTGTTTACCCGAAAGCCCATCTAACAAAGCCTCTAGGTTTTTCATCTCCTTAAATCCGTATGAACTGAACAAACCAAATAAATAGGTAGACAAAGGCTTTAATTCCTTCAACTTTGAAATTTTCACTTCTACCCTTTCGCCTTTTTCAACAAAGAGTTCATCTTTAAGGTTTTGTAGATATGCCGATGCAATAACTTCGGTTTGCCCTAAATAATCTAAGGTACTTTTAAAATTTTCCGTAAAAGTAGGATGCAGTTCTTTTAATTTGGGTATAATCTCTAATCTAATTTTATTTCGCAAATATTTAGCATCGGCATTACTGGCATCTTCTCGCCATTTCAACCTTTGCCCTTTTGCAAATGCCTCTAATTCTTGCCTACTAAAAGGTAATAAAGGCCTTCTGATATTATTTATTTTAGCGGGAATTCCCGTTAAACCTTCAATACCAGTTCCTCTAGATAAATTGATTAAAAAAGTTTCTAAATTATCACTGGCATGATGCGCCGTTAACAAATAAGAAATATTATGTTCTTTCATTAACTGGGCAAACCAAGTGTAACGTAATTCCCTTGCTGCCATTTGTACAGATACCTTGTGCTGATTTACATAGCCAAGCGTATCAAAATGGGTTACAAAAATTTCATTACCAATTTCCCGTGCAACATTTCGCACAAAAACTTCATCACCATCACTAGCTTTTCCCCGCAGTCTAAAATTACAATGTGCAATAGAAAAATTTAATTTTAACAGCTGGCATAATTCTACGAGCACCGAACTATCCAGACCACCGCTACATGCAATTATGAAATGATTATCCAGCAATTCCGGAAAAGAATCTTCAATATGTTTTTTAAAAGCCTTTAACACAAGACAAAGGTAACGAAGTCCCTTAATTTAATAGGAAAGCCTAAGATTAATTTAACTTGTAAAAAATTGAATTAAATTATGAAATAGCCTTTACAAAAGAGGCTACCTTATCTGCGTGAACCTTGGCCAACTCGTCATTGGTAATACCGTTGACTTCATCAAAATTTTCTCCATATTTAGGTAACGAAAAAGATGCAACCACCGTTCCTTGAAACCTTGCAAGTAATTTTTCTGTAATTTCCAACGCACCAATAGCACCACGACCACCATTAGAAGTAGCCATTAACAGTATTTTCTTATCTGCCAAAAACTTTACATCTAAACGAGATAACCAGTCTAACGTGTTTTTAAAATATGCCGAAGGAAAACTATTGTGTTCGTTTACGGCGATGATCAATCCTTCTGCATTGGTAATTTCATTCTTAAATTCTACGAGTGAATTTGAGAATCCACTTTCATTTTCCAAATCTTGACTGTACATTGGAAATGGATACTTTGACATATCTCTCAACTTTACTTCCTGCCCTTTAATTAGACTAGCGGTATACTTCACCAATTTATAATTAATGGATACTGAAGAATTGCTCCCCGCAAATGCCAAAACGTAACTCATAGACCTATTTTTATGTGTGATCGCTAATTTAACCCAATTACGGCAATCCTTAGAATATTTTATCTAATTTTACGGCTTTAAACATCCAAACTTACTGTTTTATAAGTATATAGGATATAATTGTTATAATGAACAACTCTAAATCAAGATTGTTTTTTCTAGACGCTATAAGAGCGTGGGCCATTTTAATGATGTTACAAGGCCATTTCATTGATGGTCTACTTGATAATGTATTTAGAGACGACTCTAATATATTGTTCTCTACTTGGAAATATTTTAGAGGAATTACCGCACCTGTATTCTTTACCGTATCTGGATTCATATTTACATATTTGCTCATTCGATCAAAAGAAACGGGTTGGTCTAACCCAAGAGTTAAAAAGGGTATTAAACGCGGATTTGAATTATTGGTCATTGCATACCTTTTAAGAATGAACATTTTTGGTTTGTTCAAAGGTGAAATTTATGATTCTTTCTATTTGGTAGACGTTCTGCATTGCATAGGACTTTCATTACTGTTCATTATAGGATTTTACATTTTAACTTTTGCCAAGCAAAAATGGATTTTCCCCACCATACTGATGGTCACAACACTTTTGCTATTTGTCTTTGAACCGGTTTATAAAACATCTAGCTTTGAATTTTTGCCGCAAGCACTTGCAAACTACTTAACAAAGGCCAATGGCTCGGTATTCACCATTATACCATGGCTAGGCTATGCAACAATAGGTAGTTTTATGTCGGTTATATTTTCCAAATATCAATACAGCAAAAACCTTTATAACTACATTGTACCAGCTTATATAGTAACCGGACTATCATTACTATTTCTTTCTTCAGATTTTTTCCTTGCTATTTATGATGCTACGGGTATAGCATTGTTTCAAGCTATTTTCAATAATAATTACCTGTTCATACGTTTAGGAGATGTACTTATTGTTTTTTCCATTTTCATTCTCCTAAGAAAATATTTAATGAATGCGACATGGCTTAGAATAGGTCAAAGCACCCTATCCATATACATTATACATTTTATAATTCTATATGGTAGTTTTACCGGATTAGGTTTATACCGATTTTTTCATCACTCATTAAATCCTTACGTTGTAGTACCGGGCGCCATTTTATTTATGATTGCAAGTACATATTTAGCCTTAAAATATGAAGATCACAAAGCACAGATTAAATTTAACTTACGTTCCTTACTATCAACTACAAGGATTTATTTGGAACAGTTTGCGATCATAGTTTTTGAAATGCTAAGAAGTGGCACAGAAAAGGTATTACGTTTATTAGGCCTGACCAAGAACTAACAGCCTCAAATGAAGCTCATACAAAACAAAAAAAGGCAGCCAAATGGCTGCCTTTTTCATTACTATATTATTCTATCTACTTAAACATGCAATGCACGATCATCAGTAGCCGCCAATGCAGCTTCTTTGACCGCTTCGGCATATGTTGGGTGAGCATGGCTCATTCTAGATATATCTTCTGCAGAAGCTCTAAACTCCATAGCGGTAACCGCTTCGGCAATTAAATCTGCACAACGAGCACCTACCATATGAACACCTAAGACTTCATCGGTCTTTTTATCGGCAAGGATCTTAACAAATCCGTCAGTATCCATACTCGCTCTAGCACGGCCTAAGGCACGCATTGGAAATTGACCTACTTTATATTCCACACCTGCTTCCTTAAGTTCCTCTTCCGTTTTACCAACAGCGGCAACCTCTGGCCATGTATAGACCACACCAGGAATTAAGTTATAATCAATATGTGGTTTCTGACCCGCTAATATTTCTGCTACCAACGTACCTTCTTCCTCCGCTTTATGAGCTAACATGGCACCTTTGATTACGTCACCTATGGCATATATATTGTCAACATTTGTTTTTAAATGCCCGTCAACGATCACCTTACCTCTTTCGTCAAGTTTAACTCCGGCAGCATCGGCATTTAAACCGTCGGTGTATGGTTTTCTACCAACGGCAACTAAACAGTAGTCACCTTCAAACACGACCTCTTCTCCTTTTTTATTATCGGCTTTTACAATTACCTGATCACCTTTTCTTTCAACGGATTTTACTTTGTGCGATAATGCAAACTTTACTTTTTGCTTCTTTAAAACTTTGGTAAGCTCTTTAGAAAGTGCAGCATCCATTCCTGGTATAATGCGATCCATAAACTCAACCACAGTAACCTCTGCACCAAGTCTTTTATATACCTGACCAAGTTCTAGACCAATTACACCACCACCAATAACGATCATATGTTTTGGCACTTCTTTAAGTTCCAAAGCTTCTGTAGATGTTATAATACGTTCTTTATCCAATTTAATAAAAGGCAAAGTTGATGGTTTTGAACCAGTTGCAATAATGATATTTTTAGCTTCTATCTCTTCAGTTTTACCATCGTTCTTTTTGATGTTTACATGAGTGGCATCTTTAAAACTACCCACACCTTCGTAAACGGTAATTTTGTTCTTATCCATCAAGAACTCAATTCCTTTAGTGGTCTGGTCAACAACACCCTGCTTACGGGCAATCATTTTTTCCAAATTCACTTTTATTTCTCCTGGTATTTCAATACCGTGCTCATCAAAATGTTTAATGGCATCTTCATAATGATGCGAAGAATCTAACATTGCCTTAGAAGGAATACACCCAACATTTAAACATGTTCCACCCAAAGTGGAATATTTCTCAATTATTGCAGTTTTCATTCCTAATTGAGCACAACGTATTGCGGCTACGTATCCTCCAGGTCCTGAGCCAATAACGGCTACATCATATTGATTCATAAATTTTATTTTCTAATGTCTTACAAAATTAATACTATTTTTACTTTCTAAACTCATTTTAATATATTGTTTAGAAGCGAAAATGTTAGCTTTTTCAACAGTTTAACGACATTTTTAATCCTTTAAATATAAAAACGCCCTAAAAATTCCAATTCGCTTACAACAAATATATCGTTGATTTTTGCAAAAAGAGTCCGCAAACTCAAAGCGGTATTGCGGTAGAATGTTTTACCTCTTTAATGGTAAACGAACTTTGTGTACTACCTATATGACTCATTGCGGTCAATTTATTGACCATAAAGTTTCGGTAAGCATCCATATTTTGAACGTGTATTTTTAACAGGTAGTCATAATCACCGCTTAAATGATGGCATTCAACTACCTCTTGCAAACGCATAACTTGCGCCTCAAATTGGGCAATGTTATCTTTTACATGCTGTACCAATTTAACATGACAAAATACCGTAAAATTCCTATCTACAACAGCTTTGTCAACTAAAGCTACATAACTTCTAATGGCTCCAGTTCTTTCTAGCCTTTTAATACGTTCATATATAGCGGTGGTTGAAAGCCCCAATTTAAGAGCATACTCCTTAGTTGTTTTTTTACTATCTGCCTGTAACAATTCCAGCAGTTTATTATCTATCTGATCAAGTTTTATCATGATTATTATTCCGTAAAGTTCTCACAAGTTACACATTAATAGAATATTAATCTATTATAAAATTAAAAATAGATTAATAAACTAACAAAATGATTTTGTATTGACAATTTTACACCAAAACAATATTTTTACTGAAAACAACAACACATGAGCCACAAAAACAGTAATGACTTACAAGATTTACAATATTTTGGAGAATATGGCGGAGTAAATCCTTCAATTTCCGATTCTTCTACCTATACCTTTATATCGGCAAAAACCATGTTCGATACATTTGAAGGAAATACAGAAGGTTGCTATTTGTATAGCCGACACTCCTCACCTTCAAATTTATATTTGGGCGAAGCATTGGCAGCTTTAGAAGGTACCGAAAGTGCCAACGTTACTGCAAGTGGCATGGGAGCAATTACAGCGGTTATCTTGCAACTTTGTAATGCTGGCGACCATATTATTAGTAGCAGAACCATTTATGGAGGAACGTATGCCTTTATGAAAAATTTCTTGATCAAATTCGGAATTAAAACTACCTTTTTGGACATTACAGATCTTGATGCGGTGGCGGCAGCTATTACACCTAATACTAAGATGATTTATTGTGAAAGTGTCAGTAATCCGTTATTAGAAGTTGCCGACATATCTGCTCTATCCGGCATTGCCAAGAAAAATGATCTACCCTTAGTAGTAGACAATACATTCTCCCCGCTCACCGTATCACCGGCAAAATTGGGTGCGGATATTATTATACACAGTCTTACAAAATTTATAAATGGCACCAGTGATTGCGTTGCAGGTGTAGTTTGCGGTACTTCAGAATTCTGCTTGGGTCTTAAAGATGTAAATAACGGAGCTGGAATGTTACTGGGCAGCACTCTGGACAGTATGCGCGCTGCATCCATTTTAAAAAATATGCGCACCCTGCACATTCGAATGAAAAAACATAGTGAAAATGCCCAATTCTTGGCAGAGAATTTTGAAAAAGACGGATTACGGGTTGTTTATCCGGGACTACCGTCCCATCCCGGACATTTAGTTATGAAAGATCAAATGAATCCTGAATACGGCTTTGGTGGATTGATCACCTTAGATGTAGGCAGTTTAGAAAATGCCAATGCACTTATGGAATTAATGCAAGAAAGAAAGTTAGGTTATTTGGCAGTAAGCCTAGGATTTTACAAAACATTATTCAGCGCACCCGGGAGCTCTACATCATCAGAAATTCCAATAGAAGAACAACAAGAAATGGGATTAGGCAACGGATTAATTAGATTTTCTATAGGATTGGACGATGACATACAAAGAACTTACATCTTAATGAAAAAATGCCTGGAAGACCTTAATATACTGGATGTCAAAAGCATAAAAGCCTAACCTTACAAATGCAAAATGGGTTTGCACATCCGTAACAGAAATCGTAATATTACCTAGAAACCAAACTCACATTTAATGTCTTACCAAAATACCAATGATCACAGGGAAAACGAGCATATCGTCGATAATAAGGAATTAAGCATTTTTGCCGCTCTAATACCCGTTATAGCCCTTGTGGCCATGTTGGCATATAATGTATATGTATTTGGCGATGACGCATTAAGTGGTTCAAATCAGTTCATACTATTATTGGGCGGCGCAGTTGCAGCAATAGTTGGGTTTGTAAACAAGGTTTCCTACAAGCAAATGATTGCAGAAGTGGAGGAAAACATTAAATCTACCACGGGTGCCTTATTGATTTTATTAATGGTTGGCGCATTGGCAGGAACATGGCTGGTAAGCGGTATTATACCGGCAATGATCTATTATGGCCTTCAGATACTTAATCCTACCATTTTTTTAGCGGCGTGTGTAATCATATGCGCCATTATTTCCGTAGCAACGGGCAGCAGCTGGACAACTTCTGCTACCGTAGGTATTGCCTTAATAGGTATTGGCGAAGCATTAGGGATATCTTTAGGTATGACCGCTGGTGCAGTTTTGTCAGGAGCATATTTTGGAGACAAGCTTTCTCCTTTGAGCGACACCACAAATTTGGCCCCAGCAATGGCAGGCGGAGAATTGTTTTCACATATTAAATATATGTTATGGACTACCGTACCCACCATATCGGTAACGCTCATCGTATTTTTAATAATCGGGTTTAGCATAGAAACTAATGGAGAGGCGGATGTTGACGCTATTCTGGCTTCTATAGACGCTTCTTTTGATATTAATGGTTGGTTGTTTCTTGTACCTATTGCCGTTATTGGTCTCATCGTTAAAAAAACGCCTCCGTTGGCCGCATTATTGATCGGTACCCTATTAGCCGCGCTTTTTGCCGTAATTTTTCAACCAAATATAGTTGCGGGCATTACGGGAGCAACAGAACTTACGTTTCAATCAGGATATCAGGGCATATTAAAGGCCATTACCGTAAGCACAGATGTACCCACCGAAAATAAGGCGTTGAGCGATTTATTCTCCTCAAAAGGAATGACAGGTATGTTAGGCACCATTTGGTTAATTATCTGCGCTATGTTTTTTGGCGGAATTATGGATGGCATAGGTGCCTTATCAAGAATTACAAAGTCTCTGCTTAAAATGGCAAAATCTACTTTCGGGCTATTCTTTAGCACCGGTATAAGTTGTATTGTTTTAAACGGTACGGCATCTGACCAATACTTGGCGATCGTTGTTCCAGGCAAAATGTTTTCAAAAGCTTTTAAAGATAGAGGTTTAGCGCCAGAAAATTTAAGTAGAACCTTAGAAGATACAGGTACCGTAACATCTGTATTAATACCTTACAATACTTGCGGAGCCTATCATAGCGGAGTATTGGGCGTGGGTGTAGCCGAGTATTTTGTATATGCTATTTTCAATTGGCTAAGCCCTATTATGACCTTTATATTCGCCGGTTTAAATATTAAGATCAAAAAATTGGTAGCCTAAATAAAAAAATCTTAGGTACTACTATTTATACCCAATAGCACTTTTAACTATTGATCTGATAATTTAATGGTCTAAAAATTATTTGATTCTCATTAAAACTCTATTATTTCTTTAGCTATTCAAAATAGTTATTCTAGCATTGAAAATTCTAATTTAGAAAGTCTGTAAACCTTCTTTCAAGTGTTAATTTTGCTTTATAAATTAATTATAAAACGAAAACATATTATGGCATTTGTAGGAAAGAAATTCCCAAATATTAGTGTTAACGCAATGAACGACATGGGCGACACTTTTAAACTTAATGTTTTAGAAGAAGCTCAAAAAAATAATAAGAAAGTAGTTCTTTTCTGGTATCCAAAAGACTTTACTTTTGTTTGTCCTACAGAACTTCATGCATTCCAAGCTGCCATTGGTGAGTTCGAAAAAAGAAACACATTGGTAATTGGTGCATCTTGTGACACTCCTGAAGTACATTTTGCATGGTTGAGCACAGATAAGGACAACGGTGGTATTGAAGGTATTACTTACCCAATTTTAGCAGATAGCAACCGCAACCTATCAAGCGTTTTAGGTATTCTTGATATCCAAAACGAAGTTTATGACGAAGAAACGGAAACTGTACAAGTGGAAGGTGATAATGTTACTTACAGAGCAACATATATTATTGATGAAGAAGGTGTTGTACAACATGAGAGCATAAACAATATGCCTTTAGGTAGAAATGTTGGCGAATACTTACGCTTAATAGACGCACTGACCCATGTACAGGAAAAAGGTGAAGTTTGCCCGGCTAACTGGGAAGAAGGCAAAGAAGCCATGTCCGCAAATAGAGATGGTGTAGCTAGTTACCTTTCTGCGCACGCTAACTAAAAATATTATTTTAAATGAACATGGAGTATCAAAACTTCATGTTCATTTTTATTAACATTAAACAACCTTAATTATGTTATTAGAATTAGAACAAGATAATTTACAGGAAATCATAGATAACAATCCAAACGTTGTAGTTCAATATTCTGCAACATGGTGTGGTAACTGTAGAATTATGAAGCCAAAATTTAAAAAAGAAGCTTCACAAAATGAGAATATTACATTTGTATTGGCAGATGCAGAAAAATTCCCTGAATCTAGAAAACTAGCAGATGTAAGCAACCTACCTACCTTCGCTTCTTTTGAAAAAGGGAAAATTAAAAATCAGGTTCAAACAAACAAGTACGACCTATTAAAAGATTTGATCAGTGAGATTACCCATAATTAAATTACTGACAGAGTTCATTGAGGAAAAAGATAGCGATTTTGTTCTAGAAACTATCGAGACTTTAGAAGCACTCACTGAGCTGCCTTCGTTGAAAGATGAGGAGCTTGATGTAATAGGCGAACTTATTTCTAACATGTACGGAGCCATAGAAGTAGCCAATAGCATAGAACAGGGCACACCAAAAAAAGATGCCATGAATCAGTTTATGCAGCGCGTTTTAGGCTCTATTGACAAATAATAAAACAAGAATTTAAAAAGTCCTCTCAAATATGAAAGGACTTTTTTTTGTCATATTCCCTCCCGTTTCAACTTTATATTTTATAATTTCACAATCTCAATTTTAAAAGATAAAAGTTATGGCTTCGGTTACATTAAAAGGAAACGAAATACACACATTAGGAACATTACCGGCAAATGGTGAAAAAGCTCCGGAATTTCAATTAACTAAGAATGACTTATCTACCGTAAAACTTTCGGACTACGAAGGTTCTAGAGTAGTTTTAAATATTTTTCCAAGTGTTGACACAGGAACTTGTGCACAATCTGTACGTCAATTCAACCAAGAGGCCGCAGAATTGGACAACACTATTGTACTTTGTATTTCAAAAGACCTACCGTTTGCACAAGCAAGGTTTTGTGGTGCCGAAGGAATAGAGAACGTGGAAATGCTTTCAGATTTTAGAGATGGTAATTTTGGAAAAGGTTATAACGTAGCTTTTTCAGACGGACCGTTGGCACCGTTACTTTCAAGAGCGGTTGTAGTAGTTGATGAAAAAGGCAACGTTTTGTATACAGAACAAGTTTCCGAAACTACAGAAGAGCCAAATTATAAAGCGGCTCTAGAGGCCTTAATGAACTAAAAATAAAAGGACACTTATGCCTAAAGAATCCTTTTTGGTAAATCGTATTAAAAGTGTAGGCTTTGCCCTTAAAGGCGCCTTCCTTTTAATACGAACCGAAGCAAGTATAAAAATTCAAGTTTTCATTGCTATTGTAATGACCGCTGCCGGTTTCTATTATGACATTTCAAGTACCGAATGGATTCTTCAAATATTTGCGATAGCACTTGTTTTAGGTATTGAAGGCATGAATACGGCAGTAGAAAAAATTGCAGATTATATTCAGCCAGAATTTGATGTTAAAATCGGTTTTATAAAGGATATATCCGCCGGAGCCGTAATGTTGGTTTCTATAGCATCTACAATCATTGGTCTTATTATTTACCTGCCAAAGGTTTTATAGGATAGTCTATACAGTTCTTCGTAGCTCATCGTAAATTTGTAATTTAGCATCAGAATAAAGTTTTAATGGCAAAAAAGGCAACTAAATCAAAGCCAAAACCTACTAAAAAACGAGCACCGTTTAAATTATCCAAACAGAATAAGATCATTTTGGGTAGTTTACTTATGCTTTTTAGTATTGCGTTGTTCTTTTCGTTTATATCATTCTATTTTAACTGGCAAGATGACCAAAGTCTTTTGACAGAATTTAAGGACCGTAATGAATTGGCCAAAAACTTATTGAACAAATTTGGTGCAAGCATTAGCCACTTTTTCATGTATAAAGGCTTTGGTGTAGCATCATTGATTTTTCCTTTCCTAGTTTGCATAACCGGTATATATCTTTTCCTAGGCCTTTCTTTAAAGGAGTTATTGAAAAAATGGATTTGGGGATTACTATTTGTTATTTGGATATCCATTGCCCTAGGTTTTTTTGCCACCACCAGCCCTTTGTTAGGAGGATTGATAGGGTTTGAAATGAATGATTTCCTTCAAGACTATGCCGGCAAGATCGGCGTACTTTTATTATTAATATTTGGGCTCATATTCATTCTTGTAAGATTGTTCAATGTAACCCCAGAAGGTATTTTATCTTTTTTTAAATCAAGAAAAGACGCCATTTCTACAGAATTTAAGGCCAACCAAGAACGTAAAGCAAGTAAAAAAAGAGCAGATAAAGAACAAGAGGAGATTCTTACAACTTCCCTTGAAGATGAAGCCCCTGTAATTCTAAACACCTACACCCACAAAGCAGAGATTCCACATCTAGAAAAAGAGGAAGAAACAAATGATTTTGAGGTAACCGTACCAGAACCTGAGCCAGAAGAAACCTTGGCCATGGAAGTAGAATCTGTTATAGAAGAACCAGAAGAAGTAGATGTTTTAGCCAACAAACTGGTGGATGATTTTGGTGAATTTGACCCTACCTTAGAGTTAGGAAATTATAAATTTCCGCACATAGACCTTTTGGATCAACATGGAGCAACCGGTGGTATAACAATCAACCAAGAAGAATTAGAGGAAAACAAAAACAGAATTGTAGACACACTTAAGAACTACAAAATTGGAATTGCCCAGATCAAAGCAACCATTGGTCCTACAGTAACCTTATACGAGATTGTACCGGAAGCAGGTGTACGAATTTCAAAAATTAAAAACCTAGAAGATGATATTGCACTTTCATTGGCAGCTCTAGGCATACGTATCATAGCCCCTATTCCTGGTAAAGGCACTATTGGTATAGAAGTACCTAACAAGAACTCATCAATAGTTTCCATGCGTTCCGTTATTGCTTCAAGCAAGTTTCAAAAAGCTGAAATGGAATTACCCATAGCTTTTGGTAAAACTATTAGTAACGAAACCTTTGTAGTAGATTTAGCTAAAATGCCGCACTTATTAATGGCAGGTGCTACAGGACAAGGTAAATCCGTAGGTTTAAATGCGGTCTTGACCTCGTTGCTTTATAAAAGGCATCCGGCAGAAGTAAAATTCATTTTGGTGGATCCCAAGAAAGTTGAGCTTACACTTTATAATAAGATTGAACGCCATTTCTTGGCAAAGCTTCCAGATTCGGAAGAAGCTATTATTACTGACAATACCAAAGTAATTCATACCCTGAACTCGCTTTGTATTGAAATGGACAATAGGTATGAGTTACTGAAATTGGCAATGGTTCGTAACTTAAAAGAGTATAACACCAAGTTTAAGGCTAGAAAACTTAACCCTAATGATGGACATAAGTTCTTGCCTTATATCGTATTGGTTATCGATGAGTTTGCAGATTTAATTATGACCGCCGGTAAAGAGGTAGAAACACCGGTAGCCAGATTAGCTCAATTGGCAAGGGCTATTGGTATACATTTGATTATTGCAACACAAAGGCCGTCTGTCAACGTTATTACTGGTATCATTAAAGCCAATTTCCCTGCAAGATTAGCATTTAGGGTTACCTCTAAAATAGATTCTAGAACCATTTTAGATACTGCAGGTGCCGATCAGTTGATCGGTAGAGGAGATATGTTATTTACACAAGGTAATGATGTTACCCGTATTCAATGCGCCTTTGTTGACACACCTGAGGTTGCCAAAATAACAGAATTTATTGGTAGCCAAAGAGCTTATCCTGAAGCGCATGAACTGCCGGAATATGTTGGTGAAGATTCTGGCACGAGTCTTGATAATAACGTGTCTGAAAGGGATTCCAAATTCCGCGAAGCTGCTGAAGTAATTGTAATAGCACAACAAGGTTCTGCCTCATTGATTCAACGAAAATTGAAATTAGGCTATAACAGAGCGGGTAGAATTATAGACCAACTGGAAGCTGCAGGAATTGTAGGTCCGTTTGAAGGTAGTAAAGCCAGACAAGTGTACGTGGCCGATATGGTAGCCCTTCAACAAATATTGGATAACGAATAATAGTAAAAAAAGATGAAGAAAATTATTTTTGTATTGACGATTATGCTTACGGCAACTATTGCAAATGCACAAAGTTCCGATAAAGCAAAAGCCCTGCTTGACGAAGTTTATAACAAAGTTCAAAGTTATGACAACATCTTCGTAGATTTTAAATTTGATCTAAAGAACGCAGATGCGGGCATAAACCAGGAGACAAGAGGAGATGTTACCCTTGCGGGAAATAAATACATGTTCAATTACCTGGGATCAAAACAAATATTTGACGGTAATAAGGTGTACACTATCGTTCCAGAGAACGAAGAGGTAACAATTGAGGACAAGTCTGAAGACGAAAATGCGATGACCCCTTCAAAAATGTTGACATTTTATCAGGAAGGACATAATTATGCGTGGGATATATTACAAAATGTTCAAGGTAGAAAAATACAGTATATAAAATTGACCCCTATTGATTCAGATACCGAAATAAAATCTAGATTATTGGGTATAGACATGGGCACCAAGCACATTTACAATTTAATTGAAACAGGGAAGAACGGCACAAAAACCACGATCACTGTTAATTCTTTTAAAACAGATCAAACTTTGTCCAAAACCTTATTTACTTTTGACGAAGCTAAATATAAGGATGAGGGTTATTTCATCATAAGAAATTAGGACTATTGAGAATACTAGACCGATATATTCTATCAAGGTTCGTCTTTAATTTTGTCAGTTCGTTTGTAATATTGATGTTTATCTTCATATTTCAAACGATTTGGCTTTTTATTGATGATTTGGCCGGTAAAGGTCTAGATATCGTAATTATTGGAAAGTTCCTATTTTATTTAATGCCAGATCTTACCGAGAAAGTTCTGCCCCTAACGGTTCTTTTGTCGTCCATATTAACGTTTGGCTCTATTGCAGAAAATTATGAATTCGCGGCAATGAAAGCTTCGGGCATTTCCCTGCAAAGGTCTATGCTAAGTTTGATCATATTTGTTACTATTCTTGGTGGTGTTACCTTCTTTTTTGCCAATAATGTCATCCCCCTTTCTCAACGTAAAATTTACAACCTGCGTAGAAATATTGCCAAGGTTAAACCTGCAGCCGTAGTATCTGAAGGTGTTTTTAGTGATTTTGAAGGAATGAACATTAAAGTAGATGAAAAGTACGGTGAAAATGATCGCTTTCTCAAAAATGTAATAATCCATACGAAATCTGCCAATAACATTAATACCCGTGTTATTAAATCCAACACAGGCGAACTTATTAGTAGTGAAGAATCTGACATCATTCAATTGGTACTTAAAGATGGACATATGTACCAAGATGTTGAGACCAAGAGCAATGACAATAAAATGAAGTTTCCATTTGCTCAGGCAGATTTTGATACGTACACCATGAATATTGAAATTCCTGAAATCAATAATGACGAACTTGAGGAAGAAAGAGACATTAGTACGGACAAAATGAAGAACATATCTCGGTTAACTAAAGATATTGATTCTTTGCGTGGCGATAACTACCGAATAGTCCGTGCATTCTCCAAAAATATTGAAGGCAGAACCGGTATGTTTACCCCGTTAATTGCAAAAAATAAAGATTCTACCACTTCCAAAAGGCTTTCTAAGAAAGATTCCATCATAGCATCAAAGGCACTTTTGGCAAAAAATAATATAGCCCTTCAAGATTCAATAAAGGATAATTTTTTGGTATTGTTTCCAGATTGGCAACAAATACAAATTTTAAGCAGCGCCAAGAACGCTACTTCCAGTATTCTAGGTACAGTAAGCGGCAAAAAGGAAGAAATGCAAAAAAGATATAAAATCTACAATATGCATATTCTTTCACTTCACAATAAGTACGCATTGGCGTTTTCGTGTATTATTCTATTCTTTGTTGGAGCCCCTTTAGGCGCCATTATTAGAAAAGGTGGTTTAGGATTACCAATGGTTATTGCCATAGTACTGTTCTTGATCTATTACTTTATAGGTGTTTTTGCAGGAAACTATGCAAAAGAGGGTAATATTCACCCAATATTAGGAGCGTGGCTTTCTACGCTGATCATGTTGCCGTTAGGTATCTTATTAACCAAACGGGCAACCGAGGATAAAGGAATGATGGATTTTGGTTTTATAGCCGATTTCTTTAAAAAAATATTTAAGAAAAAAGATAAAGCTGATTCATAGAAATGACAGATCTTAATACTATACAATTGAATACGATAGAGGAAGCGATTGAAGATATACGCGCCGGTAAGGTAATTATCGTTGTTGATGATGAAAATCGTGAAAATGAAGGAGATTTCTTGGCCGCGGCAGAACTTGCTACGCCAGAAACGGTCAATTTTATGGCAACGCACGGAAGAGGTCTTATTTGTGCACCTTTAACAGAGGGCCGCTGTAAAGATCTTGGATTACATATGATGGTCAGCACCAATACCGACCCCCTTGAAACGGCATTTACGGTTTCAGTAGATTTAAGAGGAAATGGTGTAACCACAGGTATCTCTGCCAGTGATAGATCTAAAACTGTCATTGCCCTTACCAATAATGACACAAAACCCCACGATCTTGCAAGGCCGGGACATATATTCCCCTTGGTAGCAAAAGAAGGTGGCGTTTTAAGAAGAACAGGCCACACAGAGGCAGCAATAGATTTTGCACGTTTGGCAGGATTACAACCTGCCGGAATTATTGTAGAAATAATGAATGAAGATGGAACCATGGCCCGACTACCACAACTGGTGGAAGTAGCTAAAAAGTTCGATTTAAAAATTGTTTCCATAGAATCTCTTGTTGCTTACAGAATGGAGCATGATAGCTTGATCGACAAGGAAATTGATTTTGACATAACCACCCGTTTTGGGGAATTTAGACTAAGGGCCTATAAGCAAACCACGAACAATCATATTCATATTGCCTTGACCAAAGGATCATGGTCCGCAGATGAAAAAATATTGACAAGAATTAATTCTACCCTTATAAACAATGACATTTTGGGTACGTTAACGCATAACCCAGACGAAAAGTTAGAGGATATGTTCAATAAAATTAATGATGAAGGTAAAGGAGCCATTGTTTTCATAAATCAAGATTCAGAGTCCCTTAATTTACTTTCTAGATTAAAAGAACTTAAAGAACTGCAAAAACAAGGCGTTCACAAAGCACCAAAGATTGAAATGGACAATCGTGACTTTGGAATAGGAGCCCAAATCTTACATGATCTAGGAATTCACAAAATGAAATTAATGACCAATAGCACACAAGCAAAACGTGTAGGCATTGTAGGTTACGGTCTAGAGATCGTAGAGTACGTTTCGTACTAAGAGATTATTACACGTCCTTAAATTTAGAAAGTACTTCTTTCATTTTTGTAGCACGATCGGCAACTTGTTCTTCCGTCCAGCTTAATTTTATTAGACAGGAAATGGTTCTCCCGATCCATGCGTCAGATTTTGAAAAATCAGATTTTGAGTAGTCAGGCAATTGATTAACAACTTCTTGCGGCAATTTACCTAAAGATCTCTTTGAGGTTAGGTGTTCCCATTTTTTGTAATAATGCCAGTTATTATCAAACCAATAAAAGCAAGCATCTACACCCGCCTCACCCAGGGCCGTATGTGCACTTTTAGCTAGTTCTGCAGTTGGTAAAAAGAAAGAAATGAAAGAGTAATTTTCTACCCCGCCAGTAGGCACCCTTCTAAAGGTAATATTTGAAAGTGTTGATAATGCATTCTTTATTACGCTATAATTTTTTTCTTGAATAGATAAAAAATTATCTAAACGCTCTATTTGTGCACACCCTACCGCCGCATGCAATTCTGAAATTCTAAAATTATAACCTAAAAAAGGATGTGTTTCCGCTCCCCTATTATTACCAACATGATCATGACCATGATCAGAGTAATGATCGGCATTCGTTTTAAATTTTTCGCTATTGGTAATAATAGCACCTCCTTCGCCACACGTAATCGTTTTTACATAATCAAAAGAAAAACAACCTATATCACCATAACTACCTAACGGCTTGCCTTCAAAACTGCCACCAATTGCCTGGCAGGCATCTTCCAACAATAACAGGTTATGCTTATCACAAATAGCTTTTAAGGCACTTAAATCTGCCATGGAGCCGCACATATGTACCGGCATCACCACTTTGGTCTTTTGGGTAATGGCGTTTTCTACAGCCACCGGATCTAAAGTCAAGGTATCATCTACATCTACCAAAATAGGAACCGCGCCGATGGCCAAAATAGATTCAAAACTAGCTACAAAGGTAAAGGTAGGCATTATAACCTCGTCCCCTGCCCCTATGCCGGCACTAGCCAATGCAACGGTCAGTGCCGCAGTACCGCTACTGACCAATTGTGCAAATTTTGTATCCATTCGCTTGGTCAAAGCTTCTTCAAGCTCTAGTGCCTTCCAATGATTATTACGCATACCGTCAAAACCATATCGCATTAAAACACCGGTATCCAAAACATCTTGAACTTGACTTTTTTCACTCTCTCCAAACAACTCAAAACCTGGCATGCTAACTATTTTATATTATACTACAAATCTTATTTAAATAATTGGTAAAACCAACAACAAGACCATCTATTATAGACAAAGAACCACCAAACCCATTTCAATTCCTTAAATGTAAATATGGTCAATGAAAGACCTTCTAAGCCTTATATGTTACAGCAGATGTTACCATTAAAGATCAACTGGCAATAATTCTATTTAAAACCCTGGTAACCAAAAGCCTTCATCTGACCAAAACCATCACTTACAGTTTTTACAGGTAATTTACAGGTGTTGTTTTGGCAGACATATATAAAGGTATCATCTATACTAAAGCGATCTTTAAAAAGAGAAATATCACTTTCAACGGTAGAACCTACTACAATAGAATTTACAATAAAAGTCTTATGTATTTCATTCATTAGGGCTTTGGCATTTTTACCAACAACAACCATTTCATAAAATGGATATGCCTGCCCTAACAATACATTACCCCAAGCACCATAACTTACGGCATGTTCTTCAAAATCAGAAGTAATTAAGCCCCCCATTAGCTCAGCTTTCTTTAAAAACTCCTTATTATACTCCAAATGTCCTAAATGAAAATAATTTTGGGCCATTATGGCGTTTGCGGAAGGCACCACACCATCTGATGTATTAATAATTTTAGGTACTAATTCATTAGAAACATTATAATAGTATAAATCAGAAGTACTCTTGAATTTTTCGGATGCCGTATGCATCAATTCTTTGGAAACATTTAAATAATCCGTACTTAGCGTAACCTCAAAAAGAGTGAATGCACTTTTGGCCAAAAAAGCATAATCTTCTAAAAAGACCTCTTTTTGCTTGCTATCCTTTGTAAAGGAATGTACTAACTCACCATTGGCAAAATTATGTTGCCGTAAATAATTAAAGACAGAAACTGCTTCTTCTAAATATTCATCATTGCCGAAAGCTTTGTAAGACTCTAATAGACCGTCTATTAAAAGCGCGTTCCAAGACGTTAAAACCTTATAATCTTTTGATGGTTTCTCCCTTTCTTGTCGAGCTTTATATAATATTGATTTCCAGTTGCTCAATTTATTATCGAACTCAACTTCATTCAGTCCAGATTCCTTTAAAAATCCGCTTTTTGAAAAGGTATTGTGCAATACAAAATTCCTATCTTCCCATACCTTCTCATCGTAGATATTAAAATACTTGGAAAACATGGTAAAATCATCTGCAAGCAAAGATTCCAACTCTGTTTTCTTCCAAACATAGTACACACCCTCTTCACCTTCTGTATCGGCATCCATAGCACTAAAGTAACCACCACCTTTATTTCTCATTTCTGTTTTTAAAAACTTAAAAGTTTCGGACACCTTTATTTTATATACTTCATTAC
Organism: Maribacter huludaoensis; assembly: GCF_029350945.1. Lineage (GTDB taxonomy): Bacteria > Bacteroidota > Bacteroidia > Flavobacteriales > Flavobacteriaceae > Maribacter > Maribacter huludaoensis. Next base: position 40,263 of record NZ_JARKMS010000006.1, on the reverse strand, counting down.
CGGTTAATTTGTATGCCTTTGATAATAAACTTAAGAGTTGCGCATTATCATATAACATCTTTTCAAAATGCGGTACATGCCAGGTATTATCCGTACTATATCTAAAGAATCCTCCATCAACATGATCATAAATTCCACCCTGAATTACTTTATCCAATGTATTTAATACATGGTTTTTTGCATTAGCATTTTGTTGTAATACCGCATAATCCAACAACATCGTCAAATTTGCCGGCAGTATAAATTTTTCCTCGCCAATATTGCCTCCCCAGTCTTTATCCCACATGGTAGACCACTTTGTTATACCGTTTTCAATTTTATTGGGAGTAATGGTATTTACCATCTGTTTTGTTGGTTGTTCATACACCTCTTGCACACCATCTGCCAACATAGTGGCATATTCCTTCATTTTTTCAGGATTCTTTTCATACTCTGTGCTAAACTTTGTAAGAATACTTTTCCAATTTTCCTTCTCATGGTAGGTACCTAGAAAAACAGGACTTCCATTAGGCATAATAATAGCGTTCATTGGCCATCCACCGCTACCGTTTACCAATTGAAGTGCGGTCTGGTACACCATATCCAAATCTGGACGTTCTTCCCTATCCACTTTAATGCTAACAAATTTTTCGTTCATCAACTTGGCAACTTCCGCATCTTCAAAAGATTCCTCTTCCATAACATGGCACCAGTGACAAGTAGAATACCCAACACTTAAAACTACCAGCTTATCTTCTTCAGCGGCCTTTTTAAAAGCGTCATCTGACCATGGTTTCCAATCAACGGGATTATGTGCATGTTGCAAAAGGTACGGACTGGTCTCATTAATTAGGTCATTGGTATATTCATGACTTTCTTGCACAACACCTTCAGCTTGGTTCTTGTTCTGGTTTTTACAAGAACTTAAAACCAGAATACCGATAAAAACAAAAAATAAGCTATTAATCTTCATAAGTACCATATAATAGATTCAAAGATATATTTATTTTATCTATTGCATAATATTTGAAATTTAACTAAAACCAATGATTTTTTTTCTTGCCTTCATTATGAAATCATCAGTAACGGTAAACAATATTGAGAAAAACAAAAATTTGATATAGATAAAATACGGTAATAACAATTTATGCCTGCTAAAATTACCGTATTACTAGCACTCCAGACATATATGCATCATAATTACCAGTGTTCGCTTCATTTGTTTTATAGCACGTACAAGCCCCATTTTATATTTGTTGAGTAGCGTTTCACAAAACTGATTCGCTATAAATAACAACTTAAAACTTAATTAATTATGACTAAACTCAAAATGACATTCATTGCAATTATTGCAATGTTGGGGCAATTTGCCTATTCACAAACAACTACCGTAACAGGTGTTGTTTCTGATGAAACCGGTGCACCCCTTCCTGGTGCCTCTGTGGTAATATCAGGCACAACAAATGGTACGCAAACAGATTTTGATGGTAATTTTACGCTTACCAATGTACCTGCAAACTCCAGCATTTCTATTAGCTACATTGGTTATCAAACCCAACAATTGGCCATAAACGGGCAATCAACTATAAATGTATCTATGGCAATAGATGCACAGGCGCTAGACGAAGTTGTCGTTGTTGGTTATGGGGCACAAAGCAGAGCCGCGGTAACCGGCGCCATTTCTAGTGTAAAATCCGAAGATTTAAATGCAGTTCCCGTAGCTAATGCCACTGAGGCATTACAAGGCCGTGCAGCAGGTATCTCTGTAGTCAACACAGGTGCACCAGGTACAGAACCATCTATTACCATTAGAGGATTAGGTACTTTTGGAAACAATGCTCCATTATTTGTTGTAGACGGGGTAATTGTTGGCAACCTATCCGGTATAAACCAGAATGACATAGAAACTATTAACGTATTAAAAGATGCATCTACTACGGCGGTATATGGTGCACAAGGTTCCAATGGTGTAATCATCGTAACTACCAAAAAAGGAAAAAGTGGCAAAACACAATTATCGTTCAACGCACACACAGGTTTTCAGCAAAATACACAGCGATATGATGTTTTAAATACCGAACAATACCTACAATATGCAAACGATGCTTTTGGCATTGTTCCTAATACACCATCTTCTACATCTGGGGTAAATACAAACTGGCAAGATGAAATTTATACTACAGGCCTTATTAGAAGCTATGACATGGCTGCATCTGGAGGTAGCGAAACCAGCAATTTCAGAATTTCTGGCGGATATTTTGAAAGGGAAGGTATTATTATTGAAACCGGATTTCAACGATATTCTTTTAGAGCAAACAGCGATTTTACCTTTGGTAAGCTAAAGTTAGGACAGAACCTTTCCGTAAATTTCAACAAACAAAATCCTGATAGAACAGAAATTGGTCAACGTTCGCTTTTAGAGCATGCTATAAAAGCAGCACCATATTTATCTGTTTACAACCCTAACAACCTAGGTGGTTTTCAAGGTCCTAACAGCGCCGGTGATGGACAGGATGCCGAAAACCCTGTTAGAATTTTAAAGCACGGTAATGCCATTAACAATACCTTCGCGTTGGTTGGTAATATTTTTGCCGAGTATGATATTATCGATGGTTTAAAATTTAAATCGCAAGTAGGTTTAGATTACTTCAAAGGTACCAGTGATAGATTTGTACCATCTTATAATGACGATAGTTTAGGGGGCACACATCAACAAGCTTTCGCATCTATTACAAAAAACACTTCTGCAGGTCAAACAATAATATTTACCAACAGTTTAACGTACAACAAGACAATAGCGGATGTTCACAATTTTGAAGCATTGCTGTTGGCAGAGAAATTTGAAAGCCAGGGTACCAACTTAAATGCAAATAGCAGAAACACGGTATCTGACAATATAGATGAATTATCTAACGAAGATTCAAGTTTACAGAGTACATCTTTCGAATATAACAGACTAGGTTTCTTAGGAAGGTTAAATTACAATTATGATGATAAGTACATTGCCGCAGTGTCTTTAAGAAGAGATGCCTCTTCTAAATTTGGTTCCAATAACCGTTGGGGCTGGTTCTCATCTTTTGCATTGGGCTGGAACATTGCAAAAGAAAATTTTATGGCAGACTCTAATGTAAGCACCTTAAAACTAAGAGGTAGTTTGGGATATTCAGGAAATGACAGAATCGCCAATTATTTATACAGTGCAACTTTGGTAAACGATTTTCTGTACCCTATAGCTGGATCCAACGCGGTTGGTACCACCGCATTTGGCTTGGCCAACCCAGATCTAAAATGGGAAGAAACAAGACAATTGAACGTAGGTATAGATTTAGGCTTCAGCAACGATAAATTTACGGCCGCACTTGAATACTATGAAAACCAAAGTGATGATCTTTTGATCAGAGTACCTACTTCCACTTCATTAGGTATTAACGAAGGTAGCCAGGTTAGAAATGTTGGGGCTGTAGAAACTACCGGTTTTGAATTGAGCTTAGGGTACAATGATTTTGAAGGTGATTTTAAATGGTCTGCCAATTTAAACCTATCTACAAGTTCTAATGAAGCCATATCACTTGGCGGCGTTGATGAATTGAACGGTGGTAATTTTGAAAACCAAAATATTACAAGGGTTACCGAAGGAGAGTCATTATTTCACTTTTTTGGCCTAGTTACCAATGGTATCTATCAAAATCAAGCGGAAGTAGACGCTGTGTTTACGGCAAACCCAGGTCAAACTACAGTACAACCGGGTGATATTAGATTTAAAGATTTAAATAATGATGGCGACATTACTTCTGAAGACAGAGCAATTATTGGCGACCCTTTGCCAGATTTGACCTATGGCCTAAACCTAAGTGCAGATTACAAAAACTGGGATTTTAACATGTTCTGGACAGGTATTTATGGCAGAGATCTTTACAACACCAATATTTACGATTTGGAAGGTATGCCTAGATTGTTCAATGCAGGTGTTGCCGTATTGGACCGATGGACACCTACAAACCCATCTACTACCATACCTAGAGCAGGTGGCGCTCCGCAAAACCTACAATTGTCCGATCGTTTTGTTGAAGACGGTTCTTTCTCTAGACTAAAGAACTTAACCATAGGATATACACTACCAAGTGATGCTTTTGGACAAGAACTGTTCTCAAAATTTAGAATATATGTTAGTGGACAAAACCTGATTACAATTACAGATTACTCTGGTTTAGATCCAGAGGTGGGTAACGGAGATTTATTCGAATATGGTATCGATAGAGGTGCCTATCCGCAACCTAAGACCTATTTAATAGGGTTACAAGTATCATTTTAATTGCTAAAAAGAAAAGAAATATGAAAACGACAAAAATAATTTTTTCAATGTTTGCGCTCTTCACCGCTGCGGTGATTATAAATGGGTGTAGTGAAAATGATTTGGAACTGGTAAATCCTAATGGGCTGTCTCCAGAGACATTCTTTAAAACAGAGGCCCAAGTGCAATCCGCAGTAAATGCGGTATATTCCAATTTACAGACCAGAGGGCTATACTCTAGACATATGTTCTTCTCGCAAGATAACATGTCTCATGAAAATGATGGAAACCCACAATTAGAGGCGGACAAAAGACAGTATTTAGATTTCTCTTTTGACTCTAGTCATGGACCGATTGCAGATTATTGGGAAAGTTGCTACAGAGGCATCAACAAAGCCAATTTCGTGATAGGTAACGAAGAAGCAATAAATGCCATAGAAGAATCATTATTAAGTAATGCCAGCAAGCAAAAATTTATAGGTGAAGCAAAGTTTTTACGAGCGTTGTTTAATTTCTTGCTGGTTACCAGGTTTGGGGATATGCCATTGATTACGGAAATACCTACTACTACAGAAGGTGTGGCCAAATCTTCCGCAGATGAAGTATATGCGTTGATAATCTCTGACTTGCAATCGGCATCTGCAACTTTGCTTGACAAAAGTGAAGAAGCAAACGGTAGAGCAACCAAAGGAGCGGCAATTGCCCTTTTAGGAAAAGTATATTTATTTAGGGGAGAGCACGCATTGGCCCTAGCGGAATTCAACAAACTCTCCGGGTATGCACTAGAGCCAAACTTCTTTGACAATTTTACGGAAGAGACAGAACATGGTGTGGAGTCTATTTTTGAAATAGAGTATGACGACGCTTTGGGTACGAGCGCTCAATGGAATTCTTCTGTTACAGGTGCCGGACCTAACGAAGCTACTTTTAGAGGTCAAGAATATGGCTTTAACGATTGGTTCAACGTTTTTCCTTCAGATGATCTTTTAGATGAATACGAAGAGGGCGACACTAGATATGCGGATACCTTTTATTCTGTAGGCGACACTTTTGGTGGCGGCGTTGTTACAGCAGAAATGTTGACAGCTGGCGACCAAAGACGTGCTGGCTGGAAAAAATACCAGAATTATTACAAAGATGCCAATGAGGATCAAGAATCAGGTATCAATTTCAATTATTTACGTTACGCGGATGTCCTGTTGATGAAAGCTGAGTGTGAAAATGAGGTAGGTACGCAAGATGATGCTATTGACCTAATAAATGAAGTTAGGGAAAGAGCAAGTCTTGACGGTTTACCATACGGTCTTTCCAAAGCAGCGGTTTTTGAAGCTATCGTACATGAAAGAAAAGTTGAATTGGCAGGTGAACAAGTTCGTTTTAATGATATTTTAAGATGGAATCTAGCAACTACAGAATTGGCCGGCACCAACTTTCAAGTTGGTAAGAGTGAACTTTGGCCCATACCGGATAGAGAAATAACCTCCAATGAAAATGTAACTGCAGCAGACCAGAATCCTGGTTATTAAAATTTTATTGTTAAGTTAGTTAGTTGAATTACTTTAAGCAGCATGTGTGCAGTCATGCTGCTTTTTTCAATAATAAGAATTTGTACTCTATATTTATCTTCAAACAACTATAAAATGAAATTATCAATTGTGCTAAGATCAGTAATCTATTCAATAGGTTTATTGGCATTCATCAATTGTTCTAAAAAAATGGAACCGGTCGGTAAAAGAATATTTTCAAATTTAAATGCAGAACAGACCGGTATTGATTTCAGTAATGTACTTACTGAAAATGACTCTTTAAATTACTTCACATATTCTTATTTATACATGGGCGGCGGTGTTGCCACCGGCGATATTAATAATGACGGTCTTCTAGATCTATTTTTTACCGGTAACCAAGTTCCCAACAAATTATACCTTAATAAAGGAAATCTAAAATTTGAGGACATATCTGAAAAAGCAGGGGTTGCAGGAGACAGTCGCTGGTACACAGGTGTTACCATGGCAGATGTAAATGGTGACGGGTTTTTAGATATTTATTGCTCAGTAGGCGGAAAATTCGCTCCAAAAGAAAATCAGCTTTTTATAAATAATACCGATGGCACATTCACTGAAAAAGCTTCAGAATATGGTATTGCCGATACCGGCAATAGCGTACAGGCTACTTTTCTAGACTATGATAAAGATGGCGATATAGATATGTACGTTGCCAACTACCCTCCTACCAACTTTACATCGCCCACATTCTACTATTCCTTTAAAATGAAGAACCCAAAAGCTTCAGAGTCTGATCACTTATATAGAAATGACGGAAACAAATTTACCGATGTTACAGAAGAAGCAGGACTTATAAATTTTGGTTTAACACTAAGTGCCACAGTAGGAGATATCAATAATGACGGGTGGCCGGATTTGTATGTTTCCAATGATTTTAATTCTCCGGACTTTATGTACCTCAACAATCAGAACGGCACGTTCAAAGAGGTCGTTAAGCAAGCTACCGCCCATACCGCATTCTATGGCATGGGTACGGATATAGCCGATATCAACAATGATGGCAACCTGGATATATTTCAAGTTGATATGGATGCCAGAAGTAACAGAAGAAAAAAAGCCAATATGGCAAGCATGAACCCAAGTTTATTTTGGGGTGTTGTCAATGCCGGTTTTCATTACCAATACATGCATAACTGCATGCAATTGAACTCAGGTATCTATACCGATGGCATTCCTCATTTTTCTAACGTTTCTAGAATAACGGGCACATCATCTACGGATTGGAGCTGGGGACCATTGTTTGCCGATTTTGATAATGACGGCAATAAAGATCTGTTTGTCAGTAACGGCACAAGAAAAGAAATCAATAACAACGATTATTTTAAAAAACTAGAAGATATTAAAATTGAAAAGGACACCCTTTTACAATTAAGCAAGAGTATACCATCAGAAAAGATAGAAAATTTCATTTTCAAGAATAACGGCAATCTAGATTTTGAAATGGCAAATGAAACTTGGGGCATTGATTATAAAGGGTTTTCTAACGGTGTAGTATACGCAGATCTGGACAACGACGGTGACCTAGAAATTATAACGAACAATATTGACGACAAGGCATCATTATTTGAGAACAGGAGCTCTGAAATCAATAATTATATTTCAATCAAGTTTACAGGCAAACCAGGTAACACTTCTGGTCTGGGCAACCGGGTTTCTGTTACTATAGACGGTGTAACACAAACACAAGAACTAACACTATCCAGAGGGTTTCAATCATCTGTTGCCCCAGAATTGCACTTTGGTATAGGTAAGCATAGCAAAGTAGATGAACTAAAGGTAGTTTGGACAGATGGTAGGGTTCAAAAATTAACTGGTATAGATGGTAATCAAAAACTGATTATATCCTCTGAAAACGCAAAAGAAAATGCCATAGCAGACACAAAAACGCTACAGATTTTTGAAACGGATACTACTGCGGTTTTTCCGGAACATAAGCATTTAGAAAACTATTATGACGACTTTGCTACACAGGTACTCCTACCCCATCAAATGTCGGCATTTGGTCCTGCTTTGGCTGTTGGCGATGTAAATGGAGATAATTTAGAAGATTATTTTATTGGAGGTTCCGTTAGTTCAACCGGAAGCATTTTCATACAAGATACAAACGGCTTTGTAAAGGCGGACACTTCTTTTTTAGATGATGATATATTAAGCGAAGATACCGGTGCCTTGTTTTTTGATGCGGACAGTGATGGAGACAACGATCTCTACGTTGTAAGCGGCGGTTATGAGTTTACGGAAAACAGCGAGAGGCTAAAGGATAGATTGTATGTAAACAATGGTTATGGGGAATTCAGTAAGGTCCCCTCTGAAAATATGCCGTCGTTGAACATAAGCGGTTCTAAAGTGTACAATGCCGATTTTGACAAAGATGGCGATGATGATCTTTTGGTGCTAGGCAGACAGGTACCGGGAAGATACCCTAGCCCTGCGGATAGTTACATTTTAGAAAATATTAGTACCAAAGAGAAAGTAGCCTTTAGGGTCAACGAAAAGTTGCAGCCCAAAGAATTTAAGGACTTGGGCATGGCCACGAGTGCGGTCATAACAGATTACGATAATGATGGTTGGCAAGATATCATTGTAGTTGGCGAGTGGATGCCTATTAGGGTTTTTAAAAATAGTGCTACCGGTTTTACAGAAGTCTCAAAGGAGCTTGGGTTAACTGCTGATACTACCGGTTGGTGGTGGAGTATAGAACAGGGAGATTTTGATCAAGATGGTGATATGGACTATGTAGTAGGTAACAATGGGCTCAACTATAAATACAAAGCAACCAAGGATGAAACCTTTGATATTTTTGTAAATGATTTTGATAAGGACAACAAAGAAGATATTGTTTTAAGCTACTATAATGATGGTAAACAATACCCATTAAGAGGTAGAGAATGTTCTTCTCAACAAATACCGGCAATAAAGCGAAAATTTCAGAACTATGAGAGTTTTGCAGAGGCCACACTAGAAGATGTCTACACTGAAAAGTCCTTAGAATCTTCCTTACACTATCAAGTAAAGTCTTTTGCAAGTGTATACCTAGAAAATAAAGATGGCAAATTCATAGTTCATCAATTACCTATTGAAGCTCAAATTTCTAGCATCAATCAAATATTGGTGAATGATTATGACAAAGACGGATTCCTAGATATTCTTATTGCTGGCAACCTATTTGTATCCGAAGTAGAAACACCAAGAAATGATGCCGGTTATGGATTGCTTTTAAAAGGAGACGGAAAAGGCAATTTTAAAAGTGTAACAGCCAACGAAAGCGGTTTGTTTATACCAGGTGATGTAAAAGCGATGGGCATTGTCCATAAAAATAAAACACCTTATCTCATTGCGGCAAAAAACAACGACTATTTACAATTTGTAAGATGGAATTGACGAAAAGGTTATCGTTAATAATTTATATTAATCACGTGCAATAGCCGAAAAATCTCAAATGAGTTTTAAAATATAGTAACGGCAAACCATCAAAGCCTTCTAATATTACTAGTAATCAGTAATGAAAATAATCGTTTGATGGCAGATTTGAACTATTTTTAAAAATAACACTTTTAAAGTGTAGACCATAAAACTTAAAATCAACTCTAATACAACATGAGTAACAAATTAATTATATGTGTAATTACTTTTTGCATAATAATGGCCGCACACGTGAGCGGACAGAAAAGTAAAGAACCCTATAATTTTGTAACTATAGACGAAGGCATACCAAAGAGCGCGATAACTGAAATAATTCAAGATGAAGACGGTTTAATTTGGATTGCAACCAATGGCGAAGGTCTTTTCAAATACAATGGTACAGATATTAAGGCATACAAACACAATGCCCATGACAACAGCACTATAAATAATTCTATAGTGCACACCGTGTTTATGGATTCTAACCATACTATTTGGGTGGGATCGAACGAAGGACTAAATAAATATAACAAAGAATTGGATATTTTTGAACGTATACCGGTTTCAAAAAATGCACAAAACCAAAAAGATGTTGCCATCTTTGCTATCAGTGAAGATACCTCAGGGGCACTATTCATAGGCACACCTGCACAGGGGCTATACAAATTAAACGTTGCAGATAATTCAATTGAGAAAATAAACGACGCCATTGGCACGAATGGCACCAAGTCAGTAATCAATACCATTGTTCCATTTAAAAATGGCGTTATGCTAATTGGCTCCTTGAGCGGTCTATTTAAATATGAAAAAAACAATAACATACTCAACAAGGTAGAAATACGTAATGAAGACAGAACAATTATTAAAGATTACGGTGTACAGTCTATAACTTTTGATGACAATGAAAACATTTATATAGGCACGTTTAAAAAGGGTTTGTTTAAAATAACCAAAGAAAACAGCGCTGACAACATTGTCAATACATTCAACTTTACCAGTAAGAGAATTTTTGAAATTAAAGTTTTAGAGAACAAAAACATTATATGTGCTACAGAAAATGACGGGCTTTTTCTTTTAGATAGCAACGGAAATCAGCTGTACAACTATACGTATGATAAATCTGATCCCAAACGTATACGCTCTAACTCCATTTGGTCCATTTTTGTAGACAAACAGGACAGAATTTGGCTAGGATATTATAACAAGGGCATTAGTGTCTATGATAAATATTACGACAAATTTTTAGATTTAGAAAGTCTACCTTATAATGAAAACTCTTTACAATCCCCTTCTGTTACAGGTATAGCACAAGACAGCGACAACCAACTTTGGATAGGTATGGACGGTGGCGGAATAGATAAATATAATCTAGAAACCAAAGAGATTGTTCATCTATCTGACCGTTATAATGCCAATTCAAAATTAAAAAACTTAGATGTACAGACCCTCTTTCTGGATAATAACGAGAATTTATGGGCAGGTACATGGAGCTCTGGCATATTCTATTTACCAAAGGGGCAAAAAACGTTTCAAAACTTTACTTCAGAATCTACCGACCATAGTCTAACCTCAAATCATATTATTAGTTTTTCCGAAGATTCTAAAGGAATCATTTACATAGGCACCTATTTTGGCGGTCTACATTCTTACGACCCCAACACCAAAGAATTTCAGCATCACTTTAAAGACTACTTTACAAACCTTACAAGAAAAGAAGGCCATATTAGAACTGTACTAGTAGACCATAAAGATCAAATATGGTTTGGCGGGCCTGACGGATTGGCAAAGTCTTATTGGTCTAACAACAATGAACTAGAAATTGAAATTCTGAATAAATTAATTTCTAAAAATTTAGACACTCCAGAAATTATTAGTGTTAGATCTTTATTTGAAGATAGCTCAAGGCATATATGGGTAGGCACGTTTGGTAAAGGACTGTGCCAAATTAACACAAAAAACAATTCAGTTAAGTGGTATAATATTGATGACGGCCTTTTGTTAGACAATATATCATCTATCATTGAGGACGATAACCACAATATATGGGTAAGCGGAGAAACCGGTTTGGCCATGTTAGATACCAAAACCAAAAAGTTTTTCAATTACAATAAGGAAGATGGCCTACTCGCCAATAACTTTAATTACAACGCGGTAACAAAAGATAAAAATGGGCTCCTTTATTTTGGTAACTATGAGGGCATAGACTATTTCAATCCCAAAAATATTATACGCAACACGTATAGACCTCTTGTATATTTCACCGATCTTAAACTATTTAACAAATCGGTAATTCCTTTGGCAGAAGAAGCTCCAATTAAAAAAAACATTTCAGAAGTAGAGGAACTTACCTTACAACCAAATCAATTCGTATTTACCCTAGAATTTGCCGCCGTCAACTTTACTAGAGCGAACAACAACCAATATGCGTATTATTTAGAGGGCTTTGAAGATGACTGGAATTTTGTTGGAAATTCAAGATCCGCAACCTACACTAACCTATCTCCCGGAAAATACACCTTTCATGTTAAGGCATCTAACAATGATGGTGTTTGGACTACAACCCCGCTATCACTTCCAATAACCGTTCTAGCCCCATGGTGGGAAACAAAATGGGCGATTTTAGGCTACATATTACTTTTCATAGGTATAGTTTATATAACCAATTGGTTTTTAGAAAAACGAAGAGAAGAACGTAGAATAATACAATTAGAGCGTTCTCAAAGACAGCAAGAAGAAATTTTAAACGAGAAGAAAATTCAATTTTTCACCAATATATCGCATGAGTTCAGAACACCGTTGACCCTGATCATGAATCCTATTATGGATATCATGGAAACCAATAATTACAAATTAAACAAAGGGCTAAAAGAAAAACACAGAATCATTTATAGGAATGCAAATCGGCTTAAAAACTTAATTAATGAGCTGATGGATTTTAGAAAACTTCACTTACACAAATTAACCCTTAACACTTCAAAAATAAACCCTTACAAGTTTGTAAAGGAAATTACCGAACATTTTGAAGAAGAGGCATTTGAAAAGAATATTATACTAAGCACCGAAACCGATGATCATACAGAAATGGAATTTTACGGCGATCCAGGTTTGCTAGAAAAAGTTATTTTCAATCTACTCTCAAATTCCTTTAAGGCAACACCAGAAAATGGTGTAATTACCCTAGGCGTCTACGTTCATAGTAAAAAGATTATTTTTCCGCTTATTGATGATACAACTACCTATAACGCTTTAGAAATCAGTATTAAAGACACCGGTTCAGGTATTAGTGAAAATGATATAGAACATATATTTGAAAGATTTTATCAAGCGTCTGACAAAACGCAACAATATTTTGGCAGCACAGGCACCGGTATAGGTTTAGAATTGGTTCAGAGTTTTGTTCAACTACACAAAGGCATTGTAGAAGTAGATAGTGAAATTGGAGAAGGAACTAAATTTACACTGTTTTTCCCTTTAGGAAAAGAACATTTAGAATCATCCGAACTATCAGTGAACCCAACCGGAAAAGAAAATAAAGATATCTCCGAAGAGCAATTAGAAGAGGGTACAGATCATTTTTTTGACCTTGAATCAGAAAATAAAAAAACCATACTAATTGTAGAAGATAATACTGAGCTAAGAACGTATCTTAAGAATAAACTAAGAGCACATTATAAAGTAGTTGAAGCCGAAAATGGGAATATAGGACTGCAATTTGCTTTAAAAGGTATACCTGATTTAATAATTACGGACGTTATTATGCCAGAAATGGAAGGGTTTGAATTTTGTAAACATATCAAGGAAGATTTAAAGACCAGTCACATACCTGTAATAATGCTAACCGCCAAGGCCATGAGCAGTGACAAAATTAGAGGTATAGATTCTGGTGCAGATGCCTACCTCAACAAACCGTTTGAAATGAAACTGTTGAAGTCTTACATTAACAGGCTTATAGAAAGCAGGCAGCAATTCTTAGAAAACAACATTAATGATAAGAATAAAATAACCCTTTTAGAAAACACCTCTAATTTGGATAAAACTTTTATGCAAAAGGTGCTAGACTATGTAAATGAAAATTTAGCGGAACCAAACCTTAACGTAGAACATTTGGCGGATGACATGTCATTGAGCAGAAGCCAACTTTACCGTAAAATTAAAGCCATAACCGGTATGACGGCAAATGAACTGATTAGAAAAATACGCCTTAAAAAAGCCAAACAAATGATAGAAAGTGGTAGCGAATCTATAAGTGAAGTAGGTTTTAAGGTCGGTTTTTCTTCAGCTTCCTATTTTAGCAAATGTTTTAAAAACGAATTCGGCATACTTCCAACAGAGCTTAAAAGTGCCAAATAAAAAACAGAAATTTTATTTTTAAAAGGTTGTTTTATTTACAATACTTCAAAATACATCTTGCAAATATCCTAAATCCGTATTTTCCTCATCTTCCATCAGGAAAATGCAACAAGATTCTCATGTAATGCATCAAAATTTCTAATGTAAGCTATAGCTAGATTGTACATTTATCATCCTATCAACTAATTACAATCAACAAATAGATTACATGAAAAACTTTAAATCACATTACCCAAAACTAAAACCCAATTTACTTATAGCAATCTCATTGGTATTAATAGTAGCATGTAATGAAAAAAATATAACAGCTAAAAAAAGTGAGACCCTTTCATTGAAAGAGGCTTTTAAGAATGAATTTGTAATAGGTGCCGCCGTAAACGACCAACTTATTTTTGAGGAAGATAGCCTAGGGGCAAAACTTGCAAAAGAAGAGTTCAATACCATTACGCCTGAAAATTCAATGAAATGGATGTATATGGAGCCCCAACAAGGCGTATTTGAATTTGAAACTGCTGACCGTTATATAGATTTCAGCACTAAAAATAACATAGCCTTCATTGGCCATAATCTGGTCTGGCATAGTCAATTGGCAGAATGGGTAAAGAAGATAACATCTAAAGAAGAATTGAATGCCAGTTTAAAAAATCACGTGCAGACCATAGCTGCTAGGTATACAGGTAAAATTCATGGATGGGACGTAGTCAACGAAGCTCTAAACGAAGACGGCACATTACGTAATTCATTATTTCTAGAAAAGCTAGGTCCAGATTATTTAGTGAACTCTTTTAAATGGGCAGAAGAAGCCGACCCAAAAGCGGAGCTTTATTACAATGATTATAACATGACCCGTAAAGAAAAAAGAGCCGGAGCAATTGAACTTGTAAAAATGCTACAGAAGAACGGAGCCAGGGTCGATGGCATTGGTATGCAGGCACACTGGGGCTTGACCGACCCAACTTTGGAAGAAATAGAGACCAGTATATTAGCATATGCTGATTTGGGAATTCAAGTGATGATAACAGAGTTTGATATTACCGTATTACCAAACCCATGGGATCTGGAAGGTGCCGAAGTAAGCCAAAATTTTGAAGGAAGCGAAGAAATGAACCCTTACACCAAAAAATTACCGGATTCCGTAAGTACACTATTGGCGAAGCGTTATAAAGATATCTTCAGCATATTTAAAAAACACAGCGATAAAATTAGCCGCGTTACTTTTTGGGGTATTAATGACGGTGTATCATGGTTAAACAATTGGCCAATAGAAAACAGAACTAATTACCCTTTATTATTTGATAGGGAATACAATAAAAAACCTGCATACTACGGCGTTCTTGAAGTTGCAACAGATAGTACTCTTTAATTAAAAAGTAAAACACCTCAGGGCAAGCCCTTGAGGCATTCAAAGAAAGCAAACTTTTAAATTCCAGGCAAGCCTTGGGGTATAATACCCTTTGGCGGTGCCAATCAAATAATACCATATGAACAACGATTATAAAATATCTCTTAAAGAGAAAATAGGATACTCCTTGGGAGATTTATCGGCAAACTTGGTTTTTCAAACCTTGGTAACCTATTTGGCATATTTTTACACGGATATCTACGGTCTAGAAACCAATGATGCATCATTAATTATATTCATCGTAGGTATGCTTGCGGCATTTGCGTTTAATCCGATCGTAGGAGCCTTAGCGGATAGAACCAGAAGCAAATGGGGCAAATTTAGACCATGGATCCTATTTACCTCGGTTCCGTTGGGTGTAGTAGCACTATTAGCTTTTAGCACACCAGATTTTAGTTATACGGGTAAAGTGGTCTATGCAGCTGTAACCTACACCCTACTCCTGTTACTTTATGCAGCCAATAATTTGCCCTATGCCGCTTTGAGCGGTGTTATTACGGGCAGTATGAAAGAGCGTAACAGCATTTCTTCTTTTCGATTTGTTGCCGTAATGTTCGCCCAGTTCTTTGTTCAGGTATTTATGCTGCCTATTATTCAATATGCCGGTAATGGCAACAAGGCCGTAGGTATAGAAATTGTCATGACCTATTTGGCGATCATTGGCACGGTAATGTTACTAATTACTTTTTTTACCACTAAAGAAAGGGTCATACCAACAGTGGAACAAAAATCCAGTTTTAAAGAAGATTTGGGCGATTTGGTTAAAAACCGTCCGTGGATAATTATGCTGCTTTTGACAACTTTGGTATTTATAACCTTGGCTATGAAAGGTGGTTCATACGTTTACTATTTTGAAAACTACGTAGATGCCAACAGCTTAGCAGACTTCATTGGTCCTATTTTAAACGGATTGAAAAGTATAGGTGTCAATTTCTTCGGAGACAACCCTATATCAGCTGGTTTTGGACTATTCAATGCCGGAGGAATTATTTTCATGATCGTTGGCATTTCACTTTCTAAAGCTTTAGCGGATAAATATGGTAAACGCGATGTTTTTGGTTCTGCCTTATTCGTGTCAACCTTATTCATAGCGGTATTCTATTTTTTCCCCGCTACTTCTGTAGAACTTATGTTTCTATCCCAAATACTTCATGGTTTCTTTTATGGAATTACTAT
The DNA here is from genome assembly GCF_029350945.1 of Maribacter huludaoensis. Taxonomy (GTDB): domain Bacteria; phylum Bacteroidota; class Bacteroidia; order Flavobacteriales; family Flavobacteriaceae; genus Maribacter; species Maribacter huludaoensis. The sequence goes on along the minus strand of NZ_JARKMS010000006.1, from coordinate 24,098 downwards.
TCCGCTTTTATGGGCAATGATAGCTGATGTGGCCGACTATTCCGAATGGAAAAATAACAGACGTGCAACAGCCATCATTTTCTCTGCCATGATGATCGGGCTTAAACTAGGATTAACCATAGGCAGCTCTCTGGTAACTTGGATATTGGGACTCTACAATTACATCCCAAAGAAATTTGCCGCTACAGAAACAGTTGTACAGCCAGACAGCGCTATTGAGGGAACAAAAATGCTGGTAAGTATTTATCCTGCTATATCATTTTTTATCGCCATTGCCCTATTATTTCTGTATGAAATCAATAAGAAAATGGAAAACCAAATAGAACAAGATTTAATTACAAGAAGAAAAGCTTAATTATGCCAGAAGAAAGTATAGATCATATTGACTTTGACGAATTGAACAAAAACGCGGTTTCTCAACCTTTGGTGAAACACATTTACACTGCAGATCCATCTGCCCATTATTTTAATGGTAAAATATATATTTATCCATCGCATGATATAGAATCAGATATTCCATTTGATGATTTAGGCAGCCATTTTGCCATGGAAGATTACCATGTGCTTTCTATGGATAGCATTGACAGTGAAGCTACGGATCACGGAATTGCGTTGCATGTTGATGATGTAGCCTGGGCAGAAAAACAAATGTGGGCTCCAGATGCCGCACATAAAGATGGTACATATTACTTGTATTTTCCTGCTAAAAAAGCTGATGGAATATTTCAAATAGGTGTTGCGGTTTCTGATAGTCCTACTGGTCCGTTTAAGGCGCAACCCGATGCCATTAAAGGAAGTTATTCTATAGACCCAGCCGTTTTTGAAGATGAAGACGGCTCTTATTACCTATATTTTGGGGGCATTTGGGGCGGACAGTTACAGAAATACAGAAACAATGCATACCATGAGGATAATGAATTGCCTACACCAAACGAACCGGCTTTATTGCCCATAGTTGCAAAACTTACAGATGACTTATTGGAGTTTGCCGAAGAGCCTAAGGAAATTCAAATATTGGATACCGAAGGAAACCTATTGCTAGAAGCCGATAATGACCGTCGGTTTTTTGAAGCTTCATGGATGCATAAGTATAATGGCAAATACTATTTTTCATATTCTACAGGTGACACACATTTCATTTGTTATGCTATTGGTGATACTCCGTATGGTCCTTTTACGTATGGAGGTAGAATTCTGGAGCCTGTGGTCGGTTGGACTTCCCATCACTCAATTTGCGCTATAGAAGACAAGTATTATTTATTCTATCACGACAGTAGTCTCTCGCGTGGTGTTACCCACCTACGTTCGGTTAAAATGATTGAAATAGAACACCAACCAGATGGACATATAAAAACAATATCACCCTATACTAACTAACCTGAACTATACGCGATCATTAAGTACCCATTGTTGAAAGTTTACATTTCAGCAATGGGTACTTCTTTTTTGTTATAATTGGCATTGACAGTTATTTATCATCTAATTTTACACTTTGTTATAACAAAAACGTACAAATTAAGTTATACAGCAAAGTGTTAAACATACATATAAAATATGTTCAATAAAAAGTACACGGTTTTAGGTGAGACAATAGCAAAAGGTAAAGGTGCCCAGTTAAATCTAGATATTGCCAAACTACATACAAGAACAAAGATCGAGGTTCCTGTAATAGTACAGCGCGGAAAAAAAGATGGTCCTAGCCTATTGATTACAGGTGGTATTCACGGCAATGAGATCAATGGCGTTGAAATAGTAAGGCAAATAGTCTCCAAAAAATTTAACCGACCAGATTGTGGTATGGTCATATGTATACCGGTAGTCAACATCTTTGGGTTTTTAAACCAAACAAGGCAATTTCCAGATGGTAGGGATCTGAACAGGGTATTTCCCGGCAGCTTAAGAGGGTCTTTAGCCAGTAGGTTTGCATACCATTTGGTAAAAGATATAGCACCTGTTATAGACTATTGTATAGACTACCATACGGGCGGTGATAGCCGTTTTAATGCACCCCAGATTAGAATAGATAGAGATGATGTAGATGGCCTTGCATTGGCAAAAGTATTTGGAGCTGAATTTATAGTGAAGTCCGCCGGAAGGGAAAAATCCTTTCGTGAGACGCTGCATCAATTAGACAAAAAAGTGTTGTTGTATGAAGGTGGTAAATCGCTTCAAATAGACAGTGAAATAACGGATACGGGCGTTGTAGGTGCCTTACGGTTGATGCATCACTTAGGACTTCGAAATTTTGAAAAAGAATTGGCAGCATATGCACTTAAGGAATCCATACCAAAATTGGTGCATGCCTCTAAATGGATCAGGGCAAAACATTCTGGCATGTTTCACCCAAGTATAAAAGTGGGCGAATCCGTGCAAAAAGGAGATGAGATAGGAAGCATATCCGGACCGTTCGGTTACTTTGAGAAAAAAATAAAAGCGAAAGAAACAGGCTATATTATTTGTATAAACGAGTCTCCAATAGTGAACCAAGGTGATGCCATTTTTCACATTGCGCATGATGTAGAATAAATTAAGCAACCCTAAACACATCACCCAAAAAGTTAAAGATCACCTGCAACTAAAAACAGTTATTAAACTGATACTAGGATCATTATGTAACCAGCAAAAAAGTGTATTATTTTATTTTTAGGCGCATCTAAAACTTAACTCAACACCACTTTTCTCTTGTTCAACATATTGCTAAAGCGCATTTCATATGAAGACTAAGCTCCAAAAAATGCAATCACTGCTCATTTAATCATTACTTCTCATATTCTCAACACTTTACGCCAAAAAATGCCCCCAATATTTGGAAGTAAATAACATAATTTAAAGTTAAAGATCCCATGAAGTTGAAATACATCAATACATTGATTACATTAGTGTTACGGGTATTTCAAAATCATAATTTGCATGACCGAGATAGAAAAAACATTACAAAATAAAAGTGTCAGACCTACCGCCATGCGCATACTTATCTATAAGTATATGGCCAGCAAAAATACCGCTGTTGCTTTGACAGATATTGAGAATGCTTTTGACAAAGCGGAGCGCACTACACTCTACCGCACCTTAAAAACTTTTGAAGAAAAAGGACTGGTACATCAAATTGATGATGGCACTAATATCTCAAAATTTGCGCTATGCGAACCCGGCTGCAATTGTGAAATTGATCAAGATCTTCACCTACATTTTCACTGTGGCAATTGTGACAAAACCGTTTGTTTGACCGAACATAAAATTCCCCATATAAATCTGCCCCAAGGATACGTAGCCGAAGATGCCAATTTGGTCATTAAGGGCATATGCGATTCTTGCAGCCAACACTAAATGCACTTCTGTTGCACTGATGTTTTGCCCACCTTTGTGGTGTTATGAGAAAGAACCCAATAAAAGAGACTGCAACTAAAGCCCCTCAAAGTTCATGCGGACATTGTTGCAGTAACGAACATACAACAGAAAGCACTGGCAAAATTTCAAATTTTAACCTATACCTGCCTGCCATCATCAGTTTTTTGATGTTGCTTATTGGTATTGCCATTGACTATTTCAACATATTACCATTTTTCAACAACTATATACGCCTAGGGTGGTACATTATAGCATACATACCCGTTGGTTTCCCCGTCATTAAAGAAGGCTGGAAAAGCATTAAAAACGGAAACTTTTTTACCGAATTCTTTTTAATGGGAATTGCAACTATTGGTGCGTTTGCCATAGGCGAATATCCTGAAGGTGTTGCGGTAATGGTCTTTTACGCCGTTGGTGAACTCTTTCAAGGTGCCGCTGTAAAACGTGCAAAAGGCAACATTAAAGCTTTACTTGATCTACGACCGGATCACGCCTTGGTTTTCCGTGATCATAACTATATTTCAGTAGCACCGGAACTCGTGGAAATTGGAGAAAAAATACAAGTTAGAGCCGGAGAAAAAGTACCATTGGACGGACAGTTAATTTCTGAAAAAGGAACATTCAATACTGCGGCACTTACCGGTGAAAGCAAACCAAGGTCCCTAAAAAAGGGAGCTCCTATTTATGCAGGAAGCATCAACACATCTGGCGTTATAGAAATTACCACTACCAAAACATACAAAGACAGCTCTATTGCCCGCATTTTAGACATGGTACAAAATGCAACAGAAAGAAAATCAAAGACAGAACTGTTCATTAGAAAATTTGCAAAAGTTTACACCCCCATAGTCACATACCTTGCCATTGCACTGACCTTTCTACCCTACTTTTTTGTAGAAAACTATGTGTTTCAAGATTGGCTGTACAGAGCTTTGATATTCCTTGTAATCTCTTGCCCATGTGCTTTGGTAATTTCTATTCCCCTAGGGTATTTTGGCGGACTGGGCGCAGCTTCCAGGAACGGAATTTTACTTAAGGGAGCTTCATTTCTAGACACCATGACCAAAGTGAACACGGTAGCTTTGGACAAAACAGGCACATTGACCAAAGGGGTTTTCAAAATAAAGGATCTTATTAAAGATCAGATCTTTACCGAAAGCGAATTCATGAACTACTTGATCGCCATAGAATCTCAATCTACGCACCCTATTGCGAAGGCTATTTTAGAATATGAATTAAATGTACAACCCTATAAAGCATCAGAAGTAACCGAAATTGCAGGCAAGGGTTTAAAAGGATTGGTCAATACCAAAACTGTGCTTGTGGGCAACAAGGCCCTTATGAACGACCACCACATTAGCATACCAAAAGAAACGGAATGTGTTGTTGAATCTATAGTGATGATGGCAATAGACGGAAAATTTGCCGGTTACGTAACTATAGCCGATGAAATAAAAGAGGATGCCTTACTGGCTATTGCAAATATGCGTAAGGCGGGTATTCAAAAAATTATCATGTTATCCGGTGATAAAGATTCCATAACCCAAAAAGTAGCACAAGAACTGGGGTTGGATTGGGCAAAGGGCGGACTGCTACCCGAAGATAAATTGGCGGAAGTGGAGAAATTAAAAAATGAAGCAGGGACCAAGGTGGCATTTGTGGGTGACGGAATCAATGATGCTCTTGTACTGACCATTAGTGACGTAGGTATTGCCATGGGCGGATTAGGAAGTGATGTTGCCATTGAAACCGCTGATGTTATTATACAGAACGATCAGCCTACAAAAATTGCCACAGCAATTAAAATAGGGAAATCTACCCGCAAAATCGTATGGCAGAATATTGCCTTGGCCTTTGGGATAAAAATTATTGTTCTTGCTATGGGTGCTGGTGGTATGGCTACCATGTGGGAAGCCGTTTTTGCCGATGTTGGTGTTGCCCTACTAGCTATTTTGAATGCAGTGCGTTTGCAAAAGATGCAATGGAATTAATTTTTACTACGAAATAAAAATATATTGAGTAATCTGTATAACAGTAGCTACTATTTTAACATCAGTAACAATCCGTTTTTAACTGATCACTTTGCTCAAAGGCTTCAAATGTAATTTGTGGGTTTCCCTCAAGAATTTTTTCAATTACATCAAGTACATCATGCTGCATGGCCAAAGATCCGCAGAGCATTATGGTGCCTTTTTCATTTATGGTCTGCAAGACCAATTCCTTTTGCTCTAGAACGGCATCTTGTATGTATTGTCTTTGTCCTTCTCTAGAATATGTAGCAAACAGGTTGAAATTCTTTAAGCCTGACCGACTTTTTTGCAAAATATCATCATAAAGCGATTGCGAAGCCCTTGTACGCCCTCCCCAGAACAGTGTGGTATTCTGAGCTGTATTTTCAGAGATCATTCCTAAGAACGGAGCTATTCCGGTACCATTTGAGATGAAAATTGAATTTTTAGCATTTTTAGGTAAATGAAAATGCGGATTCACGTCTATAGCAGCTTTAAAAAATTGACCCGTTTCTAAGCCATATAGAAAATTAGAGCCTCTGCCCAACTCATGTTTTTTAATACTTAATAAAATATGATTATCCACCCTAGCAATGGAATACTGACGAACCATCTCATCATTATTAGGGAAAATTGCCAATAAATCCCCAGATGTAAAATCAATTTTAGATACTGGTCGTAATCGCAATAAAAAAGTATCGTCTACATTTAAATCCGTTCGCTCCACAACCTCAAAGTCCACTTTTTTATATTTCTTCTTATGGATCAACGGTCTCTCTACCGGAATGGTAAAACCAACTTTATTGGAGAATTGAATCAACCAAAGTTCAAAAGATTCAAAATCTGCCTGATTAATTTTAAACAGCGGCAATTGTCTTTCAAATTTATTATCTGCATTGATCTGCTCATCTACATCTATGGCATATTTACAGTAATCAGGATAATCCAAAGACCCAAATCCCACTACAGAATATGCTATAGCATTTGGCTGCGTTACCGTTGAAAAGATCGCAGGGAATTTGCGGGCATTGGTAGGCGGCTCACCTTCACCATAAGTGGATGTAAACACAATGATATTTTTAGCTTTCACATAAGCGCTATACTTGTTAAGCTCCGTTAAATAGACCTTCTTCCCTACTTTTGTTAATCCGTTATAAAATCGCTGTGCAAAATCGAACGCCGTACCACTTTCAGAACCTACTAAAATTACATACTCGCATTCATCTTTATCGGGCATTTGCGAAACTCCTTTAGCTTTCTTTCTCCGTTTTAAAGTTATCACGAAACCTGAGTACATAAAAAACAAAATAGACGCACTGGCCAATAACAGGATAACGGACCATATTACATTACCCGCACCGGTATGCAATACCAAACTTAATCTTGATGCTAAGGTCACAAACGGATAATCTCCTTTACTAACAATCTCACCTGTTTGCTGATGTACCTCAACTTCCTTATCCTGTAAAGCAATGAGATAGTATTCTTCTGGATCATCTGAAAAAGGAAATTCTACCTGGCGTATATCTGCCAAGGTAGTTTCCTTAAAAAACGGAATATCTGCAATGTTTTCGTATTTCTGAGCTGAATTGCTTACCGATACCTCAACCTGATCAACCGTTGTTTTCGGCAATAAATTAAATTTTTCCGTAGATAAATACACCCCGGTAAAAGCAAGAATTATAATGGGTATAAAAAACCATCTGCTCAATACTACATGGTACTTTAGCTCAAAGTAATCTTTCTGGACTTTTGTAAATAATTTTAAAAATCCGCCTTGGCGCTTAGCTAATAAAACCAATCCGGTAACAGCAATAATCAATAATAGTAATGAAATTAGACCAACAAAGAACCTACCTATACTCTTTAAAAAAAGGGAACGATGTACATTGGTAGCAAATGTATACACATAAGGCCGCTCTTCTACTTCACCAAGCTGTTCTCCAGTAAATGGATCTATATACACATCCAAAGTTTCCATCTCCATGGTCAATACGGAAGCTTTTACAAAGCCAGATGATTCCACTTCTAAACCCAACACCTCATCATATGAATCTTTAAGAGCAGTAATGGTCGTTGCCAACGGAACTTGATCTAAATCCGCCACGGCATAACCTTTGGTTTGGTGCGAAATAGGCTCTACTGCAAGTATAATACCGGTTACAGAAGCTACCACCAAAAATAGAGATGAAATTAAGGCAAGCGTAAGATGACTATACCGCCAAATAGAAATGGTCATAAGTAGGAATCTAGTTTTATAACAGTATATAATTTAAAAAATTCCAGAATGGCGGTTTAGCGCCAATCTGGAAATGTGATTGTAAAAAAAGCAAACAAGTAAAAAAATAAATGAACGCAGTCAACATGTTTTTATGAGCAAATAACATTATTGTACTTGACTGCGCTCAAAATATGATTCATCTTTTATAAGATCATTTATTGCGGCAGCATACGTACATACCTAATAAAACCTTTGCCTTCAACTTTTGTCTTTAAATTTTCGGTCGTTAAAGGAAATTGAATATCATCTGCATAATATCCTTGATCTTCTACAGAAGTTTCAAAACGAAGGTTATAACCCTGATCAATTTTATCATTAGGTATTTGCAGCACGTTCAATGCACGCTCTCCACCGCTAATAGTTTCTCCTGAAATGGCATCTATGTTTGGACGGTGTTTTCCGTAAAATTTCCACCATTCGGTTATTTCACTATACCACTCACTATCTTTGCCCTGCACATATAATGTTTCTACATACTCATTATCGGCATCCACGATAGACACTATTAAATACGCACCCTCACCTGTATAATTGGTCAATTGAATAAGGCACTTTACGGCAGTTTTGTCCACTACGGTAAAAGCGGATAATAATGATCCTACCAAAACTACGGCCGGTATAAATTTTAAAAATCTTTTCATTTTAATACTATTGATTCTTTATTTCATTGATAAGCTAAGCGACACCTAACTTATTGCTTTAAAAAGTTTAACGATGTATTTCCCTTTTGCAACATTTCATTTTCACTAGCCAGGTCATAAACCGTTTCTTCAAAATCTGTTTTGCTATTGGCATCCGCACCTTTGGCGATCAAAAACTTTAGCAGTTTATCGTTTTCCGCTTTCATGGCCGCAACGTGCAAAGCAGTCATACCCTCATCGTTTTTAGCATTTACATCGATATTGAAATCTGCTATCTTTTTCATGAGTTGCAAATCGTTCTTTTTGGCTGCAACGTGATATAAGGTATTACCCTCACCTTGTACGGTATTGAATTTTAAACCTTTTGCTTTCAACAAAGCCAGTTTAGCATCAAAAGCCTTCGCATTTCTTTTGCTGTAAGAATCGGTAAGAAAATAAGCTGCAGTATTACCGGTAGCATCTTTAGCATTGATATCCGCACCTTTTTCAATTAAAAATGCAACAACATCAGCTTTGTTATCATGAGCGGCAAGCATTAAAGCTGTTTCACCATCATTATTGGCCGCATTGATATCCTTAACATCCTTGGCCAATAATTGAACAACGGCCAAATCATTTCTAGCGGCAGCATTCAGGAACGGAGTATTTCCTTCTTCATCCGCTTGATTTACATCTGCACCAGCTTCTAAGAACAGATTAAAAATAGCAGCATCTTTATTACCAAAAGCTAAACGGTGCATTGGGGTACTACCATTCTTTTCAACAATATTAGGTTCCAATCCTAGACCTTTTAAATACGTATAGACCGGAAGACCATTGCTGAATCCGCGACCACCTTGAGATGCGAACATAAAGGCATTACCACCATTATTGTTCAATGTTTTGTAATCTACTCCTTTGCTTATCAATAATTTCAATAAATCTATATTCCCCTTTTTAGTAGCGTAGTTAAAAATACCGTTACCGTCATCATCCTTACTATCAAGAGCCAAACCTTTGTTTAAAAAGAAATTCAGCTCCTCTTCAGATTTCAATGATGGTGCCGCCAATAATAGCACATTGGCACCATGCTCATTTTTCTCCTCTTTAAGGTTCACCCCTTTTGCTTCAAAAGCCTCATATATTTTAGGATTTGTTAGTCCTGCATTGGCTCCAAAGGCAAGTGGTGTATACCTGTGACTATCCAATGCAGTTACAGAAGCACCGTTATCCAATAGATATTGAACCAATTCGGCATCACCGGCATACGTTGCCCAGTGTAAATAAATACGGCTATCATGGGTTTTCTTATCCACTTCATTACCCTCTAAGGACAATAAATATTTAACCACCTCAGTATCTGCCTTGCTGGTTATGGCCAGTGTAGTAGCATCAAAATAATTGCTGTCCTTTGCTATTGGATCGTTACCCTCTGCTATTTTTTGCTTTACAGTGGCAACACTTGGGCTACTCTTCCAAAATGTACGATCTAAAAGTTCATTCTTTTGCTGGGCAATACCCGTAACGCTTATGAACAAAAATGCGGTCAGTGCTAATTGTTTTATGGTTTTCATGTCCTTATTGTTTAACAAATGATTCTATTACTTCTTCTATTTCATCTTTTTGATCATATTCATCATCAAAAAGGTATTTGTACAAAACTTTATTAGCTACTTTTTCCTCTAAATAAAGGTCTTTGTTCCTGCCATAAACATCATCCCATTTTGTACGTACCAAAGCCCATTTATCCGCATTGGATTTCCACCATGCTGCGGCAGCGGCACATCTACTATCATCAACCTTTACATAAGTATTATACCCTTTTTCCTGAGCTAATATGACATCTTCTTTGCCTGCCTCCCGAATAACCTTTGTATTATCTTGATCGTGCAACCAACCGTAATCCGTAACCTCATGACGATTTCCACGAACGGTTAAATTATAGTCGCTTCTTGTAGTATACTCACGTCTTGGTAATGGGGCATCTGAAGTATTTTCCCAAAAGCTTTTACCATCTACATGTACCCATGTAGATGAGCCTTCATACCTAGGGCTATCATCTACTTGATATACTTTTTGGGTCCACTGCCCTTTTACCTTATCTGATGGCAATTTTTTAAATGTCCATGTATTATCGGCATTATAAGAATATAGGTCTGTATTTTGATACAACCAATCTTGCCTCCAATGCTTTACAATATGCGGGTCTGCCGGGTTACCTACCTGCAACAGGTGCTGAATGGATATTTTATCATCTTCATCCGTCACCAGTTCTGCCCACTCTAAGCCCTTATCCACTTTTGTTTTAGAAGGCTTATATAAAGAATCCGTACTATGGTTGAATGTTTCGGCAAAGTTGAACGTTACTTCAAAACAACCGCACATACTTTTTATAGCTTCACGGTCATTATTCTTTTTCGCCTTTTGGGCAATTGTACTAGCAGATACTACTAATGCCATTATGGTAGGTAATACTGTTTTCATTTTACAGGTGTATTATTTTTTGATGTTCATGGACAAAAATAGTTATTTTAATTTATTCTAAATAAGAATTGTTTATATATTTGCGTCTTATCAAGAATAAGTCTAAATAAATATAATGCAATTTCGACTAGCGACCTTACTACTACTGATAGGTACACATATTATAGTAGCGCAAAGCCAAGAGCCCAGCGTTACAGATTCCATTTTATCACAAGAATTAGATGAAGTCATAGTGACCGCCACAAGAACTGCCCGTCAATTATCATCGCTACCCCTACCCGTTACCTTGGTAGGCAAAAAACAGATTATAAAATCCGGTACCGTTCGCCTTAATGAAATACTGAACGAGCAAACAGGTATTATAACGGTTACCGATGAAAGTGGATTTCAAGGGGTACAAATACAAGGCATTGCATCGGACTATATTCTGATCCTTATAGATGGAGTTCCATTGGTAGGGCGCAGTGCCGGAAATTTCGATTTAAGCAGACTTACCGTAGGTAATATTAAACAGATTGAAGTAGTTAAAGGTCCGTCAAGCAGCTTATATGGATCTGAAGCATTGGGCGGTGTGATCAATATCATCACCGAAAAACCGGAAAAGCAAGATTTTAGCGGAAATGCATCATACCGTATCGGTAGCTTTTCTCAACAAGATATGAATCTAGACCTTAAGCAGGGTTTTAAAAAATTTCGGTATGGATTTTTTGCCAATCGTTTCTCATCCAACGGATATGACCTAAATGAAGATGCGGAGGGCCAAACCGTTAACCCGTATACGAACTACACCCTAAACGGTAGGTTGTATTATGATATTAACGATAAACTTTCTCTCTTTACCTCTGGACGATTCTACGATCAGGTACAAGATGCCGGATTTACCGTAGATAGCATTCAATACGAAGGTGATACCAAAGAACGTGAATGGAACGCACATGCCAGACTGGACCACAAATGGACCCCGGCGCTCAATATGGCTTATGAACTGTACTATACCAATTACGTTGCTACCGAATTATTGGCAGACCCTATTTCTACCGATGTTTTGAGCGATAGTGATTTCGATCAAAAATTATTGAGGCCAGAGGTACGTGGCAGCTATACCTTTAATGTTGAAGACGAAAATAGAACCGGGTTCCAATACGGGACTTTAACCGCAGGAGCGGGATTACAGTTAGATGAGCTGGACAGGACTTATTTTGAAGAAAAAGTGAATTTCACTTCTCAATACCTTTATGCCCAGTATGATTTTGACCCTTTGGAAAAACTGAATGTTATTGCCGGAGCGCGCTTTGACAATCACTCTGAATACAACAACCAATTTAGTCCCAAGTTGGCATTACGCTACCAATTAAATCCAAATCTGGCTATTAAGGGATCTGTAGGTTATGGTTTTAAAGCGCCCGATTTTAGACAGTTGTATTTTGACTTCACCAATTCCGCGGTGGGCTATACCGTACTAGGTTATAATGTAGCCTTGGATAAATTACAAGAATTAGAAGAACAAGACCAAATCTTAGATGTGGTGGTCACAGAGGACGAATTGAGCCAACCGTTGGAAGCAGAAAGTTCTATTGGCTATAACCTAGGCCTAACTCTAAAACATGGTGTTGGCAATACAGAAATCAATTTCTTTAGAAACGATTTTAAAAACCTAATAGACACCAGAATCATTGCCCGAAAGACCAATGGACAAAACGTGTTCAGTTATATGAATTTTGATGAAATATACACTACGGGCTTTGAAATCAACTCCGCCTACAAACTCACGGATAATTTAAATATAAGTGCCGGATACCAATTACTTTATGCCTTTGATAAACAAAGAAGAGAAGACGTAAAAAACGATCAAGTATTTGTACGCGATGCCAATACCGGACAATCTGTTGCCCTGGCCACTTCTGACTATTTTGGCTTGGTCAACCGTTCTAGGCATAATGCCAATTTAAAGTTCTACTATGACATACCCTCAGCCAACACCCATGCAAACTTGCGTGTACTCTACCGTAGTAAGTATGCACAATATGACACCAATGGCAACGGACTCATAGATAATTACGATACCAGTTTTATAGATGGTTTTGTTACCCTCAATGCCGCGGTAAGCAAAATATTCTATACAGATTTTACACTTCAGGTTGGCGCAAATAACCTATTGGATTATACGGATAACAATATCCCGACAATGCCGGGCATACAAGCATTCATTAAATTAAATTATCAATTCTAACCCACCTGGCAACAGGTTTTAATTACAATTACCATGACAAAGAACATTTTAGCAGTAGCATTTTTAGCAATGGCATTCACCTCTTGTAGCAGTGATGATGACAGCACACCAACGGATCCGGTACAGACGGAAACCGTTAGCAATTTATATGCACCACAAACCGGAGGCCAAGGAGAACCTGTTGGTGGTGAGTTCACCAAATTTGATTTTGAGACCGGTGCCATTACTACCAGTGATACCGCATGGGACATTGCCTTTAGGGGCACCACGATCGCCGTTAATGGCGGTACCTTGACCGGCACTGAAGATGAACCGGAAAGAAACGGTAATGTTGGCGTAGCCGAAGTTACCGGCACCTTGGCAAGTGTAACCACAGCAGAAGGACTTACTTTTGAGCAAGATGCAGAAGCTTCTTTTGCCATAGCAACAGGAAGTGATAATGGTTGGTACAACTACGCTGGAGACCCAACACATTTAATAACACCTATACCGGGTAAAGTATTTGTATTTAGAACTACCGAAGGTAATTTTGCCAAAGTAGAGTTTATAAGTTATTATGAAGATGCGCCATCTGAACCAAATGCTTTTGAAGATGCTACACCGTACTATACCTTTAATTTTGTTTACAACCCTAACGAAGGCGACACTTCTTTAGAATAGTCTTATTTTTAGAGCATAAAAGTCCAATATAAAAGGGCAACTTTAGGGTTGCCCTTTTTTTGTTTTCATTAAACCAATAATTACTTGTTCATATAATCTTGCCATTGCACAATAACATACTTTGTTACGCCATTTTTAGTCGTTTTTAAAAACCCAAAATCATAACAAAAAAGGTAAACATCATTTTTTTGATTCTTCCAGTAGTGGGTAAAAAATTTGGGATTAAAACCTTCCTCTAAAAGAATACTCTTTCTAATAGTTGTAAATCCAGACTTATTATAGCGTTTTAGTATTTTTCTATTTCTCTTCAGTTGTTTATCCACCGAAAAATAAAAGGTATTCTCTATCTGACTTTTTTCATATTGATGTATGGATTTACATTTTACGGAGCAGAAAATTTTATCCGTTCTACCTATCACTTCATTATTACATTCTGGACAAACTCTTTTCATACGTACAACCTAATCGAATATTATACGAATAATATACGCATAATAGTTGATTAATTGATTTATTTAGTATTACACTTGACATGATGAACACACCAAAATCCATTACGTTACATCATCTAATGATCAAAAATCAGAAGATGATAGGCATACAATTTACTCATGACAAGCTTATACAGAACCTGATCAAGGGGCTTCCCGAACCTAAATGGAGCAGTAAATACCACATGGTCTACATTCTAAATACAAAGAAAAACCTTGGTATTATTTTCAATACTTTTAAAGGAGTTGTATGGATCAACTATAATAAATTTTTAAGCAACAGACCCGTCAACACCCATAATGAAGTAGTAGATGTACAGTGGTTCAGGGAAAGAAAAACACCTGAAGGCTATAGGGTTTGTCCAGAGGAATACCTGTTAAAACTGGAGCTTAAAAGATATGCCAACAGCACCGTAAAAACGTATGTCAACTTTTTTGAAATGTTCATTAATCATTATATGGACAGAGATATTACAACCTTGAACGAAAGTGACATAAGGTCATATCTACAAAGGTTAATACATAGAAACGTATCTAACTCCTATTTAAATCAGACCATAAATGCCATTAAATTCTATTATGAGACCGTTCTTGGCATGCCCAACCGTTTTTACGACATTGAAAGACCAAGGAAGGAACATAAGCTACCTACCGTAATATCAAAAGAGGAGGTCATTGCCATGCTGAATTGTACAACAAACCTAAAGCATAAATGCATTTTAGCCTTGCTCTACAGTGCCGGTTTACGTAGAAGTGAACTTTTAAACCTTAGGGTCAAGGATATAGATAGTAAACGAATGCTGGTTTCTATAAAAGGCGCCAAAGGCAATAAAGACCGAGTAAGTCTATTATCCGAAACAGTTCTAGAAGATTTACGGCTTTATTTTAAAGAATGGCATCCTAAAGATTTTTTGTTTGAAGGCCGTAAAGGCGGTAAGTACAGTGCAGCAAGTGTAATACAGATTGTAAAACAAGCTGCCCATAAAGCAGGAATTTTACAAAATGTTACTCCACATACCCTTAGGCATAGTTTTGCGACACATTTGTTAGAATCTAACGTAGACCTTAGACAAATACAGGTATTATTAGGTCATGGTTCCAGTAAGACAACAGAAATATACACCCATGTAGCCACTAATACTTTTAAGACAATAAAAAATCCATTA
Source organism: Maribacter huludaoensis (assembly GCF_029350945.1). Lineage (GTDB taxonomy): Bacteria > Bacteroidota > Bacteroidia > Flavobacteriales > Flavobacteriaceae > Maribacter > Maribacter huludaoensis. The sequence goes on along the minus strand of NZ_JARKMS010000006.1, from coordinate 8,809 downwards.
GATTAGTATGCACAAAGTAGATATATGTGCAATTGTGCACATATACAATTGTTAGCTGTAATTACCACTCAAACCCAAGAAACAAACACCAAAAAAAATGTTTGAAGAAGAATTTAAAAAGCACATCTCAAAATTTTCAACATCACCATTCCTATTTATTGGTTCGGGTTTTTCTAGAAGATATTTAGGACTTCCTACTTGGGAATTATTACTAATGGAAATTTGTAAAGAACTTGGACTAACAAAACCTTATAATTTTTATAAATCTAATGCAGACTCAAAATTACCTAAAGTTGCATCAATAATTGGAGAAGATTTTAATGAAATATGGTGGAGCGGAGAAAAGTTTGAGGTGAGCCGTAAACAGTTTTCTGCTATCGCTGAAACAAAATATTCCCCTCTAAAATTTGAAGTTGCAAAAAAGATACAAACACAGAACGAATTAATAAAGGATGAAATAATTGACAAAGAATTAAAACTTCTTAAAAAAATAAATATAGATGGAGCAATAACAACAAATTGGGATGAGTTATTAGAAAATATTTTTCCTGAATTCAATAAGTTTGTTGGTCAAGAAGAATTAATATTTTCAGAATTATATTCTATTGGAGAAATATATAAAATTCACGGTTGCTCTTCTAAGCCTAATTCGTTAATTCTAACAGAGGAAGATTACAATAATTACGAAGATAGAAATGCATATTTAGCAGCTAAACTATTAACTATATTTATTGAAAATCCAATAATTTTCATCGGCTATAGTTTAGATGACAAAAACATTCAGTCTATTTTAAAATCTATAATTAAATGTCTAACAAAAGAAAAAATTGACAAATTAAAAGATAGACTTATTTTCTGCCAATGGAGTCCAGAACCAATTCAAACGAGCATAATCGATAGCACTTTATTAATTTCTGATACAGTAATACCAATCAAATTAATCACCACTAACAATTTTATAGAAATCTTCACAGTATTAGCTAATAATAAAAGAAAATTGCCCATTAAAATTCTTAGGCAAATGAAGGGTATGGTTTATGATTTTGTTAAGTCTAATAATTCAAAATCTAAAATATACGTTACGGACAATTTGGAAAATATAGAAAACATTCATAATGCAGAATTTGTATATGGTGTAGGTCTTAAAGACAAGTTTTCAGAAGTTGGTATCAAAGGTATAGAACTTAAAGATGTTCTATTAGACGCTATTGAGTCTAGGAATTGGGAGTGTGATAAAATATCAGAATTATGTTTACCTTATTTAAATGCAAAATACATCCCATATTTTAAACATTTAAGAAGTGCTAGTTATTTAAATGACAACAATGAAATTGATGAGGACAACGAAATAGTTGAGTTTTCTCCAGAATTTATAAAAAAGGTAAACGAAGTTAAACCTGAAAGTTTTTACCCTTCTGCTAACTATATAAGAAAAACAAAAGAAATAAATGATAAATATTCATCTTTTACTGAGTTAAAATCCGCGAACAATCAACTGCATATCTTATTATATACGCCATTATTATCCTTTGATAAGATAAACTTAGATGAACTTCTAAATTATTTAGTTGACAATAAAAAGCTACTTGATGATAGTAAAAATGGAACTCATTTTAGAAAGTTAATTTGTCTCTACGATTATCTGAAGTATAAAAATAACTACAGCTAACAATGTATAAAAAACATAGGGCTTTAGTGTTAACTCCAAAGGTCTGTAAATATTAACAAAGTCCGCTAAATATAAAATTTGGCATTTATAATAAAAAAGATAAAAGCAAAATATTTATATTTAGCTAAGTAATAAACCGAAACGAAAGTGCTTTTTAACTGCCCTACGTTTCTTATACTAAACGTTAGGCTTAATTATGAAAAACCTCATAACCATAACTCTTATATTATCCTTCAACATTGTTTTCTCACAAACAAAAGTGGAATTTACAGTTATGAATAATTGCACTGATACAATAGTAGAGAATTATGAAATCGCAATTTTGAGCATGGACTTTGATAAAGAAATAAACGAGTATTGGATTGAAAAAGATTCGACCGTAATAATAGAAAAAGGACTTTACTCAATCTTTGTAACTGTAGCTGATGGAGAGGAATACGTAAAATCTTATGGACTTATGCGTGATTTCAAAGCAGACTCTACTTACTCATTGCAATTGGAATTACCAAGAATTATGCAAAAGCGGACAAGAACGGTACATTATCCGACATATTTAGGGTTTTATAATTGCGATGATATTTGTGACGGGTTACAGCAGGATTTTTACTCAAATGGAAAAATCAGAATGGAAGGAGAATTTAAAAATGGAATACCGGTTAAAGAAATAAAAAAATATAACCAATCCGGAGAATTGGTTGAAATAGAGTTGTACAATCGAAATGGAACATTTAAAAAGTCAAAATATCCTGATTACGAACTGTACCTGAAAAATAACTAAGCCTAACAATGCCTAAACGTAATGCGGGCTTTAGGGCAAAATCAAAAGGTCTGTGTATATTTATAATGTCGCTAAATCTTTGGGATTTAGCTTTGGACAAAAAAAGAAAAAGCAAAACCAAAAGCTTTAGCTTCGTGCGCAGACGGAAACGAAAAGTTTCCTTACAACCGCACTACGCTTAGCCGAACCGTTACAACAAATAGCTCCAAAAAAATAAAATCAGAACTGAATTAAATTGTTAGGAATTAAGTGTTCAAATAAATAATGGAAGACAATGTTACTGTAAAAAAATATTCAATAAATAAACTGGCAACGGGTTCATTATTATTTGGATTTATAATTACAGGATTTTTTGATTTACTGTTACATAAGCAACCTTCTTACTCTTCGATAATGGGAATGGACACCGGTAGAGTATATTTTTATACTTTCTTTTTATTGGTAATAGGTTGTTGGCTTCTTTACAATAAATGGTTCGTAGGGATTGGTTTTATTAGTTTAGCGACATTTAGCTCATATTTTACTGAATACATTTCTATCCATAATTATTTTGCGTCAGTAGCGATTTATATTGGAATTATTATAGACATAATTACTCGAAAGAAAAAGAAATGGTTAATCCCATTGATTGCTATTGGAGTATTACAAGGCGTTGCATTTCAAACTGGTTGGCTTGGCTTTTATATGGTCGGAATCATGGAATTTTTAGGTCTTTGCGTAGGCTCTGCTTTTATTATAAAGACAATAGAATAATGTTTAACAATAAAAAATGAAAGCTTAAGTAAAGAATGTGAAATTTGGAATGGACTTCTGAGCAAGTTTATGCAGATGGACTTTTTAGCTAGTTTGCGCAGGACAAATTACTCAACCGCAACTGCTGTGCAAATGGACTTCCAACTCGAACGGAATAAATAGAAAAACAAAAGTGCGTGCTTACTCTTGGGTGTCGCAACTTGTTGTAACAATACCTAAACGTAATGCGGACTTTAGGGCAAAACCGAAAGGTCTGTGTATATTTATGATGTCGCTAAATCTTTGGGATTTAGCTTTGGACAAGAAAAATTAAAAACTAAACCCAAAGCTTTAGCTTGGTACGCAGACGGAAACGAAATGTTTCCTTGCCTCCGCACTACGCTTAGCCCAACCGTTGTAAGTAATACGAAAAACCTATGAGACAGACTTTTTTACTGATTTTATTCCTTTCATTTTTTTCCTGTAAATCAGATAAAAAAGAACACTCATTAATGGAAACGACCAATAAAATTGGAATAAAAAAATTCAAAGTTGCGGATAAAAATATTAAAGACAGTATTGTAGAATATATAAAAATTGACGGAAATGAATATGCAAATCAAATTTGGTTAATTAGTAAAACTAACGATACTATTGGAGGAAATTATTTTAACTCTTACATAAATGACACAACCAAGTTAGGAGAAGTAACAAGATTAAGATTTGTGCTAACCAAACCAACAATTGATTGGGCTTCTGAAATGTTTGTTGTACTTCCCTATGATGATGATGAATTGAAATCGGACTTTTCCAATTTGCGAGAAATAAAGCTTGATACTTTCCATAGTTTAAAAAATGATGAAATTCCGCACCTTGAACTTAATGAATTAGATTTACCATTAAATCATATTACAGAGTTCGGACTGGATTATGAAAACCCTGGAAAAAAAAGAGTTCGAGGAATTGTAGTTGAAAGAGGAAAAAAATATAATAAAAAATATGAACGCAGATTATTTTTCGACGAATCACTTTACATAAAAGAATGAATAAATGACCGAGAAGTACTACTTACAACAACGTTTATAAAACATAGCCCATAAAGGCTTAACGTGAGGTTTATGTTTATTTACAAAGACCCCCAAATTTTTAATTTGGCTTTTAGAATAAAAAATTAAAAACAAAATATAAAAATTCGGCTCTGTGTTATTCCGAAAAATTAGTGCCTTTTTACACGCTACGTTTCATACACAAACCGTTGTGTTTCATACCCCCGAAAAAATTAAAAAAGAGTAATTATGCCAAATATGACAAAATATCAAACGGAAGATTTCTCTAAGAATTTATCTATTGATATTGGTGCAAAACACTCGTTTAAAAACTATGAAAAGATAAAAACTTGGTGTGATAGCGAAATAGAATTTTTTCAAGAAATAGGCAATCCTTCCAATTGTGTTAGCACTTTTACTGGTCAAGTTATAAATCAGATAAATAGTAAGTTTACCCAAAATAGAAATGACAACTTTACTATTGATGATTTATTGGTTGAACTTAAGACTCTTATTGAAAGAGCTTATAAAACATACGGTTTAATATCTTCAAAAAGTAAGGAGGGAAAATGGTTACTGAAACAACACAAAGCTAATTCATCTTTAACATTAGGCTCATTTGCTTATTTTCAAAATAAGATAAAAGGTGTTGTAAATAACAATACTAGCCAAAGAGATGGTGAGTTCTCTGCATACCTTTTTGACAATAATATTGAGCCTGATTTTAATACTGAAAAAGAACAATACAGTTCTTTCTATCAAGAAATTATAGAACAAAAAGATGAAATTCTTAAAGAGCTTTTAGATATAAGAGAAGAAAACAAAAAGTTAAATCAAACTATACAAAAGCAAAATACCGATTGGGAAACAACTTTTAAGAACCAAAAAACAGAAGTAGCATTGAGATTTGATGAAGAATATGACCGTCACAAATCGAAAATGGAAGAATCTGAAGATTTCTATGAAAAGAAATTAGCTGTAAAAAATGCTGTGACTTATTGGTCAACAAAAGCTAAAAACCATCAAATAAATAGTTTTATTTTTGGAGGTATCGCTGGTTTACTAATGATATGCACAGTTATTATGGTATTTAATTCTGGAAAGTACATAATTGGTTTAGACCTTAATGATGCTAATGGAATAGGAAGAAAAATTTTAACAGAAAAAGGAGCTCTTCAATTATGGGTTTATGGCTTTTTTATAATTTCTATGACACTAGTTATTTGGTTCATACGGCTTTTAGTAAAAGTCTTTCTAAGCAATTTACATCTGCTGTCTGATGCAAAAGAAAGAGAAACAATGATTCAAACTTATTTAGCTTTTGAAAGGGAAGAAAACACATTAAAGGATACTGATAGGGATTTAATATTACCATCAATATTTAGAGTTTCAGCAAATGGTTTTATAAAAGATGATGCGACACCAAATACTCCTATAAATATCATAACGAAAAAATTTACAGGATAAAAAAGTACGAAAACACAACAATGGCTATAGTTAATGCGGGTTAAGGTGATTAACCAAAAATCTAATGTATTTTATGAAGTCCGCCAAATCTTTTGATTTGGCTTTAGAACAAAAAAAGATAAAACAAAGTAAAAAGTTTTGGCTAATCGCTTAACTCGAAATTAAGCGTATTTTAGTCCCGTACTAACAATAGCCTAGCCGTTAGCGGCAATAAGCTATTAATAAATTAGAGCGGCTACGGGGCTTTCCCATTTTTTACTTTTTGCACTATATTTTCTTCTCGGTTCGCAAGTCATAACGTTTATCGGAAAAGTAAAAAATCTACGGTTTTTTATTTACAGTCTGTCCGAATGCTTTGGTCAGTCCTTAAAAAGAGCAGCTTTCGGGGTATTTCCTTTTGCCGCCAGCACGCAATCTGTACGCAATCGTTATGCAGACGGACTGATGGTTTGTAACTAGTTGCTTAAGTTCTATAAGCCTTCTAAACTATATCTATGTCTACCAAAGTTCGTCGGTGGATGGAAAAAGCGGCAAAACTACGGGTATTGTCCGTTTCGCATGTCTTTGGGGTTTGGTCTGCGCCGCTTAATGCCGCTAACATAACCTATAAGTAATGCGTGGCTTAAGGTTTATAAAATGGTTTGGCTATATTTATAAGGTCGCTAAATCTGTTGGATTTAGCTTTGGACAAAAAAAGAAACAAATCAAAACCAAAAGCTTTAGCTAAGCGCGTTTCCCGAAATCCGTCGGATTTCTAAAACCCACTACTCATAGCTTTGGCGTTAGCGTTAATAAAAAATGAAAATATTTGAAATCAGAAATACTTTTGATCATTTGGCTGATATGTCATATGATATTGGGATGCTTCCTTTCGATAATTTCAAAAGTTTTAGGTATAAAATCATTCAAACAGATAAAATTGAATTGAATCACGAACTAAACTTTCTTGGGAATTTAACAGCTATTGAAAACTCTGATTATCCAATATGCGACCAAAGTATGCCGATTATAAGTTCAAAGATGCTTAATATACTAACGCAATTTGGCGGTTTGGAAATCAACAAATATCGAATCAATATTATTGATGACAGTTTTTTAGGAGAGAAATTCGATCTAAATGGAAATATTAAAAATGAAGTACCTTGTATAGTTGATTTTCAAATAGTACAACCCAAATTAAAGATTTCATTACTGGATTATGATAAATCAGATTATGATCCAATGACCGAATGGGAACAATTTCCTACTGTAATTCGCAAATTTGTTGTAAAAACTCCAGAACAAGAATTACCACCAATTTTTAGAGTAACAGAACGACCTTCATCTCTATTTATAACTGAAAAAGTAAAAAATAAATTAGAGGAAAACGAAATAAGAGGTATTCAATTTGAAGAATTATAAAATAACGCTAACACGGTATATAGCAAATAGGGCATTTGGTGATTTACGAAAGTTCAATGCTATTTAGGAACACCGCCAAATTTTTAATTTGGCTTTTAAAATGAATAAGTTAAAAACAAAATATAAAAATTTGGCTCAGTGCAAACTTGAAAGTTTATAGCTTTCTACTGCCCTACTTGCCATATACTAACCGTTGTAACCAATTTGAGAAACCGAATGGCAATTAACCAATTTATAACATACATACTGCCGAAAAAGGCGATTGAAATGAAATTTGGAGAAATACCAAATCAATTGGAAATTAAACATTCTGAATGGGAAAAGTTTTGGGAAAAATATACTGAAACTAACAACCAAGATTTAGAGCCTGAATTTGAAGATGCAAGAACAACAAATTGGTGGAAAGAGATAGAAGTTAATTTAGTAGAATTAGAAAAACAAATTGACAAAATAATTACTCGTGCAAGTTGGACTGACGATACAATTTGGAAAAGTGAAAAAGCGGAATTTGACCACGATGTTAGTCTTGGTTTAAATAAAACTAATGAATTTATCGATGAATTTATGTTTCGGACTGACTTAACAGATACTACTCTAAATTTCCTTAATTCAATGCTTGATATTTGTAAAGAAAATGATTGGATTTTAATGGACAGAAACGGAAATTTATGCAAACCAAATATTTCTGATTTAGCACAATTAATAAAAGGTTCAGATGCTGACCGATTTTTAAGAAATCCGAGCAAATTTTTTGACGAATTGAGTAATAAAAAATAAAAACTGGTTACAACACCGTATATAAAAAATTGCTGGTGTTGTGCTAAAACAAAGGTCGTTGCACGTTTGCTACGTCTGATTTTCCTTCGGAAAATCCTCGCACGCAAACACGCAACTTTCCATATACAATACCGTTGTAAAACATTTTGAAAAAGATAATATTAATCATATCAATTGCAATTGGGTTTACGTCGTTCGGACAGGAAACGATAGTAGAAAATGATACGATAATTCTTTGGTCGAAAACTCGCCCCTTGGTTTGGGCAGATTTTAAAGGCAAAACCAAATTAGCAAAGAAGGAGAATGGAATTTACACCGGAGCGTTAACTGCGGCTGGACCTGTTTTTGTTCATCAAATGGACAAGAATGGGAATATGGTTCCCTATCCACTTACTTATTTCTTCAAATCACTTTCTTCTTCTATTTCAAATGATAAACTTTTATTATTTCACGAACAGATACACTTTGATATTGCCGAGGTTTACACAAGAAAGTTGAGAAAAAGCTATATGGAATTAATAGAAGATAAAATCTATGAGAGTTCGGCATATAGTGACTTATCTAATAAAATAGCTCAAAAATGCGCAGAGTTACAAAGTGAATTTGATAAAGAGCTTTCTTTCAGCAAAACAACGCAAGAAAAATGGAGAAAACGGATTGATAAAGAATTGGAAGAATTAAAGGAGTATGAATACTTGCCTGAATAATCCAATAGCGAAATAAGAATCTCCTGTACCGTTGCGCAAAAAAACGTTTTACAACAATACCTAAACGTAATGCGGACTTATGGGCTAAATCGAAAGGTCTGTGTATATTTATAATGTCGCTAAATCTTATGGATTTAGCTTTAGACAGAAAAAAATAAAACTAAACAATAAGCTTTAGCTTCGTGCGCAGACGGAAACGAAAAGTTTCCTTGCCTCCGCACTACGCTTAGCC
>NZ_JARKMS010000005.1:105769-294435 GCF_029350945.1 Maribacter huludaoensis | reverse complement strand
CAAGTGGGAGAGTAGGTAGCCGCCTTTTTCGAAAGCCCCTTACAGCAATGTAAGGGGCTTTTTTTATACCTTAAAGTCTAGGACTGCCAAAATATCCTTTCTATAATTACCGTAACGTTATCGGATATTATTCAATAGTCTTTGTTTTGGTGCTAAAAGATTCTAAGTGATGCTCTATGGGCCAAAAGTATATGATAAAAGGGTAATTTATAATAATCGTTATGCCATATCTAAATTCATTAGAAAAGGAAGAAAAATTTAATACCATTTCTCATGGTGTTGGTGCCGTATTGGCAATTGTAGGTATGATAGCGTTAATGAACGCTAATACTCATAAATCTGCATTTGCTACATTAGGTATTACTATCTATAGTATATCATTAATTAGTATGTTAACCGTGTCCACGATCTATCATGCTGTAGAAAATAGAATATGGAAACTAAGAACCAGAATTCTTGATCATATCAATATCTATTATTTAATTGCAGGTACATATACCCCTGTTGCACTGATAACTCTTATTAACGGTAACGGATGGTTGATTTTTAGCACGGTATGGGGAATTGCGGCTGTGGGGACTATTTTAAAATTGTTTTTTACCGGTAAGTTTGAAATTATATCATTGGTGCTATATTTAGCAATGGGATGGTTGATAGTATTCGATTTTCAAAATTTAGTAGATAATACGTCAGAAAATGGAATTAATTTACTTATGCTAGGTGGTACTTTCTATACTATTGGGATAATTTTTTATGCTGTTAGAAGAATCCCCTATAATCATTTCATATGGCATCTTTTTGTCCTGTGTGGTGCAATAAGCCATTGGTTTTTTATCTATCTAGACGTAGTCTAATAGATTCAACAATAGAATGTAATTAGGAATCTATGATGTCTTTATACTCTGCATAAAACCTTTCTATCTGTAGCATGTTCTGGTTTAAGAATTCCATCGTTTCTCTCCAAGTATTCTTGTTGTGTATGGATACATGGTTGAGCTCTACATAAATTCTTGATATCTCTTTTTTATTTTCAAGTATATAAAAATCTTCAAATATAGCTTCAGGTAAGTACTCGTTAAGTAAAATTGATTTTAGGGCAACTAATTTATCCCATATTCTTATCCGTTGTTCAAAATCTGAATCTACATCTATAGATACTGTAGCCCTTTTTAAATCAAAATGAAATTTAAAAGATAATCCTTTCACTTCAGTTTTATATAAAGTCCATTTATTTGGAAACGATTTTCCAAATGCAATCCAAAATTCTTCCCGTAGTTTTCTCGACTCTTCTTTACTGAACATTTATAAATAATAAGCAATGGTTATACCTAAGATAATAACTAAAAGTTTTCGCAAATTGAATTTATGACCTTCAGAACTTTCAAATAAAATTACTGTTGATATATGTAAGAATACGCCAATTACTAAAGCATTTAAATGCATGCCGTAACTTGATAGAATAGTTGTTGTATGGGCTAATAAAGTGCCAATAGGAGTCATTACGGAAAACAATAACATAAAAAAAGCAGCATGTAGTGGCTTAATGTTTGAGCCTAAAAGAAATATGCTTAAGATTATTGCAATTGGAATTTTGTGAATTAATATACCGTATATGATGGTGTCATTTGTGCCTATTGGAAGACCTTCTAGCAATGAATGTATGCAAAGACTAAAAAAAAGTAACCATGGAAAGTTCTGACTTTCCTTGGAAATATGCATATGGCCGTGTTCAGCTCCTTTTGAGAAAAACTCTAAGAAAATTTGAAATAATATGCCTAACATAATAAAAACACCAATAGATTTTGGGTTTGTATTTGCATATACCTCTGGTAACATTTCAAAAATTGTAAGTGCTAATAAAAATGCACCACTAAAAGCTAATAATAGTTTAAAGGACTCTTTTTTTTTTGGTTTTGCAACAACCACAAAAAGAAAACTGATAAGCACTCCTAGAATAGGTAATATATAAATCATGTGTTGCTGATAAACCTTTTATAAAAGGAAATAGGTCATAAATTAAACAGGCGTCAAAATTAGCGTATTTTTGTGGTTCGAGAAAAAATGAATATGGGTAATAATTTTAAGATGGTCGCTAAGACCTTATTTGGTTTTGAAGAACTTTTATCAAAGGAGCTTAGGAATTTAGGGGCGGGTAATGTTGTAGAAGGAACTAGAAATGTATCTTTTGAAGGTGATAATGGCTTTATGTACAAAGCCAACCTATGCTTGCGTACAGCCATTAAAATTATTAAACCAATTCATTCGTTTCGTGTTAGGGATGAAAATGACCTATATAAGAAAATCTATGCGATGGACTGGACAGAGTATCTTTCTGTTAGTGATACTTTTGCGATTGATACCACTGTAAATTCGGAACAGTTTACCCATTCTTTATATGTTTCTCAAAAGACTAAGGATGCTATTGTAGATAAATTTAGGGATACTGATGGTACAAGACCAGATGTAGATGTTAAAAATCCAGATTTGCGTATTAACATTCATATTCATAATAATGACTGTAATGTTTCTTTAGATAGTTCTGGTTATTCTTTGCATAAAAGGGGATACCGCACAGCAACGAATATTGCACCAATAAATGAGGTATTAGCTTCTGGTTTACTTTTATTGAGTGGGTGGGATGGTCAGTGTGATTTTCTTGACCCAATGTGTGGTAGTGGTACTATGTTGACAGAAGCGGCTATGATTGCTTGTAATATTCCCGCAAATATCAATAGGAAGGAATTTGCATTTGAAAAATGGACTGATTTTGATTCTGAACTATATGAGAAAATCGTAGATTCTAGTTTGAAGAAAACAAGGGAGTTTCATCATAAAATTTTAGGGTACGATAAAGCGCCTTCTGCTGTTAGAAAGGCTCAAGACAATATAGAAAATGCTAATCTTGAAGATTATATTACCGTAGAAAGAAAAGATTTCTTTAAAACTGATAAGCAAACAGAAGGACCATTACATATGTGCTTTAACCCGCCTTACGGAGAACGTTTGGATATTGACTTGGAAAACTTTTATAGTGCTATTGGAGATACTTTAAAACAACTCTACCCTGGTACCAATGCTTGGTTTATAACCAGTAATCTGCCAGCTTTAAAATTTGTAGGGTTAAGACCATCTCGAAAAATAAAAGTGTTTAACAGTCATTTGGAATCTCGTTTAGTAAAGTATGAAATGTATGAAGGCAGCAAGAAAGCCAAATATCAAAATAGAAACGAAGAATGAAGCTTAAACATAAAGTTCTAGTTTATAATTTTTTAGCTTTTGCGGTTCTATTTGTTCTTTTTCGCTTTATCCTCTATTTTGCGTTGGCAATAAATAGCTTGTACTTATCTGCTATAGCAGCTGTCTCAGCTTCTGTGCTGGCTCCTAAATTTGCAGTTGCAAAAATAAAGGGATTAGATAAAATAGTAATGAAATGGATATTTATAAAAGGATTTAAAATCTTATAAACGTTGATTCGGTTTTGGAAGACCTTCTGGTTCTGTAGAATTTTCAATTTTTTTCTTAGCCTTGTTTTTCTTCTTGTAAAGTGGCAAGAAGTAGGATATACTATAGTTATAGCCGATCCCGAAATTACTGTCCCAAGTTACTTTGTTAAAACCTGGTATCCATAAGTTAGGGAACCGATCCTCGTCTTTTTGATGTAACAAAAGACCTAATCTAACGCTGGCGCCCAAATAAAAGTTAGAAAAAATTTCCACTTTTGTTCCAAAAACAGCTTCTAACCAAGTAGCGGATAGTCCAGAAAAGGTTTCAGGAATATTAGAACCGTTTGCAAAGCTATCAGGATTCCAGTATCTGTTCGTGTCAAAATATTGATAATTGTTCAAGGTGTTTTCAAAGGTGCTAAATCCTAATCTAGCTCCCATATAAATTAAATTTTGCTCACCGTACCAATTTGTATAATTGTTTTTGTTGATGCCAAGTTTAATATAGCTGCCAGAAGTGGTGAAATTGTATAAATCTTCTTGTCGCGTTTTTTCTTCGTTTCCAAGCTCTGCAGCCAAGTATAGATTTTGCGTAAGTCTATAGTCAGCAACAATTTCAAACCCTTTATAATTGTCATCTAAGGCTCCGGTTATAATTCTACTTAAATCTACACCTAAACGTAAACCATACGATTGTTTGTATTCTACCGTATCCTTGGGATTTAGGTCAATTGGCTTACTCTGGCTAAAAGCCATGCAAGTTGCCAGTAATAATAAAAGATTAGTGAAAAATCTTGACATGTGTAGAATCTGAGTTAGTGACTAACGATTGTGTTATTTCTATATCTTGAATCCAATTATCGGTATCTGCTGTTACATTTGCTGTTAGTTCATCATAATTGACAATAAAACCGCATCCGCGTGAAAGAAAATCTTCAATCCTGGAATAAGAGAAATTAATGGTGTCTAGGTTTCCTGATTCGGCACTATCATCATCAGATGCTGAGCTATTAATTAATATAAAGCTAGTACTGTCTTCATCTGTTTTTAGCGGTATGGAAATAGTGCTCAAATTACTGCGATCTGTCACTGTATTTACGGTAATATTCTGTCCTACACCAACAACCCTTAAAGTTGGAACTTCTTTTAAGGTGGATGTATCTGAAATATCGTAAAACTCTATAACCAGTAGGGGAGTATCTCCTTCTACACAGATATCGTCTTTTTCGCATGACGATATAGAAATAATAACAAGCAATAATAATAACCCGTATTGAAATTTTCTCATCCTAAACTTTCTTTTCTAAAAGTACAACATTTTCTACGTGATGGGTCTGTGGAAACATGTCTACTGGCTGAACCTTTGTTATATTGTACATCTCTTTCATTAGTTCTAAATCCCTTGCCTGGGTTGCGCTGTTGCAACTCACGTAAACTACTTTATTAGGTGCAATATTCAATATTTGTTGTACTACATCTTTGTGCATACCATCTCTTGGAGGATCGGTGATAATTACATCTGGTATACCGTTTTGGGCAATAAACTGTTCGTTGAAAACATTTTTCATATCGCCAACAAAGAAATCAACGTTTTCAATTTCGTTTCGCTCTGCGTTTGCCTTGGCATCTAAAATTGCTTCAGGTACAGATTCTATACCAACTACCTTTTTTGCTTTCTTAGAAACGAATTGTGCTATAGTTCCAGTACCTGTATAGAGGTCATATACCAATTCATCGCCTTTTAAATCGGCAAAATTTCTGGTGATTTTGTATAGCTCGTATGCCTGTTCTGAATTTGTTTGATAAAAGGATTTTGCATTGATCTTAAATTTCAAACCTTCCATTTCTTCAAAAATATGGTCTCTACCAGCAAAACAAATAATTTCTTGATCGTAAATGGTATCGTTCTGTTTTGGATTGATGACATATAACAAAGATGTAATCTCTGGGAATGTTGAAGAAAGATGATTTAAAAGCAATGCTCTTTTTTCTTCGTCATTTTCAAAAAACTGAACCAAAACCATAATTTCACCAATAGAACTGGTACGTATCATTAATGTACGTAGTAACCCATATTGGTTTCTAGGGTTAAAAAATGTTAATCCGTTTTCCGTTGCAAATTTTTTGGTTTCCAATCTAATGGCGTTGGACGGATCTTTTTGTAAATGACATTTCTTAATATCCAATATCTTGTCCCACATACCAGGTATATGAAAACCTAAGGCATTACGATCCTCGATTTGGTTATCCGATCTTACTTCATCTAGCGTTAACCAACGACTGTCTGAAAAAGAAAATTCCATTTTGTTTCTATAGAAGTATTGTTGCTCAGAACCTAAAATTGGTGTAAGTTCTGGTAAATCTAAATGCCCAATTCTTTTAAGGTTGTTTTCTACTTCTTTTTGCTTATAATATAGCTGGTGTTCGTAACCCATGTCTTGCCATTTGCAACCGCCGCAAACATTAAAATGCTGACAGACCGGATCTACTCTTTTATCTGAAAGTGTATGAAAGTTAATAGCTGTGCCTTCAAAATATGCTTTACGCTTTTTTGTAGTTTGTACATCTACTACATCACCAGGTACGGTGTTGTTCAAGAAAATAACCCTTCCATCTGGGGCTTTACCTATGGTTTTACCTTTTGCTGCGGCATCGGTCACCACTACGTTTTCAAAAACTACTCGCTTTGTCTTTTTTCGCATGAGGCAAAAATAAGCATCCCTTGGCATTTATAATAACTAATAAACAGTGTACACTTGTTATATTTAGTTAAAAATGACCGTTCATCTATTTAATGATTTTTTGACCTATTTGTATGAAATAAAAAAGTCAGGAAATCTTGACTATTAGATTCCCTGACCTTAAATAATTAAGCAGCTTTATATATTACTTGTTTTTATTGAATTTATTTAAAATTCTTTCCATTTGCTTGCCTGCAGCTTCTCTGCCACCTAGCCCAAATGATAATGCTATGGTTACTGCAATGGTACCTAATGTAATACCAAAGGCCATATTAATAATTTCATCTCCAATACCCATTGTCTTAAGGCCCATTGCCAAGAAAATTGCCAATATGCACATTCTTACAATTGATGCAACAAAAAGGCTGTTTTCGTCTTTGGCCATCGCTTTATGCGCTGTAGATGCAATCCAGTTTCCAATAATTAAAATGACCAAACCGAATAGTATGTTTCCAGAAACGCCAACTAAGGTATCCAAAACATTGGTAAGTTTTTCAAATTCTAATTTTTCTAATGCAGTGGTAATACCAAAAAGCACTATAAAAAAGTAAACAACGTTACCAATTAGTTTGGCAAGATTTGTTTTTGATGACAAACTACTTAAGTTCATTCTATCAACAATACCGTCTAAATTTAAACTTTCTAATAGATCGGTTACCAAACCTGAAACAAATCTACCACCTATAACGAAGATTAAAAGAATAAGAACCGCAACGATGATTTTTGGTATGGCAGTAAAAAATTGTTCTAGCATATGGGTTGCAGGAACAGAGATAGCATCCATATTTAAGATGTTCAATGCTGTGATCAATAAGGGTATGAATATGAAGATGAAAACAACTTTTTTAAGAATGTTCACTAAATCTAAATTCTCCGGTAGTTTCAATTTAGGTACAAAACTTTGTATTGTTTCACCTGAAAGTCCTACTAATTCAGATACGATAGTCGCAAGCATATAACCTATATAGCCTACCAAGCCTGCACCAACTATGTTAGGTATGTAATCCGTAAAGCCGTTAAGTAAATTTTTAACGGGATCTAGAACACTCGTCATGCCCAGCTTTTCTAAAGCCAACATAAAAACAAAAATCATGATAAAGAAGTATACTAATTTTCCTATAAAGGAGGAAAGTACCACTTTGCCTGTGCCAAGTTTGCTGTCTACATTGGTTCGCTTAATTAATTTTGTAATAAGCCTTTTTAAAAATCCTGCAATGAACCATCCTATTAATAGGATAAGTATTGCGCCAATTGTGGTTGGTAAAAAATCGCCAACGGAATTGGAAAGGCTGGTCATCACATTCTCTAAATAATTCATAGTGTTCTTTTTATAATAAATTGGTTGTATTCTTTAAGACACCAAATTTTGTTAAAGGTCACATTTTATGGTAGTTCATAGGTTCTTTTGCATTTTATGTTGGTTGAAAAAAAATATTTATTAAGTTTGTAATTCTACAGGATGATTTCTCTCCCACGCTGAATTTTCTCCCCGATGTCTTTTTCGGGATTTGAAAGGAAAAAGGTATAGAAGGAATTGCTAAAGTTTTATTTAAAGTAATTTTTATCATGTCAATTTTAGAAAACATCACTTCTAAAGATGCTATTGCATTAGAAGAAAAACACGGTGCCCACAATTACCACCCATTACCTGTTGTATTAAGCAGAGGGGAAGGTGTTCATGTTTGGGATGTGGAAGGAAAAAAATACTATGATTTTCTTTCCGCTTACTCTGCGGTAAACCAAGGGCACTGTCACCCAAAAATTGTAAATGCCATGACAGAACAAGCCAAAACATTGACTTTGACTTCTAGGGCATTTTACAACGATATGTTGGGTAAATATGAAAAGTATGCCACCGAAACTTTTCATTTTGATAAGTTGTTGCCTATGAATACAGGTGCTGAAGCTGTAGAAACAGCTCTTAAAATTTGTAGAAAATGGGCTTACGAAGAAAAAGGTATTGCTGAGAACAATGCAGAAATAATTGTTTGTGAAAATAACTTTCACGGTCGTACAACAACAATTATTTCTTTTTCAAATGACCCGGTAGCTCGAAAGAATTTTGGACCATATACGGATGGATTCATAAAAATAGAGTACGATAATTTATCTGCCCTTGAAGAGGTTTTAAAATCAAATTCCAATGTTGCCGGATTTTTGGTAGAGCCAATACAAGGTGAAGCAGGTGTTTATGTACCTTCTGAAGGTTACCTAAGCGGAGCAAAAGCTTTGTGCGAAAAATACAATGTTTTGTTCATTGCAGATGAAGTACAAACGGGTATAGCAAGAACAGGTCGTCTATTGGCTACATGTGGTAACTGTTCTTGTTCAGATAAACATTGTAGCGGCATACCAGAGATTAAACCTGATATTCTAATTTTAGGTAAAGCTTTATCTGGTGGAGCATATCCTGTTTCTGCAGTTTTGGCAAATGATAATATTATGGGTGTTATACGCCCAGGTAACCATGGAAGTACTTTTGGTGGTAACCCAATTGCCGCTGCTGTTGGTATGGCCGCTCTTGAGGTGGTAAAGGATGAGGAGCTTGCTGATAATGCCTTTGAGCTAGGAGAGCTTTTTAGGGCCGAACTTAATAAGTTTATACCTACTACAGATTTGGTAAATAGTGTTAGAGGTAAAGGTCTTTTAAATGCAATTCTTATTAATGACAGTGAAGATAGTTCTACTGCATGGGATATTTGTATGGCCTTAAAAGAAAACGGATTGCTTGCAAAACCTACGCATGGTAATATCATAAGGTTTGCACCACCATTGGTGATGACCAAAGAACAACTTCTAGATTGTGTTTCCATAATTATAAAAACTTTGCAAGAGTTTAAAAACTAGAAATAAAAAAAATCCCCGATGTACATCGGGGATTTTTTTTTGATTGTTATTTCCTTATTGAAAATCGGCTGTAGCAAAGAAAGCGATGATCAATCCGAAATATAGAATACAAAACACTAGATATATAAGGGCTAAAGCTAAACCTACATAAGAAAGAATTCTTCCCGTACTAATATTTTCATATCCTCTATAATTACCAGGATTAGCCTCATAATGTCTTTTTGCTGTTTTAGCATTGCTCAGACCAATGAAACTGAATATAGCCCCAAAAGGACCGCAACAGAAAAGGGTCAGTACAATTGATAAAATGCCAAAAGTTAATGCGTTGCTTGAACCTGGTATTTGTTGAAATTCTGAGTTATTCATTTATTCCATTGGTATTCCAAGTTGTTCATAAATTTCAGAGGTTTGCTCCATGTATGCATCCCATCCGCCCATAGAAACTATAGAGTAAACTGTCCATAATAAGGATAAAGCTCCTAAAACAAGTCCAATTATAGCAACAATTTTAGTTGTTTTAAGTGTACTGAAATTAGAATACTCTTGAGGGTTTTCTTGATAAGTTTTAGTGTCTTTATTAACCAAAATCAACGCAATTCCAGACATGATAATACCTCCAATACCAGCACTTAAACAGCAGCAAAAAAAAGAGACGATACTCAGAATAAGAGCGATAGTAACATTAGGTAATTTTTGTTGTTCCATAATTTAAAGGTTTAGTTATTAGATGAATTTTAAAATATAATTGGTTAATATAAAACCTACGGTACTGACCATAAGCGTAATTGTAATTGTATTTGAATGTCTAAAAGGGTATAATTTATTTAATCCTAAAAAGCCAAAAAGTAAAAGCATTGGATAAATTGCCGGATACATTAAAAATGCTGATGTAAACTCCCCTTTAATTAAAAATAAGAGCGATCGTTGTAAACCGCAACCAGGACAATCAACCCCTAATATTTGCTTTGTGAAACAGGGTAGCATAAAATTTTCTAGTCCCAAAAAAATAAATAATGCCTTAAGGCGCATCTGTAAATAAATTAATAGTCGGAAAATTACCATTATTTTTGTGTATTCAAAATAAAAACATGCCTCATTTTAATATTGGTGATACCGTAGAAACTATTGATGATGTCATAAAAGGTGTTGTCCAATCTATAAGCGGTGATAATATTACTATCTTAAGTGATGATGGTTTTCCTTTGACTTTTGCAGCACATGAACTGGTTTTAATTGCCGATGATATACGGGTGTCCAATTATGAGGTTGCTAAAATTAAAAAGGAGAAGGAACTTCCCAAGCGAAGAAAGGCTACAGTTGTAAAGGCAAAAGAGCGAACGGCTCCTAAAATGGAAGTTGATCTGCACATCAATCAATTGATCAAAAACCCTAAATCTATAAGTAAGTTTGATATGCTTACTTTACAGTTAGATACCGCAAAACGACAATTAGATTTTGCTATTAGTAAAAGAATACAAAAAATTGTTTTTATACATGGTGTTGGTGAGGGCGTATTAAAAGAAGAACTGGGTTACTTGTTCAGAAAATACGACAATGTAAAATATTATGATGCAGATTATCAAAAATACGGGTTAGGTGCAACCGAAGTTTATATTTTTCAAAACTACTAGCTAATCTACAGTAGTAGTTACAGTTCCAAATTCGTTTACCTGTAAATCTGTTATTCTACTTCCGTTTTCATTCAAAAAAGTAATACCGCTTAGTTGAATGTTATGTGTGTAAGTAATATCATCTTCAGTAGTCGTGGTTACGAATATACTCCCAGCTTCAGCTTCAATTTCTTCTAGAACGGTGGGTGTAAGTGGTGGTGGAGAATCGCAAAAATAGCTACTAGTTACAGTTTCGGAAAAAATGCGATAGCTAATTTGAGAATTTCCGGGTATAATACTTTCAATTTCAGTGGTTGAAACCTCATTTTTTAAAAGGCCACTGGGCAAGTTTAAAATTAAAGCTTCATCACCATTTATTTTAAAAAGTACATTTTCGGTCGTAGCGGAAATGTCATCACAACTTTGAACGGTCTCAATACTATCAAAATCTACGGTCTCTATTTGTAGGTCTCCGTCATTACAAGCAAAGAACAAAATGGAACAACCAATTATTAGGTATTTTTTCATGCTTCAAATTTAATTTAAAATTTATAAATCTGTCTGTCGCATCTCCTTCAATTATAGGTTAATTAACTATTTTTGTTCATTATTTATTTTTGATCATTTATTTATGAAACAAGTATATTTAGATAATGCCGCCACTACACAGGTTCATCCTAATGTAATCGCAAAAATGCAGGAGGCTTTAGCTGTTTATGGTAATCCTTCTTCTACACATAGTTTTGGGAGAACTGCAAAAACTGCTATAGAAAGTGCGCGTAAAACTATTGCTAAATATATTAATGCACAACCATCAGAAATCATATTCACTTCTGGTGGAACAGAGGCAGATAATATGATTATTAGATGTGCGGTACGTGATTTGGACGTAAAAACCATTATTACTTCTAGAATAGAGCACCATGCAGTATTGCATACTGTAGAAGAATTGGAGCAAAAGGGGTTGATTCAGCTGCTATATGTAGATTTAGATTCTTTTGGCAATCCAGATTTGACTCATTTAGAGTCGCTTTTACAAAAAGATGATTCTAAAAAAATGGTCAGCTTAATGCACGTGAACAATGAAATAGGAAATAAAATTAATTTAGAAGAAGTTACCCTGTTGTCCAAAAAATATGGAGCACTTGTACATTCGGACACAGTTCAGTCATTAGGTCATTATAAATGGGATGTCAAAGCATTTCCTATAGATTTTTTAGCGGCCGCAGCGCATAAATTTCACGGACCAAAAGGAATTGGCTTTGCCTTTATTCGTAAAAATTCAGGTTTAAGTTGTATGATTTCCGGCGGTTCTCAAGAACGTGGTTTAAGAGCGGGAACAGAATCTTTTCATAATATCGTAGGTCTTGAAGAGGCATTTATACATGCGTACGACAACTTAGACGAGGAAAAGAAATACGTTGAAGGATTAAAATCTTACTTCATAGATCAGGTGAACAAAGAAATACCTGGCGCAAAGTTTAATGGCCATTCGGGCAATTTGCAGAAGAGTACTTATACTTTGGTAAATGTATGTTTACCAATTACAGAAGAAAAAGCAATGTTGCTGTTGTTCAACTTGGATATGAAGGGTATTGCTTGTTCTAAAGGTAGTGCTTGTCAATCTGGTAGTGATGCCGGTTCTCACGTGCTTACTCAGATTTTATCTGCCGAAGATATGAAAAAACCATCTGTGCGTTTTTCATTTTCTACCTATAATTCCAAAGAGGATATTGATTATACCCTTAAGGTCTTAAAGGAAATCGTAGAAGCGTAATTAGTTTTTGCGGTCTCTTTTACGCTCTCTCTCGTACGGAAATTTTCTTATCGCTAATTTCATCATTCTGTCAATGAGATCTGTAGTATTCTTGCCTGTTTTCTTATTGATTTCTTTTTCATATTTCCAAAGAAGTTTACCAGAACTACCATCGCTAATTTTTATACCGATCCTACCATAATTTGCTCCGCCTGAGAAATAGTCGGTAAAGCTGAATTCTGTGGGAACACCGTTAGATAACAATATATTCAAATCTAGTGTTCCACTTATGATGCCATCAACACCTAGTATTTCACTTAACTCCTTTGTGGTATATACGTCTATATTGTCATAACTGATATTTTTTTTGGCCAAGATAGCAGCAGTATTCTCAATGTTCTGAAATGTAACCGGCAATTTTTTCTTTTTACTGCGCTTAGAGAAATAGGTCTCTAAAGCATTTTGTACGGCATAACCTTCGTTCTCTTCTAATCTTTTTTGTTCAGATTTAGATATTTTTTCGTTAAGGTCCAAATTGGTTAAAAAGGGAATAATGGCCAAAACATTATGATCGGAGCTCAAATTGTCAAAACTTGGACTTTCGTAAATGTTTTTTTGGGCCGTTACGGCAATTGAAGACATCAACGCTAATAAGAAAAGTACTCTTTTCATTTATTTGTTTTAAAGGCGTAAACCTAATTTTAAATTGAAGACTCTAGAAGTAAGATAGTTTGGTACGGCATATTCGTTTTTGCTATCCGCATCTCTTACCCAAGTATTGGTTATTGAATTCTGATTGTTGAATAAATTAAAAATTTCAAAACCCAGATTCAATTCTTTAAAATTATGTAGCCAATGTGTTTTTGTAAATTGTTTTTTCCTATTTGCAAAAATATAGGAAATTCCCAAATCTGTACGTTTATAATCTCTTAATCTATTCTGAAAACTATATGGGTCGGCATAACTTGGAGAACCACC
Organism: Maribacter huludaoensis; assembly: GCF_029350945.1. GTDB lineage: Bacteria > Bacteroidota > Bacteroidia > Flavobacteriales > Flavobacteriaceae > Maribacter > Maribacter huludaoensis. The sequence continues at coordinate 281,060 of NZ_JARKMS010000005.1, read as the reverse complement.
GGGAACACCCGTTTGGTATGCCAAATTCAGATACATCTTTAAATCGGGTATGGTAGGTATGTAATCTTGAAAAAGAATGGCGAATTTTACGCGTTGATCTGTGGGTCTTGGAATATAACCTCTATTGTTTCTATTTTCTTCGGTTTTTAAATATCCAAGACTTACCCAAGATTCCGTACCCGGTACAAAGGCACCGTTTAATCTTACTTCCGCTCCATAAACATAGGCTTCAGCATCGTTGTTGGCTGCATAACGTATGCGAACATCTTCTAAAGTATATGCGTTCATATTTTCTAGTTTCTTGTAATACGCTTCGTTTATTAAAGTAAAAGGTCTGTCCCATAGTAGAAAGCTATACTCGTTACCCGCAACTACATGAAATGCCTTTTGTGCTTTTACTTTGGGTTGTATGGTACCTGTATTATCGCGTAATTCTCTATAAAATGGCGGTTGGTGATATATTCCGGTAGATAACCTAAAAAGCATATCCTTCCTCCAGTTGGGTTTTATGGAAAATTGTGCACGCGGACTAAATACGGTTTGCGATACTTTTTCAACTTCGGTTCCACTAACCGTCCAATGATGTGAGCGTACACCAATATTATAATATACATCTGCTTTGCTCCAAGTCTTATGAGTTCCCAATTGCAAGTAACCGGAAAACCTATTTGTCTTTACAAAGTTCAGGGCATTTAATCCGCTATAAGCCTCTAATGGTGCATTGAACGGTTGAGAAGGTTGGTTGTTGATAAATTCACTTCTAGGTGGTCTAATGGAAAAGCCTGCAGAGTCAATAAACTCAGATTCTCGTAATTGATCCCTTATATCTTCATGGGTGTATTTTACTCCCCATTCCAACAAAGAATTGTCCATGGTGCTATAACCCTTATGCGCTACATTAAAGATCAAAGCATCTAAATCGTTTCTAGTTCTGTTAAACTGTGATCCTATACCTCTAGAGGCCAAAACTTCGCCTGCGGTGTCGCTACCCAAATTGCTGTCCACTTCGCCAAGTTCATAGGCTGCAATAACATCAGAATATTCTTCCTCTGTTGTATGGTAAATTGATGATATAAATTTTAACGTCGTGTTTTCGTTTAAAAAGTAACTGCCTTTTAAAGCACCCAATGCAGTGGTGTACTTGTTTGTTTCTTGACCTTCGTAATAGACTATCAATGCCTGTGGATTGTTAATTGTACCAAAATTGGTTTGCCTATTCAAGGGTTCGTTCTTGTAATCGTTAACGGCTAGGTTACCCAAGAAATTAAGTTGGAATTTAGGGGAGAAATGGTATGTTAAATAACTTTGAACATCAGTAAACGCCGGATTAAAATTGCTTTGCGTTTGTTGACTATTGACCAATAAGGAGTTATTTCTATATCGTGCACCAGAAACGGAACTGAATTTTTGGTTTTTAGAAACAGTTTCCACACTTGTACTGGCACCCAGAAAACTTACATCTGCACGTAGTGAGAACAGCGTAGGGGTCTTGTACGTTATATCTAATACAGATGCCAGCTTATCACCATACTTTGCCTGAAAACCACCTGCAGAAAATTTTACATTTTGTACCAAATCGGTATTTACAAAGCTTAACCCTTCTTGTTGTGCAGACCGAATTAAAAATGGTCTATATACTTCTATTTCGTTTACATATACCAAGTTTTCATCGTAGTTGCCCCCGCGTACAGCATATTGTGTACTCAATTCATTGTTTGAAGAAACTCCGGGCAATAGTTTTAATATAGTTTCTACCCCTGAATTTGCTCCGGGTATTTTCCTGATTTTTTCTGGAGAAATATTTAAAATGTTACTGGTTTCTCTTTTTCCGGTTGCAGAAACTGTTACGCCGTCTATTTGGGTGATGTCGCTTTTTAAAACAGGATTGAATATAAACGTTTCATTCGTATTCAGTATTAATTTTTCCAATACAACGTCCAGGTAGGCAATGTGAGAAAAAACTATGGTGTTTTCTTCGTCTGAGGTAATCTCCAATATATAGAACCCGTCAGCATTTGTAGTAGTTCCAAACTCTTTGCTTGAAATATTCACGTTGGGTAGCGGTTCATTATTATCACCAAGTACAATACCTGAAATAGTGGCGTTCTGAGCAAAACCAATGGAGCTGCACAGCAGTAGTATCAGGCTTAGAACGCTATATGATTTCAACGATATTATTTTCTGTAAAAAGAGGTGCTAAGAGTATTTGTGTTACCCACATTATCTGTAACGGTAACTTCAAGAACACATTGCGTTTGATCTGCTATCTTATCATCAAAATTGTAGGTCAAAGTATTACGCTTGGGTTCATATTCCATTAATATCCATTCTCCGTTCAAGGTAGCAGCGTATTTGTCAACGCCGCTTAAATCATCGGCAATTTGTACACTTAGGTATTTGTAATTATTTAACCATTGCTTCTCTTTAAAGTTCTTGGTTCTAATGGTAGGGGCCACGGTATCTTTTGCCAGAGTGTAGGTTCCTAGATTACGTGTACGGGTCGTAAATTCATTACCACGTTTATAAGTGTTTACATGGTTTGGCCTAAGTTTAGAATCTAATCTGGCTATGAACAATTGCTTTCGTTCTTCTTTTGAATATTTGGATACATCAAAAGTTATCGTAAAATTTCTATGTGCGGGTACGGTGTTGGTGTGTATGGTAACCGTGTCTTTTCCTTTTTTTAGGTCGATGTAAAAATCTTCATAAAATGTATTTGTCGGGAAATAGACTTTAGCACCGTCCAAATCAAAATTATTAGGTTTTTTGGCAATTACATAGTTATCCGTTTTGTTCACTATTTTTTTATTGCCTAACAAATTCTTGACCCCTTCTATAGGTATGTTAAGTTCTAATTTATTGCCTGCATAGTCTTTGATCAATAACTTGGCGTTATAACTTAGCCCTTCGTTTATTTTTACTATACCATCATTATACAGGTCTTTATATATACTTAAGTTATTACCTGGTGATTTAAAGCTCTTTTGAATTTTTTGTCTATGTCTCCCGTAATAATCGTAATCTACAAGTGTGTTTATATATCTGGTTTCACCAAAAGAAAACGATTCAAAATCATATAATGAATAAACTTTGCCGTTTACACTGAGCTCTACACTGTATACCCCATTTTTATTGGCGGCCATATCCAATCTGTCGAAACCAATAAAGCCTACCCCAATATTGCCCAGGGCGGTTACTTTGTCCGCTAAAAAGGTTCCGTCTTTTTGTTTGCTAAAATTTATTTGGGTTCTTTCATAATTATTGTTGACATGAGCATTATCCGTTAAAGGATAAAGAAATAATTTTTCTAAAATAGGGTTGGTGGCATCGGCAACATCTAGGCCATACATTAAAGGATTGGTAGGTTTTTCGGAAATGCTACTTCGTATTTCAAAATGTAAATGTGGACCCGCAGAACCACCCGTATTACCACTATATGCTATTAATTCTCCCTTGGTAACTTTTAACTCTCCGTAATCAGGAAATACTTCAACTTCAAAAGATTTTTTAGCATACTGTAATTTCTTAATATACGCTTCTATAGCCGGAGAAAACTTTTGTAAATGGCCATAGACAGAAGTATACCCGTTTGGGTGGGCTATATAAAGTACTTTTCCATAACCCCATAAAGAAACCTTAATTCTGGTAATGGTGCCATCACCAATGGCTTTTATGGGTATGCCTTCTCTTTGTTGTGTTTTAATATCAACACCAGAATGGAAATGGTTAGAACGTAACTCACCAAAAGTGCCCGCCAATATAATCGGTATATCCATAGGAGGACCAAAAACATCTTTAGGGTATTTTTCTTGTGAGAAAAGACTTAAGCAAAATAACAATAACAGACCAAGGGATATTTTTTTCATAGATAGATAGGAATACTGCGAAAATAATTAATCAATGACAATTCTGTGAAGTTGGGCGCGCTAAAATTATTATAAAGCGTTTTGTATACTATATTATTAATTCAATAGCAGTCTATTTACGAATATTTGAAAAAACTATTGCTAAGTCATATAATGTATGTTAACTTTGTGTAAATCGCATTGATGGTAATGTATGAGCGAGTTAATTAAAATCGTTGATTCTTTAGAAAATAAAATTAGCAAATTGTTGCATAAACTTGAGGTTTTGAACAATGCCAATTTAGAATTGGAAAAAGAATTGAGTGATATAAAATCTTCACAGGAAAGTGCCAATAAATCGGTGTCCGAATGGGAAGAAAAATATAATTCGCTTAAACTTGCAAATTCAATGCTTGGCAGTAATACCAATAAAACAGAAGCTAAGCTTAAAATAAATACATTAATACGAGAATTGGACCATTGTATAGCTCAATTGTCGGAATAATGTTTCAATAATATGTCAGAAAAGCTCAAAATTAAACTTTCTATTGCTGATAGGGTCTACCCATTGACTATTGACCCTGCTCAGGAAGAAGGCTTGCGCAAAGCAGCCAAAAATATAGAACAGTTGGCAAAAAAATTTGAGCAGAACTATGCAGTTAGAGACAAACAAGATGTTTTGGCGATGTGCGCCTTGCAATTTGCGTCTAAGATTGAACAGCATGGCATAGAGCAATCAGAAGGAACCAAGGAAGCTGAAGAGCGTCTAAAAGCGCTTGAAGAATTGGTGACATCTAAATTAGCTTTGAAATAAATACGTTCTTATAAATACATTAAGTTACTGCCCACATTGGTAATACCTTTTGACAAACTCAACATTTATTTTTTTTAAAAAGGGTGAGTTTAGATTGTAAAAGCAGGCCCTACTCGTATAGGGATCCTTGATCAGTCTGTTAGCCCTAAACCTGTTTACCGGAGTTTGATCAAAACTTCTCCAATGTGGGCTTTTTTTTTATTAATTAATTACACTATGGATAGTACAATGATAATTATTGCCGCAATAGTTGGACTGGCAATCGGTTTTGCAATAGCAAAATTTTTGGAAAAAGGGAAAGCCTCTAAAACCATAATAAATGCAAAAAAAGACGCAGAACGTATTTTAAAAGATGCAAATGCAGAAGGTGAAAGCGTCAAGAAAGAAAAGATTTTACAGGCGAAAGAGAAATTCTTAGAATTAAAAGCTGAACATGAGAAGGTTATTAATAGCAAGGACAAGAAAATAAGCGACGCCGAAAAGCGTACCAGGGATAAAGAGTCTCAGGTAAGTAGTGAACTTGCCAAAAACAAGAACATGAACGCTCAGTTAGATAATAAACTGAAAGATGTAGAACAGAAAAGACAACTGTTCGAAAAACGTCATGAAGAGTTGGATAAGATGCACAAAAGCCAAATTCAACAGTTAGAAGTTATATCTGGACTTTCTGCGGACGAAGCCAAAAACCAACTGGTGGAAAGCTTAAAGGAAACTGCCAAGACAGATGCCATGGCCTTTATACAGTCTACTGTAGAAGAATCAAAACTTACCGCGCAGCAAGAAGCTCGTAAAATAATTATCAATACCATACAAAGAATTGGTACAGAAGAAGCGGTAGAAAACTGTGTTTCTGTATTTAATATAGAATCTGATGATGTTAAAGGTAGAATTATTGGTAGAGAGGGTAGAAATATTAGAGCATTAGAAGCGGCTACAGGTGTAGAAATCATTGTTGATGATACTCCAGAGGCCATTATTCTTTCTTGTTTTGATTCCGTTAGAAGAGAGGTTGCAAGACTATCACTTCATAAACTTGTTACGGATGGTAGAATTCACCCGGCAAGAATTGAAGAAATTGTAAAGAAAACAGAGAAGCAAATAGAGACCGAAATTGTTGAAATAGGTAAGCGAACGGTTATAGATTTGGGTATTCACGGTTTACATCCAGAATTAATTCGTGCAGTAGGTAGAATGAAGTATAGGTCTTCTTACGGACAAAACTTATTACAACACTCTAGAGAGGTTGCAAAGCTTTGCGGTGTTATGGCTTCTGAATTAGGTTTAAATCCTAAAATAGCCAAACGTGCCGGACTTTTACATGATATAGGTAAAGTTCCTAATACTGAAAATGAAATAGAAACCCCGCACGCTATCCTAGGTATGCAGTGGGCAGAGAAATTTGGGGAGAAGCCAGAGGTTTGCAATGCCATAGGTGCCCACCATGATGAAATAGAAATGAAAACGCTTATTGCGCCAATTGTTCAGGTATGTGATGCCATTAGTGGTGCAAGGCCTGGAGCAAGAAGGCAAGTGTTGGATTCATATATTCAGCGTTTAAAAGATTTAGAAGAGATTGCGTTCGGTTTTAGTGGTGTACAGAAGGCATACGCCATTCAAGCAGGTAGAGAGCTTCGTGTAATTGTTGAAAGCGAAAAAGTGAACGATGATAGGGCGGCTCAACTATCTTTTGAAATATCGCAAAAGATTCAAACGGATATGACATATCCTGGTCAAGTGAAAGTTACTGTTATTCGTGAGACTAGAGCGGTCAACGTTGCAAAGTAATCTTAGTTTACAATCATCAAAAAGCCTCTAGTTATAGAGGCTTTTTTTATGTAGTTTATTTAGTATTCTTCTAAGGATGATAATTTGTTCTTTCTGCCTTTTGGTATACTTTTCTATCAAATACTTAAGATTCTATTTCCTTTGCAAGTCTATTCATATTTTCAAGGCAAATAATAGTTCCTTTCTTTTTTACTTGGTTGTTTTGATGCCTAAATTCTTGAAATCGGTTATTTGAAGTTTTTGGAAATGAAATTATTAATAATTATAAAAATCCATATTACAGATTTTATATGTCCATCGATTTTAGAAAAGGTTTTTGGCAAGTGTAAATTTAAAGTGTACGCCTTCTTTTTGGTCATGCCGTTTTCCAATACTAATTTCGCCTCCTAATTTTTCTACGAGTTCTTTAATGGTTGTTAGTCCAATACCGGTATCTGTAGCGCCATCAGTGCTTAGTTTTTCGAATAATAAGAATACCTTTTTCCAGTATTTCTCAGGTATACCGGGTCCATTATCCTCATACGTAAATGAATAGGTACTTTCATCTTCACTTAAAGAAACTTTTATTTCCACATTCGGTTTATTGCTGAACTTAATACTGTTCGATATCAAATCCCTAAAAATTTGATCAAAGCTATTTAAAGAATGATTTATGTCACGGTCACAATTTTTTAATTGCAATGAAACACAATCATTATTAAATTGTTTACCGAGTACATCTTTTATTTCTTTTGATACATTAAATTTTTCGAGTTTTATTTCAGTATTGGTAATTAAGTTGTAATTGATAATACCAGTGATCAAAGATTCCATATAGTAAACTCTGTTGTCTATTATACTCAAGTATTCTGGTATTTCGGTATCTTTAAAAAACTCTGAATAGTCTTCTTTTATTATGCCGACCATAGAGCTTATACCGAATAGTGGAGTTTTCATATCGTGAGCCATTCGATATGATAATTGCTTTAGTTGGTTGTTCTTTACTCGCAATTCTTCATTAATGATCTTTTGCTGTATGTTTTGCTTTCGTAACTCTAATTGAGCCATTACTTGATCGGCTAAATCTTTTAAGGACGCCCGTTGTTTTTCAGTAAATTCTTTTCTTGGCTTGGTATCAATTACGCAAAGGGTGCCAATAGATTGGCCTTCTTTAGTGTTCAATGGGGCACCAGCATAGAATTTTACAGACGGGCCACCTGTAACCAAAGGATTGTCAAAAAACCTATCATCTTTATTGGCGTCATTAACCAATAATATAGAGTCGGGAGTATTAATGGCATGTGCGCAGAATGCCAACTCTCTAGGCGTTTCAGTGGCATCTATACCATAGTGAGATTTAAACCATTGCCTATCTTCATCCACTAGAGAAACCAATGCCATGGGAGTATTGCAGATATCTGCTGCAATTCTGGTAATGGCATCGTATTCTTTTTCCTCTAAGGTATCTAATATATTAAAGCTTTTTAACGCTTCAAGTCTTTGTTTTTCGTTACTTGGTATTGTGGGTTTTACCATAATGTATGAAGCTAACTACCTATGCACACTCAAAACATAAGTATTTTCCTACAATTATAACGCATACCAGAGGTAATTGTTATGTATTATTCAATTTTAGAATAAGCTTAGTCCTCGGCTTCCGGTTCTTCGGTATCGGCAACATTTTCCTCTTCCTTAAGTATATTATTTTTCAATATGTTTAACTTCTTTAATTTCGCCTTCCAAGCAGCTAAAGATTCTTTGTGTTGATTTACTCTTTTAATGACATCTTGTACCAGAGGATTACTTTCTGAAGCGTTTGAGAAAAACTGTAGATTGTTTTCTAATTGCCTTATCTCATCTTTGCTTTCATCAATTTTCTTTCTTATGAACGTGCGTTCATTTTGTATGGCGCGTTCTTGATTATCAGTGTCACTTAGCTGTTGAATTTTGTTTCCGTATTTTAACAGCTCTGACTCTTGTTTGCTAACACCACATTTTTGATATAAAGTATCAATAATTTTATCAAATTTTTGATTGATGTTTTTCTTTTTAAACGGAACTCTACCGTAAGTTTTCCATTCTTCAGAAAACTTTTTAATTGCTTCTAAATCTTTGGCTTTATCTCCACTTAATTCAAAAGATTTAAGACGGTCAATGAATTCGTCCTTAAGCTTAAAATTAGCTTCTTCTTCTTTAAACGCGTCGCTTTTAAGTGCATTTAGCCTATCAAAGTAATGGTTACAGGCTGTTTTAAAATCTTTCCAAAGTTGATCTGAATACTTTCTAGGAACATGACCTATTTTTTTCCACTGGCCTTGTATGCGTTTCATTTCTGATGTGGTAGCATCAAAATCTTCGCTATCTTTCAATGAAACCGCAATATCCAATAAAGCTCTTTTTTTATCTAAGTTTTCTTGTTGCTCTTTTTTTAGATTTTTGTAAAAAGCATTTTTATTTTGATTAAAAGCGCGTACAGCTGTCTTAAAGCTATTCCAAGTTTTAGAATTCTGTTTTTGGGGTACTTGCCCTACTTTGAAGAAAGATTCTCTAAGTTCCTCTAATTTTTTAATTTGTTTTTGCAACGTACCATGATTACTAGAAATATGCTCACTAAGTGCAGTTATTTCTGCTATGATGGCATTTTTACGATCTAAGTTCTCTTCCTTTATCTTATCAAGATTTTTAAAATAATCTTGTCTTCTTTCATGAATTGTTTTGGTAGCGGCACTAAAGCGGTTCCAAATTTCCTCTCTATGCTCTTTGCCTACCGGACCTAAATCTTCTTTCCAGATTTTATGCAGCACTTGTAGTTCCCTAAATGCCCGGTTTAAATCCGGTTCTTTTGAAAGTTCTTCCGCTCTAGCTACTATCTTACTTTTTTCTTCTAGATTATGTTTAAAGTCTAAATCTCTTAAGTCTCTATTTATGTTTAAAAAGTCGTAGAATATTTCAATATGGTGATGGTATGTTTTCCAAACATTATTGTAATCTGCCCGTGGAATTGGTCCTGCATGTCGCCATTTTGCTTGAATGTCCTTAAAGTTGTTATACGTAGTATTAATATCTTCTTCTACATTGACCAAAGCCTTTAGTTGTTCAATAAGGTCCAACCTGTATGCAAGATTTTCCTTATGGCTTTTTTCTAAACTTTTATAGTACTGGTTACGTTTATCCCTATACTCCGAGTATACTTCGTTGAATTGTTGTTTGTCAACAGAATTATACCTAAAGTCAATCTCGTTACCACCATTAGCAATAAATTCTTCTTTTTTCTCTTCTAAGAAATGTTCAAATTTTTGGTTGAATTCGTCTTTTATGGTGTCAACATGTTTTCTAATGGCTTGTATTTTCTCGTTCTTTACCAAACGCTGCAATTCTCCCACCAAATTTTCCATGCTCATTTCATGGTAGTCCGGCATAGGAATTTCATGTCTTTTTTCAGTGTCGGTATCCTCTGCATCTTCGGCATTAGAATCGTCAATTTCATTCATTACATTTGGTTCTTCTGCACTATCTGTGGCTACAGATGAAGTTTCTGTTTGTAATGTCGTAGATTCTTCAGAAGAATTTACAGTTTTTTCACCGACATTTTCGGTAGTTTCTGTTGCAGTCTTTTCTTCTATTGAATTCTCTTGTAATGGTTGTTCTTTATCCTCAGACATAATCCTAAATTATATGCTTACAAGATAGTAACAACCCTACTACTGGCAAAGAATTGGTGGGTCTTTTTAGTTAAATGTCTAAAGTGTAATTTGTAGTATACGTATTACATTCTATGTCTGCCTTTTGTAATTTTATAATTGTTGCGACTATCTGTTCCAGATTTCCCAAGATTTTTCAGCTTGAAATTCTAACATTCTATGTCCATTACAAATACTTGCACCGTTGGCTTTGCCCGCAGCTAAGAAAGCAGTTTCCGCAGGGTTGTAGATGAGATCAAAAAGAAGATGGTCATTGCCAATTTTTGAATAGGGTATTGCAGGTTTTTCTTTAATATTTGGGAATGTACCTACCGGAGAACAATTAATAATTAACGTGTAGTCGCCAATGATATCATCGGTAAGTTCATTATAGGTGTAGCCATTGTTTTTACCACTTCTAGAAACATAGGTAAATGTTATGCCTAACTCTTCCAATACAAACGCGATTGCTTTTGATGCTCCACCTGTACCTAAGATCAAGGCTTTTTTATGATAATCTTTTAAGTATGGTTCTATAGATTTTTGAAATCCGTAGGCATCGGTATTAAAACCAATTAAACCTTTGTCCGTGAATTTTATAGTATTTACGGCTCCTATTTTCTTTGCGGCTATATCTAAATCATCTAAATATGCCATGACTTCTTCTTTGTAAGGTATAGTTACATTAAGTCCTTGAACATTTTCGGTTTTTTTAAAAATAGAAGGAAATTCCGAAATGGATTGCAAATCGAAGTTTTGATACTGGCAACGAGCCAATCCCATATCATCAAATTTTTTTGTAAAGTATCCTCTTGAAAATGAATAGGAAATATCCTTTCCTATAAGGCCGTAATTAGCTTTCTGTTCTTCTGTTCTTTCCATACCAATCTAAAAGTAGCAAAATACTAATACCAATGATAATAAAGAAAATAGCTGTCCAGTTTTCTACGGTGGTCAAATCTGGCAGAAACCTTTCATAGTTCATTATTATCGGTTTTCCGTTTGTGTCTAAAATACTTTCTCCGTCAACTCCCGTTTTAAAAATTGTTCTTTTCCATGGCCATACTACCCCCAAAGATCCAGTAATGAAACCAAGAATAGTTGCTGTAGTTACGTGCTTGTAATGTTTTAAGACGTAAGTTAATAAATGGGAGAGGGTTACTAAACCTGTGGCAGAACCTAAAGTAAATACCGCTAAAATCTTAAGCGTATGTAACCTTTCCGTATTGGAGGTGAAACTAAAATCACCAATTAGCAATTCTGAGAAAGTGTCATATAATGCATTGACAGAATCTACCAAAAGCAGCACATAGTTACCTAATAATATTAATATAAATGAACCCGAAAGCCCAGGTAGGGTCATTCCGGAAACACTGATCATTCCACATAAAAAGATAAATAACAAATTGTCATTTTCCTTTGCAGGGCTAAGAAAACTAATGGCAACACCAATACTTAAACCTATAAGCGCTGCAGTAAATGTTTTCTTTTTCCAATAATCAAAATCTTTACCAATGTAGTATATGGAGCCTAAAATCATTCCAAAAAAGGCGGACCAAACATACAGCTCATGGGTGGCCAAAAAATAATCCAAAATTTTTGATATACTGAAGTAGCTGACCAGCATACCAAAGATAAGCAGGGTTAAAAATGAACCGTTTATATATCTATAGAAGCTTTTGAGCCTACCATTAATAAGAAGCTTAAAGGCTTTTCCGTTTACTTTTTGAAGGGAATATATGAATTCTTCGTAAAAACCACCTACAAACGCCACTATACCGCCAGATACGCCGGGTACCTTATTGGCAGCGCCCATGCAAAGACCCTTTATGACCAAGAAAATTTTGTCGGCAAAGGATCGGGTTTTATTCATTTAGCTTTTAGCGTTACTTTTTGGAAGCTGATTTTTCTAATATAAAAATAAGAGAAAAACCTATTACAGCAGCTATGATAGCAAAGGTTAATTGATTATCGCCTTGAAAAGCGAAAGGGGAGATATTTTCGTCTACAATTATTTCTTTTTTACCTATCTGAATAACTTCTATAATATTTTTCCAGGGCCATATTTTGTTCAATGAACCTAAGATGAAACCTGTTAAAACGGCTAATGTAGCATCTTTATAATTGATAAACATCCATTTTAAAACTCGAGCAAAACTTAAAATACCAAAGGCTGCACCAAAAGCAAATGTGATAATAATGCCAAAGTCTTTTTCATTTACGGCTTCTAGTACAGTTTTATATGAACCGAGCAAAACTAAAATGAAAGACCCGGAGATACCTGGTAATACCATGGCACAAATGGCTATGGCACCAGAAAGAAATATAAAAGGTAAACTTCCTGAACTTGTAGAAGGTGGTAGGGTAGTGATGTAAAAAGCACCAACTGTTCCGAATATGAATAAAACAATGGCTAAAATATTCCATCTTTTAATTGATTTGGCTACAAAAATGACACTTGCCAATACCAGACCAAAAAAGAACGACCATGTTACTATAGTGTGTTCATCTAATAACCAAGCAATAACTTTTGATAATGAGAAAATACTAATCATCATACCAATAACTAAGGCCAATAGAAAGTTACCGTTCAATTTCTCCCAGAACTTTTTAAAACCTTCTTCCTTTAAAACTTTTAGGGTTGTTAGGTTAACGTTATTGATAGAAGTAATGAATTCTTCGTATATGCCTGTTACAAAGGCTATTGTGCCACCAGATACTCCCGGCACCAATTCTGCAATACCCATTGCCATACCTTTTAGTGATATGAAAGTATAATCTTTTAGTTTTCTATTGTCCATGAAATGTAGAACCTATTCTAAGAGGTTTTATTGTATTTTCTTACAATTTCTTGTGTCCATTCAGACTTGCCGTATTCTGGAAAATTTTCAATGAACAAATGAAGTTTTTTCTGTTTTTTGTCAATTTTCAATGCATCCATGAGCATTATACGTGCATTAATAGGGTCTTTGGCCAGTAATAGGTAGCCTACAGATCTGTATAATATTCTTAAATTCTCAGGATAAAACTCCCTACCTTGAGCCAAAATTTCTACTGCAGCAGAATCTTCTCCGTTTATATGCACAACTTCTGCCCAGTTTAACCATGTGTCCAATTCAAAATTACCTAAGTCTACGGCTTGTTTAAAAGCAAAATCTGCTTGGTCGTAATTTTTTAAGGACATGTGGATTTGTGCGCATTTTTTCCAGTATTGAGGATTTTCACCATCAATATTTAAGGCTTTGTTTATATAAAATACCGCTTTTTCAAAATCTCTACTGTTATAATATAGATTTGTAATGGCCAGCCAACCTTTGTCCAACAGTGGGTCCTCATGAACCGTTTGGTAGAAATAATATTTGGCCATTTCGGTATCCTTCAGTTTTTCATAACATTTACCTATTCTTAAAAATGCGTGAGATGTGGGATCTTCAATAGAAATTGTAGTCTCGTAGTTTTCTATAGCTTCCTTATGACGACCTAGTTTTTCAAGAACTTTTCCTTTTTCAAAGTAGGCACCAATAAAAGTATCGTCAGATATAACGGCAAAATCAAAAGCGGTCAAAGCTTCGGTATACATTTCTTTGAAATAATACTGTTTGCCCAATTGATGCCAAGCTACTTCACAATACGGATTCTTTTCCAAATAACTGTTCAAATAAACAATTGCACCGTCATAGTCTTCAAGAAACTCAAAGCAATACACCACGTTGTAGAGCGAAGAATAGTCTTGTTCATCAAACTCTACACATTTCATAAAGCTTTCTTTAGCGTTATTGAAATTGTCCATGAACAAATATTCCATGCCCAAAAGACTATAGATATCAAAACTATTGTTGGTAAAACTTAATGCTTTTTGTAATAATTCTATAGCGCCGGCGTGATCATCTCTCTTAGAATATATATTTGCACGTTGAATGTAAATTTCGTCGTTGTTATTATCTAACTGTTGTAATTCATCTAACAACCCTTCGGCTTTATCCATCTGGTTTTCAAAAACCAATACTTCTACCTGAAGCAATTTAAGTTCTATAGAAGCCGGATGCTGTTGTAAACCTATTTTAATTCCTTTTTTTGCCAAAGAAATCTTCCCATGATTTAGGTAATGGTGCACAATATCTTCAAAATCCTCTGCATCAAAGAAATAGACATCATCTGTCTTTAACATTGATTCAAATTTTGTAATCGGCTTGTCCGGTCTCTCGTTAGATTCTAACGCCATAGGAACTTTTTGGTTTTACAAGATATTTTAAAAGTAAGCGATTGTAAGGGGTTTCAGCCATGTTCCTAATCGATATTATTAACAAATTAGTTAACAACGCTGATTTACATTGCATTAAGAAGTTCTAAAATTACGGTACAGCCTTTTTTGATTTCTTCTTCTGAAATTGTTAACGGGGGAGAAATTCTTACCGCTCTATTTTCAAACAATAGCCAGAATAAAATAAGATTTTTCTCTTTTGCCTTTAAGACCAATGCATTGGCTGTTTCGGGTGAATCCATAATGAGGGCAAGCATCAGTCCTTTACCTCTAATTTCTTTTATTTTGGGGTGCTTCAATAAAGATTTGAAAAGGGTTTCTTTCTTTAGGGTATCGGTTATAAGATTAGAATTTAAAAGTACATTCAACGTTGCCAAACTAGAGGCGGCAATAACCGGATTACCCCCAAAGGTTGTAATGTGGCCCATTTTCGGATTCTCGCTTAATGTATGCATGATTTCTTTACTTGCGGTAAATGCACCCACTGGTAACCCAGATGCCATTCCTTTACCAATTACCAAAATATCCGGAACGCAGTCAAAATGCTCAAAAGCGAACAACTTTCCTGTTCTGCCAAAACCTGGTTGAATTTCATCAAGAATCAATAAAGCTCCCATGTCTTTACAACGTTGCTTTACCTTTTTAAGGTATTCATTGGTAGGTACTATAAAACCTGCACCGCCTTGTATGGTCTCTAATATTACGCAAGCTGTTCTTTTTGTGATTTTTTTTAGATCCGCTTCGTTATTGAATTGAATATGATAAATATCCGGTAAAAGTGGTCTGAAAACACTTTTGCGCTCTTCAAAATCCATAAGGCTTAGACTGCCCATTGTATTGCCGTGATAGGCAGATTTTGCCGCAATAATTTCTGAGCGTCCCGTAAATCTACGTGCCAATTTTAAAGCTCCTTCAATGGCTTCTGTTCCAGAATTTACCAAATAGGTTACCTCCAAGGGTGCCGGTATATTATCGGCAAGTAATTTTGTGTAAATGGTAGCGGGAGATTGTGCATATTCACCATACACCATTACGTGCATATATTTGTCTACCTGCTCTTTTATGGCCGCTACCACACTTGGATGACAATGACCAAGCGTACAAGCAGATACTCCTGCAACAAAATCTAGATGTGCATTG
This sequence comes from Maribacter huludaoensis, assembly GCF_029350945.1. GTDB lineage: Bacteria > Bacteroidota > Bacteroidia > Flavobacteriales > Flavobacteriaceae > Maribacter > Maribacter huludaoensis. The sequence continues at coordinate 265,556 of NZ_JARKMS010000005.1, read as the reverse complement.
CCCTTGGTGTCATAAATATAACTGCCGCTTGAATGCGAAACTTCCATGCCCAAAGGGTAGGGGGAAGTTTGTGCTTGATATTTTAAAAAGTCTTCGTTCATGTGAAATAACTATTTCACCTTTTTAGGTTTTGTAGAATTTTTGGGATCTATAGCTTTGTTTTGTGTGGAAATGTTGTTTACAGGGTCTGTTTCGTTTTTACTTCTTTGTTGCTCTTCTGCATCAATATCAATTGGATTGTCAATACCATTAATTACAACAAGCTTTAAGTTGATGTCGTCTTCATCGAAAATATCGTCCTTAGTCAATATACGTTCATCGCCACGCCATAAGAATCCTTTTAAAATTCTACTGTTTTCCGGTAGATCCTTTTCCGGAAATATATCTCCGTCAGGATTTGTGTAAAAAGTTAGGTCTTCTATATCATTTTCCGCCATGGTAATTCTAATTTTACTACAAACGGTTTTATCTATTCCTATAAGTTCGTCATCGTCATTGTACATATAGTAAATGACCTCGGTATTCTGAACCAGGTCTATAAGTTTTAGTTCATTTTCAATAAACTTACCGAACAAGTTAATTCCTTTGGCTTGATTATACCCTGTCATACTAACACTATCCAATGAAATAATGAATGCATTGTTCAGTACTTTTAACGAATCTAATTTTTCAGTTTCCAGGTTCGATTTTAGGTGAATACTGTCGCCTGTCATTTGGTTTGCCCCGTTCCAAATAATAGGGTTTTTAATCAATTGGGTAATGCCTGTTTTTTGTTCTGAATGTATACTGTCACATTTACCGCTTAAATCTGTTTTATAGAATTTGGCATTTCTAAATGCTCGTAGCACCCTATCCTCTGGCTTACCGGTTACCATTAATGTATCTCCATGAACAAAAAGTGAATCTCTTTCTTGAATAGAAATGGACACTGCCTTTCTTGTTGCAAAAACAGAATCTTTGGCTTTGAACACTTCAGCATAATGTGCCCTAATAATGCCATTGTTTATGGTGTCTGTTACCGTGATGTTATTGGTGGCAGAAGCAAATTCTTGTGCTTTGTTAAAATAAACGCTATCTCCTTCTATGATGCGGTTGTTATAATCTATGCGGGTATTTTTTATACCGTAGCCACTTTCAATTTTTGTATCGTAAAATCCTCTCTCACAATAAATTTTATATGCCTCTCCATTAATGGTCGATGGCCCGTACATATAAGCATTCTTAGAGGTGGTGTAATAATCTAATTGTTCTGAATCTAGCGTGTATTCTGGGTTTTGAACATGTACACTATCTAGAAATTGATACTTTTTAAGTTCCATAAAATACTTGCCAATTTTACTTGTCAATGTATTTGCAGAGTCTATCACAGTGCCGTTATCTTGGTAAAAAGCCTCTTGTTTTTCACGATCTAAACGTAATGTGTCTGTTTTTAAGGTCATGTCAGAGTTAGTTAAAACAACATTTCCCCATGCTTTGGCTAATTTTATATCACCTAAGTAGTTGATTTTTTTACTGGTCATTTCAACGGAATCTCCCTGCTTTAAAATGACATTACCTATTGCTTCCAGCCTATTTTCCAATTGATAATAAATAGCAACATCGCACCAAAGGTCGGCACCTTGATGCTCAAATTGTACTTGACGGGTGTCTTTGCTGAATATTGACGCGCCAGGGTATTCAGCTTCGTTTTTAGTGAAGTTGGCACCGTAGACAATATTGATTTGTTTGGGTTCTTCACCGGTAGTTTTCTCTTGGGCATAGCATAAAAGAGCACTGGCAAAGAACAAAAGGACAACGGAATAAATCTTTTTCAACCTAAAAATTTTTTCAAAAATAGAACATTTTAAAAGAGCCTTGTCATGGTTAAGATACTTTTGGGATTTTGTACAACAAAGTTTGGTTACTCTTTTAATGTTCTAAAGGTAATAGATGGTAGCAATGATTTGTTTTAAGTAGTCTTTAGAATTCCTCTAATATACCCTATAGACTCAGATAAGCCATAAATGGCATGGTCTGCATCTTTCTCATATTCAATGGCTACTATACCGGTATACTTTATTTCTCTTAAAGCGGTCAATATTGAAGGTATATTTATTTTGCCATGTCCTAAGACGGTTTTATTACCTTCTGCAACAGGTGCATCAATATCCTTGATATGAACATCAAATAGTTTGTTTTTATATTTAATCAGTTCTTCTGCGGGATCCAAACCTAATCTAAAGGTATGTCCTACGTCTATACATAACCCTATTCTATCATCTAAATCTTTAATTTTATCATAGACACTTTTTGGAGATGGAAAGATCTTATCTTCTGGTCCGTGATTATGAATGGCCAATCTAATATTCGTTTTTTTAATTTTTTCTTCTACCAGAGGCAATAAATGATGCTCGGGAGCTCCAATAATCATGGGTAAACCCGCATTTTCGGCATAATTGAAATATGTTTCTACGTCTTCTGGAGATTGCATATAAATTACTCCGCCACCGTATAGATTTAAACCTCTTGCTTTAACTTTTTCACGTATATAGGAGAGCTTTGACTTTTCTGCATCATAGGGTAGATGAACACTTTTAAAAGCCACATCTTTTATGTTTAAACGTGCTGTAATTTCAATTAATTCATCTAAACTATATTTTCTTAGGGTAAAAGATGCTAGACCAATATTAAGTTTGTGATTGTTGTACGTGGTATCGGTATTCTTGGGTTGACCAGATTTGAAGGATGCGGTGCCTAGAGCCAAAACACCTAGACCACTTGTTTTAATGAAGTTTTTTCTTGATAAAGCCATGTTTGTAATTGAATGTTTATTTAATGCAAGAGTTATTTCTAGAACGCTCTGTAATCGCCTTGTAAAAAAGTATTGGCTTCTTCTTCGGCAAACTTGGCATTTTCACTGTCCCAGTGCAATACTTGGTTGGGAAATCTACCGGCAATGACACCTAATAGTATAGTTTCCGTTAACCTTGATGCATATGAAAATGGTGCGGTAGTAACATCTTCGCCTAAGCAGGCATCTACAAATTGATGATAATGTTTAGGTCCTTCCAAATCATAATCTCTAATTGGTTTATCCATATTGTTCGCTTTTTCCACGGCTTCGATCTCTGCCGTAATATCTACATATTTACCATCTACGATCTTTTTAGGAAGTTGCATAAAGTGTGGTAGCAATAACCTTCCTTTTTCTCCAATGAACATAGCACCTTGATCTGGTAGTGTTCCTTCAGTGGCATTTTTAGTGTCTAAAGACATTTTATCTTCCATACTTTCCTTGGAACTATCATCTTTGGCGACTATATTTTCTGCACCCGGTAAAATTAAATCTTCATGATCTTTTGGTGCGCCTGGACCGTCGTACCAAACCCATTTTAATGTTTCTGTAGTATATTCAGTTTGTGGAAACTCATAGGTTACTACATTGTTTTGAGGAAAGCCAAACCCATTAGGTTCCCTGCATTCATTTTTTATGGTTTTGGGTACCTGTAAAGCCAGTGCGTTATAAGGGGTGTCAAAAATGTGAACTCCCATATCGCCCAATGTTCCGCAACCATAATCAACTAATTTTCTCCAATTTCCAGGGTGGTAAAATCCTTCTTTGTATGGTCTCTCTGCTGAGGTGCCCAACCATAAATTCCAGTCTAGCGAATCAGGAATAGGGTCAGAACTTGTAGGTTCAGGTCCGTCATAACCCCAATCTTTTGGAGACCATGCACGTACCGTATGTACTTTACCTATAATACCCGATTGAATCAATAAAGTGGCAAGTTTATAGTCATAAAATGAATGAACCTGAATTCCCATTTGAGTGACCAATCCTTTTTCTTGAGCTAGTTTATTCATAGCCCTGGCCTCTGATACATAATGGGTGAGGGGTTTTTGACAATATACAGGTTTGTCCATTTCCATGGCCATCATAGAAGCGGGAGCATGGGTGTGATCAGGTGTAGATACAACCACAGCATCTATCTCATTGCCCATTTCTTTCAGCATTACCCTGTAATCTGTGTACGTTTTGGCATTTGGGTGCAGTTCTTTTGCTGCAGCCAGATTTTTGGCGTCTACGTCACAAAGAGCAGTGACATCCACTTTATTGTGAGATGAAATGGCTTTTAAGTCTTCTGCCCCCATATTACCTACACCAATATGTGCTGTGCGTAATCTGGTCAGTTTTTTCACTTCTTTTTTACAAGACCAGAGTCCAGATGGTAATAATACAAATGTGGACAATGCCGCTGCGTTCTTTAAAAAGTCTCTTTTGTTCATTGGTGTGGTGGTTATAGTTTTTTGATTTTTATATTTCTGAACCAGATAGGGCTAGAATGATCTTGAAAACCGATATAGCCGGTTTTAAACTTGCCGTAATCTTTGCTGTTTTTCCATTTATCGGAATTCTTTCTTTCGTACCAGGCCTCATCCCATGGAACAAAGGAAACTACTTTCTTACCGTTCAACCAATGTTCTACCTGGTCTGGGGTAAAGATTATTCTTGTGGTGTTCCATTCGCCAACAGGGTGCAAAATTTTTTCTTCGGGGTCTGCCGCGTGCATGGCATAATCAGATGCGGTCTGTTGTAACGGTTTAAGTTCTTCCGGGTTGTCCGTATATCCTAAACTTAAATTGTAATCTGTAAGGTCGTGAATGTTTGCATAGTTTTCGTCATCTATCAATTGATACTCAGGGGCAACTTCTGGCGGGCTATCGTACCCTTCTTTTAAATGGTAGAAAATACCACTATTACCACCTTTTGGTAATTTCCACTCTACATAGAGTTCAAAATTATCAAATTCTTCAGCTCCATAAATAATATCGGTACCTCCTTCATAATCTTGCTCTTTGCCCAATTCGGTATCAAATTGTAATTCTCCGTCTTTTGCAATCCAGCCTGGTGGTAGTTCTTTGCCATTATATGCTCGCCAACCCTTGGTAGTCTTACCGTCAAAAAGGGTGATCCATTCATTTTCAATTTGTTGTACGGTAGCGGTTTGTTCCTCCACTTTCTGCTTTGTTTTTGTTTTACAAGCTGTTGTCAGCACAAGCAATAAGAGCAATGTAGTGTAAATAAGTCTTTTCATTTTTTAAGGCTAAAGCGAAGTTGTTGTTGATGGTCAAAATCTAAATTTTACACCTTCTTGAAAATACAAAAAAAAAGAATGGCGATAAAGGTATTTCCCTATATCGCCATTCTTGAAAGTTGAACAACCTGTTACGGCCGTTAAATGTTTATCTTAAAATTGTCTGAGTTCTATCTGGACCCACTGAAACAATTTTGATAGGAACTTCTAGTTCTTTTTCTAGAAAGTCAATGTAATCGTTAAGTTCTATGGGCAGTTGGTCTGCTGAAGTCATTTTGGTCAAATCTTCTTTCCATCCGGCCATTTCAGAATAGACGGGAGTAACGTTCTCCGCTTCAATGTTGTAAGGGAAATGTTCTATTTGCTCTCCTTTGTAATTGTATGCCGTACAAACTTTTAGTTTCTTGAAACCACTAAGTACATCTCCTTTCATCATCATTAGTTCAGTAACACCATTTACACGAACTGCGTATTTTAATGCAACTAGATCTAACCAACCGCAACGTCTTGGTCTACCTGTAGTAGCTCCAAATTCGTTACCTACACGGCCCATAGTTTCACCATCTTCATCAAATAGTTCTGTAGGGAAAGGGCCACTGCCCACCCTTGTAGTATAGGCTTTAAAAATACCTTTAACGGCACCTATTTGGTTTGGTGCAACGCCTAAACCTGTACATGCGCCGGCTGCCGTAGTATTTGAGGAGGTAACAAATGGGTATGTACCAAAGTCAATATCCAATAAAGATCCTTGGGCTCCTTCTGCCAATATTTTTTTTCCTGCCTTTTGGGCCTGGTACAAATATTCTTCACTATCGATAAAAGTTAATTTCTTCAATTCTTCCACAGCTTTAAAAAAGTCTGTTTCCAATTCTGCAAGATCATACTGTATGTCTACATCGTAAAAATTGATCATTGCTTCATGCTTGTTTGCCAAGCTTCGGTATTTTTCTTTCCAATCGCTTAATTCCAAATCGCCGATACGCATACCGTTTCTACCAGTTTTGTCCATGTACGTAGGACCTATTCCTTTTAGCGTAGAACCAATTTTTGCTTTTCCTTTTGATGCTTCCGATGCAGCATCCAATAAGCGGTGTGTAGGTAATATTAAGTGTGCCTTTCTAGAAATGAAAAGTTTAGCGTTTACATCTAAATTAAATTTCTTTAATGCATCTAACTCTTTTTTAAAGATAACCGGGTCTATTACAACACCGTTACCGACTACGTTTACCGCATTTTTATGAAATATTCCAGAAGGAATAGTGTGCAAAACGTGTTTTATTCCATCAAATTCCAAGGTATGGCCTGCATTTGGGCCACCTTGAAAACGTGCAATAATGTCGTAATCTTGAGTTAATACATCAACAATTTTTCCTTTTCCTTCGTCACCCCATTGTAGGCCTAACAATAAATCTACTGCCATTTAAATATTATATACTTGGTTAGTTCTATTTTATTTCTTTTTTACCTGCATCTTTTGCAGGGGTATTTTTGGTCCCATAAAAATATAGGGAGTGTGTGTTTATCGTAATATCGAAAACCTCTTCAATAGTTTTCTTTATAGATTGGATCCTAGGGTCGCAAAACTCCATTACCTCACCCGTATCGGTTAAGATAACATGATCGTGCTGGCGATCAAAATACGATTTTTCGTACTGTGCTTGATTTTTGCCAAATTGATGTTTACGTACCAATTTGCAATCTAAAAGAAGTTCAATGGTATTGTAGAGTGTAGCCCTACTAACGCGATAGTTTTTGTTCTTCATTTTAATATAGAGCGATTCTATATCAAAATGCTCATCACTTTCATAAATTTCTTGAAGTATGGCGTAGCGTTCAGGTGTTTTTCTATGTCCTTTGTCCTCTAAAAAGGTGGTGAAGACGTTTTTTACTATTTCTTGATTTTTATCAGAAGACATATTTACTGCATTAATACACAAAGGTACAGTTAAATTTTAATTTCCTTTTTCTAAATACGAGTAACTTTATCAATACCGCTGATGTTCATAAGATTATCGGTCAATTTTTTTAGCACGGCCTTGTTTTTGACCACTACCGTAATCTTACCTTTAAATGTTCCACCATCTGTGCTGAAGTTCAAATTACGCATATTTACGTGCATAATATCAGAAATAACTTCTGTAATATCACTTACAAGACCCAAATTGTCAATCCCCGTTAATACAATATCTGCCTGATATTCTTGTTGTGACGAATCTATCCATTTGGCACTGATAATACGGTAGGCATAGTTAGATTGTAATGAAATTGCATTGGGGCAGTTCTTTTTGTGAACCTTGATACCTTCGGACACGCTTACAAAACCAAAGACATCATCACCAGGTATAGGGTTGCAACATTGAGACAATTTATATTCTAATTTTTCTTCCTCTTTACCAAAGACCAGCATATCATATTTAGATGTAATCTCATCTTTGTTGATATCTTCCGGTGTTGGTGTTTTGCGCATTCTGTTCTTGAAGAAACTAATGAATGCATTGCTGTAAGAAGATGCAAAGTCTTTGATCATTGCATTGTCGATAGATCCAATGCCTACCCTATAAAATAGATCCAGACTTGTTTTTAGTTTAAAGAAGGAAACCATTTTGTTTATGGAGTCTTCATTGAGCGAAATTTTCTGAGATTTTAATTTTCTGCGCAAAATCTCTTTTCCGTCTTCTGCTACAACTTTTTTCTCTTCACGTAAGACAGATTTAATTTTAGCACGTGCTCTGGCCGTAGTGGCATAGTCTAACCAGTTAGAGTTTGGTTTTGCCTGGTCAGATGTTATGATCTCTACCTGATCACCACTTGAAAGTGTGGTGTTCAACGGTACCAGCTTGCCGTTCACTTTTGCCCCACGGGTTCGCATACCCACTTCGGTATGTATGTTAAAAGAAAAATCTAACGGTGTTGCACCTTTGGGCAAAGACCGTAGTTCCCCTTTTGGGGTAAAGACAAAAATTTCTTTTGAATACAGGTTTAGCTTAAATTCCTCTACAAAATCAACGGCATTGGTATTGGCATTCTCCAATGCTTCTTGAAGTTTGTTTAGCCAAACTTCTATACCTTGTTCTTTTTGATCGCCATGTTTGTATTTAAAATGCGCCGCATAGCCCTTTTCCGCTATTTCGTGCATTCTTTCACTTCTGATCTGTACTTCCACCCATTTACCCTTTGGCCCCATAACGGTAATGTGCAATGCTTCATAACCTGTAGATTTGGGGGAAGAAATCCAATCTCGTAATCTTACAGGGTTTGGGGTAAAGTGATCGGTTACGATCGAATATATTTTCCAAGCAAGAAATTTTTCGTTCTGCGCATCGGATTTATAGATTATTCTAATGGCAAACTTGTCATAGATTTCCTCAAAGGTCACATTTTGCGCAATCATTTTCTTCCGCATAGAAAAGATGGACTTCATTCTTCCTTTTATAATGTAATTCAGTCCTTCTTTTTTTAGGGAATTGTCTATGGTGCCGGAAAATGCGTCAATATACGCTTGTTGGTCTTCTTTACTATCTTCTATTTTATCTTTAATAGAATTGTAAACATCTGGCTCTGTATACTTTAAACTTAAATCTTCTAGCTCTGTCTTAATGTTGTATAGTCCTATTCTATGGGCTAGGGGAGCATAGATATACAACGTTTCGGACGCGATCTTTACTTGCTTATGCTCTGGCATAGAATCCATGGTAAGCATGTTATGATATCGATCGGCAATTTTAATGATAATTACACGTACATCGTCATTTAAGGTCAAGAGCATTTTTCTGAAATTCTCCGCTTGTTGAGAGATGTTCATGTCTTTCTTTAAATGCGATATTTTTGTAAGTCCGTCAACAATCCGCGCCACGGTTTCACCGAACATACGATCAATGTCATCTAGCGTGTACTCAGTATCCTCAACTACGTCGTGTAATAGGGCAGAGGCAATGGAAACCGCATCAAGACCAATTTCCGATGCTACTATTTTTGCCACGGCTATGGGGTGAAAAATGTATGCTTCGCCAGATTTTCTACGTTGGGTCTTGTGCGCGTCAACAGCCACCTCAAAGGCGCTTCGTATTAGTTTTTTATCATCATCTGTTAAGGTTTGATAACTAATACGCAGTAATTCCTTGTACTCTTGAGCTATAAGCTTATTTTCTTCTTCTATTGCTGCCTGTGTCATACTAGATTAAAAATAAGATAATCTTAGATGATGCACAACAAAAATTATGCCTTTAAATTACGTATACGGTCAATTAAAGGCGGGTGGGAATAATGCATAAAAACATATGCAGGGTGAGGAGTTAAATTACTAAGGCTGTTTTTTGAAAGTTTTTTTAACGAGGTTACCAATGGTAGTGCAGCATAGGTATTCTTGGCATAATCATCTGCTTGATACTCAAATTTTCTTGAAAAATAATTCATTAGTAATCCAGTGATTTCTGAAATAGGACTGTACAAGATTCCAAAACCGATCAATGCGGCATGAAAACTTGGTCTGTCCACACCAATGGCCAAAGAAACTTCCGGGTTGTTAATAAACAAAGATAGTATCAATAACATTAGACCGGTTAGCACTATTGATGAGGTCAGGTTAAAGATAGTGTGCTTTCTTTTGTAATGACCTATTTCATGTGCCAGTACGGCAACAATTTCCTCTTCTTCCAAGTCATTGATCAAAGTGTCATATAAGGTTACTCTCTTTTCTTTACCAAATCCTGAAAAATAAGCGTTTGCTTTGGTAGAGCGCTTAGACCCGTTGATAACAAAAATGTTTTGAAGGTCAAAACCTACCTGAGCGGCGTAGGCTTCTATTTTTTCTTTTAGGGTACCTGCTTCCAGCGGTTTTTGTTTGTTAAATAGCGGCACTATTAGCTTGCTGTAAAACAGATTCATAAACAAGGTAAATATGGCGATCAATGCCCATGTATATAACCAAAAGCTGGTGCCTGCCCATTGAAAGAACCATATGACCAAAGATAATATGATGCTGCCCACAATTATGGTCATGGCCCATTGCTTTAGCTTATCGGTAAGAAATGTAGTTTTAGTTGTCTTGTTGAAACCAAATTTTTCTTCAATTACAAATGTTTGGTAGTATGAAAATGGAATATTGATAAAATCACTACCTATCATAATAATACCAAAAAAAATCAAGGCTTGTAATATAATACTGTCGGTCTGGTTTTGTGCAATGTTATCTACATAATTAAATCCTCCAAGTAATAAGAAAGATAAAATCAATACCAATGAAAAAACAGATGTAAACACTCCAAATTTATAATTGGTTAATTTGTAGGCTTGAGATTTTTCATATTCTTCGGCATTGTAGACATCCTTTAAATCTTCTGGTATAGGATCTTTAAAACGCTGCGCGTTCAAGTAATTCATTACCGTGGCAAGTATAAACTCTGCGATCAGAATAAAAAGAATACAGTAAAAGACAATTGTATTATCCATATAGTGTAGTTGCAAACGAAAACGGTACTATAAAAAGTATATGTTTTACTAGTTTATTTTTCGCTGACGTTTGGCTTCAAAGATAAGTATTGCCGCAGAGACCGAAACATTCATGGAATCTATCTCACCTTCCATGGGTATAATAATGTTTTGGGTAGCATTTTTTAACCACTCGTCACTTAATCCAGAATGCTCCGTACCTACTACTATTGCTGTAGGTTCAGTGAAATTGACCGTTGTATAATCTTTGGATGCCGACAATGCGGCGCAAAATATTTGAAATCCTTCTTTTTTAAGATAGGATATAATATCTGAGGTGTTTCCCATTCTAATATTCCTAGAAAAAATACACCCTACGCTAGATCTTATAATATTAGGATTGTAAAGATCTGTCTTTGGGTTGGCTATTAAAACGGCATCTAAATTTGCGGCATCCGCCGTTCTTAATAAAGCGCCTATATTTCCTGGTTTTTCAGGTGCTTCCGCTATTAATATCAATGGATTTTTAGTATGGAACTTTAATGAAGAAAGTTCATGATCTTTACTCTTTGCAATAGCAATGATGCCTTCTGTAGTATCTCTATAAGCCAATTTTTTATATACGTCTAAAGTGACGGATATAAGTTGGTCAGCACTGAAAGCTTGCGTTATATTGGTGTTTTCTAAAATATTTTCGCAGTATAGTACGGTGTCTATATGATAACCGGCATTGCTTGCAATCTGTAATTCACGCAATCCTTCTAAAACAAAAAGGCCTGTTTTTTTACGCTCTCTAGATTTTTCTTTTAAAACTAAAACCTTCTTTATTAGAGGGTTTTGAGCGCTACTAATGTGTTTAGTTGTTTGCATGAAGTACAAAAATAGTTCAATTTAGTAAGTCTGCTATAGTTTATCGACTAACCGGTTGCAAAAAACAATAAATAATCAATCGACATTATGAATAAATTTCACCTTTTAGTTTTGGTCTTGGCAATATTTTCGTGCAAAGAAGCTCCTAAGAAAGAAGTTGTTACCAAGGTTGTTGAAGAAATGACAACGCAAGTAGATTTAGATAAATATCCAACGGAATTGAATAAAGTATTTGAAGCTCATGGCGGATTAAATGCTTGGAAGGGATACAAAACATTGAATTTTGAAATGCCTAATGAGAAGTTCAATGAAATACAAACTATTGACCTTCATAAAAGATATGACAAAATTATAACTCCGGACTATTCAATTGGATATAACGGTTCTGAAGTTTGGCTTTTAGATAACACGGGCAACTATGAAGGCAAGCCAAAATTCTATCATAATTTAATGTTCTACTTCTACGCAATGCCTTTTGTTTTGTCCGATGACGGAATAAAATATGAAGAAGTGGATGCTTTGGTTTATGACGGTGTTTCTTACCCAGGATATAAAATTTCATATAACAGTGGAGTAGGTGCCTCTTCTACAGATGAGTACTATATTCACTATGATGCAAAAACCTATGAGATGAGATGGTTGGGTTATACTATGACCTATTTTAGTGGAGAACCATCTGATAAAATAAGCTGGATCAACTATGCCGATTGGGTAAAGGTAGATGAGGTATTGTTGCCAAAGTCAATTACATGGCATAAGGTAGTAGAGGGTGCAATTAACGAGGCAGCTAAAACCGTAAACTTTGAAAATGCTAGTTTGTCTACAACAGCTAAGCCAAAGGAGTTTTTTACTAAACCTGACAATGCCATAATTGTAGAGTAAGGCATTTCTCAAAATCATATATTTTTTTTAAAATAGGTGCCATTTTTATGGCACCTTATTTTTTATACCTAACTTGGAATTTATCTAATTTTGGAAGGATATGAACGTACTTTTTTTTGGTATAACAAAAGATATTGTCGGTGGTTCAGAAATCAGTATTTCTGATGTTGCTAAACCCTTGAATGTTGCAGGGCTTAAAAAAAGATTAATTGATTCTTATCCTGAATTTTCAAAATTAAACTCTTTGGCCGTTGCCGTTAATAACGAATATGCCGATGATAATGTAATATTGACCGGTAATGAAGAAATTGCCATTATACCACCAGTAAGCGGAGGCTAATGAAAAAAGTAATTGAAATAGTTAATGTGATTGATACCACTAAGGTATATGCTGAGCTAAGCGACCCTAATAGTGGTGGAATTTGTGTGTTTATAGGTGCCGTTCGCGAGTTTACCAATAATGAAGAGGTAACAGCTTTAGAATTTGAAACCTACAAAACCATGGCGCTTAAAGAAATGGAGAAGATTGCCGATAGTGCTTTAAAAAAGTGGTCATTGAATAAAGTGATCATGAGGCATGCCGTTGGTGAAAAAGGTGTTGAAGAACCTGTAGTTGTTGTAGGTGCTTCATCTGCACATAGAGATGCGTGTTTTGAGGCCTGTAGATTTCTTATAGATACCTTGAAAGAAACAGTCCCTATTTGGAAGAAAGAGAAATTTAAGAACAAAACGGTGTGGGTTTCTGCGCATCCGTAAGAAAATAGAGAAGAGAAGTTAGAAGAGAGAGAATAGAAAAGAGATAATAGAGTAAAGGAAATAGCAAACAAGGAATAGAAATTAAAAGGGAAAATTTGAACTTGACATTTGTACTTGAATTTGTATTTGATTTTTGAGTTTAAACTTGATTTTTGAATTTGTATTTCAATTTACTTCTTGAATTTGTATTTACAAAGTATGTTAGTAGACAACCATAATAGAACAATTAATTATCTAAGATTGGCGGTGACAGACCGTTGCAATCTTCGTTGTAATTATTGTATGCCTGAGGAGGGAATTAATTTTGCCAAAAATGATAAGTTGTTTACCATAGAGGAGTTGGTAAAATTGAGCGAGATAGTAGTTTCTCAAGGTATAGATAAAATACGGATTACAGGTGGTGAGCCTTTTGTTCGTAAAGATTTAATGGTATTGTTAAGAAGCTTGTCTAAATTAGAAGGTTTAAACGATATTTCCGTTACTACGAACGCAACGCTGATTGGTCCATATATAGATGAGTTGAAAGAACTGGGCATTAAGAATATAAATGTGAGTATGGATGCCATTAATCGTGAGACTTTTGAGCGTATTACCCGTAGGGATCATTATGACGTGGTGTATAATAATATGATTAGGTTGATTACCGAAGGTTTTAATGTGCGTATCAACTTTATTGCTTTAGATGGTCAGAATACAGATGACATTCTACCAATGCTAGAATTGACAAAGCACTATAATGTATCGGTGCGTTTTTTGGAAGAAATGCCTTTTAATGGTGGTTCTAAAGAATTTCAGACTATTAAATGGGATTTTAAAACCATACTTGAACATATTAGAAGTAAGCATCCAGATTATTACAAACTAGACTCTCCAAAAACATCTACATCTATAAATTATAAAATACCAAGCTTTAAAGGAACTTTTGGGGTCATTCCTTCTTTTAGTAGAACGTTTTGTGGTAGTTGTAACCGATTAAGAATTTCGGCTACGGGAGACGTTATTACTTGTTTGTATGCTAAGGCAAGCGCAAATCTTAGAGATATTATGAGAGCCGATGCTATGGAAGATAATATCAAAAAAGAAATTTTGAAGGCAGTAGGTAGTCGTGCTAAAACAGGTTTTGAAGCACAAGAAAAGTATAAGGACGTATTTAGTAATTCAATGACTTCAATAGGAGGGTAATGCAAAATAAATTATCACATATAGATGAATCTGGGAATGCTACCATGGTAGATGTTTCTCAAAAAACACCTTCGATACGTACCGCAATTGCCAGTGGAATTATAAAATTTCCAGCGGAAGTTTTTAAATCTTTATCAGACCAAGATTTTGTAGGCAAGAAGGGCAGTATTGTACAAACAGCTGTTATTGCTGGTATACAAGGTGTAAAGAAAACATCGGAATTAATACCGTTGTGCCATCAAATAAACCTGTCTAAAATAAATGTTGAAATTGAACCGGCATTAGATTCATTTCAGATTACCTGTACTGTAAAATGCAATGAAAAGACCGGGGTTGAGATGGAAGCTTTAACCGGGGTTTCTATAGCTGCCTTAACCATTTATGATATGTGCAAGGCGCTTTCACAAGACATCGTAATCGGTACAATTCAACTAGAACAAAAAACAGGAGGTAAGAATGATTTCCAAAGATAAGATATACGGATTGGTGCTTTCAGGTGGTAAAAGCACTAGAATGGGAGAGGATAAGGGTTTAATTACTTACCACAAGCTGCCGCAACGTGAGCATTTGTACCATTTGTTGAATGAGGTTTGCGATAAAACTTTTCTTAGTATCCGTAAAGATCAAAAAAGCGAAATTTCTAATTCGTTCGATGCCATAATAGATAATGATGAATTCAGAGGTCCTTACAACGGATTGCTGTCTGCTCATAAAGAGCATCCAGATGCTGCGTGGTTGGTATTAGCGTGCGATTTGCCATTGATGGATAAAAAGGCTTTAGAGGAGCTGATTGAAGCAAGAAATCCAGATAAAATAGCAAGTGCTTTTGCAGACGCGGATGACCCGTTGCCAGAGCCACTTTGTGCTATTTGGGAACCGGAGGCTTTAAAACAATCTGTTGCTTATTTAGAAGCAGGTAACGGTTCTTGCCCTAGAAAATTTTTGATCAATGCAGATGTAAATTTGGTATTTCCACAACAAAAAGAGGTGCTGTTAAATGCGAATTCCAGAGAGGAGTATGAAGAGGCGCTACTAAAAATAGCACCATGAACGAAGAACGTTATCTAAGACAAATAACTTTAGATGAATTTGGCACCATTGGCCAGCAAAAGCTAAACGATGCCAAAGTACTTGTGGTAGGTGCTGGCGGATTGGGTATTCCTGTCCTAACCTATTTGAATGCCATGGGTGTGGGTACATTGGGTATTGTAGATGCGGATATAGTTTCGTTATCCAATCTTCATCGTCAAGTTTTATTTACCGAAGCTATGGTAGGCATTCCCAAAGTTGAGGCTATTAAAAAGCAATTATCAGCTCAAAATTCTACAACGCAAATTCATACATACCAAACTTTTTTAACTGTAGTCAATGCGCTTGATATAATTGAAAACTATGACATTGTTGTAGATGCTACAGATAATTTTCCCACCAGATATCTAATTAACGATGCCTGTGTAATTTTGGATAAACCATTTGTATATGGGGCACTACATGCATTTGAAGGTCAGGTAAGCGTATTTAACTACAAAGGCGGACCAACATATCGTTGTCTGTTCCCTACCATGCCAGGGGCTGATGCCGTTCCAAATTGTAATGAGAACGGTGTATTGGGTATTTTACCTGGTATTATTGGTAATCTACAAGCACTGGAAGTTGTGAAAGTAATTGCGGAGATAGGAGAGGTGTTGTCCGGTACTTTATTACTTTTTGATACACTAAGCCAGCGAACACAAAAAATGAAATTCCAGCTACAGATAGGTAATAACAAAATTAAGACTCTTGCAAGTAGCTATGAGTTTGACTGTGAGCTACCTATAAAATCGGTTGGGGCTGCTGAGCTTAAAAAATTGCTTTCAGATACGGCTGTTGAGCTCATAGATGTACGTACAGATAAAGAGTTTCAAAGGCAACATTTAAAAGAAGCCAAACATATTCCTTTAAGTGAATTAACGAGTAGGGTAGATGAGATTGATCTAGAGAGCACCGTTTATGTTATATGTCAGTCAGGTATTCGCAGTAAGAAAGCTATTGCATCTTTACTGGAATTATTTCCTGGTAAGGCTTTTGTAGATGTTTTAGGAGGTATGAACCAGATAAAGAATTATGTTGATACCTATTGAGCAACTAATTCTTTTATGTTTTGGATTTTTTATAATTGCCACATTGTATTCTTCTGTAGGTTTTGGTGGTGGTTCTAGCTATCTAGCGCTACTAACGTTATTTCTAACTAGTTTTTTTGATATTAGATCTATTGCGTTAGTTTGTAATTTAGTGGTAGTTTCAGGTAGTACGTATCTGTATTTTAAGAAGGGACACGCTAATGTAAAAGATTTCTTTCCCTTTGTTTTAGTTAGTATTCCATTAGCGTATATAGGAGCAACGTTCCGTTTAAAAGAAAGTATATTTTTTATTATTTTAGGTTGTTCTCTTATTCTATCGGCTTTGTTTTTGGCTGTCCAGACCTTTGAAATACATAAGTCGAAAAAAGAGGTTGAAGATTATCCTAATTATTTAAGTTATGTATTGGGAGCGGGAATTGGGTTCTTGTCTGGATTAGTAGGGATTGGTGGAGGAATTTTTCTTGCTCCGATTTTAAATCATTTACGATGGAATAAAGCCATCAAAATAGCCGCTCTAGCAAGTTTCTTCATTTTGGTAAATTCGATATCAGGTTTATTTGGGTTGATAACCAGTAATTCATTGTCATTACCATGGCTAGAAACTATTTGCTTGGTTGTAGCAGTTCTTCTTGGTGGGCAGTTAGGTATTCGCATTAGTCTTAAAAAACTATCGGCTAATGGTATTAAAAGGGTTACTGCTTTATTGGTACTCGTTGTTGGTATGCGTGTTTTGTTGATCAACGGACTCAGGTTATTTTAAAAGGTTGAATACATTTGATTGTAATTCTATGAGGGTATAATTTATAATAGTTTTACCTTTAATTCTATGATCACATTCAATGAAGCCTACCAAAAAGTATTGGACCATCCTTTAAATTTAGGAACGGAGTCCGTGCCATTAATAAATAGTTTAAATAGAATACTAGCTGAGGATATTTTTGCCGATAGAGATTTCCCCCCTTTTGATCGTGCAACCAAAGATGGTATTGCAATTCAGTTCTCTGATCTTGTTAATGGTGGACACTCCTTTAAAACTGAAGGTGTAGCCGCCGCTGGTTCAGTTCAAAAGGTCCTATCTGATAATCGTAATTGTATAGAAGTAATGACCGGTGCAGTTGTGCCAGAAAATTGCGATACTGTGGTTATGTATGAACACATCACAATTGATGGTGGTAAGGTTACTATTAATGAGAAAGTGACTAAAGGTCAAAATATTCATTATCAAAGCAGTGATGAAAAAGCCGGTGCACTTCTGTTATCTAAAGGAAAAAAGATTAGTCCTGCAGAAATTGGTGTGATGGCTACCGTTGGGAAGGCAACGGTGTTGGTTAAGGGAAACCCTAAAGTTTGTACTATTGCCACAGGGAATGAATTGGTTGAGGTTAGTGATACTCCCAAGCCGCACCAGATACGAAAATCCAATATGCTTACAATTGAGACCGCATTATTGAATTCTAAAATTGAAGCTAGTTCTCTTCATTTAGTAGATGATAAAACTATGATCAAAAACAAATTAGAGAAAGTTTTAATTGAAAATGATGTGCTTCTGTTGAGTGGCGGAGTATCAAAAGGAAAGTTCGATTTTATTCCCGAAGTGATGGAGTCATTGGGTGTAGAAAAAGTTTTTCATAGAGTACTTCAAAGACCGGGTAAACCCTTTTGGTTTGGAATTCATCCAGAATTGAAGACAGTTATTTTTTCTTTTCCTGGGAATCCCGTTTCTACATTTGCCAATTATCATCTTTACTTTTTACCTTGGTTGCATACCTCATGGGGCATTTCAATAGATAAATCGTATATTAAGTTAAGTACAAGGATAACCGTATCACAGCCGTTAACCAGATTTATACAGGTAAATGCTGAAGAAAGAGAAGGTGAATTTTGGGCAACTCCTGTTGTTGAAAATGGTTCGGGAGATTTAACCAGTTTAGCAAAGGCTGACGGATTTATTTGCCTAGAACCAAGAAATAAGGAGTATGAAGTAGGGGAGGTTGTACCTTTTGTAAAGACCAGGTAGTAATCAATTAAATTTTTCTATATGAATCCAGTAGTAAAGAATATTTTGGCTGTAGTAGCCGGGGTAGTGGTTGGTAGTATTGTAAATATGGGAATTATTATGATTAGTGGTTCCATAATTCCACCGCCAGAAGGCGGTGATATTACAACTATGGAAGGTTTGAAGGCAACCATGCATCTGTTTGAACCCAAACATTTCATTTTTCCTTTTCTTGCCCATGCTTTAGGAACACTAGTGGGTGTCTTTGTTGCAACCAAAATTGCGGCAACAAGAAAAGTGTTAATGGCTTTAGTCATTGGCTTGTTTTTTCTAATTGGTGGTACAGCAAATATTGCCATGCTTGGCGGACCAATGTGGTTTACCGCTCTAGATATTATAGTGGCTTACATGCCAATGGCATATGTTGGTTACATGCTTGGCAAGAAATAACCTAAAATATTTATAAATAAAAAGAGGCGGTCTAGAATTCTAGACAGCCTCTTTTTTATACATAATTTTAAGGTGTTACTTTCCTTCGTACTTGCCCATGTAGCGTTTCCAAAGTTCAGTTTGGTGTGTTTCTAATGAAACTGTTCTACCATCAATAAAAACATGTGTTAGACGATTTCCTACCATATCTAGAGCATCACCTTCAGATATAAAAAGGGTGGCACTTTTACCATTCTCCAATGTTCCGTAAAGGTCATCTATACCTAAAATTTTAGCCGTATTACCGGTCAATAGTTGCACGGCTACTTCCTTATCCAGTCCTTGTTGTGCTGCTTGACCGGCATAGAAAGGTAAATTTCTGGTTTGAAAATTAACCGCATCTGAATTTTGAATTCCCACTAACAAACCTGCATCTACCAATAGCTTGGGTAATTTATAAGGTAGGTCATAATCATCATCATCAAATACCGGAAGATTATGCGTATACTGTACCAAAACAGGAATATCATTGCTTTTTAAAAATTCTGGAATTTTATAAGCATGGTATCCACCGATCAAGACCACTTTTTTAACGCCGTTCATTTTTAATATGTTAATGGCATCTATAATCTGTCTTTCATCATCTGCATGTACATATAATTTTTGACTGCCATCAAAAACACCTTTCATTGCTGCGTAAGCAGGGTTTACCTCTTTGGGAGTAGATTTCCCGTAGGCGGTAGCATTTTTTATAAATGATATTACCGCTTCGGTTTGTTCCGCATAATCTTTATTTGGGTGATATCCTGGATCTTCACCTGCCCACCAACGACCTTGTTTAAAGGTAGCTGGCCAGTTTAAATGTATACCGTCATCTACTTTAATGGCTGCATCTTCCCAGTTCCAAGCATCAAATTGTACTATACTTGAAGTTCCTGAAATTCGACCCCCAGAAGGAGCGATCTGCCCTATTAAGACTCCGTTAGGTCTCATACTTTCAACCACTTTAGATTCTGCATTATAAGCAATTAAACTTCTTACATGGGGTATGAAATCTCCTATTTCATCTTCATCTTTAGATGCTCTAACGGCATCAATCTCAACTAAACCTAGTGTTTTTGCGGGAGCAATGAATCCTGGGTAAACGTGTTTGCCGGTAGCATCTATTACTTTACCTTTTCTGGCAATTCTCATTTTTGAATCCCCTACAAAAGTAATCTTACCATCTTCGAACATGATGAGCGAATTTTCAATAACTTCTCCGTTTCCCAAATGCGCCGTGGCACCTTCAATAGTAATGGCTTCGGTTTGTTTAGAGCCGGGTGTTTGTTGTGCCATAGTTGGTACTACAAGACCTAAGGCTATGATTAAGGTTATAAATTTTTTCATTTGTATTGTTTTATGTTTTTTGAAAAGTAGCTTGTTATGTTAAAGGCTTTCGCAAGTGAAATCTCTTTTGACACTTTGTTTAGGACCTTGCATTTTTTTACCACTACTTTTCTCTTTAAGCATCATGGTAACCAACTCGTTTCTTTCTTTTTTAATTTTTTCACGGTTTTTCCTATCCATTTCCAAATCAAAATAGGTAACTCCTTCGATCATTGTCTTTTCTGCTTTGGTATAAACTGATAGCGGGTTGCCAGACCATAAGACCAAATCTGCATCCTTACCTTCTTTTATACTACCTACACGGTTATCTAAATGTAACAATTTTGCAGGGTTGATAGTAATCATTTTCCAAGCTTCAAGCTCGGTCATACCACCGTATTTTATTGTTTTGGCGGCTTCTTGGTTCAATCTTCTGATCATCTCACGATCATCACTATTAATAGCCGTTACCACCCCTTGCCTTTGCATTATTGCCGCATTATAGGGTATAGCATCGTTTACTTCGAATTTATATGCCCACCAGTCACTGAAGGTACCTGCACCTACACCGTGTTCTGCCATTTTATCGGCTACTTTATAACCTTCCAGAATGTGGGTAAAGGTGTTTATTCTAAATCCAAAATGTTCGGCAACCTTCATCATCATGTTAATTTCGCTCTGTACGTAAGAGTGGCAAGAGATAAAACGCTCACCGTTAATAATCTCGGCCAGTACTTCCATTTCCTCGTCATATCGGTAAGGTTCACCATTTTTCTTTTTGGTGTCATATTCCTTGGCTCTTTGAAAGTAGTTCATGTATAATTGTTCCACCCCCATACGCGTTTGTGGGAAACGAGAAAAGCTACCCCAATTACTTTGCTTTACATTCTCGCCAAGTGCAAATTTGATGAACTTAGGAGAATTGTCATATATGAGTCCGTCTGCTTCTTCTCCCCATTTTAATTTTAGAATTGCAGATCTGCCACCAATGGGATTAGCGGAACCGTGTAGCAATTGTAGTGATGTAACACCACCGGCAAGAGAACGATAGATTCCCATATGTTCCGGATCTACAACATCTTCCATTTTAACTTCCGCAGAACTGTTTTGACCGGCTTCATTTACCGCCAAAGCTGCTATATGGCTATGTTCATCAATAATACCTGCAGTTAAATGTTTACTTGTAGCATCGATCACCGTTGCACCAACGGCGCTTAGGTCTTTTCCTATTTTAACTATTTTTCCGTTTTTAACAAGAACATCTGTATTTTCCAATATACCGGCATCTTCACTTGTCCATACCGTGGCATTCTTAAATAATGTGTTTTGTGCTTTTGGTTTAGTTGCAAAGCCGTAGCCTAAATTAGGGAAGGTTACTGGCATTACTTTGATAGCCGGCTCGTTGTTATTTTTTTTCGCTTCCGTTTCTGTAAACGATTTCAATTTTGTGGCAGTAAATTGAGATTCTGTACCATCTGGTAGTACCAATCTACCAGCTAAATTGTCAGATGCTTCGGTTACAGCACCTATCATTCTATATGTTTTTTCACCTTTGTCCGTTGCAAATGAAAGGGTAACCCAATTGTCATCGTATGAAATTTTAGATGATAATTTTGTAGTGTCCTGTTTTACCTCGATTTTAGGTTTAGAAATTTCGCCCGTTATAGAAACATCATAGGATTTTCCCTGTACAGCTAAGCTGTAATCTCCACGAATGTCTTTTGAATCCATTGAGTTTATGACATTTTTGGTCCCTTGTACCCAGTTTTCGTATAATGTGGTCGATTTATCAAAAACGTTGCCCGACGTAATCAAGAAATTTGCCAAAGCCCCCGTTTTTAAGGTGCCTATTTCGTTTGATTTTCCCAATATTTGTGCCGGTACCGTAGTTAGGGCTTCCAGAGCTTTTGTAGAAGAAAGACCGTATTCAATGGCTTTTATCAATTTTTCTTTAAACTTTGCCGGTGATTTTAGATCGTGCGTAGTAAATGAAAACTGTATTCCGTTCTCTGCCAATACTTTTGGATTGGAAGGAGCTTGGTTCCAATAACGCATATCTTGTAAGGATACGTAATCTACGGCATACGGGTTAGAGACATCATAGGCATCAGGAAAGTTTAATGGTACTATGAATTTAGCATTGGTGCCTTTAATTTCTTCTATACGTTCAAACTCATTGCCACCGCCTAAAATAGTATATTGTATACCGTTGGCATCTCCTATTTTATCTACACGTAAATCATGAGATTTGTCTTTGGCCTCAAAAATCTGTACCAAACTTTTATTTTCATTAAGAGCTTCTAAAGAAAGGTCTATAGTTGTAGCATTGCCTTTAGCGTACCAATCTGCATCGCTATACATTTGTCTCAACAATGCCAATACTCCCATTAATGAACCTGGGTAAGATTGTCCTTTTGCAATACTTCTGGACAAAGAAAAATATTGGGCAGATCTGTCATCTAATATCCTATTGGCATTTGTTCCTTTGGCATTCAGGGCAATTAAGACACCTGTACCTCTGGCAATACCATCTTGTATATGGGAATTTACGACACCAAATCCAGCTTCTCGTAACACCTTTGCTTCTTTGTCATCATAAGCAAACTTTTCAATAGCTTTGTTTTCTGGCATAATATGGTCGTTCCAGTAATAACCTTCTCTTGATGGTTCATATTGGGTAGAACGACCTCCACCTTGTTTTTTCTTTGCTTGTTCTACTCCAAATTTAGAATATACGTCTATAAAAGATGGGTAGATAGATTTACCCATTAAATCTATGATTACGGCGTTCTTTGGAATACTTACAGAGCTTGAAGCACTGACGACCTTTCCGTGTTGGATCAATAATGTTCCGTTTTCTATTACTTGTGTAGGGGTTACAAAGATTTTTGCGTTGGTAAAAGCCGTGTAATTATTGTTATTGACTTTTATTCCTGCATTTTCCGGGAAATAGTCTTGTGCGGTCAAAAGTGAGCCATACCCAAGTAGGCATAGCACAAAAAATAGTTTTTTCATTGTGTTCGGTTTGAATTAGTATCTCTAAAAATACTCGGATTACTCAGTAAACACGGTCTATTTCACTTTTCTTTAACACTTGGTTTTTTAATTATAAAGAATCGCTATTATTTTCTTAAAAATTTAAAAAAAGGACCGATAAATTGAGCTAGGATTACGAAATTTCATGCAAATTTAAAGTGGATGATCTTTATGATAAGCTACCAGGAATAGTACTACGGCGCTATAACTCTTAATACCTTCTTTTTGGTTATTGGCTTTTAGAAAAGTATCGAATATTGATTTGAAAACCGGTTCCATAGGGTTTTCGTAAGAATTCCAAAAAATGGACATTTCTTGAAAGTTGTTTTTTACCCCAGAGTTCAGTTGTAGCATCAATTTATCAAAATCTTCGGTATTGGTTCTTCTAATGTCATTTAGGCAATAGCCTAACCCATAGGCATATGCTGCATATTTAAAATATGGGTCTTTATTGTTTGAAGTAACTAGATAGCCAATAAAATTTGTTTCGTTTTCAGCTGAATAACCAATTTGATGGCCTACCTCATGACCGGCAACAAATGGAAATCTGAAGTTTGGTAGTAAGTCGTTTACCTGAGCCTCATTTGTAAACGGATTTAAATATCCGGCGTAGCCCATATATGTTAGCCCTGTGCTGAATAAAGATTTTTTTATGCTTGGTATTTCATAGGCTAAAAATGGATGAATCTTTTTTAAATCATCATAACCTTCAACTGTTTTATGAAAAATTTCTTTTTGTGAGTATGGTATTTTTACCGCTAAACTAGAATCTTGGGTTATGGCGATTTGTGTTTGGTTAGTTTTCTTAATTAACCTTTCCGTAAATTCAAGTAAATCTTGGTATTCTCTGTTTGGTACCAATTCTAGTTTCTTGGCCAATGGTTCTCTATAATAATTCATGCCCCAAATGACATGGAAGGTGAAATAGGCAACGGAGAGTACCATAGCTACATTTTGTAAAAATTTCAGTTTATTTCGCCAAATGTATTTTCTGTTCTTAAATAGGTAGGTGATGGCAAGTAGTATTAAAATTAAATAGATGATATCGCCTACTGAAAAAGGAATCCAACCAAAAAGAAACCTAAAGAATTTGGAAATTACAGGATATAATCCCGTACTGTAATATTGCTCCACTAAATCGCTACGTGTGGCCAGCCATTTTACAATTATAATTTGTG
Source organism: Maribacter huludaoensis (assembly GCF_029350945.1). Taxonomy (GTDB): domain Bacteria; phylum Bacteroidota; class Bacteroidia; order Flavobacteriales; family Flavobacteriaceae; genus Maribacter; species Maribacter huludaoensis. Next base: position 241,237 of record NZ_JARKMS010000005.1, on the reverse strand, counting down.
GGACCAAAGAAATAGCAAGCGCATTTTTAAAAGATATCTTCATTATCTCAAAAATAGCGAAATCCTTTTTCTATAAGTATTTTTGCAGGTACTAACCATGAAAATAATTATATGGATATTGATAAATTAGAACCTACAGCGGTATGGAAAAATTTTTCTAGATTGAATGCCGTACCTAGACCCTCAAAAAAAGAGGAAAGGGTAATCAGTTTTATGTTGGATTTTGGTAATGGTCTTGGTCTAGAAACTTTTTCTGATGAAATAGGTAATGTTATCATTAGAAAACCTGCCGCCAAAGGTATGGAAGATAAGAAAATGATAACGCTGCAGAGCCATTTAGATATGGTACACCAAAAAAATGCCAACACCGTTTTTGATTTTGATACCCAAGGTATAGAAATGTATGTTGATGATGATTGGGTGAAAGCAAAGGGTACCACATTAGGTGCGGATAATGGTATGGGTGTTGCCGCTATAATGGCGCTTTTGGAAAGTACAGAAATACAGCATCCTGCTCTTGAAGCTTTATTTACAATTGATGAGGAAACGGGAATGACCGGTGCTTTTGAATTGAAAGCAGGAGTTTTACAGGGTGAAATTCTTTTAAATTTAGATACTGAGGAAGATGACGAAATTGATATTGGTTGTGCAGGTGGTATTGACGTTACCGCCACTAGAACATATAATGAAAAGGACGGAACTCACGGTGACGCCGGTTTAGAGATTACTGTAAAAGGTTTAAAGGGTGGCCATAGTGGTATGGATATTCATAAAGGTTTGGGCAATGCCAATAAGATTATGAATAGATTGCTCTTTTTAGGTCTTGATTATAACGTTCGCATCAATTCATTGAACGGTGGTAGTCTTAGAAATGCAATACCTAGGGAAAGTGTTTGTAAACTAAATGTTGGTAGAAAGCATGCCAGTGAATTTTTTAAAAAGATAAATGAACTTTCTAAGGTTATAAAGGAAGAGTTAAGTGTGCAAGAGCCGGATCTGCAAATAGAATTTAAAGATGTAAAGTCCGCTAAAAAGGTGATGGGTCTTGGTGCGCAAGAAAAATTGGTAAAAGCTGTTTATGCAGCGCATAATGGGGTCTATGCCATGAGTGGTGCTATTGCTGATTTGGTTGAAACGTCTAACAATATTGCAATTGTAAAAGTTGAAAAAGGAGAGATAACTATTGGTTGCCTAACACGGTCATCAGTAGAAACGGCTAAGCTAGATCTGGCAAATTCTCTGCGTTCAGCTTTTGAATTAAGTGGTTTTAAGGTTAGTTTTAGTGGGGCCTATCCAGGTTGGAATCCTAATCCTAATTCTGAAATATTAACAGTAGTAAAAGATAGCTATGTTAAATTGTTTAAGGAACGACCAAGGGTCGTTGCATGCCATGCAGGATTGGAATGCGGTATTTTGGGTCAAAATTATCCTGATGTGGATATGGTTAGTTTTGGACCTACAATTCTTGGGGCACACTCGCCAGATGAACGAGTAAGTATTTCTTCCGTTCAAAAATTCTGGAGTTTACTTCTAGAGATTTTAAAGAATACAAATTAGAATTGCAGATATGAAAAAAGCCCTTTAGTGAAGACTAAAGGGCTTTTTTATTTGTGTTTATTATTGGGTTATTCCCGTAATTTCCAAATCAAAGATTAAATCTGCATCTGGTGGAATTGGACCGCCACCTTGTGGACCATAACCTAAATGAGACGGAATGAACAAACGGACTTTATCGCCCACTTTCATGGTTAAAAGTCCTTCTCTAAATCCGGCGATCAAACGAGATTCTGGAGAGTAATCCATAGGTACCGGCATGTAGCCGCCACCTTGTTGCCTCTTAATATCGAACATGCCATATTTTTGCGCAATCTCTTCGTAGTTACTGTCAAATAAAGTACCGTCCATTAAGTAGCCTGCATACATTACATTTACTTTTTGGCCCACTTTAGGCTTTTCGCCAGAGCCGGTTTCTAAAGTCAATACTTTAAGACCTGAAGCCAAGGTTTGTGCTTTTGCTTTTTGAGCTTCGATCGAAGATGCAAATTCCGCTTTAATTTTTTTTACTTCCGCCAATTTTTCAGCTTTCTCTTTTTCAATAGCGGCCAGTCTTTCTTCTTCACCATCAAAATAATCAGTCATTATTTGTACCGCATCGAATTTGCGGGCCTCTTTGCCGTTTCTAATGATTTCAATAGTGTTCATTATAACCGGTTCTAATGGCTTGTTACCTGCGCCTACTGGAACATTTGCAATAGAATCCACAACCTCCATACCTTCAACTACTTCTCCAAACACGGTGTGTTTGTTATTTAGCCAAGGTGTTTCTTTATGAGTAATGAAAAATTGACTTCCGTTGGTCGTTGGTCCTGAGTTTGCCATTGACAGAATTCCTTTTTTATCATGGACCAACGAATCGTTGAATTCATCCATAAATTTATAGCCAGGGTTTCCTGTTCCTTGTCCTAAAGGATCGCCCCCTTGGATCATAAAATCTTTCATAATTCTATGGAACGTTAATCCGTCATAATATTTCTTACCTTTATATTCTTCACTGACAAAAGTATTTGTTCCTTCTGCCAAGGAAACAAAGTTGGCTACGGTAACAGGTGTTTTTTCTTGCTCTAAACGAACAATAATATCGCCTTTAGAGGTTTTTATATCGGCGAACAAGCCGTCTCCTAGATCAGCTCTTTTACTGGTTTTGCAGCTAGCTAAAACTAGGGCAATTACTGCAATCAAGTACATTTTTTTAATCATAATGGTCTTTTTAATTTACTGCGTTGTCTTCTTGTTTTTCTATTTTTAAAATGGTAATCGTAGATTTAATTGGAACATTACTACCTATTTTGTTTTCATCTCCATGATACCCAAAAGCAATTGATGAAGGAAATAGAAATGTAGCCCGTTCATTTTCTTTTAACATTTTAATAGCATCCCTAAGGCCCAAGAACAATTCTTGCTTATCAACCTTATAGGTAACAACGCCAATATCTTCTTGAGAATAAATAGTGTCGTTATCCAAGGTTAAAATGTCATAGGTAAATGCTACTAAATCATCTGTTTTTGGGGTGTAGTTAGTTTCTTCATTAACATTTAAATAATGAAACCAAGAACCGGAATTACTGTGAGAATAATGTTTTAGAGAGTCTAGGGCAATAATTTTTTGAATTTTACTTTCTTCGGCTTCCAACAGTTTTCTACTTCTTTCTATAGACGCCTTAAAGAAGCTTCCGCTTTTTGTTTGAACCGGTTTTCTTGGTTCAGGGCCATCACAGCCTAGCGCCAAAATGGCTATGAATAAAACTAAAACTAATCTCATGATTGTAATTGATTCTTATAAGCAGGTAACAATGATGTAAATTTAGCTATGGTGTCTTCAATATTGTCATCACTTTTTCCGCCTGCCGCATTTGTGTGTCCGCCGCCATTAAAGTGTTTTCTTGCAAAGTCATTAACGGAAAAATCACCTACCGACCTAAAAGAAATTTTATAAATTCCCTCTTCTCTATTTTCAATAAATATGACTGCAAATTTAATTCCGTCCAATGTTAGACCATAGTTTACAAACCCTTCGGTATCGCCTTTTTGATAATTAAAAGTGTCTAATTCATCTTGGCTTAACGTAATGTAGGCCGTTGAATATTCTTCTAATATTACCATATTCTTCAAAGCACAGCCCAATAAATGAAGTCTGCTTGGAGAATTTGTGTCATAAATACGATGATGAATTTCTGTGCCTTCTGCACCTTTATCCATAAGGTCTGCAATAACTCTATGTGTATTACTAGTTGTTGCGGCAAATTTAAAGGAACCGGTATCTGTCATAATACCTGTATATATACAGTTGGCCATTTCTGGGGTAATGCTATTATCGTCCCCCAGTTGGTTGATGAGTACATATACCATTTCACAAGTAGAGCTCATTTTTACATCTGAATACATGATTTTAGCATAATCCGATGGCTCTTGATGATGATCTACCATCACAAAAGTACCTTTTGCAGATGCCAAAATATCGCTCATTTGACCAACACGGCCTAAATGGTTGAAGTCTAATGTAAAAATGATGTCTGCATTATGTATACATGCTTTAGATTGTGAATTTTCTTTTTCAAAATTCAATATTTTATCTGAGCCCGGCATCCATTTTAAAAACTTTGGATAATCATTTGGAGCAACAATACTAGCTGTATGACCGGTGTTGACCAAATAATGCCAAAGTGCCAAAGTTGATCCAATGGCGTCCCCATCGGGATTTTTGTGTGGAATAATTGCTATTTTCTTTGGTGAAGAAAGTAGTTTTTTTAGCTCGTTTAAGTGCTCTAAATTCATGGCGGCAAAGATACAATTTAATAATATAGGCTTTAAACCGAATACCTTAATTTTACCCAGACTTAACTATCTCATATGAAAATTATATACTTTTTTATAAGTACGCTATTTTTGGTATCATGTTCATCCAAGAAAAAAGCGGTAGAAAATAAAGCTGTAAATGCTGATTTTGTGCTGGCTTTTGGTTCTTGTAACAGGGTTGATCTGCCCAATCTTTTATGGGACGACGTTTTAAATGCCAAACCAGATGTTTGGGTCTGGGGCGGTGATAATATTTATGCGGATACCGATGATATGGTTGCTCTTAGGGCAATGTATAATGAACAAAAGGAACAATCTATATATAAGAAACTTGTAGAACGTACGGATATATTAGGTACTTGGGATGATCATGATTATGGTCTAAATGATGGCGGAGTAGAATTTAAGGCTAAGGATGCCAGTCAACAAGAGTTCTTGAATTTTATGGATGTCCCAGAGAGCAGTCCGCTAAGAAAGCGCCAAGGGGTCTTTAATTCCAAGAAATATGAAGTGGATGGTCATACTATAAATATCATTATTTTGGATACTCGGTATTTTAGAACAAAGTTGACCCCTGATACCGAAACAAAAAAGAGGGTAAAACCCAATGAGTATGGGGTAGGTACTATGTTGGGAGCAGCGCAATGGGGTTGGTTAGAAAAAGAACTGAATGATTCAAAAGCTGATTTTAACATCATTGTAAGTAGTGTACAATACTTGTCTAATGAACATGGTTTTGAAACTTGGGGCAATTTTCCTCATGAGGTAGATAAGTTGGCAAACATTATTTTAGATTCAAAGGCTAGAGGAGTAATTATTTTATCTGGTGATAGGCATATATCAGAGTTTTCAAGCACTAAAATAACAGGAATGGAATATCCTTTAATAGATTTTACTAGTAGCGGGCTTACCCATGCCTATAGGGGTTTTACGGGTGAACCAAATAAATATAGAGTAGGAGAAGTTGTTTTTACAGAAAGTTTTGGAATTTTGGAGTTTGATTTTGAAGCTAAAAAGGTTGATTTTAAAATAGTTGGAGATAACGGAATTGTGCTGGAGGAGATAGAACAAGTCTACGAATAGTTGTGAGATATGTGGAAAAACGTATTTTTGCGCAAAAATTAAGATATGAGTACGAATAGAACGTTTACAATGATCAAACCAGATGCCGTAAAGAACGGGCATATTGGGGCTATTTTAGAAAAAATTACTGCTGCTGGTTTTAAGATCGTAGCGATGAAATATACACAATTGAGCTTAAGAGATGCACAAGAATTTTATGGTGTGCACAGAGAGCGTCCTTTCTTTGGTGAGTTAGTGGAGTTCATGACAAGTGGTACAATTGTAGCGGCAATCTTGGAAAAAGAAAATGCTGTTGAGGATTTTAGGGCATTGATCGGTGCTACCAACCCTGCAGACGCAGCAGAGGGTACTATACGTAAAATGTTTGCTACCAGTATTGGCGAAAATGCCGTACATGGTTCTGATAGCGATGAGAATGCGGCTATTGAAGGTGCATTCCATTTTTCTGGTAGAGAAATTTACTAAGACGAATTATAACAAATAAAAAAAGCCAGTTCTTAGAACTGGCTTTTTTTATTATCTGTGTTTGTGATTTGGCTATCTAAGCACAAGTTTTTTTACTACTTCTTTTCCGATCTCTTCATTGAGCATGCGTACAATTTTAGATTTTCCCAAGCTTAATTCTTCACGCAATACAGATGAGCTTAAGGACACGTAAAGGGTGCCGAATTTTAATTCAATTTCAGTAGTATAATTATTTACACCGTTGCCCATTAGTTTTGCCCATGCTTCTCTAGCATCAACTTTATCTATTCCTTTTTCTAATTTGTTTTTTTGAATAAATGCGGAAAGCGCATCTTTCATTGAAGTGTTATCGTTGCCTCTACTTGCCATTATGGGGTTATGTTTATAGGTTCAAATCTGTTGTATTGATATGTAGTACCTTGATTGTTCTTTACCGAGAAACTTTCTGCAGATAGTTTGGTCAAAACTTCTTCCCAGGAATTAGCGTTGTTACTGTAACTCATGAAAACCGAATCGTTAGAAATTCTAATTGTAAAAGGTTCTGCATCATTTGAGGTTTCGAAAGTGCCGTTGAATTTTGGGTCAACTTTTTTTCTAAATCCAGTTATAGAATCTAATTTAATATAATCTACGGTACTGTTTATGGTGTACTCTTTTTTTGCCCCGTCTTTAAAGGTAACTTCTTTTATTTCCCAATATCCGTTTAATAGGTGTAACTGACTTTCGTCAATTTTGGCGTTGCAAGAAATTAAGATTATGGAGCAAATGACCAGTAATTTTTTCATCGTTATAATTTAAAAATTTTATAGGATTGATGAATTTTTTTAACAACACTTTCGGTTCTATCCGCATGGGTGTCGCTTATAAAAATTTGACCAAAATTTTCATCGTTTACCAAAGTTATAATATGCGATACCCTATGTTCGTCCAGTTTGTCGAAAATATCATCTAAGATTAGAATAGGCGTAGTTCCACTTTGCGATTTCATAAAATGAAACTGTGCAAATTTTAAAGCTATTAAAAAGGACTTCTGTTGGCCTTGACTGCCAAATTTTTTAATGGGATAGTTGCTGATTTCAAAGCTAAGGTCGTCTTTATGAATACCTACACTGGTGTATTGCAGTGCCCGGTCTTTATCTAAATTTTTATTTAAAAGAGTTAGGAGGTCATAATCCTTCAATTTACTATTGTAAGAAAGTGAAACATCTTCGGTATTGCCGGTAATAGATTTATATTGTTCTTGAAAAATAGGTATAAAGGCTTCCAGGAATGAGGTTCTTTTTTTAAAGATTTCATTACCATAAGTCTCCATCTGCTCGTTGTATACGGCCAAAGTATCTTTGTTGAACGTTCTATTGGCGGCAAAGTATTTAAGCAAAGCATTTCTTTGCGAAACAACCTTGTTATAATTGATGAGGTTTTGCAGGTAGGCTTTGTCTGATTGGGAGATTACGCCATCAATAAATTTTCTACGGGTATCGCTGCCTTCTATTATAAGGTCCCTGTCCGCAGGAGAAATAATGACCAATGGCAAAAGACCAATATGGTCCGCAAAGCGATCGTATGCTTTTCCGTTACGTTTTATTACTTTTTTATTGTTCTTCTTTAAACTACAAACAATTTTTTCTTCCCTTCCTTCTTTTTCAAATGTGCCATCGATAACAAAAAAATCAGAACCATGACGAATATTTTGAGAAGAAACAGGGTTAAAATAGCTTTTGCCAAATGATAAATGGTAAATGGCATCAAGAATGTTTGTTTTACCAATTCCGTTATCACCTACAAAACAATTTATTTTAGCATCGAACGTCAGTTCTTTTGATTCAAAATTTTTGTAATTGATTAGCGATAATTGTCTTAGCAGCATTAATAAAATCGGATTTTAGATTTGGAAGAATGTAAACCAGTTTAAAATATCCAAAAATAACGAATAAATACACTTTGCGATTTCAATAAAACCATTATTTTTGCGCGACCAATAAATTTAGAGATGGCTACATATAAAAAAAGAGGATATAAACCTGAAACAAAGGCTGAACAGCAAGAATTTGACGAACAGGAAAGCACAACTGCTGAGGTTTTTAGTTCGTTGGATGAAGGTGCTTCTAGATCGGAAGAGTGGGTTTCTAAGAATCAAAATATTATTTTAGGTGTCATTGGTGTTATTGCTATTAGTGTATTAGGCTATTTGGCCTATGATCAATTTGTGGAAAAACCGAAAGAGGCCAATGCTGCAAATGAGATGTATTACCCACAGCAATATTTTGACCAGGCATTGGTTGCAACCAGCGCTAAGGATTCATTGTTTAATTTGGCATTGGAAGGTGCTGAAGGTAAATATGGTTTTTTGGATATTATAGAAGAATATAGCGGTACAAAAGCGGCAAACCTTGCAAATTATGGTGCTGGTATGTCTTATTTAAATATGAACAAATACCAGGAGGCAATTACTTATTTAGAAGATTTTAGTTCTGACGATGCTGTTTTGGGCGCTTTGGCCAAAGGTGGTTTAGGTGATGCTTTTATGCAATTAGATCAACCTTCAGATGCGTTAGGATATTATGAGGCTGCGGTTAAGCATAGTGATAATGATTATACGGCCCCTAAATTTCTATACAAGGCAGGTATTACTGCTTTGGAAATGGGAGATAAGGATAAGGCCTTGAGTTTTTTCCAAAAAATAAAGGACGAGTTTCCAAAATCAGAAAATGCCGCTTCTATAGATGCGTTTATAGGCATGGCTAAAAGTGGTGAATAATGGCTACAGTAAATAAAAATTTATCGGTTTACGATAAAGCAACAATCCCAAACGCGAACGGACTTCGGTTTGGGATTGTTGTTTCAGAATGGAATTCAGAAATAACAGAAGGTCTATATTCTGGTGCAATTGAAGCTTTATTAGATTGCGGCGCAAAAGAATCTGACATCATCCGTTGGGACGTGCCCGGTAGTTTTGAACTAACCTTTGGTTCCAAGAAAATGATACAGAGCCTTAAGATAGATGCGGTCATTGCTATTGGTAGCGTTATACAAGGGGAAACAAAACATTTCGATTTTGTGTGTGATGCAACTGCACAAGGCATAAAAGACTTAAATGTAATTACTGATGTACCGGTCATATTTTGTGTTCTTACGGACAATACTATGCAGCAGGCCATAGACCGCAGTGGTGGTAAGCATGGTAATAAGGGTACTGAAGCCGCTATTGCCGCCATTAAAATGGCAGTTTTGGGTAAAAGCTAAAGTTTATACCCACTTACTTTTCCGGGAAGTTTAACAGAGCTGGGTCAATGTCATAAGATGTTAACAAATTTTGGCATTGGTAACATGTCCTATTTTTCTATTTTAAGTAACTTTGATGTTATGGGGATGCTGAGCAAAATAACGCGGTTACGAAAAAATAGGTCATTTGAATACAATCCTAGGTATTACGATGGTAAGGGAAAAGGTAATCCTTATAAAATAGAGCCGAAATTTGACCAATTCCGCAGTACGTTAAATACATCCCGGGGATTAAAAAGAAAGATTAATAGTGCAATTGAAGACACTAAAAGACAAGGCGATCGTAATTTAAAGATCAGAATGACTATAATAATTGCGATATTGGTTCTTATATTTCTTTACATTATAGATTTTGACCTCACAATTTTCTTTACTTCATAATGGCAGATATTATTAGATTATTACCAGACCATGTAGCAAACCAAATTGCTGCTGGTGAAGTGGTTCAACGTCCATCTTCTGTGGTAAAAGAATTAATGGAGAATGCCATTGATGCCGGTGCGACCGAAATTCAGCTTATTATCAAGGATGGTGGTAAAACATTGATTCAAGTAGTTGATAACGGTAAAGGTATGAGCGGAACAGATGCACGCTTAAGCTTTGAACGCCATGCTACATCAAAAATTCAAAAGGCAGAAGATCTCTTTAATTTGAATACCAAAGGTTTTAGGGGAGAGGCTTTAGCTTCCATTGCCGCTATTGCACATGTAGAAATGCTGACCAAGACGGAGGAAGACGACATTGGTACCAAAATTAAAATTGAAGGCAGTAAAATAGTTACACAAGAGGTTGTGGTAGCCCCAAAGGGAACTTCAATGATGGTAAAAAATCTTTTCTTCAATATTCCGGCAAGACGTAATTTTTTAAAATCTGATCAAGTTGAATATAGGCATATTGCCGATGAATTTCATAGAATAGCACTGGCTCATCCACGGGTCGCTTTTAATTTTTATAATAATGGTAGCGATGTTTTTCAGCTGCCCGGAAATGATTTTAGAAAACGAATAGTACATATTTTTGGGAGAAAAACAGATGAAAAACTGGTGCCTGTAGAAGAAGAAACCCAGGTGGTTAAAATTTCCGGCTATATTCAAAAACCTGAATTTGCTAAAAAAAGTAGGGGAGAGCAGTTTTTCTTTGCAAATAATAGATTTATTAAGAGTCCGTATTTACACCATGCTATATTGGGTGCATTTGAAGGTTTAATTCGTCCGGGTACGCATCCCGGGTATTTTTTAAGCCTTGAGGTTGATCCGGGTACCATTGATATAAACATACATCCAACCAAGACAGAGGTTAAGTTTGATGATGAGCATACGTTATACGCTATGCTAAAATCTACCGTTAAACATAGTTTAGGTCAATTCAACGTTGTGCCCGCATTGGATTTTGAACAAGATCAAAATTTAGATACTCCGTATTCCTATAAAAACAAAACGGTAGATATACCGCAAGTAGTAGTAGACTCTTCCTTTAATCCATTTGAAACGGCACAGCCTGTAAAAAGCAATACTAACGGTGGTAATTATAAGAAACCAAAGGTAGACGGTTGGGAAAATTTATATGTAGGCTTAGAAACATCTGCAGATAGTGGAGCAAGTCATTTGGAGTTTGAGTCAGAAGTAGTCAATAGCAGTATTTTTGATAATGAAAAAGAAGCTGTAGATCATTCTACGACTACTTTTCAAATGCGTAAAAAGTATATTATTACAACAATTAAATCTGGTATGGTCGTCATCAACCAGAGTAGGGCGCACCAAAGGGTGTTATATGAGAATTTTTTAAAAAATATTACAATTAAAGAAGCTGTTAGCCAGCAGTTACTTTTTCCTTTGACCTTATCTTTTTCTACTAGCGAAATAAGTATTTTAAGGGAAATTAAAGAGAATTTATGTACCGTTGGTTTCGTATTTGGCGAAATTTCCGATGACGGCGTAGAAATTTCAGGAGTTCCGGTTTTAGTTGTTGAAAGTGAAGTGCAAATGATTATGGAGCAACTCATTTCTGATTTTCAGCAAGAAGTGCCGGGCGATAGTTTTTCTCAAAGTGATATGTTGGCAAAGACCTTGGCAAAAACACTCTCTGTAAAAACGGGCGAAACCTTAGATGAGTTTTCTCAAGTAAAATTGGTAAACGATTTGTTTGCATGTAAGGAAACAACTTTAAGTCCGTTTAACAAAAAAGTTTACATTACGGTTACAGAAAATGATATTGAACGAAAATTTATATAAATGGGAAGGATAACAGAAACTATTAAACATTTACTGATAATTAACGTTCTGTTTTTTGTTGCTACACAATTGTATGGTGAACAAATGTATGAGTTGTTTTCTTTGTACTTTCCAAAAAATGAACATTTTCAACTTTGGCAGATCATTACCCATATGTTTATGCATGGCGGGTTTATGCATATATTATTTAACATGTATGCTTTATGGGCTTTTGGGTCGCCTTTAGAGCAAATGTGGGGTAGAAATAAATTCTTGTTTTTCTATATTTCTGCCGGCTTAGGTGCTGCATTGATTCATATTGGTGTTAATTATTACTACTACAATGCCGGAATGAGTGCCCTAATGGAGGCTGGATTAGCTGAAAGTAATATTCTTGAAATCATTAATAACGGGCAGTATAGTACAGACTGGTATAATATAGCAGGTAAAGCAACTATAGATAACTTTCTAAGCGCATTCAATACTCCGGTAGTTGGTGCTTCAGGTGCTATTTACGGTATATTAGTTGCATTTGGCATGTCTTATCCAAATAGTGAATTGTTTCTTATTTTTCTTCCTGTTCCCATTAAGGCAAAATTCTTTATACCTGTTTTAATAGGATTGGATTTGTTTTCTGGTGTTACCGGGTATAGTCTGTTTGGGCAAGGTATTGCTCATTTTGCCCATGTTGGTGGAGCCTTATTTGGATTCTTAATGATGTGGTACTGGAAAAAAAATCAGTTTAATAATAATAGGTGGAACTAAACTATGGCTCAACCAGATTTAAAATATCAATTTAGTAGATTAAACATTGCAGAAAAACTCATTGCGGTCAACGTACTGGTTTTTATTGTAAATGCTTTAATTCCCTTTCTATTAGGCTTATCAGGTAATAGTATTGTGCAGTGGTTTGAGTTGCCCAATGATATAGTGGATATTGCTTTGCAACCATGGTCCATTATTACCTATTCATTTTTTCATGGAGGTATAGGTCACTTGTTTTGGAACATGTTAATGATATATTTTGTGGGGCGTATCTTTTTAAACTTATTTGATGCGAAGCGCTTTTTAAATGTATATATTTTGGGGGTTATTTTGGGCGGACTCTTTTTTGTTCTGGGCTATAATATCTTTCCTGCTTTTTTTGACATCAATGCAACTTTGATCGGTGCTTCGGCAGGTGCCAGTGCCGTTTTAATATTTATATGTACTTACCTGCCAAATCAAGAAGTGCGGATTATATTTTTTAATGTAAAACTTTGGATGGTAGGGGCGGTATTGGTTTTAAGTGATTTAATTCTTTTGCCGATCAGTAACTCTGGGGGGCATTTGGCGCATTTGGGCGGTGCATTTTTAGGATACTTATATGCAAGTCAATTGGCAAAAGGAAACGATATTGGGTCTGGTTTTTCAAAGTTTATGGATAGTATTGCTAACCTTTTTAAGGCTTCAGAGAAGAAGGCGCCTTTAAAAACCGTCTATAAGAATAAAAGTACTACACGTAGTACCAGCAGTTCTGCCGTTGATTACGATAAGAAATCTCATCAGAAAAAGATTGATGCTATACTTGATAAAATTAGCAAATCTGGTTATGAAAGTCTTTCAAAGGCAGAAAAGGACTTTTTGTTTAAAGCTGGTAAAGAAAATTAAGCATGAAAAGATTGTCTTTTTTTAAAAAAATCATATTGTTCTTAAATGTGATTGTGGCTTTCTGTTTGTTTTTGGCGTGCATTGTACCATATACATCTATAGCTAGCCTGGCATTTATAAGTTTAACCGTACCTGCATTGGTTTTAATAAACATGTTGTTTTTTATATACTGGTTAATTGGAAAGAGCATATATATGTTACTGTCTCTTGCTATTTTAGTTTTTGGTTACTTTACCCTTGGTTCTTTTATAGCCTTTAACGGGCGTTCCAATAGTGTTGCTGATGCTAATACCATTTCGTTGTTAAGTTATAATGTTCTCAGTTTTCATAATAGTGATAATGATTATGAAATTAATACAGCTCCTGAAATTGTGGATTTTATTATTAATGAGAATCCGGATATTTTATTGTTTCAAGAATTTCAAAGCTTTTATATTAAAGAGGATATGCTGCGAGCTTATCCATATATTTCAAAAAGGGAAAGTTTAGAAGAGGTTGAAGGGGGTAAAAATTTAGCAATCTATTCTAAGTTTAAAATTATTAATAATGGAACATTAGAATTTCCAGATTCTTATAACGGTGGTCTTTTTGTTGACATTGTTATGAAAAATGATACTTTAAGGGTATTTAATCTGCACATGGAATCATTTGGTGTAAGGCCTTATAGTATTAAGTATGAGCGGTCGGATCGATTGTTTGTTCGATTAAGAGATTGTTTTGCCAAACAGCAGAGACAAGCTTTGATCGTTAGGGATTTTATTGATAAAAGTCCATATAAGGTTGTTGTGTCCGGTGACTTTAATAATACTCAATTTTCAAAGAGTTATTTTGACATCAAAGGTAATTTAAAGGATAGTTTTTTAGAAGGGGGTCATGGTTATGGAGAAACTATTAAATTTTGGAAATTTCCTTTTAGAATTGATATGTTATTATTAGACCCTTCATTTAAGGTGTTAACTCACAAAAATTTTAATATAGATTTATCTGATCACGAACCAATTATGGCTACTTTTAAGTTGAACGAAGAATAAATAGGCAGTCTACGGTATCTGCTAAAATGTGTATTAGCAATGCCAGTCCAAATATGCGTGTTTTTCTATAAATAAAAAGTAAAGTGTAAATGCCAATTGCCCAATAGGTATGTAGCGGGTGAAAGTTAATGCTGCATCGGTTAGGGTCAAATAATGGCGTGGCCAAAAAATGATCAATGTCAATCAGTATTGCGGATAATATTATAATTGCAGACCAAAGTTTGTTGTCCTTATAAAAATAAATGGCAATTATAATAGGTATTATAAAATGTATACCATAATGGGCTACAAACCTAATCATTAGATGGCTCTATAAACTCGTGTTTTAAATATTCAATACTATTGGGTCCTATGTTAAATAGTAGGTCTAAAATGCTTAAATTAGGTGTAAAGCCATGTCTGTCTCCAAAAACCTGCGTATAACGCTCCATATTTAACTGAGGTTTAAACTTTGCATTTATCAAAAATCTAAAATCCTCCTTATTCTCAGGGTTTGTTTCAAATGCAACTGTTCTATCGGTTGGCATATCTAATTGTAGACAATCAAATATGGTCTCTATGGTCTTTAAATTATAATCAAGCAGACTTTCATATGGCTGATTGTATAATAGTCTTATATCATCTTCATAAAACTCAAAGAAAGGTGATGTTCTGTAGGCGGTCTCTAACGTGCGCCAATGTTGTCTTTGCCAAGGATAAGAATTGTCTATTTGAACATCCTTATATTTTTGTCTACCGTTTGCTCTGCCTACATGTATGATCGGTATACTTAGAATGTGCTTACCTCGATCATTAGAAATATAAGTTCTATTTCTAAAGGTCTGTTTCTGGTAATTATCGTTAACCTCCCAGCAAATAGGGTGGTGCATGATATAGCTAAATGTTACTATGTTAGGGAAATATGAGGGGTGTATTAATTTCACTTTTTTTCCTTTTTACGTTTCCAGAACCAATTTCCTACGAAATACGCTACTAATAAAATTAAAAAATACTTGAAGTATGATTGTGGTTCTCCATCGCCGTTTACCGTAGTAAATATACGATCCCATCTAGGTCTCCAATTGCTTATGCCTTCCGTGAAATTATCGAAACTCATCCATATAAAAATAGGAGTGCCAACAATATGATTTTCAGGAACATAGCCCCAAGCTCTACTATCTTCAGAGTGGTCCCTATTATCACCCATCATCCAAAAATAATCTTGCTTAAAGGTATAGCTAGTTACCGGAACACGATTTATGCTAATTTGATTGCCAGATACTGAAATATCGTTCTTCTCGTACTCTTGGATAATTTTCTTGTATAATGGAAGAACTTTTAAATTTAGGTCTACCGTTGCTCCTTTTTGAGGAATGTAGATCGGTCCCATTTGGCTATAGTTCCAAGGGTAATCAGGACTTTGAGGAAATAAGTTGATACCTCTTCTTCCTTTTTCAACTACCTGTTGTACTACAGAATCAATATTAGGGTCTTTTCTCAATGCTGACACCATATCGGCAGTTAAAGGAACGGTGCGTTGGCGATCGGTAATTTCTTTTAGTGCAAATCCGTATTTAGATATGATCTTTGGAGGAATACCCGAGGCTTTCGTATAGAGTTCTAGCTGACCGTTGTCTGTTGGTTTGTAACCAACTAAATAAGGGTTAAGGGCATTTGCTTGATTTTGATTTAACTGCCCAGATAAATATTTTCTGGTAAAATCAGTGACCCCTAAATTGTCAAGTGTTTTAGAAGATACACCTTTAGAGCTGTAAATATTATAGTCAAACTGTGGTTTGGCACTACTGGGTAATTCTAATTGCTTACCGTTGATAAAAACATAACCGTCACGAACTTCAAGAGAATCGCCAGGTACACCAACGCAACGTTTAACGTAGTTAGATTTTTTATCTATCGGTTTATCAACGCCTTTTTCTTTTTTAAAGAATACACGAACGGTATCTGCAGGCCAGCTAAATACAACAATATCGTTTCTTTCTACTTTTGTGAACCCTGGTAACCTAAAATAGGGCAGTTGTGGTTTTTTTAGATAGGAAGGAACACCTAATACCGGTAACGTATCATGAACCATGGGAGCTGCAACAGTGGTCATTGGTGTTCTTGCCCCGTAATGAAATTTGCTTACAAAAAGAAAATCTCCCACTCTTAACGTACGTTCCAATGATCCTGTTGGAATTACATATGGTTGAATGAAATAAGTGTGTACCAATGTAGCAGCTACTACGGCGAATAAAATGGAACTAATCCATTCTCCTGCCGCTGTAGTTGGTTGTAAAGACCTGTCTTCAATATATTTTACATCTAGAGAATAGTTTACATAGTAGATATAAAAACCCAGTGTCAATACTACGATCCAAGTTTCTAACTTGCTATTTCTTCCAAAGCTTCTAATTGTTTCTACCCATATTACCGGGAACATCAATAGGTTAATAATAGGAATGAACAGTAATACTACCCACCATTTTGGTCTATTGATAATTTGCATTAAAACTATAGCATTGTATACAGGTATTGCTGCTTCCCAAGCTTTTCTGCCTGCTTTAACATATAGTTTCCAAGTACCTAAAAAATGTATTACTTGTACAATGAGAATAAAAATAATCCATTGAGTGCCGTTCATCGTTTTTATTTTTTATTAAAATAGATTGAATTATAAATGTGAAGGTTCACATTAATAATCCATCAGTCTTTTAGATAAATTATTGTTACGCTTTTAACTTAGGTTTAACACATCTCGCATTGAAAAAACACCTGTTTTTCCAATAATCCATTCTGCAGCGGTAACCGCACCCAGTGCAAATCCTTCTCTATTATGCGCAGTATGCTTAATTTCAATACTGTCAACATCACTGTTATAAGCTACCGTATGTGTACCAGGTACCTTGCCAATTCTTTTAGATGTAATTTTCAACGTTTTTTCTGCTGAACTATCTAGTTTCCATTCTGTATAATTAGAGTTTGCAATGACACCTTCTGCCAAAGTTATTGCGGTTCCGCTTGGTGCGTCTAATTTTTGAGTGTGATGTATTTCTTCTAGTTCTACCTTGTATTCAGGAAGGTTTTGCATCATTTTGGCCAAATAATTATTTAACTCAAAAAAAATGTTTACTCCTAAACTAAAGTTGGAAGCGTAAATAAAAGCACCTTTCTTTTCTTCGCATAAAGAAACAGCGTCATCATATTTATCTAGCCACCCCGTTGTTCCAGAAATTACGGGAATATCATTGTTCAAGCATTTGCTGATATTTCCGTAAGCTGCTTTTGGCATACTAAAATCAATAGCAACATCCATAATGCTAAAGTCTATATTCTCGGAATTTTCGTCAATTTTAGCAACAATTTCGTGACCTCTATTCACTGCAATTTGCTCTATCATCTGACCCATTTTTCCGTATCCGAAAAGTGCAATCCTCATTTTTAAAATTTTATAATTAATGCCATTCCGTAATTGGGACTATTGGTTACTTGATTAAAATCAAGATAAGGTTCAAAGTCTATACTTAGGTCATCGTCAATATTAAACTGTTTTAAATGTGCGTCAACATTGGCGTCGACAATATTAAGGGCGTATAACCCTATAGCCGCAACCAACCAAAGGTCACGGTCATTTTGAAAACGCTCTTGTTGATATTCAAGGTCATCTTCATCAAAAAGGGGCAATGTACCTTCACCATTAAATTCATCGTCTGTAAAACCAGCTTGTCTTCGTTTAAATGCAGTTCTAAAACGTTGATATTGATCGTTGTTGTAGATATACATATAAGCACTACCACCAATAGCTCCCCAAACGATAGGAACCTTCCAGTATCTCTTGTTGTAGATTTGACCTAGCCCTGGTATTACGGCAGAGTAAAATGCTGCTTTACTTGGTGCTAATGGATTAAATTCTTTTTTTGCTTTCTTGAAGGAAACGGAATCTTTGATTACCACTCCCTTATCAGCTAAGTCAGCTTGTACGCTGTCTATTTCAGTTTTAGGAATAGAATCATGTTCCTCTTGAGAAAAGGATAAATTAATAAATAATAATAGAGTACTAAATAATAAAAGATAGTTACGCACCTGTTATCAATTTTTTGATACGGTCAAATTCCTCTTGAGACTTAAATGGTATGGTTATTTTTCCTCTTGCATTATCGGCAGACTTAATGTCTACCTTTACGGATAAGGCTTCCGTCAATTCTTTAATACCCTTGCGAACAAAAACAGAAGCTTCTTTGTTTACTTTTTTAACTACTTCATCAGTAGGTACATCATCTGCATGATACGCTTTTACCGCACTTTCAGTATCCCTTACGGAAAGATTGTCAAAAATAATTTTTTCGTAAAGTGATATCTGATCCTGTTTCTTGTCAATATTAACTAGAGCTCTACCGTGACCCATAGTTAAAAAACCATCTCGCATGCCTGTTTGTATGATCGGATCTAATTTTAAAAGGCGCAAGTAATTGGCAATAGTAGATCTTTTTTTACCAACACGTTCGCTCAACCTTTCTTGGGTAAGATTAATTTCGTCAATAAGACGTTGGTAAGAAAGTGCAATTTCTATTGGATCTAAATCTTGACGTTGAATGTTTTCGACCAAAGCCATCTCTAAGGACTCTTGATCATTGGCAATACGGATATAAGCTGGTATAGTTTCTAAACCTAAAAGTTTGGAAGCACGATATCTTCTTTCTCCAGATACAAGTTGGTACTCGTTAAAACCAAGTTTCCTAACCGTAATTGGTTGAATAACACCCAATTCCTTAATAGATGCAGCCAGTTCTTTTATATTTTCATCATTGAAATTAGAACGTGGTTGAAATGGGTTGACTTCAATGTGTTCTAAATCTAATTCTATAATATTACCAACAACCTTATCCGCATTCTTATCCGAAGCCGTGTTTATATCATTTTCCGGGTCTTTCAAAAGAGCTGAAAGTCCTCTACCAAGAGCTTGTTTCTTTGTCGCTTTTGCCATACTTAAACCGTCTGCTTATTTTTTTTGACTATCTCGTTAGCCATGTTCAAATAATTTGTTGCCCCTTTACTGGCAGCATCATATTTGATTATACTTTCTCCATAACTTGGAGCTTCACTCAATCTAACATTACGCTGAATTACAGTTTCAAAAACCATATCTCCAAAATGTTTTCTTACTTCATCTACCACTTGGTTAGATAAACGTAATCTAGAATCGTACATCGTCAGCAACATGCCTTCAATATCTAATTCCGCATTATGTAATTTTTGAACACTTTTGATCGTATTTAATAATTTACCTAATCCTTCTAATGCAAAATACTCGCATTGAATAGGGATTATTACTGAATCTGCCGCGGTCAACGCATTCAACGTCAGTAGCCCTAATGATGGGGCGCAATCTATAAGAATATAATCGTAATCGTTCTTTAATTCCGTAATAGCCTTCTTCATCATGTACTCACGCTCGTCCTTATCTACCAGTTCTATTTCAATGGCAACAAGGTCTATATGTGCAGGAATAAGGTCTACGTTAGGCGATGTTGTAGGGATAATGGCCTCCTTGGCGGTCTTGGTATGCTCCAAAAGTTGGTACGTACCCAGTTCTACACCATCGACATCAATACCTAGCCCAGAAGTAGCATTCGCCTGGGGGTCGGCGTCTATCAATAATACCTTTTTTTCCAATACACCTAGCGAGGCAGCTAAGTTTACTGTGGTCGTAGTTTTACCTACGCCTCCTTTTTGATTGGCTATAGCAATAATCTTGCCCATGTTCAAAGTAAGTTAGGTCGTAAAAATACAATTATTTATGGGGCTAATGAAAGCTTTTTGTTAACACTAAGTGAATAAGGGCGTACTTTTCTTTAATAAAGCGTTAAACTTTTAATTATGAAATGGTTAAGATACCATTTGTTGCGTATTATATAAAAAGTCAAAAACTTATTAAAAGAATATGAAAAACTAATTTTTATCCTTGAGTTTTAAACTGTCCTCGTATTCAATAAGATAAATTTCTTCGTTCTTTTTCTTTAAATAATATTCCTCCCTGGCAAAGCGCTCAAGTTCATCTTCATCAGATAATTTTTCAATTATTTTTTTGTCCCGCGCTATTTCTTCTTTTAAAAATTCTTGAGTTTTTTCCAGTTTTTTTATTTCCTTTCTTAATTCAAGGTGGATCAATAGCGAATTGGTATCAAAAAAAAGCATCCAAACAACAAAAACGGATAGTACCAATACATACATATTGGTCATGATCTTAAACCATTTTTTTTGTTTTAAGTCTTTGAATGCCATTACTCTTGCATAATTTTTTCGTTGATTATACTTTTAACTATCTCAACAGCTACCGTATTATATTTATTATTTGGAATAATAATATCTGCATACTCTTTGGTAGGCTCTATGAACTGCTCGTGCATAGGCTTGATCACTGCTTGGTATTTTTCTATGGTTTCATCTAAATTCCAACCACGTTCGTTTACATCTCGTTTTAGTCTTCTGATCAATCGTTCGTCTGTATCTGCATGAACAAATATTTTAATATCGAACATTTTACGAATAGCAGAATTGGTCATTATTAAAATACCTTCTACGATAATTACCTTGGTAGGGTGGGTAAGTATTGTTTTGGCGGTTCTGTTACATTCTAAAAATGAGTAGACCGGTTGCTCTATTGATTCACCATTTTTTAATGCAAGCAAATGCTGTTCCAGTAATGCAAAATCTATAGAACTTGGGTGATCAAAATTGGTTTTTCGTCTATCTTCAAGTGTTAGATGAGATAGGTCGTTATAGTAAGAATCTTGTGAAATTACCCCAACTTCTTCATTTGGCAATTCATTTATGATTTGATTGACTACTGTGGTTTTTCCACAACCCGTTCCACCGGCAATACCTATAATCAGCATACATTGAAATTTAATGCAAAAATACATATTTGAATCTCAAAATAGCATAAACTTAAAAATCAACTTTTATTAACATGGCTTGATATGTTAAGCCGTATTTTTGCACAATGCAGAATGAACAGGTAAAACCTAATTTTGAGTTTGTAGCCCTAATGGCTTCTTTGATGTCGATTGTAGCACTGACAATCGACGCTATTTTGCCTGCAATGGCAGATATTGGGGTGTCTATTAATAGTTTGGATCCTACCCGAAACCAGTTATTGGTGACCATGATATTTTTAGGATTGGGCGTAGGGCAGTTATTTTTCGGTCCACTGTCAGATAGCCTTGGTAGAAAACCTATAGTATACTTAGGGTTTATTGTGTTTTTAATTGCCAGCGTTATTTGTTTGTTTGCACCAAATCTTGAGGTAATGCTTGTGGGTCGTATACTACAGGGTATTGGTCTATCGGCGCCAAGAACTATAGGTATTTCTATTATACGTGATACGTACCGCGGTGATTATATGGCCAAAATAATGTCTTTTGTTACTGCTTTCTTTATTCTGGTTCCTGTGGTAGCTCCTGCCATAGGTAAGGCCGTAATGGGTATTATGGGGTGGCAAGGTATATTTTATATGCAATTGTTTTTTGCTCTGGTAGTGGGAATTTGGTTTTATAAAAGGCAAGAGGAAACGTTAAAGCCGGAATATAAGGTTCCTTTTTCTTTCAATGTTTTTATTAGAGGGACTAAAGAAATCTTTAAATATAAAGAGACGGTTTCTTGTACTATGATATCTGGTTTAATTACGGGCTCTTTTCTGGTCTACTTAAGTTCTGCCCAGCATGTTTTTGAAGAGCTTTATGGGCTAACGGAAACTTTCCCCTACGTTTTTGCAGGGTTGGCACTGTCCGTAGGGTTTTCTACCTTAATGAACGGCACGTTGGTGTTACGCTTTGGTATGCGTAATTTATCTTTTGCAGCTCTCGTGGCTTTTACCGTCATAGCTTTATCTTATGCCCTATTATTCTTGGATTCTAAAAATCCGAACATAACTATCTTGTTGATATTCCTTTCTCTACAATTTTTGTGTTTAGGTTTTATATGGGGTAACATGAGGTCAATTGCTATGGAGCCTATTGGTCATATTGCCGGAATTGGCGCAGCAATTACGGGCTTTATTTCAACGATTCTTTCAATTCCTATTTCTATTTTCGTAGGTAGTTTTATTGAAGATTCCGTATGGGCACTTTTTGCCGGTTTGGGGGTATGTGGACTAATATCGGTGATTTTGTTTATGACATTTAAAACGCGTCCGCTTTTTGCAAGTAACCGTGCTTTCTCCAATTGATGGATTTGGTAGAATGAAAGTGTAAGTCATTTTATGATATGAAAAATCCGTCAGTATATGTTTAAATAAATCTGACGGATTTTTGAGGAATTTAATTTTTTTTACAGTGAATTTTCCATAATTTCTTGAACAACTTCTGGGTTTAAAAGTGTACTGGTATCTCCTAAATTACTAGTGTCGTTGCTGGCGATTTTGCGTAAAATTCTTCGCATAATTTTACCACTTCTAGTTTTTGGTAGTCCAGATACAAATTGAATTTTATCCAATTTGGCAATAGGACCAACATGTTCTGTAATTTGCTGGTTGATTTCTTTTCTTAGATTTTCACGATCTCTACTTTCACCAGTTTCCTTAAGAATAACATAGCCATAAAGTGCATTTCCTTTAACATCATGTGGGAAACCTACAATGGCGGATTCCGCAACAGCCGGATGTTCGTTAATAGAATCCTCAATAGGAGCGGTACCCAAATTGTGACCAGAAACAATAATTACATCATCTACACGACCTGTAATTCTGTAATACCCAACGGCATCTCTCAACGCGCCATCACCTGTAAAATACATATTTTCAAAGGCAGAAAAATAGGTGTCCCTGTAACGGTCATGATTGCCCCATACCGTTCTTGCAATAGACGGCCATGGGAATTTAATGCACAGTCTACCATCAACTTGATTGCCTTTTATTTCTTTTCCATTTTCATCCATTAGTGCCGGTTGAATGCCAATAAATGGTAAAGTCGCGTATGTAGGCGTAGTTGGTGTTACGTACGGTATTGGTGTAATCATTATTCCGCCTGTTTCCGTTTGCCACCAAGTATCCACTATAGGGCTATTCTTTTTACCAACATTGTTGTTGTACCAATGCCATGCTTCTTCATTTATGGGTTCACCTACGGAGCCCAACACTTTAAGGCTAGATAAGTCGTGCTTTTCAACAAATTCCAAGTTTTCCTTTGCCAAAGCTCTAATGGCGGTAGGTGCAGTATAAAATTGATTTACCTTATGTTTTTCTACAACCTCCCAAAAACGTCCGTAATCTGGGTAGGAGGGAACTCCCTCAAACATTAATGTAGTGGCTCCGTTGGCAAGTGGACCGTACACAATATACGAGTGCCCGGTTATCCAGCCTATATCAGCAGTACACCAGTAGACATCATTTTCTCTGTATTGAAATACGTTTTTAAATGTATAGGCGGTATATACCATATAACCTGCCGTGGTATGTACCATTCCTTTGGGGGTACCGGTTGATCCGGAGGTGTATAGTATAAACAATGGATCTTCGGCATCCATGATCTCTGCAACACAATCTGCATAAGCTTCGTCCAATAAGGGTTGTAGCCATTTGTCCCTGCCATCTAGCATGTCTATTTTGGTTCCTGTACGTTTGGTCACTAAAACATTGGCTACACCAGGGCATCCTTCCAATGCTTTGTCGACAATTCCTTTTAGGTCGATAGATTTACTTCCTCTAAAAGAACCATCCGCAGTTATGACAACCTTACAATCAGAATCATTGATCCGTGTTGCTAGGGCATTTGAAGAAAATCCTGCAAATACTACGGAATGTATGGCGCCAATACGTGCACATGCCAATAATGCGACAGATAGCTCAGGAATCATTGGAAGATAAATACAGACACGATCTCCTTTTTTTACGCCATGGTCCAATAATACATTTGCCATTCGGCAAACTCTCTCGTGCAATTGCCTGTAAGTGATATGAAGAGCTTCTTCTTTAGGATCGTTAGGTTCAAATATGATGGCAGTTTTGTCACCTCTTGTGGGTAAATGCCTGTCTAAACAATTTTCAGTGATGTTGAGTTTTGCACCTTCAAACCATTTTATTTCAGGCTTTTTAAAATCCCAGCTCAATACATTGTCCCAGCGCTTGCGCCAGACAAAATGCTCCTCTGCAATCTCTTCCCAAAATGCTTCGGGATTTCTGATCGATTTTCTATAGACTTGATAGTATTCCTCAAGATGTTTAATGTGGTAATTACTCATGGTATGCGTTAATTAATATGCAAAGGTTGTTGAGGCCTTTGGTCGTTATTGTTTCTAATTGATTTATGTTGTTTAATGTCCCGTAGCTTCACCTGCACCACTGGGTATTCTAATATTTTCTACAATTTCTTGAACATCTTCTGGAGGTTCAGGAGTAAATTGCAGTATACTAATGGCTACTATAAAATTAGCTATCATTGCAATGCTACCAAAACCTTCTGGTGAAATTCCAAACCACCAATCGTTTGATGTTCCGCCCCCAAACCAACCGAATTTAAATTTGGTCATATAGAAGAGCATAAGTAAGATGCCAACGACCATGCCGCCAATGGCGCCTTCTTTGTTCATTTTTTTGTAAAATATACCAAGTACGATTGCCGGAAAAAAAGATGCGGCAGCAAGACCAAATGCCAGGGCGACAACAGCAGCTACAAAACCTGGCGGATTTATACCGAAGTACCCTGCAATTATTACGGCAATGGTGGCCGATCCCCTTGCGACCCATAATTCTGCCTTGTCAGAGATGTTAGGTTTAAAGACTTTTTTGACCAGATCATGTGATACCGAGGCAGATATAACAAGCAATAGCCCTGCTGCCGTTGATAGGGCAGCCGCCAGACCGCCAGCGGCAACCAAAGCAATTACCCAAGCGGGTAGATCTGCAATTTCGGGGTTTGCCAATACCATAATATCATTGTCAATAGTCAATTCATTCTTTGACTTTTCAGCTACGTATTGAATTTTGCCATCTTCATTTTTATCATCAAAAGATAATAGTCCGGTTTCTTCCCAATTTTTGAACCAAACAGGCATGTTTGAATATTCTTCATTACTGACCGTGTTGATGAGATTGGTTTTTGCAAATACGGAAACAGCCGGGGCCGTGGTGTATAAAATAGCGATTAGTAATAAGGCGAGTCCGGCAGATTTACGAGCATCTTTTACTTTTTTCACCGTAAAGAAGCGAACAATGACATGGGGTAAGCCTGCTGTGCCTACCATTAGAGCCAAGGTTATGGCAAAAATATCGGTGACAGATTTAGATCCATCGGTATATTCGTTGAAACCTAGTTCTGTAGATAATCCGTCTAGTTTATCCAATAAAAAAGTTCCAGACCCATCATTTAAGGTGGAGCCCATTCCTAATTGAGGTATAGGATTTCCTGTCATTTGTATGGATATGAAAATTGCGGGAACCATAAAGGCGAAAATCAGCACACAGTATTGTGCTACTTGGGTATAGGTAATACCTTTCATTCCACCTAACACAGCATAAAATAATACGATGATCATTCCTATAATCACCCCAGTATTGATATCTACTTGAAGAAATCTTGAGAATACTACACCTACACCGCGCATTTGTCCTGCCACATAAGTAAACGATACGATCAGTGCACAGATCACAGCTACAATTCTAGCCGTTTTTGAGTAGTAGCGGTCACCAATAAAATCCGGAACGGTGAATTTCCCGAACTTTCTAAGATAGGGGGCAAGTAAAAGGGCCAAAAGCACATATCCGCCTGTCCATCCCATTAAATATACAGAACCATCATAGCCAGCAAAAGAGATGATGCCTGCCATAGAGATAAATGAAGCTGCCGACATCCAATCTGCTGCGGTGGCCATACCATTGGCTAATGGAGAAACACCGCCACCCGCAACATAAAAATCTTTTGTAGAACCTGCGCGAGACCATATAGCTATACCTATGTATAGTGCAAAGGTGAGTCCTACTAAAATATATGTCCAGGTCTGTACACTCATTTTGTTAGTTTTAGTTGGTGTGATTAATCGTTGTATCCGTATTTTTTATCCAATTTGTTCATGAGTCTTACATAAACAAAAATTAGGATGACAAAGATGTAAATAGACCCTTGTTGCGCAAACCAGAAACCTAATTTGAAACCGCCGATCTTAATAGTGTCCAATGCTTCCTTAAATAAAATGCCGGCTCCAAATGATACAGTAAACCAAATGGACAGCAAGATGAATAAATAACGTACATTTTCTTTCCAATAAGCGGTAGCTTTCTTTTGTTTTTCAGACATGTTATATGCTATTTTAATGAGTGAATACGCTTAGAGTGCACTAAAGCCGTATTCGTTTAAAACTTGTACCATGACAGGGCAAAGGCTCTATTATTTTAAATTTCGATTATCAAGTAAATTAGGCATAAAAGTTTAATTAGGTATGAACAATACTCCACTTGATGAATCTTTTTTTGCTCCAGTTACAGAGGAAAGTGCATTTGTTAGTTGCTCAACCCTTAAAACGCCCATTAAAGCAAATACCAAAGCTTCTTTGAACTCTATAATTATTTTTTCGGGCACCACTACAGTTGTGGTTTCGCCCAATTTAGCTTGTAATGTTTCGGTTAGAAAGGAATTTAAAGCTCCGCCACCGGTTACCAATAATTCTTGGTTGTTGTGTTTAAAATTCAATTGAATCTGTTGTGCCACTTTATCGCAGATATGATGAACGCTGGTGTGTAACAAGTTCTCTAAGGTATCTTTTGTATCTTCTACAATGGGTACTACCTCGGCTAAAAACCACTCATACCCAATAGATTTTGGGTGTGGTAATAAATAGTACTCTAGACCATTTAACCTTTTTAACATGGTTTTGTTTATTTTGCCCTTGCGGGCTAGTTTACCGTCCTCGTCATATTCTAGATTTACCTTTCTTGTAATATAGTTGAGAATCATATTCGCTAAACCAATATCATAAGCTATGCGCTTTCCTTTTACATCAAAAGATATATTACTGATGCCACCTAAATTTAAACAGAAATCATATTGGTTAAAGAAAATACTATCTCCAATAGGTACTAAAGGAGCTCCTTGACCACCCAATGCCAGGTCATTTGTTCTAAAATCACAGATGACTTTTATGCCGCAAGCATTTGCCAAATGCTGTCCTGAGCCAACTTGAAATGTAAGCCCCATCTCTGGTCTATGGTGAGTGGTATGACCATGACTGGCAATATAATCTACTGCCAATGAATAGTCGTTAACAAAGGTCAAAACCTGTTCTCCTAGCCAAGTACCATAGGTGTTATGCAATTCTATAAGTTTTTCTGCAGATAAATCAATGGCATTTTTTAAGGTGTTCAACATTTCAGTTGAATACTTAATGCTCTTGGTTTCTTTGATTTCAAATTGCCAAGTTCCTTTTTTCTCCCAAATGTGACAGTAGGCTAAATCAAGGCCATCTAATGATGTGCCTGACATGAGACCGATAATTTTATATATTTTCATTTCTAATGGGTTGCCGTTTTTTTACTTGATAATAATAAATGATCAGTGCTGCCAGTGTTAGTTCTGTTATTAAAGAAAAAATAGAGCCTTCAAAACCGAATTGCCCTCCGTTCATCATATTATTTTCTGGAACAGTGAACTCTATGATACTATAGATATCTTGCCCGCTTACATTAAAGCCGAACAAGGATTGAAATAGATTCCAACTAAAATGGAAGGCTATAGGGTACCATAAATTTTTTGTGTAGATATATGAGACCCCCAGTGCAATTCCTGCTAAAAAAAAGCCTGTTAAACTGAAAAGACTAATATTTGGATTTGCACCATGAGCTATAGCGAACACTATAGAAGAAATTATAAGTGCTATATACTTGTTAAAGGATAGCATAAGGTTCTTTAGAATATACCCTCTAAAAAGAACTTCTTCTAAAATGGCTACAAGTATGAACAGTAATGTGGTATAGATTAACTCTAATACATCAAAGTTAAATTCAGTATAGATAATTTCTTCGGCAACCCATAAACCAACATAGGCCAATCCCATTATGACCAACCCAAGTAGAGTACCTATTAAAATATCGTTTTTTCTGTTTTTAATCTGAAGCCCAACGTCCATAAAATTTTGCTTGTCCATATATTTCATGAAAATCCAGACTAAAAGTAGCGTTCCTAAAAACGAGAAAAATGTCATGATCAGTTGCTGAAGAGAGGTTTCTTGAAAATCTTTATCTCCAAGTGGAATACCGGCAACGAAGGCACCGGCAACATAGAATAGACCAACTATTATAAAATATGGAAATATCAATGCAATTACTCTAGCCCATCCACTATGATTCATAAGATTCTAATTTAGTTTTACAGGTAATTTTCCTTTTGCCTCTAATGTACCCATAAAATGTGCTGTGGCAACGTCTTGAAACTCTTTGAAATTCTGATATGCAATTACGGTAGCCGTTGTTTTATCCGTTTTAAAAGATTGTAAAGCATATGGGTTTCCAAAATGATATAGGACCACTTTCTTGGTAGTGATTAAATCATTTACAAAATCTATTTCCTCTTGAAGAAAACCAAAATTATTAGTTGGTTTTATTTGAGGGGGAGTTAGCAGCAAAAGAATCTCGGTTTCATTTTTAACTTCTTTTCGCATTGCCGTAATATTTTCAACAATATCTTGGTTCGTTTGGTCTTTGGTAAACCTTTTAAGTGTCAATGTGCAGAAATTGGTTGTTCTAAAATGTTCAATATCTTGCGCAGTGCCGTTATGTAAGGTGATTGATCGCTCAGCTATTTGTTTGTTCAGAGCACTTGGGGCTGTTAATTCTAGAGTGGAATCAACTTCTGGTATTGCCTTTGCTTTCAGCTTCCAAATACGTTCTATACTCTTGTTAATTTGTGCTTCCGATGCATTTTTTAAAATACATTGAATGCCTTCTTCTATATGCTCGGCAAAGCATAAAACGTCACTACCTGCATTAAAGGCCAACCATTCCAATTCTCCTTTGGTCGGGTAGTTTTTAGATACTGCATGCATGTTCAAGGCATCTGAAATGACTACTCCGTCAAATCCCATATCATGTCTTAATACACCGGTTATTATATCTTTATTAATGCTAGATGGTAATTTTGGGCTAGTGGTCAGTGCAGGCACGGATAAATGACCTACCATCACGGAATCCACACCTTCATCTATTAATTTTTGAAAAGGGTAGAGCTCAGTTTCCAATAACTCGGCTTTTGTTTTCTCTATAACAGGAAGCCCCAAATGTGAATCTGTAGCCGTGTCTCCATGTCCGGGAAAATGCTTAATGCTTGTGAGTATACCTTCGGACTGGGTTCCTTTTACAAATGCTTTTGCCAATGAGGTTACTTGTTCTTTGTCATCACCAAAGGATCTATACCCAATTACAGGGTTGTTAGGGTTTACGTTGACATCTACTACAGGAGAAAGATTCCAATGTATACCTGCGGCTTTACAATCTTTGGCAATGTTCTGGCCTACTTTAAATACTAAGTCTTTATTGTCCTTATTGGCTCCTAAGGTAATGGCGTACGGATATTGGGGGGTGTTTTCTATGCGCATGGCCAACCCCCATTCTGCGTCAATGGAAATCAATAGGGGGTAAGTAGCCGCTTTTTGATATCTTTTGATGAGGTTTTTTAAAGTTTCAAAACTATTTTCATTGACAACAATTTTCTTTTTGCCTTCAAAGTTAGTTGCCGCACTTGCGCGTGAATGAAAAAAACAAAGCCCGCCAACATGGTGTTCAGAAATTAATTTTTCTAGCTGCTGTATTTCTTCTTCGGTATCATTTATAAAAGCTGCGGGCATAAATAATTGACCAACTTTTTCTGAAAGTGAAAGTTTCTTTAAGGCTTTATTTGTAGGTAGTAATCTATTCATTGGTAACCGTTGTTTTTTTACCGAAATCTGCTGGGTAGGTAATAAATTTTAAAAGTAAGAGTGCTGGTAGGGCCGCAATGACTACCCAGACAAAAAAGCCGTCATACCCCAGCCATTGCTGCATGTAACCGCTGATCATACCGGGTAGCATCATCCCTAAGGCCATAAAACCGGTGGCAATGGCGTAGTGAGATGTTTTAGATTTGCCCTCGGCAATGTAAATGAGGTACAT
The DNA here is from genome assembly GCF_029350945.1 of Maribacter huludaoensis. Classification (GTDB taxonomy): domain Bacteria; phylum Bacteroidota; class Bacteroidia; order Flavobacteriales; family Flavobacteriaceae; genus Maribacter; species Maribacter huludaoensis. Next base: position 211,058 of record NZ_JARKMS010000005.1, on the reverse strand, counting down.
TAAAAAGGCGGCAAAACCGAAACCATATCCAAATTTTTCAAAAACCACTGTTGCCGTAACGGCATAGATACTTGTAGTATTGGTCATGGCCAAAACGGCATAAAGAATATTAGGCAGGTTCAATGAAAGTACCATGGGTAACATCCATTTTTTTAAACCATCGCGTGAAATTAAGATACCCCCCAATATACCGCCAACGGAAAGAAAAATAACTCCTACGGTACCGAAAATAGTTCCTAATTGTTCAGTAGAATATCCTAATCCGCCTTTATCAGGTGAGTCTAATAAAAAAGGGGACGCCATTTTTACCAATTGTGATTCACCTAAACGATACGTAAGAATAAAAGCTAACGCAATACCTATGCCCGGTTTTTTAAAAAATGATGCGAATACCTCTAAAAAGCCTGCTGGTTTTTCTTTATCCTCTGTATTTTCAGATTCATATTTTGGTGTAACAAAAAAGTTGGCAACAGTCATGATCAACATTAAAAAAGCGGCAGCTGACATGGTTATGCTCCAAGCTTTGGTGTTGTCGCCATATTTGTTTTCTAAGAAACCGGCAAGTACAACTATTAAACCTTCGCCCGTTACCATGGCAAGTCTATAGAAAGTACTTCTCATGCCAACAAAGAACGATTGTTTTTTTTCTGTTAGGCCAAGCATGTAATATCCATCTGAAGCAATGTCATTGGTGGCAGAGGCAAATGCAGCCATCCAGAAACAGGCCAAAGATGAAACAAAGAACATATTAGTGGGCAATGTTAAACCCACACCTAACAATGCAATAGCTATTAATAGTTGCATACTTAAAAACCACTTTCGTTTGGTGCTTTTTAAATCAACGAACGGACTCCATAATGGTTTAAGTACCCATGGTAAATAGAGAATACTGGTGTATAAGCCTATGTCTTCATTGCTGACCCCTAATTTTTTGTACATGATTACGGAAACCGTAACTACCAATACATAGGGCAATCCTTGTGTGAAATAAAGCACAGGTACCCATGCCCAAGCTCCTTTGTCTTTTTGTACCATACTACTTATTCACTTGTTTTAGATTAATAATTATTGGAGTGGTCTCTTTACCGTAAACATCTATGAAACTAATGGCGTTGTACTTTTTCTTCAGCTGGTCAAGTGGTATGTTTAAGGTTGTGTTATTGTTCTCAACATAAATTTTTGATCTTAATTTCTTTATGTCATAGGTGTCTTTGACCTTTATGCCAGATGAGTAGACTAAAGCAAATCTTATATTGTTCAAGTCATTGAACTCTAGTGATAGTTCAGTATCGTTTTTACTTGCACTTACTAATTTTGGTGCTTTCGCCTTATGGTTTTTGGCTAAGCTAGAAATAGGATTCAATGCTGGTCTCTTATAGTATTTTTTGTGAATATATTCTACCACATCATCTTTGTCAGTCATTAATGATTTGGCACTGAACATGATATTGCCTTGAATTTGTGGTGTGTTACGCGCCAACTCTAATTGCATGGGCAATTCCTTTTTTTCTTGCCAAGCTTTATCGCTGTTATTTCTAATTTTATAAGGTCCGTTACCTACATATAGATTAGTGTTATAGTTGTTCTTTGCCCACCAATCAACAATTTTTCTGTGCGATGCTACAGGTAGATTCATACTCCAGTATACTTGGGGTGCTAAATAATCTATCCAACCTTTTTCCATCCAAAGCAATGGATCTGCATACAAATCTTCATAAGTAGTTTGCCCTGCTTTGGTGTCAGAACCTTTTGGATCTGTACTATTATTTTTCCAAACCCCAAACGGACTTATACCAAACTGAACCCAAGGTTTAATTGATTTTATAGTTTTATGAGACTGTCTTACTAAAGAGTCAATATTACTACGTCTCCAATCATCAAGCTTTTGATTTTTTAATGCATAGGTTTTAAATGCTAAGGAGTCGTTAAAAACAGCATCCTTAATGGTGTAGGGATAAAAATAATCATCAAAGTGTATGGCATCTACATCATAATTAGTCACTAACTCCGCTATAATATTTGAAAAGTGGTTGCGAACTTCTGGCAAACCTGGGTTGTAATAATTTTTCTTGCCGTAATGTACGATCCACTCTGGGTGGGTACAGTAGTCATGGGTTTCTGATAATACTTCAAAATTTTCATCGAAAGTTGCCCTGTACGGATTTAACCATGCATGGAACTCCATGCCTCTTTCATGGGTTTCGTTGATTATCCATTCTAGGACGTCTGTATTCCATTTAGGGGCTGTACCTTCTTCTCCTGTTAAAAATCGTGAATATGGCGCATAATCAGATTGGTAAAAGGCATCGCCGGCTGCACGTACTTGAACTATTACGGCGTTATAATTCTCTCTTTCATAAAAATCTAAAATCTTTAAAAAATCGGTTTTTTGTTTTTCTGCGGAATCATTGCCATTCTTTGGCCAATCTATATTGACCACAGTAGCGATCCAAACCCCTCTAAATTCTCTTTTAGGGTATTTTTCATATGACTTGAAAATGCCACATGAATTAAGAATAAGTAGTAAAGCAAATAGTGTTAGCTGTTTTATCATAAAGTTGAAGCCGATTAAATGACTTTTAACAAAAAAGGCCCATTTTAATTTTAAAAATAGGCCTTTTAATTCAATTCAGTTGTTAGTTGAATTTATGTCTTACAAAGGCTTCCATTGCTGCATATGATGATAAGCCCATTGCTTTGTATTTATTAGCGGTATCTCGATTTCTTTCTTCGGCGCGCATCCAGAATTCTCTTGAATCATCTCCTTGAAACATTACGCCATCTTTTTGGGATTGGTGACAGAAAATAGCATTACGCTTTTTCAAAACTTGACCCGGACTCATTGGTACTGCCATTTCAATTTCATTGATGTCCCACTCATGCCAAGCGCCTCTATAAAGCCATAACCAACAATCTTTCATAAAGTCTTCGGTCTTTAGTTTTTCGCAGGCTGCAAACACTGCATCTAAACAAACTTTGTGCGTGCCGTGTGGATCGGCAAGATCACCAGCTGCATATATTTGATGGGGTTTTATATCGCTTATAATATTGGCGACAATGGTAATGTCTTCATTGGAGAGATTTTTCTTTTTTATGGTGCCCGTTTCATAGAATGGCAGATCTAAAAAATGCACATTTTCATCTTGTAAGCCCATGTATCTTGTTGCTGCATAAGATTCTCCTCTTCTTATCTTGCCCTTTAAATTTCGAACTTCTGGCGAGTCTATACGGGTTTCATTCTTTTCAGAAAGAGATTTGATGATTTTATTAGCTTCGTCTGACGGACTGATTTGTAAAGCTATTTCTGCATATTTCCTGGCGTCTGTATCAGAAACCGCTATGTTACCAGAGGTTTGATATACAATATGCACCTCATGGCCTTGTTCTACAAGCCTGTCAAACGTACCGCCCATAGATATGACATCATCATCTGGGTGCGGACTAAATATTATCACTCTCTTTTTTGCAGGAGTGGCACGTTCTGGGCGGTGAGTGTCATCTGCGTTAGGTTTTCCGCCAGGCCAACCTGTGATGGTATGTTGCAGTTTGTTGAACATTTCAATGTTCAGGTTATAAGCATCATTTAGAGCCAATAAGTCTGCCATACCGTTATCGTTGTAATCTTTATCAGTTAAACTTAAAATTGTTTTTCCGGTAGTCTCACAAAGCCAAACGATAGCTTTGGCTTTCAATTCTTCTGTCCACTCACAGGCATCTACCAACCACGGAGTTTTGTTTTTTGTCAATTCGCTTCCGGCACCCGTATCAAGAACAAAGGTGCAATTGTCATGCTCTTGCAAATATGTGGCCGGTACGTGTGAAGATATTTCCCCTTCAATTGTTTTCTTAATAATGTTCGCCTTGTTTTGACCCCAGCCTAATAAAACAATACGTTTAGCTTTTCTTACAGTTGCAATACCCATGGTAATGGCTTTTCTAGGTACATTGTCTATGCCTAAAAAAGAAGGTGCGGCATCTACTCGTGTAATATGATCTAATGTAATTACCCGTGTGCCGGAATTAAAATGGGATCCAGGTTCGTTAAAACCAATATGCCCTGTTCTACCAATACCTAATAGCTGAAAATCCAGTCCGCCATGTTCTTTAATTTTACGCTCATAGCTTAAGCAGTAAGCCGTAGTTTCTTCATTGCTTACCGTGCCATCTGGAATGTGAATATTCTTTTCAGGTATATCTACATGGTTAAATAGATGTTCGTGCATGAAGTAGAAATAACTTTGAATATTATTTGGCTCCATGGGTAAATATTCGTCTAAGTTAAAAGTGATTACATTTTTAAAACTTAGACCTTCTTCCTTATGCATACGAACCAACTCTTCATAGACCCTGATCGGTGACGATCCTGTGGCTAAACCCAAAACGCAGTTTCTTTTTTGACCTTGTCTCTTTTTGATCAAAGCGGCAATTTCACGTGCCACTTGTATAGAGGCTATGTTTGAATCTTCAAATATTACATTGTGTATCTTCTCGAAACGTGTTTCTTCAAATTGCCCAATAGGCTTATGGGCAATATCCATTTTAGAATCTTTCAAAGTATTTTTCATCAGGCAGCAGTGGGTTTTAGTTCTTTTAAGCTTTACAAATATATGCGTTATTTTATCAACTTGCAGTTTTTTGCCATAAATTATGCCGTATTTTGCCGTTAAATAATCTTTAAATGATGTTTTCATAATATAAACGTCATAAAACGGCATGATTTAAAAATCCCTATCTTTGTATGATTCATTGGTAAAAATGCTTTTAACATGCTAAAAGAAGAACGGCAACAGACTATTTTAAATGAGGTGGATCTGCATAATAGAATTCTTATTACAGATATAGCAGAGGCACTGGACGTTTCTATAGATACTATAAGAAGAGATGTGAAGGAGCTTGATGCAGAAAATAAACTACGCAAGGTTCATGGCGGTGCAATTTCAATGGGGTATATGACCGATAGCGCCAGAAACACCAATATTTATAAATTAGACGATAAAGTTACTATTGCAACCAAGGCAGTTACCATGTTGCGAGATGGTGCGGTTATTTTTTTGGACGGAGGAACCACGTGTATGGAATTGGCGCGAATAATACCTGAAAACTTAAATCTTACCTGTTTTACCATAAGTCTGCCCGTTGCCATGGAACTTTCTCATAAAGCCAATATCAATGTAATTTCTATAGGAGGGCAAATTTCAAAAGAAGCACAGATCGCTATTGGTGCAAATGCCATTCACCATATTTCTGAAATACGGTTCGATTTTAGTTTCATAGGTACAGGATATGTAGACGCCACTTTTGGGTTAACGGAATTTGATTGGGATATTGTACAGATTAAAAAAGCGGTAATTAAAGCATCGAAAAAAACGGTGTTGCTATCTATTTCTGAAAAACTCAATTCTCAACATCGGTATAAAACGTGCGATATTAATTCGATCAATACCATGATAACAGAGTTAAAGCCCGATGACAAGTTGCTGAATGCTTTTAAAAATCACGACATAAAAATTTTATAATTATATGGATTACAAAAAAATTACCGAGACTCCGTCCAATCATGACAATTTAGAGTTGATGGATACCACAACTATTCTTCAAAAAATGAACGAAGAAGATAAAAAGATTGCCCATGCTGTAGAGAAAACGATACCTCAGGTAACTAAATTGGTAGATGCCTTGACGGAAAGATTCAACAAAGGAGGAAGACTTTTTTACATAGGCGCCGGTACCAGTGGTAGACTTGGTATTTTAGATGCCTCTGAAATTCCGCCAACGTTTGGTATGCCACATGAACGTGTAGTAGGTTTAATTGCCGGTGGTGATACCGCTATTAGAAAAGCTGTTGAAAATGCCGAAGATGCTACCAAACAGGCATGGCTAGATTTAAAAGCTCATAACATTAATGATAATGATGTTGTTGTAGGTATTGCGGCATCGGGTAGTACGCCATATGTGGTGGGTGGATTGGAAGATGCAAAGAAAAATGGAATTTTAACGGCTGCAATTACCAACAACCCTGGCGCTCCTATTGCAAAAATTGCGGATATTCCCATTGAAATTAATGTGGGACCTGAATTTCTGACCGGTAGCACTAGAATGAAAAGCGGTACATCTCAAAAATTAGTATTGAATATGATATCTACTACCTTAATGATTAAAATAGGTAGGGTGAAGGGGAACAAGATGGTAAACATGCAATTGAGCAATGATAAGCTTGTTGATCGTGGTACTCGTTATATTATGGAAGGTCTTGATATTGATTATACCGAAGCTGCTGCCTTATTGAAAAAGCATGGGTCTGTTAAACTGGCTATAGATGCAGGTAAACAATAAAGGCGATGATTACTTCTAGCTAAAGAGAAAGCCTGAATATATAAATTTATATTCAGGCTTTTTTTATGCTTTAGCTTTTCGGTATCAATTTGTAGATTCCTTTTCCTTCAACAGCTACATAAATTAATCCGTCCGGACCTTCATGTACGGCACGAACTCTTCCCATACCGTCCATTAATTTTTCCCTTGCAATTACTTTGTTACCATCCAAAATCAATCGTTCTAAATATTGGAAAGCCAAAGATCCTACCAATAAACTCCCTTTCCAGTTTTTGTAGGTGTCACTGGTAACATAAGTCATGCCACTAGGTGCAATAGAGGGTACCCAATAATGAATAGGTTGTTCCATACCTTCCATTTCGGTTTTGTCAGTGATAGGTGTTCCGCCGTAATTAATACCGTAGGTAACTAAAGGCCATCCGTAATTAGCACCTTTTTTTATGATATTGATTTCATCTCCACCTCGCGGTCCGTGTTCATGGTCCCAAATTTCTCCTGTTATAGGATGTTTTATAAGACCCTGCGGATTTCGGTGTCCAAAGCTATAAATAGCTGTTTTGGCACCTTTGACATCCTGAAAGGGATTATCTGCTGGTATACGTCCATCATCGTGCAAACGGTAAATTTTGCCCCCATCTCTTTTTATGTCTTGCGGGTTGATATCCCTATCGCCACGTTCCCCAATAGAAAAGTAAAGATAACCGTCATTGTCAAATGCTATTCTAGATCCAAAATGTTGTCCTTTGGTAGTATTGGGTACTGCCTTGTATAAAATATGTTTTTCGGTCAAAGAACTGTTTTTCAATTTTGCCCTCATAATTGCCGTATGGCCACCCTTTTCTTCTCCGTCAGTTGATGCATAAGTAAGGTAGATCCATCCGTTTTTTGTGTATTTGGGATGGAGGGTTATATCCAATAATCCTCCCTGGCCTCTATTATAAACCTCGGGAACATTGTTAATAATCGTTTTTTTTCCATTCGCAAAACGAATCAATTTTCCCTCTTTTTCAGTAATTAAAATACTTTTATCAGGAAGGAAGGTGAACCCCCATGGAATCTGTAGCTCATCGACGAACAGTTCAGCTGAAAAAACAGACTCTTTTGGTGTAGTTATCTTGTTGTCAGTATTTTGTGCGCAAGAAAAATTTAGCGATACAACGAATAAAAGGTTGAGAATAATACTATTTTTCATATACGGGCGTTAGAAATATATTAGAGAACACATGATTATTTAAAAGATAAAATATAAGCAAAAAATTACACCAAAGAACTAATTAGATCCCAAATCGACTTTGTTCTTAAAAACGAACCTTAACCTATGCTTCCAAAACAACAGCGGTATGCGCTGTATGTACTTCTTCTGATTGTTATTTCAGTAATTGGTACTACGGCTCTGGCCAACTCAAAAGTAACTACGCTTTATGAAGAGGTGGCTCATGTAATCGAAAAGGCTGTTTCGGTTTCTACCAACAACCAAACTACATTAGAAAATAAAATTGCATCCAAGTCTAGCTTAGCGGCTCCGGCAATGTTTACTACACCAATAGTAGGCGCGGACAATACGGTTACTTGTAACGATAACGGATTTACGATTGCACGGTTTAATTTATGTGGAGATTTCGATGATCGTATAATAAGTCTTACCGGTGGTCCTTATAGCTCAGTTTCATGGCAGGTATTGGGTGGTTCTTGTTCAGCAGATGTAAATGTTGAATGTCCTAATACAACCAATTCTTGTTATACAGAAGTTGGAACCGGACAAACTTTTAATCTAGATGCCAGTTCCGTATCAGCTACTTCAGGTGCTGAATATAGAGTTGAAGTAGATAACCAACCATATTACTTTAAAGTAAAGAAAAGTACTATAACCCAAACATATGTTAAGCAAGATTATATCTGTGGTGTAGATGGTAGAATACAGATAACCAATCTTTCCAGTGCTTATGAGTTTACTATTGATGGAGGTTCTTCTTGGCAAGGTGCTATATTTTCTAACTTGACACCAGGTACCTATAATATTCTAGCAAGATTAAGAAATACGGCAAATACTTGTGAGTATCCTTATGAACCTATAGTAATAGAAGAAAAGGAGATTGAAATTGCCACGACTTTTACAGATGCATTGTGTAGTGGAGATACAGGTACTATTACGGTAACGGCTTCTAATGTTCCCGGACCTTATAAATATACATTATTGAATTCTAGTGGTGTTGCCCAAGAATTTACGGCATTCATTCCAACAAATCCCTACACCTTTTCAGCTGTAGGCTTTGGTACATATACGGTACAAGTTGAAACGCAACAATGTACTGGTGATCCATTGAACGGAATAGATCCTCCAAGACAGAGTTTAGATATCAATGGAAACCCCATGACAATTGGTGCAGGGGCTTCTGCTTTAGATGCTTCTACAGAGGTAAATAGTAGTTTTGGCTGCTCTAACATTTCTAGTGTAGATATTACCTTAAATACATCTGGTGGTTCTGCGCCTTATACATTTACCGTAAACGGCGGACCGGTGCAGCCTTCATTTGGTGATGTCGCTACAGACTCCGGTACTACTACATATACCGTAAATGCAGCAGGAACATATGATTTTGTGATTACCGATAGTAATGGCTGTATTATAAATGCTTCTTCCGATGTTGAAGATTTATTACCACCAGATGTTACGGTAGCAGGTATTGATGGTACTTGTAGTAACGGAGGTGCCAAATTAGAATTTACTATAAACAACGGTAGGGGTTATAATATATCTTACAGGGAAAGTGCATCTGACCCTTGGGTAAGTATACCACAAATTTCAGTTGCAGCAGGTACATATAATGATATTGAAGTAAGATACCAACAAGGCGGTTTCGAATGTACTTTGGCATTGCCATCGGTTACGGTAGATACCGTTGGTTCATTGACAGGTTCTGCTACTAAGGTTGCTGATGTAACTTGTTCTGGAACAGGAAATATAGGTGGACAGATTGATTTTGTAGGTCCGTTTACCGGTGGTTCCGGAAGTGGTTATGAATTTAGTATAGATGGTGTTAACTTTTCAACCATTACCACTTATACTGATTTAGCTGCGGGTACTTATACCCCTATTATTCGTGATGCAGGCGGATGTAGATTAGAATTAACGGCAATTGAAATTTTAGATGTTGATCCACCTACAAATTTAGATTTTGCACAAAGTAATACTAGTTGTGCTGCCGGTACTACAGATGTGCAGTTGACACCAACTAGCAATGCAGCAATCAATAGATATGAAATTATTAGTCCGGCGTATGTAGATAACGGTACTAATGATACATTTACCGGGTTAATGACTTCCCAAGCATATATTTTTCAAATTACCGATGTAAACGGTTGTTCTTACACCGAAGGTTTTAGACCTGTAGAAATAAGCTCTATTAGAGTTCAGGTTAAATCTGGTGGAGACCTTAGAGTATGTAACGGTGCTACCGATGGTAGTGGAACTTTTATTGTTGATGGTTTTGCAAACAATTATACTTTTGATATTAATGGCGGTGCAACTAGTGCTCCACAAAATGATCGTGAAGTAGACTTGCCATTATCTGGTGCAGGAACATACACAATTACGGTAACCGACGCCGATACTGGTTGTACGGATACGGTATCTTTTGATATTAATGAGGCTCCAGTATTAGATTTATCTACCAGTACGGTTACGGCTATGAGCTGTGCCAATGGTAATTTAGGAGCGGTTAGAGCTAACGCAACGGGAGGTTGGGGTACGTTTAGATATACCCTAACACAACCGGTAGGTCCACAAATTGGTCCAAAATCTGGTAGGACCTTTAGTAATCTCTCTGCAGCGGGAACATATACATTAACTGTAGAGGATGCTGAAGGTTGTACAGATACTTTTTCTTTCGATCTAAATCCTATTGATGCGCCAGGTATAGCTTTGGACGGACCATCGTCAGATTTTTGTTTTGTAGCAGGTACTGGTGCAACGGTTGCCGTAACCTCTACAGCGGGTACAGCAGCAATTGGAACACATCAATATAGAATTAATGGAGGCGCACTTCAACCATCTCCAACTTTTGGCGGACTTTCACCTGGTAATTATACGATTGAAGTAGTTGATGGTAATGACTGTACAGATAGTATTGCGGTTACCATTGCTCCTCAATTAAGAGTAAATACAAATATTGAAGCGGAAATACCTTGTGGTGGAGCTAATGGTACCATTAGAGTAAGTGTTAATGGAGGTTATTTATCTGGTGCTGGAGCAAAACAGTATGAGGTTAGTTCTGATGGTGGTGCTACTTTTGGAGCTGCAATTCCACTAACTACAAATACATTTGATTATAACACAAATGTACCTGGAGATTATGTTTTCAGAATTACAGATAATAATACGACAAGTAGTGGTTGTGTAGCACAGTCTGTTGCCATTACATTAAATCCTCCTCAAAATATTGCTGCTGCATCTTATGTTGCTAGACCGGTTAGTTGTAGTTCTACAAATAACGGTTCTGTAACTATTATACCAGATGCAACTAGTGGTGTACCACCATACGAAGTTAATTTCAACGGAACGGGTTGGGCTTCAGAAACGGTATATTCCAACTTAACGGTAGGTACATACTCATACTTGGTTAGAGATGCTAGAGGTTGTGAAACCCCGGCCGATACGTTTGATATAATATTGGATACCACAGCACCACCAGCAACTACGGTTTCTGAAGTACAGGCTGTTTGTGGAGGTAGCGGACCAGTTAGTGGTGGTGTCAATATTGATGCTGTAACTGACGGTACCGCTAATTATACTTTTGTAATAGAAGATAATACAGGAGTAGAAATTACGAGAATGGAAGATGTTGATCCTTCTGCCTTACCGGTACAAATTTTAGATCCACTTTTAGTAACTGGAGATTATACGATTATTACCATTGATGCTAATGGCTGTACAGATATCGATACCGTTTCAATTACTTCTAATGAAGTAGTGATAACGCCAATACCGCCACCGGCACCAGCAGATTGTGATGATTCATCATTTACTTATGCAGTTACGGTAAGCGGAGGTTCTGGGACCTATCAAATAAGATTATTAGATCAACCTGGTTTTTACGCATTAAATAATACGCCAGCGGTTAACGATCATACTTTTAGTAATACTTCGGATAGTATTCAATACGGAGTTGCTTATACTGTGGTTGTTTTAGACGTGGTAACAAATTGTACCTATGAGCAAGAAATTCCTCCTATAGATGCACCTTCAACTTTAGATGTTACGGCAACATCAACACCTGGGGCTTGTGATGTAAATAGAAATGGAGAAATTGTTTATGATGTCATAGGTTTTACAATTGGAGATGTTTTAAAAATAGAGTTGATAGATAATTCGGATGGCTCAAGTACTATCTTGGAAAATTCCGTTGTCACTACCGCATTACCATATACTGGTTCTCATGCTGAATTACCAGGTAACTTTCAGATTTTAGTTGAGAATTTAACTGATACATGTACAGATGCAGCTCCTGTTACAATACTTCAGAATTTACCTGATATCGATATTTTACAAGAGGTTCCTGCAAATTGTAATGCTTTTGGCCAGGTAACCGTGCAAGGTAGAGGTGGTTCTGGTGGACCATATGAATTTGCTTTTATGGACAGTGGTGTAGCTCCTACGGGTTGGACTACAGATACGACATTCTCAGCGCCTGATGGTACGTATGATGTATATGTAAGAGATGCAAGTGGTTGTACTTCTTTTGATATTGCAACAATTATTTCATTAGATCCAGATTTACCGGTACCTACTTTTGCGGTAGTAAATCAATGTGATCCTACTTCGACAGCATTTGATATTACGGTAAGAGTACCAAGTTCAGTGAATACTCCTAGATTCACTTTGGGTGGTGATGAGCAATTACCAACGGTAAATGGTGCATTTTGGGAGTATACTTATGTTGTTAGTAGTCCTGGTGATTATGTAGTAGATGTAGTAGATGCCAATGGTTGTACTAGTGAAGGTACTGCTACGGTTTATGACTTCTTATCGGCAACTGGTAGATTTTCAACAGACAGTACTTGTAATGACGCAGATGGGGAAATAACAATTTCAACTACTGGTGGTAGTGGTGATTTTGAATTTGAGTTAACAGGTGTTGATTATAATTCTAACGCCGTTGGACCCGTAACACAAAATAATAATCCAGTTTTTACAGGACTTGCTCCAGGTACATATGAGGTTTTAATAACTGACAATATTGTAAACGATGGTGCTGGTTTCTGTGAAACAACCGTATCGAACATTATTTTAAATCAAGCGGCACAGCCGGTAATTGTTTCAGAAGAAGCAATTGATATTAGCTGTAGAGATGAAAATGATGGGTCTATTGAGATAGTAGTTGGTCCGGCAAATGCATTAGTGCCATTCACATCTCAAGACACTCCAATTACTTACATTTTAAATGATGTTAGCTCAGGAACTACTGAGGTGACCAGAAATAATACTGGTGCTTTTTCAGGTTTATCAGCTGGTGATTATCAAGTACAGGTGGTTACGGCACGTAACTGTGAGGTGCTATCTGCTGTTCATACCATTACAAATCCTGATGCTTTTAGTATTACGGCAAGTGCTGCGGATTTTGCGTGCGAGCCAGGTGCTAATAGATATAGTTCTACCATCATTACCGTAAATGTTGTAGATGCGGGTACGGTTGGGTCAGGATATCAATATAGTATCACTGGTTTTGAGAATTATCAACCTGGGAATACATTTGAAATTATTGATGACGGTAGCGCACAAAATATCACTGTTTATGCTATTGATGGTAATGGTTGTCAAACAACATTTGACGTTCCTACTATCAATCCACCTACAGATGTTGTTCCAACAATTGTTGAGGTAGATATTTTAAATTGTAGAGATGATGAGCGCGTACGTATAGAAGTAGCGGGTACAACTGATTTTACCGTTAATACAGTATCGGTTACAGCGGTTGCTCCTGTAACGAATACTTCTGGTAATAACTATGTAGATGTGTACTTGCCAGATGTGGGTGATTACTTATTCGAGATTGTAGATAATACAGTGGGTTGTACATACCCAATGCCTGTACATACGGTAAATACTCCAATAGCGCCAACAGTATCAATTACGGAGGCCAAACCGGTTAGTTGTGCAGTACCCGGTGATGATGGCGCATTGTTCATAACGGTCAGTGATTATGTTGGGGTGTATGATTATATTGTTTATGAGGCTACTGATGATGCTAGAACAACACCATTGGCTTCAGGGACTTTTGATACCAATAATTTTCCTGATATTAACGGGGATGAGGCTAGAATTGATAATTTAATTGGCGGTAATTTAATTATCGACATCGTCTCAATAGATACACCGTATTGTTCTGCTACAAGTAATGTTACCAATATTAGAACCCCTAATGGTGAACTTCAGGTTACGGCAGAATCTATAGGTAATGTAAGTTGTACTAATGATACTGGTGAAATTATAGCTACCGGCTCAGGTGGTTGGGATACTACTGCGTATGAGTACAGATTATTAATGAGTACTGATGGTGGTGCAAGTTATACTACAGAGATTGCTACATTCTCAAATGACAATGAATTTACAGGATTATCTTTTGGATTTTACGAGGTAGAGGTAAGAGATGTTGAGGGTTGTACAAATACCGTAGAGATTGAATTGGAAGAAGTTCCGCAAATAGTAGCGGGTATAAGGGAGCCTCAAAGTTTAGATTGTCCTAATGGTAACAATGCAGTTTTAGAGGCTTATGATATCACTACCGGTGATGCCATTACGGCCACACCTGGTGCAAGCGGTGGTTTTGCCGGCGCAGGTTATAACTACACATTGTTATATTTAAGTGGAGATGATAATACAGCCGTTGTTTCTGAAAGTGGATTGCAAAATACACCTACTTTTATTGGGGATAGTGGTGGTTATATTAGCGCTGGTTGGTATGCAATAGAAGTTTCCTCTAGTTTTGGGTGTTCCTTTGTTACGGATGCTTACTATGTTGATCCACCACCACCAGTTCAACCGGTTTTGGTACAGATTAGAGTACCTGGTTGTGGAGGCGATGGTGAGATAAGACTGACGATCGAAAATCCTGACCCATTATTTACGTATGAATATTTAAGGGTTGAAAATGGCGTAACTATTGGAACATATATGCCATTGACGGGGAATTCTGTGACAGTAACAGGAGTTCAGGGCATTACGTATCAGTTTGATGTTAGAAAAGTAAACGGAGCAGGTACTTGTCCTGCTATACGTTCTAATGGTATTACTATGACCGATGCTTCTGATCTTGAATTTTTGCCTAACTCTCCAGTAGATCCCATTTCATGTGCATCTGAATTGGATGGTAGAATAGAATCTTTTGCAAGTGGCGGTGTAGGAAATAATATGTTTACGCTGTATATAGGTCAACCAACAGATGGTTTTAATCAAGGAACGGCAACTATATTTAGGGGCCCGCAGTCTGAAGGTACATTTGAAGGTCTTCCCGAAGGTTCGGATTATTGGATTGGTGTTACTAGCGGGCTAACCTGTGAGGCTATAGACGGACCGTTTGAAATCATTAGGCCAGAACCAATTATTTTCGATGCAGTTGCAACAGATGTTACCTGTAACGGTGAAGAAGATGGTACAATTACAGTTTCTGTAAGTGATGGTGGTGTTGGTTTAATTCAATTTGCAATTGCACCAAACTTTAATGAATTTTTTAGTGATTCGGATAACCCAGGTGTTTATACTTTTGATGAACTTGCTGCCGGTACTTATGAAATTTTGATTAAGGATGATAATGGCTGTTTTGAAAAGGATTTTATTACGGTAGAAGAGCCTGATCAATTGGAAATAATCAATATTGAGACAACAGATGAATTATGTATTGGAGCAAATGACGGAACTGTAGTTTTTGATATTGTTGGTGGTACTCCTTTTAATGATGTTTTAGTGAATCCTACTCCTTATTTTGAGTATAAAATAGAAATGGTTGATCCGGTAGACGAAACGGGAACGGCAGTTTTTGCACCTTATAACGGAGAAATTATAGAGGATTTACAAGGCGGAGCGTCGTATATTATATATATACAAGATGCCAACTTGTGTACAGCATCAGAATTGTTCACTATTGATATTGGGGTAGATTTAACTGCAGAACCACAAGTACAATATGGTTGTGAGGGTATTTTTCCGAATAGTACAACAACTATTCAGTTAGATAATACCAATTTACTATCAGAGTTAATGTTTGCATTAGATCCTATAGATCCTACCGATGCGATAACCGCAAATGCAAATGATGAATATGTTTGGGGAGATTTACCTGCAGGTGATCATACTGTTTATATCTATCACGAAAACGGATGTACTAACTTTGTGGAGTTCAGTATAGATGCCTATGAGCCTTTAAGTTTGGTAGTTGATAAAACAGGACCAAATGAAGTTCAAGCTTTTGCAGAAGGTGGATATGGAGATTATGAATTCTTCTTTAACGGACAATCTTACGGAGGTGAAACTACATATACAACCAACGAAAGCGGAATAGTAAATGTTCGTGTTAGAGATGCAAGAGGTTGTGAGCTAGAATTAAGTGTACCGTTCGAATTTACAGGTATGCTAGAATTCCCTAATTTCTTTACTCCTGATGGAGACAACCTTAATGATATTTGGTCACCAAAGAATAGAGAGCTTTTTGATGGCGTAGAAGTCAGAATATATGACCGTTACGGTAGGGTAGTGGCTGTTTTAGATGAAGTTAGCGGTTGGGACGGTACCTATGAAGGAAAAGAAGTACCTACAGGAGATTATTGGTATGTGGTAAATGCCAACAGCGATGAGCTTAAATATGTAGGTCACTTTACTTTATACAGATAAAAAAATAGAAACATAAATTTAAAAAAGAGGATGCATTTTGCATTCTCTTTTTTTGTTTTATCATTTAACGATTAAGTTTTTAAAATCTTTACGGTCTAACTTTCTGAACGCAAATTAACCTAAAACTACAATTACTTTTAAGGCACTTGTTTTTAGGGTACATTTGATAGTAAATTAAGATTTCACAGATGAGGGCAATTGCATATATTATTTTATTGGTTATTTTTCAAAGCTGTGCATCTCAGGCAAAGCCTATTCTGATCGATTCGGAAATGGAAACTAACGTAAAAGAGAATCTTGCCTACTATTTATATTACCCAGAAGATTATGAAGAAGAGCCAGATAAGGAATTTCCTATTTTATTGTTTTTACATGGAGGTGGTGAGTCTGGCGACAGCCTTGTTACGGTAAAGAGAAACGGTCCGCCAAAATTAATTGTTCAAGGTAAAAAGTTCCCTTTTTTAATATTGGCTCCGCAAAATCCGAATGCTAAAAAATGGTGGAATACCAGGGCGGTTAAACAACTGCTGGATTCTATTGTGGATACTAATCGAATAGATAAACGTAGAATATATTTGACCGGACTTAGTAGAGGAGGAGGTGCTGCTTGGGAAATGGCAGTACAATATCCAAATACTTTTGCCGCCATGGCCGTAGTTTGTGGCATGGCACCTTTGCCTTACGCTTCATGGATAAATAAGAATATGCCAATTTGGGTATTTCATGGTGAAAAAGATAAATCCATTCCCTTTTCGGAATCTGAGACTATGGTGGCCAAATTAAAGGAAATGGGCTATGAGGTTATATTCACGAGATACCCTAACGTTGGGCATAGCGCTTGGATAAAAGCTTATGAAACCGAAGCCTTATATGATTGGTTTATAAATCAGGAGCTGCGGTAGACTCCCGTATTCTTTAATTCTTCTGAAAAACCCGTAAAGAATCTCTATTTTGGGTAACAACATAATAAGGCTTTTCTTTAATATTGCTGTTTACCTTTGTGATGCTTTTTGAATCACCGGGTACTAAAAATCCACTTTCAGCTGTATCGATTGTTTTGAATTTGCCGTTTTGGTCATTTTGTAATAAAAGACCATTAAAGGCATCGTTTCTACCAATAAAGACTTCATTTCCAAAATTGTTGCCCACCAACAATAAATCTTGGTGATCGTCATTGTTAAAATCTAAAATTTGTATGCCGTTTATAGGAGCTGTTTGAGCTTCTATGGGTAGAGGGCTATATTCAAATGTACCGTCTCCGTTATTTTTAAGAACTATACTCTTATCATAATTGCCAATTAATTTGATAGAACCTTCTAATTCTTTTTCAGTTAATAAAGTTGATATGGTTGCTTTGGAATACCCTTTGAAAGTATTGAATTTTGCCCTGAATATTGGGCTTTGACCATTTAAGTCTCCCCAGAAATTAATGGGGAACGCCTTATAGATGGGGTTATTAAAACTTTCTTTAAAATGAGCGAACATAACTGGGTCTATAGTACCATTATTATCAAAATCTTTCGCTATTACGGTAACTGGTCTTTTTGCAGAAGGTTGATAAAAATTATTCATACCTAGATTACCTACAACAAAGTCAATATCGCCATCATTGTCTATGTCGGTTTTAGAGATAGTTTCCCACCAACCTGAAAGTTCTTCAACTCCGGTTTTATCTAATTTTTGGAAACTGGTGCTATTATTTTTAAAAATGGAAATAGGCATAAATTCGCCAACTACAATTAAATCCTCATTCCCATCTAAATCAATATCCGCCCAAACAGCATCTGTAACCATACCTATGTTTCTTAAGTCAGGAACAAAACTTTCTGTAACATCTGTTAATATGCCATTGTCGTTTTTCAATAAGAAACTGTTTTCTGCATTTGGGTATTTTGAGTAAGGGGTTCTACCACCAACAAATAAATCCATAAAGCCATCTTTATCAAAATCTGTAGCCGTCACTATTGAGCCGCTTGCATTGATCAAAGGCATTTTATCCGTGGTTATTTTAAAATTACCTTGACCGTCATTGACCAATAGACGATGATTATAGTAGGTACTGCCTGAATTAAATTCATTACTGCCAGAAACTAAGTATAAATCTAAATCACCATCGTTTTCTAGATCGAACAGAACAATACTTTCCTCTTCAAAAGTTTTGTTTTCATCGTCATTAAATAATGCTGTTTGAGTGAACTTGCCATCGGTATCCTGAAAAAACAATTGTGGAGAAGCCCCCGAAGAACTGCCGATAACGAAATCCTCGTTACCATCGCCATTAATATCACCAACAGCTATTGCCGGACCGTTTTGGGTTAATTTATGTGGTATTGTGCGTTGAATATTATAATCAATAAAGTCTTTTTCTTTATGTAAATATGAAATTCCTATTTTACTTGAAACCTCTTTCAAAATTGGTTCCATTTTTTTGGCAACGAGCGGAAATTTTAAGTCTTGTGAAGATATCGCAGTTGCTTCGTCATATTTTATGATCAATCTCTGGTTGCCTTCTATGTACTCTAATCTCTGAAATTGATTATCTGCCCAAAGAACTTCAATAGATTCTATTAGTTTTTTGTCTCCTAAACCAAAATGAGCTATATCTTCAACAGTAGACATATACCCTCTGTAGGTATGATAGTCTTTATATTGAAATGTACCGTCGCTAAATCTTAAAACAATTTTTGTTCCTGTTTTTTGGGACTTTGAAGAAGAATCTTGGAGCTCTATGCTTAAATAATTATGTAGACCATCTTTTAAATCGGTTTTGTTTTCAAATATTAGAGCTTCATCGTTTATATTATTTATGATATAGTCCAAGTCGCCGTCATTATCTAAATCTGCAAATGCTGCACCGTTGGAGAATGATGGTATTCCAATTCCCCAATCTTCGCTAACATCTGTGAATTGATTGTTGGTATTGTTTTTATATGCGTAATTAGGAATTTTTATTTTTGGAATGGAATCTAAAATTTGAGCGGGACTTAAATACCTACTAACGTTAAATTTAAAGTCACCAAAATCTAAATCTGTAATATCTCGTGGAAAACCATTTGTAATCAGTAAATCTTCATAACCATCGTTATCCATATCTGCAAATAGGGGAGACCAGCTCCAATCTGTTTTAGATACGCCAGCCATTAACCCAATTTCACTAAACGGTACGTTGTTTCCATTACCTTTTTGTAACATGTTTCTGGTATGTTGGTATTCATAACCAAAACGATCGTTTAGAATATATTCTGTGTATTTATTTCCTGCTAATGTAGTTTTTAACCTTTCATTTGTTTCACCAAGCATATCTAGAGTGATGATGTCCAGGTAACCATCGTTGTTGAAATCGGAAATATCATTCCCCATAGAAAACTTACTCTGGTGTTTAATATTCTCTTTTATTTTATTAGAAAATGTACCGTCTTGATTGTTAATGTATAGAATATCATTTGAGAGGTAATCATTACTTACATAAATGTCTGGCCAGCCGTCATAATTTAAATCTGCAATAGAAAGCCCTAAACCGTAACCTTCAATTGTTATACCGGCCTCTATAGTTACATTGGTAAAAGTACCATCGCCATTATTTTTATATAATTTGTCATTACTTAGTGCAGAACCATCTGTTATTTTTTTTCTAAAATTAGACGGTAATATATGTACATCTACATTGTTTAAAACATATAAATCTAAAAGACCGTCTTTGTTATAATCTAAGAAAGATGCACCCATACTATTACCAGATTCTTCAAGACCATATTCACTAGCTTTATCTATAAACGTTGGTACATCATTTTCATTTAAACCTTGGTTTAGGTACAACATGTTTTTCTTTTCATCATCGCTGTCCAACATAGCGGAACAAACGTAAATGTCAAGAAAACCGTCATTATTAATATCTGCAAGAGCAACGCCGGTATTCCATTTATTGAGCGCCTCTATTCCAGATTCTTTGGAAATATCTTTAAATTTAAAATTACCTTGATTTAGGTACAGCTTGTTCGCAACTTGATTTCCGCTAAAAAATATATCGGGCATCTTATCATTGTTGAAATCGCCAATAGCTACACCACCACCGTTGAATATATATTCACTTGTAAGAATGTTAAAGCTATCCGTTTCTATAATTTTATTGTTGAAGGCAATTCCAGATTCAGAACTTGGTATAACATGAAAAAGGCTAGATTTTTTTTCGTTACACGAAATTATGGTAAGTGCAACAGTTATTATGGATAATGCAGTAATAATACGCATGGGTGTAAGTTTAAAAGGGTATAACTAGTGTTTAAAATATAGATGTTGGTATTGTTGTTAGGGTTTTAAATTGTGCTGTTTGATATTAAAATATGAACATTAAGATGTTATGTTTAGTAACAGCAAAATAGTGTTTTAGAATTAATATTGGAGGTCGATTAAAATTACTTTTTTTAACTTTTGTTATCAATATAATATACAGAACCAAGAAGTATAGTTTTTTATCTTATTTTGGACTTGTATTATTACCAAGAAATTAATTTTTTAATTAAGAAGAATTATAAAAAAAATAGCAGGACATCTTAAAAGATGCCCTGCTTTATAAAATTGATAACTAGTTATTAATAACCAGGGTTTTGTTGAAGTATACCTCCACTTAAATCTATTGCAGATAAAGGAATTGGTAAAACTTCATTTTTAGCTTCAAACGCGTTAGCCTTAGTACCAAAGTTTGCAATTGTACGACTTTCATTAGAAATATACTCATTGATTACTTCAACACCGTTACCCCATCTATATAGATCGAATAGACGGTGACCTTCCATACCAAGTTCTAAACGACGCTCATGACGAACCGCTTTTCTTGCAAATGCTTGATCGGCAAAACTTGTATAGGGTTCTATAACATAGTTAGCCGCATCTGCATCACCTGCTTCATTTTGAACATAGGTCATATTCTTAGCTCTATTACGAACCATATTTACCCATGTAAGGGCTGATGCTAAATCATTAGTTTCTACCGCAGCTTCTGCACCCATTAAAAGCACATCCGCAAATCGAATTATGTGGTAGTTGATGCCGGAATGCTGTTGCCCCCAAGCACCGGTACCTTGATTATCGGTATCGCCACTTTGGTAAACGTTTTTAGCTGGTAAATAAGGTCCGGAAATATCCGAAAAAGTTGCGCGTATCCAAGAATGACCTGGGAAAGTGCCGTAGCGATTATAATCAATGCCTCTTCTACCTACAGTGTAATCTAATCTTGGGTCTAATGGACCAGTATGTGGGGTAAAGGCATCTTCATCCTCAATACCGTAATCATTAGCTACATCTGACTGGTTGAAAGTGTCTAAAAGTGGAAGACCTGTAGTTTCATCAGTTTGAAATGCATTTACTAAATCTTGAGAAGGTTGGTAAAAACCACAACAAGAGCCAAATGGACCTGGATTTGGGAAATTTAAAACCCCACCAATGTTACCGTTGAACGATTGACCATCATCAGCAGTGAATTGAATTGCAAAAACAGCTTCTGAGCTATTTTCACCTGCACTTTCAAAATTTGCGACAAATTCAGGATTCAAACTATAAGGACCGTTGTTGATTACATCTTCTAAAAGAGCAAAAGCTTCTGCCCATTCAGATTGCTGCAAGTGAACTTTACCTAAATATGCTTGCGCGGCCCAAGAAGTTGGTCTTCCTGATTGCGCTTGTGTGGCAGGTAAATTATCCATTGCAAATTGTAAATCTGCTTCAATCTCATCCCAGATTGGACCAGGATTAGGTTGATTGAATTCTGTATTTGCATAGTTCTCTTCAGAAATGTAAGGTACATTTCCATAGATTCTTTGTAATTCAAAATTAAAATGACCTCTTAGAAAACGTGCTTCTGCTAATTTTCCAGATAAATCAGCGTCTTCAATCGTTCCGATCAAGGCTATAACAGCATTGGCTCTGTTTATACCAGCAAATATAGATGACCATTTACCTAAAACATAAGGGTTGCCCGTAGTCCAGTTGTAAATTTCCATTTCAAAAAGGTCAGCTTGATCACCATCGGTACTACCTTTATGTGCGTCATCTGCAATAACGTCAAACCACCAGTTATCTCCACTTGCTGCAAATCCATTTCCAGCAAGGTTGTTTCGGATACCATCAAGTGTGGAATATGCTCCAATTAAAAGGAGTTCTACACCATCTTCATTTTGTACCGCAGCGTCACTAAGAGCACCTACTGCTGGCTGCTCTGTAAAATCATCACTACATGCACTTATAACAGCGAATAGTGAAAATAAATAAATTAATTTCTTTTTCATTTTTTTACAATTTTAGATTAAATCCAAGTGTAAGAATTCTAGATTGAGGAACAACCTGGCTATCTACACCTAATGTTAAGTTATTACCGGTAACCGATGAAATGATTTCTGGATCAAAGCCATCATAACCCGTAACAGTAAGTAAATTCGTGGCTTGTACATATACACGTAGTAAGTCAAGGCCTATCTTATTTGCTACTTTATCAGGAAAAGCATAACCTAACTGAACATTTTTTAAACGTAAATAAGAACCGTCTTCAACAAAGTATGAGTTTGGTTGTGTTTCACTGTTTTGAATAGAATTACTTAATGCTGGTAAAGTAGCATTTGTATTCGTTGGTGTCCAAGAATCTAAAACTCTTACACTTCTATTACCATCAACAAATGTTGGGAAATCAGTAAAGATCTTAGTGTAATTGTAAATGTCATTTCCTTGAGAACCTTGTAAGAATAATGAAAGGTCAAAAGCTTTGTAGCCTAAATTAAAGTTGAAACCATATGTGAAATCTGGGTGTGGAGAACCAATAAATGTTCTGTCGTCATCATCAATTACGGTGTCACCGTTAACATCTCTGTACTCAAATCTACCTTCATCCGTAAAACCGATTACTTCTCTACCGAAGAAAGAAGAAATAGGCTGACCAACTTGGGTTCTAGATACTGCACCACCACGGAAACTGTCATCACCAGTTTGGAACTCACTGATCCAATCGGTTACTTCATTTTTGTATTTTGAAAAGTTTACATCAAAGCCATATTTCCATCCTGATTCAGTTTCGTCCTTGTAACGTAGATTGATGTCAAAACCAGTATTGGTAACATTACCTGCATTTACATAAGGTGCTCCTGCATCAATTGCTGTTGTACTG
The DNA here is from genome assembly GCF_029350945.1 of Maribacter huludaoensis. Lineage (GTDB taxonomy): Bacteria > Bacteroidota > Bacteroidia > Flavobacteriales > Flavobacteriaceae > Maribacter > Maribacter huludaoensis. Next base: position 187,692 of record NZ_JARKMS010000005.1, on the reverse strand, counting down.
ATCAAACTGTTGTCTTGAACAATTAAATCTTTTGTTTTAATGTTGAACCATTCAAAATCTAAATTTAATTTATCATTGAAGAATCCAAGTTCAATACCTGCATTGATTGCTTCACTGGTTTCCCATTTTAAATTTGGGTTTCCAACAGCGGATAACAATGCCCCTGTGGCGATTGAGCTTCCGTCAATAGCATAGTTGGATAAACTTTCATTTAGTGAAGAAATATTTATTGTAGGATTACTGGCCGGCAATGATTGATTACCCAATTGCCCCCAAGAACCTTTTAATTTTAACCAGCTTAAAGCTGAGTCAGATGAGATAAAATCCTCTTTACTTACTACCCAAGCACCACTAATTGAAGGGAAGGTGTCACTTTTATTATCTCCGGCAAAACGTGAAGAAGTATCATTACGTAAAGTTCCTGTAATAAAGTATTTGTCGGCATAAGAGTAAGTTGCAGATCCAAATAATGAATAAAGGCTTGTAGCTGCGTCATACGCGTTATCAATATTTGGTGTACCACTACCATTGTTCAGTAAATAAAAATCTGGTGTTTCAAATAAGAAACCGGTTCTACTTACCTGTTTACCTTTAACTCCATCTTCCACAGCTTCGATACCTACCAAAGCATCAATTTTACTGTTTTCAAAAGTTTTTTTATAATTCAAGGTATTCGTAAAAGTCCAAGAATAACCGTCTTGGTTCAGTTCTGTAAGTTGATTTGTGCCTAAAGGTTCGCTATGTTCTGGATCCAATGCTTGAAAACTACGTGTATTGAAGGAGTTTATAGTACCACCAAAGTTGGTTTTGAAGGTTAGTCCATTCGCTATTTCAGCAGATAAATAAATGTCACCTAAAACTCTAATTGTTTTGTTAAAGTTGTCACTTGCTCTGCCAAGTTGCGCTAACGGGCTTCTTGAGTTACCAGTACCTTGTGCCCCGGTACCTGCAAAATTACCATTATCGTCATACAATGGTATTAAGGGGCTACTACGAACAGCTTCCTCATATCTAGCTCCGGCTCCACCTTGGTTTCCATTAGAGTAAGCTGTGCTAAAATGCTGACCAACACGTACTTTGTCACCAAGTTTAAATTCTGAGTTTAATCGAATTTGACCTATTTTATAGAAGGTATTTACAAGATTACTTGGGTTGTTCAGGTAGTTTGCAGAAAGTGAATATTTGCTGTTTTCTTCACCATTAGCAACCGAAAATGCAACACTTTGAATAATTGAAGTTCTTGTAATCGCATCTATCCAATCCGTACCATTAGGATTTACGGCAGCAGAAGCATCACCTCTTACTATGGGATCATAAGATACTACTCTGGTATAACCATTTAAGGATGATGGGACAACTGCAGATGAACCATTACCAAATTGAGGGTGATCAAACACAGTTCCATCGTTTGCGGAACTTTGAAACAAAACATCACCTAATTGTTGTGCATTTAAAAAGTCAGGTGTGTTGGCTATTGAGGAAAAACCAGTGTACGTATCAACAGATACAATTGGCTTATCCATATTGTAACCACCACCTTTAGTTGTAATAATTACTACCCCGTTAGACGCTCTTGCACCATATATGGCAGCTGCACCGTCTTTTAAGACGTTCATTTGATCAATGTCGTTCGGGTTGATACTGTTCAATACAAATGGGTCATCTGTTTGTAGACCATCAATAATAAACAGAGGGTTGGTATTGTTACTAGTACCAAAACCACGAATGTTAATTTTTGGTGGGCTACCTGGTGTTGCATTTTGTACAACAGTTACACCACTTACACGACCTTGTAATGCAGATGCAGCATTTACAACTGGTGCTTTGGTTGCTTCAGAAACATCTACTGATGCTACAGAACCAGTTAAATCACCTCTTGTTTGTGTAGAATACCCTAATACGATAACTTCGTCAAGAGCTGCAGCATCTTCAGCTAAAGTTGCGTTAACACTTGATTGACCGTTCACGGCAATCTCCATACTTTTAAATCCTATATAGCTAAAAACTAATGTAGCACCATCAGATACATTTAAGCTATAGTTACCGTCAAAATCTGTTTGTGTACCATTGGTCGTACCTTTTTCTACAACATTGGCCCCAGGTAATGGTTGGCCGGTGTCATCTAAAACGGTTCCCGTAATAGTAGTTTGAAAGGTTTTTACTTCAACTTCGTTTGAAGTACTTGTGTTTTCATTTGCTTGTACCATTTGTGTACCTAGGCAAACGAGCATTGATAAAACTCCAGATTTAATAAAGGATGACCTTTTACTGAATTTCATCAACGTGTAATCACGTTTTTGATTCATAATAGTTGTTGTTTGTTAGTTTAAATTAAATACTTGGAAATCGAGTTTTTAAAATTTTTAGTTGCAGTTGTTAAATGTTAAAAAAATCAAAATCCACTATAATAATAGTACTTTTCCTTTAAATATCTATAAATCGTTAGTGTTAATTTGAAAAGGTCATAAAAGCAATATGGTGTATTGTTATTGTAATTATCTGTATTAATAGGCGTAAATATTGAGTAATCAATAAATTAGCCACAGTAAAATTTGGAAATTAGCACGTTAAATTTTTAACATTTTTATTTTAAATTGTAGACAAAAAAATCAAAAAAAATGAAAATTACAACGTTATAGTTGAGTCTGTTTTTTGGTGTTCTAGCTATTTTTTAAATCTCTATTTAAAGATAATTTACTATGATATTAGATCTGAGAACAAGAAATTATAATCAATTTCTCGTCTATGTTGGTGGTGAAAAAAAGGTAGTTGTCTCCACCATCTTTAATGCTTAATTTTTTTCTTATTTTTTCGACAGAATCAGGAAAGTTTCTCGTAGTAATATTGGCTTTAAACAGACCGGTTTTTTTGAATACTTTTTTAGAATAATCGTAGACTTTTTCAATTTTAAATATTCGGCCAGGAAATTCAAGTAGTGTTTCTGAGGTATAAAGATGAGAATTGGGGTGAAGTTTATGTAGGTTAAAAGATTTGCCTACAAACTGAAATGAACCAGATTTCAATATAGAGGCATTTGGTTCATATAGATAGTTTAACGGTTCTGAAAATTGGGAGAATGTATTTTCTTCATCGCTAAAATAAAAGTCAAATTTCTGTATATAGTTTAACTTAAAATTTATTGTCTTAACAATTGGTTCGTTGCTAAAGCCTTTTTGAATGACCCAAAGAAGTTCTTTTACATCATTGTTTACCGCAATAATATGAATCTCTTTTACAAATGACAGTTCTTTTAATCCACTTTTAATATCCAGTAGTGGTCCGGTCTTTATAATTAGGTTAGCAGATTTTGTCAGTAAAAGGTGCATGTTGCTAATTACGTTGGGTTCGCAATCAGATAGATAATATACTTTATTGTTTTCTTTATCTCTTCTAGATGGGTCTACATATAACCAATTGTAAGTTTCTGAGGTCTTCTCTAAAAACGCTAATCCATCTTCAGGTATACATGTAATATTTAACACCCCCATTTTTCCAAAATTGTATTTGGCAATTTGGGATAGTCCTTTGTTCTTTTCGATATGGGTTACTTGTTCTACTTTCTTGGAGAATGCGTATGAATCTACCCCAAAACCACCGGTGATATCAATTAGAGATGCGCCGGCAATAATTTTGGCTTTATAATTTGCCGTGATCTCTGATGATGTTTGTGAAAGATTTAGTTTGTTGGGGTAATATATATTATTGGTATTGTACCATGTGGGTAATTTTGTTTTAGCTTTAACTTTTGATTCAATTTGTTCAACTAGCTCTTTCTGGGTTACGTTTATAAACCTGGGTTTTGATAAAATAATTTTATGAACATCGGTCTTAAGATTATCACCAATAAACTTCTGTACTTCATTGTTTAAAATATCTATATTCACGAATATTTAAAGATTATGGGTCAATGATTTTACGATTTGGTTATCGGACAGGAATTCTTTTAAAATTACTTTAAGTGCCGTATAGCCGGGTACGGCTACAATCATTCCTACGGTACCAAATAACAGACCGGCAATGATGATTACCAAGAAAATTTCTAGAGGATGAGACTTTACGCTATTTGAAAAAATAAACGGCTGAGAGAAAAAATTATCTACCAATTGCCCTATCAGTAGCCCTATGAATACATAGCCCGTTTTTGGTAAAATTACTTCACTAAAATCTGATCCTAGATTGCTGGTCATGGTCAATGTCAGCATTATAACACCACCTATTATTGGTCCTATATAAGGTATAATGTTAAAAAGTGCGCAAAGAAATGCAATTACTACCGCATTCTCAATACCAACTATTAATAGCACTATGGTATAGATAACAAATAGAATAAAAATTTGAAGTAGTAGGCCAACAAAGTATCTTGACAACAATCCGTTTATCTTGCTAATGGAATTGGTAGTTCCCTTCTTTTTATCAATAGGAACAAATATTAATAACCCGTGTTCAAATAATTTGCTGTCCTTTAAAAAGAAAAAAGAAATGAAAAGAACTGAAAATAAACCAATACTTGCCGTACTCAATATATTTAAAAAAGAATTTAAAAAATTTGGAATAAAGCCTATATCCAAACCTTGTAATATATTTTGTTCTAATCCAGAATCATCAATTACATCTTCTACTATATGCGATGAAAGTCCAAGGTAATTCGTGATTTGATGGTATAATGTGTTTAAGCTGGTTTGTAGTTCATCAATATCAAGTAACGAAAGGTTTTTACCTTGTTCTGTTAATAATGGAATAAACAAAGCGACTATACCTACCAATACACCTACCATTAAAAGCATGGTAATAATAACTGCAAGTATATTTGGCAGTTTTAGGCGCAATCTAAAAAAACGTACCAATGGGCTGCCTATTAGTGCCGTTACAGCGGCAATTGCCAAATATGCTATTACAGATTGTATTGTATATAAAAAATATAGTAAAAGGGCTATACCCACTAATACACCTATAGCTCTTAGTATGCCTTGCGAAATAGTTTTTGAAGTCATTGATCAATTTTTAAAGGCATAAGTTATAATATTCGCTCCCATTTGTAACGCTTTTTTTCTTACTTCTGCCGGATCGTTATGTACTGTAGGGTCTTCCCAGCCATCACCTAAATCAGATTCTGACGTAAATAATAAAATGACTCTATTGTTTTTTGAAATGGCGAATGCCTGTGGTCTTTGACCATCATGTTCATGAATTTTTGGTAGTCCTTTTGGGAAGGAATATGTGTTTTTGAATATTTGATGATCAGCACCTAGCTCCTCTAATTCCATATCTGGGAAAAGCCTTTTTATTTCTCTTGTAACATACGGTTTCATTCCGTAATTATCATCGATATGTAAAAATCCACCGGATAGAAGGTAATTTCTTAAGTTTTCTAGTTCCTGATCAGAAAACACAACATTACCATGCCCTGTCATATGCAAAAATGGATATTGAAAAATGGAGCTGCTGCCAACTTCTACCGTTTTTGGTTTATTGATTAAGGTGGTGCCAATATTATCGTTACAAAATTTTATCAAATTTGGTAGTGCCGTTGGGTTGGCATACCAATCACCACCACCTTGATATTTTAAAATTGCTATTTCTTGTGATCTTAAGTTAAGGCAAGTAAACGTAACCGTAAGTATAAGATAGATAGTAAGGTTTTTCATTTTATTTCGAATAATAAAATATAATCACATTATTATGATTGATAAAAAGATTTGTGTTTCTATATTTTTAATAGTTGGTTTATTGTTGTCAACCATTATTTGGGCTCAATCGAGTAAAGATAATAAAGTTGATGCTGCATTGTTTTCTGAACAACCGGAAAAATTAAGTAAAGGTATTGTAGTGCTTGAGCTTTTTACCTCTCAGGGTTGTTCCAGTTGTCCGCCTGCTGATGAATTGTTGCAAGAAGTTAAAATGACTTATTCTGATAATGTATTCGTGCTTAGTTACCATGTTGATTATTGGAACTACATAGGTTGGGAAGATCCATTTAGTAAAAAAGAGTTTACGGAACGGCAAAGCAGTTACAATAAAAAGTTTGGTTATAACGGAAACTATACACCTGAATTAGTGGTCAATGGAAAAGAACATTTGGTAGGTTCTCATAAAGCTAAAGTTGTTAATGCCATTAAAAAGTATTCTGCTACAACATCGGAGAGCCAAATTCTAATTAAAAATTTTAAGCGACAAGAGGATAAAATATATTTTGATTATAATATTATTGGTAATACATGGGCTAAAACCGTGAGAGCTGTTCTGTTATTAAAAGAAAGAAACACACAGGTGAATAGGGGAGAGAACAGGCAAAAAACTTTAGTGAACACAAATATTGTTATTACCGAAAAGACTATTGATATTAATGATGATAATCCTTTTGGTTCATTGGCTGTTCCTTCAATGGTTAAAGAAGGAGAAGAACTTGTTCTAATGTTAATAGTGGAAAATATAAGAGGCGATATTCTAAGCGCCGTAAAAAAGGATTTCTAAAGTTACCCGTTGTTTATTGTTGCAACAATAGAACAGGCTACAATTGCGGCCGTTTCTGTCCTTAATCTTGTTTTGCCCATGGCAACAGGGGCATAGCCTTTCTGCATGGCATTTTTAATTTCTTCGGGAGAGAAGTCACCTTCTGGCCCAATTAAAATTGTAAGATCTTTATCTGCGGCCACCCTTCTTTTAAGCTCGTGGCGCTCCGTATCTTCACAATGGGCTATAAATTGCAGTTCTGTCATTGGTTTTTCTAAAAATTCCGAAAAGCTAATGGGTTCGTTTAATTTAGGTAAATACGTTTGCAACGATTGTTTCATGGCAGATTCTATTACTCGCTGCATTCGTTCTAACTTTATGACTTTGCGTTCTGATCTTTCGCAAATGATAGGCGTAATTTCGTCAATACCGATTTCCGTGGCTTTTTCTAAAAACCACTCAAACCGATCGTTCATTTTTGTAGGTGCTACAGCTATATGTAGCCAATGAGATTTTGGGTGGGTTTTCTTAGATGATACAAGCTCTACTTCACACTTTTTTAAATTATCTCCAATTATTTTTGCTTCAAATAAATAACCATTACCATTGGTGATCCATAATTGATCGCCATTTCTTTTTCTCAACACTTTAATGATATGTTTGCTTTCATTGCTGTCGAAAATGAAAGTTGTATCAATGGCCGTGATGTTTGGGTTGTAAAATAATTGCATTTGGGTCGTTTTTAACTAGGATATAACGTACCTCGCCTTAGCCGTAATATCTTGCTTGGAAAATTTCTCGTTCTTAAATTTATAATAGCCTACAATACCGATCATGGCAGCGTTGTCCGTACAGTATTCAAATTTTGGAATATAGGTTTTCCATCCAAATTTTGTTTGTGCTTCAACTAGTGCACTTCTAATACCGGAGTTAGCAGAAACCCCGCCACCAATAGCAACCTCTTTAATGCCAGTTTGTTTTACTGCTTTTTTAAGTTTTTTCATCAATATAGTTATGATCGTATATTGGATTGATGCACAAATATCTTCCAAATTGTTCTTGACAAAATCAGGATTTTCTTTTGTTTGTTTTTGAATAAAATATAGGATATTGGTCTTTAAGCCGCTAAAGCTAAAATCTAAATCTTTAACATTGGGTATGGTAAATTCAAATTTGTGAGGATCGCCCTTAACCGCGTGCTTATCAATTAATGGGCCGCCGGGGTAGGGCAGTCCTAAAATTTTAGCGCTCTTGTCAAATGCTTCGCCAACGGCATCATCCAAAGTTTGTCCAATAATTTTCATATCAAAGAAATCATTCACCTGAACAACTTGTGTGTGCCCTCCACTTATGGTCAATGCCAAAAAAGGAAAAGACGGTGCAGTCATACTTTCGTCATCTATAAAATGAGCTAAAATATGGGCTTTCATGTGGTTAACTTCAATTAGCGGTATGTCTAAACCTAAGGATAAAGATTTTGCGAATGAGGTGCCAACAAGTAATGAACCCATAAGTCCTGGTCCGCGTGTAAATGCTATGGCTGATAATTGTTTTTTATCGATATTTGCTTTGGCTATGGCTTGATGAACGACTGGGACAATATTTTGTTGATGTGCTCTAGAGGCAAGTTCTGGTACAACCCCTCCATATTCTTCGTGAATAGCCTGGGTGGCCACAACATTACTGAGCACCTTATCGTTCTTTAAAACTGCCGCAGAAGTGTCGTCACAAGAAGATTCTATAGCAAGTATATAAATTGGATCGGGTTCAGGCATAATTGGAATAAAATTTGAATAACAAAGGTAAAACATAAAGACCTATCAAAAAACTGAGAAAAATATTGGTTAGAACATTATTGGTGCTTTTGCTGATATGTGTTTTGGGTACCATCATTTTTTCCCTGCCAGTGGTACAGACCTTGTTGGCACAGTTTGCTACGAAAAAAATTAACGATCAGTATGGTACACATATCAATATAGAACGTCTAAAGGTTTCCTTAATTTCTTGGAATACGGGACTAGAGGGTGTTTTTATAGAAGATTATAAGCAAGATACTTTGTTTTATGTCAATGAGCTTAAGACCTCTATTTTGAGTATAGGTAATTTGGTTCAGGGAAATTTGGAATTTGGGGATATTGAGGTAGATGAATTAAATTTTAAGCTAAAAACATATTTTGGCGAAAAGAATACGAATCTTGAGGTTTTTGTTGATAAACTAGATGACGGTAAACCCAGAGCGCCCGGTACGCCGCCTTTTAGGTTGTCTTCTTCATATGTAGATATTGAGAAAAGCAGGTTTAAATATATCGATGAAAATCTAAATAACGCCACTGTTTTAAATTTTGACAGTCTTAATATCAATGCCGGCAATTTTTTAATTCTTGGCCCTGAGGTATCTGCAGATATTCAAGAGATGTCCTTTTTTAGTAAACGAGGGTTAAAGGTAAATAAGTTGGCAACGAACTTTAAGTATACAAAGCAACAAATGCGCTTTGATTCTTTGAAGATAAAAACGCCACTTTCCGCTCTGGATGGCAACTTGGTTTTTAATTACAACCGAGAAGATTTTGCCGATTTTTTAAATAAGGTAAATGTTGTTGCAGAGTTTAAGGAATCCAAGGTGGGTTTTGATGAAATTAATTTACTCTATAATGAATTTGGTAAGGGTAAAGAAGTAACCTTTAATGCCAACGTTAACGGAGTTTTAAATGATTTAAATACGGATAATCTTTTTTTGTTTTCTGACGATACAGGTATACGTGGTAATTTCAATTTCAAAAACCTTTTCAATAAGCAAAAACCGTTTAGCCTAAGTGCTGACATGAAAAATGTAACTAGCAGTTACTACCAGTTAAATGCCTTATTGCCCAATTTAATAGGCAAATCATTGCCGTCTACTTTTAGCAAATTGGGGCAATTTACAATTCGTGGTAATGCCTTTGTTACCAATTCGTCCGTTGATGCAAAAGTAAATCTCAATACTGCTGTTGGCAGTAGTTATGCGGATATTGTTCTAAGTGATTTTAATAATATTGATAACGCTACTTATAAAGGGTTTATATCTTTAATAGATTTTGACCTAGGGGATTTTGCCGAAAATAAAAACTTAGGAAAAACAACCCTGGATTTTAATGTTGAGGGAAAGGGATTTGTAAAGGAAAAATTGAATACAGAGGTCATAGGGCAAATCTACTCCATTGAATTCAATAATTATAACTATCAGGATTTGCGAGTATCAGGTATTATAAAAGATCAGCTGTTCGATGGTTCGTTGATTAGTAATGATGAAAATTTTAAATTTGATTTTAAAGGACTTGCCAACGTTGCCGAAACCCGGAACAATTTCAATTTTATAGCTTCTGTGGACTATGCGGATTTAAAAAAGTTAAACTTTATCAATGATAGTGTTTCGGTGTTCAAGGGTAATGTAAGTATGGATATTACGGGTACTACCTTAGATAATATTGTTGGTGATATAAATTTTACCCAAACAAGTTATCAAAATGTCAACGATACCTATTATTTTGAAGATTTCGCGGTAACATCAAACTTTGGCGAAGATCGCGAGCGCACCATAAATATAAATTCTCCTGATATAATTACAGGGTTTATGAAAGGGAATTTTAAGGTGCGGGAATTGGGTAGACTTGTGCAGAATTCTTTGGGAAGTATTTATACTAATTATAGGCCTTTTCAAATATCCAACGGCCAGAATCTTTCTTTTAATTTTAAAATATATAACAAAATTGTTGACGTATTCTTTCCTGAAGTTCGTTTTGATCCCAACACTTTTATAAAGGGAAATATAGTTGCGGATGAAGGTGATTTTAAGCTCAATTTTGCATCACCAAGTATAGAGGCCTTTGGTACGGCTGCAGATAGTATTGAGGTAAGGATAGATAATAAGAATCCACTGTTCAATACATTTGTCTCGGTCGGTGAATTAGATACGCCTTATTACAATTTTAAAGATTTTAACCTGATCAATACCACCTTAAAGGATACTTTGTTCTTTAGGTCAGAGTTTAAGGGGGGTAGTGAGTTTAATGATTCCTATAATCTAAACTTTTATCATACGTTTAATAAGGATAATAAATCTGTAATAGGTCTTAAAACTTCAGATGTCAATTTTAAAGGCAACAAATGGGTATTGAACAAAGATGGGGATACCAAGAACAAAGTCATATTAAATAGGTCACTGGATAGCATTATGATTCAGGAAATTGTAATGAACAATGAAGAAAAAGAGCAGATTCGTTTAAAGGGACAATTGGCAGATTCTACTTATAAAGATTTACAGCTGCAATTTAAAATTGTATCCTTGGATAAGATCACGCCTGTTATAGATAGCTTAAAATTACAAGGTGAAGTCAATGGTACGTTGAATGTTTTACAAAAGGACGGAATCTATTTACCTTCATCTAGTTTAAATATTGATCAATTTGGTATTAATAATATTCCGCTAGGTGATCTGGCAATTAATATTATCGGAAATAAAGACTTAACGGAGTTTCAGGTAAATTCTCAGCTATCGGATAATAGCGTAGAAAAATTTAGTGTCGTAGGTAGTATTGAAAATAAGGGAGAAATACCAAAAGCAAACTTAATCGCTAATTTTAATGATTTTGGGTTAGAGCCCTTTAGCCCCTTAGGAGAAGGTGTTATTGATAATATTAGGGGTAATATTGACGGTAGGGTAAAAATAAATGGTAATGTAGATAACCCTAATTTTAATGGTTTATTGACTTTGGATAATGCCGGTATTGCCGTGCCTTATTTAAATGTTGATTATGGTTTTGCTCCACGTTCAAGGGTAGTGCTGGAAAATCAAACATTTGATTTTGAAAATATAGCGTTGCAGGACGTAGCTAAAGGCACTCGCGCAAATTTAGACGGTACTATTACCCATAGTTTTTTTAAGGATTGGGTCTTAGATCTTAATGTAGATACCAAAAATGATAAATTCTTAATACTTAATACGGAGTTTAAAGAGGGAGAATTGTATTATGGTACTGGTTATTTGAATGGAACGGGGCGTATTTATGGTCCAACTACGGCGTTGAACATTACGGTCGATGGATCTACGGCAAAGGGCACATCACTTAAAATACCTTTAAGTGACGTGGTAAGTGTAGGAGATTATTCTTTCATAAATTTTTTGGAAAAGAAAGATAAGTTAAGAATTGAAAACCAGCGGCAACTAAAAGACTATCAGGGTCTTGAACTAGAATTTAACCTTGATGTAACGCCCGATGCCGAAGTTGAAATTGTAACCGATACCAAAACAGGTAGTTCCTTAAAAGGTACTGGTGTAGGTATTATTTTAATACAGATCAACACTAATGGTAAATTTGAGATGTATGGTGATTATGTAGTTGTAACGGGTGAATTCAATTATAAGTTTGGTGGTATCATAGATAAGAAATTTACAGTAGAGCCTGGTGGTACTATTAACTGGGATCAAAAACCTTTAGAGGCAATTTTGGATATGGAAGCGGTGTATTCGTTAAATGCAAACCCGGCCCCTTTGCTTGATGATGCCGGATTTACAAGAAGGATCCCTACTGATGTAATTATAAGCCTTACGGGGCAACTACAAAAACCGGATATTGATTTTGGTATTGATTTTCCAGGTACAAATTCTATAGTAAAATCAGAACTTGAATATCGTCTTCAAGATCCCACGGTAGAAGAAAAAAATGCAATATTTCTTTTGGCACAGGGAACTTTTGTAAACTCCCAAAGTGGTATTAACCAACAGGCAATAACAGGTAATTTGGTCCAAAGCGCATCAAGTATTTTAAATTCCATATTAAGTGGGGGTAATGATAAGTTTAATCTTGGTCTATCTTATGAACAAGGTATATTGGATCGATCGGCAGATATAGAAACAGATGATAGAATAGGGGTAACGGTATCTACGCAGATATCAGATAGAATATTGTTTAACGGTAAAGTAGGGGTGCCGGTTGGTGCATCTAGTGAAACTTTGGTTGCCGGCGATTTTGAAATTCAGGTATTGCTGAACGAAGAGGGTACCCTAAGCGCCAATTTTTTTAGTAGACAAAGTGAAATACAGGCCTACTTATCCGATCAACAAGGTTCTACACAGGGTGCCGGTATTTCTTATGAGGTAGATTTTAATAATTTTAGGGAACTTTTTCAGAAAATTTTAGCTACTAAGCCAAAAGTGGAGGAAGAACCTGTAAAGATAATTGAAACACCATCTTCCGTAATGGGCAACGATAGTCTTATTCGTTTTTACGATAAGCCCAAATCATTGAAATGATAATCGAATTCTTCTACTTTTGTAAATAAATAACAAATTTTAATAATTTGATTATGAATATGTTAAAGCGAAATCCTTTTCGTTGATTTTTTCTTAAAATGCGACTGAGTTTTATTCCTATTTAGACTTAGATTTCTTAATTTCGTTGGCTTAAATTTTTCCATGTCTTCAGAAATAAAAAAAATAGCAGTACTGACTTCAGGAGGTGATTCACCAGGTATGAACGCCGCCATAAGATCAGTTGTTCGTACGTGTGCCTACATGAAGGTAGATTGCGTTGCGGTCTATAGAGGGTACCAAGGTATGATAGAGGGGGATTTTAAACCCATGGACGCACGTAGCGTAAATAACATTATTAATAAGGGAGGAACCATTTTGAAATCTGCCCGTTGCGATGATTTCAGGACTCCGGAAGGTCGTAAAACAGCTCATGATCAGCTTGTTAAGGCGGGTATTGACGCGTTTGTGGTTATTGGTGGTGATGGTAGCTTTACAGGTGCCATGATTTTCAACAGGGAATATAATTTTCCGGTAATCGGTATTCCCGGTACTATTGATAATGATATTTTCGGTACCACGTTTACGTTAGGTTTTGATACGGCATTGAATACTGTTGTAGAGTGTATCGATAAAATTAGGGATACGGCAAGTTCTCATAACAGACTGTTCTTCGTAGAGGTAATGGGTAGGGATGTTGGGCATATTGCCCTTAACGCTGGCGTTGGTGCAGGAGCTGAGGAAATTTTGATTCCGGAAGAAAACTTAGGATTGGACAGGTTGCTGGAGTCTTTAAAAAGAAGTAAGGAATCTGGTAAGTCGTCAAGTATCGTAATTGTTGCGGAGGGAGATAAGTCTGGTAAAAACGTTTTTGAACTAAAGGAATATGTTGAAGAACACTTACCTATATATGATGTTCGTGTCTCCGTATTAGGGCATATGCAGCGTGGTGGTGCACCTTCTTGTTATGACCGTGTTCTAGCCAGTAGAATGGGGGTCAAGGCCGTAGAGGCATTATTGGAAGGCAAGACCAATTTAATGGTGGGTATTCAAGACAATAAATTAACATTAACGCCTATCAATAAGGCGATTAAAGGGCATACAAAAATTGATAAGGAGCTTATACGAGTTTCGGAAATAATGACTACATAATATTAAAAATTAAAAATAGAGAAAATGTCAAATTTGAAAATAGGGATTAACGGTTTCGGTAGAATAGGTAGATTAGTGTTCAGAACTACTATTAAACGTGGTGATGTTGATGTAGTTGCTATCAACGACTTGTTAGATGTTGAGCACTTGGCTTACTTATTAAAGTACGATTCAGTTCACGGTAAATTCGATGGTACTGTTGAGGTTGAAGATGGTCAATTGATCGTAAATGGTAAGACAGTGCGTATTACAGCAGAAAGAGATCCTAAAAATATTAAGTGGGATGCTGTTGGTGCGGACACCGTTGCAGAATGTACAGGTATTTTTACAACCTTGGAAACGGCTCAATACCATATTGATGGTGGTGCTAAAAAAGTAGTTATTTCTGCTCCTTCTAAAGATGCTCCAATGTTCGTAGTTGGTGTAAACCACAAAGATGTAAAAGCAACTGATACTATAGTTTCCAATGCTTCTTGTACTACAAACTGTTTAGCGCCATTGGCTAAAGTTGTTAATGATAACTTTGGTATAGAAGAAGCTTTAATGACAACGGTACACGCAACTACTGCTACACAAATGACTGTTGACGGACCTTCTAAGAAAGATTGGAGAGGTGGTAGAAGTGCTATGTTGAACATTATACCTGCATCTACAGGTGCAGCTGTTGCCGTGACCAAAGTTATTCCTTCGTTAAAAGGAAAACTTACAGGTATGGCCTTTAGAGTGCCAACTGCAGATGTATCTGTGGTAGATTTGACCGTAAAAGTTAAAAAGGAAACATCTTTAGATGAAATTAAAAAGGCTTTTAAAGCAGCTTCTGAAGGTGAATTAAAAGGTGTGTTGGGGTATACTGAAGAAAGTGTTGTTTCTCAAGATTTTATTGGTGATCCAAGAACTAGTATTTTTGATGCAGGTGCTTGTATTGAGTTGAACCCAGGTTTCTTTAAGTTGATTTCATGGTATGATAACGAAGCTGGTTTTTCCAATAAAATGGTAGACCTTATGCAACACGTAAATACCTTATAACCTTCATTTTAGTATAACATAGATATATCCTGAAAATGAGGCGGTTTTTCCTTATTTTCAGGATTATTTTTTAAAGACATTCGGTATATGATTTTAATAGTAGATAGTGGTGCAACTAAGTCTGATTGGATTGCATTGGACGAAAATGGCGAACAACTTTTTTTAACACAAACTTTAGGCTTAAGTCCGGAAGTATTGACAAAAGATGTTATTGAAGATCGTTTAGCGAATAATTTTGAAATCTCTAAAAATAGAGAAAAGGTAACCCATCTTTATTTTTACGGTGCAGGTTGTGGAACCGATCGTATGAAGTCTTTCTTAAAAGCTATTTTTAAAGACTTTTTTCCTAATGCAAAAGCAGATGTAAAAGAAGATACGTATGCGGCTATTTTTGCAACGACTAAAGTTGGCCATCAAGGTATTGTCTGTATTTTAGGTACAGGTTCTAATTGTAGTTACTATGATGGTAACCAATTATTTCAAAAAGTGACCTCATTGGGTTACATACCTATGGATGACGGAAGTGGAAACTTTTTTGGGCGTAAGTTGATACGTGACTACTATTTTCATAAAATGCCGGCAGATTTGGCACATAAATTTGCGAAACAACATGATTTGGATCCAGATGTTATAAAGGAAAATTTGTATAAGCAGCCCAATCCAAATACGTATTTGGCAACCTTTGCCCGTTTCTTGATCGAAAATAAAGATCACCCGTATTCTAAAGGAGTTATAGATAAAGGCTTTCAGCAATTCATAAATAATTATGTAATGCAGTTTGAGCTTGCTACAAAAGTGCCTATTAATTTTGTAGGAAGTGTTGCGTATTACTTAAGAGAAGAATTGACTTCCGTACTTTTAAGAAACGATTTAATAGTGGGTGTAATTCGACAAAAACCTATAGAAGGTCTTGTGGAATTTCATAAAGCGAATATGTAAACCATTATTTTACGGCAATCATAGAAATTTCAACATTTACAAACTTAGGTAAGTTTGCAACTTCTAAGGTTTCTCTTGCTGGTGCGGTATCAGCATTAAAGTAAGAAGCATATACCTCGTTAACTTCCGTAAATTGATTCATGTCACTAAGGAAGATCGAGGACTTAACAACATTTTCAAAGGTCATTTCAGCTTCGGTTAAAATGGCCTTTAAATTTTCCATAGATTGTTTTGTTTCAAGCTTAATATCTCCAGAAACCAATTCTCCTGTTTTGGGGTCTAAGGGTATCTGTCCTGATATATATAATGTTCCGTTACTTAATGTTGCCTGATTGTAAGGTCCAATAGGAGCTGGAGCGTTTTCGGTATTTATTATTTTCTTCATTCTAGCTAAATTTAGAGTTAGTTTTGACTTCGGTTTTCCCACTTAAGATCTTTAAGTATAGATGAATCTATACCTATAAAGAAATACCATCTTTTATAGGTTCCAAAAGGCGTCCAATTAAAGCGCATGGTAAAACTTTTCAGATCTCTTTGAAAACGAAGTTGGGTAAGGGTAAAACCTTGGTTTTTAAAATCGTAACCGGATGAGCCGCCAACAGACCATCTTGGTGCTAATTCAATATCTCCGGAGAACATAAGTGAATGACTGCTAAATTCACTTTGTCTTGCAGAATTGCTATAGTTGGCCGAGTATGCCAATCTAAAGTTCCAAGGAATTTTTGTTCCAAAAATGGGGTTTTCTACATCTGCATCTTTTTCGTCTCTTCTTACGGGATTAGCGTTAAAGTCATCTGCCCTACCAAATAGGTCGTCCTCTCTACCACCACTTTGTGCCACATAATCGAAAGGGTCTAACTCTTCTTCTTCGTCCCTATTTTTATCGTCTTTTTTGCCGAACATTTCGCTGCTTATGGCGTATGATATATTCGCATTTGCCCTTGTAAGTCTAAACAAGCTTCCGCCGTTATCGATATTCCAAGTATCAATTCTTCTTCCATTGTTGTCAATGGCATAGGGGTCAAGCCCTGCAGAAAAGTTAATGGACATTTTGTTGTCAAGTATATTGGTACCTCCGTTTATACTAAGCGGATTCAGTTTTAATGAATCCGATTCAAAATTATATCCACTTGAAATATTGAAATTGCTTAATAGGGATATTTTTTTAGGTTCAACCTTAGTGGAATCTTTGTCCCTAACCTTTGCTTCTAGTGTGTTGGCCAAAGAAAAGCTTAAATTATTAGATTTTCCTAAGGACGGTGCACCGTTCAGTGTACCTTGAAAACGGCTATATTGAACTTCAACATCATCTCCTATTAAATACTCATCATAAAACTGTTCAAAAGAAGGGGCGTAACCATAGCTTAAAGATGGTCTCATGGTGTGCCTGATCGCTTGAATCTTTTTGTCTTCTCCAAAATTAAACGTTCCGTACAGAGTAGTACCTACACTGGCGCTAAAATTATAGGTGTTGTACCTGTCAAAACCACTTACGGTATCAATGACAACTTCTTCCAGTTCATTGTCATAACTTCTGTTATAGGTTTCCAGTGCCCAAACATCTTCATAACTTCCGCCCATACTTACACTAAAAAATTTTGCTACTTTAAAATTTGTGGCTACCGGTATACTATGGCTTACTCCTGCACGGGCATTATCGAACATTTTTGTGGTCAAAAAATCTTCGTCGTTCGTGGTCAACCTGTTCTGTGCGTTTACGTTATATTGAAAGTTGATGTTGTCTATAATCCCTTTTTTTATTCCATCTCGTTTTACAAAGGGATATATACGCTCTACACTTGCCTGAAAGGTGGGTAAGGTCATGGTTATATTGTCTGTGTCCGACTCTGTTGCCGTTGCCGAGGTAAGCTGGGAATGGGTAGCGGTTAAACTCATGTTCACCG
Organism: Maribacter huludaoensis; assembly: GCF_029350945.1. Lineage (GTDB taxonomy): Bacteria > Bacteroidota > Bacteroidia > Flavobacteriales > Flavobacteriaceae > Maribacter > Maribacter huludaoensis. The sequence goes on along the minus strand of NZ_JARKMS010000005.1, from coordinate 169,935 downwards.
ATGGGTAATTGGGGAACGTTTTAGAATATGATATGGATGATGATAAAGTGTTGTTTTGCGTGTTAGGTAAATTTCGTTGTTGCAGGGAATTTCTATAATATTCACTACTACCCAGGTTTACAGATGCCGAGAATCTTGAATTGGGACTGGATTTTGTATCCTGCGAATGCGAAAATTGAATGTTGTAATTTCTGGATAGGCTATAATCACTAAATCCTTTTTGACTGGTTACCTGGTTCTCGAACCTTAAGTTGACATTACCCCTGTATTTATATCGTTTGGTATAAATAGATGCTGTTCTAAAGGCATAACTGCCATTGGTATAAAAATCTCCGGATAGGGTTATATCTGCATAGTCGCCCAACGGAACATAGTATCCCATATCCTGAAGGAAATAACCTGTATTGGGGTCATTACCGAACGAAGGCATCAACACCCCTGCCGATCTGCCCTGAGAAAGTGGAAAATAAGCAAACGGCATGGCAATAGGCGTAGGTACATCTGCAATATATAAATTGCTGAAACCGGCAATTACTTTTTTCTTAGGTACAAATTTTGCCTTTCTGACCCTTATATAATAATCTGGATTTATAGTATCCGTTGATGTGGTAAGTTTTCCTTCGCTTAAAAAATAAACCGAGTCATTTTCTTTTTTGGTAATTTCTGCATAAACCTTCATTGCATCACTGCCCAAGGCACCGGCAGCTGCCTGTTGTTCCGTTCGGGAATTCCAGATCAATGCTTTTTGTGTATCGAAATTAAATCGAATAGAATCTGGTATTACAATGTTTTCCCCCTGTTTAAAATAAGGTAATTGCGTATAATTGCCCAAAGAATCTACCATTCTACCGGCATAGACTTCGTTTTTTATATAATCCATTATAATGATACCGGCCTTTAATTCTGTATCTTGATAGTAGATTTCTGCTTCGTTATAGAGGTATATCTTATTTTCTTTTTGACTTAATTTTACGTAATCTTTGGCTTTGTACGTTATCTTGTCCAATAGTAAAGGGGGCTTTCGGTTCAATGAATCTGCAGCTAGGGAATCGTTTGCTATAGAGTCTTTTATAGCGCTTGGCGGAAATAATGGCGCTATTATTGTATCTCTTTCAGCTTTAATATTGAGCGGAGTGATTTTTCCTTCTTGACCGATGGCAAAAAAACCACAGACAACAACCATGAATAGGAAAAGTAAGTATTGTTTGTTTGATTGCAAGGCTATATATCCTATTTTTGTAAAGGTTTGGCGGTCCAATGAGCCGTTATTTGAGATGTCAAACTTACATATATTTTTTAATCTGTATGTAGGGTCTTACAATAAATTTAACCATTATAAGGGCGATAAAATCCCTAATACTTATGAAAATTAAACTCTTTAGCATTTCTTTAGTTTTAACCACAGCGTTATTACTTCTGTCTTTTAAGGGTCCTGGCGAAGAAATTCAATCAGATGATCCATTTATAGTTGTTCTTGATGCAGGACATGGTGGGCACGACCCCGGTAATTTAGGTAATGGCTATCTAGAGAAAAAAATAGCCTTGAACATTGTTTTAAAAGTGGGTGAAATTCTTTCAAAGAACAAGGATATAAAAGTTATTTACACACGAAAGGACGATACTTTTATAGATTTATATGTAAGGGGTGAAGTTGCAAATAAAGCCAATGCGGACCTTTTTGTATCTGTGCATTGTGATTCTCATACCTCAGATGCCCATGGTGCTGGTACTTTTGTATTAGGTCTACATGCCAACAAACAAAATTTTGAAATTGCCAAGAAAGAAAACTCGGTAATCTACTTAGAGGATAATTATGAGAACAGATATGCCGATTATGACATTAATTCACCTGAATCCGTTATAGGGCTAACCATAATGCAAGAAGAATTTTTAGATCAAAGTGTTGCATTGGCTTCAATGATTCAAGAAAATTTCTCCAAGAAACTTAAAAGAACGGACAGAAAGGTAAAACAGGCAGGCTTTATAGTATTGCATCAAACTTTTATGCCAAGTGTTCTGGTTGAAACAGGATTTTTGACCAATAAAGATGAAGGTGCCTATTTAAATTCTACAAAAGGCCAGAATGAAATGGGAGATGCCATAGCTAAGGCAATTTTACATTACAAGGAAGGTGTTCAGCCAGCCTCATCAAATGTAGCACCAATAGTTACAAAACCTACTGTGCCTCCTGTTAAAGAAGAAGTTGTTGAAAAGGTAGAAGAGAAAAAAGAAGCTATTGTTGAGCCGATCACGGAAGTTGTTTCCAAAATTGATGAGCCAAAGGAGGTTGTAGCTACACTTGAAAAAGAAACCGTAGATGAAGTGGTGGAAGTGCCGGTTGTGAAGGTAAAAGAAGCAATAGATGACAAAGAAGTCGCAAATTCCATTGTTTTCAAGATTCAATTGATGGCAAGCAGTAAGAATGTTCCGCTTAATTCAATTAATTTTAAAGGATTGTCTAACTTATCTCAGGAGCCGTATAAAAATTTATATCGTTATATGTATGGAGAGACAAGGTCATATAGAGAGGCAAAAATGATGCAGAACCAAGCTCAGGAAAAAGGGTATAAAACTGCTTATATTGTCGCTTATAAGCTAGGAGAGAGAATTCCAATTCAAAACGCAATTGACGAGGTTTCTAATTTTAGACCATAAAGTGTAAATTTTATTCATAATTTTGAGAGGACTTAAAATAAATTTGCTTGAAACTATCTAGAGAATTAAAAACAGGAATTATCGTTATTGGTGGCCTACTATTGTTCATCATGGGGTTCAGCTATTTGAAGTCTACCCCTATTTTTGATAATAGTAAAACCTTTTTTGCTATCTATCCTAATGTTGGTGGCTTACAATCTGGTACAACAGTTTCTATAAACGGCTTTAGTGTAGGTAAGGTCAATGATATTAAATTTTTAGATGAGAAAGGAAATTTATTGGTAACGTTTACGGTTGGCAATGAATTCAAATTTTCTAGAAACAGTACGGTTGAGCTTTATGATACTGGTATTATTGGTGGTAAGGGCTTGCAAATTAAACCAATTTTTGATGAAGCTTTGGCACAATCTGGAGATACGTTGCCTACAGAAACAAGACCGGGTATTACTGACTTGGCACAGCAAAAACTAAATCCGTTGGTACGTAAGGTTGAATCTGCCATATCTGATGCAGATTCTGTTTTGGTCAATGTTAATTCTGTTTTGGATGAAAAAACTAAAAAAGAATTGAAAGAGGTTGTTGGAGGTCTAAATACATTAATTACCAGTCTTAACGGTAGTGCTACTCAGTTAAATTCTGTTTTAGATGTAAATAAGGATAAATTGAATAATTCTTTTGAGAATTTTGAGCAGTTGACCGCTAATTTTGCAAAGCTTTCAGATTCATTAAACTCGGCAGGATTAGGTAGAACCCTGGCTAGTTTGGAATCTACTATGGCTAGTTTGGATCAGGTTACGGCAAAAATAGAAAATGGTGATGGCTCACTTGGATTGCTTATGAACGATAAGGAACTGTATGATAACCTAAATAATGCATCACGTGAGTTAGATTTACTGTTGCAAGATTTTCGTTTAAACCCCAAAAGGTATGTTAATGTTTCTGTTTTTGGTAAAAAGCAGAAAGAGTATGAGTTGCCAGAAAATGATCCAGCAACAAATGCTATAGAAAACTAAAGAACATCGTGGCGTGTCTGCGAGAAATTGAATTAAATACATAATTATTACTTCGACACAACTGTCGGAGGCATTAAAATCTCGATTATCGAGTAAAGAAGACTAAATTATATGCAATATCTCCCAAATGTAATTTTTGTAATACTGCTTATCGCAGGTATTGGTTTTTTCGTGAAGAATGTTTCAAAATTGAAGAGGAATATTTTTTTAGGAAAAGAAGAATCTTTAACGGACAATAAGCCACAGCGGTGGAAAAACATGGCCATGATAGCCCTTGGGCAATCAAAAATGGTAGTAAGGCCTATTGCCGGTGCCTTACATATTATCGTCTATGTTGGTTTCGTAATCATTAATATAGAAGTATTAGAGATTATTTTGGATGGTATTTTTGGCACACATAGAATGTTTGCCGTGTTAGGACCTGTTTATGACTTCCTTATCGGTTCTTTTGAAATACTTGCATTACTTGTAATAATAGCGGTAGTACTATTTTGGACCAGGAGAAACGTTATTAAACTAAAACGATTTTTTAAACCGGAGATGGAAGGCTGGCCAAAAAATGATGGTAACCTTATTCTTTATATAGAATTGGTGTTAATGATACTTTTTTTAACCATGAACGGTGCTGATTATCAATTGCAACAAATGGGCGCAGCGCATTATGTTCAGGCTGGTGCATTTCCAATTAGTAGTATGATAGCTCCTGTTTTTGAAGGTATGTCCATTTCAAGTTTGGTTTTGTTGGAAAGAGCTGCTTGGTGGTTGCATATTGCTGGAATTCTATTTTTCCTGAACTACCTTTATTACTCAAAACATTTGCATATTTTACTTGCATTTCCAAACACATATTATGGTAAGTTGACACCTAAGGGACAGTTCAAAAACTTACAGTCCGTGACAGATGAGGTTAAAATGATGATGGATCCAGATGCCGATCCTTATGCTGAACCTGCTGAAGATGCTGCCGTTCCAGATAAGTTTGGTGCTTCTGATGTGCAAGACTTAAGTTGGGTTCAACTCCTTAATGCTTACACATGTACGGAATGTGGGCGTTGTACCAGTGAGTGCCCGGCAAATCAAACCGGGAAAAAATTATCTCCTCGTAAAATTATGATGGATACGCGTGACCGACTAGAAGAAGTTGGTAAGAATATCGATGCAAACAACGGTGAGTTTAAAGATGACGGTAAGCAATTATTGAACGACTATATAACCCCCGAAGAATTGTGGGCATGTACATCTTGTAATGCATGTGTACAGGCTTGTCCTATAAGTATTGATCCTCTTTCTATAATTATGGATATGAGACAGTATTTGGTCATGGAACAATCTGCAGCTCCTACAGATTTAAATAACATGATGGGTAATATTGAGAATAATGGAGCACCTTGGCCATTTAACCAAATGGACCGTTTAAATTGGAGTAAAGAATCTTAAAGATAGATATGGCAAGTGAATTAAAAGTGCCTACAATGGCAGAATTTTTTGCGTCGGGAACTGTACCTGAAGTGTTGTTTTGGGTAGGTTGTGCTGGTAGTTTTGATGATAGGGCAAAGAAAATAACGAAAGCTTTTGTGAAAATTTTGAACAAGGCCAATGTTTCTTTTGCTGTATTAGGTACAGAAGAGAGTTGTACGGGTGATCCTGCAAAACGCGCAGGTAACGAGTTTCTGTTTCAAATGCAGGCAGTGACCAATATAGAGGTTTTAAATGCTTATGAAATAAAGAAAATAGTTACGGCATGTCCTCACTGTTTCAATACCATAAAAAATGAATATCCGGGCTTGGGCGGCAACTATGAAGTGGTTCACCATACACAGTTTCTAAAAGACCTATTGTCTGAAGGTAGAATTTCTATGGAAGGTGGATCTTTTAAAGGAAAGCGTATTACTTTTCATGACCCGTGCTATTTGGGTAGGGCAAATGGAGTATATGAAGCGCCTAGGGACTTAATAAGAAAATTAGATGCCGAGCTTATTGAGATGAAAAGCTGTAAGCAAAGAGGTCTTTGTTGTGGAGCAGGTGGAGCGCAAATGTTCAAGGAACCTGAAAAGGGGGATAAGGATGTTAATATAGAACGTACAGAACAAGCTTTAGAGACTAAACCGGAGATAATAGCTGCAGGTTGCCCATTTTGTAATACCATGATGACAGATGGTGTTAAGAACAAAGAAAAGGAAGCAGATATTGCAGTAATGGATATTGCCGAAATGATTGCGGCCGCCGAAGATCTATAATTTAAAAAAAAAGTAAAATTTGCTAGTAGAATTTAATACGTTACCTGAGACTGCAAGAGTTTGGATATACCAATGTAATCGATCGTTTTCTGAGAAGGAAATGGATGAAATTGAAGCAGATTTAAAAACTTTTTTAACTACTTGGACAGCGCATGGCAATGATTTAAAAGCAGGTTACGAGATTAAATATAAACGATTTATTATCATAGCCCTAGACCAAACATTACAAGGTGCTACAGGCTGTTCAATAGATGCATCTGTGCATTTTATTCAGGCATTGGAAAAGAAGTACGATGTCTTGTTGCTGGACAAGATGAATGTATCCTATAAACAGGGTGAATTTGTAGCTTATAAAAGCTTAGTTGATTTTAAGGCTATGGCGAAACAAAAAGCGATTTCAAAAAACACAATCGTATTTAACAATTTGGTTGCCAATAAAGGGGAGTATTTGCAGCACTGGGAAGTACCTGCGTCCGAGAGCTGGCATGCTCGTTTTCTTTAACATAATTTCTTCTTAACTGTCGGAATTTATTGGGTTTTATCGATGAAATGCAATAATTTCAATCCATAATAGTTATCTCAGTACATATTTTTTTATGCGCTATATTTTTATTCTTATTTATGGGTTGTTTTGCTGTTCTGTTGCATTGGCTCAAAACCCTTTAGTAACTAAAGACAGTACCGATCAACAGAGATGGGTAGATGCTCAGTACGCTAAAATGAGCCTTGATCAAAAATTAGGTCAGCTATTTATGGTAAGCGTAGCTTCTAATCAAAGTAAGCAAGCAACAGATATAATCAAGAACTTAATAGTAAAAGAGCATTTAGGCGGGGTAATATTTTCTAAGGGCGGACCTGTAAGACAGGCAAAACTTACCAATGATTATCAAGCGGCTGCTAAGATTCCATTACTCATAGGTATGGATGCGGAATGGGGGCTCTATATGCGATTAGACTCTACATATGCTTTTCCTTGGAATATGACCTTGGGTGCTATTCAAGACAATTCTATTGTAGAAAAAGTGGGCTATCAAATAGGCAAACATGCAAATCGCTTGGGAGTGCATATTAATTTTGCTCCTGATTTGGATATTAATACTAATCCTAAAAATCCAATTATAGGTAATCGTTCCTTTGGGGAAGATAGGGATAATGTGGTTGCAAAAGGTACCGCTTTTGCAAAAGGCATGGAGCGCGCCGGGGTTTTGGCCAACGGTAAACATTTTCCCGGCCATGGCGATACAGAAGTAGATTCTCACCACAATTTACCGGTAATACCGTTTTCTAGGAAAAGGCTGGATAGTCTGGAACTTTACCCATTTAAAAAATTAATAAATTCTGGCTTAAGTAGTATTATGGTGGCTCATTTAGAGGTGCCTGCGCTTGAAATGAAAAAGGGACTGCCTTCTTCATTATCAGAACAAATAATATCTGGCATTTTAAAAGAACAATTGGGGTATAAAGGATTAATTTTTACAGATGCCCTGAATATGAAAGGGGTTTCTACAAAAGGTAAAGATGGTAGTGTTGAGTTAGATGCGTTTATGGCAGGTAATGATATGTTGTTAATGCCGGAGAATATAGTTAGTGCTAAGGAAAAATTGGCAAAAGCTTATGACAAGGGTAAGTTGACCGAAGAGCGATTGGCATATTCCGTCAAAAAGATTTTAATGGCAAAATACAAAGCAGGGTTAAATAAGTATAGGCCTATTGGTTTGAACAATCTTTACGAAGACTTAAATAGCCTTGAAGATGATATTATTTATGAGCAGGCTATTGAAAATGCGATTACGGTTGTAAGGAATAAGTTAGATATATTGTCCATTAAAAACCTTGACAATAAGAAAATTGCTTACGTTAAAATGGGTGATTCTGATAATGGAGCATTTGTAAAAGGCTTAAGGAATTATGCAGATGTTACCGTAGTTGAAGCGAATGATATCAATACTCTAAAAGCTAAATTAAAAGATTTTAATTTGGTTATTGTGGGGCACCACAAAAGTAATGACAGTCCATGGAAATCATATAAATTTTCTACTAAAGAATTAAACTGGTTACAAGCAATAGGTAACGAGCGTACTTCAAACTTAATACTTTGCGTGTTTGCCAAACCTTATGCTTTAACCGATATCAAGTCTTATGATATGATCGATGGCGTGGTCATGTCTTACCAAAACAGTGAGATAGCTCAAGAGAAAACTGCAGAGGTTTTGTTCGGAGCCGTCAGTGCTACGGGTAAATTGCCTGTTTCTGCACATGAGGAATTTCCTGTGAATACCGGTGCTCAAGTAAAATCTTTAAGTAGATTGGGCTATAGCATACCTGAACGTGTTGGTATGAGCTCAAAAGGACTTAAAGAGATTGATGAATTAATGAGCCATGGTTTGGATAGTTTAATGTTTCCGGGTGCTCAGGTCTTAGTAGCAAGAAAGGGAAAGGTCATCTACCAGAAAAGTTTTGGTAAACCTACCTATGATAGTAAAGAAAAGATAACCAATGATTACCTATATGATCTTGCATCATTGACAAAAATATTGGCAACCCTGCCCATGGTAATGAAAATGGAAGAAGAGGGTAGAATAGGTTTAAACAATACTTTTGAAGAGTTGGTTCCAAATTACTCAAATACCGAAATTAAAAATGTGACCGTTTTAAAAGCACTTTCCCACTATGGTCGTTTGCCTGCTTGGATACCTTTTTACATTAATACGCTAGACGAAAATAAAAAACCCTCAGGTGAATTTTATAGAAACAGGCCGCTGCCTGGTTTTTCAACAAAAGTGTATGATAATCTTTATTTGGCAGATGCCTACAAAGATTCCATTTATAATAGAATTGGTAGGCAAGATCTAAAGTCTAATAGATATCGTTACAGTGATGTACCTTATTATGTGATGAAAAAGGTCGTAGAAGAAAGCTACGGTCAAAGGTTAGACGACTTAACCAGTAATTTTCTTTATAAAAGAATAGGGGCAAACCGTACTACATATAACCCACTAGAGAAGTTTAATAAAGCTATGATCGTACCTTCAGAAGAGGACAATTATTATAGATACGGTACCGTACAAGGTTACGTGCATGATATGGGAGCGGCAATGCAAGCCGGTGTTGGCGGTCATGCGGGCCTTTTTAGTAATGCCAATGATATTGCTAAAATTATGCAGATGTATCTTCAAGACGGTTATTATGGCGGCACTAAGTTTTTTGATTCTAGAACTGTTAAAAAATTCAACACCTGTTATTTTTGTGATAATAATGTTCGTAGGGGTGTAGGTTTTGATAAACCTCAGTTGCAACATAGCGGTCCTACTTGTGGTTGTGTATCTAGAAAAAGTTTTGGTCACAGTGGTTTTACCGGTACCTATACTTGGGCAGATCCAGAAGAAGAAATTGTGTATGTATTTTTATCGAATAGAACATATCCTTCCGCATCTAACACGCTTTTAGTTAAATCTGGGTTAAGAACAAGAATTCAACAAGCCATTTACGATTCAATTCTGAATTAAAAAAGGTAATTTTGTTGTAATGAAAATAGCAATAGTATGTTACCCTACTTTTGGTGGTAGTGGTGTTGTAGCAACAGAATTAGGAATTGCATTGGCGAACAGAGGTCATGAGATTCATTTTATTACTTACAAACAACCCGTTCGTTTAGAACTGTTGAGTAACAAGATATTCTTTCATGAAGTTCATGTACCGGAATATCCACTCTTTCATTATCAACCTTATGAACTTGCATTGTCAAGTAAGTTGGTAGATACGATAAAGCTTCATAAAATAGATCTTTTACATGTACACTATGCCATACCTCATGCATATGCAGGATATATGGCGAAAAAGATGTTAGAAGAAGAAGGTATTTATGTACCTATGATTACCACGTTGCACGGTACTGATATTACTTTGGTAGGTAAACACCCGTTCTATAAACCGGCAGTTACGTTTAGCATCAACCAATCTGATGTGGTAACTTCTGTTTCGGCCAGTTTAAAACAAGGAACGTTGGATACTTTTGATATTCAGGGTGATATTGAGGTCATTCCCAATTTCATAGATGCAAAAAAATACAGCACTACTTTTACTGATTGTCAACGATCTAACATGGCTACAGAAGAAGAGCGTATTGTAACACATATTAGTAATTTTAGAAAGGTAAAACGTATACCTGATGTTATAAAGATTTTCAGTAAAATTCAATTAGAGATACCTTCAAAATTGATAATGGTTGGTGAAGGTCCTGAAAAGGCTGGTGCTGAGCGATTATGTGAAGAATTGGGTATTTCTGATAAAGTGATTTTTCTAGGTAATAGTAATGAGATAGATAAGATTTTATGTTTTTCTGATTTGTTTCTCTTACCATCACAATCGGAAAGTTTTGGACTAGCAGCCTTAGAAGCTATGATAAATAAAGTTCCGGTTATTTCTAGTAACGCAGGCGGTATCCCAGAAGTAAATACAGAGGGCGTTAGCGGATTTTTAAGCGATGTTGGCGATATTAATGATATGGCGGCCAAGGCAATTACCATTTTAAAGAATGATAGTGTTTTAGAGCGCTTTAAGCTGAATGCTTTAAAAGAAGCTCAGCGTTTTGATATTCAAAAAGTTGTGCCTTTATATGAAGAGGTTTATGAGAGAGCTTATAACGGAAGATTCAAAAATGTTTAAATATTCTATTTGTCTTTTATTGGTCATAATACTTCAATTAAATTCTTGTAAAACAACGGCCCAACACAGTTTACAGGAATCTAATAATAAGGAAATGGAACTTCTTTTAAATGAAAATTATAGCGGCTTTGAAAAAGAAGAATATATTCTTATAAAAAGTCAGAAAGAGTTAAATGCTTTTTATGGCAAAATAAATCGCACTAGAAAACCGGGATTAACACCTCCAGAAGTAGATTTTAATTCTGAAATGATTTTAATTTGGTGCGGAGATAATTCAGCATCAAACTACGCTAATTTAACGTTAAACGAAGATGATGAGTTTTTAGGGATACGTAAACTTAAGTCTAAGACTTCTAAAGACGAAAGTAAGCTAGTGGTCAGCCCTTTTAGCATCTATAAGCTACCGCTAAGCGCAAAAAGTTTAAAAATAGAAAAGTAATTAGTCGATAATTCTTCTACATTCAACTATCGGACGATTTTAATTGCTGTATACGGTAATAATTTGCTAAGGACCTTGTATACAATTAATTTTACGTTTTGTCACCCCAAATTATATATTATGAAAACTACTTCTATTTACAGTTTTTTAGTCTTTTTTATGCTTTCATCTTTATCTTTTGCCCAAGATGAACTACAAATTACGGCAAAGGATAGCATTGTTCAAAGCTCTTGGATTTTTGGCGTAGGCTTAAATGCCGTTGATGATTCAGGTAATGTTTTTGATGAACTTTTAAATTTTACGGATGAATGGAATCTTGTTCCTTATCCATCTAGAGTAAGTATAGGTCGTTATTTTAAAAGTGGTCTGGGCTTAGAAGCAATTGGTACGTATAACCAATATAAAGAGGGCAAAAATGTTGATGGAGAAATTTTAACTGAAAATATTAGTTATTACGGCATTGATGGAAGAATAACGTATGATTTGAACAAAATAATCGGTGAAACAGGCTGGTTTGATCCTTATGTTGGTATCGGTGCCGGTTATACGGACGCCAATAATAGAGGTAGGGGAACCTATAATGCTATTGTAGGTTTTAGAACATGGTTTTCAGATAGATGGGGCTTAGATTTAAATGCCACCGGTAAATGGGCTATGAGTGAGAGTGAAGGTGTTTCAAATCACTTACAGTATGCAGCAGGTGCCGTTTATCAATTTGGAATTGAAAAAGGTCTTTCTAAACGCGGAGAAGAGAAGTTGGAACTATTGGCGGCCATTGCCAAAGAGAAACAACGACAAACAGATTCTATTAATGAGGTTAACCGTTTAAAAGACGAAGCTTTACTGGCAGAAAGACTTAAGAAACAAAAAGAAGCAGATGCCTTGGCTGCTGCCGAGAAAGCAAAAATTGATGAAATAAATAAGCGTAAAGCAGAAATTAAATCTAAAATTGAAGATTTAGGTTATGTTTATTTTGATCTGAATTCATCTTATCTAAATTCATCTTCTAAAAAAGTGTTGGAATCTTTAGCAGATGTATTGATCGAGATACCTACTTTAAAACTAAAGATAACCTCACATACAGATTCTCGAGGAACATCCAAATATAATGATTGGTTATCTCAACGTAGAGTAGATAAAACAAAGGAATATTTAATATCTAAAGGTGTTTCAGAAGAAAAACTGACAACCGAAGCCTATGGTGAGTCTATGTTACTTAATGATTGTAACGACGATACGTATTGTCCAGAAGAGAAACATGCGGTAAACAGACGATCAGAGTTTATTATTCAAGAATTCTAAAAGGTTATTTTATAAGAAAAGCTCGATAAATGTTTATCCATTTATCGGGCTTTTTTGTTTATGTTAAATTAAGCAAGAGTACTTTTTTCTTATGTTTTAACTTAAGTTTCTCTCCTCTTATCCTACGCTAAAATTAAAAACTTCAGAAGTTGATTCATTTCCTACACTATCTTTAGTTACAACTTTCCAATAGTAAACTTTACCAGCCTCAACCGGAATGTCATTGAATCTAGTTTCGGTAAGATCTGTTCCATAGAGTTCAGGGTCTTTCACTTCTCCAAAAAATAAATCGTAAGAAATAATATCATTATCAGGGTCTTCTGACGCCCAAATTAAATTGACAGTTGTACTCGTTTGTGATATTGTAGCACCACTAACTGGTGATATTGCCGTGGCAGGATACGGTATAGTAGATTCTAACCCGGGTCCTTCATTGTAAAAATTCCAGACCTCACTAGAACTATTGATGTTACCTGTCACGAACCAAGAATAGGCGACACCTCTGTCTAATACAATAGCAATATTTGTGTCATTACTTGCAATTAATTCAGTTTGTGAACTTAAGAGGTTTGTTAAATGAACGGTGTACGGACCATTGTCATCGTTATCTTCCCATTTAAAAACTAGTTCGCTCTGTGTTTCGGAAACGATAACGCCTTCTGTGCATTCAGAATCATTTTCGGGAAAAATAAGCGTAATGTTTATTTCGTCATTGGCGTATTCCAGAACATCTGAATCTACACCGCATGACTGAATTAATAAAAATAGAAAAACTAAAAATCCGCTTCTTTTCACTGTTTTATTAGTTTGAAGGATTTATTAAAACCATCATTCTTCAATTTTAAAAAATAAATGCCCGAACTTAAATAGCTGGTATTTATTTTAATAATAGATTGTTCAACTTTAAGATTGCTAGAATGTAGTAAAACTCCCGCTTCGGTAAAAATAGCTATTTCAAGCTTATCTATTGTAAGAGATTTTAAATCAATTGACAGTATGTTGCCCACAGGGTTGGGATAGATTATTGGCGTATTTCCTAAATATATAGTTTCTTCATATTTGCCTTGGCAAAGTTGACCAGTACTAACGCTAATATTGTTGATGTCTTCATTAAGTGGCAGGGTAATTTGAGATTCTTTAGTTTGAAAACTTTTACCGTTAACTTGAACGGTATATTCTTCTGCACCATTCATATGAATATTGGCTTCATTTGTTAGAGCATTAAAATCTAAAAATACATTCAAGGGTACAGGCTCGGTTATGACTATTTTAGAACATGTTTGATAATTTGAAGAATTGATAGGGGATATGCATAAATTATAATCCCCGTTCGCTAAATCTTTTATAGATAGGGTTTGGGTGAAGGGTATTGTACTATTTACGCCCTCACCGGTAATAGTTGCCGAAAATTCTTCAGTAGTTATGGATTCTATTAAAACTGAGCCGTTTTCGGAACCAATACAAGAAGTACCGGTAGAAGTTATCTTAAACTGATTGTTAGGGTATGAAGCAGCTATGCATCCATTTTCATCCACAACTTCTCCGTTGGGTGTATTAGGGCAATTATCATCAGAATTCAATACTCCGTCGCCATCATCATCGTCATCATCAATACTAATAGTATCAATGATCAATGTAAAATTTCTGGTACATCCTTCTACCGTAGTAAAGGTGTAAGTACCAGCCTGTGCTTGGCTTACGTTTTCTATTAAATAATCATTTTCAACAATATCGCCCCCGGGAAGGGTGATTGAAAAAGGGGTATTGTTGGGTAAAATGCTTAAGGTAATATCCTCACCTTCAGTAATCGTTAAGTTGTCACTGCTACTATCCCAGCTACCATTTATGAAATATTCTGGAATTACGTTTTCATCAGTACAAAAAACTTCTGCCCATATAGAAATATTGTTGGCGTTCACATTTCCCGCTACATCAAAGTTACCGCCAACTAGAAGCTGGGTTTCATCCTTTATAAATTGTAAGGTGTTTACTCTGGTATTTACACCTACATTGGTATCTGTTCCTAAAGCTTCCCAACCACTTTGTTCGCTCCAGCGGGCAATATTGTTCATTACTTTATCAATAGATCCATTATCACTTGCAGTATCAAATGTACCTCCTACATAAATATACGGGCCACTATGGGTAATAGCATTTATGTTTCCACTTACCCCTGTTCCCATAGCTTGCCATGTATTACTGTTTTTATCAAATCTGGCTATTCTATTTACTGTTTTGTCCCCGGCAATGGCAAAGTTGCCTCCAACATATAAATAATTACCTATAGATTCTATTGCTTGTACAAATCCGCTGGTGCCAGATCCCAGGGCAGACCAATTAGTACCGTTCCATAGAGCGATTCTATTTGCGGCAATACCACCGGCAGTGTCAAAATTACCACCCACATAAACCTGACCGTTGTCTTCTATATGAATGGATCTTACTTCATTATTAACTCCTGAAATAGTAGTGGTATCATCTGTAAGCAGGCTCCAGGTTTCATTTTCCCATTTTGCTATATTATTGGCATTTAAGTCACCAGCAGTAGTAAATACACCGCCAACGAACAAAACTCCATCTTCATTAAAATCTATTGTAGAAACTTGACCGTTGGTTCCGGAACTCAAAGATGACCAAGTGCTACCGTTCCATTTTGCTATATTATTGGCTTCAATACCATTTACTGTTGTAAAATCCCCGGCTATATATAATGTCCCGTCCGTTGCCATTGCAGTAGTTAATATAGTTCCTTCTACAGCGACACCCAATGTGGCCCATTGTTCGTTTGTACTTAAAGTGGCCAAATTGGATACATTTATTCCCCCGGCACTAGAGAATGAACCTGCTATGTAACTTAAGTTATTTGAAGAAGTTGTAATAGTTTCTACAATTCCATTTGTTCCTGAGGATAGTGATTTCCATTCACCAATTCCATTTACAGGTGTTGTCACGGGACCGGTTACAGTTTCCGTAATTTTAAAAATTTTTACATTTTCTCCGTAATCGGAGAAATATAACTCACCAGCTTCATCTTCACCAAATGAGGAAATGAACTCTCCATTGGTTTTAAAAAGTAGTTCATTGGATATGGCGCCGTTCAATGGATTATATTCAAGAGCCCACACACGCCCTGAAACATAGTCGCCATAAATATATTTATTTTTTATACTGTTGCTAGTTAAGGAACCATAGTAGGTATAGCCGCCGGTTATGGAAAGGTCAGATGCATTGTGGTCATAGAAGAAAATAGGCTTAATATCAGGTGATGTGGCAAGTAAGGTTTCACTTCCATAGCTAGGTTCTGTATTGGCTTCAAACTTATTCCAGCCATAGTTGCCGCCTTTGGTAATAATATTAATTTCCTCATAGGAATTTTGACCTACGTCCGCTCCCCACAGGTTACCGGTAGGGTCAAAAGAAAATTTCCATGTATTCCTTATTCCCCAAGCATAAATTTCATCTAATCCTGATAGGCCCACTCTTGGGTTGTCACTTGGTATTTCATAATTGCCATTAGGTAATTCTGGGTTTGATTCAATTGGGTTGTTTCCGTCTAAATCAATATCAATTCTAAGTAAGCTACCAAAAACTGTGTTTAAATTTTGTCCATTTCCTTGCGGGTCGCCACCACCCCCGCCATCACCAATAGAAATATATAAGTAACCATCAGGACCAAAAGCAATTTTGCCGCCATTATGGTTGGAGTCTGATTGATTTTTGGTGTATTGTGCAATAATTGTTCTAGATGAAGAATCGATCAAATTAGGATTGGAACTATCTACGGTATAACGCGCAATATTAATTCTGTAATTACTGGGTTGATCAATATAGTAAACAAAAATATAACCGTTAGTAGCATAATTGGGGTGAAAAGCTAGACCTAAAAGTCCTATTTCCTGGCCGGAGCTATACGCTACATTAGATGAAATATCTAAAAATGTAACCAGTTCTTGGGTGGTTACATCTTCTTTATTTGGAAAAACTTTTATGAAACCTGGCTGCTCAACGACGAACATACGATTGGTACCGTCCACACTAGCTTGGATTTCAGTAGGGAAATTGAATGAAATGTTCGGGAAAGCCTCCTTATAAGATAATTCTTGGCTATGAGCGAACAAGAATACCAAACAGAAAATAAAAAATAAAAAGTGCTTGTGATTAACCATGAAATATTCGGGGGTATTGATATTAAAATCACTAATTAAAACTACAGCTTAGTTTATGATTATCAATAAGCTATGCGAAAGTAATAAATAATTGAATTTAAAGAATCAATTTAACCGAAGCGGTCAAAAAAAACTGTTATAGCATACTAAAAAATATGCTAATGAAATAGGACTTTTAAAGTAGTTATGATTAGTAAATTATGTGTTTTGTTCTATAAAACTAGGTTTCATTTTTTTATTTAAAAAAATGTGAACTACTATTAATACCAAAACTAATGGTACGGCCGTAAGTAATTGTAGACTTAAACTTTCGTGTATTACCAATAGCACAATGGTGTTAACTAAAATCTGTGTTATAGCGTAACCACCAGCAACGGTCAAGTGATTAACGGATCTTAAATGTACAAGGTTTTGATAAAGATGACTTTTGTGTGGTTTAAGAATATTCTCCTTTTTTATTAATCTAGAAATAATGGTAACACCTCCATCAACCAAATAAACGGCAATGAACATAAATGGTAGGGGCGTATTCAAATTAAAAGAGAATAGCAATAGTAAGAAGGTGATAAAAACTCCAATAGAAATACTACCAATATCGCCTGCAAAGAAAATGGCTTTTTTCCTGAAATTAAAGAAGCCAAAAACCAAGATTCCTAAAATTCCAAAAACTAAAATTTGATAGTCAATTAGATTAAATGAGTAGTTCAATACCAAAACGGAAAATAACCCAGCTAAGGAATAAAAGCCTGTAATACCGTTTATGCCGTCCATGAAATTATAGATATTTATAATTCCAAGACAGAAAATTAGTAATGGCAATATCCAGAAAATAGCATTGTCAAAAAGGTTTAGTTGATAAAAAACTAAAATAACAGCAATTATCTGTGCCCCCAATCTGCTTAGTGTACCAAGAGTTTTTAGATCATCTACAAAACTTATAAAGGCAACTAAAAATATTGCGGCAAATAAATAGGGTAGTGGTAGGGATTGCGTAAAAAAATAAATGAATAAGGATATTACGAAAAGTATACCGCCCCCTCTAATAGTATTTAGCGTATGTGAACTTCTATGATTGGGCACATCTTCAATCCCAAATTTTTGCGCTATTTTAATGTATAAATAGGCGCAGAAAAATAGAATTAAAAATGTGATTACAAAAAGAGTAATTGAACTCATTTATTTTCTTGTGGTTGAATGTTATCTTTCTACTACGATATTTTCCATAACCAAAACATCCATAGCCGTTCTTTCAAAACAAGCGTAGGCTTCAGCTGGCGTGTTTACTATTGGCTCATTTTCGTTGAACGATGTATTAAGAAGAATAGGAACACCTGTCTTCTGTCTAAAGGCTTCTATTAAGTTGTAATATCTTGGTGAAACCTCTTTATCTACACTTTGTAATCTACCTGTACCATCAACATGTGTAACAGCGGGTATTTCTTTATGTTTTTCTTTTTTAATAGGAAAAACTTTTTCCATGAAAGGCACATTTGAATCATATTCAAAATACTCACCCACATATTCCTTTAAAATAGACGGAGCAAAAGGTCTAAAACTTTCTCTACGTTTTATTTTAAGGTTCAATAATTCTTTTGCTTTCTCATTTCGCGGATCGGCAATAATAGATCTGTTACCTAATGCTCTTGGACCAAATTCTGCCCTACCTTGATACCAGCCTACTACAGAAGGTACAATTAGCTTATCTGAAATGTAATCATACAATTCTGCATCTTCCATTTTTTTATACGAAACACCTTTGCTTTTTAAATATGCTTCTATTTCATCATTATTGAAATGAGAACCTGTTGAAGCAGATTTTTGCTCTCCGGCTCTTGGAAAGTCTAAAGTTTGATTGTAATGGTATAGTGCCGATCCCATTGATATACCGGCATCATGACCTGCTGAAGGTATATATAGGTTATCAAAATCCGTATTTGCAATTATTTTTCCGTTTGCAACAGAGTTTTGGGCAACCCCACCTGCAATACAAATATTTTTACTGCCCGTAGCTTTTTGCAAATGGTTTGCCATATGGAAAATTACATCTTCAGTAGCTGTTTGAACGGACTTCGCCAAATCTTTATGATATTGCGTTAACTCTTCTTTTGAACCTCTAGGTGTTCCAAAAAGCTCTTCGAATTTTTTGGTGAAGAATGGCTCAACTATAGGTTGATTGTTTTCATACAACGCTTTGATCTCTCCAAAATATTGTTTTTTCCAAGTCCAAAGACCTTTTTCTTTGAATTTAATCAACTTCTTTACCTTGTCTACATATTTTGGCTCGCCATATGGTGCTAGACCCATTACTTTATATTCGTCTCCATAATGCGGGAAACCTAAAAAGTGAGTGAATGCCGTATATAAAAAACCTAATGAAACCGGATAATCTATAGAATCTAATACTTCAATTTTATTGCCTTTTCCATAAGCGAACATTGTAGTTGTAAAATCACCTGATCCATCAATTGATATAATGGCAGATTCTTCATACGGGCTAGCAAAAAATGCCGATGCTAAATGTGCCCTATGATGTTCTACGTTAACTAATTTGGCATTGATAATATCTTGGGGAATATTAAATGCATTTTCAAATTGCTCGGCCATAGAAGAAATATCCTTTCTATTTTCCCAACGGTTTTTTAATAATGATGTTCCGGTCTTTAAATTGGTAAGGGCATATAAGGCCTTCTTGTCAATTTTAGCTTTAGGGTCCCTACCTAAGGTTATATAATCTACCTCCTCTAAGGTAGTATTGGCCTCTTTCAAACAAAACTTAATGGCCTCGGCAGGAAAGCCGGCCCAATGTTTTATTCTTGTAAAACGCTCTTCTTCTGTAGCGGCAATTAATTTACCATCAACAAATATGGCTGCTGAAGAATCTGCGTGGTGTGTGTTTAATCCTAAAATTATCATTATTTATAGTTTTAAAAAGGTCTTATTTTAATTTATCCATAATTCAACGTTCGTCACTACTTTTTTTGGCCGCCAACCTATTTCAGTAGCCTTATCTGAACTGAACGTTAAATCAGTTGTCATTTGTTTTAATTTTTTTGTTGAAAAAGGAGCTTCTTTTTTTAAAATCATTTCAATAGAATCTCCAATTTTCGCAATTCCCTTGGCTAACCAAAGAGGCATATTTTTAACTCTTTTTTTATTCTTCTTTTTAGAAATCACATCAGATAATTGATGAAAACTTGCATCAAAACCATCCGTTAAATTATATACGCCACCAATAGTAATTAACGCTGTTGAAAATTCCGCTAGATCTTCCGCTAATACTACCGATCGTTTTGCATTACCGTCCGCAATATTAAAATATCGTCCCTTTTCTATTCCGGTAATCATCTTACCTAAATTTCCAGGAGCATTTTTTCCTATTATTAAAGGTGGTCTTATTATAGATACAGTAATCTTTTGCTCTAAACCCCATTCCGTAATAATTTTCTCAGCTTCAATTTTTGTTTTTCCGTAACTATCCGTGGCTTTTAATTCGTTTTCTTCTGTAATGTCTGATCCATCTTTAGCACCGTATACTGCTACACTGCTAATAAACATTAATCCTTTTATTCCTTTATTTTCTAAACCTTTAAGAAGATTAACTGTTCCATTTACGTTTACATTATAAAAATCGTCTTCATCGGCCTTCGTTTTTGGTACACTATGCGCCTTACCGGCAATATGAATAACATAATCTATATCCTGTTCAATTTCAGGTATTTCTGCCTGAATATCACATTTTATATCACTATTGTCTCCTCTGCCCAAGGTTAATACATTATGCCCTTTGCCGTTCCAGTGTTTAACAAAATAGCTACCTAAAAACCCGTTACCACCAGTTATTAGAACTTTCATTTAAGAAATTGTTTTAATTTGGGTAGTAATCTATATACGGGGTAGACCGCTGAAACTTTTAAGTCATTAGCTTTAAACGCTTCTACGCACTCTTTATTTCCTTGTAAAATATTTTTTAAACTTTTATTTGTAGCACCACCAAGTCTCATTCTAACCATAGGTGAAGGTATGTACTTACCTTTTATCTTATTACCTTCTAAAAAGCGTAACATTAATTCAAAGTCGGCAGCAAGACCAAAGTTTAGATTAAAATATCCTAATTTTTTATAAACTGAATTTCTTACAAAAAATGATGGGTGTGCAGGATGCCAGCCTTTTCTAAATGCATTTTCTTTATAAGGTCCTGTGACCCAATTTCTAACTACTTTGTCCGTATTTAATTGCTCCACATAAACTAGATCACCGTAAACACAATCTATGTTAGGATCCTCAAACGCTTCAACCACATTTTGTATTACTTCCTCAGAATTATAAAAATCATCAGAATTTAAAATACCTAATATTTCACCATCGGCTAATTTTAAACCTTTGTTCATGGCATCATAAATGCCATCATCTTTTTCTGAAATAAGTTTAGAAACCCTATTGGGCATATGCTCTATTATAGAAACTGTATTGTCCTTAGAGTTACCATCTATAATAATATGTTCAATATTTTTATAGGTTTGGTCATTAATACTTTTTACACAGTCACCAATAAATTTAGAGCTGTTATAAGTACCTGTTACAATACTTACCAATGGTTTTATATCTTGCTTTTCTGTATTCATTACAACATTTATATAAACTTATTGGTTTATTAATTCTTTATAGAAATCAAATGTTTTTTGAAATGTATTTTTCCAAGTAAACCTTTTGACATTTTCTAATCCTTTTGCTACTAAATCGTTTCTATAGTCTTCATCCAGTAACAATTTTATGTGACTTGCTATTAGTTCCGGAGATTCTTCTTCCAATAGAATACCGCTTTTTTCTACAACTTCTGGTATAGAAGAGGTATTCATTGCAATAATCGGGCAACCTGCGCTTTGAGCTTCTAACAACGGAAGTCCAAAACCTTCATACGATGAAGGGTACACCAAACAAAGTGCTTTATTATAAAACTCGTTCAGTTCTGCATTGGATACACCATTAAAATGGACGTAATCATCTGCCTTTAATTTAGAGTTTATATAAGTTTGTTCTTTCTCTGTCAAAGGGCTACCACCAATAATGGCCAAAGGTAAGCCGCTTAATTTACTGGCCTTAACCGTAAGTTTAAAATTCTTGTATATGGCTTTACGGTCTCCTACATATAAAATAAAGGGCCTGCCATTAAAATAGTCTTTGCTACTTAAATCTTTTTTATCAATCTGATAAAAATGTTTTCCAACACCGTGTGGAATAACAATAGTCTTCTTTTCAGCTAGTTCTGGAAAGAAGTGGAGCATATCTCTCTTTGTATTTTCCGATACGCAAATAATTCCGTCTGAATGCGCTAAAGCTTTTCTCTTTTGATTGGTATGTGCGTACAATTGAATACCAGTGAAAAAATGTTCATACGTAAAATCATGAACGGTGGTAACATTTAAATGTTTAGAATTCTTTGAGTATCTATAATAGCTAGAATGAAATATAGCTTGTTCACTTAATTGAGCAAGTTTTGGATTGGTGTATCTACCAACTAATCCAGGACTTTTGCCTAATTGTTTAAATTTTGAAAGATTCAATTCTTGCCTAAAAATATTGGAAGATTTTTCTGAATCATCAAATAAATATATGCTTAAGCCCTCTTCTTCTTTAATTCTTTTTAAGATCTGATACCAATAATTTGATATACCTCCTGCATCTTGTAAAGAAAATATAATGTTATCTAAAATTAAGTTCATTAAAGGACTTTTTCAATTTTCAATTGTTGATTTTGAAAATATTAATTTTTATTATAAGGCTAATACGTAATGTCTAACGTTAATTTAAAAGAGATTGGTATAGTTCGTCGTACTTTTTTAACTGAAAACTTTTGTCGAACTTCTTAATTGCATTATTTCTAATGGTTTGCGAATGCTCTTTTTTAAATGTAGCGCCCATTTTGTTAAATACTTTATATGCTTCTAAATAATTTCCTTGTTCTATAATAGCGCCGTTATAGTCTGTTATTTCTTCTACACTTCCCCCTGTTTTATAAGTAATAACCGGTGTACCACAAGAAAATGCTTCTAGGTTTGTGGTAGGATAAGTGTCCGCATATGTTAAGTTCATGAATACATCTGCCAATGAGTATAACTGAATCAATTCTTCTTTAGAATCGGTTCTTTCTATTCCAATAATATTTTTAGGTAATACCTCTATCTGTTGTTTTGATAGACCTACAAGTATAATTTTTTCGTCGTCTTTTAAATGTGGTGCAATTTTTATAAAATCTTCCCATCCTTTGGTTTTGTCCCACACACTTGCAACACCTAGTATAATTTTAAAATTGTTCCAGCCCTTTTCAACTTTATAAGTTGTAGTATTTTTAGGCTCAAAAGTTGAAACGTCAATACCATTTGTTATGGTATGGATAGGGTAGTGGCGTAAAAAGGATTGTTCTACCTTAGTGCCCAACCATTCAGAAACCGGTACTAACGTTAAGTTTTTTACTCCTGTAAAAGAAGCTTTCTTTTGTGCGAAATTTTTTGAAGAGCGATCTACCAACCAACTTTTAGGATACGTATACGTTAGTGGACATTTGGTACAGGCCGTTTTATATTTTTCACAGTCAATATATTCAAAATGGGTACAGTGCCCAGTAAATGACCAACAATCATGTAAGGTCCATACTACTGGTATATTTGTTTCTTTTATAAATTCAAATAACAATTCATAATTAATATAATATCCGTGAATATTGTGCAGATGAATTAAATCTGGTTTTAAAACTTTCAGCTTATTTAGAAAATCTTTTGTAGCTTTTTTAGAACCAAGCCCATGTTTGTCAAAAATTCGGGTATTTAGTATGTGCAGATAGTAGTCCAGCTTTGTTCCTATTTGGTAGGTGCTGTTACTGGTATCTCTATGTATGGGACCATGTGCAATATGAGGTTCATTTTCATGAGACTCTAGGTAATCGCTAATGTTCACACAAATTTTACCTGTAGAACCAAAATTAGATTCTACATTTATTTGAACTATATTTTTTTTGCGTAATACCAAACGTTCTATTTAGTTTTTAGACCCACCATCATTAAAAACTTTGATCCAAAATCTTTGAACATGGCAATGTAGTCTTTCTTGTAGTTAGATTTTCTTAGTAATGCATCGTGTACCGTTTTCAAGTATTCGTCTTCTGGTAATAATGTAAAATCATTTCCATTGGTAAGCATACCAAATAATTTATCTAAACCGGTATTCTTTTCATTAGGTAGGTGCCAAATGGCAAGATTAATGTCATCTGGCTGTACATTTCTAAAATAGTTTCTGTTCGTCCACAAACGTTTTATGTACTTATCCATGCCGGCCATTAATGCTTTGTGTTTGTAAAAGTAATAACTAAGTACGTGGGCTTCTTCATTAAACTTTATTCTTCCTTCTTTGTGTCGCTTTAACATATCGTCAAAAAGTTGAGGAAAATCGTTTGAAACATTTTTGATAAAGGCTCCTTTGGCAAATAGAAGCTCACCACCGCTATAATATGGATTTTGGTCTACTACCACGCCAAAGTCCTTAAAAATCTCTTTCATATTATCACCACTAACTCCATGTATCATATAATCGGTTTCATGGTCTACTACGTAGGTAATAGCCATTTCTTCCGCCTCTAGTTCTTTAAAGGCGTTATCCATTGGTTGGGTAAAAATACAATCGGAGTCCAATAGTAGAAAGCCATCCTCATCTTGCATACGGGTAGCCATATGATCAATAATGGAGAATTCAAAATATTGGTTTCTAAACTTACCAAAGTAGTTATTAGGTAATGGATATTTATTACTTAATGTAATAACCTCAATATTATTTTCTTTAAAAAAGATGCTTAAATCCATACCGTCAATGGTAGGTATATCAGCAGTATTCGTAAAAATTAAATGGGTAGCATTTTTATTGAAGCGTAAAGAAGTTTTAAAAAATAGAACAATACAGCGCCAATAAACCGCTTGGAATTCTGGTGTAGTAGAATCTCCTTTATTGTTTGGATATTTTGATTTTTCAGATGATGAATCTAAATAAACCCAGGTGGCTATATATTTGGTCATGCTTTTATTTTGAGACAAATTTTAGATAAAAAAGACGAATACTAAGTATTAATCGGTATATAGAATATATAATAGATGTAAAGCTTTTATAGTATCAGTGGATTAATTTTCTTACAATGTAAATGAATTTTAAAACCTAAATAATTTTACTTATTTGAAATAATTAGGTTTTAAGCAGTAATGCTTATCAACGGTTGTTTATCTATTCTTTCTTAATCCCTTTACGTAAATTGAGGGCATAAATAATTTCAGCCCTGCACTAAATAAAACAAAAGGAACACGTAATGGAAAGTGCCGTAGCATTAAATTAAAATTAGATTTAAAGTCAAGTGCCAAAGGACTTTTTAATAGAGCAAGTCGTTCAGAAAATGTCTTTTCTGGAAAGGTCATATAAATATCACTGTGATCATCTGTGCAGGTACCTGAATAGTTAGGTGTAATCAACACAGGGATATTTTTTTGGATGGCTTTTAGGGTGTAGTCATAATCGGCTACACCGTGTATATAACCTTCAGAGAGTATGCCTATTTCATTAACGACCTCTTTAGGTACTAACATAATATTAGCATTGCCTAACTCACAATTTTGAAATTTTCCGTTAGGTGTAAGAAAGTGATACTTGAACATAAATTTGTTAGTGAGCTTAGCTCCACCATAGCTTATTTCTTTAGTATTTTCATCATAGGTAGAACCTAAATAAATACCTTGGCGACCAAATTGTTTAAGACTATATTCATGAGCGTTTAAAAGCTCTTGAAATACGTTTTCGAAGACATTGGTGTCATCATTTAAAAGTAAATATGCATCAAAATTACCTTTCAAAGCTTCTCTCCAGGAATTTCGCATACCACCTGCCCAGTATAGGTTTCCGTTACCTTGTAGTATAATCGCTTCTGGATATTTTGCTCTTACTGCTTCCCCTGTACCGTCCGTAGAGCCATCATCGGTTAGGTAGACTTTTAAACTTACTTTTTCTGAAACAGTTTTATAAGCAACCATCAGTTTATAAAGCGCTTTTAAAGTCTTTTCTTTTCTATTAAAACACGTAAGTAGAACGGCAATTGTCATATTCGGGCTAGGTATTAAACTTCTAGGATTAACTAATAAACATTTTTTAATAATATTTATTATACTAGCTCATGAGATTTACCAATAGATAGACTTTCATTTACAATACCTTGAAAGAGACAATAAAAAACAAAAAGTTGGATAGAACCATCTAATATGGGTTCAACAAAAAACTGAAGATAAAAAGCAATAAAATAAATGAGAATTAAATTTTTAAGCCGTAAAGGTAAAATCTTATATTTAGTTACTTTGTAAACATTGATTGTTGATCTTATGGAAAACCATACTAAAAGTATGAAGCAAATAACTGTTCCAACTCTGGCTGCATCTAACCATAAATTATGTGAATATCCGAATTCTTGAACCTCCCAGCCTAAAGGTTTTTCAATTAAATTATCTATTGATTTGCTCCAACGCTCGGTTCTTCCTCCAGCAGTTCCGGCTCCATATTTTTTGCTATCCATTCTATCTGCATAAGCAGAAAAAATATCTGACTTAGAATTGACAGAAATATATGAAATTGAAAGTATTGTAAATACTGTTAATATTATCAACGATATAGCTCTTTTTACAATGCTCTGTTTTGCTAAAAAATAGAATATTGAAACGAACAAAGTAATTAAAGTTATACCCAACTGTGTTCTGCTCCCAAGTCTCAGGACGGCAGTAATTGATAAAATGTAGATGAGGATAAGAATCAGATTTTCTGAATGTTTATTATTTCTAAAACTAAACAGAATAATTCCGGGTAAACACATATTTGCGAATAAATAGGCAGCCATACCAGTTGCGTTCATAGGGTCATGACTCCATATCATTGAAACATCCCTGTTCACTTGATAAAAACCTACATTGTAAATATTTAAAAGTACAGATATCAATGCTATAAATGAGTAAATCGTAGCAATTAATAAAAGTATTTTATATATATTATCAAAATTGTTTATTTTATTGGAGATTAATTTACCTAATAAATAAAAGGTTGGAGGAAATAGTAAATAGATAAAGATAAATTGTGATCCACTTATGGGGTTAAAACTATAATAAATAGCATAAACAGCTGTAAAGAGCGTTATGAAAACAATATCTTTATCTAATAGCGGTAATATTGCTTTTCCGGAAAGGAAAAAATAAATAAAAATTAAATATCCAAACGCGAATCCAAAATTGAACGGATCAATTAAATATAGTGTTAAAAGTATGAATGGGCTTAGACCAACTTGTTTGATCAATGATAGCATAAAAAAGTTGTTATAATGTTATTAAGATATTATTCTTCAAATCTATGGCAATATTGCAATTTATTTGGAGTTATGAAGAGTAAAATTATTTTTAACGCTGAAATCATAGGAAATTCCTATGAAAATTTAATTTAAAATTATTTATGATTTATTTAAAACCTATTGGAGGACTTTGTAATCGTTTACGTACTATAGATTCTTTAATTTCTATTTGTAAAAAAAGTGGACAGGATTTAACCGTACTATGGGTTTTAGATGAATCACTAAATTGTAGCTATGAAGAACTATTTGATATTCCAAAAATTAAGGAATTTAAATTATTGATTTTAGATTGTCCGGTTGGATTTCCAGAATCATTTTTGAAGAGTTATGGAAAGAAAGAGGATGGTACTTTTGTCTATAGCAGTCGTGAATACAAAGTTGTTAGAACTTTAAAAAATGTTTTGAAAAAAAGATTTTTAAATAAATTACAAAAATCTATAATATCTAAGATTCGCAACTTGGATTTCGAACACGTTATTGTTAATGAACAACTTTCGGTTTTGTATAATTCTCAAAACATTCATTTGTCGGCTAGACAGTTAGATCAAAATTTTTTAAATAATATTGGAAATAAATTTATTAATTTGACTGGAGATTATTATATCTCATCATGTTATAGACTTAATCCTATTGAAAATAATTATAATTATTTTCAACCTGTATCTGATTTATTGTTGAAAATAAATAGAAAAAGGAAAAATTTTAAAAATACTTTTGGTTTACATATAAGAAGAACAGACCATACTATTTCTAAAGATATAAGTACTACAGATCTTTTTGTAGATAAAATAAAAAAAGTTTTAAAGGATAACAAGAATGCCTCATTCTTTTTATCAACTGATGACCAAAAAACAAAAGCAGAATTACAATTACAATTTGAAAATAAAATTTTGACAAATCCAGTTTCAAATTATAATCGCAACCACCCAGATGCTATTAAAGATGCGGTTTTGGATTTATATTGTTTAAGTAATACGAAAAAAATATATGGGTCTCATCATAGTTCATTTAGTCAGACAGCTGCAGATATAGGCGGTATAGAAGAAGAAACGGTTAGTTAATTTATGTTGTGTATATAAATATTTTTATAAATTTCTAAATTACGATTTGCGTTTATTTTTCTATTGTGCCTTAACTCTCCAGATACAATAGCATTAGAGCTTATTCTTTCACATAACTCATGTTTATTAAAAAGTTTAATTATTAATTGTGCTAAAATTTCTGATTCTTCAAATCTATACAAATAACCATCATGACCGTGATTTACTAAATTGTGATTTCCACCTACATAGGAAGCTATTGAGGGTACACCCAAAATTTGAGCTTCCCCTAAAGAATTAGGACTGTTTTCAATACTTGACGGACATACAAAAACATGACTTTTCAGATATTGGTCTTTCATTTGATGTTCATTTAAAATGCCCAAAAAATTAATATTATCCTTTAAGTTATATTTAGTTATTAACCTTTGAATTAATTTTGCATAACCTGTTATTTTAATTTTATTCTTTGCAAGAATATTTTCACCTGCTATATTTAAAGTCACATCAGGATTATACTTTTTTATAATAGTCAAAGCTTCAAGCATCTGATGTAAACCTTTTATAGGATAGGAACATTGACTTAAAAAAACAGAAAATTTTTCAATTTTATTAAATTTCCATTTGACTTCAGTATAAAAAGAGTCTCTAAGTGTTTCATTGCAAAAATGATAATTTACCTGTTGGTTAATACTTTTTGCATGAGCAAAATCCCAGTCAGTTCTACCCATCACGTTTTTTGTCTTAGTTAGGTATTGCAGTTCAAATTTTCCTCTTTTTTTGTATTTGGATTTTCCTTGCCAAATTGTATCGAATCTAATAACGTCTCTGAAACTTACATTTTTTAAAATTGTAGAAAAAGAAAGATTGGCTAAATAATATTTCACATAAACACTTACCAAACCTTGGATAGATATCACATATTTTTGATTAGGACAAGAATTCATCAATGCTAAACCGTGTGCATATTCTGTTCCATGAATATGTATTACATCCGGTTGTACTTCTGATATTAGCACTTTCCACTCTTTTTCTAAATTTTTATCATAGTCCTGATTGTTTTTTACAGATGGGACTACATGAAAGTTGATTTTATTATCATAAAACTGTTTTATACTATCAACTTGATGAACAGTAGAAATATGTAATTCAATAGATTCTTTAGTTTTAATATTATTGGCTAAACCATTAACCCAACCGCCAACATAGGACGTTTCTAGTTTTAGATAATCAGCCACTTCAGGAAACAATTCATTGATAACCCATAAAACTTTAATTTTCTTCATGTAGGAATATTTCTTTTAATGTAAGCATTTGTGATCTTGGGTTCCAGTTCTCATCAATAACGTTATAACATTTAATTCTAGTTTTATCTCTAATTTCAGTATTTAAATTTAACCAAGGCATAATTTTTTCCAATAAATCGTCTTGATTGTTTTCCTGATAAAAATCTCCTGTTTTGTTTGGAATAATAACTTCGTATTCAGGCATTTGAGAGTTAAAATTGTTGTTTGATATTACAGGTGTTCCATAGGTTAAGCTATGAAGTGCAGTTAATCCAACAGGACCAGGAGATACACAAACATTAGCATTAAATATAAGTTCGCCAATTCTCTGTTCTTCATAACATGGTCCGTAAAACCAAATTTGTTTTAATATATTTAGTTTTTTGGCTAATTTTAAAACATTATTATCCCCTAAATCTTTTCCAATAAATACAAGATTACAATTGTTTCCACTTTTGTTTAAATTAAATAAGCAATCAACTAAATTTTCTAGCTTTTTGCTTTTTTGGATTCTTCCAATATAAATTAGAGTAGGGAAATTATTTTTAAAATAGTTGGAATAAATAGTAGAAGATTTCAAAGTTTTTCTAATAATTACTTGTTCATCATGGTTTAGCGAATTATAGATACATATTAGTTTATTAGGATCAAATCCTTTTTTTATCATAATATTCCTGGAATGATTACCATATAGCAGAATTAATGGGCATAATTTGAAAAATAGTTTTTCAAACCACTCCATCCTAGAATTGTCTCCTTTTATTCCATGACTCCATGGAACCACTTTTTTTCCAAGAATGTTCCCTAGAATAATTAAAACCCAATTTGATATATAATACGGTTCTCCAGTTATAATATAATATTTGTACTTACTGAAAATTAAAGACCAAGCTCCTTTTTGCCAAGAAAAACTTGTGTTTAGGATAGATGCATTTTTTAATTCTTTTTTAAAACCTTTAAGCGAATTATAATCTAGTTTTTTAATTTCGCTTTCTACACGGTCACCAAAGTAGAAATCGCATGCCAATTCATCGCCCATTAATTTATAAATTGGAAATCTATAATGAGGCGCATAATTGAAAATACAACAAATTTTATTATTCATCAATAAATGTAAACTGTCCAAAAATTAACTACTTCTTTAAGGATTTAATTTTTTCTAATAATAGATTGAACTCATCAACCTTAAATATTTTAATACACGATATATATACAAATATAACAATTGGTGTTGTAAACAAAATTTTGAATATATTTTGGTCGAAAAGTTTCATAAAAAAGAAACCAATTATTGTCATAAGGACTCCACTCAAAAGTATTTTTAATATATCGAGTAGTTGTTTTTTTGAACCATAGTTAAATAATTTTCTGGGAAAGTAATTATTTATAAAAAAATGTGATGTTGTAGAAGCCAATTCGGCAAGTGCTATATAGTATATTCCATATGGCAATGCTAATAATAGAAAAATTACTCTAACAGCAATTTTAAAATATTCTTGTTTAAGGCTTAAATCCGTTCTTCCAACAACGTATAGCATATTAGAACTTATACCGATTGAAATGGTAATCATTCTTGCGATGCAAAAAATTTGCATGATAGGAATTGCCATTGCCCATTTTTCGGAAAGCAGTAATAATATCAGAGGCTCTGAAAAAATAGCTAAACAAAGGAAAATAGGTACTGTAACTAACGTTGTAATTTTTAATAGGGTTCTACAATAGGAAACCAAAGTTTCAACGTCATTTTGTACAGTGGAAAGACTAGGTAGAAGTACACTGTTAATTGATGAATTAATAACATTATATGCCATATCAGTAAACTGAGTGCCTCTTGTATAAAATCCTAATTCTTTAGTTCCAATATATTTACCAATTAGAATTGAGTTTAGATTACTCAATATATTAGCTAATAAATTAGATATCAAAAGTTTAGAACCAAATGAAAATAATTTTCGAAAAGACTCATTATAAAATTTTATTTTGGGAATACTTTTTATGGATATCCAGAATAAGATAGTTGAAATTATGCCTTTTAGCAATACCTGTAGTACTAAAGCCCATACCCCAAGCCCAGAATATGCTGCGATAATGGCTAAGATTCCACTAATTAATGTAGAAATGAATGTTATTTTAGCAAGTAACCTAAAATTCATTTCAATGGTTAAAAGAGTAGAAGGTACTGAAAACATTGAATTTATAATTAATGAGAAGGCTACTACTCTTAGTAAGTTTTTTAACTCAGTAATTTCGTAAAAGTCTGCGACAAATGGAGCGCCAACAAAAAGTAAAAAATAACATACTAATGCAACTATTATGTTAAAAGTTAAAACAGTAGAAATGTCTTTTTGATTTCTGTTTGGAGTTTGTATCAAGGCTTGACTGAAACCGCTATCTATAAATACTTGAGAAATAGTAATAAAAACAATTAAAAGTCCAAATGTACCATATTCACTTGGTGTTAATAATCTAGCTAGTACAATTCCTAGAGCAAATGAAATTACTTGAACTGATAGTTTTTCTATCACGCTCCATATTGCTCCTTTAAAAATTTTGTTTCCTAATTCCAAATTGTAATATTCAAGATTTTAAAGAAGTGTTCTTGAACGGTTCTAAACGTATACAAAAATCTTCTTCATTTAAAGTTTTGATTTTTTAACTATCGTAATCGATAAAAATACATTAAGTTATAGAGTATAGTGGTTAAATAATTAATTAAGTCTACTTTTAATTACTTTTAACATATGAGATGGATTAGTTATTTTTTCTTTTAAACTTTTCCAATTATAAAGGTCTTTATATAGCAATTCATCAAATTTTTGATAGGGTAGCATAATAGTAGATTTTTTCCAGTCAGAGTCAATCTCAATAGCCGGAATTATTTTATGACTACCTTTGGATGCCGTATGTGTAGCGTCTGTTCCATAACCAATATTTTCAATTAAATTCTTACTTGGAAAAGTAGAAAGTGCATTGTTAATATAGTTTGTGAATAACCATAAGTAATCCCATACATCAACTTTGTTGTCAATAGATAATTTCGCATTATCAATAATTATTTTTGATACAGCAGAATCATTAGATATGCTTTGTGACAAAGGGTCTTTATTAATTATTTCAAAATTTTCAATCATTTTCAAGTTTTGTAGCCATCTATCTCTCCATGTGGCCCAACCCCATATCATAGGAAGTTTTGCGTAAAAATATGGTTGATTTTTTGGACTATATTCACTATTATAGTTAAAGCCAGATATAGTAAAAATACGTAAGTCGTCTTTATATCTATTAAGCATCGTTTCGCAATAGCAGAAAAAACTATTTGAGGGTAAACAATCATCCTCAAGAATTATACCTTGTTCCTCATGTTCAAAAAACCAGCTTATTGCATTGTGCGGGCCAAACTTGCAACCTAAATTTTTTGTTTGGTAAAGCATTTTTACTTCGCAATCCCAATCAATATTTCTTTTTAAATAAGATCTTACCGCTAGAACTTTTTTTTCCTCATCTGGCTTTTCTTCCCTGGCCGCATCCGATGCTAAATAGAGTTTTTTAGGCTTTTGTTCCTTGATTTTTTGAAATACCTTTTTTGTTGTATCTAATCTATTGAACGTTATAAAAAGTATCGGTGTTTCAAAGAATGTTTTGTTTTGCATAAAATAGTATTTGCGGTTTTAATTTATTTAGCTGGTCATTAATAGATGTATTAATTGCATTTGTAGCTTTACCATATATTAAATCTACTTTAGATTGCTAATAAATAATATTAAGTTGAAACTTTGATAAATTTATCGACTATTAGATTGATTAATTCGAGTACTTTGAAGTATTTGACGATAGCAGTATTATCAAATTTGGCTAAACTTGGTCACATATACTTAACTTGTTGCAGAATTTAGAATTTAAAAAGCCCCTAAGTGGTTTCTATGGAAGAAAGTTAGCAACCGATCTTAGGGACTAAATTTTAAATGGTAACGTGAGAAATTTTATTCAAAATAATTTAAAATCCTATAACCACCATCTTTAAGATATTGGTCTTTTTGCATCAATTTTACATCACTTTGCATCATGTCTTTAACCAAATCTTTTAATTCGTATTCCGTATCCCATCCCAGCTTAGTTTTAGCTTTTGTTGGATCTCCAATTAATAGGTCAACTTCTGTTGGTCTAAAGTATTTAGGGTCTACACCTAAAACTTCTTTGCCAATTTCTAATTGAAATTCTGGGTTGTTACATGCTTTTACGTAACCTTTTTCGTTAACGCCTTCGCCTTTAAATTCTAATTCAATACCAACTTCTAGAAAACTCATGCGTACAAACTCTCTAACCGGAGTAGTTTTTCCTGTAGCAATTACCCAGTCTTCCGCTTCATCAGCCTGTAGAATCATCCACATCATACGAACATAATCCTTTGCGTGGCCCCAATCACGTTGTGCATCTAAGTTACCAAGGTAAATTTTGTCTTGAAGCCCTAGAGCTATTCTGGCTGTAGCACGCGTAATCTTTCTTGTTACAAAAGTTTCACCCCTAATTGGAGATTCGTGGTTAAATAAGATTCCATTACAAGCATACATACCATAGGCTTCTCTATAGTTTACCGTAATCCAATACGCATACATTTTTGCAACTGCATATGGGCTTCTTGGATAAAACGGGGTAGTTTCTGATTGTGGAACTTCTTGCACCTTACCATACAATTCAGAAGTAGAAGCCTGATAAATTCGGGTCTTTTCGGTTAAACCCAACATTCTTACCGCATCTAGAATACGTAGCGTACCAATACCATCAGCATTTGCAGTGTATTCAGGCACTTCAAAAGATACATGAACATGGCTCATTGCGGCAAGATTATAAATCTCATCTGGTTGTACTTCTTGAATTATTCTAATCAAGTTTGTACTATCGGTCATATCACCATAATGTAATATAAAGTTTCTATGCTCTACATGAGGATCTTGATATAAATGGTCTATTCGATCCGTATTAAAAAGAGAAGATCTTCTTTTTAGACCATGAACGATATATCCTTTTTTTAAAAGGAATTCACTTAAATAGGCACCATCTTGTCCGGTAACCCCTGTAATTAATGCAACTTTACTCATATTGTTTTTTTGATACTTTGTCGATTATTAATTTATCTAAAATGTTTAACGATGTATTTTAAAAAAAATTGGTTAACAATGGTACATTTCTTAATAATTCTTTTAAAATCTACATTAGTGTAAGAATAAATACTAATTCTAAATTTGTGGAACAATAAAAAAAAAGGCTATTAATAGAAATTAATAGCCTTTTTTTTAATTTTATTATTATTAAAATGCTCCAATATTTATAATATTATTTCGATTTTCATTATTGAAATTAGAAAAATTTAAATTAAGAATATTAGTAATATTAACTCCACGGTTTTTAAGAGGACTTGTCTCTTGTAATTCAAGTCCAGATACATCAAAATTGCCGTCTTCTATCCCATTTTCATTTTTAAATGACGGATTGCCTTCTATATTATTTTGTGATTGAAAACGATTAACAGAAGTTACAGATGTACTCCCTCCATTAAAATGACAATTTCTGAATAAAGTATTAGAATTAAGTGTATTATTACCATGTTCTGTCAAAAAGCTGTTGGTTGTATTAAAGCTAGTGTTATAAAATTTATTGCCTGAATTATTCATGAATATTCTTAATCCATATTCCACATCGTAAAATGTACAATTTATAAAATTGTTATTTAGTGGGCCTTGTGAATTATGGTCTTGACCATCCTTGAATATAACTGCATAACGACAGTTCTTAACAATTATATTGACAAAATTATTATTGATACCAGAAGTATAGGGGTCAATACCCGTATCACTGTGTTGACTGTAGTCATAGTCTCCAAATAAAATTCCACCCCAAGCATTATCAACAACGATATTTTCGAATGTATTGTCGTGTGATCCATTCGCAACTGTTATTGAACTTAGTTCATTGCCAGAGTTATAAAAACTTCCTTGGATATTTCCATTTTTAAAAGTATTATTAAACACATTTCCAAATTCAGTTTCAATACCAGTATTTATAATTTCAAAATTTGAAATTAAATTATTATTAGCTCCATTTTTCAAGGAAAATCCATGGCCTACATGAGGCACATTAGCTAATCGGTCTATTAAATTATATTTTAAAATTAAATTATGTGCGTTACCATTATCTGAGCTTAATAATATAGAATAATCAACGCCATTTATCATACTATAACTATAAACTACGTTATTTTCTACGGTACCGGTATTGGTGCCTCTTATTGTTATACCTTGTTGCTCTGGATTTAAAAAAGAACAGAATTCTACGGAAAAATTAGATGCTCTACTCGCAGTAACCCCTTCCCCGAAATATCTATCGGGATTTGATGTGTCTGTTAATTGAACGTTAAGATTTCCTTGCTCATGAAAAATGCAATTAATTACTTTTGCCCCATCACTATCGGCATTGATGAAAATGCCTGTTGAATAACCACTAATAACGAAATTGTGAATTTCTATATAGTCTGAGCCAATTAAAAAAGCATTTTCACCCCTTACATAATTCTTTTTAAACATAGGCATTTCGTTAGAACTTGGATTGCTCTTATAATCAAACTCAACATTGTTAGCATATCTAGTAGTACCTCTTCTTCCTTTTGTATCTGTTCCCGATAAGCTTTGTTTGGTGGCATCAATATCACCTGGAGTATTTTTATAACCAACGAATCTTATTGGATTGTCATAGGTTCC
Organism: Maribacter huludaoensis; assembly: GCF_029350945.1. GTDB lineage: Bacteria > Bacteroidota > Bacteroidia > Flavobacteriales > Flavobacteriaceae > Maribacter > Maribacter huludaoensis. The sequence continues at coordinate 133,969 of NZ_JARKMS010000005.1, read as the reverse complement.
GTTTCTGGTGAAAGTGGTTGTTATATTATTGTATTCTCCAGCTTTTACGTATAAAATATCACCAGGTTGGGCTTGATTTACAGCATGTGACCAATTCCAAGCCGAGTTTTCAGATTTACCGTCATTGCTTGAATTTCCATTGGTAGTCACATAATATATGTTTTCACCTGAAGTTGCAAAAGATGAATTGGTTACAATTACAGTTACGGTCGCTTCTTCAGTTGTAGTAGTGTTGTCTTCTGGATTGGTAACCTCAGTTGTATACGTAAAGGTATCTTCAACAGTTTCTGTACTTGTTTCCGGTTCGGGAGTAGTTTCAGGCTCAGGGGTTGATTCCGGCTCTGACTCAGGAGTTGCTTCTGGTTCTGGAGTTGACTCAGGTTCGGGAGTTGTTTCAGGTTCAGGAGTTGTTTCCGTTTCTGGAGTTGACTCTGGAGTTGTTTCCGGATCTTCAGTAGGTGCCTGTTCAGAAGTGTCTAAATAACCATCAGGAATATATGTTAACGTTTTGTTGTCATTTAATATGACCTCGCCATTTGCGGGTGATGAGACACTTATAATTTTTACATTTTCCCAATTGTCATAATTATCATTTGATAGTACATCAATGACTATACTGGTATTAGATTGGGTGGTTACAAAATCGTTTTGAATTAGTAGGCCAATTTCTTTAGACTGATCAGTGTCATTGATGACATATTCCGATAATAGGTCAGCATCTTTTGAACAGGATGTTAAAATAAAAGAAAGTAATAGGGCCGTAGACAATTTGGGAAATCTAAGGTTAAAATTCATAGGTAAAGTAGGTAAATTGGGTTAACATGTTTTTCTTTCTCTTTTCAAAAATTCAACTTTTTATTGAATATGTCGATTAAAAACTCTTTTATTCGATGAAATGCACAAAAAAAATATCTTTTAGGATTAAACGTTCTAAAAGATGGTTTGGATGTCCAACTGTCTATTTTTTCGTTAAAATACATTCTTTTTAACATTTGGGCATTATTTCATCGGATCATACAATTTTAAAAAGCATAACTAGTTTATACTTAAGATTCAAAGAAAATGATTTTAAAAGTATCTTTGAATTAATGATATAAGTAAAATGAAAGATACCGAACTTGTTGATACATATGCACAAATTAAAAGTGCACAGAGCGGAAAATTTAGGGCGGCATTAAGGTCTTCTGTATTGGATGCTTTAAGTATGAAGCATTCTTTGTTTGGAGCGGAAAGCGAGCTTAAAACACCTCGGGTCCAATTTTTGTATTTCCATCATATATTTAAAGATGAGGTAAAGAATTTTGAGAAGTTGTTGGCATTTCTTTCAAGGGACCATGTTTTTATCAGTCATTCTGAAGCTGTGAATAGATTGCTTACGGATAGAATAGACAAGCCTTATATTGCCTGGAGTTCTGACGATGGAATTCAAAATAATATGTTGGCGGCCAAGGCACTAAATACATATGGTGCCAGTTGTTGTTTTTATGTTAACCCTGCAAGTATAGCATTGACCGATGTTAATAAAATAAAACAATTTTGCCAAGAACGATTGGAAATGCCACCTGTCGCATTTTTAAATTGGAAAGAGGTAGAGCTGTTGCAGCGTCAGGGTCACGAGATCGGTAATCATACCTTTCAGCATGATATGGTTTCTCAATTGACGCAAGAACAATTTGAAGAAGACTTTTTAAAGGCGGATGAAATTTTAACGCAAAAATGTGGTCCAGTAAAACATTTTGCTTACACCTATGGTAGATTTGAAAATTTTACCAAACCTGCTTTTGAATTTGTAATGAAAAATGGATATGAGTCTTGTATATCGGCTTCTAGAGGTTGTCATATAAATGGAAAAGGCAAACTTGACAAGAATAAGGTATTCTTAAGAAGGGATCAAATAATTGCAGATTGGAAACTTTCACACATAAAACACTTTTTGATCAAAGGTGCTCAAGAGCTGGATTATAATACTAATTTCTTACCCAATTCGTTGGCTTAATCTTTTAATAATGTTAGATACACCTATACTTTTTATAATTTTTAATAGAAAAGATGTTGCCTTAAAATCATTGGAGGCCATTAAAAGAAGTAAACCGAAAAAAATGTACATATCTGGGGATGGACCCAGAAACTCAGTACAACAAGATGCCGGGAAGGTAAAAAATACAAGGGAGGCAGTTATTAGTGCCATTGATTGGGATTGTGAAGTAAAAACTTTATTCCAAGATGAAAACCTTGGTTGCGGACCTGGAGTTTATACCGCTATTAATTGGTTTTTTGAACACGAAGAGCAGGGAATTATTCTAGAGGATGATTGTGTGGCAAGCGATAGTTTTTTTCCATTTTGTCAAACATTATTACAGCACTACAAGGATGATGAACGTATTGGTTTAATTTCCGGTTTTAATCAGGTAGGAAGCATACCGGTAAATGATTCTTACTGCTTTTCTAAATATGCTGTATGTTGGGGCTGGGCTACTTGGCGTAGGGCTTGGAAAAATATGGATTATGATATGCAATGGAAATCTGGTAACTATGAAGATTCTATCTTGTCTAATTGCGGTTATCTAGGGAAAGATTATACGTATTGGAAACGAAGAATCAAAGCTGTGGAAACGGGTCTGGTAAGTGCTTGGGATTTTCAATGGTGCTATAGTGTAGCATCTCAAAATCAATTGGGTGTTTTTCCAGAAGTCAACCTAATCAGTAATATAGGATATGGGGAAGATGCCACACATAGTTCTAAAAGTCCTTTTATGAATTATGATAAGAGGGAAGAACTTTCTTTACCGCTACGCCATCCTAAATATGTTTTACCTCAAATAGAATTTGATAAGTCGTTTTATAAAGAAAGAAATACGCTAATTAATTCTTTAGCATGGTTTTTTCCAAAATCTATTAAAGATGCCGTTAAAAATATACTCGCTGTTTTCTACAACAAATAAATAATACTAGTTCAAATTGAAAAAGCGTCAGAGATCATATGATCTCTGACGCTTTTTTTATTCAATTTGTAATACTTAGCGTATTAAACTAAAGTGGCCTTTAAATTGAATACTTCTATTATTATCAATGGCATCTATATATTCAATGACAAACCAATAGTCAGATTCAGGAAGTGACTCGCCATTATAAGTTCCGTCCCAACCCGTGCCAAAAGGGTCTAAATAATGCACTAGCTTACCATGTCTATCATATATTTCAGCTACTACATTGGTCGTTAAATTCGGGTCTGCCAAGCCCAATGGAAACCAGGTGTCATTTGATCCATCTCCGTTAGGTGAAAAATAAGTAGGGTAATTTACGATCAAGAAAGGGTCGCTTTCCAAAGTAGCACCACAATTACCAATAGACCTTACGAATATGGTATGTAAACCACCAACAACATTTTGAAAAAAGTTGTCGGTTTGGTAGGGTCCATCAGGATCATCCAAACTATACTCAAAGTTGGTATAGGCAAAAATGTCATTATTGATAATGGCTCTTACTCTATTGCCCGAATTTAATTCAAATCCTTCACTGGTTATTTCTATTTCAATATCCTGAGGTAATGGAGCTTCGGTAACATTAACAATATATTCTAAGCTACCTCCGCAATTAATCGTATTACCTATAGTAAATATTCTTAAGCTATATTCACCAGCTTGTGAGACATTGAAAATTGCTTCTTCAATTCCATCACCATTGGTATCGTTATTTGGGGTCCAGTCATAAATGTAATTAGGCCCCAGGTCAACACCAATAGGTACAGAAGCGGCAATACCATTAGTGTTGCTACAAATAGACACTTCGTACGGCAAATCAATAATTGGTTCTTCTAAAATTGTGACTTCAAATTGCGATTCAGAAGAACAGTCTTGATTGTTAGGAGATTGTGCGAAAATGTATATCGTTTGATCTTGACTTACTTGGCTACCTACTGTAAGAAGTTGACCTGTGCCATTTGCACCTGTGTAATAATTATTATTGTTGCTTAAATTCGGCAAGACAAAAAATTCACAGCCTTCAACATCATTTAAAGTGTCTGCCACCGGTATCGGTTCTATGGTCAGCGTTACCGGAATTCTATTTGAACTTATACAGCCGTTTACGGCTTCACTTGCTTCGGCATAATATGTATATGTGCCAATTGCCGTATCTGTAGGGGTAAAGGAAAGTCCATTTGCTATACTGGTACCCCCTGTAGCAGTGGTGTACCAATTAATAGTATCTCCATTGGTACCTAAAGAAACTTGTAATTCCGCACTAGGAGAACCTTCGCATGTATTTACATTTATTGGATTTGTGGCGTCATCTATGATAGGACACGAACAATCTGGTGCTTGTACTGTTAAAGTAGGCGAACATCCATTATTGTTTGCCGTGATAGTTACAAATGGCGTATTTGATGGAATGTTGATAACGCTATTACCACTTACGGTACCTGCGTTACTTGTTAATATTGCAGTTGGAATACTATTTGAAAATGTTACCGAATAGGTGTTTAAATCTGCACTACATGTTGCTGAAAGTAGATTTAATACAGGTGTTTCATTGATAGTTACCTCAAAGCTACTTTCGTCAAAACAGTTTGGCGTGGTACCAGATTCTGAATAAATATATATGGTTTGTGTACTGGTAATATCAGAACCTTCTAAAAGATTGGTGCCTGACCCGTTAGGTCCCGTGTAATAAAAGTTATCTGCAGATAAAACGGGTAGGGTGTAAGGAACACATTGGTTAATATCCGTACTTGTATCTGCAACTGGCATTGAATTAATAGTTAAGGTTACCGGAATTCTGTTACTTGTACAGCCAGAAACTGTTTCAATAGCTTCTGCGTAATATGTATACGTGCCAACTGCCGTTTCCCCGGTAGTATACGTGGTTCCAGTATTTAATAGGGTACCTGCGGTACTAGCGTCATACCAATTTATGGCATCGCCATTGGTTCCTAAATCTACGGATAGATCAGGAGTGGCGGTACCAAAACATATAGATTGGTTATTGGCGTTTACAGGGATGTCAATTACAGGGCAAGAACAATCTGGTGCGGTTATGTTCAGGTCTCTAATACAACCATTGTTATCTACTGTAATTGTAATGTCATTGCCTGCGGTTATACCTGTAATGGTATTACCTGTTAATACTCCTTCACTTGTATTTGTAATGTTGCCGGCGTTTACTACCACAGCAACATCATAGGTGGCCAGATCTGCGGAACAGGTAGCGGTAGTAGCTGGGTCTAGGGTAGGGATGGTGTTGACGGTTACCGTAGCGGAGGTTACGGGTACCAAATTTAATGTACATGTACCGCTTTCTATACTGCTAATTTCCATAGTAACATCTGCTGTAGTAGTAGTTTCGGTTATTGTTGCTATACCTGTGGCATCTAAAGTTACCGAAACAGACGTAGTTCCGCCATCCAATGAGTATGTTATGATATCTCCGGGAGTACCGGTTATAGTAAACTCGGCATCTTCGCCTTCGCAAATGCTTGCTGTAGTGGCTACAGGGGTAATTGGTGTTGGTCCGGCCGTTACATTTAATGTGGCTATTGATTCTTCATAACACAGGTTGTCATCTCCCATTACTCTAACTCTATATAAATTACCATCTAGACCTGTAGTAACCCCTGCAATAGTAAGTTCTGTGGTAGTTGTACCTATATAAGTAGCGTCTTCAACTAATAAAGTAAATGTTGTACCGCCGTCGGTACTTTCATACCATTCATATATTATAGTTGTATTTGTACCATCTCTAGTGGCGATAACCGTAAATACAGCATCACTACCTTCGCAAGCCTCGTTGGGATTGGTGAGCCCAGTGTCTATTACTGCAGGTTCTGAATAACTTCTAACATTTGGGCTAACTGGGGTGGTATAACCGTCTGTACCTAAAACTAATCCGTCACCATCTATTGCGGGTACACCATTACCAACAAAATCATCATTGTCGTCATTTGTAAAGCCTGCTTCGGTAGCATCTGGACAACCGTCGTTGTCTGAATCTGAGTCGTTGCAATCTGGGATACCATCATTATCATAGTCAAAATTAATTCGAATATTATCATAATTACCCGCTTCTTGATTGTTAGCTACATTAATAGTGTGTGTTATTCTCAATAGCAATAATTCACCTATGGCAGGGGAGCCAGCTGGTATTGGAACATTATAAGAAATATCTGTCCATGTGCCATTAGGTGTTTCATCAGGTGTTACAGTTCTTGAGCTTAATACCGTGAAGCCACTACCGTCATCGTAACCAGCTTCTAATAAACTTGTTCCATCATTTCTAAAACGGTCTTCAATATCTAATCCATCTCCAACAGAAACTGTTACGATATAACCACCTTCAATAATAGTAGGTACTCTATTGCTTAAATCATAAGCAAATCGATCCTGAGTTATAGAAGCAGTACCGTTAATGAAAACAAAAGAATCATTGTCATATCTAGTTGCATCTCCTGATGCTGCTGTTGGATCATCAGATATACCAGATCCATCAGCATAATAATTTGGAGAATAAGGTAATGTAGTTGCTGGGTCTATATAATCTTGGACTCGAACTAATGAAGTTCCTACAACAGAAAAATCACTAGGTAGCCAGAAATCTGGACTTCTTGTTCCCATGAGTGGATTACCTTGATTAGATGGTGTGTCGTTTCCAGCACCAGGGTCGTAAATAAAATTGTTTAAAGGTACTTCAAAAGCATAAGCCTCTCTCATTAATCCAACTGTTGTTAAATTACAACCCTCTTCAATATCTGTAATGCCATCATTATCATTATCCTTATCAAGTAAATCGAAATCATCATTGTTGGCTGGTAGATTTTGTGTGTATCCATCATCATTAGCCAATCCATCATTGTCTGTGTCTATTGGGTTACAAGTATCTAATAAGTTGTTGAAAACGGCATTTGTGGGACCACTATAACCTGTTGCGTAACCAGTAATTAAACCATCGGCATCGACTGCACCCCCGGCTAAAGTATCAGTGCCGCCATTAGCATGACCGGCTTCTTCAACATCAGGGCAACCGTCATTGTCGCTGTCAGTGTCAAAACAATTTGATATTCCATCGTTATCGGCATCCTTTACTATTCTTATATTATCATAATTTCCTGCTCTTTGATTTAGAATACCATTTTCTGTATGAGTAATTCTGACCACTATACCGTTTCCAAGTGCGGGACTTCCTAATGGTATATTTACATTAAGGTCAAAATTCATCCAAATGCCAGGAGGGGTTTCATACCCTTCAACTATTCTATTGCCTCCTGGTATAGTCTGGAAATTACCTATTCCATCTAAATACCCAAGTTCTATAATGCTTTGACCATCATTTCTAAATGGGTTTGACTCATTTATTCCATCACCTATATAAACTGATAGAATGTAATTACTAATCTCATATGAAGCATATACCTCTGATAATAAGATTGTACCTGTGCCATTGATAAAAGCTAATTGGTTTCCATCTGGTGCGGTAAAAAAATTGGGATCTACGTTTGGAGGCGAAATAATCTCTTCAATACCTGCTCCAGAAGTAGAATTGAAAATCCAACCTGTTTGAGGTGAAGAACCAGGTAAATCAGCTTCAAAACTGTGGTTTTCTATTGGAATTTCACATTCATATTCATCTCTAATACCATCATTGTCATCGTCTAAATCAAGATTATTAAGTACACCATCGCTATCATTATCATTGTAAGTTGGGTCACAACTATTTAAACTGTCATCAATAACCTCTTGGGTATTTCCAGAATAGCCAGTTCCTAACGGTATAACTGTTCCATCTGCATTTAACCCAGAATTATTTAATTCTCCGCTAGCATTTGCTAAATGACCTGCTTCTATAGCATCGAAACATCCATCATTATCTGCATCAATTTCTAAACAGTCTGAAATTCCATCTCCATCTGTATCTCTAACTAACCTAATATTATCATAATTTCCTGCTACTGCATTTGGCTGTGCTTCATGTGTAATTCGAATTAGAATTCCTTGTCCGATTGCAGGGTCACCCAAATTTAATACTGTGGTAAAAGAAAATTCATTAAAAGTTCCATCTAATGTATTTGTTCCATCCTCAATTAGTGAATTTATAGGAGTAAATGAAGCTGGGTCATTACCGTAGCCGAGTTCTATAGTGGAAATTCCGTCATTTCTATATCGGTTAGTAGAACTTAAACCATCTCCAATATTTAAAGTGAGTATATAACTTCCAGGTGCAAAAATACCTATATGGTTACTTAAGGTTATAGATACTACTGGGTCCGTTCCATCTGAATTAATGTATAGAAATTGATTTTGCTCTGGAGCTATAGGATAATTAGTCGTAGGTTCTATATTGTGTGTTCCAGCAATACCTTGACCTAAAGTGTATAAGGTGGGTGAGTAATCCCATCCATCTGGAAATGAATAGTATGTAGGGGATTCGAAACTATAATTGGGAATTGGTATTTCACAATCATAAAAGTCCAATATACCATCATTATCATCATCCAAATCACATACATCACCAACGCCATCACCATCAGAATCAGCATTAGATGGATCTGCAGTATTTGGGCAAAAGTCAACACCATCTAAAACGCCATCAAAGTCAGCATCTTGCGCAACGGCTATAAATGAGAAAGAAAAAAATAGAATGGCTAAATATAGTGTTCTGTGTAGCATAGTAGTAATTTGAAAAAAAAGTATCATTCTATGGGGTTAAACAAAAAGATACGTAGTAAAAATAGTGAGCGTTTTATCTAATAAAATCATTAATCGCTGAATCGCAAAATTACTAGATAAGAGCCTATTTATATCATTAATTTTTAATTGATTATCAACAAAAAAGGTCAAGAACAACGTTCTTGACCTTCAACTACTTCTTATGTAAAAAGTTGTTATTTCTTACCAATTTGGTAATATGTAAACCCTTTTTCGGGCATATTTAATGCTGTATATTGATTTCTACCGTCAAAAATAATAGGTTGGTTCAACCTTATTTTTAATTCTTCAAAATCTGGGGATCTAAATTCTTTCCACTCCGTTAGTAGTAACATTGCGTCCGCGTCTTTCAACGTGTCATATTTAGAGTCAAAATAAGTTACATTTTCTACATCTTTAAGGTAGAAACTCTTTGCTTCATGCATGGCCTTAGGGTCATATGCATTTACGGTAGCACCTCTTTTTACCAATTCTTTTATGATATAAATAGCCGGAGCTTCTCGCATATCATCCGTTTCCGGTTTAAATGCAAGACCCCAAATAGCAAAAGTCTTTCCGGTAAGGTCTTCGCCAAAATGACCGACTACTTTATTGGCTATAACAAATTTTTGGTCATTGTTCACTTTTTCAACGGCATCAATTAGCCTAGGTGTATAGCCGTGCTGCTGTGCGGAACGCTTTAACGCCTTTACGTCTTTTGGAAAACATGATCCACCGTAGCCACTACCAGGGTAAATAAAACTATAACCTATTCTACTGTCCGATCCAATACCAACTCTAACTTTGTTTACATCTGCACCTACCAATTCACATATGTTGGCAACCTCGTTCATGAATGAAATTTTAGTGGCCAGCATGGCATTGGCCACATATTTGGTCATTTCTGCAGAACGAACATCCATAGAAATCATTCTATTCTGTGTTCTAAAGAACGGAGCATATAAGGTTCTCATTTGTTCTTCAGCTTCGGGTGTTTCTACACCGATCACCACCCTGTCCGGCTTCATAAAGTCATTTATGGCATCACCTTCTTTTAAGAATTCCGGGTTAGATACCACTTCAAAAGGAATGTCTACTCCGCGTAAGGCCAAACGTTCTTGAATTTTAGCTTTTACTTTGTCCGCTGTACCCACAGGTACCGTAGATTTATCCACAATGATCAGCCTTTGCTGCATGTGGTCACCTATGTCTGAAGCAACTTGTAATACATATTGTAAATCTGCCGCACCATCTTCACCCATTGGCGTACCAACGGCAATAAATGCTATATCACATTTTTTAAGTGTTTTGGCTAGGTCTGTGCTAAAATGTAGTGTTTTGTTTTCAAAATTTCTCAATACCATTTGCGTAAGACCTGGCTCATATATAGGTATAATACCTTTCTCTAGGTTCGTGATCTTTTTTTCGTCTATATCTACGCAGGTAACCGTGTTTCCCATTTCAGCAAAACACGTTCCGCTAACTAGACCTACATATCCTGTTCCTATTACTGTTAAATTCATTTGGTAATTTTATTTACTGGCGATAAAGTTAATATCTATATATTTAATATTGAAAAATATATCGTTTTATGGGTTTATAATCGTGCTGTGTAACCACTTGCTAGTTTGCCTTTTATATCATAAACCAATGTGCTCTCCTTTTTAAAGCTAGATAAGTCCTCTTTTAAAAACTTATCATGAGCTACGGCCAATACAATGACATCATATGTATCCGTAGGCCTTTGCTGTGTTGTAATTAATCCGTATTCATGTTCTACTTCTTCTGGGTCTGCCCAAGGGTCATATATGGTGGTGTTTACCCTATAATCGTTCAAATTTTTTACCATATCAATAACCTTTGTGTTTCTGATATCCGGACAATCTTCTTTAAACGTTACCCCTAGTATTAAAACTTTAGCATCTTTGACCTGTAAGTCGTGCTTTAGCATTAGCTTAATGATTTGCAGACTAACATACTCGCCCATACCATCGTTAATTCTTCTGCCGGCCAAGATCAAATCTGGGTTGTACCCGTTTTCTTGCGCTTTCTGAGCTAAATAATAAGGGTCCACACCTATACAGTGACCACCAACTAGACCTGGTTTAAACGGTAAAAAATTCCATTTCGTACCTGCTGCCGCTAAAACATCATTTGTATCAATATCCAACAGGCCAAAAATTTTGGCCAATTCATTCATGAAAGCGATATTAATATCCCTTTGGGTATTCTCAATGACCTTGGAAGCTTCCGCAACTTTAATGGTAGGAGCAAGGTGAGTACCCGCCGTTATTACAGATTTATATAACTCATCTACCTTTTTACCGATTTCCGGAGTAGAGCCTGACGTTACTTTTAAAATCTTCTCTACCGTATGCTTTTTATCTCCCGGATTTATGCGTTCGGGAGAATAACCTGCATAAAAGTCCTTGTTAAAGACCATATTACTTGTTTGCTCTATTACAGGAATACATACTTCTTCCGTGGCACCTGGGTATACCGTTGATTCATAGATGACTATATCTCCCTTTTTTATAATTTTACCTACCGCTTCACTGGCTTTGATCAATGGCGTAAAAACAGGTCTTTTTGTGTCGTCAACCGGGGTAGGTACCGTAATAATATAATAAGTGCAATCAGCCAGGTCATTAATTGAGGTTGTGCAGATTAACCCCTTCTCTTTTTGGTTTAAATCCGTTGTTAAAACTTCTTCAAGATCTAAATCTGAAAGTTCAAGAGTAGTATCCTTTCCTGATCTTATTTCATCAACTCTTTTTTGACTTATATCATAACCTACAACTCTGTACTTTTTTGCAAATAGGGCAGCCAATGGAAGTCCTACATATCCTAATCCTATAATTCCTATTTTCATTCCTTAGTTTTATATAAATGTTCTGTTCTTTGTTTCTTTCTTACTTTATAATTAAAACTGGGGAACTTTAAATTTATAGAACGTTATCAGGATTTATAGAAACTCGTATACCACTTTGCAAATTGATGAATGCCAAATTCAATATCTATTGCAGGTAGGTAATTATAATTTTCTTTTAACTCCTCAATATCCGTCCAGGTTTTATAAACATCACCATCTTGCATGGGTAACATGTTATAAGTTGCTTTTTTATTCAATTCCTTTTCTAGAATAGCAATAAAATCCATCAGTTTAACCGGTTTGCCATTTCCAATATTGTATATGGCATTATTGCTGTTTTCTGAATTGCTTATAAAACCTTTTTCTACTATTTTATTGATTCCACCAATGATATCATCTATATAAGTAAAATCCCTTTCAAGCTGCCCATTGTTGAATACTGGGATACTTTCATTTTTTAAAATAGCTTTCGTAAATTTAAAGTAGGCCATGTCCGGTCTACCCCACGGTCCATATACGGTAAAAAACCTCAATCCGGTTGTCTTAAAGTCATATAAATGACTATAGGTGTGTGCCATTAGTTCATTGCTTTTCTTTGTAGCGGCGTATAAACTTACGGGACTATCAGTAAAATCTGATGTTTTAAAAGGGGTAGTAGTGCTATTACCATATACACTTGAACTACTTGCATATATTAAATGAGGAACTTTAGTTGTTTTGCAACCTTCTAAAATATTAAAAAAACCTACAATATTGCTATTTATATATTTATCAGGATGTTCTAAACTATAGCGTACACCAGCTTGAGCAGCTAGATTGCAAACAATATCAAATTTAGTTTCTTGAAATACATCGTTTATCGTAGGCGCATCTTCCAAACTACATTTAATAAACTTGAAGTTTTGGTAAGCCGAACTTTGAATATATTTCTTGTCGTCTTTAATATTGTCTTGTGTAATGCCTAGTTCCGTTAACCTTGCATATTTTAAGGCAACATCGTAATAATTATTAATGTTGTCCAAGCCAGTTACTTGGTGCCCAGATTTAAGCAAAGAAAGCGATAAGTGGAAGCCAATAAAGCCCGCAGCACCAGTTACAAGTATTTTCAAAATTTTTAAATTTTAGATATACAAATGTAACTATTGCCGTAATAAAACGCTTTATTACGGCATTGTTAAAAGAAGTTAAATGATTTAGTTGCCTTTTATAATCTTTTTGTAGGTGAATTCATTTGTTTCTACCCTTGTTATTTCAATTAAATATAAACCGTCAGATAAGAAGGAAACGTCAATTGCAATCTCTTCAGGGTGATCTTCATTCACAATATTTTGAAATACTAACTTACCATAAGAATCATAAAAACCTAAAGCTATAGATTCGTTCATAAAATCTGATAGGTTGATATTTAAATTTTCATTGCCTACAGGATTAGGGTATACTTTAATATCCTTTAAATCTACATTGTTTAGGGTTGTATTTGGTGCTGTAACAGTAATTGTAAGATTGGTTGTGGCCGTTAGCCCTTCTTCATCTGTAACTGTCAAAATTACTTCATAGATGCCTGGTGTGCTAAAGGTATGAGTAGTGGTTTTTCCATTGCCAGTTGTACCATCACTATAATTCCATACGTACGAGGTGATTGCGTTATCATCGGACGATCCAGATGCATCAAAAGTTACCGTTAAAGGTGTCTCTCCATTTAATGGGTTGGCAGTTGCCAATGCTGTTGGTGCTATATTGGTAGGTTGACCGTTAGTGACAACAATTTCAAGGTCAACAGTATCTGTAAGGCCTTCAGTATCAATTACCGTTAAGACAACATTGTAAACACCAACTGTTTCAAAAGTATGTGACGTTTGTATTCCTGTGCCTACTGAAGATCCGTCACCAAAATTCCAAGAATATGAACTGATTTCATTATCATCAGAGGAAGCTGAAGCATCAAATTCAACTAATAATGGAGCTTCTCCGTTCAAGGGCGTAGCCGTAATCATAGCAACAGGAGGGTTGTTACCTGAGGAGATTTGCGTTACCGTGATATCTATGGTGGCAGTATCCGTAAGTCCTTCCGAATCTACTACTGTTAATGTAGCTATAAAGGTATTTGCGGAGGTATAGGTATGTGAAGGATTTATTCCCGTACCCGTTGTACCATCACCAAAATCCCAAGAATATGAGGCAATGGCATCATCGTCAGAAGACCCCGAGGCATCGAATTCAACCAACAAAGGAGCTTCTCCGTTCATAGGAGTAGCAGTTGTCATGGCAATAGGAGGCATGTTGCCCGATGAGGGTTGTGTTACGATAATATCGATAGTGGTAGCATCCGAAAGTCCTTCCGAATCAATTACTGTCAATGTAGCGGTAAATGTATTTATGGAGGTGTACGTGTGTGAAGGATTTATACCCGACCCCGTTGTTCCGTCACCAAAATCCCAAGAATATGAAGCTATCTCATCATCGTCAGAAGATCCAGATGCATCGAATTCAACCAATAATGGAGCTTCTCCGTTCATAGTTGTAGCCGTCATCATGGCTATAGGAGGTGTGTTTCCCGATACAGGTTGCGTTACGTTTATTTCAATGGTGGCAGAATCCGAAAGCCCTTCCGAGTCAACTACAGTTAATGTGGCAGTAAAGGTATTTACAGCGGTATAGGTGTGGGAAGGATTTATACCTGTTCCGGTAGTACCATCGCCAAAATCCCAAGAGTATGAGGCTATCGCAACATCGTCAGTTGAGCCTGAAGCATCAAATTCAACTAATAGTGGCGCGGTACCCGTCATAGGGCTTGCTGTTGCTGCAGCTAAAGGAGCTGAGTTGGTTACAGTACTTGGTGAAACTATAATTTCTATTGTTTCTGTATCTATTAATCCTTCGGCATCGGTAACTGTTAAGATAGCTTCATAAGTACCTTCATTAGTATAGGTGTGTGATATTACCGCATCAGTTTCAATTGCGGTGCCGTCGCCAAAATTCCATGAATAAGAAAAAATTCCATTATCGTCGGTGGATCCAGAACCATCGAAATTCACTTCTAACGGTGCTTCGCCATTTAGTGGCGTTGCATTAGCAACAGCAGTTGGTGCATTGTTCAATGGTGCTTCTACCGTTATTAAAATGTTTTCCGTGTCCTTTAAACCAGCCGAATCTGTTATAGTTAGTTTTGCAGTAAAATTACCAACCAAGGTATAAGTATGGGTCGAAGTTATTCCAGAACCCATTGTTCCATCTCCATAATCCCAGGCATAAGAGACGATAGCATTGTCTCCAGAGGAACCAGATGCGTTGAATGATACATCTAATGGTGTATCTCCTGTTTGAGGTGTCGCAACTATATTAGCAATAGGTGCACCACTAGAAATGATTTCAATTGCTTCGGTATCCGTACCGCCGTCATTAGCGGTGATAGTCAAAACTACATTGTATGTTCCAGAATAGATAAAAGTTTTGTCAACATTTACACCTGTGGCAGTTGTACCATCTCCAAAGTCCCAACTGTATGATGCTATACCCGAATCATCAGTGGAATTGGAACCATTAAAATTAACTTCTAATGGAGCACTACCGTTAGTCGGTACAGCAGTTATGGCTGCAACTGGTGGAGTATTTCCCCCATTTTGTGATAAATTGATTACAGAAAGATTATCATAATATACAGTTCCAGGGTTATTTGAACCGTAATTTGTGTACAGCCATATATTAAGTGTAGTAATTCCACTTGGGACTATAAACGTATCTTCGAAGTTTGTCCACCCCGAACCAAATGTATGGTCGATAAGAGCAGTATTTACTTGGTTGTTTTGATTTACTTCAATTCTAGGAATACCTTCTGTACCATCGGCATCAAGGGAAACAAGTATTTCATTGCCTGCAACTATGCCTAAAGTATTTAAGTCAAGACTAATATTGTGTTTTACATAAGGAGAGTCATTGTCAACGTTAACAAGTCTAAGTGAGCAGTCCGATCCGTTGGTGTTTTCTGCATTTCCAACAGCAATTTCTAAATCGTTGGAGGTTCCTTTTGGTAATGTTATTCCACCGTCTTCGTTTATTAATTGATTGGGACAACCGTCTGTTTCGTCGATAATAGTGACTTTCAAATCAAAAACGGCTGTGCATCCATTTGCAGTTGTCATTACAAATTGACCTTGATTAGCTATATCTATAAGTCCATTATTTCTTTCTGGGTTAGTTCCTTGATAGACATCAGTGTCAATTTGATATTCATATGTGGCACTCCCGCCTGAGTCAAAAGTAGGACCATTTTCTTGTGGAGTAGTAATATAATATTGATTACCTGCTGTTTCCGCTCTTAAATAAATGTCACCACCTTCTTGAACAATTAATGACTCGCCAGGTGTAACTGTTAACCAAGTGCCCCCAGTGCCAATTCGGTATTGTGCTATAATGTCACCTTCTTCACATTCGACTACATTTGGGTTACCTGTATTTATGCCTTGTTGATAGTATTCGTAGATTTCAGTCTCTCCAAGCACTTTGTTAAATACTTTGAGCTCATCTATTTTACCGTTAATTTCATCAGTTATGCCACTGCCGTTTGCATAACTGGGTAAATTTGCAGCTGATCTTTCATCGTAAAAACCTGAAGATGTAAAGTGTGACTGAAGGCTACCATCATCTTTAAAAGGAATTGTACCGCTAAGTTCTTTCCAAGAAATTAATTTGCCATTAGCATAGAGTTTTGCAGTTCTTCCATCATAGGTAGCTGCCATATGTACCCAAGTGTCCATAGGGGCACGACCGGCATAAAGATCTACTGGACCGTTATTGGTTACAAATGCCCATTTGTACATGGTATTATGAAAGCCAAAAAATAGGGTACTTACATAATCGTGACTGAACAGTCCAACGTTAGCAACCTTTCCGGTATCAGGTATTGTACTTCCCGCAGAATTTCTATACGCCCATGCCATTACGGTTATTTGGTCGTCCAAGGTTTGTAAAGAAGGGGAGCTAGGGATATCTATGAGAGCATTGCTACTATGCTCAAGCCCATTAAATTCTATAGCACCATCTATAATTCCTGTTGTCCAATTGTAATTACCGCCATTTGTTATAATATTTCCATTATCATCATGCTCAACAATGTTAGCGTTGTTATTGTAAGAACTTGCGTCTGTTGCTGTGGAACCACTATTTTCATCGAACTTCATGTCTACCACCAAATTCGTATTTGTTATTTGTAATGGCTCGGCAGTACCTATTCTTAATGTTCTTGAAATACTGGGTGTGCCATTTGCATCTAGTGCAAAGAGCATATAATATCCTGGGGGTAAAAGATTTCTGTCCGGAATGGTCAAATTATGATCAGTGCCGGGAGTTGTAGCTAAAGGAATTCTTCTTTGTTCATTATTTGTTGAATGGGTAGCTGCGGAGAATCTTACCAAACTAAATGAGGAAACTGCAGTATTTGTAGTTACTCGAAGAGGGTCGCCATAATCCACTAATGGATTATTATTATAAGGTCCGTTTCCTAAAGAATATCCAGTTATACTAGTAATAGATGGTCTTGTAGCTAGGTCTCCATTGGTGTCAAATAAATAAGGCGGACTATAAATTTCAGCATTAGTATGGTCCTCACAGCCTAAAGTACCATCACATAGGCCTCCACCACCTACAAATACACGACCATCGGTCATTAATATAGCAACGCTATGATACGTTCTAGCTTCCGCCATTTCAGCTACGGTCTCCCATGTTCCAGGGTCGTTACCTTGCCCAGGCGTATAGATTTCAGCGGCGTAACGAGCACCTACATCTGTAAAAACGGCACCTTTATCAAGGCCGCCCGTAACCAAAACTTGACCATTTGGAAGAACCGTGCTATTGTGCATTGTGCGGCTTTCCGCTAAGGTGCCTGCACTGGTTACTTGAGCTTGGCTCCCGTAAGGAACATCTATATCGATAACAAATGAATTGTTTTTAGCAGGTGTGGTTGTAGTAGAACTTTCTCCATAAGAAGTGGCACCACCAACTTTTAAGATTTTTCCAATATCGAACATTACTGTTGTGCCTTTCATGGAGTAAGTATCATCCGCCCTAAATCCGGCTGACGTAATATCACCGCCTGATACATCTGGGTCTA
Organism: Maribacter huludaoensis; assembly: GCF_029350945.1. Classification (GTDB taxonomy): domain Bacteria; phylum Bacteroidota; class Bacteroidia; order Flavobacteriales; family Flavobacteriaceae; genus Maribacter; species Maribacter huludaoensis. The sequence continues at coordinate 116,313 of NZ_JARKMS010000005.1, read as the reverse complement.
TCCAATGCATCTCTTCGCTAGGACCCGCATGAAATAGTTTGCCATTAGGTGCAGGCCATAGCCAAACGTGGTTGTCTACCCTGTATAAAGGGTTTGTCTGGGTTTCAAGACTAAGGTCATTGGCAGTATAGATATCCTCACCTGTAATATTAGGAAGATTTATCCACCCTGATTCCGGTGTCCATAATTCCGCTGCTTTACCTCCATTGTTACCAGCTCCTCCGCTCCAAGAACCACCAACTGTAAAAACAGCGCCATTTGATAGTGTAGTATTGCCCTGATAGCCTCGCGGAATATTCATGTCCGCAGCACGGGACCAAACACCTGTTAACGGGTCATAAATACTTGTGCGTTCACTAGTAGTACCACCTGCCGATAAAATACGGCCATCGGCAAGGTTGTTTATTCCAGGACAGAACATGTCATGATCTGTTTGTGTTACCTTTTCACCAAGAGCTTGACCAAGTCCGCCATTAGCATTAGGGTCAAAAAGCTCCGTATACGTCATACCATCACCAATCTCAATAAAAGTATTGCGGAATTGAGATGACCAGGTTATTAATCTTCCGTCAGGTAGGTTTGCCACGGCAACAGGTACAATCCCAAATGGAATAGGGTCTCCCCATTCACCAACTTCTCCTCGTGTTTGTGATTGCATTGTTGAGCTACAACACAAAACAAATATTAATATATATAAATTGTAAAATTGTATGCGCTTCATTTTTTTGGTAGAATCTAATATAGTTACATTCCGGGGACACTTTTGTTATAACAAAGATACTTTTGTATATACGAATTGAACGAACAAAACGCTGAAATCCATCAAATTGTCGATTAAGTACGTCAGTCTTTTTTAGTCCTCTTAAGTAGAAAAAACTTACTTGTCACTTTGATGAAATATAGTTGGAGAATATTCGTTTATAGAATGGATTTAGTAAATTTGCCTGATTGTCAGTAATTAAAGCAAAGTTATTAATGGTAGTATCATGTTATTTTCTAACCTAATAATCTGTTAGACGATGATAAATGCGAATTAAACGAATTTAAATAGGTTTTTTTTATTTTGAAATAATCCCATTTTATATTCGTATTCCACAAGTCCAATAAAAAACAACATAATGACCTACTTTAACTTATCTAATAATATAAATCGATTTGCATCTAAATGGATAGTTCTTGCTATTGACATTTTAATGATCGGTATTTGTTTTATATTATCTTATTGTATAAGATTTAATTTGACATTCAACTTTGACGTTAATCAATTATTGATTCAATTACCGGTAGTTTGTTTGATTACGGCAATTTCATTTTTAATCATTGGTTCCTACAAAGGTGTAATAAGACATACCGGTGTACGTGATGTCTATAATATATTTAATGCCGTTTGTTTGTCAAGTATTTTGTTGATAACCATGGTGTTAATCAATAAGGAACTAAATATTTTTGAAAACTTCACCATACCTCTTTCCATTATAATTATATATAGTTTACTTTCTTTTATAGGTTTAACTGCTTCACGTTTTGCATTTAAGTCTATGTACAATGCCGTATTGACCAAGGACATAAAATCTCACAAGAATGTGATTATTTATGGTGCAGGGGAGTCTGGTATCTTAACACACAATGCTTTGACCCAAAATACGGTAAACAAAGTTAGAGTTTTAGGTTACATTGATAATGATAATAAAAAAGTTGGTAAGCAGATAAACGGAATTGACGTTTTTAGTAGAAGAATTCTAACGGAGGAATTCATATTAAAAAATAACATCAGTGAAATCATTTTTTCCATCAATAAAGGAATCTCACAAAAGAAATTAAGGATTTTGGTAGAGAGATTGGTTGATTATCCCGTTAAGGTTAAAATAGTTCCACCTGTTGAAGATTGGATAAATGGAGAGCTTAAAGTATCACAAATTAAGCAAGTGCAAATTGAAGATCTTCTGGATAGGGCACAGATCAATATAGATAACAGTAAAATAGCCAATGAACTTAAAGACAAAACCGTTTTGGTTACGGGTGGCGCAGGATCAATTGGTAGCGAGCTTGTTAGACAAATTTGTACCTACGATTATAAGTCGTTAATTGTAATTGATCAAGCGGAATCTGCGCTTTATGATTTGCAACAGGAGCTAAAACAAAATGGCTTTCATAATTTTATTCCTATTGTAGGCGATGTTAGGGATAAAAATAGATTGAATTCAATTTTTGAAGAACATAAACCGAATATGGTATTTCATGCCGCAGCATATAAGCATGTGCCGTTGATGGAATACAATTCTTATGAGGCTATAAAAATAAATATTGCCGGAACAAAAAATATTTCTGACCTGTCTATCATGCATGGAGTGGAGAAATTCGTTTTTGTATCTACGGATAAGGCGGTGAACCCAACTAATGTAATGGGAGCTAGTAAGAGAATTGCCGAAATGTATATTAGCTGTATGCAACAAGAAGGCAAAACAAAATTTATTACCACTAGATTCGGTAATGTTCTAGGGTCTAACGGATCTGTAATTCCATTATTTAGAAAACAAATTGAAAAGGGTGGTCCAATTACGCTTACACATAAAGATGTTACAAGATACTTTATGACCATACCAGAGGCTTCACAATTAGTTCTAGAAGCTGGTTCAATGGGGCAGGGAGGAGAGATTTTTATCTTTGATATGGGAGAATCTGTTAAGATTTTTGATTTAGCCAAAAATATGATCAAATTATCTGGGCTGAACTACCCTGAAGATATTGATATTAAGATTACTGGATTAAGACCGGGCGAAAAATTATATGAAGAACTTTTGGCCAATGGAGAAAGTACGATGCCAACATATCATAAAAAAATAAAAATTAGTAAGGTAAGAGCTTTGGATTATCCATTAATTAGAACTAGAATTGATGAATTATGTATTACCAATATGTTCTTTGCAGGAGATCCAGTGGTTCTGATGAAGAAGATAGTACCAGAGTTCGTGTCAAATAATTCAGAATTATGTAAGCATGATGATGCGAACAAAACTAATGAAGAAACGGCGCCAGCATTAAAAATCGTTAAATCTTAAATAGTTAATCAACCTTTTTATTATACAATCTAGACATGATCAGAAAATCAGTAGTTAAGCTTTGCAGTTTATTTATCATTAGTTCTTTACTTTTAGTTTCTTGTGCATCTAAAAAAGATGTCGTTTATTTTCAAAATGCCGGTGATTATGAGACGATAGTTTCAGATAATTCACACACCAATAAGTTTAAGATAGATGATGTGATCAGTATAAATGTTTCTACTTTAGATCCACAAGCCAGTATGCCGTTTAATTTATTTAAGGGTGCTGAAGAAGGTGGTTTTCGTCCGGAGCAATTAGATTATATTATTGATAAAAATGGAGATATTGATTTTCCTGTACTTGGAGCTATAAAAATTGTGGGTCTTTCTCCTGAAGAAACAAAACAATTATTAACTGAAAAATTAAGTAATTATTTAAAGGATCCTATTATCAATATTAGATTAAAAAACTTTACCATATCTGTTTTAGGAGAGGTGGCCAGACCTGGTACATATCCTGTTAATGGAGAACAGATTACTGTATTGGAAGCTATTGGATTGGCAGGAGATTTGACAATTAAGGGTATACGCCAAAACGTTATGGTAATAAGAGATTTTAACGGGACAAAGGTTTATACCAGAATAGATTTGACACAAAAAGAATCTTTGAACTCACCGGTTTATTACTTGACCCAAAATGATATTGTTTACGTTGAACCAAATAAATCTGCAATTACTTCTTCTGCATTGGATAATCGTGCATCAATTTGGGTGTCTATAGCATCTGTACTGATTACATCTACAGTCTTGATACTAACTAGGCAATAATATTACTATTTAATTTTATGGAAAAAAATAAAAGAATTTCTCTAGGAGATAGTTCTGATCTGTCAGACCTGATTAAAGGATATTCTAAACATTGGAAATGGTTTTTATTATCGGCCATTTTCTTTTTAATGCTTGGGGTTTTGTATTTACGTTATGCTACACCTAAATACAAGGCAGCTGCAAAAATTCAAATTCTTGAGGATAAATCTGCTTCGTCAGAATTATCGGTATTTTCAGATTTGGACTTTTTAGGTAAAGGTCAAAATAATGTTGAAGATGAATTGGAGATTTTAGGGTCTCGTTCAAATTTGGTCGAAGTTGTAGATAATTTAGATTTGAATGTTGTTCTAACCGAGTTGGGTAATGTAAAGAGTAGGGAAATATACTCGAATAAGCCATTTAAGGTTAATTTTTTAGAAAATGATTCTATTGTAAATAACTCTAAATTAGAGTTTTTTGTAGAAATCTCAAATTCAACAACATTCGGTTTTAGCTTGGATAGAGATACACCTTCTAAAATTTACTCTTATGGAAAAAATATTCCAACGGAGATTGGGGATATTGTAATTACGCCTAATTTACCTTATTTCAATAATTATAAAGATAGCCAGATAAGAGTTTCGGTTAGTCCTTTATATATGGTTGCAGAGTCTTATCAAGATAAGATTGTGATGAGTCCGGCTACAGAATTTTCAAATATTCTTAATATATCACTTGAAGATGCAAATCAAGAAAAAGCAAAAGATATATTGAACAATTTAATTGCTACTTATAACAACAATGCCATAATTGATAAAAAGGCAATAGCGGATAAAACCTCTACTTTTATCAATGAAAGAATTAAGGAAATTTCTTCCAACTTAACTACTGTTGATCAAACTGCACAAGATTTTAAAACGTCTAAAGGTGTAACCGATATACAAGGTGAGGCAAACATAGCTTTAAACGTTGGGGCGGCCAATAGACAAGAATTGGAAAATGCCAAAACGCAATTGAATATTGCCAGTGGTATGAAAGAATATGTTAATTCTGAAACCGGCTATGAGGTATTGCCTTCAAATGTTGGTCTTTCCGATCCAACTATTGCAAATACTACGGCAAAGTATAATGAATTGGTTTTAGAAAGAAACAGATTACTTAAGAGTGCCGATGAACAAAATCCTATGATTGTGAATTTGGACCAACAACTGGATGGATTAAAACAAAGTATGAAATCTAGTTTAAACGGTATGGAACGTAATCTGGGTCTTCAAGTAAATAGTTTGTCGAGCCAGATGTCTAGAATTAACTCTAAAATATATTCAGCTCCTAAAAATGAAAGAGAGTTTAGGGATATTACAAGACAGCAACAGACTACAGAATCTCTTTATTTATATTTATTACAAAAAAGAGAGGAGTCTCAAGTTACTTTTGCATCTAGTTCGCCAAAATCAAAGGTTATCGATTACGCCTATCAGGTGGGCGATGCGCCAGTTTCTCCACAGCGGCCTAAAGTGTATTTAGCATTTTTGTTTGTAGGTTTATTATTGCCTTTTTCTGTAATATATGCCAACCAATTGATGGATAACAAGATCCATAACAAGATATCATTGGAAAAACTAATCAATGAAGTTCCTATTTTGGCTGAACTTCCTAAGATGGGGCGTAAAGAAGAAATGTTAATTAAGACTGATGATCGTTCAGTACTAAGCGAGTCTCTAAGAATATTAAGAACAAACTTAGATTATTTAATAAAGTCTAAAAGTGACAAAAAGAACAATGTTATTTTTGTGACCTCTAGTGTGCCTGGAGAAGGTAAAACATTTATCTCTTCTAACTTATCTATGATATTTGCGAATACAAATAAAAAAGTGCTTTTAATAGGTGGTGATGTTAGAAACCCTAAATTATATACATATTTCGCACAGAAAGATGTAGATAAAATAGGTGGACGTTCAAGGGGTAATGTTGATATAGGTTTATCTGAGTATCTTCATGATCCTAAAATTCAAACTAAAGATATCATTAACTCCATGTTAGTGCATTCAACTACTTTTGATGTTATTTATTCAGGTAAAATACCACCAAACCCTGCCGAGTTATTAATGGGTGATAGAATGGAAACATTATTATCCGAAGTATCTGAAATGTATGATTATGTTATTGTGGATACGGCACCAATAATGGTAGTTACCGATACTATGTTGATAACAGATTTAGCTGATCATATTATATATGTAACTAGAGCTGGGGTTACTGAAACAAAAGTATTGGAGTATCCGATCAACCTATGGGATCAAGGTAAGTTAAAAGGACTGGCATTTGTTGTCAATGATGTAAAAGAATCTAACCTTGGTTATGGTGGTAAATATGGTTATGGCTATGGAAAATCGGTTAAAAAATGGTGGAAGTTTTAATTACTTAAAACTTAGTCAACACTTTTAGTAAACTCAATTAGAATAATTTATACATCCTCGCAGTTCTTCTGCGGGGATTTTTTTTGTTCATCGTGTAATAGTGTAGTTCATCGATATTTTATAATAAAAAAATACAATAATTAAATACTATGCTTTCTTTTGTAATTCCCCGATTATAAAAGAGCAATATGTGTAAATATCATTCAAATTGGGGGCGTTTTTCAATTAGTTTTATCTTCTTATTTTATATTTCCTCTTGTTTTTCACAAGCCTTAAACGAAGTTGGTGAATGGGGCAACCCAATTCCATTTGAAATTGTTCCTGTTGCTGTGGCAAATCTTCCTGATGGTAGATTGTTAACATGGTCTTCCCAGTTTCCTAATACCTTTGATGAAATAGGTGATGGCTATACGTATACAGAACTATTTGATCCTAGTGGTAACAATGGATTAGGAAGTGCTTTAGGTATGACCTTGACAGATACGGATCATGATATGTTTTGTCCTGGTATTAATAATCTAGCGGATGGACGTATACTATCTGCCGGTGGTACTACGAGCGAACGTACCAGTATTTACGATCCTAAAACCAATCTTTGGACACGTGCCGCCGACATGAACATTCCACGTGGTTATCAAGGTAATGTTACACTTTCTAATGGAGCGGTATTTACCGTTGGCGGTTCTTGGAGTAATGGTGCCGGTAATAATGGTGGCAAAGCAGCTGAACTATGGTCTCCTGAATCTGGATGGATCAATCTTCCTGGCATCACTGGTGAAAGTATCTATAATTCTAATGATCTTAATTTGGAAAGCCAAACAAACCCTTTGTATAGGGTAGATAATCATGTTTGGCTATGGCCGGCACCTAATGGAAAATTATTTCATGCAGGTCCTAGTGAAGAAATGCATTGGATAGATTTAGATGTGCCGGGCGGCTCTATAACTTCTGCAGGATTTAGGGCAAATGATACATATTCAATGAAAGGGACTACCGTAATGTTCGACATTGGTAAAATTTTAAAAGTTGGTGGTGCCACTTCTTATGGTGAGAGTTACAATAGTACTACGCCAGCAAAAAATAATTCATATGTTATAGATATAGATGTACCTTATCCTCAATCACCAACGGTTATTAGTGCAGGCCATTTGTCTGAAAGTAGAACAATGCATAATAGTACGGTTTTGCCCAATGGTCAAGTTTTAGTTACCGGTGGTCTTGATAGGGGAGCGGTATTCACAGATGTGGGCGCTCGTCATGTAGCGGAACTCTATACACCGTCTTTAAACGGGGGGTCGGGTATTTGGGAAACCGTTGCGGAGATGCAGGAGGCCAGAACCTATCATAGCGTTGCCATTTTAATGACGGACGGTCGCGTTTTTGTTGGTGGTGGCGGTCTTTGTGATAATCTCCTAAATGGATGTAACAACCATTTTAGTGCCGAGATTTATAGCCCTCCTTATTTATTTGATTCTTCAGGCGATTTAGCTGTTAGACCTATCATTTCTGATGCTCCGGAAAGTTCAGGTTATAATTCAAGCATTACGGTTACGGCTAGTACAGGAATCACTGAGTTTAGTCTTGTTCGGTTTTCTGCTGCTACCCATTCAACAAATAACGAGCAAAGAAGAATTCCGGTTAGTTTTACGGGAAATGGTACTTACAATATAACTATTCCGAACAGAGAGCTTTTACCTCCAGGATACTACATGCTATTTGGTCTAGACAATGATGGTGTACCAAGCAAAGCCGCTACTATTAAAATTGGTTCCGCCCTTTCATTGGAAATAGCCAATGAAAATTTAATTGTTGATATGCAGTTTGAGGATGTAAGTGGAAGCAATGCATTGGATAGTAGTATATATAGTAACGATGCATCTATTGTTGAATACGATGATCAAGGAAGCCCAGTAGCTAATGCTGGAAATTACAGTTGGACATCTGGCATTATTGGTGGCGCTATTGAATTCAATGGTCTTGAACACAGCAGTAATGCGTTGATCGATATTCCTAGTTCAGCATCTTTACAAACATTGGATGAACAAATAACGGTTATGGCTTGGGCTTATAGAAATTCTGCCGGTAGTACTATACCCGAAACTGGAAAAGTAGCAAACGTAGGTCTTTTTAGCCATGATTATGTAAGTACCTTATTTTTTGGCTTCCATAACACATTGTATAAATGGGCCTTTGTAACCAATAACGGACCGGTAGACCTTTATGCTGGGCGTGCTCCAATGGATACTTGGGTACATATGGCGGCAACCTATGATGGTAACACCGCCAAACTTTATGCGAATGGTAAATTGATTGCATGGAAAGAATTAAGTGGTACCATTCCTTTTAAAGATGATGGAAGCTTACAATCGCATTTTACATCTTCTGGTTTTTATGATAGGAGAATTGCTGCTGAATTGCCAGGCTATGCTAATGGAAGTGGTATAACAGATGAAATAAACGGTAAAATTGATGAGCTTAAAGTCTTCAATAAAGTGTTAGGTGAATCTGAAATAAATGAATATTATCAACAGGGTATCAATACGGGTAATCCAGATGTTGTAATCTGTACTACTGAAGATATTATTGCTCAATATCGTATAGGCATCAATGGTCATTGGCAAACAGGAAATGCATTAAGTATAGAAGAAGGTGTGGATATTTACCTTAGGGCTCAAACTCCAAGCAATCAATATTATATTACTACTCCTCAAGAAAACGGACCTACATTCAATTCTGGAGGTAGTGAAAGCTATGTTTATAAAATAGATACCGGAGTATTTCAAGGGAGCAATCCAAAAAGAAATGACGGTTTAATTGATATTTCTAATCAAGGGCAATTTGTGATGACTACAGCGAATGGTTGTGCTACCGTTTTTGATTTGCAAGTAATTATAGTTGATGAAACAGATGGTTGTTCTAACCAACTGATAAATGATGACTTAGCAATAACGTTAGCCTCTGGTTTAAAGGTTGGGGGCTCTGATATTGTGGAGGGAACTTCGACTATAAATAATGGCTCACCTTGTAGTTTAATGGTAAGAAACTTTGATTATAATGAACCATGGAGTGGTTATAGGGCTTCTTTGAATTTGAATATCTTGGGCATCGATGCGGGCGACGAGCTATCGGTCTCCTTGGATGCCGAAGGGAGCACGGGAATCCCTAGGATAGAAGTAAACCAAGATAATAAAGTAAACACGGCATTGCTCTCGCATACCTTCGGTAGCGGATGGAGCACCTATAGCGGCACGTTTGTCGTACCGGCAAACCTTACCACGCTTGATATCTGGCTGTTCACGAACTATGCCTCGCAAAACCCGGGAACGGTCTATTACGATAACCTTAGTATCGTGAACCTGTCCAAAGCGGAAACGGATTTGCCCCCGTTATCGCAAGCGACGGTCTCTATGCTGCAAGGGCCTTCACCATTGACCGTGGACTTCAACGGCTCTTCCTCGTCCGACGACAACGGTATAGTTTCCTATGAATGGAATTTTGGCGACGGCAACACCGGTAGCGGTGTCCAGCTCTCACATGTGTATACTTCGTCTGGAACATATAATGCCGTACTGACGGTAACGGACTCGTCGGGACAGACGGCAACGGACATGTTGGAGATCACCGTTGAGCCGCCCCTGGGTTCCCCAGTATCCATATCCTCCGGAAGTCCGCTTAGCGGGGAGATCCCCCTTATGGTAGATTTCATCGGAAGCGCTTCTACCGACGACGTGGGCATAACGAGCTATTTCTGGGATTTTGGCGACGGTGGCAGCTCGGATGTTCCCGACCCGCAGTACGATTATGTCAATGCGGGCATCTATACGGCGACCTTGACGGTGACCGACGAGGACGGAAATTCCTCGGTGAGCAGCCTTGAGGTGGAGGCTATCGACGGTAGTGTGCCACTGGTATGCGAGGATCAACTGATTAATGATTTGCCAGGCATTACTTTGTCTTCGGGGTCAGTTGAGGGTGGTGCGGATAATTTTTTTGGGACATCAAATATGACAAATGGATCGGACTGTGCCTTTAGCATATCGAATGTTGATAGCGGTGAACCTTGGGGGCGCTACCAAGTTTCGTTGGACTTAGATGCCCTGGGCATAGACGCGGGTGACGAACTATCGGTCTCCCTGGATGCCGAGGGGAGCACGGGAATACCCAGGATAGAGGTGAACCGCAACAACCAGGCGAACACGGCCCTGCTCTCGCATACCTTCGGTAGCGGATGGAGCACCTATAGCGGCACGTTTGTCGTACCGGCAAACCTTACCACGCTT
>NZ_JARKMS010000005.1:0-105669 GCF_029350945.1 Maribacter huludaoensis | reverse complement strand
GATATCTGGCTGTTCACGAACTATGCCTCGCAAAACCCGGGAACGGTCTATTACGATAACTTTACAATAGAAAAGATAAATACGACGACTGCGAAAAGTGTTGTGGCATCTAAACCCAATTCATTTGATCTTTATCCTAATCCTAGTTTTGATATTGTTACTTTGAATAATTTAGAGGAAATTCAAATCAAAGAAATTTATATTTACGATATCACGGGAAGATTAATTAAAAATATTAAACCTAAAATAGCACAAACAGATTTAAATGTGACAATAGATTTATATGATTTTACCGAAGGATATTACATCCTTACTATTCTCGATGTAAATGGTGAGAGGTATCAAAAAGAACTTTTAATTAAATAATACTATTTAAAACTATAAATGGTCTTAGTGATAATAGGGAATAATAAATCTAATAAAGAAGTAGTGACCGTTATTTTTTTCAATTGATTTATATGATTAATGGAGTGTGTGTCACTTGCAATAAAATCAATTAAATTTTCCTTGATCAAATGAATTGCTACTTTATTTACATCTTTACCGTAATAATTGCTTAAGGATAACATATTTAATTGAAAGAACACACCATTTTCCTTTATTCTATTCAGTTTTTTTAATTTACTATGAAAATACACATAACGCTCTGGGTGCGCCAAAATGGTAGAGTAATTTGTACTTTTTATTTTTTTTACGGCTTCGTCAAAATTAATGGAGGCTTGTAAATAAGACATTTCTACCAATAAGTAATTTTTAGCTAAAGGCATAATATTCTTTTCTTCAAGAATTTTTTCAAAACCAGAATCGATCATATGTTCTGCCGCAGCCTCAATATGTACGTGCTCTAAATTATTCATTTTTAAAGCATTTTTTAGTAGTGATAGAGAGCTGTTAATAGAATTGGGGTTGTTAGGGTGGTAATTTTCCATTATATGCGGAGTACATATAAAATCGGTTACTCCAAAATCATTGAAACCTTTTATAAGTTCAATTGAATTTTCAACGGTTTTTGCGCCATCATCTATACCAGGTAAAATGTGATTGTGAATATCTATAAATCCTTCTAAATGATCAATTAAGAAATGTTTTTTAGAGAAAAAGCTGAACATAAATTGAAATTAGGTTTTTAGTTATTTGAGGCTTTATTTTAAAACAAAGTTACTATTTATTACCATTATAGTTATTTAAGAAAACTTCAATATCTAATTGGCATTCTTTTATCAACAGTATGCTACCACATCTCTATAGCAATTAGCTATTTAAGTCATATATTATCTTAAACAAGCTGTTTAAAATATAGCCAGGTTTTTTATTGGCACCGCCAAAAGGTACAATACTCCTAGACTTGCCTCGAAATAAAATGATAATATCTTTGAATGCATCATGGGCTTGCCCTGAGGTGTTTTACTTAAGTATGTAATTGTCTAGACCCATACCAAGAAAAAAATTCTCCGTCAACTAATTCTACTTCCGTATTGTTAAGAAATTTCTTGATTGTATTTAGGTGTACTTCTTTAAAAGGATAAGGTTCTGATGATAATAATACCACATCAGGATTGTGTTCTCTGATTTCCTCTAAAGTTATGATAGGGTAGCGCTTTTGGTTTGCGTATGTATTGATGTATCCACATCGGTGAAGTATGTCGCTAATATAGGTATCGCCACCTACGGTCATAAATGGGTCTTTCCAAATTAAGTATATGGCTTTTTTCTTAGGTTTCTTTGGCTTTAAGTTGTTGATTAATAGATCGGTAATTTCAGAAGCTCTAGTAGCACGATTTGTTATTAAACCAATTTGCTCAATCATTTTTAGACTATCGTCAAAAGTTTTTACATCACTTACCCATACTGGAACAGATGAGCTTAAAAATGATATTTGTTCTTTGTTATTCTCTTCTTTGTTCGCTAGAATTAAATCGGGATGTAAATCTAGAATTTTTTTCAAATTCAAATCTTTAGTTCCTCCGATCATCTGTTTTGTGAGATATGGCTTATTAGGGTGTATGCAGAATTTGGTGCAGCCAACCACATTATCGCCCAACCCTAAATCAAACAATAATTCTGTAATAGAGGGTACTAGGCAAACTATTCTAGATGGAGTGCTGGGAATATTAATTAGAGTTCCTAGTTGATCAGTATACATCATTTGTAAAGCACTAAAAAAGAATTTGTAAATCTACCATTTTTATAAGCCACGTATTAAGGTGATTAATAATCATATCTGTAAAATGTCAATTCTTTAAATTTTGAATCAATAATTATTAATTAATCATATTATGGGACTGGAATCGATAAAAATTTAAAAAATACTAAATTTAATCTCTATTTTCGTAGTCCGCAAAATTGTTGTTGCAACATCAAAAAAAGAAGTGAGAACAATTTTTGTAGCAAGTTGGAATACTATGAATTTTATAAATCCATCTAACGGAAAAACAAACTGAGCATTCAAAATGAACGATACTATTCAAACCCCTTATAAACCAATTAATCATATACGAATTGTTACCGCGGCATCCCTTTTTGATGGACATGATGCAGCTATAAACATTATGCGTAGAATTATTCAATCTACTGGATGTGAGGTTATTCATTTAGGACATAACCGTTCGGTACAAGAAATTGTTGATTGTGCTATTCAAGAAGATGTACAGGCAATTGCAATAACTTCTTATCAAGGCGGGCATGTTGAGTATTTTAAATATATGTATGATTTGTTGAAGGAGAGAGGGGCATCTCAAATTAAAATATTTGGCGGCGGCGGCGGTACTATTCTTCCTGAGGAAATTGAAGAACTACATGCTTATGGTATTGAAAGAATTTATTCGCCCGATGATGGTCGTGAAATGGGACTTCAAGGCATGATCAATGACCTCATAGAAAAAAGTGATTTTGCGGTAGGAGAAATTCTTGCTCAAGAATCAAAAGATTTAGAACAACTTAGTTATGCAGATATAGCAAAACTTATTTCTTGTGCCGAGAATTTTCCGCAAAAACATGAAGATGTTTTAAATAACATCAGACAAAAAGTAGAAACCAAAAAAATTGCTCCTGTTTTAGGTATAACCGGTACGGGAGGTTCAGGAAAATCTTCTTTGGTAGATGAATTGGTTCGTCGTTTTCTTGCCGATTTTGATGATAAAAAGATTGCAGTAATCTCGGTAGACCCGTCCAAAAGAAAAACTGGTGGGGCGTTATTGGGAGACCGTATTAGAATGAACGCAATTTTTAATGATAGGGTGTACATGCGATCTTTGGCTACGAGACAATCAAATTTAGCATTGTCCAAGTATGTAAAAGATGCCGTAGATATTACAAAGGCAGCTGGTTTTGATCTCATTATTTTGGAGACCTCAGGTATTGGGCAGTCCGATACGGAGATTACCGAACATTCTGATGTGTCTTTATATGTTATGACTCCTGAATACGGAGCAGCTACACAGCTTGAAAAGATTGATATGCTTGATTTTGCCGATTTAATCGCTTTAAACAAGTTTGATAAACGAGGAGCTTTAGATGCTTTACGAGATGTAAAAAAGCAATACCAACGTAATCATCAGTTGTGGGAGACTCCCGCAGAAGAACTTCCGGCTTACGGCACCATTGCTTCTCAATTTAATGACCCGGGCATGAACCAGTTGTACAGGGCCGTTATAGATACTTTGGTGAACAAAACGGGAGCAGAAGATCTTAGGTCTAGTTTTCAAAGTTCAAGAGAAATGTCCGAGAAAATCTATATCATCCCGCCAAAGCGTACCAGGTATCTTTCTGAAATAACCGATACTATTCGAGATTATAATGAAAGGACCGAAGATCAAAAAGCTATTGCCCAAAAACTATTTAGCCTTACAGAATCAGCTGAAATACTAAAAGACAAAGATGATGTATTAAAAGCTATTGAAGCTGCGAAGGAAGAACTGCGATTAGACCTTGACCCACACAATCAAAAAATAATTGATGAGTGGAATGAGAAGAAGGCTAATTATGAAGGAGAATTTTTCACCTATATAGTAAGAGGTAAAGAGGTGAAGGTAGCAACCACGACAAAATCTTTATCCCAGACACAAATACCAAAAGTAATCTTACCAAAATATGAAGGTTGGGGAGATATCCTAAAATGGTCTTTACAGGAAAATGTACCTGGAGAGTTTCCTTTTACATCGGGCGTTTTTCCTTTTAAAAGACAAGGGGAGGATCCAACCCGAATGTTTGCAGGGGAAGGCGGACCTGAAAGAACGAATAAGCGGTTTCATTACGTTTCTAAAGGATTGCCTGCAGCTAGGCTGTCTACGGCATTTGATTCCGTAACCTTATATGGCGAAGACCCTGGAAATCGTCCTGATATTTATGGTAAAATTGGTAATTCTGGTGTAAGTATTTGCTGTTTGGACGATGCTAAAAAACTATATTCAGGTTTTGATCTATGTGCGCCCACAACTTCTGTTTCCATGACCATTAACGGACCTGCAGCTACTATAGCAGCATTTTTCATGAACGCAGCTATTGATCAGCAATGTGAAAAGTATATTAAGGCCAATGGATTAGAAAATGAAGTAAATAGAAAAATTGACGCAATTTATAGTAAGTTAGGTGCTAAGCGTCCTGCCTATTCAGGAGAACTGCCAGAGGGTAATGATGGTCTTGGTCTATTACTTTTGGGTGTGACCGGTGATCAAGTATTAAAGGCTGATATCTATGAAGAATTAAAATCGGCAGCATTGTCTAAGGTTAGAGGTACGGTACAAGCGGATATTTTAAAAGAGGATCAGGCACAAAATACCTGTATTTTTTCAACTGAATTTTCATTACGTTTAATGGGTGATGTACAACAGTATTTTATTGATCAAAAAGTGCGTAATTTTTATTCGGTCTCCATTTCTGGATATCATATTGCAGAAGCTGGTGCAAACCCTATTAGTCAGTTGGCTTTTACGCTTGCAAATGGCTTTACTTTTGTAGAATACTATATTTCTAGAGGCATGCACATTGATGATTTTGCGCCAAATCTATCTTTTTTCTTTAGTAACGGACTTGATCCTGAATATGCCGTAATCGGTAGAGTGGCACGTAGAATTTGGGCAAAAGCCATGAAGTTGAAATATGGGGGTAATGAAAGATCACAAAAATTGAAATACCATATTCAAACATCTGGTCGCTCTTTACATGCCCAGGAGATAGATTTTAATGATATTAGAACTACGTTACAAGCACTTTACGCTATTTATGATAATTGTAATTCTTTGCATACCAATGCTTATGACGAGGCAATTACCACACCTACGGAGCATTCTGTACGAAGAGCGATGGCAATACAATTAATAATTAATAAAGAGCTTGGGTTGGCTAAAAATGAGAATCCTATGCAGGGATCTTTTATAACGGAAGAACTGACCGATTTGGTGGAAGAGGCCGTTATGGTTGAGTTTGATAGAATTACCGACCGTGGCGGAGTTCTTGGGGCAATGGAAAGTATGTACCAACGTAGTAAAATTCAAGAAGAGAGTCTTTATTACGAAACTAAAAAGCATACGGGTGAATTGCCTATTATTGGGGTAAATACATTTTTGTCTTCAAAAGGTTCACCTACCGTAATACCTGATGAAGTTATTCGCGCAACAGAAAATGAGAAGAAGGTTCAGATCAGTAATCTTCAAGAATTACAGCAAAGAAACGCTGCAAATGCAGAAGTATCATTAAAAAAATTACAAGATATTGCCTTAAAGAATGAAAATACTTTTGAGCAATTAATGGAAACAGCTAAATACTGTTCTTTAGGGCAAATTACACATGCTATGTTTGAAGTAGGAGGACAGTATCGTAGAAATATGTAGCTATTTTAAGGTTTATACGTTGCTACTGATATCCTGTTTTCAAAAATTAAAATCACATTGTTTGTTGTAATCTCTTAACTGACACCTACTTTTACATAAAACGAATATCATGCTGCATTTAAAACTTGCTACTGATCCGCGCTGGGTCAATATTGTTGAGAAAAATCTAGAAGAGATTTTAACTGATCATGCATGGTGTGAACAGAAAGCGGCAACCAATGCCATTACTATAATTACACTTAATTCTGAATATCCTGATTTGGTGACTGATCTGCTTCTTCTAGCTCAAGAAGAATTAGTGCATTTTCAAATGGTTCATAATATAATCAAAGAAAGGGGTTATACACTGGGTAGAGAGCGTAAGGACAGTTACGTGAACGAGTTGTATAAGTTTATGAATAAAGGAGGAAGCCGATTGCAGTCTATGGTAGATAGGCTGTTATTTTCTGCTATGATAGAGGCAAGAAGTTGCGAACGCTTTAAATTACTTTCAGAACAAATTAAAGACCCTGAATTAGCTGAATTTTATCGAGATTTAATGATTAGCGAAGCGGGTCATTATACCATATTTATTGGTTTTGCCCGTAAATATGGTCAAGATGTTGATGTAGATAAACGTTGGCAAGAGTTAGTTGAATTTGAAGCAAAAGTAATTCAGAATTACGGTAAGGACGAAACCATACATGGTTGATCTATAGTATTGATATTTTATTTCCCGATACAAAAATTAGCAAATATATTTCCCAATAATTCGTCATTGGTAACTTGCCCGGTAATTTCCCCTAAATGGTAAAGTGCTTCACGAACATCAATTGCCATTAAATCGCTAGAAAGTTCTGCTTTCATGCCAAATTGTACTTTTTCTATCTCTTCTAATGCTTTTAACAAAGAGTCGTAGTGGCGTGTGTTGGTAACTATGGTTTCGTTATTGCGTAATGCACCGGTATTTACAAATTCTAGAAGGCTATTTTGTAAATCTTTTACACCTTCACCTGTTTTTGCAGAAAGGTATTTTACATCATTTAAATAGGTGCCTATTTTATTTTTATCGTCTTCGGAAAGGGTATCGGCTTTATTAACTAGTAGAACTAAAGGTTTTAAAGGATTCTTGTTCTTTATTTTTTCAAAATCTATAACCGTGTTTTTTAACTTTTGGTCATCCGCCAAAAGCTTTGATCCATCAACAAGTAATAGAATAACTTGTGCCTGTTCTATTTTTTCAAAGGTTTTTTTAATACCCATACCTTCAACAATATCTTCGGTTTCTCGAATTCCGGCGGTATCAATAAATCTAAATCCTATACCTCCTATGGAAATTTCGTCTTCTATAGTATCTCTGGTAGTTCCTGCTATATCTGATACCAAAGCACGTTCTTCATTTAAAAAGGCATTTAAAAGAGTAGATTTACCTACGTTTGGTTCACCAACGATGGCAACTGGTATTCCATTTTTAATAACATTTCCTACGGCAAAGGAATCTATTAAGCTTTGTAGAACTTTTTGAATACGGGTCAGTAATTCCTTAAATGCGGAGCGATCGGCAAACTCTACATCTTCTTCAGAAAAATCGAGTTCCAATTCAATCAAAGAAGCAAAATTCAACAATTCTGTACGTAGCTGCTTTATCTCGTTACTGAATCCGCCGCGCATTTGTTGAACTGCAATTTGATGACTGGCCGCGTTATCACTCGAAATTAAATCGGCAACAGCTTCCGCCTGGCTTAAATCCATCTTACCGTTTAAAAAGGCCCTTAATGTAAATTCGCCTGCATCTGCCGTTCTACAACCGTTTCTAAGAAACAATTGAATAATTTGTTGTTGAATATAAGGAGAGCCATGACAGGATATTTCTATGACGTTCTCCCCGGTATAAGAATGCGGATTTTTAAAAATTGAAACAAGTGCTTGGTCCAAAACATTCTCTCCATCCTTAATATAGCCTAAGTGTATGGTATGGCTTTTTTGATTTTTTAAAATCTTACCGGAAACTGATTCAAATTGTTTAGAGGCGATGGTAATTGCATCTGCACCTGAAAGCCTAATAACCGCAATAGCTCCTGCGCCTGCCGGTGTTGCTAATGCTATAATAGTGTCTGTTTGAATCATGCTGCAAAAATAATCAATTATTACTGTTGTAGTTTTCTTAATTTATCGCGATTTTATTTTCGGTATATAATTATGTATTAATTTCGCATGCAATAAAATGTATATTAAATATGAAAAAAGTAATTCTATTGTTGGCGTTCATGTTTGTTGGTGCTATAGCCGTTGCCCAAGATAATGCCCCTGAAACATCTGAGGAAGTTTCCGTAAATTATGATAACGAGTTGGAGCAGGTGAAGAAAGATGTTGAGGATGCTAAAGCCGAAGCTAAAAAAGCAAAAAAGGAAGCTGCTGAACAAAAGAAAAAAGATGCCGCAAAAAAGAAAGAAGAGAAGCTAAAAAAACAAATTAAGGCAAAAGAGAAATCTATTTCTAGTTCAGAGAAACAAATTGAGAAGTTAAAAGGACAGCTAGAAAAAGGGAAGGTAAAAGGTACATTGTCTCCGGTTGATATTCAGAAAAAAGAAGATAAGATCGCTAAGAGTCAAATGAAGATTATGAAAGAGCAGGAAAAACTTAAAAAGTTGAACAGAAAACTATAATTTTCCTAAAATTTGTAACAAATTGAGCGTTTGTGCGTCATATTTATAGTATTCATCATTAAATCAATCAAAAATGGAACTAGTAAATAAAAACGCAGTAGTTGTTCGTGAAGACCGTAATTTGTTGGTCATTACACATTTGTCTCAGTATTTAGATTTTATAACAGGTTTTGGCGGACTTATAGTTCCGCTAGTTATTTGGCTAACTACCAAAGATTCAGTTATAGGTATGGATGAGCATGGCAAATCTGTTATCAATTTTCAGTTATCTTTAATATTGTATTTGGTAATTGGTATTCCTGGTATATTGTTATTTGGGCTTGGAATATTGTTATTGATCTTTGCAGGTATTTTGTCAATCGTTATGCCGGCCGTCAATGCTATAAAAGCTAGTAATGGAGAATCACCAAGTTATTTTGGCACTATAAGATTCATATCTTAATTAGATTATAAAAATAAAAAAAGGGTCAGTTTTTTAACTGACCCTTTTTTAGTTTATGAGTATTTGGTATTAACCGTTAAGCATTACCGGCATTACCAGCATGGTTACAAATTCACCCTCGTCTAAGCCATCTGTTGGTGTCAAAATACCTGCACGGTTTGGTAAACTCATTTCTAAAGAAACCTCATCTGAACCTAAATTGTTCAGCATTTCAGTTAAGAATCTAGAGTTAAAACCAATTTGCATGTCATCACCTTGGTAAGAACACGTTAACCTTTCTTCTGCCTTGTTAGAGTAATCTAAATCTTCTGCAGATATATTCAATTCTGCCCCGGCTATTTTTAAACGTATTTGGTGTGTCGTCTTATTTGAGAAAATAGAAACCCTTTTAACTGAACTTAAAAACTGATTTCTAGCGATCGTAAGTTTGTTCGGGTTCTCCTTTGGTATAACCGCTTCGTAATTGGGGTATTTACCATCAATAAGTCTACAGATAAGTTCGGTTTCGTCAAAGCTAAACTTCGCATTACTTTCATTATACTCAATAAGAACATCAGACTCGCTACCTGCCAATATACCTTTTAACAAAGTCAAAGGTTTTTTAGGCATGATAAATTCCGCTACCTGAGAAGCCCTAACATCTGTACGTTGATATTTAACCAGTTTATGTGCGTCTGTAGCAACAAACGTTAAGTTCTCTGGAGAAAATTGAAAGAAAACTCCGCTCATTACAGGTCTTAAATCGTCATTACCTGCAGCAAAAATTGTTTTGTTGATTGCTGTTGCCAAGATATCGCCAAGCAAGGTCGTAGAACTTGGACTCGTCAATTCTACAGCTTTAGGAAATTCGGCTCCATCGGCATATGCAAGGGCATATTTACCATGGTTAGAGCTAATTTCTACCGTATTGTTATCCTCTACTACAAAAGTAAGAGGTTGTTCTGGAAAAGTTTTTAAAGTTTCTAAAAGCAATCTTGCCGGTACAGCTATAGTACCTTCGTTGTCAGAATCTACTTTTATAACTGAACTCATAGTGGTTTCCAAATCGGAAGCAGAAACGGTCAGTTTGTCCTTCTGCAAATCGAACAGAAAATTATCCAATATCGGTAATGTATTACTGTTGTTGATTACACCTCCTAATATTTGAAGTTGTTTTAGCAAATAGGTACTTGAAACTATAAATTTCATTCTTTAATTTTTATTGATATTTCTCCTGAAATTCTCAAGGGAAATAGGTTTAAACTCCTTTTTAGTTGGCAGTTTTCGTTACCAACAAAGATATTTTAATTGCCCTTTTTAAGGAAACAAACTTATTAACAGTTTGTTATTGCTCAAGGTAGTGTATATTTCTAGTTATTAATAAGTTAACATGATAATATTTGTGTTTGTCTATTAGTTATTAACTTTTGCGGATCTTAATTAATTTAAAAATAAGCCTAATTTCTCAGGTGATCATATTTGCTTCATTATTCAAAATCTATCATTATAGTATCCCTATAATCTAAACCTAATAATGTAGAAGCACCACCTACTGTGGTAAGATTACTTTTGTAAATGGCCAATTCAATATAATTGGATGAATTAAATATTGCCAAAAGGTCACCTGCACTTTTGCGTTGGTTCTTTTCTAGACTGTAATCTATAAATTCATTATAAGCTCTATGAATCTTTGTTATTTTATGATTTCGTGCCAAAACGGTATAGTCCCTGCCTTTTCTGTAGGCATCGAACAAGTTTTTACGAATATTGGTAATTACATTTCCATAGTTGTCAATATAGATAACACTACCAATAATTTTTTTGCCGTCTTCTACAATTCTAGGAGCAAATTCTCTTAAATCGTTAAGTTCGGTAAAAGGTTTGCCAACTAATTCCAATGTGCCGCCACGAGCTATATGGCAGGCAACTTGTATAAAAACATTTAAGACGGGAAAAGAGTTGGCAATAGAATCAGGTAAATTTATTTCAAATACTTTTTCAGGAGTCATTTCAGAAGTGATGAGCCCAATGACACCAGTGTTTGCACCAATAAAATAGTGTCCGTTGATTAGAGCGACAATGTGCTTGTTTTCTGGTGTTTCTTCAGAATCCACACCTACAATATGTATAGTTCCTTTAGGAAAACTGTTGTAAGAGTTAGAAAGAATATATGCACACTCTTGAATGTTAAAAGGCATGATATCATGCGATATATCAACAATTTTGGCATCGGGCAATTCTGTGTATATGGAGCCTTTTAAAACAGCTACAAAGTGATCTTTTAATCCGAAATCTGTTGTGAGGGTGATAATTGCCATACAGCAATGTTGATATGTTTTTGGTTAGTCGAATTTAAAATTTGCTTAAATTTGATATACAAAATTAAACAAAAAACAGCGATTAGAAACTAATCTTCGCTAACTATAAATCATTATAAAACCGACTGTTTGAACGAGATAATTCTAGAACTTACCGAAATAAGCCCAAGAGAGTTTTTTGGGCAGCAAAATGAGCATATTGATTTATTAAAAAAATACTTTCCTAAATTGAAAATTGTTGCCCGTGGTAACAAGATCAAAGCTTTTGGGGATGAAGAACTTTTGGAAGAGTTTGAAAGGCGGTTCGATTTGCTGACGCAACATTTCATTAAATACAACAAATTAGACGAAAACAGCATAGAAAGAGTGTTGACAAGTTCTGAAGATGAGGAACTAAAATCATCTAAGAATAGCGGAGAAACATTGGTTCATGGTGTAAGCGGCAGGTTAATAAAAGCACAGACTGCCAACCAACGTCGTTTGGTAGACGCCTCTAAAAAGAACGATATGGTTTTTGCCATTGGTCCGGCCGGTACCGGTAAGACCTACACTGGTGTTGCGCTTGCCGTTAAGGCCTTAAAAGAAAAACAGGTAAAGAAAATTATATTGACCAGGCCTGCCGTTGAAGCCGGTGAAAATCTAGGTTTTTTACCGGGTGACCTTAAAGAGAAGCTTGACCCTTATATGCAACCATTGTATGATGCCCTAAGGGATATGATCCCTGCGGAGAAGTTGGTACATTATATTGAAAATGGTACCATACAGATAGCACCAATGGCATTTATGCGTGGTAGAACTTTAGATAATGCCTTTGTAATTTTAGATGAGGCACAGAATACTACCCATGCACAGATGAAAATGTTCTTAACAAGAATGGGTAGAAACGCCAGATTTTTAATTACCGGTGATCCCGGGCAAATAGATTTACCTAGAAGAACAATTTCCGGTTTAAAAGAAGCTTTGCTAATTTTACAAAATGTACCAGGTATAGAGATTATTTATCTAGACGATAAAGATGTAATTCGTCATAAACTGGTTAAAAAGGTTATTGAAGCATACAAAACTATAGAACACCACAATTAAGAATTAACATGTCAAAGAATACTATTTACGAAACCGAATTTAATTTTCCGGGTCAAAAGAACGTCTATAAGGGCAAAGTAAGATCTGTGTATACTTTAGAGAACGATATGTTGGTCATGGTGGCAACCGATCGGTTGTCTGCGTTTGATGTGGTAATGCCTAAGGGAATACCTTATAAAGGGCAGATTCTAAATCAGATCGCGACCCAAATGATGGCTTCTACCGAAGATATCGTGCCTAATTGGTTATCGGCCACACCTGATCCCAATGTTGCCGTTGGTGTTGCTTGCGAGCCATTTAAAATTGAAATGGTAATCCGTGGCTATTTATCTGGTCATGCCGCTAGAGAATATAAACTTGGAAAAAGATCGTTATGTGGTGTTGCTATGCCCGATGGACTGAAAGAGAACGATAAATTTCCAAAACCAATTATTACTCCTGCCACCAAAGCGGAAATGGGTGATCATGATGAGGATATTTCCAAAGAGGATATTCTTGGTAAAGGCATAGTTTCCGCAGAGGATTATGCGCTGCTAGAAAAGTATACTTATGCGCTTTTTCAAAGAGGAACGGAAATCGCTGCCGAAAGGGGCTTGATACTGGTGGATACCAAATATGAATTCGGAAAGACAAAAGATGGTGAAATTGTTTTGATAGATGAGATACATACCCCGGATTCTTCTAGATATTTTTATTCACAAGGGTATCAGCAAAGACAAGAGGCCAATGAACCTCAAAAACAACTTTCTAAGGAGTTTGTAAGGCAATGGCTTATTTCAAATGGTTTTCAAGGTCTAGAAGGACAAACCGTTCCTGAAATGTCCGATGAATATATTGAATCCGTATCTGAACGTTACATTGAGCTTTACGAACACATTACGGGCGAAACTTTTGTAAAAGCCGATACTACCCATATACACGACCGGATCAATAGAAATGTTTTAAATTATTTGGAAAGCCTTTAAGTTTATCTAAGCAAATATTTGAGGGAAAAGTTTTTCTTTTCTTTTAACCGAGAGGTAATTTTTAAAAAGGCGACGGCTGTTATGTAGGCGTCGCCTAGTGCTGTGTGCCTATCTTTTCTAGAAATAGAGAATTTTTCGGCAAGTTCGTCCAAGGTGTAATTTGGTTTTGGTTGTACCAAGTAAGATTTTATGAGCGTTTTTTTATAAATGACTCCGGTATCAAGTACCGTATTTTTTAATTTAGGTAAACCATGTCTCTCTAGAGCGTTGTTTAGCATGCCTATATCAAAACCTGCATGGTGTGCTACAATAATGGCGTTGCCAACGTAGGCCAAAAACTTTTCAAGAGCCAAAATTTCACTAATACATTCTCGTTGTCCATTTTTTAATAGACCGTGAATGTGCACCGTCTCTTTACTGAATTTTTCTTGTTCTAAGTAGCTATCGAAAACTTCTTGAACCGAGATGGTCCCATCTTTGATTTTTACGGCGCCAATTGAGAGTATACGATCATCTTTGAAACTAAACCCTGTAGTTTCTGTATCCAAGACAACAAAAGTTAATTCCTTAAAATTTTTACTTTGTGTTTCCTTAAAAAGATTCTCATAGTTTTTCCAAAAAGTGGGTAGGTTTTTAGATGTTCTATTAAATAATCCCATTAGCCTAAAATATTTGTGATCTTAAAACGAAGTGTAATTAATTCCTGTATCTCTTTAATAGCTTTAAAGGTGCGCTTTAATTTCATTTTTTCTTGCTTGCTCAATTGATCCAATTGAATGAACCTGCCCGAATCATGATTGGCCAAGCCCTGTCTTGTTCTAAATTTCAATAAAGCTTTTGTGGCATAAGAGCAGGCCATATACAATTCTTTGTTGTTAGGTTCAAGTTCCGCTAATTTTTCATAGCGTTCCCAAGTGTTGCTAATTGCCTTAACGGAATGTGATAGTATTAAAACACGCGCAGCATCTACCAAGGGTCTTAAAGCCCTACTTTTTAGGTCAAAGGAATCTTTATGTTGCCCATCTTGTTCAACAACAAATTGCCTAAAAAAACCTGTGGGTGACGGACTTTGAAGTGCTCCATTTGCCAAATGCACTAAAAATATAGGATAGTTCTTAACGGTTCTAAAAATATGGTCGGACATGTTGTCCAAAAGGCTTCTTTCGCCGTATGCCAAACTGTAATCAAAAAAAATAGACGACATCAGTACTTCGTTTGGTCCGGGGTTGCCGATCCAGTAGGATAGCTTATTTTTCCATTCTTCTAAACTTAGGCACCATTTTGGGTTAGAGGCCATCATATCTGCAGGGCAATACTCATAACCAATGGTGTTCAATCCTTTGGTAACATGTTTGGAAAGTTCAAGAAAATAAGTGGTTGTTTTTGGTAGGTCTTCTTCCGGTACATTTTCAAACACCAAGGCGTTGTCTTGATCGGTATGTAAAAGTTGCTCGCTTCTGCCTTGGCTTCCCAGCGCAAGCCATGCAAATTTAACGGGTGGGGGCGAGTCCATTTTGGCAAGAGAAATTTCTACTACCTGTTTTATACACGTGTCGTTTAGTTCGGATATGATTTTGGCAATTAATCCCAACGGAATGTTTTGCTCCAGATAGCCGGTCAAAAGCACCATAACACTTTTGCGTATCTGCTTAATCTTTTTAATTCTAGAGGTGCGTTTTATTGCTTTTACCAGTACTGCGGGATTATCACCTAAAGAAACCATTACATCATGCTTGGACAGGATGCCCAATGCTGATGAATTTGGCGTACCGTCTTCGGTGATGACCAAGTGGCTAATGTTACTTTTCATCATAGCCATTTGTGCTTGGGTAATGGTCAGGTTTTTTGGGTAAGTGATGACCGGTGTGGTCATTATTGATTTCACAGAAGCCGATATGGGCTGTTCTCCAGATATTACCTTGTTTCTAAAATCTTTATCTGTTATAATACCTACGGGCAACTCATTAGTAGTAATCAATAATGATCCAATATTCTTTTTGGTCATCATATCGGCAGCCTTTTTAATAGTGGTTCTTGTGGAGCACGTCACTAATTTCTTTGAGTAGCTGGCCAACTGTAAATCTGGCAGTGCTATTTCTTCGGTGAGCTCTTCTTGATCTTCATTATCGTAAAGCTGTCCTTTTTGACTTTTTGCGTATGGATTACGGGTGTTACTGGCAAAACTTTCCATTAGAAATATAGTTACCTGATCGTTCTGTTTTGCAATCGGTTTAAAAATATCTATTGGAATTGCATATAGAATGCACTCTTCATGCGCTCTAGCTTCTAATTTATAATTTTCATTGGCGAAAAGCGGGCGTAAACCGAAAATATCTCCTTCATCACAGTAATCTACAATATTTGAGGTTGACGGATTGTTTAAGGTAACGGCTCCTTTATGAACCACATAAAAATGAGAATGCTGAGGTTCATCTATAGTGAAAATAATACTGTTCTTTTCTTTATAGATGATAAGTACCTGTTCTGCCAACTGAAAGAGAGATTTGCTGTCAAGAACATTAAACGGAGGGTAGTTCTTAACAAAATCGGCTACCCTTTCAGAAATCAGATTTTTCATAAATTAAAGTTAGCTGAATAATTGCGGATTTAAAAGATTCAGGTGCATATGAAAATATTAAATAAACTGAGGCTTGTTATAGAACATGCTTAACAATCACTCAGAAAAACACCTACCGCTAATCCGCCTTCAGAGGTTTCTTTATATTTTGAGCTCATGTCTTTTGCTGTTTCCCACATGGTCTGTACAACCTTGTCCAATGGTACCTTAGCTGCTGTAGGATCGGAACCTAGGGCAAGTTCGGCCGCGTTAATAGCTTTTATGGCACCCATAGAGTTACGTTCAATACATGGTATTTGCACCAATCCGCCAATTGGGTCGCAGGTAAGCCCTAAATGATGTTCCATGGCAATTTCCGCAGCCATAAGTACTTGTTCTGGTGAACCGCCCAATAACTCCGTAAGTGCACCTGCGGCCATAGCGGAAGAAACTCCAATTTCAGCTTGGCAGCCACCCATTGCTGCTGAAATGGTGGCTCCTTTTTTAAAGATGCTCCCAATTTCACCGGCTACCAGTAAAAATTGTTTTACATGCTCAAAATTACCGGCATGGTTTTCAATGACCATATAGTACATTAGTACTGCAGGTATTACACCGGCGCTTCCATTAGTTGGTGCCGTAACTACACGCCCCAAAGATGCGTTTACTTCATTTACACTTAGTGCAAAACAACTTACCCATTGTAAGATTTGCCTAAATTTAACTTCTGTCTGTCTAATACTTTGTAACCATTCTTCGGGGGTAGAATAGGGCAGGTTACTCTTTAACTTATTGTGCATTTCAAAAGCCCTGCGTTTTACGTGCAAGCCGCCAGGTAAAGTTCCTTCCGTATGGCATCCCGTATACATACATTCTAGCATGGTAGACCAAATACGGTTTAGTTCATGATCAATTTTCACATCATCCCGTAGAGACCTTTCATTCTCCAGGACAAGTTCTGAAATTTTAAGGTTTTTATTTCTGCAAAAATCTAAAAGTTCTGTTCCCTTTTGAACAGGAAACGGAAACTTTGCAAACATATCAACCTTACGCTTGGCATTTTTGCGTTCTTCACTAATGACAAATCCGCCTCCAATGGAATAATAAGTCTTTGATATTTTTCTGCCCGATTTCAATTTGGCTTGAAACTTTAATCCGTTCGCATGAAAAGGAAGAAATTTTTTGTTGAATATAATATGTTTGCTAGGGTCAAAAGAAATACTGTATTTACCATCTAAAAGTAGCACATGTTCTTTTTTTATTTTATCTATCAAGGAATCGATAGTGTCAATAGGAATTATTTCAGGGTCCGTACCCAATAAACCTAGCATTACGGCATAGTCAGTGGCATGGCCTTTACCTGTCAAAGATAAAGAGCCATATAAGTGAACTTCTACTTCTTCTACTTTTTCAAGATTGTCTTTAGAATTTAATCTGGCCAACCACCTTTCGGCAGCGCGCCATGGACCTAATGTATGTGAACTAGAAGGACCTACGCCTATTTTTAGCATATCAAAAACACTAATGCTTTCTATCTCCAAATCGTATAAATTTTGTAGGCTAAGGTACAATGTTTTGGTAATGTTTTACTATTCTGTATTGGCATAATTATACCGTGTAAATTCACTTTAGTGACATCATGTCAGTTTTTGTGGCTTGGCATATTGTTTGTCATTTACATATCGATTGTAAAATAAAGCACTTAATTTAAAACATATAAAATGAGTAAGATTATAGGAATAGATTTGGGTACTACCAACTCCTGTGTTTCCGTAATGGAAGGTAATGAGCCAGTAGTAATTCCAAATGCAGAAGGAAAAAGAACTACACCATCTGTCATCGCTTTTGTTGATGGAGGTGAAATTAAAGTAGGGGACCCGGCCAAAAGGCAAGCGGTAACCAACCCACATAAAACCATTTATTCTATTAAAAGGTTTATGGGCAATAAATATTCAGAATCAAGTAAAGAGGCTGAAAGAGTACCGTATAAAGTAGTTAAAGGTGATAACGATACACCAAGAGTTGATATAGACGGTCGTTTATATTCTCCACAAGAATTATCGGCTATGATTCTTCAGAAAATGAAGAAAACGGCTGAAGATTATTTAGGTCAAGAAGTTTCTCGTGCAGTAATTACCGTACCTGCATATTTTAATGATGCGCAAAGACAAGCTACTAAAGAAGCTGGTGAAATTGCTGGTTTAACTGTAGAACGTATTATTAACGAGCCAACGTCTGCTTCTTTAGCATACGGTATGGACAAAAAAGATACAGATCAGAAGATAGTTGTTTTTGACTTTGGTGGTGGTACACATGATGTATCTATCCTTGAGTTAGGTGACGGTGTATTTGAAGTATTGGCTACTGATGGTGATACTCACTTAGGTGGTGATGATGTTGATCAAAAAATTATAGATTGGTTAGCTGAGGAGTTTAAATCTGAAGAAGATATGGACCTTAGAAAAGATGCAATGGCGTTACAACGTTTACGTGAAGCTGCTGAAAAGGCCAAGATTGAATTGTCATCTTCTGCACAAACAGAAATTAACTTGCCATATGTTACCGCTACGGCTTCAGGACCTAAGCACTTGGTAAGAACTTTGACAAGATCTAAGTTTGAGCAACTGATCGCTGATTTGGTAAAAAGAACTATTGAGCCATGTGAGACTGCCATGAAATCTGCAGGACTTTCAAAGAGCGATATTGATGAGATTATCCTAGTTGGTGGTTCAACTAGAATACCTGCGGTACAAGAAGCTGTTGAGAAATTCTTTGGTAAGAAACCTTCTAAAGGTGTAAACCCAGATGAGGTTGTTGCAATTGGTGCGGCAATACAAGGTGGTGTTTTAACCGGTGATGTTAAAGATGTATTGTTATTAGATGTTACTCCGCTTTCATTAGGTATTGAAACTATGGGTAGTGTAATGACTAAATTAATAGAGGCTAACACAACGATACCAACTAAAAAGTCTCAGGTATTCTCTACTGCTGCTGATAACCAACCATCGGTTGAAATTCATGTATTGCAAGGAGAAAGACCAATGGCAAACGATAACAAGACAATTGGTAGGTTCCACTTAGATGGTATTCCACCGGCAAAGAGAGGTACTCCACAAATTGAAGTAACTTTTGATATTGATGCTAACGGTATTATCAAGGTTTCTGCTACTGATAAGGCTACGAACAAAACTCAGGATATTCGTATTGAAGCTTCTTCTGGTTTAACTGAAGAAGAAATCAAGAAGATGAAAGCTGAGGCTGAAGCAAATGCAGAATCTGATAAAAAAGCGAAAGAAACTGCTGATAAGTTGAACGAAGCAGACGGAATGATTTTCCAAACTGAATCTCAACTTACTGAATTTGGCGATAAATTATCTGACGATAAGAAAAAACCAATTGAAGATGCTTTAGCAGAATTGAAAGCGGCATATGAAACTAAAGATTTGGCTGTTATTACACCAGCTTTGGATAAAATCAATGAAGCTTGGAAAGTTGCTTCTGAAGAAATGTACAAAGCGCAAGCAGATGCTCAAGGTGCTCCACAAGGAGAGCCAACTGCTGATGGTGGTGCTTCTGAAGGTGATAATGTTGAAGACGTAGACTTTGAAGAGGTTAAATAATATAACTTTAAGTTGTTATAAAAAAAGGGACGGTATTTACCGTCCCTTTTCAATTTTACGGGATATTCTTTTATCCCTATCATTAATAAAGTAATTTTGTAGTATGGTCAAGAAACGATATTTTCTGTTTTTATTTGTTTTTACTGCGGCTTTTTCTATCGTAAGAGGACAAGAAATTCAAATCTTTACATTAGAAGATTTTGATTTAAAAGGTGATGTAAAATTCTGTTTGGTAAGTACCGATTATGGTAAAGAGGAATACGATTTTAATAAGAACGGACTATTGACCAAATCCGTAACCAGATATAATGAGGCAGATTATGATGTTGTTTATTATAAGTACAGCAAAGGGGAGCTTTTAGAGAAAAGAGCTGAATCTTACAGGAACAATACTTTTGATCCAAGTACATCTATAGCCCATTTTTATGAAATAGATTCTACAGATAATTTAACCATACAAGAGCGCATATTTTCTTATGACAAGCAATTTTTAGATCAGTATATATATGTTTATGATGAGTTTGGAGATTTGGCAAGTATTGAGAGAACAAATAATGATGGTACAGATAAAACGTTGGTAGAGCACAAGAAGTTTAAAGGAGAAAATACCGTAACTTATTTGTTAAACGACACTCCAGTAAAATCTATTAGAACTTCTACTTTAAAGCCTGCAAATAAACCGGCACAAAGGGTCGTTTTGACTAAAGAGTATTTAAATGGTGAAGAAAGCGAAGCTTTTGAGGAAGTGTTCAGTATGGATGGGAGATTAATGGCGCAACAAGAATTTGAATATAATTCTGAACTGAAAAAATTTGAGCCAACGACGCGTACCAGCTATGAATACGATGAAAAAGGAATGTTGATAGCCGAAACCGCCAAGAGAGGTGCCGGAATTATAAAGAAAGAATACATCTATCAATATGATAATTCAGAGCTAGGCAATTGGATCAAACAAATTGTGACGCCCGATAATACCTATACTACTAGAAAAATTACGTACTATCTTGCCGAGAACAAAATCATAGAGTAGTCATGCTTATTTGTTTCCGTTTAGCCATTCTTCGCGCAGAAGCCCATAACAGCATGTATTTCTTTTAAAACCATCTAAAAGGTACACATCTTTTCTAAGTACGCCTTCTAAGGTGCACCCAAGTTTTTCTACTGCTTTTCTTGATGCTATATTTCTTTCGTCTACACGAAACTCTACTTTTTCAAAATCCATTGTTTGGAAAGCATAGTCAAGCATTAGTTTTTTCATTTGTGTATTTAATCCTGTACCGTGAAATTCACGGCCGATCCATGTAGATCCAATATGTAGCACTTTGTTAATTTTATTGATATGCATGAAACGGGTAGAACCTGCATAGACTTTTTGTTTTTTATCATAAATAATAAAGGGTATACTTGTGCCTGCCGCTAATTGCTGTAAAGCTATTTCTGCATAATTTTTTAAACTGCTTGGTGTTTCAATATCAGTAGGAGAATATTTAACTAATTTTTCTTGTGACGCAATAGGAATCAGCTTTTCGTAATTTTCTAAGGTTAACGCGCTCAATATCACCCGTTCATTTTCTAAAGTTGGTGTGTTGTTCATTCTGCCAGTTGATTTATAATTTGTTTTTTAACCTCATGTCCGCCATCAAAAGTAATATGTTGAATAGTATCCCCAAAAAGAATTTTAAGTTTATTATTCTCTTCTTTTAATTTATTTGGTGTTAAATATTCATCTTTATCACCAATGATAAAAATGACTTGGCTTTTACCATTTAAGTGACTAAAATCTGATGTTTTTAATTCTTTTGGGATTCCGCCGGCATAAAGAATCAATTTGGAACATGGCATTTTGGAATATGCTAAATACCTAAGAGCTATTGAAATACCCTGTGAAAATCCGAAGAAATAAATCTTACAATCTGATGGAAGCTTTTCATTTTCTATCACCGCATCTAAATAATGATATAGATTCTTGGTTTCAAGTGCCGTATTCTCTTTTGTCAACCAACTTGCGCCTACATGTTTATATTCATTTTTTAAGTAGTATTTAGAAGGTGCTTGAGGAGCAATGATATAATTTTCACTTTTGGGCAACTCATTAAAATACTTTAGAAAAAATCGGCTTAAGAAACCTATGCCATGAAAAACAATCCAAATTTGCTTGGTGTTGCTATTCAATTCGTTTAACGTTTCATACGTATTCGTAGTTCTGTAGCTTACATTTTTTATTTGGTTTTTCATAAAACGATCATTACTGTTATCCTTTTCTTTTGGTAATGTAATGCTTAATTTTACAAAAAAAAGAATGAACGACTACAAAGAGAAAATTCTTAAAATTTGTAACGAATCTTCTAAAAATACCTTGATGGAGACTCTGGAGATCGAATACATTGATGTAGGAGAAGATTTTTTGTTGGCTAAAATGCCCGTAACCCCCAAAGTACATCAACCGGACGGGGTTTTGCACGGTGGGGCTACAGCGGCATTGGCAGAAAGTATTGGTAGCGCTGCATCTTATGTTTTTCTAGACGGTAATAAATTCTTTGTTAGGGGTTTGGAGATTACTGCCAATCACGTTAAAAGCGTAAAAGATGGTTTTGTCTTTGCTAAAGCTACCATTATGCACAAGGGTAGAACTACGCAATTGTGGGAAATAAGGGTTACCAATGAAGATGATCAATTGGTCTCTCTTTGTAAATTAACCACTATCGCATTACCCAGAAACTAGTATGGTGCAACCACTTTTTTATCGTGCCAAAGATTGCTTTAAAAAGCAGTTGCCTTTTGTATTGTACAGTAAGCCAAATGAAAATGAATTGGTGGGTATTTTTCAAGATGACGATGCCCTTCATAAGGTTGTGGATTTTACTGAAACCGGATTCGTTTTTGCTCCGTTCGATTTAAATTCGGATGCTATACTAATGAAAATGGACGCTGTAGAAAAAGTTGGTTTAGATTCTTTTGATGAGGTTTTACAGCGCGGGTATGGAACACCACAGAATGATGCTGCGGAGAAGGGCAGATATCTTAAATTGATATCAAAAGCTATTGAAAGTATCGGTAGAGAAGATTTCGATAAGGTTGTACTGTCAAGAAAAATAGAGGTCGTTTGTAAGGACGATTATTTTAAAATTTATCAACGCATTCTTTCAGCATATAAAAACGCTTTTTGTTATTTCTGGTATCATCCAAAAATTGGAGCTTGGATGGGAGCTACACCAGAAATTCTAGTAAAGGGTATTGGCTCTCAATTTACGACAATGTCATTGGCAGGTACACAAGTTGCGGTAGGTGATAAGGAGCCAACTTGGGCCAATAAGGAATTACAGGAACAGCAATTGGTTACCGATTATATTTTTAAAACTTTAAAGAATAAGGTTGTATCTATAAATAGTTCTAAAAGAGAGTCTATTAAAGCTGGTCAGCTTTGGCATCTAAGAACAGAAATGAATGGCACCTTTGCACCCAACAAATTTGGTGATGTACTAAAGGCGTTACACCCAACACCCGCGGTTTGCGGAAGTCCGTTAGAAAACGCTAAAAAGTTTATTTTAGAAAACGAATTGTACGAACGTAGTTTTTATACCGGATTTTTAGGAGAGCTGCATACGAAAACAGAATTGCCACGAAATAAAAATCGTCGTAACCAAGAGAATAGTGCCTATAGAAGCGTTATGAAAACTTCTGAACTTTTTGTGAATCTCCGCTGCATGCAATTGTGTGATCAAAAGGTTAATATATATGTAGGTGGTGGTATTACAAAGGACTCTGTACCTGAAAAGGAATGGGAAGAAACTGCTTTAAAAAGTAGTACCATGTTGCGTGTTCTACTTAGTAAATAGATACCCAACTTTTGGGAGATGATCTGCTTTGGTCGTATTTTTGAACTACATGAAATACTCCGCTATACCTACCGCACAATCTATTGTTCAACATTGCCGGGCAAAAGATATTACCAATATAGTAATATCACCAGGATCCAGGAATGCACCTTTGACAATAGCATTTGCGGAGAATCCTTATTTTACCTGTTATAGCATTGTTGACGAACGTTGTGCCGCTTTTTTTGCCTTGGGCATGGCGCAACAACTGCAGAAGCCTGTTGTAGTTTTATGTACTTCTGGGAGTGCTCTTTTAAACTATTATCCCGCGGTAGCAGAGGCGTATTTTAGTAATATTCCGCTATTGGTTATTTCTGCAGATAGACCGGTTTATAAATTAGGAATAGGGGATGGGCAAACAATAAATCAACAAAATGTATTTGAAAATCATATTAGATATTCTGCCAATCTAAAACAAGATGTAAGTCATGCCACAAATAAGGTATTGCAATATAGACCAGAGTGGATTTCTGATAAAGAAGTAAGCGATGTTCAGCAAGAAGTTCAAAATTACAATGATGCCGAATTAAACCTTGCTTTAGAAATTGCGCTGACTACCAATACTCCTGTACACATAAATGCCCCTTTTGAAGAACCTTTGTACAATACACTTTCAGAACCTTCAATAGCTCCTCAAATAAGTGCTATACCTGTAAAGGTGGAAGATGTGATCAGTTTAGAAGAACATAAACGCATTTGGAATACTTCTACCCGTAAAATGGTTTTAGTTGGGGTAAATACTCCAAATATTATTGCAAATATATTGCTAGAGAAATTAGCTAATGATCCAAGTGTTCTGGTGTTGACAGAAACTACATCTAACATTCACCATCCTAATTTTTTCAATAGTATTGATTCTTTAGTTGCACCTATAGAAATGCATACTAACAGGGAATTGTTGTTTAAAAAGCTAAAACCTGAGGTGCTTATTACTTTTGGCGGACTCATAGTTTCAAAGAAAGTAAAGGCTTTTTTAAGAGATTATGTGCCAGAACACCATTGGCATGTTGGCGGGCAATTTGCAAACGATACTTTTTTCTGTTTAGAAGAACATATAAAAGTTTCTGTAAGTGATTTTTTTAGTGAAATGTATACGGATAATACAATCACAAAAAGTGATTATTTTACGCATTGGAATTTGATTAAAAAGAACTATGAACAAAAAAGAGAGGCATATTTAAAAGAAATTCCATTTTCGGATTTCTTGGCTTTTGAACATATTTTATCAGCTATACCAAATGACTATACCCTACAATTGGCGAATAGCTCTACCATTAGATATGCCCAGTTGTTCAACATCAACCCTACCGTAAAAGTCTTTTGTAATAGAGGTACCAGTGGCATAGATGGCAGTACTTCTACCGCTGTAGGGGCATCTGTGGTTAGTAGTGCACCTACACTTTTCATTACAGGTGACCTGAGTTTTTTTTACGATAGTAATGCATTGTGGAATAGTTACTTAAGATCTGACTTTAGGATAATTTTGATTAATAATGGTGGTGGTGGAATTTTTAGAATACTTCCGGGAAAAGAGAATTCACATGTTTTTGAAACCTATTTTGAGACCAGGCACTCATTAAAGGCAGCGCATCTTTGTGCCATGTATGGCTTTAATTATATAACGGCGAGAACATCGGTAGAGCTACAGGATCAATTGGGTAGTTTTTTCAAAGTATCTAGTCGTCCGCAATTACTGGAAATTACTACGCCTACATTAATAAACGATAAAATTTTGATTGATTATTTTCGTTTCATATCTTAGTGGTGTATTAACCATTAATTATAACACATTTAACATGAGTAAAAGAGACGATTTAATCGAAAAGTATGCTGCAGATATCAAAGATAAATTTGGTGAGAATGCAGATATGGATTTGCTTAAAAAAGTAACTGTTGGTCTTGGACCATCTATTTACAATATTGATGCTTCTAAAGTATCTGGTAGCGATCAAAAAGAATTGGATACAGTAAAGAACAATTACTTGATCAAAAAGTTGGGTCTACCTGACAATGCTAAATTAGATGAAGCTATTGCAACTGTTATGGACAAGTACGGTTCATCTAACAGAAACAAGCACAGAGCTGTAATTTACTACAAGCTTTGTCAACATTTCAAAAAAGAATCTGTTTACGATAAATAGTCAGATGACAAATAAAGTAAAGACCGTTACCCTTTAGGTAACGGTCTTTTTTTTTAGCTTAAATTTTAAATATTTAAAATGTAATTTTGCAACATGATAGAATTAGGACGTATAAACAACCTTGAAATTTTAAGAGACACTAGTGTGGGGCTTTTTTTGGGAGATGAAGAAGGAAATGATGTATTGTTGCCAAATAAATATGTGCCAACAGCATATGAAATAGGTGAGAAAATTAAAGTTTTCTGTTATTTGGATTATGATGAAAGACCAGTTGCAACTACCTTGGAACCGGACATAATGTTGGGGGAATTTAGATTATTACAAGTAGCGGAGGTAAACGAATTTGGCGCATTTATGCAATGGGGCCTTGAAAAACATCTTTTGGTTCCATTTCGTGAACAAAGGGTAAAGATGAAAGAAGGGCAGTGGTATGTTGTCCACTGTTATTTAGATGATCGTTCCGGTAGATTAGTGGCTTCTAACAAGCTCGATAAATTTTTGAGTAATGATACCATTGACCTTAAGGAATGGGAAAAGGTAGATTTGGTGGTTACCAGACAAACAGATTTAGGTTGGGAGGTCATTGTAAACGAAAAGCACAAAGGTCTGGTTTACTTCAATGAAGTATTTAAACCAATTAATATTGGTGATGTAATACCTGGTTGTATTAAGACCATTAGGAAAGATAATAAATTAGATATTTCATTACAGCCATTAGGTGCAAAAGTACTGGAGCCTGCAGCTAAAAAAATATATGAAGTTCTGGTAGATAGCGGTGGGTTTTTAGGTTTGCATGACAAATCTGCACCCGAAGAAATTAGAGACGTTTTTCAGATGAGCAAAAAGACCTTTAAAAAAGGTCTGGGTACATTATATAGAGAACGTAAAATCAAAATAGAATCTGATGGTATTACTCTTTTGGACGATTAAACTAAAATTGTAAGAATATTCAATTCTTATTGATTTTCAACAGAATATTTCAAATAGTCGTCTAGTTTTTTGTAATACCCTACATTTAATTTTATTTTTGTTGTAAATAAAAAGTTATTAACAATTTTTGGCTTACATTTAAGTTTTAAGCTTAAAAATTACCCCTGTAATTATGCCTTTTATAGAAGAAAGTGATTTATTGGAATTACATAAAGATGTCGATAAGGCCCAGATTATTAATGAGCGCTTATTGGATCAAATAAAGTTCAAGAATAAAGAATTAAAGAAGAGTAAGATTCAGCGAAATATATTGGCTGGTATAACTGCCTTTTTTATTATTGGCGGTTTGGCTTTTACCTCTTACACGGCAGGTATCTCAAGTTCAGGAGGGTTTAGTAGAAACTCATCGAACGATTT
Source organism: Maribacter huludaoensis (assembly GCF_029350945.1). GTDB lineage: Bacteria > Bacteroidota > Bacteroidia > Flavobacteriales > Flavobacteriaceae > Maribacter > Maribacter huludaoensis. The sequence continues at coordinate 78,869 of NZ_JARKMS010000005.1, read as the reverse complement.
AGTTTTAACTTCTATCGATAGTGTAGATGCCATTAGAACCCGACTTGAAAATTTAAAAGAACAAAACGAAGAATTAAGTCTTGTAAAAGAGTTTTACCTGGCTAAGGAATTTTTGCAAAAAGAAAAGATATATTCTGTTCAGGTTAAGTCTTTTGTAGATAATAACGTGACCTTGGCTTCAGAAGCTTTGACCAATACGCTTTTTGTAAAAACAAACCCTTTTTATTCTTATTCATTAGGTAATTTTGAGACTTTAGAAGAAGCTCAATCTTTTAGAAAACAATTAGTGGATATTGGTTTTGGAGATGCTTTTGTTGCTTCTTACCAAGATGGTAAAAGAATTCAAATAGAAGATCCGTTTTAGTGACTAAAGTTAAAGCTTGGCTAAACGCAGCAAGACTTAGAACGCTCCCTTTATCCATTTCTGGTATACTTGTAGGTAGTGCTTTGGCCGCTTATCATGGGATTACCAATAGCACTATTTTTATATTGGCGATATTAACTACTATTGGGTTACAAGTTACCTCTAATTTTGCCAATGATTATGGAGATGGCGTAAAAGGTACGGACGGTGATGATAGATTAGGACCCAAACGTGCTTTGCAGAGCGGTCTTCTCACAGCTGCTCAATTAAAGACAGGTATTTATATTAGCATCATTGTAAATGCATTTCTCATTGTATCGCTAATTATTACGTCTTTTGGCTTAGATAACATGCTATATCCCTTATTGTTCTTATTATTGGGAGCTTTTGCAATTTGGGCCGCAATAAAATACACGGTAGGTAAATCTGCCTATGGTTATAATGGACTTGGCGATATTTTTGTATTCATATTTTTTGGGTTGGTAAGTGTTTTAGGTTCTATGTTCTTATACCTAAAAGCTATTTCTTTTATGACCGTTTTACCGGCGATTTCTATTGGTCTTTTGAGTGTTGGAGTCCTAAACCTTAATAATATGCGGGACTATAGATCTGATGCTGCTGTAGGTAAGAACACCATGGTAGTAAAAATGGGTTTGCCAAGTGCAAAAAAATATCACTACGCATTGTTAATTATCTCGTTTTTATGTCTGTTTTGTTTTTTGATTACAACAAATGGATCGCAATTGCGTTATGTATGTCTTGTAGGCTACCTTTTCATATTTGTACATTTAAGAAAAGTAGCACGTACTAATAATGAGGCAGAACTAGATCCAGAGCTTAAAAAATTGGCTTTAAGTACCTTTTTTATCGCCCTGTTGTTTTTTATTAGTTATTATTATTTTTTGTAATTTTGAGTATAACCCACAAACCAATTTAAACCTTGGAACAACCCATAAAAATTCTAATTGTTGAGGATAATGTGATCATCGCCGATGATATGCAATCTATGCTAGAGGAAATAGGATATGAAATTGTAGATAATGTAATTGTCTACGAACAAGCTGTAGAGGTTTTAAAGACCCAACAGGTAGATCTTGTTTTAATTGATATCATTCTTGCATCTGATAAAACGGGTATTGATTTAGGGAAACATATTAGGGAGAATTATGATATTCCTTTCATTTTTGTAACTTCTAACTCTGATAGGGCAACAGTTGAAAATGCAAAGACAGTGAAGCCAAATGGTTACCTGGTTAAACCATTTGAGCAGCAAGATCTATATACTTCTATAGAAATAGCATTATCCAATTTTATTTACGGTAAGCAGACTGCGGCAAGTAATGGTACGGCAAATACTGCCAACACTGAAGATGTAGCAATGTCCAATTCAATTTTAAAGGACTCAATTTTTGTTAAAAAACAACATCTGTATTATAGAATACAATTTGGTGATATTCAATTTATAAAAGCAGATAATGTTTATTTGGAGGTAAATACGATCGATAAGAAATTCTTGGTACGTTCTCCTTTAAAAGATTATTTAGAGAAATTACCGCAGAATAAATTTTATAGAGCGCACAAATCATATATCGTAAATGTTGATCATATAGATGCAATTAATTCTAAGGATATTATGATAAATAATACATTGATTCCGATTTCTAAAGATTTTAAGGAATTTATAATTTCAGCTATGAATTCTTAATTAGAAAACTAATATTTTTTAAAAGACACCTTTTTAAGGTGTTTTTTTTTGAATTTTACTTAGATGAAATGTATTTTATCATCGATAAAGTGTATATTTTTATCGATGAAATGCTCGTAAAAAGAGGTGAAATAGATTTCACAACAACTATTGCGGGTTACACAACAATTAATCTTAACACCAACGTCTTCTTTTTAATTTTGAGATATTAGGAATCGCGACTATTTTTCTTCAAAACTTAGTTTTAAGTGTAGAATTTGTTTCGGTTTTCTATGAATTTTTAAAAAGTACGTAGAACACGCTTTTTGAGCTGTCGGTTATTTGAAAATCATGTAACGAAGGCTCACAACAAAAATTTAGTAGATTCAACAATAAGATTTAAGTTTGATTCTGCTTTTATTGAGATATGAAAAAACAGAATATTTTGAGATTATTGTGCACTTTGGTTTTAGGTGTATATACGTGCCTAGTTTTTGCACAAGACAATACTACAACTCAAAATGAAGACTACTACAAACAGTTTCAAGATTTAGAGAATGGTGAATTACGTTCTTTTTTCTTTTTCAATACGCCAAATCGTTACAATCAGAATTCTCCGTATGATTGGTTAGATACCGTAAAGGTTTATTTGAACAGTTCTGAAAAAACCAAAGATTCCGTATCTATCCGTAATTATCAACTTATTGAGTCCCAAATTTATTATGATTTAGGTAACTATGAGAAAAGTTTGGCAATTGCAAGACCTTTATATGATGACTTGTTAAAGTTAGATGTGGAGTCTAAAAAGACTATTCTGGGCATTTTGGACAATAATTATAAAATGCTTGAATTATATGACAAGCAAATAGAGATTAGAAGGGTTAAACGTGAATTAGGTTTCACTGATAATGTCGCTTTCTATGACATTTATGCAAGTTTAGGTCAGTATAGAAAGGCTATGCGAGATTATATGACCGAAGAAAAGAAAGTACTTAAAGACGATGATTACTACGGTCAAGCAATCTACAACAATACTATAGGTGATTATTTAAGATTAGATAAATCAACAGCTACAGCGTTAAGTTATTATAAGAAAGCAGAAGGATTGATAAAGGTATTTTTAAGTGATGTCACCAATGAGCGCTCTGATAAAGAAATTGCTGACGGAAGAATTCTTAACGGTTTGATTATTGGTAATATTGGTAAAAGTCATGTTCAGTTAGGTGAGTATGAAAAAGCTATTCCGTTTTTAGAAGAAAGTAGGGATATCATCAAGAAATATAATAAAAGTAAATTCTCTTCTGATATTATTGAAAATACCTTGGCTTTAGCAGAATGTTATTTAAAGTTGGATGATTATGCCAAAGCTACCGATTATTTGAGCGATGACCTTAATCCTATAAAGTCTGATAATATTTTAAAGCGTAATAGAATTTATGCAGATTATTACTTTAAAACCGGGGATTACAAAAACTCTACGGTATACCTTAAGAAGAACATAAGAATTAGGGATTCTATTGATGCATTAGCATCGAATATCAAGAATCAGCAATTAACTTCTGTTGTTGCCCAAGATTTAGAGAATTCTAGAAAAACTATGGAGCAACAAAAAGCTCAGTTAGAAGAATCTAGAAAAGATATTAAGGCAAGAGATGATAAGATTAGTTTGGTGTTTGTATCCTTGATTTTTACACTTATAGGTTTTGCCGGTTTAGTATATGCGTATTTAAAGAGTATTAAAAACCAACGTTTAATTGCAGAGCAGAAATTTATTATTGAAAATTCATTAGTAGAGAAAGATTCATTACTTAAAGAGATACATCATAGGGTTAAAAATAACCTTCAAATGGTCTCTAGTTTGTTGAGCTTACAAACTAAAAATACTAGAAGTAAAGCTGCTATTGCTGCGTTAGAAGAAGGTAAGAGTAGGGTAAAAGCCATGGCCCTTATACATCAGAAGTTATACCAAAACGATGATTTATCGGTAATTGAGATGCAGGGCTATATTGAAAGTTTAATTAATAGTATTCAATCGGTTTACAAAAAAGGCGGACATAATATTAATATTACCATTGATGCAGAAGGAGTAGAATTGGATATTGATAGGGCGATACCATTTGGACTTATATTGAACGAGTTGGTTTCTAATTCATTTAAATATGCATTCCCGAACGATGATAGTGACGGAAAGATATATATTCATTTACGAAAAATAGCTGGTCAAGAAGGTTTCTTTGAGTATACCGATAATGGAATAGGTTTACCTGAAGATTCAGACGAAAGGGCAAGCTCCTCAATGGGTATACGTTTAATGAGCAGATTGGCAAATCAGCTTCAAACTTCATTGAATACAGATAAAACCCAAGAAGGTGTGCGTTTCTGGTTTAATTTTAAATAGGCTTAACGAACTTTACTGTTCATAACCACTTTATGTAAAAGTCTAGGGAAGAATCTTTTGAGGTAAATACCAAATTTTTCTTTTCCGCCTATGTAAGTTTCAAATCGTTTCTTTTTAATTGCAGAGATTATTTTTTGTGCACATTCGTTAACCGGCATTCCGTTTTCTGTGGCATTGTCTTCTTTTTGTAATGCAGAACCATCACCCGTTAATGCATTTTTAGCCACATTGGTTTGTATAAAGCCAGGGCAGATGATAGAAACATTGATATTGTCTTTTTCGTGCTCCATTCGCAATGCGTCAAAGAAGCCATGTAACGCATGTTTGGCACCACAATACCCAGATCGATAAGGAGACGAAAATTTACCCATTAAACTAGTAACGGTAACAAAATGGCCGCTCTTTTGAGCTATAAAATGGTCAAGTAAGTGTTTGGTCAATTTTATGGTACCCAGATAATTAACGTCTATCATTTGTTGGTAGACTTCAAATTTTGTGTCAACTATGAGGGAACGCTGGCTTAATCCGCCATTGTTGATTAAAATATCAATATGCCCATTAATTTTAAGAGCTTTTTGAGTAACGATTCCTAAAGAATTGAAGTCCGTTAAGTCTAGAGGCAATATGGTTACATGATCTTGATATTTGCACTTGTTTTTTACTTTTAATAGCACAGTTTCCCTTCTTGCGGAAAGTATAATTTTAGCGCCAAGTTCGTTTAGCTGGTATGCTAGTTCTTCGCCAATTCCTGAAGATGCTCCTGTTATCCAGATCACCTTATTTTCTATACTGTCCATAACATCATGTTTAAACTCAAAATATAGTTAAATTTGAAGGATAATATGAAAGCAACATTTAAAAAGTATCTTTTAGATTTTAAAAATCCTAGCGGAACTTCTAGGGGAATTCTGCGAACTAAACAAACGTGGTTTTTGATTTTGGAGGATGAAGGTAAATGGGGAATAGGTGAATGCGGACTTTTTAGAGGACTTAGTTTTGATGATGTGCCTGAATATGAGCAAAAATGTAATTGGGTTGCGGAGAATATTGAATTAGGGGAAGCTAAATTAGTAGAACAGTTAAGAGATTTTCCTAGTATTCAATTTGGTTTGGAACAGGCATTTTTGTCCATGCGTTCTAATAATCCTTTTCATCTTTTTGATTCCACTTTTTTAGAACACCAACAACCAATTTCAATTAATGGTCTGGTTTGGATGGGCGATAAAGAATTTATGCATCAGCAAATAAAAGATAAGCTGAAAGATGGTTTTTTATGCATTAAAATGAAGATTGGTGCCATTGATTTTGATACGGAAATTGCATTGCTTAAATCTATTAGAGAGCGCTACTCTAAAGATGAAATTGAATTGCGAGTAGATGCTAACGGTGCATTTTCTCCAAAAAAAGCCTTGTCGAAGCTAGAAATATTGTCAAAACTTGATTTACATTCAATTGAGCAACCTATAAAACAGGGACAATGGGAAGAAATGCAAAGACTTTGTAAAAGTACACCGCTGCCAATTGCTTTAGATGAAGAATTAATTGGTGTAGTAGATGTAACGAAAAAGGTAGACTTGCTACAAACTATACAACCACAGTATATTATTTTAAAGCCCAGCTTGGTAGGTGGTTTTGCAGGTAGTAATGAATGGATTAAAATTGCCGATAAGAATAAAATTGGTTGGTGGGTTACCAGTGCATTAGAGAGTAATATTGGTTTAAATGCCATTGCACAGTGGACCGCAACGTTAGGTAGCCAAATGCCACAAGGTTTGGGTACGGGGTCTTTATTTACAAATAATATAGATAGTCCGTTAGAAGTAAATAACGGAGGGTTGTTTTACAACAGCTCTAAAAAATGGAATAAAAATTTAATAGATAGTTTATGTATATAGAGCAAGGGTATAAAGGAGATATTGGATTATGGAAATATTTAATAATTCCTGGTTGTTTTATTGGTTTTATGATTTTGAACTATATAGCAATCTTGTTATCTCCGGTTAGTGTTGAAGATAGTATGGCACAGATGATTAATAGCTTCGGCTCTAACCTGGTTTTAATTATACTATTGGCTCCATTGGCAGTTGGTTTACTTGTGGTGCTTGGTTGGACAAAATTAGTACACTCTCAAAGTATAACTTCTTTAACTACATCTCGAAAGAGAATAAGTTGGAAAAGAATCTTTTTTTCTTTTGTATTATGGGGAGTTTTAACTGTTTTAATGACATTAATAGCAGTTTATTTGTCACCTGAGGATTATGTTTTTAATTTTAAACTGGTACCATTTTTAACTTTAGCAGTGATAGGTGTCTTACTAGTTCCTTTGCAAACAAGTTTTGAAGAATACTTATTTAGGGCACATATGATGCAGGGTTTAGGTATTGCGGTGAAAAATAGATGGGTACCTTTAATAGTTACCTCGGTATTTTTTGGGTTAATGCATTTAGGTAATCCTGAAGTAGAGAAGTTAGGGTATGGGATAATGGTGTATTATATAGGAACTGGTTTTTTTCTTGGTATTATTACGCTTATGGATGAGGGGTTAGAGTTAGCATTAGGTTTTCATGCGGCCAATAATTTAATTGGAGCTCTATTAATGACTGCAGATTGGACCGCTTTTCAAACAAATTCAATTTATCGAGATATTTCAGACCCAGTTTTAGGTTGGGATATTTTAGTTCCTGTGTTTATTACTTTTCCTATTCTTTTACTCATCTTTTCAAAAAAATATGGATGGACCGATTGGAAAGAAAAATTAACCGGTAAGGTTCTATCTAAAGAAGAATTTTTATTGACACAAGAGTAAAACTAAAATTTATTCAAAATGAAAATACACCCTAGTTTTTCAATTCAAGGTAGGACAATTTCTTTTGATGATTTAAAAGAGGTTGGTTATAGTTTAATTAAAGAAGGAGAGGAATTTGAAAAGCATATAGGTGAATTCCTTTTAGATTGGATAGATGATTTGCCAACACTTTCTGTAAAAACCTCTGGATCTACGGGCGCTCCAAAGACTATACTATTGAAGAAAGAACAAATGGTAAATAGCGCTCGTGCAACCGGTAATTATTTTAACCTTAAGCCTGGGGCAACGGCTTTACTCTGTCTGCCCGCAACATATATAGCCGGTAAAATGATGCTTATAAGAGCAATGGTTTTGGGCCTAAATATTTATTTAGTGCCACCAAGTTCATACCCATTGGAAGGTATTACGGATTCTTTTGATTTTGGGGCTATGGTACCTTTACAGGTAAGCAACTCTTTATCTAAACTACATCAAATACATAAATTAATTATTGGTGGTGCACCTATTTCTAATTCAATAAGAGAAGCATTAAAGGGTGTTGAAAATAGCAGTTATGAAACCTATGGTATGACGGAAACCATTACTCATATCGCTATAAAACCGTTAAACGATAAAGAAGTTGAAGATGCTACTTTTACGGTTTTGCCAAATGTAGAACTTACTACAGATGATAGAGGTTGTTTGGTAATTAATGCTCCAGAAATTTCAGACGAAACGGTAGTAACCAATGATGTGGTCCAAATGCTTTCAAAAACTAAGTTTAACTGGTTGGGCAGACTTGATAATGTTATTAATTCTGGTGGGGTAAAGTTGCATCCGGAACATATTGAAAAAGTAATATCGAACTATATAGATACTCCGTTTTTTGTTGCCGGTATTACAGATAATGAGTTAGGGCAAAAAGTAGTTTTAGTAGTTGAAGATGCAGAAATTAAAGACATTCAGAAAACTATTGATGGTATTTCTGAATTCAAGAAATTTGAGAAACCTAAAACGATTTTGATAGCTAAAGAATTTCAAAGAACCGATAGTGGAAAAATTCAACGTTCTAAAACTTTACATCAAATTTTGAAGCTTTAATATATTCCGCTATTTTCATCATTAGAAAAACCACTATCTAATGATCAAACAACTAATTACCGTATTTATTTTTATTCAGGGCTTTTTATTGAACGCTCAACAAATTCTCAATGAAAAAGAAAGGGCCATTGTTATAGATGAAATTCTAGACGATCGTTTTAACAATTTACTTCCAAAACTTATGGATGCCGCTGACCTAGATATGTGGGTGGTAATTTCAAGGGAATACAATGAGGATCCGGTCATTAAGACCATGCTGCCTGCAACATGGTTAAACGCTCGTAGAAGAACTATTCTTTTGTTTTATAGAGATAAAGCAAAAAACACTATTGAAAAATTAGCCGTTGCTCGTTATAATGTTGGTAAGAATATTGTTTCCGCTTGGGATAAGGAAAAGGAGCCTGATCAATGGAAGAGGTTAATGCAGTTAATATCAGAAAGAAATCCAAGAAAAATTGGACTTAATTATTCTACAGACCATAATATTGCCGATGGTTTGGTAAAGACGGATTATGAGGAATTCATGGCAAATTTGCCTAAAAAATATACTTCAAAAGTGACATCTGCTGAGCAACTTGCCGTACGCTGGATTGAAACTAGAACTGAACGTGAAATGGTTATCTATGATCAATTGGTAGATATTACACATGATATCATAGCCGAAGCATTCTCGGAGAAAGTAATAACTCCCGGTGTAACCACTACGTCAGATGTAGTGTGGTGGATGAGACAGAAAGTCACCAATTTAGGTTTGGAAACTTGGTTTCACCCAACTGTAGACGTTCAAAGAAGTGAGAAAGGAAAAAAGAGTGAATTTTATTCTTTTGCAAATAAACCCGAGAGTATGGTAATCTTACCTGGGGATCTAGTACACTGCGATTTTGGAATTACATATCTGCGTTTAAATACCGATTGTCAAGAATTGGCGTATGTATTAAAGCCAGAAGAAACTTCTGCTCCGGAGTTTTTGGTAAACGGACTAATGGAAGGGAACAAATTACAAGATTTTTTAACAGGCAACATGGTTAGCGGAAAGTCTGGAAACGAAATTCTTAAAAAATCTCTGGACGAGGCTAAAACTGCAGGATTACGACCTTCTATTTACACGCATCCGTTGGGTACTTATGGTCATTCTGCCGGTACAACCATTGGAATGTGGGATGCCCAAGGTGGTGTAATGCGTGACGATGGAGAAAACTATGGTCTTAATCCGAATACTGTTTATGCCATTGAATTAAACACGACCATCAACATACCGGAATGGAATAGAGATATCAGAATCATGCTTGAAGAAGCCGGTTTCTATGGTGAAGATGGATTTAGATATGTAAATGGAAGACAGACCGAATTGTTGTTAATTCCACGAGTTAAGAATCATCAAGGGAATTAATTTTGATATTCATTATGTGTGTATTAATGAATAGTTCAACAACTATATGTTGAAAAGTCAATAGAATGGAATGCGGTAAATATTGTTGCCAGTTATCTTGGTAAACTTTTTACAACACATAGACTATTGATTTAGTTATTAAAAAAACCACAATACATTTTAAATGTATTGTGGTTTTTTTAATGTAAATAGTTTAAAATGTTGATACTTAATATTTTAAATAAATTACACCTGCAAAACCCCCATGTTAAAAGGCTTTTCAATAGGTGCATGATCAGCGGCTTCAATACCCATTGAGATCCATTTACGCGTGTCCTTTGGGTCTATAATAGCATCGGTCCATAATCTTGAAGCTGCGTAGTATGGAGAAACTTGATTGTCGTAACGCTTCTTGATTTTATCGAATAGCTCAGTTTCCTTTTCTTCTGTAATAGTTTCTCCCTTCTTTTTCAAAGACGCCTTCTCAATTTGTAATAATACTTTTGCTGCCGAGTTTCCGCTCATTACGGCTAGTTCTGCGCTTGGCCAAGCAACAATTAACCTAGGGTCATAAGCTTTGCCGCACATGGCATAGTTTCCGGCTCCGTAGCTGTTGCCTATGACGATGGTAAATTTTGGAACCACCGAGTTACTTACCGCATTTACCATTTTGGCGCCATCTTTAATAATGCCACCATGCTCACTTTTGCTACCAACCATAAAACCGGTAACATCCTGTAAAAACACCAGCGGAATTTTCTTTTGGTTGCAATTGGCTATAAATCTGGTTGCCTTATCTGCAGAATCGGAATAAATGACTCCGCCAAACTGCATTTCTCCTTTTTTGGTCTTTACAACTTTTCTTTGGTTGGCAACAATACCAACTGCCCATCCATCTATTCGTGCATATCCGGTAAGTATGGTTTGTCCGTATCCGGCTTTGTATTCTTCAAATTCCGAGTCGTCTACCAATCGCTTAATAATTTCCATCATGTCATACTGTTCCGCTCTTGAGCTAGGTAGTATACCATAGATATCATCAGGATTTTCTTTTGGTTTTATACTTTTCTTTCGGTTGTATCCCGCTTTTGGGAAATCACCGATCTTATCCATAATATTCTTTATGGTGTCCAAAGCAGCTGCATCATCTTTCGCTTTATAATCGGTTACTCCGCTAATCTCGCAATGCGTAGTAGCGCCACCTAAAGTTTCATTATCTATGCTTTCACCTATTGCGGCTTTCACCAAATAGCTTCCTGCCAAGAAAATACTGGCGGTCTTATCTACTATTAAAGCTTCATCGCTCATAATAGGTAAGTAAGCGCCACCGGCAACACAACTGCCCATAACCGCAGAAATTTGGGTTATGCCCATACTGCTCATAATCGCATTGTTTCTAAATATGCGCCCAAAGTGTTCTTTATCCGGAAAAATCTCATCTTGTAATGGTAAGTACACGCCGGCACTGTCTACTAAGTAAATAATAGGTAGTCTGTTTTCAATAGCAATTTCCTGTGCTCTTAAATTCTTTTTGGCGGTAATAGGAAACCATGCGCCAGCCTTTACCGTTGCATCATTGGCAACTACTATACATTGCTTTCCTTTTACATATCCAATTTTTATGACAACACCGCCAGAAGGGCAGCCACCATGTTCTTTATACATGCCTTCGCCAACAAAGGCTCCAACTTCAATCTGTTCGGTTTTTGGATCAAATAGATAATCAATACGTTCTCTGGCGGTCATTTTACCTTGATCGTGCTGCTTGGCAATTTTTGCTTTTCCTCCACCTAAATAAACCTGGTTCAGCTTTCGTCTAAGGTCAGATAATAACAACTTATTCCTATCTTCGTTTTGATTGAATTTTAAATCCATTCTGTATAATTATTTTCTTCGCATAAAGATAAGAAGTTAATTTTGGTGTACATGCAACAAAAATAAAAAGTATGATAAAGTGGGGTATTGTGGGGGCAGGTAACATAGCACATAGTTTTTCTAAAGATCTAGCTTTGGTAGATGGCGGTCAATTGGTTTCGGTAGCATCTAGAAGCTTGGAGAAGGCCCGCACATTTGCCAAAGAATATGGAGCTCCAAATGCTTTTGGCAGTTATGAAGAGTTGTTTCATAGTAATACGGTAGATATAATTTATTTGGCAACACCGCACACTTCCCATGCAGATTTGAGCATTGTTGCCATGAAAGCCGGTAACGCCGTACTTTGTGAAAAACCATTGGGTGTCAATGCTTCGGAAGTTCAGGCAATGTTAGCTGCTGCTAAAGAGAATAATGTATTTCTTATGGAAGCATTATGGTCACGTTTTAATCCTACCATTAAAAAAGTAAAGGAACTTGTAGATAATGGGACTATAGGAGATATAGGTTATTTACATTCAGATTTTGCTTTTTATGCTCTGGATAGGGATGAAACCGGTAGGCTGTTAAATCCTGATCTTGCAGGAGGTTCTCTGCTAGATATAGGAATCTATCCTATATTTTTAGCTTATTTACTGTTGGGGATGCCCAAGGATATTAAGGCAACTGCCAATTTTTATAAAACCGGGGTAGAGGTGCAATGTAGTATGATTTTTAATTATGATAACGCACAAGCCATTTTGTATAGCGGACTCAATTCTAACTCTGAAAAGAAATCTGAAATAGCAGGAAGTAAAGGAACAATTTTTATTCATCCAAGATGGCATGAAACTACAGGTTTTACCTTGGAAAAAGATGGGGTTGTAGTAAGTAATGAAGTCGGTAAGAGGGGTAAAGGCTATGTTCATGAAATAGAAGAAGTGCATAATTGTTTAAATTCTGGCAAGAAGGAAAGTGCATTTTGGAGTCATCAAAACAGTTTGGATCTCATTACAATTATGGATACGGTTCGTGAAAAAACGGGAATTGTGTTCCCGTTTGAATAATAGCAGCGGTATTAGTGAGTAAATATTTTAAAATTTACGATATTTGATGCTCGCTTAAATTTTAATTGATTCAAAAATGAACAAGAACACTGTGCTCACTTGGGCTACTTTTATAATGATCTTCGTAGGGCTTGCACTTATTGCATTAGGGGCCTTTAGATATGATGATGTCGCTGGTTGGGGTTTTGCATCTGTTGGAATAGGTTTTTTTGCCATTGCTTGGGTGTTCAATGCCCTTAAAGGTAGAGTATAATCAATATTTTTGACTAGTAGGGATTTCTTCTACTGGATGATAATTTTTTCACTAAACACTATAATTTTATGTCAGACGATAAGAAGGTAATCTTCTCCATGTCAGGAGTTACGAAAACCTATAAGAATGCTAATACCCCAGTTTTAAAGAACATATACTTAAGTTTTTTCTACGGTGCCAAAATCGGTATTTTAGGTCTAAACGGTTCTGGTAAATCTACCTTATTAAAAATAATAGCAGGTGTAGATAAAAATTTTCAAGGTGATGTAGTCTTTTCTCCAGGATATAAAGTTGGTTACTTGGAACAAGAGCCAGAACTGGATGAAAACAAAACCGTTTTGGAAATTGTAAAAGAAGGCGTTGCCGAAACGGTGGCCATTCTTGATGAATACAATAAGATAAACGATATGTTTGGTCTTCCCGAGGTTTATGAAGATGCGGACAAAATGCAGAAGTTGATGGATCAGCAGGCTGTATTGCAAGATAAGATAGATGCAGCCAATGCTTGGGAACTAGATACCAAATTGGAAATTGCTATGGATGCCTTGCGTACCCCAGATCCTGATAAGAAAATTTCTGTGCTTTCGGGTGGTGAGAGAAGAAGGGTTGCCTTATGTAGGTTGTTGCTACAAGAGCCGGAAATCTTATTGTTAGATGAGCCTACCAACCACTTAGATGCAGAATCTGTACATTGGTTAGAGCATCACCTGGCCTCTTATAAAGGAACGGTAATTGCCGTAACGCACGATAGATATTTCTTGGATAATGTTGCCGGTTGGATTCTTGAATTGGATAGAGGTGAAGGTATACCTTGGAAAGGGAACTACTCTTCTTGGTTAGATCAAAAGTCTAAACGAATGGCACAAGAAAGTAAAACAGCTTCTAAAAGACAGAAAACATTAGAGCGAGAACTGGAATGGGTTCGTCAAGGAGCAAAGGGTAGACAGACCAAACAGAAAGCACGTCTTAAGAACTACGATAAGTTGATGAGTCAAGATCAAAAACAACTTGATGAAAAACTGGAAATCTATATTCCTAACGGACCACGTTTGGGTACCAATGTTATTGAAGCTAAAGGCGTAAGTAAGGCATACGATGATAAGTTGCTTTATGAAGACCTTAATTTTAAATTGCCACAAGCGGGTATTGTTGGTATTATTGGACCAAACGGTGCTGGTAAGACCACTATTTTTAGAATGATCATGGGGGAGGAGACACCGGATAAAGGTGAATTTGAAACCGGAGAAACTGCTAAAGTTGCCTATGTAGACCAGAGTCATTCTAATATAGATCCTGAAAAAACCATTTGGCAAAACTTCAGTGATGAGCAAGAGTTGGTGATGATGGGTGGTAAGCAGGTCAATTCTAGGGCTTACCTAAGTAGATTCAACTTTTCGGGTAGTGAACAGAATAAAAAAGTGAGCATGTTGTCCGGTGGTGAACGTAACCGTTTACATTTGGCAATGACCTTGAAAGAGGAAGGTAACGTGCTTTTATTGGATGAGCCTACCAATGATTTGGATGTAAATACATTACGTGCTTTAGAAGAAGGTTTAGAGAATTTTGCAGGTTGTGCCGTAGTCATCTCTCACGATAGATGGTTCTTAGATCGTATCTGTACGCACATCTTGGCATTTGAAGGCGATTCTCAAGTGTATTTCTTTGAAGGGTCGTTCTCCGATTATGAAGAAAACAAGAAGAAGAGGTTAGGCGGAGATCTTATGCCGAAACGGATTAAGTACAAGAAATTAATTAGATAGTATTTCAACTATAAAGAAAAAGCCCGCAATTGCGGGCTTTTTTATTTTCAAAAAACAGCTAACATTAATATTCTTCATTAGGGTACCAATCTAACTGAATCACTTCAATATCTTGATTGCCTGCATCTACTAATTGCTTAAATTTAGCCACATCGCTTACATCTGGCTTGCCTCTGTAATGATAAGGGTATACTTGCTTAGGTTTAAAGTCCAATACAGCGGCAGCGGCACTTTCTTCTGTCATAGTGTATGGTAAATTCATACATATAAAAGCTTTGTCAATATTTTTTAAAGAACGCATTTCAGAAATATCTTCGGTATCTCCGGAGAAATAAATACGTTGACCGTCAATATTTAGAATATAGCCGTTACCACGTCCCTTTTCATGAAATTTTAAAGCTTCCTTTCTTAAGTTGTACATTGGTATGGCTTCTATAGTTATATCGCTAAGTTCTTTACTGCTACCATTGGATAAAATGACCAACTGTTCCTTATATTTTTCAGATAATTTATCGGCAACTGCTTGCGGTACTACAATTGTTGCGTTAGTAGTATCTAAGGCATCTAATGTTTCTGAACTTAAATGATCACCATGTATATCTGTTATCAATATTAACGTAGGTTTTTTTTGGTCCTTAAAAGCGTCAGCTCCACCAACAGGGTCAATATAAACAACAATATCGTTATATTCTATTACTGCTGTAGCATGTTCAATGGGAATGATTTTAATGTCTTCTGATTTTCGTTCGTTTATTATCTCGGTAACCGATTTTTTTTCGTCAGTCTCAGTTGTAGCATTGGTTTCGACTTCGGCTTTTTTTACATCTTTACATGAAATAACAAAGGCAAAAGCGAGAGATAAAAAGAGCAATTTATTTATTTTCATTAGGTTACGTTTAAAAGAGTTAGTTCCATTTTAACATCAGATCGAAGATACTCTAAATTATCTTCTAAGGATACCTCTTTAAATCCAAATTTCTTATATATATGCAGAGCGGCATCTAATTTTGTGCTAGAATATAACTCTAGGGTTTTCCAATTTTCGGTACGGGCAACATCAATTGCATAAGCCAGCATAGACTGACCTATTTTTAATCCGTGATGGCTTTTGTTTACTGCCATTTTACCCAATTCATAACGGTCTATTTCCTTTTTGATCAATGCAAAGCATCCAACAGGCTTATTATACCATAATCCTATAAAGATATACCCACCTTTAGCTATAATGGAAGATTGCGGATCGTTCAATAGCTCCCTGTCTTTTTTTCCACTTTAAAATATTCATTGATCCAAGCAATATTCAAGTCTCTAAAGTTTTGATTATATTTAGGCTCGTAAGGTACAATGGTTAGCATGGTTTCTAAATATTGTTTTATTAATGCCCAAGTTATATCTTCTTGTATTGGTATAAGCCAAGTATTATAAATTAATTTAACAGCAAAAAATCTAAAATTTAAATTGCCACGTATATAACTCGAACAAACAGACACTTTATTAAATTTAAAATTATGACTGAAACAAAAAACAACAACGGCTTAAAGGTTTTGACCGCTCTTTTAGGTGTTGTGCTTTTAGGTACTATCATTTATACAGTAAGTCTTTACCAAGATAAAAAGAAGACCGAAGTAGTACTTACAAAAGAAAAAGAATTAGTAGTTGAAGATTTGAATAGCTTAAAATCTGAATACGACAAAGCTATCTTAGAAAGTAATGCAACTAATGAAGAGTTGGTAAGTGCTAGAGACAATATTGCCAAGTATATTGATTCTGTTAAGACAATGAAAGCTGATATTGGTTCCTTATCTAGGTATAGAAGACAGGTAAGTGTGCTTAAAGCTGAGAGAGAGCAATTATTAAAGCAAGTTGATTCTTTAACTCGTTCAAATACTGCTATTGCCATGCAACGTGATAGTACTTATGTTGAGTTGGAAAAGCAAACTGTTTTTAATGACTCTTTGGTAGTACAAAATACAAACTTGGCTCAAGTTGTAGAAAAAGGTTCTGCATTAAACCTGTCTAAATTTAATGTTGATGCAGTAAAAGAACGTAACAGTGGTAAATTGGTCTCTACACAGAGAGCCAAGGCGACCGATAAATTTAAAATTTGTTTTACTGTTGCCGATAACGTAATTGCACAAGCCGGTGACAGAGAATTTTTCTTGGAAGTTTTGGATCCCCAAGGTAATGTACTTGGCGGTAGCAATTCTATGACAAATGATAATGGGGCTTCTATAACTTATAGTAAGCAAACAAATTTTTACTACGAGAACAAATCTTTAGATGTATGTGATTATATCAGTAAGCCTTCTGGTGATTTTAAAGATGGAAATTACATGGTAAACGTATATGACGACCAATTAAAATTATTGGGTACTTCTAAGTTTATGTTGAAGTAATAGTTTGAAAATTCATAATAGAAAAGGCGACCAGTTTGGTCGCCTTTTTTTATTTAAGGTAGGGTTGATTTTAGTCTTTTAAACTACCTACCATATTTTCTGGTTTTACCCATTCATCATAATCTTCGGCGGTTACATATCCTAAGTTGACAGCCTCTTCCTTTAATGTAGTTCCGTTCTTATGTGCTGTGTTGGCAATCTCTGCAGCTTTGTAATACCCAATTTTTGTATTTAAAGCAGTAACCAACATTAAAGAGTTGTTCAGTAATTCTTTGATCACACCGTGATTTGGCTCTATACCTGCAGCACAATGCTCTTCAAAACTTACACAGGCGTCACCAATTAATTGTGCAGACTGAAGAATATTGGCTGCCATCATTGGTTTAAAGACATTTAGTTCATAATGACCTTGGGTTCCACCAACGCTTATAGCAACGTCATTACCCATCACTTGTGCGCAAACCATTGTCATTGCTTCACATTGTGTAGGGTTCACTTTACCTGGCATTATTGAACTACCTGGTTCGTTTGCGGGAATAATGATTTCACCTATTCCTGAACGTGGACCAGAAGCCATCATTCTAATATCGTTTGCTATTTTGTTCAATGATACAGCCAATTGTTTTAAAGCTCCGTGGCTTTCCACAATGGCATCATGCGCAGCTAGCGCCTCAAACTTATTTTCAGCGGTTATAAAAGGCAAGCCTGTGAAGTCTGCAATATATTTTGCAACAAGCACGTCATAACCTTCCGGTGTGTTCAATCCAGTTCCAACGGCAGTACCACCAAGAGCCAGTTCACTTAAATGAGCTAAGGTATTTTTCAAAGCTTTTAAACCATGGTCCAATTGAGAAACATAACCGGAAAATTCTTGACCCAAGGTTAGGGGAGTGGCATCCATTAAATGCGTACGACCAATTTTAACTACGTTCTTGAATTCAACCGATTTTTTCTGAAGTGTATCTCTCAATTGAGTGACACCCGGTATGGTCACCTCAACTATTTTTTTGTATGCAGCTATATGCATACCTGTAGGGAAGGTGTCATTTGATGATTGTGACTTGTTTACATCATCATTTGGCTGAATTGTCTTTTCACCTTCACCAATTACTTTGCCGGCAATTTCATGGGCCCTATTGGCAACCACCTCATTCACGTTCATATTACTTTGCGTTCCAGAACCTGTCTGCCATATAACCAAAGGAAATTGGTCATCATGTTTTCCTTCTAAAATTTCATCACATACCTGAGCGATCAAATCTCTTTTTTCTTCAGATAAAACCCCTAGTTCGCAATTGGTGTACGCTGCAGATTTTTTTAAATATGCAAATCCGTAAACAATGTCCAAGGGCATAGATGCCGATGGTCCTATTTTAAAATTATTACGCGAGCGTTCTGTTTGTGCACCCCAGTATTTGTCTTTGGGAACTTCAACATTGCCCATGGTATCTTTTTCGATTCTGAACTCCATAATTTTATAATTTATATGAATCTTTAGTTAACTTATTAAATATCCTCAAAAATAAGGTTTACATTTATTTTTCTTAGGACAACTTTGTGGCGAAAAGTGAAATTAATTTTACAGAACGTTTGCAAAAAATAATTCGTTTATGGTATCTTTGTAATATATAAGTAAGAAGATATGTTTGATTTTGACCAATATTTAGGATTTTTAGCTTTTTTAACCATACTGACCATAGGTTTTTGGTTAATGATGTTTTTGTTATTATTTGTTGTCCCTTACTGGTTAGGTGGTAACATTATGGAGTTATTGAAAGAAAGACGCGACAAGAAAAAAGCAGCAAGAGAAGCATAGATATAGAATTATATAAAAAAAAAAAGGAGCCTTTAGGCTCCTTTTTTTATGTCTTGTTATTTGTATTTAACCTTCTATTTCATCTCCGTCATCATCATTGTTTCCTCTTCTGTTACCTTTATTACGCTCTTTTGGTTGATTAAAACGATATACAAAGACCATAGTTATTTGACGTTGTCTCCATTGAAATTCACTGTCTGAAGTAAAGAACTCCGTTTCCGTGTAAGAGGTTCTTTTTCTAGAGTTCAATAAGTCGCTTACATTAAGTGAAAGTGTTCCATTGTCGTTTAAAATATCTTTGCTAAAGGCTAAATTCAATGAGAATATACCACCGTTTTCAGTCTGTGCCGTAGAAGATGGTCCTCTATAGAATGCATTTGTTTGCCAGTCTACTTTTGCCGGTAAGGAAACCTTTGAGCTAAATCTAGCGAACCAGCTGGTATTTGTAGTACCATAATCAATACCGTTAAAAGCACCTTCGGTGGAGAACTGGAAGAAATTAAAGCTAGAGTTCAATCGCAACCATTTTGCTGCGTTATATAAAATACCTGCTTCAACCCCAATTCTGTCATTTGTGGATAGGTTGATTGGAATAGACCTGATAATTTCAATGCCATCTGTAGTGGTTTCACCGGTTTCTTCTTGTATACGTTCAAATGAATCTGTTTCTCGTTGGTAATACACAGATGAGGTAAGAGTTAGTTTATCCCATCTCTTTAAGTAACCAACGTCAAAAGCATTGGAGAACGCAGGGTCAAGGTCAGGGTTTCCTTGAAAAATATTTGTTCTACTAGATCGTGAAGGAAAAGGGTTAACATACCTGCCCCTAGGTCTATTTATCCTTCTATTATAGCCTAATGAAATGCTTTCATTTTCACCCAGTTCGTAAATCAAGTTTACAGTTGGGAAAAGCCCTAAATAATTTTTATCGAAATTTGCATCGACATCTACTCCTAATTGATCCTCTAGTTCAGAAGAATCATACAAAGAGGTCAATTCTCCTTTTAACTGGGTGTTCTCTAAACGTAAGCCTAAAAGAAAGGAAAATTTACCGAATTTGTTACCATATTGAGTATATAGGGCATTTACATTTTCAGTATAGGCAAATAAGTTGGTTAGGTCTTGGTTGATATCGAACAGACCGGTGGTTTGGTTCAAAGAGTCCAATCTATAATCTGTTTCTGTTTTTTCAAAAGTACCTCTATACCCAGCTTCAAATTGTGCATCGCCCATAGGTAAAACATAATCTGCTTGTACCAAATATTCATTTTGGGTTTCTTTTTCAAAGACATTTTCCAAGACTATTAAATCATCATTAGGCAATGTATTGTTTTCCTGTATGATGTTGGTCTTATCTTCTACGCCGTTAGAGTATTGAGCGTCTACGGTTAGTTTTTGTCCGTCATCATCAAGATTATTAATATAATTCAAAGAAAATTGATAGTTCTCGTCATCTTCACCTTCATCTTCAGTTCTAAATGTTTCACTATCTAGCGTACTGTTGACAAACCTTTGGTTGGTATTTTCAGTTTCATCTTCACTTTTAGAGGTTCTATAAAATATACTTCCTGTAATTGAAGATTCTTCTGTTATAAAATACTCAAGTCCCAAATTAGTGTTGAAACCTTTTCTAAGTCTAAAATAGTTCCTGTCCTCTATAATCCTATCATATGACCCAGAGGTGTAAGTGTTATCATAAAATGCATTACCTGGAGCGTCTCTATAGTTATAACCTGTGGTGTTGAACAGGTTAAACTTATCTGTTCGTAAGTTGGCATTCACGGAAATACCACTATTAACAGGATATCCTATAGTTGTATTTACCGAACCATTAAAACCAAGTGTTTTTTCTTTCTTAAGTACAATGTTCAAAATACCTGCTGTACCTTCTGCATCATATCTTGCAGATGGGCTGGTAATTACCTCTACTTTTTCAATTGCATCTGCCGGTAGTTGTGTTAGGGCATCTGTTGAACCAAACCCCGCTAGGGCAGATGGTTTGCCATTAATGAGTATTCTAACGTTCTCATTACCTCTTAAACTTATAGCACCTTCAACATCAACATCAACAGATGGTACATTATTAAGGGCGTCGGTAATGGTTGCACCACTATTGGTTAAATCTTTACCAATATTATAGATTTTTTTGTCCAAACGTACTTCTACGGTAGTCTTTTCGCCAACAACCTCTACAGCTTCTAATTGGGCTACATCTAAAGCAAGCTTTATTGTCCCCAGGTCTGTAGATGCTCTTAAAATTTGATCGGGCAATTTGTACGTTTTATAAGAAATGTATTCAATGGAAATGTTGTATTTACCTGGTGGAGTTTCCACTTTAAAATTTCCGTCAATATCTGTGATACCACCTGTAATTTTATCAGGGTTGTTTACACTTTGTAGTACTAATGTAGCATATTCCAATGGTAGGTTATCATCTTTATCCACGACCTTACCTGTAATAATAATTGGTCCTCTTTCCCGGTCTCCCCCAGGTCTTTGACTATTTGCGTAATTAAATGATAGTACTAGGAGAAGGAGTAACGGGAAAATTGGTTTCATTTATTCGGTTTTAGATTTCTTTCGTTTTTCTTTTTTCTTCTTTTTATTCTTCTTTAAAGTTTTTGATACACCATCTTTCTGAAGTGCAACAAAAGCTTCGTACTTTTCTAAGGGCAAACCTGCTTTTAACTCTTCGTCTTGCCTTTTTGTAATGTTTTCATAAACTTCTGCCATTTTCTCCGGCGGTAGTTTAAGAATTTGAGCCTCTATGCGTTCTTGCACATATTTCTTTAAAATAGAACTTAAAACGGCCTGTTCAAATTCATTTAACGCTAGTGCTTCCGTAATTCTTGGCATTTCACCGTCTACCAATTCTTCTGCGGTTTTAGGTTTTGGTTCTTCTGCGGGTGCTTGTGCCTGCGGTATAGAACTTCTTTGTCTACCATAACCGTAACCACCGCGTGATCCGTAACCGTTATTGCCATAACCGTATTGCGCGTAAATTTCAGAACTTCCCAAAAGAATTAATAGCAACGCAAAAACTTTTAGAGGGCTATATTTTATTACTTTTTTCATGTGTTTAGATTATAAAGTTTTATAATGGTTTAACTGAAAATGGTTAATTGTTTGTTAAGATAATTATGCTGATCCTTATTTTAACAATTCATCTATATTAGAAGATGGTCTGCCAATTACCGCGCTATTGCCATTTATTACAATAGGTCTTTCTATAAGCTTAGGGTATGCGATCATTGCGTCTAATATTTCCTCATCATTTAGCGGTAGATTTCTAAATTTTTCTTTCCAAATTGCTTCTGATTTACGTACTAAATTAATTGGCTTTATACCTAAACAGCTAATAATATTTCGCAACTCGTCTTTTGTTGGTATGTCTTCTAAATACTTGACCACTTCAAATTTCTTGCCAGAATTTTCAAGTACTTTAAGTCCTTCTCTAGATTTACTGCATCTAGAATTGTGATATATTTTAATCATTATGTGTATTACTTTAAATTATGGATATCTCTGCAGGTTTATAAACAAGCAGAGATATTACTTTCATTCTTCTTCTTTTTGTCCCATCATCATTAAATAGGCTTTTAGAAATTGGTCTATATCGCCATCCATAACGTTGTCGACATTACCTGTTTCCTGACCTGTTCTTACATCCTTTACCAATTTGTATGGATGCATAACATAATTTCTGATTTGAGAACCCCATTCGATCTTCATTTTAGAGGATTCAATTTCTTGACGCGCTTCCATCTTTTTTCGAAGTTCTATTTCGTACAATTGAGATTTTAGCATTTTCATTGCCGTAGCCCTGTTATCATGTTGACTTCTACTGTCCGAACAAGAAATTTGAATTCCGGTAGGGTGGTGGGTCAGTTGTACTTTCGTCTCAACTTTGTTTACATTTTGTCCTCCCGCACCGCTTGATCTAGCTGTGGTTATGGTAATATCAGCAGGGTTGACATCTACTTCTATACTATCATCTACCAAAGGGTATACGTATACAGATACAAAAGAAGTGTGTCTTTTTGCGTTACTGTCAAAAGGCGATATGCGCACTAGACGATGTACACCATTTTCACCCTTTAGCCAGCCAAAAGCAAATTCACCGTCAATTTCCAATGTTACTGTTTTAATACCGGCAACATCTCCTTCCTGATAGTTGAGCTCTTTAATTTTATAACCGTTCTTTTCTGCCCACATCATGTACATGCGCATAAGCATAGCTGCCCAATCGCAGCTTTCAGTACCACCTGCTCCTGCGGTAATTTGAAGTACAGCCGGTAGTTCATCACCTTCTTCAGAAAGCATATTCTTGAACTCCATCTTTTCTAGCGTATTGACCGCTTTTTCATATTGGCGTTCAACCTCTTCTTCAGAAACTTCGCCTTCTTGTTGAAATTCGATCAATACCTCCAAATCTGCTACTAGTAATTGTGCGGCTTCGTAATCATCTACCCATTGCTTTTTTGATTGGATAAATTTCATATGTGCCTGTGCCTCTTGGGGATTGTCCCAAAAATCAGGAGCCAAGGTTTTCTCTTGCTCGTTCTCTATTTCTATTAATTTGGCATCAATGTCAAAGATACCTCCTTAACGCACCAAGGCGATCTATAAGACCTTTGTAATGGTCTGTACTTATGTTCATACAATTCTATTTTGGGTAAAAATAATACTCTTTTAAATAATCATAGCAGATATTTTAGAATACCTATTGTTGACTTTCTACGGTTACCGAGTGTATTGTCTTGTTCTTGCCGTGAGAATGTATTATTCCCTTTAACGGGGCACAGTCATTATAGTCCTTACCGTGACAAACTTTAATATGGTTCGTATTGGCCAAAATATTATTTGTAGGGTCAAAACCTTTCCATCCAATTTCAGGTATATATGATTCTACCCATGCGTGCATTTGAGAATCTCCTTGGTAATTGTTATTTTGATCAAGGTAACCACTTACATATCGGGTAGGTATACCGTTACTACGTGATAATGCACAGAAAAGATGCGCAAAATCTTGACATACACCTTTTTGCTTAGAAATAATATCTTTTAACAGGGTATTCACTTCTGTGGCACCTGTGGTGAATTTGATGTAATTAAAAGTAAAATTATTTAACGATACAAGATTATCGAAAATGGACAATGAATTATTAAACCTAAATAATTGCTCTTCCGTATTTTTAATTGTGGTGTAAGTGGTAGCTTTTAAAAAGCGTTCATGGGTAATTTTAAAACCTAAATTTTGCAGTGTATCGTAAGCTGATGATTTGTCTAAGTTAATTTTAAAATTGTAAGGATCTATTTCTTCTTTTAAAAACTTAAACTTTGCTTCAAATGAAATTTCTTTGAATTTTTTTTTAGGGTGAACTCGCAACGTTTTAAAGCCATAACCGTTAATGGAATTCTCGGTAATTGCATATTGCGAATTGCTAAATTCAATTTCTACCTCATGCTGGGTCTCATTTTCCACAGGAATTATTAAAAATTGCCAATGTGCATCATAAACCCATTCATCATAAACATTGGTTGCACTATAGGTAATCTCAAATTCTCTCGGCATAAGAACAAATATACCTTATTTTGCCCTCTTAATAGTTAAAAAACTCTTCATCTACCTTGTTGCTTATATCAACAAGACTTTTTAAAATGTCTTCAATAAATGATTTAATATCTTCATCTATTTCTTCAATATATTTAAATTCATATTCTGATCTTACCCTACCAATTAAAAAAGCTGTTGAGTCCTTGTTATATCGTTTTTCAGGGTTTAAAATCTTAACATGTTGGTTGACCTGGTTTAACGAATTCATTACCGATCTAGGGCAGTTGGGATTTAGGATCAAAAACTCTAATGTAGTAATGCTTGTAGGTGTTTTTTTATAGAACCTGCGCATCATATCATAAGATTCTGCACATTTTAAAAGGGTGGTCCATTCAAAACTTTTTCTAAATCTCTCGTTCTCCCCACCTTGTGATAACATTGCATCATTAAACTTGGCATTTATCATTCTGGTTATTTGAGTTGCTCGCTCTATATTTATACCCATAGAAATGATTGCATACGTTGCATCATGTAATAATGTGCCACGAATCTTTCCTCTTAGAATATCTGTCATTTCTGCTACATGGGTAGTAAATTCGTGAAGGCCGTTTTTTACAAATACTTCTTTAGGGTAGTTGATGACAAAATGGTAGAACTTATTAATTGCCTCATATAGTTCTGTAGAAATTAAATCTCTAGCGCTATTGGCATTCTCACGTGCAAATTTAATGTTGTTGATAATAGATGAACTATAGTTGGGGTCTAGCCCAATTTTGTACAGAACATCTTCTTCCTTTAAAAATTTCTTGTCATCTTTTTCCGGATCGCCAACCATAAATAACATAGAGCGCAAAACAAACTGGCGGTCTTGTGATTTTATATTGGGAGCATCTAATGATGAAAAGTAATTTACATTTAAATATCTTGCTACGTGTTCTGAACGTTCAATATAACGTCCCATCCAAAATAGATTATTGGCAACTCTTGCTAACATATAATTTCTTTATTTTTTTAGTACCCAGGTGTCTTTTGATCCACCTCCTTGAGATGAATTGACTATTAAGTTTCCTTTCTTTAATGCTACACGTGTCAATCCGCCTTTTAAAACAAATTCTTTGTCCTTGCCAAGTACTGTAAATGTTCTTAAATCTACGTGTCGTTGTTCAAAAGACTCAGAGTCGTCTATATATGTTGGGTGAACGGACAAGGACATTATAGGTTGTGCTACATATTTTCTTGGGCTTGCCTTGACTTCGGCCTTAACCTTTTCTATTTCTGATTTGGTCAACCTATTTCCTATAGAAATACCATAACCGCCAGCTTCATCTACAGGTTTGATCACTAATTCATGAATATGCTCAAGAACATATTTTAATTCATCTGGTCTACTGCAGTGGTAGGTGTGGACATTGTTTAAAATTGGTTCTTCATTTAGGTAATATTTAATGATCTTTGGCATGTAGGTGTAGACCGCCTTGTCATCTGCTACACCGGTGCCGGGCGCGTTAGCAAGAGTCACGTTTCCTTTTTTATATGCAGCGAACAGGCCTGGTACGCCTAAAACAGAATCTGGGTTAAACTCTAATGGGTCTATAAATTGATCGTCTATTCTTCTATAAATAACATCTACCTTCTCCGGTCCCTTTATGGTCTTCATGTAAACAAAATCATTTTCTACAAAAAGATCTCGGCCCTCTACCAATTCAACTCCCATAGTTTTGGCCAAGTATGAGTGTTCATAAAATGCCGAGTTGTACATACCTGGTGTTATGACTACTACATTGGGTATATCCACACCTTTGGGTTTTACAGACTCTAGGAGTTCTAATAAATTTTCGGCATAATTGGTAACGGTGTGTGTTTGGTAGTGGTTGAATACCCCAAATAGGGCCTTTTTAAGTGCTGTGCGGTTACATATGACATAGCTTACGCCAGAAGGGCATCTAATATTATCTTCAAGGACATAATATTTACCGTCCTTATGTTTAATGACATCCGTGCCGGATATGTGGTTGTAAATGCCGCCAGGCGGATTTATTCCGTTCATCTGATCTAAATAGTTGGCAGATGACGTTATCAAATCTATAGGAACAATATTGTCTCTTAATATTTTTTTATCGTGATATATATCCCAAAGAAATAAGTTAAGAGCCTTGCTTCTTTGTATAGACCCGCGTTCTATTATGTCCCAATCCACGGGGTCGATAATTCTAGGAAATAAATCGAACGGAAAAATCTTTTCTTGAACATTCTTATCGCCATATACTTGAAAAGTAATACCCTGATTGAAAAAGGATGATTTTGCCTTGTTGTTCAAAGAAACATAATCGTTAATGGAATGTTCGCCATAAAGGTTGAACAGTTTTTGATATACCCCCTTTATTTTTCCGTTCTTATCATAGATTTCATCATATAGGTCTGGGTTTCTTTGATAAGAAGAGAAAATTTGATTTTCAATATTGGTCATATATATTCTTTTGTAAAAGGTACAGGATAAAAAGCAATAAACAAATGGCATTTCTGTAATAATCGACAGTAATTTTCTTTATTCTATAATTATTCTGTAGGTTTTTTAACAAGAATGATTTTTATAATTTAGTTAGTTGCTCTTGTTTTTGGTTCGTTAGTTTTTCAATACTTTTAAGCAAAACTTATAGAAAATGAGAAAAAACTACGCACTTTTTTTAGGGTTGGTACTACTGTCCTTTAATATGTTGTTTGCACAGTTTAACGACCAAAAGAAAAATTTTGTAAAGTACGAGGGACTTTATGATTTTTATTACGACGCTAACACTGATAAGATTTTTTTAGAGGTAGATAATTTAGAAGAAGAATTCTTATATGTGTATGCTTTAAGTAGCGGCATTGGTAGTAATGATATTGGTTTGGATCGTGGTCAGCTTGGCGATGAGCAGGTGGTATTTTTTAAAAAAGCCGGTAACAAATTACTTTTGGTTCAGCCTAACTTAAAGTATAGGGCAATTACCGAAAATGAATTAGAGCGTAAATCTGTTGAGCAAGCATTTGCAAAATCAATATTGTTCGGTTTTCCAATAATAGAAGAGAAGGACGGTAAATATATAATTGATATCACCGATTTTTTAATGCAAGATGCCCATGGTGTGTCTAACCGATTAAAAAGAACCGAGCAAGGTTTTTATAGTCTGGATAAATCTAAAAGTGCCTTTGCTTTAGAAAGGACGAAGGCATTTCCTAAAAATGTTGAGTTCGATGTTACGTTGACATTTAAAGGTCAGGCAACAGGTAGTTATATAAGGAGTGTTGCACCCAATGCAGATCTGGTTACCGTTGCAGAGCATCATTCTTTTATAGCGTTACCTGATAATAAGTATAAAAAAAGAGTGTTTGATCCTAGGTCCGGTTCATCTCCTTTTAGCTATTATGATTATGCCACCCCAGTGGAATCTAATATTTTAAAGCAATTTATTAGAAGGCATCGTTTAGAGAAAAAGAACCCTACTGCAGCGGTCAGTGAGGCGGTCGAGCCTATTATTTATTATTTGGATAACGGCACGCCAGAGCCTGTTAGGTCTGCACTTTTAGAAGGTGGCCGTTGGTGGAACCAAGCTTTTGAAGCAATTGGCTATAAAGATGCTTTTCAAATTAAAATGCTACCCGATGATGCCGACCCCCTAGATGTTAGGTACAATGTAATACAATGGGTACACCGCTCTACAAGAGGGTGGAGCTATGGTAGTAGTATAACAGATCCCAGAACTGGTGAAATTATGAAAGGTCATGTTAGTCTAGGTAGCTTGAGAATACGACAAGATTTCTTGATTGCCCAGGCATTGATGAATAGACCTTTTGCGGAAAGAGATGATAATTACCAACCAATGTTAGAAATGGCCATTGCACGTATTCGTCAATTATCTGCTCATGAAATTGGTCATACCTTGGGTTTTGCCCACAATTACGCGGCAAGTACAACCGGTAAATCATCGGTTATGGATTATCCGCATCCACAATTTACCTTAAACGATGGTAAGGTTGAATTTTCTAAGGCATATGAAGTAGGCATAGGAGATTGGGACAAGGTTACGGTTGCTTATTCCTATCAAGATTTTAACGATGGTGAAAATGAGCAGGAAGGTTTGAATAAAATTCTAGATAAAGCAAAAGCGGACGGATTACGATATATAACCGATCAAGATGCACGCCCGCAAGGTAGCGCACATGTGTTGGCACACCTTTGGGATAATGGTACAGATGTTAGCAAAGAATTAGATGATATGTTAAAACTGCGCAAGGTGGCTATAAACAATTTCTCTGTTGATAATATTAAAGAAGGTACACCGTATTCCGTTTTAGAAGACGTATTTGTTCCGCTTTATTTCTTTCATAGATATCAAACGGAAGGTGTAGCAAAGGTTATAGGCGGATTAGAATATAATTATGCAATAAAAGGTGATGGGCAAGAAGTTGTAGCTATTGCTGGTAAAGAGATGCAAGAGAAGGCATTAAGAAGTGTTTTAAAAACTTTAGACGCAAATGAATTGGCCATACCTAAGGATAAGTTAAGCTTGTTTCCTCCAAGATCTTTTGGTACTCCCCGTAAAAGAGAGTCTATAAAAGGTAAAACAGGAGTTTCTTTTGATGCATTGTCTGCGGTAGAAACTGCTTCGGATATGACCTTGAAGTTTTTATTGCATCCAGAGAAAGCTTCTAGGCTTATTCAGCAAAAAGCTATTGATCAAGGAAATTTAGGATTAGATGATGTGTTTAATAAATTAATAGCATCGACTATTAATAATAAACAGAAAGACGCATATTTGAACGAAGCGCAGACTATTATTAATTTTAGGGTATTGCATCATATTATGAACTTGGCAGGGCACACCAATGTGCATCCACAGGTAAATGCAATTGCATCTCAAAAATTAACGGAATTAAGTGCTCTGTTGGAAAAAGATTCTGGGACATCTGCTATAAGTGCGGAAATGGTTAGGAGGATTAACTCTTTTAGGGCACGCCCAGAATTGTTCAAAGTGATACCTTCGCCAAAAATTCCTGATGGGTCGCCAATAGGAACAAATTGTTTTCATTAATTCAATCTTTACATTTTATTTATGCTTATTAATCTTATCAGTGATACGGTAACGAAACCTACACCAGGTATGTTAGATGCAATGATGTCGGCAGCTGTTGGTGATGATGTATTTAAAGAAGATCCAACGGTAAATGCGTTAGAGGATAAAGCGGCCAAACTTTTTGGAATGGAGTCTGCATTGTTTTTTCCTAGTGGCACTATGACCAACCAAACGGCCATAAAATTGCATACTCAACCTGGTGAGCAATTAATTTGTGATAAATACGCACATATTTATAATTATGAGGGTGGCGGAGTAAGTTTTAATAGTGGGGTCTCATGTCGCTTGGTAGATGGGGACAGAGGTACAATGAAAGCGGCACAAGTGGAAGCTTCTATTAACCCGCCAGATTTTTACCATAGTCCGTTATCTACTTTGGTCTGTGTAGAAAATACCGCTAATAAAGGTGGTGGTACTTGCTGGGATTTTAAAGAGCTTGAAAAAATAAGAAAGGTTTGTGATGATCATAAATTAGGATTTCATTTAGACGGGGCCCGTTTGTGGAATGCCATGGTAGAAAAAAATGAAACTACGTTACAGTATGGACAGCTATTCGATACTATTAGCGTTTGTTTAAGTAAAGGCTTGGGTTGCCCAGTTGGCTCTTTATTATTAGGGACCAAAGAGCAAATGGATAAAGCGCTTCGTATTCGTAAAATTTTTGGTGGTGGTATGCGCCAATCCGGATTTCTGGCGGCGGCGGCAATTTATGCCTTAGATAATCACGTAGAAAGATTAACGGAAGATCATAAAAAGGCAAAAGAGATAGGTGTTGCGCTGTCTTCCAAATCTTTTATAAAAAAAGTGGAGCCTATTGAAACCAATATCGTCATTTTTGAGATTGATGAGTCTTTTATGTCCAGTGATCAGTTTGTAAATAGATTAAAAGAAAAAAATGTTTTAATCATAAGTATGGGGCAGGGTAAGTTAAGAATGGTTACCCATTTAGATTATACTGATGATATGCATAATGAATTATTGATGATATTAAAATCTATTTAATATCAATGTCAATACTGTTAGATATATTTAAAATACCGTTTTCCATACCGGCTTCAGAGGAGTAAAGTCCGCTGGAGCCAATTATTTTTCCATCGGTATTTTTTAATTCAATTAAAAATTTGCCATCCGTGTTTGTTCTGCGCTCAAACAATTTACCGTTGCTGTTCTTTAAAAATTTCACTTCTTTTAAAGCGCTATCTATTTCGTTTTCAGTACTAAATGAAACGCTCTTTAATAGTGTATTGCCATTTTCAGATTTTAAAATAAACTGATATAGCCCATCTTCTTTTTTATCTATTTTGATCATCTCATTAAAGATAATTAATATTTTCTCTGCTTTTTAGTGACTTTTTAAATAATACTGTGTCTTATCTATTGAGAGGTTGATTCATTAACTTTTGATTAAGAAAAAGCTTTTAAAAAGTAGGGCTTTTCTTATTGAAATGTTAAAATATTAACATAAATTGCCAAATATTAATTATTAAAAAAATCCTTATCAAAATGAAAAAAGTATTATTCCTAGCAGTTGCATTTTCAGCGTCGTTTGCAATGGCCCAAGATTTGCCTTCAAATCCAGAGCCAGGTAAATGTTACGTGCGTTGTACAACTCCAGATGTTTATGTAAATGAAACTACTACGATTACAACAAATCCGTCGTACAAGATTTTAAAAACGATTCCTGCTACTTTTAAGACAGTGACAGAACGTGTATTAGTGAGAGAAGAAGAAAAAGTACTTACAGTGGTTCCTGCTAAGTGGGGAACAGAAACGGTAACGTATGTATCTAAAGGAGGTGGAAATTCTTTACAGGTGATCCCTGCTTCTTTTTCTCCTAGCACACAAACATTAGAAATAAAACCAGCTTACGCTCAATGGGAGTTAGGTGTTGCCGCTCCTGATTGTGAGTCTGGAAATCCAGATGATTGTAGATACTGGTGTTACAAAGGGTATCCAGCACAATTTGAGACAATTTCAACTCAGGTTCTTGCAAGTGATGCTTCAACAACAAGTACTCCATTACCTTCTAAGAATGGATCGTACACTAAATCAGTATTGATTTCTCCTGCTACTGTTGTAGAGAAAATAATTCCTGCTGAGTACAGAGAAATTACTAAAACCGTATTGGATAAAGATGCTTATACTGTTGAAGAAATAGTTCCTGCAAAAACTACGACTATTACAAAAGAAGTTTTAAAAGAAAAAGGTGGTTTAACTACATGGAAAGAAGTAGAATGTGCATTAGTTGAGTACCAAGCTTTACCTATCAACTGGGATTCTGGAAGTGCTACGTTAACTTCTCAAGCTAAAAGTATCATAGATAACAGATTGTTGCCTGTATTAGCTCAAAACCCAGGTGTTAAAGTTGAATTAGCGTCTCATACAGATTCTCAAGGTGGTGCGGCTTCTAACCAAGATCTTTCTGAAAGAAGAGCTAAAGCTGTAGCAGATTACTTAATCTCTAAAGGTGTTAACTCTAGTCTTTTAGTGGCTAACGGTTACGGTGAAACTAAATTATTGAACAGATGTAGCGACGGTGTTTCTTGTACTGCAAGAGAGCACGCTGTAAACAGAAGAACTCAATTTAGATTAATTAATAACTAATTATTAGGTTATTTAGTGAAGAAGGGCTTACAACAAGTAAGCCCTTTTTTTATGCCTTATAACTACCATTCTAGATGTATGATTTTTACTTTACGATTCATTGTAATCAGTAAAGTTTAATATGTGCTTTAAAGAGTCTTCGTTACTAATATTTAGGTTGTCAGGATAATTTTTATTGCTGAGGTTCCAAGGGTTGGTTTTAATTATAAGAAATGTAATCAGTAACAATGTTTGTAATCAGAGATATGAGAAATAATAGGAGTGATTAACTTTTTAATTTCATTGAAAGGATATACGCCTAGGCTTGCCTCGAATTTAATAATTTAATTTCTTTGAATACCTCTGGGCTTGCCCTTAGGTGTTTTATCTAGCTATTTAAAAAGACTGTTATGTATTTACCTAAACGTTATGTTTTATATGGGTTACAGTGGTATTTAAAAATAAAAAGGGCTTACATCATGTAAGCCCTTTTTATTTTTAAATGAATCTTATTACTTGTTCTTCTCTAAAAGTCTAAGGTGAGAATCTACAACACCGTTCATGCTATAACCGGATAATTTATCTAATTCATTTCCTTTTGCATCTATAATCTTGAATAACGGAAATACTTTTTTCTTATTTAATTTTGTTAATAAGGCTTTATTGTGCACCATTTGTTTTTCTGATATTAAATCTCTGTTTCTGGGTACATCTATATAAAGTAATATGTAATTATTGGATAGTTCTTTAAACTCTTTAGTGTCGAATAAATCTGTTTTAAGCATTTTACAAGGCGGGCACCAATCACTACCGGTAAAGTAAACCAAAACGTTCTTGTTTTGCTTTTTTGCTTTTGAAATGGCAGTATCATAATTAGTTAACCATTTAGAATCGTCTACGCTATTGAAATCTGCTTGAGCCGAAGCAAAAAGCGGAATCATGAATAATAAAATAAAATACTTCATAATTTATATTTTAAAGAGTATCTACAAATAACTTGCCAATCTTACTTAAATAACGAATCCATCCCAGGAATATTGGGCATTCCGTCTTTGGCAACTGCAGCTAATTCTGTTTCGTTTACGTTGGTTGCGTTCTTTATAGCTTTGTTCAAAGTAAGTATTAAATAATCTTCTAATTGCTCTTTATCTTGCAAAAGACTGTCATCTATTACTATTTTCTTGACTTCTCTATTCGCTGTAATTGTCACAGAAATTAAACCATCGTTAGATTTTTCTTCTAATGAAACTTTATCTAGTCTTTTTTTAGTTTCTTCTACTTTTTTTTGGGTTTCTTTGAGTTTTCCCATCATACCCATCATATCTCCGAACATAATTTCATTTTTATTTTAGGTTGTAAAAATAATAAAAATAGAGGCATTTTAGTTTTTAACGGTAATAAAACGGGGGTCTGTTAAATAGTCTTATTTTTGCCATCTTATTTTATAATGTAGTTTGTATGAGTGTTAAGCATCCGCCAAAGGCGCAAAAAGTTCCGAAAGAATTGGTTATTCATGATGATGTTCGGGTAGATGATTATTATTGGTTGAACGATAAGGAGAATAAAGATGTTATTTCTTATCTAGAAGCAGAGAATGAGTATTATAATGCTATAACAGCGCATACTAAAGATTTTCAGGAAGATTTATTTCAGGAAATGAAAGGTAGGATCAAAGAAGACGATTCTTCTGTTCCTTATAAATTGAATGATTACTGGTATAGTACCAGATATATTATTGGTGGTGAATACCCTTTATACTCTAGATTTAAATATAATCTAGATACTGAAGAGGAAATCATGTTCAATTGCAATGACATGGCTAAAGGCTATGATTACTTTAGTCTTGGAGGTATAGCCATTAGTCCAAATAATAAAATGGCTGCTTTTGGTGTGGATACTGTTTCTAGAAGGCAATATACCCTACAGATTAAAAATCTTGAAACAGGTTTGGTTTTAGAGGATAAAATTGAGAATACAACAGGAGGTGGTGTCTGGGCAAATGATAATGAAACCCTGTTTTATACTCGTAAAGATCCGGTTACCCTTAGATCTGACAAAATTTATAAACATAAATTAGGTACGCCTACATCTGAAGATGTATTGGTTTTTCAAGAAAAAGATGATACGTTCAGTACATTTATTTATAAAACCAAATCAAAAAAATTTTTGGTAATTGGATCATTTAGTACCTTAACTTCAGAATTTCAAATTCTTTCAACGGATACGCCTGATGGTGAATTTCAAATGTTTTCACCTAGAGAACGCGGATTGGAATATACCATTTTTCATTATGACGATAGTTTCTTTATATTAACGAATAAGGATGATGCGGAGAATTTTAAATTAATGCGTACATCTGAAGACAAGACTTTTTCTGGGTATTGGCAAGAATTCATTCCGCACAGAACAGATGTGCTTTTAGAAGATATAGATATTTTTAAGGAATATTATGTGCTTTCAGAACGTGAGAACGGTCTTAATAAAATAAGAATTATTCGTTGGGACGGTGCGGATGAATACTATTTACCTTTTGAAAGTGAAACATATACTGCGTATGTAGGTAGTAATCCTGATTTTGATACAGAGGTTCTTAGATACTCGTATAACTCTATGTCAACACCAAGTTCGGTCATTGATTTTAATATGCGTACCAAAGAAAAGGAAATCAAAAAAGAACAAGAGGTCCTTGGTGGTCTGTTCCACAAGGAAAATTATAAGGAAGAACGTTTGTGGGCAAGCGCCAGGGACGGGGAAAAAATACCGATGTCCCTTGTTTATAGAAAAGATACGGTCATAAATGAGAATACGCCAATTTTACAATATGCATACGGATCTTACGGGTCTACAATAGACCCGTATTTTTCTACCGTAAGATTAAGTTTGTTAGACCGCGGATTTGTGTTTGCTATTGCTCATATAAGGGGAGGGGAGTACCTAGGTCGTAAGTGGTACGAGACAGGAAAACTGTTGAAAAAGAAAAACACGTTTACAGATTTTATTGATTGCTCTAAATATTTAATTGAGCAAAAAATGACCAGCGATAAGCATTTGTATGCAATGGGCGGATCTGCAGGTGGTCTGTTAATGGGTGCAATTATTAATATGCAACCAGATATTTATAACGGTGTTATTGCTACGGTACCTTTTGTAGACGTTGTTACTACTATGTTAGATGATTCAATACCGTTGACTACTGGGGAGTACGATGAGTGGGGCAACCCCAATGACAAAGTATATTACGATTATATGAAGTCATATTCTCCTTATGATAATGTTACGGCTCAGGCATATCCTCATATGTTGGTAACAACGGGCTTACATGATTCTCAAGTACAGTATTTTGAACCTGCAAAGTGGGTCGCTAAGCTTAGGGAGTTTAAGAATGATGACCAATTATTGCTATTAAATACAAATATGGATGCAGGTCATGGCGGTGCTTCGGGTAGGTTTGAGTCTTTGAAAGAGGTTGCAAAAGAATATGCATTTCTTTTAGATTTGGAAGGTAAAATCGCATAGTGGAAAAAAAACTGTAAATTTGCTACGGAAATTTTAACGATTTCCTACAAATATTAATTAAACATTGATATCCCCCTTATGAAAAATGAGATCAGGGCTTACAACAATATATTAGAGCTGGTCGGTAATACACCACTAGTTAAGTTGAATAAAATAGCAGAAAACCTTACCGGTAATTTTTACGCTAAGGTAGAAGCATTTAATCCGGGTCACTCTTCAAAGGACAGAATAGCGATTCATATTATTGAGCAGGCAGAGAAAGCAGGTTTACTTACGGAAGGCAGCACAGTAATAGAGACAACTTCGGGAAATACCGGCTTTAGTATTGCAATGGCAAGTATTATAAAAGGGTACGATTGTATTCTAGCGGTAAGTTCAAAGTCATCTCCAGATAAAATAGATATGCTACGCTCAATGGGTGCAAAGGTATATGTATGTCCGGCTCATGTAAGTGCAGATGATCCAAGGTCATATTACGAAGTTGCAAAAAGGTTGCATAAAGAAACAAAAGGTTCTATTTATATTAACCAATATTTCAATCAGTTGAATATGGAAGCCCATTATAGATCTACTGGTCCAGAGATTTGGGAGCAGACTGGTGGGCAAATTACACATCTTATTGCCTGTAGTGGTACAGGTGGTACAATTTCTGGAACGGCACGGTATTTAAAGGAACAAAACCCGAATATAAAGGTTATTGGTGTAGATGCTTATGGCTCTGTCCTAAAAAAATATCATGAAACCGGTAAATTGGATACCAATGAGATTTATCCTTATAGAATAGAAGGTTTGGGAAAAAACTTAATTCCCGGTGCTACGGATTTTAGTGCTATAGATGAGTTTATTAAAGTTACCGATGCTGAAAGTGCACATACAGCTAGAGAAATTTCTAGAACTGAAGGTATTTTTGTAGGGTATACCAGTGGTGCGGTCATGCAGGCCATTAAACAATTGAATGAATTGAACACCTTTGATAAAAATAGTAATGTAGTGTGTATTTTTCCTGATCATGGTTCTCGTTATATGAGTAAAATATATAGTGACCAGTGGATGGAGGATCAAGGTTTCTTGAATACGCAAACGGTGGAAGAAACACAGGAAATTCAATATATTAAGTAATTTTTTTAAGATATAATTGTAAATAAAGTGGGTTTATAGCCCACTTTTTTGCGTTATAAATAATTTATGTTCTTTTATCAAAATTATTTACTTTTGCAGACAGATCCAAATTAAACAATGAAAGACTTATTTGATAGAATTTTAGCGAATAAAGGCCCTTTAGGTAAATGGGCTTCACAAGCAGAGGGTTACTTCGTGTTCCCTAAATTGGAAGGTCCTATTTCTAATAGAATGAAATTTCAGGGAAAAGATGTTATCACCTGGAGTATCAATGATTATTTAGGCTTGGCGAATCTTCCTGAGATTAAGAAGGTAGATGGTGAGGCTGCAGCTGAATATGGTTCTGCATACCCAATGGGAGCAAGAATGATGAGTGGTCATACAGAGTTTCATGAGCAATTGGAGCAGGAATGTGCTGCTTTTGTACAAAAGGAAGCTTCTTATTTGCTGAATTTTGGGTACCAAGGTTTTATGTCTGTAATAGACGCCCTTGTTACTAAAGATGATATTATAGTGTATGATGTTGATTGTCATGCTTGTATAATTGACGGTGTGCGTTTGCACATGGGTAAACGTTTTACTTTCGTTCACAATAATGCAGAGAGTCTAGAAAAGAATTTAGAGCGTGCTACCAAATTGGCAGAACAGACCGGTGGTGGTATTTTGGTAATATCCGAAGGTGTTTTTGGTATGCGTGGCGAGCAAGGTATACTAAAGGAAATTGTTGCTTTAAAGGAAAAATTCAAATTTAGGTTGTTGGTAGATGATGCACATGGTTTTGGTACCTTGGGTGAGACCGGCGCCGGTGCAGGCCAAGAACAAGGTGTGCAAGATGGTATTGATGTTTACCTAGCAACTTTTGCTAAGTCTATGGCAAGTATTGGAGCTTTCGTTGCCGCCGATCAAGAAATTATTGATTATTTAAAATACAATCTTCGTTCTCAAATGTTCGCTAAATCATTACCTATGGTTTATGTGAAAGGTGCTTTAAAGCGCTTAGAGATGTTACGTACCCAACCAGAGCTTAAAGCTAAACTGTGGGAAAATGTAAATGCGTTGCAGAACGGGTTAAAAGAAAAAGGATTTGACATTGGCACAACTACAAGTTGTGTTACTCCGGTTTATCTAAATGGTAGTATACCAGAGGCTATGGCCTTGGTAAAGGATTTACGTGAAAACCATGGTATTTTCTGTTCTATAGTAGTATATCCGGTAATACCTAAAGGTCTTATACTTTTACGTTTAATACCTACCGCTACCCACACGTTACAGGATGTAGAAGAAACATTGCAGGCTTTCTCTTCTATTAGAGAGCGTTTGCAGAATGGAACTTATAAAAGATTATCTGCCGCAGTTGCGGCCGCAATGGGAGAGTAAATTCTTATTGTACCGAATTGTAAAAGCCCGAAATCTAATGATTTCGGGCTTTTTATTTTTAAAGTGGTTTTCTATACGTTCTTCTACGTTTATAGATGACAGGGTCAAAATGTTTCCACATTTGTTTGATCGCTAGGTTTTCTTCCAATTCCGGTGTTCTATAGCACATATCTATTCCTTTTGCTTTGAACGTTTTGTAATACTCGTTGAAAATGACGGCCGTAACTCCTTTATTTTGATAATCTGGATGAATACCTATTAAATAGAAAATAACATCCTTACTGTTTTTCTTAGCTTTTAATAAGCGAAAAAGCCCAAATGGGAACAACTTACCTTTTACCTTCTGTAAAGCTTCTGAAAAGGAGGGCATTACTATGGCAAAGGCTATTAGTTTGTCTTCTTTATCTTTAATGAATTTAATGTACTCTGGGTTAATAAAACTTATATACTTCTTTTTAAAGTAAGCTTTTTGTATTTCTGTTATTGGAACAAAAGATGAAAGGTTGGCATAGGTTTCGTTAAAAAGGTCGAACATTTCATCTGCCATTGGCATAACCTGTTTGGTAGTGGTAAAGTTCACTTCTTTTAATCCGTAGCGTCTTTTTACCAAATCGTTCAATTTTGTAAATAGTGCGGGATCTGCATTTTTTGCCGGAAATTTATTTTCCATGTATTCCTTTTCCTTAACAAAGCCCAGATTTTCGTAATGGTCTTTGTAATAAGGGTGGTTGTACCATGTGATCATAGTACCTATATGGTCAAAACCTTCTACTAGAACACCCACTTTATCTAAATTTGAAAACCCTACTGGGCCTTCCATATATTCTAGGTTGTTCTGTTTACCTATTTCTGCAACTTTCTCTAAAAGTGTTTTTGATACTTCTGGGTCATCTACAAAATCAAACCATCCAAAGCGCATTTTTTTTACGTTTTGTTGATTGATTTCTAGGTGATTGATCACCGCAGCTACACGACCTACAATTTTATCTCCGTTCTTAGCAAGAAAGAACCATGCTTCGGCATCTTTAAAAACTGGGTTTTTAGACTTGTCAAAGCTTTCTAGCTCGTCATTTATTATTGGTGGTACCCAATACTTGTTGTTTTTATATAACGAAAAAGGAAAGGTTACAAAGCGTTTTAGGTCTTGCTTTGTTTTTGCTTCATGTAGTGTGATCATTGAACTTCTTTAGAAGTGTCAATATTAGTAATATTAATCAACAAATTAAAGTGGTTGAGAATGAAAATTGGGTTGTGGCGTTAGTGCTTTAAAAGTCAATTTCGCTACTCTCTTTCTTTTTCTTTTTTTCCGCTTTCTTTAATTTTTTAAGTTGTTTTTTTGAAGGACCAAGGTCAATGTCTTCGGCACCGCTACCTTTTTTGTTCTTTTCTTTCTTTTTCTTCTTCATTGCCCTTTTGTCTATTGCCCCGCCATTCTGATCTGCTTCTTGGTCTTCAATAGGTTTAAGTTTGTCTTTATGAAAATCCATTCTATAAGAGCCGCCTATACCAAAGAATATGCGGGTAGGGGTATTTTTTAAACTAGCTCCCATATTAAAATCGAATTGAATATTTTCTTTTAATAAATGGGCAATACCACCACGGATCAACAAGTCTGAATAACGATCACTATTTATTCCTTGGTGTTCAACAAACACACTCCATTTAGGATTTCTAAACGCGTGGGATAATGAAATGGTATAGCTTAGTTCAGGGTCATCTGTGGTAATTCTATCAAAGGCAGTATTGGTAATTAATACAAATCTAGGTGTTAATCTACTTTGAGTTGCTATCATTCCGCGGTAAGAAATGGTTGGCTCTCCTACATAGAAAGGATTGTCTCCTAATACAAAATTTGCACCACCATAAATTGAAACGGCAGGTAAAAGGTTTTTGAATTGAAATTTATGGTTCGCTCTCCAGCTATATAAGTTTGGCTTGTTCGCTTCAGGATTTTTGAATGGGTCGTAAACTAAAAATTTCAATCCCAATCTGTTTCTGGAAAAATCTCTACGGTTGGTTTCTAAGTCAAAATTTAAATAAGTTAGATTTTGGGCTTGAAACGTACCTTCATAGTTCAATTCTAGTTTTTCGAACAGTAAACCGTATCGTAAAGAAATATCTGTACCCCAAATATTAGATTCTGTATTTAAAAGTGTATGGTCCTTTTGCTCATAAAACAGTCCCATTTCTGCTTGTACCACATTTCTGCCTACTGCATACGCACTTACAGATACGCCGGGTCTGTTAGAATTTATTACATCTGTATATTGGGAAATACCCACAAAAGGCAGAAAAAATAGTAGCGTTAAAACGTATTTATATGATTTAGAGGTGGTAAATATTCTATTTATGAACACGATTTTATATTTATTTTAATAGTATGATTCTTTATATACAACGTGATAATTGTATTTTTGATATATCTTAAGTAAGAATAAATGGCTTTTTTAAAAACTATATTAATTATTCTTTTGGTGTATTATTTGCTGAAGTTTTTGGCGAAATTGTTTGCACCTAGAATTTTGAACTACGCTGCCAAGAAAACAGAATCCCATTTTAGGGAAGCTTTTAACAATCAAAGGCCTTTTGATCACGAAGAAGAAGAAACTGTTATTATCAATAAAAAACCATCTAGAAAAAAGAACGATTCGGAAAAAGTAGGTGAATACATTGATTTTGAAGAGCTAGACTAGTTATCTTTGTCAAAACACTACTATTTAGCAAATGAAGCAAGGCTTAAAATTCTTTTTCATCAATTTTTTTGTTGTCGTATTTTTCATCATTGCCGCCTTGGCTTATTTTAGTCCGGTCCTGCAGGGTAAAGTAATGTACCAGCATGATATTGCCCAGTATACGGGTATGGCAAAGGAGCAGAATGATTTTAGAAAGGCTAAAGATCAAGAACCGTATTGGACAAATAGTGCTTTTGGTGGTATGCCTACCTACCAACTTGGAGCAAACTATCCACATAACTATATTAAGAAATTAGATCGGTTAATTAGGTTTCTTCCTAGACCGGCAGATTACCTGTTTCTCTATTTTATTGGTTTTTATATACTTCTTTGTTGTTTAAAAGTAGACTATAGGTTGGCAGTAGTCGGTGCTTTGGCGTTTGGTTTTTCTACTTATCTTATTATTATTTTGGGTGCCGGGCATAATGCAAAAGCACATGCTATGGCCTATTTACCGGTATTGTTGGGAGGTATTGTTCTGGTATTTAGAAAGAAATACCTGTGGGGTTTTGTTTTAACGGCCTTGGCCATGGCTTTGGAAATTACAGCTAACCACTACCAGATGACCTATTATTTTATGTTATTGGTGCTCATATTAGGAGTGGTCTATTTGGTGTATGCCATAAAAGATGGGAAGTTGAAACATTATTTCTTGTCCGTTGGTATTTTATTGTTAGCGGTCACCCTTGGTATTGCTGCCAATGCTACCGGGTTGATGGCAACAAAAGAATATGCTGATTGGAGCACACGTGGCAAAAGTGAGTTAACGATCAACCCAGATGGTTCACCCAAAGAAGATACCGGGGGGTTGAGCAAGGCATATATTACCAATTGGAGTTATGGTATTACCGAATCTTTAAACTTATTTGTTCCCCGTCTTTTTGGTGGTGCAAGTCAGGAGAATTTGGGTGAAGACTCCAAGTCTTATAATTATTTGATAGATAAAGGTCTAGCTAGGTCTAGTGCTTTGGATTTTGTTAGTGGTCTTCCTTTGTATTGGGGGGAGCAACCGGGGACTTCTGGTCCGGCATATTTGGGCGCAGTCATATTTTTCTTATTTATTTTTGGATTATTTTTAGTGAAGGGCAAAAATAAATGGTGGTTGCTTTTTGGGTCTATTATGTCCTTGGTGCTGTCTTGGGGTAAAAACTTCAGTGCTTTGACAGATTTTATGATCGATTACTTTCCGCTTTATGATAAGTTTAGGGCTGTTTCGTCCATACAAATTGTATTGGAACTTTGTGTTCCGGTTTTGGCCATTTTAGCACTCAAAAAATTATTTAAAGGCAAGGTTCCACAGGCTGATAAGATAAAAGCTCTGACTATAGCTTCAGCTATTGTTCTAGGTTTAGGTGTGGTGCTGTTCATATTTAAAGGTGCTTTTCATTTTGTAGGTGCCAATGACGATAGTCTTAGAATGACCGGTCTGGAAGAATTACCAGAGATGCTTCGTTTAGACCGTAAAAGTGTTTATACGAGCGATTTATTACGTTCCTTGGCTTTTGCGCTGGGTACCGCATTATTAATTTGGTTGTACCTTAAAGAGAAATTGAAAATGAATTTTTTGATAATTGCAATTGGAGTTTTAGTTGTAATTGATTTGGTAGGGGTAGACCTAAGATATGTGAATAATGATAATTTTGTTTCTAAACGTAAAATGTTAGAGCCTTTTCAAGAGACTAGCGCAAATAAGATTATTGCTAAGGATAACGGGGTTTTTAGGGTTTTTGATCAAACAGACGGATTTGATTCCGCCAAAACAGCATACTTCCATCAAAGTATAACGGGCTATCATGCGGCTAAACCTGCAGGTATGCAAGACTTGTTTAATTTTCATGTTTATAACGGTAATTTGTCCGTTTTAAATATGATGAATATTAAATATGTTATCAGACAAGATCAAGAGGGTAATTCATTTCCTATTGAAAACCCTAATGCAAATGGCAATGCTTGGTTTGTTTCTCAATTAGAACCTGTGGCCAATGCAGATGCTGAAATCATGGCTTTAGATAGTTTAGATACCAAAAATGTAGCCGTTTTTAATTCCTCAAAGTTTTCTGATATTTATCCATTGACTTATCAAGTAGACTCTACTGCTTCAATCTTATTAAGCGATTATGAGCCCAATCATTTAACCTATACTGCTAAAAATAGCCATGAAGGCCTTGCTGTGTTTTCTGAGATGTATTATAAGAATGGATGGAATGCCTATATCGACGGACAGGAAAGTGATCATTTCAAAGTGAATTATGTTCTTAGGGCATTAAAAATTCCGTCAGGAGAGCATA
This sequence comes from Maribacter huludaoensis, assembly GCF_029350945.1. Lineage (GTDB taxonomy): Bacteria > Bacteroidota > Bacteroidia > Flavobacteriales > Flavobacteriaceae > Maribacter > Maribacter huludaoensis. The sequence goes on along the minus strand of NZ_JARKMS010000005.1, from coordinate 35,742 downwards.
AAATTGAATTTAAGTTTGAGCCGGAAGTAGTTGAAACAGGAAGTAAGATAACATTGACAAGTACAATTTTGTTAGGTCTGGTTATTATTGGTGGATTTGGCTTTTCGTTCTGGAACTCTAAAAAGGAAGAAGAAGCATAATGAGAAAGGTGCTGGTCATTACCTACTATTGGCCACCCGCCGGCGGTCCTGGAGTGCAGCGTTGGTTAAAGTTTGTAAAATATTTAAAGGATTTTAATGTGGAACCTGTTCTATATATTCCTGAAAATCCTCATTATCCACTTTTAGACACATCTTTTTCCCAAGATATTCCCAATGGTCTAAAAATTTACAAACATCCAATAAAGGAGCCTTATCGTATAGCTTCTATATTTTCTAACAAGAAAACAAAACGTATAAGTTCCGGTATTATTCAGTCTAAAAACCAGTCTTTTGTAGAGAAAGCTTTATTATGGATCCGTGGCAATTTGTTTATACCGGATGCACGAAAATTTTGGGTGAAACCATCGGTCCATTTTTTAAAAGATGTTTTGGATAAAGAGGGCATAGAAACTATAATCACTACCGGTCCTCCGCATAGTGTTCATTTAATCGGTTATTATTTAAAGCAAGCTAGACCATTGAAATGGATAGCGGATTTTCGTGACCCATGGACTACTATTGGCTATCATAAAAAATTAAAACTAACTTCATCTGCAGAAAAAAAACACAAACAATTGGAGTCCGATGTTTTGAACAGTGCAGATAAAATAATAGTTACCAGCACTAAAACGAAGCAAGAGTTTCAGGATATTACCAATAAGCCAATTAAGGTGATTACCAACGGATATGATGGCGAAGTGGCCGCAGATGGCAATTTAGATGCCAAATTTACCATTGCTCATATTGGTTCCTTGTTAAGTGGTAGAAACCCTTTGAATTTATGGCGGGTATTATCAAATTTGGTAGAAGAGAATGAGGATATTAAAAATGCGCTACAACTACGTTTTATAGGTGTGGTAAGTGAAGAAATATTATCGACACTAACGGAATTTGGACTACAGGATTATATTGAAATAGTTGGTTATGTTTCTCATAAAAATGCATTGGTATGTCAAAGGGCGTCCCAAATTTTGTTATTGGTAGAAATAGATTCTCAAGATACCGTTGGTATTATACCTGGTAAGTTGTTTGAATATATGGCGGCCAGGAGACCTATATTAGGTGTAGGTCCTAAAAATTGGGAAGTTGCTTCCATTATTACGGAGACGCATACCGGTCAAATATTTGATTATACGGATGATATTGAATTGAAAAACGTACTTTTAAGTTGGTTTCAACAATTTAAAAAAGGAACATTACAGGTAACCTCTGGTAATATTGAGCAATATAGCAGAAGGGAGCTCACCCGTAAATTGGTCGAATATATTTAATGGGCATCGTACTTAAACAATCATTGAACAACACTATTGTAACCTATTTTGGTTTTGCTATAGGGGCTGCCAATACCTTGTTTTTGTATACCAATTTTATGCAGCCTAGTAATTATGGCCTTATACAGGTAATATTATCCGTATCTGCAGTGCTTATGCCTATTCTGGCCTTTGGTGTGCCTAATAGCTTGGTTAAATTTTATTCAAGCTTCAGTAATGAGCAAAGTCAAAATTCATTTTTGACGTTGATGTTGTTACTGCCTTTAATTTTAATAATTCCCGTTGCCTTCATAAGTTACGTAGCCAACGATGCTATTGGAAACTTACTCTCTAAACAAAACGACGTGGTCAGGGATTATGTATGGCATATCTTTTTAACGGGTATGGCAATGGCATATTTTGAGGTTTTTTACGCATGGGCCAGAATTAAGATGAAATCTATGTTCGGCAATTTTATGAAAGAGATTTTTTGTAGAATAGGTCAGACCATACTTTTACTTCTTTTATACTTCAAGGTTATTGATATTGAGTTTTTTATCAATGCTTTGGTAGGCTTCTACCTTGTACGCGCTATAATCATGAAATTGTATGCATATACAATACGTAAACCTAAATTGAACTTTGAGCTTCCCAAGAACTGGAAGACCATTGTTAAATATAGCGCCCTAATTATATTGGGAGGTTCTACAGCTATTGTGCTTATGGAGGTTGATAAGGTAATGCTGAACAATTTTCTAAAGCTTGAAAATGTGGCATTTTATTCCGTAGCAGGTTTTATCGCTTCTACTATAGCAGTGCCGTCTAGGGCAATGCATCAAATTACATATCCGTTAACGGCTACTTATTTGAATAAAAACGACAAGCGTGCATTGGCACAGTTGTACCAGAAAAGTTCTTTAACGTTGTTTATAGTTTCCGGTATACTTTTTCTGTTAATTCTATTGAACTTAAGCGAACTTTATGAAATGCTGCCCGAGAAATATTCTGGCGGATTTATGATTGTGTTTTGGGTAGGTTTGGTTAAAGTATATGACGCATTGTTAGGAAATAATAACAGTATTTTATTCAATTCTGATTATTATCGTTCTATTTTGTTTTTTGGAGTTTTATTGGCCGTGCTTGCTATATTATTCAATCTTTGGATGATACCCACTTATGGAATCAACGGTGCGGCTATTGCAAGTTTTAGTGCCTTTTTTATATATAATACATTAAAGTTGGGGTATGTAAAATCTAAATTTAAGATATTGCCTTTTACCTATGAAACACTAAAAGTGCTAGCATTGTTAATTGTTGTTGCCGTAATTTTTTCTGCTTTTAATTTTTCTTTTCATCCGTTACTTAATATTATACTTAAAAGCATTTTAATGATGATATTCTACGTAGGTGTTCTATATCGCTTTAAAATATCCGAAGATGTTTACGGCTTTTTAAGTAAGTATTTAAGCCGGTAATTACATCTGTTGGGCACGTGGCCTATTTGGTTTTTGTATGCCATATTGCTGTTTGTAAATTTTAACGATGATTAAAAAGAGATTGATAATCAACGGACCAAAAATTAATCCTACAAAACCAAATAGGGGAATACCTATTAGAACACCAATTAAGGTTATTAAAGGGTGTGTGCTATCCAATTTTTTAAGAACAAAAAGTCTAATTAGATTATCGGTCATTGCTACTACGGTTACGCCATATATTAAAACGCCCCAGGCTTGAAAATCTTCGCCACTGGCAAGACTTAGTACAAAAACCGGAAAAATACCAATGAAGGTACCAATGAAAGGTATCATTGAACCAATAGTGACTATTACAAACCAAAATAACGGATTCTCTACACCAAAAATATAGAATCCAATTAATGCTATAATTCCTTGTGCTAAAGCAACTAAAGGTATGGCAATGGCATTAGAACGAACTACGTTGTCAATTTCCTTGCCTAAGATTACTAGATTTTTATTGCTTAATGGAATATATTCCAATAAGGATTCTTTTAGCTTTTTTGGACTCTTCAACATATAGTAAAGTAAAAACAATAAAATTCCCAAAGAAATAAATATGTTAAAAGTGCTATTGGCAAAACCTTGCATATTATCCGTTAACCAACCAGACGCCTGTTGGGGGTCAATGGTCGATGAAATATCGTAACCTATATATTTTTCAATTTTTGATACTTGGTCCTTAAAGGCTTTGGTTACTTGTTCAGATTTATCGGCGAAATCTCCTAGCTGTGTACTTAACATAAAACCGGCACCTGAAATAGGTATAAAAATACCAATGAACGCTACTAGTATTAGTAACATAGAAGCCCATGATCTTTTAACCCCTTTGTTAATCAATTTTAGCATCCATTTTCTCAGTACCACATATAGCGTAAGTGCACCTAAAACTCCAGAGATATAGGGTAACATGTATTTTACGATCAATCCGCCTAAAAAAATAATTAGTGCAAGAATAATTAACTGTCTAAGAATTTTGTGATTGATTTTTTTCATGGGTTTGTTAGGTAGCTTTTTAGTTAATTGAAAATTAAGATGATATGCCCTTTGTTGTTAACTCACTTCGGTTTTTTAGTAGTCCAAAAATGAATTGTTTAGGTTTATGCTAAAACCTAACTAACTTTGAATAGTTATTATGCAATTAAAAGAAATACATATAGTCCCTATAATTAAAGACCCATTAAGATTGCAAGAATATGGGGTAGGTATATTTTATAGGATTAAAAGTAAATCTGCCTTAAAGAAAGCGATTAAGAAAAAATTGCTCTTTGTCAATGGTAATGTTGCTACAACTGGGACCATGATTTTTGGTGGGGAAGAAATCATATATCAAATACCTGAAAATACAACGAATACTAGACTAGTTCTTAAGCTTAATGTAGTATTTGAGGATGAATATTTGGCCGTCATCAATAAACCTGCCGGAATTTTGGTAAGTGGTAACGGATTTAAAACGGTTGCCAATGCACTACCACAGAATCTAAAAAAAAGCTCTGCCGAAGACGCTGTTGTGCCGCAACCTGTACATCGCTTAGATTATGCTACTACAGGTTTATTGTTGGTTGGGAAAACAAATAGCGCAATTACTAAATTGAACAAATTATTTGAGTATAAGAATGTTACAAAAGAATATTATGCAGTAACTGTAGGAAAAATGGAGAGTAGCGGAATTATAGATAATGACATAGATGATAAACATGCAACTTCTTCTTTTGAGGTTATTGAGACGATTGTTTCAGAACGTTTTTCCTCTTTAAATTTAGTCAGGTTAAGCCCTTATACGGGAAGACGTCATCAATTACGTAAACATTTACTATCCATTGGAAATCCAATATTAGGCGACCCCAAGTATTTTTTACAAGGGTTGCAACTAAAAGGTAAGGGGTTGTATTTACATGCACGGTCTCTTCGGTTTCAGCACCCGGTAACTAATGAAGAAATGTTTATTGAATCTAATTTACCAAAGAGGTTTGTGAAATTATTTCCCACATGTAATTTGCCAATGTAATAAGAAAAAGCGCCGCAGTGAACAAAATCACTACGGCGCTTTACAACTAACCAACCTAAAAACTATTTTTAATATCTTCTACTGCTTCTAGTTGCTGAACTTGATCTAGAGCTTGAGCTTCTAGCAAGAGCTTTGTTTACAGATCTTGAACTAGAACTTCTACTTACCGTACTTCTAGAAGGACTACTGGTCGCTTTTCTGGTTACGGTACTACCTTGTGTTCTGGTATTTGTTGCAGTTCTAGTGTTTGCACTTCTGCTTACCGGTTTTTTGTACGTAGTCGTAGTTCTTTTTACAGTTGTACTTCTTGGTGTGCGGCTTACTTCTCTTTTGGTAACCGTTCTATTTGGTGAAGTACGCACCGCAGTACTATTACTTCTTTTTACCTTACCGTTGTTAGTACTTCTTGCAACTGTTCTATTTTGTGTTGTTCTACCACTATTTGTATTACTACGTCTAACAGTAGTTGATCTATTTACCGTTGAACTTCTATTAGTTCTTGATGTATTGTTAGATGCCAACGTTCTGTTTGTTCTTAGACCTTTATCTCTTTTAGCAACAGTTCTATTGTTTCTATAGTTATTATTTTTAACCGCAACCCGCTTATCATTTCTATACACGGTAGCTCTATTATTTCTAACTTTATTGTATCTGTACTGTTTGCCAACATTTACATAGGCCCTTCTAAAATTGTTTCTGTAAGGTCTGTAGTAAGAATATCTTACAGGAGTATAATATCTTCTATACGGACTATTGTATACGAAACTAAACCCTACTGCCGGTCTTACGAACCATCTGTGAAATGGACGGTAAACATAACTTCTGTTGTAAATATTAATAAAACCAGTGTGGTAATCGTAAAATCCACGGTTATTATAATATACGTTCATACCACCAACGCTACGTACTCTATTGTTCGCGTAGTTTATGTTTACTTCGCCAATGGCGCTTACACGACCATAGTAGTCATAAAAGATAGGTACATTTTCTACCTGGATTACGGCACCGTAGTCATCATATTGTGCAAACGGACTATAATCATAACCTGAATTAAATGTTATTCCATTTTTACTTCCCGTAACTTGGTCTTCAATATAAAAATCAAATTCACCATCTGGGTAAACAGAAAATGTTATTCCGTTTTCTATAAAAATAAATGAATTGTCGTATCTATAAGTATTGCTGTTTGCAACCTTATCTTCATTAATACCTGTAGCGAAAACACCTGTGGTGCTAAAAATAACCGCTGTAAATAGTAGTACTAAGTTCTTCATAATATAAGGTTTAAATCTGCCCCTTAGGCAGTTGTTCTAAATGTAAATATTTACATTCCCCTAGTATATTACAAACAGCGTGCCAAAAAAATGCAACTCTTTTTAACTGGTTTAAAATCAAGATTTTATGTTTTGTTTAGTTGTGTTTTTTTAAAGATTTTTAATCTAATTTGTCTTTTAGGTAGCTCGCCGTATACGATTTTTTACTTTTTACGACTTTTTCTGGAGTGCCTTCTGCCAATAACTGTCCTCCATTTTCTCCGCCACCGGGTCCAAGGTCAATAATATAATCTGCACATTTAATTAAATCTATGTTGTGTTCAATAACAACAATAGAATGTCCTTTCTTGATAAGTGCGTTGAACGACTTAAGTAACTTCTGTATATCGTGAAAGTGTAATCCGGTTGTGGGTTCGTCAAATATAAAAAGTGCTTTATCCTTAGTACTACCCTTAATTAAGAAAGAAGCCAATTTAATACGTTGTGCCTCTCCGCCGGATAGGGTAGAAGAAGATTGACCTAAAGTTACATATCCCAAGCCTACATCTTGCAAAGGTTTTAATTTGTTGACAATTCTAGTCTGTTCTCCAGTTTCAAAAAACTGAATGGCATTATCAATGGTCATATTAAGAACATCGTCTATATTGGCATTGTTAAAAGTAACTTCTAGTACTTCTTTCTTAAATCTTTTACCGCCACAAGTTTCGCATTCTAAATGAACATCTGCCATAAACTGCATTTCTACAGTAATTTCGCCTTCTCCTTTACACTTCTCACAACGACCGCCATCAACATTGAATGAAAAATGTTTTGCTTGGTAGTTTCTTATTTTACTGAGTTTTTGATTTGCATATAAATGTCTGATATCGTCATATGCCTTTATATAGGTAACCGGGTTTGATCGTGATGATCTACCTATAGGGTTTTGATCTACAAACTCTACATGCTTAATATGTTTAAATTTACCTTCTACGGATGTGTGTTGACCAGCCTTTTCGCCATACCCTCCTGTTTCTTTTAATATTATAGGATATAGCAGTTTTTTTACCAAGGTACTTTTACCACTACCGGATACTCCTGTAACTACAGTTAACATATCTAATGGAAAAGTGACATTGATATTTTTAAGGTTATGCTCTCGCACACATTTAATAGTTATATGATTTTTAGATGTTCTACGTTCTTTGGGAATTTTAATTTCCATCTTACCATTTAGATATTGCGCGGTAAGCGATTTTGATTTTAATATTTCTTTTAGCGTACCTTGTGCTACCACCTCACCACCATTTGTACCCGCTTCAGGACCTATATCGATCACCATATCTGCCGCTTTCATAATATCTTCATCATGTTCAACAACAATTACCGTGTTGCCCAAGTTTCGTAATGATATTAATACATCAATAAGATTTTCGGTATCCTTGGGGTGTAGGCCAATACTAGGTTCATCCAATATATACATTGATCCCACCAAACTACTACCTAAAGATGTTGCAAGATTTATTCGTTGACTTTCCCCACCGGATAATGTGTTCGATTTTCTATTTATCGTCAAGTAGTTCAAGCCCACTTTATCCAAAAATCCTAGTCGTGTGTTTATCTCTATTAATAATCTTGATGCTATAGTGGCATCGCTTTCATTCAATTCTAGTTCTTTAAAAAAAATTATTAATTTCTCTATGGATAGCCCTACCAACGAAGAAATAGATGCTCCGCCAACTTTTACATAATCGGTTTCTTGACGTAAACGTTTGCCGTTACAAATATTACATTTGGTCTTGCCTCTATATCTGGAAAGCATTACCCGGTTTTGAATTTTGTAACTTTTTTCTTCTAACATTCCAAAGAACTTATGAAGCCCAATAAAATGCGCATTACCATCCCAAACCAATTGTTTTTGTTCTTCCGTAAGTTCAAACCAAGGTTTATGTATAGGAAAGTCAAATTTGTAAGCTGAGTTGACCAATTGATCCCGGTAAAAACTCATGCTTTCACCTTTCCATGGAAAAATAGCATTTTCGTAAACAGATAGCGCCGTATTTGGAACAACTAAATCTTCATCAATACCAATGACATCTCCGTAACCCTCACATTTTGGACATGCCCCGTACGGATTGTTAAAACTGAATAAATGAACGTTAGGTTCTAAAAAGGTCATGCCGTCCAGTTCAAATTTATTACTGAACGCTGTTTGTTTTCCGTTATCTAACTCCTCGATCAAACATTCTCCCTTACCTTCAAAGTAAGCGGTGTCTATAGCATTTGCCAAACGATTATAAAAATCTTCATCATCTTTGGTAATTATTCTATCAATGACCAGATCAAATTTTTTACCGATATCTTCAGGAGCTTGATCTATACGAAGAACTTTATCATTGTATTTAATACGTGCATAACCTTGTTTAGAAAATAATTCCAAAGATTTTAATGCATCTCTATCTTCTCTTATTTCAATTGGGGACAAAAGCAAAAGTTTTGTTCCCTGTTGGTACGTTTTTACATGGTCAACAACATCGGTAACGGTATGTTTTTTTACTTCTTTGCCAGAAATAGGAGAGAAGGTCTTGCCAATACGTGCGTATAAAAGCTTTATATAATCATAAATCTCTGTTGTTGTACCAACTGTTGATCTTGGGTTGGTAGAGTTTACTTTTTGCTCAATGGCAATTGCCGGTGCTATACCTTTTATATAGTCTACTTTAGGTTTGTCAAGTTTACCCAAAAATTGTCTGGCATAGGAAGATAGACTTTCTACGTAACGCCTTTGGCCTTCTGCATATAGGGTGTCAAAAGCTAAACTTGATTTACCTGAACCTGATAGTCCTGTAATGACAACAAGTTTATTTCTAGGTATTACAACATCTATATCTTTAAGGTTGTGCAGTTTTGCTCCCTTTATAATAATGTTTTCTTTCGGATTTACTTCAGCGAGTGTAGGCATACTAATATCTAAGTTTACAAAGATACGCTTTGCCTTTTTTCTGAACTAAAAAATGCAGTTTATCTAATAATTGTATAAGAAATTTTCACATTTTTATAAGAGTATTTATTTTTTTATATCTTTGAGCTCTTACAAAAACACAATTTGCCTATAACGCAACATTACTTTTAAAGTTAGAATTTAACCATTAGACCCTTATTCATTATGAATTTGGGGCTGCTTTTTAACCCTACAAGTAACGTTATGGTAGTACAAGTTGAAGATTCCCAATTAGTAAAACAATATATTCAAGGAGACGAAAAAGCTATAGAAGCGCTTATTAATCGTCATAATTCTCGTCTTACAGGTTTCATTTATTCCAAAGTAGGAGACCGTGAACTTACCGAAGACATTTTTCAAGATACATTCATGAAAGTTATACGTACCCTTAAAAGAGGTGCTTATAATGAAGAAGGTAAATTTTTACCTTGGGTAATGCGTATAGCGCATAACCTTATTATTGATCATTTTAGAAAACATAATAGAATGCCAATGTATAATAGTAAAGAAAGTTATAACATATTTTCTTTATTAGGTGATGACAAGTTGAACGCAGAAAAGCAATTGATAAAAGAACAGATAGATTCTGATCTGCTTCGTATGATCAAAGAATTACCTGAGGATCAGCAAGAGGTTTTAGAAATGCGTATATATAAGGACATGAGTTTCAAAGAAATTTCTGATAATACGGGTGTGAGTATTAATACTGCATTGGGTAGAATGCGCTACGCTTTAATTAACCTTAGAAAGTTGGTAGAGGCCAATAATATAGTTTTAACGAATTAATAGGTCTTAGGTCGAGAGGATCTACTATCTTCATCCATGTGTCGTTCTTTAGATGAACCTAAACAACATGTAGCATGGAAAAAATATACACAAAAGACCAGAATAAGACGAAATTAGTAAAAGCAAAGCCAGAAACAATTCAGTTTTTACTTTCTTATTCTAAGTCTTTAAATATTACAGAGGTAGATGGATTGCAGTTTGAGAGTAACTTAAACTAGAATAATCTTACATTTATATATAGACCCTTAGGCATTGCCTAAGGGTTTTTTTATGCTTAAAATTTGTTTAGTGCTGTAATTTGCTTCTTTTAAGCCTTATTTTAATTGTAGGAGAATAAGGTTTTTAAGGGGTCCTTATATATAGGTATACTATTGTAGTACTAATAATCAAGGGCTTTTTGGCTATTTTATTCTTTCCTACATTTCCTGGCCGAACTATCTGAAAATCTATTTATTGTGTAGAAATATACTTTTTCGATGTTTCACATCAAAAAAACGCGGTTTGACAACATACTTTTTCCTACAGCCCCCCTTTTCTCTAGTTTTATATCAGAAATAAAAAATAAACCAATTAACTAAAAGATTTCCCATTCTTAACCAATTAAAGAAAGTAACTCGTATGAAACTACAAATTGAAGACTCAGAATTAGTTAAAGATTACATCAACGGTAACGAAAGTGCTCTTGAGGTTTTAATTAACAGACACAATCAACGTATTACTAGTTTTATCTATTCTAAGGTTTTAGATAGGGATATCACAGAAGACATATTTCAAGATACTTTTATTAAGGTGATCAAAACCTTAAAAAGAGGTAAGTATAGTGAAGAGGGTAAATTTTTACCATGGGTAATGAGAATTTCTCATAACTTAATCATCGATCACTTTAGAAGAAACAAAAGAATGCCAATGTTTGAAGGTAGTGATGACTTTAATATTTTCTCCGTAATTGGTGATGATAAGTTAAATGCCGAAAAACAATTAATAAAAAATCAAATTGATACTGATTTAAGACAATTGGTTGAAGAATTACCAGACGATCAAAAAGAAGTTCTTTTAATGCGTATCTACAAAGATATGAGTTTCAAGGAAATCTCTGAAAATACGGGAGTTAGCATCAATACTGCTTTAGGAAGAATGCGTTATGCTTTAATCAACCTTAGAAAAATCATTGAAAAAAACAATATAGTTCTTACGAATTAATTTGGAGTAGAAAATAGAATAAACAATATTTCCAAATTTGCTGCGTTATTTTATTGTAACAACGTAGGAAGTATGGAAAAAATTTACTCAGATTATCAAGAACAGACCGGATTTAACAAAGTTTGTCCGAAAACAATCAACTTCTTATTGAGCTATTCTCAAGCCCTTTATGAATTTGAACACGAAGATTTAGAATTCGAAACTTTTTTGAATTAATAAACAAAACCCGCTTTTAGCGGGTTTTTTTCTTTTTATAGTAGTCGTTAAGTACTGTTTTTCTACCAATAGTCTTCGTAATTATATCTTTTTCCAAGTCCCAACCTCTTGCCGGTGAGTATTCTCTACCATACCATATAATTTGCAAATGAAGATCGTTCCAAATTTCTTTAGGAAATAAACGTTTGGCATCTTTTTCGGTCTGTACTACATTTTTTCCGTTGGTAAAACCCCATCTATATAATAACCTATGAATATGGGTGTCTACAGGAAAAGCGGGAATGCCAAAAGCTTGGGAAATCACCACACTTGCCGTTTTGTGCCCAACAGCTGGTAATTCTTCCAAATGCTCCAACTCTTGTGGTACTTCACCGTCATGTCTATCAATTAAAATTTGGGATAAACCATGAATTCCTTTTGCCTTCATGGGCGATAGGCCTACGGGCTTTATAATTTCCCTAATTTCATCAACACTTAATTTGACCATATCATAGGGGTTGTCCGCTTTGGCAAATAGGAGAGGAGTAATTTTGTTTACCCTAACATCTGTACTTTGCGCAGACATTAACACCGCAATTAAAAGGGTATAAGGGTCTTTGTGGTCTAATGGAACAGGAATTTCTGGATATAACTCTTGTAATGTTTTAATTGTAAAAGCTATTTTTTCTGCTTTCGTCATTAATTGTTTAATTTTGAATGAAAATATTTAAACACAAATTTAAAAATATCATAGATGAATACATTAAAAGTGGGTGATAAAGTACCATCATTTTCTGCAAAGGATCAAGATGGCAATACTGTGAGTTTATCGGATTATAAAGGAAAAAAGCTAATTGTATTTTTCTATCCAAAAGCTAGCACACCAGGTTGCACCGCAGAAGCTTGCAATTTAAGGGATAATTATGCAGAATTACAATCACAGGGCTACGAACTTTTAGGGGTAAGTGCAGATTCAGAAAAAAGGCAAGCGAATTTTAGAAACAAATATGAGTTTCCTTTTCCGTTATTGGCAGATGAAGACCATACCGTTATCAATGCATTCGGTGTTTGGGGATTAAAAAAATTTATGGGTCGTGAGTATGATGGCATCCATAGAAAAACCTTTGTGGTAGATGGTGAAGGTATTGTGACTAAAGTTATAGATAAGGTAAAAACCAAGGATCACGCAGCGCAGCTACTAGATTAATGGTAAGTTCTTGATATTGTAATGAAAAAACGCCCATTTTGTATGGGCGTTTTCTCTTCAAAATGTTAGATATCAACTACTTACTCCGTTTCTTGATCTTCCGTTTTTCTAGTAAATAATTGCTTTTGCTTTATGATTTCCGCAATTCCTTCCGGTAACATTTGTTCCCAGCCCTCATCATTGTTCATTAATTTTTTAAGTACATCTCTAGAGAAAATATGCATTACTTCTGGTTCATAATCAATGATGTCCATTACCTTACCGTTATATTTAAAGAATTTATATAATTCTTTCATACGTGGGTGAACCTTAACATTGTTACTTGTCATGATCTGCCCGGTATCTGGGTTTTTCATTGGGTATAGATATACCTGTAAATCTTTAAAGAATAATTTGCCGAATGCCTCTAGTATGCCACCACTTAAATGGCGGTAGTATTTTTCGTCGAATATGTCTACCAAGTTGTTTACACCCATGGTTAAACCAATTCTATTTTTGGTATAATTATTAAAGTACTCTACCAATTTATAATACTCTTGAAATTTAGAAATCATTACAGAATGACCCAAGGAACAAAGTAATTCTGCCCTGTCCATAAAATCTTGCTCATCAATTTCACCAGATGCCTTTAGATTGGAAAGTGTAATTTCAAAAATAACGATGGTATTGTTCTGGTCAACCCCTTTGTCACGAATGAAAATGTCATAAGACTTCTCGAACATATCTAAATTAACCTTGGTAACAGGTCTAAAACTACCACGTAAGGCAAGTATGTTCTTTTTGTAAAGTACGGCAGCGGGTAAAAGGTTGTTGCCGTCAGGACCGAACATTACGGCATCTGTCATATCATTCTTAATGAGCTGTAAACTCATTAAGCGGTTGTCAACTTCCTTAAAATTTGGTCCGGAGAAGTTGATCATGTCAATCTCTAGTGTATCCTTATCTATATGATCATATAGATATTTCAACATTTTCTTTGGCTTATGATACTTATAGAAAGCGCCATATATTAAGTTTACCCCAAGTATACCTAAAGTTTCTTGTTGTAATCTTGCTTCGTTCTGCTTAAAACGAATATGAAGAATAATTTCATCATATTCTTTTTGATTAGGGTCTAGTTGGTAGCGAATACCTATCCAACCGTGACCTTTATATCTTTTAGAGAAATCAATGGTAGCCACTGTGTTGGCATATGAAAAGAACAATCTTTCCGGATGGTTTTCACGACTAATACGCTCTTCCATCAGTTGCATTTCATAATGCAACATAGTCTTCAATCTCGCTTGGGTTACATAGCGGCCGTCAGATTCTACGCCATAAATGGCATCACTAAAATCTTTATCATAGGCACTCATTGCTTTTGCAATGGTACCAGAGGCGCCACCCGATCTAAAGAAGTGACGTGCGGTTTCTTGACCGGCGCCAATTTCGGCGAAAGTTCCGTATATATCCGGATTTAGATTTATACGTAGGGTTTTTGCTTTAATAGAAGGAATATTCTCAAAAACACTATCTTTTTTTAATACCGATGCCATTTCTTACCTGTTTAACTTTTAACAAAGTTATAAAGAATGGTTGTTACATTGGGCAATAGGAGTAAAAAAATGGACGAACTTTCGGTTATTGTTTTTATTCTCTATTAAATACGATGATCTTCTAATTTTCAATAACCAATTTTATTAAAAAGGGATTAAATTTGTAATACATGATTAACAATTTACGTATTACTTTTTTAGGTACGGGAACTTCTCAGGGTATTCCCATTATTGGCAGTACGCATCCGGTTTGTTTAAGTGATAATCCAAAAGATAAAAGGCTACGGGTCTCCGTTTTGCTTTCTTGGGGCAAGTACAATTATGTTATTGATTGTGGTCCAGATTTTCGTCAGCAAATGCTCAGGTCTAATGTTGACCATTTAGATGGTATACTATATACCCATGAGCACTCTGATCATACTGCAGGGTTAGACGATATACGTCCGTTCTTTTTTAGACAAGGTAATATTCCTGTATTTGCACATAATAGGGTAGTACAATCCTTGAAAAAAAGATTCGATTATATTTTTCAGGAAGAGAACAAATATCCAGGGGCACCTACAGTAGACATTAATTTGGTCAAAAATAATGAGCCATTTTTAATAGGAGATAGAAAAGTAACCCCTATAAACGTATTGCATAATAAACTGCAGGTATTTGGTTATAGAATAGGAGATTTTACATACATAACGGATGTAAAAACTGTAATGCCCGAAGAAATAGAAAAAATTAAAGGTTCTAAGGTTATTGTAGTCAGTGCATTGCGAATAGAACCCCATATTTCTCATTTTAATTTGGAAGAAGCACTACATTTTATAAAAGAAGTGAATCCTGAAAAAGCATACTTAACACATATTAGTCACCTACTTGGTTTTCATGACGAAGTAGAAAAAATGTTGCCGAATAATGTACATTTGGCCTACGATAATTTAACAATCACTATTTAACTATGAAGGGTAAAATATTTCTTTATTTATTTCTATTTGTATCACTAATTTGTCTTTATCTAGTGGTTAGTAGCGGTAATATGGCAGAAGCGAATGCCAAGACAATTACTAGGTTAGAAAAACAAACCGAAGAATTAAAGGACTCTGTTCAAAAATCATCTTTAAAGGTGCTTGATATGCAGTATTTTTCATTGGAGAACAATGATGATGCTTTGGCGTATTTTGAACATTTAGATTTGAAAGATCCTGCTGGTTATGTTGCAGATAAATTGTTGGAAACCAATGCTCAAAAAGGAGACAATCCGCTAGTCCCTTACGAGGGAATGCAAAGTGATTTTAAAATCAATAAAATTAAAGTGCTTAACCATAAATGGATTCTAACCGATTTCTCGGATGGAAAATATTGGGGAGAGCTATTAATAAAATACGAGTTAAAAGATGACCTTGGGGTAGACTTTACCTTGGTAGATCATTTATTATATACGCGTAGTAATTAAATTTTATCTGAAATCCATTTTTTAAGGGAGTAGAAATTCTGTGGTGCAACACCGTGCCCTGCAGGAAATTCTTCATATACATGTTCAATACCTAAGCTTTGTAATAGTTCTGGTGCTTTTCTAGCCCAGTCTACCGGTATTACCTGGTCCATGTCTCCATGAGAACTATAGAAGTTCAAACCGTCAAAATTATTGTTCCTATAATTGTCGGTTAAAATAGATTCATTGATATATCCGCTTAAGGCTATAATGTTTTTTACTTTTTTTGGATAAGATAATGCTACGGCATAGCTTAAGATAGTTCCCTGGCTAAAGCCTAAAAGATTTACATTGTCTTGATCCAAACCATATGTTGAACAAGCTTCGTCAATAAAGTTCTTGATTTTATCACGCGATTCTATAGCTTGATCATCATCGCTCCATTTTCCTTTTTCATCATCAAAATTAATGGCGTACCAAGCATAACCATAAGGTTGTAAAATGTATGGAGCCCTAACAGCTATAATACAAAGTTCTTCAGGTAATTCTGGAGCAAAGGAGAACAAATCTTCCTCATTACTACCATAACCATGTAACATAAAAAGAACCGGTGGTTTTTTATCTGTTAGGCTAGAGGGTTTAATAATATGTTGAAGAGATAGGGGAGCTGTTGTCATTATATTATTTAATAAAGGTGAACCATTTTTGAAAATACGGACCTACGATAGGTACAATCTGTTCTTTGTTACTTAAAGCGCCAATAAAACCATATACCCAAAGTACAATATAGCAAAGATATAGCCCATAAAGGGCGTATTGATTATACCACACACTGGAGAATATGGCAAAACCATGAAACATTAAGTGCAAACCAAAAGCTTGTCTGGTATGAATTCTTGCAAAACGGTATTGTGGCTCATTGTTCATTGACAAGGCAATAATTGCCCCAACAATGGTTAAATAGGCAACTATCGCTGTAGTTTTACCTTGTACTTCAGTAGATTTCTCCATGTTAATTATTTAAAACTAATTGGTTGTTTGCAATGGTGCCAATTACTTTTCCTTTCATCTTTTTGCCAATTGCAATAGCGTTTTTACTTGAGCTAAAGATCTGATCTTGTGAAAATTCATAAGTGTCATTTATAGTAAAAAGCGAAAGGTTCGCTTCTTTGCCTACTTCTAGCTTTGGATCTTCTATTCCAAAAACAGAGCGCCCCTTGGTCAGTAGGGCAACGGTCTCTTCTACATCAAAAAGTTCATTTAACATACCAAATATGCTTTCCAGTCCTATAGTTCCAAAATCTGCATTATCAAACTCCACATGTTTTAATTCTACATTGAGCGGAGTGTGATCGGATGTTACAAAATCTATAGTTCCGTTTTTTACTCCTTTTTGTAAAGCTCTTGTATCTGTTGCTGTACGTAATGGTGGCATAACTTTATATTGGGTGTCAAAATCTTCTAATGCCGTATCCGTAATACTAAGGTTGTGGGCGGCAACACTACAGAATACCTGTAATCCTTTTTTCTTGGCGTCCGCTATTAGTTTTACGGAATTTGCCGTAGAAATGGTAGGTATAAATAACTTGCCACCTGTATATTCCAATACAAATAAATCCCGTGCTATCTGCAATTCTTCTGCCAGAGCCGGTATGCCTTTTAAACCTAATTTAGTACTGGTAATTCCTTCATTGACAATACCTTTTCCAGAAATACTTTTATCCAACGGAAAGGAAAATACCATTCCGTCAAAATTTTGAGCGTATTGTAAGGCAATTTTTAATAAGTTGGCATTTGCCATTGGGTGTTTATAGTCGTAAAATCCCAGGGCGCCGGCACTTTGCATATCATAAAGTTCAGCCAAAACCTCGCCTTCACCTTTTACGGTCAAATTTCCTAAAGGATGTATTTTGGTCAATTGATTTTTTGCGGCATTTTTTAAATATACTATATCAGATGCCGAATCTGGCGTTGGGTGACTACTAGTGTTTAAGATAACATCTGTAAATCCACTTTTGGCAGCGGTAAGTAACCCATTTTCTATGGTTTCCCTCTCTTCATAACCAGGTTCTCCAAAACTTATCCCGCTATCAAACCAACCTAAGGATACATGTAGATCCTTAATATCTATGACCTTGGTTTTACCGTTAGGCTCTATATTGGTCTCTATAGCATCTATGTTGCCGTTTTTGATGAGAATATCCCTCTTTTTTAGATGAAGATTCTTGGTGCTCCCATTTACTATCGTAACTGATTTTAAAAGTATGTTCATAGGTTTATGGGTAGGTTCGTTAATAGTTATTTTAAGAATTTTTGTAGTACCGTTTCTATTAAAACAAAAGCCAGTGCTAAAATAGCAAACCATTTCCAAAACTCGTTTATGGCATTGCTATTTTGAATTTCTAAAAAGAAGTTTGATACTGAAGTATTACTATTATTTTTAGGTAGCGTATTGTATAATAGCACACTTTCTTTTCTATCGTAATTAAAGCTTGTGTGCCTTAAAATAACGTCATTATGTTCAATAGTGTAGATACCTGCTTCTTTAGGATTTTCTGTAAATGTTATCTGTACTTTTTTGGGTAAAACACGTTGTTGTGGAATAAATTCTACAGAGGCATTTGCAATTTTAACGATATCATCTTGTTGCAGTGTCACAGGTAGTTCAATCTTTATATTATCACCTATAATTGAATATAAGGGCGGAAGTTTTAGACTATTGGTGCCCATATTATAAAATGTGGGAACAATTAAAGGTGAATTTTTAAAATTAGAATTATCACTATTAATTGCTGCAGTAAAGAAATATGCATTCTGCGATCCGGTTAAAAAAGGATCATTATTTTGAAAAGATAATGCTATGGGCGCATTTGTTTTAAATGTATAGCGTTGTTGAACGGTAGGGTATTGAAAATCTGTCACTTTTTTTTCAAATACGTTCTCAAACAACGGATGCGCAGCTTTTACATTGGCAATGGGCATTTCTTGTTTTATTCCGTTCAAGAACTGACTTCTGTTATAGCTTGATGCCAGTTGGTTGTACGAAGCAATATCGGCGTTTACCGAGGGCACCAATACAAAACTTCCGCCGTTAGCAGTTAACGTTTTTAATGCGGTTGTTAGCGAAGTGGGTAGTTTGTCCATTTCGTTGAGAACAACTAAATTTTGACTTTCTATAGTACTATAATTCAATTGTTCTAACGTGCTACTGGTAAATATAAATTCATCTTCGGTATAAATTCTCCTTAAAAAATCCGAAGTTGTATTTCCTATATCCAATATTTTAATTTTTGATTTTTCATCGATATTAAAGTAGAATTGGTTGTCATAATCCAATCCGGTATCTACTATGGCTATTTTGCCTAGAACAATATCGTTTGCATTAATGCTAAAGTGAACATCGGCTTTGTTGTTTTTATCAAAGTTAGCCGCTGTCTTGGCTATAAGTTTATCATTGTTGTAAAGCGAAACGGGTACTGTTTTTTCTTCGGAATTTGTAGATAATTGTGCAACTAACTCTATGTTGTCATTACTGCGTTCTGCTATAAAAACGGTATCTATAGCGGTATTGATAATAAAATCATTACTAGGCTTTACAAAATGAACGGTAGCATTATTGGTTGAATCTATAACCGTAACGTCTCCCATACGTTCTTGAAAATCTGAAATGAGCACCAAATTCTTTTGTGATGCCGCATTATCGGTAAAATAGGTTTTACCTTTTAAAATAATTTCAGAAATATTTAATTGCTTCGGTCCAACGGAAAGGTCTAGCAGTTCGTTTTGGATATCTTTTATAACAACATCATTAAATGATTGTTTATTTGTAAAAAGGGTAAATCGTTGATCTGAAGGAATATTTTCTATAAAATCCTGAACGGTGTTTTTAAAGAGGTTGCCGTTTTCAACCTGCCCGTTCATGCTAAAAGAATCATCTAGATAAAAAACGGTTTCTTTTTCTTGAAGAGCAGTTTCATTGGCTATAAAAGGTTGCGCAAATGCAAGAACCAATGCTCCTAGCAGTCCCATTCTAGTAAACAACAATAACCATTTCTTTAATGTGCTGTTTTTTCTAGATTCAGATACTACTTGCTTTAAGAACTTTACGTTGGTAAATGGTGTTTTCTTAAATCGGCGTAATTGAAAAAGATGAATTATAATAGGAATGAGTAGTAGTAAAAGCCCCCAAAGAAGTTCTGGATATTTAAATTGCATTCCTTATTTTGATTAACGCAAAGATAATTATTTTGAAATTAGAAGCTTGGGAGAAAGCAACTATTATTTTGAGATACTTCATTAGCAAAAGAAGAAATAATCTATAGCCGGCTTTAGTTTTAATTCATGGTAAAATGATTCAATTACAGATTGATCATCTTCATTTGCTACGGTAATAATGGTCTTGGATTTTTTAATGTTTTCCAGTTCTGAGTAGTGCTTAAGCAGTACCCCATAAATGTCTTTTCCTATTTTCTTTTCATTATCACATACCCAATAAAATGGAATATTTTTCTTTACAAGTGTACTGGCTATGGTTTTTCCTTTTTTTCCGGCACCCCAAACTACCAAACTGTCCGTAGGTTTATATTCAAGTTTTAAAAAATAATGCAACTTAATATCCAAAAAATAATTTTGTGCATAATGTTCGCTGGTGCGTGATGTTCTATTGTAATAATCTCGCCAGTAATGTATGGTAGTGGTGCAGGGAATACATTTTAATCCTTTTTCATAAAAACGAAAGGCAAGGTCATAATCTTCAGGATATCTATTGGGATTAAATGCATTACTAGCCTCAAAATCTTCCTTAAGAACCATCCAGCAGGGAGAGGGTATAACACATTCTTTATATATCTCCTTAAAATTATCGCCGGTAGCGGTCAGTTTGTTCAACCATTTCTCGTAACGATCGTAGCCATCGTTTACGCCTGTTTTTGAAAAATACTTGACTTTTCCTATCGCAAGATATCCTTTACCGTGTTCAATAAGTGAATTTACCATTGTTTCAATGCGTTTGGGAGACATGTAATCATCCGCATCCATTCTTGAAATAAAACGGCCGTTACTATTTTTGTATGCTTTTCTAAGTGCTGTTATAATGCCCGATTCTTTATTGGAAATAATTTTGAACCTACTATCGCTTACTGCAAATTTGTTGGCAATTTGGAGACTATTATCACTTGAATTATCATTTACTGCAATTACTTCCCAATTTAAATAGGTCTGTTTTTGGATGGATTTAAGGCATTCTTCAAGATATTGATCGACATTTTTGAAGGGGATAAGTATACTTACAAGCGGATTTGTCATCGTGGCAAGGTAATAAATAACTGAAATTCAACCTTTTCATTTCTATGAAAAAAGTTTAAAAGAACAGAGATAAAAAATAATTCATAAAAGGCTTTATTAGATAAGAAAACCTTTATATATTTGCACCCGCATTCAGGGAATACCTGATGAGGCACTCAGGAGAAATGGCAGAGTGGTCGAATGCGGCAGTCTTGAAAACTGTTGAGGGTCACACCTCCGGGGGTTCGAATCCCTCTTTCTCCGCTCAGAGTTAAGCTCAATATCTATCTGATATTGAGCTTTTTCTTTTTACGTACGTTATAAGTATGTTTTTATAGGACGCAAAAAGAAATAGTTTATAAATATGCAGGAGTAGATTTTAACTTTATTGTCAACTCTTATGGTTGAGCTAAGCCCATATTCAATGCCGGCTATTACCTTTTATTTTATTAATTATATTGCTCATTCACTCCCCAGCTCTGCCTTTTATTGGTTTTTTTTGATAGGATTGTATTATATTTAAGCGATCAAAAGCAATTGGGCCTTATATTTGTTGCTTTTAAAACCACCTCTTCTTAATAGTCTATGACAAAAGCCAAAGTTCATGATAGGGAAAAAGAACGATTGACTCTTCTTAATTCTTATTCAATTTTAGATACCTTACCAGAGAAAGATTATGATAATCTAACCAAACTTGCGGCAGAAATTTGTCAAACACCCATTTCTTTAATTACGTTGCTTGATGATAAAAGACAATGGTTTAAATCTCACTACGGGCTTGGTGTTTCTGAAACGCCCATAGAAGATGCCTTTTGTGCTCATGCCATTACTGGTGATGATCCTATTTTTACTGTTGAAAACGCACGGGAAGATGAACGATTTCATGACAACCCATTGGTCACCGGTGATCCTAATATTGTTTTTTATGCAGGTATACCTTTAAAAACTACAAACGGCCTTCCCCTAGGTACTTTATGTGTTATTGATAGCAAACCAAAGAAATTAACCCCTAGTCAGAAAGAATCACTAAATATATTGTCTGAACAGGTAATTAATTTATTAGAGCTTAGAAAGAATAAATTAGAGCTTGAACGTGCCCATAAAAAGCTAAAAAAATTCTCTAAAAAATTAGAGAAAAAGGTTTTTCTGCGTACAAATCAATTGGAAATCAAGACGATAAAGTTAGAATTGATGATCAATGATCTAGAGTCTTTCAACCATATCTGTAGTCATGATCTACAGGAGCCTTTACGTAAGATTCAAATGTTCATTTCCCAGATCAGTGACAATGAGTTTGATAATCTTTCTGATACCGGTAAACATAAATTAGAAAGAATTGACCGCTCTGCGGCTCGTATGAGAAACCTTATACAAGATTTATTGACGTATGGCGCTACCGAGACTATTGATAATAGTTTGACAACGGTTTCGTTAAAAAAGCTGGTTTTAGATGTAAAAGACGTATTGAGCGAAGAACTTAAGCAGTATAAAACTGTACTAAGAATTCCAAAAGATTGCGAAATTACGGTTAGGCCAATACAGTTTAAGCAATTGCTGTTCAATTTGTTCACCAACGCTATTAAATTTACTAAAGAAGAAGATAAACCGGTTATAAAAGTAACTGGAAAAATTGTACAAGGTGCAGATTATCCAAAGTTGCAGCTAGCTGAAGATACGCGTTATTCCAAAATCGTAGTAACAGATAATGGTATTGGTTTTGATCAAAAATATGAAAACAAGGTTTTTGAAATTTTTCAACGTTTACATAGCGATGAAGAATATCAAGGTACCGGTATTGGTCTGGCCATTGTAAAACGTATTGTTACCACTCACAAAGGGCAAATTAGGGTAGAAAGTTCTTTGGGCAACGGTACCGTCTTTGAAATTTTTATTCCCCTTGCTGATCAAACAGTCTTAAAATAGTCTTTTACTTCTTGAATATAGTTGGCTTTGGATGCGTCATTTAGCCAACTAGCTTCAAATGCATTGATAGCCAATTGCTCTATTTGCTTTAAACTTAAATTGAGGGCTTTTGAAGTTTGAAAGTAGTTCTCGTTCATGTATCCACCAAAATACGCAGGATCATCTGAATGGATGGTAGCAACAATCCCCTTGTCCAACATTTGGCCAACCGGATGCTCATCCATCTTCTGAATTACTTTTAAGGCAACATTACTGGTAGGGCATAGGGTCAACGCAATTTTATCATTCACCAATCTTTTTATCAAAGCTTCGTCCGTTAGACAACGGTTTCCATGATCTATGCGCACTACATTTAAAATATCCAAAGCCTCCCAGATATATTCTGCAGGACCTTCTTCGCCTGCATGTGCCACTAGTTTGTATCCATGTTCTGCAGATGCTTTAAACACTTTTTTAAATTTACTTGGCGGATTTCCCATTTCCGAGGAATCTAAACCAACACCATCAATTATGTCTTTAAATGGTAATGATTCTTCTAAGGTCTTAAAAGCAGCCTCTTCACTTAAATGACGCAAATAGCTCATTATAAGTTTATAAGATATATTAAGCTCGTTTTTGCCCTTTTCCAAGGCACGATGAATTCCATTAATGACCACATCAAAACTTACTCCACGTTCTGTATGTGTTTGTGGGTCAAAAAATACTTCTACATGTTTTACATTTTCACTGTGAACTTTGGTTAAATATGCCCATGTAAGGTCAAAGAAATCTTGCTCGTACAACAATACTTGTGTGCCTGCATAGTAGATGTCTAAAAACTCTTGTAAGTTGTTAAATTTATAGGCTTCTTTTACGGACTCAATGGAATCATAAGGTAAGTTGATGTTGTTTCTCTTTGCAATCTCGAACATCAACTCTGGTTCAAAACTACCTTCTAAATGTAAATGTAGTTCCGCTTTTGGTATGCCTTGGATTATAGTTTGAAGTTTTGATGATTCCATTTAAGAGAGATTTTGCTTTTTTTTTTGGTAGATAGGTCTATATATTTTTGATAAACTTACTTATTAAACCTGGATATTAAAGAACGATAAATATTTTAGGGATAAAATTAAAGTAAATACATTATTTTCTATTTGATGACTTGTACCAGATGTTAGAATTACAAGACATACTTGTTAAATATATCTTCAAGTTCTTTTTCAGGATCTGTACTTAGTCCTGATCTGGTGGTAGAGCTTTGTATAACGGTGCTTCTGCAAGCTGTTAACCATCCAAATCGATCTGGTAGGTCTAATTTACCTATGGGTCCGCCTGCTTCTTTACCCTCACATATCAGCTTCCATGCCTTTAAATATTCGTTTAATATCTCGTATTCTATTTCTGGAGAAAAAGCTTTTAATTTTTTCTCGTCGATATGATATTTAATATCTAAAAATTTTGTTCGTTTACAGAATAAAATCACGCCTACATTAAAGAACTCTTCTCGTTCTACTTTAGGTACTATTCTAACTATCGCAAATTTAAAGGTGTGTCTATCTTGCATCTTCCGCTTCTTTTACTAACACATCTATCATAGATAACTTAGTGGTTATAAATTGTATATAGGCAGCTCTTTTTTCATCCGCATTCAAAACGTCAGATTCGCTTGTTAGCCAATCTTCTGGTATATTTAAAACTATTTCAGTTACTTTTTCTAAGGTAATGTACTTTTTAATTTCTGCTGCTGCTTCAGAGAGGGCAGTAGCTTGTTGTAAAAGAACATGATCTTTTATGAACGGGAAGGTTCTTGATAAATGGTTTTCCCAGGTTTCCCAATTATGATGAAAATAAAAACTGGCACCATTGTCTATGACCCATAACTCATTGTGCCAAAATAAGAGATTTGCATTTTTTGCCGTTCGATCTATATTGCTGATCAAGCTATCCAATACTACTACCTTAGATGCTGTTAATGCATCTGCCTTAGAAATTAATGGGTCAAAAGTAATGGCGCCGGATAAAAAATGCAATCCAAGATTTAAACCAACACTAAACTTTAATAAATCTTGAATTTCTTCATCTGGCTCTGTTTGTCTAAAGGAGTCCTCTAAATTCATAAATACCAGTTCAGGTACTTTTAAACCTATGGCACGTGCCAATTCTCCACCAATAAATTCTGCAATGAGCGATTTTTTTCCTTGGCCAGACCCTCTAAACTTCAGTACATATAAAAAATCATCATTTGCTTTTACGATGGCCGGCATAGAGCCTCCTTCCCGTAAGGGTTGCAAATATTGAACAACATCTACTGTCCTAATATCAATTGTATTCATATTGCTAAGATATAGTTTGTAGTAATATCTATACCTCTGCTTATCTAAATAACATTGACAACTTCCTCTAAAACATAATGGGTAACCCCAACAATAACAGCAATTATAGAAATAATCAGAAATTTAAAAAGGACTGGTTTGCTATTACCTTTAAATTTGTTATTTAGAAATACTACATCGAGCAAAATAAATATAACGGCAATAATACAGCCAATGATTGTGCCAACCTGTACCAATGCCCATTCATATACCATACTTGACAACGAGAATTTAGTATGGTCTGATTCTGGTGCCGGTCCTAAAACTATGCGCATATGGAATAACCCTAAAAGTATAGCAACAATAAGCCAACCAAGGTAACTTAGTATTCGTTTGGTCATATCACTTAAACGCTACTAGACGTGCAATGGTATTATTCTACTTTATTTTCTAACGGAGAAATCATAATATGTGCCCTGTGAGTACCAGGGTCCATGATCCAAGGGTGATTTGGAGCTGAGGGTGTCTCCGGCAAACCGATGGATTTAGATGTGGCAAAAGGAGTATAAATAACGTAACGTAGTTTAGCACCTTCAACTTGTGATGTTTCAGGGTCAAAGGTTGTATTTGGACCATAATAAATGTGCAAAGTAGAACCGGGAGTTATTTTTATTTTACCAGATTTTACTTCTGCTTCGCGTATGGCAAAAATTTCGTCTGAAGATTTGCCTTCGTTACGTAAGGTTCTTCCCCGTGCCATAAAAGGTTCTAGGTCTTTATGATAACATGCGGCATTGAAACCGTTTTTCTTTGGGTCGTCTGCAAGTACAATATACTCGCTGTCACCTTCCTTTAGCGTAACAAATTCACCTGCCATATTGTAACCGATAACTTTAGTATTTTCCCTACTTTCTTTTGGTGCTGCCATTAATGCCGTGGCAATTAAATCTTGATCGCTTTCAATAGATTTTAAATTTGATTTTTTATCCGCAATTTCTTCGGTAGTCTCGGTTGAATTGTCATTAGAAGTCCCTTTGTTTTTATCTGAAGTATTACAAGATATTACAAGACCGCCAAGTAGTACTGTAGCTAGAAGTTTTTTCATGATTTAAAGTTTTTTGTTCTTTCTGATACTAAAGAAAGTTCTTTTCTAAAGTTAGTTATTTTATTAACCTTCTGAACGTCAAAAGCTTTTAAATTATGTGCCAAATTTTTCTAACTGCATATATAAAATAGGGTAGGGTTTACCTGTAGCATCTAACTCTGACCTGCTTTGTGTTTTAAATTGATAATGTTCGTAAAAACCTACAGCTTTTTCATTCTGTTCATTGACATCTACTTTGTCTATTTTCAAATCTTTAATGGCATATTGTAATAACAATGCGCCTATGCCTTGACCCCTATAATCTGGATGTACGAACAACATTTCAAGATTACTTTGGTCAACACCTAGAAAAGCAATGATTTCCTTTTCATGGTTTCTATAGGCACGAAGATTTACGGCATCTAAATAGGTATTTAAGATCAAAGGTTTAAAATACTGGATATCCTCTTCATTTAAAAAATGATGTGTAGCTCTGACGGAAGCTTCCCAAACCTCTACAACTTGTGGGTATTCCCACTTTTGGATAGAATCAATTTTAACCTTCACAATTAAAAATAGAAAAACAGTTGATAATTTGTTTTAAGAAGTCATTATTAATCATACAAACGTATAACTTCTCCGTTTCCTCTTCCTTTTACACTACGTACATAACCATTTACTACTTTAGGCATAGGAATGGGGTTGTGCCCCGGAAAATAGTCTTTATACTTCTCATAGGCATTTTCTACCATACCAGACGATACCACATTTACTCTAATCTCATTTTCCATTTCAAGGGCAACCGCCTGTACAAAGCTATGAATACCACCGTTTACCATAGCTGCACTAGTGGTTTTTACTACGGGATCATCGGCTAAAATACCGGTAGTTAACGTGATGGAGCCTTTTTTGTTTAAATAATGTTGTCCTATGCGAACCAAATTTACTTGCCCCATTAGTTTGCTTCTTAAACCTATATAATAATCTTCTTCCGTTAGGTTGTTGAAATTGTCCCATTTTGCCTCTCCAGCAATACAAATGATGGCGTCTAATTTTCCTGTTTTTTCAAACATTGATGAAATGGAGCTGCTGTCTGCAATATCTACTGTGATATCACCGGTTGTACGGCCAGCAATAATAACTTCATTATCATTTGTAAAGTGAGAAACTACGGTTTTGCCAATAGTTCCGTTGCCTCCTATTATTAAAATTTTCATGTTGTTTTATTTAAAGATTATTACTGATCTAAGAAAGATGCAAGCTAAATGTAAATGACTTTTGTAAGGTTAAGTTAATAACTTAAGGGGATGTTTTCTTTCTTGATTCATAAAATTGTAGGTTAATTTAATGGCTTAATTTTTAAAGAAAAAATACATTTCGTTAAGATATACTAAAAACAAAAGCGGCTAGGGTATAACCCATAGCCGCTTTGTTTTGTAAACCGATATTATTTATCGTACGTTTTTATTTAAGAATGACCTCATTTTCTCTATGATGTCGTTGCCGTCTTCTTCCAGTGCAAAGTGTCCGGTATCATAAATGTTGTAGTCTATATTTTTTACATCTTTTTTAAAGGCTTGGGCACCACTTTCAGGAAAGAAAGCATCATTTTTACCCCATACGATCAATAGTGGAGGTTGGTTATCGCGTAAATACTGTTGCCATTTAGGGTATAGTTTTACATTATTTTGATAATCATAAAACAGATCTAGGTTTACGGCATGTGCATTTGGTCTAGACAGTCTTAAGAAATCTAAATGCCAGGTGTCCGGATTCACGTTTTCTGGGTTTCTAGTGCCGTGCGTGTACTGCCATTCTAACCCTTCCAATGAAAAAGATGGTAATAAGGCCTTTTCGGTTTCCTTGTTTCTATTGGACCAAAATTTCTTAGTAGTTTTCCAGGCTTGTCCTAGACCTCCTTCGTAGGCATTTCCGTTTTGATTGACTATTGCAGTTATTCTACCAGGATGTGCGGTTGCTATTCTAAATCCAATTGGGGCACCATAGTCTTGAATCATAATAGCATATTTATCTATAGCTTTAGATTCTAAAAAAGAATTGATTGTTTCAGCTATATGGTCAAATGTATATAGATAATCATTCTGAGAAGGAAAATCACTGTTTCCAAAACCAGGATAATCCGGTGCTATTAAATGAAACTCATTAGAAAGTTGATTTAAGACTTTTCTATATTGGTGCGATGAAGAAGGAAAACCATGTAATAGTACAATGGTGGGGTTACTTGGATCACCAGCCTCTCTATAGGCAATGTTTACTCCCTTTACATTTTCTTTTTTATACTGTATTGTGTTCATTGTTTTGTGTTTTTTATGATTAAAGATGCTTTGTTTTTTTGTGTGGTGTTTTGTTGTTGACATGATGTTGTTAGTGTCAATGCCAAGATGCATATAAGGTTAATTGTTCTCATTTATAATGTTCTTTCGTTTTCTTTAATTGTTAAATCATTAATACTTGCATATCTTTTTTGCATTAATCCATTTTCGTCAAATTCCCAGTTTTCATTACCGTAAGCACGATACCATTGTCCTTTTTGATTTTGATATTCATATTCAAATCTTACGGCTATTCGATTACCATGATAGCTCCATAGCTCTTTTTTTAGCTTGTAGTTTTGTTCATTGGTCCATTTGTGTTCTAAAAATTGTTGCACTTCATTTCTACCATTAATGAACTGGCTTCTATTGCGCCACTCGGTGTCAACGGTATATGCCATGGAAACCTTTATTGGGTCTTTGCTGTTCCAGGCATCCTCTGCCAATTGTACTTTTTGTTTTGCTGTTTCTTCTGTAAAAGGGGGTAACGGGTACTTTTTCATAGTTCAAGAATTTATTACCGAACATTCGGTAAAATATAGTGTTAAATTTTTTATGGCTTTAGATACTTGTGTTCAATGTTCTGTAGGGTTTTGTCAAAAATACTGATATCTCCTAAGCCCTTGGTTACAATTAAGCTTCCTTGTATTTCTATCAATACTTGCAAGGCCTTTTCTTCTGCTGCTGCTGGAGTTAATTTTAAGGCAATACCTATTTCTTTAAAGGCAGAAAGGTATGCGGTCATTCCTTGGTTGATCTGCTCTTCAAATAGTTCAATGCCGGCTTGCATAGAAAGTGCACGAAAAATGCAGATGTTTTTACCACCATCATATAAAGTTCTAATTGCGGATAAGCCTTCTTTTAATCTAGTAGATGGGTCAAGGTTGGTGTCCAATAGTGTATTAAAAACATTGTTGGTAACCCAATCTTCTAAGTGTTGCAATACAGCATCTGCCATTTCTTGCTTGCCGTTAGGAAACCTATGATATAAACTAGCTTTTTTAAGACCGGTAGCTTCTGATAATTCCTTTAAGCTAGCACCTTCATAGCCTCTTGATCTAAAGACTTTTGTTAACCCTGTTAATATATCTATGTCCAATACCTTTTGTGGTCTCATGGTACAAATGTAATATTATTTTTAATTACCGAACGATTGGTAAAATATTTAATATAAAATTAAGATTTTTGATTTTTCTGTTGAAAACATAGGATGCAAAAAGGAAAGGTGGTATTATAAATTGGTATTATGGGGTAGTAGTGTTCTGGTGTAATAGCCTTATATCTAGTTTTATAGCCTATGTTTTATAAATGTATAATACGGTGTACATATATTTTTCTATGAGTCTTAATCTGAAACAATATTAGGTTTATGTTTAATTTCAAAGTTGCAAGAATTGGCAATAAAACACATTTTATTAGCTTCTTCATGTAATTCTTTAGCTTCTTGCATTCTGCTTTTATCCGAAATTCTAACGGTAGGGTTAAGGGTAACTTCTGTAAATCTTCCGCTACCGTTATTATCTTCCGCCATTGTTCCCGTAGCATTATCCTCATATGCAGTTACTATAATTTTATGTACGGAACATAAATGTAAATACCATAGCATATGACATGCTGTTATTGAAGACAGAAAAAGATCTTCTGGGTTATATTTTGATTTGTCCCCCAAAAATGATGGATCTGATGACCCATGAATTGCATCATATTTACCAACGGATGTAATTTCGTGATTACGGTTGTAAGAGGTATAGTTTAAAGTTCCGTTTCCCTCGTTACCTGTCCACTCAACTTTTATTTCGTATTTGTGACTTTTCATTTTAAAGTGCTTGTTGTTTACTTGTCCATAGATGCCGAGTTCCATTTTTGGTTCAGGATGTTGCTCAAAAGATCAATATAATTCCATCCTATTTTTCTTGCAGATAGTAACGTTAAACTGTCTTGATTATTTCTGTGGGACCTTGAGGGGCCGGTCATATTCGGTTTCATATTAAGGTCAAATAAATAATATTTTCCTGTACTGTTAGATCTGCAATCTATTCTAATTGGAGCTTTAATATCTATTATCTCTGCAGATTTAACGCAATGTTCATAAACTTCTAGAATTTCATTACTCTGTAACTCTGCATCACTTAGTACTTTACTGTTTTCCATAACAGCAACTGTTCCATTATAAGGGGCAATACCATTATCATGATTATATCTTTCTACAGCAGGTAAGCACCATGGCCTATCATAAAACAATTCTTTACCATTTACCATGTAATTCCCTTTAGGCATTACGGTAATTGTTATTTCCTTTCCAATTAAAAATTCTTCAATGTAAACAGCGGTGCCATAGGCATTGTTTGAAAACATAGCAGGTAACCTATCTAAAAGATCTTTGTGGTTATTGATTTTCGTTACACCTTGACTTCCTCTTCCTCTTATAGGTTTTAATACTAAAGGAAATTTTAAGTCCAATGAAAGGTTATTGTAATCTTCATTGGTAATGAGTTGATTTTTGGGGATAGGTATATTGTTGGTAGCTAAAATATAATTGGTATACATTTTATCATCAAAAGTATCTACTAAGGATGGTGTTTGCCCTACAATAAAGAGGTCTTTGTTATAAAATTTTTCAATGTTGTGGTGGTTATAGAGCACCGTATTCAACCAAAAGATGTTTGCTCCTTTATTCAATGCATTTTTAATACCATCTTCTGTGTCTGGAAAAACCCAATCCTTGTCAATATTTTCATTTGGATGTTCTACAGGTGTAATTACATGATATTGGTTTTTTAATAATGCAAAAGCTATATCCGCTCCGCTATCTGCATAGCCTCCAGGTTTCATAGGTTTTTGAATACCTTCTTTAATAGGAGGTAATTGGGCTTGGTATAATATCGCTATTTTATCCATAGTATAAATTTAACGAAACTATCTATTCAATTTTTTAATTAGTAAGATTTAAAAAATGTATTATAAATTTTTTTAAGTAGAAATATTTAGCGTGTGTTTCTATGTTTTGGTTTGAAATATTTCTTTTTTAATATCTAAATACTGCTGTTCTCAATCAGATATTAATATACCGATACTTTGGTAATGAGCCCATTTTTGACCTCTATACCCATGGTATCTGTAATGTTTTCGTTTTTGGATTCTAATGTTAATTCAAAATCTGAGCTTTTGTCATTTCTTGCATAAATTGCAGCGAGGTAAAAATCATTTCTCCAATTAGAAAATGCTTTAATTGTATTAATTTTTTCTTGTACAATTTCTTCTTCTATTTTGGGTAGAAACTGTTTATCCCAATTTTCTATAAGTTGGCAAACAAAGTCTATTTGGTTGCTAAAGGGTGAGGAGTTTTTACCTTCTAAATAAAATTGTGTTTTTATAGTATTGTTGCCTATTATAATGCCGCCGCGCCACGTATATGTTTTGGTTAGTTTATTGCCTCTTATTCTATCACTTTTAATTATGCCTAATTTAGGGTGATTAATAGTTTTCTTTTTGCCCAAAAGCAAGCTGATAATGCTCATTAATTTATTTTAAATGGTTGATGGTCCTAAGCCCAAGTTATTTTTAATTTCATCTGATACCGTAATAAAGTTAGCTATGTCTCTTGCCCAAATCTGATACGTTTGCTTTGATGGATGTACGCCATCTATAAAAAAGTCAGAAGGTTGTAACTTCAAATTATACCTCTGTATATAGTCTTTACTAGATGGTTTTAAAGCGTAGTAATACACCTTTTCATAATCTTTTACAATTGTATTTAATTCATCACCAAGAATATCAACTAAATTTCCGATGGTAAACTTTATCAGTGATGTAAAAGCAGGGAATTCTTTAATAGGCGGCATGTTTGTAAAAACAATAGGAGTACTTTTAAATCTACTTCTAAGACTATCTATTAACTTACGAATATCATTGTTCCATTTTTTAGGTGAGTTCAGTTCAAAAGCATCGTTACCACCAAGGCCTATTACTATTAGATCTGTACTTTTTTCTGTAATAAGATTAATAATTTTGTCATTTATATTTTTTGCGGTATACCCACTTTTGGCATAAACTTTCCAATTTACACTTGTGTCTAGTGCGGTAGCCAGTTCATGAGCTAGTGCCCCGGTAAATCCCTCTTCGTGGGTTTGGACACCTACACCGGCAATAGTACTTTCACCAATGGTAAGCATTTGTAATATTGTATTGGTAGATACTGTAGAACAGCCTTCAATACCTGTGGCCTCTGGCAGCCTAGGAACTGATTTTTTAATTCTTTTGCCTTGAAAGTACATAATTGGTAAAAGTGGAA
The DNA here is from genome assembly GCF_029350945.1 of Maribacter huludaoensis. Taxonomy (GTDB): domain Bacteria; phylum Bacteroidota; class Bacteroidia; order Flavobacteriales; family Flavobacteriaceae; genus Maribacter; species Maribacter huludaoensis. Next base: position 3,022 of record NZ_JARKMS010000005.1, on the reverse strand, counting down.
TAGTTAAGATGTATCCCAAAGTGTACTTTAAATTCATTTTAAATGTGTTAAATGCCTATAGTCAATATTGAATTTCTAAAAATTCTAAAGATGAAAATAGTATAATTAAATTGGTTAAAAATGTAATGGGAGAGGGGGTGTATTTTAGCAAAACCTAAAGTTGCCCTCATAAATAAGATATCATTATGCCAGTAATATGTTTTGCTTTAAAAAAACACTGATAAAATAAATAAACTTAAAGCATCTAATTTAGAAACTTTAAGTCTATTTATTATACCGCTAAACTAATATGGAAGATTTTACTTTCACCTATTCTCTTGAGTGAAGACCAATTGTGTTTCCTTCACTATCTAAAAATATTGATATAAAGCCGAATTCACCTATTGGTGTTTTTGATTTTAGTATTTTTCCACCTGCACTTTCAATTCTCATTTCTTCCGTGGTACAATCTACAGAGGCAAAATAAACAACGGTGTTGTTGTCATTTGCAACATAGTTTTCTTTTTCTACCAAAGCCCCGGTTGCATTTGCGCCATCATTTTCAAATGGGAATGTGGCTTGTTTTCCCCATTCAATAGGTAAGTTGGTCAATGTTACGGCAAAAACAGTTTCATAAAATTTTTTAGCTCTTTCTAAGTTGGCTACATTAATATCAAACCAACAAACAGGATTTACAGTTTTCATTTTAATTGTTTTTAAGTTCCCTACAAATTTGCGAATGCAGGGAGACTTAAAATTGTAAAAATGGGACAATGCTATTTTTTAGCATCAAAAATCAAAGACATTTTTAATTCTTCTCCGTAAAATTCTTTAGGTGTAATCCCTGTAAACTCTTTAAAATCCTTAATAAAATGAGATTGGTCAAAGTACTCATTCTCATAGGTCAAATCTGTTAAATTTGAATTCTCATTTTCTAAAAGTGATTTTAGAGAGGCTTGTAGTCTAACAATTTTTGAAAGTTGTTTTGGGCTTAACCCTATGTTGGAAGAAAATTTTCTGGCTAAAATTCTACGGCTTAGACTAGCTCTATCAGATAGTTCATTGACAGAAAGCTGTCCTTTGTATTTCGTTATTGCTTCAATTGTAGCGTTTACTATACGGTCTTTTACCTCTTTGCTCTTTAATAATGCAAAAAGAAAAGTTTCGGCTATTTTAATGCGTTCATCAGTGTTATTGGCATTTAAAATATCGTATTCCAATTTTTCACCTTTATCACCGAACAATTTTTTTAAGGAAATAGGTTTGTTTTCCATTTCTTTTATTGGAATGTCCGTAAAAGGTGAAAAACCGTTTGAATTAAAACGAATTACAAAAGTACCTGTTTCTCCTACAGGTTCAACAACATAAGGCTTTGTAAGTTGTCCTATCAAAAAACATCTTGGCTGTAAGAAACTTTTTCCATCCTTTGGATGATGCCAATACAGGTCACCATAATGAAATATTAGTTTCATGGTTCCATCAGGAATTATCGTATTTCTTTTAGGTGTGTTTTCTAATGAACTCTCCAATGTCCAATAGCACTTTATAAAGTCGGCCAGAGCGCTGTTTGGCTCATAAATTTTTGTTTTCACTTAGTTTCTTTTATGCGGTAGCGGTTTGCTATGGATAAGGCTATTTCTATTTTTTATAATTCATAAAAAGATTGCTTGATCTGCGATAGTAAATTGTCTTAAATATAATTAATTACAAACTTTTTTTGTTCTTATTTAAATGTTGAATGCCAAACCCTAAAGAATTGATGGACTCTCTAAATATAACTATACTTAAGGTTAAGAACAAGAGTCTATTTGTGTTGAGACTTTGAGTCTTGAGCTATATTACTTAATTCTCTAATTCTGTATCTGTTTGATAATAAATTCTTGGATTTTCTTCAATAAGTGAATCAAAAGATTCTTTGGCTTTACTAAGACCGAATACTATAGCCAAAAACAATATGGATAAATGAACTAATTTATTCTTTGTATTTTTCTCTCTAAATATAAGAGCTAGATTCCATATGAATATAACAATCATAATAGCTAAGGAAATTTTATCTAGGATTGGATTCATTCCTGAAAATAGCGTGAAATGGAAGGCTATTAAGAGTCCGATTAGGATTAATAGAAATGTGGTTACTATAGTTTTGCCTTTCATTTCAAACGAATGAATTTTAATTTTAGAGCTATTGATTAGTCCATTCTTTTAATATCAGCAATTTGCTCTTCAAATTTTTTGCTGTCCTTAAATGCACATAAGTTTCCGTCAGGGTCGTAAAATTTGGCTATTGTTCCCCAAGAATGTTCTTGGTAATCCACTTTTATATTTTTCCTGGTCAATTTTTCTGCAAACATTTTTACATTCGGAACATTCATTCTCAAACAAGTTTTTGTTCTTTCCATTCCCGTTTTTTGTCCATTGTATTCATCGTCCAATTCTACCATCAAATATGCGTGTCCAAATTCAAAACAAGTTAAATTTTCGCCCTCAAACATTTTCTTGAGACCTAAAACATTTTCATAAAAATCCACACATTTTTTGTATTCAAGAGTATATAATATTATTCCGGTACGATCAAATTCCATTCGGTGCAATAATTTTTAGAGCTTTCTTACAACGTTTCGGCTCGTATGTTTATTTCTATAGTTGAAGATAAGATATTTAGAATAATCCATTAGCTTAAATAAATGTGTGATTACATGGTTTGGCTAGGTACTGAGTATGGATATCATCGCTTAGGTTTAAACACATTCCAATCTAACGGTCTAAAAAATTTACTTTGGCTAATACATCAGCATTGACAATAGGAGGGACAAAGAGTTCTAGACTATTTAATACAATATCGTTTCTTAGAAATCCCGCCCTTCTATAATTTTCTTGGAATCCGGACAGTACCTAGGTCCTTTGGATAGAGACCGAATCAAGTGCGAGCAAGGATGATAAAGGGAATTATAGCTTAAAAACCGAATAAATGGAAAAGCGTTTAAAACAGAGTCTTGGTATCGATGTTTCCAAATCGAACCTGTCATTGTCACTAGGGTTTCTA
>NZ_JARKMS010000004.1:281944-448589 GCF_029350945.1 Maribacter huludaoensis | reverse complement strand
TAAAACTAAACAATAAGCTTTAGCTTCGTGCGCAGACGGAAACGAAAAGTTTCCTTGCCTCCGCACTACGCTTAGCCCAAACGTTGTAACCAATTTAAACAAGCCTTTAAGATATAAGAATGACCAAACAAATAATTCTACTACTAATTACAATTCTTCTAACTTCTTTTAAAGGAAAATCACAAAACAAACAGAATTCTAATATGATTACATTCGAGAAAGTCCAAGAAATGTATACAAACATGCACTCAAACGGAGTTGATACGGACAACAAAATGTTATATGGTTATTTTTTCACTAATGTTGAACCGAAACAATTGGAAAAAGTGTCTGAGCACTTAAAAGAAGATGGATTTGAATATGTTGACATTTATCCCGATAAATCAGGAGAATACTGGTTGCATTTAGAAAGAATTGAAATTCATAATGCAAAATCATTGTTCGAGTTGAATAAAAAATTATACGCAGTTGCTGACGAATTCAAAGTAACCTCATACGATGGATTTGATGTTGGAAATGCAGACAAAAACCAACCAATAGAAAGAGACACATATGTTGTTCCTGAAGAATTTGGAACAAAAGACCTAATGATTGGCGGCATACCTAAACTAATTGTTGGAAATAAAGCGTTTGAACAATTTCCTCACAAAGACGAATTCTATTATTTTATTGAAATCAAAACAAAATATGAGGTAGAAAATGCCTCTATGCTACCAACAAATAATGAATTAGAAGTTCTTAACGATTTTGAAATCTTTATTGAAAATAATTTAACACAAAACGAGATATCCAATTACTATATTGGTCGCACAACCTTCAATGAAGAAAGAGTAATCAACCTTGTCACAAATGAAAAAGAAGGAGCAACTGGACTTCTGGAGTTTATAAAAGAGAATGGGAATCAAAGAGAATTTGAGTATAAAATAATTGAGGATAAAGAATGGAAATTATACTCGGATTTGATTAGTACGCTGGAATAAAACTGGTTACAACAAAACCTATAAACAATACGGGCTTCGGGCTTAATTGAAAGGTTTGTGTATTTTTATGAAGTCCGCAAAATCTTTTGGATTTTGCTATGGACAGGAAAAAATAAATCAAAACAATAAGCTTTAGCTTCGTGCGCAGACGCAAACGAAAAGTTTCCTTGCCTCCGCACTATGCTTAGCCCAAGCGTTACCTGCAAGCAAAATGAACAAACTGCATATAATCATAATTCCATTCTTATTGTTGTTACAGACTATGTTTGCCCAAATGAAAGAAATTAAAGGAGACACAGCTTATTGGTATAAAAGAAATGTTGAATTTCAAAAAACCTTGGGTTTAAAAAAATTTGAAAAATCGCAAGATGAATTCAATTTTAGATTTTGGAATCACGGACAGGTAATTGAAATTTCAAAAGACAGTTCAGAAATAAATGGTTTAATTGTCAATTATATTTATCACACCAAAAAGGCTAACAAAAGTCAAAGTGAAGCACTAACAAACAAAGTGCTTCTGACATCACAACAATCAGAGAATATCTATAATATTTTACAAAACTCTAAAGTTTTAGAATTGCCGTCGGATAAAAATATAGAAAATTGGACTCAAGGAATGGACGGAATTACTTATATAATAGAACATTCTGATAAAAAAAGCTATTGGTTTAAAAATTACTGGACACCATCTTCACAAGATTCAATTCCAGAAGCAATTGTTGTGTTAGATTTAGTAAAAAAGCTGTCAGACACTTTAAACCTAAAGGAAGTTTATACGTCATTTAAAAAATCATTACCAAAAAAAGGTTGTTACAATTCTGGAGGAATGGTAAATATGTGTTATATATCAAATTCTTTAGAGTTAGGATATAGCGGAGCTACAAAATTACCTTTAGGTTTTTATTCATCTTATTCAGCTACATACATAGGCGAAACAAAAATAAACGGAAGTGCTTCATTTCGGTACAATTTTGACAATAACGGATTTCATCATCTGAACTTACAAATAGCCAAATGGAATATATTTCATAAAAATTCAAGTCTGTCCGATTACATAACATATAATTATCAGAATAGAATTCTCAATATTAATGATGCAAAAAATGAATTTGAAAATCATCAATTCAAATACGGCTTAAATCTTAAAAAGAACTTGGGTATAGGATTTGGATTGGACTATTTGAGCAGGAATTATGATAAAATTGGAGGTCTTTTATATGCTTCTAAATGGTTTTCTAACCCAAAAATAAGCACGACATTTTCGACTTCAATATTAAATAATCAGATTAATTACAAAGCTGAAATCTTCAAGGATATCAACTTTAACAATACATTCCTTGTAAACAGAATTTCTTTCGGAATAGCTTATGAGGATTTTATGGAATATAAAGATTTGTACTTTAGTTTTAGAGTACTGCTTTAAGAAATGCCAGCAGGTAACACTATATATAGCAAATTGGGCGAATAGTGTTTAATCCAAAGGTTATTGTTTATTTGCAAAGTCACCAAATCTTTTGATTTGGTATTAAAAGAGAAAAATTAAAACAAAATAAAAAGATTTGGCTTGTGGTTAATCCGAAAATAATCGCTTATTTTCTGCCCAACTTGCCAAATATTTAACGTTGCCATTCATTGTAAAAAAATAAAAACTCAATAATCTAAATGAAATACAGCAAATGGAGTTTGATATTTGGAATTATTTCTTCTATAGTATTTATTGGGCTTCTAATGGATTCCGAACCTTTATCTTATCGAGGACTAGAAATTGACATTCGAGTAGCAAGAATGGTATGCTTACTGATTGCCATATTAAACTTAGCTAGTTATTTGGGGTTAAAAAAATGGAAATAAGTTAATTCATTTTCAGGATTATTAAATTAGTTGAATTGCAATACATTCAATTTTAAATGGAATCTAAATAACAATACCCTTAAGAAAAACTTACGGATTCTTAATTGGAAGGCACTAATTGAACGCAAAGAAAAGTAACTGTACAAAAACAACGAATGGCAACAAAACCTATACGTAATGTGGGCTTTGGTGTTTATTCAAATGGTTTGCGTATTTTTATGATGTCGAGAAATCTTTGTGATTTCGCTTTGACCAGAAAAAGAAAAAACAAAACCAAAAGATTTCGCTAAGCGCTATGGTTGAATGGGAAGCCCAACTCCGCTGCCACATTATATATAGCTCAGGCGTTATATGCAACCCTATTAAAAATCCTGCAGAAAGAAAAAATAAAGTACTTTGTAACATTTTGTAGTTCCTCGTATCTAAAAGGCGAACCATAAAGAAAACTACAAAATGAAAAACTCACTTTTTTCAAGCATCTTTATTCTAATCATCACTCAAACATTTGGACAAACGATTTCCGAATATCCATTTGAAGTGAAGAAAAGCGGGAACGGAAATCGGACGATTGTGCTAATCCCAGGGTTTGCGTGTTCGGGCAATGTATGGACTGAAACTAAATCTGTTTACGAAAAGGACTTTACTTGTTATACTCTAACAATGGCTGGATTTGCGGACGCTGAACCTAGTCCAAATCCGAATTTTGAGAACTGGAAGACTGGAATTGCCAATTTCATCAGCGAAAAGAACATTGAAAAGCCAATTTTAATCGGTCATAGTATGGGCGGCGGTTTGGCAATGGCAATAGCTGCCGATTATCCGAAACTTATTGAGAAAATCGTTGTTGTAGATGCCCTTCCCTGTTTGGCAGCATTAACCAATCCAAACTTTAAACATCAGGAAAATATAGATTGTTCAGGCATGGTCAATCAGATTACAGCGTTGCCAAAAGAACAATTTCATCAAATGCAAAAAATGACGATGCCGCAACTAATTGAAAATAAAGAAATGATAGAAACAGTTGTAAATTGGAGCATACAATCAGATAGGCAAACTTTTGCAGAAATGTATTGTGATTTTTCAAACACAGATTTACGAGAAAAAATTAAAGGTATTGAATGTCCTTCTTTAATTCTACTAGAATCTAACTTTACAAGCATTAAACCTGCAATTAAAGAACAATTTAAAAATCTCAAATCGGCTGATTTGCAATATGCAAACCAAGGACTTCATTTTATAATGTACGATGACAAAGAGTGGTATTTTAACCAATTAGAAAATTTTATAACCAATAATTAAACGTGTTCGAAGATATATACAAAAATTATTGGCAAAGAATATTTCGTTTATGTATGGGCTTTGTAAATGACAAAGACTTAGCAAAGGATTTAGCACAAGAAACATTTATAGTTGTATTCAAAAAACTTCCAGAATTCAGAAACGAGTCGAAAATAGGTACTTGGATTTTTAGAATTGCATCTAATATTTGTTTACGCCAAATCGAACGCCAAAAGCGCTATCCAAAAGACGAACTACCAAAAAACCTTTCAGAAGAAAATACATACGATACTGAACCACAAATCAAGTTTTTGTACAAATGCATATCCGAATTAGCCGAAACTGACAGAATAATTATATCACTCGAACTTGAAAACATCAAACAAGAAGACATCGCAAATATAGTCGGACTTTCAAACCCTAATGTTCGCGTTAGAATTCACAGAATAAAAGAAAGGATAAGAACAAAATTCAGAGAATATGAACAATGACAAAAATCTAAACGAATTGTGGTCTGGACAAACCACAAAACCACCTCAAATAGAAGAATTGTTTTCAAATTTTGCGCAGATCAAGAAAAAAAATCTAGCAACACTAATTGCTGCTAATTTTTTGATGGTAGCTACAATTGCATTTATCATTTTTATCTGGTTTTATTTTAAACCTAAGTTGGTTACTACAAAAATCGGAATAGGATTAACGATTTTAGGAATAATTGTTTATCTATTCTTTTACAATCAACTTATTCCATATTTGAGAAAAATCAATGAAACTAAGAGTAATATCGAGTTTTTAAAAGCGGTTATAAAACTGAAAGAAAAACAGAAATTTTTACAAACGAAAATGTTGCAGATATACTTCATTACACTAACCTTTGGCCTATGTTTGTATCTATATGAGTATGTGTCACTAATACCATTTCCGTGGTCTATTTTTGCCTATTTAGTTACTTTGATATGGATTGGCTTTAATTGGTTCTATCTTAGACCAAGAGTAGTTCGAAAGCAGCGTGACAAACTGGAAGGAATTATTAAAAAGTATGAAAACATAAAAAATCAGAATTAAAGACAGTCGAGAAAGGGCAGCATATAACAAAACCTATAAACAATACGGGCTTCGGGCTAAAAGTAAAGGTTTGTGTATTTTTTTGAAATCCGCAACATCTTTAGGATTTTACTTTAAACAAAGAAAAAAACAAAACAATAAGATTTCGCTATGTGCGTGTCAATAGGCAAACGCTAGTTTACTCCCGTATTAATTTTATCCCAAACAATAGCAATTATTAAATCTAAACTTTAGATAATATAAGAAAAGTATTAGTATCACTAAAAACCATAAGTTGGTCCAATAATTCCTGTAAGCATATTTGATTTTTCACAACCACTTTCAAATGAATATTTTGACTACCTGTAATTCTATGTGCTTCCTTAATTTCTTTGAAATCATTTATTTTATCAAGAACATGTTTAAGTTGACCTGGAAAAACTTTTAAGAGAATAAAAGCTTCTATATCATTACCAAGTTTTTTATTATCTAATTGGATACTATATTTCTCAATAACTTCAAGTTCTTCCAATTTTTGAACCCTTTCCCTAACTGCTGATGGGGATAAATTCACTTTTCTACCTAAATCAGCAAAAGATAATCGTGAATTCTCTTTCAAAATATCAATAAGTTGAAGATCCATATCATCTACCATTGAATCAATCTTTAATTGGTTTATAAAAACCGTTATCAACTTCAAATATACACAAATACAAAATAATCGATTTTCTGATTATATAACTGTGTAATAAATTTGCATCAAACTCCTTTAAATATGAGCATAGCCATAATTTTTGAAAACAAAAATCCTATACCATGGAAAAAAGCATTAAAGAAACGATTACCAAATACTACAATTGAAATATATCCAAATGTAAAAAATAAAGAAGCCGTGGATTTTGTGATATGCTGGAAGCCAATAAAAAATGTCTTTGAACAGTTTCCGAATATAAAAATCATCCAATCGGTTGGCGCTTCAATTCAACATATTACAGCTTCACAGACTGTTAATGACAACACTATAATTACACGTATAGTTGATGAGAAGTTATCAAATGATATGTGGGAATTTTTACTTACAATTGTTTTATCAGAATTAAAAAATATAAAGACTTATAAGGAACAGGAAGCAAAAAATACTTGGAAACAGAATAACTATAAGACTGTTGATGAAACAACCATTTCTATTTTGGGTTTAGGAAAAATTGGAGGTTATGTTGCTGAAAAATTTGCTCAATTTGGTTTTAATGTCAAAGGTTGGAGTAACTCTAAAAAACAAATTCCAAACGTAAAAAGTTATAACGGAGAAAGTGAATTTAATAACTTTTTAAAAAATTCAAATTTTCTAATCAACCTATTGCCGTTAACCGATAAAACCAAAGGAATCTTAAATAAAAACACATTTCAAAAATTACCCAAAGGTTGCTTTCTTATTAATGTTGGTAGAGGGGAACATTTAGTTGATGCTGATTTAATTTATAAACTTGATGACTCTACATTATCTGGAGCGTTCTTAGATGTTTTTACAAATGAGCCTCTACCTAGAGAACATCCTTTTTGGAAGCATCCCAAAATTCAGATAACACCACATATTGCAAGTTTAACAAATGTAGAAACAGCTACTGAGCAAATTTTAGAAAATTACGGGCTGTTTTTAAAAAATGAAGAATTAATAAACGTTGTATCATTAAAAAAAGGATATTAAGATTATGAACACAAAATTTCATCTTGCTTTTAAAGTAAGGGACATAGAAAGTACTATTAGATTTTATCACACTATATTAGGGTGTGAATTAGGGAGACAAACAGAAAGTTGGGTTGACTTTAACCTTTTTGGACACCAATTATCCGCACATGTTTCTGATAGAATACCTGAACTAGACTATTGTGGAAAAGTAGAAGACTTAAAAGTTCCTATTCCGCATTTTGGCTGTATTGTAAATAAAACCGTTTTTAATGACATAAAAGAAAGATTGGAGAAACATGACATAGAATTTATTTTTAAACCACAAAAAAGATATCAAAATAAAAAAGGAGAGCAACAAACCTTGTTCATTCTAGACTATAGTAATAACCCGTTAGAATTTAAAAGCTTTGAAAAAAATGACGATATTTTTAATTAACACTTGCTAATAGGCTATAAAAATATAGGGTGTTTGTGATTGAGCAAAATGCTTGTGAAGAATTATTAAGTCCGATAAATATAGAACTTGGCATTTATGATAAAATAGATAATAGCGATATATTTATATCTAACTAAGTAATAAACCGAAACGATAGTGCTTATCAACTGCCCTACGTTTCTTATACGAGACGTTATCACTTAACGAACATTTAGAATCTCCTAATTGAAATCAAAAATTATATCATTTATTATAACTAAAGGACTAATAATCGGCGGATTTTTTATGTTAATAATTGCGATTATAATTCTAAATAATGGAGTCGTAAAAAAGAGAATAACCGAACAGAATAAAATTGTAACTGCTAAAGTTCTTGAAACACCAAAAGACTGTGATAATCTTGGACAAAGGGGTGGATATTATAAATTGACATATAATGGACAGGTTTTCTTAAAAAAAGGAAATAGGCTAATTTGTGAAACGATAATTGGTAAAAGTGATATTGAAGTATTGACCAATGATAACAAGGACAAAATTGTATTTTTAAATGAATATGAAGAGTCAAATGATTTTTGGAGCGGAATTTTACTCGGAATCATTGGAATAGTAATCGCATACAAAGGCTGGAAAAAATAAAAACTGTTTACAACAAATCCTAATCATAATGTGGATTTTAAGGCAAAAACAATTAATTATTTACTTTCCCTCTTAAGCTCTTTTAACCTTTTTTCAGAAATTTTTATAATTGAAATATTTAATGGTATTGGTGTAAACGGTGTATTTGTTGTGTCTTTTGGAACACCTACTATTTCATTCACCACATTCATTCCTTTTAAAACATTACCAAATACCGTATAATCACCATCTAAACGATGCAGGCCTTCTTTATTTTGTACAATATAAAATTGGCAACGTGCAGATAATTTCTCTGCATTACCATCTCGCCCCGCTCCTACCGCTCCATATGTATGGGTTAGTTTAGAATTAAATTCTGGAGCTAATAAATATTCAGGATCATTAAATCCTTCTGGAGTGTCCGGGCATCCACCTTGCGCAACAAAATCTGGAATGACCCTATTAAAAGTTAGGGAATCCCAATAACCAGCGTTAGCCAACGCTATAAAACTAGCTTTATGATTAGGAGTTTCGTCATGTAACCAAATTAAAATATCTCCTTGTGGAGTGTCAATTTTTCCTATTTCGTAAGACTTACACGCTTTAATTAGTACTAAAACCATTAAATACTTTAAACACTTCATTTAGCTATAATTTAGTAATCAGTTAAAGTAGTAAAAATTGATATAAAAAATTAGTACTTAAATTACCAGTAGTTAAAAATAAGCTCCTGCCTAGATTATCTTCGCTATTATCATTAGAACATCAATAACGTAATAGATGACATTTTTTAAACATATAAAGATTCAAAAAACAATACTAATTCTAATCTACTCTGTTTTTCTAGTACTTGGAGGCTGTAATGAAAACGGTCAAAAACCAATTGATCATAAAAAGAATTTAGTCCAAAGTAATGCAGCTCTGAAAGAAACTAACAAAGGCAAAACATTACTGGCCATATTTGCCCACCCAGATGACGAGATTGTTATTTCTCCCATCCTTTCAAAATATCAAAAAGAGGGAGTTCGTATTCACTTGGTTATTGTTACCGATGGTTCTAACGGTGTTATGCCACATGCGAATATTCCTGCTGGCGAGTTACTTGCTAAAACACGTACGGAAGAGGCATTATGCGTCACCAAAACATTAGGAATTAATCCACCAATATTTTTGAAGTATACTGATGGGGATTTAGCCCTAAAGGAAAATATCAACTCTTTAGATGAGAAGATTGATAGCTTATTTACAAGTTACAAACCAAACGTAGTCATTAGTTTTGGTCCTGGCGGCCAATACGGGCACCCAGACCACAGAATTGTTAGTAATGTGGTTACAGAGGTTTTTCAGCGAGAAACATCAAAATCGTTACAGAACCTACTCTATTATGCATATCCAAAGGAAACCAGTAATAAAGACATTAACTTTAAAACAGATTTAGTGCAATGGTTAAACGATAATTTAAAAAGAACTCAAAAAAAATTTCTTACTTACAGAATACGCTATGATAAGGATGATTTAGATTTAGGACATACAGCATCAAACTGTCATAAATCTCAATACACACCAGATGCTATTGATGATTTACTTTCGATTGTAGCGCAGACAGATTCCGTAGTATATTTTAGACCTTGGAATGGCTTAAATGAAATAAAAAATAATATTTTCGAATAAACATATTTTCAATGTCATTGAAGTACCCTATTTATGCACTAATCTTTATATTGTTTACTTCATGTCAGCAAAAACAAAATAAATCATCTACCCAACCAGCCGTTTACACTTACGGTGCTAAAAACGATTCTGCCGTTTTTTATTTTAATAAAGGTTGGGAGCATATTCTAGATTATGGTCAATGGACGCTATCTGAAAAAGCATTTAGAAAAGCTGTAGATTTTGATTCTACATTTATTGTAGGTAAAGCTTTGGTTGGAAAAAACACCACAAACCTAAATGAAAGAATTCAAATTTCAAATGACATAAACAGCTCACAAATTAAGGTTAGTGAAGACGACCAATTAATTTTAGAAGTAACACGCATTACTTTAGAATTGTTTAATGCCCGTGGACAGAATGTGAAATTAAATAAAGACTTTATATCAAATTTTTTGACCACTGCCGAGAAGAACTATAGAACCTTTATCCATAAATACCCAAACGAATCATATATTAAAGCTGAGTATATAGAGGTTTTGAATGCAATATATGGTGCAAAAATAGCCTTAGATTCATTACATATACTTACCTCTGCTAAACAGAAAAAGATTCCATTTTTTATTAGCTATGCAGCTACTTTAGAATCTGATTTAGGAAATTTTAAAAAAGCACTCTCCATTGCCGATGATTTTAATAATCAAATTAATGACCCGAACATACCGCAACCTTACGTGCTGTACGGAAGTATTTATTTAAAAATGGATAGTTTGTCTTTAGCGACTTCAAACCTTGATAAAGCCCTTCAATTAGATCCTAATCATATTTTTGCACAGCGATTTAAAACTCAGCTTCTCAAAAAAGTAAATACCATTAACACAAATGACTAAAATTATAGACACACCAGAGCAAAACCACCTTAAAATTGCCATGGCACAAATAGCACCGGTTTGGCTCAACAAATCTGCTACTATTGATAGAATTAAGGAATATATTATAAAGGCGGCCAAAGACAATTGTGAGCTTGTTGTCTTTGGTGAGGCTTTGTTACCGGGTTATCCTTTTTGGATTTCCATGACCGATGGTGCACAATTCGATTCTAAAGTTCAGAAAGAGATTCATGCGCATTACGTTAAAAATTCGGTTCAAATTGAGGCTGGAGAATTAGATGACATCTGTGCGCTTGCAAAACAACATAAGATTGCCATCTACTTAGGCCTCATGGAACGAGCACAAAACAGGGGCGGTCATAGTATTTACTGCTCCCTTGCATATATTGACAACCAGGGCGAAATAAAATCGGTACACAGAAAATTACAGCCTACCTACGAAGAGCGATTGACGTGGGCACCGGGTGATGGTAACGGATTACAAGTTCATGATCTTAAGAACTTTAGTGTTGGCGGATTAAACTGTTGGGAAAACTGGATGCCCTTGCCTAGAGCTACCCTGTACGGGCTGGGAGAAAACTTGCACATTGCCGTTTGGCCCGGATCGGATTACAATACTGCCGATATCACAAGGTTCATTGCACGAGAATCCAGATCTTTTGTAGTTTCCGTATCTAGCTTAATGAGCAAAACCGATTTTCCAGAAGATACTCCGCATTTAAACGCCATTCTTGAAAATTGCCCGGATACATTGGCAAACGGTGGTTCTTGTATTGCAGGACCGGATGGGGAATGGATTTTACCTCCGGTCATAGATAAAGAGGGATTGATCACAACAACTATAGATTTTACCAGGGTTTTAGAAGAACGTCAGAATTTTGATCCCGTAGGGCACTATTCCAGACCAGATGTAACTAAACTTTCCGTTAACAGAGAAAGACAGTCTACCATAGAAATTAAGGATTAATAAGGGGGAGAATTATCCCTTCTCCCCATTCAATTCTTTCATAATCTCGGCAAACATGCGGTATGATTTTATGCGGTCTTTACCGTCATAAATATTGGTAACCGCAATAAGTTCGTCCACTTGGGTATCGGCAATAAACTGTTGCACTTGTTTTTTAACGGTCTCTTTGTTACCAATAAAGGAATACTTCAACATTTGCTCTACAGACGGATTTTTACTCAATTCACGCAAATCAGGAGTCATAGGTACCGGTGGTTGCATATAGCCCCTTTTTCCTGTCAACAAACCAATAATCATTTTATAAAGGGATGTTGAAATGCGTTCCGCTTCTTCATCTGTATCCGCAATGATAATATTTACGCCCGCCATAGTATACGGTTTCTCCAAAGCCTTAGAAGGCTGAAACTCCTGATGGTAAATTTGCAAGGCGTTCATTAAATGGTTCGTAGCAAAGTGACTCGCAAAGGCATAAGGCAATCCTTTTTTGGCGGCTAAATGGGCACTTTCCGTGCTTGAACCTAAAATATATAAAGGTACCTCTACCCCTTCTGCCAGCGTAACACGCACTTTTGCGTCTGCATTTTCCGTAGAGAAATAGCGCTGAATTTTTTCCACTTCTAACGGAAACGACTGTGCCGCCTGGAAAAAATCTGACCGTATGGCTTGGGCGGTTAATTGATCGGTTCCCGGTGCACGCCCTAAACCTAGGTCTATTCTATTTGGGTACAGTATTCCTAAAGTTCCAAATTGCTCTGCAATTATCAATGGGGAATGATTTGGTAACATAATACCACCGGATCCCACGCGTATAGTTTTTGTTCCTTCAGCAATGTAACCCATTAATACAGACGTGGCGCTACTACCAATAGCTATAGAATTATGATGCTCTGCCAACCAAAATCGGTTATACCCAACTTCTTCCGCAGCTTGTGCCAATGCCAAAGAGTGGTCAAAAGTATCTTTTAACGTTGTACCCTCTGATACAATGGCTAAATCCAATATAGAATATTTAATATTTTTCATTCAAATAGTTTCATTAATACATTTAAAAGTATCTATATATTTTATCAAAAAACTACAGTTGCTTAAGTCGTAACATGTAATTATCCCAAACTTCATGATTTAAGGAATAGTGATAGTTACGTCCTATTTTATGCTGATTTATGAGTTCTGCCTCAACCAACCTTTTTATATGATGACTAATGGAAGGCTGACTTAAATCTAGCAGGTTACACGCTTTGGTACATTCCACCTTGCCTTGATTTTTCTGCATATACTGCAGAATCTTTAAACGATTTACATCACTTAATGCCTTAGATATTTTCTCCACTTGTTTTAGCTCCATGATGATTTATTATATAGATATATGTAAATGTATAGATAAATATTGATACTAAACTTTTATTGTGATTCTCTTAATAATGATTAACTTGACTTTAGGAATAATACTACAACAAACTGATGACTAAAATTACTAGGACACCCCATATTGTTTTCTGGACCCTGATTCCCATAATACTACTCATAAGATTTTTAAAACCTGATAAAACACTAGACATTAATATTCACGACACCTATTTTGTAATTGGACTGATTAGCTTGGCGGTTCTTATTTCTATCATTTTTGGAATTCTTGGTTTGGGATACTGGGTCGTAATTAAACTTAACAGAAGGTTGGTAAATTGGCTGACCATAATTCATTTAACCATTACGGTTATTGGCTTCTTCTCAATTATTTTAATTTTCTTTTCCCTACCCAGCATAGAACAAGAAGGTTTCTCTTATAATTTTGAAAACTTTCTTGAAATGCAGGTAATTGTCTTTTACATTTTTTCCTTAGTACTCTACATTCAACCTCTTTATCTCATAAATATTATTATTGCTTTGCTAAGTAAAACGGAATAGTTTTTTCAACCTTATTTAAACAGCTATACAACATGTTAACATTGTGCCAAACCTTAACATTTGTATTGGTTTTTTGATAAATGATCTAACTTTGTTGCCTTAAAATTAAGGCAACTGACCACCAATGAACCTTACCATAGAAAACATACTTCTTGTAGGCTCTATATTACTGTTTATCAGCATTATAGTTGGCAAGACTTCGTATAAATTCGGGGTACCTACATTGATCCTTTTCTTGGCCATAGGTATGCTTGCCGGATCAGATGGTATTGGCGGTATTCAGTTTGATGATCCTAAGCTTGCCCAATTTATTGGTATTGTCTCTCTTAACTTTATATTGTTTTCTGGTGGTTTAGATACCAATTGGAACGCTGTAAAACCTATTTTAAAAGAGGGACTTGTGCTATCTACCCTAGGGGTTTTGCTCACAGCGGTCACCCTTGGAACTTTCGTCTATTATATTACCGATTTTACCATATACGAAAGCATGTTGTTGGGCTCTATTGTATCTTCTACAGATGCCGCAGCGGTTTTCTCCATTTTACGTTCTAAAAATTTAGCTTTAAAAAGTAATCTAAGACCCACGTTAGAGCTTGAAAGTGGTAGTAACGACCCCATGGCTTATGTACTTACTCTTGCTTTTTTGACCTTGGTCATTAATCAAGACCTGAGCGTTCTCTCTATTATTCCCTTGTTTTTACAACAAATGATATTGGGCGGCATTGGCGGATTTGTATTTGGAAAGCTGAGTGAAATTATCATCAACAAAATTAAATTAGGCTTTGAAGGTTTGTACCCTGTGCTGGTCATTGCCTTAATGTTCATAACCTTTTCCGCTACGGACGCTGTTGGCGGTAATGGCTTCTTGGCTATTTACATTTGTGCCGTGTATTTAGGCAATCAAGATTTAATACATAAGTCTACCATTTTAAAAATGTTCGATGGTATGGCTTGGCTAATGCAGATCGTATTGTTCTTGACATTAGGGCTACTCGTTTTTCCTTCTCAGATTTTACCTTATTTGGGTATTGGTCTGCTTATATCGGTATTTTTAATTCTTGTGGCAAGACCTGTAAGTGTTTTATTAAGCCTTATGTTCTTTAAAATGAAAATGGGCAGAAGATTCTATATCTCATGGGTGGGCTTACGTGGTGCAGTGCCTATCGTATTTGCAACTTATCCCCTTTTGGCGGGAATTGACAAGGCTAGTATTATTTTTAGTATCGTATTCTTTATATCGGTTTCATCGGTTTTAATCCAAGGTACTACTTTATCCGTATTCGCCAAATGGCTCAATGTTGCTTTACCGGAAGAGGTAAAACCAATTGCCGAAAACGATAGGTACATACTTAATCTACCCAAATCTGCCATGGAAGAAGTTACGGTTGTTCCCAACAGTTTTGCTGTAGAAAAACGAATTATCGATTTACACTTTCCAAGGACCACATTCATTGTCATGATAAAAAGGGATGGACTTTTTGTTAGACCAGGTGGATCTACAATTATTAAAGCTAACGATACTTTGGTCTTGCTTTTAGATAATGAAGAAAGTTTAGCAGAAGTAAATGTTATATTAAATCAAGCGGTTGTAGTATAAAATGCAAAGTTTTAACAACATAGTAAAAGTGCTACTCCTCGTTACAATTTATTGTTTCGGGTTAGTTAATTCTGCAGATGCCCTAACTAACTTTAACCAAACACCATTAAGCGAATATAGCGAGCAAAAAAGCTATTTTACAGCGTCCACCAAACTTTTATCTCCACATGCCCAGCAAACTGAAGTTTCGGTTTCAGATGTTGCCGAAGTTATTTCGCACAATTACAAGCTTCCGTTTACTGGCTTTACCGCTAGCCTTAACAGTATTGATTTCGCCTCAATTTCTAGATACAGGCAATATATTCTTTATGCCAAAACACTATTGATCAAGTTTAAAAAAACTGATCTTATTTTTCCTTTCCATAATTTCTGGTAGACCTCTTCATATAGGCTATCAATCTGATAGCTAAACAACTAGGTCTTATGATGTATCACTTTACATCATACAATAATCAGTATTAAAAATTAAAATTTACAACATGGAATTTGGAGTAACTGCTATTGGTTTAGCATCTGTTGCACTATGCGCAATGCCTTTTGTTTTAACGAACAGAAACAGAAAAATAAAAGAAAAAAAAATGATGTCATCTTTAAACGACATCGCAACTACACCTCATTGTAAACTAACGGAATATGAGATTTTTGGTCACTATGCCATAGGTATGGACACTGAAAAGAAATTTGTATTCTTTGTCTCAAAAAATGGCGAAGAACTACATCAACAGTATGCCGATTTAGCCACTATTAAAACTACTGAAATTGCGAACATTGGTAAATCCTTTGCCAGAAAAGAGAAAATCACAGAGCGATTGCTGCTGCAACTTTTCCCCAAAAACGTCAATGTACCAGATGTAGTTTTTGAATTTTATGATGTTGAAGTCAACTATCAATTAAGTGGAGAATTTCAGTCTATAGAAAAATGGAACAAAGCGATTAAAAACTTGCTCAAAAGCAATTAGTATATATCAACAAAGTTCTTTTTAATTATAAAAGCGAATAGAAAATCTTATAAAAAAGGTTAACTATTCGCTTTTGCTTTTAAGATGATTACCAAGTACTTTAGTGCTCTTAATTGTTAGAAAACAAGCATTATGAAATTATTTGATATTGAGGTTGACCACAAGAAAAACCTACTTCCACGTGACGGAACGGTACATTACTTTGGTAAAATATTAAATGAGGAAGACGCTATACACTATCTAAATGTCTTATTGAACAAAATAGAATGGAAGAATGATGAAGCTATCATCTTTGGCAAAAAGATCATAACCAAAAGAAAAGTAGCATGGTATGGCGAAAAACCATTTCAATATACCTACTCAAAAACTACCAAGCAGGCACTACCATGGACTACAGAGCTGCTAGAATTAAAATCTAAAGTAGAGCAAGAAAGTGGCGAAACCTTTAACTCTTGCCTGTTAAACCTATATCATGATGGCAGCGAGGGCATGGCGTGGCATAGTGATGGAGAAAAAGATCTGAAAAAAAATGGCGCAATAGCTTCAGTCAGTTTTGGATCGGAGCGAAAGTTTGCATTTAAACACAAAGAAACGAAAGAAAAGGTTGAACTCGTTTTAGAACACGGTAGCCTTTTAATTATGAAAGATGAAACACAGACCCACTGGTTACATAGATTGCCACCCACTACAAAAAGTAATACACCAAGAGTAAACCTCACATTTAGAACCATCGTTGAAAAATAATTTTACAGCAACAGACCTTATGCATTTTTAAGCCGCTACAGCTATACATCATCTTTTTACTTTAATTTTGCCCCATGGTTAGAAATGTACAGCTACGGTTAACTTTAAAGGAAGAAGCAACCCCAAACGGTTTACAATTACGCACAGCAAAGTATCTTGGGCTCGAAGAAGGGGCTTTCACCCTTAAAGTCTTACGTAAATCTATTGATGCACGTAAACCTAAAATTGTTTTCAATTACAAATTGGCGGTATATATTAACGAGCCCGCACCTAACGACGCCCTTCATTTTGAATATAAAGATGTATCAAAAGCCAAACCCATACATATTGTAGGATTTGGACCTGCAGGTATGTGGGCGGCACTACGTTGTTTAGAAATGGGTTACAAACCTATTGTTTTGGAACGTGGTAACAATGTAAAAGAACGTAGACGAGATTTAAAAGCCATTAACCAGGACCATCAGGTAAATCCTGAAAGTAATTACTGTTTTGGTGAAGGTGGCGCAGGTACGTATTCTGATGGAAAATTATACACCCGTAGTCTTAAACGTGGAGATGTACGTCGAATTTTCGAAAGTTTGGTATTTCATGGTGCAACAGAACAAATATTGGTAGATGCACATCCGCATATAGGGACCAATAAACTCCCTAAAATTGTACAGAATATTCGTGAAGTTATACAGCAGCACGGTGGTGAAGTTCATTTTAATACCAAGGTGACCGATTTTGTTATCAAGGACAATACGTTAAAAGCCATTGTTTTAAATGACAATAATGAAATGGCCGTGGATCGCGTAATTTTGGCTACGGGACATTCCGCTCGTGACATTTTTGACTTATTACATAAAAAAGATATTGCGCTACGAGCAAAATCATTTGCCATGGGCGTGCGTGTAGAGCATCCGCAACATATCATAGACAGTATTCAATACCACTGCTCTGGTGACCGAAGCGAATTGTTACCTGCAGCTTCTTATAGTTTAGTGGAACAAGTGAAGGAACGTGGCGTGTATTCGTTCTGTATGTGCCCTGGCGGATTCATAGTACCTGCTGCAACTTCCCCTGGCGAGGTGGTTGTAAACGGCATGTCACCATCAAAACGAAATAACCTGTATGCCAATTCCGGTATCGTAGTGGAAATTAATGTGGATAAGGATATTCCTAAATATGAAAAATTCGGGGCTTTAAAAGGATTGGAATATCAAAAAAATTTAGAGCGACTGGCATTCACTTCTGGCGGAAGAACGCAAACTGCCCCAGCTCAGCGATTGACCGATTTTGTGGAAGGAAACTTATCCGTAGACCTTAACCATACCTCGTACCAACCCGGATTAAACTCCGCTCCCCTACACTCCCTGTTACCTAAACTTATTGGTAGTAGATTGCGACAAGGCTTTAAAGCTTTTGGTGATAAAATGCATGGTTATTATACGGCCGAAGCAAATATTGTGGGCGTAGAATCCAGAACCTCATCACCTGTGAGCATCCCTAGAAACGAAAAACTGGAACACCCAGTGATCAAAGGACTTTTCCCCTGTGGTGAAGGTGGTGGCTATGCCGGTGGTATCGTTTCTGCAGCAATGGATGGCGAAAGATGTGCCGAAGCTGCTATGGCAGGGTTGTAAGTTTAAGTGCAACTTGGTTGTTCGTTGTTCGTTGTTAGTTGTTAGTTGTTAGTTGTTAGTTGTTAAAAACTATAAAATTTAGCTTTACTAAATACGATTGGTCAGGAACTAATCAAAAAAAGTCTATTCTCTATATTCTATTTTCTAACTTCTTAATACTTTGTACTTAATACTTAATACCAACTACTGTAATTACGCCATTTTAGGCTTGTTAGCCTTAGTGATAAAATTCAAATCTCTTTTAATTCTTGAATTTTTGAATTTGTATAAACGAGCAACCTCAGCATTAGATTCCGCTTTAACTTCATTTGTAGTTTCCGTAACAATGCTCATTTCAATAGTTTCAACTTTAACCTCTGAAGTTGTGTTTTGAGCTTGAGCAGTGAAGCTTAAAAAGATGATGAAGATGATAGTTGCTAATGTTTTCATGATTTGCGTTTTGTTACAATTATAAAACGCCGTAGACCTTGTTTTACTAGGTGATGAATCGCTGAAAAACACCGTATTCTCGTTACTTGACAAAGATTCGGATGAAGTGTAAAATCTCGTCGATTAACGACATTACCCCTTTTTTCACCTTACCGATTTTTAGTGTCGTTAATCGACAACCCATGTTTTAAATACAAGCGCAATCTCAAAAATCAAGGTCAGGATTAGTTGTTGGTTGTTGGTTGTTAGTTGTTAGTTGTTAGTTGTTAGTTGTTAGTTGTTAGTTGTTAGTTGTTAGAAACTATAAAATTTAGCTTTGCTAAATAAACTCGATCGGGAACTAATCAAAAAAAGTCTATTCTCTTTATTCTATTTTCTTACATCCAACTACTTTATACTTCTTACTTAATACTTAATACTTAATACTGTAACTGAAAACTGAAAACTAGAATTACGCCATTTTAGGCTTGTTAGCCTTAGTGATAAAATTCAAATCTCTTTTAATTCTTGAATTTTTGAATTTGTATAAACGAGCAACCTCAGCATTAGATTCCGCTTTAACTTCATTTGTAGTTTCCGTAACAATGCTCATTTCAATAGTTTCAACTTTAACCTCTGAAGTTGTGTTTTGAGCTTGAGCAGTGAAGCTTAAAAAGATGATGAAGATGATAGTTGCTAATGTTTTCATGATTTGCGTTTTGTTACAATTATAAAACGCCGTAGACCTTGTTTTACTAGGTGATGAATCGCTGAAAAACACCGTATTCTCGTTACTTGACAAAGATTCGGATGAAGTGTAAAATCTCGTCGATAAACGACATTACCCCTATTTTCACCTTACCGATTTTTAATGTCGTTAACCGACAACCCATGTTTTAAATACAAGCGCAATCTCAAAAATCAAGTTCAGAATTAGTTGTTGGTTGTTGGTTGTTGGTTGTTAGAAACTATAAAATTTAGCTTTGCTTAATACGATTGATTAGGAACTAATCAAAAAAAGTCTATTCTCTTTATTCTATTTTCTTACTTCCAAATACTTTATACATCTTACTTAATACTTAATACCTAATACTTCTTACTTTGTACTCAACACTTTGCACTTTAACCCCACTTTACATTTCCTTCCACATTAAAGCGTACCTTTGCAGCTTATTGAAATTTTATGACATTTAAAGAACTCGGCTTAGCCGAACCTATCCTTAAGGCATTAGAGGCTGAAGGATATACTCACCCTACTCCAATTCAAGAACAATCCATACCCATATTACTGAAAGGCAAAGATTTATTGGGCGTTGCACAAACGGGAACCGGTAAAACGGCCGCATTTGGTATTCCTATCCTACATCAATTATATGAAGGTATAAGCCTTAGCCAGAACAAAAGAAAAATTAAAGCGCTGATAGTAACACCTACTCGGGAACTTGCCATACAAATAGCCGAAAGTTTTACGGCCTACGGAAAATACACTGGCCTACGTAATACGGTTATTTTTGGTGGAGTAAAACAGGGTAAGCAAGTAAACGCCCTTAGAGGAGGCGTTGATATCTTAATTGCCACTCCCGGTCGCTTATTAGACCTAATGAACCAAGGTTTTATTTCTTTCAGAGATTTAGAACACGTAGTACTTGATGAAGCTGACCAAATGCTGGACATGGGCTTTATTCATGATATTAAGAAAATCATCGCGAAATTGCCTCCTAAACGACAATCGCTTTTCTTTTCGGCAACTATGCCAAAAGACATTGTTGAGCTTTCTAGAAAAATGTTGGGCGATTTTGAACGCGTTACCATTAGACCAGAACAAGCTACAGCAGAGAAAGTTGAACAAGGGGTATATTTTGTTAGCAAGCCTAACAAACCAAAACTGCTTATCCATATCATTAAAGAAAACCCTGAGAGTACGCTAATAGTTTTCTCCAGAACTAAGCATGGTGCCAATAAAATTGTCAAGAAATTAGACCAAGCAGGTATACGTTCTGCAGCCATACACGGTAATAAATCGCAAACTGCAAGACAAAAGGCACTAAGCGCTTTTAAAGAGGGAGATCTTAAGGTATTGGTTGCAACCGATATTGCCGCAAGGGGAATTGATGTAGAAGACCTTTCCTTGGTCGTTAATTATGATTTACCAAACGTATCCGAAACGTATGTTCACCGTATAGGTAGAACAGGTAGGGCAAATGCAAGTGGTACGGCACTTTCTTTTTGTGATAAAGAAGAAAGAGCATACCTAAGAGATATCGAGAAATTGATAAAACAATCTGTACCTCGCATGCCTGAGCATCAATTTGTTGATGAAGATACGCCTTCTGACGATCAACCGATTCCGCCGAAAAAAAAGCAGGGTAATTCCCGAAATAATAACAGAAACAGAAATAGATCTGGTGGCAACAACTTTAGGGGAAAGAACAATAGAAATACAAACAGGCCTAAAAAACGAACAGATTCTAGCAGAAGCGAATAGCTTCTGTTAGAAATTCATTTTATCTTTAGCATAAACATTTTATCGTCTTTATGAAAAAGCAAATGGTAATTTACGGCAGTGGTCGCCACACCGTACCTTTCTTAAACTACATTGCCAAAGCTACGGGCAAGGAAAAACCGAATATGGGTTTTATCCCTACAGCTAGTGGTGAAGACGAACAATATATTGCTTCCTTTTATGATGTTTGCTCTCAGATAGATGTTACGCCACATGTACTCTCGGTCTGGATTAATTCTTATGACCAAAAAGAATCGTTCGAAGAAATCATCTCCCGGATGGATGCCATAATCGTTGGTGGTGGAAATACGTTGAACATGCTCGCCATTTGGAAAGCACAAGGCATTGATGTTGCCCTTAAAAAAGCTTATGACAACGGCGTAGTTATGGGTGGTGGCAGCGCTGGTTCTTTATGCTGGTTTAATGGCGGTACTACAGATTCTAGACCAAAAGAATTAAGTATTGTAGGCGGCATGTCATTTATAGACAAGAGCCACTGTCCACATTACAACTCTGAAACTTCACGAAGACCTTTATACTTTGAAAACATAAAGACCGGTAAACTATCCGATGGTTATGCCTGCGACGACCGTTCCGCTATTCATTTTATTGATGGTGAAATTCATACTTCTGTCTCATTGAACGATGAAAACCATTCTTATTATGTGTATTTAAAAGATGGTGAAATTGTGGAAGAACTGATACCGAGTACTGTTATTTCGTAAATATTACACTTATATTTAATCATTTAAAAACCCACCCCTAGCCCCTCCCTAGAGGGTAATAGCAGGTGCTATTATTTAAGCTTTGCCACTAAAGTCAACAAGCTGACTAGAGATTTTAAAATTTATCAGAAACTCAAAAACAAAACGTAAATCTCCCCTCCAGGGAGGGGATTTAGGGGTGGGCAATACGAATGGTGAATCAACCTGCTAGAGCTCTTAAAAATCTACAAACCTTTATAAGCCTTCAACACATTCTCAATCTTAGCCTCTGTCTCTTCATCTATGTTTTGATGTTCTGGATGCTCTAACAACCACTTTACGGTCCTCTTTATCCCTTCCGAGAACGGAATTGTAGCTTTAAAACCCGGTACAAAAGTTTTTATCTTGGTATTATCGAACAAGACACTTTCTGCTTTGTCCGCTAAAAGTGTACCCGTAAATGACGGCTCTACTTTACAAATAAAGTCCGACGCTATATGAACTACTTTTGCTTCCTTCCCTAAAGCATCAGCCAAAATCTTATAAATCATATTCCAGGTCAGCACCTCATCTGAAGTAATATGAAAAGCATGCCCTATTGCGGTCTGTAATCCTAATAGACCTACAAATCCCTTTGCAAAATCATCTGAATGTGTCACTGTCCAAAGTGAGGTTCCGTCTCCATGTACAATTATTTCTTTGCCATCCAATATTCGCTGTGCGGTATTGAATTTATCAAATCCACCAACTGCTATTGGTATTACTGTATCATACGTTAAGGATGGTCTTACTATGGTAATAGGAAATCCTTCCTCACGATATGCTTTCTGTAACCTGTCCTCACATTGAATTTTACCTTGAGAATAATCCCATAGATTATTATGTAAAGGAGTAGATTCCGTAATCACCGGATAGCTCAATGGCGTTTGATAACAAGATGCCGAACTTATAAAAATGTATTGCTTGGTCTTTCCTTTAAACAATTCAATATCGCGCTCAATATCATCAGGTGTAAACGCTATCCAGTTCACCACAACATCCCAATCATGTTTTTTCAGCTCTTCAAGTTCATCTGGTTTGTTGATATCACCAATAATACTGTGTGCGCCCTTAATATCAACTTTTGCTTTGCCCCTATTTAATAGGTATAAATCCATTCCTTTGGCAACTGCCAATCTACTACTTGGTGTACTTATATTTCCTGTTCCTCCTATAAATAATACTTTCATTTCTATATTTTAAATTCTTGATGATTCCATAAAACAAAACAGCCTAAACATCTCTATAAAATGTTAATCCGTTTTTAAATGGATCGTAAAAAGCAAACTCCCTTGTTCCCCATGCGGTCTCCCTTAGCAATGTATGTGCATTAAAAACATCTACGTTTGAATACTCGTTGTACAAAGCTTCTATGTTTTGAGAGACAATGCGCAACATAGGTCTATCTATATCTACCTCCCACATTTTTTTATTGTGCCATTGCAAATGGATCTCAATATCGTCCCTTAAGATACCCGCATATTTTGGGTTTTTGGCATCATCTGCGAAGGCAATCTTAAACCCCAATCGGTTAACATAAAAATCTAACGCTTCAACCACATCCCAAACCGGAAGCACAGGGTGAATTTGATGTAAATAGCCTTTTTCTTCCATACCGTGAAAATACAAAAAGGATTAAAGGTTTGAATGTTAATACTTCCTCAAATCTTAATGTAATGCGTTCAATTTTTTTAGTAATTCGCTATCTTCAAGGCATCATTTCAAACCAAACTCAACACTATGAAAATTATTACAAAAACACTCTTTCTCCTATTATTTTCAATAACGGTAACTGCACAAGTTTCTTCAAATCTTGAGCTTACCGATATATTTAACATGGAGTATGTATCTGACCCTCAGATATCGCCAGATGGTAGTAAAATAATCTACGTTAGAAACTTCAAGGATATTATGACCGACAAGAATTTATCTAATCTTTGGATCATAAATTACGACGGTTCACAAAATAGACCTTTGACAACTGGCAACCAAAACGACTTCTATCCACGCTGGTCTCATGACGGTAAAAAAATCATTTTTAAATCGAACAAAGAGGATTCCAAAATGAAATTATACCTCATGTGGATGGATACCAAAGAAATTGCTCCATTAACGAATACTCCTAAAAGTCCCGGTGCCGTAAGCTGGTCTCATGATGATCGTTATTTAGCTTTTACCATGTTTGTGCCAGAGGCTGAAAAATCTATCGTAAAAATGCCAGCGAAGCCTGAAGGCGCCAAATGGAATACCCCACCAACATATATTGACAAATTAAACTATAGGGGTGACGGTCAGGGTTATATTAAAGGCGGACATACTCAAATTTTCACCTTATCTATTGATGGCGGTACACCAAAGCAATTAACGACTACAACATTTGACCATGGTGCTCCCGTTTGGGCCAAAAATGACAAGGCGTTATACTTCTCCGCAAATTTTAATCCTGATGAGGCTTTTGAACCTGCCAATAGCGAGGTCTACAAATTAGACTTATCAACGGCAGAGGTAACTCCGCTGACTTCTAGATATGGACCGGACAATTCACCTACAGTTTCTCCAGATGGCAAATTAATAGCCTATACAGGTAACGATGATAAATTACAGGGGTATGAAATTACCAATCTTTATGTGATGAATACCGATGGAAGCAACCCTAGATTAATTTCCGGTGATTTTGATAGGGATATTGCCAATGTGCAGTGGTCAAATGATGGCAAAGGTCTTTATTTTCAGTATGATACGGAAGGAGCTACCAAAATAGGTCATATTACTCTGAATGGTAAAGTAACCACTCTTGTTGAGGGACTTGGTGGTTTGTCATTGGGAAGACCCTATAACGCGGGTGATTTTACCGTTTCTAACAACTCTAAATTTGCCTATACATTAGGTAATACCGAACACCCGTCTGATTTAGGTGCTGCCGATAAAAAAGGTTCTAAACGATTGACTTATGTAAATGACGATCTTTTCTCTTTTCGTGATTTAGGCAAGACCGAAGAAATTTGGTGGGAATCTTCATATGACCAGAAAAAAATACAAGGTTGGGTGGTTACTCCGCCAAATTTTGACCCAAGTAAAAAATATCCGTTTATTCTTGAAATTCATGGCGGACCGTTTACTAGCTACGGCTCAGTTTACAGTGCCGAGATACAAGCTTATGCTGCAGCTGGTTACGTTGTGCTGTACAGTAACCCAAGGGGAAGTACTAGCTACGGAGCGGAATTTGGTAACTTAATTCACCATGACTACCCTAATCACGATTATGAAGATTTAATGAGCGGTGTAGATGCCGTCATTGAGAAAGGATTTATAGATACCAACAATCTATTTGTTACCGGTGGTAGTGGCGGCGGAGTACTTACTGCGTGGATAGTGGGTAAAACTGACCGTTTCAAGGCTGCCGTGGTTGCCAAACCAGTAATAAACTGGACAAGTTTTGTACTTTATGCAGATGGTGCCGCTTTCTTTTCTAAATATTGGTTCGGCAAAAAACCTTGGGAAGATCCGGAAAATTATTTTAGACGCTCTCCGTTAATGTATGTTGCCAATGTTACTACGCCAACTATGCTGCTAACGGGTGAAGAAGATTACAGAACGCCTATTGCAGAGTCTGAACAGTTCTATACCGCCCTTAAATTAGAAGGTGTTGAAACTGCTATGGTGCGTATTCCCGGAGCAGGACATGGCATTGCTAACAGACCTAGTAATTTAGTAGCCAAAATTGCCAGTGTACTAGCTTGGTTTGAAAAATACAAGGATGCGGAATAAAGTCAAAAAATTAGCAACAAAACCTTTTTTTACACAAATAAAAAATCCCTATTGCCATTGGCAATAGGGATTTTTATCCTAAGCACTATACTTGATTACTTTTTTAAAAAAGAAATCAATATTTCGTTCAATTCATCTGCGTGTGTTACGTTCAAGCCATGTGGTGCACCTTTAATTATTTCATAGGTGCTATCTTTTATTCCCTCTGCTGCTTGTTTTGCGGATGTTTCAATAGGTACTGTAGCATCTGCGTCACCATGTACTATCAATGTTGGTACAGTTACATTTTTTAATTCTGGTCTAAAATCTGTGTGCATCCATGCTAAAGCTGCTTGTATTGTTGCTCTAGGCGAGGCAAAAGAGGCAATAGTAAAATCATAGTCTAACTGCGCCTGACTGATTCTTTCTCCTTTATTTTCTTCAAAATTGTAAAAACCTTTATGAAATTTTTCTTTAAGAAAAGCTACCCTATCATTTTGTAGCGCATCGATAATACCATCCAAAGCATCTTCTGGTACTCCTGCAGGGTTATCTGTCTTTTGTTTTACTAAAGGAATTATAGAACTGATCAATGCTGCTTTTGCAATTCTATCAGAACCATAATCCGTTAGATAACGCACTACTTCTCCGCCTCCCATTGAAAAGCCTACTATTACGGCGTCTTTCAAATCCAACTCTTCTATGATAGCATTTAAATCACTTGCCAATGCAGAGTAATCATAACTTTCCCATGGTGAAGATGATGTACCAAAACCTCTACGATCATATGATATGCAACGGTAGCCTTCTTCAACTATTTTCCAAACCTGTTGCTCCCAAGATTTTCTGCTCAATGGCCAACCGTGAATTAAAATTACAGGTTGTCCGCTTCCATAGTCTTCGTAAAAAATATCTACTTGTTCCTTTGCTTTAGTATTTGTTATAAATGGCATATTCTTGTTTTAAAATTTACCTCTAAGTTAATTAGAACGCTATAAATTTAGTAGTACAAATCATTAAATTATTGGTTCTAAACATAATTACTTAATACCTTTATACACCGTAATTAAATTAAGGCCCATGTTTATTCCTGAACACTATAAGAACAATGATATTGAAGAGGTTTACGAGTTTTTAAAGAATAACAGTTTCGGTATCTTGATCAATACCGTTGCGGGCAAACCTTGGGGCACCCATATTCCTTTAGAACTTGAAAAACATTTAGGGCAAAAAGATATTCTTGTAGGCCATATTGCCAAAGCCAATTTGCAAAGTAAAAATTTGGTCGATGGTGATGAAGTACTTTGCATCTTCAACGGTCCGCATAGTTATATCTCCTCCTCTTGGTACCAGAATGAAGAAGTACCTACCTGGAACTATATTGCAGTTCATGTATACGGTACCGTTAAAATTCAAACTCCGGAAGAATTATTAAAATCGTTACATGCCCTAGTTGATAAGTACGAACAACAGTCAGAAAATCCTATTTCCCTTAATAACATGTCTAAAAAAACAATGAGGCAGGTATCTGGTATTATTGGTTTTGAGATTGAAATTAATGACATTCAGGCCGTAAACAAACTTTCACAAGGCAGGGAACATGACCACCCGAAAATTATAACTGAACTTGAAAAAAAATCTGCTAGTGAGAAAGCAGTTGCCCAAGAAATGAAGAAACAAATGCGATAAATGGATTGTCATTACAGCTAAAATTATTGCTTTTGGGGCAAGCTGACCACTTGGTTTTATTTTACTTTTAGAGGTACCAAATATGCTGCCTAAATATTTAAATTATGAGCGAGATAAAAACCCTGTACAAATTTGATGAAAATTTCCATCTAAAAGATTGGCAAATCGTCAATGACGATGTTATGGGCGGCCTATCCATGGGGCTTATTCAAGTGAATAAGGAGGGTTTTGGAGTATTTAGCGGACATGTGTCATTAGAAAATAATGGTGGTTTCTGCATGGTAAGGCGCAATGTAGAACGTATGCACGTGAACGTGTATACCAAATTTCTGCTATCCGTCAAGGGAGATGGTAAAAGATATGCTTTTCGGTGTAAGTCCGGTGAACATCAAAGACATACCTATAGTTATGAATTTACTTCTACCAAAGATTGGACAACAATAGAAATACCTTTTAAGGATATGCAAGCTGTTTTTAGAGGTGAAGAATTAAACCTACCCAATTATCATGGAGATTATTTAACGCAAATTGCCATTATTATTAAGAACGGAATTGAAGAAGATTTTGTGCTAGAAATAGATAAAATTGAAATAAAATAATAATTCTGATTATAATTTATATTGATATTGGTCACCTTTTAATAACTTAAATTTTAATAAGTTTAAGTAACCAAAACTTAGACCTATGTACCACCAACTGCAACCCATTAAAAAATTAATTATTCCTTTTAAGGTAGATGCTCTTTTACCTAATATATTAATATTAATACCTAGATTAATTACAGGATATCTTTTGTCCTTTGTTTTTGCAATAAATAAATTTGGCACTCCATGGACGCCTGCCTCTATGAATTTAGAATATCTTGAGGTTTCTGATTGGTTTATTGAATTGGTAACACAATTTGGAACTCCATTTTCATTGATGCCAGAAGTATTTGCTTGGTCCGCAGGTTTTACAGAAGCTTTAGGCGGCATCCTACTTATTCTAGGATTAAATACAAGAATAACTTCGTTTTTTATTACCACAACTATGTTCATTACTATAGTATTTAGACCTTGGGACTATACATGGAGTATTATGCCAACCTTTATACTTTTCTGTTTAGGTCTATTTTTTATGGGTTTTGGCTCAGGTAAATTTGGTCTAGATTACTTTCTTACCGCTAAACGATAGTGTGTCTATTTTTCTTTATAGCTTAAAATTAACAACTCAGATACATTTTTCTACAGTTGGGTTCAACACTTTTTTAAAAAGGATATTCATAAGGCATCTTTGAAGTATCAATTAATCTTTAAAAACCTTATAAAATGAAAAAGTTACTTTTTACTATTACCGTATTAGCATTGAGTTTTACCATGAATGCCCAAGAAAACGAAGGCATTACACTTACCGTAATCATTGAAAATGTATTGAGTAGTGACGGGCATATTTTAAGCGGATTACACAATGAAAATACCTTTATGAAAGCTGAAGCTATTAGAAGCAGTAAGGATAAAGCTGAACCGGGAGAATTGATTATCACTTTTGAGAACGTTCAACCGGGAGATTATGCTTTTTCAGTACTTCATGATGCCAATGATAATGCACGTATGGATTTTGAACCTAACGGAATGCCCAAAGAAGAATATGCTATGAGCGGAGATTTCATGCCAATGGCACCACCAACATTTAGCGATGCCAAGTTCACTATTTCAGCAGAAGACATGGAATTAAAGCTTCGTTTTTAACTAGAAATAAAGCGCTACGTGGCATCGTTAAATAGGTTATAATAATGCTTTTTAGTAATTTTATAACCTTATACTATATACATGACCATTACCCAATTACAATACGTACTTGCTGTTGCGGAATACAAGAATTTTACCTTAGCCGCCGAAAAAAGTTTTGTTACACAGCCTACGCTTAGCATGCAAGTACAAAAGCTTGAAGATGAACTGGATATATTACTTTTTGACCGAAGTAAAAAGCCGATTACCATTACCGAGGTAGGTAAAAAAATTGTAGCTCAAGCTAAGAACATTGTAAATGAAGCGGCACGTATAAAAGATATAGTAGAACAAGAAAAAGGATATATTGGTGGGGATTATGTATTGGGTATAATACCAACAATAATGCCCACTTTATTACCTATGTTCTTAAAGAATTTCATTCAGAAATATCCAAAGGTAAACCTTATTATCAAAGAGCAGAATACAGAGAATTTAATTCAAAATATAGAGGATGGCCATATAGATGCCGCTATAGCCGCAACGCCGTTAGAGGTCGATTTTATAACAGAAAGACCTTTGTATTATGAGCCGTTTGTGGGGTATGTACCCGAAGAACATAGATTAGGAAACAGTTCTCAGATTACCCCAGAAGATTTAGATATTGAAGATATTCTGTTATTACAGGACGGACACTGTTTTAGGGAAGGTGTCCTGAACCTTTGTAAGGCCCCAAAAGTAGGTGTTGAGCATTTTAGTTTGCAAAGTGGTAGTTTTGAAACACTTATAAACCTTTCTAATGAAGGGCTGGGCATGACACTTCTACCCTACTTAAATACTTTAGAGCTTGACGATATAAAAAAGAAGAACTTAAAATACTTTAAGGAACCTTCGCCTGCGCGTGAAGTAAGCCTTATATATCATAAAAAAGAACTGAAAGTACAGATTACGGAAGCCCTAAGAGATGTGATTACCGGTATTGTACGTGGCGCCATCGCTTTTCAAGATGTAAAAATTATAAGCCCGCTAAATAAGTAGCGCCTACTGTTTTTTAAATCTGTACAAACACCCTTCAAAGCAAACAGATGGGTATGATGGTGAAATGGTTAAACTTGTTTTATTTTCATTAAAATCTGCGCGGTACCCCAAAGTATCTTTTTGGTCATTGGTATAGAAGTATAAAAATAGCTCTTCGTCCAAAATTTCATAGGTGCCAGATTCAAGTTGGTTCTTGCTAAAATCGGTTCTTTCATAACTTCCATATTCATCGAATAAAAAGCGATAACCTTCATCCACCTCTTTCCACTCCGTTGCACCACCAGGGCTCACATAAGATGCTGTTAACAACCACTCGCCCACCAAACTTGTATCGTCAATTGGTGTATCATCAAACGTTACATCGTCTTTTTGACATTGCATTAAGAAAAGCAAACATATTGCAACACTAAATTTGAATACCATAATGTCTTTTATTATAAGATGTTAGAAATTAAATTAGGTTGCTTTTAAAATGAAAAGAGCCACTAACGTGGCTCTCAATTATGCTTTTAAATAAACTAAACTTTGATGTAGTTCTGGTTTATCCGTAATATAACTTTCTAACCAGATTTTTAATTCTTCTGCCTCTTCCGGCATAAGCGTCATTAACGCTTTCTTTAACTCTTTACAAAATAATAAGGTATCAAAACTAACCTTTTTAAGCACTGTTTTACTATACTCTAGCATAGACTTAGACATTTTGTTGATAGATTAATAGATTTGTTGTTGTATAAAGGTAAACAGAAATGCAGTTTTAATATTGTATACAAAAAGTTAAAGTAATTAAGTACTTGTTAAATTTTTATAACATTGATGAGTTTTCATTTTTGTATTTTCGAATACATGAAGAACTTCATTGTTGTAGGTATAACTTTACTTCTCTTTGCGGCATGTAGCCCAAAGAAATCCTTAATTTCAAAAACATTCAACGAACAATTATCCTCTGCCTTTTATCAGAACCAGTTTACGGGTATTTTAGTAGTGGATGCCAATACCAAGGACACCATTTATAACCTAGATAGCCACAAATACTTTATACCGGCCAGTAATACCAAAATTTTTACACTTTTTGCCGCACTAAAGACATTGCCTGCACAAATACCCGCTTTAAGATATATAGAGATAAACGACTCGCTGTATTTTGAAGGAACGGGCGACCCTTCTTTTTTACATCCGTTCTTAAAAGACTCAACGGCATTAAAGTTTTTACAACGGCATGATAACCTAGTATATACCACCAACTATTTTGGAGATGAAAAATATGGACCAGGTTGGGCTTGGGATGATTACCAATATTACTATTCTCCAGAAAAAAATGACCTTCCCATACATGGAAATGTAGTAATGACTTCAAATAATTCAGGTTTAAATGTATCGCCTTCATATTTTAAGGATAGTGTCTTTCAACTAACTAAAAAGAAAAATCGTAAAGAATTTTCTAACACCTTTTATTACTCGCCATTGTCTAGAGATACGTTAGAAACTCCGTTTATTACAAGCAACACTACTACTAAATCTATTTTAGCACACCTTTTGAACAAAAAAATTGAGCAACGTGCAACTATGCCCTTCGGAAAAAAACAGACTTTGTATAGTATAGATTCAGATTCGCTTTATATTAGAATGATGCATGAAAGTGACAATTTTATTGCAGAACAATTACTATTACTTGCCGGTTCTGAATTGAAGGACTGCCTTGACAGCAAACTGATTAGAACCCTTATTCTTGATAATGAATTGGGTAATTTAAAACAAATACCTAGATGGGTAGACGGTTCCGGACTCTCTCGTTACAACCTGTTTACCCCACAGAACATGGTAACTGTCCTTGATAAGTTGTACCGGATGATTTCTACAGAACGTTTATTCGCTATTTTTCCGGCCGGGGGAGTTAGCGGAACTTTAAAAAACAGGTTTTCTGGTGATGACCAGCCTTATATCTACGCAAAGTCAGGTAGTTTAAGTAATACCTATTGCCTTAGCGGATACCTTTTAACAAAATCTGGTAAAACATTGATTTTCAGCTTTATGAACAACCATTACAAACAAGCTACCAATGAAGAAAGGATCAGAATGGAACGAATGCTCCAAACCCTAAGGGATACCTATTGACTATTTCACTTTGGAAGATAAATGTTTAGCGTATTTCTCCTTTAGCATTTTTATTTTTGGCGATATGTGCGTTTTACAAAATGGCTTTTCAATATCACTGAAATAATAATTATGAAATCTTTCTTCAGATGATTTAAAGGTACCAAATGGTAATATAGCGGTAATTAATTCATTATTATATTCCTCTTGTTTGTCGCTAACAATTTGCTTTAATACAGGTATGAATTCTTGACCAAAATAATAAATAGCAGACCTATACTTGTTTCGCATAGAATGATTTTTATCACTTTTATGGGTGTCTAAATGAATAGCTACCAAATCCTTCAATGTTATAATAGTTGGATCATAATGTACAATGACCGCTTCAGAAAAATCTAAGGAACCGTCTTTTACGGCAATAAAACCCTGTTCTACTATTTCAACACCGTTCAGGGCCAAGAATACAGCCTCGGTACACCAATGGCACCCGCCACCAAAACCAATTTTTGAGACTTTATTCATTTGTAAATAGTCGGTATTCAACTACTGAACTAATGCGTTCAATTTTGCATATTGCAGTAACATAATAGTTTTGGCATCTTTTATTTCTCCGCTCGCAACCATATCCATTGCTTGGACAAAGTCTAGTTCCAATACCTCAATATTTTCGGTTTCGTCTTCTGCCCCACCACCTTCACCTATTTTCATACTATCGTCATACTCACCAACAAAAAGATACAATTCTTCGGTAACCGAACCTGGCGACATGTAGGTTTGAAATACTTTTTGAACGTTGTTTATCCTATAACCAGTTTCTTCCTCCGTTTCTTTTCGAACACAATCAGCAGGATTATCTCCATCAAGAAGCCCTGCACAAACCTCTATCATCATTCCATCTTCGTTACCGTTTACATAAGTTGGCATTCTAAATTGCCTAGTTAATATTACAGTTCCTTTTTTAGAGTTATATAGCAAAATAGCTGCTCCGTTACCTCTATCGTAAGCTTCTCGCTCTTGTGTTTCCCAACTGCCATCCGGGCGTTGATATTTATAAGTAAATTTATGTAAGGTATACCAATTATTAGAAAGCAATTCTTTCTTAACGTCTTTAATACTGCCGTTTTTCAATGCTATTGTTTTAGTATTTAATGTTTAAATATACCTAGAATTGCCAAAAAAACTTCGCAATGTTTTTAGAACTTTTAAACCGTAATCGCTTTATTTAAATAGCGCCTAAAAGGTAGCATTTCTTTATAGGCTTTAATTAACTCATTATCAAAATTAGCCTTGTTGGTTTCTTTAGTATCAAATTCTTGGAATACAGCAAAAGTCTTGTTTTTGAGCAGTTCTATATGCTTATGATCTTTGGCAAATCCTTTAGGTGCGTTTGTTAGTTTCGCATCTTCAAAAAGATTTCCAAAACGAGTTTTAAAAGATTTCTTATTTAAGATTTTTACCAACTCTTCTCCGTCATAATCAATGGCTTCGCGTACACTACGCAATACTTTTGGCTCCGGTCTCCATAATCCACCAGCAAATATGCAACGGTCTATTCCTAATTCAAAATAGAAATCCGCAGTTTTTGGTTTCTTATCGAATCCGGTCCCAAAGTGATCTTTGTATATGGGTTTATTTGGGTAAAACATTAGATTATTATTGATACGATTAATTCCCTTTTTACCGGGCGTATCATAGTAGTCGTCATCAATAGCGGACAGTCTCCTATTCATACTATTTAACCAATCTATATATTCATCCCGTACCTGTTTGTACCATTTACGATTGGCATCCATCCATTCCTTTGAATTGTTCTGCTGTAACTCTCTTAGGAAGTCTATCTGATTTTTAAAACTCATAAGTTCGTTGCTCGTTGCTCGTTGCTGGTTGCTGGTTGCTGGTTGTTGGTTGCTGGTTGTTGGTTGTTGGTTGTTGGTTGTTGGAATATTAAAATAAAAACTCAAGCTCAAAAATCAAATTCAAGTTCAAGTTCAAAAATCAAATTCAAATTCAAAAGTCAAGTTCAAGTTCAAGAGTCAAGTTCAAGTTCAAAAACCAAATTCAAATTCAAATTCAAATTCAAAAGTTAAGTTCAAGTTCAAGATTCAAGTTCAAATTCAAATTCAAAAGTCAAGTTCAAGTTCAAGTTCAAAAATCAAGTTCAAAAGTCAAGTTCAAAAGTCAAGTTCAAAAGTCAAGTTCAAACTCAAAAGTTAAATTCAAATGTTTTTTTACACTTTGTACTTCGTACTTAATACTTTGTACTTTGCACAACTTACTTCTATCATCGCTGAATTCTCCTTAAATGCTCGTATCAAAACAAGTCTATTTTCTTTATTCTAATTCTCTTCTCAAAATACAAACAAAATACTTAATACTCCGTACCCCGTACTTTGTACCTTGTCCATAATTTTTAAAACCGGGTATCTCCACCAACAATATCTCCTAAGGTCCCAAGAATACTACCTTCTCCTTTATCTTTTCCACCTGTAGGTATTGATGCTAGTACTCTACCTGCCAATCTGCTAAATGGTAGTGATTGAATATATACAGTACCTGGTCCGCGAAGCGTTGCAAAGAACAATCCTTCTCCGCCAAAAACAGTATTTCTAATTCCGCCAACGAATTCAATATCGTAATCTACCTCTTTGGTAAACCCTACTATACAGCCGGTATCTACTTTTAGTACTTCACCAGGTGCCAACGTCTTTTTTGCCAGTGTACCACCTGCATGAACGAAAGCCATTCCGTCTCCTTCTAATTTTTGCATGATAAAACCTTCACCCCCAAAGAGTCCACGTCCCAATTTCTTTGAAAACTCGATGCCTACGGATACTCCTTGTGCTGCACATAAAAAGGCGTCTTTTTGACAAACGAAACGTCCGCCCATTTCAGAAAGGTCAATAGGCAGAATTTTACCTGGATACGGAGAAGCAAAACTTACTTGCTTTTTACCCTGACCAATATTTAAAAATGCCGTCATAAACAGACTCTCACCTGTCAACATTCTTTTTCCTGCTGAAAAAATCTTCCCTAAAACGCTATTGTCTTGATTGCTACCATCACCAAAAATGGTGCTCATTTTAATATCGGTATCCATCATCATAAAGCTACCAGCCTCGGCAACAACTGCCTCTTGTGGGTCTAGCTCTATTTCAACGTATTGCATTTCTTCCCCAAAAATCTCATAATCTATTTCGTGTGCGTTCATGTGTATATTTTTTTTGATTGATGCTTATTAGTTGTTAGCAGAAGTACTTTTGTTACAACTAAACCGAATTATTTTAAAAGAGATTTTAAAAATTCTTCGGTCTTTTGCGAGCCAAAAAGGTACTTTTTACCATTAGTCTGTGTTATGGCGACTCCTTCTTTACCCTTTACATTATAGACCGTACCGTACTTTTTAGTTTTTCTGATACCATACCCTACAAAATCATAATTAACGATTTGTTTTTCTACTACTTCATTTAAATCAATGACTTTACTGAAAAATACTAGATGATGAATTTTTATATCCTTATCCGAAACCGATACTTTAAGTTTTGATAATGCCAAAAATAAAATGGTAGCTACATAAACTAGGACGCAGATAAATTGAACAATAGATAACCTACCCGATACCCAAGAAACACTTACATTTCCTGAATCATCAGGAGTGTAACCGCTAAAAACATAAAGAATAATACCTAAAAAATTAAAAAATACTAAAATTATTGGAGCAAGTATGATCAACCACAGCCACCATTGGGTAAATTTCTGAGTCTCTTTGAATCTTATCGCTCTTTTCACTGAAACTACTTTTTCTGTTTCAACCTCACCGTCCATTCAAACTTGAATGTACTAACCACTACCCCATCTGTATTTACACCTACAGATTTCATCCAAATGGTTTGTCCTTCTCCAGTGGCAATCGTTTTATCCAAAGCTTCTTTTATAAGGTGTCCGTCTTCACAAGTAAATGTAATTCTACCTGTGGCCTTTTTAGAAAAATTTGCGGTATTGTTGGCTACCAACATAGAAATTTTCTTTCCTGTTGCCTCAATTTGGTCTATCATCAAAGCCCCAGTCGTTAATTCTGCAGCCATACCTTGAACAGCCCAAAACATAGAATTAAACGGATTCTGATTGAACCATCTGTGCTTTACCGTCACCACTGACCTGTTTTTATCTATTTCCTTTAAACGCACCCCGCACCACCATGCAGATGGTAATTTAAAAAAGGAAAACATATTGATTTTACTAGGTGTTACCGCCATTTTATTCTAAAATTTGGATAAAAATAGCTATAATTTACACCAATCTAAAATGTTAAAATAATGTTAAATATTAGTACTATGCGTTACATAGTACCTTTTTTTAGACATATATTTGCATAGGAAGTTAATAGGTAATCAACGTAATTGGCTTTTGCATAGTATTAAAATCAATCATCATCAGTAACGAATCAATCATGACAGAATCAGTAACAAAGCACGAAAGAAACCTCTCTGCACTTATACATGCAAGTACGTTCTCTAAGTTTTTTATTCCCTTTGGGAACTTCATCATTCCTTTGGTATTATGGACTGCAAACAAAAAAGAATATGAGTTTGTAGACCACAACGGTAAACAAGCTTTAAACTTTCAAATTAGCATACTACTCTACTCTATTCTTGTAGGTATGGTCAGTATTCCATTTTTCCTAGGCGGATTTTTACCGAACATTTTCGACTTTGACAATTTTGGCTTGGTAAACGTCCATAGTTTCAACAGCATCAATTTTAATTTTGATTCAGACGACTTTTTCGGTCCATGGATGATACCTGTGGGAGTTTTGGGCTTAGCTCAGTCTGCCCTGTTTATCATCAACATTGTTTATACCATTTTAGCTACCATAAAAACTAACGAAGGCGAAGTTTTTGAATATCCCTTCACTATAAAATTTATTAAATAAAATCATCAGTACACATATATAATGGGTATTCATCACACCCTTAAGAGTTTATTAATCAATCAAAAAAATCAATAAGGATGTTTATTCATCGAACAAAAAACGAACAGTTAACCTATGCAGACAACAGAGACAATGGAGCAATCCCCTCCAAAAACGGGACTGCATAAAAAGCAAAAAGAGATTATGAATGTAGAAAATACAAAAGCACAAATGCGTAAAGGGGTTTTGGAGTATTGCATCCTGTCCATTTTAAATGGACATGATAAATATGCTTCTGAAATCTTGGGCACGTTAAAAGATGCAAAAATGCTAGTAGTGGAAGGCACTATCTATCCGCTATTGACCAGGTTAAAGAATGCGGGGCTTCTGAACTACCGTTGGGAAGAATCTACTTCTGGACCACCAAGAAAATACTATACATTAACCGAGACCGGTAAAATATTCCTTAAAGAATTAGATACCACTTGGGACGAATTAAGAAAAGCCACCAACCTGGTAACCAACTCAAAAAACAGCTGATCATGAACAAAACAGTAAATATAAATTTAGCGAACATGCTCTTCCATATAGATGAAGAGGCATACAATATAATGCGTAGGTATTTAGAATCTGTAAAACGTTCTTTTGCCAACACACCGGGCAGCGATGAAATCATTGCAGATATAGAAGCCCGTATAGCCGAACTTTTTCATGACAAATTAGAGAATGAAAGACAGGTTATCACTCAAAAAGAGGTAGATGAAGTTATTGCCATAATGGGGCAACCAGAAGACTATATGGTAGATGAGGACATGTTTGAAGATGAGCCTAAAGAAAAGTCTGCCTATACTAAGGAAAGAGTTAAGAAACTATATAGGGATACAGAAAAGAAATATGTTGCCGGCGTATCTGCAGGGTTAGCGCATTACTTTGGTATTGATCCGTTATGGATTCGTTTACTATGGATTTTCTTGACTATTTTCACTTGGGGAGGATTCATCTTTATCTATGGTCTTCTGTGGATCCTTATTCCTGAAGCCAAAACTACCGCTCAAAAATTAGATATGAGCGGCGAAACGGTCAACATCAGTAATATTGAGCGTAAAGTTAAAGAGGGTTTTGATGACGTAGCGGATCGTGTAAAAAGTGTAGACTATGAAAAAGTAGGAGACACCGTCAAAAAAGGAGGTAAAACGATTTTTGACACCTTTGGTGACATTGTAATGTTTCTGTTCAAAATCTTTGGCAAATTCATTGGTATTCTTTTAGTTATCATTGGTGCGGCTACATTGATAGGTCTTTTTGTAGGTATGTTTACCGTTGGTATTTTAGATATCATTCATGTACCTGGTATTGATTTCTACAATGTTGTAAATTCTACCAACTTGCCTATTTGGGTAGTATCGTTATTGGCCTTTTTTGCTATAGGCATTCCGTTTTTCTTCTTAATGTATTTAGGATTAAAAATATTGGTAAATAACCTGAAGTCTATTGGTACCGTTGCTAAATTCTCATTGTTAGGATTATGGTTAATATCAATTATATGTTTGGTCATCTTTGGTATTAGAGAAGCTGCAGCACACGCCTATACCGGTAGCACATCTGTTGAACAAGAGATTACCACGGTGATCCCTACAGATACGTTGAATATTAGGTTGGTATCTACGGATGAGTACGATTACGAAAAGGATATGCACATGGGCGATACCTTTATTTCTTATGACGAAGCTGGTAATAAGGTTTTGGTTTCCGATGATGTCAGATTCCGAATTCGTAAGTCTAAAGACACCTTGGTTCGTGTTCAAATTAGAAAAGAGGCTGATGGTCCATCCAACAGAGAGGCAAAAGATATTGCCAGTCAAATCGTCTATGAATATGAAGTAAACGGTAATACTATCTCTTTTGATGATTATTTGACCACACAAGGTCCTAAGTTTAAAGACCAGGAAGTTCGTGTAAACATATTTTTACCCGTGGGCACCATTTTAACCTATGACCAGACAAATTCTAGAGATTGGATTACCACTGTTAATACGGATAGGGATGTTGAAGGTCTTTCAGGATATATCTGGAAAATGACCGACAACGGTGAGCTTGAATGCCAGGACTGTCCTGAATTCATTGAAATGAACGATGAAGATGACGACAGCTCTAACCGCATCAATATCAATGAAAATGGTATTGACATCAACATTAACGATAATGGTGATAAAGGTAAAATCATCATCAACGAAAATGGAATAGACATTGACGTTAACGATAATGGAGAATCGTTTAAAATGAAGTTAGATCAGAACGGCGTAAAGGTCAATACCAACGATAGTATCAACTAATTACAGTTCATACACCTAAAACAACAATTCAGTATTTATTAATCGTAAAAGACTAAAAAAACAATCATTTTTACATCATAATATATTAATCAATCAAAAAACGAACAATCATGACAACACTAGTAAGAATAACCGTAGCACTCGTATTGGCCCTAATACTTTCATCTTGCAATTTTGATATTAATTTTGGTACCGGGGAAAAAGGTAATGGCGTAATCGTTGAAGAAACCAGGGAAATTACCGGTGATTTCACGGAAGTTGCCAGCTCTGAAGGGTTAGAAGTATTTGTAACCCAGGGTCCAAATTTTGACATTTCAGTAGAGGCCGATGAAAATATCATTGACTTGATCGGTACAGATATTAAAAACGGGAAATTAAAAATTCACAGTATAGAGAATATTGGTAGAGCTACTAAAAAGGTATATGTAACCATGCCCAATATTACCAGTTTAAAGGCATCTAGTGGAGCTCATTTAACGACTGAAAATAAAATTCAGTCAGATAAATTAGAAGTTGATGCCAGTAGCGGTGCCATTATCAATGCTACAGTAGTTGTAACCAATATGGAAATAGATGCCAGTAGCGGTGCAAATATCTCTTTAGAAGGTTCTGCCAAAGAAGTTTATGTAGATGCCAGTAGCGGTGCAAATATTAGGGCTAAGGACTTATCTACATTGGTGGCAAATGCGGACGCTAGCAGCGGTGCAAATATTAGCATTGACGTTACGGACAACCTAACGGCAGAAGCCTCTAGTGGTGGCAACATCTCTTATAAAGGTGACCCCAACGTTCATAAAAACAAATCGGTCTCCGGTAGCGTACACAAGTACTAATATCCTTGGACACACCTAAATTTAAAACCCACTGAAATATCAGTGGGTTTTCATTTTTTTGTCTATGCCTAATCTGTATATTAGTAGTATGCAAGTACAACTTAAAAAATACATTTTACCACTAAAACATACCTTTAGCATTTCTAGGGAATCCCATGATTTTCAAGATACTATAATT
This sequence comes from Maribacter huludaoensis, assembly GCF_029350945.1. Classification (GTDB taxonomy): domain Bacteria; phylum Bacteroidota; class Bacteroidia; order Flavobacteriales; family Flavobacteriaceae; genus Maribacter; species Maribacter huludaoensis. The sequence continues at coordinate 408,183 of NZ_JARKMS010000004.1, read as the reverse complement.
GCCTGTTTAACCTTAAACGGTAAAACAGGATATGGAGAGGCAACCTCCAATCCGTATTACAAGATTACTGTAGAGAGCATGATGGATGAAATTAATTCCATTAAATCTGAAATAGAAGTATTTGAATTTACCACACCAGAAATTTTTCATGAATTTCTAGTGCGCAAAGGTTTATCAAATTTTGCCATTTGCGCCTTAGACTTGGCCGCTCATGATCTCTATGGAAAATTACTGGGAAAACCATTATATGAGGTTTGGGGCACAAAGATTGAAAAATATCCTACCACTAACTACACCATTGGTATTGCTCCTATTGAGGTTATGTTGGCAAAAATGCAAGAAATGCCTTGGCCTATCTATAAAATAAAATTGGGTACTAGTGACGATGTCGCAATTGTCCGCGAATTAAGAAAACATACCAATGCTATTTTTAGAATAGATGCCAACTGTGCATGGACGGCAGAAGAAACCATATTCAACGCCCCCCTTTTGAAAGATTTGGGGGTAGAGTTTTTGGAACAACCTTTAAAAGCTGATGACTGGTCTGGTATGGAAGAAGTCATGCACCATTGTGTATTGCCCGTAATTGCTGATGAAAGTTGTGTTGTAGAGAGTGATGTAGAAAAATGCGCTTTACATTTTAGTGGTATAAATATTAAACTGACCAAATGTGGCGGCCTTACCCCTGCCCTACGCATGATAAAAAAGGCTAAAGAATTAGGTATAAGTGTAATGGTTGGTTGTATGACAGAATCTACAGTAGGTATTTCTGCTATTGCTCAATTAATTCCACAATTAGATTATGTGGATATGGACGGTGCTTTATTATTGAAAAGTGACATTGCAACGGGTGTTCATATTGAACCTGACGGAAAAGTGATTTTCCCTAAACTTGCCGGTAGCGGTGTTCAATTATTAGATTAATGTTTACTATTGATGAATTTCCCGATAGAACTATAAGCGTTGACGGTAAGGAATACCTATATTTTGGCGGTACGTCTTATTTGGGATTACAGACAAATGCAGATTTTCAATCATTGTTCATCAAGAATATCAAAAAATATGGCACAGCTTACAGTGCTTCTCGTAAATCTAATATTAAAATATCCATTTTTGATGAAGTGGATGCGTACTTGGCAAAAATGTCAGGTAGCGAAAGTTGTATTACCCTGTCTTCCGGGTATTTGGCAGGGCAGTTGTTATGCGACTATTTTAGCACTACTGACTATCAACTATTTTACGCCCCAAATACACATTCCGCTTTATATAGAAACCACCAGAAATTATCTGAAAATTGGGTGGAACTAGAAAATTCGATTAAAAAACTAACAAACAAAACACCTGTACTTTTTTTGGATAGTATTGACTTTCAAGCTAACAACTACCCTAATTATAACTATTTAAAAAGGTTAGCGTTAGAAGATATCATTTTGATCGTAGATGATTCTCACGGAATAGGGATTACAGGCAAAAACGGCGGAGGCAGTTTTAGATTTTTAAAATCACTACAGCCAAAAAATCTATTGGTCTCATGCTCATTGGGCAAGGGATTTGGCGTACAGGCCGGTGCCATTTTTGGCAATTTGAACAGTATAGACCAATTAAAGCAGACCTCTTTTTTTGGTGGCGCCAGCCCGGCAACACCAGCAGCTTTAGCTACTATTAAGGATGCTGAAGAACTTATCAAAATAAAAAGAGCTCAATTACATAAAAATACCGAGCTCTTCTTATCAAAATTATCAACAACTTCTATTTTTGTCTTTGCAGAGGGGCATCCTACCTTTAATTTTCAAAATGAATTACTAGCTACCTATCTAAAAGAAAACGGAATAATAGTTACAAATTTCAGGTATCCCACAGAAAAGGATTCTTTAATGAGTCGTATAGTTTTAAGCGCTTCACACACAAATCAAGACATTTCAACTCTTTGCAATATTCTTAATTCATTTTACACATGTACCCAATAATTGATACAATAAGATGATATTAATTATGTTATTCGTAATTATTAGTTATATTTTTTATTAAATTCTAATATTTAATTCGTATCTTTTTAGTACACGTTCACCTCTTTTATTAACTAACACCTTATCACTATGAAAAAAATTATAGGTTTGGTTTTGTTGATGCTCTTATTGGTTTCAGCAGCCTCTACAAATTCTATTAATGAAAACTATATGCATACCATACAAGGTACCTGGGAGCTAGAAAGTTTTTATAATTACGACGGACAACAAGTTATTGATACCATACCTACAGCAGATGGGTACAGACAGGTTAAAATGTATTATAACGGAAAAATTATGTGGACCAGATATGTACCCGTGGACAAAGTAGGTAGATTTGGTTACGGTACTTATAATATTACAGAAGATAAATTAATGGAAACACTGGAATATGGAGATAATGAAATGATCCAAGCTATGGACACCATGCGCATATTTACATTTGAACTTCAGCTTAGCAATGATAGGTTTAGTCAAATTAGTTTAGACGAAGAAGGTAACCGTACCTTCTCTGAAAACTATGTTAGAATAGATTGACCTTGAATTAAAAAACAAAAAAGGCCCATTTAAATGAATGGGCCTTTATTTAAAACTTTTTTACTATAATTTATATTGGTCTGCTACTGCTTCCTCAACAGAACCAATGGCTGCCAAATAACGCTCAGCATCCAAAGCAGCCATACAACCAGATCCAGCAGCGGTAACCGCTTGCCTGTATTCTTTGTCTTGTGCATCTCCACTGGCAAAAACACCAGGTAAATTAGTCTTGGTAGACTTACCTTCTGTTATAAGGTAACCAGTTTCATCCATATCTAACTGACCTTTAAATATATCCGTATTTGGTTTATGACCAATTGCGATAAAGATACCGGTAATAGCAATTTCTTCCTTTTCACCTGTTTGGTTGTTTACCATACGTAAACCTTCAACAACCTGATCACCTAGTACTTCATCAACTTCGGTATTGTAACGTACATCAATATTCTTTATACTGTGTACCCTATGTTGCATTGCTTTAGAGGCTCTCATCTCATCTCTACGTACCAACATGGTTACTTTATTACAAATGTTGGCCAAATAAGACGCTTCTTCAGCGGCAGTATCACCCGCACCTACTATGGCAACATCTTGACCCTTATAAAAGAAACCGTCGCACACTGCGCAGGCAGATACACCGCCCCCACGCAAACGTTGCTCACTAGGAATATTAAGATACTTGGCAGATGCTCCGGTAGAAATAATAACCGTTTCTGCCTCTATTACCTTATCATTGTCCGCAACTACCTTATGAATACCTCCTTTTTCCTTTGAAAATTCTACAGAAGTGATCATACCTATTCTAACCTCGGTACCAAAACGTTCTGCTTGTTGTTGCAATTGTACCATCATAGTAGGACCGTCTATCCCCTCCGGATATCCAGGAAAATTATCTACTTCCGTTGTGGTGGTCAATTGACCCCCTGGCTCCATACCTGTATACATAACAGGCTTTAAATCTGCACGGGCAGCATATATTGCAGCTGTATACCCTGCAGGACCGGATCCTATAATCAATGTTTTTACACGTTCTATTTTATCAGACATAATATCAAGTGGTTCTATTAAATTCTCTACTACAAAAGTAGGTTTTTGAGCTAAAAACTTACAATATAGTTATCAAAAGTTTTTATACGAATATTAGCTATGAAGATAACTATTTACTATTTTTCGCCTGTTTTTCTAACTTTAAGAATACATTAAATAAAGAAAAAACGAACTTTCCCCCATTCTTTACGTATGTATAATAGAACTTATATTATTATCGAATGAAAACCTTTAAATGTGCTATTATAGAAGATTCTAACACACAAAGGAAACTTCTAGAGCAAATTATTCAGCATAATAAAAACCTAAAACTGGTACATTCTTCAAGTGCTACCAATGAAAGTCTTGCCCTAGTAAATGAATTGAACGTAGATTTTTTATTTTTAGATATTGAAATGCCGGTGATGAACGGCTTTGAGTTTCTTGCAGGATTAAAAATAACCCCTCAAGTTATAATTACCAGCCATGACCAGAAATATGCACTTGAAGCTTTTGAATTCAACGTTACCGATTTTCTTTTAAAACCATATAGTAATGAACGGTTCAACATCGCTATTACAAAAGCCATAGACAAAATCAAGTTCATTAAAAACAAACAACCCGAAAATAAGATTACGGTAAAACACAATTTAAAACAGGTTGAACTTAATGTTCATGGTATTCTCTATGTTGAAGCTTTAGGCGACTACGTAAAAGTAGTGACCCAAGAACGTAATTACATTATATTATCTACAATGAACGCTTTTAACAAACGATTGGAAGCGGATAAGTTCATTAGAATTCATAAATCTTATATCGTTAACCTAAAAATGGTTGAACGCTATAACCATGAATTCATAGAAATTCAAAACAAGAAAATACCAATTAGCCGTGCAAAAATTGTTGAACTTGATCAACTATTAAACTGCATAGATTAATATCATCTTTGTCTAGTTTTTCAACATTTCAGCAGTTGCAACTGTTCTAAAACCTGTATGCTCTAATGAGGAATCCATACTGGACCTCATTCTTGCAGATACACGGTAACTTGCGCAATATGATGCACTACACAAAAAGGACCCTCCTTTGATCACTCTTTCTTTTGCAAGCGGGTTATTTGGTGTGTACGGACTTTCTGCTCCTTTGGGATTTACCAAAACCGTATTTTTAGATTTAGCTTCTTTGTAATAATCGCTATTATACCAATCACTGGTCCATTCCCATACATTACCTGCCATATCATATAATCCCAATGCATTTGGCGGATATGATTTTACGGGAGCCCTAAGTTCAAAACCATCTGCCAAGGTATTTTCAACAGGAAATTCTCCTTCCCACGTATTCGCTTTTTCCGCAAGAACGGATACATCATCGCCCCAATTATAAATGGTACCATATGAACCCGCTCTTGATGCCAGCTCCCATTCCGCCTCTGTAGGCAAGCGCCTATTTGCCCATTCGCAATAAGCCAATGCATCTTCGTATGAAACCTGTACTACCGGGTAATCCTCTTTTCCCTTTATGGAACTCTTTGGTCCGTTAGGGTGTTTCCAATCTGCGCCAATGGTCCAATTCCACCACTGGGAAAAATCATAAAGATTAGGTACTGAAGATTTTGCTTTTTTAAAAGTCAATGAACCGGGCTGCAATATGGAATCGTGCAGTTTTTCTGTGCCTGCCGGTACTTGCTTTTTCAATTCTTCCCAATCAATTCCCCTTTCTGCTACCGTTACATAACCTGTTGCTTTTACAAATGCAGAAAATTGTGCATTGGTCACTTCGGTAACGTCCATAAAAAAACCATCTACCATTACATCGATTGCCGGCTTTTCATGATCCATTGCTATTTTATCATTATTAACAGCACCTTGTTTAAAAACAGCGCCCGGCACCCAAACCATACCTTCAGGAGCAGTTACTCCTTCCGGTTTTTCATTCAATACCGTATGATCTATTACCGGTGTAGGCTTTTCATTCTCGGTTTTCTCTTCTTGTGTTATTTTGTCTTTCTTGGGTTCTGACTTACAATTGACCATCAATACACCAAAAACGATCAAGGCTACATATTGCATGCTTTTCTTCATGGTCTAAATATACTTTCTACTATTTAAAATTCTGATCAATAATAAGATTTTAACGTATAGGACTTATTACATAGTCAAACGAAAGATTTGCGGGTTTGATCTGATATTTCTCCATAGGTAGTAAACCCCAGCTATTATCACCACCTACACCCATTTGCCTATGGTCAATATTTATATTGATCAAATCTCTTGTAGGGATATCAAACGTATGCTGTTGCCTTTTTTCCATTCCTTCATCAAAATCTGAATTCAATTGATGGTGCGCACTAAACGAGAATAGATCTGGTGCGGTAATTTTGATACCCTTACCGTCCTTGTTCTCAAAGGACAAAGTTCTAATATCCGTTCTGTTTGCATTCTCCTGCGGACGAATATATTCATAATACAGATCAGATACCTGAGCACTATACACGCCCACCAGAGCAGATGTATTACGATCTTGGTAGTTTTCATGTTTTCCCCTACCATACCATGCTACCTGATCGTAATTGTTATCAATAATCAGGTTATTACCAAATCTTGGCAGAATGGGCAAATCGCCCTTAATACCTTTCAATTGTGTGCTCACCAAAATTTCACCTTTCGCATTAATAGTGTAGGTTACCTGTACCTCTCCATTTACAGATGGTAGACCGTATGTTGCATTTAACTTAAAATCATTTCTAATCTTAAACGGATTAGCGGTCAACTTTACAGCATCAATAATTTTCTTGCCTTCATTGGAATTCACTTGTAAACGCAATAGATTTTGAGTATCGGTAGCATCTTTCCAAGGCTTTAAAAGTTTTGGCATATTATAGCCATAATCATTATCGTTAGGTGCGCGCCAGAAATTAACGGCAGGTCCCTTTTGAAGCAAATTTCCCTGTCCGTAATCTATAGATGACAATGTTCCGTCCTTACTATTAAAACCTATTTTGAATCCGTCACCTGTAACGGTAATGATATCTTCTTTCTTGGTCAATTTTAATCCGTCAATATTCTCTTTAAAAACAGATGGTTTATAATCTGTCAATTGAAACTGTTCGTACGCCAATAGGTAGTGCTCAGGAATTAATGCACTTTCTTGCTTTGTGGTCATATATACATTCAAATGATACTCAGAAGTGGCATTTGCTAATTCTGGCAATTCTATTTGCACTGCTTTAGTTTGATAAGGAGCAATATCAACATCGGCAATTTTTCCTTTACCTACTTCTACCCCATTCTCCAACAATCTCCATGAAAAATTATATTCGGACAGGTTTGTAAAATCATACATATTCCTTAAACTGATTTTTCCCGCTTTTGGATTTTCCGATGTAAACTTTACATATTGATATACTTTTTTCACTTCATATAAAGCCGGATGTGCAGAACGGTCAGGATCAACCAAACCGTTCAAACAGAAGTTGTTATCGTTCTGTAATTCCGCTCCGCCCAAATCGCCCCCAAAGGCATAAAATTCTACGCCATCTTCATTGGTAGTTTTTAATCCTTGATCTACCCAGTCCCAAATAAACCCTCCTTGCAGCACATCATATTTTTCTATGGCATCCCAATATTCTTGTAAGTTTCCAACACTATTACCCATGGCATGCGCATATTCACATTGAATCAAAGGCCTCTTAGGATTATTTTCTGCATATTCAATAGTTTGATCTACCCTTGCATACATAGGTGCCTGTATATCGGTATTAGAGAAATTTGTGGCTCCTTCGTACTGTACAGGTCTTGTTGTATCATGTGCCTTTAACCAATCATACGTATCAAAAAGGTTTTGACCGTTACCGGCTTCGTTTCCTAAAGACCAGGTTACTATAGAAGTATAATTTTTATCTCGTTCAAACATTCTAATCGTTCTATCTAAATGCATTTCTCTCCACTCAGGTCTATATGCAGGGTGAACGGCAATTGCAGCCTCATCACCATCCAAACCTTGATTGGTTGCTCCCATACCATGAATTTCAATGTTGGCTTCATCAACTACATAAAAACCATATTTATCTGCCATTCTATAGAAAAATTCGTTTTTAGGATAATGACTACAGCGAATAGCATTGATATTGTTTTGCTTCATCACCTCCATATCTTTCAACGTAACCTCTTCACTGATCACATGCCCGGTTACTTCATCATGATCATGTAGGTTTACGCCTTTGATCAATACGGGCATACCGTTCACCAAAAATTGATTGTTCTTGATCTCAATTTTTCTAAATCCGATTTTTGAACTGATGGCTTCGGTAACGTTGCCTTTTTTATCCTTTAATGTAAAAAGTAGTGCATAAAGATTAGGTTTTTCAGCATTCCATGTTTTTACATTAGGAATCTCCTGAGCGAATTTTACCGTAGTTATTCCTTCAGCGACATCTAAACTTTGGTTTACTTTAAAGACTTCTTGTGCTCCATCCAATAATGTAATTTCTACTTGAGTACCTTTTTGTTTCTTACCGGTATTTGCCAATTCTAGGTCTAAACGGAATTTACCGTTCGTATAGGTTTCATCTAAATCTGCCACTACGGTGTAATCTTTGATAGTAGCTTTATTGGTTGCATACAAATAGACATCCCTATCTATACCACTTAACCTCCAAAAATCCTGATCTTCTAAATAGCTGGCATCAGACCAGCGTAACACCTGTACAGAAAGGTCATTTCTGCCTTCTTTTAAATACTTGTTGATATGAAATTCTGCCGGAGTTTTACTGCCTTCACTATACCCTACCATTTGCCCGTTCAAGTATACGTACATGGCACCGCTTACCGCTCCAAAATGTAGGTACACTTCTTTATCTTCCCAGTTTTCAGGAGTTTCAAAATGACGCTTATAACTACCAACGGAATTAATATCGTGAGGAATAAATGGCGGATTCTTTGGAAAAGGATATACCACATTCGTATATATGGGCGTACCGTGACCTTCCAGTTCCCAATTAGACGGAACCTTTATCTTGTTCCACCCAGAGGTATCATAATCCGGTTTATAAAACAATATCGGTCTTTCCGGTACACTTGCCGCGTAATTAAAACTCCATTCCCCATTTAAAGACTGATAGTTTAAAGAATTCTCCCAACTTTCATTTGCCAAAGCTGATTTTACGTCCTCATAGCGATAAAGTGATGCCGTAGGCTCTTCTCTGTTGATCTGAAATATTTCAGGATTCTCCCATTCCGGATTTTCCCATTTTGGAGCTTGTGCATTTAAAAATGCAGTAAATAAAAAGATGCCGAGTACGCAAATTTTAATACCGTTTTTCATGTTCTAGTTGTTCAAGTGTGTTAGTTTCAATATTTGCAAAATCACTCATATAATAGAAATTTCGCATTTATACCCATTTCAATTAATGAAATTCACATTTTAGTACACGCAAAATTATGTACTACATTAAATTCCATCCTTGCAAAATACAACTAAACTTGTGGATTTAAAAATGAATTATTATTGGAGAAAGCAACTTAGAAACAACAAATAGGATTACACTTAACAGTTTTAAACCCATTCCTTATTCATAGCAGATTATAGATCAGTTTTTTATACCGTTATTTTCTGCCTATAATTTTCGTTCAAGAAACTTGTAAATAATAAATTTGATATAACCTTAACTTTTTTATTTTGATTCTTTCCTTAGTAGTTGAATACATGTAATAACACTGAAAATAGCAATCAAAAATCTTCCTTGAAACAATAAGCCTAAGGCAATAAAAAAACCGAGAATACCAATAACGACAGATACCGCATAGTTCTTATTCCTATCCATAACTATTGCTCTATAATAGGCTTCGTAAGCGCATTTTTATTTTTGCTGTTGGTCCTTCTTTTCCTAACTTCCATAATGACCACTCCTGAAATCAAAAAAACAAAACCTAGAAATTTTAGGAATTGAAATTCCGAAAGCATGTCCGGTATTTCTCCATCAGAGAGTTTTATAACTATTCTAGCCAACATTCCTATACCAATTAAAATGCATCCAATAATTTCCAAAACTTTACCTAATTTCATATCAGTACTTTATGATTACCGTCTATAGGTAAAATTTCAAGTCAGTTTGTTACAATATTTTATAATAAAATGTTTAATGAAGTAAATTTTAACTGACTTGTGTTTAAAACATAGCGTGTAAAAATGTACTTACTTTTAAAGACTAAAAATAAAAGCCAAATTAAAAATTTGGTGGGTTTTCAAATGCAAATAAACTTTTTAGTTTAGCATTGATTAGCTATGGATTTATACACCCTGTTGCTCGCCGCTTTTTCTGCTGATTATTTCTAATGTTTCGTTGACAAAATCTGTCTTTCCTAGGACATAGGAACCTCTATCATTTTTAAATTTAGAGGCTAGCTCAAGTTTCAAATTTTCGTACTCTTTCGCTCGTATTTTATTGGTATTCAGATAGTCTCGAAAATCTATTTGTTTCCACATCACATTATCTTTTGGGCACATATGGATATGAAAAATTTGTTCTTTTTTGCCCTCCAAATTATATCCTTTTCCAAATGATGAATATTCCTTTATATCTTCTCTTGCTGGCACTTTAAAATGAGCGTAGCCCAATTGCGTAAATTGTTCAATCAAATTTTTATCAAACAAATATGCTTTAGGTATTTCAATCATTAAATCGATATATGGTTTGGATTTTATCAAAGGAATTGATGAACTCCCAAAATGCTCAATACGTAAAATCTTTTCATTACCAACCTTATCTAAAATCCGTTTTTTCTCGTTTTCAAAAATGTTTATCCATTCAGGATTATGGTCCACCAATTCTATCGGAAAAAGTGTATTCCAATCCTCTTTAGTTAAATCATTTAATGTCTTTTTCATTAATTCTTAAATTATTAGAATTTGTAATGCGGTTAATTTATGAATAATAGTAGGTGTTTTTGTACTTATCTTCCGTCTACGCATTAGGCTAAAGCTCCTAGCTTATTTGACATTTTCTTTTTTCCAAAACTAAATATGAGCATTTCACTCAGTTGTAATTTTCAATCTAGCGACTTTATAAATATACACAGACCTTTTGACTTAGCTCAAACCCCGCATTACGTTTAGGTATCCTAAGTTAGTAATCTGTTATCTTTTATAGTTTAACATAAGAACAAAAGAGCAGAGTAAGGTTATTTTAGGTTTAGGAACTTCAGATTCCGTCAACAAAGAAAATCCCTGCTCTTTTACTATTCAAATACGATCAGTTCATTAGGTCATTAGAACCTGTTTCCAGGATGATGTATAGCATTAGTTTTTGTTCTTTAAAATTTAATGATATGAATAAAAGTACAATTTTTGTAGGAATAGATATCTCTAAAGATGTTTTCGATGTTTATGATTCTGAGAGCGGTCATTTACAATACAGCAATGATGAGAAAGGTTTCAAGTTGTTCCAAAGGAGCATAACTGCCGATCATTGGTGCGTAATGGAAGCTACGGGATGTTATCATCAACAACTTGCCATTTATTTGTTCGATAACGGTTTACGTGTTTCCGTGATAAACCCCTTGATCATCAAGCGTTTTATACAGATGAAACTAAATCAGGTAAAAACGGATAAGAGCGATGCCAAGATGATCTGTCGCTATGGCAAGGAACAAGCTTTAGATCTTTGGTCACCGGAACCTGGTTACATCGTAGAGAGTAAGACCCTTCAAGGAGTTGTCCGCCTTTATTTTAAGCAACGTACGGCCTTAAAGAACACACTTCACGCAATGTCCACAAGTAAACGTGGAAAGGGTATGCTAATGCGTTCCATCGTTCGTCAACTGAAAAGTTTGGATAAGGAAATAAAGTTACTTGAAACGGAGATTGAAAAGTTGATACGTGCGAACGAACAAGAGCTTTATACCAGGCTGAACGCTATACCGGGCGTTGGCAGAAAAACCGCTATGCTTTTAATTGTCTGTACGAACGGTTTTCGGGATTTTGAAAGTTCACGGCAGTTGTCCTCCTATTTCGGTCTGGCACCGAACGAGCGAAGTTCGGGCAGTAGTGTAAGGGGAAAGTCCCGAATAAGTAAAATGGGAGACTCCTTGGTGAGGAACCATCTTTTTCTTTGCAATTTTACAGCTTGTGTCCATAACCCTCAATGTAAGGCGTTATATGACAGGATAGTTTTAAAAGGGAAGAGTAAAAAACTGGCTTTGATAGCAGTCTGTAATAAATTGATTAAACAAGCTTATGGTATAGCCAAATCAGGTTTGGATTATGATAGGAATTATGTGGGAAGATCGAGCTAGATTTTATTTGTTTTTCAGCTCAGTTCTTTGTTGTCAACAGTATTTTTATTTGGAATCAAACCTTTCCTCTATATCATAATACATTTCCTTACCACACTCACATTTCTCAATCAAATCTGGTTCATAAAAGTTTATTAGTTTTTCTACAGAAATTATCGCTTCGCTGTAATTAAAAGACAGTAATTTTCTATAGGTGGATTTGTATTTGGTATTGGTAGTTTCTTCTATAGGTGTTAAGTGAATTATTTCGTTTCGTAATTCGATTACTTTTCTTACTAAAAAATTATATTTTTTGAATTTGCTTTTAAATCTTTTTCCTTTAATTTCTGGTAATGCTTTATCTAATTTATGAAATACAGACGGTTCAAACTCTTTTCCATTAATGTCCATAAATGTATGGTTAACCGGTATTTGTCGATTAGCAAAACTTTCCAATGCGGCTTGTAAATTGATAATGCAATTAGATGCTAATTGGAAAAAATTTCCAAATAGGGTTGGATTAACTCGCTTATTAAGATTTTTTACTGTCGGTGAATTTTCAAATAAATCTTTTTTAAAGGAAACCAATCTTCTATGAGACATAATCGCATTTGAATAGAAAATTGTTGTTGGATTTATCTCGGGAATGAGTATTTTTTCTTTTCCAATAGCATAGTCAAAAACAAAAATTAGTTGTTGATTAGCAACTACCATTAGGTCTTTATTATAAAAATCCGAATGCTTATTTGACTTTAAATATTCTTTGGACTCTTCAATTGCAGCGTTTGGAGATTGTATTCCCTTTCCAATTTCACTTGTATCAAAATTAAGGTCAATTTTGGTCGTTGGTTTAAGTTTGATGTGTATTAAATGCATGCAATAAAGCTATTTTTAATATTGTTGACAACGGTTGGGCTATGCGTAGTGCGGAGGCAAGGAAACTTTTTGTTTCCGTCTACGCCCGAAGCTAAAGCTTATTGTTTAGTTTTATTTTTTTTTGTCCAAAGCTAAATCCATAAGATTTAGCGACATTATAAATATACACAGACCTTTCGATTTAGTCCTAAAGTCCGCATTACGTATAGGCTGTGTTAGGGCACGTTTTTATTTCTGCCCAAAATAGTCATTCGGTAATGTTACGGAGATAAAAAAATCATTCATTAGGCTATTTATGAACGTATCATAGTCGTTAAAAACATTCTTTAATTTTTCAAATTCTGTGATGCTAGCCCCGTGTAAATGTTCTATTTTTTTCGGGTGAATTAATTCATCTCGTTTCTTTTTTAACTCTTAGTCCACCGTATTTCTCATCAAAGTATTTCTTTTGAAGTTCTGTTTTGTTCCAAGTCAGACAAACTTGCTTAAACGTCTTTTTGAACTTAATTTCGAACGAATCTCTGTCAGAATAGTTTTCATATTCATCCAGATTATTAAGTCCATATATATCCGCTTCTATTATTGAAAACAAACTTTTAAGACAGGCGCGATATAAAGAATCAAACTCTGTTGGTTCGGATTTATGTCCTTCCGTTACTTTCAGTAATTCCATATAATCCTTGCGAATGATATTATGAATTTCCTGATATTTCTGCATCGCAACACCAGCCTTCAGAAAATCGTTCTTGTCTTCGTAGTTTTTTTCGTGATTCCCCATTTTTCTTAAATGTGCCCTAACAATTGTATATGTACACAATTGCACATATATCTTTTATATCACAACTAATATAAAACAAAAAAACCATCACTTTTCAGTGATGGTTTTTAATATCAATTAGATAACATCTTACAACTTAGTTACCTTTTTTGTAATCTGCCAAGAACTTCTCTAGACCACTATCTGTTAAAGGGTGTTTTAAAAGTCCTGTAATAGCACCTAAGCCACCGGTCATAACATCTGCACCGATTTTGGCACAGTCAATAATATGCATTACGTGACGTACAGATGCCGCTAAAATTTCAGTTTCAAATCCGTAGTTATCATAGATCAAACGAATATCCGCTATTAAACCTAAACCATCTGTTGAGATGTCATCTAAACGACCAATGAAGGGAGATACATAAGTTGCACCTGCTTTTGCAGCCAATAAAGCTTGACCTGAAGAGAATACCAAGGTACAGTTAGTTCTGTATCCTTTATCAGAGAAATACTTGATCGCTTTTACACCTTCTTTGATCATAGGCACCTTAATTACGATCTGTGGGCTAATTTTAACCAACTTCTCCCCTTCCTCGACCATACCGTCAAAATCGGTAGAGATAACCTCAGCACTAACGTCGCCGTCAACCAAGTCACATATTTTCTTGTAATGTGCCAAAATATTATCGGCACCTGTAATGCCTTCTTTAGCCATTAAAGATGGGTTTGTGGTTACACCATCTAAAATACCCATATCCTGGGCTTCTTTGATCTCGTCTAAATTTGCTGTATCTATAAAAAATTTCATCTGTTACTAATTTTAAATTTATAATCAATGTCCCTAAAGCAATGCTTTAAAGATTATCTATTTTAAAAAATCTACTACTTGTTGGTATACTTGATCTCCGGTAAATCCAAATTTCTCATCAAGTACGGTTGCCGGTGCAGAGTACCCAAAGTGCTCTAAACCGAATACTTTGCCATTTGGCCCTGCCAAACCTTCCAAGTTTACAGGTAAACCTGCCGTAAGACCGAATACCGGTTTGTTCGGTGGAATTACCTTTTCTTGATAAGCCTCTGACTGTTGCCTAAATATACCTTCTGATGGTATTGAAGCGATATTTACTTTCAACCCTTCTTTTTCTTCCAATAATTTTGTTGCAGCTACTAATGTTGCCACTTCAGAACCGTTTGCTATCAAAATTACATCTGGATCAGCTACTTCTTGTACCAAGTACCCTCCTTTTTCAGCTCCTAACGCTTCCTCATAGCGGTTACCGCTTTTCGCAGGAATATCTTTTATGCCTTGACGGGATAAAATAAGTCCGGTAGGTGTTTTTTGGTTTTCCATGGCCATTTTCCAAGCTACGTTCGTTTCTTGAGAATCTGCAGGACGTAATGCTACGAAACTTTGCTCGTGGCTATGGTTCTTTAATTTCTCCAACAAACGTATTTGAGCTTCTTGCTCAATTGGTTGGTGCGTTGGGCCATCTTCTCCTACCCTAAAAGCATCATGTGTCCAAACAAACTTTACCGGTAGCTCTTGAATACAGCTTAAACGAATTGCCGGTTTCATATAATCGGAAAACACAAAGAATGTGGCCACTACTGCCATTACCCCACCGTGTAGCGCTATACCGTTTGCCATAGTGGCCATGGTCAGTTCCGCTACACCTGCCTGCAAGAAAGCACCTGAGAAATCGCCTTTTTGTAAAACACTGGTTTTCTTTAAGAACCCATCAGTTTTATCACTATTGGATAAATCTGCAGAAGACACGATCATGTTCTCTACGTTCTGTGCCAAGTAAGCCAACACATTGGAAGATGCCGCTCTTGTTGCCTGACCTTCTTTTTGCGCTACAGAACCAAAATCTAGGTCTGGCAACTTGCCTTCCAAGAAACCGTCTAATTTGGCAGATAGCTCCGGGTTCTCTGAACGCCAAGCATCTATTTCCCTTTTCTTTGCTTGAGCTTCATCTTTCTTTTTATTGATGATGCCTTCGTAGTACTCTTCTACTTTTGAATAGATGTCAAATGGATTGTCTACATCTGCGCCTAAATTTGCCAAAGTCTTTTCATAATCCGCACCTGTATCGCCAATTGGCTTACCATGTAACTCGGTGTACCCTTCGTACGGAGTTCCATCTGCAGTTACACAGCCTTTACCCATTATGGTCTGACCAATAATCAAAGTTGGCTTTTCGGTTTCTGCATTGGCATCACTCAACGCCTTTCTGATCTGATCATGATCGTGGCCGTCTATAGTAACTACCTTCCATCCCCATGCTTCATATTTCTTTGCCGTATCCTCAGAAGTTACCTCATCTGTTTTAGAGGATAATTGAACATCGTTAGAATCATAGAACATGATAAAGTTGCTTAAGCCTAAATGACCTGCAATTCTACCTGCACCTTGAGAAATTTCTTCTTGTACACCACCATCTGAAATAAAGCCATAGATCTTATGGTTCATCCAATCTCCAAAACGAGCTTTTAAGAAATTGGCCGCTACCGCTGCACCAACACCCATAGTATGCCCTTGGCCTAATGGACCAGAAGTATTTTCAATACCTCTTGCCACATCTACCTCTGGGTGACCCGGTGTTACCGATCCCCATTGTCTAAAATTAGAAACATCATCTTTTGAATAGTTACCCAACAAATAATACTGAGCATACATTAAAGTAGATAAATGACCTGCATCCATAAAGAAACGGTCACGAAACGGCCATTTCATATCAGAAGGATCGTAATTGAAAAATTCAGAATATAAAATGTGCATGTAGTCTGCTCCTCCCATCGGGCCACCTGGGTGTCCAGAATTTGCCTTTTCTACCATCGCTACAGCTAATGCCCTTATATTGTCGGCTGCTAATTGATCTAGTTCCTTGTTCATTATATTATTAGATTATTTTTCAGGTTCGTGTTTATTTTACTATCTACTAAAAATCTCCTTCAAAGATACTTTATAATGGGCGCTAATTAAAATATTTCCCCTAACATAATTCTATAGTATTCAAGTATTAAAGCCCTGATTACTTCTTAAATAACACAATAGCGTTCTCGAAAGGGTTTTCGGAAAATGCAATATCTTCCTAATTTTGGGTGCATATTAGTTTAGCCCCTACAAATTAAGGAGTTACTGTTGTTTGTACGATGTATTTATTATTTGTAAAATGTAAGCCAAAATATCAAGGCATTCCAAACATCCCAAGCATTCTTAATTACGTAAAAAATATCACATTAAATTAGCTTTATGTATACCACCTCACAGTCCTTGAGCTGTATGTTCTTAACAACCATAAAGCCAGTTTTAATTCATTGACCAAGGACAAAGGAATACTATCACCGACGTATTTTTTTACTTCAGAATTGTACAAAAGAATAGAAGTTGCTTAATAGCTATCTATTTTTTACGATAGCTTCATCGCCTTTGCCTATAATAACCAAATTGGTCGTCGTCAAGAACAAGCCGGTTTCTACAATGCCCGGAATGGTTTTTAAATGCCGCTCTAATTCGGTCAATTTCATATCGCAATCCCAAATATCAATATCAACAATGTCGTTGTTTTCATCGGTCTTATAGTGATCATTTCCGTTCATTCGTTGCACCGGACTAAGCCCCATGTCGTTCAATTCGTTAATAATCAACTGTGTAGCAAACGGTATGGTCTCAATGGGCAATTTAAATTTTCCCAATTTGGAAACACTTTTAGATGCATCTGCTATAATAATATTCAAATCAGAATTATGTGCAACGATTTTTTCTCTTAGTAGCGCTCCACCACCGCCTTTGATCAATTGAAAGTTTTCATCTACCTCATCGGCCCCATCAATAGTAACATCCAACCTTTTTGCTTCTGCAAGGGTTATTACGTTAATACCTAAACGGGTTGCTAATTTCTCTGTTTCGTTAGAGGTTGCAACAGCTTTGATTTCCATGCCGTTTTGTACCATTTCACCAATGGCCTCTATCATATAAAATGCCGTGGATCCTGTTCCTAGCCCAACCGTCATTCCAGACTTTACATATTTTACCGCTGCCAATGCCGCTACTTTTTTCTCGTTTACCGCGCTCACTTTTTGTTCAATTAAAGTTTATCCGGCCATAAAGATATTTAGAATTAATAGATAGCATTACCTAAAGGGTAAAGTAATATCTAAAATTTTGCGATTTATGCTTATGCAACCTTACCTCAGATAATGTTTTAGTGGTCAATGCTTATACCATGTTCTATAAACTGTAGTGATAACAACGGTACATGACAACAGAAAATAGACCTGTTTACTATGTAGTTATGACATAAACTTCTTAGGTAACTGTTTATAGAATTGGACATAACAAGTAATTGGCAATTAGTCTGATTAACGTAGTTTTTTAAAGTTGTTGTTAAAGAACCTTCAGTATCTAATTTATAAAAGTTATGAGAGATCCTAACTAGACTATCGTTTAAAATTTTGTGATTTAATTTTTGTAATTCATTTGATGAAGCCGATGTTTTCCGCATACTTGCAATTTGAACCGTACTATTAAAATAACGTGCCAATTCTACTACCGGTTGTAATTCTTCTAGCTTAAATAAATGATTGATTTCCGATAGTACCGAAATGGATGCTAGATCTTCAAAACGTGCCCTTGGCGGAATTACCATTACAGGACAATGATATCCTTGGTTCAAAATTTTTACTGTATTCCTGCCTAAAAATATAGATTCATCATCGGCACCACCGTTAGTGCCTAAAATTATAAAATCTATGTTACGCGCTTTTACCGTTTCTTTCACCTCATCTACCAACATGGAAAAAGTAGAAATTGAGGTATACCTATGTAACGGATTTCTGTATTCCTTTTTAATGCGATATATGGTTTTTTGTAATCCTCGTTTTGAAGTGGCTTGTGCGGTACAGCCTTTTGCCGTATCTAAAACCTTCCCCGCCATTAAGCGATTGCTGTGCATTTCTGGTGTGTAAGCATTTACAAAATGAAATACACATTCAAATTCTGCAAATAAATGGACAGCATATGTAATGGCATTCCAGGCCGATGGTGAAAAATCTGTAGGTATTAAAATGTTTTTCATAAACGAAGCTCATCATTTGATGATAAAAATACTTCTGCCTATGAGTTGAAACTATGACATTCGTCAACTTAGAAAATTACTTAGAAACCATCCACAAGTTCCTGCAACCTATCTATTTCTACCACCCCGATCTTTTTACCTTCGGTCTTTATAAGTCCTTTTTTCTTAAAATCAGAAATCATACGTATTAAGGATTCTGTTGCAGCACCAATGATATTTGCATAATCGTCCCTGCTAAGGGTCAGTGTCAGAAATCCGTTTTCATCTTCCCCGTAATTTTTCTTAAGATAGATAAAGGCTTCCGCCAACCGCTGTTTTACCGTTTTTTGAGACATGTTTACGATCACGTCATCGGCCTCTTTTAAATCATGGGCCAAATGCCGTAATACTTCCAAAGAAAAATTAGGATTGGTGTTCAGCGTATTAGATATAATTTCTTTGGGTATAAAACATACTTCCATGTCATTTATGGCCGTGGCGCTTAAATTGGTAAAATCTTCCGCTATGACGGATCGTTGCCCCATTATCTCGCCAATATTGGTCAGTTTTACAATTTGTTCTTTACCATTAGCGCTTAATTTAGATAATTTGGATACACCGTTTCTTACACAAAAGACGCCATCTAACTTTTGCCCTTCAACAAACAGGGCTTCTCCCTTTTTTATCTTCCTGGATATTTTAGAGTCCGAAACCTTTTTTAAATCGTCTTTATTTAACGCACGGAGAGAATTAAACTGCCTTATTATACAATTTTCGCATCTATTTTCCATGGCATTATCTTTAAGTATAGGGCAAAATTACACAAGCCCATACTTGTAAAAAGTGACAATTATCATGTTTTAGAAAGTGTTTCATTTTCACCTTTGTAAAATATTAGTTTATAATTATGCAGGCAGATACATGTTTTCATTGCGGAGATCCTTGTGACAAACAACTGATAACATTTGACCAAAAATCATTTTGTTGTAGCGGTTGTAAAACTGTTTATGAAATATTTTCTACCAACGACCTTGATCATTATTATGAGTTGCAAGAAGCCGCAGGTTCTACACCAAAGGCCATAGAAGGAAAATATGATTTTCTAGATAATGAAGAGATCGTATCTAAACTGACGGAATTTAATGATGATAATATTGAAATCATAAACCTATATATACCCACTATCCACTGTAGTTCATGTATTTGGATTTTAGAGAATTTGAACAAACTAAATAGGCACGTAACAAACTCACAGGTAGATTTTCCAAAAAAAACTATAAGGGTTACCTATAAAAACCAAAGTTTTAGCCTAAAGGACTTAGTTTTACTTTTGGCAAAAATTGGCTATGAGCCATATATATCGCTAGAGGATTTTGAGGGTAAAAAGAAAACAGCTGACAGAAGTTTAATATACAAACTTGGCGTTGCAGGTTTTGCCTTTGGCAATGTCATGTTTCTTTCCTTTCCAGATTATTTTGACCTTGGCTCTAGTGCTGCCTCTGGTGGTGAGTATTGGCTGAACGAATATCAAGATTTATTTAGATGGATGATGTTCATCTTTTCCTTACCCGTAGTTTTCTATGCCGGTTGGGATTATTTTGTGTCCGCATACAAAGGTTTACGTGCCAAACTCTTAAATATTGATGTGCCCATTGCCCTAGGTATTCTAATACTGTTCATAAGAAGTACCTATGATATCACTTTCAACCTGGGCAGCGGTTTTTTTGACTCCCTAACCGGTCTGGTATTTTTTCTTCTATTGGGCAAGTTCTTTCAACAAAGAACCTATAGCTTTTTGTCTTTTGAACGCGATTATAAATCATACTTCCCCATTGCTATTACCAGACTAAACCAAAACGGCAAGGAAGAAACCGTACCTGTTCAGGAAATTATAAAAGGTGATAGAATATTGATCAGAAACGAAGAGATGATTCCCGTTGACGGTACCTTGGTGTACGGTAATGCACAAATAGACTACAGTTTTGTTTCTGGAGAATCTGAACCTGTGGCCAAAGAAATTGGGGAACAAGTTTTTGCCGGCGGAAAGCAATTGAACGGTGTTATAGAAATGATCGCCCTAAAATCAGTTTCTCAAAGTTACCTGACCCAGTTATGGGGCAATGCGGTTTTTAAAACGGACAAAATAACCGCCTTCCAAAACCTTACGGATAGTATTGGCAAACGTTTTACCATTGCAGTACTTACCATTGCATTTACGGCTACAGCCTTTTGGTTATACCACGATCCTTCCAAAGCTATGAACGTTTTTACTGCGGTACTGATCATTGCTTGCCCGTGCGCCATAGCATTGGCCTCTCCATTTACCTTGGGGAATATGCTGCGTATTTTTGGGAAAAAGAAATTCTATATCAAGGACACCCAAACCATTGAACGGTTGGCAAAGATAGATACCGCCATTTTCGATAAAACGGGTACGATCACCACATCCCAAAAAAGTACGGCACACTATGAAGGTATGCCATTGACCCCAGAAGAAGAATCCTTATTGAAGAATACCATTAGGGCCTCTAACCACCCTTTAAGCAGATCTTTATATGATCTACTCAAAGAACAGAATATCATTACTTTAGATGAATATGAAGAGCATGTTGGCAAAGGTCTTGAAAGCTCAAAAGATCAAATAAATATGAAAATAGGATCGGCAAATTTTGTTGGTAAGGGTAGCTCAGAAAGCCTCTTGGACACCTCTATTTATATTAGCGCCAACAATACTTATAAAGGCAGGTATGTTTTTCATAATCAATATCGCGAGGGAATTTCATCTGTCTTCAAAAACATGTCAGAATCAATGAATTTAGCCATACTTTCAGGTGATAACGAAGGAGAAAAAGAACGGCTAGAGGCACTGCTGCCAAAACTGACGCCTTTATACTTCAACCAAAAACCGGAAACTAAACTAGAGTTCATAAAATCATTACAGGATCAAGGCAAAAAAGTATTAATGGTGGGCGATGGATTAAATGATGCCGGTGCACTTGCACAAAGTAATGTTGGTATTGCCATATCAGAAAACATCAATGTCTTCTCCCCCGCCTGCGATGCTATTTTAGATGCCTCTAAGTTTCAACAGCTTTACAATTATATACTTGCATCCAAAAAAGCAATGCGCGTTATAAAAATGAGTTTTATAGTATCACTACTCTACAATTGTGTAGGTCTATATTTTGCAATTACCGGACAATTAGAGCCCGTGATTGCCGCAATCCTTATGCCTTTAAGTTCCATCAGTATTGTTGTTTTCACCACCGTAATGACCAACCTTATTGGCAGAAAGCTTACATAATGAACATATAATCCACTAATTTTTTAAATGGCATCGTTCTTCAAATAATAAGACCGATGCCTTTTTAATTTACGCTTTTTTTCCTGCATAATCATACAACTAGGAACAAAAGTACAGGTACTCACAAAATGGATTTTACTTATTGATTTTCAACTACTTAAAACTCAAAATACATAACTTCAATTATCCGGAATTTTAAATAGTCCAAGAAAAGTTCTAAAGTATGACAATTGTCATTTTCTAAGGTTTGCTTCACTCTTACTTTTACCGAATAAATCAGTTAGGTATGAGTGTAATCTATGTTTTGCTAGCTATAAGTCTAGTAGTGGCAATTATCTTTTTTGTCGCTTTCATCGTATCGGTCAGGCAAGGACAATATGATGATGCTTACACCCCTTCTGTACGTATGCTTTTTGAAGATGAACTGGTGAAAACAGGTAATGAAGTAAAGAGTAAAGTAAAAAATTGAAAGTAAAGGACATTTGCAAATTAATAGGAGTCTCTTCTCTATTTTCTTTTCTCTCTGTTCTTCATTTTAGAAAAATAAAATCCAACTAAATAAACAAGTATAATTATGGAAGTACAGCAGTTTTATTACGATAACAAAATCGTGAAAAATTTCCTATATGCAACCATGTTCTGGGGTATAGTGGGTATGTCAGTGGGCTTATTGTTAGCCTTTATGTTCATGTTCCCCAACCTAACCGATGGTATCTCATGGTTAAGTTTTGGTCGCTTGCGCCCGTTGCACACCAACGCGGTAATTTTTGCATTTGTAGGTAATGCTATTTATGCCGGAGTATATTACTCTACACAACGGCTTTTAAAGACACGTATGTATAGTGATTTCCTAAGCAAATTCAACTTTTGGGGCTGGCAATTAATCATTGTAGCAGCTGCAATAACGCTACCATTAGGTTACACCAGTTCTAAAGAATATGCTGAGCTTGAGTGGCCTATAGATTTAGCCATTGCAGTGGTATGGGTGGCATTTGGTATAAACCTTATTGGTACCATGATCAAAAGAAGACAGCGTCATCTTTATGTGGCTATCTGGTTTTACCTGGCTACTTTCGTTACCGTAGCCGTACTTCATATTTTTAATAGTTTAGAATTACCTGTTACAGCATTTAAAAGTTATTCCGTTTATGCAGGGGTACAAGATGCATTGGTACAATGGTGGTATGGGCACAACGCGGTTGCTTTCTTTTTGACTACACCATTTTTGGGCCTTATGTACTATTTTGTACCTAAGGCGGCAAACAGACCTGTATATTCTTACAGATTATCTATAGTGCATTTTTGGTCCTTGATTTTTATCTATATATGGGCAGGTCCACACCACTTACTTTATTCTGCACTACCCGATTGGGCCCAGAATTTAGGGGTAGCGTTCTCTATCATGTTATTGGCACCGTCTTGGGGCGGTATGATCAACGGACTGCTAACACTTCGTGGTGCGTGGGACAAAGTGCGTACCGATCCTGTTCTAAAATTCATGGTAGTCGCTATAACCGGTTATGGTATGGCAACTTTTGAAGGCCCTATGCTTTCACTTAAAAACGTAAACGCCATTGCCCATTTCAGTGATTGGATCATTGCTCACGTACATGTTGGTGCATTAGCTTGGAACGGATTCTTGACCTTTGGTATGATCTATTATTTGGTGCCAAAAATGACCAAGAACAAATTATTCTCCGTTGGGTTGGCAAACTTCCATTTCTGGATAGGCACCTTAGGTATTATTCTCTATGCCCTACCAATGTATGTTGCAGGTTTTACCCAAGCTTTAATGTGGAAAGACTTTAACCCAGATGGTACTTTGGTATATGGTAACTTCTTAGAAACCGTAAACGAGATCATGCCTATGTATTGGATGCGCGCCATTGGCGGCAGCCTTTATATTGTAGGTGCATGTGTTATGATCTACAATGTTGTTCGCACCATTAAAGCGGGTAGCGTTATAGAAGATGAATTGGCAGAAGCTGCTGCACTTACCACCGTATCTAAACGTAGAACTGCTGGTGAAACTTTTCATACTTGGTTAGAGCGTAAACCTATTCAGTTGACCATTTTGGCTACAATTGCCATATTAATTGGTGGTATTATCCAAATTGTACCTACCATTTTGGTAAAATCCAACATACCTACAATTACAAGTGTAAAACCATATACACCTTTAGAATTAGAGGGTCGTGACCTATACATTCGTGAAGGTTGTGTTAGCTGCCATTCACAAATGGTACGCCCGTTTAGAAGTGAAGTAGAGCGTTATGGTGAGTATGCCAAAGCTGGGGAGTTTGTTTATGATCACCCGTTCCTTTGGGGTAGTAAGCGTACAGGTCCAGATTTACTTCGAGTTGGGGGAAAATACTCTGACAACTGGCATTTGAACCATATGTATGATCCGCAAAGTACCTCATCTGGTTCTATAATGCCCGCTTATGCATGGCTGGTTAGGAATGAGCATGACAGAAGCGACATACAAGCTAAAATGGAAGCTATGGTCACCTTAGGCGTTCCTTATACAGAAGAGGATATTGCCAATGCACATGCTTCAATGGATGCTCAGGCAGAAAAAATAGAAAAGAATTTATATACTGATCCAGATTTTGCAAAATCTTATGAGGCGGACAAAAAGTATGCAGTAGAAAATGGAGAAGATTTCATAGAAATGAGAGACCGTGAAATTGTATCCTTAATAGCCTACCTACAACGCTTAGGTACCGATATTAAGATTAAGGAAACCGGTGAATTATTATCTGATAACTAAAACAAAAAATCATGTTCAAATTTGTAAAAGGTTACATGGAAACTATTGATGGCGTAGCAACCTACCCTATGATATCGTTACTGATCTTCTTTGTGTTCTTCACATTGTTATTTTGGTGGGTCATCACAGCCTCAAAATCATATATAAAAGAAGTTAGCGAATTGCCTTTAGAAGAAGATAACCAACAAAACAACCCATTATGAAAAACAATACAGCCTGGTGGTTAAGAATAACCGTGGCCTTTTTTCTGGTCATAGTACTTATGGAAATTTATATTGATAGCGGTGACAAGCCTGCTTTTATAGCTTACCCAACAATGATGTTCGGTTTTATGGCCCTTATCTTATTGCTATTAATTGCAATTGCCTTTATAATTCAAGCTATTGAGAATGTTTTGTTCAACACGCTTGATGAAGAAGCAAAACTTCGTTATTTAGAGGCAAAAGAAGAAAAATGGGAATGGACCTGGGGTAAAAAAATCTATGCCAAAATGTTGGGTAGCAAACCAATTGAGTCTGAAGAAGAAATTATTCTTGACCATAATTATGATGGTATACGTGAACTGGATAATAATCTACCTCCTTGGTGGGTATACCTTTTCTACGCCTCTATCGTTTTTGGGGTGGTTTATTTGGCCCGCTTTCATGTTTTTAACGATTATGATCAAGACTTGGAATATGAGCAAGAAGTTGCTGCCGCCCAATTAGAAATAGAAGCATACAAAAAAACCGCGAAAGGCCTTGTTGATGCCAATACTGTTGAATTGTTGACAGACGCATCTGATATTAGTGCCGGCAAAGGCATTTTTGAAAGTAACTGTGTTGCGTGCCATATGGCTGATGGTGGCGGTGGTATTGGACCAAATTTAACCGACAATCATTGGATCCTTGGTGGAGGAATTAAAAATGTTTTTAATACCATATCTGAAGGTGGCCGTGACGGTAAGGGTATGATTGCATGGAAACAGAACTTAAAGCCTGCCGAAATTGCCCAGGTAGCTAGTTATGTTCTAAGTTTTGAAGGTACGACCCCTGCCAATCCTAAAGCTCCCGAAGGTGATGTTTGGGTAGACCCTAACGCTCCTGTAAAAGAAACTCCTGCTGAGGCAGAAGCTACAGAGGTAGTTATTGATTCTGCAGAGGTTACCATGAACTGATTACCTTAAGAGGATAAAACCTCTTAAAGCTTATAAAGAGAGAAAGAATGTCACAAGATCAAGATAATTTTAGAGATTCCATAGGTACCATTAAAGAAGATGGTAAACGGGCTTGGGTATTTCCTAAAAAGCCAAGTGGTAAACTTTATGAGTACCGAAAGTATGTAAGCTATGTGCTACTCATTTTCTTGATCGCATCTCCTTTTGTAAAAATAAACGGCAACCAGTTTTTAATGTTCAATGTGCTGGAAAGACGCTTTAATATCTTTGGGTTTCCGTTTTATCCCCAAGATTTTCATCTCTTTGTAATCTCAATGATTATAGGGGTGGTATTTATAGCACTATTTACCGTTGCTTTTGGACGCATATTCTGCGGATGGATGTGTCCACAGACCATATTCATGGAAATGGTTTTCCGTAGAATAGAATATTGGATAGATGGTGATCGTGGTGCCCAAATAAAATTGGACAGACAAGAATGGAATGCCGAGAAGATTCGTAAACGCGTTTTAAAATGGTTTATCTTTTTCATTATTTCATTCATTATAGCCAATGTATTCCTTGCTTATTTAATAGGTAGTGACCGATTGATACAATACATTACCGACGGACCCGCACAACATGTAAGCACCATGGTGTCATTATTGATTTTTACGGGTGTATTCTATTTTGTCTTTGCCTGGTTTAGAGAACAGGTATGTATCATTGCTTGCCCTTACGGACGTATGCAAGGAGTTTTATTAGATAATAAATCTATAGTAGTTGCATATGACCATAAGCGTGGGGAAGCTGAAAACGGGAGAAAAAAGTGGCGTAAAAATGAGGACCGTGAAGCAATGGGTCATGGAGACTGTATCGATTGTTTTCAATGTGTAAACGTTTGCCCTACGGGTATTGATATTAGAAACGGAACGCAACTAGAGTGTGTTAACTGTACTGCTTGTATAGATGAGTGCGATACCATCATGGAAAAAGTGAATCTGCCAAAAGGCTTGATCCGCTACGCTAGTGAAGATGAAATTACCAAGAAAGAGAAGTTCAAATTTACACCTCG
This sequence comes from Maribacter huludaoensis, assembly GCF_029350945.1. GTDB lineage: Bacteria > Bacteroidota > Bacteroidia > Flavobacteriales > Flavobacteriaceae > Maribacter > Maribacter huludaoensis. Next base: position 381,358 of record NZ_JARKMS010000004.1, on the reverse strand, counting down.
TTTAAAAGGGTATACTGCTGTTCTAGTTATTTTAACTGGAGTGCTTGTTGGCATGATGTTCTTAAGAAATGACCTTGAAGCCAACATTTTAAGATTACCCGGTCAACTTTACGAACACAAAGAAGGTAATATCATTAGTAATGTATACACCTATAAACTATTGAACAAGACTACTGAAACAGTAGAAGACGTTCATTTTGAACTGATATCGCCCAAGGGAGAAATTAAACTGGTACGCAACGAAAATTTTGATGTTGACCCAGAAGCATTGGCAGAGGGCACCTTGTTCATTGAAATTAACCAGTCTGCATTAAGTGGAGATAAGAACAACCTTAAAATTGGAGTATATAGTAACGATGAGTTAATTGAGACCACTACGGCTCGCTTTTTAGCACCACGTAGTTATAAGTAAAACACCTCAGGGCAAGCCCATGAGGCATTCAAAGGATACAAACTTTTAAATTTAAGGCAAGCTTCAGGGTATTATGCCCTTTGGCGGTGCCAATAAAAACATAGCATCATGAAAATTAATTGGGGTACCGGTATTGTAATAGCTATTATAGCTTTCATTAGTTTTATTATGTTCTTTGTGGTTAAAATGACCACAAGTCATGACGCCAACCATGATTTGGTAACAGAAGAATATTATAAAGCGGAACTGGGCTACCAGAAAGAAATTGATGCCGAAAGAAATGCCATTAACGCTTCTTCACAAATAGAAATTAAAAAATCTCCAGAGGGTTTACTCGTAATTTTTCCTGATGGTTATGATGATACCAATGTTAAAGGTATCGTATCCCTATATAGACCTTCCAACAAGAATTTGGATTTTAATTTGCCCATTAGTTTATCCAATTCACATTTGCTAATACCTGACAATCAATTGCTGGAAGGTCGTTGGGATATTAAAGTTTCATGGCAACATGAAGAAAAAGAGTTTCTTCACAAAGAAAGTATTACATTTTAATCTATGTTATTATCTGCCCTCATACTAGGTCTTATGGGTAGTTTGCACTGCGTAGGTATGTGCGGACCCATTGCCTTTATGCTTCCGGTAGATAGAACGAACAATTATAAAAAATTTGGGCAAATATTTATCTATCACTTTGGGCGTTTACTTGCCTATGGTATTATAGGCCTGGTGTTTGGCCTGTTAGGGAAAGGACTTTCCATCTTCGGAATACAACAGAAACTTTCTATTGCTATTGGTGTTATAATGATTCTGATTGTTTTGATTCCCTATCAAACCTTCAATAAATACAACTTGTCCAAACCTGTTTACAAAATCATATCAAAAGTTAAAAATCAACTGGGCAAAGAGCTTAAAAAGAAATCGCCGGATACTTTTTTGACCATTGGTTTTTTAAACGGATTTTTACCCTGCGGACTCGTATATATGGCGCTCTTTGGTTCTATTGCCATGGGCGATGCCCTACAAGGTAGCTTGTATATGATACTTTTTGGCGTTGGTACCCTACCACTAATGACAGCTGCCATATATTTTAGTAATTTATTAAAAGGCGGTATATGCCAAAAAGTACAAAAAGCAATTCCTGTATTTGTCATTATCATTGGTGCGCTTTTTATTCTAAGAGGTCTTGGTCTGGGTATTCCTTATGTATCCCCTGCCCCGGTTACCCAATTAGTATCCAGTGCTATAGAATGCCATAATTAATGACAATTTTCAAATAATTCTATTCATATGAAACCGTTACCGAACGAGATTGTACTTCGCCCCAGGTTTCAATTGCACATACCAAAAAATAAAGAAACTGTACTTAGCAAGTTTGAACGGTCAAAGGAGAATCCGTTTGTAACGAAACGATTGGATGAGCATGTATTTATAAAGTTTAATAAAAAAGAGAACCATTTTTGGTCTCCGCAACTTCACATAGAAATTGATGAGATAGATGAAATTAGCTGCAAGCTACATGGTGTTTTTGGTCCAAACCCTACCCTATGGACATTTTTTATGTTCGTACATTTCATTGTCGCCACATTATTTATAATTATAGGTATTTGGGCATATTCAAGTGCATCATTAGGCAAAACATATCATATACAAGTAGGTCTTATGGTGCTGTTGGTCCTCATATGGTTTGTGCTATATTTTGCCGGTAGAAGCGGTAAGAAAAAGGGACAACCTCAAATGCAGCAATTACTTGATTTTATGAGGGATGTTATTGATACTTAGTACTCCTTATATTTACCGAACAAATAAACCCAAAGCTTTCGCTTTGGGTTTATTGTTATTTAAAATATGGTTAGCTTCTATATTTTAAAAGTAATTACAGGAATACGGGAATGGTTTACAACATCTTCTCCTATACTTCCATTAAACAGATGTGAGATTCCTTTTCTACCATGGGTAGGCATTGCTATGGCATCTGCTAAAATGGTTTTACCGTAGTTTAGTATGCCTTGCTCTACACTGTAATCATTATAAATTTCTACTTGTTGCGCCGAATTGGCTTTCGTTAAAAACTTATTTATTTTTTGATATGCATCTCTATTGCTTAAGAATTCGTCGTTGGGTGTATTGATGAAAACAACCTCCATACTGGCATCTAACATTTCCGCAAATTCTTTTGCTTTTTGAAAAGCAGGTAAGTTATCATCGTTAAAATCACATGCAAATACAAAACGATCTAAACTTAAATTGGTTATCTCGCCTTTAATGACCAAAACCGGTACGGTAGCATTACGAACCACTTTTTCCGCATTAGAACCAATAAACATTTCTTCCAGTCCGCTTGCTCCGTTAGAGCCCATTACTATTAGGTCTGCATCATGCTCTTTTGCAATGGCATCTAACTCACTGAATACTTTATAATGTTTAATGACAGGTGTTACGGAAAGTCCTTCTAAATATGGCTTTTCCAGAAATTCCTTTAAATTCTTTTCGGCAAGTTTTACCAGAAATACGGTCTGCTCAATATACATACCGTCAGGAGATGTCAGAATTGCCTGGTTTAGTTCTAGCATGTGAACTACCAATAATTCCACATCGTGTTTTTTTGCCAAATCTGCAGCTGCTTTTAACGCTTGTTCTGACTGTTTTGAAAAATCTGTAAGTACGATTATTTTTTTCATAATAATTTTATTTAGCGATTATTAAGATTAGGAACTTTTAATTCTTTTATTACTTAAACTGTCATTGAGAATAGTTTGGTCTCAGGATTTTTCCTTTGTAGTGGCAGATCGAATGCCATACATACATTTCTAACAAAAGGCCTACCTTTCTCCGTTATTTGAAGATTACCTTCCGTAATATGCACCAAACCATCTTCTTGCATTTCTTTTAACCTATCTAAAATACTGTCCATATGTGGAAGATGTAGTTTAAATTTGCTCCAGGAAGTACTAAACTGACACATTAAATTTAAGATATGCCTTCTTATAATCTGATCTTGTTCAGATAAAATATGACCTCTATACAATGGTATAATGTCATTTTCTACCAAATTTTGATACTCCTCTACATTCTTTACATTTTGTGCAAAACCATACCAGCTATCGCTTATACTAGATGCCCCTAGCCCAATCATTAAATGCGTGTTAGAGCTAGTATAGCCCATAAAATTCCTATGTAGATCACCGTTTTCCATGGCCTTGTAAAGTCCATCGGTCGGCAAAGCAAAATGATCCATACCTATTTCATGGTAACCATAGTTCAACAATAATTCCTTACCTGTCTCATATTGCATTCTCTTTTCGTCCCCAACAGGTAAATCTGCATCATTATAACCACGTTGACCATTACCCGCCAACCATGGCACATGTGCATAACTATAAAAAGCAATACGATCTGGTTTAAGCTCTTTGGTTTTTTCAATGGTATAAATTACATGTTCAAGTTTTTGGTGGGGTAACCCAAAAATGATATCATGGCCAATTGATGTATATCCTATTTCCCTGGCCCATTCCGTAACATTTTTCACATTAACAAAAGGTTGAATTCTATGTATAGCCTTCTGTACGGTTTCATTATAATCTTGAACACCAAAACTTACTCTTCTAAAGCCAACATTGTACAAGCCCTGTAGGTGTTCTTTGGTGGTGTTATTTGGATGCCCTTCAAAACTAAATTCTGCATCGGGGGCTTTATCCGCCAGTCTTAAAATTCCATCGATCAAATATTTTAAATTCTCCGGATTAAAGAAAGTTGGTGTACCGCCACCTAGGTGCAACTCTTTAATAATTGGTTTTTCATCAAACATTGCGCTATATAGTTTCCATTCTTTTAAAACAGATTTTATATAGGGCATTTCAACATCATGTCTTTTTGTTATGCGTTTATGACATCCGCAGAACGTACACATACTCTCGCAAAAAGGTAGGTGTATATAAAGGCTTATTCCGGACACGGTATTACTTACATGAAAACTTCTTTTTACCGTCTTTTCCCATTTTTTTCCCGAAAAAGTATTTACATCCCAAAAAGGAACTGTAGGATAGCTGGTGTAACGAGGACCGGGTACATTGTACTTTTGAACAAGCGAACACATATGAATTTGTTTTTTGACAAACATACACGTCATTACCAGTATAAAATATGATTAATATCAGTTCATGCATCAATGAAAAAAGATAACTTTTTAAAAAACAGGTAATGTATTAATATGCTTATGTAACCTATGTTACCTAAGCAAATATTAAAAACTTATAATTTTGTTTTTAAATTTCTAGGCATGTTATTAAAAGGTTCAAAATTATACAGCATTATTTTTTTAAAATGTCCACGTTGCCATAAAGGTGAATTCTTTGAGGCCAATCCTTATAAGTTAAGTAACTTCAACAAGGTTAAGGATCATTGTCCAAAATGTAATTTAAAATATAGCATAGAGCCCAGTTTCTACACGGGCTCCATGTATGTTTCTTATGCCGTAGGTATTGCCGTTGCGGTTGCAACATACGTTTTGTCCTTGATTTTTAACCTTCAACTTTCCTTAGTAAATCTGTTCATAGCCATTGTGGTTGTATTGATACTGACCATGCCTTGGATTGCGGCAGTTTCAAAATCTATTTGGGCAAACATATTTTTTAACTTTGATAAAAAAATAGCACAGAAAATTAATTCTAACTAATATGATTCAAGACCTAACGACAGAATACGGAAAAATCTTTGAAGAGGAACTTATTAATGAAATAGTCCAAGTAGGTACGTTCAAAGAAATTCCCGAAGGATATAAACTTATGGACATTGGCGATTTTGTTAGAGGTATGCCCTTATTGATTTCCGGTGCTATAAAAATTTTAAGAGAAGATGAAGATGGGGATGAACTTCTGCTATACTATCTTGAAAAAGGCGATACATGTTCAATGACCATGGCCTGTTGTATGGGCGATAACAAAAGTGAAATTAGGGCCATTGCCGAAATGGATACCAAACTGATTATAGTTCCCATTCAAAAAATGGAAGAATGGACTACCAAGTATAAGTCTTGGCGTAATTTTGTATTCAATAGTTACCATGAGAGATTAAATGAACTTTTGAGCACCCTAGATAATATTGCTTTCCAAAAAATGGATGAACGCCTAATTGGCTACCTAAAAGAAAAGGCAAGGGTTACAAAAGACAATATTATTCACAATACCCATCAAGAAATTGCATATGATCTGCATAGCTCAAGGGTCGTAATTTCCAGACTTTTAAAGAAATTGGAAGAAATGGGAAAAATAAAACTTCACCGAAATTATTTAGAAATATTAGATTTATAAAGCCTCTGTAACCTTTGTTACTGCACAGGTTTCTATACCGCTCTACTTTTGTGTTACTAAATTAAATACATGGAAGTATTGCATATTTTAGGGTATATCAGCGCCCTAATTATTGGTATATCTTTAGGTCTTATTGGCGGCGGTGGTTCTATTCTTGCCGTACCTGTTTTAGCATATCTTTTTTCCATTAACGAAAAAGCCGCTACTGCTTATTCCCTTTTTATTGTTGGTGCAAGCGCACTTATAGGTGGTTACAAACAACATTTAAAAGGTTACGTAGATTGGCGTACCGCTATCGTTTTTGGTATTCCGGCCATTATAGGTGTAACCTTGGTAAGACATTATGTTGTACCGGCAATGCCAGATGTTTTATTCGAAATAGACAATTTTCAATTTACACGTAGAATGGCTATGTTCGGGCTGTTTGCCATTTTAATGATCCCAGCAGCATATTCCATGCTTAAAAGAGAAAAGTGTATGGAGAATACCGGAAAGGTGGCATACAACTACCCACTGATCTTGGTAGAAGGTCTATTAGTGGGCAGTATTACGGGATTAATTGGTGCAGGAGGCGGATTCTTAATTATTCCTGCACTTGTCATTTTGGCAAACGTAAAAATGAAGGTAGCCGTAGGCACTTCTTTGATCATTATCGCCATTAAATCTTTAATGGGTTTCTTCTTGGGCGATGCCATGACCATGGATATTGATTGGCAATTCCTAGCCATTTTCACAAGTATTTCTTTCGTAGGCATTTTTATTGGGAGCTACCTCAGCAACTTTATTGATGGTTCAAAACTGAAGAAAGGTTTTGGCTATTTCATTCTTATAATGGCCGTCTTTATATTTTACATGGAATTCTTTAAATAAAATTACGCTTATGTGACAAAAGTCACTGTACACCTCTTATACAAAAGGTAATTTTAAAGTATTAATCGTAAAAAACAACAATATGAAAGTAGAACAAATTTATACGGGATGTTTGGCACATGCTGCCTATTATATAGAGAATAACGGTGAAGCAGCAGTTTTTGATCCTTTACGTGAGATTCAACCTTATATAGAACGCGCCAAAAAAGACAATGCCAAAATAAAATATGTTTTTGAAACACATTTTCATGCCGATTTTGTGAGCGGACATTTAGACTTGCAAAAAAAGGCGGGTTCAGAAATTGTATTTGGACCTGGGGCAAAACCTGCTTATGAAGCTACGACAGCTAAAGACAATCAAGTATTTGAAATAGGCGATTATAAGGTAAAAGTAATTCATACTCCGGGACACACAATGGAGAGTACTACGTATCTGTTAATTGATGAAAATGGAAAAGAACATGGTATTATCACTGGCGATACTTTATTCATTGGTGATGTTGGCAGACCTGATCTTGCACAACATGTAGTAGCTGATCTTACAGAAGAAAAACTAGCTGGTTATTTATTCGATTCGCTTCGTAATAGAATTATGCCCTTAAGCGATGATTTGATTGTTTATCCTAATCACGGTGCGGGCTCCGCGTGTGGTAAAATGATGAGTAAAGAAACTACGGACACTTTAGGACATCAAAAGAAAGTAAATTATGCTTTACGGGCAGATATGACCAAAGAAGAATTCATTAAAGAACTATTGACCGGATTGACCACTCCTCCAGGTTATTTCCCTAAAAATGTTCTAATGAACATTAAAGGTTATGAACCTCTAGATAAAATTATAGATAGGGCCACTACCCCATTTTCACCAGAAGCTTTTGAAGCTGTTGCCAATGAAACAGGTGCCTTGGTCTTAGATACAAGAAATGCGGAAGACTTTGCCAAAGGTTTTATTCCTAATAGCATCAATATAGGGCTAGAAGGTAATTTTGCGCAATGGGTAGGTGAAATGATTCCAGATATTCAACAAGAAATTTTGTTGGTTACTTACAAGGATAAACAAGAAGAAGCTATTACCCGTTTGGCAAGAGTTGGCTATGACAATACTGTAGGTTTCTTGGATGGCGGATTTGATTCTTGGAAAAATTCCGGAAAAGAGTTCGAAGTATCCCAAAGAATTAATGCTACCCAATTAGAGGATGAATATAAAGCGGACAAACCATTGATTATTGATGTAAGAAAGAAGAGCGAGTTCGATTCTGAACATGTTATTGATGCCATCAATGTTCCTTTAAATGAAATTAATGAGCATTTGGCACAATTTCCAAAAGACAAACCTTTTGTTTTACATTGTGCGGGCGGTTATAGAAGTATGATAGCCGCATCTATCTTAAAACAAAGAGGTTGGAAAGATTTTACCGATGTTATAGGAGGTTTTGAAGCTATTTCTAAAACAACGGTTCCTAAAACAGCGTACGTTTGCCCATCTACACTTTTGTAATAATGAAATATAAATTTACAGCTCTGATTCTTTCAGGGCTGTTTTACATTTAACCACCTATGTAACATTGGTTACTGTATAATTATACATCTCAATGTAGTTTTGTGTCATCATTAATATTGAAATTATGAAAGTAGAACAAATATATACCGGTTGTCTTGCACAAGGTGCTTATTACATTGAGAGTAATGGAGAAGTTGCCATAATCGATCCCCTACGTGAAGTACAGCCTTATATTAAGAAGGCTGCTGCAGACAATGCGAAGATCAAGTATATTTTTGAGACGCATTTTCATGCCGATTTTGTAAGTGGCCATGTAACCTTAGCAAAGGAAACTGGTGCAGATATTATATATGGACCCAAAGCAAACCCATCTTTTGATGCCATTATTGCTACTGATAATCAAGAGTTTAAAATTGGCAATGTTACTATTACGGCCCTGCACACTCCTGGTCATACTATGGAAAGTACCACCTATTTATTACGTAATGAAACAGGAAAAGACTATGCTATTTTTAGTGGAGATACTTTATTCCTAGGTGATGTTGGTAGACCTGATCTTGCCCAAAAAATGGGAGAACTTACAGAACGTGATTTGGCAGGATTTTTATTTGATAGTCTTCGTGAAAAAATTATGCCTCTGGCAGATGACGTTATCGTTTATCCCGCGCATGGTGCCGGTTCTGCTTGTGGAAAGAATATGATGAAAGAAACGGTAGATACTTTGGGCAACCAAAAGAAAATGAATTATGCCTTACGTGCAGATATGACGAAAGACGAATTTATTGACGAAGTCATTGACGGATTGCTACCGCCACCACAATATTTTCCATTGAACGTTAAAATGAACAAAGAAGGCTATGAGGACGTTAAAAAAGTTTTGGAACGTGGCACAAGAGCTTTATCACCAGCTGCTTTTGAAGCGGCAGCCAATGAAACCGGTGCCATTGTCTTAGATGTTCGTCATCAAGATGATTTTGCAAAAGGTCATATTCCACGTTCCATTTTTATTGGATTGGATGGTAGTTTTGCTCCATGGGTAGGTGCTTTAATTGCAGATGTACAACAACCTTTATTGTTGGTAACTCCTGTTGGTATGGAAGAAGAAACCGTAACTAGACTTTCTAGAGTAGGTTTTGATGGTACTTTAGGTTACCTAGAAGGCGGATTCGATGCTTGGAAAAAAGCGGCAATGGAGTATGATACCGTAAACCAGATTGATGCAGACGGACTTAAAAAAGCAATTGAGACTGAAAACGTTCCTGTTTTTGATGTAAGAAAAGAATCCGAATTTTTATCCGAACATATTATAGATGCCGTGAATACCCCACTAGACTTTTTAAACGATTATTTAGCTGAATTCCCTAACAATAAACCTTTCTATGTGCATTGCGCGGGCGGATATAGAAGCATGATCGCTTCTTCAATTTTAAAAAGTAGAGGAATACATAATCTAATAGATGTTAAAGGCGGATTTAAAGCAATAAAAGAAGCTGGAATTTCCGTTTCTGAATTTGTTTGCCCTACAATATTATAATATTTTTATTGGTCGATTTTTGAAAGAAACGGTCATATATAAAGACCATTTCTTTCTATTGTTGAATATTAATTTTAAATAAAATACCATGTCATTTTTAAGCACACTCTTTGGTAAAAAAGATCAAGAAGCTACAGGTACTATTACCGTATTGAACAAGAACGAATATGCAACGCAAATTGTAACTAACAACATTAAACCTTTTGATGTTAGAACACCATCTGAATATAATAGTGGTCACATTAAAAAAGCAATAAACGTTGATATTTTCAAAGCCGGCAATTTCAATAGTTACTTTGAAAAATTAGATAAAGAGAAACCGGTATATGTCTATTGTAGATCTGGTGCAAGAAGCCAAAAGGCTGCTCGCAAATTATTAAAAATGGGCTTTGTACAAGTATATGACCTAAAAGGGGGATATAATTCTTGGAATTAAACCAAGTATATACTTTAAACTATTAATTATTTAAATATCAAACACTTATACTTAAACAATAAGCGCCTTGTAAATCATATAATTAATTATTAATCTTATACTCATTAAAAAGATATTTTTATTACTAGTGGCTGTTTTAGTGTTAAGCTGTAAAGATTCGTCAAAAGTAAAAGATGATAATAATGTAGAGAGCTCAAATGCTATTGAAACTAGCAAAAACGCTACTATTAATGACAGTATTCTTCTAGAAAAAGGAAAAACGTATGCCCAGAGTACCCAAAAAGTCTTAGGCAAAAACCTAATTGTAAGCTTACAAAAAAGCGGTGCTGTAGGTGCTGTAGAATTTTGTAATGAAAAGGCCTACCCTCTAACAGATAGTATGGCTATTGTGCACAATGCAAAAATTAGAAGGGTCAGTGACAAACCAAGAAATACCAACAACCAGGCAAACAAAGAAGAACTTGAGTATATTGAATTTTTTAAATCAAAAATTAATAACAACGAGTCTTACCAACCTATAGTAACTAATGAAAATGGAAAAACTAAATTCTATTCCCCTATTGTTACCAATACCATGTGCTTAAATTGTCATGGGGTTCCAGAGACGAATATAGATTCAAAAGTTACCCTTCTATTAAACGACAAATATCCGTATGATCAGGCTATTGGTTATAAAGAGAATGAAGTAAGAGGTATATGGAGTATAACTTTTAACGATGAAGAATATAAATAAGATATGACATCAATAATTCCTATTCAAAATTTAAAATGCGGTGGCTGTGCCAAAACAATTGTATCTAAACTAGAAGAAATTTCTACCGTTACCAATGTATCGGTAAATGTTGAAACATCATCGGTTTCTTTTGATGCAGTAAATCAAGAAGATATTAATATCGTAAAAACTAAATTAAAAGCAATTGGCTACCCCAGTATTGACGAAGAGAATTCAGTACTGTCAAAAGCAAAATCCTTTGTGAGCTGTGCCACGGGAAAATTATCTAATTAAAGTATAGGAATATTTGAAGAAGAAGTAATTAATGCTTACTTCTTCTTTGATTTAAAACCATGCGTTAACTGCCTTAAAAAACCTTCTGGCAATTCCTCATCTCCTGGGTACCCCAATCTTACATCACCACTATCTTCTGGTATGTAGTTGGTTTTAAATATATAATCCCACAAGCTCAAGCTAATTCCGAAATTTACACCGTATGTTCCCTCTGGTAAATCATAGGCATGATGGTATAAATGCATTACAGGGTTATTTAAAATATATTTTAATGGTCCCCATGTAATCTTTATGTTAGAATGGTTAAAATGCCCAATGGCAATTGCAGCAAAATGTACAACGTAAGCTTGTTCCGGTTCAAAGCCGCCAAGTAGCATTACACCAAAAGTTTTTAAAGGTTTATAAAGAATATTCTCCATCCAGTGGTAGCGTAAATGCGCGGCAAAGCCCATTTCTTTTACACTATGGTGTACTTGATGAAACTTCCATAAAAAAGCATATTTATGCAGTAATGTATGGGTAAACCATTGTACAAGATCCAACACCACAAAAAATAACAATAACTGACCCCACATAGGCCAACTAGATGTATCTATAACGGCTAAGCTATTGGCTTTAATACCAATATCTTCAAAGAAAACCCCTAGTATCTTGTATATTCCACTTATGGCAATGGCAAACAAAAAGAAGTTGAAAAACATATAGAAGCCATCTAACCAAAAATCCTTTCTAAAAACACCTTGATTTTTTCTCCATGGAAAAACAATTTCCAATATCCAGACGATAAGGGAAATTAAAATGAGTCCCCAGAAATAATTAAGATACCAAGGCACATCGAAAATGATAGATTTCCATGTCCAACTTAATGTTCCGGTAATCGCATTTAAAAACGCCTCTACATATGCTTCCATTGCACGCGAACTTTTTACAAAAATACTGTAATTATTTTGCTCCTTATGTAACCAAAGTTACTTTAGAAATCTTGCGTAACCATTAATTTTGACCTGACCAATGTCATATGCCACGTACTTAGAATACAGTACTTTGGCAAGGGCAAAGATGTATCAACTAAAAAATATGTTGTATTAGTCAATACTATACTGCCAACATTACAATTAACATTTAAAACTAGCGTCATGAAAAAAAATATGGGAACCACAGACAAATACATAAGATTTATTATTGCAGCTATTCTTCTAATTGCATTTTTTACAAATGCGGTAACCGGTGTTTTAGGTTATATTGCGTTAGCCGTTGCAGCTATTTTCATATTGACATCTTTCATAAATTTTTGCCCGTTGTACACTTTATTCGGTGCTAATACCTGTAAGGTTAAAAAGTGATTAATTTAAAAATTGTAATTGAAAATTATATCCAAATGAAACATATCAACCTTATTGAAATATAAGTTTGGGTTGTTCGGAATATTTCCATTTGCAATTTTAGAAGTGATCAATAGTTCTGGTCGTAAATGTTTTAACTTTTTAATCGTAAAGAAAACATCTAAATTAATATGGGTGTAATCTGGTAATGCATATTTGTTCAAAGTAGCATCGGTTACGCTGCCCTTCCAATGTTTTCCTACGCTTAAAATAGTTTTTAGATTTAATTCTTCATCAATTATATTAGAGGAATTGATGTAATTGAACACTAACGCATGATTATCTGCAGAGCCTTCACTACGTTCTCTTTTCTGAAAACTGAACAAGTCTTCCCTACCCCACTCTCTAGGTGATAAAAATTGACCGTTCGGCAATATTCTATCATATCCTAATGATAGTAAGCCTACTTTACTTTTATACCCAATTTTTAACCCTAATATGTCCGATGAATTTTGATTGAAATATCTGAGAGAATCTATACTATTACCACCATCACCAACCTTATTTTGATGCAACCACTCCCCTTCTAAAATAATAGCCTTAGATACTTTTAATTTAGGTTTGATGTAGACGGAATTAAAAACATTATCCACATACTGGTTCCAGACTTTTACACTTAAATCCTTTGACAGCTTAAAGTCCGCATTTGCAACTATCACATAGTCAGATTCAGTATTACCACCATACCCCGATGCATTCCCATAAATATTTCTACCTACGGGATAGGTACCAATACTTTCCCCAATATCAAAAAACTCTCCGGTTGACCGCGGTGCTATTTCATTTAAAACGCCCAATTGAAACTTTGCCTTTTCCGCATTAAACCGATACCAAAAACCTTGTACCAAAGTAGGTATCATTCTACCATCTTCGGGGTTGATCAAGGGTGTATTGATCTTCATTCTACCTAAGGTAAAGGTGTGCTTATTTAATTTATATTTCGCATACAGTTCTCCCAATAAAAAAACTGCATCGTTTTCTAAATCCAACCTATCAAACAATCCTTCTTCGTATCTACTAATTCTTCCGGTTGTTACATCTGGTATGGTTAAATCTTGTAACCCTAAATTCGTAGAATTATACAATGCCCCACCTATTTCTAAATTTTCCAATAAATTATACTGATACTTTAGTTTACCTCCGGTTGCCAAAGCATTAAAGTCTTTTAACTCCCCCTTATTTGATGTCATCATATAATACGTACGCCATTGCCCTGAAAGGGTTCCTTTTTTCTTTACCGATACAGAATCCTGTGCAATAGAAAATATAGGCAAACAAATAATGAACAGATATACTAATCGCATGGGGTTACTTTGTTTTAGTGATACCGTATTTCTCCTTGTAGAAGTCCATTATAGGAGGAAACGGACCATATTTGTGCTGCTCGGGCGTAAAATCATCTACCCAAGGACCGTAGGGTGTAGATACCGGTTTTAGCTTTTTATCGGGATAATCGTTTTCGGTATTTAGTTTATGTGGTCTGCTAAAGCTATTAATATAACCCGCTACATGGTATGCTTCTTCATCGGTAAGTTTAGGGTTATCCCAAGTGGCTTGCAAATAGGGCATGTTACTCTTTATAAATTCCGCCGACGTAATTACCCTGTGCATTCCTGCGCCATCGTTAAAACTATCTTCTCCCCACAATGGTGGATATGTATAACTGTTGTTATCCTCTAGACTTAAAACCCCAGTTCCATTTTCACCATGGCAAATAACACACTCTTTAGTATATACTTGCTTACCTTTTACTAAATCTACCTTTTCATTAGGAATCTTAATTTTTGGATATCCTTTAAACTCGGACTTTCTATCTTCAGGCAAACCTTCACTCAACCAATCCATATAGGCAACAATGGCCACAAGTTTATCTGAATCCGGCGGAAGCATTCTACCGTTCATACTTCGTTCCATACAACCGTTAATTCGGTCTTCAATAGTACCCACTTTATTTCCCCTTCCACCAAACTGTGGAAAACGTTCTAAAATACCTACCCAAGAACCTGAACCTGCCTGTGCCCCTTTTTGTAAATGACAATTGGCACAAGCCAAGTTATTACCACTATATCTATCTGCATTATTTTTGGCACCCGGACCCATATACTTTGAAGTCTCAGCAATTAAGTAATATCCTTTTTTGACCTCTAAGGGCATGTTTTCAATTTCGGCAATAGCATCTTTAGGTTGCCAAATGCTATCCACAGCTACTTCTTCTGTTTCAATTAAAATGTCTTGACTTTTACTGGGCTCATAATTTAAAAGCCATAAAAATACCAAGCCCACCAAAAGGAATACTATAGTAAATAGTTTAAAAAGTTGCTTGGCCAAAATTCGTAAATCACCCATATAAATGTAATCTAACGCTAATTTAAATAACGAATCTATAATTATTACACCATAATGACAGTAACCCAAGTTACACTTGCGTTAAATACATTAACTTACTTTCATTACTATTCAAAAATGTAGAAATTAGTACTTCTAGATTCAAACCTGTTTTACAATCATTATAAATACCGAAACACATGAAAAAAGCGCTTCTTTTATTAATAACAATTATGGCCATACAACTTACTACCGCTCAGGAATGGACGACCCCGATCATAAACGGTTACGGAAAAATTAAAGAATTCAAGGACGTAGCAGTTCAACCCGATGCTTCTAAAAAATATAATATCGTTTTTGACCTTAAGGATGACCGTGAAATGCATGGTACCAATATTGGTTATTTTAAAATTGCCCGTTTAATAAACATGTTAGGCTCGGGCGGTGTTTCCGCTGACAATATAAATATTGTTGCTGCCATACATGGTGGTGCAACATTCACGGCTTTGAACGACGAAAAATATAAAGCTAAATATGAGAAAGAAAACCCTAATGCAGAGGTTATACAGCTTTTAAAGGACTACGGAGTACAATTCTATGTTTGCGCTCAAGCAACAGCTTCTAGAGGTATTGGAGCCGAAGATCTTAACCCAAACACACAACTTGGTCTTTCTGCAATGATGGTGCTGGCCAATTATCAATTAGATGGTTATATCTTAATGCCATAACCAGCGAATCATATGGATTTTTAACACTTATTTTTTGATTTAGGTAACCTTTGTAACGTAAGAAAAACACACCGTTTCGTATCTTTATATCCATATTTAAAACAGGTGGATTATGGAAAATATAGATGCTGCAAGACTACAAATGGCGTTTACCCTTATCTTCCATATTGTGTTCGCCTGTATTGGTATGGTTATGCCTTTTTTTATGGTGGTATCCCACAAAAAATGGTTGAATACACGCAATCCCATTTACCTTACGCTCACAAAATCCTGGCAAAAAGGTGTTGCCATTTTCTTTGTTACAGGTGCCGTATCCGGTACTGCACTTTCCTTTGAACTAGGTCTCTTGTGGCCTGAATTCATGAAACATTCAGGCCCTATTATTGGCATGCCATTTTCATTAGAGGGTGCAGCATTTTTTGTGGAGGCCGTTGCTTTAGGATTTTACCTTTACGGATGGAAAAAAATTCCCGAAACCTTTCACTGGTTCACCGGTATCATCGTAGGTATATCTGGAGTAATGTCCGGTATTTTAGTAGTTTCCGCTAATGGTTGGATGAATGCACCTTCGGGTTTTGATTACATTAATGGCGAATTCTTAAATATAGATCCGGTAAAAGCACTATTTAATCCTGCATGGTTTACCCAAGCTTTGCATATGACCTTAGCCGCTTTTACGGCTACAGGATTTGCCGTAGCAGGTATTCATGCTTACCAAGTTTATAAAAAACGTAATGTTGAGCTTCATAAGAAAGCATTTAAAATAGCCATAACATTTGCCACCATAGCTGCTATTCTACAGCCCTTAAGCGGAGATCTTTCTGCCAAGGATATTGCAGAAAGGCAACCCGTTAAGTTGGCTGCCATGGAAGCGCATTACGAAACCAAAAAAGGAGCTCCGCTCTATATTGGCGGAATTGTGGATAATGAAACTCAAGAGGTCAAGTACAAGCTGGAAATCCCCAATGCCTTATCCTTTCTTGCTTTTGGAGATTTTAATGCCGAAGTAAAAGGATTAAATGATTTTCCTAAAGATGAACAACCTAATGTTGCCATGGTCCATTACGCTTTTCAGACCATGGTTGGACTAGGCTCTCTTTTAATGATAGCGGGAATGCTATTTTTTGTAGCCAAGTACAAAAAGAAATCTTGGTTCAATATGCCAAAATTCTGGTTGTTATTTGCGCTTTTAGCTCCATTGGGCTTTGTTGCCCTTGAAGCTGGTTGGATCGTTACCGAAGTTGGTAGGCAACCTTGGATCATACACAACATTATGAAAACCAAAGATGCCGTTACCCCAATGCCAGGTATTGTATTTAGTTTGTACACTTATATAGCTGTATATACCATATTGACCATTGCGGTAACATGGTTAATGGCAAGGCAAATTAAATTCTTGAACAGTGTTAAAACCAATGAAGCATGATCTACGTTGTACTAGCCTTTCTTGCCATTTCTTTATTGCTCTACGTTTTACTGGCAGGAGCAGATTTTGGCGCGGGAATCATTGAGTTGTTCTCCTCTAAAGAAAACCAAGCTATCAATAAGAAGACCGTCTACCAAGTAATGGGTCCAGTTTGGGAGGCCAACCATATTTGGATCATTATTTTAATCGTTATTCTATGGATCGCCTTCCCCCATTACTACAACATTTTAGTGCTCGCACTACATATTCCATTGACCTTGGTGTTACTGGGCATAACCCTTAGAGGTGTGGCCTTTGTATTTCGATATTATGATGCCTACAAAGACAGTTCTCAAATTTTATATGATTGGATGTTTAAAACCTCTAGTCTAGTTACCCCAATATTCTTAGGCCTTACCATGGGCGGCGTGGTCAGTGGAGACATTATTAATCCATCACAGATGGAAAACCATAGTTTTTTGGAAGTTTATGTACACTCTTGGTTCAATGTTTTTTCCATTTTAACGGGATTCTTTTATGCAGCCCTTTGTGCTTTCTTGGCATCGGTATTTCTAATTGGTGAGGTAGATGACACCAGTAAATCCATGTACATGAGAAAAGCCTCTATAGCAACTATAGTAGTAGTTTCTTTGGGTTTTATAACATTGGCATATGGGTATTTGTCAGGTATCGCTTTTGTTGTAGATTTCATTAGTAACATCTGGTCTATCTCTGCCATTGTAGTTTCCGGCATTTTATTGTTTCCGCTATGGAAAAGTATTAAATCCGGTAGAAGAATCATCTCTAGGGCATTGGCAGGCATTCAAATATTCTTTATTCTATTTGCGGCTACCATTACGCATTTTCCAAACATACTTTTCACCACCACAGGTAGCATTAGCATTTATGAACAACCTGTTCCTGATAGTGTTATGAACGTTTTGGGCATTTCTTTGCTTGTAGGCGGTGTCTTAATTATTCCGGGGCTTTTCCATTTACTCAAATCTTTTAAATTGATCAAACTCCTAGAGCGCTAACTTGTGTAACATTGGTTACCAAGCAAGTGTTTTAAATTCCATTTCTTTGCGTTTCAAAATATGACTATGAATTTGATTTACGATCCCTGGCCATGGTATGTGGCCGGACCTTTAATTGCCTTAACCATGTTTGTACTACTGTACATAGGCAAACAATTTGGCATGTCATCTAACCTTAGAACCATGTGTTCTATTGGTGGTGCCGCAAAATATTCCGATTTCTTTAAGTTCGATTGGAAAGCGCAACGATGGAATATAATTGTTGTTCTTGGTGCTGTTATTGGCGGATTTATCGCTTCTCAATTTATGTCCAACAATACGGTAAAAATAAATCCTGAAGTTGCACAACAACTTTCAACGGATTACGGAATTGAAAGCGCGGGTGAAGCTTATTTACCTACGGAGCTTTTTGCCTCTGAAAACTTAACTGATCCATTTGTACTTGCCGTGCTAATTTTAGGCGGATTCATGGTTGGTTTCGGTGCTCGTTATGCGGGTGGTTGTACCAGTGGTCATGCTATATCCGGACTAAGTAATTTACAGTTGCCTTCTTTAATTGCCGTGATTGGTTTCTTTATTGGCGGCTTGGTTATGATTCACCTTTTATTCCCACTAATTTTTAGCTAACATGAAGTATTTAAGTTATTTGACCATAGGTATATTTTTCGGCATCATCATGTATAAATCTGAAGCTGCTTCGTGGTTTCGTATTTATGAAATGTTCCAATTTGGCTCTTTCCATATGTATGGCATTATTGGTTCTGCCCTTGTTTTAGGGGTAATAGGCGTTCAGATTATTAAAAGAAATAACATCAAAGCCATTGGAGGAAAAGAAATGAACTTGCACCCCAAAAGAAAAGGTGTGACCAATTATTTAATCGGTGGAATCATTTTTGGATTAGGATGGGCGTTGGCAGGTGCTTGCCCAGGTCCTATGTACGTGCTTGCAGGCGCTGGTTACTTTTCTATCTTAATCGTAATTGCAAGTGCTATTCTAGGCACATTCGTTTACGGTTTGCTAAAGGACAAACTACCACATTAAAACTGATTTAACTTTGGGATGATAATTTTGGAGACAACCATAACCATCCAATTCCCAATAGAAACAATATATAAAGCAATAGTAGCGATATAGGACGGTTCACCATAACTGTCCTATTTTCTTTTATTCCTTTACCAAACTTTTTAGTATTAGCAGCTCTTGTATTCGAGGCACTTAAAGATTTCCAATCATCGGCATCGTAAACGTAATAGGAAAATTGAGTTGTACTGTCACCCTCTACTTCCAAAGTATTCCACCCTGCTTTCTTCGGATATGTAGTACCTGAATATTTAAAAGACACGTTTGCGTCTTGTAGCAATGGAATACGTTTTTCTTCAGTATTTATTATCTGAAAATCTTCCAAACCGGTACGTAATACAAAAGAATATGGCTCGCCCACTTTTGGCAATTCCGTCTGCGATTGCCATGCTACCACTTGTTCTTTTCGTTGTACGATTTTATCTAAAATTTGAGTCCAAATGATTTTATAGGCTTGATCCTTTCCCTGCAACAATAATTGATAACTATTTAACAATGTTGTGGTTGCAACTCTACCCAAGCCCAATTGCTTGTAATACGATAATTTTCCAAGTTCATTTGAATCTATTGCATTCACAGCGAATGTTTCATTAAATGTAAATGGATATTTTTCTATGTTGACGGTACTATTGGGCAATTGCACCTCATTTACGCCATCGCTTTTAAAACTAAAATATGGCATTGCTTTACCAAGTTTAAACAGCAATTCAGTTGGTTGAATAAACAAGCCTAATCCATTTTCACGTATGCTATGTTCAAAGCGATTTTTTACCGTTTTTCCGAAATTGAAATAGGTTTCGGTATCTGTAATAACCACATTGAACTTACTTAAGCTCTCCTCGGTAAATTGATAAATTGGCGATGCTTTGGTATTAAAATACTCGAACTTAAATTTTCCTTTTGTCAACTGACTACGAACCGTAACTTCATACCCCTGATCCGCTAAAAAATTCTTGAGGTATTTTGTTTCAAATGTTGGAAAGGTGTTTACTATCAATACGCGAATAGGTTCTTTTTTACGAATTGTAATTGGTAGCGGATTCGATGCTAACACCTTACCCACATTATCTTTCTGGGATAATTTAAAAATAAAATCACCACTAACTTTTGGGACTGCTTTTAAGGAAAAATTTTGCGAACTCTTGTCTTTTAAAAGTATAGAATCCAAACCATTACCTCGCGAATCTTGCAATACTAAAATGGAACCTGGCTTCGGTTTAGCATAAGTTCCGTTTAGCTTTAAATCATCCCCTAAAACAAGATGGTCATTAAACTTTACCTTGGTAATTCCTGATGTAATTTCGTTAGCTAAATAACTTGTTGGAATACTATCGAACTTATAAAAATCATAGGGTGCTACTCCATCGCCAATAACAAGCAGACTTGTGAGCGAATCTAAAGCCCAACGAACCGATTGCTTGTGGTTATATTCCAATACCTGAATTCCCTCATAAATAGATTCTAAACTATCTTGTTGTGCCGTTCGGTAGCCTTCGGTTAAAAGTAGTCCTTGCTTGTGCTGTATTTCTACTTCTTTGCTAGGTTCTAAAATAATTAAAATTAAGGCGAACAGCGTTATAAATGCAACTATAGCATTTAAAGTAAACTTGCCCTTATTTCGTGTTTGCCATTCCTTAAAAATAAATGCAGCAAATAACAATACACCACCTGAAATAATAGGTAGTAGCAATTCTTTCTGTACAAACGAAATTCCATCAATCATACACTTCCAATTGTTTTAGAAATAGTGAATTGATTTCGTCTGTGTACACTTTTTCAGATCCGGGCACCTGCGGTGTACTTGGCAAAGCCAATAACAATCCTTTTTGAACAAATTGGTAATTTTCAAGGGTTCTTCCCGAGTTATTCTCTATACTTTTTAACCCTTGCAAGACCTGTAAATATTTACCCGGGTTTTCTATTGCCAATTGTGCCAGCTCATTGCCTGCAGCAGTAAAAAGTATAGTATCATCCTCTTTAAACTTCTGTTCGCCTTGTACCAACTGTTCTATACGGCTAACTGCATTTTCAATGGCTTCAAAAGGTAAATCTGCACTAGTTGTTTCGTTTTTACTATAATTTTTAATGTCCTTTATATTTCCAGTAAGTCGGTTTTCCTCCTTAATCGGTGGTGGGTCAAATCCTATGCGATGCACATAAATACGAGCACTATTTTTAATTTCTTGAATATATTTTAAAGCCTCATATTGAAATGGCAACGACTTTTCTGGCTCATACAATCGCAAATGTAATTCGGCATCCCACATGATACTTAATGCCTTTCTTAATTTGGTTTTTAAGGATTCTTCGAACAAGGTAGATTCTTCTGGATCATCATGATTATGCAGGTAATCATGTAAAGGGTCTTCTGGTTCTTCGCTTGTTTCTTCATGTTCGTGCTCATGCTGTTCTACCAAGTTATGCTCGTTATCACCATCATGGTCATGCATAAATTCTTTTAGTATATTTTCTTGATCTTCAGCATGATCATGGTCTTCACCTTCTTCATGACTTTCGATCACGGCAGGTGCTTCTTCCATCTCAGATTCATCGCCCATAAACTGTCCGTATTTTAAACGCAGCGCTTTTTGATCAAACCCCAATTCATTACTTCTCGATTTAAATTCTTGAATTGAAATGCTGGGTTTATCCTTTATTAATTTCTCGGTGTCCATAATCAATTGTCGCTGACTTCTAAAATAATCGGGCATTTGGTCTACGCCTAAAGTTCCCTCTACACCAAATTGCTCTCCCACGGTATCTTTGATTACTGCAAAATACGTTTCGCTACGTGCCACATTACGCTTCGGCTGTTTTTCATCAAAGGCTTCTATATAAAAATAAAGCTCATCGCCTACTTCCATTTTCAAGGCATTTAGATCTAGTGTTTTGGTGGCTCGTGTAGATTTGGTTCCTTTTGAAATGGCTTCCTTAAAATTCAATTTTTCTTCCCTAAACTTTACAGACTCTCCCGTGCCTTTACTTACCGTTGCAATTATATAGCTTTCATCAATTCCAAAATCATCTGTAATGGCACTTTGCAGTTCTACCAATTTTTTATCGGAAAAATCAAAATAGGTGTATTGCTCCAATCCTAAAATCTCTATTTCGGGCGGATTATCCGCTACTGCCTCCAATGAAAACAAATCGGATGTATACTCTGTTCCTTCTTCATTTTGAAATTTGAAACTATAAAAACCTGATGCTGTTAGAGGTAATTGCACTTGATAACCTGTTTCTGATTTTTGCATAGGCTTTAACTCGCCCATCACATCTAATACCGGTGCTACAACTGCAGCATCAAATTGTAACTTCCATTGAATTTTAGCTCCGGTAACAGCCTTTATATTTGGGTCTGCTGTAGACTTACTCCCCAATCTTGTGTACGATGGATAAATAACCCGTATTTCCTGCTTCTCAATTGCCGGAATACTGCTTTTAACTTGTACACTATCCGTTGCCACGAACTGAATTTGCTCGGTATTTTTAGGATTGTTTAGCTCGTTAGCAACCCCGGGAAATATAGCCAACTTGTGAAATATAAAGCCGAGTAATATACAACCTAGCATGACTAAAAATGCTTGTTTCAGGGCGTTTGGCGGACTTATATCTCCCAATCTTTTGGTGAGTTCTTCCGAAACCTTATAGCGTTGTAATCTGGCTAAATTGGATAAGCTGTCTTCTGGTTGTAACAGCAGCCCCGTGCTGAATGATGCTTCTGAGACGTGGGCATCTATATAGGAACTTGTTGCGTTCAAATTATGCTTCCAAGGCTTTTTCCTGAAGACAAAAAGTAAAACACTCATAATGAATGTTACCAAGCCAAACCAAACAGTTTCAGTAATAAAATAGCATAGTACGGCAATTCCCAAAGCATACAGAACAGCCTCGGCGTATGACAACAACTGCCATCGCTTTTGAAATTTTACCAAGTGTAGTTTGCCCTGCTCCATCACTGTTTGCGTTTATATGCTACAAAGCGTTCTACTAATAACAATACTAAAAGGATTAACCATAAATACGGATTCACATGCTGACTTGCCAATTGTTTTTGCTTCTTTTTACTAGGTGTATAAGTGGTTTCCAATTCAGCCGCAGTTACCGAACGATGATCTACCTCAGCTACTAATTTTTCAACTTCACCATTGATTTCCAGCATTTGCAACAATTGCTCTGTTAATCGCTCCGTAACCGCGTTCTCTGAGTTTATGCGTTTGGTCAAATAGAATGTATGCTCGGCTACGCCGGCAATTATCATTGATACCGATAGCGCATCCTCTTTAAAGACTAGTAACTTTTTAGCCGTTTTAGGGGCAGGTTTTGTACTCAGCCAGATGATGGCATCTGCTTCTTTGTTCGATTCTACTTCCGTATCTAAGCTAGATTCTACCTGAATCTCCCTATCCAAATAAATGGAAAGCGCCTTTAACGCTGCCTCTATATACAATTTGTCCTTCTGTAAACTATCGGAATAATAAAGAGCTATTTTAATGGGGTTCTGAACATACACAGGAACTTTCTCTACCGGGTTCGTTCCTGAAATTACTAAGCTATCGCCATTAGTGCTAAGTGTAAATTCATCGCCTAACTTGATATTTTTTTTGCTGACTTTGGTGTCAAACGGACTACTCTTTCCGGAAAATAATTGTAAACCGTTCTTCTTTTTATAGGCTAAGAAAGGTGTCTCTTTCGCTAATGCGGAATCAATGACTACCCAATGCATTTTATGCTTGGTTTCTGGTCTTGCTCCTTTTAACCCTTTGGCAAAACCCTTGGTAAAGACAACAATACTATCGGTCTGCAGCACATCCATTTCAGATGCCAAAGCCCAATAATCAGGTATGGAATTTATAGTAACTATTGCCTGTTTATTTTCCTTTAACGGTAAGTCTTTGCGCAACAGTCTAATTTCTTGATCATCGCTTATTTCATTGAAGCGAGACATAAAATCAGTATACTGTACCAGCTCTGGCTCAATAATATAGGTCAGGGATGTAGTACTCACTTTTGAATGCCATTGTGGTTTTGCCATCAACAATACCAATAGGGAAATGATGCCCATGCGTAATACCAACAACCACCATTCATTCAATTGAATACTGCTAGATTGTTTTGATTTCGATTCTGATAACCATTGTACACTACCAATTTTAATGGTCTTTGCTTCCTTTTTACTCCATAAATGGATGGCTATGGGAACCAGAAGTCCCAATAAAGCCCATAGATATGAAGGATGTGCAAATGACATACTAACCGATTCTTTTTCGTTGTTTCAAAAATAACTGAAGTGCTTCACCCAAAGGTGCATCCATTCTAAATACATGATGATCTATTCCGTTAGACAGCAATTCTTCTTTTATACTTTTCAATCTGTTTTCAAGAGCATT
This sequence comes from Maribacter huludaoensis, assembly GCF_029350945.1. Lineage (GTDB taxonomy): Bacteria > Bacteroidota > Bacteroidia > Flavobacteriales > Flavobacteriaceae > Maribacter > Maribacter huludaoensis. The sequence goes on along the minus strand of NZ_JARKMS010000004.1, from coordinate 356,945 downwards.
TAAATATTCGGTTTTTGCCTGCTGCGTATCTACTTTTATTCTTGCCCCTGTTTCCCAATCCTCAAAAGTGATGTTAGCACCGTAATTGAAATCAATTTCGGCAGCACCCATAATTTGCAATACCACCACCTCGTTCTTAACGGATTTTAATCCCTTTATAAATTTTGAAATCTCGTCACCGGTTTCATACATATCCGTCAAGAAGAAAATCAGCTCCTTCCCTCCTCTGTTCGGTATGCGTTTGTTTGAAATATGGGCTGCTGGCCACTTTCCAGTGTTTGAAAGTTTAATCAACTCTAACAGCAACCTGTTGTAATGCTTTTTATCTGCTTTAGGATATATGCTAATTGCATCTTTTTCATTTAAAGCGAATAAGCCCACGGCATCACCTTGCCTATGCGCCAAATACGCTAAGGTAGCTACCAATACGCGAACAAAATCCACCTTTGATAATTCGGTTTCTTTGTGCAACATAGATGCACTGGTATCTACAATAAACTTAATGGTTACCTGACTCTCAATTTCCGACTGTTTTATGTAATACCTGCCCGATCGTGCCAACATTTTCCAATCCAACAGCCGTAAATCATCACCGGGTTCGTAACCTCTGTACTGACTAAATTCCATTCCAGGACCCACACTGGCACTTCTATTTAAACCCGCCGTAAAACCTTCTACCACAATGCGCGATATTAAGGAAAGACCCTCAACCGTATTGATGACCTCTGGTTTTAATAAATCTTGATAGTCCTGTTTTGCCATAAACTCGATAATCCAGAGTTATTATTTACCTTTTAGTTGAATGGCACTCAGTAAATGGGTTGCCACTTTATCAGACGTAATACCTTCCGCTTCTGCCCTGAAATTCACTAAAACCCTATGTCGAAGTACGGGCAATGCCACTGCTTTTATATCATCTAATGTTACCGATAATCTACCCTCTAACAAGGCATTAGCCTTTGCCGTTAAAATCATAGCTTGACCTGCACGCGGACCTGCACCCCAATCTACCCAGTCTTTTACATACGCATCGGTCGTAGTTTCTGGGCGGGTTGCCCTGATGATATCACTCACAAAACTGATGAGCGCATCACTGATGGATACCTCTCTTACCAACTGTTGCAAACGCACAATATCATCGCCCGAAATAACTCGATTCAATTTCTTTTTAAAGGTACCCGTTGTCGCTTTTAAAATGGCTTCTTCATCTTGCTGTGTTGGATATCCTATTTTGATGTACAACAAGAATCTGTCTTGCTGTGCTTCGGGTAAAACAAATGTTCCTGATTGTTCAATGGGGTTTTGTGTAGCCAGTATAAAAAATGGCTTATCTAACGGATAGGTTTTGTCTCCGTAAGTTACCTCAAACTCCTGCATAGCTTCCAACAATGCAGCTTGTGTTTTTGGTGGTGTACGGTTAATTTCATCCGCTAGGATAATATTAGAGAAAATAGGACCCTTATTGAACTTAAAGAACTTTTTACCCGTAGTATGGTCTTCTTCTAAAATCTCTGTCCCAATAATATCCGAAGGCATTAGATCCGGCGTAAACTGTATTCTTTTAAACTTTAAATCGATGGCATTTGCCAAAGTCCTGATCATTAGTGTTTTTGCCAAACCGGGAACCCCTTCTAACAATGCATGACCACCGGCTAAAAACGTAATCAGTAATTGCGATACGGTATCTTCTTGCCCAATAATCACTTTCCCGATTTCTTGCTTTAAAGCACTTAATTTACCGGAAAGCATTTCTACCTCATCTGCAATGCGTTGTAATTCTTTATCCATTCAAAAATATGTTTATGAGGTTAGGGCATACATGACAATGTTGACCCCAAACCGTGTATTGTCTATTTTGTACCAACGTTTGTTTCTAAAATCATAATCCCACTCGCAACCGTAATCCTTATTACTGTATAGCACTCCTATTCTTCCATTGATGACTATTGCCTTTAAATAATCGTGCACCAGATCATCGCCCCAGCCGTTCAGCTCTTGTGATGTGGTGGGCGGACCATTTTCAAAATCAAAGAATATGGTATAGATTTCATGGTCGTTGGGTATTTTTTTTAATTCGGACGGACCAAATATTTCTTCCATTTGCCGCTCAAAGGATTTTGCGAACAAGCCGTCTATATCGTGATTGCAGTCATCGGCAAAAACAAAGCCTCCGTTGCGCACATACTTCTCAAAATTCTCTTTTTCCTTCTTGGTAAACTCTACCAACTTATGACCTGAGATATAACAAAACGGACTCTTAAAAATATCATCGCTTGCCAAAGTGATTATCTTCTCTTGCGTATCTACTTTCAAAGTGGTGTACTCCACCAATGAGTTCAACAGATTGGATGGCATGCGCTGATCCACATCCCAATCGCCGGATTCATACTGTAATCTCGTAAAGAAAAATTCGTTGCTCAAGGGCAAGTAATTAGTGTTTTTATTCCGCTTGAAAAAAGAAAACTGGCTGATGTAAATGTCACAATCAACCAGTTTATAGTGCTTTATGATGCCTTACACCGCATCTGAAAGACTGGTAAACGTAAAGTCGCGCACCTTCATATACGGTATTAAATTACCGTTGATACGTACTTGCTTTCCAAGAGTTTCTAGATTGTTCAGCATGATGATCGGACTCTCATTAAACCTGAAGTTTTTTACAGGATATTTAATTTCACCGTTTTCGATATAGAACGTTCCGTCTCTAGTTAGTCCCGTATATAACAAGGTCTGTGGATCTACGCTACGTATATACCATAAACGTGTTACCAATATTCCTTTTTTAGTACTCTTGATCAAATCCTCTAAACTGGCATCGCCACCAGCCATAATTGCGTTTGACGGAAAAGGAACTGGCTCCACGCCTTTTTCCTTTGCCCAAAAACGGTCATACGCTAAGTTCTTCACCACTCCGTTTTCAATCCAACTTGTCTTTTTTATAGGTTGCCCCTCTCCGTTCCAAGTAGCTGTAGGTACTTCTGGATGCAATGGGTCTGAATAAATATTAACGCGCTCATCCACTATTTTCTCCCCAATCTTATTTTTACCTTCAGGAGCGGACATAAAGCTTCTTCCTTCATCTGCAGAACGCGCGTTTAAAGAACGGAACATGTTACGTAACAAATCTGCCGAGGCAGCTGGCTCTAATATTACCGTGTATTTACCTGGCTCTATTGCTTTCGCCTCTCTTGAAAGTACTGCTTTATCGATTGCTGTCTTTGCTGCTTCTTCTGCATCAAACTTATTTACATCGTTAAAATCTCTTGATACCCAACCAGAACCGGTACCGTCATTGGTACGCATAGTTACCGTAAACTCTAAATCTGTAGATTGATTGTAAGCGAATAATCCTTTAGAATTAATCATAGCACTAAAACCTGCCGAATCATTTAAAAATCCTGCTGCGGTAACATCTTTTGCTGCCGCAGGTACAATACTGCTGCTGGCTACTTCTGCTCTATACTCCGGCGTTATGTTTGCTGTTGACTCGCTATATGTTATCGATTCATCATAAATCTGTGGACCTAAAGGTTCCATAAACTCCGGATTCTCAGGAGAAAGTTGTGCCAACTCCTCAGCCCTTCTCACTACTTTTTCCAATGATGCATCATCGAACTCATCAATAGTTGCCGTACCTGATTTTTTACCGAAGCTAGACTGTACCGCCAGGCTTTGGTTAGAACTGTATCCCGATGTAGATACTGTATTTCTTGCATATCTTATATTACCACTATTATACCCGCTTAAATTAATCTCGCAGGTATCGGCTTTGGAAAAGCTCAATGCCTTCTCCAATATTTTTCTTGCTTCTTCTTTTGTATAAATTGCCATTGTTGTTCTTTTTAGAGTGAAACAATTAAATGTTTCTACCTGTGTTAATTACGTTTACATCATTGAACCTGGCAGTAGAACTACCATGAGATACAGCGCTCACCTGAGAAGGCTGCCCTTTACCATCGAAGAACGTACCGAACAAACGGTAATCATCCTTATCGCAAATCTTAACACATGAATTCCAAAATTCTTGGGTGTTACTTTGGTAGGCTACATCTTCTAACATACCTACAATTTCACCATTTTTAATCTCGTAAAAAACAGTACCACCAAACTGGAAATTATAACGTTGCTGATCAATAGAGTAAGAACCTCTACCAGCAATATAAATACCTTTTTCAACGTCCTTTATCATTTCGGCAATAGAGTACTTTTCTTTACCTGGTTCTAATGATACGTTTGGCATACGCTGAAACTGAACATCGTCCCAACTTTGTGCATAGCAACAACCGTGAGATTCCTCTTCACCGATCATATGTGCTTGGTCACGTATGGCTTGGAAATTTGTCAATACGCCGTTTCGTACCAAATCCCACTTTTTAGCTTTCACACCTTCATCATCATAACCCACAGCGCCTAAAGAACCCACTTGGGTCTTGTCCGCAACAAGATTTACAATGTCGCTACCATATTTAAAGTTGCCTGATTTTAATTTATCCAATGAGGCAAAACTTGTACCTGCGTAGTTGGCTTCGTAACCTAATACACGATCCAATTCCAATGGGTGACCCACAGACTCATGAATAGTTAAACCTAGGTGATTAGGCTCTAAGACCAAATCGTACTTACCGGCATCAACAGATTTTGCCGTAAGTTTTTCTCTTGCCTGTTTTGCTGCGATAGTGGCATCTTCTACCATGTCATAGCTGTTCCTATATAAACGCAATCCAGCAGGACCATCAATTTTCTCAGATTCCAATCCGTCTAAATACTCATAGCCCATACCTACGGGAGCACTCATATTCTCCCTAGTCTTAAAAGTACCGGCAGCCTTGTCTACAGCAGTTACTCGTAGTGTTGGCCACAAGCGGTGAATATCCTGATCAATATAAGAGCCGTCCGTTGAAGCAAAGTACTTTTGTTCGTTGACCATAAATAAGGCAGAGTTCACAAAGTTTGCTCCGTTATCCAAAGCAGCGGCATTTGCACTTAGCAAAAGATCTACCTTATCCGAAACCGGAACTTCCTTAAAATCCTTTTTGATCGGTGTCTTCCAAGACACCTCTCCGTATGCGTTTACGGGAGCCAACTTCACCGGTTCTTTTTGAATTTTAGAGTTAGCTTTTGCTATGGCAACTGCCTGCTCCGTCGCTTTTTTAATACCATCTTCGGTAACACTATTGGTAGAGGCAAAACCCCATGTACCGTTAGCGATTACACGTATACCTATACCGAAAGATTCTGTGTTGACCACGTTTTGAACTTTGTCTTCCCTAGTGAATACATACTGATTTAAATACCTGCCAATACGGGCATCTGCATAGGTAGCACCCAATGATTTGGCTGTATTTAAGGCAACATCTGCCATTCGTTTTTTCACCAAGGCATCCATACCTGGTTCCAGTAAAGCCTCTGTAGGGATGTCGTTACCTAGCAATAATGATGGCATCATCAATGCTCCGGCACCCAACCCGGCGTACTGTACAAAATCTCTTCTTTTCATGTGTTAGTTTTATAGTGTTTCAATGTTGTTAGTGTTGTTCTTTGAGAAAACAACTATTTCTAATTTAATCATATGAAAATTGAACTACCTTATTGAGTTCTTCTTGCGATTGAGCTAGAAATATCTTTAACTGAATTATTCGTGCTCCCTAAAAATAGTTAGGCTTTAGATACAATTATGTTAACCTTAACATAAAATATAACTTTTAATGCCGCTTTTGAGAATTATATAAAAATGGGGTGATGATTTTTTGTACTTCGGAAGGATGAATTGAAAAATCAAGGAAGGGTAGTCCCGATTAAATTTTTAAAATGATTAATATAAATTTAATAAGCAATGGTTCTAGCCGATATAACTAAAATGAGAAGCTATTTATTGATAAGGTAAAATTAGTTTTACTTTTAAAATATCTTCTGATCATATTCGTAATTCTTTTCATTTGGAAAATTACCTTTTAAATCAGGAAAGATTAATTGTAAATATTTATAGTCTCTTTTATCATAATGTTTAATTGAACTTAAAACATATTCAGTCAAAACCTCATTTGAAACTTCAACAAAATAAACTGGAAAGTTATCAATTAACCCAACTATTTTCCTATTTAATGGTACGGTTCCGTCTTTATATTTATTTGCGTAATTACGAACCAAAGTTGTTGTTAAACCATTAGGTAGTCCTGATATAATCAGTTCTGGTATATTAAAATTCTCGTAAATCCCAGTTGAATAACCAAAAGGAGTAAATCCAATTTCCTCCATAACATATGTTGTGTGATATCCATATTTAGAAATATTGGTGTTAACCATTTTAAAATACACTTCCCTTTGATTTTTTTCCATATTAGTTTTTAACAGTTCAAAATTTCAGCTACCTATGCATCTTATCTAAAATCTCAATAATCTCGGTTTTTTTGCGGACAGATACAGGTACGTTTTCTCCATTCTTCAACATTAAATAACCGCCATCTGTTTTGATATAGGCGCTGATGCATTGCAGATTGACCAAGTGACTTTGGTGTACACGAACAAAATCGTGACTACTTAATAAATCGGCAAAGTATTTTAGGGTCTTTGTTACAAATATCTTGCGTTTATCTTGAAGGTAAAAAATGGTGTTATTACTATCGGATTCACACCGAATGATATCGTCTAGACTGACAATGATAATTTGGTCTAGTGTATGTAACGATATCTTATTAGGTTTTTTCTCTGGCGCAGAAATGGTCTCCTTTAAAATCTGTAAACGCTCTTTGTTAGGCTGTAACTGCTCTTTTGCCCTTGCAATTGCCAAACTTAAATCTTCGTTAGAATAGGGTTTTAACACATAGTCGATTGCAGCAAATTTAAAGGCACGTATAGCAAACTCATCACTCGCGGTTACAAATATGATCTTCGATTTTAAGTCGGGGAAAATTTCTAGAATATCAAAGCCTGTACCGTCACCTAACATAATATCTAAAAACAGAATATCGGGCTGATTTTTACGCAGTACTTTGGCAGCTACCACTACACTCTGCGCCGTGGCGATAATTTCAATTTCTGGGTGCTGCGTCTCAATATCCCTTTTTAAAAGGGTTAAGGCGTCAATCATATCTTCTACTATTATCGCTGTATGCATAGGTGTTTAATAATCTGTTAGTAATGGTATTTTAAAGGCAATCTTGGTACCTTCAATGCTACCATCTACATTTTTTATTTCACTGATATGCAAGGTGTTTTTACCTGCAATGGATTCCAATCTTTCTTTGGTAACGGTCAATGCCATTGATTGATGGTCCGTTTTTGGCTTTTCGTTCTGCGATTTAAAAATACCCAATCCGTTATCAATAATACTACAATGCAAATGGGTTTTTGAAGTCGTGAAACCTATTTCCAATTTCCCTTCCTTTTCGCCTTTTAATATTCCGTGTCGTATGGCATTCTCCACAAACGGCTGAATAAGCATGGGCGGTATCAATATCTCTTCGGCATCGGGAGTGGTTTTAACTTTCATCGCGTATTCAAAAGGCTTTTGCGCCATTAACTGCTCTACATGTATGTAATGTTTTAACGCTTTTATTTCTTGGTCTAGACCGATATGCTCTTTTCTTGAATTTTGTAGTGTTTCCCGTAACAGTATGGCAAAACTATTAATGGTAGCATCCATCTTCTCTGGTTTGGTGCCTGCCATTGCCTTTACACCATTTAAAACATTAAAAATGAAATGCGGATTCATTTGTAACTGTAGCGCTTTTTGCTCTAGGGTCAACAAATAGTTTTGTGTTTTCAAGCGTTCCTGTTCCGCCCTATTTTTTGATTTTATCTTACGTATATACCACCAACCAAAACCTAATAACAGTACCACCGCCAATGCCAAAACCGACCATTGAAACCAGTCTTTTTGGTATAGCGGACTATCAATGAAAAAACGGAATGCTATAGGTTCACTTTCTTGCCATCTGTAATTTCTGGATTGTACCGAAAAAGTATGTGCGCCATACGCCAAACCTGCAAAATTCTGCTTGTTCTCCTTTACCCAAGGGCTCCATTCATTATCATCTAACCGAGTTCTATACGCTACTTCGTTTGGGTGGTCAACATCTACCGTTCTAAAGGAAAAACCTAACTGTGTTTGATCGGGAGTTAACTGTAATACCTTGGTCGTATTCGTCCAATCTTTTAAAATCAAGGAATCAATGCTTTTATACCGCTCTTCTACTCCCGTAAAATATACTTTTGGTGCAGCCGCTGTTTTCTTACTTTCGCTAGGGATATGCTTGGTCAACCCATAAATAGCACCAAACCACAAATTGCCTTCCTCATCTTTATCGACCGCATTTAAGCAGGTTTCTATACCTAAGAATCCGTCGTTTCTACCAAAATGATAGATATCTACAATTTCGTTCGTTGCACTAAGTTCAATTTTATCTACACCGCGTTCAGAACCTACCCACAGGTTGCCTTGGTCATCAAAAATAAGCTGATATATGTTATTGGACGATAAGCGTTTACTACCCTTTAGCTGCTGAAAATTTACCGGATTCGAACTGTTGGCATACCAAATTCCCTTACCTGAAGTTCCCAAGAATATAGTATCATCACGAAACAAAATGGAACCGATTGCAGTTTGTTCTTCCAAGCCTGTTTCTACAGTTGTCACCTTATTATTTTCTATATACCCCAAATACCCCTTTTGGGTTGCATAATATAGTTTACCATCGGCAGCTTTTACCATGCTTTTAATGAGCATATCTGTAATACCATCTCTACTAGAAAAGGTTTTGCCAATGACCAGACTGTCTTTATCGGAATAATAGTTGAATTTCACTATACCATGGGCATAGGTTGCCGCCCATATGTAATCATCGTCTGCAATTACGGTTCTAATCCAGTCGGAAGGAAATCCTTTGCTTTCATCAATGATATGATTTGCCGTGCGCTCTACCGAAACGGTATCCATTTGTATGAGGTAATTTTCGCTCGATGAAAACACCAAACTGTCAACCATCTTGGTCTCTCTTAAAAGCAAACCTCTATTATCTGACCCTGCCCAAATATTGCCTTTGGCATCACTAGTAATGGTCTTGATTTTTACATCAAAAAAAGTACTCTCGTTTGGTAATGGGTGAATGCCTTCGGAATAAATTTTTGCCAAGCCTTTTTCCGAAGTGGAAAACCATAATCCGTCCGGAGCGTTATGTACCGCATAAATGCGATTGCCCTTTAAGCCTGTTCCTTGATTATAATGTTTAAAATTGTTCTGAAAATACTTGTAGAATCCGCCACCCGATGTTGCAATCCAAATATTGCCATTTTCATCATTTATGACCTTTCTTATGTGCGGTGTTGCCAAACCACTGGCAGTATTCAATCTTTTTATTTCTGAAAATGTTGTGGTTTCCACAATGGTAACTCCCTCATTATCTGTAGTTATCCATAACTCATCTTCATTTTGAATTGACATGGAATTTATACGTGAGGGCTCTGGCATTAAAAAACGATTATCGGTTGTAGCCTTATCGATTATAAAGACACCGTCATCAAAAGTTGCTGCAATAATATGATTGTTATGTGCTATGACCGACTTAAAATTATTCTTCTCAACTTTTATAATTTCGGTAGCATTGTTACCCAATTCTTTTAACTTCCACAAAGCTTTGTTGGTCGCAAGCCAGTAATAATTTCCATCAAAAAAAACCGAATTGATTTCACTATTGTCAATTTCTGAATTGAAATTAACCTTGCTTACCAGCTTATTTTTGCTGTAGGTATAGAGTCCATTTTTAGTCGCTAAAAATAACTGACCATCAACTGGAAACAATTGAAGTATTTGCGGAGCTTCTAGATTAACAAAGTTGTTTTTTACCTTTATGGAAAGTCCCTTTTTTGTTCCAATAAACAAGGAGTCGTTAACGGTGTAAAGTGCATCAATATAATTGGAAAGCAAGCCATCACTTTCATTCCATACTTCAAAAATTTCTCCATCAAAATTTGCCAGTCCGCCACCTTGAGTCCCTAGCCACAAGTAGCCCATATCATCTTGTATAATATCATATACCTGTGATTGCGGTAAACCATCTGCAATGGTATATGACCGTAGCTGACTGTTTTGCGCAAATAATTGTATTGTACCAAAACAACAGCAAACAATCAAGAAGTATTTAATAATCAGATTCAAAAAACGGATTTCTTTTACGTATTAAACTAACGCCAATGCTACTATAATATTTGATAAAGCGAACGGTCTTCTACCGACACATTTTTGTACTCATTAGCACCATTAGACTGCAAAATAGGTGCCAATACGCACAGTACCGTAGTTTTTCCTTTTATAACTAGCGTATTGCCATTTACCGTACTTCTCCAACGAAATTTTTCTATCGGAATTTGCAAGGCAAACAATACCTCCGCCATTTCTGGGGATTCTGAAACCCAATCCATGATAGCTTCCTTATCTGCCAATTTAGGCATATCGTTGCTGTTGTCAAAAGTAAATTCCCATTCAACCGGAATATTAAATTTAAAACTATAAGCCTCACCAAATGAAGACTCCTGTCTAGTGGTAAAAGCAGTTAACCAATCTATATGTACATCTGGGTAGTTTTCTCTAAATTCTTGGGATAGAAATGCTGGTCCTTTAGACTCTGCCGTTGGGTAATACCCATAGTAAGGTTTTGCCAGGTAATGTTCTGCATATTTACCGCCAAATACATTAAAATAGGGCGATGCAATTACTTGGTCTGCCTTAAAAATATGCTTCAATTCTGTTAATAATGCTTTGTTTTCTCCCAATCCACATGAATGAAAAATAATCTTGGTATTGCCCGTATATTCTTTGCAAATGCTTTCTATGTTATACTCCTTAACTGCATGTTCTAAACTCTTTACGGTAATGCGTTCGCCATTTTCCTTAATTCTCATGGACATTCCTAACCAGGCATTGCTATGGCTTACTATGTGAATTTCTTTAAACCGAACTTGGTTTTCCCCTGCATTGTTGATGTAGGCGATTATCTCACTAATGGTATGCAAACCCTCTACAATAGGCATTCCCTGTTTTTGAAAATACTGTTTTGCATTGCTATAATAGGTATTGTCACTCTCATCAAAACCAGCGATAAATACGATAGATTCTTGAATGCTCGTATTTGGCAAAGCAAGTGCCGTTTCCGACTGCTGCGAAAACGGCTTCTTGCCACCAAGCATTAGCACACTCACCAATACGATAATAAAACACTTGTTCATTATTGCTTTATTTTAAAAGTCTATACTTACTACGGCATTGTCTTCTATTTCACGGTTTTCTTGCTTTTTTATCAGCTTAGATCCGTTCCATATATACGGCGTGGTAATAAATTCTACATTATTTTGAGCCAAAGCATCATCCAAGGATTTTATGTTCTTTGTAATCGTTGTTTTCAACAAAATGGTACTCTTAACTCCTTGCATATCCGAAGGAAAAACAAAATGTTCCGTTTTTAAATAATTGCTATCTGCATAGTCAATTAAACTCGCTACTTTCTTAAATCTGCCATTGTTCCAAAATACATAGCTTTTACCTACTTGGTAACCGGTATCCGCATCGGCTAAATCTACTGTAATCACATCTTCTACATTGAACAAACCAAGACTACCATGGTTTTCAATATGAGCCGGTATAGCAGACAAACTATCTAACACTATTTTATCTAATTGTTGACCGTATTTAAAGGCACGTAATTGGTACTTTACCTCCGTAATACCTGCTTCGTTCGTTGTACTGCTTTCATAACCGTACACAAACTTCACCTGGTTGTCCGCAATACTACCAAAGGATTTCTGCGCTATCATTCCGCCCCACACCCATCCGGTCTGGTCTCCTGTGGTTACTCTATACCAATGGCTTTTGATACCGTCTATTTCCTTGGCATACAGACTCTTTTCCCACAACACCATTTTAGTACCAATATTTAACAAGGTTACTTTTTTACTACGTACAGATGGCTTTTCTCGTAAAAATACCTTGTGTGCCAATAAATACTCATAGGTTAATTCTTCGGCAGGAATTTCTTTATCCATAACTTCAAACTCTACTTGTTCTACACTTTGCGCAAATAAATTTGCAACTACAAATAAGCAAATGAACAGGACACTTTTCTTTACATTTTTCATGATTTTAAATTTTAAGGGTTATTACTAATTAATTGCTGTTATAGCATCTTCTGTATCAAAGTCATCATCGTTCCAAGCAATGCTTCTTAGCACTTTTATGTCTTTGATCGTATATGTTTCCGTGTATTGTAATGCGGCTCTTAGAATAGTTCCTTCCTTGCCAAATGACTGGTTAGGAAATATGTAATGTATGTCTGAAATAGGTTCGTAAGCATACTCATTTTTTATACTTGGCAGGGCAATGACCCCATCTTCACCAAGCAAATAATAGAACTCTTTTGTACTGGAACAACATGCATTATACTCAAGGGTGATTTTCAAAATTTCTGTGATTCCTTCTAATGCCGGTTCTTCCAAAACCGAGATTCTCATTTCATCTAAAAAACCAAAATCTGCAATATTCAAGGTGGCAATAGTCTTCTCTGGATTTTTGGTTTCAATGACATCTACCGCCCAGGTGTCTTCTTCCTCTTGCCCAACGGTTCTTTGGTTAGTGACATCATAGGTATCGGTTAGTTTAAACTCTTGTGCATTAGCGGTAAAAACACATAATATGATTGTTAAAAAAATGAATTTTCTCATGATAATTATTTTAGTTGTTTTCTTTCTACACTACTAAATTACTACGGAGACAAGGCTTTTATAAGGGTGTTCTAGTATTCGTAGCTGTTCATCTAGAATTCGTTGAACAGCCCGTATTTATTCAAGTTTCAACATGTTTATTCTTCAATGTATCGCAGAAGAAAAACCTGCAAAATGACAGACATCTTACAGGTTTTCTTCTCCTTTCGGAGAACCAACTAACCAAAACTAACTACCTATTTTTTCAATGTTAATGTGATTTCTTTTTTAACGGATTTTAAACTTATTTTTTCAAAATCCAACAGCATACTTTCATCAACTGTCCAGCTGCCATTCTCAAATTTTTCTACACGTATAACCTTGCCTTCAGCATTGAATTTTATACGCAGACTTTCATACTTTTTCAAGTATTCCGAAACTAATTTGGCATACATCACTTTAAATTCCATCGTTAACTGTCTTTTTACATTCTTTGCTATCTCGTCTTCAAAAATGATGTTGAACGTGCGTTTGAATTTGCTAGTTTCTTTGACTTCAGCTTCTGCTCCTACGGCGGAATTGTTTACGTTATCTGGCATTGGCAAGCGCTGTTTTACTTTCGTCAGCGTACCATCTTTATTGACTATGGCTTCATCAACCGCTACAAAAGAGGTGTAATTCGTCAACAAGTTATATTTGAGTCCTAGTGCCACCACTTCAGCTTTCACATCTTCATTAAATAGCTTCTTGTAATCATCCAATTCCCCTATCCGCTTTCTAGCCCACAAATAACCCAAGGCTTTGTTCTGCTTGCTTAATTGTCCGTCAGTTACGTTAAACACTTGTCTAAAACGTTTTTTACCTTGATATCCGGTGACGATAATTTTCCCATCTGCCTTACCCTTATATTTACCGTGAACCACAACCGGTCTTGCTGCAAATACATCTGGTATGCTCTTTTGGGCAAGGTCGTACATATCAAACCCTTTGGATTCAATCTTTACTCGTGTCAATAATGGAGTTGCTATATAATTTGCAAAGTCTTTAGCCACTTCTGCAGCTTCTTCAGACGTTGTGGCAATGAACGATTCGCTGTTAGAAACCTTTGCCATACCTTCAACTAAATACCTATTTACACTAGAACCGATACCGAAAGTGAAGACACTGGCTTGGTCTAGATTGTTACGTATAAGTTCAAAGGCTTCTTTTTCAACGCTAACATAACCATCGGTAATGACCACCATAGACCTTGCTACGCTCATATCTTTTCTAGGCACCTTATATGCTGTTTGCAGCGCACTTAACAATTGTGTGCCACCACCGCCTTGACCTTCTGATAAAAACCGAATTGCCGCCTCTATATTCTGCTCGTTGATTTCTACAGGCACAGCGCTAAACATAGTTGAACTTGATGCAAATAGCTGAACATTGAACGTATCCGTCATTCGTAATCCACATAAAAGATTGCGCATTAAGGTTCGTGATACTTCTAAAGGATACCCGTTCATAGAGCCCGATACATCAACGATAAACAAATATTCACGTGACGGAATATCGTCTAACACCACATTCTTGTTAGGTTCCATTTGAAAAGAAAAGAAGTTTTCTTCTTCGCCTTCGTATAGCAATAATCCGGTTTGTATTTGATTGCCCCTAAAATTGTATTTCAAGATAAAATCTCTGTTCGACGGATTTTTATTTTCTTCGGATAGTACAATCTCAGCTGTTTTCGCATCAGGATAATCCACTGTAATTTCGTGTGATGCACTATTGACATGCTGAATGACCATACCTGCGTTTAGCCTAACCGAAATATCGAAATCAAAACTATCTGCAATACCTTTTGCTGTGTATGGCATTGCAAAACTACCTTCTGCTTCAGTACTTTCCCCAGTAAATCGTGGACCCACTACGGCAGGTGCTACGAACTGATATTCGCCATTTACAGGCACCAACATTTCGGTATAATAAATGTCGATCGTAATTTCATCGCCAGGCATAATATTGCCCACATTCATTTGAAATACATTGGGTCTATGTTGCTCTAACTTTGCAGCACGCTTACCTTCTTCAATGGCGGTATCGTATACTTTTTTAGCTTCTTGCTTTTCAAAAATTTTGGCAACTACAAGTCGGTCATTAACTATCATATGCATTTTATGAACCGCTGCCTGTGTAGATAGCGGAAACACGTACTTGGCTTCTATAGGTTCGGCTCCTTTGTTTTGATATACTTGTGTAACGCGGACATGGGCAATGGTACCCGCTATATTTGCTTCTGTTATGGAAGATTTTAAAGGTATAAAGGCGTTCTTGGTAGAGACCAATAAATACGGACTTTCAGTATCTTGGGAAAAACCTGCAAAGCAGATTGTGCACAGTAAAAAGGTGTAAAGTAGTTTCATGATCGTTGTATTAGATTATTATTTGGTGTCAAATCTAACAGTGAACAATCGCTAAAAAGGGTGGCTTTTAGTATTCGTTGGGTATTATCTAGAATTCGTTGTCAAAGTAATTTTCTAATACTGACCAATATCATGTGCCACTAAATTAATGATATATACTTTTATAGTATCAACAATCAACAATTGGTCATGAGAAGAAATATGAATCTAGAAGAATGTAAGGCGTTATTAGGACAAAACTACATTGGCAGGCTTTCCTACCTTTCAGGAGGATACCCATTCATTGTGCCTACTACATTTTACTACGATTCTGACACGCATTCCATTACCTGCTATTCTAGCGGGGGACACAAAATTCAAGAAATGCGAAAGAATACCAAGGTTTGCTTGGGAGTTGATGAAATAGCTTCCATAGCCAATTGGAAGTCCGTTTTAGTTAAGGGTATCTTTGAGGAGCTCTCTAGAATTGATGCCAAACATATGCTACATGAATTTTCTGATGGCGTTAAAAAATTAATAGCAACCATTTACGGTGAGCACCCAAAATATATAAGTGAGTTTTCTGCAAAAATTGATGCCGAAGAAGCGCCGATCGTATTTCGTATCAATATTAATGAACTGACCGGAAAGTTAAGAAGTAAACGCTAAATTTAACACGAACGCCAATAAAGGTTATACCTCTATTTTAGGTCCGTAAGCCAAATCACCGGCATCTCCTATACCTGGCATTATATAGCCCCGTGCATTCAATTCCGGATCTACTGCCGCAATCCATAAATGCGTCTGTGCCGGGAAAACGCTTTGTACAAACTCAATACCCTGTTGCGAGCCAATAACAGAAACAATATGAATTTGTTTGGGTGTGCCATGGTCCTTTAAACCCTTTAACACATTTTCCAACGTTCTACCGGTAGCTAACATAGGGTCTGTTAACACCAATACCTTACCTTCTAGAGATGGTGCCGCAAAATAGTCGACCACGACTTCAAACTCATCTTCGCCGTTTTCATGTTTACGGTAGGCAGATATAAACGCGTTTTCAGCCGCATCAAAATAATTTAAAAGCCCTTGGTGCAATGGTAAACCTGCTCTTAAAATAGAACATATAACAACTTGATCTTGACTTAAATGCATTGATTTATTACCAAGCGGAGTTTCTATATCTTTAGGGCTGTAAAGCAACTCTTTACTGAACTCATAACCTAGCACCTCTCCTATTCGCTCTATATTTCTACGAAATCGCATGGGATCTTTTTGAATCTGTACATCGCGTATTTCCGAAATAAACTGATTAAGAACTGAATTTTGGTCTCCTAAATTATGAATGGTCATATTTACTGGTTTTACAATCAAAAGTACCCATTTTAATCAAAAATGGCATATCATTATCATTACAAAACATAGTACTACTGATATTTATCATAGGTATTCTTCTTTGTTGATTTTACATTTAAAATATCAATTAGATAAATTATGAAAAATATTCTCATACCCACTGACTTTTCTAACAATGCCGATCACGCCATCTCGTATGCATTGAATGTATTTAAATGCGAACGCGCAAATTTTTACTTTTTACATGCGTATGCCGATGAAGTTTACGGACCTTATCATAAGGTAGATGCAGAAACATTTGAGAAACAGAAGAAGATTATTGCTGATGATTCTGAAAATAAACTGAACAAACTTGTTACCGAAACCCAAACTAAAACGCATAACCCTTTACATAAATATGAAGCAGTACCCGCTTTTGAATCTTTGGTAGATGCCTTGAACAACTTTGCCGATCTAAAAAATATTGATCTTATCATAATGGGTACCAAAGGTAAAACCGCCAACTCTAAAATAACCTTTGGCAGCAATACCGTACAAGTTTTTAAATATGTAAAATGCCCTGTTTTGGCAGTCCCTGACCAATATGACTATACTCAACCTAAAAAAATACTTTTCCCCAGCAATTACATGATACCCTACAAACGAAGAGAATTGAAGCTACTGGATATTTTAGCGGGAGAGTTTAAGGCTGAAGTTCATAGTTTATATATTTCTGATTTTGTTGATTTAAGCCATAGGCAGTTGGACAATAAAAAATTCTTGGAAGAATCTCTACCTCACGCCAGGTTATCATTTGTGACCAAAGGTTTAGAAAATAGAGCCAAAGCCATCTCAACTTATATTACCGATCATAATATGGACCTTTTGGTCATGGTAAATTCAAGACACTCCTTTCTGGAAGATATGCTGTATAAATCTACTATTGATGAAATTGGTCTTTCACCAACCATTCCGTTTTTGGTCATGCAAAATCTACCCCGCTAATTAAAATTATATCGCTATGAAAAATATATTGATTACTACAGATTTCTCTGATAATGCATGGAACGCCATTTTTACCGCATTGAAAATATATGCAGAAGTCGAATGCCACTTCTATTTACTTCATGCTTATGAACCTACCCCTTTAAATCTTATGGGTGCTAAAAGTCAGCAACGACTTGGAGCAATATATGATTCTCTTTCAAAATACTCGGTTCAAGAATTAGAAGAAGTACTATCCTATTTAAAAACAAACCATAAAAACCCAAAGCATCAATTTAGGACGTTGTCAAAACCGGGAAACTTAGAAACCGCAGTAGAGAACGTTATCCATAAAAATGATATAGATTTTTTAATAATGGGTACACAAGGTGCTACTGGTGCCAAAGAGGTTTTCTTGGGAAGCAACACCGTAAAAGTCTTAAAGCATATCAAGAACATTCCTATTCTAACAGTACCTACCGGACATAATTTTCAAAACTTGACCCAAGTAATCTTTGCTACGGATTATAGTTCACCCTATAAGAAAAGTGTATTAGAGCCTATTCTAGAACTTTCTAAAATATGGAAAGCTTCTATTGAAATTGTACATGTTGCTTTGGAGTTTAATTTAAACGACAATCAAGAGTTACATAAAGATGTACTTAGAGAAAGACTCACCGGTCAAAAATATAAATTCAGTAACATACCGTTCGCCATAAACATATCTACAAGTATTGATGAATATGTAGGTAACAATACTGCGGCAATTCTTAGCTTAATTAGACATCAACATACATTTTGGGAGAAAGTTATAGGAGAACCGGTTGTCAACAAAATTGCATTTCATTCTAAAATTCCGGTTTTGTTTTTGCCCCGATACTAATTAGTCAAAATTAAACGGTCACCATGAAAAACATATTAATCCCTACCGATTTCTCCGATAATGCCTGGAACGCTTTATTATACGGAATTACATTCTTCAAAAAAACGCAATGTACCTTTCATATTGTGCACATCAACGCTATAAATACCAATTCTAGTGGAGAAGCCGCATTATATGTTTCACCAGATATTTTAGAAGAAACCATACTTGCGGAGCCTAAAGAAAAGCTACAGCATCTATTAAAGAGAATTGAAAAACTTCCATTAAATGCAAAACATAATTTTAAAGTTCAGGCTATATATGGTTTTCTCATTAATGAACTAAAGACTTTGGTGATCAATAAAAATATCGATTTAATAATTATGGGCACAAAGGGTGCTACGGGACTTAAATCAGTATCCATAGGTAGTAACACCGGTAATGTTATTACCAAAGTTCCCTGCAATGTAATGGCTGTACCTGAAAATGCATGTTATGAAAATATTCAGGAAATTGGTTTTCCCTCAGATTTAAATATCGCATACGATATCAAAGTCTTGGAAACGATAAAAGATATAATTCTTCTAAAAAGATCTGCCTTACGCTTACTTTATATTTCTGGCACAAATGAAGAGTTGAGCCAAAATCAAACTAAGGTCAAAAATTTCATATTAGATTATTTTAAGGATCATGTTTGTACCTATCATAATATCACAGGAAAAAACATAGACGAATCCGTACAATGTTTTACCGAGAGCAGAAATCTTGATATGGTAATCATGGTGGCAAAAAATCTTAATTTTCTAGAACGAATTCTTTTTAGGCCAACAGTTGAAAAAATTAGTTACCATACCAAAGTACCATTTCTGGTTATACATGAATAACAAAGAAGGTTTTATAGCAAAAAAGTACTTTAACGATGTTCATTTATTGCCAATCTAATATCCTCAATGGGCATAACACCTGTATGCCTCCACATGGGTAAACCGTTCTTGAACAATACCAAGGTAGGTACACCCTTAATTTTATATTTTTTTACAATTGCCTTTTCTAGCTCTACGTCTATTTCAAGACTATTGATCGCTGTTGCCCCTTCTTCTACTATTTTCTCCACTGTTGGCCTCATAAGTTTACAGGGCACACACCAAGATGCAAAAAAATACACCAATGTGGGATTTTCCGAGGCTATGGTCTTTTTAAAAAGTTTTCTCATTACACACTACTTTTATACTATATAATAACCAATTAAATACTTTTCAATACTGACGAATATCATACTATAATCTACCTAATGAAGGTAACTTTATTCTATTAAATTATAGTATTATGACACGTATTTTACTACCTACAGATTTTTCTGAAAACGCATTGACCGCTATACGGTATGCCCTAACATTATACAAAGATCTTAAATGCACATTTTTTCTATTGAACAGTTACATGCCACCGGTATATCATACAGAATATTTAATGGGGAGTCCAGCACAAATTGGTCTTGGAGATATTGTGCAACAGAACTCACAGGATAATCTTGAAGCACTAAAAAATACACTAGAAAAAGAATTTAATAATCCCTTGCACACTTTTATCACCCATTCTGCTCTTAATGTACTTTCTAGCGAAATTACTAGAACCGTAGAGGCAGAAAAAATAGATATCATTGTCATGGGTACGCAAGGTGCTTCTGGAGCTAAGGAAATATTATTGGGCACAAATACCGTACATGTCATTAAAAATGCAAAATGCCCAGTTTTGATCATCCCTTCTGGCTTTGAATATGAAGCTCCAGAACAGATACTGTTCCCAAATGATTTTGAGGTATGGCTAGACAAGAACAGTTTGGAACAACTACTAAAAATTACTCATTCTCATATCTCTCAGGTAAATGTTATACATGTTTACACAGGCGATGAATTAAATACGATACAAGAAAAAAATAAAGAACAACTTGCCAAGGTGTTATCCGAAAGTGGCTTTTTTCATGAAGTACCCAGTAATGAAGTTATTGCTGCCATCAATGAATTTCAGATCAAACAAAAAATAAATTTATTGGTAATGATACAGAACAAACACACCTTTTTTGAGCGTTTGTTCATTGAGCCTGTCATTAAGAAAATAGGCTTTCATGTAACCGTTCCATTCTTGGTAATTCCACAATAAAAGCTATGAAAATTAAAAATATACTTGTTGCAACGGATTTCTCCAATGAAGCGTATAATGCCCTTTATTATGCAACACAGATTTTTGCCGAAAACCAATGTACTTTCTACTTGGTCAATGCATATGATGACATTGTGGTCAGTGCCAAAAATGCATTGTTTACAGATCAGAAAGTATTAAAAAAGCTTGAAGCCAACTCAAATGAAAACCTGACCAAAACCGTTCATAAAATTATTTTGGACACAGCTAACGATAAGCATTTATTCAAAACCATTTCAAGCAAAGGAAGTCTGTCTACTTTAATTTCAAAAACATTGGTGGATTACAAAATTGACCTCATTGTTTTAGGCAATAAAGGAAAAACAGGAGCCAAGGAACTGTTTATGGGCAGTAATACCATACAGATCGCGAATACCATTACACAGTGCCCAATCTTGGCAATACCCAAAGAAATTTCATTTAAACCTATAAAAGAAATTGCCTTTGTGACGGATTATAAAAAAGGATGTACCAAAAGCACGCTATCTATGTTATTAAACATTGCAGCCATTACAGACGCCTCGGTAGCGGTTCTTCATATCAATGAAGAAGAAATAATGTCTCCAAAACAAATTTCCAATCAGAAATTACTGGATAAATGTTTGCTCCACATACCACATAGTTATGATGAAATCTGGAACTACGCAGACAAAGCCAATGTTATTCAAGATTTTATAGTTGAAAGAGAAATAAATATGCTGGCAATGTCTTATCACCGTAGAAGGTTTTTTGAACGTTTTTTACATGAACCTGTAATAATGGATTTAAGTATCTATGCTACAGTTCCGTTTTTAATACTACCTGTACAGGACTGATATATATCATAGTAAATCAAATGGTTAGCGCATATATTTATTGAACCATCTAAATCATTCCATAATGAACAAGCGTATTTTAATACCTACGGATTTTTCTAAAAATGCCCTTAATGCCATTAGGTACACCATTGATTTGTATGCAAAACTTAATTGTGACTTTTATTTTCTAAACGTGTTCAGTTTTGAAAAATATACGACCAATAGTCTAAATATACCTGAAGAAGGAAGTGCAGAATACCTATTAGCAAAACAGGAATCAGAAAAGAAACTAGATAAACTGATCAACACCCTTAGCTTACATGAAGAGAACTTTAAACACAATTATTTTACAGAATCTACAGCGAACTTTCTTTCAGAAGCCATTAAGCAAAATATAAAAGAGAAAGATATTGATTTGGTCGCAATGGGGACCAAAGGAGCTACAGGCTCTAAAGGAGTTCTATTTGGCAGTAATACCGTTATGGCCATGGAGAAAATTAGAGAATGCCCTGTACTGGCTATACCTGAGCATGTTTCTTTCATGTCGCCTAAAGAGATTGTTTTTCCAACAGATTTTAAAGATGTCTATAAAAGATCAGAGTTTAAATACCTTATAGAATTGGCTAATATGCACAATGCCGAAATTTCCGTATTGCATTTAGAAAACAATAAAGAACTTACAGAAACCCAATTAAGCAATAAACAATTATTATCATCTATTTTAAGTGAGACTAAACATCAATTTCATACCTTAAAAGAGAAGAATTTGGGCAAGGGTATACAGCTTTTTGTTGAAAGTAGAGAAAGTGATATGGTGTCTTTCATTAACCGAAAACATATCTTTTTTGGTAGTGTCTTTTCTAAACCATTGATCAAAAAAATTGGTTACGATAGTGATGTACCCATTTTAGCATTACACTAATACGTTTCTTTGGTATTGACAATTATCAAGAAATATAATTTATACAAACATTTTAGACATTTCTAGTTGGTTGATGTCTAAGATTAAACCGTCAAAGAATTCTTTTCATTGGCGGTTTTTTATTCAAAAATATTTGTTGTAAGATTTAGAAATGCCAACGATGGAACTGCCATATACCGAAACTAGAAGAAAGTATTGACCTATTTCTATAAAACAGTCTAACAATTTTCTGTACTACAAAAGTGAACTGACAATGGTCATTTTTACAACCTTGGATATAAAGTATCTTCGACAGAAATAAAACATACTGTGTTATGAAAAAGTTTATGGTTTTGTTCTCTTTAATGTTGATGGGCTGCTCATCTATCAGTTTAGTTGAAAATTGGAAAAATCCGGATATTGTACTTTTCAATGCCAACAAGGTTTTGATTGTAGGTATGGCTCAAAATAATGATACTCGAGAAAACTTTGAAAGCAAACTACAGAAAGAATTTGCTGATAGAGATGTTGAAGCATGGCGTAGTGTAGATATATTTGACCTTTCTCTGACAGATTCACGTAAGACGGACAAAGAATTAGATGATGTAGAACAAAGTCTTCTAGACAAAGATTTTGATGCCATTTTACTTACAAAGATTATAGGATCAGAAAATCGTGAAAGTTTTGTAAAATCTATTTCTAGATGGGATGACCACCAATCTAGATTTAATGATGATTACCTAGAACACCAAGGTATATATTACGACGATAACTACTATGAAAAATTTACTGTTTACCATGCAGAGACTACCTTATATTGTATCTGCGAAGGAAAGGAAAGAGCCATGATTTGGAGAGGTATTATTGAAATAATAGAGCCAGACAACATTGACAGAGCCATAAAAGATTACGTGAAAATGATTGTTGTGGCTATGGAAGAACAAGATTTGGTATTTACCTCACAGATAGAGTAAAAAAGCCATTCTAAAATAACGGACTTAATACTCTGCCCACACCTTGTTTCAACTTTTTGCCCCATGATCGTTTTACATATTCATCATAGAATAATTCGTTGCTTACCTTACAATCATTTAAAAAGTCTTCTTTTAAGAGCTTAGCCATCTTACTATGATACATAATAGCATTTACCTCATAGTTCTGTTCAAAACTACGGTCGTCTAAATTTGCCGTACCAATAGATGATACAGCGTCATCACTCACCATTATCTTACTGTGTAAAAATCCATCAGGAAAAAGATATATTTTAATTCCTGCTTTCAAGAACAACTCAAAATAAGATTGAACCGACCAACTTACTACTTGATTATCTATTTTTTCTGATACCAACAACCTTACATCTACACCACTTAAAGCTGCTGTTTGTAACGCTCTTACCATTGCCTGTCCAGGTATAATATATGGGTTGGTTATATAAATATAGTTCTTTGCCATATTTATCATGGAGAAATAAGTTTGTTCCAACACCGGAAAATCATCATCTGGACCACCGGCAACAATTTGTACCAATTCATTAGCTATAGGCTCAATAGAATCGTTCTGCTTTATTGAGATAGGCTCTAGCAATTTTGTGCTGACCAAATACCAATCTGTCATAAATACCTGATCCAATTGTGTCGCTGCAGAACCTTTAAGCCTCAAATGCATATCATGCCATTTACCTAAGCCAACTTGACCTTTTAAATATTTATCAGATACATTAATGCCACCGGTAAAAGCAATTTTACCATCTACCACAATTATTTTACGGTGATTTCTAAAATTCAATGAATAAAAATACCTGCCAAATTTAAAAGGCAAAAAAGAGTATACCTCTACCCCTATCTCTAAAAGTTTTTTCAGGTATTTTTTACTTAATGAAAAACTGCCAATACCATCATATATCATTCTTACGGCTACCCCATGGGCTATTTTTTCTTCAAATAATGTTAGTAATCTATTGGCAAGATCTCCTTCTTCAAATATGTAATACTGTATATGAATTCTTGTAGTAGCGGCTTCTAATGCACTAAATATGGTTTCAAAAGTTGTTCTACCATCTTTTAAAATTTTTAACTCATTACCGGTAGTTGGTGGAAAATGAGAATTCTTATAACTAAGAGTCATTAATTTGCCATACTTGCCGTCAAATTCATTGATCTGCTCGGTACTTGGTTTGGGCATTTTACGAAACAAATCTTTTTGATGTTCAATAAGTTTATACCTCCTTCTATTTCTTCCCAATAACAAATAAAGAAATATACCCCCTACAGGTAGTGCAAAAATAGCTAAAAGCCATGCCAGACTTTTTGTAGGCTTTGCTCCATTTAATAAAATCGACAATACAATTGACAATGCTATTATTACATAAATACCTATAAAAATTGAAGTCCACATCTTTTTTGACATTTTCTCTGTAACCTGCTGTTACCCATATTGCTAGTAAGGTGCAAATTAAGATTCAATTTTCGTTTAAAATATGATAAATAACGGAATAACTTTATCTATAATCACGCATTACCGAACCAATGGAAATACTTGTTGATAAATACTTTGACGTCAATTTTAGTAGCATAAAAAAAACCGAGATTTTCATCTCGGTTTTTTTATATTATTTTAATGCTTTTCTAAGTTTTGCCTTATTACTTTTTAAACGTTTGGCAGAAGTTTTAAGTTTACTTTTAACTTTCTTTATTTCACTTTTCTTAGCGTCATTCTTTTTGGCCTTTTTCAATTTACTTTTTAAATCTTCTACTTTTTTTGCTGATTTAGTAACCTTTTTAATCTCTGCTTTCATGCTTTTAGTTAATTTATATTTATAGTGCTTATTTAAAAATGCTTTTAACAAGTTACAGTCAAAATATTATCATCTACTCCTATCTGTAATCTTCATAAAATTTTTTGCCTCTACAACCTGACCAGTTTGTATTATTTTATTTACACAAAATTAACATTAAATTTACATTGTAGCAAATCCTATTCTTATTAAATTTTCAAATCAGGCATCTTCCAAAATATGGAAAAATAAAATCTGAAGTTCATTTACATGACTTTGGTCATAACTTTTAAATGCTTTGTATTATAAATTTATCCTGTAATTCTAAACCTAAAATAAAGTTGCTACCGGTTAGTCATTTTATGTAAGTACCGTACAATTGCTTTTGACAATTATAAGAGCATGAAACAATTACACAAAATCTTAAATGAGATTACAACGCTAACCACTGATATTGAAACGAATTATCCAGAGCTCTATCGCTCATTGGATGAAAACCCAATGACATTGCCCGTTAGTCAACATCCACATATGGACAAGGAGGTTATGCAAGAATATCTAGAAAGCTTAAAACAAATGCTACATCATTATTTAGATGAGCACAAAACTCAAACTAAATAATTATACCGTATTAGCACACTTTTTCAAATTCTATCTTTTAAAAGACCAATTCTACATGGCCATATTAAGAATTCCCACCCAAAAAGAAATAAAGCGGTACGCCACTTTATTTAATATACTTGTTAAGTATGGCTTTGAAGATGTGTTATCCCATAGTCCTATTTTAAAATTTATTCCCAGCAAGTATCTAGAAAAACATCCAGAGACTAAAATAAACCTCTCATTTACTAAATACGAACGCATAAGAATGGTCTTAGAAGAATTAGGACCTACCTATATAAAATTAGGGCAGATTTTTAGCACTCGTGAAGATCTTCTACCGCTGGAGCTCATAGATGAGCTAGAAAAATTACAAGATCATGTACCCAAACTTAAAGACTTTGATGTTTTAAACACCGTTGAAGAAGAATTAGGAATTGAAAAATTCGGGTATTTTGCTACCATCGAATTAGAGCCGTTAGCTGCCGCATCTTTGGCACAGGTACATAGAGCGCAGCTGATAAATGGCGAAGCGGTAATTTTAAAAATTCAGAGACCACATATCACAGAAGTCATTGAGGCTGATCTAATGGTCATGAAACAGGTAGCCGATAGTCTTGAGAAATATAGTACGCAGGCAAAAGCTTTACAACCTATTCGTATTATAGAGTCTTTTGAGCGAAGTATAAAAGAGGAACTTCAGTTTGCACGAGAAATAGGCAATACCGAACGTTTTGCCAAAAATTTCGTAGGCAATGCGTTTATTCATGTTCCGGATATTTACAAGGAACTTTCTACAGATAAGATTATTTGTATGGAACTTATTGATGGCATTAAAGTTTCTAATATTGAAGCATTGATAGCAGCTAATATAAACCCCAAAGCTGTAGCAAAAATTGGTGTAGATCTTTATATTGAACAGATTTTAAATCATGGATTTTTTCATGCAGACCCTCATCCAGGTAATATATTTATAATTCCGAAAACCGAAAAAATATGTTTCTTAGATTTCGGAATGATGGGTACTGTTCTACCCAATGAAAAAGAATTTATAAACGACTTATTATTATATTTTCTTAGTAAAGACGTTAAAAAAATTATTACGTTACTAGAGAAAATTGCCATAAGAACGAACATACCCGATTATAAAAAACTAGAGCAGGACCTCTATCAATTACTTGAAGGGGTAAGTAATACCGCTATACAAAACATTAAGTTGGGCGATACCTTATCTCAATTTAAAGTTGTCCTATACGAGAATCAAATTATAATACCACATTACCTTTATATGCTTATTAGAGGTATAATTCTTATTGAAGGTGTAGGTCTTAAACTAGATCCTGAATTTAATATCACTGAAAATCTAGAACCGTATACAGCAAAGATTTTACGAAAGAGATTTAGTTTAAAATACCTGTTTAAAAAGAATCTTAATCGTTTAAAAGATATCAATGCCTTAGCAGATACACTACCTGATGATATTAACACCATCGTAAAAAAAATAAAAGATGGTAAGTTAGAAATTGTTCATGAACATAAAGGTCTTAAAGAGTTTCAGACAGCAACAAGTAAGGCTGTAAACCGTTTGGTGTTTGCAGTTATCATCGCAGCACTTTCCATAGGTTCATCATTATTGGTTATGGCAAAAATGCCTCCTTTAATTAACGGAATTCCGGTTTTAGGAGCCATAGGTTTTGTTCTATCTGCCTTGTTGGGGTTCTACATTGTAATCTCAATTTTTAGAAACAATCAGCTATAGAAGAAAAATACATGGGTGAATTTGAAAAAATAATTAATGTCTTAAACCCTTATATTTTAGGCGTACTCATTAGTTTGGGCATTGGTCTAATTTTAGGACTATAACGGGAATATTACAACTTAAAAGAAGATAAAGGGTTTGCCGGTATACGTGCTTTCCCCATTGTAGCCATTTTAGGTTTCACCCTTGGCAGCCTTACCGAAATTTACTCTTCTTGGTTGCCCATTATTGGTTTAGGCGCTTTTATTTTCTTTCTAGGCTTCAATCATTTACACAAAGAAACCGTTGAATACGAGCGTAGCTTTACTACCAACATTGCATTGATTTCAACTGTGCTTTTAGGTTTAATGGTTTCTGCCGAATATTATAGAAATGCAGTTGCTACGGCAGTTATCATTGTAACCTTACTTTCTCTGAAAACCCGTTTTCATACTATTATAAGAAATATTACTTCTGACGAGCTTTTTGCATTGATTAAGTTTTCAATTATAGCGCTATTGATTCTACCCTTTTTGCCCAATAACAATTACGGTCCAAATGAATTGATAAATCCGTTTGAGATTGGTTCTATCATCGTCATTGTATCCTTTACACTCCACTTAAATCACCTCGTAGCATCAACAATAGCATCTGCAATTTCTGGATAAACCCATTCTAATGTATTTCTATTGAAGATACCAAATTCACTGGCATTACCATTATCCCACCAAATGGGACAAATACCACGTTCTGCGCATAGATTTGCATAAAATTCGGCATGAGCCAAACGGTCATTCTCATTATTAGAAAAAGTAGATCCCCATTCACCCATAACTACTGCCCTACCTTCCGTTTCAAACTTAGCTTGAATTACATTAAATTCTTCGGTTAACTGCGCCTTATCTTCATCTGTACCCCATGTTGGATCAGTTCCTGCAAGACTGAATAAATAAGGTGAATAACTATGAATAGATACAATAATATTTTCATCATCATTAGGAACTAGATAATCTTCTAAGACATTTTCACCGGTTCCGGCCGCATAGGTAGAAACCATAATTTTTCGAACAGCATTATTACCTCCAGTTGCTCTAATTGCATCTACACTTACCTGATGATATTGGTTGACAACATCTCGCCCTTCTTCAGTACCACCTTCCCATTCTTCTGGAGATCCTTCATAACGGGGCTCATTCAATGTTTCAAAAATAACATAGTCGCCATAAGGTTTGAATTTATTAGCTATCTGTGTCCATATTTTTATCAACCTATCTTTTACGTAAGGGGCATTCTCATAGGTAGGCACAATCCATTCATCATCATGATGAATATTGATAATCACATACATATTATTGCTTAGAGCATAATTCGCAATGTTTTCTACCGTGTCTAACCAATCAGACTCCAAAATATAATCTGGCGCTGAACCGGTATGATATTGCCAAGTTACCGGCAATCGTAACGTTTTAAATCCTTTTGCAGCAATCGCATCAATCATTGCCTTAGTTGTCAAAGGATTTCCCCATGCCGTCACATCAACATCTTCTGTGTCTAATGTATTGCCCAAATTCCAGCCAGAACCCATGTCAAGTACAAATTCTTTCGGAGAGATTTCTCGCATAGTTCCGTCAATGATTTCATCTGATACGGAATCATCACTTGGTGTTTCAATATTGTCTATTTCTTCCGAAAAAGTATTCACTTGATTTTCTGTACTAGAGCATCCTATTAAAAAAGAGATACTCATAAGAATTATTAACGGGGAAATATTTTTCATTTACGCCTACTTTTCTAAAGAACGAATCTTGTATGATTACAACAACACTTGTTACTTGCTATATATTAATGAAATATAAGCAATTAGAAAATAAAATGCTATTCAAGACAAATACTCTACTTATATAGGCATTATTAATTAAAAGGGAATATAAATAATATACCCACGTTGCAAATAACAAAAGAAAAGCTATCGCTTTTTCATTTTTTGTTCCCAACCGCTTTCATAAGCTTTGCTTATGACGCTTTTGGAAACAAAAAATGAACTGCAAAACAGTTCATTTTCTTATTCAGTCGGGATGACAGGATTTGAACCTGCGACCACTCGACCCCCAGCCGAGTGCGCTACCGGACTGCGCTACATCCCGAAAATTTAAAGGAAGACTACCTTCCTAATTATATATAGTTTTTCAGCTACTTAAGATGAACTCTAGTGCAGTTTATCCTTAGCGTAGTAGAAGGGCTACACCCCGTAACTTCAATGACAATTGCTATCATTGAAAATCAGTTTGCAAAAATATAAAAGTAATTCGGTTTATAAACTATTAATCCAATCTATTAGATCAATTGGCCATTTTCTTAAAATAGGATCATCTTGGGCCAGTCCAAAACCATGTCCGCCTTTTTCAAAAAGATACAACTCACTCTTTGCGGTAGCCTTTATATTAAACATCGCATGAAAATATTCACTATTGGCTACAGGTACCACTTCATCGTCCATTGCATGTACCAAATATGTTGGTGGTGTTTCTGAATTGATATGAAATTGACTGGAATATTCGTGTATCATTTTTTCAGATGGCTCTTTTCCTAACAGATTATTCCTAGATCCTAAATGTGTTTCTTCACCCATAGTTATTACCGGATACATAAGTACCATGAAATCTGGTCTTGCACTTTCTTTATCTATTTCATCTATTGATTCATAAATACGGTTATTATACTTGGTACCTAGAGTTGATGCCAAATGGCCACCTGCCGAAAAACCTATGATGCCTATTTCATTTTTATTTATGCCCCATTCTCCTGCCCTACTTCTGACCATTTTAATAGCTCTTTGGGCATCTATTAACGGCACATTATGTTTATCTGTTTGCGTTTCGTCCGAGGGCAATCTATATTTCACAACAATACCGGCTATTCCTCTATCGGCTAAAAACTGGGCTACATCGGTTCCTTCCCAATCATAGGCTAAAATACCATATCCGCCACCGGGAAAAATCAACATCGCTTTACCATTAGCATTAGCTTTCTCTGGCAAGAATACTTCTAAAGTTGGTTTTTGAACCTTACTTATTCTTAGGATATCACGCTGTTCATGTACTTCTTCTATATTAGTTTCTTTTTGATTTGGAATG
Source organism: Maribacter huludaoensis (assembly GCF_029350945.1). Lineage (GTDB taxonomy): Bacteria > Bacteroidota > Bacteroidia > Flavobacteriales > Flavobacteriaceae > Maribacter > Maribacter huludaoensis. Next base: position 326,551 of record NZ_JARKMS010000004.1, on the reverse strand, counting down.
TTATCTTTTGGCCAAAGATCAATAGTCCGTTCCATAGTTGTACAACCAACTAAATGCAACGAGATCAGTAGCGAAGCGACTTTAATCGCTATACTATTATATTTCATTACAATCCCATTTAAAATTTGCTATTGGGTCTTTTGAAGCTCCTTGTAAATTATAATGCCACCACTCCGTTCGGGTAGACCAAAAACCATATTTCTCCATGGTTTCCTTTAGCAACTTTCTATTAGTCAAAATCTCTTGGGGCAAGTCAAAATTATCATGGTAGGCGCGTTTTCCAAAAAAATCAAAATCCGTTGGCATTTTAACCTCTGCCCCTTCCAGTGTTACCAATGTTATATCTACGGCCCCACCTTTGTTATGTATAGAACCTTTTACCGGGTTGGCTACATATTGCGGATTAGGGACTATTTTCCACATTTTATACTGCACAGAATTTGGTCTGTAGCAATCGTAGAATTTTATTTTTACACCATGTTTTTTAAACTCCTCATTTGCCTTTAGCAAAGCCTTCACCGTTTTAGCCCTAGTGTAACATTCGCCACAATCATACACCTTTTCTTTTAAAAAATTATTTTTGGTAGCGTAACGTAGGTCATAAGCAAAACCATCGCTATAGTCTGCTAAACGCACAAATGTAGTATCTGCTACACCCTCCAGATTTTTGAATACTGGTTTTTGTATCTTAGGTTCTACGATAGTATCCAATACGATATCATCTATTTCTTCCTTAATGGCAGCTGTATTTTCTTTCTTATTCTCTTCTTTACAACTTACCGTAAACATAAGTACCGCCATTACGGACAGCCCTAATATTCTATTCTTAAACATGGTCAAATTTATTTGTGTTTGAAGATACAGATTTTTGACAAAGGTGCTTTATCTTTAAAATAGTTTCAATGTATAATGACCGACTATCAATTAAAATCAACCCATGGCAAAGAATCTACTTGTAATTTTCATCATTATTTTGAACCTTTCCTGTGGTAAGTCATCACGTAACGAGCCAACGGTTAAAAAACCGAACATTATTCTTTTCTTAGCCGATGATCAAGGTTGGGGAGATTTAAGCAGTAGCGGAAATAACAACCTAAGCACACCAAATATTGATGCTTTAAGGACCAATGGAGCAACATTCAATAACTTTTATGTGCAGCCCGTTTGTTCTCCTACCAGAGCAGAAATATTAACGGGCAGGTATTTTACCCGTACGGGTGTTTACGAAACTTCTTCTGGTGGTGAGCGTATTAATATGAACGAAACTACGATTGCCGAAATACTGAAAAAAGCAGATTACCATACTGCTGCTTTTGGAAAATGGCATAACGGCATGCAACCGCCATACCACCCAAATAGCAAAGGGTTTGATGAATATTACGGTTTTGCATCTGGTCATTGGGGCAATTATTTTAGTCCTATGTTGGAACATAACGGTGCGTTGGTAAAGGGTAACGGTTTTTTGGTGGATGATTTAACCGATAAAGGATTGGAGTTTATTGAAAACAACAAAGCAAAACCCTTTTTTCTGTACCTACCATACAATACACCGCATAGCCCTATGCAAGTGCCCGATGAATTTTGGAACAAAATGAAAAACAAGTCTTTGAATTTCCTATCCGATGCAAATGATGATGAAGATCTGCAGTTTACCAAGGCCGCTTTGGCCATGGTAGAAAATATTGATTATAATGTTGGAAGGATTACCGATAAAATCAAAAAACTGAATCTTGAAGACAACACCATCATTATTTACCTATCGGATAACGGTCCTAACGCCTATCGTTGGAACGGAAACATGAAAGGTAAAAAAGGAAGTGTTGACGAAGGTGGTGTTCGTACACCTTTTTATATTCAATGGACCAAACATATTCCAAAAGGGCTGGAACTTAATGAAATTGCTGGTGGTATTGATATCTTACCTACATTGTGCGGTTTACTTTCTATACCCTATTCAACAGAATTTCCTGTTGATGGTGAAGACTTGAGCGCTTTACTATTGGGAAATAAATTTGAAGCTAAGGAACGATATCTTTTTAACCATTGGAACGGAAAAACAAGTGTTAGAAGTCAAAAATATAGACTAGATGATGAAAATAGACTTTACAATATTACTGTTGACAGAGCGCAAAAGAATGATATATCCAATGAAAACCAAAATCTGGTCAACAAATTTCTTGAAGCCAAACGTAAATGGGAAAACGAAACCATCACTACCACCAAACAGAATGATGATCGCGCTTTTACATTAGGTTATCCAAAAGCAATATATACTCAACTACCTGCTAGAGATGGTGAAGCACATGGTACAATAGAACGCAGCAACCGCTGGCCAAACGATTCTTTTTTCACCAATTGGAATTCTGTAAACGACTCTATTACTTGGAACGTTGATGTATTGGAAGAAGGTAATTTCCAGGTTGAAATGTACTATACATGTCCGCCAAAAGATTTGGGTTCAGTTGTAGAATTAAGTTTTGGCGATAGTAAAATCAAGGCTAAAATAACTGAAGCCTTTGATTCTCCTCTTGTTGGTAAGGAACATGATCGTGTATTAAGAATGGAGTCCTATGTAAAGGAATTTAAACCGTTGAATCTTGGTATAATTACATTACCTAAAGGCAAAGGAACTTTGACTCTTAAAGCTCTGGAAATGCCAAATAAAGCAGTAGCAGATTTCAGGTTATTGCAGTTTAAAAAAGTGGACTAAACTGCAAATATTAGATTTAAATTAAAGCAAATAAAAAAACCTCCTATTTATTAAATAACAGAAGGTTTTGCATTCAAGCTGGTAATTGGTTTATTTTAAAGTTTTTAAATACACCATACTTTTTGGTACCTGAGTTACCACATTCTTAGATTCGTCTTCAATAAACATATATTCAATACCTAATTTTTTAGCTTCTTTAACTATACCTGCAATATCTATTTGACCGGTTCCTAGCACCACATTGGTATCATTATCTTCATGACCGGTGTTATTGCCTTCAATACCTTTCTCCATATCCTTCAAGTGTAAAAGGGTAATTTTCTTTGGATATTTTTTCATTAATGCCAACGGATCGGCACCGCCATGTTGTGCCCAAAATACATCAAGCTCAAAAGTAAAGTCATTGGCATTCTGCGCCATATAGTCAAACAACGTACCACTTTTATAAGGTCTAAATTCATATCCATGTGGGTGATATGCCAAAACAAGACCGTTCTTTTTTAAAATCTTACCGGCCTTATTGAACACATCTGTGGCATGCGTTGTTTCTTCTAAATCCCATTTATTATCATCATGAGGTACCCATGCACACATTACATATGTAGCTCCAAAATCTTTGGCATTCTTGACTACTTTTTCAAGATTGTTTTCTAAATCGTCAAAACTAGCTCCAACACTTACCATTTCAAGGTCATTTTCAGATAGCAAAGCTTTAAAATCCTCTAACGGCATATCATAGGTTTCGCCACCTTCAATTTTGGTTATTCCCCACTCATTTATTAATCCTAAGGTGTTGGCAACATCCATTTTAAATTGATTTCTTAGGCTATACAATTGTAAACCTACCTCTTGGGCCTGAGCAAAAAATACACCACCTAAAAGGGTAGCGGTAATAATTATTTTTTTTATCATTTTAATATTGTTTATGTAAGTAAATTTCCTTCGTCATCCCATTCTGCAATGACGTTTCGTTTACTTTGGTCTACACATTTAGCTATCCATTCCGGATCATACGCAACACCATGTTGGTCAAGTACATCTTGGGGTACACCATCCCAAACATTTGGTGAATTCCCTTTATATCCTAAATCTGCAATACCCACTTTAGAGGTGTAATAACCAGTAACGGTCAACCCACGCATGGTATAGAAAAATTGAATTTCCAATGGCTGCTCGCTTAATGGCCTCTCAGTGTCATGCCAGCAAATTTCATCACATATCTGTTTTTTCTGCTCTAATGTAGCCGATTTGAATTCAGTACCATATTCTGTATTACTTTTATGATCCAACCACATTAAACCACCTAATAATGTAGGTGCCATTTCTGGAATATCTTTACCCATAAATTCTACAAGCTCAGGCACCTCTGCCTCAATGGGACCGCCATGTGGTTCTTTTGGCGGTAAAATTACCACACTTAGTGCCGCTATGGTTTCCATTTCATGTTCATTGAACAATTGCTCGGCATTTAACTTTTCTATGCGTTCTAGTTCTGCAGGTGTTCTACCAAAATATGTTTCACTACTAGCTACAATATCTTGGTCTACAGATTCACCATTTTCAGTCTTACATGAGTTGAAGACTAGCCCAGAGGTTGCCGCAGCACCGCCAAGTATTAAAGTTTGTAAACTCTTTCTTCTATCCATCATTCTAAATATTTTGTGCCTTTAATTGCTCAATGATATAATCAGACGCTCTCCATGAAAGCGCCATAATGGTCCAAGTACAGTTTTTATCCGCTTGGGAAACAAAGACTCCCGCGTCTACGATAAAAACATTATCTGCGTCATGTAACTGCTGAAACTTATTGGTTACAGAGGTTTTAGGGTCATCTCCCATTCTGGTGGTTCCTACTTCGTGAATAATTTCACCAGGTTTGTTTAAGCCGTAGTCTTTATCCTTGCCCGGTTTATCACCTAAGTAATGACCGCCCATGTTATGAATGATCTCTTCAAAGGTATCTTGCATGTGTTTGGCTTGGTTTATCTCGTATTCTGAATGTTTATAGTTAAACTTTAGAACAGGAATACCAAATTGATCTACCGTTGTAGGATCAATTTCACAATAATTGTCCTTATAGGCAATTGCTTCACCACGACCTCCAAAGCCTATTACTGATCCATAATATTTTTTAACATCATCACGTAGGCTATCACCATAACCACCGGATTTTAGGCCAAAATATTTGTTCATAGCATTGGGGTCCCAACCAAAACCGTAATTAGGTTGTCCCATACCTCCCCATACCTCTATATGATATCCTCTTGGAAAATTTAACTTAGAATTATCTCCCCACCAAGGCGAATATACGTGCATACCACCTACACCATCTTCATTGTACGATGTTTTTCTGTTCAATAATCCCGGAATTACTCCTGAGGCACTAGATCCTGTAGAATCGTGTAAATATCTACCAACTAGGTTACTGCTATTCCCCAATCCATTAGGATGCTGCTTACTTTTTGAATTCAACAATATTCGTGCAGAACTACAAGCAGAGGCGGCCAATACCACTACTCTACCTTTTAGCTTATATTCTTTTCGATCTTCTTTGTTGATATATGAGACACCGGTGGCCCTGCCCTCTTCATTAGTGGTAACCTCACGTACCATAGAGTTTACGAACAACTTGACTTGACCACCACTCTTTTGTGCCGGAAAGATCAAACAACTTCCCGCAGAGAAGTCTGCATAAATTTGACATGACCTACTACACTGCCCACAATAGAAACAAACACCACGGTCGTTATTAATTCTTTTTGTCAACATAGAAAGCCTACCAGGTATAACCGGTATGTTAGATTTCTTTGCACCATTAATGTAAAACAGCTCGTGCAATCTTGGTTTCGGGGGAGGAAGAAAAAATCCGTCAGGATCATTTTCTCTACCTTCATTGGTGCCAAAAACACCAATTAACTTGTCTAATTTATCATAATAGGGTTTAATATCTTCATAACCTATTGGCCAGTCATCGCCATGGCCATCACGTGTTTTTCCTTTAAAATCCTTTGGCCCAAAACGTAGCGAAATTCGCCCCCAGTGGTTGGTTCTACCACCAAGCATTCTTGCACGCCACCACTTAAATTCGGTTCCTTCTGCATGAGTATATGGCTCACCTTCAACTTCCCAGTCTCCCCATGACATATCCCATTCACCAAAGGCGCGGGTGGTCCCGGCTCCTCTTCTGGGGGAATCATAGGGTTGTTTTAATTGGGTCATGGTCTTTGGATCTGCCGGGTCAAAAAACGGACCCGCCTCTACAACAGCTACATTTAAACCTGCATCTGCCAATTGCTTGGTAGCCATACCACCACCTGCTCCTGAACCTACGATGATCACATCAAAGATTTCTGAAGATTCTTTTATTTGCATAATTTGAGTTTAGTTGATCATTACAATTTAACCATTAAATAAAATAAGTACCCGTGTTTTTAGCCGAACAACATTCGTTAATGGACAGACGCCAAAATATAAGACAAAGTAGTTTAATTTGTTTGTTCACTTGTAAATGTAGAGGTCGGTAAACCTGCTTTATTGAACAAGGTTGCTATGTCTTTACTTCTATAGGCATAACGTACTCCTTTCGGTTTTTTTACTTTGTTAGAGCTCAATATCACCAACCCATTTTTCAATTTCGCCTTTGCAGGGTGCCATTCCCCCAGTGCATTTGAAACTTCAAACAGTCTTATCTTTTTCTCTTTGCTATATAGTCCTTCCGCGTGATCGAACTTTACTTTTAGTCGTTGTCCATCTACTTCAAAAGAATTGAATAACGGACCGTACACTTCTTGTTGCTGCAAGAGACCGTACTTATTCTTAAGCGCAATATTCGCCAAACGCAAACCTACATCTTGTTTGTTCAAAGGATGTATATCTTCTATGGTACAAATATCGCTCGTCATTGCCATACCTGTATTTTTCAAGGCCAGTGTTCTTCTTTGTTGATCACGTACCACGCCCCCCGCAAATTCATGGTCATATTTAAATGGTGCTATTTGAACATAATAAAAGGGAAAATCATTGTTCCAAGCGTGTCGCCAAGATGCAACCATATTCGAAAAAAGTTCTTGGTAATTTTCTGCATTAGGTGTGTTAGATTCTCCTTGATACCAAATAGTCCCGCCTATTTTAAACTTGGTCAACGGCGCTACCATACCATTGTATAAAGATGACTTTTGTACGGTTACCCATTTATTGGGCTCTATTTTCTTGTGAGCTTCCTCCAATTTTGGGTAGGTCTCAAAAACCGATTGCGGCGTCCACACCTCAGCACTACTTGCACCCCAGGCGTTATCTACCAATCCTATAGGAATGTTCAACTCTTTATGAAGCTTTCTAGCAAAAAAATAGGCAACCGCGCTAAAGTCTTGCATAGTTTCCGGGGAACATGAAACCCATGTTCCAGCTACATCTTCCTGTGGATAATTGGCTGTTCTCTTTGCTACTGTAAACAATCGAATATTAGGATACTCGGCATTTTCAATCTCAAAATCCCTGTTCGCAATTTTACTGTTCGCACTCCACTCCATATTGCTCTGACCAGAACAAAGCCATACCTCACCTATCAATACATTTTTCAAGGTAATTTCGTTTTTACTCCCCTTAAAATGTATTTCATACGGTCCGCCTGCTTGTGGTGTATTTACTTTAAGCTCCCATTTTGCATCATTTCCTGTTTTAATTTCATGGATTTCATCGTTCCAACCCGTATAAATAGTAAATTCTTCGTTTGGATCCGCCCAACCATACAATAGTACATCGCTATTACGCTGTAAGACCATTTCACTAGAAAATATTTTGGGTAACGCAATTTCAGCCTTTGCAAAAGTGAACGCTAAAAGGCACAGCATCATGAGTGTAAACCGTAAATTCATTAGATCTAATAAAATTTTGATTTAAATATACCTAAATAAGCTTAACATTAACAAATTCATAACTGTTCAATATAATTTTTAAAGTATTTATTATCTTAACAATATTCTTTAAGATATCTATAATTCATTAAAACTCAATTTGTCATGCCAAAACAACCTCTACCAATAAAAAGGAGAAATTTTATTAAAGCGGCATCGGCATCACTCCTTTTTACTTCCTTACCCTCGTTCGCTTTTCAATTTTTTGAAAACGAACAACCTAAAAAAGTAGCCCTCATTGGTGCTGGTTGGTACGGCACGGGAGATTTATTAAGGCTCATACAAATTGCAAATGTTGAGGTAGTTTCCATTTGTGATGTAGATAAAAATCAGTTAACAAAGGCTACTGAATTAGTTGCCGAACGCCAAAAAAACGGTAAAAAACCACAGTTGTATGCCGATTATAGAACCATGTTACAAGAAAAAAAATTAGACATTGTCCTTATTGGAACACCCGATCATTGGCATGCCTTAACCTGTATTGAAGCTCTTAAACATGGTGCCCATGTTTATGTTCAAAAACCTATAAGTGTTGATGTAATAGAGGGTGAAGCCATGGTTGCCGCAGCTAGAAAATACAATAAAGTAGTACAAGTGGGCACTCAACGAAAAAGTACACCTCATCTTATAGATGCTAAAAATAAAATTATAAACAACGGACTTTTAGGTACTGTGGGACATGTAGATATGTGTTGTTATTATCATATGCGTGCCAATGGCAATCCTCCAGAACAAAAAGTACCTATATTCTTCGATTATGAAATGTGGACAGGTCCTGCCCCATTACGCCCTTATGATGGCTTACCTCACAAAAGATGGTGGCGTACATTCAGGGAATATGGAAACGGAATTACTGGAGATATGTGTGTTCATATGCTAGATACCGTTCGTTGGATGCTAGACCTAGGATGGCCCAAAAGAATAAGTTCTCACGGAGGCATTTTTGTTGACAAGGACGGAAAATCAAATATATCCGACACCCAATCTGCCGTATTTGAATATGAAGACTTTAACTGTAATTGGCAACATAGAACTTGGGGAAACCCAGATGATGCAGACTACCCTTGGGCATTTAAAATCTACGGAGAAAAAGGCGTTTTAAAAGGAGATGTAATGAAGGCAGAATTTGTACCTGCTGATGGTAGCGAGACCATACGTTTTGATGTTCTTTATGAAAAAGAAGAATATCCTGAAGACCTCACGGAAAAAGATATTGAATTACATGCGGCACCAGCCACTCGTAGACATATGATCAATTTTTTAAATGCCATTCAAAATAACACAAAACCTGTTGCCGATATTGAAAATGGGCATATTTCTACCGCTAGTTGTATTTTGGCAAATTTGTCTATGGATCTAAAAAGACCTTTATCTTATGACCCAATAAGCAGAACGGTTGTAAATGATCCTGAAGCTACTGCACTATTGCAAAGGGCATATCGCGGAGACTGGAAACACCCTCACCCAGATACGGTATAAACTTATTGTAGTTTTTTGGTAGAATCCCTAACCAATAAACTAGTTTTTACTGTCTTGGTCTCATAAGGCAACCCTGGATTCTTGATCCTATTGATCAACAATTTAGCTGTTTGCTCACCAATATATTTGCCATGCTGACTTACCATAGTTAAAGATGGAGTTACGTATTTTGATAACTGCCCGTTGGTAAAACCAATTATTGAAATATCATTGGGCACATTATAACCTCTTGCCTTCACCACTTCCAATACTTGCACGGCAATCAATTCATCTATTCCTATAATACCATCTATTACCTTATAGTTCAACAAGAACGACATTAACAAATCTAAATCATCTTTTATGGTCAAGTTTATGACCAATTTAGAATCGAATGGTATGCCCAATTCTTCTAACGCCTTCTTGTAACCAAGAAGTCTTAATTTACCCACACTTGAGCTAGAAATTGGATTTACTACGGCTATATTTTTACAACCAATATTTATTAAGTATTTGGTAATTTTATAGCCTGCCTCAAAATCATCTACAACCACTTTATCACATTGTACATTATCCGAGACCCTATCAAAAAGTACTACAGGTATGTCATTGTTTATAACATCTATCAATGCATCATGCTTGTCTTCATTCTGACTTTCTTCGGCTAAGGACATAATTACACCATCTACCGTACCGGCATCAAAAAATTCCAAGGTTTTGGTTTCTTTAGCTTTAGACTCGTTACTGATACAACTAATAATATTATAACCACTTTCATTGGCAACCTTTTCTATTCCGTACAGCACCTGAACAAAAAAATAATTCAGAATATTAGGGACTACGACACCAATTGTCTTAGTACTCTTATTTAATAAATTAAGAGCCAACCTATTAGGCTTATAATGTTTTTCTTTGGCGTAAGCCTGTATTTTGACCTTAAGATCATTACTTATCTCATGACTATCGTTTATAGCTTTTGAAACGGTAGAGATAGATACACTAAAATGCCCGGCAATGTCTTTTAAGGTTACTTTTTTCATAATATGTACTGCAAAAGAACAGATTTAATTTGACATTTAAATTACTCATAAAAAGCAAAATGCCCCTAAGGTAAAAACCAAGGAGCATTTTGCTTGCAATTATAAAATGCCTTTTTACTAAAATTGAAATTAATCTATACTAGTTTTGGGCAGTACTATCTATATGTATTGATTGATGATGTTCTCAAACAATTCTTGCTTACCACTCTGTAATTCTAACTCTCCGTTTTCACTGGCAATATTGTAAAGATCCTTCAAATCTAATTTACCGTTCTCAAAATCTTTACCCTTACCAGAGTCAAAAGAGCTATATCTGTTTTCACGCAGTTTGTTATATGAAGAAGAAGAGATAATCTTGTCTGCAGTGATCAATGCTCTGGCAAAAGTATCTGCTCCTCCAATATGTGCATGGAATACATCTTCTAAATCGGTACTGTTTCTTCTAATCTTCGCATCGAAGTTTACTCCTCCACCTTGTAAACCGCCTGCAGCTAAGAATACCAACATAGCTTCTGTAGTTTCCTGAATGTTGTTAGGGAACTGATCGGTATCCCAACCGTTTTGGTAATCTCCACGGTTAGCATCCATACTACCTAACATACCTGCTTTTGCGGCAACCGCAATTTCATGCTGAAAAGTATGCTGTGCCAATGTTGCATGGTTGACCTCAATGTTCATTTTAAAATCTTTCTCCAAACCATATTCCTTTAAGAAACCAATTGCCGTAGCACAATCAAAATCATATTGATGTTTCATTGGTTCCATAGGTTTTGGCTCAATAAAGAAGTTACCCTTAAAGCCTTGACTACGTGCATAATCTCTAGCCATGGTCAAGAATTGTCCCATGTGATCTACCTCACGACCTAAATCTGTGTTCAATAAGGACATATAACCTTCTCTACCACCCCAGAATACATAATTTTCCCCTCCTAAAGCTATGGTAGCATCTAAAGCCAATTTAATTTGACCACCGGCTCTTGCCACGACGTTAAAATCTGGATTGGTAGCTGCACCGTTCATATATCTTGGATTTGAGAAACAGTTGGCCGTACCCCAAAGCAATTTTTTCCCGGATTCCTTCTGTTTTTCTTTCAGGTAATCCGTAATTGTTGCCAATCTTTTTTCAGATTCAGCAAAGGTGGGTGCTTCTTGAATTAAATCGAAATCATGAAAACAGTAGTAATCGAATCCTATTTTATCAAAGAATTCAAATGCAGCATCTGCCTTATCTTTAGCCGCTTGTACAGGATCTGATGATTTATCCCATTCAAAACTCTGCGTACCAGGCCCAAAAGGATCAGAGCCTTGACCACAGAAGGTATGCCAATATGCCGTGGAGAACTTAAAGTGCTCACGCATGGTCTTACCCGCTACAACTTGTTCTGGGTTGTAATATTTAAACGCCAACGGATTATCGGATTCTTTTCCTTCAAACTTAATTTTGTCTATACCTTTAAAGTATTCTTTGTTTGCCATTATGTTGATTTTATAAGTTGTTCAATATTAATTCCAATTCTTTTTTCCAGGTGGCATACGCGTTTTCATATGCCGTTTTATCTTCTTTTGGACTAAAGGTCATTACATAATCATTATCTAAGACAGCTTTACCGTATGCCTCAAAATCACCTTTATGCAGGTTTGCCGCCCTTGCAGCACCTATTGCCCCTGTAGTGTTATAAATCTCTATATCATACCCAATTAAAGTGGCTACCGTAGTTGAAAAGATTTCTGAACGAAATAGGTTATCGTTCCCGGCACGCATTACATTAACTTTTATACCGTCAGACTCCATGATTTCCATACCATAAACAAAAGAAAAGGCAATACCTTCCAATGCTGCACGGCACAAGTGCCCTTTACCGTGATTGTTCAGATTTAAGTTGACAATCCTAGTACCCACTTCGTTACTTTCCAGCATTCTTTCTGCCCCGTTACCAAAGGGAATCATGGATACCCCATCGCACCCGATCGGCACTTCCTTGGCCAGTATATTCATTTCTTCGTAAGAGGAGACATTTAAATTATTAAGTAACCACCGGTACTGTATTCCTGCTCCGTTGATACAAAGTAATTTTCCTATTCTAGCGGGTTTTCCAGGAGAATAGTTTACATGTGCAAAGTTGTTTACCCTTGAGCTTTCTTTTACGGAAAGATTATCCGTAACCGCATAGACCACGCCAGATGTCCCACCCGTTGCAGCTACTTCTCCTGGATTGAACACATTCAATGTCAACGCGTTATTTGGCTGATCTCCAGCCCTGTAAAGTATTGGGGTGTTTTTGGCAAGACCACTTTCGTTAGCTCCTTTTTCGTTTACTTTAGATTGTACCGAAAAGGTATCTACGATATCCGGTATCATTTCTTTTTTTAGCCCATAATAATTCATTACCAAAGAGGCTAAACTGTCTTCTTTAAAATCCCAAAAAATACCTTCCGATAAACCAGAAACAGTGGTGTTCACCACGCCTGATAATTTATAGGCGATATAATCTCCAGGCAGCATTATTTTATAAATCTTGGCATATACCTCTGGTTCATTTTCCTTTACCCATTTTAGTTTTGATGCCGTAAAATTTGAGGGTGAATTCAGTAAATGGGTATCGCAGATTCTTGGACCTATTTCTTCATATGCCGCCTGACCTATACCTACTGCCCTACTGTCACACCAAATAATTGACTTTCTTAATGAATTACCATCTTTATCAATAAGCACTAGACCGTGCATTTGATATGAGATACCTATACCGGAAATATCCGATTTTTTAATATTCTCCTGTACACATAATTTTTCAATGCCACTACAGACATAGCTCCACCAATCTTCCGGACTTTGTTCTGCCCAGCCGTTTTTTACAGCTTCCATAGACATTTCTGTCTCTGGTTCTGTAACTACCCCAACGCTCTTTCCCGTTGATGCATTTACCAAGGCAATTTTAATAGACGAGCTTCCTATATCTAATCCTAAATGGTACATAAACTATATAAATTGGTTTGCTATAATAAGTTAAACCAAAAATAGTTACTTAACGGACCATTCAATATTTACGCAACGAAATATTATCGTAATTACTTTTTTACAAAATCTAAAAATTCAAATTATAATATTTAATATATTGATAATCAATATATTATAATTAAACCTGAAAATAATTTATTTTCGAAAGGGTTTTCGTACTACCCTTAAAATCAACAGATAAGATTTCACAATTTAATACTGTTCTAGCTGATTTTGTAATTGTTCCAACTTAGAAAGTGCTTCTGATTTTGAGTTTACATCTAGCTTCAAATAAATATTCTGAATGTGAAAATTTACTGCGCTAGGGGTCACAAATAGCTTTTTTGCAATCATCTTATAAGTGGCGCCCTGACATAAAAAATCTACGATCTGGTTCTCCCTTTCAGAGAAAAAAGCAAATGTCTTTTTATGAAAATTGCTAATGATTTTCTTGACTATATCATTGCTCATGGCCGCACCTTCATTTTCCATACTACGCAAGGCATGCTCCAACTTATCTAGGGTCAGCGGCTTCGTTAAATAACCGTTTGCTCCTTTCTTGAAGGCATTTTTAATAACATCAAAATCATTTACTTCGCTGAACATTATAATGTTCACTTCCCAGTCTTTCTTTTTAAATAACTTGATGGCGTCAACACCGTTCATATCATCTAGATCAATTTCAGAAAGTACAATTTGAGGCTTGGTGAACCTAAAGTCTTTAATGGCATTTTTGGCAGATGTATAACTACCTACCACTTCATAGCCATTAATATCTTCAAAGTGATTTTTATAAACAGAATGTAATGAACTATCTTTTTCCAATACTATTATTCTAATGTTTGAGTCTTTCATAATCTCCATAGTTTTTGAAGCTATCGTTCTAAAAAAAGAACAATAACTTAAGTTAGTTTTGAGTAATCTCAAGGACTTTGCAAAAGGCTTGAATAACGAAAAAACGGCTATGTTTGTTGAACAAATAGTGCATGCTATCTGTTCATTTTTACATTAAAAATTGACAAATGTAGCCTAGAAGAACCATCTAAATTTAGATAATACTTCGTTGTTGTTCAGTTAAAAATTAATTTAAAAACGGATAACCGTTAGTGAGTTAATTCTAAAAACTGCGGCCTTTGACCAACTTTGAATAAAAGAGATTTTGAAGTTCTAAAAGAGTAGAAATCTTGTCAAGAAAAAAATGAGTTTTAAAACCGGAATTCAGTAGATTAAATTCATTCATGGTTGTGGGGGGATTTGGGGTTATACAATTGGGTTTGAATCTTTTTGGTGATCGAAATATATATATTATTGCAATAAACCCGTTGAAAACATCGGAATTTTCGTTCAAATACCACTTTTTCTTAAAAAATAAGGTAATTCGTCGATAGTTAATATAAAGTTAAAACCAAATACCACCTTCAATCTAAACCAAAAAATAAAGGAGGGGCCCCAGTTATCCCCCCGGACAACACCCCTCCTTTTATTGACAATTCAAATCAACCATATAACCTAAAAAGGTTCATAGATTTTAAAAATTATTATTCAATGCTTATATCATCATCTTCAAAAGTATTGGAAGCGGTAGCTGTTGTTTCGCTAACCTGCATGATCCATTTTTCTTTGCTGTATTTTCCGTTTAAATCTGTGCTTGCCGCAAGTTGGGCATCATTTTTATAATCATAGTCTGCCAAGTACACATAATAAAGACCATTCTCTTTATTATAAAATTGTTTTGGATTCAAACCTTTCTCCCGTAATTCTTTCATAAAAGCGTTCATATACTTTGTTTGGCTATACACATTGGCTATAACATAGTAACCAGAGTTCATATCTATAACATTAGAATCTATCATCATTTTCACCGGTAACGCGGTAAAATTATCTCTCGTAGATGGTAATTCTTTAAAATTTGCCCTTCTTGCAGCCTTCTCTTCCGCAGCATTTGAAGCAGCTGTTGGTACCTTAGCCGTTGCAAAAGCATCTGCAGGTTCCGTCACAAAATCAATTGCATCGTCCTTAAGATCATTAGAAGCGTAAGAAGTTCTTTCTTCTGCGCTAAAATCCTGTAAAGAACTTTTGATCGTTGTATCTATGTCATTTCGCAACATTCTCACAATTAATTCAAATCGTTCTTCAAACGCCGCTATTCTTTCACTTTCAATAGAATCTTGACGAAGAATCAGCTCATCTAAGATCATTTTATTTTCATAAGCCAAACTGTTTTCTGATACCGGTACATTGTTTTGGCTTTCTTGCTTTCTTTTGCCGGCCTTTCTTGCACTATCTCTTTCTTCAATTAGATGTGCTATTTGCTCTTCATAATTACGTACGATATTATCTATTTGATTGTCCGAAGAGTTATCTGCTACCGTGATAGCCAAATCATCATCCTTAAATTTATATGCCAATGTAATCTCATGGTTCCACCCAAGGTTGGCATCTTCGTTAGAGAGATCCTTCTCCATTAAATAACCTAAAGACATTTTCTCACTAAGATTGAAACCCACACCTGCTGCTACACCATATTCCTCATCAACAGTAGTTTGCAACCAACCATATTTAGGCATATCCAATAATAATGAGCCAAAATAATATAAGCTGCCATCATAATTTTGACCTACTTGTGCCATTGGCATTAATCTGGCATTTTCAAAAAGTCCCCTAGTGTGATCAAATGAGTGGGTATATTGCACAGATGCCTTAACGCTCTTGGTAGATAACTCGGTCAAAAATTCGTTCGTTGTTTGGTTGTATTTTAAAAGATCTTCTGCATATAAACCAAAATCGAACTTACCTAAAGATAGGTTGATACCTGGTTGTACGGCAATTTTACTTTCTTTTCGTGCATCTGCTATCTCCGGGTCATCTGTACTTACCACAATTCTGTTTTTATCCAAACCTTGGTTAAAATAGGTGACATTTGTACCAAATGTTAATACAGATTTCTCTCCTAACCGTACTGCGGAGGCATAGTTGGCATTGAATCCAAATTCTTGGACTACGCCAGACCATTGACTGTAAACACCTATACCTACTGCGGTATTTTCGTTTAATTTGTTACTAAAACCTAAGAAGTAGTTTTGACTATTATCATCAAAGGTTGCATATTGATTTCTGTGCAAAATATTTAAATATGACTTATTCTCACGTACCAAGGAGAATGTTGGGTTTATAAAAAACCTATTGAAGAATAATTGGTTGTGGTACGTACTGCTTGATCCTAAATTTGCATTGGTTTCTTGACCTTTTACTGTCTGGACAAGAGCCAATAAAAATAAAGCAATAAGAAAACTATTGATTTTATACGGACTTTCCATAACGATTAAGTTTAATGATTAAAATTGAATTTGTCTATGAATTGGGGGAAATGAACAATGGGTGGTTATTCATCTTCAAATACAGAGCTGGAATACTGCATTTGTTTGCCTGAGTTAAAGGCTTCTAAAAAACGGTCATCCCTATCTTTCTTATTAATGGGTTCGTCACTTAAATTAAAGGCTACATTCTGTGCACTCTTCCCTTGTGCCATTCTATTGCTTACTACATAGCCAGAACCATCGCTCTGTAAAAGATTTACAGAATACTCATCAAATGAACTGTTAATGGTATTGCCCATGTTTACCGCTAACCCAACACTACGCTGCCCTACCTCTACCATATAGACATCTAGCCCACCGTAGCCGTCCCTACCATCAGAAGCGAATACCAAACTACTATTGGATATTGGATTGGGAAGTACATCGTTCTTCTCCGTATTTACTTTTGAACCCAAGTTTTTAGCTTGCCCTAAAGTTCCATTTTTTTGAATTGTTGCTACATAAATATCATATTTCCCAAATGTACCCGGCATATTGGATGCAAAAAATAATCGACTGCCATCTGGCGAAATTGCGGGATGCTTTGCGGAGAAATCACCGGGACAAACTGCTACCTCGGTAATTTTTTTCCATTCACCGTCAACCTTATCGGCTTTGTAGATTTTATGTATTTCTTTCTTTTTGGAAAACATACCGGTTGTAGGCTTACGGTATACTTTTTTACTGTAATATGCAGTGTTGCCACCATTTGTCAATGCTACCGGTGGTGCATATTCACCAGAAGTTTTTACCGGTGCCGCGGTGTTAGAAGCAAATTCCTTTATGGCGCCTTGATCACCCCATGGCAAAAAATTTCTTCTATTATTGGAGGTTAGACGTGATGGCACAATAGTACGTGTCATTTTATAATCGTCTTTGACCAGCTCTGTCCAGTTCTCATCGGCTATTTCGTTTTGGACTTCTTTGCCCAATTGAGAAACCGCATGGTCAAATCTTTTTTGATAGCTCCTTTTTAAAGTACCGTCTTCAGAAATTTCCATGAGCCTACCGTACCAGTATAATGCATTTGCATAATTTTTGGTCAAAAAATTGGCATTACCCAAATCTTCAAATATCTCTGAATCAGAAAAACCTAAACTTTTTAGCTTGTTGTAATTCTCTGTACGGTTGGTTACCTCTTCAACCTTTCTTTGCTTAAAACTTGTGCTGTTGTCATTGTAGGCCAAATCTTGCCCATAACCCATGGTTGCCATACAGGCAAACAATAGGGTGAATTTAATTGAATTGTTCATGTTACTAGATTTTGGGGATTAATACTCCAAAGGTCTTGTAACTTTCTTGATCGCTTATTAATAAAAATTCATAGGTTTTTGAAAATTTAATAAACTATTAAATAGATAATTTCAATTAAAATACTGAAAATCAATTATTTAAATTGTGTTATCAATTATTTTTCAACCTGTTTATTTTTTCTCTTGTCCTTAATGTAGGTGTATCCCAAATATGCAAGCTGTAAACCCACTGCCGCCATTTTCAATTTTCTACTTCTTACCAATAATTTCGCTACTCCAAAAAGTGGTGTTAATCTCATAATTTTATTTTTATAGTTGATCACAAAAGTAATGGAGAGACATATTGAAGCTTTGCTCTATACATAGAAATGATAAACCATAAACCTTAAAAACCTTTATGATTTACAGTATGTCATAGATTATTGAATACAGCAAAACATCTACTTTTTACAACTAAGCTTTACGGTCTAATGGCATTACCTTGTAAGTAGAAAATTTGTTTAATCATAGACCATAGTGTCTAGTAAAATTTAATACATGAATACTGATATAAAGAAAATTGAAGACCATTTAAAAGATTTGATAAGTAAAAACGAAGATGCCATAAAAGGATTTGAGAAAGCCTCTGAAAATTCTAAGGATGTTGGAATTAAAAGTTATTTTGAGAAAAAAATTATTGACCGTATGCAATTCTTAAAGGAACTAAGAGCAGCGGTACCTGAATTGGAATTAGGTAGTGTAGCCATTGAAGGAAGCGCTGCGGGAACATTACACAGAACTTGGATGGATGTAAAAGCATTCTTTGCAGAAGATAATGATGAAGCAATGTTAGAGGAAGCCATAAGAGGTGACAAAGCGGCAATCAATGATTACGATAATGCTCTGGCCGAGGTCATGATGCCACACAGATTAAAGGAAATCATTAGAGTGCAAAAAGAACATTTACAGAATGCACTAGAAACAACTGAGATTTTAGAAGATTATAGATAAATCATCTATAATAAAAAAAGCCCTTGCAAATTGCAAGGGCTTTTTTTTGTGCTCATTAGTAAGTTTTCATTTTGTCTTTACGCTTTTTCAACTGTCGTTCCAATTCACTGACAGATTCATTTACAGATTCTTCAAAATTTTGATTACTTGCCTCTGCAAAAATTCTAGGACCAGGTACGCTTAATCTTATATTGCAAATCATACCTGTTTCATCAGAAGATGTGTTTTCTTGTTTTAAAAAGACATCTGCCCTGATAATATCATCGAATTTGGCATGCAGCTTGTTCAGTTTTTCTTCTGCATATCCTTCTAATCTATTGCTGGCGGTTACACCGTCGTACTCAAATATTATATCCATAGTTTATATTTAAAAATCGAGGTCTAGACCATATGGGCCAACACCTCGATATTATAGTTCATTTTAAAATTTTAGTAATTTTCTATTACACTCTTACTTATCAACATTTACCATCCAGCCAATGCCAAAACGGTCTGTACATCTACCAAAATATCCCCATTCCCGTTCTCTAAACTCGTGGTGAATTTGACCTCCGCTAGACAATTCCTCAAAAATTTGTTTTCCTTCATCCATAGTATCCAAATCAACACTCATATTAATTTGGTTACCATTGTTCAACGGTGTATCGGGTGCGGCATCATATGCCATAAAATGTACTCCCTTTCCCTTTAATTCTGCGTGTTGTAATTTTTGACGAAATGATGATGGCACGTCAATTTTCTTGTCCTCGTATGTTTGTTTGTTCTTTATATCTGCATTGAACAGATTTGCGTAGAAACTTAATGCTTCTTGGCAATTGCCGTTAAAGGCTAAATATGCTTGTATTTTCATGATAATTATTTTTATTCAAGATACCCAACAACGGATAATTACATTGTCTTAAAACACTTTGTTCTTAATGCATTTCATTATGCTTTTCTAACACGATCTTATTGTCATCAATAAATTGAAAAAATGATAATTTTTCATTAGACCCCGTAAATATCAAATTGGTAGAGAGCTCAAAAAGATGTGCTTCTGTTTCAAAAAAATGCATCATGTAACCAGCGGTGTTAACAAAGGCAACGTAATCCCCTATCTCCGGTAATTTTGGTAGGGTAATTTTTCGTTTAAGCAACACATCTCTTTCCAAACAATAAGCTCCGGTAAAAAATACATCTACATCTTTATCATTTTCAACCTCAGAATTATATAGCATATAGGGGTCCAAAAGAAAATCTGCACTTGAGCTCATCATTTGGCTCATATTCATTTCTAGCCCTACCAACCATTGCCCTTTGGCATCTTTTTTTCTGTGGATGACTTTCGCAACCGTTATTCCTACTTGGTCCAATAGCGATCTACCTGGCTCAATGCGTATCTCTATATTATTTTTAAGCAACAAAGATGCTACCGATAACCCTGATGCTTCATCCATAAAATCTAGCACCTCTTTTATAAAAGAACCTTTATTTATCTTATTGAAGTACGGGTAGGTATTCAATTTACCATTCAACTTGCCATCTTCTAGCCTAAAGCCCAATCCATTATCATTGAAAGTGATATCATTGTTCTGGTTTAATACAGCATCTTTTAATTTTTCATTGAAATTCGTCCACTCTTTTTCTTCTTCTAGATAGTTCATTAAAATTCCTCCGCCTATATCTATGAACGAAATAGGGTATCCTTTTTCTTTTAAGGTTGAAACAATTTTTATACTAGCTATTAAACTTACACTTCGTTGGTGAGTAGAATAACTATCCAAATGAAAATGTAGTCCCGTAACTTCCAATAAATCAAAAGTTTTACCTTCGCCAACGTAAGAACCTATAAAATCTTCTACGTCTTCTACATCAAATCCAAAACGACTATACAGTTTCTCACCATCAACCTCAAAACCGCTAATGCGAAAACCTACTTTTGCTTTTTTATTAAGTTTTGTAGCAACAGTCTGGGTCAACCTACATTCATCTTCATTATCCAAAATAATAGGTACACCATGTTCAATTGCCAACTTTATTTGTGCTTCTGTCTTTATTGCTGCGGTCAGCACTAAATTTTCACTATTACCACCTAATACCAATGATTGTTCCAATTCCTTAAAACTCGCGGTATCTACACCTATACCAGAAGCAAATGCCTGTTTTACAAGACCTTTGGATTTGTTTGCCTTTCTTGCATAGAAAACTCTGTATTTTAGACCGTACGAATTAAAGACCTGTTTATAGATTTCACAATTTTGATTAAAAGATGGTAAATGATGAATGTTTATGGGCGAACCATATCTTTCTATTAAACCATTTATAAGCCCATTATCTTCAAAAATCTCATGCATCCAATCAGAAGTTTTTGGTGTAAGTTGATATTTTGGCTTTCCTTTATAGTACATTTTCTTCTTTTTTAGCTTTAGCGATTCTTCCATCTATTCTTAGTATTTCTTTACAAACAGATTTTGCCCAGATTGTTGCAAAATCATTTCTGGTTCTTGATAAGGTATCATTATCGCATGTTATACCTTCCGTTGGTGTTCCGTAAAATGAAATATTTGGATTGGCATGACCATTTTTATCAATTGCGTTTCCCTCTTTATTAATTTCAATGCAACCCGGTATATATTTTGTATTTAACTTGTTTTCAAATTCGCGAATTATTCCATTTTCTAGCAAATTTTGATAAAGTTCATTTCTAAACTTACCTTCCTTAGCTCTTGATATTGTAGCGTTCACCAAATAATCTACTACAGTTTCTTGTTGATTTTTAATTGATAATCTAAAATTGCCATCGTAATTATTGTGTGAAACGTTTGCCGATTTAGCATAAGAAAAATCTAAAATACCTGCCTTAGTTAAAGCCAGCATCTTTTGCATATTTTTAATAGGCGGACCGTAGGAAAGCCTATTGAACAATCCGAAGTAATAGACATCGAATTTTTTATGGGAACCTGCATCCAAACCACCAAAGCTATAAAGTTCATTGAAAATGGGACTTATTTTACGCCAGGTGCCTACTGCTGCCATGAACGGACTTTTATCTTCCCCTAATTTAGCTTCATTTATCAAAAACTCTATATACACCTGCAATAGTACCGATGTTAATTTAGGCTCCTCCTTAAAAGGATCTACTATGGAGTCCCAATTAAAAACGGGACACTCAGGGTAGTCTTCATGAAAATATCGTACTTGGTTCTCTATTACGGTAAAATCTTTATCAAAATATAATTGATGACCATAATTTTTAAACAGTACGCGGTAGTAGGCAAAATAAAATTCTCTTTTAATCAAAGGCAACAACGTACAACTAAAACTAATGGGTTTGTTGCGTTGCAGTTCTGCCACTACTTCTTTGGTAAAAAAATACAAATCGGTTTCAGACGTAGGTAATCCATTTCTCGGTACCATGGGCAAACCTGTTCTTGAAAATGGATAGATTTTTGAAGGCTCATCCCCGGAAGAACTATATTTCAATACACCCTTATCATTCTTCATAAATTTACCATTTCTACCTTCCGTCAAAGCTAAAATGGCATCAATAGCCGTCAGGCCAAAACCCTTTACGGCAACCGCAGATGCCGCTTTTACGGATTCTAATTTTTCATTGGTAGGATAAATAAAATCAACCTTGTTCTTTAATACATCATTATTTGGTTGCTGAGATTTAAAAGAATGGTGACCAGTAGTAAAAAGAACCTTGTTGCATGAAACTACCTGCTTTTCATTACCTGTACCATTTGTATAGAATATTTGATAATTATTGTTCTTAGTTAACATATTGGTAACTGTACCAATGTGTGTTACTACCTTTATATGCTCTGGTAATTGATTTAAAACAGATTGATAACATGCCTCCAAATACTTACCAACTAATGCTCTTGGTGCGTATTTTCCATGTACGGTATCCTTATAACCATTTTGGGTCAGCCAAGTGACAAAATCCGGAGTAGAACCGGCTATTGAAAAAGGTTCTTTTAATAACCAACTGTTGATATGGCGGTTGGCATAGTTCATTATTAAATATTCAGGTTGATCAGTTCTATATACATCTCCCGACGCCAAAAATTTGGTAGTATTGAAAATATGAATTTGTATAGGCTTAGAAATCTGAGCTTCATTTAAAAAAGCCACCAATCTTTCAAAACCATAAAATCCTTTAGGTCCAAAACCAACAATTCCTATGTTATATGCGCTATTGTCCTTCATAAATCAATCTGTCTACCAACCTCCCAAAGGAGTAAATGCGTTTCTACTTTCCGGTAATTCTTTCAATAACCAATCTTTGTTATAAATTGTATCTAAGTAGCGCTCACCGCGATCACATAAAAACAGTGCACAATTACTGCCCGCCTCTATATTTTTTCCATATTTTTTTACCGCACTGATCATACCTCCAGATGAACCACCGCATAAAATAGATTCGTTTTCCAATAACGACCAACAACCTCTGGCACAATCAACATCATCTACGTACACGTAATCATGGATTTTTTTGGTATCTAGAAATTGTGATGGTACGCCTGCCCCATGACCGGGAATCAATCTTTTTAAAGGAGGACCTCCAAATAGCACACTGCCAACTGCATCTACCGCTATAATCTTAACATCAAGATTGTTTTCATAAATATAATCCGCACAACCCATTAAAGTACCGCAGGTACTTGTAGCCACAAATAGGTAGTCTAATTTGCCCTCTAAAGAATCCATAATTTCCGTCATGGTTTTATGATGGGTCAAAGGATTATCTTGATTACCATATTGGTTAGACCAAAAACTGTTTGGAATGCTGATCAACAAATATTGAACGCGCTCTAACCTTGCCGCTAAAAACCCTCCATCTTTTTTTGGTTCTGTAACTTTCTCTATACGGGCACCATACGTTTTTAGGATTTTCTCTGTATGCGGATTTAATTTAGGGTCTACAACCACAATTAAATTAAGGCCATAATACAAACATGCCTGTGCCAAACCCACGGCCATATTACCGGAACTTGACTCTATAACCGTATCTCCCTTTTTTATTCTACCATCGGCAAATGCTTGTTGTAATATAAAAAGAGAGGTTCTGTCTTTTATACTCCCAGCAGGGTTAGCAGCTTCTAGCTTTCCTAAAAGGTTAAACTTATTGTGCCCTAAAATTTTGTTTAATCTTACCATGGGTGTATGACCTATGGTTTCTATAATGGATTCAGAAACAGTATCCGAAATATTTTGTGTTATCATATTCAATAGATTATTATCCAATAGGAAAAAT
Organism: Maribacter huludaoensis; assembly: GCF_029350945.1. GTDB lineage: Bacteria > Bacteroidota > Bacteroidia > Flavobacteriales > Flavobacteriaceae > Maribacter > Maribacter huludaoensis. The sequence continues at coordinate 302,594 of NZ_JARKMS010000004.1, read as the reverse complement.
GAGGATTGTTTACTTTGCTAAAAGTACTTGGATGATGACTCTTTATATACCGCTATTCAATAATTAAATAACTCTTTCGGTTTTAAGTCAAAAAAGGAAATAAAAAGCTCCATTTTCATAGACTGATCAAAAAGATAATTCACAACTCTAACAATCAGTACTTTAAATTAAAAAACGTTTTTTACGACTTTTACTTTCAGAAGAAAATTTTAAGATTATTTGTTACCAAATCTCAGTCTTTTTCTAAAAAAATACCTAATTTCAGGGAACTCAAACAAATAGGAAAAACGAATGGCAAATTTCAGTTTAAAAGTTAACGGACAAACGAAAGAAGTAGATGTAGATCCTTCTACACCAATGCTTTGGGTATTGCGAGACCATTTAAAATTAGTAGGCACAAAATTTGGTTGCGGTATTGCACAATGTGGTGCATGTACCGTTCATTTGGGCGATAATGCCGTGAGGTCTTGTCAACTACCCGTATCAGCAGTTGGCGAACAATCAATTACAACTATTGAAGGCCTCTCTGAAAACGGAGATCACCCTGTTCAAAAAGCTTGGTTAGAAGAAGATGTGTACCAATGTGGGTATTGCCAAGCAGGTCAAATTATGAATGCCAGCGCATTTTTAAAGAGAAATCCTAACCCTACCGATACTGAAATTGAAGATGCTATGAACGGTAACATCTGTCGTTGTGGTACTTATACGCGCATTAAGAAAGCTATTAAAAATGCTTCCACTATTTCTAACGCGTAATTTTTGTCCCATAATTAAGGGATTTAACCTTCAAAAAATAAAAAGATGACACTTATTAAAACAACATACAATAGACGTTCCTTCTTAAAAACCGGTTCGCTTGCAGGTGGCGGAATGATCTTAGGCTTTAGTTGGCTAGCATCTTGCAAACCTACCCCTGAGCAAGTCAACAATATACCAAAAGAATGGTTTGATATAAATAGCTTTCTAAAAATTGGCGATAATGGTATGGTAACCATTATGTCCCCAAACCCAGAGATAGGACAGAACGTAAAAACTTCCATGCCCATGATCGTTGCAGATGAACTTGGTGTAGATTGGAAAAATGTTATCGTAGAACAAGCGCCCCTGAACACTGATATTTTTCAACGACAATTGGCAGGTGGAAGCCAGTCTATACGTGTTGGTTGGTCCGGTCTAAGAATGGCAGGTGCTACAGCAAGGCACATGTTAGTCGCTGCGGCTGCCGAAGCTTGGCAGGTAGATGCTTCTGAAATAACGGTAAGTGCCGGTGTTATCAGTCACACCGCATCGAACAATTCAGCAGGTTTTGGCGAAATGGCATCGAAAGCGGCTACGATGCCCGTTCCAGAAGAAGTAAAACTTAAAGAATCTAGCAATTTTGATATTATAGGTACCGACAGACGTAATGTTGACGGACCGAATATTGTCACAGGCAAACCCTTATTCGGTATAGATATTCAAGAAGAAGGTATGTTGATTGCCATGATCGTTCACCCTCCGGCCTTTGGGTTAACCTATAAATCCATGAATGCAAATGACGTAAAATCTATGCCGGGCATTAAAGATGTTTTCCCTATTGACGCCTACAAAGATGATACTGAAAAACAATGGTCAGATGGCGGCGCAATTAACAAACTTGTTGCAATTGTCGGTGAAAGTACCTGGCAGTGTATGCAAGCAAAAAAGGCGTTAAATGTAACTTGGGAAGAAACATCGGCACTAGAAAGTACAAAAGGGCATGATGAAGCTTTGACAAAATTATTGAACACTTCTTCTAAAAAGCCTGCACGTAAAGATGGTGATGTTGCAAGTGCATTTAGAAAAGCCGATAAGGTTATTGAACGTACGTATAGCGCACCATTTTTAGCGCACAATACCATGGAGCCCATGAACTTCTTTGCAGATGTTAATGGAGAAAGGGCGTTATTGAACGGTCCCATACAAACACCTGAGTTTTTAGAAAAAACATTAGCATCTAGATTAGGTTTACCAGTTGAAAAAATTGATATTAAAATGACCCGTATGGGTGGTGGTTTTGGTAGACGCCTCTATGGAACATTTGGAGTAGAAGCTGCGGTGATTTCACAAAAAATGCAAGCTCCCATAAAATTAGTATATACCCGAGAGGATGATATGACGCAAGGTACCTATCGCCCCACCTATAAAGTTAAATATAAAGCAGGCTTGGATAAAGAGGGCAACTTACTTGCATGGCACGTTAAAGGGGCCGGGTCTAATGATGACCTACTTTTTGAAAATAGATTTCCAGCAGGTGCCGTAGATAATTATCTAGCAGAAAAATTTAGTTTGGAAACCAATGTAACTACAGGCGCATGGCGAGCACCACGCTCAAACTTTGTTGCCGGTGCAGAACAAGCCTTTATTGATGAAGTTGCAGAAGCCGCAGGCAAAGACCCTATTGAGTTCAGACTGGAACTTTTTGACAGAGCAATTAAAAATCCTGTTGGTGAACCGGAAAAGAACGATTACGACCCCGAGCGTTATGCCGGTGTTTTAAAATTAGTAAGGGATAAATCGGGTTGGTCTAAAGGGCAAGGTAATGCCAAAAGAGGTGTTTCTGCCTATTACTGCCATAACTCTTATGTTGCACAGGTTTTAGACTTAAATGATGATACGGATGCTCCAAAAGTTGATAAAGTATGGTGTGCGGTAGATTGCGGAATCGTAATTAATCCAATGGCCGCAAAAAACCAAATTGAAGGTGGCATTATAGATGGCATAGGACATGCCACCTATAGTGAAATGACCTTTGAAAACGGGCAACCACAACACAAGAATTTTGACACCTATCGCTTAATAAGACATAAGGAAGCACCTAAAGAAATAGAAACGTTCTTTGTGGATAACGGAATTGACCCAACAGGTTTGGGAGAGCCATCATTACCTCCAATAATTGGCGCATTGGCCAATGCCCTTTATAAAGCTACAGGACAAAGACATTATAATCAACCGTTTATTACGGAGAAATCCGTAATAGGTTAATACCCTTATGCTATTGTAATACTAAAACGCCAGAATAAAAATTCTGGCGTTTTTTTAGTTTATATTTTAAATTTCAATACCGCCCTCAAATAACTTCTAGAATCGTTATCTATTGTAAGTATGGTATTATTGTCTCCATCTTTTAGCTTATTGCCTAAACTAAAGTTATAAGCCGTCCTTAAATCTAGCTGAAAGTGTTCTGTAAAATGATACTCATATTGTAGACCACCATTGATCAATGACATATTTATTAATTCGGCAAACTCGTTTTCGTTCACCAAAGCTCCGTTTTGAATGTTTGAGGTAAAACCATCTAACTGCGCATATAGTTTAATACGATGTTTATCCGATAAATGATATTGAAGATTCGATTTCGGAATCCCTAAATTATAAGACCAATCCGGTCTAAACTTCCTATAATAACTAATAAAAGGTAATGGAAATACATATCCCCTATTTTGTGAATAAGATAGCCCCACTATTAAACGTGAAGGTCTTTCAATATCTTTTTCAAACTTTTTTATAAAAACCAGATCTCCTGAAAACACAGCGTCTTCCGCAGATAAATTTCTTGCAGCATTATTTGTACTTATCCCAGGCTGTATACGCACACCTAAACGCCATCCATTTTTTAAGGGTTTTGTAAAACCAATGGTAAAATCCAATAGCTTAAAATCATTTAACAGCTCCCTATCAAAAGGAAGATTATTATCCTTAAAACGTAAGTGTACATTACTATAATCAACACCTAAAAATAAAAATTGTCCTTCTTTTCTAAGTTTTAAAGGATAATTGACCAAAAATCTAGACCTTGTATATTCTACATCTGATCCTTTGTTGGGTATAAAGGTAAAATCTAATCGAGCTAAATCACTTAATTGTGCCTGTGAAGCCAAGCTGTATATGAATAAAAAAAGTAAAAGAAGTCTAACCCGCATTTTTTGTCAATAGTTTTTATACTACGTAAGCATAATGCAAGTACTATCTTTTTATTGTATTGATTTAGTGATAATAAACTTAAAATTAGCTTAAAACAAAACTAGAGTTATAATTCAAGAATTTTAGCCACTCTTTTAAGTTCTTTATCGAACAAATCTTCAACAACCTCTTTATTATAAAATGGTACCATTCTATCCAGCTTTCTTTTACCCGTCCCAGATTTCATAATCTCCGGAAAAGCCTGTTCCAAAACATCTAACATAATTTTAACCGAGGTAGATGCGCCTGGTGATGCACCCAGCAAACACGTAATTCTACCGTCTTTACTGCTGACCAGTTGTGTACCAAATTCCAACGAACCGCCTTCAAATTCATCTTTTTTTATGGTTTGAACACGTTGTCCTGCAATCATAATTTCCCAATCTTCATTTTTGGCATCCTTAACAAATTGACGCAATGAATCCATACGGTCATCAAAGCTCATAGCTACTTGTTCTACCAAATATTTCGTAAGCGGTAAATTATGCCAAAACACGCCCCACATAGATGGTATGTTGTCAAAATTGATTGATTTTAATAAATCTAGATAAGAACCTTCTTTTAAAAACTTTGGACTAAAACCTGCAAACGGACCAAACAACAATTCTCTCTTTCCATTGATATAACGGGTATCTAAATGCGGCACCGACATTGGCGGGTCACCAATACCTGCTTTGCTATATACCTTGGCGTTATGCTGATTTATGATATCTTGATTTTTACAGACCAACCACTCGCCACTAACAGGAAATCCACCGTAGCCGTCTTTCTCCTCAATTTCAACCTTTTGCAGCAATAAAAGACTACCGCCACCGGCACCGATAAAAACATGTTCGGCATCGATTGTATTTTTCTTACCTGTTTCTAAATTTTTCATCTTCACCAACCATTCTTCATCATGGTCAGGGTCTATGTCTTCAACCTCTGTATGGAACAATACTTCAGTATCATATTCATCTTTAAGTATAGCAAATAATTTTTCCGTTAATGCGCCGTAATTCATCTCGGTTCCCCTATCTATTCGCGATGCTGCCATAACCTCATCTTCAGTACGATTATGCATCATTAAAGGAAACCATTCTTTCATTTTTTCAACTTCTCTAGTAAACTCAATCGAGTTGAACATAAAATGCTCTTTAAAAGCTTTGAAACGATTTTCAAGATAGTTGGCATTCTCTTCTCCCTTTACCCAGCTATGATGTGGTACGGGAGTGATGAATGATTTAGGGTCTTTGATCAAGCCTTCCGCTACCAAATAAGACCAGTATTGCTTAGAAATTTCAAATTGGGTGCAGATGTTAATTGCCTTTCTAATATCTACGGCACCATCTTCGTTTTCTGGAGTATAATTCAACTCACATAAGGCAGAGTGACCAGTACCTGCATTGTTCCAAGCGGCAGAACTTTCTTGCCCCACTTTACCTAATCGTTCAACGATCAGCACGTTAAGATCTGGCTTTAACTGTTTTACTAATAAAGCTAACGTAGCACTCATGATACCTGCACCTACACATATTAGGTCATATTCTTCTCGTAAAACCATTATGAATTTTTAAAATTTAATATAAAATTAATCCATCACAAACTTAAAGCCTGCTGTAACAATGCTGGAACTAAAGGTCGTATTCCTATCATATTTATAGAACTTTACATCTATACTTTTAAGTCCGAGTTTCCAGACATGCATTTTTGTAAAAATATCCGTGTAGGAAACTCCCATTCCAAATTGGTTTGCCGAATATTTTGACAAATCATAATCAGAGGTATAAAACGTATCCGTAGAAAATGCTTCTTCATATCTGTAAAAATAATCTGCGGCTGACTGCTGGTAAAATCTATAGGATGGGTATACCGTAAACTTATCCGTTAGCTTAATAGGCACTTCTACACTTGCCGTGTGCGAGTTAATACCCCAATCATCAAAATAATATCTATAGTAGGATCGTAACACAACACTTTCATTTATATACCAATTCAACCTTCCGCCACCTGCAACTTTAAAGCGGCTATCCGGTAATTGCTCTATAGCATCAGCAAGTTGAAATTCTTGAATAAATGAATCGGCTACATCTGCAAAATATACACGTTGAAAAGGTGTACTCAATAAACCATCTTGCTTTACAAAATCTAAAGCCAATGAACCTTGAAGATTTTTACCTAGAATTTGAGAAAAACCCAAAGCTACCGAATAGGAGTTTCTTGTCTCATCTGTAAACTTCTCAAAAGTAGGACTGTAATCTGTGTTCCCGGTAATTGTTTTGTTTGAAAAGAATCCGTTATCCAACCCATTTGCCCCACTTGCAAAAGGTCTTAGTTCCGTTGGGTAGATAGGAGTCCAAGTATCTAGAAATATATTTGCATTAATACTTACCTCTGTATTTTTTTCATTAAAGAGCTTTGTTAACCCACCACCAAATCCGAATGAAAAATAATCATATTCCGATGACACTGATAGATTTCCGGAGTACATGGTATTTCTATCATCTGAACTATGGGTATATGTGCCGGACAAGTTGGTCCATACATCTGACCTAGAAGCCCCTGTACTTGCAACAAAAGCATCTGCCCTTTCGCTTCCATCAAATGGATCCACATTACTGGAAGATGCAGAGGTGTAGGCAGAAACACCAGCATCAATGGTTAAAATATCATCATCATTCAATGGTACCGATATTATAATAGTTCCCGTAACATCTGTAAGTTCTTCTGTACCAATACCACCGGTAACAGCAGCATTATCACCGTTTTGAGAATAGTAACTGCTCAAGAAATCTACTTCGGCAGTTTCCAACACACGTTTTTTATAAGAGTTGGTTGCACCGGTATTTTGCTGGGCGTAACCAACACCGCATAGCATACATGCAATGAGTAGCACTATAAATTTAAACTTATGTCTTTGTTGTTTCATTACTTACTAATTACAGCCGCAGCCTCCACCTGTTTTACCTCCATTTGCACCTACCGCTGCTTCTCTATACGAATGCATGGTAATCACATTTCTATCGCACTTTTTATCTTGCAAGGTCATATCCGGATCATTGATATTCACTTTATCGTACTCCTTTAATACCGTGCACCTACTAAGACCACCAATAATTACCAACACAATTAAAATCCTATTCATTTTACTTATTTATTTGAATATTCTTAGATGTAATTATTGTACCCAAGTCGTCAATAATGATACACTCTACCTTTGGCAACTGCTCTATTCTATTTAAACCTACTTCTTTACCCATTACAAAAACGGATGTTGCAAGCGCATCTGCAAGTTCTGCCTTTGGGGCAAATACCGTTACACTAACTATACCCGTTGCCGGATAACCGCTACGGGGATCAATGATATGTGTATATCTGGTATTATTAAAAGTTACGTACTTTTCATAATTACCGGAGGTAACCACCGCTCCATTATCCAAGGGTAATAATGCAAACACTTTGTTCTTATCCATAGGGTTGGTAATGGCCACTTGCCAACTATCACCATTAGGCTGGTTTCCCCATGTATTCATATCTCCAGATGCATTTATAATACCTGCTACTACACCTTTAGAAATCAATAATTCTTTTGCCTTATCCGCCGCATAACCTTTTCCTATTGCTCCAAAACCTATTTTCATACCCTTCAATTTTAGGAAAACGGTATGGTCTTCTTTATTCAAGAGGATATTTTGATATCCTACTTTAGAAACGGATGCTTTAATGGTTGCTTCTTCAGGCATTTTAGTCATGCTACCGTCAAACTTCCAGATGTTATCCATTGATGCATAACTGATATCAAAGGCACCATCGGTCAATGTAGAAATTCCTATTCCCCTTTGTATTAATTTGAACAATTCCGCATCAACTTTAACAGGTTTTACGCCTGCATTTTTATTAATTTCCGATGTCTGTGAATTTGGGTCCCAAGAAGAAATCAACTTTTCTATTCTTGTTATTTCACTGACAGCCAAATTAATATACTCTTCACCTTCAATAGGATCTTTAGCCACAACCGTAATATCAAAACGGCTACCCATCAATTTCATAGTACGCTTAAAAGGCTCTTGAGCCAGAAGCTGCCCAACAGAACATATCATTACTATGAGAACTAGTTTTTTCAAGCTATTTTATAAATAGATTTAATTCTGCAATGTATTCTTTTGGTGACAGTTTTTTATAACTAGTTTCTCCATAAACTTTACCATCCGCATTCATTACTACCACGAACGGGAAGATACCTTGCCGGTTGTACTTTTCTGCTAAAACCTTGTTCTTATTTAATTGCACTACTGGCAATGCATTCTTTTTTCTACGTGGAAAATCTGCTTGTAACATAATATAATGGTCCTTGGCATACCTTTTAAATTCATCTGTTGACCACACCGATCTATCTAATTTAATACAAGGTGTACACCAATCTGAACCTTGAAAAACAAGGACAATGGGCAAATTGTGAGTTTTAGCAAGTTCTTTTGCTTCAGTAAAATCCGTTTGCCAATCTTGGGCAATAGCGGTACCTAACCCCGCGACCAACATCAAAATTGTAATTACATATTTTTTCATAAAATTTAATTCTGCTGTATCAGATTAATACAAAGCACTTTGCAGTATCTGCGTTTTTAAAGCTACGGCAATGCAATAGCCTCTAATAGCTTAACGCACCTTTTAGTAAAAATTGTGTACTTGATGATACTGATGTTCACTACTTTAAATTACCAAAGTATTATTATATGTATGGTAGTCAAGATTTGAGATCGTATTCCCTCAAAACTCTTTAAACATCTTTCTCGTTTATATGATTTTCATCATATTTAAAAATACCCTTGATCTATATTTTTGAAACTTGAAAATTTTGAATCAAACACTTAAGTTTATTTTAAAACTGCACATCATAAAAACATAATTTTTCAAACAAAAATGTCAGTTTATAAACCATAAATAGTATTCCCTGACAAAATCCTATAAATTTGATAAACACTAATCCCTTTTATTCGTGAGTAAAGCTATATATATTGTTACTACAGAGCCCAACAGTGGAAAATCAATTGTTTCACTTGGTCTTATGCAGCTTCTTTTAGGTAGAACTGCCAAGGTTGGTTATTTCAGACCTATTATCGATGATGTTCCCAAAGGGAAAACCGACAATCATATTGACACTGTTTTAAGCTACTTTAATGTAGATATGAAGCCAGAAGAAGCTTTTGCATATACACGAAGCCAAGTAGTACAATTAAAAAACCTAGATAAAGACGATGAAATTGTAGGGCATATTATACACAAGTATAAAACTATTGAAAACAAGTTCGATTTCGTTTTAGTGGAAGGAACAGATTTTTCTGGAGAAGGTGCCATAATTGAATGGGATATCAACGTGCTTATTGCAAAAAACCTAGGTATACCTGCAGTTATTCTAGCAAGCGGAAAAAACAAAACTTTAGGTGAACTGGTCGGTAATCTTTACATGGCCTATGACTCTTTTAAAGAAAAAGGTGTAGATGTACTTTTAATCGTAGCCAATAAAGTACAACCAGAAAATGTCTCTATAGTTTCTGAAGGATTAAAAGAGAAACTACCCAATGACGTATTGGTAGGTACCATACCTGTAAACCCAATTTTAGGTAGCCCTACTTTAAAGGAAATTGCCCAAGAACTAGATGCCAAGATTCTTTTTGGTGAAGATTATATCAATAATCAAGTTGGTAGTTTTAGTGTTGGCGCCATGCAATTACGTAACTACATAACGCATTTAAAAGATGATAGCTTGGTAATTACACCTGGTGATCGCGCAGATATTATTTTAGGGGCGATACAAGCCAATATTTCTACGAACTATCCTAGCTTGTCCGGTATTGTTCTAACCGGTGGATTATTACCGGAAGAATCCATTATAAAGTTGATAGAGGGACTTTCAGACATCATTCCCATTCTATCCGTACCAAGAGGTACCTTCTATGTCACCAATAAAATAGGGACTATTAGACCTCGTATTTATGCTGAAAATACCGAAAAAATACAGACCTCAATACAAGAGTTCGAAAAATACGTTCCTACCAAAGAATTGGCTGAACGGTTAATCACCTTTAAAGCTAAGGGCATTACCCCTAGAATGTTTCAATATAACCTTCTGCAAAAAGCCAAATCATCTAAAAAACATATTGTACTGCCCGAAGGTTCAGATGAACGAATTCTGATGGCAACCAAAATGCTGATAGATGCCGAAGCGGTAACAATTACACTTTTAGGCAATAGAGATCAGATTATTTCAAAAATCACTGAACTGGATATTGACATAGACCTTAGCACCATAAACATTATTGATCCTACAACATCTGACAATTTTTTAAATTACGCCACTACCCTGTTTGAATTACGTAAGCATAAAAACGTAAACTTGGCAATGGCCAAAGATTTAATGGAAGACGTATCATATTATGGCACCATGATGGTTTATAAAGGGCATGCTGACGGCATGGTTTCCGGTGCCGTACATACCACCCAACATACCATAAGACCTGCATTACAGTTTATAAAAACAAAGCCTGGTGTTTCTATAGTATCTTCTATATTTTTTATGTGTTTACCCAATAGGGTCACTGTTTTTGGAGATTGTGCCATTAACCCTAATCCTACTTCAGAGCAATTATCTGAAATTGCAATTTCATCTGCGGCAACAAGCGCTGCATTTGGCATAGAACCTAAAGTAGCCATGCTATCGTATTCTTCTGGAGCATCGGGTGTTGGTGAAGATGTTGATAGAGTACGAAAAGCTACTGAAATCATAAAAGATAAAAGACCCGACCTAAAAGTGGAAGGTCCCATTCAATATGATGCAGCAGTTGATGCCAAAGTTGGTTTAAGTAAATTGCCCGAATCTGAAGTTGCAGGACAAGCTAGCGTGTTTATATTCCCTGACTTGAATACAGGAAATAATACTTATAAAGCGGTACAAAGAGAAACTGGTGCCTTGGCGATCGGACCAATGTTACAAGGTCTTAATAAACCGGTTAATGATTTAAGCCGAGGTTGTACCGTAGATGATATTTTTAACACTGTAATAATTACTGCTATTCAAGCAGAAGGATTCTAAACTCATTTTCATGAACATTTTAATTATCAACTCTGGTAGCTCATCTATAAAATATCAACTTTTAGATATGCCTGCGGCAAAGATTATTTGCCAAGGATCTATTGAGCGTATTGGTAGTACCCAAGCTATTTCAACCTATAAAACGGATACACATAAGATTGAAAAAACCTATGAAATTGCAACTCACAAAGCTGGCCTAGAGCGAATTACTTCTCTTTTGCTTGATGCTGATATGGGCGTGATCAATAGTACTGAGGAAATAGATGCCATTGGTCATCGTGTGGTACATGGTGGTAAAGATTATATAGATACTACTTTAATCAATGAAGAAGTTAAACAAAAAATAAAATCACTTTCTCCCCTAGCCCCTTTACACAACCCTGCCAATCTAGAAGGAATACTAATGGCGGAAGAAATTTTTGAATCATCTAAGCAGATCGTCGTTTTCGATACTGCCTTTCATGGTACGTTACCAATAAAAGCTAAGAAATATGCCGTTCCTAACATCCTGTTCGAAGAAAAGAGAATTCAGGCGTATGGCTTTCATGGTACCAGCCACAAATATGTTTCGGAAAAAGCAAATGAATACTTAGGAAAAACAAACACTAAACTTATCTCCATTCACTTAGGTAACGGGTGTAGTATTACAGCTATTGAGAATGGTAAAAGTATTGATCACAGTATGGGATTTGCACCGTCTAACGGATTGGTAATGGGTACACGAAGTGGAGATATTGACCATTCCATTATTTTTTATATGGTGAAAACACTTGGGTATAGTTTAGATGAAGTAAATGAACTTTTGAACAAAAAAAGTGGAATGCTAGGCCTTACGGGTTACAATGATCTACGTGATATTGAAGTAGAGGCGAGTAAAGGTAATACCAATTGCATTCTTGCTTTAGAAATGAACGCCTACCGAATTAAAAAATACATAGGTGCCTATATTGCGGCAATGAACGGTTTAGACGCTATTATTTTCACCGCCGGTATTGGAGAAAACTCCAATTTAATGCGTCAACTTGTATGCAAGGATATGGAGTGTTTTAATCTTCACTTAGACGACTCCAAAAATGATTTAAGGTCTAAAAATGTTAGAGAAATAAACACCACGGATTCTAAGGTAAAAATTTTGGTAATACCTACAAATGAAGAATTAGAAATTGCCAAACAGGTTTACCAGTTATTGGCTTAAACTGTCATACTATAGATTTGCCTCAAATTAATTACGATTATCAACAAAAAAAGGGAAGGAGCCTTGCTCCTTCCCTTTTCAACATGTGTTGATACGTGTTATTTAAGTTGTTATTCCACCACGATAAACTCCGATCGTCTGTTCAGCTGATGCTTTTCCTTGCTACAGGGAACGTTGTTGCTACAATCGTTCGTAAGCTCCGTTTCTCCATAGCCTTCGTACGATATCCTGTCGCTAGGGATGCCCGCAGCGATCAGGTAATCGGCTGTTGCCTTTGCCCTGTTGGCGGATAATTTCATGTTGTACGCATCGTTTGCACGTGAATCGGTATGCGAGCGTACCTGTACGTTCACGCTCGGGTATTCGTTCAAATATGCCAGTACCTTCTCGATACTGATCCTTGCATCTTCCCTGATGAAATACTTGTCGAAATCGAAATAGATCGGTTCTATGTTCAGGTATTTCGCAAGGTCCGTACCTACAGGTGCCGATGGATCCACCTGTGCCAGTACGATCTCTATGCCCATAGCGTCTTCTGCCTTGACCGTCATGAAGGTCTTGTTCCCTTCCTCGTAGTCCGCTTTGGTAGCCACTACTTTATAGCTGCCCTCGGCGCAGTTGCCCTCCATCTCGAAAGCCCCGTTCTCGTCCGTGCTCGAACTAGACACTACTTTGTTGTCCTTGTCGTATACCGTTACCGATGCATCCGTCAAAAGTGCATTGGTCTTCTCGTCCCTTACGGTTCCCGTGATATTGGTATGACAGGTGAAGTCCAGCGGGGTCGTTTCCACAAAGCTGTAGATATCGTCGTTCCCCTGTCCGCCTTTTCGGTTCGATGCGAAAAAGCCTTTCTTCGTCTCTTCGTCTATAATGTACGAGAAGTCGTCCTCCTCCCCGTTCAAAGGACGTCCTACGTTGAACACCTCTCCCCTTTCATTGCTCAGGTCGGTCGCGAAGACATCCAGTCCCCCCAGTCCAGGGTGGCCGTCAGATGAGAAATAGAGTTTATCGGATTCCGTTACGAACGGAAAGGTCTCCCTTGCCTCCGTATTGATGCGCTCCCCAAGGTTCTTCGGCGTACCGAAACTGCCGTCCTTGTTGATGTCCACCACGTAGATGTCCGATTCCCCTTTCGTGCCCGGCATGTCCGAGGCGAAGTACAATTTTGTCTCTTCCTTGTTTAATGTAGGATGTGCCACCGAGTAGCTGTCACCGTTAAAGGGAAGTTCCTCGATATTTTTCCATTCATTGTTTTCTTTGGTCGCCCTGTATATCTTTAACCTGCTCACGCCTTCCTCGTCCCTTTCGAACTTCCCGTCGTCCGAGTTGTTACGGGTAAAGTACATCGTGCTTCCGTCCTTGGTGAATGCCGTTGACGATTCATGGGTCTTCTTGTTCAGTTTCTTGCTCAGCTTGTCCACATCGGTGAAATTACCTTGGCCGTCCTGTGATGCCTTGTAAAGGTTCAGAAAAGAGCCGTCGTTCCATCTATGGATGTTCTTCGTGAGCAGTCCGCTGTCACGTGCCGTGGAGAAGACCAGGTTTTCTTCATAGAAGGATGGCGCAAAGTCCGACACTTTCGAGTTCAGCCCTATGTTCCTCAGTTCGTACCTCCCCGAGCGTTCCTCGATCTGTTCCAGGTAGTCCTGGTTTTCATTGAAGACCAATGCACGTTGATCGTTCGCTTTTGCGTTCTTGAAATTGTTCATCCAAGTGTCGGATTCCGTATAGTTTTCCAATGACTTCAAGGTCTGTGCGTAACGGTACATATACTCCGGATCGATGTCCGCCCCTTCAAGTGCGAACAGCTTGCCGTACCAGCTCGATGCCTCTTCGTAGTTCGCGTTCAGATAGTTCGCGTTGCCCAAATTCTTGTACACCTCTTCTTCCGTATATCCGTCCTTTACCAATTGCTCGTAAGACTGTATCGCCGAGGCATAGGCGTAGTTGGTGAACTTCGTGTCCGCTTTCTTTACTTTCTTGTCCTGCGCGCTTGCCATCATGGCCATCACCGCCAAGCCACAAAAAATATATCCTGTTTTTTTCATGTCGTTTTTTTAAAAGAATCTTGGGGTGATCACCCGTTTGTACTTGTTCAGGAACTCGTACCTCAGCATGATCTCGAAGGATCCGTCGTTGAACCGTGTCGCCCCCAGATCGGTCGTCTCCTTGTCATAGGCAAGCCCCAGCATCAACTGGTCGTTCAGCTGAAAGCCGAACAGCGCGCTCACAGCCGCGTCCCATCTATAGGCAGCACCCAACGAGAACTTGTCGTTGAACAGAAAGTTCGCGCTCAGGTCCACTTGTAACGGTGCCCCCTTTACCGCTTTTATAAGTGCCGCAGGCTTGAACTTTACATCGTTCCTAAGCTCGAACACGTAGCCCGTAATAAGGTAGAGGTTCATGCGCTCCTGCGCGATCAAACTCGAACTGTTCGAATCCGAACTGTCGAAATGCTCGGTCTGCAAGAAGTTCGGTACCGATAGCCCCGTATAGAAACGGTCCGTATGGTAATAGATGCCCGCACCGAAGTTCGGCGAGAACTTGTTGTCGATGTTCGGAAGGTTGCTCTCCGCACCGTAGTTCCTCAGTTTCGTGAAGTCCACGTTGAAAAGGTGACCCCCGGCCTTGAGCCCGAACGAAAGCTTGCCCGTCTCCGAGGTGTTCACCGTATAGCTGAACGCGGCATCGATGTACGTATCCTGGTTGGTGCCGTTACCGATCTCGTCGTTCACCACGGATAGCCCCAATCCTACATGGTCCGATACCGGCGTATGGAAATTGAGCGTCTGCGTAGTGGGTGCACCGTCAAGGCCCACCCACTGCGAACGGTGCAGCGCCGCTATACTGAACACGCCTCTAGATCCTGCGTACGCAGGGTTTACCGAGATCGTGTTGTACATGTACTGCGTGTACTGCGCGTCTTGTTGCGCATGCCCCATAAAGAGACCTGCTACGGTAATTATAATGGTCAGAAAATATTTGTTCATCGTTGTCTTTTTTATAAGGGGATTTTTTTATCTGTTGATGTATAGGTAACCGGCCTTGTCCAAGTTGTCTCCATTGTTGTTGTACTTGATGACGTAGAAATATACACCAGCAGGCAACTCGGACTCTTGGCTTATCGTAGCCCTTCCGTCCGAAGACCCAACGAATACATTGGTGTTGTTATCATAACCCGACATCTCGTACACAATTACTCCCCAACGATTATAAATTTGAACCGTGTTATTTGGGAATGATTCTATATTCTCAATCCTGAAAAAGTCGTTGGTACCATCTCCGTCTGGTGTAATTACCTCATTGGCTACTGCAATACCTGAATCTACTACCTCAGCATTACAACCTGCTTCAAGGGTTGGCACTCCGTTTAAAGAGTCACACGGATTCAATGGATCCGTTCCGTCCAATATCTCCTGCCCATCAGGTATGGTATCTCCATCGGTATCGGCTTCATAAGAATCCGTTCCGATCGCATCTTCCTGGGAAGTGGTCAGTCCGTCACCGTCACAATCGCTATCCGGCAAAGCCGTACCACCGACATGGTCACAATCGTCCAAAGGATTTGTTCCGTCCAATACTTCCTGGCCATCCAGTATACCGTCATCATCGGAATCTGAATCGTTAGGATCGGTACCTAAAGACTCTTCTTCATCCGTTGTCAAACCATCATCATCACAATCCGAAGTTCCTAATGGAGCCCCATCAATTGAATCACAATCGTTTAATGGATCGGTGCCATCAGAAATTTCCTGACTATCCGAAATACCGTCACCATCCGTATCTTCATTATATGGATCCGTGCCATTGGTAACTTCTATACTATTGGCAATGCCGTCCCCATCACAATCTGCAGACGCCCAAATTGTATTACTTAAGAAATACCCGGTATACCCCATTGTTTGTTGTGGATCACATGGATTTAATTCATCTGTACCATTGGCCAATTCTAAATCATCTGAAATTCCATCTCCATCAGTATCATTGTTGTATGGATCCGTACCATTGGAAACTTCCGTACCGTTATCAATACCGTCACCATCACAATCTGCTGCAGCCCAAATAGCATTTAAGTTATCATAACCTTCATAACCGGCTTCTTGAACCGGATCACAAGGATTCAAAGGATCAGTACCATTGGTATCTTCCAATCCATCAGGTATACCATCACCATCCGTATCCGTATTATAGGCATCGGTTCCGTTAGTAAATTCTGTACCATTATCGATTCCATCACCATCACAATCGGCAGCTGCCCAAATAGCATTTCCAGGATCGTAACCTATGTATCCAGCAACTTGAATTGGATCACAAGGATCTAAAGCATCAATATCCATATCATCCGCAACGCCATCGCCATCAGTATCCATATTATAAGGATCTGTACCATTAGTTACTTCCGTACCATTGTTAATTCCATCTCCATCACAATCAGCCGCTGCCCAAATAGCATTGCCGGAATCATAGCCGGTATATCCCGCTAATTGAACTGGATCACATGGATTCAATTGATCTGATGCATTAACCGTTTCTAACGTATCCGAGACACCATCACCATCCGTATCATTATTGTAGGGGTCGGTACCATTGGCATCTTCCACGCCATTAGTTATGCCATCCCCATCACAATCGGCTCCTGCCCAAATAGCATTACTAGCATCATAACCAGTATAACCTGCAATTTGAATAGGATCACACGGATTTAACGCATCATCATCAATATCATCAGAAACTCCATCACCATCGGTATCTGCATTGTATGGGTCTGTTCCATTGGCAACTTCAGTACCATTGGTTATACCATCTCCATCACAATCTGCTGCAGACCAAATCATATTACCAGCATCGTAACCCATATAACCTGCCGCTTGAACCGGATCACAAGGATTAAGAGCATCACTATCTATATCATCAGATATACCATCGCCATCAGAGTCCACATTGTATGGATCTGTACCATTGGTAACTTCCGTAATATTTATTAATCCATCTCCATCACAATCTGCTGCAGCCCAAATAGCATTACCAGCATCATAACCTGTGTAACCTGGCGGTTGAACCGGATTACATGGATCTAAAGCATTGGCATCCATACTATCAGGAACACCGTCACCATCCGTATCGGTATTATAGGGGTCGGTTCCGTCGACAACCTCTGTACCGTTCGTTATACCATCACCGTCACAATCACCTGCTGCCCAAATGGCATTGCTAGCATCATACCCGGTATATCCTGCAGCCTGTGCCGGATCACATGGGTCCAGAGCATCACTGTCAACATTATCCAAAACCCCATCACCATCGGTATCCGTATTATATGGATCTGTACCATTGTTAGCTTCGGTTCCGTTAGGTACGCCATCTCCATCACAATCGGCAGCTGCCCAAATTGTATTGCCAGCATTGTAGCCAGTATAACCGGCAAACTGTACCGGGTCACATGGATTTGTACCATCCGCATCGGCATTGTCAGGAACTCCATCGCCATCTGTGTCCGTATTATAGGGATCCGTTCCATTTGAATCCTCTACCCCATTACTAACACCGTCGCCGTCACAATCAGCAGCTGCCCAAATGGCGTTGCTAGCATCGTAACCTGTATAACCTGCCATTTGAACAGGATTACATGGGTCTAAGGCATTAATATCCGTATTGTCAGGAACCCCATCACCATCTGTATCACTATTATAAGGATCTGTACCATTAACATCTTCCGTACCATTGGTTATCCCATCCGCATCACAATCACCTGCTGCCCAAATCGTATTACTAGCATCGTAACCTGTATAACCTGCCACTTGAACCGGATCACAAGGATCTAAAGCATCACTGTCCGTGTTATCAGGAACACCGTCACCATCAGTATCCTCATTATATGGATCTGTTCCATTAGTTTCCTCCGTTCCATTGGTTACGCCATCCAAATCACAATCAGCTGCCGCCCAAATAGCGTTACTTGCATCATAACCCGTATAACCTGCCATTTGAATAGGATCACAAGGATCTAAAGCATTATTATCCGTATTGTCCGGAATACCGTCACCATCGGTATCATTATTATATGGGTCCGTTCCATTGGCATCTTCTGCACCATTGGTTATGCCATCCCCATCACAATCCGCTGCCGCCCAAATAGCATTGCTAGCATCATAACCGGTGTAACCTGGCGCCTGTACCGGATTACATGGATCAAGTGCATCTGCATCTATATTATCAGGTATTCCATCCCCATCAGTATCAGTATTGTACGGATCGGTTCCATTCGTGTCTTCCGTACCGTTAGTTACTCCATCAGCATCACAATCGGCCGCCGCCCATATGGCATTACTGGAATCATAACCTGTGTAACCTGCCGCTTGAACAGGAATACATGGATCAAGAGCATCTGTGTCCGTATTATCCGGAAAACCGTCTCCATCGGTATCGGTGTTGTATGGATCAGTGCCATTAGTGTTTTCCGTACCGTTAGTTACTCCATCAGCATCACAATCTGCCGCTGCCCAAATAGCGTTACTTGCGTCGTAACCCGTATAACCTGCCATTTGAACAGGGTTACATGGATTCAGAGCATTACTATCCGTATTATCTGGAACTCCATCACCGTCAGTATCCGTACTATAAGGGTCGGTTCCATTAGTAACTTCAGTACCATTGGCTATTCCATCTCCATCACAATCTGCTGCAGCCCAAATGGCATTGCCAGCATCATAACCTGCATAACCTGCAGCCTGTACCGGATCACATGGATCTAAAGCATCACTGTCCGTGTTATCAGGAACACCGTCACCATCAGTATCCGCATTATATGGATCAGTTCCATTAGTATCTTCCGTTCCATTGGTTACGCCGTCCAAATCACAATCAGCTGCAGCCCAAATGGCATTGGTAGCATCATAACCTGTATAACCAGTGGCCTGTACCGGATCACAAGGATCTAGAGCATTACTATCAGTATTATCGGGAACCCCGTCACCATCGGTATCACTATTATATGGGTCCGTTCCATTGGTATCTTCAATTCCATTGGAAACTCCATCGCCGTCACAATCCGCTGCCGCCCAAATGGCATTGCCGGAATCATAACCGGTATATCCTGCAGCCTGCGCCGGATCACATGGATTTAAGGAATTGGTATTATTGGCGATCTCTGTTTGATTATCTTCCCCATCACCATCGCAATCAGCCGTATTCCATGCTGTTGAAGGAGCTACAGTAGCACTACCGATTACATAGCTACATAAATCTAAAGGATCTGTACCATTACTATTAATTTCAGTTCCATCCAACACTCCATCACCATCGGAATCTGCATTCGTTGGATCTGTTCCTGCTGTAATTTCCTCATTTGTAGTTAAACCATCATTGTCACAATCACTTGTTCCCAATGGACTACCCCCGTTTGAACTACAATCGTTCAACGGATCTGTAAAATCTATTTTAACTTCTGTACCATCCAAAATGCCATCTCCATCAGAATCCGGATTTTCCGGATCCGTTCCTGCCGCTGTTTCCTCGTCATTGGTAAGACCATCACCATCACAATCATTGGTACCCTGTGGGCGCCAATCTGGATGACCATTATCTACACACGGATCAGTATCATCAATATCTGCCAAATCACAAATATTATCATTATCCAGATCTTGGCATTCCGGAGTTTCTATGGATAAAATAGCATCTGCACAGACAGTTCCGTTACAAACCCTATAATCAATAGTTACTATCGTATTGTTTTCCGCATTGGTAGGTGTATAAGATACATCACCAGTAGCTTGATCAATTACAATTGTTCCTGCCGCCGTACCGGTACCTAGGTCCGTAATTGTACTACCTGGCAAAAAGTCATCATTGAACAAAATATTTACCGTTTTCTCTACCAATACAGTTGCCGTGGTATAATCATCAGTTGCCGTTGGAGCAAAAGGATTAGGATCTGTACCATTATTGTTACCATCGGCGTCACAGTCTGCAGCCGCCCATATTGCATTATTGGTATCATAACCTGTATAACCAGAAGCCTGTGCCGGTAAACAAGGGTCAAGTGGCGCAGAATCTGAATTATCAGGAACGCCATCACCATCGGTATCACCACTATATGGGTCGGTACCATTGGTTACTTCAGCTCCGTTGGTTACCCCGTCACCTTCACAATCCGCTGCCGCCCATATGGCATTGCCAGCATCATAACCTGTATATCCTGCAGCTTGAACCGGATCACACGGGTCAAGAGCATCACTATCGGTATTATCGGGAACACCATCACCATCGGTATCCGTATTATACGGATCTGTACCATTAGTAGCTTCAGTTCCGTTCGTTACTCCGTCCCCGTCACAATCCGCTGCCGCCCATATGGCATTGCCAGCATCATAACCTGTATATCCTGCAGCTTGAACCGGATCACA
>NZ_JARKMS010000004.1:0-281844 GCF_029350945.1 Maribacter huludaoensis | reverse complement strand
CGCAGAATCTGAATTATCAGGAACACCGTCACCATCGGTATCACCACTATATGGGTCGGTACCATTGGTTACTTCAGTTCCGTTGGTCACCCCGTCTCCGTCACAATCCGCTGCCGCCCATATGGCATTGCCAGCATCATAACCTGTATATCCTGCAGCCTGGACCGGATCACATGGGTCAAGAGCATCACTATCAGTATTATCCGGTACACCATCACCATCGGTATCCGTATTATAAGGATCTGTACCATTGGTAGCTTCAGTCCCGTTCGTTACCCCGTCCCCGTCACAATCCGCTGCCGCCCATATGGCATTACTAGCATCATAACCTGTATATCCTGCAGCCTGCACCGGATCACATGGATCAAGGGAATCCGTATTATTGGCAGCTTCAGTTTGGTTATCGATTCCATCACCATCACAATCTGCCGTATTCCAAGCTGCAGAAGGAGTTACCGTTGCGCTAGCAACATCATAACTACATAAGTTTAAAGGATCGGTCCCATCTACTGTTATTTCCGTACCATCCAATACACCATCTCCATCAGAATCCGGATTTGTTGGGTCTGTACCAGCCGTTGTTTCTTCCGCTTCCGTAAGTCCATCATTATCACAATCACTTGTACTTAAAGGAGTGCCACCAATAGACTCACAATCGTTCGTGGGATCTGTATTATCCGTATTTACTTCTGTACCGTCATCTATACCATCTCCGTCACTATCTGCATTATAGGGGTCAGTACCTGCCGTTGCTTCTTCATCATTTGTTAAGCCGTCACCATCACAATCATTGGTACCTTGAGGTTGCCAATAGGTATCACTTTGAGGAGCACATGGATCGTTTATAGTAGATGCATCTTCCGCAACATCACAAACATTGTCACCATCTGCATCCGCACATGCAGGAATAGTAATGAAGTATGTAGCCGTATCACATATGCTACCGTTACATACGCGATAATCTATGGTTACCGTACTAGGATTTTCACTTACTAAAGCTGTATATGTAATTTCACCAGTTGCTTGATTAATAGCTATAATACCCGCTGCGGTACCAGTACCTAAATCTGTAATAGTGCTACCAACTAAAAAATCATCGTTATTTAAAATATTGAATACTTTTGCTACCCCTACATCTGCATTAGTATAATCATCTGTAGCAGTTGGAGCAAAAGGATTTGGATCAGTATCATTTATATTTCCATCATTATCACAATCCGCAGCTGCCCAAACAGCATAATTTTCAGCAGTATTCAAAGGAACAGTTTCGTTGGTAACGGAACAAGGGTCTGATGGATCTGTACCATTTGAAACCTCTGTTCCATTTGTTTCTCCATCACCGTCACAATCAATGGCATTCCAAATTGGATCTACATTTAAGGTATTTTGGTTGGAACTATACACGCAAGGATCATTAGGTGCGGGATCAGTTATATCTGGATCCCCGTCTCCGTCATCATCACTATTTTCAATAATTATCGTTTCCTCAAGGTCATCCAATGTTTCATTAGAGTCTACTTGATCTTGAGAATTAGAAACTGTGTTCGTTACCCTAATTTCTTTTGTTGTGGCCTCAATAACATCCGGAGTAGCCACTATGGTCAACGTTTGTTGTTCTCCTTTGGTCATGGTTCCAATATTCCAGTTTGGAGCAGTCCATGATCCTGAAGATGGCGTTGCACTAGTTAGGGACAACCCTGCTGGCAAAACATCGTTTATAACAACATTTGTAACATCATTTATACCCAAACTTTCAACCGTTATCGTAAATGTTATAGATTCATCTTCCGTATAAACATCCTTATCAGCTATTTTGACAACCGCAATATCAGGATTGCAGTAATACATATTAATTACATTGGAATCATAAAAACAACCACCTGCCGAAACTTTCACAAAATAATCACCAATTTCCGTAGGGGTAATCGTTGATGAATTTGCCCCAGGAATCAAAACATTATCCTTATACCATTGGTAGGTATCAAAAACATTTAACAGTGCTATTTCACCACCCAAACATCCACCTCCTGATATCGTATAATCCACTACGGGAACCGTATCAAAGCCAGAAAAATATCCACCTAGGCCCAATGCACCGCTTAAACCTACAACACCTACGGCAATTGGCCCTGTAGACTCTACAGAAACGTTTCCTGTTAGGTTTGGCAGGTAAAAACTTTTCCAAGGTAGTCCTGTTGCCATTTGAGCAGCTGGTAATGTAACCGTACCGTTACCATCTGTCACGATTATATTTTCATCTAAAGTCGTAGTAGAGGCCAAGATGGTTATTCCTCCATTAATAGTGGAACTTACTAAATCTTGTATACTTGCTATATTACTTAATGAATTTGGCAATAAACAATTCACAGGGGCTATAAAATTCATACCATTGGTTGCTGCACTTGTATTACCTGCTAAAGATTGATACGCATATACATTGTTAGATGTAGTTACCGTTAAGTTACTACCAGCGGATGATCCGGTATAATTAGAACCCGGAATAACAAAAAATTCACCGTCATTAATTGTCGCTATTTTAGTAGTGGAGCCATTAACAAATATATCCGTTCCATTGACTGTACCAATTATAATAGGAAACTCTAAATTATTACCGCCACCGCCTCTTACGAAAACATATTCTCTACCAATAACATCTATTGGCACAGGTTGATCTATACCAGCATCTTGTAAGTTTGAACCAGGAACTACACCAACTAAAATATTACCATTACTAATGGCAATATCTTTATCTGAAGATATATCTGCTCCTAACCAACCATAACGGTTTGCATCCGTATCTCCCGAGGTATTTTGATTATTTCCTACATTTTCCAATACAAAACTTTCGCCCTTGTTTAAAGTTATAGTGATTGTATTGTCTGGATTATCGACAAACCCTGTAGAACTGTTACCTAGTCTAAATTTACAGTCTGGATCATAATCAGAAATAATAATATCAGTATCATCTTCAGTAGCCATAATACCTAAAACTGCATTATAAATACTTCTGTTATGCAAAAAAGGAACACCACCCCATTTGAAATGAGTTCCCAATCCTATTCTACCTTTAGATGTCAAAGATGCCCCCTGGGCATTATTACGACCTCTATAATTGACATAAAATTTTTCACCATTAGGAGCAACAATTCTTAAACCTGCTGTTGACTGTTTAATACCAACACTGGCATCTGGCAGCATGGTAATACCATTGTTATTATCAGCAAATGTATATACAAACGGGCTTGCATTAGAAACCATTGCGGTTGTCAATGGTGTCAACGAAGTACCTACGTATACCTCTACACTAAATGGGTTTATTTCTGGTGTAGATATATATATTGCCTGATCACGCATGTGATTGCCCGTCTGTGTTAACGGAGGTAAGTAGTGCAAATCACTTAGCTGAGCATAAGACGCGGAAGTTATAAATAATAAAAAAAGAAATGCTATACAGTTCTTAATTATTGAAGTCTGATTATTCATAGATTTTTTTTGAAGGAGCAAAAGACGTTTATAATTCTTTTGATCTTTTGATATTTTATATTTTAAAACAACCTTTATTTAGCGTAGGCAGTTTTTTAGCCGGTGGCGTAATTTTTAAGTAAACTATGCTTGAAGTTACCGGTTGAAATTATACAAATCATTGAGCCAAAAGCTTTTTTTGATCGAGAAACAAGTAAGTGATCTTAATTGAAAATAAAACAATTTCATAGCAGGGAAATTTTAGATATAGCCTTTTACAAAGTGTACATTGGACTACAAAAATTATGTTATTGCTTAAAGATAATATCATGAACTTTTGAGGAAAGATAAAATGTTGTCAGATTAGAGATAAGTGTATGTAAAACTTCAATTATTGTATACCTTATAAATGATATAAGTGCATTTTATCGATAACCCCTTTAAATTCAATAGTTAGCAAGTATTGGTTTTTTTAAAGAGAAAACACGATAATTATATTAAGTTGTGACAACATCATAATTGATTATCCTCTAAATTGTAGATGTTCAATCCAATAAAAAAATATCAGAGTTAAGCCAACTTTTATAATTCTTACAAAAAAATGTTCCTTTTAACAACTTTTGGGATTTTGAGAATAGGGAATAATCAAACCCATTTCAACTAAGAATTATTTATACATATAAAATGGTGTATTAGAAAAGCTATTTGCTTTTGCCAATACACCATTTTAAGTAATTTTATTTGTAAACTAGAAGGGCTTTACGCTTCACAACTAGCACAATCTTTCTTTTGCTTGAACTTTTGTGCCGCGTTCATACTATGTTGGTAGTACAATGATTTTAAACCTAATTTCCATGCAGTTACGTGAATCTTGTTGATTTCTTTAACCGGCATATCTGGGTGAACAATGATATTAACAGATTGACCTTGATCAATGTGATTTTGTCTGTTAGCTGCCTGATAGATAATATCCATCTGATCAATTTCAGAATATGTTTTGAATACATCTTTCTCCAAATCTGAAAGGAAATCTAAATGCTGTACAGATCCATCAAAATCACGGATACTATGCCATACTGCCGTGGTATTCATTCCTTTTTCCTCTAACAACTCAACTAAGAACGGATTTCTAATGGTCGTTTTCACCTTAGCGATATCTTTTACATAGGTATTAGACCATATTGGCTCAATACCCTGAGATACCTGCCCTAGGATAAACGCAGAAGATGTAGTCGGCGCAATTGCATTCAACGTAGCATTTCTTCTACCGTAACCTTTTAATACTGCCGGTTCTCCAAATTTAACGGCTAGCTCCTCTGAAGCACTGTATGATTTATCCTTAATTGTCTTAAATATTTCACTATTTAAATTGTACGCCTCTTGACTATTGAAAGGTAACATTTTAGACTGCAATAACGAATGCCATCCTAATACACCTAAACCTAATGCACGGTTATCTTTTGCAAAGTTATAGGCTCGTTCCATAAACAAGAACGTTTGGCGATCCTCACGACTTTCCGAATCGCGGTATACCTCTAATTTCTCACAGAACTCCGTAATTACGGCATCTAAAAAGTATACCATAGTTTCTACGGCATCCGTATCTTTCCATTTATCATAATGAAGAACGTTTACAGAAGACAGTACACATACAAAAGACCATTCATCACTAGATGGCAACATAATCTCCGTACATAAGTTACTTGCATAAATCTTATGTCCTTTTTCTTGGTATACATCTGCGGCACCATTGTTGGCATTATCCTTAAAGAAGATATATGGGTAGCCCATTTCACCTCTTCTCTGCAATACTTTTGCCCAGATAGAACGCTTCTCATTATCGCCATCTACCATTTCCTGCATCCACTCGTTCGTAACGGTTACTCCATGAGTCAATTCTTGAATAGGGTTACCTTCAGTTCCAATTTCCAAGAATTCCTTAATGTCTGCATGCTCTACTGGCAAATAAGGGGAAAAACGACCACGACGCACAGAACCTTGACTTACGACATCTACCATAGATTCAAAAAGCTGCATAATATGTACCGCACCAGATGCTTTACCATTATTTTTAACTTCTGCACCCCTATGTCTAATGTTTCCAAAATAACCGGAGGTACCACCACCTAACTTAGACATCATTCCTACCTCAGATTGGGTATATAGAATGTTACCCATATCGTCGGCAATATTAGAACCAAAACAACTAATTGGCAGTCCTCTTTCTTTACCAAAATTTGACCATACCGGAGAAGCCAATGAGTAAAAACCTTCACTCATATAACCATAGAACTTATCTGAAAAACCAGGCATACCCAATATTTTCTCTGCTCTATCTGCAATTTCACGGATACGGGTTTCAGCAGAAACTCCCGGTGTTAAATAGCCAGAAGCTAAAAAGTTACGACTATCTTCATTTAGCCACTTAAAACCTTCTTTTTTATCTTCTTTTAAGCTCTTAAGTGCTTCTTTTCTAGCCTGTACCAGTTCATTAGAACCATTCAGTTTTACTTCTTCTTGTATGCTAGTCTCTAAGTTAATTTTTGAATCGTTCATTTAAAATAAGTCGTCACTGGTTATACTTTGTGTTCTTTTGCTATAGTTGATAGAGCGCTTTACGAAAAAATCTCCATGCTTGGTACCAATAATTTCATCATCGAACCATTCTGTCTGCACTAATAATTCTTCGTCAACCTCAAATACTTTTTCGATTCCAATACTTTCTATAGAATCGTTAAATCTCTTTTTAATAAATTCCTTTACTAAATTCTTAGGCAAGAAATCGATCTCACCTGCTTCAAATATCCAATCGATAACATCACTTTCAGATGCAAATGCCTCTTTACACATTTCTTGAACAGATGCGTGGAAATCTTTATTGAACCATGTAGGATTTTCATCTTTAATAATATTGATGATATCAATACCAAAATCACCATGAATCTGCTCTTCTTTAGAAGTAGCCTCAACAACATTAGAGATACCTTTGAACATATTCTTATGCTTATTGAACGCCATAATTATCAAGAACTGAGAGAATAAGGATACATGCTCAATAAATAAGGAGAACAATAAAACAGACTCTGCATATTCTTGGTTATTCTCGCTCTTAGAATTCTTTAAAGCCGTTTCTAAATAATGAACCCTTTTCATTATTACAGGCTTTTTCTTCAAGTTTTTAAACTCTTCGTTCAACCCTAATATCTCTAACAAGTGCGAATAAGCATCATGATGCCTTACTTCACTCTCTGCAAACGTTGCTCCTACAGAACCAATTTCCGGCTTAGGCATTTTATGATAGATATCTCCCCAGAAGCTCTTTACCGCAACTTCTATTTGTGAAATTGCCAACATGGTATTTTTTATCGCGTTTCGCTCAATATCCGTCAACCCGGTTTTAAAATCTTGAATATCACTAGTAAAATTGAACTCTGTATGAATCCAATATGAATGTCTTATTGCAGATACATATTCATATAATGCCGGATACTCATAAGGTTTAAGATTTACTCGTTTTTCAAATACGTTGGACTTTCTTCTTTGTGCCTGCTCATTTCTATAAATAATGTAAGCTTTAGCTACATCAAAGAAACCACCTTCCATTAATTTATTCTCAACAAAATCCTGAACCTCTTCTACTGTAGGAATATAACTGATATCTGCCTGCTTTCTTTCTAAAAGTGCTGAATGAACATTATTAGAAATAATTTCGGCTTCACTGGGTCCGCCATGTTCAACAGCTGTCATAGCCTTTAAAATGGCATTTGTTATCTTGTGTAAATGGAAGGGTTTTGTCGAAAAATCCCGTTTTATGACTTCTGTGATTTTCATGTTAATATAAAGTTAATGTTGTGGGTAATAAGCGAGGTGTAAAGTTCGAAAATTAATCACCTTAATTTTACATTTACCTCTTTAAGCTTTTAACAGGGTTATCAACAATTTGATTTTTACCATGATAACAAGTGTAAAAACACATTTTATTTTAAACTTATAATTTATTGATTATCAATTATTTAAAATACAATAATTCAATATAGAAATGAAATAGGGTTAAAGAATTACTTCAGTAAAAACTTTTTTAAATTAATTTTTCCTCCATTTTTCATAAGCTAATTTTTGTAAAAAATTGCTATGAACCTCTATGTAAATTTATTATTAAAATTCAGCATTCCATAAGTAGTTTCACCTCAATTATATAGCTAAAACCATATCAACCTAAGCATTATATTTTTTACCTAAACCGTAACTTTAGTCAACCCGCCAAATTCGTTTTTTTTGCATACTTTTAACCAATACGCTAACAAAAAAATTAAATCTCACTTCTAGACCCATTGGCTATTTTTGTAAGAATTTTAAAAATTCAGACTTATTTTATGCTACTTAATTTTGAGCATTTTTGCTGTGCAACATTATTAAAAAAGACAAATTTTATCTTACACTTTAAATAATCTGTCTTATGCTATCTTTTAAAATAAATTGAATCTATTCTATTTTTTATGGATAATTTCGATTTCATTAAATGCTTATATGAACATTGAAGATCTAGTTGGAAAATATAACATCATTGGTTGCAACCAAGATGAAAAATCAAATGACTATACCGGTAAATTAGTTTTATCGTTAGATTTTAACAATAGAATACAGGCCGTATGGACCATTGGCAGTAATCAACAACAGACCGGTACAGGTTTTTTTAAGAACAATATTTTGGTGATAAACTTCAGCTATACCGGTGATGACCAAAATATTTACAAAGGTGTTGTAGTGTACCAATGCCTTAGCAAAGATGTTCTAGACGGATTTTGGTCCGAGAAACACGGTAATCCCCTTTATTTGGGAGAAGAGCGTTGTTTTAGAATTAAAACAAACGCTGTACCGTTAAATTAATACTATATAGCAAGTATTATTGATAACCGCCAAACAATCAATTCTTTTCTTAGCAGCTTAACCTCTCATTTAAATTGTTCTTAGTTGACTAGTATAAACTGGTTTAAAGCTATCAGCTGATTTTGCATAAAATTTGGCATCTTAATATTAAAATGCTCGTAAACCGATTTTGGAATTCCCAAATC
The DNA here is from genome assembly GCF_029350945.1 of Maribacter huludaoensis. Lineage (GTDB taxonomy): Bacteria > Bacteroidota > Bacteroidia > Flavobacteriales > Flavobacteriaceae > Maribacter > Maribacter huludaoensis. Next base: position 273,310 of record NZ_JARKMS010000004.1, on the reverse strand, counting down.
GGCCACATATACTTCTACCTCTTTTGGCAATTGTTCCAAAATAGTTTTAGGAGCTGCCAAGGTCATTACTTGGTTCGCCTTAAACCCTGATAATTTACCTTCTCTGGAAATACCAACGGGAATGTCCAATGATATTCTATATGCCGATGATGCGTTGGCCAATGCAATACTTTTGGCAAATGCATCAGACAGCGGTAATCTTTGAGAGAACCCCAAATAGGCATCTACCCAAATATCAGTGGTTTCCGGTATACCTTTTTTTGCCCCAAATAGCAATGCTCTTTCTAATTGAGCTTTTGGTAGGTCTTTGCTAATAGGTACAACCAAATCTAAATTTACAATATAACCCCAGGCAGCAAGTCTACGAGCAGCTACCAGACCGCCGCCGCCATTGTTGCCATTACCTACCCCAATGGTTATTACCGAACTTTTATTTGCTTTTTTAGCAATTAATCTAGCCAACTGCAAACCGGCATTTTCCATCATCAACTCAATGGACAAATTGTATTTCTCTACCGCCCAATAATCCATTTCTTTAAAGGCCTCTAAGGAAAGACTGGTTACCTTCATACTATTATTTATAGGTATTTATAGCTTCCGTAAAAAACTGAACTGCCTGATCTTTATTAATTTTTGTAGCTGGTAAAACTGCTCCTTTAAATCCATCGTTTTTCCATTCGCCTAAAGAAAGTGCATCAAAATTCGAAGTATCTAAACCATTATGCCCTTTATATCCGCTAATATAAAAGTAGTGCTCATTTACCAAAGCATCAGGAATTGCCAATCCAAAACCAACTGCTATATCAACATTTAAACTAGCATAAGCTCCAGAATCAAAATGATGCGGCCATATGCGAACATCAGATTCCAAACCTTTTTCTTTTAGTGTAGCCACCAAGCTAGATTGTGCCAAGGTTCTTAAAGATGCCAATTCTTTTAATTCTGATGCATTTAATTTGAAAGCATATGATGCATTTATTGTATACGGCAAGTCATAATGAAATTCATAGGTATATACCTTATCTAAAAATGTCTTTGAAGTTTTAACCAACCAATCCAGCACCTGTTGATGTGTTTTACCATCTAGCGTAAAAGAAGCATCATTTTTTGAAGAATTCCATTCTAATGAAAAAGTGTTATAATTTAAAGCAAGTATATCTCCGCTTAATGATAAGGGGTGGGTTTCCAGTTGTTTTTTTTCAATGGACCAACCTAAGTTCGTGTGGCTGCCATCATCTTTTTTAGGTACAAAGCTGATTGCTGCAGCAGCTAAATATTGCGATGCCAAATGCATTTGTTTTTTCATTTAATGCGTATATAAAATCTGTTATTAATCACCATTTACTAATAATATGAATGTTTGGTCGTGGTTTACACAGTAATCTTTCAGATTGTAATAATTGATAGCTACTTAAAATCATATAATTACAATGATCTTCATCTTTAATAGCCTTTAAAAAACGTAATTTTGCATCCCTATTTAAAAATAAGAAAAGAATATGACGAAAGATCACGAGTTTTTTATGAGAAGAGCCATTAAAATGGCAGCAAAAGGAATGAACTCAAACGCAGGCGGCCCCTTTGGTGCCGTAGTTGTAAAAGATGGAGAAATTATAGCCGAAGGGCATAACAAGGTAACTTCTACAAACGACCCTACTGCACATGCAGAAATGGTGGTTATTAGAGATGCCTGTAAAAAACTGAATACGTTTCAGTTAACAGATTGTATTATTTATACTTCTTGTGAGCCCTGCCCTATGTGCTTTGGTGCCATTTATTGGGCTAGACCAAAGGCTGTATATTATGGTTGTGATAAGGCAGATGCAAAAGCTATAGATTTTGATGACCAGTTTATATATGATGAGCTAGAAGTTGAAATGCAGGACAGACAAATTCATTTTAAGCAAATGCTTCAAGAAGAAGCCGTTGAAGTCTTTAACAATTGGGCTTCTAAACAAGACAAGACAAAGTACTAATATAGATACCGTTTAAAAATGTCATGTGGATTTCACTAGTAGTTTTTCCAATTCTTCTAGTGATTTCCCTTTTGTTTCCGGTACCTTGGCAACAATAAACAACAACCCTATTATTGCAAAAATTGCATATAACAAAAAGGTCAACGAATTACCAAGATTAGATAATTGCCAAGGAAAAACAAGTTGCACCAAAAAGGCAAATGTAAGGTTTACCAAACCTACAAATGAAATTGCCAACCCGCGAATTCGATTTGGGAACAGTTCCGAAAAAAGTACCCACATTACAGGACCTATGGAAACTGCATAAAAAGAGACAAATAAAAGAATACCACATAAAATAAGAACCGAATTCATCTTTGTCGCGGCAGTTACCAAAACAGCTTCATACTGTTTGGCTATATCATCACCTAAGGCATTGGAAAGCGCTGCTTTAAAATCTAAATCTGAAGTAAAGGTTTGATCTTCCAAAGCCCTTAATTTTTCAATTGGCACTTCATTAGGTAACCCATTTAATGCGCTGTCATCTAATATATAGGTGGCAGTCTTAAAACCATAGGCTAGAATCAACATTGCTGATGCCATACCTATCATACCGTAAATCAACATAGGTTTCCTACCTAATTTGTCTATAATCTTCATGGCTACGATAGTAAATATCAAATTTACCAATCCTACTAAAATAGCTTGTAAAAACGATGCATCTGTACCAATGCCTGTTTGTTCAAAAATTAAGGGTGCATAGAACATCACAGAATTTATACCTACCAGCTGTTGAAATATGGCAACAATAATGCCTACCAGTATTACAAGGCGTATGTTCTTTTTAAAAAGCTCCCCAAATTGGACTTTTTCCTTTTTACCTTCTTGAAGAATACTCTCTTCAATAGATTTCATTTGTTTTGCAGCTTCATTTGCTCCCACGAACCTTTGTAACGTTTGCCTTGCCTCTATTAAAAAACCTTTCATGGACAGCCATCTAGGGCTTTGCGGCACAACAAACAATCCTATATAATATAATAATGCGGGAAACACTACTAAACCAAGCATCCAACGCCAATTCCATTTTTTCAGATTAATGGTGTTTACCCAACCATAATCGCTATCGCCCAATCTTAAGATTAGATAGTTTGTAAAAAATGCGGCCGAAATACCAATGACAATATTCAATTGATTAAAAGATACCATTTGCCCTCTCTTTTCTGGCGGACTTACCTCTGCAATATACATAGGTGCTATAATTAATGCAGCACCAACTGAGAAACCACCTATTAACCTGCCTATGATCAACATAGTAAACGTAGTGGAAAATGCTGAAAAGAGCGCTGAGACCGCAAATAATAAAGCTGCATATTTGAGTACGCTTCTTCTGCCTATTTTATCACTTAAAGGTCCCGCAATAAAAGTGCCTAGCGCAGCAGTCAAGGTTATGGAACTGACCAGCCAACCTAATTGAATATCGTTAAGGGAGAATTCATGTTCTACAAACTTTAAAGTTCCAGAAATAACGGAAGCATCAAAACCAAGAATAAAGCCGCCCAGAGCAACAATGGCGGCTATTCTTATTATATAATTTTTATTTACTTCCATGTTAAGTATTTGTAATAGTTCATACTTATAAAAGCATTGCTAAAACAAGAAATACTCTCACTTAAGCGCAGTTAATCTTAGCTCTTATAAGGGGCTAATTTTTCCCAATCGAAAATGACCCCGGTACCCGGAGTTTCAGGAGCTACCGCCCTATGATTTTCAACAACTAAAGGTCTTAAGGTATATTGATCGATAGGAAAACTATGTACTTCTAACCAACCTGCATTGGGTTGAGAAGAGACAAGACTTACATGAAGTTCTTGCATACCATGACTACATACCGGGATATGATGTTCCTGCGCCATTTTTGCCACTTTCAACCAACCTGTTACACCACCGCAATTAGAAGCATCCGGTTGAATAAAGGATAGTTTGGATTGTGCAAAGGCATATTCAAATTCATGAATGGTATGTAAATTTTCACCCATGGCCAAAGGAAAACCGGTACGATCAACAATTTCGCCAAATCCTAAATAATCATCAGGTATTATCGGTTCTTCAAACCAGGTAATATCATATTGTTTAAAGCCTTCAATAGCTTTTATCGCTTTTTCTACGGTCATAGAATAGTTGGCATCGACCATAAACGTAACATCCGGACCTACAAACTCACGTACCGCTTTTATGCGTTCTAAATCCTCTTCTAAGTCTTCCCTTCCTATTTTAATCTTTACGGCATTGAACCCGCTATCCAAATAGGTTCTCATATTATCCAAAAGCTTAGGAATAGGAAATTGAAGATCTATACCACCGCAATATGCCTTACAGGTATTGTCTGCACCTCCGGTCATTTTATATAAAGGTTTATCGGCTTTTTTACAGCGAATATCCCAAAGGGCAATATCTATGGTAGAAATGGCAAAAGAAGCTATACCTCCTCTACCTACATAGTGAATATGCCATTCCATTTCTTCATATAGTTCTTCAATTTTAGAACTATCCTTACCTATTAAAAAAGAGGTAAAATCATGCTCTACCATAGCTTTGGTAGCGTGCCCACCTTTACCGCCAGTATACGTGTAACCAGTGCCTTCAGTACCGTCCTCCAAGGTTATTGTAGTTGTCACCAGCTCAAAATGCGTATGGTCGCCGTGTTTGGCATCGTTCATTACTTCTGGTAAAGGAACCTTAAATAATTGACAATCTACTTTTGCTATTCTTGTACTCATTATGCCTTATGTCTTACGTAAAACGTTTTCTTTTCCATATACTGCTCAAATCCGTATTTACCGTCTTCACCACCAGAGCCACTTAACTTATACCCGTTATGAAAACCTTGGTGCTGTTCTCCATGACCACGATTCACATAGATCTCACCATATTCAAGTTCATCGTTGCAACGCATGATCTTATTCATGTCATTGGTAAATACCATTGCCGCCAAACCATATTCACAGTCATTTGCAAAGCCTACAACCTCATCAAAATCCTTAAATTTCAACACAGGTAAAATTGGTCCAAATGACTCTTCATGAACAATGGTCATATCTTGGGTTACATCTGTCAAAACCGTTGGTTCAAACCAATATCCTTTATCAAATTCACCACCGGACAAACGTTTACCACCAGTTGCAATTGTTGCACCCTCATCTAAACTCACTTTGACCAAATGCTCCATATGCTCCAATTCGCTTTTGTTCACCTTTGGTCCCATATCTGTATCCTCTAGCATTGGGTTGCCCACTTTTAACGCTTTGGTCTTTTGAATGAATTTATTCATGAATTCATAGTAAATATCTTCATGAACATACATACGCTCATTACAAGTACATACTTGCCCACAATTATCGAATCTAGAATGTAGGGCCGCATCTACGGCTGCATCAATATCAGCATCTTCAAACACTATAAACGGAGCCTTTCCACCTAATTCCAATTGTACGTGCGTTAGGTTCTGTGCTGCCATTTTTGCAATTTGTTGACCAACTGGAGTAGACCCTGTCATGGTCACCATTTTGGTTATAGGATTTTCTACCAAGGCAGTACCCATAGCTCTTCCCGGTCCTGTAATAATATTCAACAAACCATCTGGCAAACCAACTTTTTTAGCTAAGTGCCCTAACTCTAATGTTGCTAGCGGAGTTTCTGAAGTCGGTTTTACAACGATAGCATTTCCTGCTACCAATGCCGGACCAATTTTTCTTCCGGCCAAAGCCAAAGGGAAATTCCACGCCGTTATGGCAACTACTACCCCTCGTGGTATTTTTTGAATCCAAATTTGTTCATTTGGGTTATCCGAAGGAATGATATCACCTTCAATTCTTCGTGCTCCCTCACAAGCATATTCTATAAAAGAAGCGGTTACCGCAACTTCCATTTTAGCTACTTTAAGTAACTTACCTTGTTCCTTTACTAAAAGTTCTGCCAATTTATCCGCATTCGCCTTTATTTCATCAGCAAATTTATACAGCAGTTCCGCTCTCTTTCTGGCAGGGACTTTTTTCCACTCTTTCTGTGCCCTATCGGCTGCTTCCAATGCTTGTACAGCTTCCGCAACCGTCCCGTTTTGAACCTTTGCGTAAACCTCCTCAGTTGATGGATTTATAATATCGATGGTCTCACCAGAGGTTGAAGTAACCCAAGATCCATCTATAAACATTTCGTATTCTTTTATTGATGCCATTTTTCTGTTTTTAGTGTGATTATCTACCCATCCAACCTCCGTCTACCAGAGTGATGCTTCCGTTCATATATGCAGCCGCGTCCGAAGCTAAAAAGACCACGGGACCTGCAAAATCTTCTGGTTCTCCCCATCTTCCTGCCGGAATTCTAGCCAAAATAGAATTTGCCCGTTCTTCGTTATTACGTAAGGCTTCTGTATTATCAGTACTTATATACCCCGGTGCAATGGCGTTGACATTTACTCCGCTACCGGCCCATTCGTTGGCAAAGGCCATGGTCAACTGACCGATCGCTCCCTTACTGGCTGCATAGCCCGGCACGGTTATTCCACCTTGGTAAGTTAACAACGATGCCGTAAATATTACTTTTCCTGCACCACGCTCAACCATTTCTTTTCCTATTTCCCTGGTTAAAATGAATTGTGCATTTTGGTTTACCTCTATCACTTTATCCCATAACTCGTCTGAATGTTCAACGGCTGGAGCCCTTAATATGGTTCCGGCATTGTTTACCAAAATATCTATTACCGGAAAATCGCCTTTAACGGCTGCAATAAAACTATATAGTGCTTTTCTATCACTAAAATCACACGCATAGGCTTTAAAATCTCTACCCAGTGCCTTTATTTCCTTTTCTACATCGCTACCGCTTGACTCTAAAGTAGCACTTACACCTATGATATTTGCACCAGCCTCCGCAAGACCTATCGCCATGGCTTTACCTATGCCTCGCTTACAACCCGTAACCAATGCCGTTTTTCCTTTTAAACTGAATTTATCCAGTACTCCCATTTTCTTTTAAAGTTTTAGTTCTTAGTTATGATTGACAATCCATCAAGACTTTTAGTCCGTCAGGGTTTTTATCTATATTTTCAAATACCGTTTGTATGTTCTTTAGCGGTTGCACGTCCGTAATCATTTCATTGAATGGCAATTCATTGGCCGTAATTAAACGTATAGCCTGTTCATAATCCTCTTTTTCATACACTCTTGCCCCTATTAATTTAAGTTCTTTCCAAAAGAATTTAAATAAGTCTACTTCTTTCTTTTGGCCATGTATAGCTACCATTACAATTCTACCTCTAATACCGGCAACCTCTGTCATAATATCCAATGCAGGTTGTACTCCTGCAACCTCGAATACAACATCTGCCCTTTTATCATCGGTCTTGCTTTTTACATAATCTACCAAGTCCGTTTTTATAGGGTTTACAGCATCAAGCCCTAATTCTTTTGCCTTGGATATTCTTGTTTCATTTACTTCAGATACAATTACCTGTGCCCCTTTTTCCTTGGCTACCAAAGCAACTAAAAGACCTATTGGGCCACCGCCCAAAACCACGGCGGTCTCCCCTGCCTTTAATTCACCCATTCTTACATCATGCACTGCTACTGATAAAGGCTCTATCAATGCTGCCAATTTTAAGTCTGTTTCTTCTTTTAATTTATGAAGTGTAAATGCAGGTACGTTCCAGTACTGTTGCATGGCACCCGGACTATCAATACCAATAAACTTAAGTTCTTCACAAATATGGTTGAAGCCCTTGTCAGATGATTTCACCTTTCTATCATCCAACGGTCTAACCACAATTTTATCGCCTACTTTGAATCCGCTTACACCTTCACCTATGGCGTCTATGGTCCCGGACATTTCATGACCAATGGTCTCGGGTATGTTTACACGTTTATCCATCATACCATGATAAATATGTACATCTGTACCACATACGCCTACGTATGCCACTTTAATTCTAACTTCTCCTTTTGCAGGAGCTTCTATTTCTTTTTCTATTACAGAAAATGTTTTACCGCCTTTGTACTGTGTTGCTATCATTTTAAATTGCTTTTTCTCCTATTGCTGTATGTGATGTTTTATTATATGACGAAAACCGCTGTATACTTTGATAATCGTCGTTATTGTAAATATGGGTCAAACCCCATCTTAGTATTTCTGTTGGACTACCCTCGGTATCCGCAGTCCTATTTAAGCCTATGGCATGTGGCGGATTTTGAATACTCGCCACAATTTCAAAATTGATACCATCTGGAGACCATTGTATGGTATTCTTCTCCGGTCCGTCCGTAGTGATTAAAGATGCTATTCCATCATCATAGGGCCATACGCAGATTTCATGACCGCTATTGCTGATTGGATTATATACCGACTTTTCATAAGGTCCTAACGGATTATCCGCAATAGCAACCCCATGTCTAATTTGACGTCCGCCAAAGTTTATTTCCTCCCCCATTTGTTCGCCTTTGTAATACAAGTAAAATTTGCCTTTATACGGCAAAATGCATGGATCATGTACTTTATGACTATCAAAGTCTCCTTTTTTTTCCACCTTAAACCTATTATCCTCTTCACCTAACCAAATACCGTTATCAGCTGGTGAAAGAATAGGTTCTGGTAATTTTTGCCAAGGACCATTAGGGCTATCTGACCAAGCCAAACCAACTTGATTTTTCACCCGAACCGTATACGGACTTTTAACCGTTTGATAGCATAGGTAGAATTTATCATTATGCTTCATTACCTCTACCGTAAAAACAGAACGGTCATCAAAGGAGCCAGAATCTCCTCTTTTTACGGCGATACCTTCTTCCTTCCATGTCCAGCCATCTTTAGAAGTTGCATACCAAATATCGCAACGGTCCCAAGGAAAAACTTTATCCTTCTCAATATTGCCTGCAAAACCCTGCGTAGCACCTAAACTTTTGCTATACCATACGTAGTATTTGCCATTCTCTTTAATTACAGCACTAGGATCTCTTCTACAGACACCTTCTTCATAAGCCAAATCTCCCAGTAAAGGTTTAAGTTCTTCAAATTCAATAAACCATTTATTACCAACCTCGGGCCATTGTAATGCCCGTATAGATGCCGCACTTAAATATTGTGCATTGGTAATCCCCAATTTGTCTAGCTTAATTTTTGGGATTTCACCTTCTTTAATGTTTGGTTTATTTATGGTTTGCATGGATTTTTTCCATATTGATTATTACTACATTGTCTATTGCAATCATCATTTTAAATAGAAAATGAATTATGTTTCTATCAAAAACAAAATGTTATATGCTTATTAATTGTTTACTTTTTACTTGGCAACAATTTCATTTTCATATTTTTTTCAATAGACAATTATCATATCGATAATGAGAAGCAATTTAGAAATAACGGCTTATCTACATTGAAATACCTACTGAACAAAAACTGTACATACATTTAATTCAACAAATCCGTGGCTCATTGTTTTACTTCATTGGGTTAAACTACCTCTTTAACGCGCTAGTTTAAGCACCATATTAGCTAAGCAATACTACAAATGATCAATGCTATAAATAGTATGAAGAATTGCTACTTGATTACAAGTGCTCCCAAAAATCTGTTTTCATTGTATCAATGCAAACAGTACTATTTCATATTTGTATTAGAGAATAGAAATAGTCCAGTATATGTTCAGCCATATTTAGTCACAAAATTCTTTTTCAATTTAAAAAAGAAATCATTTGATCAATGTTTTCATGTAAAGTGCTATTAACCAAAGGTGCGTTCAAGGGCTTTATCAATCTTACATAAAATAGCAGGCTACGATACTTTGATACTTTTATTATGACGATGTTAAGGACGCTGTATTAAATTACCTTACCAAGGTTTTAAAAAGTATAGTAGGACCACTGAAAAAAAAGTACGGTAAGACTGGGCACCAAGTGCAACACAAATTAGTAAAACAGGAATAAAAATCTGTCCGTAGATAATTTTTAGCAAACGTATTACCTTCCAAAGTCCGCTATAGTGATAAACAAATATTATAATCCCTTAAAAATTAAGAATCTACGAATATAGACTACCGTTCATCAACAATTAAAATGTAGAAATAATCTTTTAAATCCATTTATAACTGTGCTATAAAATCTTCAAGGTTTTCCTTTCTTTCCAGTTTCAATTTTTTACGTAACCTATAACGGGTAGTATGCACAGATTCTACAGAAATACCAAGCAATCTGGCCATATCCTTACTGGAAAAATTCAATTTAATAAGAGCACAAACTTTATGGTCGCTTTGCGTAAGATTGGGGTATTTTTTGGTCAATTTTTTATAGAACTTTTCATTGACAGCAGTAAACCTTAATCTAAACTCCTCCCAATTATTAGTATTATTGACAGATATGGTTCGTAATAATTTATTTATCTCTGATTGCTGTAAATTGTCCTTATTGGATTTTAATTTCTCTTTTAAATCTTTTAGAAATTCGTCTTTCTCAACAAGCTGTAATACCGATGCAGCTAGTTCTTTGTTTTTCAACTCCAACAATTCGTTAGCCTTTTGTATTTCCAATTCTTTATTTCGTCTAATTAGCTGTTTTTCTAACTTGTGCTTATTGCGAAGGTGTCTAAAAAAGAAAAATGCCAATATTAAAATAAAGACTATAGTGCCCAACAAAATTACACGCTGCAACATTGAAATTTTCTCTTCTTGTTTTAGCTTTTCAAATCGCTGTTGTTGTATTAGATCCAATTGACGTTGCTTTTCAATTCTAAAGTCATCCCGTATCTCTAACATAGATTTGTTCATAGAACTTCTACCATCAAAAAACAGTGCATCTAGATTTTTTGCTATTTTCAAATTCTCGTATGCTTTTTGATAATTTCCTTGTTTTTTATAATGCTCCGTTAAGCGCTCATAGATTAGAGGTGTAAAATCAATATGCCGTTTATATTTTTCTGATGTTTTAATAGCTTTTTCGTAGTAGTCAACACTACCATTTAAATCTCCTAAATTCTGTAAAATATCCCCCCAGTAGGTATAGCCTAAAACCATATATGAAGGTCTTTTATTCAAAAAATAGGGTTCTAAACTCTTAAATAATTCAAGTGCTTCTTCATTATGACCTGTTTTAGATAGTATAAATGCCTTCTCAAAATTCAATTCCGGCATGGGTAATTGATTTTTTACATCTTTGTAATATATTAAACAACTATCTAAATATTTACTTGCCAGTTCTGGCATATCAAACTCTCTATAGGTATTTACGAACGAAAAATAATTTAGTACTAAATAGGCGGAATCCGTTTCACCTTTTTCAACCATATTTTTTCTAATGCTTAATGCCTTATTTAAATATTTAAGAGATTCTTTTTCTCGTTTATAAAAACTATAGAACCTACCTAAACGCCATGATATCAAGGCATCTAAGGAGTCATTCTGAACCCTATCCGCCAAAAAAAGAGATTGCCAAAATACATCATAGGAATTAGCATAATCTGCCCTGTGCCCAAATACATCTGCCAGTTGCATTAAAACACCAATACCTTTTAAAGTATCGCCTTTTTGAAGTAAGGTTTCGTGTTTTATACGAAGTTCTTTAATTAACTCCTCAGAATTTTCGTATTTCTCTTCATTGGAACTTAATAAGTAATTCTCGCTAATTTCATTATTAGTCTGGTTTTCTTGGGCAAAAACATCTCCACTAAAAGACAAGCATACTATAATAAGAATAGAAGTAATACTTGATAATAAACTAGAAAAAGGGTTTTTCAAAACTGTACAAATAGGAAGTTATTATACCTTTAAATATACAATAACTTATTGATTAAAATATTTTATAGAATAAGCTAGACAAAAAGGGTCTATTTTAAAAGTAAACCATATGAAAAGAAAAAAAGAAAACTCTTATTTTAATTAAATTGATGATTATCAATGTTTTAATTACATTATGTAAAAAATCTATATAATTCTCAACAAAATAGACCAAGAGTATTTACTAGACTACATTAGCAATAATATTTATGAATGAAAAAAAGAGCATGGTAACAACCCCATGCCCTTAACTCAATTAAATAAACTAACAACTATTTTTCCACTGGTTTGTATATTCTTATCCAGTCTACCTTCAGTGTATGGGCTTCAGTATCTAAAAGCTCATTATCCGTTGGTGTATATGTATCCGATTGATTTCCCGATGCTGGACTAGATCGCCAGTCTTGATCTTCAACATCTATAATAATATCCATTTCTTTACTTAGACCTGTGCGTGTATCAGCATTAGTATCGCCTGGGTTAGTTGCATTTGTGTAAAACAAAGGATCTATTTGATCTTTACCAGAAACGGTCCTAATCAACTCCCCGTCTATGTAGTACTCCAAATGCCATGGGTCTTTCCAGTATACACCATAGGTATGGTAGTCCTCTCTCCATTTAATATTATCTTTCATAAACCACGAACCTGCATCTTTAGGCTGATAATCTTGAAATGGGTCCCTTATAAATACATGGTGACTAATATGCATTCTAACTTCATACCATGAATGGCTCGCTTGGGCACTTTCCGAATATGCCGCTCCATAAGCTTCCATTATATCTATTTCTTGTGTATCATCTGGACTTAACATCCAAATACCGTTGGCTAAAACGGAGTTCATGATTTTAGCTCTTGCCTCTACATAAACAGGATACTGAACCCTCGTTTTATTCGTAATGCAACCTGTGCTTATTTTATCTGTACCTGCTTTTCTTTTCGCCGGTATTTGCAATAAACCATCGGCTACAAATGGGATATCCCTACTCCATTCTGTCAAGCCCGGTCCAGACCAATTATTATGGTAAAAGTCATCCCATTTATTAAAAAAGGCATCGCCTTTATTACCTGCTGGTGCCTCATATTCAAAATCATCTGAAAAATTTTGAAATTCCCATTCCAATCCTGAACCTGGATCTGCAGGAACCGCCATTGTACTGTAATCTTCTTCTGCCACTTCCTCTTTCTCCTCGTCTGCTTTTGGATCTGTATTGTCCACTTCCACATTAGGAGTTTCATTAACATCAGAACCAGAACTACAATTAGATGCTGTTAGCAGAAAAAGGATTAATGAAGAAAGTATTAATAATTTAAATTTCATGAGTGAGTTGATTTAAGCTTGGTTGAAAACCGATTTCAAGGTACAGTTATAAGAATAAAAACCTTGATTAAACAACTAGACAAAAACTGACATAGCCCTGAACATTTACTGATACTCATATGTATAAACTATTTCAACAAAGACCTAATTACAGGACTTACCCCTTAAAAACAGCACATTATTTATAAAAATGTGTCTAGACTATTAAAATGAATTAAAAAAGTACCATTAACGAAACCATTAAAAAATTGTACTTTAAAGGTGAATTATATCAACTTAATCAACCATAAATGTTTTTAAAAAGAGTAACGGGACTACTCCTGTCGTTTCTCGTAATATGCTTATTTGGCTGTAATAACAAAAACCAAGAACCCTATGTTTTAAAAGCAAGCCTACTTGTTAATGAAGACCATTCTTGGCACAAGGCGTTTATTTTTTTTGGTGAACGATTAAAGGAAAAATCCAATGGACGATTAGTATTGGAAACTTTTCCTTCTGAGCAACTTGCCAAGGAAGTTGAGGCAATACGTATGATACAGGCCGGTGTATTAGATATGACCACAACTAGTTCCCTTCTTAGTAATTGGACAGAGATAATGACCTTTTGCGAGTTACCATTTCTTTTAAAGACCCCAGATGATGTTGAAATTTTGATGCAAGGACCTTTGGGAAAACGAATATCCAAGGAAATGTTAGAGAAAACAGGCTTAAAACCTTTGGGTTACTTTCAAGCTGGTGTAAGACAGCTAACTTCTAATAAGCCAATTACCCACCCAGATGATCTACAAGGTCTAATCTTGCGCGTACCCAATGTACCTTCTTTTGTTTCTGCTTGGGATGCTTTAGGGGCAAAAACTACACCTATGGCATTTTCTGAAGTTTTTACCTCTCTACAACAAGGAACCATTGATGCACAAGAAAATCCTTTGGCACTTATTAAGGTTTCCGGATTTTATGAGGTTCAAAAATACGTGAACCTTACCAACCATGTAGTTAGCTGGTCATACCCCGTAATAGGTGAAAAATCGTTTCAGAAATTACCAGAAGACCTTAAAGCTATATTCTTGGAAGCATCGGAAGAAATGATTACCTACCATCAGCAATTATTTCTTGAAAATGAAAAGAAAATCAGAGAAGAACTTGAAGCAAAAGGCATGGTTTTCGTCAATGTGGACAATGCCGCTTTTATAGAAAAATGTGGCACAACAATCTACGATACCCTATCTCCGGAAATGCAAGAAATATATAACACTGTAAAACAAAATTTACCTTAATGTCTTTATTTAAATTTTTCAGAAAAGCAATGAAATGGGGCACTATCATAAGTACCTTACTTTTTGTTGGCATTACACTAGTTCAAATTTACGGTCGATTTTTTATGACCAAGGCACCTTCTTGGACTGAAGAAGCCGCCAGAGTTGCATTTATTTATGCTATTGCCTTTGCAGCAGGTTTGGCAGTTAGGGGTGCTTACTACGTTAATTTCGGATTCTTGGTCGAAAAATTCAGTCAAAAAAATCAAGAACTCCTTCAATATTTTATCTGGATCATCACTTCTCTTTTCATTCTAGTTTTTACCTACCACGCTTTTGAATTCTTAATGATGGGGACCGTAGAAAAATCGCCAAGCTTAAAATATCCTATGGCCATATCGTTTTCAGGAATTGCAATTCTGGGTATTTCTATTCTTGTTCATCTTTTAAACGAAAAACCAAAAAACACTAAAATGCCTAAACCATGATCATTATACTTCTTGTCGTCTTTGTCATTTGTTTATTATTACGATTTCCCATTGCTTTTTCATTAGGAATTTCGTGTATGGCATTTCTTATTTTCAATGGTACCGATCTTATTATCATGCCCATGAAAATGTATTCTGGCATTGATGTTTTTGTATTATTAAGCATACCAGGATTCATCATTGCAGGAAACCTCATGAACCAAGGTGGACTTACCTCTAAAATCATTAAGTTCTGTAATCATCTTATTGGTCACGTACCCGGTGGACTTGCTCTCGCAAACATTGGTTCTTCTATGTTATTTGCCGGTATTTCGGGCACAGCTATTTCAGATACTGCCAGTATTGGTTCCGTTATGATTCCTGCCATGAAAAAGGAAGGTTACGATGCCGATTTTGCCTGCGCCGTAACCGCTTCTTCTTCTACCGTAGGACCAATAATTCCGCCAAGCGTTCCTATGATCATTGCGGCTACCCTAAGTGGTCTTTCTGTAGGTAAATTATTTTTAGCCGGAGCCTTGCCCGGGTTATTATTGGGTGTAGCGATGTTGGCGCTCACCTACTACATTGCAAAAAAAAGAAAATATCCAAAATACAAGCGAAGTTCCTTTAAACAGATATTTACAGGTTTTATAGATACATTCTGGTCTTTGCTAATGACGTTCATTATCCTTTTCGGAATCATTGGTGGTGTTTTTACACCTACAGAGGCATCTATAATTGCGGTACTCTATGCTTTTTTAGTGGGCACTTTCGTTTATAGGAGACTCAACTTTAAAAAGACCATGGCAATTTTAATAGATGCCATGAAAACTTCAGCCAGTTTAATGGTGCTTATCGGTTTCGCCAATCTATTTGGTTACATATTGGTTTCTGAAAAAGTTCCACATGAGATTTCAAATATGATTCTTGGCTTTTCAGACAACAAATATGTGGTACTATTACTTATAAACTTGCTCTTAATATTAGTTGGCACGTTTATGGAAACCATAGCGGCACTTTTAATTCTGTTTCCTATTTTATTAAAGGTAGCGTTAAGTGTGGATATTGACCCTATTCACTTTGCCATTATTGCATTACTGAACTTGATCATTGGTTTAACTACACCACCATTGGGGGTGTGTTTATTTGTAGCATCTGGTATTGGAAAGGTGCCTTTAGAAAAGGTAAGTAAAGCAAATTTACCGTATTTGGGTATCAGCTTTTTAGTACTGATTTTAATTACCCTATTTCCACAAATAACACTGTTTTTACCGGACTTATTTATGGGCGATTGAGGCATTGAAGAACAAATAGGTTTTACGTATATGTTCTTGCCAGTATTCCCATTGATGACCGCCACTAAATTCAAAATATTCATGCGGTATTCGCAATTCGGTTAATTGTGCATGTAAATCTCTATTACCAGCGATTAATTGGTCTGCTTTGCCACAATCAAACCGTAACGGTGGCAATGTAGTTTTGTTATCGGCAATCACATCTAGCACATTGGGTTGACTTGCACTTTCTAAATAATCATTTAAAGGTTCTTCTACAAAAAGTTCCATTTCTTCTAATTTGGTAATGGCACTGTGTGCAGAAATGGCACTAAACTTATCAGAATATTTTGCGCCTAAACTCAAGGCTCCGTAACCTCCCATGGATAAACCGCCAATGCAAAGTTTACTTTTTTTACCTGCTTCCGGAATATTTTCTTGGATGGCCAAAGGCGCATCTTCAACAATCCATTTTGCAAAATCTTTGCTGTGATGTGGAAAATAAGCAGAACCATCTCCCCACAATCCATCGGATGGCATTGCAATAATGGCCGGTTCTATTTTTCCATTGTTCATCATTTCTTGTGCCGATTTATGTGCACCTCCTTTTAAGGCCCAAACCCAAGCACTACCGTATACGCCATGTAACAAAATATAAATGGGTAAATTGGTAAGTGGTTTTTTTGTCTTGGGTACAAATACGCAAATATCTCCCCTACCCTTTAAATTTGGCGTTTTTACCGTTAGAAATCGGAGTCCGTCAAATTCTAATTTAGTATCTGAAAGTTCTATAGTTCTAAATGATCCTTGCATAACTTATTTAAAAACGATGACACCTTTTGCGTTTTTACCTTTCAACATATCATCAAAGGCTTCATCAAGTTGGTGCAGTTCATATTCTTTGGTAATCATTTCATCCAACAATAATTCGCCCTTTTTATATAAGCCCATTATTTTAGGAAAATCTATTTGTGGGCGACATTTGCCGTAAAGCGGATTCATATAAATCTTATCCCATTCGAACAAGCGCATGTCTATGGTTATTTCTTCTTCAATTCCACTAACCTGAACAGCCGTTCCCGCATTACGTACCATAGCCAAAGGAGCTGCACCTAATGCAGGTATGGCGGTACATTCAAAAGCATAGTCCGCCATTTTATTTCCTAGAAGGTTTTTTACTTGGGATGCCGCATTCAGTAATCCCACATCCTCTTTTTGAGCTAAAATAACATCCGTTGCCCCAAAAGTTTTGGCCATTTCCAACTTGGTGGGGTTAATATCTATCGCAATAATCCTATTGGCTCCTGAAATTTTACAGGCGTTGATTACATTTAGGCCAACACCTCCACAACCCAAAATTACAGCTGTGCTACCTGCATCTAATTTTGCGGCGTTTACTACGGAGCCGTAACCCGTCATCACCCCACAACTAACTATGGCGGCAGCTGAGAAATTCAATGATGCCTCTTTTACCTTCACCAAAGCTGATGCTTTCACCAGTACATATTCGCTTAAAGAGCCTAAATTAAAGGAACGTTCTATTGCCATGCCCCGCCATTTTGTACTTTCTAACGTTGCATGCCCAGGCGTATGACCGTTACCACCTGCTACTACAGGAGAGTTATTATCACAAATATGCTGATTGCCTTCTTGGCATTGAAAACAGTACATACACGGTGTTGCCCAATTTAAAATGACTTGGTCCCCCGCTTCAAATTCTAAATTACAATTCCCCACTTTTTCAACTACACCAGCGCCTTCATGCCCCATAACTATGGGTTTGCCCCAAGTAAGGGAATCGTAGTCCGTATGACATAGTCCGGCAGCCTTCATTTTTACCAAAACCTCATCGCTCTTAGGCTCATCAATTGTAATGGTATCTATTATAAACTTTCCATCACCAGTGGCAACAGCTGCTTGTACTTTAATGGGCATTTATTTCGGTTTTTATAAAGTTATTCGGCTTAAAAGGAATTGTATTATCTGCAATTTTCAATGGATCCACAAGTATCTTGTTCTGGATAAATTTACCCCCAAGAACAAAAGCTTTCCCATTATTTACGGCATCTACCGCAATAAGCGCATCATTTTTAAAATACCAAATTGAAAAGCAATCTTTCTTATCTGCTTCGGTACGTATTACCATATATGTAAATCCTTTTGATAAGCCAACCATTTGCAATTTAACATGATATTGATCTGACCAAAACCACGGTATAGCATTATAGTTTTGTCTATTACCAATAATATTACAAGCTACAATTTTTGCTTGATCTACGGCATTTTGCACACTTTCCAATCGCATCCATTCTTTATAGGTAGGATGATAAAATTGTGCTACATCACCAATGGCATATACATCTTCTACCGTAGTTTGCAAATTCTCATCTACCTTAATACCATTATTAATTTCTGCCCCAATTTCTTCCGCCACAAATGTATTTGGCTTTACACCAGCACCAACAATCAAAACATCGGCAGTAAAAACATTACGGTTATTACATTGTATTTCTATAGCATCATCTGTTTCTATTATTTTAATGGCAGAGGCGCCTGTGTGAATTTTCACCCCGTTTGCCGTATGTAATTCTTGAAAATAATCGGCTAATGCTATGGGGGCTACACGTGCCAAAATACGTTCTTCACGTTCTAGAACGGTAATATTTCCGCCCAATTTCCTTAATGATGCAGCTGTTTCCAATCCAATATAACCACCACCAATGATTACCACTTCTTTATTGGTACTTGTTTTAAAATCTTGCTGTATCTGTATGGCATCTTTCGCACTGCGTAACACACTTACTTTTCTACAGGACTCTATACCTTCAATAGGTGGTACGATCGCAGAAGCCCCTGTAGCGATTACAAGCTTATCATATCTTATAGTTTCGCCATTGCTCAAAATAACGGACTTTAGTTTTTTAATTACCTTGGTTACCTTTAGACCTAATTGTAAAGTGATTTCTTCTTCTTGGTATCGCTCTAGTGCAAACAACGGTTTAAATTTCGTTGCCCCTTCCTCTTCTTTTGATAGATATTCTTTTGATAAAGGAGGTCTATGATAGGGCAAATGTGCATCGGCATCTATTAAATAAATATTGCCTTGCCAACCTTGCTTTCTAAGTTCCATAGCGCAATTAGCACCCGCATGGCTTGCCCCGATAATTACGCAATTTAAATTTGTAGTATCCACAATTGATTTAATTTGCCACGTTTACGGTAATACCATCAACGGCTGCGGAAATAGGAATTTGACAGCATAGTCTACTATACTCCGTTACATTATCATCAAACTCCAACATATCTGATTCTATCTCTGTTGGTGCATCTAATTTTTGATAGAATTCTGGTGCAACATGCACATGGCAGGTGGCACAAGAACAGACTCCACCGCAGTCCCCATCTATACCGGCTACCTTATGCTTAACCGCCAACTCCATTAAACTACCACTATTGGCTTCTAGTTGTATTTCTTCTCCTGCTTTAGTGATGTACGTTATTTTTGCCATATTATTTTGCGTTTAATCTTATAGTTAATTTATCAAAACCCACTTTTCGTTTATGAGCTCCCCAATCTTCAATATTTTCTACAGCATCTATAATTTCAATAGAACTTACCTTTTCAGTCAATACTCGTAAGAACACCTTCATTAATTGTCTTGCATGTGTTGCCCCTAAACATTTATGGGCACCAAAACCGAAAGCTACATGCGGATTCATTTTTCTGTCCAAAACAATTTCATTTGCGTTTTCGAAAATACTTTCATCTCTATTGGCAGATGCCCAACATAATGATACTCGGGTATCTTCTTTTGCAATATGCCCGCTAATTTCTTTCTCCTCTTTTACCACCCTGCCCATGTGGGTCAATGGAGAAAAGTAGCGTACAAATTCCTCTATTGCCGTATTTACTAACGCAGGGTTATCGTTTAATTTCTCAATTGCTTCTGGGTGTTCGGCTAAATAGGTAATGGTATTGGTCAAATAATTAATAACGGTATCCCTACCGCCTGCAAAAGTTAAAATAAGCACCCCTTTTACCTCCTCTTTGGTCATTTTACGACCTTGATATTCCGAGTTGAGTAAAACGGAATACAAGCTATCATCTGGAGCTGCTATAGCTTTGTCTATTTCGGCATCTATATAATCGTATAAAATAGAAGCCTTATCCGCATCTAAATCAGAATCTTCACTTCTAAACACATGCGTTCCCCAAGAAATCCAAGTTTCCGCTTCACTTAAAGAAATATTCAACAACAAGGTCAATGCTTTTGATTGTATGGGTAAAGACAATTCTGAGATGGCTTCTATAGCTCCTTTTTGCAATACACGATCAATCTCTGCCTCAACAATCCTTGTTAATTTAAATTCATAATCGATATCTAATGGGCGTTTGAACCAATCTTCTACCAAGGCGCGATATTCTGTATGCTCAGGCGGATCTACTTCAAAAGGAATTTGTCTTGTCTCCCTAATATTTACCTCTGACGGCACCACTATTCTACCCGGTTTTGCAGCAGAACTAAAGCTCTTTGTATTATGTGCCGTTTTCCGCACATCTTTAAAGCGTAACAACATGGTAACAGGGTCGTTTTGATCATTAAAAGGACACGTTCCCATGGTTTCTCTAGTGTCTTTAAATGCATCAGAAAAATAGCTTGCGCTCATTTACATCTCTAGTTTTGATTATTTGTAAATCACAAAGACCAAATAGTATTGATTCTATATTTAAACTGGTCTTACCACAAAAATCATCATTATTTAAATTTTATTTATAATCTATATTTGCAATTAATTAATCTATATTATCGTATTATCTTAAAATAATTAAAATATACTGATTGAATAGTACATAATTTAAATATGAAACCACAATTAGAGGCTATACCATTTTCTGAGAACAGCAACATTTTGGCTTACCGATTTGTGGATAGCCATTTTGATGCTCCCTGGCATGTGCACCCACAGTGCGAATTAACCTTTATTGAAAAAAGCAAGGGCACTAAATTTATTGGGGATTACGTAAGTGGCTATGAACCGGGAGAATTAGTACTTTTAAATTCCAACCTACCACATTGTTGGAAAAATGAGAATAATGCGGATGAAGAAAGTATTTCTATCGTAATTCAATGGAACAAAGAGATATTTGCATCGATACCGGAATTAGCAGAATTACATGATATGATGCAACAAGCAAGTAGAGGTATTCTATTCCAAGCAGCAACGACCGCAACTATATTATCAGACCTTAAGTCTCTTCCTCAACTAAGAAGTGCAGAACAATATTTGGTCTTATTATCCATTTTACTGAAACTCTCCAAGGCAGAATTCTTTTTGTTATCCAATGCAAAATTTACCAAAGAACTTCCTTGGGAACATAATAATAGAATGGCTATTATTCACGATTTTGTTGCTACAAACTATCACGACCCCATTAGTTTACACCAAGTTTCAAATATGGTCAACCTATCTCAACAAGCATTTTCCCGATTTTTTAAAAAAATGATGGGGCGTTCATTCTTTGTTTACCTTAATGAATATAGAATAAATTTAGCCGCTAAAATGCTGATTGATACCGACATGACCGTTGCAGATATTGCCTATAAATGTGGTTTTGAAACCCTGCCTTTCTTCTTTAAGAAATTTAAAATTCAATATGATACTACTCCTAACCTTTACAGAAAGCAGCATGCAGCCAAAGCACTATAAAATTATACCCCAGAAACAACCTCTAAATTAGAATTCTTGGAAAATTGCTCAATAGCATCTGCGCTTACCCGTGTCTGCCAGATGTAAACCTTTTTTAGGTTCGCCATCTCACCCAGCATAGGTAACAAATTGTTGGTCACATTAGTCTTATATACATTTAACGATTCAAGACTTTTTAAAGTTGTAAGAGGTTGTACGGATGTATCTGTAATTGTCGTATTGTCCAACACTAATTTTCTAAGATTGGTAAAACTTGCAATTTGAACAAGAATGGCATCAGAAAGTTCATTCCCGCCAAAATCTGCCCACAGTATTTGGTCTTTCAGAGGAACTAACAATTTAAAATTTTCTTCCCACTTGTTGATATTCTCCGCATTGATCTGTCCATCCTCTAGAGTTACCTCTACCAAACCAGAACCATCTATAAGCTCTTTCACCTTAAAACCTTGTTCGGTAATGGAATGTACAACTTCCATATTCAAAGGGTTTGCTGTTGGTAAAACATCAGTTGAGCCAAGTGCCAAGCCTACAGCTGCAAATCCTAAGGTAGTTGCTGCGTACGCCAAAACATCCTCTGGCACCTCGGTTGAGCCTAACGTGGTCAGATCATTAGCTTGCCCTTGTTCTATCCAATATTTAAGTAAGGCACTTTCCTGATCCGTTAATGGCGTTTTACCTTCTGGCGGCATAACATCCTCATGGTTTTCTGGCAGGTTTATTCTCCGTATCAATTCTGACCCTTCTGCATCGCCAGCGGTGAAAATTGATCCGTCATCACCACCTACCGTCAAAGCTTCAAAAGAATGCATGGCAAGACCTCCTTTTTTCTTGGATTCATTATGACAGCTTACGCATTTGGCTTCAAATATTGGTTTGACTAAATAAGGATAAACAGTTGCATCTTCTAACTTTGCCAATTGCGGCAAAGGCTCCTCTTTTTCTCTAAATGGTGCATATTTCACCAAATAATCTTCCCCATGGGTTAAATTTCCGCCATAGTGCCCTGTTACGCTTAATAATATAACCATTACTGTTAATAAGGCCAGATTGGGTTTTGCCTTTTGTAAAAATGCAATTTTAAGCTTACCCGACTTTACCGCCCAGGCAAAAAATGCAATTACCGTAGTACCGATACCAAACCAAAAATGTCCGTTCAGCATATCTTCGTCATAACCGCCACTTTGGGATAACATGTATCCTAACATACAGGCTACGGCACCAGAAATAGCCCCAAATAAAAGTGCCAATGTTACAGCTGCGTTTAGGTGCTTCATTTTGGTATAATTATCCGCAAGTTCCAATACCAAGGCAAACATTAAAAACCCAATAGGTAAATGCACCACCAAAGGATGAAACCTTCCTAGAAACAAAACAAAATCTGAAACTTCTTGCATACTCATTATCGATATTAAACTCGCTCTAATTTATAGGGAGCGGAATGGTTGGCGTTCCATTGACAGATGTATAAGTTCTTATCTTCATCAACACAGACATCATGACCGTGTAAAATGGGTTTTTCTTCCAATTGATAGCTTTTTTGCAATACCCCTTTTTTATATTCCGGTTCAGTACCCCCAGGATTGGATACTACCTTATCTCCTTCCATTATGGTCACAAACCCGGTATGGTCTTTCCAGTTGGTATTACCTACTTTTGGTTGCGACCAACAAACACCCGCATACAAATTATCGTCATCAAAAACTGCCCTGCATACCTGCATATTAGGCATTTCTATAGTTTTCACATACACACCATCTAAGGTGTAGTATTTAAAACACTCTTGTGACCTTGAAGTTACTACTACCATAGGGTTGTCTTTTTCCCTATAGTCTATAGCTACCCCGTGGGCACTTACCAGTTTGTAATTGGGGTCCGGATTCTCCATTCCGCCCCAATGGCGAATGTACCTTCCATTACTATCGTACTGAATTATTCTACTTTCTCCATAACCATCGGCTACATAAATATCGCCATTGGGACCAATGGCGGTTTCCGTTGGGCAAAAAGACTCGTTGGGTTTATACACGCCAATGGTCATAGGGTGACCAATATCAAACAACACTCTACCATCTACGGTAGTTTTGGCTACACGCCCATTGTGTTTTACCATTTGGTTGCCTTTGCCTAAAGCCCAACCAGAATCAGTAATGTAAAGCATATCTTCCCCTCCTTCGTCATGCAGGGTCAACCCGTGACCTCCTTGGTAGGCGGTGCCCCAATAATCCAGTAATTTACCAGATTTATCAAAAATCAAGATGTTGTTCTGAGGATGGTCTCCTACCATAATCAACCTTCCTTTGCTATCCATCACCATTTCATGGCAGTTCAACAAAGGAATTCTGGTAGCGCTAATCTGTGCCCAATTTTTAGTGAGTTTATACTTGTAATCACCATGACCCAAAATGGTTTCCGTCTCATTCAACAAACGATCTGAATTCTTTTTAGAACCAATAACCGTAGCGCCAAATGCCATAGATGTAGTTGCCATGGCTGTGCTAGCCAACCCAGTAGTTTTAATAAAATTTCGTCTTGTGGACATAATTGGTTTGTTAGGTTAAAATATCTTTGACCACATGGCCATGTACATCCGTTAATCTAAATCGTCTACCTTGATGTTTAAAGGTCAAGCGTTCATGATCAACACCGAACAAGTGCAATAAGGTAGCATGAAAATCGTGCACATGTACCGGATTTTCGGTTACGTTGTAACTAAAATCATCGGTCTGCCCGTAAGTCATTCCCGGTTTTACGCCTGCTCCCGCCATCCACATGGTAAATGCTTTTGGATGGTGGTCCCTACCATAATTCTCTTTTGTCAATTGCCCTTGTGAGTACACCGTTCTACCAAATTCGCCGCCCCAAACCACTAAGGTATCTTCTAACATACCCCGTTGCTTTAAATCTTTGATCAAAGCAGCTGTGGCCTGATCGGTTTGTTTTGCCTTGAACTTAACCCCACCCGGACAACCAATATGTTGATCCCAACCTTGGTGGTACAATTGCACAAATTTTACGCCTTTTTCCAATAGCTTACGCGCCATTAGGCAGTTGGCCGCATATGTACCCGGGTCTTTACTGTCCTTACCGTACATTTCAAAAATATGCTCTGGCTCATCTTTTGTATCGGTAACTTCAGGAATAGAAGTTTGCATACGAAAAGCCATTTCGTATTGAGCCATACGAGATTGTATTTCTTTATCGCCATAAGCATCATGTTGAATTGCGTTTAATTTCCCTAGATAATCCAACATTTTTTTGCGATCGTTGCCGTCATAATTATCAGGATTATTCAAGTATAATACCGGGTCTTTACCAGAACGAAATTGCACCCCTTGATGCTCTGTGGGTAAGAAACCATTGCCCCACAAACCGGCTTTTAAAGGCTGCCCAGTGCCATTTTTACTTATTAATGTAATGAAAGTCGGTAAATTTTCATTATCAGATCCCAAACCATAACTCAACCACGAACCTATTGAAGGCCTACCTGGCAATTGATGACCCGTTTGCATAAAAGTTACGGCCGGGGTATGATTTATTTGGTCTGTTTGCATAGATTTCACAAAACATAGATCGTCGACTATCTCGGCAGTATGCGGCATTAGTTCACTAACCCAAGCACGTGATTCGCCATATTGTTTAAAATTGAAAATAGACGGTGCCACGGGTAAGGTAGATTGGCTACCACTCATACCTGTAAGTCGTTGACCGCCGATAACGGATTCTGGCAAATCTTTACCGAACATATCTACAAGCCCAGGTTTATAATCGAACAAATCTAATTGCGATGGACCACCACTTTGAAACAAGTATATAATTCGTTTTGCTTTGGGCAAATGATGGGGCAAACCAAGCTTGTTCTGCGTGAAATTGTTTATTGCTTCCCCTTGATTGCCAATTGCCCCCCATGCCTTATCTGCACTGAGCAAACTGCCCAACGCCATAGCTCCGATACCTAAAGAAGTTTTCTTTAAAAAATGCCTACGGTCCAATTGTTTTTCAATCTCTTGAAAATCCCTATTATTTGAACGTAATGTATCATGATGGTCGCACATAATATTCTTTTTTATCGTTTAGTAATAAATGCATCAGAATTCATAATCGTTGATGCCACAACGGCATTGGCCGCTACCAGAGCTATATCATCCGTAGGTGCTATAGCATATTCACCAATACTTATCCAACCTTGTGCTTTTGCCTTGTTGTTCTTAAACTTTTCAAATTCTGTATGCTGTAATTCCGTTAATATGGTCAACTCTTCTTTCTTAATAGTTCTTCCTGTAAGTTTTTTATACGTTTTGGCTATGCCCTGCGGTATGCTATCATACTCCATCATCTTTTTACCGAGTACTCTGGCCGCCTCAACAAACGTAGGGTCGTTCAGCAACACTAATGCTTGTAATGGGGTGTTGGTTTCTTGTCTTCTTGTGGTACATAGATCACGAGATGGGACATCAAAAGTTGAAATCGTGGGGTGTGGTACCGCCCGTTTCCAAATGGTGTATATACTTCTTCTATAAAGTTCTTCTCCTTGTCCCTGTGCATATTCATCTCCGGTGACCCGCCATAATCCGGGTGGTTGATATGGGTACACGCTCTCACCGCCAATTTTTTCGTTCAATAAACCAGAAGCGTAAAGTGCATTGTCCCTGAGCATTTCTCCGGATAATCTTTTGGAAGGTCCTCTGGCCAACAATCTGTTTTCACCATCTAGCTCCAGTAACTCGCTAGAGGCAATACTGTTCTGTTGGTACGTGTTGGACATTACCATAAGTTTATGCAAGGCCTTTACGTCCCATCCAGATTCCATGAACTCAATGGCCAGCCAATCCAATAATTTAGGATGCGATGGCAATTCACCCTGATTTCCAAAATCTTCGGCAGTTTTTACAATTCCGGTTCCAAAAAGATGCTGCCAATACCGGTTTACCGTAACCCTGGCCGTCAGTGGATTATCCCTATCGGTAATCCATTTGGCCAAACCAATTCTATTTTTTTCGAACTTATCGGAAAATGGAAATATCGCTTCTGGTGTATTTGGAAAAACAGAATCAGTAGGTTGGTCA
This sequence comes from Maribacter huludaoensis, assembly GCF_029350945.1. Lineage (GTDB taxonomy): Bacteria > Bacteroidota > Bacteroidia > Flavobacteriales > Flavobacteriaceae > Maribacter > Maribacter huludaoensis. Next base: position 246,459 of record NZ_JARKMS010000004.1, on the reverse strand, counting down.
TACTGTCCACGAGCCAAAAGGTACGCCTGCCTTTTTTGTTTGCTCTCTTTCATTACCATTATCTGTTTTACATTATCCATACTATCGGCAAGTACCAAACGGTCCTTTTCCAAAGCTTCTATAGCTTTCTTATATGAACTAGAATTTACCGAGATGTAATATTCCTTTAATTCAGATTTTTCATCTGCCGTTAAATTGGCATAAGACTTCTCTTTTAAAGTCGATAATTGCTCTTTATTGGAAATCTGCAAAACTTCTACAGGTGTCAATTCTTTTTCAAAAACCATAAGGTTATCTACAACGGCACCACCTATGCCTTTACCTCGCCATACTGCACCTATACGCAAGCCCGGTTCAATGATAGGGCTGTTTTCATATAATTGTAATCCATGAAAGATGATGTCTTTGTATAGGTTATCATACAAAGTTTTGGTTCGCAGTTTTTTCCCGTCCATATAAATGGAAACTCCATCTGCTTTACTTGTTCCATTATAAGTAAGGGTCAATTGTACCCATTTTTCCTTCGGAATTTCTTCTACAGATTCTACAACCAATGCATTATCCGGCCAAACATGTGCCAATAAAGCTTCTAACTTATTATCCTTTATCTTCAGGTGATATCCTCTAAAACTATGCAGTTCTGGACTATTCATTTTGTGGAAAATAACACCGGTTTCTAGGTCTTTGGGCACAAACACCTCTATCCCTATAGAAAAGGACTCCGCTCTTTGGTAAATACCTATTTTATCTAAATCCAACCAAGTATCACCATCCATTAGCAACCCCTTGCCCCTACTACCTTCTTTGAAAACCGGTTTTTCATTATCTACAAATTCTTGGCGCATACGAATGTTGTTCTTACCATTACCACCAATTGTATTCAATAATTTTCCTTGATCAAAATCCATTGCGACTACTAAATCACCAGGTTTTTCAGTATTTGAAATGTTCTTATATTTTTCCTGTTTTAGCCATTCTTCCGCTTTTTCTGCTTCGGTCTGAACAGTTTTAACCACTTTTTCTTCTTTTTCATTAACCAAAGTCTCTAAATATGCCAGCACCTTTTCTTGATCTTCCGTAGGAATCATCATAGCAGGAACGGGCGTAGCATTATCCCAAGAAATGAGGCCTGTTTCATCAACATTGTTAAAGAAGCTGAACATTTCAAAATAGTTCTTTTGAGAAATAGGGTCGTATTTATGGTCATGACATTTGGCACATTCCATGGTTAAACCCAAAAAACCCTGACTGGCAACATGTGAGCGGTCGGCAACATACTCTACCCTAAATTCTTCATCAATGATACCACCCTCCATATTTTGCGGATGTAAACGATTAAAGGTGGTCGCCAGTTTCTGTTCACGTGTTGCGTTTGGCAACATATCGCCTGCTAGCTGCCATAGTATAAACTGATCATATGGCATATTTTCATTGAATGACTTGATCACCCAATCTCGCCAAGGAGACGTATCTCTATACCTGTCTACACTATACCCATGTGTATCTGCATAGCGTGCCAGATCCATCCAATCTAACGTGCGTTGCTCTCCATATTTTTCTGAAGCCAACATACGGTCTACCTGTTTTTCAAAGGCGTTGGGCGACTCATCGTTTACAAATTCTTCTATTTGCTCTAGAGTTGGCTGTAAGCCCGTTAAATCTATGGACGCACGCCTTAGCAAGGTTTCCTTATCCGCCTTTTCCGATAATTTTAAATCTAAAGGCTCTAGTTGGACCAAAACAAAATTATCTATAGGATTGGCTACCAAATCTTCATTTTTAATTTCAGGTACTTTATGCTTTACCGGTTTTATAAATGCCCAATGATCTTTATACTCGGCACCATCTTCTATCCATTTTACCAACATCGCTTTTTCCTTGTTGGTAAGGGATAAGTGGGAATCTGGAGAAGGCATGATCAGGTTGGGATCAGTAGTGATAATTCTATGAAACATTTCACTCTTTTCCAATTTACCAGGTACAATGGCAAAATTTCCAGGATTCTCAGACAATTCCGAATATGCAGCCTCAGCGGAATGCAATTGCAATCCACCTTTTATATTACCGGCATCCGGTCCGTGACATAGGTAACATTTATCTGAAAGAATAGGTTTTACATGCTGATTAAAATCTAATGTTTTCGGTAGTGCCTCATATTCAAGCGCTACTTCCTCTGGCAACTCTGGTCCGCCACAAGAGACTACCAACACCACTATTGGTATGAGAAAAAATCGTTTTAACATTCGCATTTACATATGTTGTTTTCCGTTAAGTCAAATCTATAAGAACAGTTACTTTTGCACCATGCCCAAAAAAGGCTAATAATTGTACATTTCCGACATGCAAGAATTCATCTTAGAATTTTCGTTCTTTTCTTGACCTTAATTTATTCGCTTCGGAATCTTTATGAAATTTTTCTTTTTCAGGATTCCACACTAACGGTCTATTTAATTTATAAGCAATGTTAGATAAGTGACAAATACTGGCACTTCTATGTCCCGTTTCTACATTGCAAATTGGTGTTCCTCCATTTTTGATAGCAGTTAACCAATTGGCGTAATGATTATCAGAATGAATTAACTGTATGTTCATTGCAGCATAATCCGTATCTACCAAATTTGCTGGCGTGGTTTCAAAATACCCTCTACTAATATCCATTTGACCTTCACTACCAAAGAAGCGAACACCCCAACCCCTGCCAAAATCTTTGTGTTCTACCTCAACGCCATTTGCATAATACATTTTTAAACCTCTTACCGCAGTAGAATCCGTAGGCGGAACAAATTCTACAGGTCCTGATTCATCCATCCCCAAAGCCCACTGAACAATATCGAACATATGCGCGCCCCAATCCGAAAGTATACCTCCACCTGTTTCTTGAAACAAACGCCAGTCTGGCCAAAAATCAACATCATTACTAGATGGTGCCAACCTATGATTGTATTTCAACAGAGGTGCAGGACCGCACCAATGGTTCCAATCTATTTCATTTGGCTTAGTTTCCTCCATTAAATCATATGCCTTTGCAGGGTCTCCTACATTTACCTCAACTCGCTTAATTTCACCTAAATGACCATTTCTAACCAATTCACAGGCTTTTCTAAAATTATCCCAGGAACGCTGCATGCTGCCCACTTGCAACACCCGACCAGATCGTTCTACGGCTTTCACCATTTCCCTTCCTTCCTTTATATTATGAGAGAGCGGTTTTTCACAATAGACATCCTTATCCGCCTTTAAACTATCCATTACATGTTTAGCATGCCAATGGTCTGGCGAGGCAATGACTACTGCATCAATTGCTGAATTTTCAAGTAATTCAGCATAGTCGATATAAGAGGTCAGCGTATTTTTTCTGTTAGAATTGTTTATCTCCAACTGATTTTGAGCTACGTGATTTTTAAACCAATTGTTTTTGGTAGTCCAAACATCTGAACAAGCTATAATTTCGGCATTGTTCTTTATAAAGTTCTTTGCCAGCCCCCTAGATTGTTTTCCCAATCCTATAAAACCAAGGTTAATTTTATCACTGGGAGCAGTAAATCCTTTTCCCAATACATGTCTTGGAACAATTGTAACCGCCCCGGCGGCCAAAGCTGTTTTTGTAATAAAACTTCTTCTTGAAACTTGAAAAGTATTTTTGTTCAATTCCGACTTTTTTACCACCTTAGAGTGTTTATTATCTTTTTTCATCAGTACGTTGAATTAGTTGTAACTAAAGTTAATTCACTTGTTCTGATGATACCTGTACATATATTCTTTTAAGTGCAACAAATGTTTTATTTATGCTTCAACTACTACAATCCCTTAAAATAAGCTTACTGCATACCGGCTATGCCAAACTTGACACAGCATGGAATTTTGATAATGTAATAAGTCCGTTTACACGATTATGCTATGTTACCAAGGGGTCTGCAACCCTCTATCACAACAACAGAACCTACACTTTAAAAGAAGGTCATATGTACCTTATACCCAGCTATGTATACAACACGTACAAATGCGAAAATTATCATGAGCAGTTTTACATCAGTTTCTTCGAAGAAATAAGACCCGGGCTTTCTATATACAATTTACGGTCTTTTAGATATGAAGTTCCCCTAAAAGAAGGGGATCATTTATTCTTTGAACGCCTAACACAGATGTACCCAAAAAGAAAAATTGTAAACAGTGACCCAAAAGCTTACTCACATAAACCACAAGAACTTTTGCAATTTAACAAGGACAATGCCCAAATGAACACCCAACGTTATTTAGAGACCCAAGGTATACTGACCATTTTACTTTCTCGCTTTATTGAAAATGAACCAGCAACCAATACCAATGTTTCTACTGGTAGATTAAATGATGTCCTTGTTTATATTGCCGAACATTTGAACCAAAGCCTAGAAGTACAGGATTTGGCAAAAAAGTACCATATGAGTACAGATCATTTTTCTAGGTTGTTTTTACAACAGTTTAATATGAGACCCTTAAAATACATCCAGACCAAAAGAATTGAACGTGCTCAATTATTGTTATGGACCACTAACCATTCCCTAGAAGAAATAGCCCATAAAATAGGTATGGAAAACTTCTCTTACTTCTCTAGGACCTTTAAAAAAATTACCGGCACTACCCCGGGAAAATATCGAAAAAACCAAGCTATAGCTCCCTAACAATGTTGTTTTAAACATTCAATAATCATTTGTGGTAGTGTTTTGAACACTTGTTGCACTAATGCCTGCTACGCTTCATTTAAACGGGTTGTATTTGCATTATCTTGAAAACATAATCAAACACACTATTTAATTATGGCTTTTAAGTACATTACTTTACTACTTTGTTCTGGCTTTTTAGGTTGTTCTTTGAATGCCCAAAAAGCTTTTCCGTTTCATCTACCTAAGGAGAAACCTGACCAACCGCTAAGCTTGGCAATGCAACGTAACTATGATCAATATTTAGCTCCACGCCCAGAAGATAACGAGCTATATTCCCAATTTAAATATACCGAATTAAAAGGGTTGGATTATAGCAATGGCGATGGTACAATATCAAGAAGAGATCCATCAAAAGTTATATTTCATAACGGTAAATATTATGTTTGGTATACCTATAGACATACCAGTACACCTCCACAAGGTGCGGCCAAAAGTAATGACACCATACCTTCTAGCGATTGGGACCTTGCCGAAATTTGGTATGCCACAAGCGAAGATGGCATTACTTGGAAAGAACAAGGTGTAGCCATAGAAAGACCAGAAAAACCTAATGTAGGATGGCGATCCGTATCAACTACAGATATTTTAGTTTATAAAGGAAAGTACTATTTATATTATCAAGGTTTTATGGAAGCTAGTGGCAAAAGAGGCGATGATTGCCCTGTTGCCGTGTCATATGCCGATTCACCTGACGGACCTTGGACGGCCCACAACAAAATCGTAATACCCAATGGTGGTAAAGGAGAATGGGACCAATTTTCCATTCACGACCCATACCCGTTAGTTTACAAGGATAAAATATATCTGTATTATAAGTCAGATTTTGATGGCGACCCTAGATTAGTACGTATGCAGGGCTTAGCTACAGCCGATAATCCACTAGGTCCTTTTACAAAGAACCCATTAAATCCGGTTTTGAATTCAGGTCACGAAACCACATTGTTTCCTTTTAAAGAAGGTATTGCCGCAATGGTCATTAAAGACGGTAACGAACATTTTACCGTACAATATGCTCCCGACGGTATAAATTTCTCCATAGCCGCTATTACCAATTCATTAATGCCAATTGCCGGCGGACCGTATGTACCAGATGCATTTACCAATACAGATTATGGCAAGGGTATCACTTGGGGAATATCGCATGCCATAACCGCAGGTACAAAAGGCAAACAACATTCTATTTTAATGCGATTTGATTGTGACCTTAGCCTAGATGTGGATGATCAAGAAATGAAAACACATTCAAATATTTGGCATTACAAACCAAGCGATTATTATGAATACGGATTAAGCAAAAAGCAACAAGAACGTATTGAGGCTCAAAACAAAGCCCTTAAAGAAAAATAAAGTTTTAACCAATACTGTTGCCATGATACGCTCTAAGATCATTATTACTGTGCTCCTATTTTTAAGCTACTTTTTTGCAAACCAATTGTACGCTCAAGAAAGCCCTAAAAATATGGATTACCAGCTACAAGGAGAGCTTAAAAAATGGCATAAAGTCACTATAATTTTTGATGGACCACAGTCTTCTGAAGATGCAGATTTCAACCCTTTTACAAATTACAGGCTCAACGTTCTTTTTACGCACAGTACCACTAATAAAACATATCTAGTACCAGGATATTTTGCTGCGGATGGAAATGCAGGTGAGACCTCTGCAACAGCCGGTAATAAATGGAAAGTTCATTTTGCCCCAGATGAAATAGGAGAATGGATTTATAAAGTTGATTTTAGAAAAGGAAACTGGAGCGCTGTAAGCGATAAAATAGATACCGGTGTAAGCGCAGAATTTATGGATGGTCATGAAGGCGGTTTTACCATCTCACCTACCGACAAAGAAGGTAAAGACTTTAGGGCAAAGGGTAGATTACAATATGTTGGTGAGCGTTATTTAAAATTTGCGGAAACCAATGAATACTTCTTAAAACAAGGTGCAGATGCACCTGAGAATTTTCTGGCATATGCAGATTTTGACGGTACTTTTCATAATGACGGCCATGGAGATAATTTTATAAAAACATGGTCACCACATATTCAAGATTGGAAAACCGATGACCCTGTCTGGAAAGATGATAAGGGCAAAGGAATGATCGGCGCACTTAATTATTTATCTAGCAAAGGCCTTAATGCGTTTTCTTTCTTAACGAACAATATTAAGGGTGATGACAAAAATGTGTTTCCCTACGTTGATTACAATACTTGGGACCGTATGGATGTTTCTAAACTGGACCAATGGGAAATAGTGTTTAGACATGCCCAGAAAATGGGATTGTTTTTACACTTTAAAACCTTAGAGGTAGAAAACCAAGGCTTGTTGGATAATGGTGGTGTTGGTGCCAACAGTAAATTATATTACAGAGAATTAATTGCGCGTTTTGGACATCACCTGGCCCTGAACTGGAATCTATGCGAAGAAAATGGTGAATGGGTAAAAAACCCTACTACCCCACCACAAGATACTATGCAGCGCCTTGCCATGGCTCATTACTTTAAAAACCACGATCCTTACAACCATCATTTGGTGATACATAACGGTATAAAATTCGATGATTTATTGGGAGTTGATTCTGGTATCACCGGACCTTCTGTGCAAACACATAGAGCGGATTTTGCAAGTATCCATAAAGAAGTACTGCATTGGCTGTCCGCTTCAAAAAATGCGGGCAAGCAATGGGCAGTTGCCGTAGATGAACCAGGGGACGCTCAACATGCCCTTTTACCTGATACCGAAAACCCAAATCATGATCTAGCCAGAAGAAACGGACTGTGGGGAACACTTATGGCTGGCGGCTGGGGAAACGAATGGTATTTTGGATACAAGCATGAACATTCTGACCTTACCTGCGAAGATTACCGTTCACGTGATTTATTCTGGAATCAAGCCCATAATGCTTTACAATTCTTTGACAATAACAATATTGAATACTGGAACATGACCAACCATAATGAACTGGTTGGCAACAAGGACAACGACAATACCATATACTGCTTGGCAAAACAAAACCATACTTATGTGGTATATCTCAACAACGCAATTACGGCGAACATTGACTTAAGTGCATCCAATTACCCGTATAAAGTAATGTGGTACAACCCAAAAATTGGCGGAAAATTAATTTCGTCAAAAATTAAAAAAGTGCAAGGCGGTCAAAAAGTAAATTTAGGCAGCGCACCAAAGAAAAGCCAAGGAGATTGGGTAATACTGTTAACCCGAACTAAGAACTAAGGCGCTTCAGTAAGCACCTATGCTTTCTTACTTATTATATTTCGTCAATCGTTTTATTACAAATTCCAATAACAGCCAATAATCACAGTAGGTAGTTCTAAGTCTTAACATAGGCCTAAAATATCACCTAATTAATTTAACCCCCGATAACACAGATGGTTTATGGCTTACCACAAATTTTATCAATTCGCCAAAATACTACCATTTATTATTTCAAAAACCATATGTACTGCTCTCTAAATCATTTGTATCGTAAAAATTTAACATTTATTTAAATATTGCAGCAACTGAAAATTAACAAACTATGCGAGTAACACAACTTAACTCAAAAACATTTTGGTTCTTATTATTTTACTCAATAATAAGTGTCCAATTTATGCATGCCCAAGACTTAAATGTTAAAGGTAATGTAAGTGATGAATCGGGTCCTTTACCCGGTGTGTCCGTTATTGTAAAAGGAACCACTTCTGGGGTTGCTACTGACTTTGATGGTAACTTTACCATTAAAGCTCAATCAAACGATGTGTTGGTCTTTACCTATATAGGTTATAAGGCCAAAGAAGTAGCCATAAATGGCAAAACCAATTTAAATGTTGTAATGACTACCGATGTATCTGCCTTGGACGAGGTTGTTATTATTGGTTATGGTAGTTCTAAACGAAAAGACTTGACCGGTTCTATTGTATCCGTAAAAGGCGATGAACTTGATAAGGTAAAGCCAGTTTCTTTTGAAGGTGGTCTTGCTGCAAGAGCATCTGGTGTACAAGTGGTACAGTCCGGTGGCGAACCTGGGTCTGGCTTTAATATTAGAATTAGGGGTGGTAGTTCCATTACGGCCAGCAACGATCCTCTTTATGTGATAGATGGTTTTGCCCTACAAGGTAATACCGCTAGTACTGCAGTAGGTATCGGTAACTCTTCTACCAGTCCACTTTCAACAATAGACCCTAGCTCCATTGAATCAATAGAGGTTCTTAAAGATGCTTCGGCAACTGCGATTTATGGGTCAAGGGGTGCAAACGGTGTAATCATCATTACCACCAAACAAGGTAAAAAAGGTAGGGCTTCTTTAAACTTTGAAACGTTTACCGGTGTATCTACATTGGCCAGACCATTGGATTTAATGACCGGTCAAGAATATGTAGATTTCTGGAACGATTATTTCCCATGGAACCCAGATGCTGAGGATACTTACACCAGAGCTTTTAGATATGATGATGGTACACCGTTGGATTTAAGCGATTCTCGTGTATTGGTTACAGATTGGCAAAAAGAAATTACCAGACCGGCGATTACCAAAAGTTACAAAGTATCCATGTCAGGCGGTGGAGATAAAAACACGTATTCAGCCTCGTTCTCCTACTTAAATCAAGAAGGTATCGTTAAAACATCCGATTTTGAAAGATATAATGGTAATCTAAACATCAATCAAAATGTTAGCGATAAATTAAAGGCCGGTATGAACCTTAACTTAGGTATAAACAAAAATAATGGTATCGTAAATGCTGCCAATGAAAATGGAAATGGTAGAAACGGTATTATTACAAGTGCTATTTTATTTACTCCAGTACAAGGTATCAATAGATATGATGATGCCGAATATGACGAGAACGGCAGAATAATCTCGGTAAGAGATGGTGATATTACCAATCCTTTGGCCACCCTAGAATTCAACAGTAATAATAGAACCGCTTTTCAATCTTTCGGTAGCGTGTATATGCAGTATACATTGGCGGACGGTCTTACTTTTAAGTCATCCGTTAGAGGTAATATATCCTCTACTAAAGGTACCGCGTACTTTTCAGAGAAAATCAGTTGGGGTAGAACAGCAAATGGTAGAGCTTTCGTAAACAACAATATGGGAACTGGTATAATAACCGAGCAAAATTTAAACTTCAGCAAGGTTTATGGAGACCACTCTTTGAATGCTACGGCGGTTTATGAAGAACAACAGAATACATTTGAATTCAACAATTCAGCCGCAACAGGTTTTGATCTGCCAGGGGTAAACATTAACAACCTGGGTTCTGCCACAGAAACCTTACCTAACTCTTCTGGCTTTACCAAAACGGCATTGCAGTCCTACCTTGGTAGAGTGCAGTACGACTATAAAGGTAAGTATACATTAAATGCCAGTGCAAGATATGACGGTTCATCTAGATTTGCCGAAGGTAAAAAATTCGGGTTCTTTCCTTCTGTAGGTATTGCTTGGAACGTAGCAAACGAGAATTTTTTAAAAGAGAGCAATACTTTGAACAGGTTTAGAATAAAAGCAAGTTTTGGAGAAACCGGTAATACGGCCATTGGATCATACCGCTCCTTTGCCCAGGCAGGAGTTGCCAGTGCTATTTTGAACGGAAACCAAATTGTTACAGGTGCTTCTATCTCACAATTAGCGAACGAAGAGTTGACGTGGGAAACTACCCAGCAATTCGATGCAGGTTTGTCCTTGGGGATGTTCAATGACAGGATTTCATTAGAAGCAGATTACTATCGTAAAGAAACATCTGACTTATTGCTTGAGGTTCCGTTACCTTCTACTTCAGGATTTAAAACGGTTTTTAAAAACCTTGGTTCTGTTGAAAACAAAGGTCTTGAATTTGCGCTGAACACCGTAAATGTGGATAATGAGAATTTTAGTTGGACCTCTAATTTCAATATCAGTTTTAATGATAATGAGGTTTTAGACCTAGGAGGTGCCGATCAGTTTTTGGTAAGATCGATAGGTGACAACCAAATACAAGACGACTACATTGTAAAAGTAGGTGAATCTTTAGGTTCAATGTATGGCCTTGAAGTTGATGGTATCTATAATTATAGTGACTTTGCCGCTTTTGATGGCTTATCAAATGAAGAGGCAGCAGCTAAGGTTAGACAAGATGCCGAAGACCAAGGTCTTGTATGGTATGACGTAGTTTACGAACTTAAAGAAGGAACAGTACTATCTTCCGGACAACCGGACAATACTCAATACAGACCCGGTATGCCAAAATTCGCAGATCAACTAACAGTTGATACCAATGGTGACGGTATACCTGATGAGGCAGATGGAATAGTAAATTCTGATGACCGTAAAATTATAGGTAACGCACTTCCAAAACACTTTGGTGGTTTTACCAATAACTTTAAATATAAAAATCTAGACCTTTCCATTATAACCCAATGGTCTTACGGTAATGACATTTATTTAAAAAGTCTTAATAAAGGAACAGCGCAAGCCATTCCTTTCTTGAACAAGTACGGTAGAGTGGCCAACCGCTGGACACCAGAGACCCCTAATACGGATATCCCTGCTATATGGGGAGATGGTGATGGTGGTATTAACGGTACGGCCTACTCTTCATTTATAGAAGATGGATCTTATTTTAGAATTAGTAATATAACGTTAGGTTATGAACTTCCTACCAGGGTAAAAAATGCTATTGGCCTAAAAAGCTGTAGAGTATATGGTGCAGTAGATAACTTACATGTATTTACTAAGTACTCAGGGTACGATCCAGATGTTAGTGTTGGAAATAACCAACTGACACCAGGCTTAGATGCAGATTCTTACCCTAGATCAAGAACGGTAAGATTGGGACTAAGCGTAGGATTCTAATTTAAAGAACTAAAAATCAAAAGATGAAAAAAACAAAATTTTACGGATTAATGACCCTAGCTGCAGGATTGTTGCTAGTGTCATCTTGTGATGATGATATTTTAATTGAATCACCCAGTAACTTCTTGACTCCAGATGCTCTTTTAGTAGATGTAAAAGGTGCCGAAACCTATTTAATAGGAGCTTACGACGCGGTACAACCTATTGTATCTTCTGGTGGCAGTGGCAAAGATGGTTGGGCCATACATTGGGGTACCGTTGCTGCAGATGAAGTTGTTTTTCCGCCATGGGCAGGTAATAGAAAATTTATATATCAACATCAATTGACACCTTCTAACGGGGTAGTACGTTCTATTTGGGAAAATTTATATGTAGCCCTTAACAGAATTAATAGTACAATAGATCGTATTGATGCGATGACGGAAGATGAAATAGACAGCGAATCAAAAAATAAGTTTATTGCGGAAGCAAAATTTCTAAGGTCCATGGTATTGTTTTCTTTGGTATCCAGCTATGAAAATATTCCTTTATTGACCAATGAAACTACAGATCTGGAATCTGTAGAAGTAAGCCAGTCTACGCCAGCAGAAACGTATAACTTTATTGTGCAAGATTTACAGGAAGCTGCAGCGGTACTACCACAAGAACAAGGCGGTGGCCGTGCAACGCAAGGTGCTGCAAAGGCATTATTAGGTAAGGTTTACTTACAGATGAGCGGTTTTCCTCTAAATCAGACGGATAAGTTGGCAAGTGCCGAAACAGTCTTAAAAGAAGTTATGGATAGCGGTGTTTATGACTTGCTTCCTAATTACAGACAGGTTTTTGACCTTGATAATGAACAAAGTGTTGAGATGGTCTATGCTATAGGCATGGACGGTCCTGCTCGTAGTGAAGGTGGCCTACTAAGTACTTTTTATGGGCCTAATGGAAATGTTAACAACGGCGGTGGCTGGGGTACTTGTTTTATAAACCATAGCTTTGAAGCTTCTTTTGACAGAGAAGATGTAAGATTGTTTAACAATGTTGCAAAGCACAATGCAAATGATTTTACCCCAGAGGAAGGATTCTCCGACCCTGAAACACATACGGTGCCAATGAATAACTGGAGAGGATGGAAATGGCATGCGCAAAAACCTAATAGTTATCCTAATGATACGCCTTTTGACAATCCTTACATTAGGTACGCAGATGTTCTATTAATGTACGCCGAGGCTTTAAACGGTCAAGGTAAACTAACTCAGGCAGATTTGGACCTTACTGTGAACAGATTAAGAGCAAGGGCAAGAATGACCGCTGATGCCGTTCCTGATATGGTTGTAGGTTCACAAGAGGATAATGCAACAGAACTTTTAGAAGAGCGTAGAAAAGAGTTATGTTTTGAAGGATGGAGACGAAACGACCTTATACGTTTTGGTGTTTATCGTGAAGCAATATCAGGTATTACGCAAGGCGGACCAAATGCCGGTGACCCAGGACCAGAATTTCAAGATTTTGAAATTAGATGGCCAATTCCTCAATCTGAATTGGACATTAACCCTAACTTGGTACAAAACCCTGGGTATTAATGATGTTATTCAATATCTTAAACAAATAAATAAAAAAGCCTATTCACTAATTCTGAATAGGCTTTTATACTAATTAAACTGTATATGCATATGCGTGGTTTATCTTCTAATACTTCTGCTCTTATAATATTTGCAATAAGCGTTCTACTCTACAGCTGCAAACAAGAAAAAACGGACGAAAAGTCTTTGGAGAGTAATGAATTACCACTCTTCAATTTAGTAAGACCAGAAGAATCGGGCATTCATTTTAGAAACACCATTGCCGAAAATTATGATAACTTTTTTGCCATTTTCAACTATGTATACAATGGTGCTGGTGTAGCGGTAGCGGATATTAACAATGACTGTTTATCAGATATTTATTTTACCGCCAATGAAGCCCCAGATAGAATATACCTTAACAAAGGAAATTTAAATTTTGAAGATATTACGGACTCTGCAAACTTAACCAAACAAGATGGTTGGCATAACGGCGTAGTCATGGCAGATGTCAATGCTGACGGACTAACAGATATTTATATATGTAGAGGTGGCTGGCAAGATACCCCGCAAGAAAGAAGCAACCTATTGTACATCAACCAAGGGGATAGTACATTTAAAGAGTCTGCCACGGACTACGGATTGGCAGATGAAGGATTTTCTGTAATGGCTTCTTTTTTTGATATGGATAACGATAATGATCTAGACTTATATCTTACCAATAGACCGGAACATTTTTTTCTCAATTACCAGCAGGTTTTAGCCGGTAAGGCCAATGAAAATGATTTATACAGAGATAAACTATATATCAACAACAACGGCAAATTTGAAGAAGTAAGTAAGCAAAATGGTATTACCGGCAATTTTGGTTATGGACTAGGACTAGTTACTTCTGATGTAGATAAAGACGGCCAGGTAGATCTCTTTGTTGCCAATGATTATCTAGAACGAGATTACCTATATATGAACCACGGCAAAGGAAATTTTAGCGAGCAATTAAAGTCTAGGTTCAACCACATACCCTTTTACGCCATGGGTGTAGATATAGCGGATTTAGATAATGATGGCTGGGAAGATATTGTACAGTTAGAAATGATGCCAGAAGATTACGAACGCTCTAAAACTACTATGGCAGACATGAATACCCAACTATTCAATAGTATGAAAAACAATGGTTTTCATTATCAGTATATGCATAACATGCTTCAAAAAAACCGTGGAGACGGTTTTTTTAGCGATGTTTCTCAATACTCCGGTATTGCCAAAACAGATTGGAGCTGGGCATGCCTGGCCAGTGATTTTGATAATGATGGTTTAAGGGATATTTTCATTACAAACGGATTCAAAAGAGATATTTGGGATAAAGATGCTACTATAAAATTTAGGCAATACATGCAAAGTAGAGATGCATCACAACGAACAAAGGAAGAGAATGCCCAGCATATTATTTCTTTGTTCAAGCAAAATAAAATTTCCAATTACCTCTATAAAAATGAAGGTGACCTAAAATTTACCAACATGAGCAAGGCTTGGGGCTTGAACCAACAAAGCTTTTCTAACGGCGCTGCAACCGCAGATTTGGACAATGATGGCGATTTAGACCTGATCGTCAACAATGTGGATGACCCCGCATTTCTTTATGAAAATTTGAGTAATACTACTGAAAACGGATTCCTCAAAATTAATTTAAAGGGCCCTGCCAACAATAAAGATGGCTTAGGTACAAAAATCACTTTAAAAACTAATGACAGCATTCAATTCCATGAATTTAAAACGGTGCGCGGCTATCTATCTTCAGTAGAACCTATAGTACATTTTGGGCTTGGAAAAATACCGAAAATAGACTCCATCTCTATAGTCTGGCCAGACGGTAAAGAACATCTAATTCAAAATGTAGCGTCCAATAGCAATCTCATTATCGATTATAAAGAAGCAAAACAGCCTGTTGATAAGTCCATAACAAAGCAAACTTTGTTTAAAGATGTAACCAACACTTCTTTCTCTTCCGCCTACGAACATCAAGAAAATGAGTTTGACGATTTCAAAATTCAGGTATTACTACCACATAAACTATCTACCGAAGGTCCTGGCATTGCCGTGGGCGACATTAATAACGATGGTTTAGAGGACTTTTACGTGGGCGGTGCATCTGGTAGTCCAGGAGCTCTTTACCAACAAACAGCAAGTGGATCATTTGAAAAAAAAGACCATCCTATTTTGTTGACCGATGCCAAATATGAAGATGTCGATGCCGTATTTTTTGATGTAGATAATGACCAAGACCTGGATCTATATGTAGTCAGCGGCGGAAATGAATTTTCCCAGAACTCTCCCCTACTCAAAGACCGACTCTACCTCAACAATGGTAAGGGGCTTTTTACCGAAAAAAGAGAAATGATGATCAGTGGTGAAAGTGGTGGTTGTGTTCTGCCTTTTGACATTGACAATGACGGTGACCTAGACCTTTTTATAGGGGGCGGATTAGTGCCCGGTCAATATCCGAAAGCACCCAAAAGTCTAATTTTATTGAACGATAATGGAAACTTTAACGATGTTACAAAAGAAATGGCTCCAGAACTTGAACACATTGGTATGGTTACCGATGCTACATATGCAGATATTGATGGCGACAATACAAAAGAACTGATTATTGTTGGGGAATGGATGCCGATAACCATATTCAAAGCCAACAATGGCAAACTACAAAATGAAACTACCTCTTATGGTTTAGGCAAAACTAACGGCTGGTACAACTGCATTACTGTCGCAGACCTTGATCAAAATGGAATTAACGAGCTTTTAGTAGGTAACCTAGGTCTCAATTATAAGTTTACAGCAAGTGATAAAAAACCTTTTAAAGTTTTTGCAAGCGATTTTGATCAAAACGGAACCAATGATATTTTTCTGGCGAAAGACTACAAAGGCAGACAAGTACCGATCAGGGGGTTACAGTGTAGTTCAGAACAGCTCCCCGGATTGGATAGAAAATTTCAAACCTTTACTCAATTTTCCAAGTCCAACCTAAGACAAATTATAGGTGAAGGCATTGATAATGCCCTACAGCTTAATGCTTATGAATTTGCTTCGGTAATCGTTAGTTTCAATGATGGTAATGCCAAACTCACTCCTTTACCCTACCAAGCACAATTTTCTAGTATTAACGGCTTTGTTACAGGGGATTTCAATGCTGACGGAGTAACGGATATTGCTTTGGCAGGAAACAAATTTGAATCTGAAATTGAGACTACACGCGCAGATGCTTCAATCGGGTTGATACTCTTGGGCACAAAAGAGGGACACTTTACACCCCAAAATAGATTAACAAGCGGATTTTTTGCTCCAAAAAATGTAAAGGCATTAAAGTCCATAAACTTCGCAAATGGCAAAACTGGACTGCTAGTAGGCAATAACGATGACGAGATACAACTATTTAAAAATTAACGTAATATGAAATTTACAAGGACACCAATACTATTTATCACCTTTATTTTCTGCTCAATTTTATCTGCCCAGACCCCTGAACCTCCTGTGGGTTTTAAATGGGTGATAAATGAAAATTTTACCGATGAATTTGAAGGCAATGCATTGGATACCGGTAAATGGCATGCAAGATCCCCATATTGGGTAGATGGAAGACCTCCTGCTACATTTAGGGATTATTCCGTTTCTGTAAAAAATGGTAATCTGCAAATAAAAAATTCAGTTTTAAAAAACGATGAAAAATATACTATTGCTGGCGGAGCCGTGGCTTCTGTGGCAAAAGATGCCCTATATGGCTATTTTGAGACTAGAATGAAAGCTTCCAGTATAAGTATGTCCTCTACATTTTGGCTAAAGAATAAACCCGATACTAAAGAATGCCCGTTTGAAGTGCAGGAATTGGATATTGTAGAAGTTGTTGGACAACAAAAAAAAGGTGGTGATTTTAGAACAAAATTAAGATCCAATACACATACCTTTTATACGGATTGCGATGGAACAAAAACAGTGAAGTCACAAAAAGGTGTAGTATCTGAAATCAATCCTCCGGCAGATGAAGCTTACCACGTATACGGATGTTGGTGGGTAGATGCCAATACTATTAAAATCTATTTGGATGGGGAATATAGAACTACCATGCATCCTAGCACCTTTTTTAGGGACACACCTTTCAACAGACCTATGTACATGCATCTGGTAACGGAAACCTACAATTGGGAAACTGTACCAACACCGGAAGAATTGGCAGACGATAGTAGAAACACCTCCTATTATGATTGGGTAAGAGCTTACACTTTAATACCAAATTAATAAAAATATGTATCCATCATATCGTACAATTACCTTATTACTATTTCTTTTCACGGTAATTCTTAACGCACAAGAAAAGCCTAATGTAATCGTGGTTCTGGTGGACGATTTAGGTCTAGGCGACGTATCTTATTACAGAAAATTACATTCAGACAATATCATTGTAGAAACTCCCGCTTTAGATGCTTTAGCAGAAAATGGTACCGTTTTCACTAATGCACATGCTCCTGCAGCACTTTGTGCACCATCACGATATGCGATTATGACAGGAAACCACTGTTATAGAAGTGATGCACCGTGGGGAGTTTGGGGAAGTTATGAAAAAAGCCCTATTAAAGAAAACCAGCTAACACTTGCCAAATTAATGAAACAAGCGGGTTACCACACCGCCTTTTTTGGCAAATGGCATATTGGCGGCGATTTTCTTAGAAAAGATGATCCAAAAACTATTTATCGAGGTCCAAGAAACAAACCAGAATTAGATGTAGATATCAGAAAAATTGTAGGTGGCGGACCACGCTATCATGGATTTGATTATGCGCTTTCTTTCCAAGCCGGAATACAAGATGTACCCTATGCTATTTATGAGAATAGTATATTTAAACCTATTGCCAAAAATTCTAAGATCACTTTTATCACCCAAGCTAAAATGGATAAAATTGGTGTGAAATTGGATAAAGCCGAAGGTCTAGGCGATAGTCATTGGAACCCGACACATATGGGCCATATGCTTATTTACACCGCAAAAAACTATATTGAAGAAAACGCGAATAAAGACAAACCGTTCTTTATGTACTACTCTGCCCTAGCCGTTCATTTACCACATACTCCAACCGATGAATTAAATGGAATGAAAATAGCCGGCACCACACCATCCAAACATTTAGACTTAGTCAAAGAATTGGATGTACAAATACAAATGCTGATCAATACCTTGAAAGAGCAAGGTATTTATGATGACACCATCATTATGCTAACTTCTGATAATGGTGGACTTTTAAGAAAAAACACCTTGAAATGCGGTCATCAACCCAGTGATATATATCGCGGTGGAAAAAATCAAGCTTATGAAGGTGGTAATCGCGTACCTTTTATCATTTCTTGGAACAACCATCTAAAACACCAGTTAAATGGCAGTCCGGTTTTAGGTCTTGACATTATGGCGACATTGGCAGATTTAACCCAAATAGATTTACCAGATGACCAAGCTTTAGATTCTTCAAGTTTTTTGCCTATGCTTAAAAATGAAACGGAAGTTTTAAATAGGACCATCTATTCCCAAAGCGGAACTAGAAAAGAGGTAATGCTTATAAAAGATAATTTTAAACTCATCATGCAGGTAGATAAAACGGATTTAAGTAATAATACCCAATTACCTATTGCACTGTTCGACCTTAAAAATAATCCTACTGAAACAGAAGAAGGAAATTTAATTTTAAACAAAGAATATCAATCTAAAATAAAAGAATTGGCAACACTTTACCATACCACACGAAAAAGCGGAAGACCTACAGCCTCCCGCTTTTTGAACAATTAGCACTTAAGCTATTTAAAACAAAATCTTCACTAGTTTATTCCATTGGAATATGCAACTACCACAATACCCGTAATCATCAACGCCAGTCCTGCATATAGAAATCCTTTCGCTTTTGAAGAGGCATTGATCCATTCTTTGGTAATTAGACCGCTAACAATCGCCGTGGCCACTGAGGATGTATTAAAAATTGCATAACCTACGGTATTGCCTGAGCTACCCAATTTAAAAGCGGCGTACGCAAATAATGCCGATGCGGCATAATGGAAAACTGCCATGACCAAAATTAATACTACATTCTTACCGAATGCCGGAGTCTTAAAGTTGCCCCAAGCATTGTTCTTACTTAATTGCCATAAGAAATATGCGGTCATCACAATACCTCCACTTAAAAATATAGGGAACATTACCGCTACGGCAGTTATCCAATCTGCATTTCCTTGAGCTATACTTGCTTCATGTAAATAAGGTCTACCTGCTGCGTTTGCATAACTGAAACCGGTTGCCAATAACCCACCAACTACGGCAATCATAATACCGGTAACCATAGAACCTTTTTTATCACTGGTACCGGCTTCATCCTTTTCCCTTAAAATACCTGCCCTACCATTTAAGATAACGCCGACCAACACAATAAAAATTCCAATTAAAATAAACGTAAGTACATTGGTTGGCGGTAGACCGTCTTCTATAAAAGGTAATAATGAACCCACTAGAATTATGGTTCCTATAAAAATGGAAAAGCCTAATGAAAGCCCTATGTGATTAATTGCCTTGCTCCACATCATTACCCCTATTCCCCATAAGAAGCTGGTAAGTCCCATCTTTACCCATATGTCCATAGGCATATTGCCGAATATTTCACCAAATCCGTTAATGAGCGTTAACGAGGCTATTATTGGTACAACGAACATTGTGAGCAGAAAAAACAAACTCCAAGTGTTCTCATATTTAAAGTCTTTGGTAAACTTTTCTGGCAGGGCATAAAGACCCAGCATTAATCCGGCAAAAATTGCCAACGATACTCCTTCTATCATCTTAGTTAATTTTTGGTTTAGTTAATTTTATGGTTACCAGCCAAATTTGAAAATGGTCGTACTTTGGTAGGTTTCGTCTTTATCTAAAATAGATTTGGGGGCATTGTCAATATTTGGTCCGTTCGGGTATCTGTGTGTCTCTAGGCACAATCCCCTAAATTTTCCATATTGCAAGCCTGTCTCCCTATTTAAATCGTCTGAAGTATACTTACCGGTGTAAAAAAGCATACCAGGCTCGGTCGTATATACTTCCAAACTTCTACCGCTGTTTTCCTCTTTAATTTCAGCTACCTTACCTAGCTCAAAACCTTTTTCATCAAACAGGTAATAATGCTCAAAACCGTCTCCCATAGCGTCATGAACATCACCTATTTTCTTAGGTGTTCTTAAATCGTCCGGCTTGCCTAATACTGAAATATTATTGCCCGTTGCCGCTCCCGTATCGTCCCAAACTTGTTTTTTATCCGATGCTATTTCAACGGTGTGTTGCAAAACATCATCTTTAAATCCTGAAAGATTAAAGTAAGAATGATTGGTGATGGTAAACGGTGTATTCTGATCTGTAGTAGCTATATAATCTATCTGTAGTTCATTGGTATTGGATATGGTAAAAGTTACCCAGACAACCACATTGCCAGGAAAGCCTTCTTCTAAATGCCCACTTTCCAATTTCATGGTAACCAATGCCTTGTTTTCATCATAGGTATCCACGGTCCAAATTTTCTTATCGAACCCTTTTTTGCCTCCGTGAAGATTATTATCACCAACTATTTTATTTAATTGATAATCAACACCTTCCAATGTAAATTTTGAATCTTTAATTTGAGAACAATATCTCCCTACGGTACTTCCAAAGTATGGTGCGTTACTGGTATATGCCGGTGAAAAGTAACTATCTAAATCATCAAATCCGCACACTATTTCATCAATATTCCCTTCTTTATCCGGTACTTTAATAGAGGTTATGGTGGCTCCATAGTTTGAAATTTTAATTTCTACCCCATGGTCATTTCTCAATGTAACCAACTGTATTTCATTATCCTCAATAGTCCCAAAATGTTCTACGTTTGTTTTCATGTACTGTTTTAGTCTTTATTCATTCTTATTTTTGGAGCACTATACGCATCCATTCTTTCTGCGGCCTTTCCTTCAAACTTGCGCTGTAGTTGCCATTTTGGTCGTTCTAGACCTAGCTCCCACTGAAATAGCTTTTTGTACATTGCCCTAACTCTTTTTGGATATTGCAATGCCAAATCATATTCCTCTGCAGTATCTTTTGATACATCGTAGAGCTCTGCAGGTCTATCTGGATATCTAATTAATTTCCAGTCCAATTCTCTGATAGCAGCCCTAGTTTCCTTTTTCCAATACAAAGTTTTATGTGGGCGACCACTCTTATTTTTTTTCAAAAAAGGCAAAATATCAACTCCGTCCAACCCCTTTAAACCAGCTGCTTCAACACCGGCAATTGTGCTGAATGTTGGGTACATATCCAGCAAAGAAATAGGATAATCGTATGCTGTATTGCCCTGTAAAATTCCCTTCCAAGAAATTAAAAACGGAACCCTAATACCACCTTCTAAATGATTTGCCTTGGTGCCACTTAAGGGTTTATTCAATGACGCATTGGCATCACTTGGTCCTCCATTATCATTGGTAAATACAATGACGGTATTATCCAATAAATCTAGCTTCTTCAATTGATCAAACACCTTACCGCATGCCCGATCCATGGCCAAGGTCATTGCTGCCAGTTGTTTTCGCTTTCCGGTTAAATTTGGAAATTGATCTAAATCTTCATTTGTTGCCTGCATTGGCGTATGCACGGCATTAAAGGACAGATATATAAAAAATGGACGGTCTTTGTTTTGAGCTATAAATTGATTGGTTCTATCTGCCAGTACATCCGTTAAATATCCTTTGTGCTCTAGATAATTACCAAAACCTTCCTCTAATCTGTTTTTGTTCTTATCCATTTTATTGGTTTCATCATAAGGCATAAAACTACGAGCCCCTCCCCTAAATCCGTAAAACTCATCAAAACCTCTATTGGTGGGGTGAAACCTATCTGCGTTGCCCATGTGCCACTTGCCAAAAATGGCGGTAGTATAACCCTGTTGCCTTAATTCATCGGCAATGGTTCTTTGATTTAACGGTAAACCCATATCATAACCTGTTACTCCAGAAGTACTCATATAGCCGGGCACATTGTTTTCCTCAAAACCAAAGCGCTGTTGGTACTTACCTGTTAAAAAACCTGCTCTTGACGGACCGCAAACGGCAGCACTTACATAGGCTTGAGTGCAACGAACGCTCTCTTTGGCAAACTCATCTAAATATGGGGTTTTGAACTCTTTACTTCCTTGAAAACCAAAATCTGCATAACCGGCATCATCGGCAAGGATAAAAACGATATTGGGTTTGTTCTGCGCTGAACACCATTGCCCAACAACTAGAAATACCAATAGAATGAGCTTGTATCCATGAAGCGCTAATTCTTTATTAAAACCGTTACGGATTTTTACTACCATATAAAGTAAATAGATTCTAATATTTCTCTTTTTTACGAGAGGTAAAACGCATTATACTTTGATAGTCCCTACTATTATATACGTGTGTTAACCCCCACTTTAAAACCTCTGTAGGTTCTTTTTCACTATCTACCGCCCTGTTTAAACCTATAGCGTGCGGCGGACTTGGAATTGACGCCATGATGTTGAAGTTTACGCCGTCTTCCGCCCATTGAATGGTATTTTTCTCGGGTCCGTCCGTTGTGATCAGAGAGGCAATTCCTCCGTTGTACGGCCATACACAAATTTCATGTCCGCTATTACTAATTGGATTATATGGAGATTTCACATATGGTCCTTTTGGATTATCGGCAATGGCGACGCCGTGTCTTATTTGACGGCCTCCAAATGTAATGTCCTCGCCCATTTGCTCACCTTTATAATACAGGTAGAACTTACCTTTAAAAGGAAGAATACAGGGGTCATGAACTTTATGGCTATCAAAGTCTCCCTTTTTCTTAACCGAAAAGCGATCATTAGGATCATCACCTTCCCAAATACCATTGTCTGCAGGACTCAAAATTGGTTCTTTGCTCTTGATCCAAGGACCATTAGGAGATGTTGACCAAGCCAAACCTATTTGGTTCTTAACTCTTTTATTGTACGGTGATTTTACAGTTTGATAGGTTAAATAGTACATATCTTCATGCTTCATAATCTCTACCGTAAAAACAGATCGATCATCATAGGCGCCCTTTTCTCCTCTTGCAACGGCAATTCCTTCTTCTTTCCAAGTAATACCATCTGTAGAAGTTGCATACCAGATATCACAACGATCCCAAGGAAATACTTTTTCGTTTTCTATATCGCCATCAAAACCTTGCGTAGGTCCAACACCTTTAGAATACCAAACGTAGTATTTACCATCTTCTTTGACCATGGCACTTGGGTCTCTTCTAATCACCCCTTCTTCATATGCCAAATCGCCTTTTAATGGTTCTAGTTGATTAAATTCTAAAAACCACTCGTTTCCTAAATCGGTTGGCCAAGCTAATGCTCTTTTTGAAGCCGCACTTAAATGCTCAACATCCGTTATACCCAAGTGATCAATTTGCTCTTGTGTAATAGTCGAATTATCTTCTTCGCCCGTATTACTTTCAGTTGATTTTATAGCTTTTTCTTGGCAACCTATAAATACCAATACAACATAAATACCTAGTAATGTTTTAATTATTCTCATTTCTGAAATAAATATTTAGATTTAATTAAATTTTTTAGCGAAATTTTTATGTATCCTATAAAGATGGAATTTAAAATACCTTTCTCAAAGCCCATTATTTCACAACTAGACATTAACTGAACAAATAACTAACACATTCAACAGCAATTAGTTAAACAATACAATACCCAACCTTAAGGTATCTTAATTCACTACCCGTTTATGATAATTCTCTATTCTATCTTATTAATAAACCATATCAAATTTTATTGATATAGATGTAATAGACTCCGTAGGTTTCTGTAGCAGAAATAAAGTCCGCTACCAAAAATGTTTTACCTTTTTCCAAGAACACCTTAAAATCTGTTGACTGGTCATTTGAGTTAATAGTCTTTTCAAAAATTTGATTGGCTATCCGTAATCTTACCTTATCCGGAGAAATAGACACATACTCAAAATTTGATTTAGGAAATTTACTTGGCACCCCTAGAATAGGCCCAGGTACTTCTTTGGACCAGCGCATGCATGAAATAGTATACATACCTTCTTTTGCAACCTCTATAGCATGTGTATTATTTTTATTTTTTACACCCCCAGCCACTTGTTCGGTTTTCCAAATACCGTTATCGTCACCGATGGCGTGTTGAATAGTTAATTTTATTTCTTTTTGATGTTCCGTGCCTATAATAGCTACCGGTATTTCATTAATTACATCATTACCCAAAGCCGATGTATAAAAGGTTGCATTCTCACTTTGTAAATCTTTAACCAATTGCGGATGTTCTTTTGCTATGTTTTTCTTTTGCTTGGGGTCAGCAACTACATTGTAAAGCTCTTTGCCCTGTAGTAATCGCCATTCGTTACGTAAAACAAGTCCGTCAGATTCTTGTCTGGGCGGTCTCCAGTCTTGCCGATTATGTAGAAAAAGCGTTCGATCTTTTAAAATTGCATCTGTATTTTTTAATACGGGAGAAAAATCAACCCCCTCTAAACCCAATGTATCGGGCGTATCTAGTTTACATAAACTTGCCAGCGTTGGTATAAGGTCTATGTGAGCCGCCAACGTATTATTGTCTTTACCCCCATTAATTCTTGCTTCAGGATATCGAATAAAAAAAGGAACTCTATGTCCGCCTTCTTGTTTGCTACCTTTTATTCCGCTATAGCCTTTATTGTAGCCTAAATTATCAGCTTCTTGATACCCATAGCGTGTACCGTTATCTGACATAAAAATGACAATCGTATTCTTTTCTAATTTTTCCGCTTTTAAAAACTTGGTCAGCTTGCCAAAATTATGGTCAATATTGGCTATCATTCCATAAAGATTAGCACTAACTATTTCCTTGCCTTCTAAATGTCTGTACGGGGCAGCATATTTTTCATCCACATATAACGGATCATGAGGTGCATTCAATGGCAAATACACAAAAAACGGTTGATCCTTATTGTTCTTGATAAAGTTTATGGTCTCATTGAACCAAACATCGGTACAGTACCCTTTAAATTGTTTAGGTTGATTGTTTACATAGTATACATCATCAAAATAATCGTTTCCCCAATAATCGGACAATTCACCAATACCACCTGCCAAATGATGAATAGCCGTGTCAAAACCAGAATCTGTTGGTCTGTTGGGATAATTGTCCCCTAAATGCCATTTTCCGAACAAAGCGGTTTTGTAGCCATTTTTCTTAAATACATCTGCCATGGTCACCGGATTGGAAAGGGCATCTCTACCTTTGTATGTTGCCCACGCCCCATTGCTTATTGGATACTTACCGGTCATTATTGCGGCTCTAGTGGGCGTGCATAACGGAGACACATGAAAATTGGTCATTCTTACGGCATCATTATAAAAAGCATCAATTTCGGGTGTTTTTAACCACTTATTGCCATGCGCACCCAAATCGCCAATACCTTGGTCATCGGTTAGTACCAAGATAACATTTGGCCTTGACTGTGATTGCAAGGAAAATATACAGCCAAGACCTATACAGTATAGACCTATTAGCATCTTTTTGATAGTAAAGACCGAATATTTCATCATCGAAAAAATTAATCTATATGCGCCTCTACATCTCCACCAATATTATTCTCTTTGTAACCTTCTAAAGTAATTTTAAAAGCATGGGCATATTCCGTAGGAAAAGAGGATGGTTTTTGAATGACCAAACCTTTCTCATTGCGCTCCCATTTTAATTTCTCGGCACTACCAATTAGTTGCACCTCTAGAATAGCTGAATTCAATGCTCCAATATCAGTAGACAACGTTTTCATGATTACATCGCCTTTGGGCTCGTCTAATACAATGGCAAAAAATTCTTTATCGCCTTTCTTGGTATATCTTATGTCGTTCTCATTGTATTCTATTTTTAGCTTCTCCTCTACTTTATGCCCACCTTCTGGCAATCTAGTGGGCCCTTCACCAAAAACGGTCCATGGACGTGTATCATAAATTGCCTCGCCGTTAATTTCTAACCAAGCTCCCATATCTGTCAATAATTTTTGCATTTCCGGTGGAATGCTACCATCTGGGTTTGGTGGTACGTTCAACAACATTAATCCGTTTTTTGCTACTATATCCGCAAGTATATCTATGAGCTCATTGGCTGTTTTAAATTTGGCATTGGGTCTATAGAACCACGCTCCCGGTGAAGTATCCGTTAGCCATGCATTCTGTTTGGGTTGATTTGGTCTACCGCGTTCATAATCTTTGATAGCAACATCTTCGTTAAAGGTTGCTTCTTTATAACAAACGGCTACTTCCTTACCCCACTCCTTTCCCTTGTTATAGTAGTAAGCTAAAAACTTAAGTCGGTCTTCTTCCGGTAGATTCTCTAACCACCAATCGAACCAAATAATATCCGGTTGGTAATTATCAATATATTCCTTTAAGGCGGCCCACCATGCTGTCCTAAAAGCTTCATCTGGAGTGTCATTATCCAAACTGTGCGGGTTGGTATACAAATCATAATCTTTAGGATCAATGTTACCGTGTGCGTGTGCAGGACCAAAATATTTCCAGGTAAATGCGTGGTGAAAAGATCCTATAAATCGCATTCCTTTTTCATTTATTTCCTTTTTTAGTGCTGCAGACGGATCAATACCTCCATAATTCATAGCATTCCATCGGGTTACCTTACTATCCCACATCGCAAAATTATCATGGTGCATGGCTACAGGACCGGCAAACCTTGCCCCCGATTTTGCAAATAAATCTGCCCACTCCTTGGCGTCAAAAGCTGTTGGAGAAAAATCTTCTATGATTTCTATATATCCTTTTTTTGATGGTTTACCGTATTTCTTTTTATGATGGAGGTAATTGTTACTGGGTTTACCGTTTTTGGTTTCAACTATTTTACCATCATTATACATCATCATACCATGCCAACCTGCATAATGCTTGCTTGGTTCGGTTCCCTCAAAAGCACTTGATACCGGACCCCAATGTGCATAAATACCCAATTTGGCATCTAAAAACCAATCTGGCGTTGCATTTGCCTGGGCTATAGACTCCCAAGTTTCTGCATATTTATCGTTTTGTCCATATATATGTGATTGATAGCTTGCTCCTAATATTATAGCAATAATCCCTAGTTTTTTACCGATGTGTTTTATCATTTGAAATAGATTTAATCCTATGAACAATTAATCTCCTGTATCAGTCTAGCTATGAGACCTTAGCACTGATAACTAACTGATAGGTCTATAACAAGATTAGGATGATTTGCACGAAACCAGCACTACATATGACCCATTTAGGAATATAAATGGTTCTAAAAGACGATTATTAAGCTATTTAATCTTTAAAATAAGGTTGTTACGGTCTAAAATAGTATTATCATCGTCTTGAACAGGTTGTAATTTGGCAAGTAGACGATATTCTGTATCTGCATTCAACGTGTTGTTCAACTTTAATTTATGGCGAAAATGACCATAACCAGCAAGCAACTGTACCTTATCCGTAGCTATTTTTTCATCGGCCATATTATAAACTTCCAAAACCAATTGCCTTGGTTCGTTTGCTTTATAGGAAATCGGAATTTCCAAGTTAGACACCTTGCCTAAGGTAATTTCCGTAGTCTCAAAAATGACACTTTCATCATACAATTGTAATTCCTTTTCTAAAGAGCTATGAGATATCTTCTTTGAAATATCCTCTAATTTATACGCGCGTACCCAATCATAATAAACTACGTTTTTACTTGGATCGGACAACTCTTTTTCGTTTGGAAGTTCTATCCAAGGAAAAGGATAGGTTTCAGATACCAAACGCATGTACATGGGTTGATCAAATGGTTTTTCCTTTACCTTATCATAGAATTTTTGATGTTTTGGTTCTCTATGGTCATAATAGTAACTAGCGGAACTTTCATTACGCCACCAACCACCATATACATGAAAATTTTCTGAGGTTACCTCGTTATCTTCAAATCTTACCTGAGCAGCCCTGCGGTCATGTCGCTCGCCTTCGCAATCAGTATACCAAAAGTGACTGTTGGAGTGCATTCCACTTGCAAAATAGCTACCACTGTAATCGCCTGATCTACCAACCGATTCATGAATATCCCATTCTAGGCCATATGTATCACAACCGTTAGGTCCTTTAAAACTACCTACGGTAGAAAACCAAAATGTAGTAGACATGGTAGTTGCCGCGGCTTTTGCCTTTGTTTCAAAATACCCGAACTGTGTTTTCTTCTTGGAAACTACCGCAGCACCGGCAATTGAAAATGTTCTGTTGCTACCATAGGCATTTATTGTGGTGTCCTTTTTCATCATTTCGCCTTTCAGCTGTAAGTAACCATCACCAACGGATACTTGTGATTTCATAAATAGTCCCGGTTCTCTTCCTATCCAAGTAGGGTGATGATCCAACCATTTTGTAGTATCTAACGCTGTACCATTAAATTCATCTGAAAAATCCGGGTTCATGACCCATCTTTTTCCTAGTGGCGGTTTTGGCGGTCCAACCCGTACATCTTCGTTTTCTGGGCTATAACGTTGCCCATGCACTTCACCTATAAATAGAAAGAGCATGCAACACGTGATAATACATTGTATAATATTTCCCGACTTTCTACTGATTATTTGTTCCATTCTTGCAATTCTATTCCGTTTAACCAAATTCCTTTTCCTGCTGTTCCTTGAATATTAACTTTTGCAGTACCATCATCTTGTACATTAAATAGGATCGTACTTTTACCTGGTTCTTGAAACTGCATCATTTTACCTTCCGTGACTTTAACTTCTTTGGTATTCTCCCCGGTCGATATGGTTAATTTGCGTTCGTAGGGAATATTCAAAATTCGTATTTCTTTCAACTTATCCTTATTGGGATCCATTTCATCAGAATTACTTTGTGGTGCATGGTGGTACGTGGTCAACTTGTATTTTCCCTTTGATAGTCCTTTAAAGTTAATGCTTAACCCATTTTCATCTATACCAAGGACACCATCGCCATACACAAATCCGTATTTACCTATAACGTTCATTTCACCCAACCAGCGCAAAACACCATCAGTGCTGTTTGTTGCCAGGTTTACTTCGGCGTTTTTGAAAAGGGGTAGTTTATAGCTACTTTTTTCCTCGTCCTTACCATGCCAAAAATCCCATCCGAATTGAACTAACTGGTCATGGGCACCCATGTCTATTTTAACTTTCTTAAAATCATAAATAGCTTTTGCATGCGTTGCCAAAACATTTGGGTCATAGGCTGTTAATTGCACATTTGCATTGGCAGATTTTAAACCTTTGGCACTTGCCGTAATTTTGACCTCACCTGCCGTAGTACCTGCTCTAATCAATGCTGGTGCAATACCATATTCCGTGAACATAGGGTTGGCATTGATATTCGCATTATCACCTACCACCATGGCATTCTTACTTACAGAAAAAGTAACCTTACCATTGTACTCTTTAATTGCAGTGCCGTTCTTATCTACCACAGTAGCGTAGGCCATAAGAATATCAGCACCATCTGCCGTAAACTTTCTACCTACGGTATCTACCATTAATTCTATGGCATGGGGTTTTCCCGGAGTTTTATGAACTACTTCTTTGGTTTTTCCATCTTTAAAAATGGCTTTGGCCTTAACCTCACCATCGGCATATTTTAAATTTTTAAATATAAAAGGCGCATGGTGTAAACCATCATAAATAGTATCTTTTGAGGAGGTTTGGGTAGCTACCGTTTTACCGTTTACACTTAATTCTACGTTTTCTGCATTGCTATAGACCGTGATGGAATCCTGCCCTTTTTTCCAGTCTTCCAGCATATATATAAAAGGTTCTTTTCCGAGCTCTGCCTTATACCAATGTAACTCTGGTCTTGGATTTCTAAAAATGGTCATTCCGCCACTTCTTGTTCTGTCTATTTTGTTGGAAGCTTTATCGTGTGTTGGGTGAAAGGTATAATAGGCATGGGCCGTCCATGATATTAATCCTGTCATTAGGGAATCTTTTCTAAACGGTGCCAAGGCTTCCGGTCCATGATGCCCTTCCATAGCGAACATAGGTTCTGCACGGTCCCAGATAAATGGTCCGTAAAGCATATTTGCATTAATATCCGTTAGTCCAGATGTTTGCCAACCTGTCCACCGTGAACCCTGTGAGGCGGTAAGCCTTGTTGGATCTTCTTGTTTGGCGGTATTGTGCGCTACAGGCACATACCCTCTGTGGTTGATTCCTCCTCCCCAAATTACTACGGAAGGGTGATTTCTATGATTGCGGATCATAACGCGTTCCGATTGTTCAAAATTGTTCCACCACTCCTTATCCGTACTCATCGATATCCACGACGGTGCTTCTTCATATACCAAAATACCCAGCTTATCACAGGCGTCTAAAATGGCATTATCTTGCGGGTAATGAGCGGTTCTCATAATGTTAAAACCGAACTCTTTAAACTGCAACATATCTTTATAATGTAGGGCATCTGGTACCGCATCGCCTATATATGGAAAGTGCTGATGCCTATTGAAACCCATAAGTTCTATTGGTTTGCCGTTAAGCATAAATCCACGATCGGGATTCAATTCAAACTTTCTAATCCCCAAATTGTTCTCCACGACATCTACAGATTTGCCATTTACCAAAACCTCTGTATTTACGCGATACAAATAAGGATTCTCAACATCCCATAATTGAACATTATCTTCTAAACTTCCTATTTGGTCAAACTCATAGTTGCTATTTTGAGCAACGTTTGCATCATCGATCAACTTTAGCACCACCAGACCTTCAGCATCTATAACTCTTGTGATCACTGTCACATTTTCAGTTTTGCCACTGGTATTTTTTACGACGGATTTAATATCTATGGTCGCATTTTTGTTCACCACATCTACCGTTGGCGTAGTTATGGTTACCCCGGCACGCTTAGCTTCCCAATTAAAACCAATATGCACCGGATGCTTTTCTACCAAATACACATCTCTATACAGACCACTAAATTTTACATAATCAAAAGGACCTGGATCTGGCGGAACTACCATACTTCTTCTATTATCTGCCAAAACGGTTACTTGGTTTTCTTTTCCTTTATCCACATACCGCGTAATATCAAAATGAAATGGTGTATAACCACCTGTACCATGCTTACCAACATGTTTACCATTAACCCAAACATCGGTTACTTGATGTACCCCCTCAAATTCTAAAAAAACTTTATTGTTGTTCTCTGGTACCATTATATTCCTTCTGTACCAACCTACATTTCTATGAAACTTAAGCTGTGTTTTTTCATCTTGCAAACCATCTAAAGCCAAAGAGGTCAATGCCAAGGTATGTGGTACGTTCACGGTTTCCCAGGTGATATCATCCGTATTTTTTTCAAAATACGCTGCATCAGGATTCCCTAAGTGAAATTTCCAACCTTGATTGATACTTATTTTGGTACGCTCAGTATCTGGATAGCCAAAAGGTAGTTCTTGAGAGAAAGCCTGTGCCGTTAATAATAGTATGAATAAAAGACTATATAGGCTTTTGATGATATTTTGTTCGGTCATTGCTGGTAAATTATCTATTATTTTGGTTCTATGATTACACCACGTTCCGCTTCACTATCAGAGGTATACCGTAACACTTTTGGTGCCTCATTTCCTCTGGCAAAGGTTATTTTCTCTTTCCACACGGTTCTCAATTTTTCCAACATTGGAGCATGTTCCGATACCCCTGCTAAATTGGTAGTTTCATCTGGGTCATTTTCCAGATCGAACAGTTCTTCATAAACTGCTTTTTCGCCCTGTAATGGTCCCTCTACAAATGAGCGATATAGGGCGATATCCGGGTCATGGACTTTGTATAACATCGCCGTCATCTTAATGCCCATTTGCTTTGCTGTCTCAATCTTTTTTTGTGCCGAAAAATTTTCGTTCTTGTAGTATTTAATATATTTCCAGCGCTTGTCTTTAACAGCTTCGCATCTTGGATTCCCAAACTGGGTAGACCATAAATTTTCTGTGTATAAATAGTCTCTGACGTCGCTTACTTTTTGTGCCAATAGTGGTGATAAATCGCTACCTTGATACGTATCCGGTACCGGAATACCTGCTTTTTTAAGTAAAGTTGGCGCAATATCTATGCTTTGTACCAGAGCGCTCGACTTTCTACCCCTATTCGATTTTTTTTCGTTCGGATCATAAATAATTAACGGTACATGCGTAGTTATTTCATAACAAAGGGCTTTACCACCAATACCAAATTGCCCCATAAATAAACCGTGATCAGATGTAAAAACGATAATGGTATTCTTATCTAATTTTTGGGCTTTTAGCGTTTCCCTAAGTTCGCCCACCATACGGTCAATGCCTGTCATTGCCTGTAATTGTAACTGATACCTTGTCAGCAGGCTATCTGGATAATCTACATAATCATACCCCTCTTGTCTATCATTTGTTTTGTGAATTTCCGGTGGTAATTTAGGATGTACAATATCTTTTTTAGCAATGTAATTCTTAGGCAATTTTAAGTCTACATCATCATACAAAGTTTTATAGATTTCATCATCGGTTTCTCGCTGTGCCATGGTAGATACGCTTGCACCATGTGGTAAATTAAAGTTGACCGAAAGCACGAATGGTTTATCTTTTGGTCGCTGATCTAAAAACTTTTGTGCACCTTGTAATTTTTGCTCGTTAGACAGGAAATCTGAAATTCCTTCGCTTATAATCTCTACCTGAGTATCATCTTTTGCATGCTTGAATATCTTATGTCTGTCTTTTGGGTAAAAGGTCAAATGACCGTGCCCGGCATACCAATAATCAAAACTTTTATCCATTAAACCACTGGTATAACCACCATCACCAACAGGCAAATGGTTTTTACCTATCCACCCAGAATAATATCCGTTATCACGAAGCACCATAGGATAGGTATTATTCCACCCTTCCTCTGACATACTCGTACCAGAATTAAAATTTACGCCGTGTTTACGTTCAAACTGGCTCGTTAAAATACTTGCCCTACTTGGCGTACATATGGCACTGGTAATATGTGCGTTCGTAAAAAGTACACCGTCTTTTGCCAACTTATCAATATTGGGAGTCTGTACTACTTCATTACCGGTACAGCCCATCATACCATAAGATTGGTCATCGGTTAAAATGAAAATAAAATTAGGTTGTTCTTGTGCCTGTACCACTCTAAAGATCAGCGTAATAATCAAAATAGTTAGTGATCTGGCAAAATGGGTATTTACATTCATATACTTAATTTTTTGGTCTAAGTGATTTTTCTCTGATCATTCTAAAATTCTTCTCCTCTTTAATGACATTTTCCGGATGCGGGTCTACCCAACCTGGTGCCACATTTTTGCTATCCCACGCTGTGTATAAGGCTTTTAATTTTGTCATAATCTCAGGATGGTTTTCAGCAATATCATGACGTTCCAAGGGATCTTTTTCTAAATTAAAAAGCATAGTTCTGCCTTTGTAAGCGCTCTTGTATAATTTGTATTCTTGGTGTCTTACGGCATACTCAAATCCGCCAACGCTCCGCCAGTATAAAGTCTCATGAGGCTTTTTATTCTTTTGATCTAAAAATGGTAAAAGGTCTACGCCATCTAGCTGTTTTTCACCTTTAACATTACCCCCTGCCGCATTGAGTAGCGTAGGAAATAAATCTAAGGAACTTACAATCTCATCATAAGCTTCGTTGGGTTTAATATGATTTTGCCAAACCATTAAGAACGGTACTTTTAAGCCACCTTCAAACAACATTCCCTTATGCCCTCTATTTGGACCATTATTGGCATGCATGGTACGCCCGCCATTGTCGCTCAAGAATACCAAAATGGTATTCTCTTTTAA
Organism: Maribacter huludaoensis; assembly: GCF_029350945.1. Taxonomy (GTDB): domain Bacteria; phylum Bacteroidota; class Bacteroidia; order Flavobacteriales; family Flavobacteriaceae; genus Maribacter; species Maribacter huludaoensis. The sequence goes on along the minus strand of NZ_JARKMS010000004.1, from coordinate 212,488 downwards.
CCCTTTTTCCTTTAAATAGGCATCAATTTTACCAACACCTGCATCTACCCCGTTTACCATGGCCGCATAAACACTTCTACCGCCATATTCAATATGCTTAGTTTTTTCTAAGTATTGCTGGGTTGCGTGGTCTGGAGCATGTGGCGCATTGTACGCCAAGTAAATAAAAAACGGATCTTGCTTGTTATTTTCTATAAATGAGATGGCTTCATTGGTAAAATCATCCGTTAAATAAGATAATTCGCTTTCCGGTACTTTTTTTTCATTTCTGAATATGGTGCGTAATGGTCCATTGGATTTTCCCCAATAATTCATTGCACCGCCTGCAAAACCGAACCAATGGTCAAAACCTTGCCGAGGAGGGTGTAAATCAGCATGATCGCCTACATGCCACTTACCTATTGCGCTTGTAGTATAACCTTGCTCTTTTAAAGCTTCCGATATCATCTTTTCAGATAGTGGCGTACCTACAGATGCATTATTTTCACCATCATATGGCATATTACAATCATGCCCAAAACGTGATTGATATCTACCGGTCAACAGCCCGGCCCTGGATGGACTGCAATACGGATGCGATACGTAGCCATTTTTGAAAATGACACCTTCTTTTGCCAAATTATCCAAATTTGGCGTGGGAATATCGGTGCTTCCATTAAACCCCACATCTAACCAACCTTGGTCATCGGTTAAGATTACAATTATATTCGGCTTATTACTATTCTTCAAATTTTGGGCATTGCAGGTAATACTCAAACAGCCAAATAGTAAAATGCATAATTGAAAAGGTTTTGTCATATTTGCGTTCTAAAGCTCTACACCAATAAAACTAAGGGTTAACTTCTTATGACTAAAACTTTTAAAACATGTGTTGCATGGTTTAGAACATTTGTTCTTGCAATAGAAACTTACAACTGAAACGACTTCTGCTTAAACGAAAAAGCACCCTCTCGGGTGCTTCTAACAAAATAAAACTAACAATTACCATTAATGTAATTCCAACTCAGGTACCGTTGCATTATCGTTCCCTCTAATTCGTTCATATACTGATTTTAGTTCTTGTAATTTTTCAGGATTTTCTGCCGCTACATTTGTTTGTTGACCTAGATCATTTTTAAGATCATACAATTGGTAAGATTCATCATTACCCAATTCTATATTCACCTGTGTATTTACGGCTGCGCCCGAATATGGCGGAATAAATGCCCAATCGCCTTTTCTAAGAGCGGTTCTACCACCGGCCTCAATAATCAGCTGATCTCTGCCTTTTTCTGATTTCCCCAGAAATGTGCTGAGTAAATTTTTGCTATCGGGTAACTTAGACTCTGCTCCTGTTAGTTCGGCAAGAGATGCATATAAATCTATTTGGCAAACAAGTGCATCAGATGTTTTGGGTGTTATCTTTCCTTTCCAATAGACCGAAAATGGCACTCTTGTGCCCGCTTCGAAAAGACTATATTTTCCTCCTCTCAATCCCCCTGCCGGAGTATGTTCTCCCAACTTTTCTACGGCATTGTCATAATAACCGTCATTTAGCACAGGACCATTATCACTCGTAAAGACAATTAACGTGTTCTCCAAGATACCTTGTGTTTCCAGTTCTTTTAAAAATTCGCCGATTACCCAATCCGCCTCAACGATTACATCGCCCCTTGGTCCCATACCCGATGCACCTACAAATCTAGGATGTGGCGTTCTTGGCACATGTGGTTGTTGTAAGGCATAATACAGGAAAAATGGAGCGTCTTTATGACTAGCTACGTATGTCTTAGCTTTTTCCAAAAAATGGTCTGCCATATCAATATCTTTCCACTTGGCGGCTTCTCCACCTTTCATATAGCCAATTCTAGGCACACCATTTACTATACTTTGGTTGTGGCCATGGTGCCATTTCATGGTGGTCAACTCAGGATTATCCTTACCTGTTGGTTCACCTTCAAAATTTTCCTCATAACTGACTTCTATAGGGTCGTTAGGGTCTAAATTATCTACCTTTTCATTATCTATATAAACTGTTGGCACCCTGTCTTGCGTGGCAGCTAATATGTACGAATAGTCAAAACCTAATTGATTGGGACCGGGAGTAATTTCTTGGTTCCAGTCTACATTACCGTCGCCCAATCCTAAATGCCACTTACCTACGATACCTGTTTGATATCCCTTCTTCTTTAGCATTTTAGGAATTGTGGGTTGATCGGTATCTATTATCAATGGTGCCGTCCCTGGCAATATCGCCGCATTTACTCGCCATGGATATTCACCTGTAAGCAATGCATACCTACTAGGCGTACAAGTTGCAGAACTGGCATAACCGGAAGTAAACTTTACCCCCTCATTGACCAACCTGTCCATATTCGGTGTTTTTAATTCGGTTGCGCCATAAGCCCCTACATCGCCATAGCCCAAATCATCCAAATAAATGATGACAATATTCGGTTGTTCGTTTTTTGAGGGCTGTTCTTCCTTTTTTTCTTTCTGCTCACCACAGCTTGTTGCAATAAAGATGGCGATTATACACCCTATTTGTTTTAAAAAAACATTTTTCATACTACTATTATTTGATAGTTTCCTTGTATTCGTTTGACATTTTGTGAAACCCAATTTCTTCCCCAGCCAACATTCTTTGGTAATCTTTTGGTCTCTCTTTTTTAACCCATTTTAAAACATCTACAGACTCGGCGTGTACAGGGTTATAAGTCTCACCGATTGGTTTAAAGGCTTTATTATAATCTAAGGTTTGCTGTCTCATTTTTTGTACTACGGCAGCATATTCAACATCCAAAACCAAATTATTCAGTTCAAATGGATCCTTTTCTAAGTCATACAGTTCTTCTGCCGGTTTTAATCCGAAGAAAAGTAATTCATTTTTATTCAATTTACCCTGTTCTTTTAAGCTTCGCATTACGTGCACGGCAGGCCTATAAAATTCTAAATATGCTTGATGGGCATCCCAAGGAATCTCTGGTTTAAAATTTCTGATGTACTTGAACTTGTTGGTGGTTATGGCTTTGCTTTTTTCCGGAATTTCATCCCACAAATCGCGAGATGCAAATACCTCGGTTCGGTCAAAATCTTCATCCAAAAATGATTTTCCGGTCATAAAATCAGGAATTTTAACCTGTGCCAAATCTAAAATGGTTGCCGTTATATCTGTTGAACTTACTATTCGGTCATCTATCTGGCCCTTGTCTATTCCTTTTGGCCATTTCACCAATAACGGAATTCTTAAGCCAGAATCGTGTAAATATCCCTTTCCCCTAATATTACATCTACCATTATCACCTATAAAAATTACTACTGTATTCTCGGCAAGTCCTTTTTGTTCCAGTTCTTTAAAAAGCATTCCAATTTCAGCATCCATATATTCCATCTGATCTAAATACTTCGCCCAATCTAACCTAATTACGGGATCATCCGCCAAATATGGTGGCAGTTCCACATCATTGGGGTTTACAGGATGTTTGGATTTTGCACGGATTTCATCCCACCAATCGCCCCTGTGTGTTACGTTCAAGGTTATCTGCGAAAAAAATGGTGCATCTTTTGGCAGAAACTCATCGTACTTATCATAAATACCAAAATTTGATTCACCGTCCCAAGTACCAATAGCTGAATGTTTAAAATTCACATCGATTTTTCTTCCTTTGCCACGTACGTCTTTATGTCCCAAAATAGTGGTGTAACCCGCATCCCTTAATAATTGCGTAAAGGGAACAATTGGTTTTGGCAATACTACATCCCTATTACTACGGTGATTGTGGGTATTGCTTTTTTGTTGATGTGTACCCAAAATCATGGCTGATCTACTTGGTGAACAAATAGGGTTGGTCACAAAACAATTACTAAAGCGAATGCCATCTGCCGCCATTTGGTCCAAGTTGGGCGTCTTAACCGCTTTGGTACCATAACACGCCAAATCTAAACTAATATCTTCTGCCATAATCCAAATTATATTAGGCAAATTTTTGCTGTTATCCTGACTCATCAAAAACTGAACAGCACATAAAAGCACGCACAAACATCGTATTTTCAACTGCATATGAATTTTACTTTTTATTTAAACATTAATAACATTAATTATATATATCTCAAAGAAATACATATAAAACCTAATAAAAAACAAGGATAACCATTTGTTGTAATCATTAAAACATCTGTTACGAACTTGATTAAACAAAAAACGGAATTTAGCAACTCTTACTTAGATATACCTTTTATAAATCGTTACCATATGAATATGAGCAAGTACTTTGTATTACCATTGATCGGTCTATTGATACTGACGGGATGCAAATCTGAATCGAAAAAAAATAACAATGAAACCGTTGAAACCGAAATACATTTTGAGCCTAATTGGGAATCCATAAAGAAAAATTATAAGGACCCAGAATGGTTTAATGATCAAAAATTTGGAATCTTCATTCATTGGGGCGCATACGCAGTACCGGCATATAGTTCTGAGTGGTACCCTAGAAGAATGTATATGGATACAGCTACATTTTCAGCGCAATTGAACCACCAACAACTTGGTCCAAATGAAGTGTACCTATATCATAAAAAGAAGTATGGCGATCAAAAGGAATTTGGGTACAAAGATTTTATACCCCAGTTTAAAGGTGAAAAGTTCAACGCTGCAGAATGGATAGATATTTTTAAAAAATCTGGCGCTAAATATGTCATACCCGTTGCAGACCATCATGATGGTTTTGCCATGTACAAGTCCAATACCACACGTTGGAATTCAGTAGACATGGGACCTAAAAAGGATATTCTGGGCGAATTATTTAAAGAAGGCCGCAAAGAAGGTCTTATTATGGGCGCTTCTTCGCACTATGCGTTTAATTGGTCTTTCTATAATAAAAAGGACCACTTTGACACTACAGATCCTGAATTTGCGGATTTATATTCTGCAAAAGGTAAAGATCTGACCGAACCTGTTTCTGAAGAGTTCAAGAAATTATGGTGGAATAGAACGGTGGATTTAATTGACAATTACCAACCAGATATTTTGTGGTTCGATTTCTATTTAGACATACCAGATTTTAAGGAATACAGACCTAAGCTTGCTGCTTACTACTACAATAAGGGTATAGAATGGGGCAAGGAAGTAGTCATAAACGATAAGAATTTTGATCATGAGGCTTTTCCCGAAGGAACTGTTATCTACGATCTAGAAAGAGGAAAATTGCCAGGTATTAGAAAATTGCCTTGGCAGACCGACACTTCCATAGGTAAAAACTCATGGGGCTATGTTACCAATTGGGAATCTAAAAACACCAATGAACTAGTTGACGATTTAGTCGATATCGTTTCTAAAAATGGAAATCTACTTTTAAACATAGGTCCTAAAGCAGATGGAAGCATTCCAGAAGATCAACAAAAAATACTTTTTGAAATTGGAGATTGGTTAGAAGTAAATGGTGATGCTATTTACAACACCGAATATTGGACCGTTTTTGGTGAAGGACCTACCGAGGTTAAAAAAGGGCACCATTCTGAAGGTGAAAACAAAGGGTTTACGGCTCAAGATATTAGATTCACTAAAAAAGACAATAAACTTTATGCCATTCTATTGGCCTGGCCAGAAAACAATTCGGTAACCATTGAATCCTTGGCTTTAGGAAACACCAACGCAGAGGGTCTAGATATTAAATCTATTACATTATTGGGATCAGATAATGAAATTGCATATAAGCAAACCAATAACGGTCTTGAAATAGCAAACCTTGGAGAAAAGAAAGGTGACCACGCCTTCTGCCTAGAAATTACCCTAGGCGATAAAATTTAGATTTAAAAATAATTGTTTGTGTTAGTTTTAATTAAATGATGCACCCCTAACGGGGTGCGTTTTTAAACGACCACTTGCATTTGAACATTTACGATAATGAAATATATAACTTGCGAAGAACCCGGCACGTTTACCTTAAAAGATAAAGAAGCACCTGTAGCTAAACCTAATGAAGCTACTCTAAAAATTAAGAGAGTAGGTATATGTGGTACAGATTTGCATGCCTATGCGGGCAATCAAGCTTTTTTTAGCTATCCACGAATTTTAGGTCATGAACTTGCTGCTGAAATTATTGCCATTGAACCTAATTCAAAAGGGCTTAAACAAGGTGATAAAGTTGTGGTTATGCCTTATATAAGTTGTAATGCTTGTGTGGCTTGCAAGGCCGGAAAAACAAATTGCTGTACCAACATTAAGGTTTTAGGCGTTCATACGGACGGTGGTATGCAAGAAATTATCAACGTGCCTATTGCACTACTGCTCCCTGCGAACAATCTTAGTTTAGAGCAAATGGCAATTGTAGAGCCATTGGCCATTGGTGCGCACGCTTTACGTAGGGCACAGATCGTAAAAGGAGAAACCGTTGCGGTTATAGGTTGTGGCCCAATAGGCATAGGAATCATGAAATTAGCACAATTGCAAGGCGCCAAAGTAATTGCCATTGATGTTAATCAACAAAGGTTAAACTATGCCAAAGAAAAAATTGGAGTAGACTATACTGTAAAAGCAGATGATGATGCAGTAGCCAAAGTCAATGAATTTACCAATAATGATTTGGCAACAGCGGTTTTTGATGCATCAGGCAATAAATATGCCCTGGAAAATGGTCCTAATTATATGGCGCATGGTGGTCGCTATGTATTAGTAGGATTATCCAAGGAATATTTAACCTTCAATCATCCGGCAATACATGCAAAAGAAACAACCATCATGTGTAGTAGAAATGCCACCTTGGCAGATTTTGAATATGTTATTGATGTAATCGACCAATTCCCAATTGAATCTTTTGTGACACATACCGTAACATATAATGAAATGATAGCCAATTTTGACGCATGGCTAAAACCTGAGACCGGTGTCATCAAAGCCATGGTCACTTTCTAAATCAAAAATGAAATAGAAATAAACCTATGCGGCCCTATTTCTATTTTTTGAAAGCTTGTAAACGAATTTATGGATAAGACATTTTTACACATTCATACAAAAGATAATATACTAGTTGCCTTACAAGATATTCCTGAAGGCACGAATATTCAACATGATAATATTACTTTTCGTATTCCAAAAAAAGTAAAGGCGAAACACAAGTTTACGTTTACCGATTTGGAAAAAGATGCTTTAGTCTATATGTACGGTTCTATTGTAGGCAAAGCGGTTGTGCCTATTAAAAAAGGAGAGGCTATTACCACTGAAAATTTAGTACATGCAGCATCTACCTATCAAATAGAAAACCAACAATGGAACTTTACCCCTCCAAATATTGATGCTTTTAAGAACAGAACTTTCATGGGCTATCACAGAAAAGATGGTAGCGTAGGTACCGCTAATTACTGGCTAGTTATCCCTCTAGTATTCTGTGAAAATAGAAATGTTGAAGTATTGAGGACAGCGCTTTTAAAACCGTTAGGATATAAAACTTCAGCAGCAGACATCATCTCTACAGAGACGCTTGTAAAGCAGTATAAGAAACAAGCTACTAATGAAGAATTATTAAAAAGCAACATTCTAAAACCTGAAATTCCGAATACGGACGAGCAGGTTTTCCCCAATGTAGATGGCATAAAATTTTTAACACATGATGGTGGTTGCGGTGGCATTAGGCAAGATAGCGATACTCTTTGCAACCTTTTAGCTGGCTATATTACCAACCCAAATGTTGCCGGTGCTACGGTGCTAAGTCTTGGTTGCCAAAATGCGCAGATTCCTATACTAGAAGATGCCATTAATAAAAGGGATGCTCAGTTTTCTAAACCACTTGTCATACTAGAACAACAACAAAGTAAAAGGGAACAACATTTTATTGAAGATGCAGTTAAACAAACCTTTTTAGGTTTAATAGAGGCCAATAAAACCAAACGTGCTCCGGCACCACTGAACAAACTGACCCTTGGGCTGGAGTGTGGTGGATCTGACGGATTTTCAGGTATCTCTGCCAACCCAGCACTAGGCCATGTTTCAGATATGTTGGTGGCACTTGGCGCATCTACGGTTCTTGCTGAATTTCCTGAGCTAAATGGTGTTGAACAGGAACTTCTGAATAGATGTGAGTCTAAGGAAAATGCAAAAAAATTTGCGGGACTAATGCAAACCTATGCCAAACGTGCCGAGGAAGTGGGTTCAGGTTTTGAAAACAATCCTTCACCCGGTAATATAAAAGACGGACTCATTACGGACGCAATGAAGTCCGCCGGAGCGGCAAAAAAAGGTGGTACTTCCACAATTACCGATGTGCTTGATTATACCGAACCGGTCACGAAAAAAGGCTTGAATTTACTCTGTACTCCTGGTAACGATGTAGAAAGTACGACGGGACTTGCAGGTTCTGGCTGTACTATTATTTGCTTTACTACGGGGTTAGGTACCCCTACCGGCAACCCCATTGCCCCTACCATTAAAATAGCAAGTAATACGCAACTCAGCGAGCGTATGGCAGATATCATTGACTTTAACACTGGTGGTATTATAGAGGCTACGGCAACTATAGAAAGTAAAGGTGAAGAGCTTCTAGAATACATCATTGCCGTGGCAAGCGGAGAAAAAATACCTAACGCAGTACGTTTGGGACAAGACGATTTTATTCCTTGGAAAAGAGGAATATCACTATAACAATACATATGGAAATTTTAAACAGTAATGCCATAACCGATCGTAAATCATTACCCATAAAAGTAATGCAATTTGGAGGTGGTAATTTTCTAAGGGCATTTGTAGATATTAGTATTCAAAAAATAAACAACGCTACGACCTTCAATGCCGGTGTTGCCGTAATTAAACCCACTGCACGTGGTGACTATCAAGAGCTAAAATCACAAGATGGTTTGTTCTCCGTGCAATTAGAAGGATATGAGAACAATATTTTTGTACAAGATTTAACCGTTGTTGATTGCATTCAAAAAGTTATCAATCCTTATTCTGAATGGCAAAAATATATTGACCTTTCAAAAACTCCTGAATTGCGGTTTATTATATCGAACACTACGGAAGCGGGTATCGTTTTTAATTCAGATGATACCTTTGACCATACACCTCCCAAAGAGTTTCCGGCAAAACTTACCGTTTGGCTATTTCATAGGTTTACACACTTTGATGGCGCTTTGGATAAAGGATGCATTCTTTTACCTGTTGAACTTATTGATAAAAATGGGGAAGCATTAAAACAATGTATTTTGCAATACGCAGATCACTGGTCCCTTGAAGAATCGTTTAAAAATTGGATATTAGAAGCATGCATATTTTACAATACCTTGGTAGACCGTATTGTATCTGGTTATCCTAAAGATAAAATTGAAGAGATGGAAGCCAAGCTTGGCTTTAAAGATCAACTTGCCGTTGCAGGTGAACTGTACCAAAGTTGGTTATTAGAAGGACCTGATGACATTTTAAATGAATTTCCTTTCAATAAAACAGATTTAAATATTGAATTGGTTTCAGACTTAGAATCCTATAGAAATTTAAAAGTGCGCATTTTAAACGGTGCCCATACATCAATGGTTCCAGTGGCATACCTATTAGGTGAACGCTTGGTTAAAGACGCCATGAAGAATACCCTAGTCGCTAACTTTATTCATCAAGTATTGATGAGCGAAGTGTTGGAGACTTTAGATTTTCCACAAGATTACAAAGAGCAATTTGCAAATGACGTCGTTAACAGATTTAAAAATCCGGCACTTGAACATCAACTGATCAGTATTGCATTGAACAGCACCTCAAAATTTGTAACTCGTTTATTACCTAGCTTAAAAGATTATTTGAAAATAAAAGGAAGTCTTCCCGCAAATATCACATTTGCATTGAGTGCTCTAATTCGCTTTTATGAAGGAAGTTTCAACAATGACAAAATTGATTTAAACGATACTACTTCGGTACTTGAATATTTCTCTAACACCTGGGAACAATTTAGAGAAAACGACATTGACTTAAATACATTGACTACCAGATTATTGGGCAATTCTGATATTTGGCAAGAGGACCTGAACCAAATAACCGGTTTAACTAACATGATTTACAAAAACCTTAGCAATATTGAAAAATACGGATTTGAAGAAGCTCTTACAATGATAAATTAAGGTAACTATTGATCAATTGACTATGACCATAGACGCACATCAACATTTTTGGCAGTATGAGCCCGTAAAGCATTCATGGATCGATGATGATATGAGGATAATTAGAAGAGATTTCATGCCTAATGACCTCATTGGTGAATTAAAAGCCAATGCCATTGACGGCTGTGTTGCGGTACAAGCTGATCAAACGTTAGCGGAAACTGAATTTTTAATTAATCTAGCCGCAGAAAACAATTTCATAAAAGGTGTTGTGGGCTGGGTAGATTTACGTGCTTCTACCATTAAAAGCGATTTAGAAAAGTTAAGCAACCATACTATATTAAAGGGATTTAGACATGTGGTACAGGGAGAACCTGATCATAATTTTCTATTAAGAAAGCCATTTTTGAACGGTATAAAAGAACTTGAACCGTTTGGATATACTTATGACATTCTAATTTTTCCGCATCAGCTTGGGGCAACTTTAGAGTTTGTAAAGCAATTTCCAAATCAAAAATTTGTGATTGATCATATAGCTAAACCCTACATAAAAGACGGTTTTTATGACGGTTGGGCTACCATGATGAGAGAAATAGCATTACTGGAAAATGTTTACTGTAAACTATCGGGTATGATTACAGAGGCCGACTACAAAAAATGGAAGCCTGATGATCTCTCAAAATATCTAGACCTTGTCCTGACCTCTTTTGGTTCAAAAAGATGCCTTTTTGGTTCTGACTGGCCTGTTTGCTTGGTAGCGGGAAATTATAGCCAGGTTAAAAACTTAGTCACAGATTTCATTTCTGGTCTAAGCGATAACGAACAACATAACATTATGGGAAACAATGCAGTTGAATTTTACAATTTATAAGTATGGATTTAAGACTAAAAGATAAAGTAGTAGTAATAACGGGTGCAGCCGGTCTACGAGGAAGCATTGGGCAAACCATTGTAGAAGAATTAGCTAAGGAAGGCGCTCTTCCTGTTATTGTTTGTAGAAATGATCGCGGATTTGAATATGAAAAAGAGCTACGTGATAAAGGTATAGACAGCATATTTGTAAAGACAGATTTAACCGATGTTGTACAAATAGAACAAGCGGCGAAAACCATTGGTGACAAATATGGAAAAATAGATGCCTTAATCAATAATGTTGGTGTTAACGACACGGTTGGACTGGAAGATAGCATAGAGAAATTTATGCGCTCTTTACAGCTTAATCTGGTCAGTTTTTTTGCCATGACCAAGTTTTGCCTACCCTACTTAAAAAAGGCGAAAGGCAATATTTTAAACGTAGGTTCCAAAGTTGCACTTACGGGACAGGGCGGTACTTCTGGCTATGCGGCATCCAAAGGTGGTGTTCTTGGCTTAACCCGTGAATGGGCGGTAGATTTAATTCCGTTCGGCATTCGTAGTAATGCTTTGATCATTGCTGAAAGTTGGACACCAGCCTATGAAAACTGGATCAACAGTTTAGATAATGGCGATGAAAAATTACAATCTATTGTAAAGAACATTCCGTTTGAAAACAGAATGACTTCTCCCTTAGAAATTTCCGATGCCGTATTATTCGCTATATCCGAAAGATCATCACACACCACTGGCCAATTTATAACTGTTGATGGTGGCTATGTGCATCTAGACCGATCTTTATTATCCGAAAAATAATTCTACAAAACCGACCAATCCTTATGAACACATCTGAAAAAATACCTGTTGTTGCCAAATCAGTATTGGTGCCATTTATATTGATTACTTCTCTGTTTGCTTTGTGGGGCTTGGCAAATGATATGACCAACCCCATGGTACGCGGTTTTCAAAAAGTACTGGAATTATCCAACAAGCAAGCATCTTTGGTACAGTTAGCATTTTATGGTGGTTATTTTACCATGGCTATTCCCGCTGCTTTATTCGTAAATAAATACTCTTATAAAAAAGGGGTTTTATTAGGCTTGGCATTATATGCCATAGGCGCATTGCTATTTTATCCGGCAGCTGCCTATGAAAGCTACCCTTTCTTTTTATCAGCATTGTATGTACTAACTTTTGGGTTGGCGTTTTTAGAAACTACATCTAACCCGTACATTCTTTCTATGGGTGCAGAAGAAACAGCCACCAGACGTTTGAATTTTGCCCAAATGTTCAACCCAATGGGTTCTATTTTAGGGCTATTGGTGGCTCAAAACTTTGTATTGGGCGCATTACAATCCGATGACACAACAGTAGATGGTGTTCCTATTTTTGACACATTGAACGAAAGTGCCAAAGCCGTCATTAGAACATCTGACCTGGAAATTATTAGAAATCCATATGTACTCTTAGGACTTGTAGTTTTGATATTTTTTGTATTGATCAGCGTGGTTAAGATGCCACAAAACAAACATCAAGAGGCAAAGGTGGTTTTTAAAGACTCCGTAAAACGATTATGGAAACAACCAAAGTTTGCTTTTGGTGTGGTCACACAAGCTTTTTATGTAGGTGCCCAGATTATGTGTTGGACCTACGTGTACCAATACGCCGAAACACTTGCCATTGACGCAAAATCTGCCGTTTGGTACGGTTTAGCCGGCTACATTGTTTTTCTGATAGGTAGAACCATAGGTACTGCCCTTATGGCCAAAATAGACTCTGGAAAATTATTAATGCTTTTTGGATTAGGTGGAATGCTAACCCTGCTGGGCGCAATATTTTTACCGGGTATGTTAGGTATATATTCATTAGTGACAACCTCGTTGTTCATGTCCATTATGTTTCCCACCATTTACGGTATTGCTTTAGAAGGCCAAGGTGAAGATGCCAAATTTGGAGCTGCATTTTTGGTCATGGCTATTGTTGGGGGAGCACTACTCCCCTTTTTACAGGGTTATATGCTAGATTTAGGTGGTGTTGGATATGAGGACATTACTATTTTTGGAGTTACAGAAATGAGATTTTCATTTGTACTATCACTTATTTGTCTTGGTGTAGTTGCCTTTTACGGAAGAACAGTTTATAAAAAATATCATACCAACTAATTAATCCATTTTATGAGTTTAAATAAACGTCTTTGTTTTGCTTGCGATTTAAAAGATAACCCAGAATTAATTGTGGAGTACAAAAAGTACCATGCAGAAGGCAATGCATGGCCAGAAATTACAAAGAGCATTAAAGATGCCGGTATCATAGATATGCAAATCTACCTTACAGGTAATAGAATGTTCATGATTATGGAAGTCGATGCTTCTTTTGATCCCGATAAGAAGTCTAAAATGGATGCGGAAAACCCAAAGGTTCAAGAATGGGAAGAACTGATGTGGGGATTTCAACAAGAACTTCCATGGGCAAAAAAAGGTGAAAAGTGGATAGCTTTAGAACAAATATTTCAACTAGAAAAATAATAAACGCTACGTAAAACCATTTTAAAAACTATCAATCAATTTACTAGCAGTCTGTCATAGCTTTAACAAAAAAGCCAACTTTAACAAGTTGGCTTTTTCTATTTATGGAACTATGGCTATCAATCATTCCAATGGGCATCAATTACCTTTTGTATGTGTGGGTAATTTATATCGGTTTCATTTAATTCTTCCCTAACCTTTATCAACTCTTCTTTTAATTCAGCAATAACTTCTGTATAGTTTGGGTCATTATAAGCATTGTTCATTTCCTTTGGGTCGTTCTTTAAATCATAGAATTCCCACGCTACCGGTGTTTTATTGCTAAAATCATTACCCCAGCTAGCTTTATTATATTCAGCGTTGGGGTCGTCCGTATCTACCCAATACCTGCCGTAAAAAAATATCAACTTATAATCTTTAGTTCTAAGCCCAAAATGTGCCGGATTCTGATGTCTGTGTGCCATATGCATCCAATAACGATAATAAGTAGATTGCGGCCAATCTGCCGGTTCTTCCCCTGTTTCCAATATTGATTTAAAACTTCTCCCTTGCATGTAATCTGGCGCAGACCCACCTGCCATTTCAATTAAGGTAGGAGCAAAATCAGTATTATTTACCATAGCATTTGAGCGCGAACCAGCTTTAATTTTTTCAGGATAACGAACAAAGAATGGCATACGCATAGATTCATCGTACATCCATCTTTTGTCTATATAATCATGTTCGCCCAACATAAAACCTTGATCACCGGTATACACAATAATTGTATTCTCTAACAGATTATTTTCCTCCAAATAATGAATCAGTCTTTTTACATTATCATCTACACCCTTTACGCAACGCAAATAGCGCTTTAAGTAATCTTGATACACCGTTGAGGTGATTTCTTTTTCCTCTGGTGTCAACTGCCATTTTTTATGCTCATCTATCCCAATAGTATTTTGATCTCTATATTGTTTATAAATAGAGCTATCTGTATAAATATTCATGGCCTGATTACGAATTAAATTGCGTCTAGAGACCGATGAACCAATAATGCGCGTTAGGGAATCGTTCGATCCCCTAGTAGCTACCGAACCATTGTTCTTATTATCATATAAACTCTCTGGTTCCGGAATAAAGGTATCTGCCAGATAATCATTGTAACGTGGGGCATTTTCAAAATCGTCATGTGGTGCTTTGTAATGGTGCATTAAAAAGAAAGGTTTAGTTTTATCTCTTCCTTTATCTAACCATTCAATAGTATTGTCCGTAATAACGTCTGTAGAATGCCCTTCTGTCTGTACTACATTGTTTGGCCATTCTTGCTCTCCACGAACTCTAAAATCAGGGTTAAAATATTTGCCTTGTACCGGTAGCACCTTGTAATAGTCAAATTCCGCAGGTTCATCATGCAAATGCCACTTACCTATAATTGCCGTTTGATAACCTAATTTTTTCATCTCTTTTGGCAGGTATTGCTTCGCTGGTGGTAAGGCACCTTCCAAATCTAGCACACCGTTGGTCTGTGCTCTTTGTCCTGATATAATGGCCGCCCTACTTGGTACGCAAATAGAATTGTTTACAAACACATTTTCCATCAACATGCCTTCATTTGCCAATTTATCCAATGTTGGCGTTGGGTTCAATGATGCCAACCTGCTACCATAAACGCCCAACCCCTGAGTAGTATGGTCATCTGCCATAATGAAAATGATATTTGGCCGTGCTTTATTTATACCAGCATCTTTAGGTTTTTCATTGCACGCCATAAGAGAAAACATTACGACGAACATTATACAATTGGAAATTCTTTTCAATACCATTTTTAGTTCTATTATTTTTTAGTAATTGATATGTAGTATGCAGGAAGCTGTTGATCATCTTCAGTAGTAAAACTAGCGGAAAGATGATACGACCCTTTTTTTAAATGCTGGTTCAATTGAACATTATTGCTATTGCCATTGGCCAATACTTTGGTTTTATATTTCCCTATTGTAACACTTGCCGATACTATTTCTTTTCCAACACCTGCCGATAGTCCGTCTTTATTGATTGTGGATAGAACAGCATCCGTAGTTTCATTGATGTTTAAATTAGACTCTTGAGGATATCTACCCAGTTTAAATTGATACAGGCCGTCTTCTTCCACCCTTACCAAATAATACCCCTTAGGTGAAAACTCCCCTTTTCTTATCAAATCTTGATTCCACGGTATTGGATCCTCTGAATGTAGATCATGAATGGTAAGCAACACGTTTTCATTGTTTGGCGTGTTTAAAGGAATGCTTGCATAATGCATATCCGCCTCCGTACTTTTCCACCATTCATCATAAAATGCCTGCATATTTTTCACCCGCTCAGGAAACTTATCACTAAGGTTTTCTGTTTGACTTATGTCAGTTTCTATATTATAGAGCTCATCTCCATTTACCAAGCGCCACACCCCTTGCATGACACAACTATTTCTATCTTTTTTGGGCCATTGCAATCGTTGGGTATCTACCACCAACATACGATCTTCCAATTTTGTATTTGATTGGAATACTTGGGAGACATCGGTACCATCTAAATAGTTCTTAGGTGTATATTCTAATTTGCATAACGCGGCAAAAGTGGGCAAGATGTCTACATGTGCCACCAAATCATTACTTTTCTTTTGGTTCTTTGAAGTTATATTTCCCTTGGGCCAATGAATTAAGAACGGCACCCTATGACCACCATCATACGGGCTACTTTTGGTTCCTCTGAGATTTGCATTATACCCCGTAGTCAATCCATTTTTTTTACCAATGCCGGCAGCAGTGCCATTATCCGTCGTAAATACTAAAATTGTATTTTCCAGCTTTCCAGATGTTTCTAGATATTTTAAAAGCTTACCTATGTTATCATCCACATTACTGATCATACCATAAAACCGTTTTTGGGTATCGGTAAGATTTGCATCTGCATACATATCTAAATACTCTTTCGGTACGTTAAATGGACCATGAGGCGCATTTAAAGCTAAATATGCAAAAAAAGGTTTATCCGCCTGATCTTCAATATATTTTATAGTTTCATTGAACCAAACATCTGTACAATAGCCTTTAAACTTTTCTGGAATACCGTTTCTGAAATAAGTATCATCAAAATAATCATTATTCCAAAAATCCGGAGTTTGTCCTACACCACCGCCGCCGTGATATAATGCGTTATCAAAACCTCGATCATGCGGTCTAAACGGGTAATTATCCCCTAAATGCCATTTGCCGAACATTGCAGTTGCATATCTATTTTCTTGAAAAACCTCGGACATGGTTTGCTCCTCTTCATTTAAAATAGAGCAGCCCCCAATGGTATGCCAAGCATTGTTTCTATTACTATTTCTACCTGTCATTAATCCCGCCCTAGAGGGCGCACAGGTAGTACCTACATGAAAGTTGGTCAACTCGGTAGACTTCGCCGCTAAAGCATCAATATTGGGCGTTTTTATAATAGTATTACCATGAAAACCTACGTCGCCATAGCCTTGATCATCTGTGATTATAAAAATAACATTAGGTCGTTCAAAATCGTTCGCTTTTTTCTCATCAACCGTATTCCTATCCTTACAGGAACTGAATATCAATACCAATACAGAAAATTTTAAAAATAGGTTGTTACCGAGTTTCATATTTGATTGAAGGTGTTTTAATCTTGTTCCACTTTTGTTTTCTTAATGTATTCACTAGGTACTACACCAAATTCTTTTTTAAAACATTTAGAAAAATAGGAGGCGGTATTGAACCCCGTTCTGAACATAATTTCCTTTACGGAAAAATCGCTATTGTCCAGAAGTTGAATGGCTCGTTTTAATCGAATATTCCTTATGAACTCACTTGAAGACAAACCGGTAAGCTCCTTGAACTTTAGGTAAAGATTACTTCTACTATGCCCCATTTCCTTCACCAACATCTCTACATTAAAATCAGTATTCATCATATGTTTCTCTACCGTCTCAACCGCTTGCTGCAAAAACTTTTCATCTAATGAGGTTACGGTAACTTCTTTGGGCTGTAACGTAATTTCTTTCTTGAATCTTTTACGCAACTCTTCCCTATCTTTAAGAATATTGGCTACTTTAAGCTCTAGTACCTGTACATTAAACGGTTTTTTTAAATAGGCATCTGCTCCGTGTGACAAACCTTCTATCTCACTCTCTTGCGAAGTCTTGGCAGTCAACATTATTACCGGAATATGACTGGTGATATTGGTTGTTTTTATCATTTCACAGAACTCAATACCGCCCATTACCGGCATAACTACATCCGTGATTATAATATTGGGCAACACTTTTTTAGCTATCTCCATACCCCGTTCTCCATTATTGGCTTCAAAGACCGTGTAGGTTTTACCCATGACCTGTTTTATGAACTGTATGATATCAGGATTGTCATCTACAATAAGCAATACGGGGTTTTTAGATCTAACCTTAGATAAATTGTAATCTTCCAGTTCATCATTCAAATCTATTGCCAAGGACTCAGCTTCAGAAGATCTTACCAAATAATCATTATCGGTTATTTCTTTACAGCTGATATCTTCCGCATTTTCGTATGCTTGTTTATCCGTTGGTAGGGTCACTATAAAACAAGACCCTCCACCTTCATTATTTTCAACGGAAATACTGCCTAAGTGTAACTCTACCAAACTTTTGGTAAACGCAAGGCCTATACCTACACCTTTGGAATTTACTTTTTCGTTCTCTTTTTCCGTATAATACTTCTCAAAAATGATATTTTTCTTAACATCTGAAATACCCAGTCCGTTATCCTTTACTTTAATGATAACATTTTCTTTTTCTGTAGGTCCATTTTTGTCAACATCGATTTCTACTATAATCTCACCACCCTCAGGGGTAAATTTAAAGGCGTTGGACAAAAGATTGTTTATCACCTTTTCCAATGCATTATGATCGAACCAAGTTTTAAAATGCTCTTGACTTGAGACAATGTTGAACTTGACCGATTTTTTAAATGCCAATAACTGAAAGGGCTCCGCTACTTCCTTTATAAAAAATACAATATCCGTATGCCTAACAACAAGTGACATTTTACCTTGGTTGATTTTTCTAAAATCTAACAATTGGTTCACCAACCTTAAAAGGTAGTTGGTGTTCTTATGCATTAATTGATATTGCTCTTTCAGATTAGATGCCCCAATTTCTTCTTTATTGCTTAACAAATACTCCAAAGGAGCTTTGATCAAAGTAAGCGGGGTCTTGAACTCGTGCGAAATATTGGTGAAAAAATCAAGCTTTAAGGTTTGCAGTTCATCGTTTTTCTCTTTCTCCAAGTGTTCCAGTTCCAGTTGATGTTTTTTGGTATTACTAATTATGGTAAACCTCCATAAACCGGCCAAAAGAAGCAATAGTAAAAGGCCATAAATAATATATGCCACCGTAGTTCTGTAAATAGGCGGTCTAACAGTTAATTGTAAGGTGTACGGTGTATTATCCCAAAGGCCATCGTTATTGGATGATTTTACCTTTAAGGTATAATTACCAGGTTCAATGTTAGTATAAGTAGCAAACCTTTTGTCCGAACTTGTATATACCCAATCATTATCAAACCCTTCTAACTTATATGCGTATTGGTTCTTTCTTGGTGCAGAAAAATGTAAGGAAGAAAATTCAAATGAAAAGCTATTCTCGCTATACTCTAAGGTAATATCCTTTACCTCGGATATATTTTTCTCCAATAAAACCCTACCGTTTATCTCTTCGCCTACAGCTACCTCTTCGTTGAAAATAGATAGTTTGGTAACTACCGTTTCCGGTGCTGTTTTGTTATCATTTATTTCCCTTGGATAAAATGCGTTAAAACCGTTGATCCCGCCAAAAACTAATTCACCGTCTTTTCTTTTTAAAGAGGCCAATTCTTGAAACTCACTATCCTGCAAGCCGTCCGAGACATCAAAATTCTTAAAGATTTCTTGTTCAGTATCAAACATGGACAGTCCTTTATTGGTAGAAACCCATAAATGACCTTGTTCATCTTCTAGAATTGCCTTTATTACATTGTTAGGCAAACCTTGGGCTATACTATAGTTCTTGAACGTCGCTTCTTCACCATTTTCCCCTGGTATAAGTTTATTTAATCCACCACCAAAAGTACCTATCCAAAGCTCTCCTTTTCTATTTTCAAAAAGTGATAAAATATAATTGTGGCTTAATGAACTTGGATCATCTTCATCCTTTTTGTAATTTTTGAATTTTGGGTGTTCTTTATATTTTTCGGTAATAGTTAGCTGACTAAGTCCATCTCCCGTTGCAATCCAAATATTCCCTTTACTATCTTCATAAATATTTCTTACAATATTGTTGGCCAAGGAGTTAACATCACTGGTATTTTCCTTAAAATTCTGCTTTGAATACCTTCCATCCGGATTTTTTATCCATCGGTACAAACCACCTGAATAGGTACCTATCCATAAGTTATCTTGAGAATCGTTCAAGAGACTGAATACACTTCTGTGAATACCTTCTAGTCTAGTAATTTTAGGAGTGTTGTCTTTAGGATTTGTAATATCTATTTTAAACAAGTACGGATGACTTTGACCGCCCGCCAAAAGAAATTTTCTATTTTTTATGGTAATCTCTTCAAGGGCAAAAACTTTTCTTAATTCATTAGTTGAAGTAAATGCGGCATATTTCTCTTTATCAGATTCACCTTTATTTAAACCACCACCTTCTGTACCTACCCAAAATGTACCGTTACTATCCTCAAAAATTGATCTTATTTTATCATAACTAAGACTGTTCTCTTTTAAATTGCGCTTAACGTGTTTAAACTTTTTTCTGTTTGGATCAAACTTGTTTACTCCGCCACCATTGGTACCAACCCATAAAATACCCGTTCTATCTATGAACAAAGAGGTAATAATATTTTTGCTAATGCTATTTTTAACTTCTGGCTTATAGCTGAAGGTTTTTATTAACCGGGGTTGCTTTAAGCTAGAAGAATTATCAAAATATAACAGTCCATTATCAGTACCGGCCCAAATGTGGTTCATATCATCAAAAGCCAAAGACGTAAAGTTTCCTTCTCTTATTTTTATAAATTTTTGTTCCTTATCATTATTTTGGACAAACAACCCCTGCCCTGTTCCAACAATATATTTGTTATATCTGTCTTGCGCTATTACACCTACCGATTCTGTACCAAAACCGATTTCATCACTAATCAGTTTAAAATAGGATTTGCCACCAGCGTCAAGTTTTAGCTGATATATTCCTAAATGACCGCCCAAAAGTATCTCGCCATCAGAATTTTCATATATAGAATTGATTACACTACCATCTTGTCGCTCATCGGTGTCCTTGATAACAAACTTGAACTTTTCAAACTTTACACTATCCACAGATACCGAGAGGTCAACCATGTTCACATCTTCTTTAGTAGCTATCCATAATCTATTTTTGCTATCGATGTATAATCGCGTTATATAATTGTTAGAAATACTATAGTCGTCTTCTTTATTGAATTTAAATTGTTTGAAAGTCTCCTTCTTTTTATCATAATAAAATAATCCATCACCAGTACTACCAATCCACAGATTACCATTTTGATCGCCTGTCATGGCGTAAATAAGATTACTATTTATGTTCGTGCTTTTTTGATCAGGTTTAAAAACGGCGAAAGAATACCCGTCATATCTATTTAATCCATCGTGTGTACCAAACCACATATAACCGTATGAATCTTGATATATACAGTTCACATCACTTTGCGAAAGACCATCGTCCGTGCCTATTTGTTCAAAATAGAAGTTTTCTTGACCTTGTGCCAAAAGACCGAATAATAAAGCGACAAGTACGAGATATGATTTCATATTTACGGAAACTATTAGTGCCTTAACCACTTCTGCATACAATTTATTTTTAATATCAAAAGCTAAAATTGGGAGAATATTCATGAACTATAAAAATGATAAAGTTTACTTTAAGACACTGAACGATATGATTTCATATGTAGAAGATATGGTTTAAATAATAATAATTCAATAACCATTTATCATTCTAATATATGTTGATATCAATAACTTACATATTTAAATGTAAACTAAAGAATTTTATGAATACTACATATGCGTACTATGCAACTATCATTAGGGAAGAAATAGTACCATGTAATCATTGAATTCTTAAACCATTACAGAGAACTATAACATTAAAAAATCAGCATAGACAAGAGCTATCCATATACCGTTTTAAAAAAATTGACACTAAAACTTTAAAAAGACTTCTTAGGCAATTTATGGAAAAACCTGAAAAAAATGGCTTTCTTTCATTATTACGCATTTAAAAGAATAGCAGTGGCCTACTAACAGAAAACAAGCAAAGAATCTATTAAAAGAAACTACTTACTTTATGCTTTGGCGCATTAACCCTTCTTGTGCTACAGAAGCTACCAATACCCCTTTTCGGTCATAAACACTACCTCTAGCAAAACCTCTAGAATTAGATGCGCTAGGGCTATCCATACTATAAAGCAGCCATTTGGTGATATCAAAATCTCTATGAAACCATATGGCATGGTCCAGACTTGCGTAAAAAGTTTCCCCTTTGTTCAACTGCTCGCGGTGTGGCAAGGTTGCCGTTGTCAGCAAATTATAATCAGACGCATAGGCCAAAAGTTGTTGCTGCATGGGTAAACTAATTTCAGAAGTGTCAGAGGTTTTAAGCCAGGTGTTAAAAAAAGGAGAACCGTTTTCAACTAACTGAGTGGTGAATTTTTCTACTGGCTTAAATTTGAAAACCCTAGGTTGTATTGCTTTAAGTCTTTTATAAGCCAATGGATGCAACTCTTTTATCTCTTCTACTTGTTCTAAACTTGTTGTTAATTTCTCCGGTGGAATTAAATTGGGCATAGGAAATTGATGGCTGACCCCATCGGCTTTTACCTGAAAAGATGCCGCCATATTAAAAATAGCCACTCCGTTTTGTTTCGCTACTACCCTTCTTGTAGTAAAGCTGCCTCCATTTCGTATAGTATCTACCTCATACCTAATAGGATATCTTAAATCTCCACCTAAAATAAAATAGCCATGTAAAGAATGGGCAATACGATCTTTGGGTACGGTTTGATATGCCGCATGTAAAGATTGTGCAAGTACCTGACCACCAAATACCCTTCCCCAAGGTGCCTGATAATTCTCCCCTTCAAAAATGGTCTCATCAATTTTATTCAGAGTTATCAACTCTATTAATTCCTTTATTGTCTGCATGGCTACTAACTAATTGTAAGTGGAACAATTTAGGTATAAAAAAAACAAAAGTTGCCGGTAAATCCTATTCCACTTTAAAAATTGTCTTGAAATACCGAGCCTAAAATTTTAAAATTTGCAGCATACTTTTATTTTTTTTGGTTCGTATATAAATTAGTAGATCTCTAACCTGCACTATACCAATGCCATGTACAAAAGTAACGTTAACTTCAAGTTTGTGCATTACAATCCAATGCCCTATAATATCATGACGGCAACATTAGCTGCAAAATAAATTTCACAAAATTCGTCACGTATTTCTATAGTTTATGGTCTAAAGGTATATTGTAAGTTGAAAAACAGTTGCTTAAGTAAATTTTATAGAATTGATTACAATTAATATGACTTCAACTGTTCTTTATAAATTTCTTAATGGAACAAAATTGTTATATTTATAAGGTCCCAAAGGTATAAATAGGTAATGACTAAATCTGTTCCCATAAATTATTTACAAAATCTTAAAAATAAAATTCTTTCATATACAGATGTTGATGAAATCCAATTGAACCATTGGTTACAATTTTATCATGAAATAAGGGTAAAAAAAGGGGAAACCTTAATTTCTCCCGGTCAGATGGTAGACAAGTTTTATTATGTTGCAAAGGGATGTATCTATTATTACAAGCTAGAAGAAGGTGAGCAAAAAGTTCTTGAATTCTATACGGATGATGTCTTCTTTACAGATTTACCTGCCTATGTAAAAGAAACCCCTTCAAAATATTACCTTAAAGCTTCTGAAAATACTATCGTCTATGCCATATCCAAATCGGACGGTGAAAATTCGTTTAAAAAATCTCACCAGTTGGAGCGGTTTGGGCGCTTGTCAATGCAAGAGGCCTTTATGAAAATTTTTACACGGGTAGAAAGATTAAGTAATAGAACCAACGAAGAACGATATCTGCGATTATTAGAAAAACGACCAGATCTGCTCCAAAGGGTTCCCCAGTATTTAATTGCCTCATATCTAGGACTAACTCCAGTAGGTCTTTCCAAAATCAGAAAAAGAATAAGCACTTCTTTATAATTCTTTAAAATAACCAAACACTTAACACTTTATTATTTTGTTACCAATTAAATTATTATAATCTCAAAATTTTAACTTTTTACTATCTATTTATTAAACTGGTTTAATCAATTTCATATGATTTAATTCTAAATTGTCTTTCGATAATTTCTAAGATAAAATTCAATATGGCAAACCAATATGTAGATTTAGAAACCCTTAAATTTTTATTATATAAGGTACATAATGTACAGGAAGTACTTGAACAAGAGCGCTACTCAGAATATGATAAAGAGTCAATAGAAATGTTATTGAACTCGGTTAAGGATTTTGCTGACAAAGAAATGTTTCCCTACTTCAGGGAAATGGATGAAAACCCCGCACATTTTAAGGACGGTGAAATAATAGTACATCCTCAAGTAAACAAATACATGAAAGCTGCGGGAGAAATGGGTTTTATTTCAGGCTCGTTCTCTATTGAAGATGGTGGTATGCAATTGCCTCAAATGGTTTTAAACGCTTCTGCTTTCATACAAGAAGCTGCCAATAACTATTTACCAGGTTATGTTGGTCTAACGGTGGGATCCGCAGAATTGATTACACATTTTGGCAACAAAAATTTGAACGAAACATATGTGCCTAAAATGTTAGAAGGAACATGGGGCGGTACTATGTGTCTAACAGAACCGCAAGCAGGTAGTTCCCTATCGGATATTACTACATCGGCCACGCCAGATGGGGATTCTTATAAAATTCATGGACAAAAAATCTTTATCTCTGGTGGAGATTACGTTGGTGCAGAGAATATTGTACATCTAGTTTTGGCGAGAATAAAAGGTGCACCCGCAGGTACCAAAGGAATTTCACTTTTTGTAGTGCCAAAAAGAAGGCCTACAGAAGATGGAGGTTTAACGGCGAACGATGTTACCACAGTTGCGGATTTTCAAAAAATGGGACAACGAGGGTATTGTACTACGCACTTATTTTTTGGAGATAAAGAAGATTGCAAAGGTTGGTTGGTAGGCGAACCCCATCAAGGTCTTAAATATATGTTCCTAATGATGAACGGTGCAAGAATTGGTGTTGGTAGAGGCGCCGCGGCCATTGCAACCGCAGCTTACCAAGCTTCATTGAATTATGCCAATGAAAGACCGCAAGGCCGTAAATTGACCAGTACCGGAAAAAAAGATGCAAACCAGGAACAAACTTTAATCATAAACCATCCAGATGTACGACGCATGTTATTGCTACAAAAAGCGGTATCCGAAGGATCTTTAAGCCTCATTTTTTTAGCAGCAAAATATCATGATCTTTCTTTGGCCGCTACAAGTAAAGAAGAACGTGAGAAATATAGACTTTTACTTGAAATAATGACTCCGGTTGTAAAAACATATCCATCTGAAATGGGAAAAACGGCCGTAGATAACGGTGTTCAAGTATTAGGAGGATATGGTTTCTGTTCTGATTATATTTTGCAACAATATTTAAGGGATATTAGAATTTTTGCACTGTACGAAGGCACAACGGGTATTCAATCACAAGATCTATTAGGCAGAAAAATTACTATGAACAATGGGGAAGCTTTGAAATTACTTTCGGCGGAAATTAAAAATTCTATTGAAGCCAGTATGACCCATGAATCTTTAGTGCCCTTCGCCAAAAAATTGGCAAGTAAATTAGAGTTGACACAAGAGGTGCTGCAATCTCTTATGGGTTTTGCCATGAAAGGAGATTATGAGCGCTTTTTGGCAGATGCAACCCCGTTTATGGAATTTTTCAGTACTATTCTAATAAGTTGGTTATGGTTAGATATTGCAAATGAAGCTACCAATGCACTAGTGACTGGCAATAAGACAAATAGTGTCGCATTTTATGAAAGCAAGATACATACCATGCAATTTTTCTTTAAGTATGAACTTCCAAAAACCACAGGTTTGGCAGAAATTTTAATGGATAACAAAACGGCACTGACCATAGGTACCGACAAAGAGGTACTTGCTTAACATACCATAACGATCACAAATGTGAGAATAGCTGTAGAAGTACCTATTATAGATACTTCTACAGCTAATATTAAACATATCTAACAAGAAGAACCAATATTATAAAATGAGTATAAAAAAAAGATTTGATCTTTCTGGAAAAGTAGCTATTATAACAGGATCTAGTAAAGGTATAGGACTTTCAATTGCCAGAGGGCTAGCAGAAAACGGAGCTAAAGTGGTTATCAGTAGCCGTAAGCAAGATGCCGTAGATGCCATTGCTAAAGAATTCAATGAAGCAGGTTTAGAAGCTATAGGTATTGCATGTCATATTGGTGAAGCAGATCAGCGCGAAGCACTAATAGCTAAAACTATAGATAGCTATGGCAGAATAGATATTTTGGTGAACAATGCAGCAATCAACCCCTATTACGGACCATTGGAAGCTTCAGATGAAGAAATTTTTGACAAGATCATGAATGTTAATGTCAAAGCTCCCTGGATTCTTTCAAATTTGGCCCAACCCCACATGAAAACACAAGGCGGCGGCAGTATCATCAATATTTCTTCCGTTGAAGGTGTGCATCCAGGATTTAACCTTGGCCTGTACAGCGTTACCAAATCGGCAATGATCATGTTATCTAAAAACCAAGCGAAGGAATGGGGCAAACATGGAATACGTTCCAATGCGGTTTGTCCGGGACTGGTAAAAACAAAACTTAGCGAAGCCCTATGGTCCAACGAAAAAATGGTTGCCGGTTATACCGGTATCGTACCACTAAAAAGAATAGCTGAACCAGATGAACTGGCTGGCGTTGTAATGCTTCTAGCTTCAGATGCAGGTTCGTATATGACGGGCGGTGTGTATACCGTTGACGGTGGTTACTTGATTTCCGGATAGGTGAAAACTCATTATTAAGTTGATAAAAGAAAAAGCTAATGAATTTTGAACACAGTGAAAAAGCAATAGCATTACAGCAAAAAGTACAAGCCTTTGTTGATGAACACATTCTTCCGGTGGAAGCTGAGGTTGATGCTTTTCATCACCATCCGGATAATGCTTGGAAAAAATGGCCAGGATTAGAAGGCTTAAAGCAAAAAGCAAAAGATGCTGGTTTATGGAATTTATTTCTACCAAAAGCTTACGGTGATCTAAGTGCAGGGTTGACCAATTTGGAATATGCACCGTTGGCCGAAATTATGGGCCGCACCATATGGCTTCCTGAAATATTTAATTGTAACGCTCCTGATACGGGCAATATGGAAGTGCTTGCCAAGTACGGTAATCCTACCCAGCAAAAAAAGTGGCTACAACCTTTAATGAACGGCGATATACGTTCCGCATTTTTAATGACCGAACCAGAGGTTGCTTCTTCTGATGCAACCAATATAGAAACCTCTATTGTTGCCGACGGCGATGAATATGTTATTAACGGTAGAAAATGGTGGTCATCTGGCGCAATGGACCCCAATTGCAAGATCAGTATTGTCATGGGAAAAACAGATTTTAATGCTCCAAGACACCAACAACAGAGTATGATTTTAGTGCCAATGGATACACCGGGCCTAAAAATCATAAGACATTTACCGGTTTTTGGATATTCTGACTCCCCTGAAGGTCATGCAGAAATTCTTTTGGAAAATGTTCGCGTACCAAAAGAAAATCTATTAGTAGGCGAAGGCCAAGGTTTTGCCATTGCCCAAGGTAGATTGGGACCAGGTAGAATACACCATTGTATGCGCCTTATTGGTATGGCACAAAAGTCTCTTGAAATTATGGCAGAGCGCACCACACAGCGTAAACCTTTTGGCAGAACCTTGGACACTTATAGTAGTGTACGCCAAGATATTGCCAGTTCTGCGTGTGAAATTGAGCAAACCCGTTTATTGGTATTGTCGGCAGCGGATAAAATGGACAGACTTGGAAATAAAGAAGCAAAAGATTTAATCGCAATGATTAAAATTGTTACTCCAAAAATGACGCTTAAAGTCATAGATAGGGCAATTCAGATTTTAGGCGGATTAGGAGTAAGCAACGACACTCCTTTAGCACACTTTTACGCAGCGGCAAGAACTTTAAGGTTAGCAGATGGACCTGATGAGGTGCATATGAGTCAACTTGGTAAAAATGTCATAAAAAGATATGCCAAATAAATAGAAGGATAATCAAAATTTAAAAGCTTCCCTCCTACTGGGGAAAGAACATTACAATATGAATATAAAACCGGTTAGAAAAGGTGAAGAATTACAAGAAATTAATCTTAGGAAATTTCTTCTTGAGCACAACTTAATTGCAGATAGCAAAAGTACACTTCAAGTAGAACAATTTGCCAATGGTTTTTCTAATCTTACTTATTTATTGAAAATTGAAAATAAGGAATACGTCTTACGTCGACCTCCATTTGCCGCACCAAAACGAGGACATGATATGAGTCGAGAATACAAGGTTATTTCAAACTTAAATACCCTATTCGATAAAACCCCTAAAGCATATACATATACTGAAGACACTACAATTATTGGAGCCCCATTTTACATCATGAGTAAAGTAAAAGGGATTATCCTGACTGCTAAAGAAGCACATAAATTACAAATTACTCCACTAGAGTTTAAGACCATTTCCAATACCTGGCTAGATTCTTTTGTAGCTTTTCACGCTATAGATTATAAATCAGCAGGATTAGAAAACTTGGGACGCCCTGAAGGTTATGTGGAGCGACAAGTAACCAATTGGAGCAAACAATACGTAGCTGCCGCAACAGATGATGTCCCTACTGCCGGGAAAGTAATGAAATGGATGGCAGAAAATCAACCCAAAACATATGATCACACTTTAATACACAATGATTTTAAATATGACAATGTGGTTTTCAAGGACAATAGCTGGAAAGAAATTGCAGCTATTCTAGATTGGGAAATGTGTACCCTTGGTGATCCTTTAATGGACCTAGGTACTTCTTTGGGCTATTGGACTACGTACGCAGATCCAGATTTCATGAAGCAAGGCCTACAGTCTCCAACGGTTATGGAAGGCAATCCTCTTCGTGCAAAAATCGTACAGCAGTATGCAGTAAAAAGTGGACGAAATGTAGATAACCTAATTTTTTATTATGCCTACGGATTGTTCAAAATTGCCGTAATCGCACAGCAAATTTACTATCGCTATAAACATGGACACACGAGCGATCCAAAGTTCGCTCAACTGAACAAAGCATCTGAGCTATGCTGTAAAACCGCGTGGGAAGCGATACAAAAGAAACAAATAGACAATTTATTTTAGAGAAGTTGAAAACAACATACCATAAAACAATCAACAAAGAACAGTTAAAAGCCCTTTCGCTATTACCTGCAGACAAACCTGTAGTAATGATGAACTTGCTAAAATTCAAAGATACGGTTGCAGAAACCGGATTATCCGGAACGGAATCTTATAAAGGCTACATGAAAGCTGCAATGCCCTTTTTTATAAAAGCCAATGCTGAAATTCTTTATTTAGGAAAACCTCAACGAACATTGATCGGACCAGAGAGTGAAGCTTTATGGGACAAAATATTACTTGTAAAATATAAAACTCCCGTTGATTTTTTGGAAATGATTACGGCAAAAGGCTATCCTACTCACTTAAGAGATAAAGCTTTGTTAGACTCAAGGTTGATTCAATGTAATTAAAATTCAAAAAAAAAAAATCAAATAAACCTAAGGCAATAAAAATACAATAGATGAATTTAGAAGATAAAGTAGTAATCATTACAGGTGGTGGAAGCGGTATAGGTGCTGCAGCGGCCAAACTTTTAGGTGAGCGAAAAGCAACTGTAGTAGTTTCGGACATCGACCTCGAAAATGCACAAAAAACTGCTGAAGAAATAAAGTCCAACGGTGGTAACGCAATTGCCCTAAAAACCGATGTAACCAAATTTGATGAAGTTCAAAATTTAATATCACAAACGGTCTTAAATTATGACCGCGTAGATGTAATGGTGAATAATGCCGGTATTGGAGGTAAAAATCTTTTGAAAACTGCCGAGCACACCCATGAAGATTGGCACCATGTCATTGCCGTAAACCAGACCGGGGTATTCTATTGTATGCAAGTAGCGCTTAAACAGATGACCAAACAAGGCCAAGGCAACATTGTCAATATAGCCTCCTTGGCCGGACTCAAAGCTTCTGGCAACAATCTGTCTTACAGCGCCAGCAAATTTGCCGTTGTAGGCATGACAAAATCTGCCGCACTGGAGTATGGCAGTAAAAATATTCGCATCAATGCAGTTTGCCCGGGCTATACACATTCTGCATTATTGGACCAATTACTTAGTTCTAGACCAGATATGGGAGATTTGCTAAAAAGGATGGTTCCCATGAAAAGATTTGGTGAGGCCGAAGAAATTGCAGAAGGTATTTGCTATCTGGCTTCTGACAATTCAAAATTCATGACAGGACAAACATTAACATTAGACGGAGGAACTTCCTTATAAATAATATGAAAACATTAAAAATTACATACAAAAACGAGTACGCCATTGTACAAATGAACCGTGGAAAAGTAAATGCTATAAATGCTGAAATGGTGGCAGAATTGCGAGAAACTTTTAAGTCTATAGCAGCAAATGATGAGGTAAAAGGTGTAATACTATTCGGTCAACCTAATTACTTTTCCGCAGGTTTAGACTTAATAGAACTTTTTCAATATGACAAAAATCAAATAGAAGATTTCTTTGCAGCGTTCGGTACATTATACTTAGAACTGGTACAATTTAAAAAGCCTTTTATTTCTGCAATTACCGGTTATTCTCCTGCCGGCGGATGTGTATTGGCAGTTGCCAGTGATAATCGTTACATGGCCAACGGAGATAAATTTGTCATAGGTCTTAATGAGGTTGCCGTAAACATTCAAATTAGTCAAAACCTAACAGAAGTTTATGCTTTTTGGATGGGTGATGGTTTGGCTAGCAGATATATTTTAGAAGGTAAACTATTGACCGGAAAAGAAGCAGTGTCCGCTGGTCTGGTAGATGAATTGGTTCCCTTGGAAAATGTTTTGGAGCGTGCAGAAAAGCAAATGCGCCTGTACATGAAAGCTGACCAACAAATTTGGATGAATACCAAGGCCAAAGTTAGAAAACACCTTCTTGAAAAATTGGATAATAATGGTCAAAACTCTTTAAAAGAAGCCGCTGAACTTTGGTGGAAACCAGAGATACGTTCCAAAATGAAGGCTTATGTTGAAAGCTTTACCAACAAGAAAAAATAACTAGAATATTAGTAGAAAGCTATAAGCTAAAGACAGGTTTAGAACCTACATAAAAAATTAAACTCATGAACAAACAATTATTATTTGTAAAAAGACCCACTGGTGATGCCGATGCTTCAACATGGTCGTTAACGACCAATCCTATTCCAAAAATAAATGAAGGTGAAGTTTTAATTCAGCAGCATTATGTTTCATTAGACCCTGCAATGCGTGGCTGGATGAACGATGCCAAATCATACATACCACCTATGGAAATCAATTCGGTAATGCGAGCCGGTTCCGTTGGTCAGGTAATAGAAGCCAACAATCACCCTATTTTTAAAGTTGGCGACTACGTTGCCGGTTACGCAGGCGTACAACAATATATTGCTACAAAAGCAGATGGCTATTATAAAGTAGACCCAAAGCTGGCACCATTACCTACATATATTGGCACTTTAGGTATGCCGGGCATGACAGCTTATTTTGGTATTACCGAAGTGGGCAAATTAAAAGAAGGTGATATTGTTTTAGTTTCTGGCGCAGCTGGTGCCGTGGGCAGTATTGTTGGGCAAGTTGCCAAAATAAAAGGATGTAAAGTAGTAGGTATTGCAGGTGGTGCAGAGAAGTGCAAATATGTTGTTGATGAATTGGGTTTTGATGCGTGTATAGATTATAAAAATGAAAACGTAAAGGACCGGCTAAAAGAAGAATGCCCTAAAGGTCTGGACATCTATTTTGATAATGTTGGTGGAGAAATATTGGATGCCGCCTTAGGTAGATTACGTATGAACGCTAGAATTGTTATTTGCGGAGCAATTTCCCAATACAATAATAAGACCGCGATAAAAGGTCCAAGCAACTATCTATCGCTATTGGTCAATAGGGCGAGCATGACGGGCATGGTCGTTTTTGACTATGCGGACAGATACGCTGAAGGAGCCAAAATCTTAGGTGGCTGGATGTCGCAAGGAAAACTAAAAAGCAAAGAGGACATTTATGAGGGAATTGAAAATTTTCCGGAAACTTACAGCCGTCTTTTCTCTGGTGACAAAATGGGAAAATTGGTTTTAAAAATTATAGAGGATTAAGAAGTACATAGCGCAAATTTAGCTATACAACCAATCTTATGTTATCGTTCAGTAGCTAATAATGCATTTTTTCTGTCCACCTAAAAACTAAAGATTAAAAACTTACAAATGAAAGCTATACGATGTAAAAAATTTGGTCCTCCGTCCTCTTTGGTATTGGAAGATGTAGACAATTTAAACCCCAAAGCTAAAGAGGTTTTAGTAGAAGTAAAAGCATGTGGCTTAAATTTTCCAGATACTTTGATTATCCAAGGTTTATATCAGTTTAAACCAGAGCTGCCCTTTACCCCTGGAAGTGATGTGGCCGGTGTCGTTAAAAAAATTGGCGAGGATGTTTCCCATTTAAAAGTGGGTCAAGAAGTATTTGGCTTTGTAGCCCATGGAGGCTTGGCAGAAGAAGTACTCATACCTTCAAATGCATGTTTCCCAAAACCTCCACAAATGGATTTCCCTACAGCCGCTTCTTTCTTAATGGCCTATGGTACATCATATCACGCATTAAAGGACAGGGGTAATTTAAGTAAAGGCGAAACACTTTTGGTTCTAGGCGCCTCTGGAGGTGTTGGTTTGGCAGCTGTTGAACTTGGTAAACTTATGGGCGCCAAAGTAATTGCAGCAGCCTCCACCCATGAAAAACTGGCTTTATGTAAAGAATATGGAGCAGACGAAACCATAAATTATACTTCTCAAGACCTTAAAGCATCTATAAAAGAATTTACAGGTGGTAAAGGCGTTGATGTTATATATGACCCAGTAGGAGGAATATATTCAGAACCAGCTTTTAGAGGTATAGCCCGAAATGGCAGATATTTAGTAGTAGGTTTTGCAGCTGGCGATATTCCTAAGATTCCGCTTAACCTTCCTTTACTTAAAGAAGCTGCAATAGTTGGAGTTTTTTGGGGTGCCTTTGCCATGAAAGATAGTAAAGCTAATATGCAGAATACTATGATTTTAATGAAATGGCATGCAGAAGGTAAACTAAAACCACATATTCATGCTATTTACAATTTGAAGGATACCGCCACGGCTCTTGAAGAAATGACCGATAGAAAGGTAAGAGGTAAATTGATCGTTACCATATAATCAGCTAAGGAAATTATAAACATAACGCTGTCAACTTTACGTCAGTAATAAATAATTAGAATTTAGAAATAGAACAATATGAGATTAGAAAACAAAATAGCAGTAGTAACAGGTGGCTCTAGAGGTATAGGACAGGCAATTTCTGAACTATTTGCAAAAGAAGGCGCTACCGTAATTATAGTTGACCTTTTACCAGAAGGGCAAGCAGTTGCAGACAGTATTAATTCTAGTGGTGGTAAGGCAGAGTTTCACTCGGTATCCGTAACCGAAAAATCAGCTATAGAAACCTTATTTGCCGCTATTAACGATAAGTACGGAAAATTGGATATCCTGATCAATAATGCCGGAATTACACGGGACAAAACTCTTGAAAAAATGAGCGAAGAGGAGTTTGACTCTGTCGTAAACGTAAACTTAAAAGGTGTCTTTTTGTGCACCCAAGCTGCAGCACCATATATGAAAGCAAACAAATATGGGCGAATTGTTAGTGCCGCTTCTAATGTAGGTCTACGTGGAAACTTTGGGCAAACAAATTATGCAGCTACCAAAGCAGGTGTAATAGCCATGTCAAAAACTTGGACTATGGAACTTGGTAAGCATGGCATTACCGCGAATGCAATCGCTCCAGGTTTTACCATGACAGATATGGTTGCCAAAATACCTAAGGAGCACTTTGCAGCAATAGAAGCAAGTATACCGTTAAAAACCGTTGCTCAGCCTATAGACATTGCCTATGGATATTTATACCTGGCATCGGACGAGGCTAGGTTTGTTTCGGGAACATGTTTAACCATAGATGGTGGAACTTCAAGATAAAAACATGGCAAAATTAGAGATAGAAGATTTTGAGGCATTTAGAGCACTAGAGGGCAAATCTTTGCCCGAAGGTAATTGGATAACCGTTTCCCAAGAAATGATCAATGATTTTGCAAAAGCAACTGGGGACCACCAATGGATTCATGTAGATGTTGAAAAGGCAAGAAAGCATTCCCCTTTTAAAAAACCTGTAGCACATGGCTTTATGTCCGTATCCATGCTTTCTAAACTACTAGAGGACCTTATTAAGATCAAGTCCGTAAAAATGGGCGTTAATTATGGTTTAAACAAAGTTCGTTTTCCAAGTCCTGTGTTAGTTGACAGTCGCTTAAGATTAGTAGGTAGTATTGCCCATATAGAAGAATATGGTGACAAAGGCCTAAAAGTAATATGGAACTGTACCGTAGAAATCGAAGGTAATGACAAACCGGCCTGTGTAGCAGAATTTATTAGCCTAATGTTCTCATAAGCACCTAATTATCATAGTTATGTAAGTAGAATCTGATTGAATTTTTTCGTATTTTAAACTAGTAAAACAAACAGAAGCAATGACCAGACTTTTTGACCTTTTATACCATCAACTTGAAAATTATCCTTTAGAAAAATCCATAAACGGTAGAGATGATGCTGGTATATGGAAATCGTATAGTTCACAGCAAGTTAAAGAGGCCGCCGAAAGTATGGCATCTGGACTTTTGCACCTTGGCCTTAAGCCTGGCGATAAAGTTGCATTGGTAGTTTATAAAAATAGACCGGAATGGATGATTTTGGATTTTGCCATGCAAATGGCCGGCATTATAAGTATTCCCTTATACCCAACCATAAGTGTTGGCGAATATGAATATATTTTAAATGAGGCAGAGGTAAAAATAGCTTTCTGCGGTGCCGGGGATTTATATACCAAGCTAAAAGCGTCACAGGAAAATGTAGCGACTTTAAAGCAGATATACACATTGGATAAGCAAGATGACAAACCTTATTGGGAAAATGTTTTTAATGATTCGCACAAGAATGAGATAGAAAAAATTAAAAACGCTACAACGGCCGAAGATTTAGCTACCATTATCTATACCTCTGGTACTACAGGAAATCCAAAAGGTGTAATGTTGTCACACAAAAACATAATGCATATTGTTTTAAATACTTCTCCACATTTACAGGCAAAATCTGGCGAAAATGTACTTAGTTTTTTACCCCTATGCCATATATATGAGCGCGCAGTGTCCTTTGTATATTATTATAAAAGCGCTAAAATTTTCTTTGCAGGTACAGATAATCTAAGTGGCCCCGAGGGCGATTTAGCAGCTGTTAAACCTGCTACATTCACTACGGTTCCAAGATTGTTAGAGAAAATTTACGAAGCTATTTATAATAAAGGCCTAGCCTTAGATGGCGTAAAAAAGAAGCTATTCTTTTGGGCATTGGCATTGACCGATGATTATGAATTGAATCAAAAACTATCCTTTACCTCTAAACTAAAATGGAAAATTGCGGATAAACTCATCTTCTCTAAATGGCGCGATGCACTTGGCGGAAATTTAAAAGCCGTAATTACCGGAGCGGCACCATGTCCTGTAAAAATTATGCGTGTTTTTTGCGCCGCAGGAATTCCTATTAGAGAAGGGTACGGCCTAACGGAAACTTCACCTACCTTAAGCGTGAATACCATGGGTCCAGATGGTGCACTATTAGGTTCCGCAGGTCCACTTATTAATGGTATTGACATAGTGATCGATAAAGAAGGAGGGGATTATAGAGAAGGAGAAGGTGAGATTTTAGCACATGGACCAAGTGTAATGATGGGTTACTACAAGAAACCAGACGTGAATGCCCAAGTTTTTTGCCAAATTAATGGCAAACGCTATTTTAGAACCGGCGATATTGGTACTTTGTTAAAAGGACCAACGGGACGTGAATTTTTAAAAATAACGGATAGAAAGAAGGAACTACTTAAAACTTCAGGCGGTAAATACGTAGCACCTGCACCTATAGAAAATAGAATAAAAGAAGAATTTTTAGTGGAACAGATGATGGTAATTGGAGATAAGCAAAAATTTGTCTCTGCTTTAATAGTACCTGCTGTAGAAGCTTTAAAAAGCTACTGCCATAAAAAAGATATTATATGGACAAGTTTAGATGACATTATAAAGCACCCCAAAGTAATTAAACGCTACCAAAAGATTATTGACAAATACAACCCAGAATTTAGTCATGTAGAACAAATTAAGAAGTTTAAACTTATTTCCCGAGAATGGCTCCCGGTACATACAGATGGTGCAGCTGCAGAGCTAACACCTACTCTAAAATTAAAACGTAGGGTCATTAGAGAGAAGTTCAGTACCGAAATTTTGGATATTTATGCCGAATAATAAAAATCGATATAGAATACTTTGGCAAGAGCTTTAAAGTAAAATACCTCAGGGCAAGCCCATGAAGCAAACAAAGTGAACAAACTTTTAAATTTGAGGCAAGCCTCGGGGGAATTATACCCTTTGGCTGCGCCAATAAAACTAGTTCACAAATTTAATTATGGAGTTGATTAAATGAGTGTATCATAATCAT
This sequence comes from Maribacter huludaoensis, assembly GCF_029350945.1. Taxonomy (GTDB): domain Bacteria; phylum Bacteroidota; class Bacteroidia; order Flavobacteriales; family Flavobacteriaceae; genus Maribacter; species Maribacter huludaoensis. Next base: position 176,024 of record NZ_JARKMS010000004.1, on the reverse strand, counting down.
TACCATAATTCCTTACAAGAAGAAGCTGAAATTTTAGTTTTATAAGATCTGGACTTATTGCGATTTCTTATTACATCTACCAGCTATTTTTGTAGATTTCATAAACCCTTAAAAAGAAAAAACCCTCGTAAATCTTATGATTTACGAGGGTAATTAAAATTGGTCGGGGTGGCAGGATTCGAACCTGCGACCTCCGCGTCCCAAACGCGGCGCGATAACCGGGCTACGCTACACCCCGAATTGGTTATCAAAAAATATGTCTCTCAACATATTGTTGCGGAGAGACAGGGATTCGAACCCTGGGTAAGTGTTTCCACCTACGACGATTTAGCAAACCGCTCCTTTCGGCCACTCAGGCACCTCTCCAGTAATTCTTCAATGAACTGTTGCTCTAAATAGCGGATGCAAATGTAGTAAGTATTACTGATTATACACAACTATTTTTAATGTTTTTTTTCAATAAAAAAATACATCCCTGTTACTCAGGATATTCCACACGCAAATGATAAATATTTATTAGCTTTTGCTTGAATATTTTCTTTATCGTTTCAATTTCTTTGAACGTAATGTCTGCATTTAAAAATTGGTTTGCCTTCATCTGACCAGAAATTATTTTGTCAACAAACTCATCAATAATTAAAAAAGTTGGGTTCTTTAAACTTTTAGATGCCGCTTCAACAGAATCTGCCATCATAAGAATAGCGGTCTCCCTAGAAAATGGCAACGGACCGGGGTACCTAAAATCTTCTTCATTTACCTCTTCTTCCAATTCTTTCTGTTTCTTATAAAAATAAAATACCAACGTGGTACCATGATGAGATCGTATAAAATCTATTACACGGTCAGGTACATTGTTCTTTCTAGCTATTTCTATTCCTTTAATGACATGATCAATTATAATACGGGCACTGTCCTTAGGCGTAAGTTCATCATGCGGATTAACATTGGTCACCTGGTTCTCTGTAAAGTACGTAGGGTCGTTCATTTTGCCAATATCATGATACAATGCCCCTACCCTTACCAGCATTGCATTTGCACCAATTTCATTAGCGGCGGCTTCAGCTAAATTGGCCACCTGTAACGAATGATGAAAAGTTCCCGGTGCTCTGTTCGATAATTCCTTTAAAAGCTTTGAATTTGTATCTGACAATTCCAATAACGACACATCTGACACCAGCCCAAAAACCTTCTCATAAATGTAGATCAATGGCTGTACAAAAAGGGTAATCATACCATTTAAAAGAAAAAGTCCCAATGTGTACCATTCAATATCGCTTAAATCTCCCTCATGTATGGTATGAAAAGCTAAATACCCAACAATATAAATAAGAGTAATTTGACCCACACTAACAAAAAGATTTGCTCTTTTGTACAATTCCGATACAGTCAAAATAGTAACGATACCTGTGATAATTTGGAGAAATATATACTCAAAACTATTAGGCACTACAAAACCTAAGATCAGAATGGTCAATACATGTACAAATAGCCCCAATCTGGCATCAAAGAACGTTTTTAAAATAAGCGGAAGTATACATAGCGGTACAACAAATACCAGTTGATCATTGTACTTTATAACCATGGTGGTAATGAATACCATCAAGAGAATATTGAAAAATATAAAAGTGACCTTTACATTATTTTCGTATACCGTTCTCCTATATTTTTTCAAGAACAAGAAAAGCATAATTAGCACTAAAGCAACTAGCACCGTATACCCAATTAGTATATAATAATAGTTATTGGCAGTCCATAGTTCAGATTCATACTCGGACTTTAAAGATTCTAATATTTTTAGATTTTCAGCCTCTACGACTTCTCCCTTGGCAATAATCAATCTACCTTGATCAACAGTACCTCTTGTATAGGATAATTTGGACAAAGCTTCTGCTCTGGCTTTTTGTGTAAGACTATTATCAAAACTTACATTTGGCGAAATAATATCAAAGAACAAAGCCTGTATTTCTTTCTCAAATTCAAATAGGTTGTTCTCGGAGAGCACCTTACTCACCAAACTGGTAATTTCATTTACCCTATAAAAATCTGAAACCCTTACTTTTCTTGCTTCATTGTCCTTTACCAAATAAATAAAGTTACGCTGAATTTGTTTTCCATTGTTTTGTAAAATGCCCTTGGCATAGACAGAATCTAGCACTATCTTGGAATAATACTTTAAACGAGTTTTCTGGTTTTCACTAAGAACGCTTTGCCTCCATATATCCTGAAACTTCTCCTCAAACTCTTCTTCTACCCTATTTACTTCAGCTTGATCATATCTATAGTAGGGTAACTGATTACTTTCAATAACCTGTTTTTCTTTCTCAATTTCTGCATTGGTTTTTTGAATTGAAAAATCAAAGGGTGCATACAAGTTTTCGAACTGCCAAGGTTTCCCTTTTTGAAATTCGTATTTAAACTTCCCTCCCTTAGGCAAGAAAAACACTATAAATGCCACCGCTGCAAAATAGAGTATATACTTGAAAATGAGCGATTGCTGTTTGTAAAGATTATCCAAAAGAAAATTTATTAGGTTCTTCAAAAATAGAAAATTATAAACTGATAACTAGTAATTTAACCGATATCCCTTGGGTTGCTATAGAATTTAGTAATTTCGTGTAATCAAATAATATAAAACATGAAAGAAGTCGTTATTGTATCAGCCGTTAGAACTCCAATAGGTAGTTTCATGGGTGGATTATCAACAGTTACCGCTCCAAAATTAGGGGCGATCGCTATTGTAGGCGCATTAAAAAAAATAAACTTATCCCCAACTTTAGTCGATGAAGTTATAATGGGAAATGTAGTACAAGCAGGCACAGGTCAAGCACCTGCCAGACAAGCCGCTATATATGCCGGCATACCAAATACAGTACCTTGTACTACCATTAATAAAGTATGTGCCTCGGGCATGAAATCCGTAATGCAAGGGGCACAGGCAATTGCTCTAGGCGATGCAGATGTAGTTATTGCCGGCGGCATGGAAAACATGAGCTTAATACCACATTATGTTCATATGAGAACCGGTACAAAATTTGGTCCCACTTCTTTGATAGACGGTATGCAAAAGGACGGTCTTGTAGATGCATATGATGAAAATGCCATGGGAGTATGTGCAGATGCATGTGCTACTAAATATGAATTCAGCAGAGAAGATCAAGATGCTTACGCTATTCAATCTTACAAAAGATCTGCAGATGCATGGGAAAATGGCAAATTTGATAATGAAGTTATACCCGTTGCCGTACCACAAAGACGCGGAGAACCTAAAATGATTACAAAAGACGAGGAATTCAGTAATGTATTTATTGAAAAAATTCCAAATTTAAGACCCGCATTTTCAAAAGACGGAACAGTTACCGCTGCCAATGCATCTACCATAAACGATGGTGCCGCTGCATTAATATTAATGAGCAAGGAAAAGGCGGAAGAACTAAGTTTAAAACCACTGGCTACAATTAAAAGTTATGCCGATGCCGCACACGAACCCGAATGGTTTACCACGGCCCCAGCTAAAGCACTGCCTAAAGCCTTGGCAAAGGCAAACCTTAAATTAGAAGAAATAGACTTTTTTGAATTTAACGAAGCCTTTTCAGTTGTTGGTCTTGCGAATATGAAAATATTGGGCTTGAACGATAAAAATGTGAACGTAAATGGTGGCGCTGTATCTTTGGGGCACCCGTTAGGTTGTTCTGGCGCACGTATTTTAATTACACTTTTGAACGTTTTGGAACAAAACAATGCTACATTAGGTGCTGCCGCAATATGTAATGGCGGTGGTGGTGCTTCCGCTATAATTATTGAAAAAGCTTAAGCGCATAAAATAATTCTATGCAATACGGTATTTGTCAATTAAGCATTGTTCCTGTAAGAAGCTCAGCCGATGAGGTATCTGAACTAATTACCCAACTTTTGTTCGGTGAACATTACAAGGTGTTGGAAAGCAGAAAAAACTGGTCTAGAATTAAGACTATTGCAGATAAATGTGAAGGGTGGATATTAAACAGCCAACTAAACTTTATAGCAGAAGACGAGTTTACCACCATACAAGCAAACCAAACAAAAAACCATGTTGCAGAATTAATATCGTTTGTTGAAGATTCCAATCAAATTTTAACCCCAATTTTAATTGGCTCCTGCATACCGAATACACCATCAATGCCAGTAAATTTTAATGGCACCGCAATCAGCAAACCTCAAATAAAGGAAAGCCTTGTTAAAATAGCGTTGCTATACCTAAACTCCCCTGAATTAAAAGGAGGTAAATCTCCTTTCGGTATTGATAGTGCCGGTTTTACGCAAATGGTCTATAAAATAAATGGTTATCATCTTTTAAGGACGGCAGAGGAACAATCTACACAAGGCTCTGCTTTGAGTTTTGTTGAAGAAAGCGAAGCGGGAGACTTAGCTTTTTTTGACAATGCCAGCGGAGAAATTGATCATGTAGGCATCATAATGAATGACAACTACATTATTCATGTTAACGGTAAGGTTAGAATAGACCGTCTTGATCATACAGGCATCTTCAATAATGACCTTAGAACCTATACCCATAAATTGCGGGTCATTAAAAAGGTAGTATAAAAAAAGGCCCTTAAAAGGGCCTTTAATTTTTATTGACGAGCTAGGGATTATTCTCCTAACATCTTCTTCATTTTCATGAAGTTTTCATTGTCACCCATTGCTCCGTAAATATTCTTTAGCTGGGTCATGATATTTTCGTTATCAGGGCTGCTCTTTAACGCATCTTCCAATACATCTGCACCTTGCTTGAACAAACCATCTTTTTTCTCTTTCAACTCATCATATCTAGCAATATCCGCTCTAGAGTTACCTAATGAATTCATTTCATCAATTAACTTGTTACCTTCATTTACATATGTAGTAGAAAGGTTTAAATAAGCATTCGTATATTCAGGGTTAAGCTCAATTGCCTTTTTATAAGATACACGTGCATCTTCGTAATTCTCCTGCTCCATACTAATTACACCAACGTTGTAATGTAAATCTGGATTGTCCGGAGCCAATGCAATTGCCTGAGCCATTAATTCCTTGAACTTATCTTTATTTCCTTGATTAAAGTATAGATTAGCTTCGTTCAAAATTAAGTTTACATCTTCTGGATCATTCTGTCTAGCAGCTTGATAAGCCTCTAAAGCCTTTTCATCTTGACCTAATTGTGTGTAGATCAATGCAGTGTTCTTAACGATCTCAGCTTTTTTGGATGGTGTTTTTTCATCTACAGGATTTGAATATGTACCTGACTTAACCATAAGGTCGCGCTGAACTTTATCCATTTCTTCAACTTCACCAGTTGCCGCATTGGTAGCCTTATAAACCATACCACCACCATCATAACCAACTTCTTGTAGTTTATTATAATAATCAAGCGCCATCTCGTAATGTCCACCGTTTACCGCACTACCTGCTGCATAATACAAGTAAGAAGTATCTTTTGGACTAAGCGTGTAGCTCATATACAATTTTTCAGCAGCTTCTTTAAATTTGTTGTTACCGTTATCGCTAACAGCAGAGTTTACCAGATCAGCGGTTAATGCCGCCATATATTGGTTAGTTTCTGCAGTATATTTCTGCTTACCTGAAGCCTCTTCTATTTCTACGACTTTCTTGAAAGAATTTGCCGCTTTTTCAAATGCATCGTTGTTTCCTTTTTTGGCAAGGTCATTATATATCTTACCTCTGGTAAAATAATATTGAGCTTGGGTCTTTTCGTCTGCAGCAGCAATTGTACCTGAAGCAGCCTCTAAGGCAGTTTGAGCAGCAGCAGCATCTCCACCTTTCAACGCCTTCTCTGCAGCCTTTATTTCATTTTTTTGAGCAAAACTGACCATTGTAAATGTCAGTGCCGCCACAAGTAATAACCTATTTTTCATTTTAATTATATTAATTATTAGTGTTTAAGATTTAATTTTTTATTCTTCCGTATCTGGGTTTTCTGTTTTCGTCCCCTCTTCTGCATCATTAGTATCAACCTCCGTGCCATTTTCAGTTTTCACTTCAATATCAAGTATTTCAGCTTCTTCCAAATCATCCTCATCTTTCATCACCTTGGCAACGGCAGCAATAGAGTCATTACCCTTAATATTGATCAAACGTACACCTTGAGTTGCCCTACCCATAACACGTAGATCTTCTACGCTCATACGAATTGCAATTCCAGATTTATTGATAATCATTAAGTCATCAGAATCGGTAACGTTTTTAATAGCTACTAGTCCGCCCGTTTTATCGGTTACGCTAATAGTCTTAACACCTTTACCTCCTCTATTGGTTACTCTATAATCATCAATACTTGAACGTTTACCATAACCTTTTTCAGAAACAACTAATATTTCATCTTCAAAATTATGAACGCTAACCATACCAATTACCTCATCATCGTCGTTAGCCAAAGTAATACCACGTACACCAGATGCATTTCTACCCATTGGCCTAGTTTTGCTCTCTTCAAAACGAATTGCCTTACCGGATTTAAGTCCTAAGAAAATCTCACTTGAACCTGTAGTTAATTTAGCTTCTAACAATTCATCACCATCACGCACGGTAATGGCATTAATACCATTTTGACGTGGTCTTGAATATTGCTCCAACGATGTTTTCTTAACAACACCTTTTTTGGTAGCCATTATTACATAATGCGCATTGATATACTCTTCATCTTTTAAATCTTGCGTGCAAATGAATGCTTTTACACTATCATCTTGCTCAATATTTATAAGGTTCTGAATTGCCCTACCTTTTGATGTTCTACTACCTTCAGGAATTTCGAATACCCGCATCCAGAAACATTTTCCTTTTTGCGTAAAGAACAACATATACTGGTGATTGGTTCCTACAAATAAATGCTCTAGAAAATCTTCATTTCTGGTTGAGGACGCTTTTTGACCGACTCCTCCCCTATTTTGTGTTTTATATTCGCTTAATGGAGTTCTTTTGATATAACCTGCGTGAGAAATGGTAATAACCACTTGCTCATCGGGTATCATATCTTCCATGCTTAAATCACCACCCGCTATATTTATTACAGATCTTCTTTCATCTCCATATTTATCTTTGATTTCAAGAAGTTCATCTTTAATGATTTCCATTCTACGCTCCTTCTTATCAAGAATATCTTTCAAATCGGCAATAAGAAGCATAATTTCATCATACTCCGTTCTTAACTTGTCCTGTTCAAGACCGGTAAGTTGACGAAGTCTCATTTCTACGATCGCCTTGGCCTGAATTTCACTTAATTTAAATCTTTCAATTAAGTTGGTTCTTGCCTCATCAGCATTTTTAGAAGCCCTAATAATGGCAATTACTTCATCTATATTATCCGATGCTATAATCAACCCTTCTAATATATGCGCACGATCTTCAGCTTTCTTTAACTCAAACTGAGTACGTCTTACCACAACCTCGTGTCTATGCTCAACGAAATAGTGTATCATCTCCTTCACATTCAACAACTGCGGTCTTCCATTGACCAGAGCTATGTTATTGACACTAAAGGAAGTTTGCAAAGCCGTATACTTAAAAAGCATATTTAAAACGATATTTGGTATAGCATCTCTCTTTAAGATGTACACAATACGCATACCGTTACGGTCAGATTCATCTCTAATACTAGAGATACCATCTAATTTTTTATCATTGACAAGATCCGCCGTTTTCTTGATCATGTCCGCTTTGTTAACCTGGTATGGAATTTCGGTAACAACGATACACTCACGCCCTTGAACTTCTTCAAAAGTTGCTTTTGCTCGCATTTTTACACGCCCCCTACCGGTATGAAAAGCCTCTTTTACACCATCATAACCATAAATAATACCTCCTGTAGGAAAATCTGGAGCTTTAATATGTGTTATTAACTCATCTATTTCTATGTCATTATTATCAATATATGCAACCGTACCATCTATAACCTCTGATAAATTGTGTGGAGGCATATTGGTAGCCATACCTACAGCAATACCGGAAGCACCGTTAACCAACAAACTTGGCACCCTAGTAGGTAGTACCGTTGGTTCTTTTAAAGAATCATCAAAATTCAACTGATAATCTACAGTTTCCTTTTCAATGTCAATAAGCATATCATCTGCGATCTTGCGCATTCTAGCCTCTGTATAACGCATTGCCGCAGGGCTATCACCATCAACAGAACCAAAGTTACCTTGACCATCTACAAGCATATAACGCAAGCTCCATTCTTGAGCCATACGAACCATGGCATCATAAACCGAAGTATCGCCGTGTGGATGGTACTTACCTAAAACTTCACCAACAATACGTGCAGATTTTTTATGTGAGCTATTACTTCTAACTCCTAATTCATGCATTCCGAAAAGAACTCTTCTGTGCACGGGTTTCAACCCATCCCTGACATCTGGCAGGGCACGTGACACTATGACCGACATTGAGTAATCAATGTAGGCAGATTTCATTTCCTCTTCAATATTAATGGGAATCAATTTTTCACCGTCAGCCATTTTAAAATCTTCTGTTTTTTAATTAGTAAAAAAGCATGCCAATATACTTAAATCCTGAGCGTTTTAAGAATAAGTGGATTTAATAATATTATTTTTTATTAACACTGGGCATAGTTATGTTAATTTTTACTTTCTAAGCGTATTTAGACACTATAAAAGCCGTATTTAATGGGTTTTACAATAACTTTAACGATTATAGGTACGGTATTTGCCATTGATTGAATCATATTTAGTAATTTTATAGTAGATAATATAGTATATGGATGATAATTTTTCCCCAAGAGTTAAGGATGTAATTGCTTATAGCAAAGAGGAAGCATTGCGTCTTGGTCACGATTTTATCGGTACCGAGCACCTCATGCTAGGGCTTCTTAGAGATGGAAACGGGAAGGCTATAAGCATTTTAGATGCTTTAGAAGTTGATCTTGAACACCTACGTAGAAAAGTAGAAATACTTAGTCCTTCTAACCCTAACGCCAGTGGCGTACAAAAAGATAAAAAGAATTTACACCTAACAAGGCAGGCAGAGCGTGCATTGAAGACAACCTTTTTAGAAGCCAAGCTTTTTCAAAGTTCCTCAATCAACACAGCACACCTATTACTTTGTATTCTTAGAAACGAAAACGACCCTACTACGAAGCTTTTACACAAATTAAAGGTGGATTATGACGGAGTTAAGGAACAGTTTAAATTTATGATTACAAGCGACGACGATATGGTTGACGGGCCTACGGCCGAGTCTTTCCCTAGTGATTCTGAAGACGCTAATGAAGGTAAAGAAAGTACTTTCGGAGCTTCTTCTAGCCAAAAAGGCACCAAGAAATCCAAAACCCCGGTGTTAGATAATTTTGGTAGGGACCTTACCCAAATGGCAGAGGAAAATAAATTGGACCCAGTTGTTGGTAGAGAAAAAGAAATAGAAAGGGTTTCTCAAATTCTTAGTAGAAGAAAAAAGAACAACCCATTACTTATAGGTGAGCCCGGTGTTGGTAAAAGTGCCATTGCAGAAGGTCTTGCCCTAAGGATCATCAACAAAAAAGTTTCTAGAATTCTTTATAACAAAAGAGTTGTTACCCTTGATCTAGCTTCATTAGTTGCCGGTACAAAATATCGTGGACAGTTTGAAGAGCGAATGAAGGCCGTAATGAACGAACTGGAAAAAAATGATGATGTCATTTTATTTATTGACGAAATTCATACTATTGTAGGCGCAGGTGGTGCTACAGGAAGTTTAGATGCTTCAAACATGTTTAAACCAGCTCTTGCAAGAGGTGAAATTCAATGTATAGGTGCCACTACCCTTGATGAATACAGACAGTACATTGAAAAGGACGGTGCTTTAGAAAGACGTTTTCAAAAGGTTATTGTTGAACCTACCTCTGTTGATGAGACAATTGAAATCTTACACAATATAAAAGGTAAATACGAAGATCACCATAATGTAACCTATACGGACGAAGCTATTGAAGCTTGTGTTAAATTGACAAATAGGTACATGACCGATCGTTTTTTACCGGACAAAGCTATTGATGCCCTTGATGAAGCGGGTTCTCGAGTACACATTGTAAATATGGACGTTCCAAAACAAATTCTTGAATTGGAAAAGAAATTGGAAGATGTACGCGAGCTAAAGAACAGCGTTGTCAAAAAACAAAAATACGAGGAAGCCGCAAAGTTACGTGACGATGAAAAAAGTCTAGAAAAGGAACTGGCCATTGCCCAAGAACGTTGGGAAGATGATAGCAAGCTCAACAAAGAAACCGTTAGCGAAGATAATGTTGCAGACGTAGTTTCCATGATGAGCGGCATTCCTGTCAACAGAATTGCGCAGACCGAGAGTAACAAACTTGCAGGATTGCCAGAGCTTATCAAATCTAACGTGATTGGTCAGGATGACGCGGTCGCAAAGGTCTCAAAAGCGATACAACGTAATAGAGCCGGACTTAAAGATCCTAACAAGCCAATTGGTTCGTTTATATTCTTAGGTCAAACGGGAGTTGGTAAAACACAACTGGCAAAAGTATTGGCAAAAGAGCTATTTGATTCTGAAGATGCACTTATTCGTATTGATATGAGTGAGTACATGGAGAAGTTCGCCATTTCTAGATTGGTTGGTGCACCTCCAGGGTATGTAGGTTATGAAGAAGGTGGTCAGCTGACCGAAAAAGTTAGAAGAAAACCTTACTCTGTAATTCTTTTAGATGAAGTTGAAAAAGCGCATCCAGACGTATTTAATATGCTTTTGCAAGTATTGGATGATGGTTTCTTGACGGATAGTCTAGGACGTAAAATTGATTTTAGAAATACCATTATTATAATGACTTCTAATATCGGTGCCAGACAATTAAAAGATTTTGGCCAGGGTGTCGGTTTCGGTACATCTGCCAAAAAGTCACAAGAAGATGCACATCAAAAAAGTGTCATAGAAAATGCTTTGAAAAAAGCTTTCGCCCCTGAATTCTTAAATAGAATTGATGATGTAATCGTTTTTAACGCGCTAGAAAGAAAAGACATTCACAAAATCATTGATATAGAATTAGCGAAGTTGTTCAAGAGAATCAAAGATATTGGTTACCATTTGAACCTTACTGACGAGGCTAAAGATTATATCGCCGAGAAAGGTTTTGACAAACAGTATGGAGCTAGACCGTTAAAAAGAGCAATTCAAAAATATATTGAAGATGCACTTGCGGAAGAAATAGTGAATTCTAAACTTAAGGAAGGGGATAGTATTTACATAGACCTGGATAAAAAAAGTGAAGAATTGACCATTAAAATTGAAAAAGCAGAAGAAGAATCACCTAAAACATAGGTATTCCCACTTTATTAATATTTGAAAAGGAGCCCTTTGTAGGGCTCCTTTTTCGTACAATTCATTTTCTATTGTAAGAATACAAATACACTGTTAGGTAAGCATACGCAGTACGAACGATATTTTAGCGTTTAAACTAAAAATTTACCTAGAAAATGGAGTTCCTTTTACTTTCGCTTCAGACACACTATATAATAAATTTAAGAATGAAGTTAGGATCTACCAAGAAAAAGGTAATTGTGCGGGAGTACGAATTAGAAACTGGAAAAATTCAAGTATATGATAATTACATGGTATCAATTTTTGATGAGGGAGCTACACTAACTTTAGAGAGAGCATATCAAATAATTGGTATATCAGAGATTCATTTTAGGGACAGAAATTTTGGTTTTATCAGTTTACGCAAAAATTCCTTTGCCATAGATCCTACCATCTATAACTATCTTAAACAATTAGACAACCTTAAAGCTTTTGCAATTGTATCTGTAAAAGAGATAGATATGCATAACTTTAAGATTGAAAAACTGTTCTATAAAAAACCAATGAAATTTTTCATTGAATTTGATAATGCCTTAAAATGGGTAAAAAGAAGAGTTAATTCTTAGAGAAAATCAACTTTGTTGATTTTCTTCCTCTACAACAGGCTGTTCAGGCATTTTAAATAAATCTAAATATGCACCAGCTATATTTTCAATTAAATGAGAGGCCGTTAAAGATTGAAATCCTGTAGATTCTACAGCAATATCACCAGATTTACCATGTAAATAAACTCCAAATATTGCCGCATCTAAAGCAGCATAGCCTTGTGCGCACAAACCTGTAATTACACCCGTTAAAACATCACCACTTCCTGCGGTTGCCATACCAGGATTACCGGTCGTATTCACATAACCCTTGTCATTCTTAACTACCATAGTATGTGCTCCTTTAATTACCACGATACATTTATGCTTTTTAGAAAATTTCTTGACCTTTGCCAGTTTATCAAAATCATCTTTCCATTTACCAATTAATCTCTCCAGCTCTTTTGGATGCGGAGTCAAAATTGCATCTCCTGGTAAATCTTTTAATAAGACTTTGTTTTGTGATAGAATATTAAGAGCATCCGCATCGAGCACCAATTGTTGCTCATTACTTTTTAGGAAAGCCGATAATGCATTCACAGTGCCCTCACTAGTACCCATACCTACTCCTACCCCAATGACAGATGGCTCTATATCATATTTAATATCCGTTAGTTCTTTTTCGTTAACATCAGTTAACACCATAACTTCCGGTAAAGATGTCTGTAGAATATTGTAACCTATTCTAGGTATAAACGATGTTACCAGACCACTACCTGAGTAAAGCGCCGCTTTAGACGAAAGACAAACAGAGCCCATTTTGCCATAACTACCACCAATGATCAATGAATGACCGTAGGTACCCTTATGCCCGTATTTCTCACGAGGTTTATACATGGTAAGGACTTCATTCTTACCTATTAATTCATAATCGGTTTCCGTTTCCCTTAAATATTCCGGATCTAAGCCAATATCCAATACTTCCCATTGTTCTACATACTTTCCGGTTTCCGGCAAGAAAAAAACTAGTTTGGGAGTTTGAAAACTCAATACAAAATTAGACTTGATGATGGCATCAAAATCCTTAGGTCCTTGATCGGTGAATAATCCTGAAGGAATATCTATAGAAAGAATAAATGCTTGAGAATTATTTAAATGCTGAATTACTTTAACGACCCATTCATCTGGAGTTCTATTTAATCCTATTCCAAAAATTCCGTCCACAATTATATCTTCCCTTCCTATTACCGGTAACTCATCATCACAATTCATAAAATTAGGCCACACCTTACGATCTTTCAGTCTATCTAAATTTATCAGAAAATCCTTTGATCGCTTTTCGCTGTAATTAACAACATAGACTTCTACATTGTAACCATGATCCACAAGATGTCTTGCAAGCGCTATTCCATCGCCACCGTTATTACCTATACCACAGAACAAATGTATTTTAACAGGCGCCCCTTGCATGCGCAAATGCATCCAATTAAATACTTGTATGGCAGCACGTTCCATTAATTCGTTACTACCTATTTCTTCTTTCTTTATAGAAATTTGATCTGCCTTATAAATCTGTTTTGCACTATATAATTTCATTCTTTATTTTTTTTATAGCTAAAAAGTAACGATTCCGTAAAAAATTGTGGAATCATTTGATTAAGATATCAAATGTACTACATTTGATTTTCAACCATTAGTATTTATGGACTGCTCAATAACAGACATAACATTAGATTTCACTTCAGCTACTATTACTTATGGTACAGCTACGGCGCGTTTCACCCTTTGGGGTTAAAAACTATATATCTCCGTACCCGTGTTTAATTACACCATATCTTAAATTACAAAGTCAATATTACACATCATGAAAGTTCTAAAATTCGGTGGTTCATCTGTAGCCAAGCCTGAAAATATAGTTAAAATTAAAAATATAATCTCCAAATACAACGACCCTATAATTTTGGTCGTTTCAGCTTTAGGAGGTGTTACCGATCTATTATTGGAAGCCGGCACATTAGCTGCTAACCAAAATCAATCCTATAAAGAAATTTTAAACACTTTAGAAGAAAGACATTTATCTACTATAAAAGAATTGATGCCGGTTACGGCACAAAGTAAAGTGCTCAGCAAAGTAAAAAGTGAGTTCAATGTGCTAGAAACCCTTTTAGAAGGTGCTTTTTTTATTGGGGAAATCACCCCAAAATTATCAGATAAAATTGTGAGTTACGGAGAACTTCTCTCCTCATACATCATTAGCGAATACCTTATCAGCGAAAAACTAGATGCTGAATTTAAAGACAGTAGATCGCTTATTGTTACACATAAACTTAATGGTAAAAATGTGGTTAATTTTGCTAAAACCAATGCAAACTGCATCAACTATTTTAAAGCTTCAACCAAACAAGTAATCGTATGTCCTGGTTTTATAGCCACATCAGAAGAGGGTATTTCTACTACATTAGGTAGGGGTGGCTCTGACTATACGGCCGCTATTTACGCTGCCGCCATAGATGCCCAAGTTCTAGAAATTTGGACAGACGTTAGTGGAATGTACACCGCAAATCCTAAAATGGTGAAGCAAGCCAAAGCAATTCCGCATATTTCGTACGAGGAAGCCATGGAGTTGTCCCACTTTGGCGCCAAGGTACTTTACCCACCTACTATTCAGCCGGTATTGACCAAAGGAATATCAATAGTTATAAAGAATACTTTTAGTCCTGATGAAGCCGGAACATTAATTACAAAATCCAAGAACGAAAAAGGTAAGACTGTTCGTGGAATAAGCCATATAGGAAATATTGCGCTGCTTTCTTTAGAAGGATCTGGCATGGTAGGTATTCCGGGAATTTCAAAACGCTTTTTCGAAGTACTTTCTCAAGCTGATATTAGCGTAGTATTAATTACGCAAGCTTCTTCTGAGCATTCTATCTGTGTAGGTATTTCTGCCGATGATGTTGAAAAAGCAGTAAGCATAGTTAACGAAGCCTTTGAATATGAGATCGAAAGAGGTCGTATTAAGCAGGTAATTCCTGAAAATAATTTAGCAATTGTTGCTTTGGTTGGTGACAACATGAAGAGCCATCAAGGTTTAAGCGGAAAAATGTTCAGCACACTTGGTAAGAACAATGTAAATATTAGAGTAATTGCCCAAGGTGCATCTGAAAGAAATATTTCTTGTATTATAGATGAAAAGGATGTCAAAAAAGCGCTTAACGCACTGCATGAAGAGTTTTTTGAGGAGAACATTAAACAATTGAACCTATTTGTAATGGGTGTTGGTAATGTTGGCGCTAAATTTTTAGAGCAAATTAAGGAGCAGCGTAAGTTCTTGAAAGAAAACTTAAAGTTGAATATTCGAGTAATAGGAATGTCCAATTCAAGAACCATGCTTTTTGATGAAAAAGGGATTGATTTAAATAATTGGTCTGCAAAACTTGCCGAGGGAGAAAAAGCCGATAAAGTCAAATTCTTAGAGTTGGTAAATAATTTAAACTATAGAAATAGCATTTTTGTTGATAATACTGCAAGTGAAGAGGTTTCTAAAACGTATAGCGAGTATTTGGGCAACAGCATTTCTGTAGTAACCTGTAATAAAATTGCATGTTCCTCTGCATTTGAGAACTATTCACATTTAAAATCTTTAGCGAGAACATATAACGCACCGTTTTTATTTGAAACCAATGTTGGCGCCGGTCTACCTATAATTGATACACTTAAACATTTAATAGCTTCTGGCGATAAAATATTAAAAATACAAGCTGTACTTTCTGGAAGTTTAAATTTTGTTTTCAATAATTTTAATGACCAAACTACCTTTCATGACGTGGTAAAACAAGCTCAGGAAGAAGGCTATACGGAACCTGATCCAAAAATTGATTTAAGTGGCGTTGACGTAATGCGTAAAATTTTGATCTTAGCTCGCGAGAGTGGAAATCAATTGGAAATTAGTGACATTACCAACAATCCGTTTTTACCTGAAGAGAGTTTAAATACAAAAAATAACGAAGAATTTTTTGCTTCTTTAATAAAGCATGAAGCGCATTTTCAATCTTTATTTACCAGCGCCGAAAATGCAAATAGTAAATTAAAGTATGTGGCGCAATTTGATAATGGCAAGGCTAGTGTTGGTCTTCAGGAAATACCTAAAGGCCATGATTTCTATAACTTAGAAGGTAGTGACAATATTGTTCTTTTTTATACGGAAAGATACCCTGACCAACCAATGATCATAAAAGGGGCAGGTGCCGGTGCAGCGGTTACAGCCTCTGGTATTTTTGCGGATATAATACGTATTGGAAACTTCTAAATTTCACAACAACAGTCTCATTATGAACCAAAGCGAAATAAAAGTTTTTTGTCCGGCAACTGTTGCAAACGTTTCATGCGGATTTGATGTTCTTGGCGTTGCACTTGACTCGGTCGGTGATGAAATGGTGGTTAGAAAAGTGCCTCAAAAAGGAATTAAGATCACCAAACTTACCGGACAAGATTTACCAAAAGAGACCTTGAACAATGTTGCCGGTGTGGCAGGTAACGCTTTTTTATTGGCGTCTGATTATGATGGCGGATTTGAAATTGAAATTGACAAAAGAATAAAACCCGGTAGCGGTATAGGTAGTAGTGCAGCAAGTTCTGCGGGTGCCGTTTGGGCCATGAACCAATTGTTGGGCAACCCTTTCGGCAAAACAGAGTTGGTTAAATTTGCAATGGAAGGTGAACGTTTGGCAAGTGATGTTGCCCATGCAGATAATGTTGCCCCTGCCCTTTTTGGTGGTTTTACACTGGTACGTAGTTATGATCCTTTGGATATTATTGCAATACCGGCCCCAACGGAGCTTTATGTAACGGTAATACATCCACAGATAGAAATAAAAACTTCAGATTCTAGAAAGATTTTAAAGACGACTATTTCTATGGAAACCGGAATTAAGCAATGGGGAAATGTAGGCGGTCTTTTGGCAGGTTTATTCAAACAAGATTACGAACTTATTGGCAGATCTCTTGAAGACCATATAGTAGAGCCTATTCGCTCTATCTTAATACCAGGTTTTGATGAAGTTAAAAAAGTTTCTCTAGATGCCGGTGCCCTAGGTTCTGGAATTTCTGGCTCAGGACCTTCCATATTTGCATTTAGCAAAGGAAACGATACTGCAATAAAAGTGGGCAATGCAATGAAAACCGTTTATGATAAAATTGGAATTGCTTATGAAATACATATATCCAAAATTAATATGGAAGGCGTAAAACTTATATAAGTTGGCCAGTAGTACATAAATAACATTAAAATATATTCAGCTTGAAATTCTATAGTCTAAACAACAAAGCACCCGAAGTTTCCTTTGATACTGCCGTAATTAACGGTATAGCACCTGATAAAGGTTTGTATTTTCCAGAGAAAATCAGTCCATTATCAAGCTCTTTTTTTGAAAATATTGAAAATTTATCGAATGAAGAAATTGCATTTAAGGCAATACAGCAATTTGTAGAAGGGATTGTACCCAATGATGTATTGAAAGATATATTAAAGGAGGTATTGGATTTTGCTTTTCCGGTAGTTGAGATTACTCCCAATATTGCTACATTAGAACTGTTTCACGGTCCTACCATGGCCTTTAAGGATGTTGGCGCTCGTTTTATGGCGCAATGTCTAGGTTATTTCTCTAGATCTAGCGATAATGAGGTTACCGTACTCGTAGCTACTTCCGGTGATACCGGCGGTGCCGTAGCCAATGGTTTTCTTGGCGTAGACGGAGTAAATGTCGTTATTCTTTACCCTAGCGGAAAAGTGAGCGATTTTCAAGAAAGACAACTTACTACTTTAGGAAAAAACATTACTGCTTTAGAAGTAGATGGTACTTTTGATGATTGCCAAGCTATGGTAAAGAATGCCTTTTTAGATAAGGAACTTCTTGACCATATGAAGCTGACTTCTGCCAATTCTATAAATGTAGCCCGTTGGTTACCACAATTATTTTATTTTCTTTTCGCATATAAGCAAGCAAAATCAAAAGATAAAGAAATTGTTTTCTCTGTTCCTTCGGGCAACTTCGGTAACATCTGCGCAGGATTAGTTGCTCAAAGATTGGGTATGCCCGTTAAGCACTTTGTTGCCTCTACAAACGTGAACGACACCGTACCACAGTTTATGCTTACAAAAGAGTACACTCCCAAACCTTCTACAGCGACAATTTCAAATGCTATGGATGTTGGTGACCCTAGCAACTTTATAAGAATAAGACATCTGTTTCAAGATAATTTTGAAGAGCTGAAAGAGCACCTTTCTTCTTTTTCGTTTAACGATAATGAAACCAAAGATGCTTTAAAGGAAATTTACGATATAAAAGGGTACATTGCTGATCCTCACGGCGCTGTAGGCTACTTGGGATTGAAAAAATATCAAGAACAATATCCTGATACTTATGGTATTTTTTTAGAAACTGCCCACCCGGTAAAATTCTTGGACGTCGTGGAAGAAACCCTAAATGAGAAATTAGAAATCCCTTATCAAATCCAGAAAGTAATGGGTAAAACTAAAAAATCAATTAAGATTTCTACCTATGGCGGACTCAAGGATTTTCTATTAAAATCTTAGAACTTACTTAAAGAATAATATTTTCCCAATTCAAGGTTTAGCCACATTTGCTTCTATTTATTTTCGATAAATTTGTATCGCTAATAAATAGACTAAAATGAAAAATACTGCGCTTACCACAACACACGAATCTCTTGGTGCCAAAATGGTACCGTTTGCCGGTTATAATATGCCTGTTTCTTACGAAGGTGTAAATGCTGAACATGAAACAGTACGTAATGCTGTTGGGGTTTTTGATGTATCTCACATGGGCGAGTTTTTAATTTCTGGACCAAACGCGTTAGCCTTGATTCAAAAAGTATCTTCTAACGATGCCTCAAAATTAACTATTGGCAGAGCACAGTATAGCTGCTTACCTAATGAAACGGGTGGTATTGTAGATGATCTTATCATATATAAAATAAAAGAAGAGCAGTATTTGTTGGTGGTAAACGCCTCTAACATTGAAAAGGACTGGAACCATATTTCTTCATACAATGCGGATTTAAAAGCAGATATGAGAGACTTGTCCGAAGGTTATTCCCTTTTGGCAATACAAGGACCAAAAGCAGTGGAAGCTATGCAATCATTGACCTCCATTAATTTAGCCGATATTAAATTCTATCATTTTGAAGTATCTGATTTTGCCGGTATAGAGAATGTAATTATTTCAGCTACAGGATATACAGGTTCTGGTGGATTTGAAATTTACTGCAAAAATGAAGAAGTAAAACAAATATGGGACAAGGTTTTTGAAGCCGGAGCTGATTTTGGTATTAAACCGATCGGATTAGCTGCAAGGGACACTTTACGCCTAGAAATGGGCTACTGCCTTTATGGAAATGATATTGACGACAACACCTCTCCGTTTGAAGCCGGTTTAGGATGGGTTACAAAATTTACCAAAGACTTTGTAAACTCTGAAGCTTTAGCAAAAGAAAAACAACAAGGTCCAGCACGTAAATTAGTAGCATTTGAATTAGATGAACGTGGTATACCTAGACATGGTTACGATATTGTAGATAGTAGCGGAAAAACCATAGGCGTGGTAACATCCGGTACTATGTCTCCTTCTATGGGAACCGGAATAGGATTAGGTTACGTTCCTCCTGTATTTACTGAAATAGGTAGTAAAATCAATATTCAAATTAGAAAGAAAGCTGTGCCTGCAACTGTGGTTAAATTACCATTTTACAAAAAATAAATGATAGATTTTCAAAGTGTTCTCACCGCTATAAATGAAGCTGCATCCAACGAGAAGGAAAGGGGAGAAATTGCTGATTATATTCCAGAATTGGCAAAAGTAGATGTAAACAATTTTGGTATACACCTTATTGATAGTCAACAGAACGACTATGCTGCAGGAGATTCTAATGAACTGTTTTCAATTCAAAGTATCTCAAAGGTTTTAACATTATCCATGGCATTGAGCCTTATTGGTGAAAATGTTTGGGAACGTGTAGATGTAGAGCCTTCCGGCGACCCATTTAACCATCTATCATTATTGGAGCTTGAAAATGGAATACCTAGAAATCCGCTAATAAATCCGGGTGCAATTGTCATTACGGATATTTTGGTTTCCAAATTAGAAAACCCGAAAGAAGATTTTCTAACCTACGTTAGGGATATTGCAGGTGATAATACAATAGATTATGATGAAACCGTAGCACTTTCTGAAAAGAAAACAGGGTTCAGAAATTTTGCAGCTGCCAACCTTCTAAAATCTTATGGCAATTTAAATAATGAGGTAGATGTTGTTTTAGACTTCTATTTTCATCAATGTTCACTAGCCATGAATTGCGCACAACTAACGCATATATTCTATGTTTTCATGAATCATGGTAAATGTAGAAGAAACAAATCATACTTGACCTTATCCCAGGTAAAACGTATTAATGCCATAATGCTAACATGTGGATTCTATGATGAAGCAGGTGAATTTGCTTTTGAAGTTGGTCTGCCTGGCAAAAGTGGCGTTGGCGGTGGCATTGTAGCATTGCTACCAAATAAATTCTGTGTAGCCACATGGTCTCCAGGACTCAATGCCAAAGGGAATTCCAAATTAGGAATGCTAGCCCTAGAAAAATTAACTACAGATACAGAACTTTCTATTTTTTGAAATTAGACTCTAAAAAAATATTGATTCTTGGCGGAAGCGGATTCATAGGTAATGCAATTTACAAGGAACTTTGTAATTATTTCGATACCTATGGTACCTATTGCCATGCCGCGAATTCATTTTCCTCAAACAAGCAATTTGTACATTATAACCTTGAAGAAGACGATATCGTTGAAATTTTAGAAGAAATTAAGCCACAAGTAATCATTTCAGCCGTTAGGGGAAATTTTGCCGCTTTGGTCATTGCCCATAATCATATTGTAGAATATGTTTTAAAAGAGGACTGCAAGATATTCTTTATTTCTTCTGCCAATGTTTTTGATGCATATAGCAAGTATCCATCTTACGAACTGGACAAGACTTTATCCGAAAGCATTTATGGCAGACTTAAAATTAAAATTGAGAATATGCTACTTAGGTTACCAAAAAACAAAATGGCAATACTACGGGTACCTATGGTGTTTGGCAACAGTTCTCCAAGGGTTAGGGATATGAAAAAGGCCATCCTAGAAAATGAACCGGTAGAAGTGTTTCCTAATTTGATATTGAATGTTACCAATGATGACAAGTTAACGCAACAAATTCACTACCTTATAAATAGAAATAAAACGGGTATTTATCACTTAGGCAGCAATGACCTTACTCATCATGAAGATTTTATAAAAGAAATATTAGAGCGTGTCGGTAATTTTAATCCTATTATAAAAAGGGTGTATACTACCAATGAGGATAGATATTTGGCTGTTTTGCCAAAGACCTATACCTTACCTAAAAATTTACAATTTAACTTTCAGGAAATTATTGACCATCATGTTTTAAATTAATAACAATTATGAAAGAAATGGAAAAATTTACGGATCAGCAAATAGCGGACTATTTGGGTCAACTAGACGGATGGGAATATGTGGATGGAGCCATAGAAACCACTTTTGAATTTAAAAATTTTAAAGAAGCATTTTCTGTAATGACAAGAATTGCATTTGAATGCGAAGCCCAAGGTCATCACCCAGATTGGAGCAATGTGTACAACACCTTAAATATTCGTTTAAACACTCATGATGCCAACGGCGTTACTGAAAAAGATTTTGTTCTAGCAAGAACAATTGAAGACATAATAGAGAGTGAATTTTAATAACCGATAAAAATAGTTAAAAATGGCATTCATGAAATTCATTTTATGATTTCTGAACATTGACCGTTTTTGTACATTTGTTAAAAATAATATACCATGGGAAGAGCTTTTGAGTTTAGAAAAGCACGTAAAATGAAAAGATGGTCCGCAATGTCCAAAGCGTTTACACGTATAGGCAAAGATATTGTAATGGCCGTAAAAGAAGGCGGACCGGATCCAGATTCCAATTCAAGACTAAGAGCAGTTATACAAAATGCCAAATCGGTCAACATGCCAAAGGACAATGTTGAGCGTGCAATAAAGAGAGCAAGTGACAAAAGTCTTGGAGATTACAAAGAAGTTCTTTTTGAAGGTTATGCCCCTCACGGAATAGCTGTTTTAGTAGAAACTGCTACCGACAATAATACTAGAACTGTCGCCAATGTTAGAAGTTACTTTAACAAATGTAACGGTAACCTAGGCACATCAGGTTCTGTTGAATTCATGTTTGATCATACTTGCAACTTTCGCATTCCAGCGGAAGGTATTGACCCAGAAGAATTGGAACTGGAATTGATCGATTTTGGTGCAGAAGAGGTATTTGTTGATGATGACGGAATATTAATTTACGGATCTTTTGAGAGTTTTGGCGCTCTACAGAAAGAATTGGAAAACCGTGAAATAGAAATTTTATCTTCAGGCTTTGAACGTATACCACAAGTGACAAAAGCACTTAACGAAGAAGAAGCCGCAGATGTTGAAAAGCTGCTAGAAAAATTAGAAGAGGACGATGATGTACAAAATGTATATCACTCTATGCAAGAATAAACTTTACATATTCTATAAAAAAAGGAGACCTATTTGGTCTCCTTTTTTTTGTTTATAAGATTAGAATACAAAAATGAATTCATCAATACTTCCCCTCCACTCCTTCAAAAAAAGCATGATATTTTTTGAAGTCGGCTTCTTTATCTTCTGTTGGGATAAGAGGTTCTGATAATTTTATTTCTTTTTTGCCGTAGTCAAACGCTACTAATACAATAGGTACATTGGCGGTTTTAGCAATGTAGTAGAAACCTGTTTTCCATTTTTCTACTTTTTTTCTGGTACCTTCCGGTGATAGCGCTAATCTGAACTTTTTTCGTTCACTGAATATCTCCGCTGTAGCTTTTACGGTATCATTGGTTTTAGTACGATCTATTGGTGCACCACCTGTCCATCGAAAAAACCAACCAAAAGGAGGTTTGAATAAACTCTTCTTGCCAACAAAATTAATTTCTTCTTGCCAGACTGCACGAATTAACAATCCTAAGAGGAAATCCCACCAACTGGTATGCGGCACTACGATAGCCACAAATTTATCAAGATGGGAAGGAAAGGCTCCGTTCAATTTCCATCCTAAAATTTTAAAATATATAAATTTTGCTAATTGTTGCATATAATATGATTGTAGATTCCCCTAATTGAGAAATACTACTAAATAAATAATTGAAATAAACTATATTTTTTGATAAATAGCTTTAAGCTTTTCGGGGGTAATTGTGGACTTCCAGTCCTCACCTAAGGCATTTTCCCATAGCGGTTCCATACCCATAGCAACGGTAATCATGGTGTCCATTTCGCCGTCTGACAGGTTTGCGCAAATTCCTTTTGGCAATTCTATATCATGCTTTTTGAGCATCTTATTAAATAATAATACTCCTTCTGGATAAAACTCCTCTAAATATTGAAAAACAAGACAATTGCCTATGCCATGTTTTACACCTAAAACGTAACCTAGACCATAACTCATGGCATGTGCTACACCCACCTGTGAATAGGCTATGCTCATACCACCATGCCAAGATGCCATCATTAGCTTCTCTCTACTATCCGATTCTTCCAAATCTTCTAAAAAAACCTCTTTACAAAGTTCTAACGATTTCTCGCCATAACTTTGGCTAAAGGCATTTAAAAATGTTCCATTTAGCGATTCTATACAATGTATAAAACAATCCATACCAGTATAAAACCATTGTTCTTTTGATACTCCTTTGGTTAAATCTGGATCTAACAAGACCTGATCAAAAGTGGTATAGTCCGAGTTTATCCCTAATTTTTTTTCGGGCCCCATTAAGACCGTTGTCCTTGAGACTTCTGCTCCTGTGCCGCTTATAGTTGGTATACCTACGTGATAGATAGCTTGTTTATTTACCAAATCCCATCCTTGGTAATCTGATGCACTACCTTTGTTGGTAAGCATGATAGCAACCGCCTTTGCCAGGTCTAGCAAAGTACCGCCACCGATGCCAATAATGCCTGATGGCATTTCAGTGTACTTCTCCCGTATCATTTTAACAAGAGCGTCCACTTGTTCTGTTTTTGGCTCTTCTTCGGCAGATATCAATACAATCTGGTCACAAAAGATATTTGGTATTCTATTTATAAGGTCTGCGTTTTCAAAAACATCATCGACCAAATAAATCATGGGTGCTTCTGAGTGTTTTCTCTTTGGCATCAAAATATCACCTAGGGTATCAAAACTTCCTTTGCCATAGACCACCCTGGGTACCATAGGAAAGTTACGGAACTCTTGTGTAGCCTTAGTGGGTATATTTTCTTTCGCCATCTTTTTATTCACCTCCATAGTCATTAAACATGCTTCAAAATATCTACCAATGAACTCATTGTAGTATATCCTTTATTCTCTACCACACCTGTAACCTCTTCATGCTGCCATGTTGTATGAAAAGGAACATGAACTGCTCGCGCTCCTATTTCCACTAAAGGCAAAACATCAGATTTTAATGAATTTCCTATCATTAAAAACTCGCTTGGCTTTATTTGTAAATGTTCTAACAAATCACTGTAATTCTTTTCCTTTTTATCGCTCAACACTTCTACATGATGAAAATATTGGGACAAACCTGATCGTTCCAATTTTCTTTCTTGATCTAAAAGATCTCCTTTTGTCAAGACAATTAACCGGTATTTATCCTTCAAACTTTTTAATACATCTTCCACCCCATCCAATAATTCTACAGGCTGCGTTATCATTTCCTTCCCCAGCTCTAAAAGCGCTCCGATAGTTTTTGATGAAATCTGATTATTTGAAAGTTCTAAAGCACATTCTATCATAGATAGCATAAAGCCTTTTATGCCATATCCATATAGATCTAAATTCTTTATTTCTGTTCTAAAAAGCTCTTGATCAATTTTATTCTTAGTTTCATACTTCTCCAATAAATTGGCAAACTTATCTTCAGTATCTCTAAAATAGGTCTCATTTACCCATAAGGTATCATCTGCATCAAAACCGATAACATTTATTCCTTCAAAATCTATTTCCATGCTGCTTGGGCTTTCTTTAGGTCTTCAGGAGTATCAATTTCTATGCCCTGAACATTGGTTTCTACCATTTTAATCTTCTTGCCATATTCCAAATAACGTATTGCTTCAATTTTCTCGGTCGCTTCTAATTGTAACATGGGCAACCGCTGAAAATCCATTAAGGCACTTTTTCTAAAAGCGTAAATACCTTTATGCTTATAATATATGGTCTGATCACTTTTTGCTCTTGGGTAAGGTATGGGCGACCTTGAAAAATACAATGCAAAGTCTCTATTATCAACTATAACTTTTACGGTATTCGGATTATTTATTTCCTCTTCATCCGTTATCTTGACCATTAGAGAAGCCAAATCTATTTCTTTGTGAATATCATCTTCAAAAACCTTCATTACACCTTCCAAACTCTCTCTATCTGTAAATGGTTCATCACCTTGCACATTAACTATAATATCCACATCCATTTGCATCACCGCTTCCGCAATGCGATCACTACCACAATCATGCTCTTTTTGACTCATGATAGCCAAGCCGCCCGCATTAGTAATAGTATCATAGATTACATCGCTATCCGTAACTACATAAACTTCATCAAACAATTTGGTGTGTACCGCAGCTTGGTATGTTCTTAAAATGACCGGTTTACCAGCTAGATCTTGCATTAATTTTGCAGGAAATCTAGATGCCGCATAACGAGCAGGTATCATTGCTATTTTCTTCAACTACTTTTATTTTATGTTTTTGCCTTTGGTCGTAAGCTTCTGTATATCCTAAAAATGACAACTAAGATGATAATGACCAAAACTGCCGCTAAGATAGGTGCAAATATTGACGCGACCGATACCACTGCAGCAGTACCTGTCT
The DNA here is from genome assembly GCF_029350945.1 of Maribacter huludaoensis. Lineage (GTDB taxonomy): Bacteria > Bacteroidota > Bacteroidia > Flavobacteriales > Flavobacteriaceae > Maribacter > Maribacter huludaoensis. The sequence goes on along the minus strand of NZ_JARKMS010000004.1, from coordinate 150,168 downwards.
CTACCGTAGTAATCACAGGATTTGCCAAACCGCCTGTTGTGGCAGTAGATGCCAACCTACCTGTTGCACCTGCTCCTTTTATGGCCGTGGCAGTACCGCCACCGGCTATAATGGCCAATGACCAGGTTATTACCGGATCTAAATCCGCTACCGTTGAAACCATTACCGCTGTACCCGCAATTGCTGCCAAAGGCACTGCAATACTATCCAATAAATTATCGAACCAAGGAATGAAATAGGCGAATATTTCTAAAAATGTAGCTACACCCAAAGTCAATACGGCCACAAAACTTCCTATCCATTGCCAATTGTCATTTAGTTCCCATACTCCAAAATAAGAAGCCAAGCTCAAAGCGAACAATGGCAAAAAAACCCTAAAACCTACAGATGCCGCTAGACCTACCCCTAAAAATATACTTAATACCGTATCTGTTGTCATATTATATGTACCGTTTGCTAAACATTTTTTACTGCTTCAATAATCACTAAAATAACCTTTTCTTAATCAAGAAAAAAATCGTCCTTAAAACCAATAAGATACAACTTGCTCTTGGCCCTGGTCACCGCGGTATACAACCAACGCAGATATTCTTTATCTATACCATTGGGCAAATATGGCTGTTCCACAAAAACGGTATTCCACTGCCCTCCTTGAGATTTATGACAGGTTATGGCATAAGAGAATTTCACCTGTAACCCATTAAAATATTTGTTATTCTTTACACCCAAAAATTTCTTATACTTAGAACTTTCATGCGCAAAATCTTTCATTACTTCTTGATACAACCTATTACCATCTTCATAAGACAATGAAGGCGATTCTGCCGTAATAGTATCAAGTAACAAAACGGTTTCAAATGGTGCCATATTCGGATAATCGACCATTTTAACCTTGACCTCAGCAAACTTAAAAGTGTAAATTTCCTTAATATCATATATTTCAAGAACCTCTATGATATCTCCGTTCGCTATAAATCCAGCCTCGGAACTTGGTTTCAACCAATAATAGTTATTCTTGACCACCATCATAAAATCGCCTACGGCAATATCGTTTTCAAGAAATAAAATTCGTTCCCTAATATTTTGATTATAAAGATTTGCCCGTTTATTGGAGCGGACGATAAATGCAGTTTCTTCTTTTCCGTTTTCCGAATACGAGCTATCAATGGCTTCTTGAATCTCATTACCGTCTATTAATCTTACTATATCGGTAAACGGATCAACATCAAATTTAAAGTCTTCAAAAAATTCACTTTGCAACTGCTCCCTTAATAAGGTAGCATTTGCCAGAATTCCTGAATCGCCAGCTTGCCTTACTACTTCATTTAATTCTAAACGAACCACTTCTTTATTATAATTTAAAGAAAGTTTATCACCGTCCAGAGCCGGACTCAATACCAAATGCACCGGAGGTAATTGTGCAGTATCGCCTATTAACAACAACTTACATTTGTGACCAGAATAAACGAACATCATTAAATCATCTAATAAAGATCCGTTTTCAAATAATTTAGAATCGGCCGCGGTATCCGGTATCATTGATGCCTCATCAACAATGAACAAAGTGTCCCTATGCTTATTAGGTGCCATAACAAACTGCACCCCACCACCGCTCTGCTTCTTGGGAAAATAAATTTTTCTATGGATGGTAAATGCCTGTGTTTTTGAATAATTTGACATCACTTTTGCCGCTCTACCAGTTGGTGCCATAAGCACAGCTTTCTTTTGAACCTTCCATAAACTATTAACCAAAGTACCTATTAAAGTAGTTTTACCAGTACCTGCGTAACCTTTTAATAAAAAAACTTCATCTTTGACCGTTGAAAGGGTAAACTCCGCCAATTTTTGCAAAGCCACTGATTGTGTGGCAGTTGGTGTATGAGGAAATTTGTTTTCTAGTATACTATAGAATGATGCGGGTGTTGTTGGTTTCATGTGCCTTCAAAGATAAAGATGATTTTTAGCCTAAAAACTTTTACGATTAAAAAAAAATTGTAGATTTGTGAAGACCACTAAATAAAAATAACACATACGAAATGAAGACCATTATACAAATTGTACTTTGGATTGGATGTATCGCTTTAGGATACTTTATTTACAACTCCATTACTGGACCAATCAAATTTAAAGAAGTAAAAATAGAGCGTTATTCGCAGGTTATTGCCAAATTGAAAGATATTAAAAACTCTCAAGAAGCTTATAAAACCGTAAACGGTAAATACGCCAATGACTTCAATAGTCTTATTCGTTTTATCGACACTGGTAAATATGTTATTACACAACAAAGAGATTCTTCTTTTATGGAGTTTGATAAAGCTTACGGTATAGATATGCTGAAAGAAGTTAAGATCATTGATACTTTAGGGACAGTTTCTGTAAAAGATTCACTTTTTAAAGCGGATACCAGATACAAAACCTTAATGGACGTACCTACCGCAGCAAATGGTGAAAAATTTACGATGAAAGCTGGTTTTGTTGAAAAGAGTGGCTACAAAGCTCCTGTTTTTGAAGCAAAAGTGGACAAAGATGTTGTTCTTTATGATCAGCCAAAAGATTTGTTATCTCGTGAAAAAGCTGCATTAAGTGTAGAAGAAGTAAATGGACCATCAATTTACGTAGGTTCTTTAGACGAAGTTAGTACAAGCGGTAACTGGCCTTCCATATATGACAAAAAAGTTAAACAATAGTAGCTTAAACATAGCGGATAAAAGTTTTAAAAAATTGTCCATTCAGGTTAGCTTGAATGGACTTTCTTTTTGTGTAGCAGACACTGTTTCGCAAAAATTGTTGATTTCTGACAGAATTGATTTTTCTGAAGAAAAAAATCCAATGACCGCTAAAGATGAATTGGAAAAGCTTTTTCAAAGGCATGATATTGAAAACATGCAGTTTGATGAAGTGGTAGCCGTTCATAGAAATACCCTTTTTGGCCTGGTCCCAAAATCTTTGTTCAATACAGATCATTTAAATGAATACCTAAAATTTAACACCAAGGTATTGGCTAATGATGTTTTAGCTTATGACGAGGTAGAAAACCATGATCTAGTTAATGTATATGTACCCTATGTAAACATTAACAACTATATCTATGATCTTTTTGGGGAGTTTGATTTTATGCATAATGGCACGGTATTATTGCAATCTTTATTAAACAACCAAACACAAAACCAAGAGATTACGTGTTTTGTACATGTGAATAAGGATCAACTGGATATTACGGTTCTAAACCAGCGTAAACTACTATTGTACAATAGTTTTAAATATCAGACAAAAGAAGACTTTGCCTATTACTTACTTTTTGTAATTGAACAATTGGAACTAGACCCTAAAAACGTAATTGTAAAATTATTTGGGGATATTGAAGAAGACGACGAAACTTTTCAACTTTGCTATAATTACATTCAACATATAAGCATTTTTGAACCATCGGCGGCCCAACTATTAAAACTTGGAGAACCTTCATCAGGCTCCATAGATTTCACCCTTATCAATACTATATAATGCGCATCATATCTGGAAAACATAAAGGACGTAACCTAATGGCTCCTAAAAAACTACCTGTTAGGCCCACGAAAGATATGGCCAAAGAGAGCTTGTTCAATATTTTAAATAATAGCTATTATTTTCCAGACATTAAAGTCCTTGATCTTTTTGCAGGTACCGGTAATATAAGTTACGAATTCTCTTCTAGGGGCGTTGATGATATACTCGCTATTGATGCTCACTCCGGATGCATACAATTTATTGATAAAACGGTTGAAATGCTAGATATGGATATTCGCACTTTAAAGAGTGATGTATTTACCTTTCTACAAAGAAATACCGAAAAATTCGATATTATATTTGCAGATCCTTTTTATGATATGGAATTAGCCGATTTTGAAAAACTGCCACAACTGGTTTTTGAAAATGACCTTCTTCTGGAAGATGGGGTATTGATTATAGAACATTCCAACAGAACTAGTTTGGCCGAATTTCCCCACTATAAAAATTCTAGAAAATACGGCGGAAGTGTTTTTAGCTTTTTTGAAAAGTAAATTCTAAAAGCATAGACCCAATTATTAAAGTGTAAAAAACCGTCGACTATGCTCAAGGTTTTTTACATTAGGTAAATTAAAGATTTACTATCTTAATAAAAAAGCAGGCCATAAGCCGGATTCTGTATTCTGAAAAATCAGAATTCCTTATCATTTATCTAGGCAAAGGGTTACCCCTAAGCTCTAACCGCCTACCCTTCGATTTGGGCGTGCAGCCCTCAAACACCGATTTACATGACGTTTCACCGTATAGAGTTTACCTGGTTTCACTACAGCCTAACTGTACTTGCTTTCTGTTGCACTTGTCCTCACATCTCTGCGGACGGGCGTTACCCGCTATACTGCACTATGGTGTCCAGACTTTCCTCTCCCAATTACTTGGCAGCGATAAGGTGGCCTGCTGTGCGCAAATGTAAGGCAATTGTTGATAACTATAGATGATCTCTTTTCTTAATTCTCGCTATAATTAAAGGCTATATTTATATTTGTATAAGTTTAATCAGAGATAACATTTTGGAACCATTTATTGTATCGGCCAGAAAGTATAGACCCCAAACATTTAAAGATGTTGTGGGCCAGCAATCTATAACCAATACCTTACAAAATGCAATAGACCAAAATCACTTGGCACAAGCTTTATTATTCTGCGGACCAAGAGGTGTGGGTAAAACTACCTGTGCCCGTATTTTGGCAAAACAGATAAATTCTGATGGTACCGAAAAGGAAAATGAAGATTTTGCCTTTAATATTTTTGAACTTGATGCCGCTTCTAACAACTCGGTAGACGACATTCGTAACCTTATCGATCAAGTTCGTATACCGCCACAAGTTGGTAAATACAAAGTATATATTATTGATGAGGTACACATGTTATCCCAATCTGCTTTTAATGCATTTCTAAAAACCCTAGAAGAGCCACCAAAGCATGCTATTTTCATCTTGGCCACAACAGAAAAGCATAAAATAATACCTACTATTCTTTCTAGATGTCAAATTTTTGATTTTAAAAGAATTACGGTCAAAGATGCTGCCGAGTATTTAAAATATATTGCCGAAAGCCAAGGTGTCAATGCCGAAGATGATGCACTACATATCATAGCCCAAAAGGCTGATGGTGCCATGCGAGATGCCTTGTCCATTTTTGATAGGGTAGTAAGTTTTTCCGGTTCAGAACTTACGCGTAAAGCGGTAACCGAAAACTTAAATGTCTTAGACTACGATACTTATTTTGAGGCAACAGACTTAATATTAGAGCATAATATACCAGGGTTATTATTGTTGTTCAACAAAACCCTATCACTTGGTTTTGACGGGCATCATTTTATATCTGGCCTTGCCTCCCATTTTAGGGATTTAATGGTTTGCCAACATCCTGACACCATCAACTTATTGGAAGTTGGCGAAGCTGCACAACAATTATATAGAGACCAGAGTAAAAAGACCGCTCCCTCCTTCCTGCTTAAAGGATTGGAAATTTCAAACGACTGCGATCTAAAATATAAAACAAGCAAAAATCAGCGCTTACTTGTTGAACTTACACTTATGAAACTTGCCTCTATCAATTTTGATGGAGAAAAAAAAAATCCTGAATCCGTAGCCCTTAACAATAAGACTGTTGATTTTATTGCTCCCTCGGCATTTTACAATCAAGTACCAAGAACATCAAAAAAAGAATCCGATGTTAAACCGGTTACCGGAAATCAACCTGCCGTAACCCAAACCGATATTCCTAAAAAAACAAGTTCTATAAACGAAACTACCGATGCACAGGTTGAATTCAAATCTGCTGTAGGAAATATTGAAAAAGAAGTTGCACCGGTAAAAACTTATGATCCTGAAAAAAAGGTTGTGACCTCAACGTCTGCAGAAATAAGTACCGATGCTAAAAAACCTATTATCAATAGGCCTACAAAACGGGTGTCAGGCCTTTCAATTTCTAGCTTAAATGCTAAAAAACAGCACGAACTCAATAAAATCGAGGTCGTTATTGACGAAAATAATTTGCCTAAAGAGAATTTTACAGAAGAAGAACTACGTAAACATTGGGCAAACTTTATAGAAATCATTGATAAGAAAGGTCAAAAAATTCTAGCATCTAACCTACACTCAGACGTTCCAAAATTAAAAGAAGGTTTCGCTATTTATTTAGAGCTACCTAACAGCACCATGAAAAAGGAAATAGAACGTGAACAGTTCGAATTAATGGAGTATCTACGTGCTAAGCTGAACAACCACTTCATTCATTTAGACATTAAGGTAAATGAAACCACCGCAACAAAGTTTGCTTTTACACCTGAAGAGAAATACGAGAAGTTAAGAGAAAAAAATCCGGTAATAGATTTATTGAGGCAGGAATTCGATTTATTCCTGTAATCTTTTCTTGCTTAAAAAAGCAAACACCAATAGCACTATTGAAATTATTAGAAGTCCAAAAGCCTCTCTCCCCAATTCTACAGTAACAATGTCTCCATCAGTTAAATCAAATCCTTGGAAATTTGTAGGATATAGATATACAAAACCAATAAACGCAAGTACTCCTAAAACTAACGGCACAATATATCCTATCTTATTTAACGCAAATAATAACGATACCACAGCGGCAGTTCCGTAAATAACGATCCAATGTAAAGAGTCTGGATCATTGTACTGCAAGACTGCACCCACAGTAAATAACAATGCAAAAACGTAGCCTAATATCTTAAATAATAGATTCATTTGAATTTAGTTTAATAAGTGATCTTCAATAAGATCACGCACTTGTACTGCACTAATTCTCTGATCGTTATCACCAGTTACATAATTGCTTATAAAGATTGGAAAATCTTCTTGATCTTCAGTCAAACGACCGTGAGAACCCTTTATTAAACTGGCATCAATTGGTATAATATCCATCACTGTTCTAAAACCCAATTTTTTCTTTATGAGCTTTCCGGCAACTTTTGCCATAACCAATTTATCTTTTGGATCAGTCATCATTTCAACTGGATCATAACCTGGTTTTTTATGAATATCCACCATTCTGGCATAATCAGGTGCCTTGGCATCATCTAACCAGAAGTAATATGTGAACCAAGAATCTTTATCAGCTACTACTACAATATCACCACAGCGGTCGTGATCAATGTGGTAGTCTTTTAAATCATCTCCATATAAAACTTTCTCCACACCTTCAACTGCTTTTATCAATGCAGCTATCTTACCAATATCTTTTTCATTTTTGCAATACACATGGGCAATTTGATGATCTGCAACAGCAAAAGCATCACTTGCTCCGGCATCTAAAAGCTCCAGTCCACGCTCTTCACGTATGGCTATATATCCTTCTTTTCTTAAAATTCTATTGAGATGAATTGGCTTGTTTACATTTGTAATTCCATACTCGGAAAGAAGTATCACCCTGGTGTCCAAAGACTCATAATGTTGTACCAATTGTTTTACCACAGCATCTATTTCATTTAAATCCTTAGAAATTATTTTAAAATCAAGACCATAACGTTGTAAGTTGTAATCTAAATGGGGTAAATAAATCAATGTTAGATTAGGATTATGTTTCTTATCCGTCAACAAAGCTGCATTTGCGATCCATTTAGATGAGTTGATGGTAGTTTTTGGCCCCCAGAATTCAAAGAGCGGAAATGTTCCTAAAGTACTTTGCATTTCGTCCCTTAATTCAGCAGGATAAGAATATACATCTGGAATTTTTCTACCATCTGCCAAATAATTAGGTCTTGGCGTAATACTAAAATCAACGTTGCTATACATATTGTACCACCAAAAATGGTTGGCACAGGTAAAATTGGGGTATTTTTCTTTGAGATCGTCCCATATTTTTGGTTGTTCTACCAGTTTGTTAGACTGTCTCCAAAACTTTACTTCACACTCATCTTTAAAATACCAACCATTACCAACTATACCATGTTCAGATGGCCATTTACCGGTTACATAGGTAGATTGTACAGCACATGTAACGGCAGGTAGCACAGGCTCTATGTATGATGCCTGCCCTCTCTCTAAAAATGATTTTATAAACGGTGTATGTTCACCTATCAATCGTTTTGTTAACCCAACTACATTTATGACAACCGTTTTCTTCATATTTTACATGTGTGACTTAAGCCACTCTAGTTCTCGTATTATTGATACCGATAAATCCTGTTTTAAATCTGCCGGAAGCACATCCCATGTATAAGTTTCTATTTCTAGATGTTCCGATATAGGATCAGTTTCTAAATATTCCATCGTTTTTAGAATATGATCTTGCGTTGAAAACAACTTGCCATATTTTTCTAAAAAAATAGGAACATGATAATGTGCTCTAAGTTCCGTGTGATTTCTTTCCCCTTCCAATACCAAAGGCAAATCACTATATGTCTTAACCTTTCCGTCTACTTTTTCGGTTACCTGATGTAAATAGGTAGGCTCATTAAATTGTGAAAGTTCTTCCCAAATACGTTCATCATCGGTACTATTGAAAAGAATTTTCAACGCGGCACTTATTTGAATTTTTCCTACCCTAATATCATTCGCCTTAAACTTTGCAAATGTAACGGTCGGCTCCTCATAGGCCAATGAAAAATGGCAAACATCATAACAAACTGTAATATATTTTTTAATTAAAGATTCTGCTTCATCTGCATTTAAATCTAATTCCTGCTTAAAATAAGCTCTACCTATAGGAACCAAGTAATCCGAATAAAACAACAAAACCTCATCGCTATTTTCTAGCAAACCATCTGGTTCAGGTTCAATATCCATATGCAAATAGTTTCCTGTATCTTGTTCAATTTTGAACAATTGCTTGGCAACTTCAAGCATATTCTTAGCACCGGCTTCAAATGCATTTTTTGTTTCCGAAAGGGTCTTATGCCAGTATTTATAAGTGATTGGAGATGTTGAAATTCCGCCGTTCAATCCCGCGGGAATTAATTCTGAAAGTTGACGAAACAGTCTTTTGGTATAATTTAAGCGGTCATCTGTAGTCCAGTCTGGCGCATGTACCAAATCTTTTACACGCTCGTCATGAAAATTTCCATAAGGAAAACCATTCATTGTAAACACGTACAAATCATTATCATTTAACCACTTTTTAAAGTCGGTCAAATTATTGCCCATGTCAAGCTCTTCGCTGGCTTTATTTGATAGACGCAGTCCTAAACCAAAAGCTTGATTCTTTGAAACTTCTTTTTTGATACCTAGCACATGATGCTCAATACTTTCAAAAGTATTTTTCCAATCTTGCCCAGGGTGAATGTTTGTACAATATGTTAGGTGATAGTTTTTTTTCAGTTGCATTGCATTTAATTTAATGCGAATTGATGATTAAGTTTAGTAATGGCTTTGGACATTAACTCCATATCAATAGTATGTACGTCGTGCTTTACGCCCAAATCAGAAATAAGGGTTATTGTTAATTGTCCCCCTAAATGCTCTCTAAACTCTTCTATACCGTTTAATAACTGCTCAATTTCATCATTGCTCTGCACCGGGAGTGATAAATCAAAACCAATAGCGATCATTACATCCAAAATGTGCTGTAAATCCTCTTCAGAAATCAATCCAACTAACTGCGCATAGGTAACATCTAATGCGATGCCTTTAGCTACAGCTTCACCATGTCGCAACTCATAATTGGTCATGAATTCCATTTTATGTGCAGCCCAATGCCCAAAATCCAGAGGTCTAGACGATCCTGATTCAAATGGGTCTCCACCTTGTGCAATATGATGCATGTGCATTTCGGCACATTTGTAAATAACATACTGCATGGGCTCCATTTCCCTATTTTTTAATGCAACTGCATTATCGGCAATATATTTAAAAAAAGTTTTATCCTTGATCAATGCCACTTTAATGGCTTCGGAAATTCCGGAAATCCAATCGCGCTGTTCTAAGGTTTCAAGAAAATCACTGTCGTTAATTATGGCGAACGGCGGTGCAAATGTTCCTAAAAAATTTTTTTTCTTAAATGCATTTACACTGTTCTTTACCCCTACTGCAGAATCGTTCTGTGATAATACCGTTGTAGGTATTCTTATCAATTTAACGCCTCTATGTGCTATAGCTGCCGCATAACCGACCATATCAATTACAGCACCACCACCAATGACTACCACAAAAGAATGACGACAAATTTTATTATCGTTTACCCCTTTTAAAACTGTTTCAATAGCCTTATCACTATTCTTTACTCGTTCTCCCCCTGGCAACACTAAAGTGTCGGTATATTTTATAGTTTGCTTATGTTTATTGCAATAATTTTCAATTTGGCTTACTAGAGCTCGATGATGATTTTTAACTCCGTCATCCAACACAAAGAGAAGTTTAACTGGCCCAAAATCTTTATAATCCGAAATAAGATTTGCGAATAAAGGATTTTCTAAAGCAAATAGTCCAGAAGTAAAATATAATTGATAATCATACTGTACTTGAAAAGACTGTTTTATAGGTTGTAATTGCATATTCATTTTATGTTACTGCAAATAATTTTGACAAAAGCATGGATAATGGTAACAATAATAAAACGACCAATGCCAAATACCAATTAGAAAAACCGGCCACCCAACAAGCGTTCATTACTACTAGCGACAAAACACCACCCATTACCGCACTTTTAATATTTTTAGGCGAATTTTCTTTATATGCCTTAATCAAGGGCTTAAAAATCAAATACCCAAACAAAAATAAAAATGGAACTATAGCTAAAATTTGAGAAGTTTGCCACATTACCGTGAACAATATAGAAGTTATAACCAATGCATACAAAATACCCGCCCATACAATGTGCTTTTTATTGTTGCCATGCACCTCGCCCCTACTTATCAAAGTAATGGCAAAAATATAAACTACAGGAACCAATGAAATGTACCACTGATCTAAACTTCCCAGAATAGACATACCCATTAGAAGGTTTAATCCACGGCAAATCCCCATATTTAAGGGTCCGAAAAAATTAAATTTCTTAAAATAGCCATCATAAGTTAAGATTGCCATAGTCAGAGCAACGGATATTAAACCTGATAATACAGTAGTTTTAAATGCCAATGTTATACCGATCAGCATGAGAATTGTCCCAAAATAAATAGCTTCCTTTTTGGGCACAAGTCCGCTTGGAATTGCCCTCTCCGGTCTTTCGACCGCATCTAGATCTGCATCGAAAACATCGTTAAATACCACACCGCCTGCATATAAACTTACAGATGAAATTACCAATAGCAAAAGATCAACATTATGCTCCTTTAAAAAATCAATTACAACGATGTTCTTTAGATACAAGGCAATAGCGAATCCCGCCATTATATCCGCTGCGGCAGTTGGCAAATTCGCAGGTCTTGCCAAACGGGCAAAACCCATTAACTTCTCTTTCATTTGTTAAATGATTTGATCTTCGTCAATACGAGGTTTTTGCCCTCTAAGAACACTATTATCGTTAAAAAGCTGTGATTGATTAATACTATCCGGTTGTAACCAATGTGCTTCTTTCATTTTACCATTTTTACTAAAAGCATCCAAGGCATTTTGATAGCAGGTTTTTCTAACATCTTCTAAAGCTATACCTCTTTTCAACATTAAGGATGCTGTTTTTGGCACTGCTAAAGGGTCACTCACACCCCAATCTGCAGAACTATCCACTATAATATTATCACTTCCATACTTCTTAACAACTTCTACCATACGCTCGTTGCCCATTTTTGTTTTAGGATAAATGGTAAAAGCAGCAATAAAACCACGGTCAAGAACCTCTTTTACGGTTTCTTCATTATTATGATCTATTATAACGTTCGATGGGTCCAAACCATGTTCCAAACAAACCTCCATACTCTTTATGGTTCCTGCTTTTTTATCTCGGTGTGGTGTATGCACCTGTACGGTCATGTTAAGTTCTTTGGCCATATCTAGCTGCATTCTAAAAAACTTATCCTCTGCAGGTGTTTGATCATCATATCCTATTTCCCCAATAGCAACTACATTCTCTTTATGTAAGTATAAAGGCAATAATTCTATTACTTGTTCAGCCAAAGCTTCGTTATTAGCTTCTTTGGAATTTAAACCAATTGTACAGTAATGTTTAATTCCGAATTGGCTGGCCCTAAATGGCTCCCAACCTACCAAACTACTAAAGTAATCCTGAAAAGACCCTACTTGGGTTCTAGGCTGACCAAGCCAAAATGAAGGCTCTATAATCGCAACAACCCCCGCAGCAGCCATAGCTTCATAATCATCGGTCGTTCTTGAAGTCATGTGTACATGCGGATCTATAATCATCATTTTATCTTCCATTCTAATGTTGTTTTATCGTATTCCAAGTGGTGTGCCCGTCGGCAATTTTATGTTTTAGCTCTGGCTTTCCATTTAATAGCGCAAGGGCTTTTTCGTTTTCTGAATAATAACAGCAAAGAGCTCCGGCTAAATTTTCTACAACATCACTACTGTTAAGTAAGGTCTTCATATCACCTAAAAGCTGCTCATTTAAAAATTTTGAAACAGGTCTCCAGAACAATGGATCTATTTTTCTGCCTGCAGCCCATCTTTCATGTGCATAATCGGATATTATTCTAGCTAAATCTTCATTTGCCCTTTCGTCCACAGATTCTATTTTTGAAAGGTCACGCTCCATAAATGCGGCTTTTAAATACATTTGATTCCATTGTTGATCATTGAAATATTCAGCCGGATATGGATTGTTCATTGATATGGCATCAAAAACAGTAGCTATGTTCGTTCTCAAAGCTTCTACTGCCGCATTCTTATAAGCTTCTGGGTTTGGCAGTAATATCAAATATTTTAAAAAGGTCTTTAGCTCTCCAGTATCAGCCACCTGAATGATATTTGCTATTTTAGGCGTAAAGAAATCCAAATCTTGTGAGAGTACTTCTGACAACAAAAAAATTCGCGCTATTTCCAAAACATTGGCTTTATGTTCGCTAAAGTAATATGCACTTTTACATTTTTGACTTTTAAATACTAGTGGTTCTACACCGTCAAATTTCATATTTATTAAACTGTAAGCCATGAACAAATCTTTTGAAGATTTTTCTAAAGCTAACTTTTCAGTTTTGCCCATTAACCAAGCGACACTTTCTGCCGGTCCGTATTGGATTAAAATATTCTGAATATCCTGTCTATTATGCATTTTGATGTTTGATCGATGGTATCTCAAAAATAATTATTATTCAGCAGTAAGACGCCTAGGTTTTTGATTAAAATTCGTTTGATCTTTAAAATCTTTCTAATTTTGAAAAAAAGAAAATTATGCTAGGATTAAAACTACCTACAGATCCAAGATGGGTGAATATTGTCGAAAAAAATATAGACGAAATATTAACAGACCATGCATATTGCGAGCAAAAAGCTGCTAGTACGGCAATATCCCTAATTGTATCTTTTCCCGAATATACCGACCTTGTTACTGAAATGGTCGCGTTATCTAGAGAGGAGATGGGGCATTTTAAAATGGTGCATGACCTTATTTTACAACGCGGCAATACATTAGGCAGAGACAGAAAGGATGACTACGTAATTGAGTTGATCAAATTTTTCCCCAAAGGAGGAAGCAGAACTACACAATTGGTACATCGTTTACTTTATGCGGCATTAATAGAGGCTAGAAGCTGCGAACGTTTTAGACTACTTTCTGAAGAGTTGGAAGATAAAAAATTAGCGGACTTCTACCATAAACTTATGGTCAGCGAGGCAGGTCATTATACCATGTTCTTAAAGTTTGCACGTAAATACGGGGATCTTGAAGAGGTCAATAAAAAATGGGACAGCCTTCTAGAATACGAAGCCCAGATCATGAAAGATTTAGGAACCAAAGAATCTATTCACGGTTAAATATCTATCTACTTATTTTCAGAATTGTACAAATCTTTAATAATACCATCGGACAGTCCTATTTTGGGTACATGTATTTTTTTTGCACCGCTCCATTTTGCAGCCGAAAGGAAAATTTTGGTTGCCGGTATTATTACATCTGCCCTATCTGGATTTAAGCCCAGTTCCGATATTCTATCATCATAACTTAAGCTATCCAAAAAATGATATTGCGCATTCAACCAAATATACGATAATGGCTCACCCTCTTTTCTACCAGATAATTTATGTAATTTGTTGATGTTACCGCCAGAACCGATTATAGATATTTTAGGCCTATCCTTTAAATTTACCTTTATCCATTCTTCTAATTTTTTCCAAGTTTCTGGCTTTACCATATCATTTAACAGCCTTACCGTACCTAGTTTAAAGGACTTTGATACTTGAATCTTGCCCTGAGAAAATACGGTAAATTCCGTACTACCCCCACCAACATCAATATACAAGTAAGATTGATCCTTGGTAATAAGATTCTTTAGGTCTGTTGAAGCTATTATAGCTGCTTCTTGTTTACCATCTATGAGATCAATTTGAATTCCAGATTCTTTGGAGACCTTCTCTATAATCTCATTTCCGTTATTCGCTTCTCTCATTGCAGAGGTGGCACAGGCTCTATATTTCTCCACTCCAGCGACTTCCATCAAAAGCTTAAAGGCTTTCATTGCTTTTATCAACCTTGTTTCGTTTACTTCTGATATTTCACCAACCGTAAACGAATCTTCACCCAGTCTTACAGGAACCCTAACCAAGGCACTTTTTCTAAATTGGGTCTTTTTACCCTTATCTTCAATCACGTTATGTGTGAGTAACCTTATGGCGTTGGAGCCAATATCTATTGCTGCAAATTTTCTAACCTTCAAAAGATTCTATTTTATAATTCCTGTCTATTCGCGTAGTACTCATATGTTGCAAATTGAGACCTAATTCTAGGCAACGTAGTCTTTCTATAGGCATTATCTTGTGCAGCATTGAACACACGGGCTTTCGTATTATCCTTCCAACAGATATCAAAAGTATCCATCAATTCTTTTTTAATATCCTCGTCATAAATAGGACAACCAACTTCTACTCTGTAATCAAGATTTCTCGTCATCCAATCTGCAGATGATATATACATTTTAGTATCGCCACCGTTTGCAAACGCAAAGAAACGAGTATGCTCTAAAAATTTGTCTATAACACTTATGGCTTCTATGTTTTCACTCATACCCTCAACCCCTGGTATTAAGCAACATATACCTCTTATGATCAACTGGATCTTTACCCCTGCCCTACTAGCCTCATACAGTTTATCTACCATTTTGTAAGAGGTAAAACTGTTCATTTTTATTTTGATAAAAGCCACTTTGCCCTGCTTGGCATTTGCTATCTCATTATCAATTAATTTCATGAACGCATTTTTGGTATAATGCGGAGATACTATAAGATGTTTATACTTGTTGATCTTGTAGGTAGTCTCAAAAAAGTCAAAGACTTTATTCAACTCTTTAAGTATAGAATCATCTGCTGTAAAAAGAGTAAAATCTGTATAAATTCTTGCGGTAGATTCATTAAAATTACCTGTACTCACAAAACCGTATCGCTTTAAAGCTCCATTTTCTTCGCGCTCAATTAAGCATATTTTACTATGTACTTTTAACCCTGGAACACCAAATATTAATTTAACCCCTTCTGACTGTAACTGCTCTGCATATTCAATATTTGCCTGCTCATCAAAACGTGCCTGAAGTTCAATTTGAACGGTTACCTGTTTACCATTTTTAACCGCATTGATCAAACTTGCCGCTATTTGCGAGTTACTTGCCAGTCTATAAACCGTAATCTTTATGGTACGCACTTTTGGATCAAGTGCGGCTTCTCGTAAAAATTTCAGTACATAGGTAAACGTATGGTAAGGTGTATATTGTAAATAATCTTTTTTAGCGATACTTTCAAGAATACTACCTTCTACACTAAGCCCTTTAACCGGTAGCGGAGTTATTTTGTCATACAACAAATCTTTTCTACCCAAGCTTGGAAAACCCATATAATCTCTACGATTGTGATATCTTCCTCCAGGAATTACACTATCCGTATCCTCTATATTCATTTTCTCTTTCAAAAATGTCAAAGTATCCCTGCCAATACTCTTATCATATACAAAGCGTACAGGATCACCTATTTTTCTATGTTCAACACTAGAAGATATTTTCTCGATAAAACTTTTACTTAAATCATTATCTATATCTAACTCTGCATCTCTAGTAATTTTTATCATGTGGGCAGAAATAGATTCATATTCGAACATGGTAAAAATATTACCTAGGCAGTATCTTATTAAATCATCTAAAATAATGATATAGCTTTTTTCTCCTTCATCAGGCAATACCACAAAACGATCTATACCCTTTGGAATTTCAATAAGTGCATATCGTTTTTCTTTCTTACTTTCATCACTTTTAATAACCATTTTAACCGCCAGATACGCTGCAGTATCTTTTAAGGTAGGGAAACCGGTTAGATCATTTAAGATTATGGTCATTAATTGCGGACTAACCTCTTTTAGGAAATAGGCTTTTACAAATTCCTTTTGATTATCGTTTAATTCGGTTTCCTTTAAAATGAAAATGTTTTTACCCTCAAGTTCATGCTCAATTCTTCTCAGAATTGTTAAACTCTTAGTCTGTTGTTCAATTACAATATTCGTAATTTCTTCCAGAAGGTCTTTTGCTTTTTCTCCTCCCAATACACTTTTACCAGTTTTACCGGCTTCAACTATACGTTTAACGGTTGCATACCTAACCTTAAAGAACTCATCTAAGTTGTTGGAAAAAATACCTAAAAAACGTAATCTTTCAATTAACGGAACATTTTTGTCCGCACTTTCCTGCAGTACACGCTCGTTAAACCATAACCAACTTATTTCTCTATTTACGTACTGGTTGTTATTTTTAATCATGCTTTTAGTTGCTTAGGAAAAATGGTTTGTATCGTTGAGCCTTTTATAACTTTAGCCCAGGTATTTTCGTTGAATTGCAAATGAACGAATCCGCTAGTTGGCACATTGTCAATATGCTTATTACCCATAGAATTTGCCAAATGAGTAAAAGTATGGTTGTGCCCAAACAGAAGTACATTATCTAATTTATCGTCTAAATCTTGAATAAACTGAAACACTTGATTTCCTGAAAAATCATACAGGTCTGCGGTAACATTACAATTCTCCAGTGGATAATATAGTACTCGTAAGCAAATCATACACGTATGAAAAGCTCTATTTGCCGGGCTGGTATAAACATGATCTATTTTCAAATTTAATCTTTGCATCTCTTCGGCTACCAAACGGGCATCAGAAATTCCTCTTTGTAAAAGAGCCCTGTCCTGATCACTTACATTAAGCTCCCAAGAAGACTTACCGTGACGCATTAAAAATAGATTCTTCATTTTCAAATAGTTAAGGAGCCAAACGCTCTATTTTCCAATCATATTCACTGGTAAGTGTGTACCTAATTCTATCATGTAGTCTGTTAGGTCTACCTTGCCAAAATTCTATAGATTGCGGTCTTACCAAATAGCCACCCCAATGCTTAGGCCTTTCTATTTCTTTACCGTTATATTCTTTTTCCAACTTAGCCAATTTATCTTCCAATACGGCTCTGGAATCTATTACAGTACTTTGATCCGATACCAATGCCCCTAATTTACTTCCTTCAGGTCTTGACTCAAAATAACCATCAGAAAGATTTTCGGGCAATTTTTCGGCAACACCTTTTATGATTACCTGGCGCTCTAAGTTTGCCCAAAAAAAGGACAGACAGAGATTTGGGTTTTCACTAATAGCTTTCCCCTTTTCACTATTGTAGTTCGTATAAAAGATAAAACCCTCATGCGTATATTTCTTAAGAAGTACTACCCTACTTTTGGGAAAACCATCTAAACCTACCGTAGAAACCGTCATAGCATTAGGTTCAACTACCCCATCGGAATTTTCAACCTCATAAAACCATGTTTGAAACAGCTGTATTGGATTATCAGATATACTGTCTTCTACCAACGCACTTTTCTCATAGGATTTTCTATAATTACCTAAATCTTTCTGCATCATTTTCGTGTTAAAAACAAGATAAACAAAGTTCTAAAAAGAAAGGAAAATAAACGTTATAAAAACGTATTAAAAGGTTTAAAATTCGAATGTTTTTCCGTCGTCAGCAAGAAGCACATTATTGAAGATAGTTGAAGCTTCTTCTTTAAACAATGCTATTGATTTATAACGGGTAGAGTAATGACCTAACACTAAGGTTTTTACATTAGCTTCTTTTGCAACCATAGCGGCTTGTTTAGCGGTAGCATGCTTAGTTTTCACGGCAAGATCTGTCTCTGTTTCTAAAAATGTGGATTCATGATATAAAACGTCTACATTTTTAATCTTTTCAGCCAAACTTTCATCATAAATGGTATCACTACAAAATGCATAAGATTTTGGCTCAGGCGGATCAAAGGTTAATTCACTATTGGGTACAATAGTACCATTATCCAAAGTTATATTCTTTCCGTTTTTTATATTGTTATAGTAAACTTTGTCAATCCCATACTTTTCTGCCGCAGTAACATTCAGCTTTCTCTTGCCTAATTTTTCTCTGAACAAGTAGCCATTTGTATATACCCTATGATCTAATGGTATGGTAGTTACACTTATCTTTTCATCTTCAAAGATAAGCTCCTGTTCCTTACTGGTAAGTTCATGAAATAACAATGGGTAGTTTGTCCAAGAATCTCCCAATTTCAAAAGCAATGTAATAGCCTCTTTAATTCCTTTGGGGCCGTATACATGAAGTGCTTTCTCCCTACCCAATAATCTCATGGTAGAAATAAAACCTGGGAGTCCAAAAAAGTGATCTCCATGCAGGTGAGAAATGAAAATATGGTTTATTCTTGAGAACTTTATTTTATGCCTTCTAAGCTCTACTTGGGTACCCTCACCACAATCAATTAATACAACTTGATTGTTAATTTCTAAAACTTGTGACGTAGGATTCGTAAGCGTTCTTGGTGTTGCCGCATAACAACCCAATACAGTAAGGCGCATAAAATAAGTACTTAAGTTTTCTTATCTGTGCTTTGCGTATTGTTATATACCCAAATCACGTTCTATTTCTTCCATTTCAACAACATCTCTAGCTTCTTGAAGGGTTGGCACAAGATTAATTTCTTCAGGAACATCATCGTAAGACACTTTATCCGATACCAAAACGAACGACTGTCCGTTCTTTTTATGCATTTTTGCTACTTCTAAAAATGAGATAACATTATAAGGTGTCAACTTTGAGAAGCTTAACAAGTCTAACACCAAATTATCGTTTTTTAATTTTGCATATTCCTTCTGCAAATTCTCTAAAAAACGCTCAATTGAAATTTCTTCTTGAGATACAATAATCAACGATTCTTCTTTAGTGAAAATCATATTATTTTATTTTAGAGGCCAATAAATAAATTACCGCCATACGAATGGCAACTCCGTTTTCTACCTGATTTAATATTATAGATTGCTTGGAGTCTGCCACATCACTTGTAATTTCCACACCTCTATTTATAGGACCTGGGTGCATTATTACAATTTCCTTATCCAAGCTATCAAGCAATTTTTTATTCACCCCAAATTGTTGGGTATACTCTCGTGTGGTCGGGAAATAACTTATATCCAATCTTTCGTTTTGTATGCGCAGCATGTTAGCTACATCGCACCACTCTAACGCTTTTCTTAAATTGGTTTCTACACCGACCCCTAGAGATTCTATGTACTTAGGAAGCAATGTTTTAGGACCACACACCTTAACATTTGCTCCTTGTAATTTTAGCGCAAAAATATTTGAAAGGGCAACCCGTGAATGAAGAATATCACCAACTATCACTACATTTTTGCCTGCTACGTCTCCTAATTTTTCACGTATGGAGTAAGAATCCAACAATGCTTGTGTTGGATGCTCATGTGCGCCATCGCCAGCATTTACGATTGATGCATTTACGTGTTTGGATAAAAATATGCCCGCACCAGGGTTAGGATGCCTCATCACCACCATATCTACTTTCATAGATAGAATGTTATTTACCGTATCTATTAAGGTTTCACCTTTTTTAACCGAAGACTGACTTGCGGAAAAATTAAGCACATCTGCAGATAAACGCTTTTCCGCCAATTCAAAAGACAGTTTAGTCCTAGTACTGTTCTCAAAAAATATATTGGCAATAGTAATATCTCTAAGCGAAGGCACTTTTTTAATAGAACGGTTGATCACCTCTTTAAAATGATCGGCAGTTTCAAAAATAAGCTGAATATCGGTTTCCTTTAGGTATTTAATTCCCAGTAAGTGTTTAACACTCAGTTCGCTCATTTTCTTATCTATTTACTAAGTATATTATATCTTCCCCGTCATTTTCTTCCCACATCACCTTTACCTTCTCATCATTAATGGCGTCTACCTGGCGACCTCTGTAATTGGGTTGTATAGGCAAATGTCTACTGAATCTACGATCTATTAAACATAACAACTCTACATCTTTTGGTCTGCCAAAAGATTGCAAAGCAGTTAAGGCCGCATTTATACTTCTACCTGTGTACAGCACATCGTCAATTAAAACAACATTTTTGTCCTCTACCAAGAAATCTATCTTTGTTTTTGTGGCCTCTAGGGTCTTTTCCCCTCTTCTAAAATCATCACGATAAAAAGTAATATCCAAAAACCCTAAGTCTATCTTCTTTACCTTATACTCCTCCTTTAAAATCTTATTCAAGCGTTCAGCAAGAAATTTTCCCCTTGGTTGAATTCCAATTAAAACTGTGTTTTCAAAATTTAAATGGTTTTCAAGCAATTGGCAAGCCAATCTGTGCAGGATGATATGTATTTCTTTGGAAGAGAGTAAAACTTTTTGACTCATAATGGGCACCCGTGCTTTTAGCTTAACAAAAATAGATAATTCTATCTAAACTTTGACAGCCAAAATAAGGAAGTAAAATCAAAAAAAATAAATTTAGATCAATGAACGTGAAATCTATAAGCCCAAGATAGAAAAGAAGGCTTCTTTATGGCTTTCACCAATAGGTATGCGCATGTCATTAATAACTATTCTGTTACGCTGTACCGTTTTAATGTAATTTACATTGACCACATAGGATTTATGCACCCTAAGAAATTGATTTGCAGGTAACTTACTCATAATCTCCTTAAAGCTCATTAACGTTAAAATGGTTTTATTGGTGTTGGCAATATGAATTTTCAAATAATCTTTTAAACCTTGTACATATTCAATTTGGTCCAAATCTATTTTTATACTTTCATATTCCGCCTTCACAAAAATGAACTTTTTTTCTACTGTACTATCACCGGTAGATGAGAAAACGTTTGCTTCCATAATTGGCTTTTGTTTTTTTGAAATTAAATCTTGTACTCTTGATACTGATTTTATAAAACGATGATAAGGTATAGGTTTCACCAAATAATCTACTGCATTCAACTCAAACCCATCTACCGCATAATGTGAATAAGCAGTGGTAAATATGAACAATGGTCTGTTATCTAAAGTGCCCATAAAATCTATACCGTTTATTTGGGGCATTTCTATATCACAAAAGATCAAATCTATTTTCTTTTCCTTGATTTCCGTAATAGCATCGAGCGGATTGGTATATGAGTTCACTAACTCTATAAAGTCTAGCTTTTCACAATAGCCCGTTAGTATTTCAATCGCCAAAGGCTCATCATCTATAATTATACATTTCATAAGCTTGATTGTTTTTGGTAAATGGTCAAAGAAACTTCATAATCTTGGCCGTCATTACTAACCTCTAAGTTGTGCAGACCTGGATATATTAATTCTAATTGATTTCTAATATTCTCAAGTCCGATACCCGAGTTCTTGGTGGGTTCTCTAAAAATTCCAATTTTATTCTTAACGTTCAAATAGATAGAGGCATCTGTAATTATCAATGAAATTTTCACATAGGTCTTACCCTTGTAATCCGTACCGTATTTAAAGGCATTTTCTATAAACGAGATGAATAGCAAAGGCGGCACCGCACGCCCTCTATCTTCCCCCGTAATCTTTAAGGATACATTTTCACTATCAGATAGTCTTAATCGCTGTAACTGTATATAACTTTTTATATAATCTAGTTCTTTATTTAAAGGCACCAAGTCTTTATCTGCCTCATAGATCATATACCTCATAAGTTCCGATAAATCAACTATCGCCTCTGAGGTGTCTGGAGATTTTTTTACAGATAAGGCATAAATGGTATTAAGTGAATTGAACAAAAAATGTGGATTTAATTGCGCCTTTAAAAATTGTAGCTCAGACTTAATATTTTCCTTTTCAACTGATAAACGTAAATTCTCATTACGTTTCCATTCAACATACATTCTTAAAATGGCACTGATCACATAAGGTATTCCAAGATTTACGAACGTTCTATAAAACGGCATAAAACCAAGACCTCTTGGTCTTTCTTGTTCCATAAAGAAATTATCGGGTATTCTTGGCGGAAAAAAATGATTGAGCAAATACACCGAAAAAATCAAAAGTCCCAGTGAAAGAAATAAATAAAAGAGCACAGTCTTTTTCAGTAAATACTCTGGTACCAAGTAAAAATAATTGAAATAGAATAGTACTATAATTACAATGAGCTTTGGAAACACATCTGAAGGAATAGGTCTTGCATCATTTAGTACAGGATAAAATGTGAGTCCATAAAACAGAATCCAAATGCTGATATGGACAACTATCTGAATTCTATTATTAATTATCGATCTCATATACTATCAATGACCTACTTGGGTTGAAATATTCAATTTCGCCAGATCTGTCGGTAATAAAATTGGCGATTTCCCCTCTTCTAATTTAGATAGTACCAAGTTTGCCGTTTTCTGAGCTTCTTCTTTAGAAACAAATTGTTGCTTACCTGGAAGACCGGGAACGAACTCTTGTACAATCACTATCTTTTCTCCTCTCAAAATCTTATAACCAAATCCATCATCTAGACTTACTATTTGACTTTCAAATATTTGGTTTTGGCTGGGCTCAGATTGGATATACATAACAATGCCAAAGCCAAGTACCAAAAATAGCACAATAGCAAGCGAGTATTTTACAGTAGAACTCATAAATAAATGTTTAAAAATGGGCCAACCTTCACAGATTGACCCAAAAAATTAACAATTGCACTCACTATGAAAAATTAATCTTCGTCATCGTACTCATCCAATGGAAAAAATTCATCTAAATCATCTAGGTATAATGTTCCAGTTCTACCCATTCCTATAAATACTCGACTTCCATTTGAAAAAGCAATGGCATCTTGCCTTGTAGCTCCTTCAAAAGATGTTTTTTGTTCCCATTCATCCGAAGCTGGATCGTACTCCCAAACTGTATTGGTAGCACCACCTAATTCTCCGGTTGCTATATAACCGTATCCGTTTAACGTAAATCCAACAGCATTACTTCTTGCAATAGCATAATCATCTTCTTCATCAAGGTCTAACTTTGAAGTCCAACTTTCAGTAGCAGGATCAAATACCCAAAAATCATCTAAGTATACCCCGTTGGACACTCCAGTACCTAAATACACTAAACCATCTATAGTAAAAGTGGTGGCAGATCTTCTTTTATTTCCTCCAAAACCTACTAATTCAGTCCAAGAATCGGTTGCAGGGTCATACTTATAGAAATCCTTTCTATCATTCTCGCCATCATATCCTGTACCCACATAACCATAGCCGTTAATTCCAAAACCTACAGCACTTCTTCTTGCTGTTGGTAAAGAGGCAATTTCCGTCCATGTATTAGAGGCAGTATCATAGCTATAAAAATCCGTCAATTCATCTACACCATCATACCCAGAACCTATATAACCAGTACCGTCAATCTCAAAACCTACGGCCGCATTTCTAGCAGCTCCAGGAAAATCAGCTTTTTGAGACCAGTAGTCACCTTCAATATCGTATGCCCAAAAGGAAGCCAAATAATCGTCTCCATCATAACCAACACCCATATACCCAGTATTACCTATTGTAAAACCAGATACACTACTTCTTGGGCTACCATCAAATACAGATTTATCTACCCAGTTACCTAAATCGTCGTCATCATCACTTGAACAACTTGTAACTACCATGGCCAAAAGCGCCAAACCGGTAATTTTGTATACATACGATTTTCTTTTATTCATTACTTTTTTGTTTTAAGGTTCTTTCTTTGAGAAATCAAATCTACTAGAGACCCCAGGGTTCTAAAAAACACAATAGATTAAGATTGATTTTTAACATACCAATCCTAGGTTTTCATCTACGAACACAAACATTTCATTAATAGTTTAAATAATAGATTTCATCCCTTAACATTACGGATTCGTCTATTCAGGTTTTTACAACCGCATTGGGTATTTAGCTTTGTTGAAAACTAAATTTTAAATGAAGGTGTTCTTAAACAAACTACGTGCACTCCACATCATAATGATCAGTGGTTTATTTACAATAGTCGTTATCTCTTGCAGTGATGACATATATAATGATACCGATTTTGTAGCCGGTGAAACATTTACCGATAGTAACATTCGCCTCATATTGATCGATACATTAACGGTGAGTACATCCACCATGAAGTTCGATAGTTTAGCTACTTCTGAATCTACAAGAATTCTTACAGGAAAATATTCAGATGCTGTTTTTGGTACCGTTAGGGCATCTAGCTACATGCAATTTTTACCAGAGACCTATACCATAGATTCTGAGGCGGTATTTGATAGTTTGGTAATGGTCTTGGGCTATGATAATTACTACTACAATGACACGCTACAGAAAAACACCATTCACATTAAAAAAATTATAGAAAACCTGAATCCAGAAAGTGATGATTATTTCTACAATACGAGTAAAATCAGCTATGATGAAGATGACCTGGGTTTTTACGAATACAACCCAAGACCTTTGGCAGGAGACTCTATAACCATAAAAATGATAGACGATTTTGGTACGGATATATTCTCCAAACTACAGGAGAAAGACATTGTAAATTCTGATGAATATAGGGATTACTTTAAAGGCATAGCGCTCTTACCTGACGAAACCGACAATGGCTCAATCATCGGTTTTTCAAAATCTTCCGAGAATACTTACATGCGCTTATATTACAGTACAGAAACCGAATATGAATCTGAACAGGAATATTTTGATATTCAAATAAACGCAACAACCACACCAATTCCTTTCTTTAATAGCATAACCGCAGAAGACCCTATTACACCGCTACAGGGCTTAACAGATAGTAAGGTCAACTTAGAAAGTTCGGATTCTAACAACGAGAGTTACATTCAATCTGGTGTAGGAATAGCCATGAGAGTACAATTTCCAAGTATTACGAGTCTTTACGACATACCTGGCAGTGGCACCATATTGGACGGCACCCTTAAAATAAAACCAGTTGCCCAATCTTATAACGATAACCTAAAACTAAGAGACACCCTTGCGGTATATGTCGTTGACCAAAACAATGATTTGACCGAAACCCTGTCCTCTACTTCCTATGCTATTTTAAACAGGGACAATCAAGAATTTAACGACATCTATTATGAAATATCCTTGTCTTATTATTTAGAAGAGCTTTACCTAAAGGACAGGGATATTGATGATGCTTTAATCTTACTTCCTGTTGATTATAATTCTACTGTAGATCGATTTATTATGAGCGGAAACGGTAATGGGGAAAACGAAACAATTTTAGAATTAACATACGGTATTTACGATGAAGATTAACCAAATTATAGTGGTCACCATAGGAGCTTTTCTTGGCATACAGCAAATTTCAGCACAATCAGAAGCATTAACCAGTTCTCCTTATTCCTTATACGGACTAGGTGTTATTAACCAAACCAGTATTGGAAAGTTCAATAGTTTAGGCTATAGCGGTATTGGTATTAAATCGTCTTACGAGTTGAATAACTTAAACCCTGCCAATTACGCCTTAATACCCCAAAACTCTTTCCTGTATGATATTGGGGTTACCGGAGAATTTAATAATTACAGCAATACCTCGGACACTGAAGAAAAATCAAATGTCAATTTTTCCAATATCGCCTTTGGTTTTAGAATTGCAGAAAATTTTGGTGCAGGCATAACCATGGTACCTTATAGTGATGTTGGATATTCCCTACTTGGTGTAAGTAGCAACATTGAAGGGTCTACAAATTCATTTGAAAGTAACGTAACCGGTTTGGGCGGTCTAAATGATATTAAACTTAATATTGGTTATGCCTTAATTCCTAAGCTTAGGTTAGGTCTAAGTGCTTCATTCCTATTCGGTAACATTGAAGAGACGGAATCTTTTACTTACAATGCAACTGCTTTTGAATCTATAGAAAAAACAAATTATAGTGGTGCAAGACTTGGCTTTGGGCTGCAATATGATGTTAACGAAAAAATTACCATAGGTAGCACTGTACAACTACCTACAAGTTTAAACGGCAATTTAAAAAGGTCTATCAACAAGTCGTTATCCGGTATTGAAATTACTGTAGAGGACGAGAGTTCAGATACCGTATCAGACTTTAAATTACCCCTTGAGTTGGGATTTGGCATGAGCATTAAACCTATTGAAGAGCTGACATTTAGCGCAGATTACAAAAAGAATTTTTGGACCAACACCGATCAATCTGAAAATATAGGTAGTTATGAAGACCAAGACATCTATGCTTTTGGATTAGAATATATTCAAGACCCAACCAGCTATAAATATGGTCAAAGAATAGCATATAGATTAGGTTATAATTATGACAATGGATATTTAGCCATTAGTGATGAAAAAATTGAGGGCTACAATTTTACAGCAGGTATTGGTATACCAACAAGTAGAGGAACCCATTCTATGATCAACCTTTCATATAGCTATGGATCTAAAGGTCTATTACAAAACGTTTTGGTAAAGGAGAACTATCACTTACTTTCCTTGAACTTAAGCCTTGAAGATATCTGGTTTGTAAAGAAGAAGGTGTACTAATTAAAAAAAAGAAATACTTATTAAAACAATAAATTATGAAGTGAATTATACTTCTATTATTAAAATCTCCATTAGTAATTCATTTTTTTTGGAACCCTAATAGGAACTGAGAATTATGGATATTGAAAAAAGTCTAGATGAACAATCTAGGCTTTTACTATTTACCCTATTAACAAAACATTTAAATATATTCATTTCTTCAACATATCTATGTTGTTTACTTATTTCAGAAATTAAAATTCTAAACTTAAAATAGTAAAACCTATTTGCTTTGTTGATAGCCTTTTGATTATCATCTATTCCAAAGGCAAAACGAAATTAATTAGAATGACGTGTAGTTCCGTTGCAACTTACCTTTACGAAACAACAAACATTCATAAATACAAAAAGCCCGGATTATGCATCCGGGCTTTTATAAACTATCCTTTTTCAAGGATGTATGCTAATGAAATTACTTCTTCTTAGAATCAGCTTCCATTTTGTCTTTCAACGCTTGTAACGCATCGTTAGCATCACCTAAAGTAGGCTTAGCTTCATCTGCGCTAGCTGCTTGTCTTTTAACAGCCGCTTTTACATTACGTTGCTCTTCTTCACGGAAAATAGCAGTATGACTAGCTACAACACGTTTGAAGTCTTTGTTGAATTCAATAATCTTGAATTCAGCTTCATCACCTTTACCTAGTTTCTTACCATCTTCTTTTTCTAAATGACGTTGAGGAATAAATGCAGTAATATCATCGTTAAATTCAATTGTTGCACCTTTATCAACTACATCAGAAATGGTTGCTGTATGAACTGTACCCAATGCGAATTCAGTTTCATATTTATCCCATGGGTTTTCAGTAGTTTGCTTATGACCTAAGCTTAACTTACGACCATCAACATCTAATTCCAATACTTCAACTTCTAAAGTATCACCTACGTTAGTAAACTCAGATGGATGCTTGATTTTCTTAGTCCAAGAAAGATCAGAGATATAAATTAAACCGTCAATACCTTCTTCTAGCTCCACAAAAACACCAAAGTTTGTAAAGTTTCTTACAATACCTTTATGCTTAGAACCTACAGGGTATTTAGTTGTAATATCAGTCCAAGGATCTGGAGTCAATTGCTTGATACCAAGAGACATTTTACGATCTTCACGATCCAATGTCAATACAACCGCTTCAACCTCATCACCAACTTTTACGAAATCCTGTGCAGAACGCAAGTGCGTAGACCAAGACATTTCAGAAACGTGGATAAGACCTTCAACACCTTCAACAACTTCAATGAATGCGCCGTAATCAGCTATAACAACAACTTTTCCTTTTACTTTATCACCAATCTTAATTTCATCGGATAAAGCTTCCCAAGGGTGCTTCTCCAATTGCTTAAGACCTAATTGAATTCTAGATTTGTTTTCATCAAAATCAAGAATTACAACATTTAATTTCTGGTCAAGCTCAACAACCTCGTTCGGGTGGTTGATTCTGCTCCAAGAAAGGTCAGTAATGTGAACTAAACCATCAACACCACCTAAATCAATAAACACACCGTAAGAAGTAATGTTTTTAACAACACCTTCTAATACTTGTCCTTTTTCTAATTGGCTAATGATTTCTTTCTTCTGCTCTTCAATATCAGCTTCAATAAGCGCTTTATGAGAAACAACAACGTTCTTAAATTCGTGGTTTATTTTTACAACCTTGAATTCCATTGTTTTGTTAACATACTGATCGTAATCACGAATAGGCTTAACATCAATTTGAGAACCTGGTAAGAAAGCTTCAATACCAAATACGTCAACGATCATACCACCTTTAGTTCTGCACTTCACAAAACCACTAACGATTTCTTCTTTGTCATGAGCCGCATTTACACGGTCCCAAGCCATAATAGTTCTCGCCTTTCTGTGAGACAATACCAATTGACCACTTTTATCCTCACGAATATCGATCAATACCTCTACTTTGTCACCAACTTTTAAACCTGGGTTGTAACGGAATTCGTTCAACGAAATTACACCTTCAGATTTTGCGTTAATATCAATGATAGCTTCTCTATCCGTAATATAAACAACCTTACCTTCTACTACTTCCTCATCGGCAGTATCTACAAAGTTTTCGGCAACTAATTCTTCAAATTCCTTTAATTTAGAATCATCTACACGCTCAATTCCTTGCTCGTATTTTTCCCAGTTAAAGTTTTCTAAGAATTCTTTTGGATCTTGCTGTGGAGTTTCAACAGCTTGTTGTGTTGCTTCAGTAGTAGCTTCTACCTCAGCGTTTGTTTTTTCTTCAGCCATTTGCTGATTAATAATTTGTATTCCATAACCTTATCAAGACTTAGGCAACAACTATGAAAGTAGTTATATTTATTTGTTTATCTAATCCCTTTTTTTCTTGACTTCCTTGCAAAAAAGGTGTGCAAAAATAATCATTTTATTTAAATTAGACAACAGAACGACTTATTACACGTTCAATTATGAATTATGGCATGATTTTGGAGTAAAATATCCTAAATATGCTTATCTTAGAAGTATTATAATAACCATTAAAAAAAGTAAAATTATGAGTGTTAAGGCAAAATATCAAGGTGTTTTAGATCTTGGTGAGCAATTAGGTATAAAAGACGGTAATGTAACTGTTGAAGGTGATGTTCTTAAAGTTAAAGGACAAGCAAAAACACCTTATGAAAAAGACCTAATGTGGGATAAGATTAAACAACTAGGCGGCGAAAGCCCTTCTGATATCAAAGCCAACATTACGGTTGAAGATGATTCCGTTTATCACAGACACGTAGTTAAAGGTGGTGAGTCTCTTAGTAAAATAGCTAAGCACTATTATGGTGACCCTATGAAATACAAGGCAATTTTTGAAGCGAACACCGGTATCTTAAAAAATCCGGATGTAATTCACCCAGACCAAGTGTTGGTTATACCGAACAAATAATATTCAATAGAATATAAAATGAAAAGAGGTTAGCAATGCTAACCTCTTTTTTTATGCTTGCTTCTCTATAACCCGAAGCGAATGTTCATAAATTCTTTGAAATTGATCTTCTAGCCCTAGATCACTATTATCAAACTCAATGGCATCTTCTGCCTTTTTTAAAGGCGAAATTGCCCGGTTACTGTCTATATAATCTCGTTTTTGAACATTTTCAAGAATATCTTCATAATCAACATCCTCACCCCTATCCAGTAATTCTTTATATCTTCTTACCGCTCTTTTTTCTGGTGAAGCTGTCATGAAAATTTTAAGTTCTGCATTTGGGAATACTACAGTACCAATATCCCTGCCGTCCATCACTATTCCTTTACCATCACCCATTGTTTGCTGCATTGCAACTAATTTTTCCCGTACAGCTTTTATTATAGAGACTTGACTTACATTCTTAGAAACCGGCATGGTTCTAATCTCTTTCTCTACATTTTCACCATTCAAGTACATTTCCGCAAAACCTAGTTCCGAATTAAAAATAAAATTCAGCTCAATGTCGCCTAATGACTTTACCAATGCATCTTCATCGATCTCACCAGCATTTACAAATCCTGATTTCATAGCGAACAAAGTGACTGCACGGTACATGGCACCCGTATCTACGTAAACATATTCCAGCTTTTTAGCTAGTTGCTTTGCCAAGGTACTTTTTCCCGTAGAGGAGAATCCGTCAATTGCAATGGTAATTTTTTTCATTGTTCCAAAAATATAAAGAAAAGCAAGATTATAGTTCCTTTGCGTTTTTTACATTAACATCGGTAATGGCAATATCTATTACTTCAGACATTTCTTTTACATAGTGAAAGGTAAGCCCTTTTAAATAAGATTCTTTAATCTCCTTGATATCACGCTCATTATCCGCACAAAGAATTATCTCTTTGATCTTTGCTCTCTTGGCCGCAAGAATCTTCTCTTTAATTCCGCCAACCGGTAACACCTTACCACGTAGCGTAATTTCTCCGGTCATCGCCAAACTCTTTTTAATGCGCTTTTGTGTAAATAATGATACCAAAGAAGTTAACATAGTAATACCTGCACTTGGACCATCTTTCGGAGTAGCACCTTCTGGTACGTGTATATGCACATTGTATTTTTCAAAAATAGAAGGATCAATACCAAAACGTTCTGCATTAGATTTTATGTATTCCATTGCAATGGTGGCAGACTCCTTCATGACTTTACCAAGGTTTCCGGTTATACTCATGGACCCTTTACCTTTAGAAAGAATAGACTCTATGAATAATATATCACCTCCTACACTAGTCCAGGCCAAACCTGTGACTACGCCAGCAACTTCATTATTTTCATATTTGTTACGCTCCATTTTTGGTGCTCCCAATACTTCAATTATATCTTCATTGCTGACCTTAACATCATATTCTTCTTCCGTAGCAATAGATTTAGCTGCATAACGTACCATTTTGGCAATTTGTTTTTCCAAAGAGCGTACTCCAGATTCACGTGTGTACCCTTCAACAATCTTTTCTAATTGCGGCTTACCAATTTTTAAGTGGCTAGCATCTAGGCCATGCTCGGTCAATTGCTTAGGTAGTAAATGCTTCTTAGCGATCTCTACTTTTTCTTCAATGGTATAACCGGTTACATTAATGATTTCCATACGGTCTCTTAATGCCGGCTGAATACTACCTAGATTATTTGCCGTAGCAACGAACATTACTTTAGATAGATCATAACCCAACTCCAAGAAGTTATCATGGAAGTCACTGTTCTGCTCCGGGTCTAACACCTCTAACATTGCCGAAGAAGGATCACCTTGGTTACTATTGGATAACTTATCTATCTCATCCAGTATAAAGACAGGGTTTGATGTACCTGCCTTTTTAAGACTTTGAATAATTCTACCAGGCATTGCACCAATATAAGTTTTACGGTGACCTCTAATTTCAGCTTCATCTCTTAATCCGCCCAATGACATTCTTACATACTCTCTTCCTAAAGCCTCTGCAATAGATTTGCCCAATGATGTCTTACCCACTCCCGGTGGACCATATAGACAAAGTATAGGTGATTTCATATCGTTGCGCAGCTTCAGAACCGCTAAGTATTCAATGATCCTTTTCTTTACATCTTCTAAGCCATAGTGGTCTCTATCAAGAATTCTTTCCGCTCTTTTTAAATCGAACTTATCCTTAGAATATTCTTTCCATGGCAAATCCAATAACAGGTCCAAATAATTTCTTTGAATAGAATATTCTGCCACCTGCGGATTCATCCGCTTCATTTTGGATAATTCCTTATCAAAATGCTCTTTTTCTTTCTTGCCCCACTTCTTTTTCTTGGACTTCTCCTTCATTTCCTCAAGCTCCTCATCATAAGAAACCCCACCTAATTCTTCTTGAATGGTCTTCATCTGCTGGTGCAAGAAATACTCTCTCTGTTGTTGGTCCAAGTCATTCCTGACCTTAGACTGTATATCATTTTTAAGTTCAAGCTTTTGCATTTCAACATTCATATATTTCAATGTTGCCAATGCTCTTTCTTGCAAACTACCAATTTCCAATAGCTCTTGCTTTGCCTTAACATCTAGGTTTAAGTTGGACGATACAAAATTTATCAAGAACGAATTGCTCTGAATATTTTTTATGGCGAAAGATGCTTCACTTGGTATATTAGGGTTATCCCTTATGATTTTTAAAGCCAATTCTTTGATAGATTCAATTATGGCCAAAAATTCTTTGTCGTTCTTTTCTGGTCTTACTTCCTCGGTCTCTCTAACAGTTGCCGTAAAATATGGCTTTTTGGTCAAAACCTCAGCAATCTCAAAACGCTTTTTACCTTGTATGATTACGGTAGTATTACCATCCGGCATTTGTAGTACGCGTAATATTCTTGCTACCGTACCCAAGGTATTGATATCTTGAACATCTGGGTTTTCCGTTTCCTCATCTTTCTGGGAAACCACACCTATGACCTTAGATCCATTATTGGCGTCTTTTATCAATTGTATACTTTTATCCCTGCCAGCAGTAATAGGAATTACTACACCAGGAAAAAGCACGGTGTTTCTTAAAGGTAAAATCGGTAATGTTTCTGGCAGTATCTCACTATTCATTTGCTCCTCATCTTCCGGGGTCAATAGTGGTATAAGCTCAGAATCTTGATCAATTCCTTGTAAAGACATATTGTCAAAATTTGAAAATTTAGAATCTCCCATACTCATATATCGGTCATTCTGTCATTAAACCAACAGAATTTAGTTTTTATAAATTATACATAATTGCCGTAAAAACAATGAAAATCAGTGAAATACGGCTTTTTGCACTTTCATTTGCTATTATCTATTTCAATTCTTGTGCCAACTGAATTATTTCGTTTTTAAAAAATGAAGTTTACCATTATAAAGAATTTTCAATAATAATTCTAACAAACTGTAACAAACCGTAAATTGAATCATCTTTCAATAAACCAATCACTTTTTGAGCCAACAAAGAGAACATATTGATGAGCTAGTGCAATTGTGCTTAGCCGGTAAACAAAGTGCACAGCTAGAAGTGTACAACAGGTATTACAAGGCTATGTACAATACATCACTTAGAATTGTAAAAGATACTGCCCAAGCGGAAGACATTATGCAAGAATCGTTTTTAAGCGCATTTACGAAGCTGCATACTTTTAAAGGGGAAGTAACTTTTGGATCTTGGCTAAAGCGTATTGTTATCAATAACAGTATACATCAATATAGAAAGCAACAAAAAAAGAACGAAGTTGCTTTAGATGAAGTATTGTACAAGGTCGAAGATAATGACGGAATTGCATCTGACCATGTGTTTACAGAACTAAAGGCTCAAAAAGTGATGGAAACCATGAAAGATTTAAAAGACAACTACAGAATTTCTTTGACCTTACATCTAATTGAAGGGTTTGATTATGATGAAATCAGTGAAATTATGAACATTAGTTATGCCAATTGCAGAACTACCGTTTCTAGAGCAAAAGAAAGTTTAAGAAAAAAACTAACACTCGTAGTCTAATGAAGAAAGATACTATTGACGAGCTTTTTAATAAGCTACAGGACCAATTGGATTATGCCGAACCCGCCAGTGGGCACCAACAGCGATTTTTAGAAAAACTAAACGAATCTAAAGGCGTAGTTACACTTGAAACCAAGAAAAAGAACAATTGGTTACTATTTCTATCGGTTGCGGCATCACTTGCCATTTTATTAACGGTTGGCTTATCCCAATTCAAAACAGCATCAAGTATTGAAGAAAAAGTTGCCGAGATTTCGCCAGAAGCATCAAAAACGCAATTCTATTTTGCCAATTTAATAGAAGAGCAAGTAAAAGAACTGAATTCGGAAAAATCACCCGAAACAGAAAAAATTATTAATGACACCATGGTCCAATTAAAGAAGCTACAGCTGAATTATACCCAAATGGAGCAAGACCTTTTAAATGGAGGTAACAGCAGGTTAATTTTAAGTGCCATGATCACCAATTTCCAAACAAGGATCGACCTATTAAATGAGGTTATGATTCAAATTGAAAATATTAAATCAATTAAAAAAGCAAATGATGAAAACTTTACTATATAAATATACTTGGCTACTTATGCTTGTATTTACTACTGCTGCCAATGCCAATGACACCTCTTTTGACGGTAAACACACTAGAGAAAAAACCATAAAAAAAGAATTCAACGTCAATGCCAATGCATTGCTTAAGATCAACAATTCTTACGGCAATTTAAACATTACTTCTTGGAACGAAAATAAGGTAGTGATAGAAGTACATATTAAAACTAACGGCAACAACGAAGATAAGGTTCAGAAAAAATTGGATGAAATATCCGTTGATTTTGAAGCTAGCAGCGAACGCGTTTCCGCAAAAACCATTTTTAACAAAAATAACAATGGTTGGGGATGGAGCTGGGGAAATAATGGTAATGTAAATATGCAGATCAACTACACCATAAAAGTCCCTGTCAAGAATAATGTAGACCTAAGTAACGATTACGGAAATATTATATTGGACAGAATTGATGGGCATGCAAGAATTAATTGTGATTATGGCAGATTGGAACTTGGTGAACTTAGAGGCAGAAACAATAAATTAAACTTTGACTACACTTCTAAATCTACGATAGGGTACATTAATAGTGCAGAAATTAGAGCCGACTATTCTGGCTTTACTATTGAAAAAGCCGGTAACCTTGCTATCAACGCCGACTATACAAATGCAAGTATCGGCACCATGGATAATTTAGAATATACCAGTAATTATGGAAATATGGATGTTTCCGAATTGAACAATATAGATGGAAATGGCGATTACATTACCATAAAACTGGGCACCATTCATGGAAACGTTTCTATCGTGGCAGACTATGGTTCTGTTCGTATAGACGAATTGGCGGCAGATGCGGGCAATGTAGAAATAAGAACGGATTATACAGGTATTAAAATAGGATATAACAGCCAATATCATTTCGATTTTGATATATCTACCAGTTATGCGGGTGTAAGCGGAAAAGACGACTTTACCATTAATATTAGCACAGAAAAATCTTCGGACAAGCATTATGAAGGCTTTTATGGCTCTAAAGGAAAGGGAAATAAAATGACGCTTTCAAGTGATTATGGCGGAATAAGTTTTACCAAAAAATAAATATCAATCAATCAATCAATCAATCAATCAATCAATTAAAAATGAAAATCATGAAAAAATTAAGTGTATTACTAAGTGCAGCATTAATCTCATTTTCTTGTTCTGCACAATGGGGAAAGACCATTAAAGGAAACGGAAACAATATTACCATTGAAAGAAACACCGGCGATTATGACGGAGTAGCAGTATCCGGCTGGTTTGATGTTGACTTGGTTTCTGGTAACGAAGGGGAGATTACCCTAAATGGCGAAGAAAACCTTTTAGAATATATTATTACAGAAGTAAAAGATGGAAAACTAATAATCAGGACGGAAAAAGGTTTTAATCTAAAAACCAGCAATTGGAAATCAAAAATTCTTATTACCGTTCCAGTAGAATCTATTGACCATGTTGCCCTATCAGGTTCAGGTGATATTGTTGGAAAAACAAAAATAAAAGCCGATAATTTCAGTACGGCAATGTCCGGTTCTGGAGATATTACACTAGATATAGATTCTAACTCACTTTCTACTTCAATGTCAGGGTCAGGCAATATAACCTTAAGTGGTACTACAAATAACTTTGAAGCTACTATCTCTGGTAGTGGAGATATAGAGGCATATGATCTAGAAGCGGATAATGTAGAAGCTACAGTTTCCGGTTCTGCAGATATAGAAGTGACCGCAAACAAATCTATCAAAGCCCGTGTATCTGGCTCTGGTGATATTTCATATAAAGGCAATCCAGATAAAGTAAACACAAAAAGTTCTGGATCGGGCAGTATTTCTAAAAACTAAAAAGCAAAAAACCTCGTGGCAGATACTAAATGCAAAGTACCAAAAACTAGATATAGACCTATACTTAAGTTTCAAAATTTATAGTAGCGCTACGAACAATCAAAAATCGAACAGCAACTAAGGCTTCTTTTTCTATAAAAGGAGCCTTTTATTTTGTACCCGATTGCAGATCGGTTTTCCATTTATTCCAATCATCAATGAAATAATTCAAAATTATGGGGCTATCAAGAGTATTGACCTTAGTTTCTTTAATGGTAATATCTTTTGGAAATTGAAAAGCCATTTGAAATTGGTTTTCCGTCAAAAATTTTAAATCTGAAGGCAGTACAGATTTTATATTCTCCTCTTCTATTTCTTCATCACTTGCCATTACAAAACCCCAATCTCCAAATGACGGAATATAAGAATGGTATGGCTTTACAT
The DNA here is from genome assembly GCF_029350945.1 of Maribacter huludaoensis. GTDB lineage: Bacteria > Bacteroidota > Bacteroidia > Flavobacteriales > Flavobacteriaceae > Maribacter > Maribacter huludaoensis. Next base: position 113,431 of record NZ_JARKMS010000004.1, on the reverse strand, counting down.
AATTAAAAATTGGCGCTAAGGTATTGTTGATACAACTGAACACAGAATTGGAAAAGTATATTTCACCAGATTGGGTTACGAACAACCCATCTTTATTTAAACATTGCTTGGCCAGAAGAAAAAATTGTTTACTGTACAACCTTGCCAAAGCTTCATTTGTAGGGTCGGGCAGATCGGCAATTATAATATCATATCCTTTAGCTTCATTATACAAAAACGTAAAAGCGTCTTGTGCAATTAAATTTACACGTATATCCTTCGCTGCACCTTCATTTATTTTCGTAAAATATGGATCTCTTTTAGCTAAATGAAACATTGTACTATCAATATCCACAACATCTACGCGCGTAATACCAGGGTGCTTCAACACTTCCCTACTTGCCAAATTTTCACCACCACCAAGGATCAATACTGATTTTGGATTTTTATGTAAAGAGATCGGTATATGCACCAAAGGTTCATGATACCTATATTCATCAGAAGAAGAAAATTGTATGACCCTGTTCAAATACAACCTAACATCTTCCTTTTTTTTTGTAACTACTATTTTTTGATAGGGCGTTTGTTCATTTAAAACAATGGGGTTTTTATATATAGCTTGGTCCCATATTTTCAAAAATTTACCTCCAAAGACTACCAAAATAACTAGAACGGTCATAGAAGCTATACCCAACACCAATGTTTTTTTAGATTTTTCTAATAGAAAATGATTTAAAACCAACCCTAATAGAATATTGATTATTCCAAAAATTAATGAGGAATAATACAACCCAACAAATGGCAATAAAATAAAAGGAAACAATAATGTAGCGATCAGCCCGCCTATATAATCCAAAGACAGAACATTGGATAAATTATTTTTAAAATCAACTTCATTAGACACAAATGTCAACAAAGGCACTTCCATACCCGTTAAAAGACCTATCAATAATATTATTACCAAACATATTATTTGTAAGGCAAGGGCATTGACCGACACAAATGAATAAAAAAGTAACGGTACCGATATGCCACCTATTAAACCCAATAAAAATTCTATGTGTACAAAAAATTTCAAAGGCATTTCTCGTAGAAATTTTGATAAAAATGCCCCAATACCCATTGAAAACAAGTAAACACCTATAATTATCGAAAATTGCCTAACACCATCACCTAAAAAATAAGTTGCTGTAGTACTGATCAAAAGTTCATATATGATGGAACAAAGACCGGCAATAAAAACAGCAAACGAAATAAGTACTCTATTTCTCATAAAATTTAGTTAAGTTTGATTACTATTCTACAATAGAAAACCGTTTCAAAGATGAATAAAAAAATGATGACTGGATTGGCATTTTCAAGAAAATTAATGCTAACCACCGCTTTAGGCACTTCTATTTTATTGACCAGTTGTGGTGATAATGACGGAAGCCCAAGAATTAAAGACTCTGAAGAAAAAACAATTTACGAGGCTACAAAAGGTACAGTTACCGAAGTTGAGGAAATTGAACCGGGCGATGACTATAAAATTATAGACGAACGCATTATTGACAAGAAAGAAAATTCTATTGCTATAGTACATGGTCTAGATGGCCAAATAGATACTTTGTCATTGGCCAAAATCGATAATAATTCTAACGAAACAAATTACCGTAACAGATCCGGTCTTAGAACTATTTTATATTACTCATTAGCTTCTTCTTATTTCAACAGAAATTTATCTAACGTAACACCAAATTCCAGTTACTATAAAAATTCTACTGCCTATAACAAATCGACAGATTTAAAAAATGATTTAAAAAGTTCCGCTACTTCAAGAAAAATTAGAGTTGCAGGAGCATCATCAAAAGGATATGGAAGCGGAAAATCGTTTAGGTCGTTTGGAGGATAATCGTTTTAAAGAAATAAAACGATTAAAAAAAAAGCATGTCTCCCATCATTTACTTTGGTACTTAAAGCAAGATTATTTTACGGATGAATTACTAGGGCTTTATAATTTTGAAATAGAAAATTATAAAAAACTAAGTACAGGGGCATATGATTTATTTGAAAAAGCTACCGATAAAATTATCAACGAGAACAAGTTAACAGACTTGGGTATACCTGAGTTCTTTCATGACTGTATACGGCATACTTGGAAAAACAGAAGCAAGCATCCTTTTTTATATGGACGATTTGATATTAACGGAGGTATAAAACAGCCGGAATCCCGTATAATTGAATTTAATGCCGATACATGTAGCACATTACCTGAAACCATTCATTGGCAATCTTTACAGAACAAAGAATTAAAAGGCAATGACCACAGCCAATTCAACAATCTGACCAAGGATATAGGCAGTATATTACACAGTTTAAAAAGTACCATCAATCATTCAAACCCATTTATACTGGGCTCTTCATTTGGGTATAAAGAAGATGTCTTAAATGTAAATTCTATATTGGATATTGCGCATGACCAAGGGTATAAATCATTCTATGTAAATCTTGAAGATGTCATTTTCTCTGAAGAAAACGGAATTCTATATGAAATAAACGGGGAATACCAAATGGTAGATGTCTGGTTTAAAATGATTCCTTGGGATTGGATGTTCAATGAAGAACCTCAATTGGCAAAAGAGCTCTCCACTATAATTTGCAAAGATCTTTGCACAGTATTTAATCCTCCTTATAGCGCTATCTGGCAAAATAAAAAATTCATGAGCTATATTACCCAGCATTTTCCTAATGATACAATAGCGCAAACATTTTTAAACCCTCCTAGTCTTGAGAATTACGTAACTAAGCCAGTGTACGGGAGGTTGGGCGAAAACATAACCATTACGGGTAAATTAAATTCTAAATCTAAAGGTGATTTTGATGGGCAAGAAAAAGTGTATCAAAAGTTTTACCCTTTAGAAAAAGACATGGAGAATTACTACTATCAAACAGGACTGTTTTTTACGGATAAGCCTTCTGCCCTAAATTTACGAGCAGAAGAAAACCCGATTATATCAGATGATTGTGAATTTATTTCCCATTATATTATCTAATATCCAAATTGGAAGGTTTCACCAAATCCAATGAGCCCCTGTTCAATTTGTTCAGCTCTATTTTATTAGATTCAAATAGCTTTTTCAACAATCCGGTAACCACATTGGCATCAAATTCTTTACATGAAAATACATCTACAGCTGCATAATTATGCTCTGGCCATGTATGAATACTAATATGACTTTCTGCCAAAAGAATAAAACCTGTTACACCAATAGGTTCAAATTGCTTGAATGCTTCATTTAGTTCTTCTAAATTAAGAGTAGCCGTAATTGTATGTAAAGATTCCTTTATATAAGGGACAAAAGAAAGCTTTTCTGCATTACAATTATACACATCCCAAGTAGCATGAATACCTATGAACAAAATTTAAAGATTTAAGTTTTAATTACTCTAGCTCTCTTGATGCAGAAACCAAATTGATGAATTCTATGGGAGAAAATAGTTTTTGAAGCACCTCATAACCAGCAGTAGATTCCATTTGCACTGTCTCTGGTAACGTTTCCCGTGGTCCATAATCCCAAGTAACCGGGTTGATCAGACCATCAACAATTGCATAATCGCCTTCAAGCTCAACACCTAAAAACTCAACAGTTCTTTTATTGGTCAATTGATATATAGAGTAAGAATTATTACTGCCGTAATATTCACCAGCCATTAAATATTCCGTTAAAGTTGGATTGACCATATACACATCTTCCTGAAAATTAAAATCTACAATACTATCGTTCTTTAAAGTCAAAGAATGCATACCCTTACCCATTTCAACCCAAACTACTTGTTCTGCAGGTATTTCAACTTCTAATGAATCTACTTTGATAATAACAGGTTCGGTCGTTGGGTTGTCAATAGCCAAATCTACACTGTTGGTACCACAAGAGACTAATAGTAACGATAAACTTAGGAGACTAAATAAATATTTCATTGTTAATGGTTTACTGGTTGTACTAGGTTATTTAATGCTAATATACTTATTAATTTTCAGGTTCCCCCTTTTCTTTTGGTACTCGTAACAACAACAAAATACCGCCCAAAAAGAATATGAATAAAAACAGTATTGCATTTCGCATGTTACTTACCTGGTCTATTATGGCAAAGAGTGCCATACCTATAACAATACCAATTTTCTCCGCAACATCATAAAAACTAAAATATGACGTAGTGTCGTCTGTTTCCGGTAAAAATTTTGAATATGTGGAACGGCCTAACGATTGTACACCTCCCATTACCAGACCAACAAAGCCCGCCGCAATATAAAATTGCATGGGCGTTACCATAAAATATGCATAGATACAAAGCAACATCCAAATTGCATTTATTACGACAAGGGTTTTAATATTGCCATATGTATCAGAAGCCTTAGATGTTATTACAGCACCCACTATAGCTACTAACTGTATGACCAAAACACTAATGATCAAACCTGTGGTTTTTTCACCATCCGTACCCCATGCAATTTCTTTTTCCCCAAAGTATACGGCAACTAGCATAATAGTTTGTACTGCCATACTAAATACAAAAAAAGCATTTAAATAACGCTTTAATCTTTCGTTCTCTTTTAATTGAGCCCAGACAACCTTAAGCTCCTTAAGTCCGTTAAACAGAATATCTCGCGTTATTTTATGACCCTTGCCAACTCCCTTGGGCAATACCCAAAACGTATATTGACTAAAAATCAGCCACCACACACCAACTGTTATAAAAGAAATTCTCATAGCCTCTACCTTAGCCATATTTAACGTGTCTTCCGTTTCACCAATATTAAATCCGAACCATTCCGGTTTCATGACCATTGCCAGATTTAATAATAATAGAAGAACACTACCAAAATATCCTAATGAAAAACCTTTAGCACTAATACTATCTTGCTGATGTTCATAAGCTATATCTGGCAAATAAGAATTATAGAAAACAAGGCTACCCCAATACCCTATCAATCCCATAAAATAAAACAAAAGGCTTAAATGAATTTGCCCAAGATCAAACCAATACAATCCAATACAACCAACGCTACCCGTATAGCAAAAGAACTTCATAAACATTTTCTTATTACCAACGTAATCTGCTATACCTGATAATATTGGCGATAAAAAGGCAACTACAAGAAAGGTAAAAGCGGTAACGATAGAAATAAGTACCGTCTGTTTCATTTCAAAGCCAAAAGCAGAAACCAATTCCTCTTTATCGGCAAAGAGCGTTGCATAATAAATGGGAAAAATAGAGGAAGCTATGGTCAAGGTATACACTGAATTTGCCCAATCGTAAAAGGCCCATGCATTCAACAATTTTTTACTTCCTTTTGCAATAAGTGTCTTTCCCATATATAAAAATAAAAAGCCGTTCATTTCTGAACGGCTTCAATATACAATAATCCTTTACGTTTTACTTAAAATTTGTTACTCCAAATTTTGCTGCCTCCGCAGCGGCATCTGGTGCCCAAGCCGTTAGGTTATTTATTCTTGTATCATTTGAAGGGTGCGTGCTCATAAATTCCGGTGGAGCTTGCCCCCCACTGTTTGCCTTCATTCGTTTCCAAAGCTCTGCAGCTTCATAAGGATCATAACCGGCAATAGCCATAATCTGCAAACCAATTCTATCCGCTTCGGTCTCATGGCTTCTACTAAATGGAAGCATACCTAAATATTGCGTACCTACACCGTAGGCTTGGTTGAACAACCCTAAAGTTTGTTGGTTCTTAATTGCAACATTACCTGCCACAGCACCTAACTGTTGTAATGTACCTGCACTCATACGTTGTGCGCCATGATCTGCCAATGCATGGGCTACCTCATGACCCATAACTACGGCTACACCTGTTTCTGTTTGGGTAATTGGCAAAATACCGGTATAAAATACAATTTTACCCCCTGGCATACACCAAGCGTTTACCGTTTCATCTTTTACCAAATTATATTCCCATTTATAGTCAGCCAAATAACCCGGATGCCCATTTGCGGTCAACCAACGCTCCGCAGCGCTTGAGATTCGCTGGCCTACCCTTGTAATCATTTGAGCGTCTGCCGTACCGCTTACCACGTTGTTCTCTGTCAAGAACTGATCATATTGTGCAAATGCAGACGGAAACACCTGACTATTAGGATAAAAATTCAATGTTTTTTGACCTGTAAAGGGGTTAACCTTACAAGCGCTTACGCCTAAAAAGACGAATGCTATTAATACTAATTTTCTCATATTATTAAATTTAGTTAATGGTATTAAACTACAAAGTTATTGATTTCCTGATAAATGCAATAGCGTAAAATTTTTGTCTAAAAGCAAATCATTACTTTCATTGGTTGCTATGGTATGCAACAGCACCTCTTCATTATCTATCATAACCTTATCAATTTTAAACGGTAGACCATGAAAATTTAGTCTCATTTTCTCATATTCCGTCTCAAAGGTGCCATCCTTAAAAAGCTGTATGGTCAACGAATTATCCTTTCCTGTCAACTTATAATTACTTAAAGAATATCTTCCCTTCTTATAATCATAACCGTTGGCCGCATCTTCATACACCTCTGACGTTTCCGTACCTTCTTTGTAATATACTTCTAGAACCAATTCTTCAATCCTCTTTTCCCCAACATATTGTTGAATTGGATATTTTGGAATTATAGCTCCTGCTTTTACAAAAATTGGAAGCATATCTATTTCTGCCGTTACCCATTTCTCTTTTCCCCCTTCTACATGCTCGTTTGTCCAAAAGTCATACCAAAACCCTCTGGGAATGTACATTCTACGTCCTTGAGCATTAGGTTCCTGTATGGGGCAAACCAGTATTTTTTCTCCAAAAATAAATTCATCTGTCCTAAAATGGGTCTGGTTATCTTCTTGATCAAAGAACACTAAAGACTGGATCATAGGTATATTCTCTTTTGTGTACTTATAGAACATTGTGTACAGATAAGGCATTAATTGATAACGAAGGTTCACGAATTTTCTAACAATATCCGTAATTTCCGTACCAAACGACCATGGTTCTTGATCGCCATGATCACCACTTGAATGCACCCTACAAAAAGGATGAAAAATTCCTAATTGCACCCATCTTGCAAACAACTCTCCATCTGGCTGTTCTGCAAAGCCTCCAATGTCAGATCCCACAAAAGAATATCCACTTAAGCACATACGCTGTACCTGTACGTTGGCTATCCATAAATGCTCCCAAGTAGCCACATTATCTCCTGTCCAAGTAGAAGAATATCTTTGAGTACCCGCAAAGGCTGCCCTTGTAATTACAAAAGGTCTTTTAGGATAAACATATTTTTTAACTCCCTCATAGGTAGCCCTTACCATTTGCATACCGTACACATTGTGTGCCTTACGATGTGTACAAGGGTGACCATCATAATCATGACGGGTATCTAACGGTGCCGTTTTTGTTGGTACCTCCATCACTGCGGGTTCGTTCATATCGTTCCAAACGGCATGCACACCTAATTCTGACATAAACTCTTTATAAAGCTCTGCCCACCATTCCCTAACGGCAGGATTTGTAAAATCCGGAAAATTACATTCTCCAGGCCACACTTTACCATGCATTAAAGGACCATCTCCCCTTTTACAGAAATAGTCTTTTTCCAAAGCTTCATTATAAATCCAGTAATTACGATCTACCTTTATACCCGGATCGATCATTACAACGGTTTTAAATCCGTCATCTTCTAACTCTTGAATCATTCGCTTTGGATCGGGAAAATGATTTTTATCCCAAGTAAAGCATCTAAAACCATCCATATAATCAATATCCAAATAAATGGCATCGCATGGTATTTGTAATTTTCTAAATTCGCTAGCTATCTCTTTTACATTACTCTCTGGATAATAACTCCATTTAGACTGATGAAAACCTAAAGCCCACATAGGCGGTAACTCCGGTGTACCGGTAAGACTAGAATATGAACTAACTACTTTTGACATATCTGGACCAAAAATGAAATAATAATTCATTTCTCCACCATCTGCCCAAAAGCTGGTAATATTTCTTCGTTCTTGCGAAAAGTCAAAACCTGTTCTAAAACTGTTATCAAAATAAATACCATAGGCTTTTCCCTTATTTAAGCCTACATAAAATGGTATTGCTTTATAAAGCGGGTCTTGCTCTTTGGCAAATGCGAATTGATCGGTGACCCAATTTTCTACTCTTTTACCTTTTAAGTTACTGTGCATGGCTTTATCACCCATGCCGTAAAAACTTTCTCCTGATTGAGTTATTTTACTCAATTTTACGGTATTACCTCCGTACTCATAATTCTCTTCCCAATGAAAACCTAGTTCATCTTCGCAAATTATGTTGCCCTCCAAATCAGAAATTTGGGTTCTCAGGGTCATTTTGTCTACTAGGATACTCAACCTTGCCGTAGAAATAACATAATCCGTATCATTTTCTACCACTTCCAATTTACTATAACCCATTGTGGCATCTGGATCTATGGCATATGAAAAATCTGGTTGAAAATTATAATTGGTAGCATATCTAAAGCGAATGATACTGCCCCTTAATATGGTTATTTGCAAAACCACACCGTTGTCCGTAGTGAAATATAATTTATCTGAGTCTTGTGAAAATTCAACGATATGGTTTGGGTATAAATTACCTTTATACTCAAGCTCTGTATTTGTAATCATGAACTTTTATATTAATAAATATCAAATTATAATAACTACAGAAATACTAAAGAATTGCATAAACACTATGCAATTGACTAAGTTATTTCAGTATTACAATACCTAAAGGCGGAATTGTAATTTCAAACGATTTTTTAAACCCGTGCGATGGCTTACTAGATGATTTTACTTTGCTGTTAACATTACCGCCACCTCCATATTTGGTAGCATCACTATTTAAAACCTCTGTCAATTTCCCTTTTTTAGGATTACCTATCCTGTAATTCTCTCTTGGTATAGGGGTAAAATTACATGCTATGACCAAATCGTTCTCTTCGTCATGTCCTTTACGCACATAAGTTAAAACAGAATTTTCATGGTCACTATAATCTATCCACTGAAAGCCTTCTGGGCTAAATTGTTTTTCATACAAAGCCGGTGCGCTTTTGTATAAATGGTTTAAATCTATTACAAAATCCTGAATTCCTTTATGCCCATTGTACTGTAACAAATGCCAGTCTAAACTTTGCTCAAAATTCCATTCTGCTGTTTGACCGAATTCACCGCCCATAAACATTAATTTGGTACCCGGGTGCGTAAACATATACCCAAACAACAATCTTAGATTTGCAAAACGTTGCCATTCATCACCTGGCATTCTATATACCAACGACTGTTTGCCATAAACTACCTCATCATGTGAAAAAGGCAGCATGAAGTGCTCCGTAAAAGCGTAGGTCATACTAAAGGTTAGATCGTTTTGATGATGTTTTCTGTAGATAGGTTCTTTTTGAAAAAATTGTAATGTATCATGCATCCAACCCATCATCCATTTCATACCAAAACCCAAGCCACCATGTTCAACAGGTTTTGATACACCTGCAAATGCCGTAGATTCTTCTGCAATGGTCTGCACGCCATCAAAATTAGCATAAACGGCTTCGTTCAATTCTCGAATAAAGGACATTGCCTCTAAATTCTCGTTGTTACCGTACATATTAGGCTCCCACTCTCCTTCTTCCCTAGAATAGTCTAAATATAACATAGACGCAACTGCATCTACACGAAGGCCATCTACATGAAATTGATCTAACCAAAATAGGGCATTGCTTATAAGAAAGGCCCTAACCTCGTTTCTACCGTAGTTGAAGATCAAACTCTTCCAATCTGTATGGTAGCCTTTTCTTCTGTCCGGGTGCTCATACAAATTAGAACCATCAAAAAAACCTAGACCATGGGCATCCTCTGGAAAATGAGACGGCACCCAATCTAAAATTACACCTATATCGTTCTGGTGAAAAGTGTCTACCAAAAACTTAAATTCTTCTGGAGAACCAAATCTTGACGTTGGCGCAAAATAACCGGTAAGCTGATATCCCCAAGATGGATCGTAAGGATATTCCATCACCGGCATAAATTCTACATGGGTATACCCCATTTCCTTTACATAATTTACAAGGTCTACCGCAAACTGTTTATAGGTTAAAAACTTGTTGCCGGCATTCTTTTTCCACGACCCCAAATGAACTTCATATACGGAATAGGGTTTATCCAACCCGTTTTTATCTTTTCTATACCCCATCCAAGCATCATCTTTCCAATCATGTTCTGCATTCCAGATTATAGACGCCGTATTTGGTGGATGCTCGCAATACCTGGCAAAAGGATCTGCTTTCTCAGTCCAAATATCATTATTGTTAGACTGTATTTTGTATTTATAGATCTCACCCTTTCCAATATTGGGAATAAATCCTTCCCAAATACCGCTAGAATCCCATCTAACATTTAATTGGTGTTCTGCTGCATTCCAGGAATTAAAATTACCTACAACTGAAACAGATTTTGCAGAAGGAGCCCACACAGCAAAGTACGTACCGGCTACACCATCAACTTCTACTAAATGTGAACCCAACTTTTCATACAGTCGATAATGCTTTCCTCCTTTAAAAAGATCAATGTCAAAATCTGTGAAAAGTGAGTGAACTTGTACGTTAGGCATATAGAGTGTTTATTTTTGTAAAGCTAACCATCTTTTATAGACGACGGACTTTAATTATTTTTTGTTGAAAATATAAAGGTTAATATCCGATTTAAATATCTAAATACCAAAAATGGAACGCTTTTTGAAATAACTTTCAAAAATTAAAACTCAAACCGAAAATTTTAACATTATGAGAAAACTGAATTTATTTATTGGAGTACTTGCCGCCTTATTTATAATTTCCTGTGAAGGACCACAGGGACCTCCTGGTTTTGACGGCTTTGATGGTGTGGATGGTTTGGATGGTCTTGACGGCCAGGACGGGATAAACATTCTAGGTAAGGTAATGGACATTGAAGGTACCTTTACTTTAGAAAATGACTATTCTATATTTTATGAGTTTCCGCAAACGGTAGAAGTTTTTGAAACTGATGTAGTTTTGGTTTATATGCTTTGGGACGTAACCGAAGATAGCAATGGTGAATCTGTTGATATCTGGAGATTGATGCCACAAACAAGAATTTTAGATCAAGGGTTGCTACAATACAACTTTGACTATACCTTTTTAGACGTAAATATATTCTTAGAGTCAGATTTTGACCTTTCAACTTTACAGCCTGGAGATACTGACAATCAAGTTTTTAGAATTGCCGTTTTACCAGCAGAATCAACAACTGGAAAATTAGATACTTCTAACATCAATTCTGTAATGGCACATTTGGGTGTTACCGAAGATGATGTACAGAAAGTAACCTTACAATAATATCCCTGGGTAATTAACCTATTTAAGCTAAAGCCTTTGAGCATTTCTCAAAGGCTTTTTTATACCCATTTATTAAAACTTTAACTCTAAAAACCTCGTAGATATAATACCTTGAAAGGAATTGATAATTTCACCGACAGAAATAAAAAAATTGAAAAGATGAAAATAAATATTCTAAGTGCCCTATTGGTACTTTTTGTAAGTTGTAAGGGTACATCACAAGAAAAAGAAGTAGCCACCAAAACAGAAGCAGGTGATAAAAAAGAATTTGCTATACAAAAAACCAATACTGAATGGAAAAAAGAATTGACAGATGCGGAATATTACGTACTACGGGAAGCTGCTACAGAAAATCCGTTTACAAGCGAGCTTTTAAAGAATAACGAAAAAGGGACATACGTTTGTGCCGCATGCGCAACGCCACTATTTAAAAGTTATACTAAATTTGACTCAGGTACCGGATGGCCAAGCTTCTATGAGGAGATAGAAGGCAACGTTGCCTATGATGTTGATTATAAAATTGGTTACAAAAGAACCGAGGAACATTGCGCTACCTGTGGAGGTCATTTAGGCCATGTATTTGAAGATGGCCCAGAACCAACCGGTCTACGACACTGTATAAATGGTGTTGCCTTAGATTTTGTACCGGCAGAATAGTATTGGAATAAATTAAAAAAAAGAGACTTGATCAAGTCTCTTTTTTATTCCTATCATTCATATTAAAATAGTATTGGCACTGTTTTAAAATATCACAATTTCAACATAAAGGTCATATTTTAAAAACCTACAATCAATCTCAATTAGGTTTTGTATTTTTGCACTTCAATTAAAACTACAAAAAATCAAAATATGAGCACTTTCGATATTATCGTTTTAGGTAGTGGTCCAGGCGGATATGTTACCGCTATCAGGGCTGCACAATTAGGCTTTAAGACTGCCATTATTGAAAAAGAAAGTTTAGGCGGCGTTTGCTTAAATTGGGGTTGTATACCTACCAAAGCTTTGTTGAAATCTGCGCAAGTATTTGAATACTTGAAACATGCAGAAGATTACGGTTTAAAAATTAAAGGTGCAGATAAAGATTTTGATGCCGTTGTAAAAAGAAGTCGCGGTGTTGCCGACGGAATGAGCAAAGGTGTTCAATTCTTGATGAAAAAGAATAAAATTGAAGTAATTAAAGGTTACGGTACTTTAAAACCAGGAAAGAAAGTTTCGGTTAAGGCTGAAGATGGTTCTACTTCTGAGTACAGTGCAACTAATATCATTATCGCTACTGGCGCAAGAAGCCGTGAACTACCTAGCTTACCACAAGATGGCAAGAAAATTATTGGCTACAGACAAGCAATGACGCTAGACAAGCAACCAAAGAAAATGATTGTTGTTGGTAGTGGTGCAATCGGTATAGAGTTCGCTTACTTCTACAACTCTATGGGAACCGAGGTTACCGTTGTTGAATATTTACCTAACATTGTTCCTGTTGAAGATGAAGACGTTTCCAAACAATTGGAAAGAAGCTTTAAAAAAGCTGGAGTTAAGATTATGACTTCTGCAGAAGTTACCTCTGTTGATACTTCTGGTGATGGTGTAAAAGCTACGGTAAAAACTGCCAAAGGGGAAAAAGTTCTTGAAGCTGACATAGTAATGTCTGCCGTTGGTATTAAAACCAATATTGAAAATATAGGATTAGAAGATGTTGGTATTGCTACCGATAAAGATAAGATTTTGGTAAATGATTATTACCAAACGAACATACCAGGATACTTTGCTATTGGTGATGTTACACCAGGACCGGCACTTGCACATGTTGCCTCTGCCGAAGGTATCTTATGTGTTGAGAAAATAGCGGACATGCATGTTGAGCCATTGGATTATGGAAATATACCGGGTTGTACTTACTGTTCTCCTGAAATTGCTTCTGTTGGTTTAACGGAAAAACAAGCTAGAGAAAAAGGTATTGACATAAAAGTTGGTAAATTTCCTTTCTCTGCAAGTGGTAAGGCCAAAGCTGCGGGTGCTTATGAAGGATTTGTTAAGGTTATCTATGATGCCAAGTACGGTGAATGGCTAGGTTGCCATATGATCGGTGCAGGTGTTACCGATATGATCGCAGAAGCAGTTTTGGGCCGTAAACTTGAAACTACGGGACACGAAGTGTTAAAAGCAGTTCATCCTCACCCAACTATGAGCGAAGCTGTTATGGAGGCAACTGCAGCTGCTTATGACGAGGTTATTCACTTATAATTAATTACAATTTAGTATAGCATGTTAAAATTATTTCGAGCAACGGCAATTTTAGAAGGAATTTCCTATTTGGCGTTGTTCGGAGTAACCATGCCATTAAAATATTGGGCAGAAATACCAGAACCCAATAAATACGTTGGCTACGCCCACGGCGTACTTTTTATCGCGTTCATAGCACTAACGTTAATAGTAGGTTTTACCCATAAGTGGTCATTTAAGAAAGTTTTCATTTTTGGTATAGCTTCACTTCTACCCTTTGCAACGTTCTACGTAGAAGAGAAATATTTAAGACCTGAAGACAACGCTTAAGGCTCATTCCCCATTTCATCATTACTATCTTGTATAAGAAATGATCAAAATGGCTCTTAAAATCCATTTTAAAAATATAGAAGTAGGTACTAAAATTGCTTTTTTAAATATTAGGCTACTTAAAATAAAAAGCTCTCAATAGCCAAATCATAACTTTTTAATCCAAAACCAAGTATAACACCACTTGCTGCTGGAGAAATATAAGATATATGCCTAAACTCTTCGCGCTGGTGTGTATTAGATATATGAACTTCTATTACAGGAGTTTCTACCGCCTTTACCGCATCGCCAATGCCTACTGATGTATGTGTATATGCCGCTGCGTTCAACACGATACCACCATAAGAAAAGCCGGTTTCCTGTATTTTAGAAATCAACTCACCTTCAATATTTGATTGAAAATATTCCAATTCAACATTTTTATATTTGAATTGTAGTTTTGAAAAGTAATCTTCAAAAGTTTCTGAACCGTATACTTCTGGCTCCCTTTTTCCTAAAAGATTTAGATTGGGACCATTTATAATGATAATCTTCATATTTCAAAAATAACGAATGTTACCTTACAATGAATTAGAAATACTAGAAGTAAACTAAAGTATTTCTCTAGCGACGGGTTCTATACTTAGGCTCAAAATTATAAACGATACCCAAAGTAACTGTAGACCAAGTGGTATCCTCAACATCAATACCTGTATAGGACAAGTTAACCTCTACACTTGAACTCATTAAATATGCAATTGTAGGTCTATAATAAAGACCACCTTCATTACCATCATTTACACCCATGGCATAACCTATATTTCCACCAAATGAAAAATAGTTTGATGTCCAAAAACGAACACCGGCAGACAATGGTAAAAATTGTACAGCTTCCTGTTCTTCCCTAACAATGGTTGTTTGAAACGTTTCTGCAAAACCATGTATATAACCTACTGCAGGACCAACATCTACCACCTCGCCCAATGGATACATATATGAGAAATCTGCTGCAAGTACAACACTTACCGCTTCATTATAATCATCTAGAGGAATACCGCCTTGAATTCCGAATTTAAACCCTTCTTGAGCAAAAATTCCGGTTGAAAGACCTAAGGCTAATAATAAAATGAAATACTTATTCATGGTTTGATTGGTTTGTTTTCTGCAAAAATAAAGGTAAGACTATGGTTACCGACATATTTGTTGTGAATGCCATTAAAGTAGTTGTGCATCTTACATTTAAATAGGTTGCATAAAATATGAACCAAAGAATCTAACCTACCTCTTATCATTTTCACAGTTATAGAATATATATTATACCCAACAGAAATAATGTATTCTTTATCTTTAAACCATGAAATGGAAACATGCCCTGAAAGATTACACCACCTATCTTAAGCTTGAACGTGGTCTATCTAAAAACTCTATTCAGAGCTATACTATGGATATTGAAAAATTAATGTCCTTTCTTGAAATCCATGACATTAATACTACCCCAATACTAATTGACAAAAACATTGTACAACAGTTTATTTATGAAATTGCCAAGGTGGTGAATCCAAGGTCTCAAGCACGTATCATATCTGGACTAAAAAGTTTTTTCAATTATTTAATTTTTGAAGATTACCGCAAAGACAATCCCTTAGATTTAATTGAATCTCCTAAAATTGGACGCAAATTACCTGATACCCTTTCTGAAAATGAAATAGATAAATTAATAAGTGCCATTGATTTAAGTTCTGCAGAAGGAGAACGTAATAGGGCTATGCTAGAAACTTTATATGGTTGTGGACTACGAGTTTCCGAACTTATCGGGTTAAAGATATCCGACTTATATTTTGAAGAAGACTTTATTAAAGTTACGGGCAAAGGTGACAAACAACGCTTTGTACCAATAAGCGCTGTCAATAAAAAATACATTGATATTTATAGAAATGAAGTAAGAGTCCATTTAAATATCAAAGAAGGTTATCAAGACATTCTTTTTCTTAACCGACGCGGCAGGCAACTTACCAGAGCAATGATATTTACCATTGTAAAGAATTTAGCGGTAACAATCGGGTTGCAAAAAAGTATAAGTCCACACACCTTTAGACATTCGTTTGCTACGCATTTACTTGAAAATGGAGCCGATTTAAGATCAATTCAGCAAATGTTAGGCCATGAAAGTATTACCACTACAGAAATATATATGCATGTAGACCGCTCTCATTTAGCCGAGGTCATGAATACATACCACCCAAGAAAGAGTTATTAAAATTTCAATTTACTACCAATGGTATAAACAGATGGCATTACAAATTGAGTTTCACCAAAAGCACCAATGGTAGATTGGTTTAATTGTACATTACTTTTCAATTCAATCATAAAATTCTCACTTACATCATAACCAGCACCAGCTACAAAACCAAGACGATACGGTATTTGTCCAACTCCCGCATTTTCTGTAGCTATCTCTGCTTCTACACCACCCAGTAAATATAATCGCTTATTCAAATACACTTTAGCTAATACGCTAGATCTAAATCTTTCACTTAAAATATATGTATCATAAAAACCTTGAAGTTCTAATTGAAACGATTTTGAAATACCATATTGCAACATAAAAGACTTATGAACATCACCAATTGCAGATACAGGGTACGCGTGCCCTGTAATTGATAATCCGGTTAATGAAGATGGTAAATTTGTTACTGGTGGCTCTTCTATTGTCTGACCCTTTGAAACAATTAAAAACAAGAATAGAAAACTATGTATAAGAACTTTCATAGGTCAAAAATCGGTTATTGAAATAAATTCCTACAAAAGATATTTGAATAACAGGACCTAACGAAATACTTAGCAAAAAATTAACTCTTACACAAAAAAACGCTTCGTACTGTAATGCAATTGTTTATCAGTGTTTATTAATCCTTAAACTGGCCGTAATCTCTTTTATACGGGCGTATTATCAAACGTGCCTCGCGATCAAACCGAATATAATTATAGACCCAGTTTATAAATACTACCATTCTATTTCTAAAGCCGATCAAAAAGAACAGATGAACGAACATCCAAACAAACCAGGCAAAAACACCTTGGAACCTAAATTTCTTAATATCACAAACCGCTTTGTTTCTACCAATGGTAGCCATGCTTCCTTTATCAAAATAGACAAAGGGTTTCATTGGTTTGTTCTCTATTAAATTTACTAAATTTTCACCCAATAGTTTGCCCTGCTGAATTGCCGGTTGCGCCACCATTGGATGGCCACGAGGGTTATCTTCGGTAGCCATACAAGCTATATCACCTATTGCAAAAATATTAGGATGTCCTACAACCTGGTTAAATTCATTGACATTTATTCTATTTCCACCTGCAATAACATCTTCGGCATCCAACCCTTTAATTCCGGCCCCTTTTACTCCTGCCGCCCAAACCACGGTTGCAGCATCAAACTTTAAATCGGTTTTTGTGGTTACCGTTTTACCATCATACCCGGTAACCCGAACTCCTTTCCATACTTGAACCCCAAGTTTTTCTAAAAAATCTTCTGCCTTTTTAGATGCTTGCGCACTAAAACCTGGCAATAAGCAATCCCCACCTTGTACAATATTTATCTGGGCCCTTCTAGTATCCAAATCCGGATAGTCTTTTGGCAATATCCCTTTTTTAATTTCCGCCAATGCCCCGGACAATTCTACACCGGTAGGCCCGCCACCTACGATCACAAAATTCATCAACGCATCTCTTTCGTGATAATCATCTGTTAAAAGCGCTTGTTCAAAATTCTCTAAGATTAAACTACGAAGATTCAACGATTGTGGAATAGATTTCATGGACATAGCATTCTTTTCAATCTCCTTATTGCCAAAGAAATTGGTCTCAGAACCGGTTGCCACCACTAAATAGTCAAAACTAATATCCCCAATGTTTGTATTCACCTTTTTATTTGCGGTATCTATATAATCAACTTCCGCCAAACGAAAATAAAAATTGTCGTATCCGATCAATACCTTACGTAATGGGTACGCTATAGAATCCGGCTCAAGACCACCAGTTGATACTTGGTACAATAAAGGTTGAAAAGTATGGTAATTGTTCCTATCGATAAGAACTACCTGTACTTCTTGTTTACTTAATTTTTTAGCCAGAGAAACTCCGCCAAAACCACCTCCTATAATTACGATTCTAGGATAGCTTGAAAGGGGTATGTTCATAGTATAAATACTTAAATGCTAAATTAAACAAATGGACTCCTACTTTAAAATAATAATGTGTTTTTAGTATCTTTAAGCTCTAACTCAAACAAACACAAAAATGCGTAACTCCCTTATTTTATTGGCGATACTCGGTACTACCGTTTATTCGCTGAACGCTCAAAAGAGCGAAAAGGATATTATTAAAAATTTAGAGCAAAAAAGTGAAGATTACGGAACAATAGCGCAGAATATTTGGGAATTCGCAGAAATGGGATACCAAGAAGAACAGAGTTCCGATCTTCTTCAAACAACATTGAAAAATGCCGGTTTTACAATTAAGGAGGGAGTTGCAGGTATACCAACGGCATTTATAGCGGAATATGGCAGCGGCAGCCCTGTAATTGCCATTATGGGCGAATACGATGCACTACCGGGCCTTTCCCAAAAAGCGGTTCCAGAGAAAACATCTGCAGGCGCTGCTGCAGGCCATGCATGTGGTCATCATTTATTCGGTACCGCATCTACAGCTGCCGCCATATCTACCAAAGAGTGGCTAGAAGCAAACAACTCCAAAGGTACCATTCGCTTTTACGGTACACCGGCAGAAGAAGGTGGATCAGGAAAGGTATATATGGTTCGTGAAGGACTTTTTAACGATGTAGACATTGCTTTACATTGGCATCCTGGAGCCCAAAATGCCGCAAGTGCCGGTGCTGCTTTAGCAAATAAGTCGGCTAAATTTAGATTTCATGGTATTTCCGCTCATGCCGCAGCATCACCTGACAAAGGGCGTTCAGCATTAGATGGTGTTGAAGCTATGAACATGATGATCAATATGATGCGTGAACACATTCCGCAAGAAGCTAGAATCCATTATGTAATTACAGATGGCGGTAAAGCACCGAACGTTATTCCTGATTTTGCGGAAGTATATTATTACGCTCGCCACAATAGACGTGACGTAGTTATAGAAATTTTTGACCGCATGGTAAAAGCTGCCGAAGGTGCCGCACTAGGTACCGGTACTACTATGGATTATGAAATGATCGGTGGTACACATGAGTTATTGCCAAACCTTACTTTACAAAAAGTGATGCATGATAACTTATCTGAAATAGGCGGAATGGACTATTCTGACGAAGAAAAAGTCTTTGCAGACAAAATAGCAAAAACCTTGGGCCAAGAAAAGGCCGATCTTGCAACCGCTAAAAATGTACAGCCTTATAAGACAGAAGCTAAAGCATTTGGATCTACTGACGTTGGCGATGTTAGTTTTACCGTACCAACGGTTGGCTTTAGTACAGCAACATGGGTACCGGGCACGCCGGCACATAGCTGGCAAGCTGTTGCCGCCGGCGGAACTTCTATTGGCAATAAGGGTATGATGATCGCTGCAAAAACATTGACCATGACAGCAATAGATTTATTTAAGGACAAAAAACTAGTGGCAGCGTCCAAAACTGAGTTCTTAGAAAAAAGAGGGGCAGATTTTAAGTATATTCCGCTTTTGGGGGATAGAGCTCCAGCACTAGATTACAGAAAATAATTCTAAAAAATATACTATAAAAAGTGCCAAAGTCAATTTTGGCACTTTTTTTATTTTATTAAAGAATTCTTGTAACAAAATAGACTTTTGTTAGACTAACAAGCTAACAACAACCAACCAATAGTGAAGAAAGACCTTGAACACAAATTTGTGACCGAGTTACAGGATAATCAAAATATTGTCCATAAAGTCTGTACCCTGTACACAAATGACCGCGACTCTCACAATGATCTGTTTCAAGAAATTACTATTCAACTATGGAAAGCGTATCCTAAATTTAGGGGAGATGCAAAGTTTAGTACATGGATGTATCGTGTGGCATTGAACACCGCCATTACGTTATACCGAAAAAATAAAAGAAGAATTGATACCGCCGATTATGAGTCTATTATTTTTAAAATAAAGGCAGATGAGTATGACGAGACCGAAGAATTGCAATTAAAGCTTATGTATAAAGCCGTTAAGCAATTGAACGATGTTGACAAAGCTTTGGTTTTTTTATATCTGGAGGATAAAAATTATACTGAAATTTCAGAAACTTTGGGTATTACCGAAGTAAATGCACGTGTGAAGATGAACCGTATCAAAACAAAATTAAGAACCATTTTGAATCCATAAGCATATGACGGACGAACTGGAATTATTGAAAAAAGACTGGCAAAAAAAGGAATTTAACGTTCCTAAATTGAGCTATGATGAAATACATAAAATGATATGGAAGAAATCTTCCTCTATTGTAAAATGGATTCTCATCATTAGCATTTTAGAATTTACCGTACCTCAACTATTGTATCTTCTACCATCGTTTCAAGAGGGCATGGAAATCTATGAGAATATAGGTATTGCCAAATACTTAAAAGTATTATCTGGCTTAACTTATTTGGTAGCATTTTACTTTATCTTCCAATTTTACAAAAGGTTTAAGGAAATCTCAGTTTTAGATAATTCCAAGAACTTGATGAAGAAAATAATAAAGACCAGAAAGACCGTTAAACACTACGTCATCTTTTCATTATCCATGATTATGGTTACCATAATCGTAATGATCATTGGTGTCTATTTGAACGATAATATTATTTCTGCTTTTCCTGAACTAAAAGATAGTCTAGAAAATATATCTGCAGAAAAACTAAAAATAACCGTAATGCTTTCCATAGGTATTTTTGGTATTATCTTAACTTTGGTAATGGGCGGAATATACTTTTTACTCTATGGCCTGCTACTAAGAAAACTGAAGAAAAATTATAGTGAACTAAAACATTTGGCAGTTTAAGACTGTCTCCATTTTCGTTGTTTGTTCTCTTCTTCAACAGCCAATAAATCTTTCTTAGAGATTACCTTTAAAAATGAGGGATGCTGCTCTATGGCATATTCTAATTTTTCAATAATAGATTCTGAAGATTCATTTTCATAATCTATTTGTAACGGCTCTTTAATAACCATAGATTGAAGAATTCCCTTTTTCTTGACACGCAATCCTTTTTTATCAAAAGAACGTCTAAATCCATCAATAACCACTGGTACCACTACTGGTTTATATTTTTTAATAATATGTGCAGTTCCTTTTCTTAAAGGTTTCCAAGGTGTAGTGGTTCCTTGAGGGAAAGTAATTACCCAACCATCGTTTAAAGCTTTACCAATACTAGAGATATCACTCATTTTTACTTGACGCTTAACATCTTTACCTTCAGATCTCCAAGTTCTCTCTACACTAACAGAACCGGCATAGGCCATAATCTTGGTCAAAAGACTTTTTCTCATAGTCTCTGCCGCCGCAACATAATACATATTCAATTTAGGCTGCCAAATATACCCTAGGTTTTTAATGGAATCTTCCCTACCGCTTAAACTAGCGTTGAATACATGGAACATTGCTACAACATCTGCAAAATACGTTTGATGGTTACTTACGAACAATACATTCTTATCTGGCAGATTTCTAATAATATCCGAACCTTCGATCTCTAACGTATTAAATCTTTTATAACGCTGATGCGAAAGCACTGCCAATATTCTAATTAGCCACTTTTTAATGAATAAGTTATGCCCAAAAGGGTTTTTATCAAATAATCCCATAGAATGCTAAAATAAATAAATATGACTTACAACACCTGCTTTAATAACTCTTTAATCTCATTCAGCATCATTGCCGTTGCTCCCCAAACTATATAACCATTTAATTTAAAGGCAGGTACTTCAATGTCTACGGCATAAGAGGTGGTAATTTTTTTACTAACTACTTTTGCTTCGTCCAAAAAATCATGTACCGGTACCTCTAAGATCAATTCTACTTCTGACTCTTGTTTTACAAAAGGTTTTGGCTCTTTATATAAGCCAATATAGGGCTGTACAATGAAATTGCTTGGCGGTATAAATATTTCGGATATTTCCTTTACCAAGGTAACATCGTTGGGGGCTACCCCTACTTCTTCATAAGTTTCCCTAAGTGCCGTGGTCAGTAGGCCATCATCTGACTTCTCTGCTTTACCACCCGGAAAACCTACTTGGTTAGAATGTACACCTTCATACGTTTTTCGTAATATCAACAGTAAATTGGTGTTTTTATTTACCGTTGGATAAAACAATGCCATAACTGCCGCCTTCCTTGGGTTCTTCTTTTTTAGATTTATTCTTTGTAAATCTTCAATTCTACTTTCTGGAGCCATTTTGTACTGCGAAGCTTCTCCCGGTAGCGGCAGATCTTTTATTTTTGATATTCGTTGTTCAAAAAAATTGAAATCCATGCGTTCACTTAAATTCTATATATCGCTTTTTGTGGCTACAGTCACTTTTGCTAGCTGCAAAGATACCCCTAAGAAAGCAGACAGCACAACTTCTAACGCTACACCTACTATAGACTCTACTAAAATTACGGAAAAAGGGGTTACTAAAGATGCGCAAGAAGAAGCTTTTGAACTTACCGAGGACAATGCCATAGACTTCTTTTATAACTATGAAAAAACTTTAAAATCAAACAAAGTTAAGATAACCACCAGCTTAGGTAGCTTTACCATAGAATTATATGAGAACGTACCCTACCACAGGGCCAATTTCATTTACCTTACCGAAAACGGATATTTTGATTACACTCAATTTCATAGGGTAGTTAAAAATTTTATTATTCAAGGCGGAAATTCAGACGATGAAAGAACCGGAAAAAAAAGAAATGATCTAGGAAGATATCTTTTACCGCCAGATACACGAAAAGGCCATAAGCACCATCGAGGTACGGTTTCTATGCCAAGTAGTGAAATGGACAACCCACACATGTTAGCAAGCCCATTTGAGTTTTTTATCGTGGTAACCGATCCGGGCTCTTATCATTTAGATGACGAATACACACCTTTTGGAAGAGTGATAGAAGGCATGGATATAGTAGATAAAATTAACAATGTGCCTGTAGAAAAAGGAGATTGGCCGTTACAGAACATTTATATTCAAAAAGCCGAAGTTTTAGAGTAGCAGTTGGTTGTGGGTTGTGGGTTGATGGTTGATGGTTGATGGTTGATGGTTGATGGTTGATGGTTGATGGTTGATGGTTGATGGTTGAAATTTAGCTATTTGGCTTCGCCAAATAATCAAAAAAAATTTTACACTTCTTCTCGATAGATATTTGGTAGCGAGATTTTAAATCGCACTGCCAATACTCTCATAATAATGATAGTTACAATTGCCATGCTATAAGCTATGGTATTTTGTATTGGAAATTGAATTAAAAGAAAATATACCAAGCCCCCTAAGATACAAACGGTTGCATAAATCTCTTTTCTAAATATTACCGGTATTTCATTACACAAAATATCTCTGATCACACCACCAAAAGATGCTGTAATAGTACCCAGGGCAATACACATAACCGGTGGTAGATCTGCTGCCAAACCTTTTTCAATACCAACCATAGTATAGAGACCAATTCCTATAGTATCAAAAAGAAATAGTGATTTCCTCACATATTTCAATTGCTTAAAAAATATGATAGCCAACAAAACAGTGATTACAATTATCATTAAGTGCATGGGTGCATTTAACCATCCTACGGGTCTTATACCTATTAATAGGTCCCGTAAAGTTCCCCCACCTACTGCCGTTACAAATGCAATAATAAATACACCAAAAGCATCCAGTCTTTTATCCATAGCAACCAAAACCCCGGAAATTGCAAAGGCAATGGTTCCTAAAATATCAATGATGAAATAGAACATTCATTATAGCTTTT
Source organism: Maribacter huludaoensis (assembly GCF_029350945.1). Classification (GTDB taxonomy): domain Bacteria; phylum Bacteroidota; class Bacteroidia; order Flavobacteriales; family Flavobacteriaceae; genus Maribacter; species Maribacter huludaoensis. The sequence continues at coordinate 89,593 of NZ_JARKMS010000004.1, read as the reverse complement.
GAGTAAAGTAATTATAATCTTTTAGAACAGTATCTAAATACTGTTTATCATACAGATCTGAATTGGTCTGCAATATACTATCTACTTTGTCCCTAAGCGCTTTCATCGTTTTAAAATCATTACTTTTTTGGGCTATACCAAAGGTTTCCTTGATCAGTCTTACATCTTTGTCGGTCAGCATGGTAACGTTTACAAATTTAGGTACATATGTATCTTCTACCTCTTCTAAGATGGTATGTGAAACTTTAGTTTTATTCTTAGTACTGATCACCACGGTACCTGCCGCGGCATCGCCCAATCTTTGTCTTTTTTCTGAAAATAAGATGGTTAGGATACCTATAGAACCCACAAAAATCCAAATATCTACCAAACGAAGCATCCATCGAATTAAAAAATTACTCCAATTTACGGGCGACCCATCGACAGATACGACCCTCATCTTCATAATCATTTTACCTACAGTTCTGCCATTGAAAATAATGTGCATAAGCAAACTGTAAAACATTGCAGGTAACGCAATTAAACCCATAACACCTCTCTGTGTCCAGCCATCATCATATATGTAACCTATGGCATCGCCTACTAAATTCACTAAAAAATAATAGAGATATAAAATAAATGCATCTATAAAAAAAGCCACTATTCGCTCACCAATACTAACAATAGTATAATTAAGGTTCACATTTTGCGTTGTATTGATTTGAAGGTTATTCATTAAGTCTTAAATTTAACAAGGTAAATATAGTTTATGCGCGAAGCCGCTTTTGTAAAGCAAAATAAGGAAAAATGGATAGCATTTGAAAAAGCTGTCAACCTTGGTGCTACTTCAAACCCAGATGAACTTGCCAATGGCTACATTCAACTGACCAATGATTTAGCTTACGCGCAAACGTATTACGCAGAAAGTAAGACTTTATTGTATTTAAATGAATTAGCTTCACAGGCACACCAAAAAATTTACAAGAACAAAAAAGAAAGCAAAAACCGTATCAAAAGTTTTTGGGTTACGGAATTTCCTCTTTTTTTTAAACAATACCACAATACGCTGGGCATCGCTTTTTTAATTTTTGCCATTGCTACCGCCATTGGTTCTTTATCTGCCTTGAACGACGCTACATTTGTTCGTTTAATTTTGGGTGATGCCTATGTAAATGAAACCCTTAACAATATTGCTAACGGTGATCCTGCCGCTATTTACAAGGGGGGCAGTGAAATTGGTACATTTTTAGGGATTACCATTAATAATATACGTGTTGCATTCTTAGCATTTGCATTTGGGGTAATTACCAGCATTGGTACCGGTTATATTCTTTTTAGTAACGGGGTAATGCTAGGTGCCTTTATAACTTTTTTTTATACAAAGGGTGTATTTTTTGAGGCGAACAAGCAAATTTGGTTGCATGGTACCATTGAAATTTCAGTAATTATAATTGCCGGTTGCGCCGGTATAATTATGGGAAACAGTATTCTTTTTCCAAAAACGTACTCTAGGCGCGTTTCTTTTATGAAGGGTGCTAAAGACGCCCTCAAAGTTGTAGTTAGCACTATTCCGTTTTTTATCATTGCAGGCTTTATTGAAGGGTTCATTACCAGATATACGGATATGCCAAATTGGTTGGCATTTCTAATTATAGGCGCTTCTTTATTCTTGATCATATTCTATTACATAGTATACCCCACCATACTTAACAACCAACATGAAAGACAATTACATACCGTTACAAGTAAACCGTGATTTTAGCGGATTAGTAACCGTTTATTTCGATTTTTTTAAACAGAATATTAAAAACTTCACCAATGTTTTTATAAGCTATAACGGTGTGTTCATAATAGGACTTTTAATTACCAGTTACTTATTGGTATCCGGATTTTTAGGCATGATCGCCCAAGAATCTAGCAGTAATTCTTTTGCCGCCGGAAATGAATTTGAACAGGATTACTATTTGTACCTGGGAATAGGTGGTTTTTTGTTCGTCATCATTTTTTTAGGTGTAGCGTTCTTGAACTATTCATTATCTACCAGCTACATGATCAAATATATTGAGACCAAGGACAAAAATGTAGATAAAAAAGAGGTTTGGCACCTAGCTAAAAGTCAATTTGGCAATATCTTTCTATTTGTATTATTGTTAATACCCATTTACCTGGTATTTCTTATTGTAGCTATAATATTGGCCATTATTCCCCTCTTGGGTTTTATTGGGCAATATATAGTTCAGTTCTTTTTGACCGCTTGGGTAGGTGTATCGTTTTTTGACATGCTTCAAAAGAAAAAAGGAGTTACAGAGGCGTTAGGCGAAGGTTGGAAACTAGTGACCACTAACTTTTGGAAATCCGTAGGCGTCAATTTTATATTGGGAATTTTACTAGGCATCTTACTTATGATAGCATTGATCGTTCCAGGCATTATTATAGGCATCTACACCTTTCATGTGGTAGAAAACAATGTAGACTACTCCCACTCTATTGTGTCTACCATAGTGTACACTTTAGGCACTTGTATGGTTTTAATAATTGCAGTTTATGGGCAGTGCCTATCGCAATTTGTAAACGGTATTCTTTATTATGCATTACATGAAAAAGCTTACAACGAAAATACTAGGGCAGCAATTGAACAAATAGGTCAAAACGATTAAGTTGAGGTATACCGTTTCTATCATATTCTTTTTATTGATCACCTTGGTGTCCGTTGCACAAGGTACAAATGACAGCATCGTCAAAATAGATTCGTCATCTGTACTTACCGTACGTACTATTAATGAAAATCTCTCTAATAAATATACGGGAGATGAGTTTGATTATACTTTTAAAACCGGGGAATCCCAAAATCTACTTGCCCGGTTTATTAATTGGGTGGGGCAAGGACTAAGTAATATTTTTGGTATCAATATATCGCCACAATTACTGGAACTTATAGAATACTTTATCTATTTTTTATTGATAATCTTGGTAATATACCTTGTTGTAAAGTTGTTGATCAACGAAAATTTCAATTCCCTTTTTCAGAAAAAAGCAAAAACGGTAAACGATATCAATTTAACCGAAGAGCATATTGAAGGTATTGATATCAACAAATTATTGCATGAAGCCGTTGAACAAAAAGACTACCGTCTTGCCATACGTTATCAATTTCTGCTTACGCTTCAAAAATTATCTAAAAATGATATTATAACGTGGCATTTTGATAAGACAAATACAGATTATTTCACGGAAATCAAGCAACCTGAAATTAAAAGAGGATTCAAAAAAATAGCTTACCTATATGATTATATATGGTATGGTGAGCAGATTATAGATGATGTTAAATACACGAAATCGGTTTTGGATTTTGAATCGATAAACAAACAAATTCAACCATAATTTGGGTAAGCGTTCTAAAATAATACTCGGGCTTTTGATTGCGGTGCTAATTGGTATCATCGTTATAGAAATTGTGCGTCCTAGACCCATTAATTGGAGACCTTCATACACGTCTGTTTCTAAAATACCCTTTGGCTGCTTTGTGCTGTTTAACGAACTACCTAATATTTTTTCCAATAGCGAAGTAAAATCTGTTGAAAGTAGCATGTACGATGCCTTATTACAAAGAGATAGCACAATACTTTCTAATTATCTTATCATAAACGATTATATCTACTTAGACGAACAGGAAACAAATCAGGTTTTAAAATATGTTGCCAACGGTAATCACGTTTTTATAGCTACCAATAATCTTACAGGAAAATTAGCCGATACTTTAAACATTGAAGTTACACAACAGTATGGTATTCAAGAAGATTCGGTCAAAGCTTCTTTTACGAACAAAAGTTTCCAGCAGAAAGATTTCTTTTTTACCAGAGGGGTCAACCCCAGCTATTTTGTAAGTTTGGATACCTTAAATACAGAAATATTAGGACACTTGGAATTCAAATCTTCCTCATTGTTAGAGACCAACGAAGAAGAAACCAATGTGCGCCCAAATTTTATAAAAACATCTTTTGGAAAAGGTAATTTCATCATTAACACCTTACCGGTCGCTTACACCAATTTTTACATTTTAGGCAATAACAAAAACTATACTACCCAGAGTCTTTCTTATCTAAATAATCACTTTTTATATTGGGACGATTATAAAAAATCTGGAAGAAAAGTGATTACTTCGCCTATGCGATTTGTATTAAATCAGCCCGCATTAAAATGGGGTTATTATCTATTGGTAATCGGTTTGTTATTATTTGTAGTGTTCAAAGCAAAACGAGAGCAACGAATTATTCCGGTAATAAAACCATTAGAGAATTCATCTGTAGCATTTGCAAAAACTGTTGGATCTCTCTATTACCAGAACAGGGATTATACCAATTTAAACAACAAAAAGATCACCTATTTTTTAACCTACATTAGAAATAGGTATTACGTCAACACTACAATTTTAGATGAAAATTTAATTACACAATTAAGTGCCAAGGCTTCAAAATCCAAAGATGAGACAAAAGCATTGATAGAACTTATAGAAAGTCTAAAAAATAAACCTGTACATACAGAAAAAGACTCTTTAGTACTGGTACAAAAAATAAATACATTTAAACAATCTTATGGAAGATAACACGCAAGATGACAACAACGTAGAATTTAATTCGCGTATAGATCTCACCAAACTTCAAGAATCCGTTGCCAAGGTAAAATCAGAATTGGGCAAGGTTATTATAGGTCAACAAGAAATGATCGAGTTATTGATCGTTTCCATTTTGGCGAACGGGCACTCGCTTATTGAAGGTGTACCTGGCGTAGCTAAAACGGTAACGGCAAAACTTTTGGCAAAAACAATGAATGTAGATTTTAGTAGAATACAATTTACGCCAGATTTAATGCCAAGTGATATCTTAGGTACTTCTATCTTCAATGTAAAAACATCTGAATTTGAGTTTAAAAAAGGACCTATTTTCTCTAATATTATTCTAATTGATGAAATAAACCGTGCACCCGCAAAAACCCAGGCCGCCCTTTTTGAGGCCATGGCCGAAAGACAGATTACCATTGATGGAAATGAATTTGACATGCAACCGCCCTTTCTGGTCTTTGCAACTCAAAACCCCGTAGAACAAGAAGGAACATACAGACTACCGGAAGCGCAATTAGACCGGTTCTTATTTAAAATTAACGTGCACTACCCTACATTAGAAGAAGAAATTCAAATACTGGAGAACAAGCATCAACAGAAAAATACCAATGTTGAAGCAATGATCAATTCCGTTCTTTCTGCAGAACAAATTGCCGCATACCAACTGGTGATAAAGGATATCATTGTTGAAGATAATCTACTACGGTATATTGCCGCCATAGTTGACAATACCAGAACTAATGCCAATTTATACCTAGGTGCTTCTCCAAGAGCCTCTATTGCCATTTTAGACGCTTCCAAAGCGGTTGCCGCCATTAATGGAAGGGACTTTATTACACCAGATGATATCAAGAAAGTAGTGGGTCCAATACTAGGACATAGAATTATTTTGACGCCGGAAAGGGAAATGGAAGGCTATACGGCCGAAAAAATGATCAATGACCTTATACAGACCATAGAAATTCCTAGATAAACAATTGTGAAAAACATATTCAAAAATATATTTCTTAAAAAAAGGTTTTTTCTGGTATTAACAGGGATTATCCTTTGCTTTTTGCTATCCTATATTTTTGAGAATATCCTATTTATCGCCAAATTACTTTTTTACTTGTTCTTGGCGCTTACAATTGTAGATATCATACTTTTATTTTTATCAAAAGGAAGTGTCATTGCCGACAGAATAGTACCTGATAAACTCTCTAACGGAGATGAAAACAAAATAGAAATAAAGGTTACCAATCAGTATCTTTTCTCTAGTAGCGTCAATATAATAGATGAGCTTCCGTTTCAATTTCAAAAGCGAGATTTTAATTTCCATAGCTTATTAAAATCCGGAGAACAAAAGTTCTATTCCTATACTGTTAGACCCGTTGAACGAGGTGTGTATAGCTTTGGCAACTTAAACGTATTTGCTACTTCACCTATTGGTTTTTTAGCTAAAAGATATGCGTTTGATCAAGGTAAAGAAGTACCTGTATACCCATCGTTTTTGCAACTTCGCAAATATGACCTTTTAGCTTTTAGCAATCGCTTAATGGAGTTTGGAATTAAAAAAATAAGACGTATTGGGCATACGATGGAGTTTGAACAGATCAAAGATTATATACAGGGTGATGATATTAGAAATATAAATTGGAAGGCGACCGCCAAAAGAGGTCAATTGATGGTCAACCAATTTCAAGATGAGAAATCACAGCCCATATATTCAATTATAGATAAAGGAAGGGTGATGAAAATGCCCTTTAAATCTCTTAGCTTATTAGATTACGCCATAAATGCAACATTGGTCATCAGTAATATTGCCTTGAAAAAAAACGATAAGGCAGGTATGTTTTCTTTTAGCAATAAAATAGAGAACAGGGTGGTTGCAGAACGTAGAAGTTCTCAAATGAACCTTATTCTTGAAACGCTTTATAACCTAAAGACCAATTTTGTAGAAAGTGATTTTAGTAGATTATATATTGATGTAAAAAGACATTTACCTCAACGCAGTCTTTTACTATTATATACCAATTTTGAAACCTTAGATGCGTTGCACCGCCAACTACCTTATTTGCAGGCTATAGCAAAACAACATTTATTGGTCGTTATTTTCTTTGAAAATACGGAGCTCTTCTCTTACGCACAAGAGAGCCCAAAAAATACCTTGGAAGTCTATGAACAGGCTATTGCAGAAAAATTTATCTATGAAAAACAATTAGTAGTCAATGAACTAAGAAAGTATGGTATACAGACTATTTTGACCAAACCTGAAAATTTGACCATTAATACCATTAACAAATACCTGGAGATCAAAGCGAAAGGACTTCTATAAACTACCTAAGAAGATACGCCGCCTGTAATTCCGAAGTAATATCCCCCGTTCCATTTTCAACAAAAGCGGGTAGCTGAATTTGATTTAAGTGGTCTACTTGCACCACAAGGCAACCACAGCTTTTACCTCTTCTATTTCTACCCCTACCACTACCTCCGTTACCAGTAAAAACTTCTAAGGCTAAAGCAGATATAACTCCGCCCAGTGTGGTAAATACTACGTCTCTTGTTTCCCAAACACCTCCTCTAGAAGAATCATAAATAGCTTCTTTTGCCAAACCTGCCGCAAAAGCACTACCTACCGCACCTGCCCAGGTCCATGCCCTTTCTCCATTAGATAGTTTATGTGCCGTGTAACCGCCAACGCCTCCAATTACTATACCAGCGCCCAAGTGTTTAACGGCATCTGCGCTATCTTGCGCATATATATTGATCAAAAAAAACAACAGTAATGTAGTAATGAAATATTTCATAATACCGAGGGATTTTTTTTGTGAATAACGTTTTTATTCAATGAAAAGTATGCAAGCCTTAATTTGGAAGTTGTAAAAAAATCACTTAACCTTTATACTATAATAGGTATTAGCTTTGGTAATGTTTAATACCAAACTACGACTAAATCACCATCAAAAAATAGCAGAATGAAAACTATAGTACATAAATCTAACTCTAGAGGACATGCAGATCACGGTTGGTTAAATTCTTACCACAGTTTTAGTTTTGGAAATTACTATGACCCCAATCGTATGAACTTTGGGGCGCTACGTGTTCTAAATGATGATACGGTAGCTGCTGGCCGTGGGTTTGGAACTCACCCACATAAAAATATGGAAATCATATCTATACCATTAGAAGGAGACCTTCAACATATGGATGATTTGGGAAATTCTACAGTTATAAAATCTGGAGATGTGCAGTTAATGAGTGCAGGAACAGGTGTAGCGCATAGCGAGTATAATAAGAACCAAGATAAAGAGGTCAAATTTTTACAGATATGGATTATTCCAAATAAAGAAGAGGTTACCCCAAGATATGATCAAATATCAATTAAGGATCTTGCAACAAAAAACAGTCTATATCAAATACTTTCTCCCAGCCCAGATGATGCCGGTGTATGGATTCATCAAAACGCATGGTTTTATCTTGGCGACTATGAATCTGGAAAAACAGACTCATATCAATTAAAGAACAAAAAGAACGGAGTATACATGTTTGTCTTAGAAGGTGAAGTAGAAATAGCAAATGAAATACTTGATAAACGTGACGGATTTGGAATTTGGGATACCACAACGTTTAATTTCAAAGTACACAAAGAATCCAAGCTCCTTTTTATGGAAGTTCCTATGACTTTTTAAAACGTTTTACATTAAAAGTGATCACTAAAAATGTACTAAAAAAGAGTTTTTTTTAGCTAATAATGCTATCACTTTCTTATATTTAAGTAAAATCTGACACTAAAACCTCTCCCCCCAGTTAAACATATTTTTTAATTCAGATTTAACGTAAACAACAAAATATTTATTTTTAAGTGTAGTTTTTAAAATTATATAGAACATACATACAATAAATTAAAAAAGTCACTATACACTAACTTGAATAGCTTGTCTAAACTTAATTCGACATCAGAAAATAACAATTTCAAAAGCAGAAACTTTTTAGACGAATTTGGTCTTATAACCATTGTGTCCACTGTTTTCACCTTTGTCGTATTCATTTATACGCTTGTATTTCATTCTGCTACCGAACAGATTCTAGCAGGTATAGTAGCTATTGGTTTTGCAATAGGCTTTTTACTAAACCGCTTAAAACGTCATCGTGCAACCAGAATTTACATGACATTGTTTCCTCCAGTGATGTTCATGACCCTTATTTTTTTGATAGGTGGCTTTTTTGGTCAAGCAGTGGCATTTGCGACAATGGGTTTTTTAGCTTTTATAGGCTTTAGAAGAAACCCTAAATTACGCAATGCCATTATCGCCTTTGATATTCTAGCATTCATTGTACCCACAGTTTATATTTCTATTTATGGACCAATTTTAGGTACCATAGATGTACCTTTTGATGAAATTTTTGCTTTTTTGGCTTGTTTGGGCTGGCTATCGTTAACCTTTAGAATGTACGATCAAAACAAAACAAGAACATACACTACAGATTTAGAAAATCATTTGGAAGCTCTAAAAGAAAGCGAATTGAATTTAAAGAAAGCCCAAAATGATCTTAAACTTCAAAACAGCAAATTAGCCGTTTTGAACAATGAACTGGAATTAAAAAATACACATATAGAGGAATTTACTTTTATAGTCACACATGATTTAAGGGGACCGCTCAATAATATAAATGTTATTGCCAAAGAATTGGAAAAACAACATGACACTTCTAATTATACAAATTTCAACAGCTATTTAAAGCATTTACAAAGTAGTTCTACCAGATTGACAAATTTGGTGGAGGGACTTTTAAAATATGCCGAAATCGGTAATTCTAGCGAAATGGAAAGCGTGGACATTTCTAAAGTGGTACGCCTTGTGGTAGATGATTTTTCAGAAATAATTAAAGAAACGAATACCACGATTACCATTGGCGAATTACCTATAATTACCGTAAGACCTAATGATATAGGTATGCTTTTTCAAAACTTGATCCATAATGCATTAAAATTCAGGAACACTGGCACAGATCCTATAATTACCATAGCTTCTGAAAAAAAAGAAAACGAATATCTCTTCAGCGTTACCGATAACGGTATAGGAATACCTAAAGAGCAACAAGCTAAAATCTTTAATGCTTTTCATAAACTACACAATCAGTCTAAATTTGAGGGATCGGGTATTGGTCTATACGGCAGCAAAAAAATAGTGGACCATCACCTAGGTAAAATATGGGTAGAGTCAGAAGAAAATAATGGTAGTACTTTTTATTTTACGATTAACACCAATTCTTTGGAACTTAAGCAGAATGAAAAACAGCCTACAGTGCTCAATTAAAAGAATACTTCTAAAATTCGAAGTAAACATTATTCGTATTTTTAGAACAATTCAATTATGGAACTATGGACAAAAATTATATAAAAATATTTGGTGGCAATTCTATTGAAGCAAAACGGATAGAACTAGCATTAATAGAGAATAACATCTCACCTATACTAAAAGATGAAAAGGAATCTGCACGTTTGGCAGGCTTTGGATCACCATTGCCCGATCTCGTTGAAATCTACATTAATAAAGATGAAGAAGAAAAAGCTTTGGCCATAATTGCAGAACTTAATAGTTGATTATATAAAAAGCCTCTATAAATAGAGGCTTTTTATATTGTCCGATATTAATTTGAAATTATCCCTTGGTTAAAGGAACTATTTCCAATTTTCTAAATTCTACAGGTCCGTGATCACCTTGTATCATTATAGGTCCGGCCTCTGCTTCATTATTATCTAAAGCTCCACCAGTCATTGCTACAATATTTTGATTAGAGATAATTGTTTTTCCATTTGCTACAATAGTAACTCTTCTACCTATCAGCGTAATATCATAGGTTTGCCATTCGCCCGCTTTCTTAGCGGCATTTTCATTTGGGGTCAACAATCCATAGATTCCTCCAAAATAAATTGAAGAAGGTTCCAACCCAATGTTATCAGCTATTTGCACTTCATAACGCCCTCTTAAATAAAGTCCGCTATTACTATTTTCAGGATACCTAAATTCTGCATGCAATTTAAAATCCTTGAATTTTTCTTCAGATACTAAATTGACTCCAGGTTTAGAACTGGTCAATATACCATCTAACACCGCCCATTGATTGCCTGGTTTCATCTCCCATCCATTTAAGTTCTTTCCATTAAAAAGTTTTATGGTCTTCCCTTCCTTTGCATTTTCATAATATGGAAGTTTTGGTGATTTTATTGCTGTCCAATTATATGTTTTACCATCTGCATATATCATGGTTCCTTCTAGCCCTTCTCCAACTATTTTTCCTTCAAATTCCATATTGGCAGCTCCCGGCTCCCATTGCGGCGGTATCATAAAAGAAAATAATTCTCCGTGCTTTTCAATTTCGGCTATAGGTCTTGCGCTACCAAAAGCATATGTAAATCTTCCGATCAATGTATTGGTACCTGAGTGCCTAATTTCTAACCATGAAGGTAGTTTCTTTCCTTCTTGGTCAATTGTCAAATTCCATTTCCCCTCTAAAGGATGACCTTCTTGCGCTTGTACAAGTGTTAAACCGATAGTCATCAGTAAGGCAAATACAGCTGTTTTAATAGTATTCATATCATTGTTAGTTTTATAAAAATCAAATATAGCAGAACTTTTAATTAGACTTTCATCACACGAATTTAAATGTCGTCTATATTTCAAATTGATAAATCTATATCATATATGGTTAATAACTTAACAACTATTCAATTTCTTACCTAATTATCTCCATTATTCGCTACATTTAAGTTTCAATTCAACCAAACAACAATGACATTTTTAAGAAAATTCCTTTTAGGGATAATAGCCCTATCTTCTTGTGTTTCATGTTTCAATAAAAAACCCGTTGAAATTCCATTAACCATTCAACAAGATAGTACCGACCTTATTGAAATGGCAAAATTGGCACGGGAAACTATTACTGCTGAAGTTGCAGACGGACTAGAACTAAGTCTTTGGGCTTCTGATTCCTTAGCTCCAGACCCCATTGCACTTGATATTGACAATGAAGGCAATGTATACATTACACGTACCAATAGAGCCAAAAACTCAGAATTTGATATTAGGGGCCATAGAGATTGGATGACAGAATCTATCTCCCTAGAATCTGTGGAAGATAGAAGAGCTTTTCTTCATAAAACTTTTGCTCCTGAACTTAGTAAAGAAAATGAATGGTTACCTGACCTAAATAATGATAGCATTCACGATTGGCAAGATCTTGCCGTTGAACAAGATGAAATTTGGATGTTACAAGATACCGACAATGATGGTATTGCAGATATTTCTACCCAGATCATGAACGATTTTAGTGATGAAATCAATGATGTGGCAGGCGCACTCTTAGTACGTGATAATGATATTTTTGTTGGTATTGGTCCAGGTATGTATCGCTTAACAGATACTAATGGCGATAAAATTTTAGACGAAAAAACCAGTATTGCAGAGGGTTTTGCCGTACATATAGGATTTAGTGGTCACGGTATGTCCGGTGCCATAGAAGGTCCAGATGGTAAAATATATTGGGGCATTGGTGATATTGGTGCAAATATTACTACCGTTGATGGTGAAAACCATAAGTACCCAAATGAAGGGGTAATTGTAAGAAGTAACCCAGATGGTAGCAATTTTGAGGTTTTTGCTCACGGTCTGCGCAATACGCATGAGTTTGTTTTTGATGCCTACGGAAATATTATTTCTTCCGATAACGACGGTGACCATAAGGGTGAAAGTGAACGCCTGGTTCATATCGTAGAAGGTTCAGATGCTGGGTGGAGAGCCAACTGGCAGTATGGAAAATATACGGACCCAAAGAACAATAGCTATAATGTTTGGATGGATGAAAAACTCTTTACCCCACGTTGGAATGATCAAGCCGCGTATATCATACCTCCTATTCAGAATTTTCATAACGGACCTACGGGAATGATCTATAACCCTGGTACCGCGTTGGGCAAAAAGTGGATGGACAAATTTTTCTTAGTAGAATTTGTAGGTGACCCCAGCAGATCACATATTTGGTCTTTTGATCTAAAACCGAAAGGTGCCTCTTTTGAACTAAAGAGTGAGGAATCCATCTTATCCGGAGTATTGCCTACAGGTATTGATTTTGGTCCAGATGGCGCACTATACCTTGCCGATTGGGTAAATGGTTGGGGAACCAAAAACTACGGAAGAGTATGGAAATTAGACGTTACGGACCAAACCAATGATCTTGAACAAGAAAGGTTAGAAACACAACGGTTAATGACCCATAATTATGAAGATGACAAAACTGATAATCTTATAAAACTACTCTCATATGATGATATGAGAATTCGGCAAAAAGCACAATTTGAACTTGCCAAAAGAACTTTTTGGGGATATAGAGCCTTAGAAAAGGCTTTAACTGAAGAAGAAAACCAATTTGCACGTATTCACGCCATATGGGGTATTGGGCAAATTGCGGCAAAAGATGTTGATGATGCTCAACCTTTATTAAATCTATTAAGTGACGAAGATCCTGAAATTGTTGCGCAAAGTGCAAAAGTTCTTGGTGATGTAAGGTACGGGAAAGCTGCCGATAGTTTAATAGCATTGACCACCCACCAGAACGATCGGGTTAAGTTCTATGCTGCCCAAGCATTAGGAAGATTAAAACATGAAAACGCCATTGAACCACTTTTGGCAATGATCGAAGCAAATAATGATCAAGATCTTTACCTAAGACATGCCGCCGTATTGGCTCTTGCAAGAATAGGAAAAGCAGAACCAATTGTAGCGCTTGCTAATAATGAGAACAGAAGTTTGCGTATTGCAGCAGTTCTTGTCTTGAGAAAATTACAAGACCCTAATATTTCAATATTTTTATCTGATAAAGATGAGTATATAGTAACGGAAGCCGCTCGTGCCATAAACGATGATCTTTCTATAGAGGCTGCATTGCCGGCATTGGCAGCTACACTTAATAATGAGAAATTCACCTCAGAACCATTATTGAGAAGAGCGATCAATGCAGCTTTACGCGTTGGTGGTGATGAACAACTAGATTTCCTTATCAATTTTGCAAAGCGTAAAAGTGTTTCCAGCGATTTACGTGGCGAGGCTCTTGCCGCCTTGGGAACTTGGAACAATCCTTCTCTCTTAGACCGTGTAGATGGTAGATATAGAGGGGAAATAATTAGGCAAAACGGTCAACTAGAAGAGAAGATCAGAAAAGATATCCCTTCATTTTTAAATGAACGCCAACCTGAAATTTTAATTGGTATTTCAAAGACATTGAGTGCAGTAGGTATTACCAATTATAACAATGAGTTATACGCTATCTTTAAATCGAACAAATCTGCAGATGTACGTGCTACAGTATTGAACACTTTAGGGCAATTAAAATTCGAACAAATGGAAACTGCCATGTCCATTGGTATGAAAGACAGCAATGAAGAAGTAAGAACAGCAGCTGTAGGTCTATTGGCGCAATTAAATATACCTAAAGAAAAACTTCCTAATATTGTAGACCCCATATTTAAAAGAGGCTCTATATCTGAACAACAAAGAATGTTAAATGTTTTAGGTGACCTACCTGTAGAAAACAGCAATGCATTACTATCTAGTTTAATTAATAAAGCCAGTAAAGACCAACTTAAACAGGGTATATTATTAGATTTAATGGAATCTGTAAACGCAACCGAAAACCCAAAATTAATAGCTCAATTAGACAAACTTAAGGAGGCTGGTTATTCTGCCGATTCTTATCAAGAAACATTATATGGCGGAAATTGGTGGGCCGGGCGATCTGTATTCAACAATAACCCCACGGCACAATGTGTACGTTGCCACTCAGTAAATGGTTCCGGTGGAGAGGTTGGACCAAAATTGGACAATATTGGCAAGATCTTGAACAGACAACAATTGCTAGAAGCGCTTATAGAACCTAGTGTACGTTTGGCACCAGGCTATGGCACCGTAACCATTACGCTGAAAGACGGACAAAAAGTACAAGGTGTTCTTATTGAGGAAAATGACAAAGAATTGCTACTAAGAACTTCTGAAGCGGAGCCTTTAAGAGTTCCTTTAATGAGAATTGCCAGTAGAGAGAATTCCATGTCGGCAATGCCTGCAATGGGTAGAATGATTTCAAGAAGAGAACTTCGTGATCTTATAGAATACCTTGGATCTTTGAGAAATAAAAAGCGGGTGATCGAAGGGGAAGATAAGGAGGTTTAATTTATAGAGAGGAAAGTTCTGCTTTCCTCTCATTAAACTCTTTCATCAGCGCCCTAACAATTTCACCAGCCGGTTTTATGTCATGTATCAACGCAGATACTTGACCTATTTCTAGTTCGCCATCTTCTAAGTCGCCTAAAAACATACCTTTTTTGGCACGCCCCCTTCCTAAAAGAGTTTTTAGTTCTTCAATATTTGCTCCGGTAGCGTAGGCTTTTTGTACATCATTATAGAACTTGTTCTTTACTAGTCTAACAGGGGCAAGCTCCTTTAACGTCAAATGGGTATCACCTTCTTTGGCTTTAACCACAACTTCTTTAAAGTTCATATGGTTAGACGCTTCTTCACTTGCCACAAACCTACTACCAACCTGCACCGCATCTGCACCTAAGACCATTGCCGCTAACATTGCTTTCCCAGTTGCTATACCACCGGCGGCTATTAGGGGAATATGAATTTTCTCTTTAACCGCCGGAATTAAAACCATAGTTGTTGTTTCATCACGACCATTATGTCCACCTGCCTCAAAACCTTCTGCTACAATGGCATCTACTCCCGCATCCTGTGCCTTTAAAGCAAACTTTAAACTACTGACCACATGTACAACCGTGATGCCTTTTTCCTTTAAAAAGGATGTCCACGTTTTTGGGTTTCCCGCGGATGTAAATACGATTTTGACGTTTTCCTCAACAATAATATCCATCAACTTATCAATATCAGGATACAACATTGGTATATTCACTCCAAAAGGTTTTGAAGTCGCTTTTTTACATTTTTGAATATGCTCGCGTAAAACACCTGGATACATACTACCGGCACCAATAACTCCCAGACCACCAGCATTGGACACCGCACTGGCTAATCGCCATCCGCTGGTCCAAATCATACCTCCTTGAATTATTGGAAATTCTATTTTGAAAAGTTCAGAAATTCTATTTTGCATGAGCTAGGTAAATTACCCTGGAAAACACCAAAGGGTTATAATGAATAGTTACTATAGTTTTCAACGCAAGCATTGATTCTACTTAATACCTACTATGGAATAATATGATACAGATTTAGATATTATGAATCCTCCTATAACGCCATATATATTTTAAGAAATAACCCCAGACCCTATAAGGTCATCTTCTAAATACCAAGCTACGAACTGACCTTCGGTAATGGCAGATTGCATTTCCTTAAAATCTACGTACATACCACCTTCTACTCTATATATGGTAGCTTCCTGTAGTTCTTGTCTGTATCTTATACGTGCTTTCACCTCTAACTTCTCATCAATTTTCAAAGCCAAATCTTCACGAACCCAATGTATTTCTTCATCCTTTACAAACAAAGTTCTTCTATACAAACCTGGGTGTGCCTTGCCTTGACCTGTATAAATGATATTCTCACTAACATCAGTATCAATTACGAATAAAGGTTCTTTTGTTCCACCAACATGCAGACCTTTACGCTGCCCTTTGGTAAAATAATGTGCCCCTTGGTGCTCACCTACTACTTTACCATCATTTAAATGATATACCGGTTTCTCCGCATAGTAGGCCAACTCTGATTTTTTATCGTCGAAACTTGGCGCTATTTGTTCATAAGCACCAAACCCGGCAGGAACCTCAACAATTTTACCGGTCTTAGGTTTTAATTGTTGTTGTAAAAATTCAGGCAATCTTACTTTACCAATAAAACATAAACCCTGAGAATCTTTTTTATCAGCAGTGATCAAATTCATTTTTCCAGCAATTTCCCTCACCTGTGGCTTGGTCAACTCCCCTATGGGAAATAAGGTTTTTGATAATTGCTCTTGCGATAATTGACATAAAAAGTAAGACTGATCTTTATTACCATCTTTCCCTGCCAATAACTGATAGGTTTCCGTACCGTCTGTATTTTTGATGGTGCCTTTTCTACAGTAATGACCCGTAGCTACATAATCTGCCCCAAGCTGCATAGCTATTTTCATAAAGACATCAAATTTGATTTCCCTATTGCATAACACATCAGGGTTTGGGGTTCTCCCCATTTCATATTCCCTGAACATATAGTCAACTATACGTTCTTTATATTCAGCACTTAAATCAACCGTTTGAAATGGAATACCCAACTTCTCCGCAACAATCAAGGCATCGTTACTATCTTCTAACCACGGACATTCTTCTGATATGGTTACCGAATCATCATGCCAATTCTTCATAAACAGGCCAATAACGTCATAACCTTGCTCTTTTAAAAGGTATGCCGCTACACTTGAATCTACTCCCCCAGAAAGTCCTATTACTACTTTTTTCATCTCTTCATCTTGGTCGCAACAAAATTACAAAATTTCAATTCAAACCTTCTTTTTTTACATCGGCACTTTTCATGTAAACCTTTAACAATAACCTTAGTAAAAACAGATATCTGAAAACCTTTTTTTTGAATTCGTAATTTTTTTGAGTTAAAAATATTTTGTTAAACTTTTTTAAAAATTAGTTAAACAATAAATATCTATTGTATTTTTAGCATTGTAGATGTTTTAATATCATAAATGTAATTTATAGTATACAATGTTAAACATCTTTCATTTTTAATTAAACAATCTTTAAAAACACAATTATGAAAAAAATGTTACAACTAAGAAATTTTATGTTGTTGCTCTCCATTACCATGATTACATGGTCTTGTAGTAACGATGATGATGTAGAACCTATGGCCGCCAATGATTTGACTATCGTTGAAACGGCACAGGCAGAAGATGCACTTTCTTCTTTGGTTTCTGCCCTTACTACTGCTGACAACTCAGAAGGCACTGATTTAGTAGGCACATTAAGCGGCGACGGTCCTTTTACCGTTTTTGCACCGACCAATGATGCCTTTACCGAACTATTGAATCAATTAGATGATTTTGATACTTTGGCAGATTTTGATACGGACGAAGAGAGAGCGATTTTAACTTCAATATTAACGTATCATGTAGTTGCAGGTGTTTCAGCTAGTTCTTCTGATCTATCTAACGGTATGATGGTCACTACGGTACAAGGTGAAGATTTAACCATTAATATTGATGGTGATGTTTTTATCGATGATGCAACGGAAATCGATGCCAAAGTTGTTATTGCAGATGTAGAGGCCAGTAATGGAGTTGTTCATGTTATTGATAAAGTATTACTACCACAAGCTATTATAGATGCTTTGAACGGAGAGGAAATGCCTGAAGAAAATGGCACATTGGTAGATATTGTTGTAGCTACTGAACCTTTATCCCTTTTAGAGGCAGCGGTAATTAAGGCTGATTTAGTCGCTACTTTAAGTTCTGATGGACCATTTACCGTATTTGCACCTACAGATGATGCCTTTGTAGCATTGTTAGAAGTTTTAGGCGACGACTATAATAGCCTTGATGATTTTGATACGGATGAGGAAATTGCCTTGCTAAAAAACATATTGTTGTTTCATGTGGTTGCCGCAGAAGTAAAATCTACCGATTTGGCCGCAGGTCAGGTAGCTACTGCATTTGAGAACAACAGTGTTGAAATAATATCTTCTGGAGATACTTTTGTGATCGGTGATGCTTCAGACACAAACGCAAATATTACAGGTGTAGATATTATGGCGTCTAACGGTGTTGCACATACTATTGACAAAGTGTTATTGCCACAAGCAGCTATTGATTTTGTTACAAGTTTACAATTGAAGACTATTGTTGACACAGCAGTTGCAACCGATGACTTAAGTTTACTGGTAGAAGCATTGATACAAGCAGATGCAGGCTTAGTAGAAACATTGAACAGTGAGGGACCTTTCACAGTTTTTGCCCCCACGAATGCAGCCTTTGTAGCATTATTAGAAACTCTTGGCGATGATTTTAACAGCGTTGCTGATTTTGATACAGATGAGGAAAAGGCATTATTGACAAAAATTCTTACCTATCATGTAGTAGCGGGTGTTTCTGCCTACTCCACTGATTTAAGCAATGGTCAAGTTATAGAAACCGTGCAAGGTGAAACTATTAGTATTGCATTGACAGATAATGGAGTTGAAATTATGGATGCTACAGAAACCAACGCCAACGTTGCCTTAGCGGACGTTGCTGCCACCAATGGTGTTGTTCATGTTATCGATAAAGTAATTTTACCTCAAGAAGTGTTAGACATGTTGGCGGCAATGAGTCTAAGAACTATTGTTGAAATTGCAGTTGATACAGATGACCTTAGTGTTTTGGTCGATGCATTAGGGCAAGCAGATGCCGGATTGGTTGAAACCTTAAGTGGTGACGGTCCATTTACCGTTTTTGCACCAACTAATGATGCCTTTGTAGCCTTATTGGATGCTTTAGGTGAAAATTATAATAGTATTGCTGATTTTGATACCGAAGCTGAAAAAGAATTATTAACTACTATTTTAACTTTTCACGTAGTATCTGGAACAGCTGCTTTTTCTACGGATTTAAGTGATGGCCAAGCTATAGCAACCGTACAAGGTGAAAATGTAGGTATTAATATTAAAGACGGTACCGTACATGTAGAGGATGCAAGCGAGGACAATGCATCAGTTGTTATTGCCGATGTTGAGGCTAGCAACGGTGTTGTACATGTAATCAACAAGGTACTTTTACCACAAGCAGCTATTGACGCTTTACATTAAAAAAATATTTCTCCATATTTTAAACCTTCTAGAATTCTAGAAGGTTTTTTTATGTCCAATTTCTGCTAACATCAGTACAGACTCTTTTAACATACAATAACCCACCCTTTACAACTTACTTTTTATAAAACTTTAATTTAATTACATCTTTAACATCCCAAATCTTACCAAACCAAGCCTTAACCAATGGCAAAAGCCCTTTCAAATTTGAAAGGGCTTTTTATTTACTATTATCAGAAGTTTATTTTTAATTTTTTTTCTGCGCTTCTGCTTGTTCCATCATTTCGCGCATTTTCTTTTGGAACTTATTTTCTTTCTTGGGTTTCTTCTTGTTCTCCTGTATCTGTGCATGGATCTTATCATTATCTATAATAACATTCTTGATCACCAACATTATACCTATGGTAATAAGGTTAGATACAAAGTAATACAAACTAAGACCACTTGCGTAATTGTTAAAGAAAAACAACATCATAAACGGCATTAGGTACATGATAAATTTCATGTTGGGCATACCTGGCTGCGTTGGCATATTCTGACCCGTAGTCATATTCATATAAAAGAATATAGCTATAGAAGCCAAAATTGGAAATAAACTAACATGATCACCATAGAATGGAATAGAGAATCCTTCTGGAAATTGATAAATAGTATCAAAAGAAGAAAGGTCATCTGCCCATAAAAATGGTTTTTGGCGTAATGCGAACGATGTGGGGAAAAACATGAACAGTGCATAGAAAATTGGCATTTGTATGACCGCGGGTATACAACCGCTCATAGGACTTACCCCTGCTTTACCATACAATTTCATGGTTTCTTGCTGCTTTTTCATCGCATTATCCTTATACTTCTCCCCTAGCTCCGTAATTTCCGGTTTTAAAACCTTCATTTTTGCCTGAGACAGGTAAGACTTATAAGTTACTGGCGACATTGCCAAACGTACCAATATGGTCATAATTACAATGGCAATACCATAAGGAAAATACGAACTGATCAAACTATAAAATGGGGTGAAAAAGTAACGGTTGATCCAACCGAATATTCCCCAGCCAAAAGGAATGGAATCTACCAGACCTAAATCCTCGTACTTAGATAAGGTATCTACATCAGTAGGGCCAAAATACCAATGTAAATCTTTAGATAGTTCTCCACCTTCTAAATCTACCGCTAACTTTGAACCATACTTTTTTGTGAAACCGAAAGTTCTACTTTCTTCCTCAACTAAATTTACAGATGTTAAATCACCATTTTTAAAAGGCTCATCTGCCGCTAGAATACTACTAAAAAAATGCTGCCTATAAGAAATCCACTTTATATCTTCCTCAGTTTCCTCATCATCACTTCCTTCAGACAATTTGCTAATTTTACCATCTTCATGATTATAGGTCAATCTTGTATACCTATTCTCATACTCAATACTTTTTGAGTGGCGTATACCTTTTAACTTCCAATCTAAAGTTACTGGCTTACTAGTACTGATAACATTATCCAAACCTTTAGACTTAATGGTAAAATCTACCAAATAGTCGTTCGGTTTAATAACATATCTATATTCTAAATATTGACTATTAGATGTTTTTGCCTTCAATGATAACACCTTGTTACCATTGTCATTTGACATTGTAGGCTCAAAGTATAGATCTTGAGTATTCAACATTCTATTATCAGATGTCGCAAAATCTAAACCAAATGAAGCATTACCATCTTTTACCAAATATACCGGCACAGAATCATAAGTAACAAATTGTTTCATTTTCGCTTCTACAATCTGCCCACCTTTGTTGCTGATCTTCAGTAATAGAACTTCATTCTCAAAAGTAGTAATGTCGTTAGAAGGTTTTGTAAAACCAAAAGCACCAATTTTTCCTTGGTAATTGGCAACTGCAGTAGAATCTTTTAAATCTAATTGCGGTACATCATTAATAACAGTTTCAGTTTCTGAATTTTCTGATGCCTTCGCAGCCTCTACCTGTTCTTGCTTTGCCTTTTCTGCCTCAATCTCTTCCGGGGTTGGCTGATTTTGGTAAAACATAAAGATGAGTATTCCAAAAATAAGCACAAAGCCTATGATGGATTGTACATCAAATTTCTTTTCTTCCATGTGGTATTTCTAATTAATTGGGAATATTTTGAATTTTTAAGAAAGCAAATATATGTCCAAATATCATGTTTATGCCATTGTGGCATTACTTTGTGCCTTTTTATGCGCTAAAGCGGCCTTGACCAAGCCTACAAATAACGGATGCGGATTAGCGACAGTACTTTTGTACTCTGGATGATATTGTACACCAATAAACCAAGGATGGTCATTTAATTCTACAATTTCAACCAAATTGGTTTCTTTATTAAAACCTGTTGCTTTCAACCCTGCATTCTCCAACTGCTCTAAATAGGCATTGTTAAATTCATATCTATGACGGTGGCGCTCAGAAATTTGAGATGCTCCATCATACATTTCCTTCACCAGGCTACCATCTTTCAATTCACAGTCCCACGCACCTAAACGCATGGTTCCTCCCATATCCGTCACGGTTTTTTGCTCTTCCATTATGCTAATAACTGGATCAGAAGTTTCCTCATCCATCTCGGTAGAATTTGCATTTGCCAAGTTCAACACATTACGTGCATACTCTATAACCGCCATTTGCATACCTAAGCAAATACCCAAAAACGGAATGTTCATTACACGTGCATATTCAACAGCTTTTACTTTACCCTCTATACCACGTTCACCAAAACCTGGTGCAACCAAAATGGCATCAAGTCCTTTTAGCTTGCTTTCATAGTTTGCGGCAGTAATGTATTCAGAGTGAACAGATTTCACGACAACCTTAACCTCATTAGCCGCCCCTGCGTGTATAAAAGCCTCTAATATAGACTTGTAAGAGTCCTGCAACTCTACGTATTTACCAACCAAACCTATAGTTACTTCATCTTTTGGGTTCTTATGCCTAACCAAAAACTCGTTCCAACGACCTAGGTCTGGAGCTTTATCATTAGGCAATGCCAATTTCTGCAAGGTTACAGTATCCAAACCTTCTTCTTGCATTAACAATGGCACATCATAAATAGTAGATGCATCAATACTCTGTATAACCGCTTCACGCTTTACATTACAGAAAAGCGCCAGCTTGTCTTTTATATCATTAGAAATCTCATGCTCTGTTCTACAAACCAAAATATCGGCTTTTATACCGCTTTCCATTAAAGTTTTTACAGAGTGTTGTGTTGGCTTGGTCTTTAACTCACCTGCTGCAGATAAATAAGGCACCAAGGTCAAATGAATAACGATAGCATTGTTATCACCCAATTCCCAAAGAAGTTGACGAACCGCTTCTATGTAAGGTAGCGATTCAATATCACCCACGGTTCCTCCAATTTCAGTAATTACAATATCATATTCACCGCTTTTACCTAGTACTTGAACACGTTCTTTAATCTCATTTGTAATGTGCGGAACTACTTGTACCGTTTTACCTAAAAATTCTCCTCTACGTTCTTTTTCTATCACGCTTTGGTAAATTCTACCGGTCGTAACATTATTTGCCTGCGAAGTACGAACATTTAAAAAACGCTCATAATGCCCTAAATCTAAATCTGTTTCTGCACCATCATCTGTAACATAACATTCGCCATGCTCATAAGGGTTTAAGGTTCCAGGATCTACATTTATGTAAGGATCCAGTTTTTGAATGGTAGTTTTGTAGCCGCGAGATTGCAGTAATTTCGCCAAAGATGCAGCAATTATGCCTTTTCCTAACGAAGAAGTAACGCCTCCCGTAACGAAGATGTATTTGGTTTGTGCCATGTATCGAATTCTATGTTACGGGACACAAAGTTACAAATTGAGGTGAGAACTTAACGGGTTTCCTTAGGAAAATGTTTTTGTATTTTCCGAATTATCGATTCTAGACCGTTTGTTTTAATTTCTAGCATAGATTGCAACAAATCTCCCAATTTACCATCAGGAAATCCTTTTTGTTGAAACCAAACCAAGTAAGGCTCTGGTAAATCTACCAAAAACCTACCCTTATATTTACCAAATGGCATACGGTAATGTGCCAATTCAATTAATTTTTCCTTATCAGGATTAATTTCCATTTTTTAATCTAAAAAATTATCTTTAAAAAATCAACATCTCAAAACAACATGAAAAGAAGAAATTTTATTGGTACCTCGGCCGCCGCGTCCGTTGGTCTGTTAACTACATCTGCGGCAATGGCAAACAATACCCAAACTTCGGCAACCGCCAAATTAAAATACAATATTAACCATAGTGTTTGTTATTGGTGCTATGGAAGCATTCCTTTTGAAGATTTTCTTAAAAATTTAGTTGAACTGGATATACGATCAATAGACCTTGTAGGACCAGATGAATTTCCGCTTTTAAAAAAATATAACATCCATGCCTCTATGTGTTGGGGCGCCGGCATGGGAATTACAAAGGGCTTTAACGACCTTTCTTTACACGATGAATTAATTGCAGACTACGAACGTGTTATTCCTTTGGTAGCCGAGGCTGGTTATACCAACCTCATCTGTTTTAGTGGCAATAGAAATGGAATGAACGACTTAGTAGGATTGCGCAATTGTGCCATTGGACTAAAAAAATTAATGCCTTTGGCAGAGAAGCACGGCGTTGTTTTACAAATGGAACTTCTGAACAGTAAAGTTGACCACAAAGACTATATGTGCGATACTTCTGAATGGGGCGTATCTCTTTGTGAAGCTATTGGTTCTGAACATTTTAAGCTCTTATATGATATTTACCATATGCAAATAATGGAAGGTGATATTATTAGAAACATTGAAAATTACCACCAATATTACGGTCATTATCATACTGGAGGAAACCCTGGAAGACATGAAATAGATGAAACTCAAGAAATTTTCTACCCTGCAGTAATGAAGGCTATTTTAAAGACTGGCTACAAAGGCCACGTTGCACAAGAATTCGTACCTAGCTGGGAAAACAAAATTGATGCTCTAAAACAAGGTGTCACTATTTGTGATGTGTAGTTCGTTAGTGTGCTAGTGTGCTAGTGTGCTAGTGTGCTAGTGTGCTAGTGTGCTAGTGTGCTAGTGTGCTAGTGTGCTAGTGTGCTCTTTATCAAAAAACAGCTTGCTGTTTTTTGATAAAGACTATTTCACTATTTCACTATTTCACTAACGAACTAATTCACTTTCAAACCATTAAGCTAAGATTTGATTAAAGCCTCTTCTATTTCTTTGGCCCAACGTTTTTGTACCGGTAAATTTCTTGAATAATTTGTTTCTGAATCGTATTTATTTTGGAAGTCGTTCAGCTGGCGAATGGTAGCTTTATAGATTTTACGAATTTCTTCCTTTACATTTTTGGTAAATTTAGTCTCCGCCAATTTCTTACGCAGTTTACGGGCGTAGAGCTCTGTAATATCAAAATGCAACTGTTCGTGCAATAAGGTTACCTCATTGCAAAGCTCGGGTTTGTACCATGATTTTGTTGGATAAAAATAGGCAAACACTTTACAATCTACCTGAAGTTCATTATTCTCGTAAAATGTAGAAAAGCGATAGGTTATACCACTTGCCGTGGTTGCTGCAGCCCTTGAGGTAATTGGAGCTTCACCTTTAAAATCATTCCAAGTAAATCTAAAATCTGGTTCCCATGACACCACTTCTTGACCCTGAACATTAAAAATGGTCAGTAGCGTTAGAAAAAAGAAAATGAAATGTGCCCTTTTTATAAGTCCCAATTATAAGTGATTACTTTCTCTATATCTGGATGCAAACTATAGTGCACAGGGCATGTATTTGCCGTGTGCACCAATATTTTTCTATTCTTATCTGAAATATCTTTTGGCAAATGTACTTCTACTTCAATCTTAGATATTCTTCTAGGTGAAGCCGCCATGTGTTTTGTTACGGCGGCGGTAGCACCTTTCAGGTCTACTTTCAACCCGTTTGCCTTAATACCCATCATTGTCAACATACAACTTGCCAAACCTGTTGCAACGGTATCGGTAGGTGAAAATGCCTGTCCCAATCCGTTGTTATCTACTGGTGCATCCGTAACAAAAGAATCGTTGGATTTTAAATGAACACACTCAGTTCTTAACTCACCGTTGTACGTTACTTTTGATGTCATACTACTCTATTGTTTTAATTCGTAAATCGTCTATCATCATAATATAAGAAGACTGGTTATAATACCCGGCAACACCTTTTCTTTGGTAATTGAACTTATTACCGCTATACTCCGTTTCACCAATAAATCTCGAAACATCTATCAAACTGTTATTGTAAGCCAATTTCAGTAAAAGGTCATATGTTAAGTCAAATCCTCTTACGGCATATTTATCCGGATCGTCACCAAAGCGTTTTCTATAACGTTCAACAAATGAATTATTGGCCACCTGGCGATTTACGGAAGGATATGTAAATTTTAAATTAGACAAATGTGTATTTGAAATTACATCGTTTTCAAAGCCCGAGTTCATATCTGTCGTAAACATTCTTACACTCACTTTATCTTTACCTAACAAAGGATCAAAAGCGGTATTGTTAAATGAATTTAAAATAGAGACAACACTGGCAATTAATTTATAATTATCAGACTCTACAAACACCCAATTTGGAACTTGATCAGATAATAACGTTTGTAGTTTATCCCTGTTGATACCAATATTTTTCTCCTCTTCTTTTACAACGACCACTTTTGCCATTGGAAATCTTTTAAGGATAGCATCTTTCTCCTTACTATTATCCTCATCCGCTATTATTAAAAGCGTTTCTATCGTATGATTGGTCTCTACATAATCCAACATATGCTTCCACAGTACTTCTTCGTCAGTATAGGAAAAGAATACATTGTCTAAACTTAAATCACTTTTGGCAGGTACGGGAGCAATTACAGGAACATTAAATTTTGAAGCCTGTACAGCAGTTTCTTTAAGCGAAGGCATATCCAAAGGACCAAAAACGGCACTATACCCTCCAAGTTGTTCTCCTTGTAAAATTTGTTTTGTTTTACCTAAATCTAATTGATTATCAAAAGTCTTTACATCTATGGAAACGCCCAAAGATTTCATAGAATCAATAGCGACCAACGCTCCAGAATAAAGGCCAAGGCTGTATTTTAAACTATTTCTATTGTCAATAATTCTTTCTGTCTCTTCCTTGTTACTAAGGTCAAGTTTATCTAACCTGAAAGGTAACAAGAACAATACTTTGGGTTTTACGGCAATATTTATGCTATCCAACAAGTTTACCTTATCTAAAACCAAGGCATTTCTCACTTCAAAATCACCAACTTTGTTTTTTGGTAATTTGAGGACCATACCAGCCTTTAGACCGTCCTTTAAATCAGGATTCAAGGCTACCAACTCTGCCCATGTCATCCCGAATTTTCTAGTCAATCGAAACTCGTTCTGTTTTGGCTTTACCTCGTAAAAAATGTAGTTATCCGTATTAATTTCCCCAGTCTCTACTTTTTGCTCAGGAATACGTATAACCATACCTTCTTTTAATCCGCCACGTTCCGTTATCTCTGGGTTTAAACGAACAATTTCATCTGACTTTACCCCAAACTCCTTTTCCAAACGATAAAAATTCATTTTGGCAGGTACGGTGTATGAAGTATAAAGTTGGGTTACCTGGTTCTTTACGGTACTACCGGCTATTTTGGGCATTAACAGCTCATAGCCTTCAGACAAATAGTTATTTGCTGCGGACAGACCCGGATTCAATTCTAGCATACGTTCAATAGTAATACCATATTTATGGGCAATACTCCACCTAGTTTCCTTTGCCGCAACAATGTATTTTTCTAAATCACCTTGATCTTCTACAACTTCTGCAACTTTGGGTTCGCGGTATTTAGGAATACGTAAATCCATTTTCTTTTGAAGTGGCGAAGCATACAATTTTGGGTTATATTTCTTTAGCTCATCTTCCGTAATATTATACAACTGGGCAATACCGAAAATAGTTTCCTTTTTCTTTACACGATGCTCTGTATAACCAATTGGCTCCCTTGTTTTAACCGAATCTTGAACGACCGTCGTTTTTGTTTGGGCAGACATGGTCGTAGGCGTATTGGAAATAGGTGCGCTTGTTTGCTCTACTATTTTCTTACCCGGCACTACCAATATCGTATTTGACCTCAGTTTTTGACCTTCTTTGATTTCTTTATTGTACTGAAGTATACTTGACGTTGAAACTCCGTACATTTTAGAAATGCTTTCTAGTGTTTCTCCTGATTTTACTTGATGCGTATTGAATTTTTGTGCCATTGCCGTACAGGACACCAATAAGCAAAACGACCCAATTAAGTAAATTTGATTGAACATGTATTTCATACTATTCCCATTCTATTGTTGCTGGTGGCTTTGAACTTATATCATATACGACACGGTTGACACCAGGGACTTTATTTATTATATCATTTGATGTTTTTTGTAAAAACTCATATGGTAGGTTCACCCAATCGGCAGTCATACCATCTGTACTTTCTACAGCTCTAAGCGCAACACATTTTTCGTAGGTACGCTCATCGCCCATTACACCAACACTGTTTACAGGTAATAACATGGCACCTGCCTGCCAAACTTTATCATATAAATCCCATTTTTTTAATCCGTCTATAAAAATGGCATCTACTTCTTGTAAAATAGCCACTTTCTCTGGCGTGATATCCCCAAGAATACGAATTGCCAAACCAGGACCAGGAAAAGGATGTCTACCCAACAATGCCTTATCTATACCCAAACTTGCCCCAACCCTTCTTACTTCATCTTTAAACAACATCTTCAAAGGCTCTACCACTTTCAATTTCATGTAATCTGGCAAACCACCAACATTATGATGACTCTTTATAGTTTGTGACGGACCACCGGTTGCAGAAACAGATTCTATAACATCAGGATAAATAGTACCCTGTGCCAACCATTTTGCATTCTCAACTAAATGTGACTCATCATCAAAAACTTCTACAAATACACGACCAATTGTTTTTCTTTTGGTTTCTGGATCACTCTCTCCAGCCAGATCATCCAAAAAACGTGCCGAAGCATCCACACCTTTTACATTTAAGCCCATACCCTCGTACTGCTTCAATACATCGGTGAATTCATTTTTTCTTAAAAGACCGTTGTTTACAAATATGCAATGCAGGTTTTTACCTATCGCCTTATGCAATAATACTGCTGCAACAGAAGAATCTACCCCGCCAGATAATCCTAAAATTACCTTCTCATCTCCAATTTTTTCTTTTAACTCTGCAACCGTTTTATCAACAAAGGCATCTGGGGTCCAAGTTTGTTCCATTCCGGCAATATGTACCAAAAAGTTCTCCAGTACTTGTTTTCCGTCTTTAGAATGATATACTTCTGGATGAAACTGAATTGCATAGGTTTCTTCTCCCTCAAACTTAAAGGCTGCGTTTTCCACATCATGGGTACTTGCCAATAAGGTTGTATTCTCAGGTAGGTGCTTAATAGTATCGGCATGGCTCATCCATACTTGGCTACCTGTACCTACTTTATCAAAAAATGGTTCGTTTTCCTTAATAAAGCTAAGGTTGGCACGACCATATTCCCTTGTATTGGATTTTTCCACACTACCACCGTGAAAATGTGCCAAATACTGTGCGCCATAACAAACGCCCAACAATGGTTTTTTACCACGTATTTCAGACAGATCCGGGTGAACGGCATCCTCACCTCTTACAGATAAAGGTGATCCAGAAAGAATCACGGCCTTATACTCGGAAAGGTCTTCGGGTAATTTATTATAAGGTTTAATTTCAGAGAAAATATTTAGCTCACGTACGCGTCTTCCAATCAATTGGGTGTATTGTGAACCAAAATCTAGTATCAGGACTTTATTTTGCATGGGCAAAAATAGCAAAAACCAAATGTTGAAACCATCTTATTTCAGTTATATTTTTTAACAAATAGTTTTAAAATTGAAATTCTCTTACTGGCCATTAAATCTTAAAAAAAGATGAATTGTATTTTTCTTAACAATCAGTGTAGGAAAAATCTACCTATTTTTAGACAACATCAATAAACAACACTAGCCTTTTGAAAAATAAGATATACCACAGCTTATTTTTCCTAGGACTTATTTGTAAGTCTTATGGAAAAGTAGCCCACACAAGTTCTACCGAAAATCGCTTTAATGTAGATATTAACAATTTTCAAGAACCAAAAAACAATTTTACCATTAGTGGTTACATTACCGAAAGCGGTAGTGGAGAAAATCTCTTAGGTGCTTCTATTTATGTTCCTGAGTTAAAAAGAGGAACAACGACAAACGACTACGGTTTTTATTCACTTTCACTGCCAAAAGGTAAGCATACTGTTTACATTTCTACAATTGGGTACACTACAATTATTAAAAAAATAGAAATTAATAACGACCTCTCTTTAAATTTTAAACTTGAAACAGACACGCAATCACTTGATGAAGTTACAGTTAGTGCTGACAGTAAAGTAAAAGAAAGTAAGGTCACCCAAATGAGCAAAATACAGATCAACCCATCTACAGTAGCTGATATACCTGCATTACTGGGTGAAAAAGATGTATTAAAAACATTGCAATTATTACCCGGTATACAAGCAGGATCTGAAGGAAGTTCCGGTTTCTTTGTTCGTGGCGGTACGCCAGACCAAAACTTAATTATTCTAGATGATGCAGTGGTTTACAATTCAAATCACCTATTTGGATTCTTCTCTGTATTTAACGGTGATGCCATAAAATCCGTAGAAGCATTCAAAGGAGGATTCCCTGCCAGATTTGGAGGTAGATTATCATCTGTCATTAAGATAGACATGAAAGATGGAAATAAAGAAAAGATATCAGGTAAAGTAAATATTGGTCTTATATCTTCATCTATGCTTTTAGAAGGACCTATTAATAAAGGTAAAACATCATTTATTTTTAGCGGAAGACGCACCTATGCAGATGTTTTGGCCCAACCGTTCCTTTCTGAGGAAAATGGTAAAGGCGGTTACTATTTTGCCGATTTAAACTTTAAAATACATCATATTTTTAGCGAAAAAGATAAGCTATATTGGAGCAACTATTACGGCAGAGATAAATTTTATAGTTCATTTAAAGACCAGTTTACTGATGAAAAAGTGAAGCTTGGGTGGGGAAACATTACCTCTACATTACGTTGGAATCATCAGCTTAACGATAAACTATTTGCCAACACGTCATTAATATATAGCAATTACGACTTCAAAATATCTGATGAATATACAGACACTTATGATGATAATGTAGTTGAGTATTTATTTAAAACTAGTTCTGGCATAGAAGACCTAACTCTAAAAAGTAGCTTTGACTATTATCCAAATAGTAAAAATACATTGCGTTTTGGAGCAGAAATCACTAATCATAGTTTTACACCGCAACGAGTACTTTTAAAAGATACGTATGCCGAAGATATAGACAAAACAGAAGAACTGAATTCTTTAGAAGGGGCTCTATATATAGAAGATGATTGGAAAATAACCGATAAGCTTAGGTCTTCGCTTGGTTTAAGACTAAGTTATTTTAATTATAATAACACAAACTATATTAATCCAGAAACAAGATTGGGTTTATCATATAGTTTAAAACCAGATTTGGCACTAAAAGCTTCTTATGCTAAAATGAATCAATACATTCATTTATTATCTAGCTCTGGAATTGGACTACCTACAGATCTATGGGTCTCCTCAACAGATAACGTAAAACCACAAACTTCCCAGCAATTTGCCGTAGGTATTGCCAAAGATTTTTTTGAAAAAGATTATTCCCTATCCCTTGAAGGATATTATAAAAACATGAATAATATTATTGCTTACAAAGAGGGCGCATCATTCTTAGCGTTAGATAATCTAGAATCTGGTGCAGACTTAGATTGGGAAGAGAATATTACCGCCGGCGAAGGTTGGGCCTATGGTGCAGAAATACTTTTTAGAAAGCAAACAGGCAAGCTAACAGGTTGGTTAGGTTACACACTTTCATGGTCAGAAAGACAATTTGACGAACTGAACTTTGGTAATAAATTCTATGACCGTTATGATAGAAGACATGACATTTCTGCGGTGGGTATTTATAAACCTAGTGATAGATTTACATTTTCTGCTACTTGGGTCTTATCTACGGGTAACAACTACACCTTACCCAATTTACAAAGAATTGGAGGTAATTTCCCTATTGGCGGTTCTAACTTTTTCAATAGAGGTTTACAAGATATTACAACGCAACGAAATAACTTTAGGGGAGAAACAAGCCATAGGCTAGATTTAGGATGGCAATTTCATAAAAAGAAAAAGAAAGGACGGGAACGCACATGGGCTATTTCATTATATAATGCCTATGCAAGACAAAACCCGTTTATTTATACCGTAGACACCAAATATCCTAATTACAATGACCCTAATGGAACAGAAGAAAAAGAACTCACAAGAACTTCTGTACTAATTTTAATTCCTTCAGTAAATTATATATTCAAATTTTAAGATATGAGAAAAGCAGTACTTGCACTATTAGGATTATATATTTTATTAATGGGATGTCAAAAAGTTGTAGATGCCGATGAACTTTTAGACACAGAAGAGCAGGTTTCTATAATTGGATACATTTCTCCGCACGATACCATTTTAAAAATATCGGTCACTAAGGCGTTACCCTCAATTGGCACTCCAATAAAAGCTAACCAAGATTACGCTTTTCCCGAAGAATTTTTAATTAAAGATGCCGTAGTCACCTTATCAAATACAGAAGGCAATAGTGTTGTTTTAAATTATGACAACAAAACAAATACTTACATTACTAGCGCCTCAAATTTAACTATTTTGCACGGTGCTACTTATAATTTAAAAGTAATTGTAGCAGAAAAAGAGTTTAATGCTTCTTGCCAAATTCCTAAAAAGTTAGACACAATAAATGAAATCATTGAATTTCAGCAAGACGAGTTTGGTTATGAACTTGCCGTAATCAATATAAACTTTAAAGATTTTGCAGATGAAGACAATTACTACATTTTAGGCGGATTTATTAATACCACTTTAAAGTATGAAAACGAAGAACCATTTCCCTATGAATATCCTATATACTTTGGTGATGATGAGTTTTTAATAGATAATATAAATGAAGGAGCAGAATTAAATGGTAAAACCGAAATTTCTGTTGATAACGAATATTATTCTGACACAAAGATAACCTTACAAGTTGCACATGTAGAAAAGGCTCTATTTGAAAATGTAAAAACCACTAGAACAAATGATGATGTAGATGGAAACCCATTTGTAGAATATGTAATTGCTCCTAACAACATTTTAGAAGAAGGTGCCATTGGTGTTTTTTCTGGATACAGTGTTACTGAAAAGGTTATTGACCTTAAAGATTAGTTATTGCCATTACATCCCTATTGAACATAAAAATAATGACTAGCTTAGCATAAGATGATTTGACAATACTATTTTTTCATGAAACACATTAGCGCAATTATTTTTGGAGCAGCAATTGTTATAGCCGCATATTTTTTGGGCAACGCATATATACAAAGGGCAAACCCGCCACAAATGATATCCGTTACCGGTTTGGGCAACGAAAACTTCACCTCTGATTTAATTGTTTGGGAAGGTCAATTTTCTACAAATAGCACTGTATTAAAGACTGCTTTTGATCAATTAAACCGTGACAAGGAAATTGTTCGTCAATATTTAACCTCTAAAGGTATTGATGCGAACAGCATAATTTTTAATAGCGTGCAGACTACAGAAATGCGAGATAACCAATATGAAAATGGTAATTACGTTGGCAGTATGTTCAGGGGCTACCAATTAATTCAAACCCTAAAAATAGAATCTGAGGATGTTGCTTTAATTGAAGGTGTGTCTAGAGAAATAACAGAATTATTGAATAAAGGGGTCCAGTTCAACTCTTCACCACCTAGATATTATTACACCAAATTAGCGGACCTTAAAATTGAAATGATTTCAAAAGCTACCGAAGATGCCAGAATACGTGCAGAGAAAATAGCCGAAAATGCAGGCAGTAATTTAGGTGATTTGGTTTCTGCCAACATGGGGGTATTTCAAATAACCGGTCAAAATTCTGGTGAAGACTACAGTTGGGGCGGTGCATACAATACCTCATCTAAAAACAAAACAGCATCTATAACTATGCGCTTAGAATACAAGGTAAAGTAATGCTTTACTTTGATCAAATTCATTTACCGATCTGGTAAAGAATATATTAAATATAAAAGCCCGGTAATCACCCGGGCTTTTCAATCAACCAATTATCAAACCGAATACTTAAAAAATCTTTTTCATAACAATCTGTATTCACACGCTAAGTCGCAACATTTACACTAACCTTACAATTGTAAATAAACTTTGCAGATGACACCAATTTCCTGTTGTATTGACTATCATATAACAATATCTTTTTTGTAATGATATCTCCTTAATTATTATCACAGTATTTTTACTATTTACAGACATTAATATGATCGATTCATTTTTTGAAGAATTAAGTACCGAATTACATAATGGTGTTACTGAAAAAGGACACCCGTTCAGATTCATAACCATGGCAACGGTAGGCAACGAATCTACTGCTCGGCTACGCACCGTAGTGTTACGAGAGGTTAACAAAGATTTACGACTAACGATTTATACAGATAGCCGCACACAGAAGATAAAACACATTGCGGAAAACAATCAGGTAAGTTTTCTACTATATCATCCTGAAAAAATGCTACAGCTAAAAGTGGAAGGTACAGCTGAAATGGTAACCAATCTTGAAAGATTAAAATCAACATGGCAAAATATTCAACCCAACAGTAAAAAGGATTACATTACAGAAACTAGCCCAGGTACAACAATTAAAAATCCGGATCATGTGGAATATGTTGAAGACAAAAACTATTTTACCATAATCGATATTTTTCCAACTAAAATTGAATATCTAAAACTAAAAAGACCTAACCATATTAGAGCTCTTTTCACAAAGACCGATAACAACTGGAAGGGTGAATTCCTAGTTCCTTAATTGATATAGAAATATAGATTTTCTTTTTCTTTCCCAAAACCTATGAGACTGTCCACAGGTGTGGTCTGTTTTACTACAGATGAATCTATAGTTGTTTCAACTGATTTTTCTTCTTGCAATTCCGAACCGGTTAGCGAATAATCATCTACGGAAAGTATAATTCGATCAGGATACAGTAAACGCACGTTACCGGCATACGTAACGTTGGGCAGCACCCATTGATAGGCACCATAATTCTTACTCAACTTATTAGCAACTGGACCAAAACCAAAATGGACAGATGAAGGGATGTTTAATACTCTTTCTATTGGTGTTCTTATGGTTTGAATTCCTATAACGAGTACAAACAACCAATACCCAAGTGTTACGACTTTTTTACTATTCCTAATATTAACTTTCTCTAAAAGCAAAACCACAAAAGGGATAAATAGCGGCAATAACCATCTAGTCTCCACTTTTTTGCTTTGAAAAATGAGAAAAAATAAACCCAATACCAGCAATTGGGCAAAAAACATTTTAACAAACCAATTGATTTTCAAATTGTTAAAACTTGACTTTTTAGACAAATAGCCAATACTACATATTGCAATAATTGGAAACATTAATGCAAACAACCCTTTTAAGTAGACTATAATGGGTAGCAACGAAAATCCCAATTCTGCTTCTTCCGTTCCTATTTTCTCTTCGACACTAGATGCCAAAAATGTTTGAAATTCACCAGGACCTAATAACCAATAGATATGTGGCGCTACAATTAAAGCAGAAACAAAAACCGATACCAATATTTTAGGGTTGAAAACAATTGCTCTTAATTCCTTATCCCAAAGTACAACCAGCGCAAAGGTTACCAGAAAAAATGCATAATTGTATTTAGACATCATGCCCATACCTACAAACAAACCAAATAAAAGATAATTTGTAATAGATTTCCTTGCTATTAATACTTGTATGCAGTAATAAGAAGCTATAACACTGAAACATAACAAGCTGGTATGCGAAAGCCTACGAAAGGTAAAATCTATATATACAGGTATAAAAACCAATGCCAGCACGGCCAATTTAGATTTATCGGCATCTATAATTCGCAGTCCAGAAAATTTATATAACAATAATAATGTACCTGAAAACAATGCGCCTCTAAGTAAAGAGAATGCTAACTTTCCTACCCCAAATATAGCATTGATTCCATATTGCAACCAGGTATATAGTGGCGGCTGGTCATCGTAACCCCAACGAAGCCATTGCGAATAATATGCTTGCTCCGCATCTTCTAGCTCTAACGCACTTTTAAAAAAAGTGATCAATGCAATGGCCAAAAATGAAAGTATGGCGAGTATCGCTATTTTATCTAGTGATACCTTTTTTCCTACCATTTATTTTTGTGAGATAATAGTAAAACTCAAATTTAACGGATTTAAAGCTTCAAATAACATAGGCACTAAATCTTCCCCATATGCCAAATAAAATTCTGAAAAGTTAGATTGTCGCTCTTGAAGCGATTGGTTGGGAAACATTTCGTTTTGTAGTTCCGTCATACGTACTACATGATCCTTTAACTTTCTTTTCTGTGCTTGCAGTAATCGTTTTTCTAAAGCATCCAATCCTTTTTTTTGCTTTACTTCTTGTGCTTTTACAGCTCCTAGAAAAGATTTATCGGTCTTTTCCGCAAGTTCATACATATTTTTAAACTGCTCATGAAGTAGTTTCTTTT
Source organism: Maribacter huludaoensis (assembly GCF_029350945.1). Classification (GTDB taxonomy): domain Bacteria; phylum Bacteroidota; class Bacteroidia; order Flavobacteriales; family Flavobacteriaceae; genus Maribacter; species Maribacter huludaoensis. Next base: position 53,424 of record NZ_JARKMS010000004.1, on the reverse strand, counting down.
GTGGCGAAAAATCAATATCTATATTTGAAATTTCTCGGATCTTTTTGTTGATAAGGCTATTTTGCTTTAAGAAAATGTCTGCCTTTGAGATATTCATTTTCTCTAACTTATCGGCTTGCTTCTCGGTAATGATCAACGCTGAATTTCTTACCAATAAAATTGGAAATGGAACATTCATAGCTTCAAAAGCCGCTTTTAATTCTAACCAATACGCAATCTCACCGCCACCACCAATATAACAAAGGTTTGGTAAAATAACTTCTTGGTATAAAGGTCTAGCGATTACATTAGGTGAAAAACGCTCTGGGTGCGTGTTCATCTCTTCTACCAACTCTTCTTTAGTAAAAGAAATGGATGTTTCGTTTACAATATATTGCTCTTTACTTTCTATGATTCTTTCTCTTATACCTTCTTTTAAATAGAAATAATTGATTTCTCGCGGATTTACCTGTACTGGATAATCAGATGAAATATTTTCGATTTCCTTAATGGTTTCTGATACTTTTTCGAATGCCGTCCGTTCAAAAATATCTTTCTTCATGAATGGCACTAGTAACTTTTTTAAGTCAGCATCATCACCATCAACAATAACTAATCCGTAATCCTTGAAAATTTCATTTGCCAAAAATCGGGTTGCATCGGTTAGATTATCATGCTTTAAATACGCATTTTCAAATAGATCTTTTAACACCTTAGCGTTCTTACTGTCCCCAATAGTTCTGGAATACAGCGAAAAAACCTCTTCTAATCCCTCCGTTGGTAAATGCCCTACTGCACCAGATGCCTCTTTGTTCCACTGAAATTTTAATCCTTTGAAGTTGAAATAATTAATTTCTTCAAAATCATGATCTTCCGTAGCCATCCAATAAATAGGCACAAAATTACTATCCGGAAATTCTTTTTTTAATTGCTTGATCAGGTTGATCGTAGAAATGATCTTGTACAAAAAATACAATGGTCCGGTAAAAAGATTTAACTGATGACCGGTAACTATGGTATAGGTGTTTTTCTCTTTTAACAGCGCTATATTAGCAGCTGTACTGTTAGAAGTATCAGTACCTTTATATTGGTTTTGCATTGAAGAATACAGAACATCTCTTTGTTCTTGGGTAAAATGCCTTCTCTTTTCTTCTATCTGACCTTTAAATCCTTCAATATCGGGAAACCGATTATATAATGGTTTAAGCTTAGTATCTGCTGCAGTGTAATCGCAAATTAATTTCGAAAAATAACCCGTTTTTGCTAAGGGCAAACAATCAATATCCATATAAAAAGTAAATACTTGGTAAATATAAAACCCTTTCGTTTTACATTTCCTAAATATAAGTTAATTACCGTTAGTATAAATTGTTGGAATTCTCGTCAAAATACGCGGTAATTAGGTTTCAATTTGTATTAATTTTAATAGATTTGGCTCACTCACAACACAAATTACTATATGAAACTAATTCTACGCTACGCATTACTTTTTATTCCACTTTTAGGTTTGGCCCAGTTAAAATCTCCGTCAGAGTTTTTAGGCTATGAACTAGGCACCCAATTTACAAGACATCATGAAGTTGTTGATTACTACCAGTATTTGGCCAAAGCCGAACCTCAGCGTATGAGCCTTATGGAATATGGTAAGACCAATGAACGCAGACCTTTACTTTTGGCTACTATATCTAGCAAAGAAAATATTCAAAACCTTGATAAAATCAAGGAAGAGCATATGAAAGGAATCAATGGCGAAGGTTCTCCGGATAAAGCCATTGTTTGGCTTAGTTACAATGTTCATGGTAACGAGAGCGTAAGTACGGAAGCTTCAATGCAAACTATTTATGATCTGTTTACTACAAAAAGCAGCTATCTAGAAAATATAGTAGTGTTAATTGATCCGTGTATTAACCCAGATGGTAGAGATCGCTATGTTAACTGGTACAACCAATTTAAAAATACCCCCAACCAACTAGACCCTAACAGTAAGGAGCACCATGAACATTGGTGGAGCGGTCGAAGCAACCACTACATGTTTGATCTTAACAGGGATTGGGCTTGGCTTACGCAAGTTGAAAGCCAGCAACGCTTAAAGCAGTTTAATAAATGGTTACCTCATGTTCATGTAGATTTTCATGAGCAAGGTGTTGACAACCCGTATTATTTTGCTCCTGCCGCAGAGCCTTTTCATGAGGTAATCACAGATTTTCAAAGAGAGTTTCAAGAAACTATTGGTAAAAACCATGCTAAATATTTTGATGAAAATGGTTGGTTCTATTTTACAAAAGAGGTATTCGATCTACTATATCCTAGTTATGGTGACACCTACCCTACCTATAACGGTGGCATTGGTATGACTTATGAGCAAGGTGGTAGCGGGCGTGCCGGTTTAGCTATTACAACAAGTATTGGTGACACCCTTACCTTAAAAGATAGAATAGCCCATCACTTAACTACCGGTCTATCTACCGTAGAAGTAGCTTCTAAAAATGTTTCTAAATTAAATGATGAGTTCAAGAAATTCTACCTCAACAAAAATTTTAAATACAAAAGCTATGTATTGAACGGTAATCCTGATAAAATTGAAGAGTTGGCAGATTTATTAAGCAAACATGAAATTGAATATCAAGCGGGAACAAATGCTACTATTAAAGGTTACAGCTACGCCTTAGGGAAATCTGGCTCTTTAAAAAGTAACGAGCAAAGTTTAGTAATTTCATCAAACCAGCCAAAAAGTACCTTGGTCAAGGTATTATTTGAACCAATGGCAAAATTAAGTGATTCTGTTACCTATGATATTACTGCATGGTCCTTACCTTACGCATACGGATTGGATGCTATTGCCAGCGAAAGCAATTTAAACGGCTCATCTTCCGTACTAAATAAACCTGTAGCAACTAGTTTTGATGCTGACAAGTATGCCTATTTAGCAGACTGGAACAGTATGAAAGATGCTAGATTTCTGGCAGAATTATTACGTAACAATGTACGTGTACGTTACGCACATAAGCCTTTTACCTTAGACGGTATTTCTCATGATCGCGGTACATTGATCATTACAAAAGGTGATAACAAGCACCTAAAAAACTTTAATGAGGTTCTTAAAACAGCATCTACCAACCACTCTAAAAATTTGATTTCCACCAACACAGGTTTTGTTGAAAGCGGTAAAGATTTTGGCTCCGGTTATGTTGATGTGATTCAGAATTTAAACATTGCCGTATTATCTGGAAAGCCTACCTCAACGCTTCGCTTTGGAGAAATATGGAACTTTTTTGAACAACAACTAGACTACCCGATCTCTGTATTGGACGAAGCCTATTTTGACCGTGTCAACCTTGCTAAATATGATATCTTAATACTACCTGACGGTCATGGGTACAACAGTTTTTTAAGCTCTTACAATAAAGAAAAAATTAAGGAATGGGTAAAAAATGGCGGTAAACTTATTGCCATGGGCGGAGCAATTGACGGAATTACAGCATCGGACAAAGATTTTGAAATTTCCGAAAAAGAAATGCCGAAAGATTCTTCTTCCACAATTGAATCTTATGAAATTTCTGAAAGAGAACAGATCAAATCAGCTATTACAGGAGCTATTTTTAAGGCTACCGTAGATAACACAAATCCTTTGGCATATGGGTATAACGATACTTATTTCACCCTTAAACTAGGTGCACGTTCCTATAATTATCTAGAAAACGGAAGTGCTGTTTATTTAAGTGAAGGCGCCAACGAACCTGTATCTGGTTTTGCCGGTAGCGAAGCAAAGAAAAAGATTGCGGAAACCTTAATCTTCGGTACCGAAAATATGGGTCGCGGTCAAGTAATTTACATGGTAGACAATCCTTTATTTAGAGGTTTTTGGGAAAATGGAAAACTATTTTTTGCCAATGCCTTATTCATGGTTAAATAAAAAAATATGAAAGAGTATAAAGTTGAAACGCTTATTTTCTATTCGAAATTTACGTTTGATAAAAATCATTTAGCGAAGTCATCCAACAAAGCAATTCAAGAAAAATTGAACGAATACGCTAAAAATGGCTGGCGTTTGGTATCTACCGATACTACAGAATTTGGAATGGCCATGTATATTTATTTATATTTTGAAAAGTAATTAAATTAAAAATCAACTGGATTAGATATCCCTGAAGCAACGTTAATTGTTTCAGGGATATTTTATTTTATGGTTGCATGGCACTCTTTCCAACATATTTGTATGTTTTACGTTTAAAATATAAGACACTGAGCTATTAGTGCAAAAACCACCACCAATGCCAAACGACCAAGAGCAAATAAATGCATTAATGCAAAAGTTAGAACTGCTTTTGAAAAAGCAGCAAGACTTTAATATTGAAGTAAATGAAATTCGTAGGGATATTCAAATTCTTAGAAATACACAGGCAATAAAATTCAACGAAAATACTTCTGAACATACCACTAAATCTTCAGAAACAACTATTGCAAAAGAGGATGCATTAATTGATAAAGCAGTTGAAATTGAAACACCCACTCCTGTTCAAGCTCCAATAGAAATTGCTTCTATACAAGAAGAGCCTAAAAAGATTCCTGAAAAGAAAATAAAGCTTCCAAAAGGCAAATCTAACCTAGAGAAATTCATTGGAGAAAATCTTATTAATAAAATAGGGATATTGATTACCGTAATAGGTGTTGGTATCGGCGCAAAATACTCTATTGAAAATAATTTAATTAGTCCACTTACCAGAATTATTCTTGGCTATTTGGTAGGCTTGGGCCTTTTAGGATTCGGATTTAAATTAAAAGCCAAATATGAGAGTTATAGCGCTGTTTTGGTGAGCGGTGCATTGGCTATTCTTTATTTTTTAACTTATTTGGCATACGAACTTTATGGGCTATTACCGCAAATGGCAGCTTTTGGCCTAATGCTTCTGTTTACCGTTTTCGGTGTGGTTGCGGCCATCAACTATAATAAGCAAATCATTGCACATATTGGTCTTGTAGGCGCTTACGGCGTTCCTTTTTTACTAAGTAACGATTCTGGAAACGCTACTGCCCTATTTAGTTACATTGCTTTGATCAATGTTGGTCTTTTGGCAATTTCATTTAAAAAATACTGGAAAGCTCTTTACTACGTTGCCTTCACCTTTACATGGCTTATTTACGGATCGTGGTACGCATTCTCAAGTTATGATGAAGATTTTACTATGGGCTTTAGCTTCTTAGCAATATTCTTCTTTTTGTTCTATGCCACATTCTTAGCTTTTAAATTAATAAAATCTGAGAAATTTCAAGTTGCAGATATTATTCTGATCATGCTAAATTCTTTCATCTTTTACGGCTTTGGTATTGCTTGGCTCTATGATTATGAAGGCGGAGAGTTTTACCTAGGCTTATTCACCCTATTGAATGCACTTATTCATTTTGTAATAACGGTAATTATCTTCAAAAGAAAATTAGCCGACCGAAAGCTGTTCTTCTTAACATCTGGGTTTGTACTTACGTTTATTACCATAGCGGTCCCTGTTCAGTTAGATGGCAATTGGGTAACGTTATTTTGGGCTTTTGAAGCCGCTTTATTATTTTGGATAGGACGCACCAAAAAAGTCAAATTTTATGAATATCTATCCTATATTTTAGTTGCTCTAGCATTCTTTAGTTTAACCATGGACTGGGCAGCAAGGTACTCTTATATGAATACTAAAGATGAATGGAATCTATTATTAAACACTACGTTTTTAACATCTATACTTTGCGTTGCCGTATTCGGATTCATGAGTTGGATACAAACAAAATTTAGCACTGAAAAACCTTCAATAGTTCAACAGCTAATGACATTTGGTATTCCCGCTCTGTTTATAGGAACCCTTTACTTTGCCTTCTATCTTGAAATTGAACAGTATTGGAACAATGCCTTTCAGTTATCTAAAATTGAAATATCAAGTACATCTGGCCAATACCCGGAATACAACTACAATCTCAAAGATTTTGAAACTATTTGGTTAATTCTTTATACCATGTTTTTCATTGGCGTTTTAAGTTTTGTACATATTTTAAAAATCAAAAACAAGATAATAGGTATTGTAGCCTTAGGCGCTGTGCTTTTAACAACTTTCATATTCCTTACAAACGGACTTTATACCTTAAGCGAGCTGCGTGAAAATTACCTAACCCAGCAACTTACGGAATTTTATAATGTAGGAACATATAACATATACATACGCTATATTTCATTTGCATTTCTTACATTTCTTCTATTTGCCATTTATAAATTAGCACAGCAAGAGTATTTAAAATTTAACACTAAAATACCGTTTCAAATTCTAATGCATACCACCATTATATGGGTTTCAAGTAGCGAATTATTAAATTGGATGGATATATCCGGATCTGATCAGTCCTATAAATTAGGTCTTAGCATACTTTGGGGTGTTTATGCCCTTTTATTGATCGGTCTTGGTATTTGGAAAAAGAAAAAATACCTACGTATTGGTGCTATTGCCCTATTCTCAATTACTTTGATCAAATTGTTTTTCTATGACATATCATCGTTGAACACTATTTCTAAGACCATTGTATTTGTGTCATTAGGAGTATTATTATTGATTATTTCATTTCTTTATAATAAATACAAACACATTATTTCTGATGAAACTAAATAGTTTTCTAACCATAATTGCTTTTCTGTCGATTTCATTTTGTTTCGCACAGATGGATTCCTATTCCAAAAAAATAGAATTAAAAGGAATAGACAGTCAATGGCATGCCATAGAAATACCAAATGATGTATTTTCAGAAGTGAATACCAATATGTGTGACATTCGTATTTATGGGGTCACCGCCAACGATACTATTGAAGCACCTTACCTTCATAAAGTTTCTAAAGCAGAAAATTCTAATTCAGAGATATCCTTTAACTTATTGAACAGCGTCAATACCCAAAAAGGTTATTTCTATACCTACGAACTGCCCCAGAAAGAAACTATTAATGAGATTCTATTAAACATTGAAGACCTTAATTTTAATTGGGAAATTACCCTTGAAGGAAGTCAACATCAAAAACAATGGTTCACTATTTTAGAAGACTATCGCATTTTATCGATTAATAATGACCAGACAAACTATTCGTTTACCACATTAAAGTTTCCAGATGCAAATTATAGATACTACAGAATACTGATCAGAAGTACCGAAAAACCGAATCTGGCATCAGTAACCATCTCTAAAAAAGCAAAAAAAGCTGCAGAATATCGTAATTATAACATACAATCCTTTAAGGTTTCACAAGAGGAAAAGAAAACAATCATAGATATTGAACTAAATAAACGCGTTCCATTAAACTTATTAGAATTAACAGTTGATGACAAAATTGATTATTACCGATCCATTTCTATTCAATATTTAGCAGATAGCGTAAAAACGGATAAAGGATTCTATTACAACTATAGACCATTAGCTACCAGGACACTTTCATCCATGGAAAATAATAGTTTTCAACTACCTGGAACCTTAGCAACTAAAGTTCGAGTAATTGTTGTAAACAATGACAATCAGCCTTTAAAAATATCAGGGACCAATGTAAAAGGTTATGTGCATACTTTGACCACACGTTTTACAGAACCGGCTACATACTATTTAGTTTATGGCAAACAGAACGATAATTTTCCCAATTATGATATTACCAAAACCAACGTTTCATTACCTGACACCATTACAAAACTAAATTTTGGCAGTGTGGAAAAAATACCAAAACCCCAAACCGAAACAACAGACCCTCTTTTTGAAAACAAATGGTGGTTGTGGCTTATCATTGGGGTAATAATTGCCCTATTAGGCTACTTCACTATTGGGATGTTAAAGAAAGAGCTTTAATGGTTTAAGTAAAAAAATCATTCCGAAAATACGCTAAATTAAAATCTACAAACAGTTCTCTATAGTTTGCTTGACCTATATTTTATTCACCTCTCTCTGATCTGGGAATCAACAACTAAACCATTGTTATATAAATTATAATATGATGTAAAGCTGGTTGATTTAATTTTACTTATTAATAGGCAAAACCTTCATGAAATTATAACGTAAGTAGTGTGATGAAATATTATATTCTATTACTGCTCCTACTTCCAACGGTTCTTTTAAGTCAAAGAATAGACCATCTTGCCTCATTTAGAGATATGGGTAGTGAAAGGTATTTCCGATTTAATTATGACAATGATTTCTTCGCTGCATCAGATAAAAATTACACACAAGGTTATAGTTTTAAGTATGCGAATCCAAGCTTATCCAAGAATCCGGTAAACTATATATTCTTCAAGTTTAAAGGTAATTACTATACTTACGGATTAGCATTAGAGCATATTGGCTATACACCGAGTAATTTCGTAAGTCCAGATATACAAATTGATGATAGACCTTTTGCCGCAGCTATCTACTTTAAGAGTTTTGTTGTCGCAACAGATACCATTACCAAATCAAGACTATCTCAATCATTAAGCTTAGGACTTATTGGTCCAGGGGCATTTGGTAAAGAAATGCAAACAGCAATTCATAAACTTATCGAAAACAAAACTCCCGGCGGTTGGGATAATCAAATTCAGAACGATTTAGTGTTGAATTATGAAATTGGCTACGAGAAACAAATTTTTAATTATAAAAACATAGTAACTGCACAAGCAATATCTTCACTACAACTAGGCACCTTATTTACAAATGCATCGGTGGGATTTAGTTCTACTGTCGGACTATTAGATGATCCGTTTTCTAGAAACAGCACACCATCGAAGTTTAAATTTTATGCTTTTGTACAACCAACCGTCAATGTAGTTGGTTTTGATGCCACCTTGCAAGGCGGCATTTTCACCAATGACAATCCTTATACCATTTCTTCGAAAAATATAGAAAGGTTGACCGCACAAGTCGACTACGGACTCATACTCAAATACAGAAAACTGTATTTAGAATATACTCGAACAACGATTACCAAAGAATTTACCTCTGGTAATTCTGCCAATTGGGGCGGTTTTAGAGTGGGATTTCTATTTAATTAATTACACAACTGGCTCTCCGTAAAGGTCAAAATCAGCAGCTTCCGTAATCTTTACATTGACAAACTCTCCCTGCTTTACGTAGTGCTTGGTAGCATCTATTAAAACCTCGTTATCCACATCTGGCGAATCAAACTCGGTTCTTCCAACAAAGTGGTTTCCTTCTTTACGATCTATAATACAACGAAACGTCTCCCCTACTTTCTTTTGGTTCAATTCCCAAGATATTTGAGATTGTATTTCCATGATAATATTAGCACGCTCTTGTTTTACTTCTTCCGGAACATCGTCTACTAAAGTATAAGCATGAGTATTTTCTTCATGACTGTAGGTAAAACAACCCAAACGTTCAAAACGCATAGCGGTTACCCAGTTTTTAAGAATCTCAAAATCTTCTTCTGTTTCACCAGGATACCCAACTATCAATGTAGTCCTAATGGTCATTTCAGGCACAGCTGCCCTAAATTCCTTAAGTAACTTGGTAGTTTTAGCTTCTGTGGTACCTCTGCGCATACTTTTAAGAATACGGTCAGATATATGCTGCAATGGAATATCTAAATAGTTACAAACCTTGGGTTCTCTATTCATTACATCTAACACATCCATTGGAAAACCAGCCGGAAATGCATAATGTAAACGTATCCACTCTATACCTTCTACCTTTACCAAAGCTTCTAAAAGCTCTGCCAGGTTTCTTTTCTTATATAAATCTAACCCGTAATACGTTAAATCTTGCGCAATTAAAATAAGCTCCTTTACTCCTTTGGCGGCAAGCTTTTCCGCTTCTGTAACCAATTCTTCTATAGGTGTGCTTTTATGCTTACCTCTCATCAGTGGAATTGCACAGAAAGAACATGGACGATCACAACCTTCCGCAATTTTTAAATAAGCATAATTTTTGGGTGTCGTCGTTAAACGTTCTCCAATTAATTCATGCTTATAATCTGCACCTAAAGCTTTTAATAGTCCCGGTAACTCGCTTGTACCAAAATACTCATCTACATTAGGAATCTCTTTTTGCAAATCTGGTTTGTAACGCTCGCTCAAGCAACCGGTAACAAAAACCTTATCTACTGCACCTACTTCTTTCTTTTGAACATATTCTAAAATGGTATTAACACTTTCCTCTTTTGCATTGGCAATAAAACCACAGGTGTTAATTACAACTATATTTCCTTCTTCTTCATGTACAACTTCTTTGTCGTTGGCCTTTAATTGGCCCATGAGTACTTCAGAATCATAAACATTCTTTGAACAACCTAGAGTTACTACGTTGATTTTGTTCTTCTTAAGAGTTTTTGTCCTCATAATTTAAATTGGGGTGCAAAAATACGATTTGGCTATTTAAAAACGTTAGATATGGACAAATTTACTTGTAATCTTTATTTGATTACAGTTTATGTACACCCAAATCTTAAATTAACCATGAAATTCTCCCAATATTTCAGGCTGTTTGCCCTATCTCTAATTATAGCATCGTGCTCCAGTGATTCTGAACCTAGTTCAGAGACTGGAAAGAGCGGTACACCCCCGGTAACGGCAGCAATACCCACAGAAACCTATTTCCCTCCTATATCCCGATCTAATGAATGGGAAACCATATCAATGGAAACCCTAGGATGGAACGAAGCAGAAGTAAGCAACCTCTATTTCTTTTTGGAAAATAACAATACCGATGCCTTTATAGTGTTAAAAAACGGGCGCATAGTGATTGAAAAATACTTTGGTGATTTTAAGTCCGATGATAACCATGCCTGGAATTCCGCCGGAAAAAATTTAACCGCCATGTTAACGGGTATCGCTCAAGAAGAAGGGTATTTGGATATTACGGATGCAACTTCTACACATTTAGGTGAAGGCTGGTCTAATTTGCCTTTAGAACAAGAAATGAACATCACCATAAAAAATCAATTGACCATGACTACCGGTCTAGATTATACCGTAGATGATATTTTTTGTACCGAGCCCCAATGTTTGAATTATTTAAACGAACCAAGCACTTTCTGGTATTACCATAATGCACCGTATACCTTACTAGATAATGTCATTGCAAATGCCACGGAAACCGATTTTAATTCATATTTCTCAAAAAAAATAAAAGAACCCATTGGTATGCAAGGCTTGTTTCTTGAAATTGGATACAACAATGTGTTCTTTAGTTCTGCAAGAAGTATGGCACGTTTTGGCATTCTTAATTTAACTAAAGGTAACTGGGACGGAATTTCAATTCTCGATGACCAAGATTACTTTAATGCCATGACAAACACTTCGCAAAATTTAAATCATTCTTACGGTTACCTCTACTGGTTAAATGGCAAAAGTAGCTTTAGATTACCAAGCACCATAGATGAATACTCCGGAAGCTTAATACCCAATGCACCTGACGATCTATATGCCGGACTTGGACTTAACGACCAGAAATTATATATGGTACCAAGTTTAGATTTGGTGGTTGTACGCATGGGCGGAGCAAGCAACGAAGAACTTTTAGGACCTTCTAGTTTTGATAATGAAATTTGGGAATTACTAAATGCCATCATGGAGCAATAGCATTTTTATTTATTTAAGTAACTTCTTGATCACCTAGTTATTACTTAGCTAGTAACAATGCTTATTTTTGTATAAAATTGCAAAATGGATTTTAGAAGCATTGCCGAAGAAAGATATACGACCAAAAAATATGATGCCACAAAGAAAATTTCCGATTCACAGATCGAAGATTTAAAGCATATATTAAAACTAAGTCCGTCTTCTATAAACAGCCAGCCTTGGCTGTTCACCTTCGTATCTAACAAACAGATAAAAGACCAATTAGCCGATGCCTCATATTCCAACGCCTCTAAAATTAAAGATGCCAGCCATTTGGTAGTATTCAGCGTATTGGACAATCTTGAAGAATTTGAAAAACGCGTTGAAGAAAATTTACATGAAGGTTCAATTAAATTTTACAAGCAAGTTGTAAAACCACAACCTGAAGAGAAAACTATAAATTGGCTGTCACAACAAGTATATATTACTTTAGGGTTCTTCTTGGCAGCATGCGCTACCATGAAAATAGATTCTACGCCAATGGAAGGTATAGAACCTAAGAAATATAAAGAAATTTTAAAAATTGAAAATCACAAAGTTCTCTTCTCCGTTGCTTTGGGCCACCGTCATTTAGAAGACAACACACAACCAAGCTTAGTCGGCAAATCTAGATTGGGCGCTGATGTAGTCATTCAATCCATTGATTAATTCAGCATCACATTAGACCTCTTTTAAAAGCTTAAACACTGTAATTTCTGGCCTAACATTAAAACGTACTTGTCGTAAACAGCCCAAAGCACGATTAATGTATAGGGTTCTCCCATCATTTAAATCTTTGATACCTGCATCATAATTTTTGTTTTTAACAGGTAAAATAAGTGGTGGCAAAAAAGGTGGTTTAACCTGTCCGCCATGTGTATGACCAGAAAGTATCCAACCTGTAAAATTATTCCAAACGGGAAGATCACATACATCCGGATTATGACATAGGGTAATATTTGCTTTAGTGGGGTTATATTTTTCTATAGTCTTTTCTGGATAAAAATTACTTCCCCAAAAATCATCCATTCCTAAAAAATTGAGTCCGGCAATCTCTACCGCATCATTACGCAACATGGTTACCCCTACATCTTCTAAACTTTCTGTTATACTTTTTGCTATCGGCTCCTCTACAAAATCAATTCCGTAGTCATGATTACCCAATATCCCAATAGTACCCAAAGTACCTTTAACAACAAATTTTAACACCTCTCTTAATTGTGTTATTTGCTCATTGTCTTCATAGGTAACATAGTCGCCAGTATACACCACAAAATCTGGACGTAACTCTTGAGCTTCTTTAAATGCATCTATAATATATTGATAATCAAAAGAATTACCGATATGCACATCACTAATTTGCATTAGCGTTTTACCAACTAGTGCATCTGGCAAATTCCTTAACGGCATTTTTAGATGCACAAATTGAATCCAAAACGGTTCTATCTGCCAACTATAAAATCCTGTCAGTAAACCCAAACCCGCTAGCCACCGAAAAGACTTTTTTATAAAGCTTCTTCTTTTCATTTTAAGCCATCAAATTTAGTTTTGGTAGTCTTTTGGTAACACTCGGTTTGGAAACTTTTCTTCATAAGATTTACCTAATCGCAATAAATTTGCTTCTGAGAACTGTTTTCCTATAAATGTTAAACTAATTGGCTCACCAGATGTTTTATAACCCATTGGAACCGTTAAGGCTGGATATTTTGCAACAGCTGCATAACCCGCATGATAATTATTTATGGACAATACGGCATCTAGCTTATGTTTATCCAGTGCATTATCAAAGAATGTGCGTCCATTTTTTTCAAGATTAGATTTTATCTCTTCTAATTCGGCAGTAGTGGTAGTATCATTAATTATCCCTTCAAACAAAGCTTGCCCATACGGAATTCTAACCAACGAATCTAAATTATTGAATGATACCGCATCTAAAATTGAAGAAATTTTAACCAATTCAGGATTTGCATGTTGTTTAAGATAAGACTTTAAATCATTTCGCATATCTATATTCAAAATACTTAAAAAACCGTTCATAGCTACTTCTGGTGGAGTAAATTCAACTATTGTTGCGCCAGCTTCTTTTAAATCCTCTATGGTCTTTTTATAAATACTATCGGTTTGTACCAACTCTTCAATTACACCTAATCTCATTTCAGAAAAAGGTGTTGCATGTAAGCCTGCCGATAAAATACCTGGATAATTTTCTTTTACAGAGGCAGCATCCAACTCATCATATCCCAACATAGCAGATAATAAAATGGCATTGTCCTTTACATTCTTTGTCATAGGACCCGGAGTATCCAATGTACTGGAAATAGGCACAATACCCGATCTACTCAACAAACCAATGGTAGGTTTTAAGCCAACTACGGAATTTTGGCTACTTGGCGATAAAATTGAACCTGAAGTTTCCGTACCTACCGCTGCCACTGCATAATTTGCAGCAACGGCCGTACCGCTACCCGAACTTGAACCTCCTGTCTCAAATACCTTACGCCCATACGGATTAAGCGTTTGGCCGCCATAGGCACTATAGCCCACGGGACAGCCCGAGCATAAAAAATAAGCCCACTCACTTAAGTTGACCTTACCTAAAATTAAAGCCCCGTTCTTCTTCAATTGCCGAACTATAAATGAATCATCAACCTCATTATTCATTAAAGCAATTGAACCTGCAGTGGTTTTCATACCCAATGTATTTATGTTGTCCTTCAGTAAAATAGGCATACCATAAATAGGGTGTTGAGTCTGCGTTGCTACCCCTTTCTCATTCAGTCTATCTAACTCTCGCGCTTGTTCTACTACATCTTCATTTAAAGCTATTACCGTATTTAACGTAGTTGCATTATCCAACTCATATTTATAGATGCGATATAAATAAAAGAGTACTAGCTTTTCATATGTAAGGTTGCCTTCTTTAATATGTTTACGTATTGTAAAAATATCCTGCTCCAAAATCATTGGGAGCAACTTCTGATACTCCGCCTCCGTCACCTTAGAAGTTTCTTCATATAGCGGTAGAAACACCTCATTTTTATCTAAAACTTTAGATTGTATCAACTTGTACTGCATACGCCCATTTTCATGATCGGCATTAGCGGCAACTTCGGTAGAATCATTATACGCCGTCCAAAGAACTACATTTTCATTAATAGTTTCTTGCTTGTTTTTACAAGCACTTAATATAATAATGACCAGTAATAAAACATGCTTTTTCATACCATTATCTATTTTTAGTTTGTAGTGCTTTCCAGCTATAAATATCATTTTTGTTCAAACGAACAAATTCATCTTTACCTTGCTTTTCAGCTAACTTCATTGAAATCTCAGATGCCTTTATAGCTTCTTTATACTTTTTTAAATCTGCCAATAATAAAGACCTAACTCTATGAAAGAAATAGGTATCCCCATCCATTTTTATTGCCTTGTCAACAAAGCCAAGAGCTTCTTTAGGTTTCATACCCTGTTCTTGATAATATCTAGCAATTTCGTAATACGTTTGTGCGGTAGGTTCAGTTGAAAGCATTTCATCTATTTGCTCTTGCATTATAGAATTAGTGTCAAATAGTAGCGGAATAGTAATCTGGGTTGTTCCCCAATTCAAATGCATAGATGCACCGTTATGATTAATATTATCGAATGAAATTAGAAAGGTCTCTTGAAAATCTTTTTTATGAGAGGGTACAACTTTAATACGCAAAGCATCTTCTTCCGTATTATAATTTGACCTACCATCTCCCCAATGTGTAGTATTGTTATGAAAAACTATTTGCCATTCTTCTTCCTCAGGAAAAGCATATAGGGCATAAGTACCTTTAGCAAGTTTATTTCCATCTATTAAAACATCAGTACTAAAAGTAATTTTGGTAGATTCATTGGCACCTACCCTCCAGATACGACCGTTAGGTACTAGACCAGGTTCACCATTTGGTTGATTACCAAATAAAGTACGCCCCTTGGCAGATGGCCTTGAATATTCTACAGTAATTTTTGAGAGTCCTACGTGTTGTTCGATCTGGGCGAACGGACTGGCTTTTGGGTGGTTCATTTGCCCCCAACTCAGTTTACATAATAAAAGAGGAAAAATGAACCAGCCGTATCTCAATTTTAAATTTTAAAGAATGAATCTACAAATTCGTACTTATTGAATGCTTGCAAATCTTCAATACCTTCCCCTACACCAATATACTTCACCGGTATTTTAAATTGATCGGATATACCGATAACCACACCACCTTTTGCCGTACCATCCAATTTGGTAATTGCCAATGCAGTTACCTCTGTTGCTTTTGTAAATTGTTTTGCCTGCTCAAATGCATTTTGTCCCGTAGAACCATCTAGCACCAACAATACTTCATGAGGCGTATCTTCAACTACTTTTTGCATAACACGTTTAACCTTGGTCAACTCATTCATTAAGTTGATTTTATTATGTAAACGCCCGGCAGTATCTATGATAACCACATCTGCATCTTGGGTAACGGCAGAACTTAAGGTATCAAAAGCAACAGAAGCGGGATCACTACCCATTTGCTGTTTTACAATAGGTACATCTACCCTATCTGCCCAAACCTGCAATTGATCGATTGCAGCTGCCCTAAAAGTATCCGCAGCACCTAATACCACTTTTAAACCTTGGTTTTTAAATCTATGTGCCAACTTACCAATAGTGGTGGTTTTACCAACACCATTTACACCAACTACCATAATTACATATGGTTTTTTATCTTTTGGTATTTGAATATCGCCAGTTTCGCTGTCGTTAGTCTCAGAAAGAAGACCTGCTATTTCAGCTCTTAAAATAGAATTTAGCTCATCTGTACCTACATACTTGTCACGAGCAACCCTTGCTTCTATTCTTTCTATAATCTTTAATGTAGTATCTACACCAACATCTGAAGAAACCAGTACCTCTTCAAGATTATCCAATACGTCATCATCTACTTTAGACTTACCGGCAACTGCCTTTCCTAACTTAGAAAAAAAGCTAGTTTTTGTTTTTTCCAAACCTTTATCCAAGGTTTCCTTTTTCTGAGAAGAAAATATTTTTTTAAATAAGCTCATTGTTTATCCTATGGTTATTCAAATATAAAAATTAAAAAGCCCCTTTCGTAGGAAAGGGGCTCAATAACTACTAAAAGTTATATTTCTTATTTCTTGGCAATCCAAGCATCTACCAATTCTGGTGGCATTACTTGTTCTACAAAAACGTAAGCACCTGATTTTGGTGACTTAACCATTTTTATAGCTTTTGTCAATCTTTTAGAACTTGTCTGTAAACTTGCTACGGTCTTCTTAGCCATGACTTATATTATTTTGTGATTCTCTAAAATGAAAATCTATTTAATTTCTTTATGAACGGTCATTCTCTTAAGAATAGGATTGAATTTTTTAATTTCCAATCTCTCAGGAGTGTTCTTCTTATTTTTGGTAGTGATATATCTTGAAGTACCTGGTTGACCAGATTCTTTATGCTCAGTGCATTCTAATATAACTTGTATTCTATTACCTTTCTTTGCCATCGTATCGCTCTATTTTCCAGATTACTTAATAACTAATCCTTTTGCTTTTGCTTCTTTTAAAACAGCAGATATACCTTTCTTATTGATACTTTTTAAAGCTCTTGCAGAAACTTTAAGTGTTATCCAACGGTCTTCTTCTGGAATGTAAAAACGTTTTTTAGAAAGATTTACATCAAATCTTCTTCTAGTTTTATTAATGGAAAACGAAACATTGTTCCCAAACATCGCCTTCTTACCCGTAATTTCACAAACTTTTGACATCGTGCTGACTTTTTCTTTTAAACAGGGTGCAAATTTATATCTTTTTTATCGATCCAACAACAATAAAGATCACATTTTTAAAATTTCTTTTTGAAGGAGCTCAAAAGCCTTATTTACAGACTTTTCCACAACCCTCTCGCGGGTGCTTCCCATTTGAAATTCTTGCACATAAGTAGACACTGGACCATTGATAGCAATAAATACCGTTCCTACATCTGCGTCTGAATCTCCTTTTGAAGGTCCTGCGTTACCAGTGGTAGCTATTGCAAAGTCGGTTTTCATTAAATCTTTTGCCCCTTTTGCCATTGCCAAAGCAACTTCTGCACTTACCACAGAATGCTCATCCACAATATTTTTGGGCACATTTAACACATTGATCTTGGCCTCTGTAGCATAACTGACCACACTGCCTTTAAAATATTTGGATGCACCAGGTATAGAGGTTATTTTTTCTGCAATTTTACCACCGGTAAAACTCTCGGCAGTCGACAAAGTCAAATTTTTATCGGTCAACAATTTTGCAACGGTCTCCTCTATACTTTCATCATCCTCCAATCCAAAAACAATATCGCTTATTAATGGATGTAATTTTTCAATTTCGTTGTTTATAGCAGACTCAAGCTCATCATAATCCGGTCCTTTACCGGACAAACGCAATCTTACCTTACCCAGATTAGGTAAATAGGCCAACTTAATGTTTAAAGGCAATGCATCTTCCCAAGCCTCTATACGTTTGGCAATAGCACTTTCCCCCATACCATAGGTCACTACGGTTTTATGGATAATATGTGGTCTTTTATAATAAGCCGCCAATTTAGGAATTACAGATTCTTTCATTAGGTGCTTCATTTCAAAAGGCACACCGGGCATTGAAACAAACGTTACATCATTATGTCTTATTAACATACCGGGCGCAGTACCATTGGCATTATGCAAAACCTCTGCCTTGCTTGGCACCAAGGCCTGCATTCTATTGATATCAGAAATAGGGGTGTTACTTATATATTTGGCGAACAATTCTTCTACATGCGCCAATACCTCTGCATTCTCTACAAGTTCATCATTAAAGAACTCACATAAGGTATGCTTGGTAATATCATCTTTTGTAGGTCCTAGACCGCCTGTAATTATAACGATATCTACACGTTCTGACGCATCTTTAAAAGCATTTAATAAATGTGTACGTTCATCTTGTATAGAGGTGATTTGATAAACTGAAACACCGATCTTATTCAGTTCCTTACCAATAAATGCGGAGTTGGTATCTATAACTTGACCGATGAGAATTTCATCGCCAATAGTAATTATTTCAGCAAGCATTATAACTGAAAGTCATTTTTTAATTCTGCCACCACTTGATTTATATCTGTCTTTAGCATTGGAAATCTTTTCTCTATCTCTGCCATATTGGCCTCTTGCTTTCCCAAGGTTTCTAATTCTAGGGCTATAGCACGAGTTTGCTCCATTCCCAACAAATCTACATTAGGTTTTATTTTATGTGCAAGTTTGTACACTTGATCATGGTCTTTTTCTTGAAGTGCTTTTTCCAAAGCTTCCAAATCTTCGGGTACTTCTTCCAAAAAAACAGAAATAACAGAATTTATAAAATCCTGATCCCCCTCTGCCATCTCGTTAATCTTATCCAGGTTATAAATCATTATTTAATTTTTAAGGTAAAAAGCTCTTTATCTTCCAAACTACCCGTAAGATAATCATTTGGACTTATTTTGCCAACACCTGCAGGTGTTCCGGTAAAGATAATATCGCCTTTTTTTAACATAAAGAACGTTGAAACATAGGCAATTATTTCATCTATCTTCCAAAGCATAAAACTTGTATTGCCGTCTTGAACAACTTCGCCGTTCTTTAGCAACTTAAAATTAAGGTCATTAACATCTTTAAATTCAGTTTTAGGTAGCCACTCTCCAATTACCGCTGCACCGTCAAAACCCTTGGCTTTCTCCCAAGGCAACCCTTTTTCTTTTAATTTAGATTGTAAATCTCTTGCCGTAAAATCAATCCCCAGTCCCACTTCATCATAATATGAAGGCGCAAATTCTTTACTGATATGCTTACCAACTTTTTTGATTTTGACCAAGACCTCAACTTCATAATGCACATTATCCGAAAATTCTGGAATATAAAAATCTTGCTGTTTTGGCAATACCGATGAATCTGGCTTTATAAATACAACAGGTTCTTCTGGTCTTTCGTTCTTAAGCTCATCAATATGTGCTGCGTAATTTCTACCTATACATATAATTTTCATCGGTACTTATTTTTTCTTTGACAACTTTAAACTAATGGCGGGTATCAAATTTTCATTGTTGCCAGGTGCTTTAATCGCAAAATCATTCCATTCACCCATACCATAGACCATAGTTTTAAAGTTTTGGTTCTTTTGATATACAGCAGCAAATGTAGGTGCAAAACGATCTTCTACCACTTTCTTATTTGTTATGGCATGTTTATAGGTATTGGTATACCAGTTGTACGGGAGGAAAATCCACTCTAGTCCTATGTACACTCCTTCATCTGGCATTCTTATACCCATGCTTGAAAGATCTATTGAAACATAATCTTCTTTAGTAGAGCTCTCTAAAATAATGCTTTTGCGAATTAGATCATGGTTTGGCTTGCGTGTCTTCTTATCTACATCATACACTCTAAGTCTAAATTTAGACGACGCCCTTTTAAACTTACTGTTCTGCTGTACATGAATAGTTATTTTCTCCAAATATTTTTTAGCAGCGCCTATATTAGGAAAATATAATGCCAATACCCAAGGGGTCTCCGCGGAAGAAAATCCGCTTTTAATACTATAGGAACTCACAGGATTCAATACCTGCGAATCTCCTAAACTTTGAGAAACCACCACTTCTTCCAGCTCAAAGGTCTCTTCTTGCATGTAAATTTTCTTCTTTTGGGAAATTACTTTTGCCGATATGATAGTATCCTTAAAACCTAAAGCGGAAATATGAACTTCTTTTTCCAAGTACGTTTCAGGTACATCAATATAAAAGTATCCTTCTTCATCACTAGAAGTTCCCTTTAGGGTTTTTAAAAAACTGATATTGGCATAAGGAACAGCCGTTTTTGTTTTATCATCATAAACGTGACCTTCTACCAAAACTTCCTGAGCATGACCCATGCACATTACCAAAAGAAACAACACTACACAAATTCTCATCTTCAACTTAATTTATTATTCAGCTTGCTCAGCTTAATTTGTGTAAGAATCTTTTTTGTGTACAATGGAAAATCCGCATTTAGCATCCAACCAAAATAACCTGGCTCATTTTCTAACACTGTATGAACCTTTTTGCCCTTATGTTTACCGAAGGCAAAGATTTCTTCTTCATCTTCATCCAAGGCAATAAAACCTGCGAAATCTACCGATTGTTTTCTTCTAGAAAATTCTGATAGTTTTTTAATATTGTTTTCTAGATCAGGATATCTATCTAACTGAGAAAGCAACACCTCATAGGTAGCGTTGGTGTCTGCCGCAGCACTATGGGCATCTGTAAGATCTTTGTCACAGTAAAATTTATAGGCAGCTTCTAGGGTTCGTTTTTCCATTTTGTGAAAAATGGTCTGTACATCTACGGATACCGTATTTTTCATATCAAAATCAATACCTGCACGTAGCAATTCTTCTGCCAGCAAAGGAATATCAAATCGGTCTGAGTTGAAACCGCCCAAATCACTATCCTTTATAATTTTATAAATTTCTTTAGAAAGCTCTTTAAATGTTGGTTCGTTGGCCACTTTTTCATTGGTAATACCATGAACGGCAACCACCTCTTCCGGTATTTCCATTTCAGGGTTCACCAACCATGTTTTACTTTCCTTATTCCCGTTAGGGTACACCTTTAATATCGCTATCTCAACAATACGATCTTTTGCTACATTGACCCCGGTCGTCTCCAAATCAAAGAAACAAATAGGTCTGGTAAGCTTTAATTCCATACAAGTTCTACTTTCAACAAAAATACACTTTCGTTTTTAGCCATATAAAGTTACTTGCGATTAATTTTATTTCAAAATTAAAAATGTAACGAAAAAACAAATATTTTGAAATATTCATTTTATTCATATTTCACGTAACACAACTTATACATATGCTTACCAAAACAGACCTTTGAAATAGCAAAACACCCCGTTATACAATTTGTATAACGGGGTGCTGCAATTATAATATTACTTTGGTTACACTTCTCTATTTACGTCCCAAGCTTCAAGATAATCTGCCACAGCTTTTGCGAACATACTACCCAAAGCACCATTTACGACCCTATGATCATAACTGTGAGATAAATACATTTTACTACGTATACCTATTACATCGCCTTCCGGTGTTTCTATTACGGACGGAATTTTTCTAATAGCACCCAATGCCATAATACCTACTTGTGGCTGATTGATAATTGGCGTTCCAAAAACACTACCAAATGTACCCACATTGGTAACGGTATAGGTACCACCTTGTACTTCATCAGGTTTAAGCGCATTGTTTCTAGAACGGTCCGCCAAATCATTTACAACCTTCGCTATGCCCAATAAATTCAATTGGTCGGCATTTTTAATTACCGGCACGATCAAATTACCATCAGGTAGCGCTGCCGCCATTCCTATATTTATATTTTTCTTTTTTATAACGGTATCGCCATCAACAGAAATATTCATCATAGGATATTTCTTCAATGCTACGGCAACGGCTTCCATAAAAATTGGGGTAAACGTAAATTTCTCACCTTCCCTTTTGTAGAAAGCGTCCTTTATTTTATTTCGCCATGTAACTATATTGGTTACATCCACCTCTATAAAACTCTGTACATGTGCAGATGTTGCTACACTATCTGCCATATGCTTGGCTATCAATTTACCCATTCTGGACATGGGTATTACTTCATCACCACGAGAAACTTGCGTCTTCGGTTTTTCAGGAGCCGGGGTGCTCGCCGGTTTTGGCGCAGTAGTACTAACCGGAGCTACCGGTGCAGTTTTAGCAGCAATATCCGGTGCCGCAATTTTTTCTTGTACCGGTCGCGGGGCAGCAACCTCTACCGGTGCCTCTACCCTATCTTGTACAACTGCTTTTTCTGGAGCAACCGCCTTTTCAACAGGCTTACTATCCCCTGTTTTAACAAAGTTCAATATATCATCTTTTGTTACCCTACCATCTTTTCCTGTTCCAGGAATTGTTTCGAGCACCTCAAAAGAAATACCCTCTTCTTTTGCAATGTTCTTAACCAACGGAGAATAAAAACGATCAGAGGTTCCGTTTAATTGAACCGTTGCCGTTTCCGCCCTTGCATGCATTACCGCAGATTCTGCCACGGCAACCATTTCTTGAAGAACCGGTTCCGGCTCCTCTATATGTTGTACATTATTAGTGGTATCGCCCAAATCAACATCACCACCTACCTGAATAATAGCTACTGTTTGACCAACTTCTACAACATCATCAACATTAAAGCATTTTTCAATTAAAACACCATCTACTTCACTTGGCACTTCACTATCAACCTTATCCGTAGCAATTTCAAAAATGGGCTCATCCATCTCAATTGTATCACCTACCTCTTTCAACCATGATGTCAATGTTGCTTCTGCAACACTCTCTCCCATACGCGGTAGTTTCAATTCAAATTTTGACATATCGATAATTTAAAGCTTGTTTTGTTTATGTTTTTTGCAAAAATAATAAAATAAATACCTTTTTATTGATATTTAAACGAAAAACAGCCGTTAATCTTGTCTTAACGACCCTTCAAATGGAACTCTATTTAAAATACTTCTGCCTAAAGTGACCTCATCTGCATATTCCAATTCATCCCCAACCGCTATTCCTCTTGCTATGGTAGATGTTTTTACTTCCATCCCTTCAATTTGTCTAAAAATATAGAAATTAGTAGTATCACCTTCCATTGTAGAACTCAACGCAAAAATCAATTCCTTTATTACGCCCTTTCTTACTTTGTCAATCAAAGTCCCTATTTTCAAATTCTGAGGACCTATACCTTCCATTGGTGAGATTTTACCACCTAAGACATGATACTTACCTCTAAATTGCCCTGTATTCTCAATGGCCATTACGTCCCTAATGTCCTCAACCACACAAACCAATGCACCATCCCTTTTAGGATTTGCACATATTTCACACAACGCCGTATCAGATATATTGTGGCAATTTTCGCAAAATTGAATCTTACTTCTTAAATCTACCAATGACGTAGATAGATTTTCTGTACGCTCCTCTGGTTGTTTTAACAAATGCAACACCAAACGTAATGCGGTTCGCTTACCAATACCAGGTAACTGCGAAACTTCGTATACTGCGTTTTCCAATAATTTTGACGAAAAATCCATAGGCTTATATGGCCATAAATTTACGATTAAACTTAATAGACCAATCGTATAGTTTTCTTAAAATTAACAAAAACACGAACATAGTGACTACCGTTAGTTTCTGCATTATGCCCAAATTCATATTGGCCCATAATTTTATTAGGAAGCGATCTATTTGACCTACGTCATTTAAGTTTTTGTAATTTGCCTCAAATTTTACAACATGAACGCCTCTCATATCTTACTACTCATTACCGGTTACTTTGTATTGCTTTTGATTATTTCATACTTCACAGGGAAAAACGACTCTAATGAAGATTTTTTCAAGGCCGGTAAACAATCGCCTTGGTACTTAGTTGCCTTTGGTATGGTAGGAGCTTCGCTTTCTGGTGTCACATTCATCTCCGTACCTGGTTGGGTAGACGCATCCCAATTTAGCTATATGCAAGTTGTTTTTGGATATTTTTTAGGGTATTTGGTAACAGCTTTTGTATTGCTACCTATCTATTATAAACAGAACGTTACTTCAATTTACGAATATTTGGATGATAGATTTGGCTTTGTAAGCTACAAGGTAGGTGCTATTTCATTTTTCATATCTCGGGTACTTGGCGCAGCGTTTCGGTTGTTTTTAGTTGCCATTGTTCTGCAGCAGTTCGTATTCGATGCATGGAAGGTTCCGTTTGAAATTACCGTTATTCTTTCTATTTTACTCATTTGGATATATACTTTTAAAGGAGGAATTAAGACCATAGTCTGGACAGATACACTACAGACCTTATTCATGTTAGTTTCCGTAGGACTATCTATATATTTTATATTGGATAAAATGAACTGGACATTCATTGAATTTCTGAACTCAGCAGAACTAGGACAATACAGCAAAACATTTTTTACCGATGACCTTTCTTCTAAAAACCATTTGATAAAATCATTTTTAGGCGGAATGTTCATTACCATATGCATGACCGGTCTTGATCAAGATATGATGCAAAAAAACCTCACTTGTAAAAATTTAGGCGAAGCTCAGAAAAACATGGTCAGTTTCAGTGTAGTTTTGGTACTAGTCACTTTTATTTTCATGTTACTTGGAGCTCTACTGTTCATTTATGCGGATGCACACAATATTGCATTGCCAATGATGGACGGCTCACCAAAATCCGATCTTTTGTTTCCAGAAATAGCTTTGAACAGTGGTCTAGGCATAACCGTGGCAGTAACTTTTATGTTAGGTTTAATTGCCGCGGCCTACAGTAGCGCAGACAGCGCGCTTACATCACTGACAACTTCTTTTTGTGTAGATTTTTTAGGTACCGAAAAGAAATCTGATGAAGTAGCGAAAAAAACACGCAGAATTACACATATTGGCATGAGCGTGCTTTTAATTTTAGTGGTAATCTCTTTTAAATACATCTTGGATAAAAATGTAATTGACGGGCTCCTTACAGTTGCCTCTTACACCTATGGTCCTTTGTTGGGATTATTCTCTTTTGGCATCTTTACCGATCATCAGGTAAAAGACAAATATGTTTGGGTAGTTGCACTTGTTTGTGTAACCATAATTCTACTTTTAGCAAAGTTGCCAAATGACTTTTTTGGTGGTTATATCTTCGGTTATGAACTATTACCGTTGAATGGTCTGCTAACCTTTGTAGGATTATTGCTAATCCGCAAAAAAAATACTACCGCTAAAATTAACGATATCGCTTAATATTGATGCGTACTTAAAAGAACTAAAGTACACGCTATTTCAAACGCTATACCATTGTTTTTTAGTAATTTATAAAATTCAGGATTTTCAGTTCCCGGATTAAAAATTACCCTTTTTGGAGCCAAAGAAATGATCTGTTCATAATATTCTTCTTGTCTTTTTGGATTTATATATAGGGTTATTGTATGAATATCACTAATTTTGTCTAAATTATTATTGATATTGACACCGGAAACCTCACCTTCTCTTAATCCATAAGCCAAGGTTTCTATACCCGAATCTACTAGTCGATGTATTGCAATATTGCTATATCGATTTGGTTTTAAGGAGGCTCCGAAAACTAGGGTCTTTTTCATAATAAAAAAATGTTAAAACTTTACTTATATGTAACTTATTAGACAATATTTCGTCTATTAGTAAAGTTTGATACTCTTACGAGTTTAAAAAATTGTTGGTAACGCTATATGTTTATAGTTAATGGTTAGTGTTTAGTATAGCCTATCAGCATTTGAAACCCGGCTTCCAATTATTTTGGAATGTTCGGGTTTCTTTTTTTTTTTAGATATGCTGTTAGAAGCAAGCTTACTACCACAGATACAAATTGCTTACATTAAACGCAAGTTGCAGTAACATTTAATACATTATTAAGTCTATTACTATATATAGGGTTTTTCAATACAGAAGATTGGTTGGTTTTTTCTTATTGAATAAAACTATATAGCACCCATAGCCAAAACTATGGGTGCTTTATTTTTACCATCTAATAATTACACTGCCCCAAGTAAAACCACTACCAAATGCAGCCAAAACCACCAAGTCGCCACTTTTAACTTTACCCTCTTGCCATGCCTCTGTAAGTGCTATTGGAATAGATGCAGCCGTAGTGTTACCATATTTCATGATATTATTGAAAACTTGGTCATCACTTAACTGAAATTTCTTTTGAATGAATTGTGATATTCTCAAATTGGCCTGATGCGGTACCAATAAGTCGATATCGGTAGATTTTAATTTGTTTTTTTCCAGACCTTCCACAATTACTTCACTGAAACGTACCACCGCATTTTTAAAAACAAATTGTCCGTTCATATATGGAAAGTAAGATTCATCGTTAGGATCGTTGTCTTCCATAATATCCGTCACCCATCTATTACCCATACCAGGGGCAATTAAAGATAGTTCTTCTGCATGCTGGCCCTCTGAATGTAAATGTGTAGACAAAATACCTTTGGTAGTATCTTCTTCCCTAGTCAATACTGCCGCACCGGCACCATCTCCAAAAATTACCGATACCGCCCTGCCTCTGGTAGTCATATCCAGTCCATGAGAATGTAATTCTGAACCAATAACAAGTACATTTTTGTACATACCCGTTTTTATATACTGGTCTGCTATAGAAATTGCATATACAAAACCGGAACATTGATTACGTACATCTAATGCCCCTACAGTCTTAATACCTAAATCTCTCTGTACTAAAACACCCGGACCAGGGAAATAATAATCTGGACTCAAAGTAGCAAATACGATAAAATCTATGTCATCTTTATCTATACCTGCCCTTTCAATAGCTATTTTAGCCGCTTTTACACCCATAGAAGTGGTAGTATCGCCATCACCTCTAACCACATGTCTTCTTTCTTTAATACCGGTTCTTTCTTGAATCCAAGCATCATTTGTATCCATCACTTTTGACAAATCATCATTTGTCACTACATTTTCAGGTACATAATGACCTAAGCCGATTATTTTTGAATTATACATAGTAATATTTTAGTCCTGATCTAGTCCAGGTTGAATTAGTGTTGCAATATAAACAACTATTAAGAATTTTTTTGAAAATATAACTATCAACCTTTTAACCAAAAGCATCAAAAAACTTAACTCAAATACTTCTTAAAATCGTTAACCTTTACATTTGCCTTAAGATCATACAACAAGTTGTATAGACCAAAAAATGTACGGTTCATATATAAGAAATGCTTTGAACCTCTATTACCGTTCATTTTACGTATTTGCTTGTCCGATGAGAATTGCTCTCCCAATGCTGCAATTTTACCCCAAAAAACTTCATCACCAAAATTGAAATTGTCATTATGGAAAGGTGATGTAAACAAGCTTAACAATTGATAAAAGATAGATTTAAAAAACACTATTTCCTCTGCGGTATCTGCCGGCATCAAGATTTCTAGCTCGTAAAGTTTTTCTGTGAATTTTTTATCATCCGAGATTACTTCTGGTCTAGCAAGTTCAAAATAAGGCACATAAAAAGAATCTGGAACCTCTTTAATACAACCAAAGTCTATAGCTATAAGCTCCTCATTTTTACTTATCAAAAAATTACCTGGATGTGGGTCTGCATGGACTTTTCGCAACCCGTGAATTTGAAACATATAGAAATCCCATAAAGCTTGACCAAGTTTATCTCCAGTAGCCTGAGAGAAACCTGTTTTTGTAAATTCACTTAGATGCATACCTGTCATCCAATCCATCGTAATAATGCGCTGACTTGAAAGATCTGTATAATATTTAGGAAAATTTATGTTTGGTATTACTTTGCACGCCTCTGTAATCTGTTTACTCTGAGCCACTTCCAAAAGGTAATCCGTTTCTTCAATTAACTTATTTTCAACTTCTTTAAAATATTTATCAGAATCTTTTCCTTGCAAGTTGAACATACGAATTGCAATTGGCTTTACTATGGCCAAATCACTGCTAATACTTTGTGCAACACCCGGATATTGTATTTTAACGGCCAAGTTTTTACCATCTTTAGTTGCCTTGTGTACCTGACCTATACTGGCAGCATTTATAGAGTCTTTTTCAAATGTATCAAAAACCTCTTCTGGATATTTGTTCAAATATTTTTTAAAGGTTTTACGCACTAACGGTGCAGATAACGGAGGAACCGAGAATTGCGACAATGAAAACTTCTCAACATAAGCGTTAGGCAGGAGATTCTTTTCCATACTCAGCATCTGAGCAACTTTAAGAGCACTACCCTTCAATGATTTTAATCCGTCATAAATATCTGCGGCATTATCTTCATTCAACTCATCTTTGGTAGTATCAGGATTTATAATTTTTTTACCAATATACTTAGCGTAATTACCACCAATTTTTGCACCGGTTCTTACCAACTTACTTGCCCGTTCTATCTTTCCGGTGGGTATTCTGTCTAGAGTTTTCATATTGTAAGCGTTAGATTAGGCAAACTTTTCTTTGTAAAGGAATTTTCCAAAATCCAGAATATTCTCCAAGGGCGTATTATCGAATAAATCAAAAATTGTATTTACGGATTTTTCTATGGCCACATCTGTTTTTTCAAATGAAGCAGAGTCATCAGATTTCCAAAAATTCATTAAAAACATTGTCTGTAGCCAAGCTCCTTCAGAAAATAATTGTGGATTATGTTTTGTAATCTTCAGGTTTTTATCGGCATTGCCATCATTGATCAAACCTTTGGCAAATTGCTTGACACTTTTTCTTAAACCTTTTAACTGTTCCAAATTTTTAAGCGGACTGCCCGCATTATCCATAACAAACAATACATAGCTCCTATTTAAGGTAAGCACCTCAAAAAAAGTGTAAAAGAATGTAAGCATTTTATCCCTATTGGTAAATTCTTGGTACTCCGCATTTTTATGGATTACGTTTATCGTATTCTCGAAAAAAGTATCCCATATTCCCTTTTTAAGAGCATCAATAGAACCATAGTACAGATAATAATCCGATTCTTCAATATTGTTCACTTTACAGAATTTATAGACCGTCTTTGGTAATTTTTCGTGCTCAAGCACATAGTCCATAAACATAGTAATGATTAATTCTTTTGTTACTTTTTTAGCTTTAGCAGACATATCTAATTATTTTATTATAAGGTACAATGCAGATTTCACAGTTAGAAGTTTTTATGAAACATTAGCTTATATTTAATAAAAACGTGCTATCAGGTGATAGCACGTTCCTAAACAACCTAACCAATAAATAATCAACATGTGATTATGCTGTAAATTCTTTTTCATAGCAATTTCTCATAATCACCCTACAAATATACGTTATGTTTAACTTTTTTAAATAAAATTTAAACAAAAATATTTGTTAAACTTTCATAGGTCCATAACTGTCAGTTTGTCACAATAACCTATTGTGGTATTTTTTTTGACCAATAGCAACGAACAATCATTATTAACAATGGCCGCGCTGACCGTGGCATAAAAAATATAAAAAATGGCAACAGGTAAAATTAATGTGTCCGTAGACAACATTTTTCCACTGATCAAGAAGTTTTTATACAGTGATCACGAAATTTTTCTAAGAGAGTTGATTTCGAATGCAACCGATGCAACTTTAAAAATGAAACATTTGACCACTATTGGCGAAGCTAAGGTTGAATACGGCAACCCTATTATTGAAGTTAAAGCGGACAAAGAAGGAAAGAAACTACATATCATTGACCAAGGTCTTGGTATGACAGAGGAGGAAGTTAAGAAGTATATTAATGAAGTAGCTTTTTCCGGTGCCGAAGAGTTTTTAAATAAATATGAGGATACTGCTAAAGATTCAGGAATAATAGGGCATTTTGGACTTGGCTTTTACTCTGCATTTATGGTTGCCCATAAAGTAGAAATCATTACAAAAAGCTTTAAAGACGAACCAGCAGTTCACTGGTCATGTGACGGTTCTCCTGAATTTATTATGGAGCCTGCCGACAAAGAGACACGTGGTACAGAAATTATACTTCATATTGCAGATGACTCTACCGAGTTTTTAGAAGATAATAGAATAAAAGAACTGTTAAGCAAGTATAACAAGTTTATGCCTATTCCAATTAAATTTGGAATGAAAACAGAAACATTACCAAAACCAGAAGGTGCAAAAGAAGAAGACCCGGCTCCTACTAAAGAAGTAGATAATATAATTAACAACCCTAATCCGGCCTGGACAAAACAACCAGCCGATTTAGAAGCAAAAGATTACCAGGAGTTTTACAGAGAATTGTACCCAATGCAATTTGAAGAGCCATTGTTTAATATTCACTTGAATGTTGACTATCCTTTTAACTTAACGGGTATTCTGTACTTTCCAAAATTGACGAATGACCTTAATGTACAGAAAGACAAAATTCAGTTGTACCAAAATCAAGTTTTTGTAACAGATAATGTTGAAGGTATTGTTCCTGAATTTTTGACCATGCTACGTGGAGTCATAGATTCTCCAGATATTCCATTGAACGTTTCTCGTTCTTATTTACAGGCTGATGGCGCCGTTAAAAAAATATCTTCCTACATCACAAGAAAAGTTGCAGATAAGCTAAATTCCTTATTTAAAAACAATAGAGAAGATTTTGAAGCTAAATGGAACGATATTAAAATAGTTATTGAATACGGAATGCTTTCTGAAGATAAATTCTTTGACAAAGCGGACAAGTTTGCTCTATACCCAACTGTAGATGGCTCTTATTTTACATTTGAAGAGTTACAAGAGAAAATAAAAGATACACAGACGGATAAAGACGGAAAAACGGTTATTCTTTACGCATCTGACAAAGAAGCACAGCACAGTTATATTGAAACTGCAAAAGCTAAAGGTTATGAAATACTGTTGTTAGATTCGCCAATTATAGGTCACTTAATGCAAAAGCTAGAAGGATCTAAAGAGAATATTTCTTTTGCCCGTGTAGATGCCGATCATATTGACAAATTGATACAAAAGGAAGAAACTCAAATCTCTAAATTATCTGACGATGAAAAAGAGACTTTGAAAAAAGAATTGGAAGAAGCTATTACAGATAAAAGCTTTACGGTTCAGTTAGAAGCTATGGACAGTGATTCTTCTCCGTTCACTATTACGGAGCCTGAATTTATGCGCCGTATGAAAGAAATGCAACAGACCGGCGGTGGCGGTGGTATGTTCGGTATGGGTGCCATGCCAGAAATGTATAACCTGATCGTAAACACAAACCACCCATTGGTAAGTGAATTCTTAAACACGAAAACTGCGAAGAAAAAAGAGCGATTGATCAATCAGTCACTTGACTTGGCGAAGTTATCTAAAGGCTTACTTAAAGGTAAAGCTTTAACTGAGTTTATTAAACGTAGCTACGAGATGGTGAAGTAATTTCCATTTCTTATAATTTTGAAAAAGCCACTACATTTTTTGTAGTGGCTTTTTTGTTAAATGTTGTTATCTTTCTTGAAATAATCAAAACCATGAATAACAACCATAGCTCTACTTCTTTTAAAAAATTATTAGACAAGCTACAAACCGAAAGCTGGCAACTTGAGCTTATAATATCAGGTTTTGCAATATATGGGCTTTGGCAATCACAAGATTTTTTACAAATTGAATACCTAAAAGCCTTAAAGCAAGATGACGAAATCTATAAATTTTTGCTTGGACCTACCATTAATGGTGTATACATATTGATGATCGTCCTTTTAATCCATGTGATTTTAAGAGGATTATGGATTGGCACTTTAGGCTTGCGTTATGTTTCTGGAGAAATTGATTATGAAGAACTTGGTTACACCGATAAATTCACAAACTTCCTTCAAATTAAAGTAGGTTCTTTTGATAGATATATCTCTAGACTTGAAAATATTTGCAGTTCTCTATTTGCATTAGCCTTTTTAATGGTTTTTTATTTTTTATCCTATTTTTTAATAATGGGTATCTTTCAATTTTTAGTCTACCTAATCTTCATGACCGACTGGTTTTCAGAAACCACGTCTATAATTTTAATGTGCTTAATTGGAATACCATATGCTATTTGCATTTTATTTTTAGTTGTTGATTTTCTGGGTATGGGAATTTTGAAGAAAAATGAGATAACCGCTAAGTTTTATTATCCCATTTATAAAGTTTTCAATATTATTTCACTCTCCTTTATTTATCGCCCATTGGTTTATAATTTTTTAGATCAAAAAAAAGCTAGATGGGTTGCTATATATATTCTACCCTTTTACTTCGTGATTTCACTATTTTTCGGATTAACTGGAAATCAAAATTCAAATTTTCAAGTAATTAATCAGGCTTCATCTAGCACATTTATTAATAAATTAAATTATGAGGACCAATTAATCGAAAAAGAAGATATGATTGATTTTATCTCAATCTCATCTAAAGTAATTGAAAAACCTTACATGAAAATATTTGTTGGTTTTAATAATTTCATTGAAGATGCAATTATTGAAACCGATACTACACTAAAACCAGAGAGTGATAAAAGAGGATTTAGTTTTCAACCAGAAAAAATGTTTCAAGAAATGGGGCTAACAAGTGACCCTGAAGAAGCAATACTAAAAAAACAGCAAAAATTTTTAAACATAATGAACCAGATTTTTAAAATAAAAATTGATACTATGTTTTTTGAAAAAGAATTTATTCTGACAAATAATAAAAATGATAGATTCGGGTTTGAAACTTATATAGATTTAGAGGGTTTAGAAAAAGGCAAACACCTTTTAAGAATAATTGGACCTGCTAACAAAAGACAAGAAGGAACAAAAACGGAAATAGATACGTTAAAAACCATACCCTTCTGGTACTTCCCAGAAAACAGCACAACGTCAATTAACCAACATAGCATTGTATTACGAGACAGCGTGACAACCAACTAAGACACAAAAGCTAACTACTGAATTTAGAAATAAGCAACAAACAGACGAAAAAATCATAGGTTACTAATAAATACCCTACGTTTTTAACCGATTTAATACCAGTTTGGTCAACTTTAAGTAAACCTTTTATCATAAATACTAGTGCTTTTTTTATCTTCACCACATGAAGGTGATTTCAACGAACATAGGAGATGCAGTAACTTTTGAATGGAACGGTGCTACCGAGCAAACCGGTATCTTCAAATACCCAACTTCTAAGGCCTTATTTCTCACTAAAAATGATGTCAGAGATGACACTGTTATAGACCGTGTGCATCATGGCGGCGTACATAAAGCATGTTATCTCTTTTCTGCCGATTACTATGATTATTGGAAACAACTTTACCCTGAACTAGAATGGGATTGGGGCATGTTCGGTGAAAACTTAACCGTTGAAGGTCTTGATGAATCTAAAATTCGTGTTGGCGATATATACAAAATAGGAAATGCCTTAGTACAAGTATCACAACCGCGAGAGCCTTGCTATAAATTAGGTATACGCTTTGGCACACAAAAAATATTAAAAGAATTTATTACACATAATCACCCTGGCACCTACGTAAAAATTCTAGAAGAAGGTCTTGTATCGGCCGGAGATGAATTTATACTAGTAGAACAATCTAGAAATAGATTTACCACACAACAATTTTATGAATTGATTTTTGCAAAAGAAAAATCTAAAGATTTGCTAGAACTTTTCATGAGCAATGAAGCTGTACCACAATATAAAAAGGACAGGTTCAAGAAATACCTATCATAATTTTAATACACAAGTAATGAAAAATTTTATTATAACATTTGCCCTCATCCTTGGGCTTAAAACTCAAGCGCAATTAAGAACAAACGGGGAAGTTTCTTCTAATCCTACTATACACAATATTGGTTTCATGACCCTATTGGCGCATTATTATGATGACGGATTAAAACTGAATCCGTTGAACGCCACTTTTCAAGGAGATAACAGATACAACGACACACTACCAAATTTTCTATCTGATAGTTACAAGAAAGAACTGGTCAACTACTATCAAACTTATTTGGAAAAAGCGGAGAAATTTGACGACGCCCAACTTTCTGAAAGTGAGCTGATGTCCAAATCTATTCTAAAATGGGAATGCAAAGTAAATTTAGAAGGTCTAGCTTTTGAGCAATATACTCCAATAGACCAAATGTGGTCCATGAATTTAATGATGGGGCAATTAGCCGGTGGTTCTAGCGCCCAACCCTTTAAAACTACGAAAGACTATGAAAATTGGAGCAAGCGTCTAGAAGATTATGAGGTTTGGTTGCAATCCGCAAAATCTAAAATGCAAGCAGGTATTAAAGCTAAAACCGTATTACCTAAATCTCTTATTAAAAAAGTTTTACCACAACTTGCAAGTGTAGCAAATACCAGTCTTGAAGACAACCTCTTCTATACCCCTATTAAAAACTTTCCTGCAGATTTTCCAGAAGCCGACAAACAAAGGCTGACCGAAATTTACACGGCTGTTATCACCAATAAAATAATACCGGCATACAAAGAATTGCATGATTTTATGGCAGCGGAATATTTAAAGGCCGGTAGAGAAAGTAGTGGTATACAAGGTATCCCAAATGGTGACGCTTATTATGCACATCAGATAAAGTTATATACTACAACAAATATGACGGCTTCAGAAATTCATGAAATAGGATTAAAGGAAGTAGCCAGAATTAGTGCTGAAATGGAAGCTGTTAAAAAACAAGTTGGTTTTAAAGGTGATCTTAAAGCATTTTTCAATGAGGTACGCAACAAAAAAGAGCTGATGCCTTTTAAAGATCCGCAAGAGGTTATTGCTAATTTTAATGCCATCCATAAAAGAATGATGCCCAAAGTAAATGCCTTATTTAGCAAACAGCCTAAAACTCCTTTTGAGGTAAGACGTACAGAGGCTTTTAGGGAAGCTTCCGCCAGTGCAGAATACAACCCCGGTTCTTTAGATGGTACCAGACCCGGTATTTTCTATGTTCCTATTCCAGATGTTACTTCTTACAACACGTATTCAGATGAAGATTTATTCTTGCACGAGGCTATACCAGGCCACCACTTTCAAATTTCACTGACACAAGAAAATGAAAATCTACCACAATTTAGAAAAACACTTTGGTATAGTGCCTACGGAGAAGGTTGGGCTTTATATACTGAATCTTTAGGTAAAGAATTAGGTCTATATACAGATCCATATCAATACTTTGGTATGCTTGGAGCGGAAATGCACCGTGCAGTTCGCTTGGTGGTTGATACAGGGCTGCATTCAAAAGGGTGGTCTAGAGAAAAGGCTATTCAATATTCCTTAGATAACGAAGCAGAATCCGAAGCTAGCATTACTTCTGAAATTGAACGATATATGGCAAATCCTGGTCAGGCTTTATCCTATAAAATAGGGCAACTTAAAATCATGGAACTTCGTGCTAAAGCAGAAGCTAACCTTGGTAAAGATTTTGATATTAAAGTATTTCACGAAAAAGTGTTAGAAGTTGGTTGTGTACCGTTAGCGCTACTTGAAGAAAAAATAATGAAATGGATTTCGGCAAATACCAAAGCTTAAAATTCTAATCTTTTAAATTATCTATGATCTACCCATGGCACTTATATCTAATGGGCGCAATCTATATTTTTGCGGGCATTATGCATTTTATAAAACCGAAGGTCTACCTTAGAATTATGCCACGCTACCTACCTGCCCATAAAGCTCTGGTTCTATTAAGCGGTGTGGTCGAGATTTTATTAGGTATGGGTCTGTTTTTTAAAGCGACAAAAAACTTTAGTATTTATGGCATTATAGCAATGCTTGCCGTATTCTTATTAGTGCACTTTTATATGTTATCAAGTAACAAAGCAAGTGCAGGTTTTCCTAAGTGGTTACTTTTATTAAGATTGCCAATACAATTTGCTTTAATGTATTGGGCTTTTATGTACTTGAACTTATAGCAAAAAAAAAAGGGGACGCTCCCGTCCCCTTCTTAAATCAACTTAAATCAACTTAATTAACAACAAACTCTTCAGTATATGTTTTACCTGCTGACTTCACCGTTACAGTGTAAGTACCAGGGAAAGCATCTGTGAAATTGAATGCTTTCTCAACAATCAACTCATCTGCTACCTCTTGTGTAAATACCGTTCTACTTTCTGTATCGTAAATCTTGATAGACATGTCCGCTCTATCTAAGTTTAAATAGTTCATGAAGATCATGTTATCGGTCTTTCTAAAGAAAGGCTTGATTTCTTCATCAGATTCTACGATTTTCACATTATCGTTATCTAAAACGATTGTATATGAATATGCTGTCATATTATCATCGGCAGATAAGAAGTATACTCCATCTGTCAAATCTTTAAGATTTAATTTTTTGCTAAACTGACCTTCGGTCATTTTTTCTGAATAAATAACATTTAAATCAGAATCCATTAACTTAACCTGAACACCCTTAGTAGATGCATTCATAGTTAAAACCACACTTTTGGCTTTACCTGCAGATAATAGGTTTAATTTCGGCTCTCTTGCCATGCCTGCTACTGTAGCGAACATAAAGGCAACAACTGTTGTGAATTTTACTAGGTTTTTCATAATATAAATTATTTAAGGGTTAATGATAATTTACACTACAAACATAC
Source organism: Maribacter huludaoensis (assembly GCF_029350945.1). Lineage (GTDB taxonomy): Bacteria > Bacteroidota > Bacteroidia > Flavobacteriales > Flavobacteriaceae > Maribacter > Maribacter huludaoensis. Next base: position 16,711 of record NZ_JARKMS010000004.1, on the reverse strand, counting down.
AGCCGTTAAAAAGCTCTTACTACATCATATTTTCCCAATTTATGTGCTATTTTAACCACCTTAAATATCCATTATTACCCTATGGTTAAGATTCCACATATTTTGGTTAATTTTGTAAAGAACATAGAAATTAGAAGGTTTAATTTTATAGTATAATCCCCTAACGTCATGGTAAAACAGAAACCTACATTTGAAGCGATCAAACCAGATTTTGGTCATTCTTTCACCTATCAGAAGTTTGATGAGCATAGATTGAACAAAAACAATCTATGGCATTACCACCCAGAACTTGAATTGGTATATGTTAACGGTGGATCTGGTAAAAGACAAATTGGTAGCCATGTATCTTATTACACAAACGGTGACCTTATATTAATAGGTAGCAATTTACCCCATTGTGGCTTTACGGACGCCCTTACCGGCAATACCAGTGAAACGGTGGTACAGATGAAGTCAGATTTTTTGGGACCCGATTTCTTTAGCCTTCCTGAAATGAAAAAAATTCAAAGCTTGTTCAACAGTGCTAGTGGCGGAATTGCTTTTTCAGGAAAAACAAAAAGAAAAATAGGTGATAAGATGGAAGTGTTGGAATATCAGACAGATTTTCAAAGATTACTATCTATCCTAAATATATTAAATGAACTGGGCAATTCTGATGACATGCGATTATTGAATGCCGAAGGTTTTTCATTTACCACGGACGTAAAGGATAACGACCGTATCAACATCGTATTCAATCACGTAAAGAACAATTTCAAAGAAGAATTGACGCTAGAAGAGATATCCTCAATGGTAAGTATGACGATACCATCTTTCTGTAGGTACTTTAAAAAAATTACCAACAAGACATTTGTTCAGTTCGTTAATGAATATAGATTGGTGCATGCCTCTAAATTACTTGCAGAAAAGCCAATGAGCATTACAGAAGTATGCTTTGAATGCGGATTCAACAACTTTTCTCACTTCAACAAATCTTTTAAAGCATTTACAGGTCAAAATCCGTCAGAGTACAGAAATGAATTAAAGAACGTTTTAGTGTAATACTTATACCTTATATATAGAACTATATTTTTTTAAGAACCGGATGGTGAAAAATCACCATCCGGTTTCTTTTTTCTTTCATTTCTTATTGAGCTACAAAAAAATGGATACGCAGTCTTTACATTTTATTATCATGTAGTACCTTTATATCGCTATGATAAAAGAATTTACAGAAAGAGAATTAGACCGTATTATTGAAATGGCATGGGAAGACCGTACGCCATTTGAAGCCATTACTTTTCAATTTGGTATTAGCGAACAAGAGACTATTGAAGTCATGCGTCGCGAAATGAAACCAAGTAGTTTTAGAATGTGGCGTAAACGTGTACAAGGCCGCGCTACAAAACATGCCAAGTTGCGATCAGATGAAACTGACAGGTTTAGATGTTCTAGACAAAGACACATCTCCGGTAATAAAATATCTAAACGTTAACAGTTGCGCTTATTATTTAAAGGTCTCGTTTAAAACGGCAGCTAACCTAACACCGCCTTTTTGCAATTGATCTTCAACAGTATGCCACCAGTCATAACTATAACGATAGCTTAACTTTTCACCTGACTCAACAGAGGCATATACTTTTTCTGCCAATAAGTGAGATTCTTCTACCCAATCAAGTAGGCTTCCACTTTGTAGAAATTTAATCTGTTGTTTTGACATTTCAGGGTATTCCGTGGATAGTTCCGTAAAGCTCATTCCATTTTCATCGATCAAATTGGAATCCCATACTCTATGCAAATTGGTACCGTTACCAAACCATTGCAATTGAATATCGTTACCGCCTTTATCCTCTGCCCTGCCAACATGCATTGGTTGGTGCAGATCACCTATTAAATGTACCAAAAATTTTAAATAGAAGGCTTTATCTTCTTTACTACTGTTCTTATCCTTTATAACTTCAATACAAGTATTTACCCCTTGTACCAAATCACCATACTCGCTCTTTTCTATTTCTGCATAAGTCTTACCAAAAGGTATATTTACATAGTGCCAAGCGCTGAACTTACGGTATGCGCGATCAGATTTTATCTCATCACCAAAATTAGCTACTGCTGCCAAACTCTCCCCATCAAGCAAATTTTCAATTGCGCGCTTTGCCTTTTTACTCAAATGTTGTTCTGCAACTTCACCCACAACCCTATGCCCTGTCTTGGACCAGAACATATCATTTGCAAAAGTGAAATTAGACACCAAAAACAGTAAAATAATATACTTTATCATCATTAAAATTTTCTCAAAAATAGTACAACAAACTTTAAGGCATTGTTAAAACTTGGTAAGATTAAATTTATATCTGAACTTGCGGTTATGAAGAAGAAGACGAGAAAATCATCTAAAAGACAAATTAGTATCCGTAAAGTAATTGGCCTTGGTGTTTTGGGTCTATTTGCTTTGCTAATTTTGTTCATTGCCAGTATTAATATGGGCTTATGGGGGCAAATACCTTCTAAAAAAGAACTTTCAAATTTTCAATATCAAAGGGCTTCTGAGGTTTTTACCGCAGATAGCGTATTGATCGGCAAGTACTACCTTTATGACAGACAACCTGTTTCTTACCAAGATTTTCCAGAACATTTAATACAGGCATTGATCGCTATAGAAGATGAACGTTTTTACGAGCACTCTGGCGTAGACCTTAGAAGTTTGTTAAGGGTAGGTTTTAAAACGGTGCTTTTGGGCGATAATTCTTCTGGTGGCGGTAGTACCCTAACCCAACAATTGGCAAAAAACCTATATCCTAGAAAAGAAAGGAATAAAACCAATATTGTGGTCAACAAAATCAAAGAAATGATCATTGCCAAAAGACTGGAGAAAATTTTTACGAAAGAAGAAATTATAACCAATTACCTAAACACGGTTTCTTTTGGTGACAACACCTTTGGTATTGAAAGTGCCGCACTTAAATTTTTTAATACCAGAACAAAAGATATAAGCGCCACGCAAGCAGCTACTTTAGTAGGTATGCTAAAAGCTACTTATGGGTACAACCCAAGAATATTTCCTGAAAAAAGTCTTGGTAGACGTAATCTGGTACTACGCGCCATGTATAACAATGATTTTATTTCTGAAGAACAGGTATCTAAATTTTCACAAGAAAAACTTGATCTTGATTATAGGGATTTTGATTACAATGCCGGTATTGCCCCCTATTTTAGAGAAGAGGTCCGTAAAGAAATGCTGAACTGGATCAGTAAACAGAACAAAGCCGGTACCAATTATAACATCTACACCTCTGGACTTAAAATTTACACGACCCTAAACTATAAGATGCAAAAATTGGCAGAAGAGGCCATGGTAGAACATATGACCAAGTTGCAACATAGTTTTGAAAAAAGTTACGGTACCAATGCACCTTGGTTGAAGGATAAAAAATTGATGGAAAAAATAGCCAGACGTACTTCTGCTTACAATAGATTACAAAAATCTGGACTGACTCATGAGCAGATAATTGATAGTCTATCTAAAGACAAACAAAAGAGAATTTTTAAATCTTGGCAAAGTGACGAAGAACAAATGGCAAGTACTATGGATAGTATTCAACACTATACCAAATTCTTAAATACAGGTTCACTAGCGGTAGACCCCACAAACGGTGACATCTTGGTATGGGTTGGTGGCATTAATTTTGAACAGTACAAGTATGACCATATTTCTCAAAGTAAACGCCAGGTGGGCTCTACGTTTAAACCTATTGTATATACCACAGCAATAGATCAAGGTGTTTCTCCTTGCACCTATTTCTCTGCAGAAGAAATTGAATATGATAATCTAAAAGGTTGGTCTCCTTCTAATTCTGGCAATAAAGATGAAGCATACCTCAACTACTCAATGGAAGAAGGGCTTAGCAACTCTATCAATACAATCGCTGTAAAAGTTTTAGAAAAAGCCGGTATTGAAAACGTAGTTGAGATGGCAAAAAAAATGGGCATTGAAGATAAGCTACCTAAAGAAGCATCTATTGCGTTAGGTACCGGTGAAATAAAAATTATAGATTTAGCACAAGCATATACAAGTTACGTCAATAATGGTAAGCATCTAAAACCTAAAATCATTAAAAGCATATCTAACTATAAAGACTCCGTTTTGGTTGAATTTAAGTCAGAATTGAACGAAAAAGCTGCTTTTTCTAAAAAAACCAGTGAAATTATGATTGAAATGATGAAATCTACAATTAATTCCGGTACGGCATCTAGATTAAGAAATACTTACGGACTTAAAAATGACATTGCCGGTAAAACCGGTACTACACAAAATAACAAAGATGCATGGTTTGTTGCCCTTACCCCAAAACTTGTACATATTAGTTGGGTAGGTCTTGATCAACATGAAATAGGTTTTAGCAATACAAGTATTGGGCAAGGTGCAAATGCCGCACTTCCTTTATTTGGGCTATGGATGAAAGAATTGAACAAAGACAGGGATTTTGACACCTATACCAAAGTCAATTTTAAAAAACCTTCTTTAGACGTACAAAAAGCATTGAATTGTGCCCCAGTTAAACGTGACGGATTTTTTAAACGCCTTTTTAAAAATCCGAATAAAAAGAAGAGTAAAGATTTTAAGGGTTAGTTATAGCCAAATTCCACACTGTATTCATATCAATTTAGCACCTAAAATTTAGTTTAGCATTTATTTAACAGAACAAAAACTTAAATTTGGTCAACTACCAAACTTTTACCGAAATGACCAAATACTTAGGTACACTTGTACTTATATTTTTTTTCTATTCTTTAAATGCTCAAATAGATGAAAAATCATTTAACGTTAAGAAGATAGCTGCAAAAATAACCCCAGATGGTGTTCTTGACGAACCAATTTGGACAGAGGCAGACCAAGCCGATCAATTTTGGCAATTCTTTCCCCTAGACACTGTACAGTCAAAAAAACAGACAGAAATTAAAATGCTGTACGATGAAATGAACCTATATGTAGGCATTACCGTTCATACCGCTGGTACAGATTATTCCATTCAATCACTTAAACGAGATTTTAGAGCGGGCAACAGTGATAACATCACCTTACTTTTTGATACGTTCAATGATGGCAACAATGCTTTCTTATTTGGAATAAACCCTTACGGAGTACGTCGTGAAGGATTGGTTTCCGGAGGTGGTTTAAACTTAAATGGTTTTACTATTTCATGGGATGTAAAATGGCGCGGAGATTCCAAGATATATGATGATTATTATACCGCAGAAATGGTAATTCCCTTAACGGCCTTTAAATTTAAGGAAGGAGAAACAAAATGGCGATTCAATAGTTACAGATTTGATACACAGTCTAACGAGAATAGTACGTGGATGAACATCCCCCAAAACCAGAACATATACGGACTCACGTTTATGGGCGATATGGTTTTTGAAAAACCGTTAGGGAAATACCGCACTCCTCTTGCAGTCATACCTTATGTAAATTTCGGTTCTCAAAAAGACTTTGAGCTAAACGAGCCAGAAACTAAAATAAACTTTGGTGGAGATGCCAAGATCGCCATTGGCAATAGTATGAATTTAGATGTTACGGTAAACCCCGATTTTTCTCAAGTGGAAGCTGATGACCAGGTTACCAACTTAACACGTTTTGAAGTTTCGCTACCTGAAAAAAGGCAATTTTTTATTGACAACAGTGATTTGTTCGGAAGCTTCGGTGGTGGTAGAGATGCAAATCCGTTCTTCTCTAGACGAATTGGAATAGCCAAAGATACAGCGGACAATACCATAGAAAATAAAATTGTTGGGGGCGTTAGATTAAGCGGTAAAATAAACAAAGGGCTACGATTAGGTTTTTTAAACCTACAGACCGCAGAAGATCTAGAAAAAAACATTGCGTCCAACAACAATACCATGCTGGCCCTTCAACAAAATGTTTTTGGCAGATCTAATATTGGTATGTTCTTCATCAATAGACAAACGTTCAAAGACTACGATTTTCAAGATGATGAAGATCGTTATAATAGGGTTGCCGGTATTGATTACAATTTAATATCCGATAATAATATTTGGAACGGTAAATTCTATTTGCACAAATCTTTTGCCCATGATGCGGGCAAGGCTAATCTTTCATCAGGGGCATTTTTGCAATATAACTCTAGAAACTGGAACTTTTTTGAAGACATAGTCTACATTGGTGAAGACTTCAGGTCTGATCTTGGTTTTATACGTAGAACTGATATTTTTAAAACGGCCACTATGATAGAGCGTGTGTTCTGGCCTGAAGATAGTGCTTTGCAGAGCCATAGTTTTCAGTTTTTTCCAATCTTGACCTGGAGTCCCGATAATGATTTTCTACACACAGATTATGACTTAATTGGCTCATGGGAATCTAAGTTCAACGATCAGTCAGAAATCAACTTTTCCTATACACATTCGTATACCTATCTTTTTGATGAATTTGACCCAACAGGTTTAGATGACGCCGTACCGTTACCCGGCATGCTTGGATATTATTACAACTTTGTTTCCTTGGAATATCAATCAGATAGAAGAAAACGATTTGCTTATAGCATAGAGCCTACGGTAGGTAGCTTTTTCAATGGTGATAGATTGTCCGTAAGAGGTGAATTATCATTAAGATTTCAACCTAAGGTATTTTTGTCCTTAGCTATGAACTATGATAAAATATCCCTACCAGCTCCATACTCAAGTACAGATATTTGGCTAATAAGCCCTAAAATAGACGTTACCTTTAGTAAATCTATATTTTGGTCAACACTTGTACAATATAGTAATCAACGAGATAATTTAGGTTTTAACTCTAGGTTACAATGGCGTTTTGCCCCGTTATCAGATTTATTCATAGTTTATAACGACAATTATTTTGTAAACTCTTTTGAACCTAAATACCGATCTATAAACTTAAAGCTCACCTACTGGTTAAATATCTAAAATGAAGTATAAAATTCTATGTTCAGATTTAGATGGCACGTTGCTTTCTTCAAAAAGTGATGTTTCTAAATTTGCTATTGAACAAATCAATAAAATAAAAGATGATACTAAAATCATTTTAGTTTCTGCAAGAATGCCAAGTGGCATGCGCTATATACAAGAGGACTTAGGCATTGCCGATCAACCTATAATTTGCTACAATGGCGCTTTGGTCTTGTTAAACAATACAGTTTTAACCTCTGTGTTCATTCCTGTTACCACACTAAAGGATATTTATGAACTATGTAAAGAACATCAAGCTGATTTAGGTTTATACTACAATAATGAGTGGTATGTACCAAAAACTTCTATACGTGTAGAGAAAGAAATAAAATACACAAAATCTAACCCTATCTTTCAAGATACCCATAGCACCTTAACTGATTGGGACCAACGAAATGTTGGCGCTCACAAGATTATGCTTATGTGCACCAAGAACAGTGCCGATGATTTAATGCCAGTTCTAAAGGAAAAGCTGGGAGAACATCTTAATCTGTATAGATCTAACGATACGCTAATTGAGATTGCCCCTAAGACGGTATCAAAACTATCTGCGATCAACCTACTTTTAGAAGCCAATGAATCCCTCACGGATATTATTGCCTTTGGCGATAACTATAATGATATTGAAATGCTTGAAAATGTAGGATGCGGTGTTGCCGTTGCCAATGCCAGAGCAGAAGTTAAAGCAATTTCAGATTACATAACATTAGAGAATACGGCAGATGGCGTAGCGAACTATATTGCCAAAAACTTGGTTAATTAACTATATTTGAACATACCAACTCACCAATACTTTTATGTCTTACCTATATGCACAACCCATAATTACTAATGATACGGTAGTTTTTGGACTCTTGGCACTATGCCTAGGGTTCATCTTTTATACTTCTAGCCTAAAAACCGGATTTTGGAGTAAATTCTACTCCATTGTTCCAGCGGTTCTTATGTGCTATTTACTACCGGCTATTTTGACCAGTACCGGAATTGTTTCTGATGAGATTTCCAATTTATACTTTATGGCAAGTAGGTACTTACTACCTGCGGCACTCGTTCTCATGACATTGAGTATTGATATTAAAGCCATATCAAATTTGGGCTCTAAAGCTCTCATCATGTTTTTAACAGGGAGTGCCGGTATAATTATAGGAGGACCAATTGCTATACTGATTGTTTCAATATTCTCTCCGGATACCGTGGGCGGAAATGATTTTAATGCTATTTGGAGGGGGCTGTCCACTATTGCAGGTAGTTGGATCGGTGGCGGTGCCAACCAGGCGGCAATGTTAGAGATTTTTCAATACAATCCTGAAAAATATGGTGGTATGGTATTGATAGATATTGTAGTTGCAAATGTGTGGATGGCCATTGTACTTTTAGGAGTTGGTAGAACAAAAAAAATTGACGCATGGTTAAAAGCAGATACTTCTGCCATTGAAACTTTAAAAGTAAAAGTGACCGAATTTACCGAGAGAATCACTCGTGTACCTACTCTGAACGATTATATGATTATGCTAGCCTTAGCTTTTACCGCTGTTGGGATAGCTCATTTTTTCGGCGACCATATAAGTACTTATTTAGAAGGTAATTTTGACGCTGTAAGCGATAAAAAGAGTTTTCTATCTTTCTTAGGCTCTGCATTCTTTTGGATGGTAGTTATCGCTACAGGTTTGGGCATAGCGTTATCCTTCACTAAAGCTAAAAATTATGAAGGTGCAGGTGCCAGTAAAATTGGCGGCATGTTTATTTATATTCTGGTTGCTACCATTGGTATGAAAATGGACCTGAACAAAGTACTTGAAAACCCTGGATTAATTGCTGTTGGCTTTATCTGGATTGCCATTCACGCTGGATTGATGATATTGGTAGCCAAACTTATAAGAGCACCTTATTTCTTTTTAGCGGTAGGTAGTCAGGCAAATGTTGGTGGTGCCGCCTCTGCCCCAGTAGTAGCTGCGGAATTTCATCCGTCATTAACTTCGGTCGGTGTGCTATTAGCTGTTCTTGGTTATGTTGTAGGTACCGGTGGCGCTTTACTTTGCGCCTATTTGATGGAAGTTGCATCGAGTTTGTAACCACACATATTTACTAACAAAATAAAGAGTTGGCGTTCTTTATTATCAAATTTTATAGATATTTGCGCCCTAAATTATAATAATGAAGAAAATATTATTTGTTGTTGCCGCACTTTTGGCATTAAGCTCATGTGGCGACAATGCAGAAGAAACTATGATTGTAAGCGGTAAAATAAAAGGATTGAAAAAAGGTACCCTTTATTTGCAACATGTACCGGACTCAGTTCTAATTACTGTTGATTCCCTTGCTATTAACGGAGATGGAAATTTTTCTTTTGAGACCAAATTAACAAGTCCTGAGATATTTTATCTATACCTTGACAAAAAGGATAATAACGATATTAACGATCGCATTACATTCTTTGCCGAACCTGGAACTATTACTATCAATACTGATTGGAATACTTTTGATACTACTGCAAAGATTACTGGTTCTACAACTCATGAAAAACTTGAGGAATACAAAAAACACATGAGCAACATCAATAAAAAAAATGTTGAAATTATGATGAATGCAGCACAACCTAATGGTGAGTTAAGCCAGATAAGTATTGATTCATTAACGAATATCAGTAATAGAAATACACAAAGAGGTTATGCATTTGCAATCAACTTTGCGCTTAACAACAAATCCTCATTTATAGCGCCGTACATTGCATTAAAAGAAATACCAGATGCCAACGTCAAATACTTAGATTCAATTTACAGTGTACTATCACCAGAGGTAGCTGAATCTAAATATGGTAAGGAATTAGCTGAACTTTTGAAAAAGAATTAGAACCATACTAATTGTTCAAAATAAAAAAGCATCCTAATAAATTAAGATGCTTTTTTATTTTAAGATAGTCTTCAATTAAGCTAACTTATTCAAGTCTTCTACCAATTTAGTTGCTTTAGTTTCCAACTCTTTTCTAACTTCTTTGAAATGTGCTTTCTTGTTCTCAACATCATTCTTGTTGATTTTAGCGACCAACTCGTCAAAAGTTACAATTGCTTCATCTATAATGGCAGACCCCTCTTTTGAGTGTGTAGTACCGTTAGTAGCCTCAACTATATAAACTCCTTCTATAATGTCTCCAAGAACATTATTAATATCTTTTTTTAAATTTTTAATACTTGCCATCTCTAATTATTTTTTGCAAAAATACGATTTTTGAACTGCCGTATCGTTAATTAGAACTTAAATAGTAACTTCTAATAATTTAGCACCGGTTGACTGTAAGGAAATTTTTTGGGTTGAAGCTGGTAATAAAGCTGTTTCTCCACTTTTAATAGACACTTCACCCTCTGCAGTACTAATTTTGGTTTCTCCACCAACGCACATAAAAATTGTAAATGAATCGCGTTGTGCCGTATCTAAATCCAAATTATCGGTAAGCTCAATGAAGTTTGTTTTAAAATATGGACAATCTACCATAGTATTTACCTCATTCTTATTATGACCGTATTCAACTTTAAAATCATCTTTCTTTTCATAATCTACAGCATCTAACGCCAACTCTGTATGCAGTTCACGAAGATTACCTTCTTTATCTTTTCTGTTGAAGTCAAAAACACGATACGTAACATCAGATGTCTGTTGTATTTCCGCCAACATCACCCCTGCTCCTATTGCATGAATTTTACCCGTATTTATAAAGAACGTATCCCCTTCTTTAACTTGCTCATAATTAAGAAGATCAAGCAAGGTATCATTAGCAACACTTTCAGCATATTCTTCTTTGGTGACATCTTTATTAAAACCTACGATCAACTCTGCATTAGGATCGGCATCCATAATGTACCACATTTCTGTCTTTCCAAATGAATTATGACGTTCTTTGGCCAGAGCATCATTTGGGTGTAGTTGTATGGATAAGTCTTGCTTTGCATCAATAAACTTTATTAAGATCGGAAATTCTTTTCCAAAACGCTCTACAACGCTCTTACCTAATAATTCTTCTGCATTAGAATCTATTAGTTCTTGAAGAGATTTGCCCTCTAAACTACCGTTTGCAACTACAGAAATATCACCTTTTACGGTAGACAACTCCCAACTTTCGCCGGTAATATCACTTTCAATTGGTTTTCCAAAAACCTCTTTTAGCTTGGTACCGCCCCAAAGTCTTTCTTTTAAAATGGGCCTAAATTTTAAAGGATGTATCATTCTATATTTTTAAGTTGATCTATTTAATAACTATTATAACGTTGAATTAAAAAAAATCTTACAATTAACTTTAAAAACTATCCTGAGAACGTAACGTAATTTCTTGGCGTTTCAAAAAGAACCACTTCAAGTTCATGGGTATCTTGAACATTTGGCCTTAACCTTTTCCATATAACCACAGCTATATTCTCTGCCGTAGGGTTTAAGGTTTTAAACTCTTCTACTTCAATGTTTAAGTTTTTATGGTCCAAATAGTCTTCAATCTCTTCTTTGATCAAATCTTTTAACACCTTCATATCCATTACAAAACCTGTTTCTGGATCTATTTCTCCCGTAACACTTACAATCATTTCGTAATTGTGGCCATGAAAATTAGGGTTATTACATTTACCAAAAACTTCTGTATTCTTAGTGTCTTCCCAGTCTTTTCTATATAAACGATGGGCTGCATTAAAATGTGCCTTTCTACTTACTTTAACTTTCATCTCTATGCCGGTGTGTTAAATAAATGTTCGTAAAATTTGTCAAAGATTATCTTAAACCAAGCTGTATAAGCATTAGGATTATTGGAGATATCTTCTTTAATAGATTCAGGAGACATCCATTTCCATGCCTCTACCTCTTCAATATTAATATTTGGCTCAGCGTTGTAAGTACCTATCATGACATGATCAAGTTCGTGCTCCGTTAAACCGTTATCAAAAGGAGCCTTGTAAATGAAAGAAAACAGTTCTTTTAATTCGGCCTGAAAACCCATTTCTTCTTGTAGTCTACGCTTGCCAGCTTCAATATTGGTCTCTCCTACTCGCTGGTGACTACAACATGTATTTGTCCATAATAATGGAGAATGATATTTAGATGCCGCACGTTGTTGCAGCATAATATCGCCAATGTCGTTCGTTATAAAAACGGAAAAAGCCCTATGTAAAACTGCCTTTTCATGGGCTTCCATTTTAGCCATAGTGCCTATTTGCTCATTATTTTCATTTACGAGAATTACCTGTTCTTCCTTCATAAGGTAAAAATAAGGCGTTTTAGGTATTTAACGTAAAGAAGAATATAAAAAGATAAATCTAGAAGAAACGCGGCGATTTTAAGTTGTTCTTGGTCATAATAAAATCGTATCTAAAAATAACTTCGAACGATCCATTATTAAAAGCCGTATTACCAAGATCTGTAGTTTCTTTGTCATACGCTATACCAATTAAAAACTTATTAGATACGTTAAAACCTGCCATACCACTAAATGCGGCGTCCCACCTGTAGGCCGCTCCCAAAATGAATTTTTCATTTAGCATAAAATTTGCAGATAGATCTACCTGTAAAGGTGCCCCTTGAACAGCCTTGGTAAGTAATGCCGGCTTAAATTTTAAGGACTCGTTTAAATCCCAAACGTAACCAGTTATTAAATAAAGGTTCATTTGTTCTTTGGCCGTAGATAGGTTAGTTTCCTGAAAATGTGTTGTTTCCAAAAATCTAGGTACAGACAACCCAACATAGAATTTATTGGTATGATAATACACCCCGGCGCCAATATTTGGCGAAAGCCTATTATCTATATCTTGTTGTAAAGTAGGGTCAGTGGTATATTGATTTAGCTCTGAAAACCTGATATCCAATAAATTGGCACTGGCCTTTAAACCAAAACTTAACCTACCTTCAGTAGATGTCCAAATCGTATACGAGAAATCAATATCAAAATTGGTTTCTGATGTAGGACCTATTTCATCATTTACTATTGAAAGTCCTAAACCTACACCCCTATAACCAATTGGGGAATGTACATTAAATGTCTGTGTAGTAGGCGCCCCATCTAAACCTACCCATTGAGACCTATGCAAAGCACCTAAACTGATATGTCCTCTAGATCCGGCATATGCAGGATTGACACTTATGGTGTTATACATATACTGGGTATACTGTGCATCTTGCTGACCATAGGCAAACAACCCAAAACATAATGCCATAACGACAACAACTTGTTTTGGAATATACTTTTTAAGTATGTTTATATATGTATTCAACATTCTATTTTATCTATTTATATAAATGTAACCCGAGAGTGTTTCCGCATCTCCGTTTGGCATTTCATATTCCAAAATATAGAAGTATGTACCTACCGGTAATTTACTATCAACATCAACGGTTACCCTACCCTCAGATGTACCATCAAAGACATTACCTTCTGTGTTGTATGCCTTGGTCATATAGACCGCTACACCCCATCTGTTATAGATTTTTAGTGTATTGTTAGGGTAATTTTCCAATCCATTTATCCTTAATACATCATGAATACCATCACCATTGGGTGTAATAACGTTGAAAACTTCAATTTCTTCTTCTAGCTGACCTAAATCTGAATCCAAGTAATTTGGTATACCATCAGAATCAGAATCATCATCAACATAATTTCCGTTAAGATTGATATCCTCATCACGGGTTTCTATACCATCATCGTCATCATCGGTATCCCTGTAATCAGATTCTTCATCACCATCGGTATTTGGAAGTTGAGCGTAAGGATCATCAATTTCATCATTTACATCCGTATCAACCGAAATTGCACCTTCATAACCATCATCCAATCCGTCATTATCCTTATCCGAACCAATCATAACAACATCTGCAATACCATCATGATCATGATCATGAGCTTCAATAGCATCCAGTACGTTATCATTATCACTATCCTCATCTAAATAATCAGGTAGGTTATCTCCGTCCGTATCTACAGGGAACAATCCAGTTAAACCATTAGCTTCATACGCATCATCTAACCCGTTGGTATTCGCATCGATCCCTGAAGGCGGAATATAATCTGCCGTAGCCTGAGCCTCAACATTATCAGGTATACCATCGCCATCTGCATCAATATCCAAATAATCCGGGAAGCCGTCCCCATCAGAATCTGTTGGGTCGGTAGACGGATCATTATCACCATCTAAATTTAAATCTTCAAAGCTATCAACTATACCATCATCATCACTATCCATATCAACACCTAACGGATTAATAAGAATTGTTATGGTCGATGTACTACAGTTACCCACTGTATCACACACGGTATAATCAAAAGTATCTGTACCTAAATAATTATTATTCGGGAAGTATGTCGGAACATCATCGGATGGGTCATTCGGTGTACCATTGTCATCAACAGTTACAGAACCATTGGTTGGTTGCGTTACGCTGAATGTACCATCTGTAGGTAAATCGTTATCATTTACTTGCCATGTATCTATAGCTGTAATTGCATTGATATCTATTGCTATAGAATCATCATTTGTATCCAAAACTGGTAGCACTTCAACAGTTACCGTTGCCGTACTACAATCTCCATATGCATTACAAATGGTATAGTCAAAAGTGTCCGTACCATTGAAATCTACATCTGGAGTGTAGGTGACAATATCATCCATAGGATTGTTCGGCGTACCACTATCATCAATAGTTACCGAACCATTTGCGGGATCTGTAGTTGTCAGAGCCCCTACATCCGGTAAATCGGCATCATTAGCATAAATATCTATAGTTACTGGTACTTCCTCATCCGTAGTTACCAAATCATCTTCTAAATCTGCAGCCTCGGGCAAACATACTACCGTAAAATTTGGTAGGCTGAACGTATTACCCGCCTTTGTTACCATTGCCGTATATCTTACAACGGCATCTGTAGCAATGACCATGGGACTTAGTTGATCTCCCGTTAATGGCGGACTCCAACTTACCGAAGCTGTGCTTGGTACGTTAGAAGTGATATCCATAGTTACTTCATTGTCAGGATTATTACAATCTGTTACAATAAAATACCCTGTTGCATTAGAGCCACATAAGGTACCGTCATAGGTTGCAAAGTAAATACCCGGTTGGGTTACTTCATAAAAAGAATCTGTACCAAGTACGGTTGCTGTATCTGAAGCTTCATACCAACGAAAATTGTTTTGATCACTATCTGTTGGAGCCTGCAATAAAAACTGCGCGTTTGAGACAAAAATCCCCAGCATTGTAAAAACAATGCTTAGGATTATAGTTCTATATGTATAATTTTTTTTCAAATCGATTTGGGATCTTTGTTTCAATTAGCTAATTATTGAGCTACAAAAACTACATTGATCAGTGTATTATAATCCGTTGGAGCCGCTATGACATCGTAAGTCATTATACCCGTAGCGTTCACACTAACATTTGCAAATACAGTTGTATCATAATATGTCACATAATAATACAATTCATTATTCGCATAAGTTGGTATTGCTGTTGGGGCACCTGCGCTAACCACTGCCGGTGTACCGTACTGAGCTAAATACTCCGCATGTAAATCAATTGTTCTTCCTGTACCCGTTGTTGCCACATCTACCTCAATAGAAGGTGGATAGAAAATATCCGGCCTTGTATTGGCAATTAAATATGGATCAGCCGACGTACCAGTTCCAGTAACACTGATATCTGTATCCGGTGCCGCTTCCACTATGGTTTCTGCACCGTTTGCCGTTGGCACGGAAAGGTTATAATTTATTCCATTTGGAGTAACGGTTACCGAACCATCAGTAGACGTAATAGTTTGAATTTCATTACTCGAATTGTTATCATTATCTGCAATCGAAACTGTACCACCACCATTAGATAATATTACATTGGTTCCAGATCTACTTATTGTCTGAAGTTCGTTTGATGCATTTGAATCGGCATCATTTACATTTAATGTAATTGCATTACCTCCTGTAATTGATATTTGACCAGCAGCACCTGTTGTTGCCAATGTTTGATCATCTGTTGCAGGATCACCTGCAGGTCCTGTTGCTCCTGGAGCACCATCAGCACCATCTGCTCCACGTAAATCACCTGTTACAAAACCAAGTCCGTCATCCGAGGTGAACGTTACCACGCCTGTACTTGCATTATAACTTCCTCCTGTAAAACCTTCTCCATCGGCACCTGCTGCTCCTGGCGCTCCTGGCGCTCCTGGCGCTCCTGTTGCACCGTCAGCACCATCTGCACCACGTAAATCACCTGTTACAAAACCAAGTCCGTCATCCGAGGTGAACGTCACCACGCCTGAACCGGCATCATAACTTCCTCCTGTAAAACCTTCTCCGTCGGCACCATCTGCTCCACGTAAATCACCTGTTACAAAGCCAAGTCCGTCATCCGAGGTGAACGTCACCACGCCTGAACCGGCATCATAACTTCCTCCTGTAAAACCTTCTCCATCGGCACCTGCTGCTCCTGAATCTGGATCTACCCATGTATATGTTCCTGAGCCATCTGTAGAAAGTACTTGTCCGATATTTCCTCCTGTTGGTAATTCTATTTCGTTTTGATCATCATTATCACCATCAACATAATTAACAGTATAGTTACCATTTCCATCATCTACAACAGAAATATCTCCTGTACCAACTACAGTTTCTCTATAATCCGATAAATCTATGTCGGTAGCACCGGCATTATTAGTAATCGTTAATATGTCGCCGGTTAAATTTAAATCCTGTATCTCATTATTGATATCAAAATCCGCATCGTTCACCAA
>NZ_JARKMS010000003.1:475838-512973 GCF_029350945.1 Maribacter huludaoensis | reverse complement strand
GTCTGCGCACGAAGCTAAAGCTTATTGTTTAGTTTTATTTTTTCTTGTTCAAAGCTAAATCCATAAGATTTAGCGACATTATAAATATACACAGACCTTTCGTTTACACTTTAAAGTCCGCATTACGTATAGGTATTGTTGTGTTTAGTACTTTTTTTACCCGCCGAAATTCTCAATTTTTAAGTCTCTCCGCATTTCCGAAACAATTCGGTCTTCAATTTCTTTAAAGGGTTCATTTGAAGTGAGTTTATTCCCTGCCTGAAAAAATTTGTCTAAATATTCCGAATCCGTATTTGCTATGTGTCTATAAAAATTATCAAAAACATCTTGAAATTCTGTACGTAGTTTATTTAGGTCCGTTAACATAGCATCAGAAAGAAAAGGCTGGTTTATAGATGCAAATTGAATGTAGGCATTAATTTTCTCCATAATTGCGTTTCCATCTTCTTTTACTCCAACGTACTGAAACCGACTTAATTCTTTTTTCAAAGTATAAGTCCGTTCCAAAAGTTCTCTATAAATATTTACCTTTTCTTTGAAAATCCCACCGTACGCAATTTTATTTTTTTCCAAAGATTTGTCAACTCGACCCTTAATCCATATGTAGAATACTAGGTTTCCAATTATGGTGATTATTGCTGGCAAAATTTTCTCAATCATTTGATTTTTTTTAGTATTAAACACAACTATCGTATATATGCACAATTGCACATATTTCATCTATAAAAGTAATCTAATTCCCACCCACTTATAAAAAGACCTATCAACAGTTATTAACAGGCATTTGTGTGTTTAAACTTAGAACTATGCTTACCACCATACCACAAAGAACTTTTCAAGCGTATTGTTTTTCTTCATCCAAACCAAGGGTGCACTGTTGTTATTTAAGCGTTCTGTAATAGCAATAGCAATTTCTTCATGTGAGCGCCATGCTACGGTGTCCATAGGGTTCAATACCCATTCGCTTTTGGTAGGGATATAGAATGTATGTGGTGTAAAGTCAGCCGTATAAAATGCTGCCAAGCGTAACCAATAGCCTATAATACAATTTTTGTTTAACGGTGCTAAAGATAATGCCTTACTAGCGTAAGGTTGAAATAACTGGGCTTTATAGCAAACTTGCTGCGTCATGTTTTCGGTATCAATTCCTTTTTCCAACAATGCGGAGCGACCAATAGGCGTGTGAATCAATGAAAATTGGTTGTTTTTTATCTTTTCTAGCTTGGCATAAAAGGCATCGCGTCGGTTAGGACCTACGAGTTGGTGTATGGGTTCTTTGATATCGGTGTCAATCAGATAGAATTTATAGGTCAATTCTATGTGAATTAGCTGCTTTGTAGCAGTTTCCTGAACAATAAAATCTATTTCACCAATAGTTCGTTTTTCTTCCCGTATGGGCATATTGTGTAGGAGTACATCATACGCATTACTAGCCTCTAACAACTGTTTGAACACAAATTCCATTTGATGTCCCAGTCGTAATTTCTCCGGTATTTCACTTACCACAAAACTGTCTACATCCACATCAGGAAACTGAAACTGAGATACGCCAAACTGCACACCTTCCCAAAGTGGTGGAGTGCTTAAAAAGCCTTGTATCTGTTTGATGGTTAAAGCTTGTTGGTCGATGGTTTAACTTTTTAGTTGTTGGTGCTTGGTTGTCCGTTGTTTGTAAATAGTGTTGCTAAATACCGGTAACTGAGCGTAGCCGAAGTTACTTTTTTAAAACGCTACGCGCAAAACGTTGCATGTTAAACGCTATACGCTTTGCGCCGGTCGCTTTTCGCTACGCCATTGGTATTCGCAAAGCGCCAAGTATAAAACTAACAACTATCAACAATCAACCGACAACCAGCAACCAACAACCAACAACCAACAACCAATAACCAAACTTAAACAACAACGTTAACATTTCCCAAAAGCCGTGGGCATCCAAGGTAAAAGTGTTAATTTTATAGTATGGCTATGAATGAAAGAAAAGGGTTTCGCTTTGAAACATACGAAGCACCCGAACAATCGATTTTTGATAAGTTTTTTGATATTTTTCAAGAGCTGATCACACATACTTCTGGCGATTTTGACGAAGCCATAGACTGGTTACGTGAGCTAGACAAGGAATATGAACTGACTACCGAAGATTACACCATTGACGATTTTATTAAAGATTTAAAGGCGAAAGGGTACATACGCGAAGAATTTAAGGATGGCGGTGGCGACGTTGAAGATGGGGAAGAAGGTTCTGGCGGAGGAGATATTTCCATAACCGCAAAAATGGAACGTATTATTCGTCAGCGTGCATTGGACCAAATTTTTGGCAAGTTAAAACGTAGTGGTGCAGGTAACCATAAAACAGGCAAATCCGGGCAAGGAGATGAGCACACGGGAGACCTTAGGGAATACCGGTACGGCGATGGTCTAGAAAACATATCTATGACCGAGAGTCTTAAGAACGCCCAAATTAATCACGGTGTGGGCAGTTTTCAATTGAGCGAAAATGATCTGGTAGTAGAAGATACCCAGCATAAGGCGCAAATGAGCACCATTCTTATGATCGATATAAGCCATAGTATGATCCTGTATGGCGAAGACCGTATTACGCCCGCCAAAAAAGTTGCTATGGCATTGGCGGAATTGATTACCACCAGATACCCAAAAGACACGTTAGATATTTTGGTTTTTGGTAATGATGCCTGGCCCATACCCATTAAAGATTTACCATACTTAAAAGTAGGTCCGTATCACACTAATACCGTTGCCGGATTACAATTGGCCATGGATATGCTGCGCAGAAAGCGTAATACCAATAAACAGATTTTTATGATTACCGATGGTAAGCCAAGTTGTTTGCGCATGCCAGACGGTACGTATTATAAAAACAGTGTGGGGCTAGATGATTTTATTGTGGAAAAATGCTACAATATGGCGCGACAGGCACGAAAATTACATATACCTATTACCACATTTATGATTGCCCAGGACCCGTATCTTATGCAGTTTATTCGCCATTTTACGGAAGCCAACAAGGGCAAGGCATTTTTCACGGGATTAAAAGGGTTGGGTGAAATGATATTTGAAGATTACGAAGCAAACAGAAAAAAAAGATTGAAATAAGACCAAAGGAATACTATGAAATTAGATTATAAAAATATACATACGTTGGGAGCCTTAAAAGCTGCCGGATACCAAACCAAAAGTGTAAAAGATGAGTTGCGAGACAACCTTATCGATAAAATAAAAAAGGGAGAAGATGCCTTTACCGGTGTTTGGGGCTATGAAGACTCGGTTATTCCAGAATTGGAGCGCGCCATATTATCTAGACATAACATTAATTTATTGGGACTTCGTGGTCAGGCAAAAACACGTTTGGCGCATTTAATGGTAAATCTGTTAGATGAATATATTCCCGTTGTAGCAGGTTCTGAAATTAATGACGACCCCATGAAGCCCATGTCTAGATTTGCCATGGAACTGATCAAAGAAAAAGGTGATGATACCCCAATTTCGTGGTTGCATAAAAGTGAGCGTTTTGCAGAAAAATTGGCAACGCCAGATGTTACGGTGGCGGATTTAATTGGTGATGTAGATCCTATAAAAGCGGCAAACCTAAAATTATCTTATGCAGATGATAGGGTAATTCACTTTGGGATGATTCCACGTGCCAATCGCTGTATATTCGTAATCAACGAGTTGCCCGATCTACAGGCACGTATTCAGGTATCTTTGTTCAATATTCTGGAGGAAGGTGATATCCAGATCAGGGGATTCAAACTGAGATTGCCTTTGGATATTCAATTCGTATTTACGGCAAACCCTGAAGATTACACTAATAGAGGTAGTATTGTAACTCCGCTAAAAGATAGAATTGGGTCGCAAATACTAACGCATTATCCTGATGATATTGAAATAGCTAGAAAAATTACCGAACAAGAAGCCAAGCTTGATGCCCGCCAAACCGATGCTGTTTACGTTCCGGATCTTGCAAAAGACCTTTTGGAACAAGTGATTTTTGAAGCACGGGACAGTGAGTATGTAGATGCCAAAAGTGGGGTGAGTGCACGTACGAGCATTACGGCTTTTGAAAACTTATTGAGTACTGCAGAGCGCAGGTCTTTATTGTACGGTGGTGACCATACCATGGTACGTTTAAGCGATTTCTTAGGAATTGTACCTGCCATTACAGGAAAAATAGAATTGGTATATGAAGGAGAGCAGGAGGGAGCGGATGTTGTTGCCGGTATTCTTATAGATGATGCTGTAAAAACATTATTTCCCAAGTATTTTCCAAAAATCAATAAGCTAGAGCGTAAAGACGAAGAAACCGTTTATGATGAACTGTTGCACTGGTTTTTTCAAGGCGAAGGTTTTGAATTGATGGACGATTTTACCGATGAGGAATACAAACGTGCATTAGATAGTATTCCCGCATTAAACCAATTGATGAAAGATCATCAGCCAGATTTTGATGCTAAAGATGCCTATTTCTTAAAAGAGTTGTTATTATGGGGATTGGTGTCCTACAAAAAATTGAACAAACAACGCTTTACAGATGGGTATGAGTTTAAAGACCTGTACAGTAGTTTCTTGAAAGGAATTTAAAAAAACATATAAAATAGAAAAGCCCGTTCAAATTTGAACGGGCTTTTTTTATGCTAAAAATGAGTTTGTTATTCTATTACCCAAATATCGTTAAAATAATCACGATCGTTAGGCGAAGGACCTATTTTAAATCCGCCCATGATATAAAGTTTGTCTTCAAAACTAACTGAAGCATGGTCTAATCTTCCTTCATAATTTTCGTTAGTTTCTAATTGTTGCCAAGTAGCCCCATCAGCACTAAACCATACATCGTTAAAAGAAGTTATTTGTTGTTCACCTGTCATATCATTAGAAGTTACTTGCCAACCACCTGTAACCCATATTTTATTATCAAAGGCAGTGGCTGTATGCGCTTCTCTTGGATCAAATATTGAAGAAGTTTCTACTTTAGTCCAGTTAATACCATCTACAGAAGAATAAACTTCATTAGAATAGCCAGGCACAAAATCACTTGAAACACCGCCGCCTCCAATAAGGTAAATTACACCATTTAACACGGTTATAGTATGGTTTGCTCTTGGAGAAAATTGTGCATTTGCCGTTTCTTGAGTCCATTCTATACCATCTGAAGAAGACCATACATCGTTGTAACTTTGATATTGATTATCTCTACCACCAACAATCCACATTTTATTGTTAAAAACGAAACTAGCATGCCCTTCTCTAGTATCGAAGCCTAAATCAGAGGTTGTGCGTACCCAATCAATTCCGTTAGTAGAAGACCAAACATCATTAAAAAAGCCTGAAATTGCCCATAATTTATTATCAAAGACTAAAGAAGTATGCCCTTTTTTAGGCAAACCAAAAGGTGTTTCGGCTACCAAAGTCCAGTTTTCACCATCTTCTGAAGACCAAACATCACCTAAATTATAGTTTTCATCAGATCCTCCAATTAACCATAATTTTCCATTGAACTCAACAACAGTATGTTTATCTCTAGCGGTAAATGAAGTATTGCTTTCAACCGCTGAAGCAGAAAAAACGATACCCGAAGTTGTAAGACTAAAAATACTATTACTTGAAGTTTCGGCATTATTTTCATCTTTAGCAACAACGTTCCAATAATATGTGCTTTCTCTATCTAGTGCATCTACAACAGTAAATGTTGTTTCTGTAAGATTTTCAGCAATTTTGGTTTGTGGTACCATTTCTGTATCTAAGTAAATGTCATAAGTAACATCATCATTATCTATATCGGCACTTGCTTCCCATGTTAAAGTAGGGGTTCTAGAGGTATTTGCTGATTCGTTTTCAATAGTAAGTAAGTTAAACGGATCTGGAGCGCTATTTTCAGTCTCTTCAGTTTCTTCTGTTGTTGGTTCTTCGGTAACCGGATCTTCAGGTTCATTGACCATGTCGTCATTAGAACATGATTGAATAAAGAAGGCTGATATTGAAATAAATAGTAAGTTTTTTAAGTTCATTTGTAAGGTGTTTAAGGTTTACCTATAACCCAATTAAAAAACAAATATTGTAAAGTGAAATAGAAATGTATTGCAGTAAATAAACCGGTCTTTTTATTAATTACTACCAGAAAAAAAATAGTTATTCAAGAACTATTGATTTTAAGATACTTACGAAAATAACATAAGTTATTTCTTACATTAAAAATTATTACCGTTTTTGCTTATTAAACCATTAACATATCTTTATGGTATAATTTAAATTAACCATTAATTAATCTAAGTATTATTATGAAAAAAACTCTGATGTATTTATCAGTTGCAGCGCTGTTATTTTCTTGTACCAAAACCGAAGAAGTAGAGGTAGAAAGAATCGTTGAAAGAGAGGTGGAAGTTGAAACAATAGTTGAAGTACCTACACCAATAGATTTATCAAAAGTTTCCCTTGCCTCAAGTGCTACAATGACTACAGAGTCAGATGCTCAAGTTATTGTTATATCTGCGGCCATAGAAGCGGCACAGGAAGAAGATGTTACTATACAACTAAACTTTGCAGGTTCTGCAATTATAAATACGGACTATACGGTTAGCTCAAATGCAATTACAGTTACTGCGGGAGAATTGACCGGTACAACAGAACTTACTATTATATCTGATGGTGTTTTTGAAAGTGGAATGGAAAATATCGTTATTAGCTTAGCGGAACTATCCAATACCATTACACCTAGTGATAACGGTAGTTTTGTACAGATAGACATTACGGATGGAGAGGCCTTAATAGGTTTTGAAACTTCAACTGTAACCATAGAAGAAAACTCTTTTTATGTTATAGATGTTGTATTGAGCAAAGCTCTTAATGAAGATATTGTCGTTTATTATACTGCGGATACCGATAATAATAGATATGGTGTTAGCGGAAATGGCGAGTTGATTATTCCAGCAGGCCAGTTGTCAAGAGCTATTACGGTTGATGCCAATGATAGTGAGATTACCGCGGCAGGTAATAACAGTATTACAGTTTCTATTGACAGTGTTGAAAACGATGACGTTATTATAGGATCTAATTCAAGTATGGCTATTACAACTACCGAGATAAGTGAAGGGTTGCAGATTATAAGCACATGGTCTACCCAGAGCGATTTATTCGATCTTAGGGTTTACAATTCTAGTGGTACCCAAGTAGAGTCTTCTTCTTCAAGTAACCCAGGTAATGAAGATTTATTTATAGATAAGCAGGATTTTTCACCACTTGCAAACGGTACGTACACTATCTCATTATTTGCGTTTAACTTTGATGGTACTTCTCCAGAAACGGTAACCTTTAATTTTCTTGATGAAACAGGTAACACTTTTGGCGGAGCTTACACATTCGTAGCAAATAACAGGCCTGCCAATGATAGATTGCCGGTATTTGAATTGGAAGTTTTAGATGGCAATTACACTATTACTCAAATAAATACTTCTAACTAAGGATAATCCAGGTTGTTTTTTTAATAGCGACCTAATAATTAAGAAAGCCCTATCCAATAATTTTGGATAGGGCTTTTCCTTTTCATAGCAATAATTATAATCATTGTAATTGACATGCGGGCAACTTAAATATGAAAGAACTTCCTTCATAGGGTTTACTTAATACTATTATAGTAGTATCATGCAAGTCCATTATTTTTTTAACAATGGCCAGGCCAAGCCCTAATCCTTGTTTGGTAGTATTTTTATCTACTTGCTTATATCTGTCGAATATGAAAGGTTGATCGTTGACGGGGATTCCGGTACCGGTATCCGTAATATTTATTTCAATTTGTTTGCCCATCTTTACCAAGCTCAATGTTACCTTCCCCTTGGGTTCAGTATATTTTATGGCATTTTCTATTAAATTCTGCAGAGCTCTTTCTACCAATCCTATATCTGCATGCACCATACAATTTTCTTCAGGATTTTCTAATTGAAGATCTATCTGTTTTTGTTCTGCCAAAAGTCTGAATTTTGCAATTAGATCATGCGAAAGTTCAGTGATGGAAAAAGGCTCTTTAATTGGGGTTACTTGTTCCGCTTCTAATTTAGAATATTCAAATAATTGATTTATTAAACTTGAGAGCTTGTCTATATTATTATGGGTTATCTGTAAATATTCTGCTTTCTGATGCTCCGTAAGCGTTTCGTTTTTAATTTGCAGCGTTTCTATATATCCTTTTAATACGGCCAATGGTGTTCGTAAATCGTGTGAAACATTGGCGATTAATTCTCTACGCAGATTATCAACGGACTTCATCTTTTCCATGTTATCTACAATGGTATCTGCCATTTCATTAAAGGAAAGGGCCACTACTTCAATATCCGATTGTTCCGGATTCTCAATTCTAATATCTAGATCGCCTTCTTGAAATTTTCGTACCGTCTGCGTGATCAGTCTTAGATTTTTGGTCAAGAACCAGATGCTTAAAATACCGATCAGCGCAGCAAACAACATTGTCAATATTATAGCCCCAATACTTAGTTTTGTAAAATAGGAGCTAAATAAGCTTTCTTTTATAAGCGCCAGCTCTTTACCTGCAACGATGATATAAATGTATCCTTCATGACCGTCTATAGAAAACGGTGCCGCAGAAAATATGTTCTGTTCCTCTGGGTTTAACGGGTCGTCTCCCAAAATAAATTCTTGACCTTTTGTATCAATGTATTTTTTAATGGGCCCTAAAGAAACGGATTTCATAGGTTCGTTTTCATTATGCTCAAGAACTACGGAGTATAAGATATCGCCAGAATTGTTTAAAAGATAAACTTCTATACTGCGATTTACGGCCATCATATCATGCATAAGATCTCCAAAAAGCGCTTTGTTCACACTACCGTCCTCTAAGAATGGAGCTTCCTCTTGAAATTTCTCCTGTATAACATGTTCGGCAACATTGGCATTAATACGCTGAGTAATTGCCTGGTTATAATTAAGTGTTAGATAACCGGTAATAAAAATGTACGAAGCGCCCATTAATAGAATAAGAAAAATGAAGGCAATCCATAATTTCTTTATTAATTTAGGCGTAAGGGTTTTACCATTGTTTATCATGCCATTATTTCTTCATTAAATTTATAGCCAACGCCCCAGGTTGTTAAGATGTACGTAGGGTTTGCCATATCAGATTCTATTTTTGCGCGTAGTCTATTAATATGAGAATTTACGGTATGCTCATAACCTTCAAAATTATATCCCCATATAATATTCAGTAGTTCTGTTCTTGTATAGTTTCTGCCCGGGTTGGATGCCATCAATACAAGCAGTTCAAATTCTTTTGGAGATAGTTCTATTTTATAATCGCCCAAAACTACTTTACGTTTGTCAATATCTATTTTAAGTCCTTCGGCCAGGATAATAGAGGTATCCTCTTGTTTTTTTTCTACTTTATTGGTACGCCTTAATACTGCTTTGATCCTAGCCAATAACTCTCTAATACTAAAGGGTTTGGTCATATAATCATCCGCGCCTATTTCTAAACCTAAAACCCTGTCTATTTCTTCAGATTTTGCGGTAAGCATTATCACCGGCGTGTTTTTGGTAGCACGTAATTTTCTACACACTTCAACACCATCCAAACCTGGTAAAGTAAGGTCTAACAGAATTAATTCAAAATCATTCTCCAAGGCTAATCGTAAGCCTTCATTGCCATCCATGGCCATGGTTGTCTCATAGCTAACATCAGAAAGATGTAGTTCTAACAATTTAATGATTTCAGGATCGTCCTCAATAATTAATATACGCTTCATAGTCAAATACGAATAAAGAAAAAAAGTATCACAGAAAAATCACATCGGTGATAAAATCGTTTGGTAAAAGGTTTTACTTGCTAATTAGGTCGTATAATAATTTGATAATTACATGGTCATTAGTTTATTATTTACTTTTTGTATGGATTTATAATAGCCTAATCAACAATAAACAAGCAAAAAAAAACCTCGATAATTTCTTATCGAGGTGTGCTAAATATTTTTGGTTCTTAGTTATTCCAGTGATCAACATGTTGGTTCATATCGTCAAATATATACGTACCTACCATTTCTTTTCTATAAACGACTGCTAGCAGCGTTACCAGTAGAAGAACAACATATAATGCCACTATTACAAAGCCGATCGGTAAAAACGTACTCGGTATCAAGTGATTTTCAAACTCAGAATAACTGGACAATACGATTAAAGTATCTACCAATTTATAGATGTATACCAATGAAATGCCATACAGCGCATATTCTAAAGTTCTCATTGGTGGGTCACTTAGTTCGTTTTCATTGATTTTAAACCATAGTACGTATAAAAAGACAAAGTGTACTACGGATAAAATAGGAAATATATAATTATCGATTTTAAAGAAATAAAATTTATTAGTGTAGAGGCCATAAAAACTAAAGACGTTCAGTAAAAAGAGCACCACAATTGACAGGATCAGCGTTCGCTTCCAAGTAAATAATCCTTTAATAGAATTCATATAGTTTGGTTTTTATGGGTTTAGGAGAACCATTATTTCATAGCAATTACGAGGAAGCTTTGGTATTAACTAAAACAATTCGATAAACGGTTAAGTTCGTTGTTCAATTCCTTGTTTGTAAAGAATCTTATAGGTTAATATTACTATTTTTTATACAATTTAACAATAAAAACCTTATCATTTAATTGTAGGGGTTTGTAGTGCCAATATCTCCATAAAAGTTTTATCGTGTACAATTCGTTGTTACCGTTTATCTGCTTATGTTTAATAAGTAATTACATTTACATAATGAAGAAACAGCGCTTTTGTTATTTGGTACGGTTGCAATATTTGGGTTTTAGGTTCAATGGTTGGCAAGAACAGCCAAAGCTTAAAACAGTTGTTGGTATGCTGAACAAAACGTTTACTTTTCTATATCCAAATGCTCCTTTTAAAATTTTGGGTGCCGGTAGAACAGATGCCAAAGTTTCTTCTCTTGCCGGTGCTTTTGAACTTTTTGTAGAAAATCCCATTTTAGATTTGGACTTTTTTTTAATAGAATTCAATAAAAATTTACCTTCGGATATTCGGTTGCTTTCTATAGAACCTGTTGATTCAAACTTTAATATTATTAAGAGTAGTAAAACAAAAGAGTATCATTATTTTTTTTCTTTTGGATGCAAAAATCACCCGTTTAGTGCTCCTTTTATAACGAATTATTTAGATGAGCTTGATTTAGGGTTAATGAAGCAGGGAGCCGCTATGTTTGCTGGAACACATGACTTTAGCGTATATACAGCTTCATTGAAACCTAATACCATTACCATGCGCAAGGTTGATTCCTGTGCCATTGTTGCGAACGATATTTTAACGGCGAATTTTTTCCCTGAAAAGAGTTACGTATTAAAAATTATTGGGAATGGTTTTATGAGATATCAAATCCGTATGATTATGGGGGCTTTGGTACAGCTTGGCAAGCATGAACTTACGTTAGAACTGATAAAAGAGTCCTTGGTAACCGGCGCTACGCATAAACTAAATACGATTGCACCGGGATCTGGATTAATGTTAAACCAATTGCACTTCAATAAATAGAACGTAGTTTTAATATATTTATAAAAAATTGTTCATGGCTACAAACAAGAAGCTCAACTTCCCAAAAAGAAAAAAAAAGAAATCCCGACAGCAGAATAAATTAGGTAAAGCCCCCGGAACTATAAGTTATATGGGCGATAAGGAGCGTAGCGATAGTGTAATATATAGCACCACCTATAATGCCGAAGGATTTGAAACCAAAGAATTTGAAAATTTAGAGCAATTTTTTAAAGAGGAGCGTGCGGATAAAATTACTTGGGTCAATGTAATAGGTATTTCAGATGAGCCTTTCATTGAAAAACTTGGTAAGCATTTTAACCTTAACCCTTTAGTCCTTGAAGATATTGTTAACACTGAACAACGCCCCAAAATAGATGAATACGATGATTATATTTTTGGCATATTTAGAATGCTATATATCTCTGAAGAAGATGAAATTATTGGAGAGCATATTGCTATAGTTTTACACGAAAATACGGTACTGGTTTTCCAAGAGGTAAAGGCAGATGTTTTCAATGGTCTCAGGGAACGAATAACCGGTAAGTTAGGTCGTATAAGAACTAGAGGGGCAGATTATCTATTTTTTGCCTTACTTGACGCTATAGTGGATAATTATTTTTTGGCCATTGAAAACCTAAATAATAGAATAGAGAATTTGGAAGAAGAGGTCTGCCAGAACCCAGAGCCAATAGTAGCCCAAAACATTCAACAATTAAAGAAAGAGATTTTAAAAATAAGACGATGGATCTATCCTGTAAAAGAATTGATCAGCAGACTTATAGACTCTGAAAATCCGAAGATTACTAAAGACACCAAATTATTCTTACGTGATGTTTTGGACCATGCCATAGAGATTAATGAAAGTTTACAGATTTACCGAGAAATGTCTATGAGTTTAATGGAAATGTATATGAGTAATATGAGCAATAAAATGAACGAGGTAATGAAGGTGTTGACCATAATGGCTTCCATTTTTATTCCTTTGACATTTATTGCGGGAATTTATGGTATGAACTTTGATCATATGCCAGAACTTCATTACAAATATGGCTACTATATTGTTTGGGTGGTAATGATCTTATTATTCATTGGAATGATGTTTTATTTCAAAAAGAAAAAATGGTTATAAGCCATATACCAAAAGAACTTATAGATTTCCATCATTTTGCTTAAAAACTAAATCCATTAAATTTTAATTTTTATGGGTCAGTGATTTTTTCTGTTTTCATATATCTTGCTGATATCTAAATTATTAGATATGAGTGGTTTAATATCAAGTTTATATTGAACCTATAATTAATTTAAAATTTTATATATGAAAATTAGAACTATGTATATGTCAATTGCAGGATTGTTGTTATTAACGGGAACTGTAATGGCACAAGAGGAAAATCAAGAAGTATTAGATACTAAAATTTCAAAATCTTATACGGTAAATGACGGTAAAAAACTGGTAAAGAATACCGTGGAGATTACTACAAAACGATTAAATACCATAGAGCGTTCAAAAGATGACAAGGGAAAAGTAGATCAGGATAGGGTAGTGGATAGCGTTGCTACCATTATTAAAACGGTAAATATAGATAACGACGATGACGATGCCTTTGATGAAAAAATCGTATTTAGTTATGAATCTAAAACACCAGAAGATTTTGTTTTGGTCTCCAAGAATGATGAACTAGTTGTTGCAATGAACGAAGGGGATAATTTAAAGGTTGTTGAAAATATCAACTTAAAGAGTAAGGAAACGATGAACAATAAAACAACATATGTTTTTACCAACGAACATGGTGAAAACTTGGAATTTTTGGTTGAAGAATATAGTAAGCCAAATGAAACAGAGATGTTAGAAAAATAAACTTACCTAACAGGAGACAAAAAAGAGCCGTAATAACGGCTCTTTTTTTGTTTCATTGTGATTTAAAAAAAATTAATCAAACAAGTTTGATGACAGGTAACGATCGCCGCGATCGCACACTATTGAAACAATAACCCCGTGGTCTAGCTCTTGAGCTAAACGTAACGCTACGGTAGCTGCACCGCCACTACTCATACCTGAAAAAATACCTTCTTCTTTAGCCAATTTTCTGGCCATTTCCTTGGCTTCTATTTCATTGACCTCCATTATGCGATCAACTTTTTTTGCATCGAATATTTTTGGCAAGTATTCTTGTGGCCATTTTCTAATGCCTGGAATACTGGCATTATCGCTAGGCTGCACACCTACAATTTTAATATCGCTATTTTTTTCTTTTAGATAAGTAGATGTACCCATGATAGTGCCCGTAGTACCCATGGCAGAAACAAAATGGGTGACTTTGCCATCTGTATCGTTCCATATTTCCGGTCCGGTGGTTTTATAATGTGCTTTCCAATTATTGGGGTTACCAAACTGGTTCATCATTATATACCCTTCATTTGTAACTTTACTTTCGGCATAATCGCGAGCTCCTTCAATACCTACATCAGAAGGTGTCAAGGTAACTTTGGCGCCATATGCCCTCATTGTCTGTACACGTTCTATGGTAGAGTTCTCTGGCATTACCAATTCTATGTCAAGACCATATATACCGGCAATCATAGCAAGGGCTATACCTGTGTTGCCACTGGTGGCCTCAATTAACTTGTCTTTGGAAGTAAAATCGCCATTATCGTAACCGGTTTTGATCATGTTATAGGCAGCACGGTCTTTAACACTACCACCAGGATTATGGCCTTCCATTTTAAAATAGACAGCTACATTGGGGTTGGTATTTAACACTCTTGATTTTACTAATGGCGTGTTACCGATCAGTGATACTAAAGAATTAGACATTGGGTAATGTTTTTATTTTAATTTCAGGTGTATGAAAAACTGTTGAATGTGGTGGTACAGATGCGGTAATCCACGCGTTACCACCAATTACGCTATTTGCGCCAATGATAGTCTCACCACCTAAAATGGTGGCATTGGCGTAAATGGTTACATTATTCTCTATAGTAGGGTGTCGTTTGGTCTGCTGTAAGTTTTTGGCAACAAAAAGTCCGCCTAGCGTTACACCTTGGTATATTTTTACATCATTCTTTATAATGGCGGTTTCACCTATAACGACACCGGTGCCGTGATCTATGTGAAAAGACTTTCCGATTTGTGCGCCTGGGTTAATGTCAACGCCTGTTTGTCTATGCGCATACTCTGTCATTAAACGGGGTACTAAAGGAAATCCTGTTTTATACAGTTCATGCGCTAGTCTGTATACCGAAATAGCATAAAAACCAGGGTAAGCCATATAAACTTCTTCAATAGATAAAGAAGCGGGATCACAATTTACGGTTGCCTCTGCATCTAAATTTAAACTTTCTAGTACCAAGGGTAATTTTTCTACATAATTTTCCCAAACCTTTTTACAAGGTTTATCACTTTCCCAACACGCCAGGTCTACCAATTCATCAAATTGTTTTTCTAGCGCATCTAGACTTTCTGCAACCGGCGTTTCAATATCAAAGAGCATATAAAAAAGAAGGTCTGTAAATTTTTCGGTATTCTTTTTTAAGCGAAATCTTAAATTCGGTTGTTTTTTGTGGGTATTAATCTTTTCGATTATAGATCGATGGTCCATGGGTCTTCATTAGTTCATCAAAATTAACCAAATAAGTAAAAGTACTTCTCATCTAATGGTTAACTTTAGCTTAAAATCACAACAGTTGAGTCGAATGTTAGAAACGAATATTACAAAAAGTACTTTTCAATTTTTAAATAAACTAAAGAATAACAATAATAGGGAGTGGTTCACCGAACATAAGGCTGAATTTAAAGCTGAAGAAACTAAGGTGAAAAGTTTTTTTAATTACATGCTTGACAACCTTAAAAAACATGATGAAATTGAAAGATTAAAAATTTTCAGAATTTATAGGGATGTACGTTTTTCTAAAAATAAAACACCCTATAAGACGCATTTTTCAGCCTCTTTTACTAGAGCTGGAAAACATAGAAGAGGCGGTTATTATTTGCAGATTGCGCCAGGAAATAGCTTTATTGCAACCGGATTCTGGAATCCTGAAAAAGAGGATTTGCTTCGTATAAGAAAAGAGTGGGAGATAGATACGGCAGAGTTGACCAATGTAATTAACGATAAAAAATTTAAATCTATTTGGGGAGAATTGGTTGGCGATGAATTAAAAACTGCACCAAAAGGATTTGACAAGGAGGATTCCAACATTAAATTTATACGTAAGAAGCAATTCATTTTCGTTAAGAATTTTACGGACAAAGAGGTATTGTCCGCCGATTTTGCAGCTATGGTAAATGAAAGCTTTATAGCTATACGCCCTTACTTTGATCTTATGAGTTCTATTTTGACCACTAATTTAAATGGCGAGTCTTTATTGGACTAACTCATAGATATCAAAATATTGAATTTGATCCTGAATTCTTTTTATTACCATGTTCATCATTCTTTTATTTAGGGCAGAAGAGTTTTTAATATATAGTTCATATTCTTCTACCGTAAATTGACCAATGATCATTCCTTTTAAAGAATTTCTGAATTTAACGTCTTTTTGAATGGCTTTGGTAACGTAGTCTAAACGTTTTTCAAGTTTTAGCTCGTAAAACGTATTTTTCATTTTTTTAATGTAATTCTGAAAAGATGCTAGAAATAAATCGTTCTGTAGTTTTAATATGGGCCGTAACGTCTGGTTTTGAAAACGTTCATCATCACTCATATTGGGCATTATTTTGGCAGAGGCAATTAAAGGGCGAATAGATTGCAATTTCTGTGTCCTGTCCATTATATTTTAATTTTGCTCGTTGACCGAGATTTATGTTTTTTGATGTATGATCGCTCTATTAATGAAGCTTTCAATTCAATTTTTCGGGTTTATTCCAAAGTTGCTTTTCTAAAGGTACGTATTAGATAAAATTGAAATTTAAATGGTGTAATTAGTTTTTAACCTGTTATAAACAATTGGTCCATTATGTCGGTAATCAAAATAAATAGCATAGAATTAGGGTTCTAATAATTCTGTTGCACAACAATTGTTAATATGCAACTTAATAAATAGGCTATTGTTACAATTGACAAATCGGTCTGCTTAGATTGTGTAAATTGTAGTTTTGAGAATTTTTAGACCTAACTTTGTGGCATAGAATTTCAAAAATAAAGCTATGAGATTTCATACAAGAAAATTAGTTAAGCCAGGTGATTTAAACTCTAACGGAACATTGTTTGGAGGAAGATTATTGGCTTGGATAGATGAAGAGGCTGCACTTTATGCCATTATTCAGTTAGAAAACGGTAAGGTAGTTACCAAATATATGTCAGAGATTAATTTCATGAGTGCCGCTGTAAAAGGTGATGTTATTGAAATTGGTATAGAGGTAGTTAAGTTCGGTAAGACTTCGTTGACCTTGAATTGTGAGGTGCGTAATAAAATGAACCATGAAACAATTGTTACCGTAGACAACATTATTATGGTAAACCTTGGTGAAAATGGTAAACCAGCGGCACATGGTAAAACTAAAATAGAATTTGTAAAGGACCGTTTAGCGGCTATGGGTGAAGATAATTAACTTTCACCCATTTCTTTTGCAACGGCCTGTACGTCATCAAGTACACGCATTAGGTTACCGCCCCATAATTTTGCAATATCTTCTTCAGAGTAGCCTCTTTCTACAAGTTCCAAGGTTACGTTGAAGGTTTCTGAAGCGTCGCTCCAACCTTCAATACCGCCACCACCATCAAAGTCAGAACTGATGCCAACGTAGTCAATGCCAATTAATTTTACCATGTAATCTATATGGTCAACAAAATCACCAACATCTACGGCATTGGGTGCATCAGGTTTTTTAGTTGCCAATTCCTTGCCTATTTTCAAGACTTTAGGATAGTTGTCCATAAAGGCTTCTTTTTCAGCATCGGATAAACTCGAAAACTGAGAGCGCTCATACCAGGTAATATTTAAAGAATCTGCTACCTGTTGGTATATTGATTTCATATAAGCCGCTCTAGCTGCATGCTTTTCCGTATTTAAATATGAGCTAAAGGCTACAGTTTGCACAACACCGCCATTTTCTTTCATCATCAATAACTGTTCGTCATCTAAATTTCTGCTATGGTCACATAATGCTCGTGCAGAGGAGTGAGAAGCTATAATTGGAGCTTTTGATAAAGCGATCATCTGTTTCATAGCTTCTTTTGATGGGTGAGATACATCTATCATAATACCCAACTTGTTCATTTCCATTACCGCTTGCTTACCCAAATCACTTAAACCATTATGAAGCCAAACATCATCTGCCTCACCTGTATTAGAATCTGAAAATTGACTATGGCCATTATGTGCCAATGATATATAACGGGCGCCCAAGTCATGGTACGTTTTAAACTGAGACATATCCGTACCAATAGGGTAAGCGTTCTCAACACCGATCATGGCCGCTTTCTTGCCCGCAGCAACAATACGTTTTACATCTTCAGAATTTAATGCCAGTTCAATGTCGTTGGGTGCTATTTCTTCGCATAATTTATGGATAGCTTCAAACTTGGACATTGCGTTCTCTTTTGCTTTCATATACCCTTCTTCCGTAAGGGTATCTTGACCTGTATAAACGATCAACCAAGTGACATCTAAACCACCTTCTTTCATCTTCGGTAAATTAACTTGTGAATCTAGCTTCTGACTGTAATTTACACTGTCTGTAAAGTTTTTGACATTGATGTCATTATGGGTATCAATGGTGACAACTTCATCGTGAATTCGATGTGCTTTTTCTAGCGTAGTTTCTTCAATTTTTTCTTTTTTCTCGCCACAAGAAATAATGGTCGTAAAGCACAAAAAATAGATAAGCTGTTTCATAGAGGTAGTTTAGACCTACAATTTAAGTGTATTCACAACAAATAACCACCCTTTGAGAACTTTTTATTGTCCACACAATAGTATTGACCCATTTTTAGGTAATTATAAATAACAACCCCCTTAAACTAAAGAATACCTATTTATGGCAATTTCAAAATCTAAGGATTTACTTGGGCAATTATCTCAACTAGAAAGAACAGTGGGTGAATTTTCTTTTGAGGAACTAAATGCCCATGAGGCCAAAGAATTAAAGGAGAGTTTTAATTCATTTCGATCAAGTCTAGAAAAGCACATTTATGCGCCAAAAACGCAGCAGATCGTGCCGGTAAAATTAAAGACCGATGCTTCTAATAAAAACGAGGTTTCAGAAAAGCAGTTTATAGCGAACGTTAGCCATGAAATTCGCACTCCATTGAATAGTATTATAGGTTTTGCCAATCTTTTAAAAGAAGAAAAGCTTACTAAAGCACAACATAAAAAGGTACAGGCCATACAATTTGCATCTAACACTCTTTTAAAACTTATTAATGAAGTTTTGGAATATTCTAAAATTTCTTCGGGCAACACCAATTTTGAGTCCGTTGACTTTAATCTACATGGCTTACTTAAAGATGTCATGTTTTTGTGTGAAACTTTAATTGTGGATAGAAACGTAGAGTTGTTAATAGATATAGATGAAAATGTACCTAAGATTGTTAAGGGTGATCCTTCTAAGTTATCTCAAGTATTATTGAACCTTTTGGGCAATGCAGTAAAATTTGTTGAAAGAGGATTCATAAAACTAGAAGTATTTACAAAACAAAAAAATAACAATGAGTTTCTAATAGAGTTTTCTGTGGCAGATACGGGTATTGGTATACCCCCAGAAAAAATTGAAACCATTTTTAACGGGTATACCCAAGCAGAGGATGATACCGCAAAAAAATATGGTGGTACAGGATTAGGGTTGACCATAACAAAAGAGATCATAGAAAAGCTGAACGGTGAAATTGAAATTGATAGTACCGTAGATAAGGGAACCACAGTAAGGTTTAGGTTGCCGTATACAATGGGCAAGCCCACAGCTACACCTGTAAGGAAAATACAGAAATCCACCTTTAAAAAGGATGTAAAACTATTGGAAGGTACCGAGATTTTGGTATTTGAAGATAACAAAATGAACCAACATTTAATTGTGGAACAATTAACGCAATGGGGCTGTACCGTTCATGCCGATATTGATTTGGATAAAGGCCTGTATTTATTATCCTCTAGAAAAATAGATTTAATTCTAATGGATCTAAAAATGCCTGGGCAAAACGGATTTGAGGTTTCTAAAGCCATTAGATCTCATAAAAACTCAAGAGTAAGTAATGTTCCTATCATTGCCTTTAGTGCAGATTTTACGGAACAGGATAGTAGGGACTGCAAAGAAATAGGAATTAACGATTTTTTGTTAAAGCCATATACGTTAGATGATTTGTTAAGTACCATTTTAAAATGTAAAGAACATAAAGTTGAACAGATAGATTTCTCATCAATACTGCAAAAACCTATGATAGAACCTAAAGAAACTACTGTAGTAGATTTAAATCACCTAATGAAAGATTGTTTTGGTGAAATAGATATGTTGAACGAATTGGTGAAATTGTTCAAACTCAATGCTATTGAGTTCATAGGCAATGTAAAGATTCATTTAAAGACCCAGAACTTAAAAGAAATTGCTTTATCTGCCCATAAGCTAAAAGCTGGCTTTGCCATGATAAAGGCCAATGGCATGCGCAACTTAATCGTTGAACTTGAAAGTAGCTGTAAAAAAGATGATTTTGAAAAAGTAAAGGAGTTATATGATGTGTTCTTGAATGATTATCCAATGTTGGAAGATAATTTGGACAAAGACCTAAAATTAATGAACAAGAAATAATATGGGTAAACGTGTACTATTAGCAGATGATGATCAACTTTTGGCCTCTTTATTGAATTTTCGGCTTAAAAAAGGTGGCTATTCGGTGCATCACTCACCCAACGGAAAAGAAGTAAAGGAATATTTAAAAAATGAAATGCCGGACATTATCGTGAGCGATATTATGATGCCTTATTGCTCGGGCATAGAACTCATAGATTATGTGCGTAATGAACTTAAATCAAAGACACCAATAATAATTATATCATCGGCGGGCAATGAACAAAATGTGCTGACCGCTTTTGAATTGGGAGCAAATGATTTCATTACTAAACCGGTAAGTCCAACAGAATTATTAGTACGTATAGCAAGAGAGATAAATAAGTAAATAAGATAAAATTTGTTGATTCCCCCTAATCAAATTAAAATATCGCTGATTACTGCCCCAGAATTCAATTTAGAATACCTGTGGTGGCTGACTATACTATTTTTTGTATTGGCCGTAATTTACTTTATAGGTGTGTTTGTTATTAGAAATAGAATTACATCAAAAAATAGCCGTACAAAAGATAAAAAGGTAGAGTTCTCCCCAATGATCAATGAGTTTTTATTCTATGAAGACTCAAATACCAAAGAGGAAAAAATGAACTACTTAAATCTTAAGGTACAAATTAGGGAGTTGATCAAAAACAACTTTGACAGAGAAGTACTGACAGAGGTATTGTTAGATTTAAGAAAAGATCTTTCGGGCAATTCACAATCGGTTCTTATAGAATTATATCAAGATTTAGGACTGCATCATGATGCATATGAAAAGTTGAAAAGCAGTAAATGGCAAGTTGTTTCTAGCGGAATTCTAGAATTGACTACCATGGAGGTAGAGGATTCTTATGGACTGATCGTGAGATTCATTAATCACCGCCAAAGTACCATTCGCAAACAGGCAGAGATTGCAGTGGTCAATCTTAAGGAAGAGGGTATTAAATACTTTTTGGATAACACCAAATATAAAATTGCCGAATGGCAGCAATTAAAGCTTTTAGATGTACTTAGGCATAAACCTAATTATACACCTCCTCAGTTTGGTCTTTGGCTAACATCGACCAATACGCACGTGGTGCTGTTCGCTTTGCGTTTAATTAAATATTATAACCAAAGCGATGCTGAACAGTCTATTATCACCTTATTGAAGCATAAAAAGAGAGAGATACAGGCAGAGGCTATTGAGTGCATCAAAGAATTCCATTTTGTAAATGCCTTACTTACACTAAAACTTGTATACACCAAGGCAAGCCATGATATTAAAATATCCATTCTAGATGCTATTGGTGAATTGGGTACCATTGCAGATGTCCCGTTTTTGGAAAATTTACAATTGACCGAACGTAACTTCAATATTAAGGGTAAGGTCATAGGTACACTAAATAAAATTGATCCTGAAAGAATTTTGCCTACAAAGAATATAGCAACCACAGACTTTTATGATGTTGAATTAGATGAATTATCTCCAGATTTTGAAGGTAAATCAGTCGAGATACATGAAGAAATGCCTTTGTATAATACCATTGATGAAATTGATACTGAAATAGAAGTTGCTACCGTAGCCACCTCTGAAGAAGTAGAAAACTTGTCGGTTTCATGGTCTTTCAATGAAGATGATATTTCTAGTCAATTGACAGAAGAAGCTGTTAGTGAAGAAATAACTGAAGAAGAATTTACAGAAGAAGAGCTTGTTGAAGAGGTTGTATTTGAAGAAGCTGGTTTAGATGAAACGGCATCTGTGGATGAATTGGTTCCTTTAGAGAATAGGAAAATAAATTCAATAGATGATATAGATTTGAGCTTTTTACCTCATATAAAAAGTGACTATTCTAATGAAGACAACACAGAAGAAACGGAAGAAGCTGTTGCTGAATTATTGGAACATAAAGCCGAGCTAGAGCCAGAAGAAGAATTAGAAGAAGGATTTTCTTTCAATTTTCTACCCTTAGTTGTTGATGAAATTACAATGCAAGAGGAAGAGGAAGAGGAAGATGTTGTGCCTTTAGAGCAAGAAGAATTTAATCCGTTGTTTGATTTGTATGATTCATCAATATCTTATGAACACACGGAAAAAGTTACTGAGAATTATAGCGATGGTTCAGAAATGATTATTGAGGAAATTGACTGGTCTGCTCTTAGTGCACCTATGCAAGAGCAAAATGACAATAGAGTTCTGATTACAGATGCCGATGCCGAAGAGACAATTATCTCATTTGAAGATGATGGTATTTCTTTTTCTCCAAATTTTATGCCTCAAGAAGAGCTTGATGCCATGGTTTTGTTAGAAAATATAGCAGAACTGGGCGATTGCCGTGAACTGATATTGTTATACCAGATTATAGACGAGCATAGTTCTGATGTTGTTATAAACAGGGCCAATGAATTAATTCAAAAATTTGCTTATCAAGCTCCGCGACCAAGTGAATTGTTTTCTGATGATCATGACCTTGCAGAAAGTGTATTTACAGAGGTTTATCATCTTGCCGATGACGAGACTAAATTCATGTTATTGAATGAGATGATGATCGTTGGCGATCAGAAAGAAATTCAATTGCTTGAAAGTATTTTGGAATCTGAATCCAAATTATTGGTTGAAAAAGCTACCGAAGTTTTAGATCATATTAAAGCTCATTTGTCAAATGAGTTAGAAACGACAACGTCATCCATAGATGAAGAATTCATATTTGACCTAGATTTTGAACTTGAAATGAAAGAACCTACGGAGCAAAAGAATACTTCTGCTAGAGAACAGGGTTCTACATTGTTCGATCAGCTATGTGCTATGTCCAACTCTTTATACAACAAGAAAAATGGATAGCGAGCTATTTGGGGTGGTACTGGAATACATCAATTTTGTATTCTTTGTATTCACCATAATTCTATTTATACTGTTTTCCCTAATGGCGTATTTCTCCACAAGAAATTCACTGCATTACAGAAATAAAAATAGTTTTACGGATATTTCTAA
Source organism: Maribacter huludaoensis (assembly GCF_029350945.1). Classification (GTDB taxonomy): domain Bacteria; phylum Bacteroidota; class Bacteroidia; order Flavobacteriales; family Flavobacteriaceae; genus Maribacter; species Maribacter huludaoensis. Next base: position 489,693 of record NZ_JARKMS010000003.1, on the reverse strand, counting down.
AATAATGGCTTCGCCATTAGCTCCTACCATTACGATAATTGCACCTGCATATAATGAAGGGTTGACCATTGTAGAGAATATTCGCTCTTTATTATCGCTACAATATGTCAATTACGATGTAATGGTGGTCAATGATGGTAGCAAGGACGATACGTTGCAGAAACTTATAGATTCTTATGATCTAGAAAAAATTGACGTGGAAATGGATCCAGATTGGAAATCTAAACCAGTTCGTGGCATTTACAAATCTAGAAATAGGGCTTTTGAAAAGTTGACGGTTATAGATAAAATGAACGGCGGCAAATCTGATGCCTTGAACGCAGGAGTATCGTTATCTACCAGTAAATATGTGGGTTGTATTGATGTGGATTGTCTTTTGCAGCCAGACGCCCTGTTACATGTGGTTAAATCATTTTTTCAACGCTCAAAGAAAAGGGTTATAGCCGTTGGTGGGGTTATACGGGTCGCAAATTCATGCGTTATTCAGGGTGGTCAGCTTGAAGAAATTAGGTTGCCCAGCAATTGGTTGGCAAGATTTCAGTTATTGGAGTATACCCGTTCTTTTATTCTGGGCAGAATGGCCTGGGGTAGAATAGATAGCTTACTGATCATTTCTGGGGCATTTGGTTTTTTTGAACGTGAAATTGCTTTGGCGGTGGGCGGCTATGATACGAATACGGTTGGTGAGGATATGGAAATTGTTTTTAAAATGCGCCGTTATATGCATGACAGAAAAGAACCATATACCATAGAATATATCCCTGATCCTTTATGTTGGACAGAAGTACCGGAAGATCTTAAGATTTTAGTGAACCAAAGAGATCGTTGGGCTCGTGGCAATCTAGAGACCTTGTTTAAGCATAAAGATATGTTGTTCAATTCCAAATACGGTAGACTGGGGCTATTGAGCTACCCGTATTGGTTTTTTTATGAGTGGCTGTCACCGTTGTTGGAGTTCTTTGGCTTCTTTACCATTATACTTTTTGCCTACTTGGGCATTCTTAATTGGGAGTTCTTTTTTATGATTACCCTGGCAATATTCCTGTTCTCTATCATGATTTCCTTTTATGCCATTTTGTGGGATGTGTATTCGTATAATCAATATAGAAAAACAAAGGATATTTTAATATTAATGGGCCTGGCCGTTCTAGAGCCCTTCATTTTTCACCCCATTGTAGTTTATGCCGCGGTTAGGGGCAACTATAAAAAATTGTTCAAAATAAAATCTGGTTGGGGATCCCAAGTTAGAAAAGGTTTTGCAAAAGCATCATAGCAATAATGAATACAAGTAGTATAGATAGATATACATTAAAGCAGTACACACGGCTTATGATATCCTTTTTTGGATGTTTGTTCGTGTTAACGCTTTTTCAATATGGTATGCTATACTATAAAGGGGTCATAGATACTATATTTTCCGTCAGTCTATTAAAGGCCATAGTACACCAGATCGGTTTTACGGCATTAATGGGCATCGTAATGGTTTTTCCGTTTAATTTTTGGGAAAATTTACGTTCTAAATATGGCTTCAACCTAGTTTTTGTGTTATTGGCGCTGGTACTTATTATTGAAGCTGTACTTACCGCATATTACTGTACAACATTAGTTCCTTTAGGATCTGATATTTTGGGATATAGTTATGCCGATGTGAAGATTACCATTGCAAATTCCGGTGGTTTTATGATTTCGGTTTATCTGCTCATTACAGCTGTTTTCTTAGTAGGTCTCTTTTTAATACTATACAGGATAACTTCTAAATTCTATCATAGAATTAGTAGAATGTATCCCTTTACCATAGTGTTGTTCAGCCTTTTTGTGGCCTCCTTATTTACAGATGGCAAACCTATCAACCAGAACAAGGTTCAGTATTTGGCGGTTAATGTATACCAGACCAGTACAGAAGATAATTCATACACGTCAACAGAAGAATATCCATTGGTGCAAGGTTCCAATATTGAGAATGTATTGGGAGATTATTTTGAGCTGAAAGAGGAGAAACCAAATATCGTTTTTGTAATGGTAGAAGGTCTGGGAAGGGATTTTGTGGGTGAAGGTGCCGAGTTTGGCGGTTTTACACCGTATTTAGATTCCCTATCGACCAAATCATTATACTGGGAGAATTTTTTGAGCAACACCGGTAGAACTTTTGGGGTGTTGCCGTCCTTGTTAGGATCCTTACCATTTGGTAAAAGCGGGTTTATGGAATTGGAAGAATACCCCAACAAGCTTACCATGTTCAGTGTACTTAAAAATAATGGGTATCATACCTCATTTTATCAAGGAACCAATAGTTCTTTTGATAAGGTAGACCGATTTTTAAGAAGCGAAAACGTTGATTTTGTGCTAGATAAATCTGGATTCGGAAACAAATATCAAAAACAGGCAGAGGATGCCGCAGGTTCTTCTTGGGGATATCCTGATAAGGAACTGTTCAAAAAAAGTCTGAGTTTAGAAAGAAGCAAAGATCAGCCTAGACTAGAGGTTTATATGACCATTAGTACGCACGAACCCTTTATACCGCCAAATCAAGAATATTTTGAAGGTAAGGTAAAGGATATTTTGACCAAGGGTGATTTTGACTCTAGGGCAGAAAAGATCATTAAAAAGAACGATAATGTTTTTGCCACGCTTTTGTATACAGATGATGCCATAAAATGGTTCATGGAATCTTATAAAAACCAACCAAATTACGAGAATACCATTTTTATATTTACGGGAGACCATAGGCTAATACCCATACCGCAACGTAATAATATTAGTCGTTTTCACGTACCGTTGATCATGTACAGCCCCATGCTAAAAACAACACGTAAAATGAGTTCTATTTCTTCTCATTTTGATGTTACACCTTCTATATTGGCTTTGCTCTCAAATTCATACGAATTAAAAATGCCAAAAAAAGTTGCTTGGATGGGCGGTGCGCTAGACATGGAAACCGCATTTAGGTCTACTAAGAACATTCCTTTAATGCGTAACAAAAATGAGTTGAAAGAGTATATAAGTAAGGAAAAATTATATACCGATGGCGATATTATGGAACTGGATGAAGATATGGATATCAGTTCTACATTTGGCGGTGGTTCTGTAGAAAAAACTTTGGAAAGATTTAAATCCGTAAATCATTACGTGACTACAGAGAACAAGATTATACCGGATAGCTTAACTATTTTTTCTGTTCAGAAAGAAAAGTTTACTCCGGCAGAAATCACTTGGATCAATAGCATCTACGACGGAAGCAATTTTGACCGTTCTTTCTTTAAGGCGCGAGATTTGGCTTTTAATAGAAAGTGGGATGATGCCCTGTTGCTATGCCGTTATATACTTTCAGAATCTCCAAGCCATATAGATACCAAGATTTTAACGGGCAGATTACATATTTGGAAAGGTAATTATGAAGAGTCTGTCAAGATTTTGAAAGACTGTATTGCTATGAACCCAAACTACATAGATTCTTACGCTGCACTTTTTGATGTATACTTCTGGTACGACAAGCATGCAGAAGGGCTTGCGTTGGTAGATATAGTTCAAGAGAATAGTGCTAGTGTCCATGAAATATCCGCCAAAATTTCCAGGGCTAGGAATTCTGCGCGAAAAGCAGGTTTGCAAATTCATACAAAAACCAATAAAGATGCTGAAAATACGTTAGCATCCATAGAATAATGCAAAAGTGCAGTTTACATATCACCCTATTTGTTTTACTTTCCTTTATTTACAGGGTTAGCGGTCAATCTATGCAAAATGAGCTTCCATCCTTTAAAACTGCCTATGCTTTGGCATACGAGGGTAAAACCAATACGGCACATAACATGCTATATAATTTGGTGAACGAGAGAGAGACCAAAGTTGAAACGGCTATATTATGGGCAAGTACATTAAGCTGGAGAGGCGATTATGATCTAGCAAGGTCTGAATTCAACACTATTTTATCAAAGAACAAAGCCAATAGGGAAGCATGGATATCCGCAGTTAAAAATGAATTATATGCAAAGCGTTTTGCTACTGCATTAGGTCTTGCCAACAAAGCTTTAACATTTATAGAGAACGATAAGGAATTATTAAGATTACAACATATAGCTACCGATGGAGTACAAGGTATTACCTATTCTCAAAAAGGCTGGTTTAATGTAGAAAGTGCTATAAATACCTCATTCGGCGATAGTAAAAAAACTGTTGATATAAAAGATGCCAATGTTGCAGGTGAAGAAAATAAACACATAACGCCCGTTACGGAAGAAAAATTGAAGAATACCGTTATGGTCAATAGTGCGGTTACGTTTTTTGATAAACGCTTTGATCCCATTACAACATCAAGTATTTCCTTTAAAAGACAAACACCTTATGGTGCTATAATACCAAGAATAAATAATAGTAACAGAATAGGTAAGAACGGTATTCAGTTAGATATAGATTTGTACCCTAAAATTGCCAAAGGATTTTACGCCTACTTAAATTATGGGTATTCCGAATCTGATCTATACCCTAACCATAAGGTTGGTGGTGATGTATATTACAACCATAAAAGCGGAATTGAATTCTCGGCAGGGGGGCGTATCATAAATTTTGCGACTAGGGATGTTAAATCTATTACCAACTCCTTGGGCTATTATACGGGTAATTATTATTTCTCTTTACGCTCCTATATAACGCCTGAGTCTAATAATTTGACCAATGTATCCGGTAATTTACTGGTGCGTAAATATCTTAAGGATGCCAAAAACTATATGGGTTTAAATGTTGGCTTCGGGTTCTCACCAGAACTTAGACAGTTTACGTCTGGGGATCAACTCTTGGCAGAAACATTACTTTATATAGAATCGCAACGTTTAAGTTTTGAATATCAATTCACCAGTAAAAACAATTTAAGTGCCTATAGAACTAATGTAGGGGTATTACGCCAAGAGCAATCTTTTGATCCCGGTAGCTACTTTTATTCTATATCCGCAGGATTAACGTATGAGTTTAATTTTTAGACTTCATTGCCGGTATCCATTTATCGGCATACATACCATAAACCAGTCCTAGTTCATTATCATATACGTATTGCTCATCTTTGCCCGTATCAAAATTTACGTTGAAAACATAAACCTTTATCCCGGCATCCCTTAATTGAAGCATCAATTTTTTTTGACTAGCAATAATTCTTCTAGAAACGGCAACATGCTTAACGTTGTTCACCTTCAGAAAATTAATTTTATCTCCTTTTATAGCCAATAAGGGTTCTTGGGAAATCATGGTTTGTATGCCGTGTTCAGATGCCTCTTCTACGGCCATTACGCTAAACAGTTCCATTATTAGACGGTCTTTGTCAACAAAAGCATTCGCAAAGGCTATTGGGTCGTTCACCTTATCTGTAATCAATGTAGCATCTGGGTGATTTTTGAACCAGGTATTTATACCGTCCATATCTAATGTTGTGTAGTCGCCATATATTTTTTGTTCCATGAACTGATCGTGCGTAGGGGGTAAGCTGCCTGTAAAATCCGTAAAACGTGCCCACATGTTCCAATCATGTGCCGCAACCAATTTTCCATCGGAGGTTTCTATGATATCCAATTCAAAATTTCGAAATCCCTTTTTGTAATTCTCGTCTAAAGCGTGCTTGGAGTTGGTAGATTTTACTCCGTTAATCTCTCCTCCGGCATGGGCAATGTATCTATCTATATGCGATTCAAATTCATAAACTTCTCTTGGAAAGTAAATTTTCTTATCACTTAAGGGTTTAGATATTGTAATGGTTTCCGTTATGGAACTATCATTGATCTTTTCGGTAATTATGCCGTTACTGTTATGCATAATGTAGGCTTGTCTTCCTTTTAAGCTGCTCAATTGTATAAACCCCAAAGCATTTAATTGTTTTTGAAAATCCGTTAGTTGTGCAGCGGCTGAATCATGTGCTAAAATTGCGAATACTGCCTGGTCATCTATCAGTTTGGAAAGTACGTCTACAAAGGCCTGTACATCTTCTTTACTACCATAGGTATCAAAGGTCTTGAATTCGAACGTGTTCCCTGCTTGTAAATGAACTATGGTTAATCCACGTTCTATGGCTTCGGTCTGTGATGCGTAGGTGAACGTACTACGCTCATGTGTATTAAAGCTATGGCTGTTCAATACCAATGTTGTGGAAGTCGTTACATAATCGTTAGCTGGTATAATTTTTATATTGGCAGCCTGTACCGGTTGTAAAGTATATAGTATACTTATAAGTACTACCATTTTTAAGCTTAAAAGAATAGGGGAAAATGTCTTCATAAGTTCAATGTTATCATCTTTATCAAAGTTATAAGAATAATCTACTTATACAGTTATATTAAAACGTATAAGTGGGCAGGGTATTATAATGCAATACCTAAAGGGACCATATTTCCTGTTAAAGAAAAAATGTAGTTTACTTAACCTTATTTTAACGAGAATTTTGTGGGGTTTTATATAGTTACTGTGATATAACTGGCTGGAAATGAATTGATTTTACGGTAAAAATCGATTAAATACCAATAACCGGGATGAAATACACCTCTCTAAACCCCTATAAAACCTAGTATTTAACATTTTTTAACGTTAAACAACACTTTTGTGTATGTTTTACAACAGTTTTAAATTGGTTCACCACAATTTGTTGCCACGATCTTAACATCGGTATATATTTACTTCAAGATAAAAACCCAAATCAAGATTAACTTTTAAACCTGCAATATGCTTTACGACACTTACGGAGAAGAATACCTAGTTTTTCTTCAAGACTTAAACGAAATTCTTAGTATCAACGAATTAGCTGAGTTGGACTATATGTAGATCGACCAAAACCTTAACCAAAAAAAATATTCTCATGGCACATCAGAATCAAGATTTTTCATCGTATCAAAATTTTATACAGGATCTTAATAACATCCTAGTAAACTTTAATATCAACAAATTGACCTATTCTTAGTATACCCAAAGACTAAGTAAAAAGAAAGCGCCCGTTATATACGGGCGCTTTCTTTTTTAATAAACAGTACAAATAATTAACCTAAATACGTTTTTAGCAATTTGCTTCTAGAAGCATGACGTAGCTTACGTATTGCTTTTTCACGAATTTGTCTAACACGCTCCCTGGTCAAATCGAACGTTTGTCCTATTTCTGCTAAGGTCATGGACTGCTGGTCACCAATACCGTAGTAAAGTTTTACAACATCTGCCTCTCTAGGAGATAGGGTGTCCAATGCTCTATTAATTTCTGTATTAAGTGACTGTTGTAATAAAATGTTATCCGGTCTTGGAGATTCACCTGAACGCAAAACGTCATATAGGTTAGAATCTTCGCCTTCGCGTAAGGGTGCATCCATAGATACATGTCTACCTGAATTTTTAAGCGATTGTTTCACTTCTGAAACCGTCATTTCCAATTCCTTTGCAATTTCTTCCGGAGAAGGCGGGCGTTCATGTGCCTGCTCTAAATAAGAAAATGTCTTTTTTATTTTGTTGATCGATCCAATTTTGTTCAATGGCAAACGAACAACTCTAGATTGTTCCGCTAAAGCTTGTAATATAGATTGTCTGATCCACCAAACGGCATAGGATATAAACTTAAATCCTCTTGTTTCATCAAATCTTTTTGCTGCTTTAACCAAGCCTAAATTTCCTTCGTTAATCAAATCCGGTAATTTAAGACCCTGATTCTGGTACTGTTTTGCTACCGATACTACGAATCTTAAGTTTGCTGTGGTCAATTTTTCCAAAGCTGCCTGACTACCTTCTCTAATCTTCTGCGCAAGTTCTACCTCTTCATTCGCTGTAATCAAATCAATTTTACTGATATCTTGCAAGTATTTATCCAGTGATTTCGATTCACGATTCGTTACCTGCTTGATAATCTTTAGTTGCCTCATATGTATGTATGGAATTTAGAAGTTGTACAAGAGTACAGTATAACGCTTTTTATCGGTATTTCCTAATGAATCTCACTATACTTCTACAGTATTTGTTAGCATTAACAAAGATTTAAGGATTTAGGAGGTTGTTGCCTTAAAGCGTATTTTTGAATATATACACTGAACTTTTATGAGTAAACGGGCATTAAAAACCTACCTGTCAAAGCTTCCTAAAAAGGCGTTGGAAGAGCAAATTATTGAGCTGTACGAAAAATTTCCTGCGGTTAAGACCTATTACGATTTTGCCTTCAACCCTAAAGAAGATAAATTGGTACAAGATGCAAAAGCTAAAATAGCCAATGAATATTTTCCGTTAAAAAGACGCAGGCCAAAAGCAAGACGATCGGTTGCCCAAAAATTTCTAAAGCATTTTATTAAACTAGGGGTAGACCCTCATTTAATTGCGGATGTTATGTGCTATAATCTTGAAATTGCACAAACGTTCTCAGCGGAGAAGAATGTACCGGATGCTTTTTATAAAAGTATGCTTAACTCTTTTAACGAGGTAATTCAATTTACTACGGTTCAGGGAATCTTTCCTGAATTTAGGGAGCGTATCTTAAAGATATATACGGAAACACAAAATCAAAAATGGCTTTTTGAAGAGGATTTCTCAAAGGCCTTGGATATAATAGATTAACCTATGGCCATTGTAGTAATTAGACAAGATGATAGAATAGACCTTTGGAAGAATGCCTTACAGAATGCCCATAACGGTATAAAAGTATATAGTTTTCTAGAAGATCACCCTAAGGAGGATATTACCATGGCGGTTATCTGGAAACACCCCAAGGGTTCATTGGCAAAGTATCCCAATCTGCAATGTATTGCCTCTGCAGGTGCCGGTGTAGATTATATTTTTGAAGATGATACACGTCCCCAAAATATACCCATTACTCGTATTGTAGACCCATACCTTGCCAGCGATATGTCAGAACATGTATTGGCGGTCATATTGGCTCATCTTAAAAACTTGAATTCCTACAAATTAGATCAGATGGCCAATGTTTGGGCACCTAAAGATTATTTAAGAATAAAGGATGTTACCGTTGGCATCTTAGGTCTTGGTGAATTGGGAGCACTAACGGCACGTGATCTTGTTTCCTTTAACTTTAATTTGCAAGGTTGGAGTAGGAGCAAAAAGGAAATTGAAGGAGTAAAAACGTTTTATGGGCCGCAAGGGCAGCAAGATTTTTTGAGCGCTACGGATATATTGGTCTGTCTTCTTCCGTTGACTCCCGCCACTAAGGGTATTTTAAACAAAGAGCTGTTATCGCAGCTTCCCAAAAATGCATTTGTTATCAATGTGGCCCGTGGCGGTCATTTGGTAGATGAAGATTTGATCGCCTTGTTAGACTCCGATCATTTATCCGGTGCTTGTCTAGATGTCTATCATACGGAACCATTACCTGCAACACATCCGTTTTGGAATCACCGGAAGGTTCACATGACTCCGCATTACGCAAGTGTTTCTGATACAAATTCTGTAATTCCCCAGATTATAAAAAATTACAACAGGCTGGGTTCCGCAGAAAAATTGCAGAATTTAGTAGATCCTGACAAGGGATACTAAAATTGTTTTTTCAAGTTTTTTATTTCCTAGACCCATAAAAATCTTATAATTTTATAAGGTTTTTGCATTATTAACATAAATAAACGCCTACAAACCTTTTGAAGCTACAAAACGATACTACTGAGAAAACCCTGTACGATTATCAAGAGGAAGATCTACATTCTATTTTTAAATATTTAGAAGAGAACGGCGATAATTCTAACCTACTGTACCAACTGCCTACGGGTGGCGGTAAGACCGTGGTGTTTTCTGAAATAGCAAAGCGCTACATAGCCAAGACCAATAAAAAAGTCATTGTTCTTACCCATCGTATAGAACTTAGTCAACAAACCTCTAGAATGTTGAAAGGGTTTGGAGTAAAGAACAAAATAATTAATAGCGAGGTCAAAGAGTGGCAGGACCAAGATGAGTTCATGTGTTTCGTTGCCATGGTAGAAACACTGAATAATAGGTTACAGGAAGAGAAGGTTGAAATAAATAATATTGGTCTCGTTATTATTGATGAGGCGCATTACAACTCTTTCCGTAAACTTTTCAAGTTTTTTGAAAACTCGGTTATCCTTGGGGTAACGGCAACGCCTTTAAGCTCCAATATTAAGCTGCCCATGAAAGACAACTATAAAAAGTTGATCGTGGGCGAGTCTATAGAATCCTTGATTCAGAAAAAGTTCTTGGCCAAGGCGAACATGTATAATTACGATGTTAGCCTACAATCCTTAAAATTGGGTATTAGCGGGGATTACACGGTGAAGTCTTCAGATGAACTTTATGGTAACCATAGTATGTTGAACAAGCTTGTATCTGCCTATAATGAAATAGCAAAAGGTACCAAAACGCTTATATTCAACAATGGTATTAACACTTCTAGGTATGTTTGTGAGACTTTTAGAAAAGCCGGCTATAATATTCGCCACTTAGATAACAAGAATAATGCTGCGGAGCGAAAAGAGATTCTAAAATGGTTTAAAGAAACGCCTGATGCCATTTTGACTTCAGTAAGTATTTTGACTACAGGTTTTGACGAACCAAGTGTGGAGACCATTATTTTGAACCGTGCTACACGTTCATTGACCCTTTATTTTCAAATGATCGGTCGTGGCTCTAGATATCTGCCAAACAAACAAGAATTCAATGTTATTGATATGGGTAACAATGTTGCCCGTTTTGGACTTTGGAACGCTGGTATAGACTGGCAGGAAATTTTCCATTTTCCAGATTTCTACTTGGAGAATATTAAGAACGATGAAGAGATAGAACGCGAATTCGTTTATGAAATGCCCGCTGATCTGCGTGCCGAATTTGCGAATTCCACTGATATCGATTTTGATATTAAGGCGGAATACAAAAAGAGCTTTGCCAACGGTGAAAAATCTAAACTGGTACTAGAAAGAAGTATTCAGCAGCATGCAAAAATATGTGTAGAAAATTCTGAAGACGTCTTTGACGCCCGCATTCTGGCCAAAAAACTAAAAGAAGAGATCAAATATCGTGTACGTCAGTATTCCTACTGTATTATGAACAATACCAAGAACTACAAAGAGTGGCTAGAAGAAGATTATGAGCGTAAACTACGTTCTAAGATTTCAAAGATGTTCGCCGCCAAAATGTAATTTTTACCGGGCATTGGGTATTCAGAATTATCACTTATATGGTTACCAATTCTATATTCTAAAGAGGTCTTTATTATTTTATTTTGAAAAATGGACACAGCGTTATCTAAATCGCTAGAAGTTGGTTAAATTCAAGTGCTTGAATCACTAGAATGCGCTCAACTAATGAAAAACAACTTACTTCTATTTATCCTTGTTTTAACAATTATCTTTTACGGCATTACCGGCTATCATTTTTTAACTGGCTGGCATCCTGTTGTAATGATGTGTATTGCCATCATTATTGGTTTGTTCATCAATTTAATAATTTACGGTCTCTTAAACCTTATTGGTAGGGCATTGGCTACTATTCCGTTGAAATCTACAACGGCTGTACTTAGTACTATTGCTGTTTTAACCATTTTAAAATATTTTGGATTTGGCTGGCCAACCTTGTTCTATTGTGCCATCATAGCATTGAGTATTGCATTTTGCATTGCTTTATACAGGTATCAACTAAAACGTAACGCATTTTCAAGTCTTTTTCTTTTCATCACTTTCATTGCTGTGGGGTATGTATTTTATGCTTTATCAAATGATGGTACAGATCCGTACGAAAAGGAAACACCTCTTGCTTTTGCCGAAGAAGGTCGGTCATTACTTCCAGAAGTATCGATCAATAATCCAGCTGCAGCAGGTTCTTATACCGTTAAAACATTTACCTATGGCAGCGGTACAGATGAGCAACGAGGGGAATTTTCAAGCGGCGTAAAGTTTAAAACAACTACTGTTGATGGTTCCCTGTTAATTCCCGATTGGAAGGATAAAAAGAAAAAATGGCGCGAACAGTATTGGGGTTTTGGGGCTAAAAACTTTCCTTTAAATGGAAGAGTATATATGCCAGAGGGCGACGGACCTTTTCCTTTGACCTTAATTGTACATGGCAATCATAGTATGATAGATTACTCTGATGATGGTTATGGTTTTTTAGGGAATTTATTGGCTAGTAGGGGAATTATAGCGGTATCCGTAGATGAGAACTTTTTAAACGGTCATTGGTCCGGTGATTTTAGGGGAAAAGAAATGCCTGCCCGTGCCTGGTTGTTGTTAAAGCACTTGGAGCAATGGAGAACTTGGAACAATCAAGAGGGTCATGAGCTGGTACATAAAGTTGATTTGGACAATATTATGCTTGTGGGGCATTCCCGTGGTGGTGAGGCGGTTTCTATTGCGGCAGCCTATAATCCGCTACCTTATTTTCCTGATCAGGCCAAAGAGAAATTTAATTTTAATTTTAATATCAAAGGGGTCGTGGCTCTAGCACCAACAGACTATAGGTATGATCGCAAAATAGTATTGAAAAATATCAATTTTTTGAGCATACAAGGTTCTTATGATGCGGATGAAGTGAGCTTTTGGGGTATGAGACCTTATCGCCGGTTGCAGTATACAGATTCTATTTCAAGATTTAAGGCCGGCGTATATATTCACCATGCCAATCATGGGCAGTTCAATTCTACTTGGGGAAATTCGGATTTTGGAGCTCCGTCTAAATGGTTATTGAATTTACAACCCTTATTAAAAGAAGAAGAACAGCAAGAAGCTGCCAAAGTATTTATCAGCGCGTTTGCAGAGGCTTCTTTAAAAAACAATCAAGAATACCTTTCTATTTTTAAGAACGTCGCTAGCGCCAAAAAGTGGTTGCCTGTGGAGCATTATCTAACTTCTTTTGAAGCTTCTAATTTTCATACCATTGCCGATTTTGAAGAAGATATAGATGTTACTACGGCAAAAGATAGCACGCAGATATCAGCTACGAATATGGCGCTTTGGAAAGAACAAAACCTACCTACACGTGATGAAGGTAGCCAAGAGAACAATGCCGTTATCTTGGGATGGGATTATGAGAATACCGATAATAGTTCAGATAAAGCAAGGTATGAAATCTTGCTTTCAGAAGCCGATTCCATCCCTTTTAGAAATACCACAAGTCTACAGTTTACCCTTGGCGCCGGCAATCACGAATGGTTGGATTTCAATTTGACCGATGAGCAGAAAGAAGCAAAAGAAGATGCTGAGGAACGTGAAGTACCGCAGTTGGATTTCACCATACAGCTTACCGATAAAACGGGACAAACAAGCATGGTAAAAGTGAGTGATATCAAAGGCATAACCAAACCTTTAAAAACCCGCTTTACCAAATTCGGATTCTTGGATAAGGAAATGATCGGTGAAGATTGGGAAGTTCAATTACAGACCTTTCATATTCCCCTGAAAGCTTTTTCAGCAGCAAATTCAACACTTAAGGTCGATGAGATCACTACGATCAGTTTTATTTTTGACCAAACGGATTATGGAGTAGTGGTACTTGATGAAATAGGGGTTTCGGGGGATTAGTTGTTGGTTGTTGGTTGTTGGTTGTTGGTTGTTGGTTGTTGGTTGTTGGTTGTTGGTTGTTGGTTGTTGGTTGTTGGAAATTTAGCTTTGCTAAATTTCATAGAACAAAAAGTCTATACTCTAATTTCTATTTTCTCAATTCTTACTTAACATATTGTAAAACCAAACTACTTAAGACTTCGTACTTCGTACTTTGTACTTCTCACTTTACACCTTTCAGTCAGTTCGAGTGAATTTTGAGGCATGAGAAATTAGCGTGCCCGCCGAGTAGGAGGGTATCGAGAACTATTTCGTGTACCAAAGTTCTCGATACAACTTTCTAGTTTCCGCTATGCTTCAACTAAAAAGCCACTCGAAGTGACAGCGGTTTTAATCTGCAATACCAA
>NZ_JARKMS010000003.1:433068-475738 GCF_029350945.1 Maribacter huludaoensis | reverse complement strand
TCTATAAACGTATGGTCAGTTCGAGTGAATTTCGAGGCACGAGAAATTAGTATCGAGAACTATTTCGTGTACCAAAGTTCTCGATACAACTTTCTAGTTTCCGCTATGCTTCAACTCCAAAGCCACTCGAAATGACAGCGGTTTTAATCTGCAATACCAATCTATAAACGTATGGTCAGTTCGAGTGAATTTCGAGGCACGAGAAATTAGTATCGAGAACTATTTCGTGTACCAAAGGTTCTCGATACCTGCCCGCCGGCAGGCAGGCACCTTTCTAGTTTCCACTATGCTTTAACTAAAAAGCCACTCGAACTGACAATAGTACTTTATTGATAATCCGTTGCATTCATTCAACAGATTGCCACGTCGCGAAAAGCTCCTCGCAATGACGTAATAAACTTGCCAACCAACAACCATTTCCCGTACTTTGTACTTAATACTTCGGACTTTGTACGTACAAAAACATCCCAAAACCCTTCTCGTAATCGCATTGGTATGGCCAGAACCTGCTTCTACTGCGGCCGGCGTTCGTATGATGCAACTGCTACAGGTTTTTAAAAACCAAGGGTACCGAATTACGATTGCTTCTGCGGCTTCAAAATCAGCGTATTCAGCGGATATGGCAGCGCTTGGATATGAAACTGCAGAGATCAAGATGAACGATAGTTCTTTTGATGTTTTTATAAAAGAGTTAAATCCTGATGTAGTGCTGTTTGATCGTTTTTTGACCGAAGAGCAATTTGGGTGGCGTGTTGCTGAAAACTGTCCGCAAGCACTTCGTATTTTGGATACCGAAGATTTGCATTCGCTACGTCATGTACGGGAGCATTGTTTTAAAAAAGAAATTCCATTTACTACAGAAGCTTGGTTAGCCGATGATAAGACCAAACGGGAAATTGCCAGTATATATCGATGCGATTTGTCCCTGATCATTTCTAGTTATGAAATGGATCTATTGACGGAAGTACTCAAAATAGATAAAAATCTATTGTTGTTACTTCCTTTTATGGTCGATGAAATTGGTAATGATAACGCTTGGAAAACATTTGAACAGCGACAAGATTTTATATTTATAGGCGGAGGCAAACATGCCCCTAATATAGATGCCGTAAAATGTCTAAAATCTATGATCTGGCCATTGGTGCACAAACAATTGCCCGAGGCAACTATGCATATTTACGGTGCTTATTTGCCTCAGCAGCTAATGGAAATGCACAACCCAAAACAGAAGTTTCTGGTACATGGTAGAGCGGATAATGTAGATGCTATCATGCAAAATGCCAGAGTATGCTTGGCTCCGCTACGTTTTGGTGCGGGTATTAAGGGGAAATTACTCTCGGCCATGCAAAACGGCACACCCAGCGTAACCACCACTTTGGGCGCAGAAGGTATGCATGGTATTCTGGATTGGAACGGTTATATAGAAAATGACCACAGTGCTTTTGTAGCAGCTGCAGTTCGCTTATACACTAAAAAAGAAGCATGGCAAACCGCACAAGATCAAGCCAAAACTTTGATCAATACCTTATACAATAAAACAAGTCTAGAAAACATACTTGCAAACAGCATAGCACAGCTTCAACAGCATATAACTACACACCGCAAACAGAACTTTATAGGTGCCTTACTACAGCATCAAACCATGAGTGCCACCAAGTTTATGAGCAAATGGATTGAGGAGAAGAATAGGGCGTAAATTGATTAATTACCATATTGTTTTATATATGTAAAATAGTCTTAAAAAGAACAAACATCTTTTCTGATAAAACATATGCTATATTTTTGAGTTTTTCCAATTACTTATTTTCTCGAATCTGTTATTTTAAAATTTTGCGACTTTCTGAAAATCCATAGTTTAACATGTTAATAAAGACTTAGGCTATTTTACATATAAATGGTTTTGGTAATTTTTATTTCAGGCTATCTTCAATACTTTTTTTGTTATTAGCACTTTTCAAAATTCCATCAATTTGTATTTCAATTTGTTCTTTTAGTTTTGGAATGAACCTCATTTCAGAATCACCAAGGTTTAGATCTTCAAATTCTTGATTTTCACTTCCTTCTAAGTAATCGATAAATTCCCTTGTTCTATCTATTCTTTTTTTAATTCTCGCCATATACTTATGACTGTAATATAACTTCAATTCACTATTGGCACTTTCTACCATTGAATTGTTTAAAGACTCATCAAACAAGCCACAATCCAAGGAAATAAGGTCCAAATATGCAAAATTAAACGCTAGATAATCGTAGATGTAATTACCAAATGCAGTAAGCTTAATTTGGTCAACATTATCTGTAAATGTTTCAAGCCTATTATTTGATTCGATTAAACCCTTTTCTAAGTAGAGAGATAGGTGTTTGATGCAATCCATTTTTGAATCATATTTTATATCAAATTGGTGAATTAAATATTTTATATCAATAAACCCTTTCGAACCTTTATCTCCATTTTTATTATGAAGGTAATGTAGAATTCTTAAACCAGTGAAATGAGAACTCAATGTGTCATTTCTTAATTGATAAATATTTGGAATTTTACTATTACTCTCATTATAAAAAATTCTTTCAGGTATCATCATCGGTTTGATAACTTGATGTACTTGAAATTTCCAATTAGAATGAGGTGCCATCTCATTAATATTGGTATAGCCAGACGTCAAAAAACCTTTAAAAAACTCTAATGATTTTCTAACATCTCCGTGCGTTGCTATTCTTAAGAAATAGCTTAATGGTGATGTTTTTCTACATAGTTCTTTTCTACAAATCTCTAAAAAAGAAACAATTGTATTTAAATCAGTTGTATTCTTTATTCCAAATTCAGACTCTATATCAACTGTGAATTTTAAATTTTCAAGGATATAATCAATTCTTTTTATGATTACCTCAGGTATTACAGGTGAACTCAAATGAAAGCCAGAGTTTTGATATGCATCTAATACACCACGCGAGTTTGCATCAAAATATCTTTCCTCTCGCATAGATACTATTACTAGGCAATCTAATTTTTCAGAGATTTCTGAAGCAGTTAAAAAACAAGTGTCTTGTAGTTCATTTGGCAACTGATCCATATTGTCGATAAAAACTACAAGCTTTTTCTTTTTGCTCATCCAATATGCAGCAATTTTTTCTGAGAAAACCTTTATATTTTTAAGTTTATTACTAATAAATTCTGTTGTTAATTTTTTATATTCACTGGATTCAACTTTATAATCAGATAAAATTTGTCTTTTAAATATCTCAAATTCTTCTTTAAATATTTCTAGTAGTGTTTCTTTTGATTCAAACCTAAGATTTTCTGTATCAATACTTTCAAAAGTATTTTGCCATATTTCATTTGTTAATTGTTCTTTAGTTTGAGATGAAAATAATAGTGGAACAAGTGCAACTTTGGAATGCATGGCGATTTCTATTGGTTGCTCGTGAAACAGAAAACGTTTAATAAATGTTGATTTTCCTGCACCACGACCACCAAACAATATCATTACCTTGTTAATATGCTCATTTTTGACAATATTAGAAATGCGAGTACCAAATGCACCACCTTCTTTATTGTCTGTAAAATCTCTAAAACCAAGATTCTTAAAGTATGGGGTTATTGAATCGTGAAGAAAACCTTGGACATCTTTTTGAAGTGAATCATTTTTACCTTTATTATGTACATAACAAGCTTTCATAAATGAAGAATCTTTTTCTGGTATTGGT
Source organism: Maribacter huludaoensis (assembly GCF_029350945.1). Classification (GTDB taxonomy): domain Bacteria; phylum Bacteroidota; class Bacteroidia; order Flavobacteriales; family Flavobacteriaceae; genus Maribacter; species Maribacter huludaoensis. Next base: position 472,033 of record NZ_JARKMS010000003.1, on the reverse strand, counting down.
CCAAGAAACTCTCTTGATAAAGTTTTTAGTGAGCCAGCATAATGATTGTTATTTACAGGTGTATCATAAGTTGTTATATTATTTTTAGGATAAAAAATTTCCTTATATGTTTTCTTACTAACTCCAATATTTAAAGTTAGTGATGAATCTTTGATGACTGAATGATAACCTAAAATATTAATAGACTTCGTTAAATCTTTTAAGAAGAAATCTATATTCTTAATTACAAATGCGGGTAGTTTTTTCCAAGGTTTTGTATTAGAACTAATTTTAAAGATTATCCAACTTTTGCCATTACAAATACATGCATAATTACACACTAAATCTTCTGCATATTCTTTTACTTGAAACATTGCTGTTTTTATATTATCATCAGTCAATAATTTCTCTACAGAAATTTTTTCAAAAGTTTTATCTGAATTAGCAGTTTGAGGAAGCTCGAAAAATACGTTTTCTCTTTTGCTCTCAACAATTAAAATTGGAGCTTCCAATTCATTTTTTAAAACATAATCAGCTCTGTTTCCGTTGATGTATTTCTCTGTAGTAATTGTAGATTTGGGCCACTTTAAAACATCTACCAAAATAGTATCGATAATTTTTAATCTTGTATCTGATTCATTTAAACTATCGTCCGTATAATTTCTCTTTATTTCCTCTAAATGTTCTATTTCTGTCATATAAATTATAATAGGTCTAATGTTTTGCCAAATGAAGATTTAATATCTTTAGCATGTTTATATCATGTTTTCGGGGAGAGAAAGCTAAGTTCTAACTTTCAATAGACGTACGCAAGTACTTACAAAATGAGTTATGCAGAGTTATCAACGAACATGTGGAGCTATAACTGCATACTGATACTGCCAACTGAACACCAAACACTACCAATTATTACGTAATTTCGAGCTTTAAATAAATTGCTAAGAATGGAAGTGAATAAAATGCTAGCATATATTACAAAGGTCATTGAACATATGCCACAAGATTGGTTGAACTTAACCACGCATCGGTTGGATATCTACAATGAAGAACTGGCTAAAGTCCAGTTTTTAGACCAGTTTATTCACCTAGCAAAAGAGGAGAATTCCAGTACTGAGGCATTGAGTAATTTACCTACGGCGTATGACTACATTCGTCTCGGTCATCCATTGTCCTGTGTTTTAGAATGGGCCATTGGGAATATCAACGGGTTGCCGGCCGAACAGGTAATCAGTTTTCAGTCCAAGACGGCACCTATTTTAGCCATTTTAAGAACAAACCTTTTAGCGCACAGAAATACGCTTATCACATACACCAAAGAGCTCCCAAGTGCATTTGATATTGATGTGCTAAAAAACATCTACGGTTTTTCTTTTGAGCTGAAAAAAGTAGCTAGTCCCGCTGATGTGGAATCGTTCAATGGCAGTACCATTTTCATCTCACAGCAACATGAAAATTCAGCAATAAGCGTATCATCACATATTGATTTTTACGTTAATATGTATGAAGAATTGGTAAGTGTTTTGCTTATCAACGGTGCAGACAACATACATTATGTTTCAGATATTCAGCATTTTAGACGTAGGGAAACCGTTGCCATGACACCTCATAATTGTTTGAACGCTTTACGATCTTTGGTGCAACTACCGGATGAAAATTCGGTAACCACCAACACAACGGAGCAAAAAGCTGCCGTGTTGGATCTGATACAAGAGGTGAGTGGCAGCCAGACCACACCATTGGTAGCATCGAGCGGATTATCCGTTCAATATGCGATTCTAATGGGCTTGATGCATGACGCTTTGGAAAACCATAAGGGCAAAGCCATTAAAATTGTGGTTCCACCAAATTGCTACGGTGGTACCAATGATCAAGCAAGGCGCGTTGCCGCTTGTAGCGATGCCATAGAAATTGTGGATTTACTGGTAGATGGTAATAATGATATGGTGCAAAGCATTGATCATGTTTTGGAACAAATAGCTGCCCAAGATGCCATTCCTTATATTATTGCGGAAATACCAACGAATCCGAGAGTTGAAGTTCCCGACCTTCAAAAACTAAGGGCTGTATTAAGTGCGAAACGAAAAACCGATACTGGGAGCGAGGCTATTGATCCCGTGTTTATTTTGGACCAAACGTTTTGCCCAAATGTCCATTTTTTAGGTAATGATAATATTTTGTCAACCGTTAGAACCATTTCCTTTGCCAGTGGTTCTAAATTTCCAAGTGGTGGTAAGTGTACCGCCGGATATTGTATAGCGAATAAAAAAGCGGAGGCTTTGATCGAAAAAATACACTTGCACTTAGCCCTTTGTGATAATGAGGCTACGGATTTGCAATATGAAATTTTAGCAAAACAAATGCCGTCTATGATGCAGCGAATTCATGATGCCTATATCAATACACGAGACTTTGTTTCCTTTATAGAAAAAACATTGCCTACGGCGAAAATCAATTTTGTTTCAGAGGCATTGGCAAAGGAAGGTTTTACGCCATCGGTCTTTTCTTTGGACCTACCTACAAAAGGGAATACTCCAGAAGAAAAGGAGGCGTACAAAAGAAAGATGAACGCCCTGTTGATCGATTTAATGATTACCGAAATACCTGATGAAAGTAAGTATTGCGTAAGCTACGGACAATTGAAAGGGTGTTATTGGACCATACCGGCAACGTCAACACAGGGTACCACCAAAGAGGACGATAAGGATTATATCGCCCGTGTGTCGCTTTCCCCCAATATGGACTTAGAACGCCATAAAGAGGTCTTCTTGAAGTTCGTGGAACAAATGTAAAAATGGCTAGGGTAGGGCTATTCTATGTAGCCCTGCTTGCGCATCCAATCATCATTGAACATTTTGCCAACATATCTGCTACCGTGGTCATGAAATAAAACCACCACGACATCATCTTTGGTAAAGTGTTCCTTTAACTGCAAAACGCCTTTAATGGCAGAACCTGCAGAATTGCCCAAGAACATACCTTCTTCCTTTGCCAAACGCTGGGTGTATACCGCACCGTCTTTATCGCTTACTTTGGTAAATCCGTCAATAATATCAAAGTTTACGTTTTTGGGTAGAATATCTTCGCCAATACCTTCGGTTACGTAAGGGTAGATTTCTTTCTCATCAAAAATTCCCGTTTCGTGGTATTTTTTAAAAACGCTACCATAGGTATCTATACCCCAAACTTTTATATTGGGATTCTGTTCTTTTAAATACTTGCCCACACCGGAAATTGTGCCTCCGGTACCCACACCAACTACAAAATGGGTAATCTTACCATCGGTCTGTTTCCAAATTTCAGGTCCGGTGCTTTCGTAGTGGGCTTTTGCATTACTTGGGTTGTCATACTGATTTACATACCAACTATTAGGCGTCTCTTTCGCCAATCTTTTGGAAACCGAATAATAGGAACGTGGGTCATCTGGCTCAACAGCAGTAGGGCACACGACCACTTCTGCACCTACGGCACGTAAAATGTCGCACTTTTCTTTGGACTGTTTATCCGCCAATACAAAAATACATTTGTAGCCTTTTACAATGGCAGCCAATGCCAAACCCATACCTGTATTGCCAGATGTACCTTCAATAATGGTGCCTCCAGGTTGCAATCTTCCATCTGCTTCAGCATCTTCGATCATCTTTAAGGCCATACGATCCTTAACCGAGTTACCAGGGTTAAAGGTCTCATATTTTGCCAATACTAGGCAAGGCAATTCTGCCGTAAGCTTATTCATCTTTACAAGAGGGGTATTACCAATTGTTCCCAATATATTTTCTGCGTATTCCATAGCTGCTATTAAAGTCAATCAAAAGTATAAAACGAGAATGACGAAAGCAATTTAGTTGCAGATACATCAAAAATTAAATGAAGCTTTTGTTTTGGTTTGATAACGATAATTACCGCACCACAGTAACCTCTAACTCAACTTTTAAGGTTTCAAATAGGCTTTTAACTTCCAAAACGGTACTGGTCTGTTTTATCCCATGCTTTTTTATCCAGTCTTGAAAAATATCGAAAGAGGCAAAAAAATCATCTGATGACGTGGTGTAGATATTTAATCGCACAATATTCTTACATGCATACCCAGCTTCATCAATGACCTTTTCTAAATTGCTTATGGTGTCCGTAAGTTGGCTTCTCATATTGCCAGTACTTGATATACCGGCATCATTAATGGCTGTTTGACCGGAGATGTACAACGTTGCTTCGGGCTTTACGACTTCAACCGCTTGAACATAACTTCTTTCATTCTGCCATTCCCAGGGATTAATTATTCTTCGTTCCATGCTATTTTATATTTGGTGTTCATTTTTACACTACAAATATTTGAATTAAAGCACCGTTCAAGTGTGACATACATCACAATTATAAAAACTAGGAAAGGCTAAGAGGATAATCTGCTAAGTGTTTCTCGTGATACACCCAAATAAGAAGCTAACAAGGTTTTTGGTACGCGTTGAAATAACGCCGGATGTGTTTTGAGCAATTGTTCATACCTACCTTTGGCGTCTGATGTTAGAAAAGATACAATCCTATTTTGCGAGGCGATATGACCTAAATTTGATTTCATTAAAAAGAAACACTGCATTTTTGGAAATGCCGATGACAAGGCATGATAATTTTCAAGGGGTAAAGCGTATACACTGGTGGGTTCAATTGTCTGTAATGCCATGGAAGCATTGGTTTGCATGAAATAGGCGGAAAAATCACTTTCCCACCAATCTTCCATAGCAAATGAAATAATATGTTCTTTACCATCTTGGTCTACCAACACCAATTTTAGGAGTCCGGAGACAATAAAATAACAGTGATTTACTTTTTCTCCCTGCCGGATAAGAAAATCCTTTTTACCATAATTTTCGAATGAGAAGTATGAAAGCACCTTTACAAATTCATGATCTGTAAGAGGCACTAATTTTTGAATATGTTGTTTTAACTTCTCTTCCATAGATTAAGAACTACATATTTCATTCAAAATTGCTTTCCAAATAGTCGTTTTAAACTTGTCCCTAAAGACACCAAAATGACCAATTTTATTTGCCTGATAGTCGCTTGGTCTTAAATGGTATGATTTGCTCTTTGCGTTCTTGTATTGTGCTGTCATCCATTGAACGGCCTCTTTTGGCGCAAAGGCGTCATCAGCTATACTATACGCAGCAATATTGGCAGTTATTGTATGGTAATGGGTTTCATTGATGGATGGATCACTAAAAATATAATTGCTATGCTTGCCCCAGTTCCGCCATTGATCGGCAACATTTTTTGGCAAATTCTCCATACCGCTTAGTTTCTTGGCGTTTAGATAACCAAAAGTGGTGATAAGAAATGGAAAAAGAACATACCAGTTTAACCACATTTTTACCTTTCCCATGCCTTTCCAGTATTTCCAATATCCTGATTGTGCAGCAACTAAAATTATTTTGTCCAATGTGTTGGAAGATTTGGCCAGCCCTATCAGTTGACCGCCAATACTATGTCCAAGAATTACTTTTCTAGAATTTGGGTAGTGATTTATAACGTATTGTAGTATACTTTCTATGTCATTTCCTCCCCAATCCGCAGCATTGGTTTTAATGGTTTTTATAGGTTTATTCAATGAACTACCTATGCCTATATAATCAAATGTGATTACCGTAACGCCATTGTTTTGGGCATATGTAGCAAACTTGCTGTAATACTGCCGTTTTACTCCGGTAGCCGAGGCAATGATCAACACAGTATCTTCCTTAGTATTATCATACAAGGAAGCGGATAGTATTCCTAAAGAAGATGGTATCTCAATTACTTTCATTTATTAAAGTACCTGCCTGTGCTAAATCAATGGAAATTTAAATTCCATGTAGCGATTAAGAACTAAAGGTCGATATAATTAAAAAACAAAGCAATTACATGTCACCGTACTTATAATCAAGTTATTCACGGTGTTTTTGATGTTGGACTATTCCTCTGTCCAATAATCCATTACCAAAACATCGGCAATGATAGGTCCTACTTTGGCTACCAAATCTAAGTGAGCTTTATGAAAAAGGTATATTTCCCTACCGTGTTCATCGTTAAATGTCAGCGTGAAGGTATGTGTAAAACCTTTGCTGGCGCCTTCTTCACTATCATTTATACCCCATTCCAATGCCGTAATCTGTGGAATTTGGTCTTTAAGGGCTACAAAAGCTTGTTCCGCTTCTTTTATCTGCGTATTGGTGGCATCAGATTTATATTTTAAATGAACCACGTGCCTCAATTTTTTATGATCTCTATTTATTTTAGGCAGTACATTGTAGGTCACTAATTTATGTAAATCGAACCGAAACGAACCTGCAATGAGAAAATTCTTTTCGCCAATGGAGTGCGACCTTAAACCGTAATAAATGGAATACCCCGTTTCCAAATAGTTCATAGGGCTAAGAATCCCTTCCTTATTCAACTTTAGCAATTGTACAGCCTCATCATCTCTAGTGCCTACCGCCAATACCGCTTCATCAGTATTGACCGAAGTGACTTCTATTCTTGTTTGTCCGGATAGTTTGGTGCTCTCGTCATCCTTCAGAACAAAATGTGGTACTAATGCACCCTTCTTATCGACCTTGAAAACACTTACACCATCTCCATGGTACACAAAATCTTTTCTTTTTATAAAATTGCCCCTTTTGTAGTACTTATGATGTCTGTGACCTACAATTACATAATGCTGATCTTCTAAGGTAACACCGGTAACGGGGTAAGTGCCCGTAAGGTAACGATCTGTTTTGTTGTCACTTATATTATTTATATTCTTGAACGTTCCATCTTCATACACCCTAAAGCTGCTAACGCCATTGTCCTGAAAACCACCGGTATATAAATAGGTTTTACCTTTTATTTGATGCACATACATGCCAATAATACCATCTGTATGTACCGTTTCATCATCTTTCATTGACTGTACGTGGGTAAGCGCTCCATTTTCCTGAATTTGAAAACAGCTTAGACCGGGGTTTTCCTCTAGTCCGCCAACAAACAAATAAGAAGCATTTTTCATATGTACTACCTGTAAGGTAATGGCGGTGCCCAAATAGGTATCTTCCGTATCTTCGGTCAATGCCGTACGTTCTAATGATCCAGAATCCAATATTTTAAAGCTTTCAATTACATTACCATGCTTGTTAGCTACAAATAAAAAGTCATTGTTTTTAATACGGGTGGCTACCATACCCCGTGCCGGACCTTTTTTCATATGCAGTTCATGGTCGCTTATGGGAGAAAGAATTCCGTCTTCATTTAATCCATACACATCTATATTGCCCACACCGCCAGCAAATACATAATGTTTACCGCCTTTTTCATAACTGGTAACAGAAACAGTGTTTTCACCAGTAATGGCTTTAAAATCCTTTCTGTACAGCATTAAATCATCCGTAGACTGTGCATTGCCTATCTGCGCTATCGCGAAAATTGCAGCAAGCAGATATTTAAATGTATTCATGATTTTTTTGTTGTTCATCGTCATTATGTATGCTTAATTTAAAACGTATTTGGCACCTGCAATGGCAATTTCCCTGTCTTGATCTATAGTACCGCCACTAACACCAATTGCCCCAATGATTTCTCCTTGCTTGTTTTTAATGGGATAGCCACCGGGAAAAGTCATGAGTCCGTCATTAGAATGTTCAATATTATAAATAATACCGCCAGGTTGTGTCAGTTCGCCCAGTTCACCGGTATCCATATTAAAATACCTCGCCGTTTTTGCCTTTTTGATCGCTACATCAATACTTCCTAAAAAAGATTGGTCCATTCTTATAAACGCTTTTAGGCTAGCACCGGCATCTACCACGGCTATATTTACAAGTACGCCATCGGCTTCCGCTTTTGATTTTGCTCCAAGTAACACTTCTAAAGCTTCATCATGGGTAATGTTGTAGGTTACTTGCGCATAAGCGTCATCCATTAATATTAAAAATAATAATGTAAGTATCAGTCGGTTTACTTTTAGTAATTGTTTCATACCTCTCTATGCTGTTTTGCTTTACAAAAATTGAAAACAGTACCGAGAATAAAGTTGAACTTGTTCAACTATGGTTAATTTAATGAAATTTAAAGCTGTTTTTTTATTTTACTTAGAAATTCATGTGTGATGCCGAGATAGCTAGAAGTTTGCCGATCCGTTAATTTAGAAGCAATTTCCGGGTAGGTAGATGTGAAGAGAAGATATCTTTCTTTTGCCGTTAAGCTATGGTTTTGCACCAACCTGCGCTGCCATGCCACGACGGACTTCTGAAACATGATGCGAAATAATTTTTCTGCAGACGGTATTGCCGCGTATAGTTGCTCCTTGTTCTTTCTGTTAATAATTAGCACTTGACTATCCTCTAAAGCCTGAATGTTCAATTCTGAGGGGTTGTTGTTCATGAAACTGTCTATGTCCATAAGCCACCAATCTTTTGCGGCGAAGAACAAGGTGTTTTCATTCCCTTTTTTGTCCAGGGTAAAGGTTCTAAAGCAACCCTCTAGCACAAAACCTTCAAACTTGCAGATTTCACCTTGTTGTAAAATAAAATCTTTTTTATCAATAGTCTTTAGATGAAAATAGCTGCAAAATTCTTCTTCTTCATCTTTTGATAAATGAACAATTTTATTGACGTGCGCTATTAAAGGATCAAAAATCATTGCTGTTCTTATAGCTATATTATATCCCAAAGTGATTAATAGGACCATTGCCATGACCCAAGATTTTATCTTTACCCGCTGCAATAGCTTGGTTTACGTAATTACACCCTTTTGTAATTGCTTCATCCATAGAAAACCCTAAACTTAAATAAGCTGCAATGCTTGAAGAAAGACTACAACCGGTACCATGTATATTAGTAGTATTTACCCTTGGGTTGGTGATGATTTTTACTGTTTTGGTCTCATGAACATAAAAAACATCGGTCATAATAAAAGAATCATTATCCACATGACCACCTTTCAACAAAACGGAGACTTGAAACTGTTCACCAATTTTTTGTGCCATAGCCTTCATGTTATCCACATTGATTTTTTCATTGATCAATAATTCCGCTTCGGGTATGTTAGGCGTAATCAAGCTTACCTTTGGCAGAAAATCCTTTAAACATTCAATAGCATCGTCCGTAATTAATTTATGACCGGATGTACTTACCATAACAGGGTCCAATACAATATTAGTTGCTTTATACTCGGTCAACTTAGCCGCTACCATATTGATTACCTCGCAAGAATGGAGCATACCAATTTTAATGGCGCCAAAATAAATATCACTCAATACGGCATCCAGTTGTTTTTCCAAATGTGCAATGGGTATAGCGTGTATATCTGTTACACCTTGCGTATTCTGAGCCGTGGTGGCCGTTATTACCGTTGCCGCAAATGCTCCGCAGGCGCTAATACTTTTAATATCCGCTTGTATACCGGCACAACCGCCAGAATCACTCCCAGCAATACTTAACACACTATTATAGGTTCTATTTAAATCTTCCATGCTTCTTTATTATAGGCGCTATCCCAAAACATCCATTCCAATTTAGATGCTTTTATAAAAGCTGTTTTCATTTTTTGTAAAACTTCTTCCGGAGCATTTTCCGCATACTTATTAGTAATGGCTACCGCATTATTGACCGAAGCAGCAAATTCTTCCCCACCATAGGTATCTATCCAATCTTGATATGGATTATCTGCTTTATTGGTTTGGTTTTCTTGAATGTAATCCCCAATTTCTTTGTAAATGGTAAAGCAGGGGAGCACGGCTGCCAATGATTCTTCTAATGAATGGTTTGCTACCATTCGTGTTAAATAACTAGTGTACAGTTCACAAGTAGGCGAGGGCTCGTGTGTTAAGCGATGATCTTTCAAGAAAATTTGATGTAGCGCATTTTCAACATGAATAATGCCGGTTGCCGAATCCAGAAAAAACTGTGTGTCGTTTTCATGCTGACACTTAACACCCACTGTAGCAAGTACTTTTTTATACTCCGCCAAATACATGGCATCTTGATTGATATAAAATTGAAATACATCTGATGATAGCGTGCCGTTCATCAGTTCTTTGATAAAGGGCTGTTGTTTTATTGCTTCTAGAATAAAATCTGTTTCTTGTCTTACTAGTGTGTACCAGTCTTGCATACTATTTGTTTTAATTCTTTTGTTGCCGTTAGAGGTTCAACTGCTTTTGAAATTGCGGAAACTACGGCAATACCGTCGGCTCCATTGCTTATAATTTCTTCCGTATTATTTTTGTTGATACCACCAATACAGACCATAGGTTTGTTATATACTTTTCGTATTGATCTAAGACCCGAAATCCCTAAAGGTTTTGCTAAATCTGTAGTCTTCGTATCCGTTGAAAAAATAGGGGAGATGCCAATATAATCTGCGGCTTGGGCATTATCCTTTATAGCTTGTTCCAAAGTACTTACCGATAGTCCGATAATGGAACTTTTTCCTAGTAGACGTCTGGCAACGATAAATGGCATATCGGTTTGTCCAATGTGAACTCCGTCTGCATTCACTGCTAGTGCAATGTCTATACGGTCATTAATGATCAATGGAATGTTATAAACAACACACAACTCTTTTGCATGAACGGCACGTTTGTAAAATGTAGCCGTGTCACAGGTCTTCTCACGTAATTGTACAAATGTTACACCGCCCTTTAAAGCAGCTTCTAGAATAGTAAAAAAGGTATTATCGTCCCTAATACTATCATCGGTAACATACATTAAAGTATAATCTGTTTTAGGCATTCGTCTTAACTTTTACCGCTAAGACTTCAGGGGAAAGCTCGTGTAGACTATCATAAAAATTCATTTGAAAACTGCCCGGACCGGCACTCTTATCATTTGCCATATCACCTGCAACACCCATTATGGCCATTGCCGCAACTGCAGCTAAATGTGTATTTTCCTCAACACCCAAACAAGCACCTACCATAGCGGTTGCCGTACAGCCCATACCGGTAATTTTTGCCATAAGCGGGCTTCCATTTCCTATTTTATTAACAGTATCTGCAGTGATGATGTAATCTATAGCACCACTGATCACTACGGTGTTTTTGAGTTGTTTGGCAAGTAGGGTAGCACCTTCAATGGCATCTTGGGTATCCATAGTACTATCAACACCCTTAGTGGAATTGGTCAATTTAGCCAAGGCCATTATCTCCGAGGCATTTCCACGAATTACATTGGGTATTGCTGTCTCTATGATCTTCTGTGCCACTTCCGTTCTGTATGCAGATGCACCAACGCCAACCGGATCGAAAACAAAAGGGGTATTGGTCGCCTTGGCTTGTGCTGCTGCCATTAGCATACTTTCTACCCATTTTTTGCTCAGTGTTCCCATATTGATAACCAGTGAAGAAGAAATAGCAACAATATCTTTGACTTCTTCTTTAGCATGTGCCATTACAGGAGATGCACCGACAGCCAATAAAGCATTGGCGGTATTGTTCATGACTACATAATTGGTAATGTTATGAACTAAAGGACTTTTACTTCTTATTTCTTGTAATATCTCGGAAATACTGCTCATGGAATAATTGTAAACCGTTGGTGAGCAACTAAGTTCGCTAAATTCAAAAAAATAGAAAACAATAATGTATTAGTATTGTGTAAAGTTATTAACGACATCTTTAAGTGCCTTGAAATAATTACAATTTTACTTCGTTAAAAAATAGTTATTGTTAACCGCGAACAATTTTTATCATTTATAAATGAAGTAACTATGAATAAGATTATTAAAAGTACCTTTTTGCTTTTGACATTTTTGATATTTTCCTGTTCTTCCGATACAGAAGACGATGTTCTAATTTTAGATGAAACTAAGGAAGAAAAAGAAGTTGTTGAGGGTATTGATTTTGTAGGAGCAACATTGGTAGATGATACGTTTGGTAAAAGTATTGGTGATTGTTTTGTGCATGGGGACAAAATGTATACCACCGTGGAAGACGAAACGTATATGTTTGATTTTGCAACGAATTCATGGATTTTAATTGCAACGGATGATGACACACCGGATGCTGATTATGAATTAGGAATTAATTTTATTCGTAATGATAAATGGTATAGGCTTGTTAGAAAAGGATTATATACTTACGATTTTGAGATGGCAAACTGGGATAGAGTACAAGTACTTACCAATACTTTAGGCATCTTTTCCAAGGAAGGTTTTTATGTTGAAGAGGATAATGCGGTTTATTTCGTAGATCAAACAAACGGTAAAGAAAATATCTTTGTTTATGATTTATTGACCAATGAGCTGAACATACATAGCACCTATTCTAATGATGGTGGTTGGTATCCTATTTCATCCAACGCTTTTACAAAGAACAATACCAATTATATAGTTAGTCTAAGTGGTTGGGAAAGTATGAAAATTTCTAATTTCAATGAAGATTTTACAGCTTTTGAAACAATAAATAGTTTAGAAACCGAAAATTTTTTAGATGATGGTGTTGCTTGTCAATTTGGAGATTATTTCATTTTTGGATTAGGTGGTGTTCCTACGGTTGATAGTGAAGGAAATATCATCTCTGATCCGTCTACTTTAAATTTTTATTACTATAACGTTCTTACCGATACTTTTGGCACTATGGATACTCCTTTTTATGAAAGTCGTAGAAGTGCTAAATTAGTTAACTACAACAATGAACATTATCTAGTAGGTGGTTTTACCATAAAAAATGGTAGATCAGAAATTTCCACAAAAGTTGAAAAACTTGAATTTAAAATTGTAACGAAATAAGTATTAAAGGTTTACTTTGATTTGTAATCATCGTTTTTAGAGAAATACCCTTCATTTGATACTGCAGCATCGCTAACTTCTATACTAGCGGTTTTGAACCAAACTTCTGCATAATTGCCATCGGCATATTGCTTTTGAATATCGCCACCATGGGTTTCTGCACCTGAACACCAGTTCATGTTTTCATCTGGAGATTTTCCATTGGTTTGATTATAAGCGCCCAATTTAAAAAAGCAGCCTTCACCAGCGTATGCCTCTTTGCGTTCCATACCATCTTGACCAATAGGGAAAAACAATTTCTTGGTTTGCTCAGGTATATCCGCCTGCGTTGGGTATTCCGATTCCAGTAAATTTTTGGTAAACGTTTTGGTTTCATGTCCGTCACTCATAAACTTTAAGCTCATAATGCCGTCTTTTACAACAACTTCATAGCTGAATTCTTCACCTAGCGCTATGCCATCTTCAGGTTCCGCAGGATAGGTATCCACAGTTTCACCAACTACCGAAAAATCATTGCCCCAAACAGCAGTAGAGTAGTCCCATCTCTTAGAATTATCATCGCCCGCGGTATTGATCTCATAATGCCAAAATACAGATCCTTTGGTATGACCTGGGTATTTTTTGTAAAAGATTTTCAATGGCTCGTTTTCAAAGGCATCTGCGCTATGAATGTGACCCACAACTACCGAGTGGGTTGCTGCCACACGGGCATCACCAGTTGAAGAAACATTCATTACTTTCAAAGTTGCCGTTAGTTTATCATTTGCCGTTTTAGGATACCACTTTTTAATTTGCGCCAGTTCGGTTCTGGTATTATTTGAAGAACCATGGGTATTGCCACCATTGGGTGCTTTAAAAACTACCCAATCATCCTTGCCGTCATTGGCAACGTAAAAGAAATCCTTATTTTCAAAGTTATTGGCTATTCCCGCATTTGAACCATCGCCCAAAATTAATTTCCAATCATCAAAGAACGGTATTACCTCACTTGCGTAAACAATTTCTTTTGCATCATTTTCGATAGGAGCATCATTCGCTTTTTTTGTTGCGTTTTTACAATTCGTAAAACAAATAATTGTTACTAACGATGCTAGGGCAATTGTATATTTTTTCATGTTCATAAGGTATAAAGCTATAAGATAGGAATAGTTTAAACAATTAATAAATTATAGGACAATTTCTATTGCGATAATGGAGAATAACCTTCTATTCATGAATATCTTTCCAAACCATTACCACTTTACCTCGTGTACGCATTTTTTCAATATGTGCTATTGCTTCAGGTATCTGGGTATACGGATATGACTTTTCTATGTGGACCTTGATGCGCTCTTCATTAATAAGTGAGGCCAAAACTTTCAAATCTTTAGTATTCGCTTCAGCCGTAAATTGGGTTAATGGGAACTTACTGAAAGCTTTTTTCAATAAAACGGCAAACATATGTCCTATAGTAGTAAAACCGACCATAACACCTCTTTTGCCCATTCGTGTGTAATCGGAATGTGTTAGATTGCCATGAACATCAATGACTACATCATAATCTCCTTTATGCTGGTGAATATCTTCCTTATCATACCCGATGATATTATCTGCGCCCATTGATTTTACAAAGTCCGAATTTCTGGAAGAACATACAGCCGTAACATGTGCTCCGTATGCCTTGGCAATTTGGACCGCAAAATGACCCACACCACCAGATGCCCCATTAATCAATACAGATTCTCCATTTTTTATGTTACCATGCGTAATTATGGCCTGATAAGCTGTTAGACCGGCAATGGGAACACCCGCCATGGTATTAAATTTTACATGTTCTGGCATTTTGGCACAGACATTGACCGGAACACAAGCAAATTCTGCAAAAGCACCACCACCTAACATTTCACCAAATACATGTTCTCCAATTTTAAAATGCTGCACGCCAGAACCAATTTCTTCTATAATTCCTGCAAAATCAGCACCTAATATAGCATCCTTGGGTTTAAAAAGTCCGAACGAAAATCTAGCAAAAAAGGGCTTTCCCCGTAGAATATGCCAATCCGCCGGGTTAGCGGAATTTGCCATTACCTTTACCAAAATATGATTGGTTTTAACTACCGGTTTAGCAACTTCTTCCATTTGAAGAATCTCCGGACCGCCATATTTATACTTGGTAAATGCCTTCATGTCCTCCAAAATTGAAATTCGTTACTTTACCTCGTTTTCTAACTCGCTACCTGTCTCAAATGATTTAATATTGTTTAAAGTGATCGTAGTTATTTGATCCATTGCTTCTTTTGTAAAATATGCCTGATGCGATGTAATCAACACATTAGGGAAACTTAATAGTCTCAATATCATATCATCTTGAATGATATGTTCTGAATGATCCTCAAAAAACAGATTTTCTTCCTGCTCATAAACATCGATTCCCAAATATCCTATTTTTCTATCTTTAAGTCCGGCAATGGCATCTTCCGTTTTGATCAGGGCACCTCTACTGGTGTTGATGATCATAACACCATCTTTCATTTTAGCAATAGATGCTTTATTGATGATATGCTTGGTATGTTTGTTTAAAGGACAGTGCAACGATATAATATCCGACTGTTGAAATACTTCTTCAAGCGGTAAAAATTCTACTCCTGCAGCTACCAATTCTTCATTTTCAGCAATGTCATATGCAATGAGCTTACTACCAAAACCTTTTAATAATTTACCGAATGTTGCTCCAATTTTTCCTGTTCCAATAATACCTATGGTTTTATTGCTCAGGTTGAAACCAATAAGGTTCTTTAATGAAAAGTTGCCTTCCCTGACCCGGTTGTAAGCTTTGTGTGTTTTACGGTTAAGGGTCAATATTAAAGCCAAGGCATGCTCTGCAACCGCTTCTGGTGAGTAGGCAGGTACTCTTACTACCTTTATGCCTTCTTTCTCCGCAGCTTCTAAATCTACATTGTTGTAGCCAGCGCAGCGTAGTGCTATTAGTTCTATACCGTTGGCGGATAATATTTTAATAGTTTCTTCATTGACTACATCGTTTACAAAAACACATACCACATTGCAATCTGCCGAAAGTTTGGCAGTATCTGGATTTAAAGCGGTTTCATAAAATGAAAAATTATAGTCATAATCGGCATTATACTTTTCAAAATACTCTTGGTCATAAGATTTGGTACTGAATACAGCAATGTTCATTAAGATAGTTTTGATGATGAATAGTATCTTAAAGTTAACTATACTAGTTTAGTATTCCTATCCCTTTTTTGTGAACTGGTAGAATTAAAATAATGTATACATTTTTTAATAGTTTATTAGATTGCACTATGCGTATGGCAAAATAGATTATTAGCCGTTACTGATCATTCTTGAATTCTGTAATCATATCAATAAGTGTTTTATGCTCTCTGTCTGCAGCCTTTTCATAATCTGAGTGTACATCATTGGCACCGTTTTTAATTCCCTCGTAAATGCCTGCAATTACCGTACCCATAAAATCACCTAATGCGGCTTTTCTATCTGCTGCATAACTATCAATTGTTACTGAATTATAGATCAAGTTAGTACCATACACCTTATTGATGTTTTCTGCCAACTCACTTTGTGTAACGGGTTCGCCGACTAAATTATAAATATTGCCATTATGTTTGTTTTCTACGAGTAATTTTGCATAGGCAAAACCTAGTTCTTCTCGGCTGGTATAGGTACATTTTCCTTGACCGGCACAGTTTTCTATTCTTCCTTCTTTTACATAGGTATCTATATATTCCAAATCTGGTTCTATGTAAATTCCGTTTCTTCCAATAACCCAGTTGAGTCCGGAATTCTGTACGTCTTTTTCTGTTTGGCGGTTGCTTTCTACAATAGGGCTGAAGGCGTTATTAATTTCATCTCCCACAATACTGGTGTACACTATTTTTTGTACTCCATTTTGTTTGGCAGCTTCAATCACATTTCTGTGTTGCTGAATTCGTTTTTGAGGTTCATCCATACCTGACACCAAAAGAACGGCATCTACACCTTGTAATGCTTCATTAAAATCCTCGCGGTTATTGTAGTCTCCCTTTCTGATTTCTACATTTAAATATGTAGCTTTTTCAGGTGTTCTGGCAATGCCGATTACATTTTCTTTTCCTATTAAATAGATAAGATGCTTTACAATTGATGCACCTAATTTTCCACTTGCCGATGTTACTGCTATTTTCATAGTATTAGTATTTTTATTCATTTACAGCTTTACTTGTTTTGTTCTTAATGCGATTATTTTCTCTTTTATTATCGGTATTCTAATGAAAAAGCCAATACCAACAATTATGGCATAAACCATCCATGTTTTCTCTAAAATAGCTACGTGTTAAAGGCTAAGTATAATAGCCAAATATGCCAAACTTTGAAGCTTTTTCCATGTTCGTTTTAATTTTTTCATCCACTTTCTGCTTGAAGTGAACAACAACGGAATCAATATTAAAACGGCTATGAATCCGGCTATATAATTGAATTGGGTAAAGGTTTCTGAAAAACCTTCTGCCCAAATAAATATGACAAAATGCAACAGACTCCATATAGCCGTAGCTATACCCATAGCTTGTCTTACAAATAGATTATGGATACCAAACAGGATAAAAAACGGAGTACAGGTCAACACGGAGGTCATCCATCTTATTGAAAATTCACCTGTGATATGATATAACATTTCTAAAGTTGACATGCCTTCTTTACCTCCATTTTCAACTAAAGTGAAAACAAACCCATTAGAAGTATCAATTTTAAACATAGTACTTAAAATGAACATAGGTATTATGGCAAGAATGGTTACTATGATCCAACCATAATTCTTTTTTATAAATGGCATATTATAAAGAGGCTTTTAGTTCGTTCAATTCTTTTTCCAAAGCTTCTGCTTTGTCCTTAAACTTTTGCATTGCCTTTTTCATTTGACCAATTTTTTTGAATGCCTCATCATCTTGCACTGCGGTGTACGTGGTTACACCATCTTTTTCTTTGAATTTTGACTTACTGCCACATGTTGGGCAAATTTTTATATCACTCATGTTATTTAGAATTAATGATAACCACTTTACCGTCATGTTTTGGTGTTAAATGGTATTTGTTGATTTGTTGCATTTCTTTTAAAAATCGTTTTGTATCGTGCATTTCCGCATTATCCACGTATACTATTGTTATACTATGGAAATTGGGTTCTAGCATTTGAAAAAGGGATAGGTATAAATCTTTCCATCCATCAAGAAATAATAAATCTATAGGTTCCGCATATCCTTTAAGTGTTTCCATAGCATCGCCAATTCTCATTTCTATTAGGTGATCAACACCAGCATTTTTAAAATTCTCAATGGCTTTTTTTGCTTTAGAATCTATAAGTTCGGTGGTAACAATACTGCCATTTGTTTCTAGAATACCCTCGGCTAAATACAAAGTAGATATACCGAATGAAGAACCGAATTCAACCATATTTTTAATTCCATTTTCTTTAATAAGATGTACTATATCTTCTCCTTGCTTTTTTGAGATGGCCAGGTAGGTATCCTTAAAATGTATGGGTCGTATAGGTCCTAGAGTGCTTTTCGTCAAAGCCTTCATTATTCTTATATCATCGTATTTGGCATCTTCATACAAATTTGCCAATGTAGCTGCTATTTTTTGCTGTGCTGCAATTATCATATTTTGAACCTTTTAAAAGGAACAACCGTGTTAACGGCTATTCCTTTGCTAAGAATTTTATTGTCACCGCCAAAGGGTATAATACCCTGAGGCCTGCCTTTAATTTAGAAGTTTGTTTCTTTTGAATGCCTCATGGCTTGCCCTGAGTTGTTTTACTCTCTAGAGGGAATTAAAATTTTCCGTTCTCGTTTTTCCATTCAGATTTTGCAGGTATTGTAGCAATAACATCCCAGTGTTCTACAATTAAACCATTTTCCAATCTGAATAAATCATAATAAGCGGTATGGTCGCCTTTACCGAATTTACCTTCGCTAACGCTAAGCACATAGTTGCCCTGACCCAAAACCATATGTAGTTTATCATACTGCATTACCAGATCGTTATCCGCAAAATATTTCATTGCTGCCCCAAAACCATCTAAACCATCTGCCACAGCGGGATTATGTTGAATGTAGGTTGCTGGGTTGATGTAGTTGGTTACCTTATCCATTTCATGATTTAAAAGCACATTTTCTATAAAACCTCTAACTACAGCTTTATTTGCTTCTGTCTTATCTGGATCGGTCAAAGTAGTGGCGCCGTCAAATTGAGTTCTTCCACTTGGGTTTGGCTTTTGAACAGGTAATAAGTTGTCCCAATGCTCAACGATCATTCCATCTTCAAATCGAAAAATATCAAATCCTGCTTTTGGTCCGAAGAAATCATATTCAGTATGCGTAAACACATAATCCCCATCTTGAAACGCACGTAGTACATTTGCTTTAAATCCGCCTTCCGGGGCATGTTGCATTACTTCACCAAAACCTTGTAAGCCATCTGCTACATCTAAATTGTGCTGAATGTACGTATTAGGATTAATGTAAGAAATAGGTGTTTGGTCACCTGTATTAAAGCTGTTCAATAATGCAACTACTTTGTCTTTATTAGATAATTTTACGTTCTTTAAAGAGGTTAGTGATTGAAATCTGATCATATCTATGGTAGACTGATCCATCATCCCCATGAATTCTTTAGCAACCGCGGCATTCATAAAATCATTGATTACTGCATCTGAATGCGCTTTTGTATCCCAATACGCAATAGCAACTTGTTCTCCTTTTTTATTAAACCCAGTAATTCGTTGTAAAAATCCGGTTTGTTTTTCACTGAATTCTGGTCCAACCCGGTCGTTTATCGTATTAAAAGCTTCAACATTGGCACCTTCCTTTAATTTAAAGGTCATTACTTCTGTAAATGTGCTATTCGTAGCTATAAATTCATCGGTTATTGTAAAACGGGACATCTTCATTGAAGAACCATCGATCATACCTGCATAGCTGGCAACAGACCCATCTGACATAAATTTATTCATTGAAGCTTCTGCATCGGCAAGTGATTTCCAATATACCAATACCACATATCTTCCCTGTTTGTCAACACCGCTTTGGCGTCTAATAAAACCAGGCTGCTTACTTGTAAAAGTTTCTTCTATTTCAGCATCAAGTTTATTAAATTCCAATTCACTTACGGTGGTCTTGATATTGAAACTGGTTACTTCTAAAACAGTCTCCACTTTTTTTTCTGGGCTGTTACAGCTGGCTATTGCCATAGTAAACAGACTAATTGCGAATAATTTTGATTTCATAGTTTTCATTTTAGTTAATTTTAAGTGTAATTCTACACTGCAAAACTAAAATGGCAATAGTGGTATTCTGTTATCAATATGAAGCTAAGAATGGTAAATATGAGTAATTATATTAAGCTGTTTCTGAATGTTTTAGGAGAAACACCAGTATTTTTTTTAAAGAATTTAGTGAAATTTGTTAGCTCATTAAAGCCAATTTCGTACGCTATTTCTTTAAAGCCATTATCTGTACTGACAATTGATCTTTTTGCTTCAAGAATTACGTAACCGTCAATAAAGGTTTTAGCCGTGTCCAAGGTAAACTCCTTAACTATTTCATTTAGGTGTTTGGTAGTAATGTTAAGCATTTCGGCATAGTCTTTCACATTTCTTGTAGTAGCATAATTTTGTTCTACTAAGTTTTTAAATTTGATGAAAATGGTGTAATTCTTTGCATTACTATGGGGCAATTGCTGATCAAATTCCCGTTCAAGTCTCAATAAATAAAGATTGATCAAAGAGGCTACTATATTATTTCTAGCATAATCATTTGAATTCCTAAGCTCTTCATTTAATTCCTGTAAAAAGCTATGGTTTAACTCTTCATTTTCTGAAATAGGGGATGTAACGTGGTAATTATAGAGATGTGAGATCATATTGATTGAGGATTTTGAGAAGTGGTTCATCACAAAATCTTCTGTAAACAATACTAAAAATCCTTTGTATGTGGCATTCTTTTGAAAAGCATGAACTTGACCTTTTGCCAATTTCAGTACCGATCCTTTTTGTACGGTATAATCTTCTAAATCTACTTGATGTGTGCCATTGCCATCTGTAACGATCAATAACGCAAAAAAATGAATTTTGTGTGGTAGGGTAGGGTTGTGGTCTGTTATTTCAGGGATTCTAGCAAAGAACTTGGTCAGATTTAAACACTCAAAACTGTGCTTATTATCGGCATCTTGAAATGATATATCCGGTATATTTTTCAAATTTGACTATATAGTTTTAATAACTTATAGGAATCTCTACCCTGTTCATATCCCAAGCAATATACATTACGGCAACACCTTGTTCAGAATCTTCAAATTGAATGGTAAATTCTTCTATTGGTCGATCGTTTTGTAAAACATGGGCTTCAACTCTTAGAACATCATTATTATCGTCATAGCTATAATGTCCCCATTGATCAATATCCCTATTGAATATTATGGTCCAAATCTTTTTAGTAGGTAAAGCGTACATGGTGTAGGTACCTTCCCTAAGTAATTTGCCATCTATTTTAACATCTTGGTATACTTTGATCTCCGTTGCCTCATTGGCTCCAAGTCGCCATATTTCATTGTATTTGACCATACCGTCAAAAACTGGGCGACCTTTTTTTTGAGGTCTGCTATAATCAATCCTTAAAATAGGGAAATCTGGTAGATTTCTTTCTGGAGCAAATTTTATGTCGTGAGCAAAGTGGTCCGGTAAATACACCCTATCCAACGGACTTTTATCCAAGCCTCTGAAATTTTGGGCAAGTCCAACGGAAATAAATAAGTTAAAGCAAGCTATTAGTAGTATAGTTTTTTTCATAATAAATACATGAATAACAAAATTGATCAGGTTTTAAAATTAATGATAATTAAAATGAGAAGTTAACTATTCTTTAGCTATCTGCTTGTAAATCAATATTTTTATAGCATCAATCCTCCAGTTGCTTCTATACGCTGCCCATTTATCCAAGCTGCATCTTCCGTACATAAAAAAGCTACAATACCGCCAATATCCTCTGGCTCACCAACGCGACCTAAAGCTGTATTACTGCTAATTTTTTCACGCCTTTCTTCATTATCCTTATTTGCACCACCACCAAAGTCCGTACCTACGGCACCGGGAGCCACTACATTTACTCTAATTTTTTTGTCGCTTAACTCCTTTGCCAGAAATCGTGTCAACACATCAATACCGCCTTTCATACTTGCGTAAGCAGAAGAACCAGGTATGGTTACACGTACCAAACCTGATGATATATTTATGATTCCGCCACCATCATTCATTTGTTCAACGGCATGTTGGGTAAGAAAATAAACACCTTTTAAATGAATGTTCATCATGTCATCAAAATCAGTTTCTGTAGTTTCTAGAAATGGTTTGTAAATTCCTGTTCCGGCATTGTTTACCAAATAGTCAAATTTAGCTGTGCGGTAATTTTCATTTAAATACATGGAAACCGTTTTAAAGAAACTAGAAAAATTTGAAGTGTCACTTGTATCTAATTGAAACGCGACTGCCTTTTGACCTATTTTTTCTATTTCTTTGACCACTTCTGCTGCAGCCTCTTTTTTTGAGTGATAAGTTAAAATTACATCCAATCCTTTTTCTGCGATTTTTAATGCTATATTTTTTCCTATTCCGCGGCTACCACCGGTTACCAATGCTATTTTTGTTCTAGACATAGTATTCTTTTCTCTAAAATTGGTATTAGTTCTTTTTTAATCTAAAATATTGAAATCTCTATTTTATACCTGTAAGGTCACGCTATATTTATATTAAAATTAATTCTCAGGTCTCTGGATCTCGTCTAAATAATTCTATTAAATCAAAAACCAGTACACAGAAAACTACCCAAATGAATCCGGCAATAAATCCGCCTGCGATATCCGAGGGAAAATGAACGCCTAAGTATATTCTACTGATACCTATGCTTAAAATGATTGTTATTAAAACAATGACCAGTGCATATTTCATCACCCTCTGAATTTTGAATTTAGTGACCAGAAATATAAGAAATCCGTAGAATGCCATTGCACTCATTGCATGACCACTGGGGTAACTTAGGGTTTCTACCGATACCAGATGTTCTATTCCCGGTCTGGCCCGATCAATAAACCGTTTTAGCATCATATTTGAAATGGTGGCCAAAGCAAGAATCAAAGTGGCCTGTACTACATATTTCCAACGTTTAAAGACTATAAGGGATACTAAAAGGAAAATAGTTAGTACGATCAAATACCCATAGGTGTCGCCAACATTGGTCATGAATTTAAAATATGAGGTTAGTGTTGGCGTTCGGTAAGAAATCACGTAATCTGTAATGGCAGTATCATAGGCAGCCAGGGTTTCTGTTTTTAATGTATCCGTCAATTCAACGAAGAGGTTTATACCGCCTACAACCAAAATCAAAGCTATTAAAACTGTAATTACATAAGGCAATGTTGTATTATATTGGTTTAATTTATTCGCTAAAAATTCTCGCAGCGATTTTATGAACGTGAAAAGGGATTGTTTCATGAAACGATCTATTTGATTAGGCGTAAACTTAGCTGATATAGGTCAATTTCAGTGTTTCAAACAAATTGATAAATAACTCGTTTGAGTTAAACTATATTTTCAAAGCTTTATGAGGCCCTACAGATTTGGACGAGTATATCCCGAAACCTTATCTTTATGCCATAATAGAATTATTAGAAATTATGAAATCACCCGATTGGAAAACCGCAATAGAATTTGATGATATTACCTATAAAAAATGTGACGGTGTAGCGCGTATTGCTTTCAACAGGCCTAATGTGCGCAATGCTTTTAGACCACATACCACAAGTGAACTTATAAAAGCCTTTTATGATGCACAGGAAGATACTTCTATAGGAGTGGTTTTACTTTCTGCGGAAGGTCCTTCAACTAAAGACGGAATATGGTCTTTCTGTTCTGGTGGTGACCAAAAGGCTAGGGGAGAGAAAGGATATGTTGGGCAAGATGGACAACACCGTTTGAACATTCTTGAAGTACAACGAATGATTCGTTTTATGCCCAAAGTAGTTATTTGCGTAGTCCCAGGTTGGGCCGTTGGAGGTGGTCATAGTCTTCACGTAGTTTGTGATATGACATTGGCCAGTAAAGAACATGCAATATTTAAACAAACGGATGCGGATGTAACCAGCTTTGATGGTGGATACGGTTCTGCATATTTGGCTAAAATGGTGGGACAGAAAAAAGCACGTGAAATTTTCTTTTTAGGAAGAAACTATTCTGCACAAGATGCATTTGATATGGGGATGGCCAACGCCGTAATACCACATGACGAGTTAGAAGACACCGCCTTTCAATGGGCACAAGAGGTATTGGAAAAATCTCCTACGTCTATTAAAATGCTAAAATTCTCCATGAATTTAACCGATGATGGTATGGTGGGGCAACAAGTTTTTGCAGGTGAAGCAACTAGATTGGCTTATATGACTGAAGAAGCAAAAGAAGGCAGAAACGCATTTCTTGAAAAACGTAAGCCTAATTTTGGTAAGGATAATTGGCTGCCGTAAGTCCGTTTTCCGTTGATGGTTGTCCGTTGATGGTTGTCCGTTGATGGTTGTCCGTTGATGGTGACCTTAAAAAAGTTCATTTTTTCTAAAGAAAAAATGAACTTTTTTAGTTTTCGGAAACTGGAAACTGGAAACTGGAAACTGGAAACTGGAAACTGGAAACTGGAAACTGGAAACTGGAAACACCCTAAACTAAAAAGAGTCTGATCAGTGAAGATCAGACTCTTTTACGAGAACGCTATATGAAAATGAAAAATTTTTATTTCGTTTTTAATAACACTGTAAATGTATATATCATTTAGGGTTCTCTGAAACTATTGTTGCCAGACAAGGGAATTCTGTGGTGAATGGACTATAAATTGTGGTATTGTATTGAAAAGGTTAAAATTTTGAACCTTTTATCGAATAGACGCTATAATTTCTTTCAACAGGGTGTTAAATTGTTCATCGGTCTGTTCTTTTAGACCGGTTCTTACTACAACCAAATCTTTTGATGGTATTATAAATATTCGTTGTCCCTGAAATCCGTTTACGGAATATAGGTCTGTAGGGATATCTGCATACTTTGCTTCCGCATTTAACCAAAAATGGGCGCCATAAGTACCATTAGAGTTGATGGTTGGCTTGGAAACGTAGTCTGACCATGACTCGGAAAAAATACGTTCACCATTCCATTCACCTCTATTCAGGTATAATAATCCAAATTTGGCCCAGTCTCTGGTAGTTGCCCAAGCATAAGAGGATAATATATAATTACCGCTTAGATCGGTCTCCAAAAGCATAGAGTTCATTCCAATTCTATCGATCAGTTCCCTATATGGAAAGTCAAGATATTCTTGATGCGACTTAAATTGGTCCCTTAGTATGCCCGAAAGTAAATTGGTGGTGCCAGATGAATAATTCCATATTTCAGTAGGTGGTGCTACCACTTTTTTATTTCGTTGAGCCAATGTCATGTCCGAGTCTAGGAACAACATTCGCGTAACATCGGATATTTTAAAATAGTTCTCGTCCCATTCTAAACCGCTTTGCATACGTAAGAGATGATCAAGCGTAATGTTCGTTTTCGGATTCTTTATGCGTATTTCATCTGAAAACGGTTTGTAATCCATATCAATTTTATCTTGATATTCTAAAATACCGTATAGCGTAGCCAAAATACTTTTGGTCATGGACCAACCCAGAATTTTGGTTTCTTTCGTGAACCCATCAATGTACCGTTCCCCAATAATTTGGTTTTTATGTATTACTAAAAGAGATCTTGTTTTTTGTTCGGCATCTTTAAAAGCATTTTCAAAAGCAACTTCTAATTTATCGTAAGCTACATTGTCTAAAATAGTATCTATTACTCCGTTATTACCGTAGAGGAAAGGCAATGTGTCTTTTTTTGTAAACCTATTAGGTACAATATCAAAATTATGCTTAGAAAACTCTTTGTTGGTTAGCACTGCACCAAGTCCTTCTTTATAAACGGCCGTTCTTGGCATTAGTCCGTATACCGTAGCTGTAGCAGATTTGTTTTTATTGGACACTTTAGTATCTGCCAATTTTATTAATGGCATATTATTGTCATTTAAGGTAATACCGTCAATGTCTCTATCTGCTATAAAAACACTTGATGCCATGTTTTTAGAAGCATAGCCAGATATTAAATTTAATTTGGGATAGTTGAAATATACTGCGGCAATTAGGCAAATTAAGGCGATACCAAAAATCCATTTAAGCTTTTTCATTTTCACTTTATTCTTTAAACTTTTTATAAAAGTCACTATTGAACTATTGGTATATCTTTTTGGTCACTACATTTTTTCCCATGTCTTATCAGGTCCTAGCTTAAAACTTCCCAAATAATCAAAGTTGCATTCTTCTGGTAAAATCAGTGATAAGAATGTACTTTCATCTTTTGCTCTGTACAAATGGTATTCTTTGCCTACAATGGGTTCAAAACTAAACTTTGCACTATATACAAGGTTATTGTATTCAAAATTGTCCATAAGTTTTTTATATGACGCCTGTAGTGCCTCATATTCTGCCTTAAATTGGTTATTGGCGCTTACAATATGTGTATTCTTCCAAGAAGTAATGTCCGGCGGCGTAATTTTAGGAGCGGATACACCCGTGGCAAAAGGTGATAATTTGCCGTGATATTCTTGAGTGTCCTCATTGAACACTACATTATCTGGTTTTTTTTCTTTTTTCATAGCCTTACAAATTTAAAGAAAAGCAAGCACTTATATCTTGCTAGATTATTTAAGTATAGGTATCTTCAATTATTCCAATTCTAGCTATATAAAACCATCAAATTTAAATGCATTTAAAATTTTTCATATATACTGTTTTACTATGTTCAGTTTTATCTTGCAATACTGAAAACCGTTCTAAAGAGGTGGTTCTTTATAAAACTTATTGTGCAAGCTGCCATTTAGCACCTAACATTAACGATTTACCTAAGCATATCTGGAAAGATAATGTACTGCCAGAAATGGGCGCGCGACTAGGAATCATTACTGCGGAACATCATCCATATTACCAACATTCCTTTGATGAACAGATTGCTATTATTAAAACAGGTATTTATCCTTCTAGACCAATTATAAAACAAGAAGATTGGAATTTATTGGTAGAGTACATAGTTAGCATGGCGCCGGATAGTGTTATAAATAATCCTGTTACTATAGAAAATGCAACACTTTCTCAATTCATTGCAAAACCTGTTGCTTTGGATAGCGTAAAGGGTAATCTATATACTTTTTTAAAGATAGATACGCTACACCATAAAATATTGACAGGTAATAGGAGAGGAGCCTTATCCGCATACAACTTGGAAACAGGAAAGAATGAATTATTGGGCAATTTTAATTTAGCTATAACCGATGCGCGAATTATTGGTGATAGTATTTTTGTAACCAATATGGGCGTAATGGATCCTAATGAGATACCAAGGGGAAAAACAGTAGTTAGAAGCGGTAGCGCTACCAAAGTATTACAAGATTCGCTGCACAGACCGGTACATACATTATATATTGATTTAAATGATAATGGCAACGAAGAAATAATTATTAGCGAATTTGGCAACCTACAAGGAAAACTAACGCTGCTGGAAAAGGATACCTTTGGATTTTACAATAATAAAACGCTGCTTAATGTTCCAGGGTCAATTCGTGTTATCGCTAAAGATATGGACCATGATGGAAAAAAAGACCTGGTAGTTATGGCCGCACAAGGTGATGAAGCAATATACATATTATATCAAAAGGAAAACTTGAACTTTAAAATGGACAAAGTGATTCGTTTTAACCCTGTTTATGGTTCTAGTTGGTTTGAACTGATAGATTACAATGGCGATGGCTTTGATGATATAATTACGGTTAATGGTGATAATGCCGATAAATCCATTATCCATAAGCCATACCATGGTTTACGTATCCATTTAAACGATGGTCATAATAATTTTGAGGAAACCTTTTTTTATCCCCTTAATGGTGCAACGAGGGTTATTGCCAATGATTTTGATAAAGATGGAGATGTAGATTTTGTAGTATTGGCTACGTTCCCAGATTATGAAAAGCACCCGGATTATAACGTGGTATATTTAAAAAATGAGCAAAGCTCCCGCTATATCTTTTCTACCGAGCATTTTGCAGATACCAAATTGGGCAGATGGTTTTTAATGGATGCTGCAGATATTGATAATGATGGCGATGATGATTTGGTATTAAGTGCCTTAAATTATTCATTTACTCCCGTGCCGGCATATTTAAACGAAGCATGGAAGGAAAGTTATACAGACCTTTTAATTTTAGAAAATAAGCTACATTAGTAGGTATGGTACAAAAAAAATCCATTTTATTAATCTTGATACTAGCTATTAGCTGTTCTGAGAAATCTATGGATGATAAATATAACTGGGTTGAGCTGGAAGTTACGGCAACTGCATATAATTCTTTACCATACCAAACATCTTATGAGCATCCTGCAATTACGGCATGGGGAGATTCTATAAAACCTGGTCAAAAATGGATTGCGGTATCTAGAGATTTGCTAAGAAAAGGCTTAAGCTATAATACTATGGTAAAGATAGATACCTTTGAGGGTATTTATTTGGTGAAAGATAAAATGCATTCTCGTTGGCGCAACCGTATTGATATTTATATGGGTGAAAATGTAACTAAGGCCAAAGAATGGGGGAGAAGAAAAATTAAGATATCCTATGCTGCAAAAAAAGACAGTATAGAAACTGTTGAAAAATGAAACAACACATTTTATATCTCATATTAATAGGTACTCTAAGTGCTTGCTCTTCTAGCAAAATCATTGTTGAGCACCCTATAACTTTTAACGAAGAGCGTAAATTGTTGACTTTGGCATATCTTCAAAACAGGTATGGTCTAGAACAGGATTCTCCTAAAATTATACCTAAGATGATTGTGCTGCATTGGACGGTCATACCAACGTTCAAAAAATCTTTTGAGGCTTTTGATCCCGCAACCTTACCTAATTGGAGGCCGGATATTAAAAATGTTAGTGGCCTAAACGTATCTTCCCATTTTATGGTAGATAGAGACGGTACTATATATCAATTATTACCGGAAACTACCATGGCACGCCATGTCATTGGTCTTAACCATTGTGCTATTGGTGTAGAGAATGTGGGCGGAACAGAAGAGTTGCCGTTAACTAAAGCGCAATTGAAATCTAATATATGGTTGGTAAAGTATTTAAAAGATAAGTACGATATTGACTATTTAATAGGTCATTATGAATATACCCTTTTTGAAAGTCATCCGCTTTGGTTAGAAAAGGATGATGGTTATCGTACTGTAAAAACAGATCCAGGAACTGAGTTTATGGCTGACGTTAGAAAGGCCGTGAAAAATTTAGATTTTAAAGAGTTACCCAAAATTTAATAGAATTAAAATAGATATAAATGAAAAGAATATTACTCTCTATACTTAGCTTTTGCGCATTTTCTGCTATAGGGCAATCAGATAATATAACAACCCAATTATACGACACTTATGAGAACTATAAAGAAAGTTCTATAGGTAAACGACGTATTAAAAGAACCGATATTCAACCGCTTATAGATAAGCTTTCTACTAATGATAAGTTTAAGGTAAATACGGTAGGTACATCTATTGGTGGTAAAGATCTAAGCTTGATCAGTATAGGTACTGGAGAAACGAATGTTTTTTTATGGTCTCAAATGCATGGTGACGAACCTACGGCAACTCAAGCAATTTTTGATATTTTAAATTTCTTTGATAGTCCAGATTTTAAAAAAGAGAAAGAGGCTATTCTAGCTAGCTTAACAGTACATTTTTTACCCATGTTAAATCCTGATGGGGCGGAATTATATCAGCGTAGAAATTTATTGGGTATTGATATAAATAGAGATGCACTACGTTTACAGTCCCCGGAATCTCAAACCTTGAAAAGAGTACGCGATAGTCTCAATGCCGATTTTGGGTTCAACTTACATGATCAAAGCACCTATTATAATGCTGAACGTACAGAAAAGCCTGCCACCATTTCATATTTAGCTCCTGCATATAATTATGAGAAAGATATAAATGAAACACGTGGTAATGCCATGAAAATTATAGTCTTTATGAATGAAATTCTACAAAAATACGCACCGGGGCAAGTAGGTAGATATAATGACGATTTTGAGCCTAGAGCTTTTGGTGATAATATTCAGAAGTGGGGTACAAGTACTATTTTAATAGAATCTGGCGGTTTTCCAGAAGATGTTGAAAAGCAAGAAATAAGAAAGTTAAATTATACGTCTATTTTATCCGCCATTTATACTATTGCTAAAAAATCATATGAATCAATAAGTATTGAGGACTATGAAAAAATACCGGAGAACGATAGAAAACTGTTCGATTTGAAAATTGTTGGTGCAAAATACGAGCTAATGGGCAATACGTATACCATTGACCTGGGTATGAACCAAATAGAAGTAGATTACCCAGACCATAATTCTTTTTGGTATAGTAGTAGAATTTTAGATCAAGGAGATCTTTCTACATATTACGGTTATGAAACTTTAGATGCCAGTGGTTATACCATTAGGCAGGCAAAGGTATATCCAGAAACGCTTAATGATTTTAACACTGTAGGGCGCTTAAACTTTAATGATCTATTGAAAAAAGGTTATGGTTATTTGCGTGTAACTAACTTTCCTTCTAAAAAAATCAATTCACCTTATCCTATGCATTTGATCGGAACAAAGTATGAAGTCCCTGATTTGAATTTAATGCCAGGAATCAATCCAACTTTCTTTTTGGAAAAAGACGGTGTGTTTGATTACGCCATTATAAACGGTTTTTTAGTAGACCTGAAAAAAAATGATATTCAGGTACCCAACGCCATGATATTTAGATAATGGGTTTAAATGTATAATATAAAAAAAGGCAAGCGATCGCTTGCCTTTTTAATACGTATAGAATTATAATTCTTACATAGTATCCTCTGCATCTAAAAGCGCAAAGAACTTATCTAAGTTTGGTAAAATAATAATTTTTGTTCTTCTGTTCTTGGCCATGTTTTCTTTAGTATCATTTTCAACTAAAGGCAAGTAGCTACTTCTACCCGAAGCAATTAATTGAGAAGGATCTACACCGTATTCTTTCTGTAATTTACGTACTATAGATGTTGCACGTTTTACACTTAAATCCCAGTTATCCGTAACCATTGGTGTGTTTATGGTTCTAGAGTCTGTATGCCCTTCTACCATAACTTCCATACTTGGCTCAGACTTGATTACGTCAGCCAATTTTTGCAAAATTTTGTTTGCTTTGCTACTTACATTGTAACTAGCGGTGTTGAACAATAACTCATCAGAGATATTGATCATTACTACAGTCTTATCAATGTTTACATCTATATCTTCACCTTCTTCAGAAATCGATTGTTTCAATTTATAAGAAACTGCCAAGTTCATTGAATCTTGTAATGTTTGTGCTCCTGCTAATTTGGCCGGATCTACATTTTTCAATGTATTTCTCATCTTAGCTTTTGTATTGTTACTCATAACGGCAACATCATCTACACTTGTGAACTGGCTATCGTTCATCTCTTTCAGTGAGTTGATTTTTGAATTGTACTCTTCAACACGAGCTTCGATCTTTGTCATTTGAGCTTGTAGCTCTTCTTTCTCAACTTGTGTCTTTTGTAAAGTACTTTGGGTTTGAGATAGGTTATCTTCTAAAGCAACATATTTCTTTTTAGAAACACAAGACGATAAAAGTGCTACCGATACTATAGTAACTAAGGATAATCTTTTCATTTTGTTCTTTTTAATTATTATTAGTGTAATCGGTCTTATATACGGCACAAATCGATAAACGGATGTTTAAATGTTAAAAGCGAATAATCGTATTTGTATATAAATCTATTCAACAAAATGATTATCAGTACGTTGTTCATTATATTTTAGAGCAAAAAAAAGAAGCATTTTCATGCTTCTTCTTGAATTTTGTCGATATTTTACTTATTCACACCCACCGGTAAATCCGTTTGCACTAAACTTGGTCTGTACTGCGCCTTGTCTAGAACCAGTGTTAATTTCTATGGCTAAATTGTTTTCGCCGCTACCATCTCTTTTAGGACTACAGTATTCAAAAAGATAAAAGCTATTGGCCCTTTCAGAAACTTTTTCCGATATATCTCTAAAGGTATTTTCTAATTCATCTTTATTCGTGGCAAAAACACTTGCTGTTTTACCAACTGCGGTCAAAACATCGGTATCTATTTCCGCTCCCAATCCAATACTAAAGAAAGATATATTGGAATTTGCATCATTTACTTTCTTCAATGCCGCATCTTCGGTATAACGAGAAGCCTGATCGGTACCATCCGTGAACAAAACAACTGATGCTGCACCTATTTTACCACCTTCTGTCGTTACCTTGATCAAATCCGATGCAATATCGGTCGATTTTATTACGGCACCGTACAAATCTGTAGAAGGGTCATTGCTGATGTCATCGGTAATGCCGTTGACCGCATCTGTAAGTTCTTCTCTTGAAGATGTCAATTCGTTTAACAGGTGTAATTCATCTTCACCATCAAACCAATAAATTGCCATTTTTACAGACTCTGTAGCAGTTTCTGGCATAACGGCCTCAATAAAACTTGAAGAAGCCAATTTCAATTCCTCCAGACTGCTGCTCAACACACTGTTGCTTAAGTCCAACACTAATAAAGTATTATTTGAGAAGATTTGTGAGTTGGGTGATATACGTGCCGATGATTCTGAAGTTGATATGGTATTAAAACAGTCATCGTTTCTACCTTGTTCATATATCGTAAATTGATTTGCAGTTAAACCGGGAACGGGGTTTCCTCCGGTATCCGATACCCTGAAAAATACCGATACCTTACCAGGCAGGGTGGTGTACTGATCTTGTATGGACAAAACAAGTTCTCCTTCATCTAGGCCTAGACAATCATCTACCACGGTACCTTTCCCTAGTCCGTCGCCTGAATTAAGGTTAAAATTTACATCATCATCTGCATTACCACAAGATACGATTAGGGCAAGTATAAAAAACACACTGAATGCTTTTAAAAAATTCTTCATATTCAATTATTACGGGTTCAACTAGCAGAACGGACAAAGTTTATTTAAATTATAAAGAATAAAAAAATAAATGTTAAAGATTGTTAAAGCCTACAATTACACATGATTAAAGATATGGAAACACCTTTATTCATTTGGGTTTAAGAGAAGTAGACTTTAAGAATATTAGCTTTAATTTTACTACTTTAGAAGGTGTAAAAATTAAGATTGATGACGCACGAATTTAAAAAGATAATTAAGGAATACGGGAATGCTAAAGTAGCTCATTTAAAATGTGTTTTGGCAACTGTAGTCGATTTGGATGGCTCTTCTTATCGCAAACCTGGAGTTCGTATGCTCATTAGGGAAGACGGTGTTATGATCGGGGCTGTAAGTGGTGGTTGTGTAGAGAAGGAAGTGTTATTTCAGGCCCAATCTGTTTTTGAAAATAAAACGACTAAATTAATGACCTATGATGGTAGATTTAGGTTAGGCTGTGAAGGTGTATTATATATAGTATTAGAATATTTTTCTCCAAATGAAACATTGGTAAATACTTTCAACTCCGTCATTGAAAAACGCCGATCATTTAAACTTTGTACCTCTTATAAAAAGGAATATGGCGTTTTAAATAATTATGGCACGCATATAACACTTAACTCAAAGCGCTATGTATTCAATGAAAATACTACCGAGCATGAAGATGCTTTGCATTTTGATCAAACAATGCAACCTTGCCAAAGACTTTTGTTAATAGGAGGGGAGCACGATGCTAAACAACTGGCTCATTTTGGCATAGGTATGGGATGGGAAGTTAACATAGCCGTGACTCCAAAAGAAAATAAAACTATTTCGGATTTTCCTGGAATTGATGCATTATTGAACCAAGAACCGGAAGATTTTGATATTGATATTGTAGATAATAATACTGCTGTAATTTTAATGACCCATAGTTATGTAAAGGACTTAAAATATTTAATGCGGTTAAAAAATAGCCATCCTATGTATTTAGGTATTTTAGGACCAATAAAAAGAAGGGAGAAATTATTGTCCGAATTGCTGGAACATGATATGGACATTGATTTAGATTTTATAGAAAATATTCATGGTCCTGCAGGATTGAACATTGGTGCAGAAACTCCGCAAGAAATAGCTATATCTATTTTGTCAGAAATCCTGACCGTTATTCGCAAGACACAGCCTGTTAAGTTGAGAGATAAACTAAGTACAATTTAGGGTTGAAAAAAGAACTACATATAGCGGTATTAGTAATGGCTGCCGGGGCTTCTAGGCGCATGAACGGTATAAAGCAATTAATGCCTTGGAAGGATTCAAACTTTTTGTTGGAAACAATTAAAACCGTTGAAAAAAGCAATGCTGCATCCGTGCACGTTGTATTAGGTTCAAATGCTAAACTTATAAGTAAAGAATGTAATTTGATCGAAAAAAAAATAAATGTAATTGTAAATCCGAACTGGTCTAACGGACTTGGCAATAGTATTGCCTATGGTGTAAAGGCCTTGTTAAAGAAATTACCCAGTGTAGATGCAATTCTAATCTGTCTTGCGGATCAACCGCTACTTGACCATAATTATTTGAATTCCTTGATCAACGTATTTGAAAATAATTCGTGTAAAATCGCAGCTACAAACTACGATAAGAAAATAGGTGTGCCCGCCTTGTTTTCAAATATATATTTTCAACATTTATCTCAATTAGAAGGTGATTTTGGCGCAAAAGAACTTTTGAACAATGATGAATTATCAATAATTTCTTTGGAAACATTGGATGGGATAATAGACATAGACACTAAATTAGAATACAACGAATTAATAAACAGAACAAATGCAGAGAATAAACCCTAGTAATAACCTAATATTCACCACATTTTCATTTTTAATATTCCTAGTAACTTCATTGTTATCTGCACAAGAAATGGGATTTGAAGAATACAATCCTAAATCTACCTTAGTAGTACCTGCATCTGAAATTGTTAAAGCAAAATTTCCTTTTATAGATATACATAGCCATCAAAGAGACATGTCAGTAGAAGCACTAGATGGTTTAATTGCTCATATGGATGCCATGAACGAAGCCATAATGGTAAACTTAAGTGGTAGATCTGGGGCAAGCCTAAAAGAAAAGATAAATAATATCAATAAAAGTTACCCTAATAGGTTTGTTGTTTTTGCAAATGTTGATTTTGAAGGAGCTAAAGATATGGCATGGGGAGAACAAGCCGCCGCTCAATTAGAGCAGGATATTAAGAATGGTGCTAAGGGTTTAAAGATTTTTAAAAGCCTTGGTTTAAGAAATAAGGATGCCAACGGGAATCGTTTGGCTATAGATGACCCTCGTTTAGATGCAATTTGGGCCAAATGTGCAGAAATGGGAGTGCCTGTATTAATACATGCTGCAGACCCAAAACCTTTCTGGGATGATATGGATGCCAACAATGAAAGATGGTTAGAATTGAAAACACATCCTAGAAGAAAACGCACTGCTACGGATCCAGCCCCATTTGAGCAGATCATTCAAGAACAACATAACGTATTTAGAAAACATCCGAACACTAAATTTATCAATGCCCACATGGGCTGGCATGCCAATAATCTTGATAAACTTGGGGAACTACTAGATGAAATGCCGAATATGAGTGTAGGTATATCTGCCGTAATTGCCGAATTAGGTAGACAACCACAGCATGCAAGAGCTTTCTTTATAAAATACCAAGACCGGGTCCTTTTTGGTAAGGATAGTTGGAAACCAGAAGAGTTTCCTACTTATTTTAGGGTGCTAGAGAGTAACGACGAATATTTTCCGTACTACAAAAAATATCATGCGTTTTGGTCTATGTACGGTCTAAACCTACCGGATGATGTACTTAAAAAACTATATTATAAAAATGCGCTGAACCTAGTGCCAGGTTTAGATACATCGTTATTTAAATAGTAATTACTTTTCTTTAAGTACTTCTGCTTCGTCAACTACGGGTACATCTTTTACATCTTGAAAAATACCACATGAAATCTCTTTTTTAACTAAACTTCGTGTGGTTTTTCTCTTTGTTAACGCCTCAATTTCACGATTTAAAAACTGCATACCTATATTTATTTTTTTAGTAAAACGCACATATATACCTCATGTTGTATGAGTTAGCTTGTTTTTGTTTTAATTTAAAAAAGAATTCATTAGAAAGTGTGACAAAAAAGATAATAGGCATACTAATGGGGAAATACGTTTTTATATATGCAGAAAGAAGAAGTCTTTACTGAATTAATACGTGAACACCAGGCACTATTATATAAGGCAACCTCTATTTACACGGATAATAAGGAAGACCAAGAAGACTTGTTCCAAGAAGTAGTCTTTCAACTTTGGAAATATTTTGATTCTTTTCGCAATGATGCCAAAATTACCACATGGATGTATCGTGTAGCAATGAACACGGCAATAACATTTATTAAAAAGAAAAAAAGAAGACCAAAATCGGTTTCTGTTGCCGATGTTTTCAGCACTCAATCTGATGATAAAGACGATGTTTTAGAAGAGCGATTAAAGCTACTATATCAGCATTTACAACACTTGAACACCTTAGAAAGAGGACTCATTTTTCTTTTGCTTGAAGGAAAAAGTTATAAAGAGATCGCAACAATAACGGGATTAAGCGATACCAATGTGGGCACTAAAATTTCTCGCATTAAGAAAAAATTAAAAACTAACATGACAAAATAATAATTATGGAACTAGAAGAACTACAGTCTGCATGGACACAAATGAGCAACGAAATAAATCATCAAAAGAAATTGACGAACCAAATAATATTAGACATGACAAAGCAAAAATATCAGAATAAATTTACGACCATAACCAAGTATGAAACTTTAGGAGCCATTATCTGTTTTACTATTGCCTTAGTTATACTCATAAATTTTCAAGAATTAGATACCTGGTATTTACAGGTGTGCGGTATACTCACGCTGTCATTTTTAATTGTATTACCTGCTATGGTAATTTCTACGTTAAAAAGAATAAAAAACATCGATATTTTAAATGGTTCGTATAAAGAAAACTTAAAACTTTACGTAAAGACCAAGAATAGACTTTTAAGGTTGCAACAAATTGGCATAGCCGTTGGTCTTATTGGGTTGGTTTTTATAGTGCCGGTGACCTCAAAAATAATATCAAACAAAAACGTCTTCCTAACCAGTTTAAAAACAGAGCAATATATCATATTTACTATTACTATGGTTATCATGGTGTTTTTCTGTAAATGGGCGTATAATGGTTATCTTAAAGTAACACGGTCTGCGCAAGAACTATTGCAAGATTTAGAATAATTTTATTCGGTAAGTTTCTTTTGAACATAATTTAAAATTAGCATCCAATTCATTTTTAATAGGAGTGAAGCGGTAGGTACATTATCATCTGCAATTGCAGAAATAATGGATTCATGCTGGTTGTCAGATTTGTTATAGAAAAAATCATCGTCCGTAAAGGCACGTTCATAAAAGAAAATGCGGGTCTTTAAGTCATTAAGAATCTTTAATGCAAGTTCGTTATTGTAATTTTTGGTCAACAATCTGTGAAATTCTAAATCTGCCCGTATCCTAGAAAGTGCATCCTTGGCGTTTTCAAAAACTTCTTGTTGTTTCTTAAGCTCAATAATATGCTGTTCTGTAAACTCCGAATTTTCAATGGCCATGACCTCTAAATTTGCAACCAACTCATACAAATCTTCGGCTTCTTTAACATCTAATTCTGCAATTATGAATCCTCTGTTGGGTACCGCCTTTATAATGTGAGATTGTTGTAATTGGGTCAATGCCTCCCTAATAGGAGTAACACTGACCTTTAAGTGTCGTGCCAAGGCAGCCAAATTAATGGTTTTACCTGTTTTAAGGTTACCAGTGGTCATCTCTGACAGTAGATAATCTCGCACTTGATCCCTTAAGTTCATTTTAATTAACATACACCAAATATAATATATCGTATACGATTATAACCGTTCTTGAATATCGTTTATTGTAATGCAATTAAATACAGCACTTGTTAATATAGAAATTTTCAATACTAGGGTTTAGTTATCAACGTTTTAATAAAACAACCCTACAAATAATTCAACATGAAAAATCTAACATTTAAATTTGTAAAAGGATTATTCCTTTCAAGCGTATTACTAATAGCATACAGCTGTAGTGAAGATGATAGCACTATTGAAGAAGTTGACTTTTCCCAAGCAGAGCTCAAAGCAGTTCTAGAGACAGACGACATCACGGGTGGTATTGATCTGGCGTTATTTGAGTTATCTTCCAATAATAGTTCAACAGGTAAAACTTTAAGTTATGAGTGTTATAGCGCCGTTTACACTGACACCGGTTATATTGCCACATTTAATAATTGTGTGTTAAATGGAACAGATAATGTAAATGGTACTTTAGCCGTAACCTATAATCTGCAAGGAGAAACAAGTTCTTTTACCGCTAGCTATGTTGACTTTTACGTGGGAGAAACCAAAATTAATGGTACCAGAGCATTTTCGTTCAATACCAGCTCAAGTGATAACGCAATAACTTTTGAGGTTACCAGTGAAATGACAGTTGAAATGGAAGATGGTGCTATTATTTCTGACAGCGGTACAAAATTTACAACTATTTCTTTTAATGAAACTGCAACGTATAGTGTAGAAGGCAGCTGGACCGTTATTTTTGAAGGAAATACGTATAACGTTACCGTCAAAGATCCGTTAACAAGTGAAATAACCTGTACCTATGTATCAAGTGGAGATATGGATGTTTCTAAAAACGGACTCTCAGTAAATGTAAATTTTGGTGATGGCACTTGTGATGATACTGCAACACTTACATACCCTAATGGAGTAGCGGAAGAAATTTCATTAGAGGATTAAATAAAACATGAAAATAAATTGAAAAGGGATAAGACTTTTAGGTCTTATCCCTTTTTTAGCTAACTCAAATAATTTTTTAAAATTTCTAATGTGTAAACTGTCTACTTGCTACCCATTGCACTCTTTTACTGGCTTTAAAGCTTGAAAAGAATGTGTTTCTCCTTGTTTCCGTTGGTGTATTTCTGATAAAAGTTCTCATGATGTTCGTTTTT
>NZ_JARKMS010000003.1:0-432968 GCF_029350945.1 Maribacter huludaoensis | reverse complement strand
AAAGAATGTGTTTCTCCTTGTTTCCGTTGGTGTATTTCTGATAAAAGTTCTCATGATGTTCGTTTTTATATCCGGTGTTTAGTCAGATGGATTAATGATTGATTGATTGTTTTTTTGATTTGATGTGTGATGAATATTAATGCGTAAACTGTCTACTTGCTACCCATTGTACGCGCTTACTATTTCTAAAAGCGGTTAAAAAAACATTTCGTCTAGATTCTGTTGGTGTATTTTTAATAAAAGTTCTCATAATATATTGTTTTTAATTGATGAATAATAATTCTGTTATACATACAAGACGACGATTATTATATTTTGTTACAGTACTATGCATAAAAAGGTACTATTTTTAACAAATAAATTTTTATTAATTACGTAAGTATCTGATTTAAAATATTTTATATTATTTTTTAAAAATAAAATTTTAACAAAAAATAGTATAAAATAGAATTACGGTGAATTAGAATCAAAAATTTTAAGGTTCTAAAATGAAAAAAGAATAGGCGTAATGTATCCTTATATTGAAATTAACCTTAAGTCTTTCAAAACTTTGGCAGTTTGAGTGCCACTAATGCTAAATAATTGAAATACAAATCATATCTTTGTAGAACTTTAGAGGGATGCAACTAATATCTGCAATGACCTTACAACAAATGACATCGTAGTTAACCCATAAGCTTTCCTTCGGTTATCAACGTCACTACGTATTTCAACCCCCTTTATAGTAAAATCTATTATTATCATTAAAATTACGAATGGCAAAATCGCAACAAACATTTAATAAAACTGAAAAAGAAAAAAAACGCTTAAAGAAGCGCGAAGAAAAGAAGAAAAAAATGTTAGCCCGTAAAGCGGCGGCAAAAGAAAATGGTACTTCTGGTATTCCTCTTGCTTATGTAGATTTCAACGGCAACTTGGTAGATACACCGCCAGATCCTGCTATGAAAGTGGAAATAGAAGCAGAAGATATTGTTTTAGGTATTCCAAAGAAAGAAGAAGGTGATGTTGAAGAATTTGATCCGGTAAGAAACGGTAAAGTTTCTTTCTTTGATACTACAAAAGGTTTTGGTTTCATTATCGATGCTGAAAACAACGAGAAATATTTTGTTCACGTTAGCGGATTGATTGATGAAATCATGGAAAACGATAAGGTTTCTTACGAGCTTGAAAAAGGCATGAAAGGCATGAACGCCGTTCGTGTTAAGAAGATTTAGTTTTAAAATTTTTAATGGTGAAAGTGCAACGTAACACCGTTCTGGTAGTATTGTCATTTTTCGCCATTTATTTCATTTGGGGATCAACCTATTTATGGAATAAGATTGCAGTAACAGAATTACCTGCCTTTATGTTGGCAGGTATTCGTTTTTTAACTGCAGGTAGTCTAATATTTATCATTTCTAAAATATTAGGCTTTTCCCTTACCATTACAAGGCAACAATTTAAGAACACCATTTTTGCGGGTTTTTTATTTCTAACTTTTGGGAACGGAGTAGTCGTATGGGCACTTAAATATGTTGATAGTGGATTTGCCGCACTTGAGGTTTCTGCACAACCTTTGGTTGTTTTGTTGATGATGCGCATTTTACAAGGTAAAAAAATAAAGCCCATGTCCATCATTGGCGTTGTCTTAGGTGTTACCGGAATATTCCTTCTTGTAGGTCAAGAAGATGTTATAGCCAAAGACGGGGCCGTATTAGGTATGATACTTATATTTATTTGCATGCTTAGCTGGTCTTACGGAAGTCTTTTTGTTGGTAGCGCCAATTTGCCAATGAACTTCTTTGTAAATACCGGTTATCAAATGCTTACCAGTGGTATATCGCTCATGATCATAAGCACATTTCTTGGTGAAGATTGGATATCGCCTGCTCAATGGAGTACTCCAG
This sequence comes from Maribacter huludaoensis, assembly GCF_029350945.1. Classification (GTDB taxonomy): domain Bacteria; phylum Bacteroidota; class Bacteroidia; order Flavobacteriales; family Flavobacteriaceae; genus Maribacter; species Maribacter huludaoensis. Next base: position 431,082 of record NZ_JARKMS010000003.1, on the reverse strand, counting down.
TAATTACGTCTATGCTTTTACTTATAATATTTGGCAGTATAGTGACATTTACCGCGTTCAATTATTTACTTCGCATAGTTTCACCAGAGAAAGTGGCTACATCATCATATGTCAACCCCATAGTAGCTATGGTTTTAGGCTGGTATTTTCTAAATGAGGAAATTAGTGCACAGTCTATAATTGCATCTGCTGTACTCTTAACGGGAGTTTATTTTATAAACACCAAAAAGAGTTTAACTATATTCTCTAGGTTCTCAGGTAAACGAATTCCTAGAAAAACGGTTGAAGATCTAAAATAGGCGCTACTTCTTTGGGTTGCATATTATTTAATGCTATATCACCAATTCTTACCCTTACCAAACGAACTGTGGGAAAACCAACGGCAGCGGTCATTTTACGTATTTGACGAAACTTCCCTTCTTTAATAATTATACTGATCCAAGAAGTTGGCCTGTGTTTGCCAATACGTAATTTTACATCGGCATCGGGTAGGGGTGGCGGCTCTTTTAACAATGTTACCTTACATGGTTTGGTAGTATACTTTTTACCAAACAGCCCAATGGTAACTCCTTCTGTTAATTTTATTATTGCTTCGTTTGTAATTAAATCGTCTAACTGAACCAAGTATTCCTTTTCTACTCCAGATCTATTAATGGTATCGCTTAGTTTTCCGTCTGTAGTCAACAATAACAATCCTTCAGATTTTTCATCAAGCCTACCTATGGGCATTATATCCTTAGGAAAATCATGTAGCTCGCTCAAAAACCTTTTTTTACGAAGCTGACGGTCTTCTCCAGAGGTCATTTGGCTAAGCATACCCACCGGTTTATATAACTTAAAGTGCAATTGTTGCAAGAATTTAAGTGTTTAGCATTAATTAGGGTTACATATGGTCGCAAAAGATACCCTTTTTAACCCATGAATTAGTAATGTAATAGAGAGAATGTTACCTTTGTATACTCCAGAGAAGATTTTATGCAAGAGACAGTTTTTGAATTACAGGATAGAAAGACCGATAAGGAACTTTACAGCTATCAACAAGGAGCTATTCAACAAATTTTTGACAAGTTCGATTCGGAACGAGATGATTATCACCTTCTATACCAATTACCGACCGGTGGTGGTAAAACAGTGATTTTTTCTGAAATAGTACGTCAATACCTTAAAAACCATAATAAAAAGGTTTTGGTAATGACTCACCGTATTGAGCTTTGTAACCAAACATCCTCAATGCTAACCAGTTTTGGCGTTGTCAACAAGGTTGTAAACAGTAAAGCAAATCTTGATGACCAAGAGCGTTACAGCTGTTATGTAGCAATGGTTGAAACCTTAAATAACAGGTTAAATGATGATCAGTTGGATATTTCTGATGTTGGTCTGGTCATTATCGATGAAGCCCACTATAATTCTTTCACTAAACTTTTTAAGTTTTTTGAAAACTCTTTTGTTCTTGGTGTAACGGCAACCCCTTTGAGTTCTAACAAAGATCTGCCAATGAACAAAAACTATGATGAGCTTATACCTGGCGAAACCATAGAAAATCTTATAGCCAATGATTTTTTGGCAAGGGCAGAAGTATTTCAGTATGATATGGGACTTACATCCCTTGAAATTGGTTCTAACGGTGATTATACCGTAAAATCATCTGCCGATCTATATACTAGCCCCGCAATGTTAAGTAAGCTTTTAGAGGCATATACTAAGCATTCCAAAGGTAAAAAAACATTGATTTTTAATAATGGTATAGAAACTTCCATTCAAGTATATCATACCTTTCAAGCTGCAGGTTTAAATGTAATGCACCTTGACAATACCGCTACTAAAAAGCAACGTAAACAAATATTAAAATGGTTCAAGGAAACCCCTGATGCCATTTTAACTTCAGTAAGTATATTGACGACCGGTTTTGACGAACCTACGATAGATACCATTATCTTGAATAGAGCAACAAAATCCTTGACACTTTATTACCAAATGATCGGTAGGGGATCTAGGGTCTTGAACAATAAATCTAAATTTACGGTAATTGATTTAGGGAATAATCTTTATCGTTTTGGACCATGGGGTGCAGATTTGGACTGGGGAGCTATCTTCAAGTCTCCAAACTATTACATGGACCGTATTAAGGATGATGAGGAAATTGAAAGTGATTTTAAACTAGAACTTTCCGATGAAGTTAAGGCCGAGTTCAAAAATTCAAAAGATACTTACTTTGATATCAAAGAAACTTATGAAACTGCTACGTTTGCCGGAGAATCTTCAAAAGTTGTTCTAGAGCGATCCATTGCCCATCATGCATATATGTGTATTGAAAATAGTGAAGATGTTTATGATGCTTTGGCCTTGGCAAAACTGCTGAAAGAAGATATTGATAACCGTATTCATGTTTACGGAAAGTGTATTAGTAAGAGTACGTATAATTTCTTAAGTTGGTTGAAAGATGATTACCAAAAGAAATTGAACGCTTACTTACGTGAAAATTTCGATACGGTTTTTGAAGATATTCACGGTCACCCGCCAGAGGATTAAAATAAAAACTTATATAAAAAAAGGGCTATTCTAATGAATAGCCCTTTTTCATTGCAATACTAAACCTTATTCTACAATAAGGCTATATTGCGGTGTTGGATTTAAAGGGCAAAAATATACATACTCACCTTTTTCCAATTTCGTTTCTTTAGAATGACCAACCGTGTTGTTCTTAACCGCTGCAGTTACGTATGCAGTTTGAATGTGGTTCTCTGGTTTTGAAGCATCTTTTCCTTTTTTTACTAAAACCAAACCTACATCTTTACCCACATTATTGTTGGCAACGTCAAAAATATAAGTGCCTTCGCTAACAGTGATTGATTTTTGGGTGAATTCCCCTGTTGTTTGCTCTAAGGCAATTTTCTTAACTGGCTGCTTCATCATTTTGTCTTGTGCATTTGCGTTGAAAGAAAATGCCAATACGATAACTAAAATTGATAATACTCTTTTCATGTTTTTAAAATTTAGTGTGGGTTACCCCGTTTTAATGATTAATAATTATTATTTAAAAATTTGTTATAAAGATGGTGCTACAGGAAAATCAACCGGAACCTGTGTAGTACTGTGTATGTAGTTGGAAATTGTTTTATCACCAACCAATGATATTGTATCTATTAAATTGGCTTTTGTATAACCTGCCGCAAAATAATCGTTCAATACGTTCTCGTCAGTGCGGCCTCTATTTTCAGTAATATTCTTCGCTAATTTTGCAAGTGCATTTAATTTAGTGTCAAAAGAGGCTTTTCCTGCTCTAAGCTCTAAAATTTGTTCATCTGTAAAACCGTTCATTTTACCAATGGCTGTATGTGCCGATAAACAGTAAATACAATTGTTAACTTGGCTTACCGCTAAATTGACAACTTCTTTCTCCTTAGCTGATAATGAAGTTTTGGCATTTGCAAAATTCAAGTAGTTTTCTAATGCGGTATCGCTATTGGCGTACGTTGCATATAAATTTGGTACAAAGCCTAATGCTTTTTTTAGATTGTCAAAAATTGCCTGATTGTTTTCGCTTACTTCTTCTCTTGTTGGAACATTAAATGTGCTCATATTTTAATATTTTTAATTATTGATGGGTTGTTAAATTTTTCTGGTACAAAGGTATATGCGGTCTACCGTTGGTATCATGTAGAGAATTCCTTTCTACATGTCAATTTTTCCTTTAAATAAATGTACCGAATGCTTTTGTTAACTTTGAAGACTCATTAGACTCACAGTAGTAGTCAGATATATGGTTATGCTCACAATGTTTTTTAGTATTGATGCTAGTATTGATTTTTGTCTTCTTAGAAGTAAATATTTCTATTAAATTGAAAATTGAAGTGTGTTTTAGGTTCATGACTTTGATGTTTTAATTATACACAACAAAGATCAAAACTTTATAAACCTTAAAACCTGCAATTTCTCCTTAGGTGTTGTCAATTTTTCCCTAAAATTATTTTTTAACTTGTTTTTTAAATTCGGAAGGTGATTGTTGCGTTTGTTTTTTAAATAAGCGACTTAAGTGGGAAGCATCCTCAAAACCAATATCATAAGCAATTTCTTTTGCAGTCTTATCGGTATAAATCAATAAGCGTTTTGCTTCAAGAATAATGCGTTCATGAATAATTTGTAGGGGAGTAGTATTGAATTTTGAGAAGGTGTTAGATAATGTCTTGGGAGATTTAAATAGTTTATCGGCATAAAAGGAAACGGAATGTTCCGTCTTATAATATTCTTCTACCAATAAGTTGAAGCTTCTTAACAAATTTACTTTTGCATCACCGGTAGTTTTATTGAAACCCTCTTTTGCTTTAAGTAAACGGGTACTCATAATCATAAAACGGGCCATAAGCATTCGAAGCATTTCTGCTTGTATGGTATCTTCCGTTTCTAACTCGTCAACAAAGACTTCATGAAGTGTATCATACTTTCGTTGTTCTTTTTCTCCCAAATCTATTACGGGAATATGCGCATTACCAAAGAATAACAATCCGGCACAACTTACTTCTTGGTCATGATCCTTAATGCAATAGAACTCTCGGTTAAATTGATATACAATTAAATGCTTGCCTTCATTAAAATGTAAAAACTGTATTGGTGTCAATGCCAATAAACTATGCTCAGAAATAGTATAGGGTACACCATCTACGTTTATAAAGGCTTTACTACTTGTTGTTCTAATAAATATATAGAGTCCGGCTTGTTTTGGTCTTCTATAATTCTCTAACAAAACTTCGTTACCAATTTTTAGTAATCCACCAGTACTAAAATCCTTAAAAACTTCTTGCATGAAATCTTGGTCTAAAAAAAGGTCAATACATTACATTCGTAATATATTGACCTTAATTGGGGTATTCATGTTTCTTTTCTTAAAACCTTACCGAAACTTTTCCTCTTAAATAAAATGGTGTGCCGGGAGTAAAATGAATTTCTTCTACTGAAGCGGTTTCATTAAATAACCTACTCTCGGTAGCAAACTGAGTTTCGTTCCATTCAGTATCAAATAGATTTTCTACAATTACACCAACCGTCCAGTTTTTTATATGGTAGTTTAGATTAAAATCGGTTACAAAATAACCTTCTGCAACAATACTATCATCTTCATTAGCAGCTCTATCACCTAAGTATCTATAGTTTATGTTTCCTGAGAAATTGCCAATATCACTAAAAGATAATCCACCAACTGCTGTAAAATCCGGTGCTAAAGGAATATAGTCCTCGCCATCCTCTTCTTCTGTACTTCTTGCATAGGTATAGTTGACATCACTATACAGATATAACCAATCTAACAATTGATATCGTGCACCAACTTCTATTCCCATTCTTTTAGTCTTTCCACTAGGCTCAACAATACCGGCATCACCCACATACACAAATTCTTGGTCTAAAAATAACCCCCATAATGTAGCATTCAACACCATTTTATCTACTGGTTTAATGATTGTTCCAAAATCTACACCATATGCTCTTGGAAGAATGTCCCTACTTTGGTTTGCAGTAACAACACGTGCGTCGTTAGAGTGAAAACCTAGACCAGTTTTTAAAAATAGCTGCCAATTTTTATTTACGGCAAATATGGTATTCAACTTTGGACTCACAATTGCCTTACTTTCGCTTTTATTATCATAAACCGTACTTAGTTTATTTTCATAATCAAAATTGAAATAATCTAAACGCACAGAAGGATTAAATGTCCAATTTCCCGTTTTATACTCTCCATCAACAAAACCGTACATATTGGTTTCATCAACATCACCATAGGCAAATTGCTCTAAAACCGTTTTTCTATTTAAGGTATGTTCAAGGGTTACATCATCTACATTATCATTCCTAAATCCTATTCCTGCGGAATACTTAAATCTATCTTCGGCACCTATGTTAATATCAATTTGCTCAAAAACAGTTTCAGCTCCCATTATGGTTCTATCTTCATACTGGCGTATTTGATCACCATTAACAGGATCTTCCAAAAAGAAAGTGAAATTTGAAAATAGCTCAAAGTCATATTTGCTTACAAAAGCTCTTGTCTTTAAAAATTGATTTTCACCAATAAACCTAGTGTGGTTTAACATTATATTTGTTCTACTGGTCTGTCCGCCCTCTGTATCGTCAATGGCACCGAACCTTCCTATAAGATTTTGATCTACCGCTCTTTGGGGTATTTGACCTGAAGCGTCCCATTTACTTTGAAAGTGGGAAGCGGTCAATGTTAATTCTTCTTTTCCAATATCTTTATAATGATACCTTCCAAGGACATTGATTCTATTAAAATTTTGAGGAGAATCAAAAGGTCCGTCCGTCAAATAGACTTCAGAAGCCAAATAAGCATTGCTTTTGCTACTTTCCGAAACTTTAAATAGTCCAACAAATCTATTGGTATTGAACTGTCCGGATTCATAAGAAACCATGTTTTGGTCAATACTCTTTTTTAAATTCAAATCAACATAACCAGCGGTATTGAAATCACCTTTATTGGCATAGTACGGACCTTTGCCAAAATTAATATTATCTATAGTTTCCGGTATTACAAAGTGTAAATCCGCATATCCTTGGCCGTGTGCATGAGAAACCATATTTACGGGCATTCCATCTACACTTAAGGCCACGTCCGTACCGTGGTCAATATCAAACCCTCTTAAGAAAATTTGCTCTGCTTTGCCACCGCCGGCATGCTGCCCTATTAGAAGACCAGGCACTTTTCTTAGAATTTCCTGGGATGACTTTACTGGGTCCTTTTGCACGTCTACGTTTACAATTCTACTCATAGCATCAACTTTAGAAACTACTACCACCTGTTCCAAATTGATGCTTGATTCTTTTAAAGAAACACGTATACCATTATTTAAATGCTCATTATTTACAACAAGTATAAAAGTTTTATATCCTAAACTGGAAAAATATACAGAATCATTAACCGAAGTGGATGTCAACGAAAATATACCTGAAAAGTTGGTGTGGCTGTGCTGCCCTGAGGTCTGATTAAAAATACCTACATTTTCCAGTGCGGTACCATTGGTATCTGTAACAGTTCCTTTTAATGTTTGTGCATTTACTACGGCAATTGCGCTAATTAAAAAAATAAATGCTGTAAGGAACGTTACCCTATTGTTGCTGTTTAACATAAAATAATGATTAAGAAAGGCTGTCTTTTTATATACCTACGATAAAATTCTAGGAAGGTTTTATTTTTTGGAACGGCAAAAATATAATTTAGCTTTTGCACTACAATCTTTATACGTTTTATAACAATGTTTTAACGATAAGAGTCAATAAACTAGGCGTAATTACTAGAACTTTGTAAGACAAAAATTATACACAAAATATTATACATATATGAGCGATCAAGCACTATTGACCCCATTTCATAAAAATTTAGATCTAAAGAACAGAGTGGTCATGGCACCTATGACAAGAAGTAGAGCTGCAAATGACGGCAATGTACCTACAGAAGATCTACATGTACCTTATTACACTCAACGAGCTTCGGCAGGATTGATAATTACAGAAGGATCTCAAGTTTCTAAAGACGCCGTTGGCTATATTAATACAGCTGGCATTCATTCAAAAGAACAGGTTGAAGGCTGGAAAAATGTGACTAAATCTGTACATGATAAAGGCGGAAAAATATTTATACAGCTTTGGCATGTTGGTAGAATGTCCCATCCTGATTTTCATGATGGACAATTACCGTTAGCTCCATCTGCTTTAAATCCGAATGCAAAATCTTACACCCCTGAAGGATTTAAAGATACTGTAACACCAAAGGCAATGACCTTAGAAGATATTAAGCAAACGGTTACGGATTTCAAAAATGCAGCTATAAATGCTGTTGAAGCAGGTTTTGACGGGGTAGAAATTCATTCTTCAAACGGATACTTGTTTCATCAATTTTTTAATGGCACCTCTAATCATAGAACAGATGAATATGGAGGTAGCATTGAAAACAGGACCAGATTCTTCTTTGAAGTTTTGGATACTGTGAAACAAGTAATTCCACAAGAAAAAATCGGTGTTAGATTCAACCCATCATTGAACGGTATGTTCGGTATTACATTAGATGAAGATACCATACCTACATTTGAATATTTAATAAAGAAGTTAAATGATTACAATTTAGCCTATGTACATTTATCGGAACCCTTTAATGACGTGTCCGATGTACCATTTGCGGTAGAACATATTGCAAAACACTTTAGACCTCTTTATAATGGTACCTTAATGATAAATGCAGGTTTCGATCAAGATTCGGGGAATAAAGTTATTGAAGAAGGCAATGCCGATTTGGTAGCATTTGGTAAACCGTTTATTTCAAATCCAGATCTTGTAGCTCGATTTAAAAATAACTACCCTATAGCAGATTGGGATAGCGACACTTTTTATACTCCGGGAAAAGAAGGCTATACAGATTATCCGTTCTATTCAGAAGAAAACTAAAATAATTGTAAATAGATAAGGCAGCCATTGGCTGCCTTATCTATTTATTAATAACGTTGTTTAAATATCATCGTTGTTATGCTCCAAGTTATCATTTTCCGCACCACCTAAACTATATAATTGGTTTTCTTCATCTTTTAAAGTATTCACTTTTTTGTTTTGATGTAAACTTCTTCCCGGCACGTCTAAATCTTTACCGGCAAAATCAACTTTTTGATTTCTACTGTTCAACTGACTATCGTCACCATTATCGGTACGAATATTTTTTACTTTTTCCCCTAGCGCTTGTAAATCTTCACTGGTAATATCAGGATTGTATGTCTCTGCTTTATTTTCACTTTTCATAGATATCTTTTTTCTAAAGGTACTTTTTCTAATTTGTGGCTTTTAGCACAAAACAAACGGTTATGAGCTCATTTGACAGTAGATTTAGAAAGTATGAAATTTAAACGTATTGCATTAAGATTTTCTTCTTACGAATTAATGGTAACTATAGATTATAGCCAACTTGCAAATAAACAATTTGAAGATGGAAAATGTATTAGTTGCCGGTGCTAACGGTACCACAGGAAAAAAAATAGTTAACCTTTTAAAAAGTTCACAATATTTTGAGCCGGTTGCCATGGTTCGTAAAGAAGAACAGCAAGAACAATTTGAAAAGGAAAATATAAAAACGGTTTTGGGTGACTTGGAAAAAGATTTGTCACATACCGTTAAAAATATTGATAAAGTAATATTTGCTGCAGGATCTGGCGGTAAAAAGGTAGTAGAAGTAGATCAAGAAGGTGCCAAGAGATTAATAGATGCTTCTAAAGATGCAAATATTAAAAAGTTCGTCATGTTGAGCTCTATGGGTGCAGATAATCCTGAAGAGGCCAGTGATTTAAAGGAATACTTAAAAGCTAAACATAACGCAGATGAATATTTAAAATCCCAAAATTTAATGCACGCTATTGTAAGGCCTGGATCGCTGACCAATGATATGGGTACAGGTAAAATTGAATTGAAATCCAAATTAAATAAACAAGGTTCAATAACTAGGGATGATGTAGCACAAACTTTGGTAAGGTCGTTACATGATGACGCTGCTATAAATGAAACTTTTGAAATAATACAAGGCGATACGCTCATTGGTAAAGCGATGGATGGAAAGTCTTAACTCTTAAAATATTGTATGGTTGATTTAAGCCGATTCTTACTTTATTATGAATCGGCTTTTTTTTTGTTACAAATTATATATAATAACGTATAAACAATTGGTAATTAATCTTGTTGTGTATATTAGCGGTAAAGAAAACGATCTATATATGAAAATTTCATTTTTAAAGCTCGCTATGGTTTTTTCTATAGTTCTTGCTGTACAATCCTGTAAAGAAACAAAAAAAGAAGGTGATGCCGGTACTACGGATCAAGCACAACTAGATAGTACGGATTTGGCCTTGTTAGATCTTAATTTGCCAGAAGGATTTCAAATAGAAGTATACGCTAGGGGAGTAGATGGCGCACGTTCAATGGCAATGGGCAATAACGGCACTTTATTTGTTGGTACCAGAACGGAAAATACCGTTTACGCCATTCAAGATACTAACGGTGATTTTAAAGCGGACAATATCATCGTTTTAGATACTATGGAAGTACCAAATGGTATAGCCATGAGAAATGGTGACCTATATGTAGCCCAGGTAGGTAGCTTGTGGAAATATCCCAATATAGAAAATCAACTAGGAAAAACGCTTGAAAAGGAGTTGATCTATGATGACTACCCAACGGAATTCCATCATGGGTGGAAGTACATTGCCTTTGGACCTGACGATAAATTATACGTACCGGTCGGTGCTCCTTGTAATATTTGTAACCGTGCTGAAGAAGATGAGCGTTTTGCAACGATAACCAGAATGGACCCTGACGGGAGTAATCGTGAAATTTATGCCAGAGGAATAAGAAATTCGGTTGGTTTTACTTGGCACCCAGATACAAAACAAATGTGGTTTACTGATAACGGACGTGATATGCTTGGTGATGACATACCACCTTGTGAATTAAATACGGTTACAGAAATCGGGCAACATTTTGGATATCCTTTTTGCCATGGTGGCATTGTAAAAGATCCTGAATTTGGTGATTTACGCCCTTGTTCAGATTTTGTAGATCCCGCTTTGCAATTAGGCGCCCATGTAGCTCCATTAGGAATCAAATTTTACACTGGCAATATGTTCCCTGCTGAATATAAAGGAAAAGCATTTATTGCAGAGCATGGTTCTTGGAACAGAAGTAAAAAAGTTGGCTATAGAATTATGATGGTAGATATAGAGGATGGTAAAGTTGTTAATAATAAAGTATTCATTGATGGGTGGTTGAACGATTCTGAACAAAAAGCAACGGGTAGACCGGTAGACTTATTACTATTGAAAGACGGATCTATGTTAATATCCGATGATTATGGAGATGCCATTTATAGACTTTCCTATAAAAATACAGCGCTTGCAAGCAATTAATTAGTAGTATTAGATATATAAAAAAAGCAGCCAACTTGGCTGCTTTTTTTATGTAACAATACCTAGTTTACGCATTGTTCTATTATATTTATTAGTACAATGATCAATACTATTTCAAAAAATGTTTTAACGTATATAATAATATGAGTTATCCAAACAATGTTTATTTAAATGGAAGTATTGTAGATGCAGAGGAAGCAAAAATATCTGTATTTGACCGCGGATTTATTTTTGGTGACGGATTGTACGAAGTTATGGTACAGATCAATGGCTCTTTCTTTTATGAGAAAGAACATTTAGAACGGCTACAATACGGTTTACAAGCAATCAACATAGATTTTAATGCGGCCATTCTTAAAAAAGAAATACCCAAATTATTACATGCTGCTCAGCTGACAGCTATTGACTGTATGTTGTATATACAGATTACTAGGGGAGTAGCCCCAAGACAACACTTTTTTCCGCAACAATGTCAACCTACTATAATGATGTATGCCATACCAAAAGTATTACCTGTTATCAATGAAATTAATGCCAAGGTAATAACCAGAAAAGATTTTAGATGGTCTCGTTGCGATATTAAAATGACCTCCCTTTTAGGCAACGTTATGCTTAATGAAGAAGCTATGCAGCATGAATGCTACGAAACTATTTTACATAGAAACGGAGTTTATACAGAAGCCTCACATAGCAATGTATTCTTTGTTAAAGAAGGCGTGGTTTATACACATAAGGCAAATGAACATATTCTTAACGGAATTACAAGGATAGTAGTCATTGAACTTTGTAATTCGCTAGGCATACCTTTAAAAGAAGAAGCTATTTCAGTTGAAGAAATTGACCATATTGATGAAGCCTTCTTAACAGGAACCAGTACCCAAATAGCCTCAATTCAACAGATTGATGATAAATTACTATACTCGGAAAATGAAAAAGGCCCCATTACAAAAAAACTGCAAGAGGCCTTTTTAAAACTTAAGTAGCTAATTATTTTACTTGAAAATAATCGAAGAACTGATCGGTACCCTTTATTTCCATTAGACCAAGTATATAACATACCTCGCTTAAATCCGAAAAATCAAGACCACCTTCATCTACGCTTTCATTTAAATATCTGCCATCTTTTCCATTATACTGATTGCCAAGTCGTATTGCCGTATTCCAAATGTTGGTTAATTTTTCATCATTGATTTTAGTCTCCCAAGCTACTTTTCCATCAGATTTTAAACCCGGTGTACCATTGCCAACAGCATTGCCATCAGCAATTTTGTGATAATCCGTAACCGTTTGTGTGTACTTAAGCTTTGTAGGTTCTGTTACAGATTCGTTCCAATCACTATGCTGTACCACATGAATATGTTCTTTTATTTTAATTGACGGATTTTGATTTGATATTTGCTTTACCCAATCTGCCGTAAAATCTGACTGACCTGCTTCGGCTACCCAAACATCGCCACCATTTTTAATAGTCTTTACCACTAATTTTGCAACTCTGGCTACAGATGCTTCCCATTCCTTATCAGCATCTGTCCAATTATTTTTAAATGCCATTTTCATTAATTCGTTTGGCGGAACGTAAAGTCCTTCTTGAATACCATAAGAACCAGCAACAGCATAGTAATTTAAATGCTTATAATCCGGGTGATTTAAAAGAGTAGCCAAACCTGCAGCTGTATGTAAATCATCAATATCCGTCTTGCAATCTAACTGTACCAATAATAAATCTTTCGAGATATCATAATTTGGTTTTTGGGCTGTCAAACAAAAGCTAAATAATAAAATGCACGTAATACCTGATATGGCTTTCTTAAAGTCAAATGTGTTTTTCATGTTGTTGAATACTATGAGTTGTTTTTTTTGTTGTTTCTACTAATGTATCAATATTTGTAATAGCATATTTGATGATTTTCTCATAAATCATGCAATAAACAGCATCGGACATAAACAAAAAAGATGCTCAATTTAGTTTTACAGAGAGTAAATGATTCATTTTGAGCACAAAACTCATAAAGTATTCACAAAAAAAGAATATAAGTGCTCAATAACCGCTCATTGTCAACTATTGGCGTCATCTTTGTTCCCTAATAAGTATTATAAATTAAATTACATTACAATGAGTAAAGGAACAGTAAAATTTTTCAACGACACAAAAGGTTTCGGTTTTATCACTGAAGAAGGAGTTGAGAAAGATCACTTTGTACACATTTCTGGGTTGATAGACGAAATTCGTGAAGGCGATGAAGTTGAATTTGAACTTAAAGAAGGTAACAAAGGTTTAAACGCAGTGAACGTTAAAGTTATCTAAGACATATATACATTCAAGTTTAAGAAAAAGCCCTCTACTATTAGAGGGCTTTTTTATTATCGCTTATTTTTAAGTCTATCAAAATCTTTCTCTAATTGAAATAACTTTTCTTCTATGTTAAAATTGGTCTCTGGCAATCTATGATAGAAAACGTATCGTACACGCCACATTTCCTTAATCTCCTTTAATTGGAGTACTACATCATCCACATTTTTATGATCTGCCCGTAACACAAAACTATCATTGGTAATAAACAATCTCCTTAAAATGATTTCCTTTTCCGTTACCGTAAAAACCAAGGTGCCATTATTAAGTTTTGAATATACCGTTGGCGGCACCCATTCCCCAATAGCAATATCCTTAGGGAACATTCCTAATTCATTTCTGCTCATTTCTAAATTTTGAACGGTGTATGCCCTAAATTTTTTATCTGGATTTATAGGTAATGATAAAAAGGGGAGGTCTTGTATGTAAGAATCCTTGCTGAAATACTTTATATAATCGGTCTGATTCACAGCTGTAATACAAGGTACTTTAATAAAGAATTCTTGCTCACCAAGGTCTTGCTCAACAGTTAAATTACCTTTGAACTTTAATAAATTATTTACCGTTAATTCGGTTGTTAGCAAGTCATCTATAGGAATGCTAAAATAATTAGCAATTTTTATCAATGTTTCTAATTTTGGCTCACTTCTCCCTTCTTCATAAGCACCCAAAGTACCCCTTTTTAAGTCGAATAGCTCTGCAAATGCTTGCTGACTAAGACTCTTTAAACTTCTTATTTTCCTAATATTTTTACCGAAATATGACATTTTATTGCTAATTATATTTGCAATTTATAAATATTTAATTATATTTGTCTAACAAAATTAGCAATAATTATTTGAATTGCTATTATTTTGAGCTATTAATTTTTGTCTAATCAATTTTAAAAACTCAATATCATGTTCGTCGTACTTATTTACATTTTAGCGCTCCTCTTATCAATTTAGGATTACGCACCAATATTATTTTGTATTATTGAATTTAAGAATCCACTTACAAAAACCAACACAAATGAAAAACCACTTTAATATAACTAGAGATTACCTGCTTGAATTGAATTTTAATATTGTAAAAGAGAATAGGGCAGACGGAATTATGGTTGTTGAGAAAGAAGATTCTGGAATAAAAAATTTGATTTTAGGAGTATCGCCTCCAATTTTGATTATGGAACAGTTTATATTCTCCGTTCACAATCAATCTGAAAAAATCTTTAAAAGCTTACTTCAGAAGAATAGAGATATCATTCACGGCGCTTTTGTTTTAGATGAAACTGCAAACCGCGTCATATTCAGGGACACCTTACAAATTGAGAATATGGATTTGAACGAGTTTGAAGCCAGTCTCAATTCATTAAGCTTACTTATGAGTGAATACTCGGACAAAATCATTGAATTTTCTAAATATTAAAAACAATAAAATCATGAATATATTTAAAAGACTATTTAAAATAGGAGAGGCTGAAACCAATTCGGCTATTGACAAAATGGAAGATCCCATTAAGATGACGGAGCAAGGCATTAGGGACATGAAATTAGACTTAGAAAAAAGTTTAGAGGCCCTTGCACAAGTAAAAGCACTTGCTATACGTTCTAAGAACGATCAAGACGTTTATAAGAACAAAGCCAAGGAATATAAAGATAAAGCTATTATCATTCTAAAGAAGGCCAACAGCAAAGAATTGGATGCTGCCGAAGCGGACAGACTGGCAAAAGAAGCTCTAATGCAGAAAGAGAGCAATGAGAAACAATTAGAGGCTACCAAGGTAGAAACTGAAAAGTTTGAGGCTAATGTAAGTCAAATGCAAGGCAACGTTGAAGCGCTAAAGGCCAATATAAATAATTGGGAAAACGAACTTAAAACGTTAAAAGCGCGTGTTAAAGTGAGTAATGCTACCAAAAATTTAAACAAGCAAATGGCAGAGTTAGACAGTAGTGGCACGGTTTCTATGCTTGAGCGTATGAAAGAAAAAATAGCGCAAGAAGAAGCCTTGGCCGAAGCTTATGGTGATATTGCCAATGCTAGTAAATCTATTGATGAAGAACTAGATAAAGCTGCAGATACCACTGAAGCTGCTGCAGATGACGAACTTCAAAAATTAAAAGAACAATTAGGGTTCACAAAAACCAAAAAATAAGAATTTGAATCAACTAACCGACATATTATTTTCTGAAGTAAACATTACGCTGACCGTACTGTTGATACTTCTAATTGTCTACTGGATCATTACCATGATCGGTGGTCTTGATTATGACCTTGATGTAGATATAGAGGTAGATGCAGATATAGATTTTGATGCCGGTATTGAAGGCGGTAATCTAGATTTTGAGGACATTTCAAATGCAGAGGTCAATAAAGACGATGTAATAGGTAAGAAGCTCAAACCCTTAAAAAAGTGGCAAATATTTCTCATTTATTTCAACTTTGTTGGTTTGCCGTTCATGTTCACCTTTACCTTCTGGATTTTCGTTTGGTGGTTTGCTACCACCATACTTACAACACTTACAGGTACTTATGAAAACTACATTGGTTTTATCATAATGATTGCGGTTCTTATTCCTGCTTTGTTTATCAATAAAATCCTTACCACACCCTTTAAAGGATTTTTTAAGCAATTGAACAAGGATGGTGACGCCCCAGTGGATTTTTTGGGGAGACAAGCAATTATGCTATCCAGTATTAGTGAAGATAAACTGGGGAATGCAGAAGTAAAAGCAGATGGTAACAGTCATTCTATTTACGTAAAATCGTTAGACCGTAAACCTTTGCCCTATGGTAGTTCTGTACTTATTATTAAAAGATCTGCGGATCACACACACTTTTTAGTTCAATCTTATAATCAATAAATCTTAAATCATTTATGGAATCCATCTTTTCAATTATTGGTATAGGTCTAGGAGTTCTTCTTTTCCTTATCATCGTTTATTTTGCAATTATTGCCATGTTCTACAAAAAGGTTCATCAAGGTCAAGCCTTGGTAAGAACTGGTTTTGGTGGCACAAAGGTAGCCACAGATAAAGGTCTTTATGTGGTTCCTGTTTTTCACCGTGTAGAGGTAATGGATATCTCGGTAAAGAAAATTCAAATAGAAAGACTGGCTACAGAAGGTCTTATCTGTAAGGATAATATGCGTGCAGATATTAAAGTGGCGTTCTTTGTTAGGGTAAACAATGAGGTTGACCTTATTAAAAAGGTAGCACAGACTATTGGTGTACAAAGAGCCTCTAGACAAGAGACGCTTGAAGAACTTTTTGAAGCCAAATTCTCGGAAGCTTTAAAAACCGTGGGTAAAAAATTCGATTTTATTCAACTGTATGAAGCCCGTAGGGAGTTTAGAGATGAAATTGTAGATATTATTGGTATTGACCTAAACGGCTATACTTTAGAGGATTGTGCCATTGATTACTTGGAACAAACCGCTGTTGCCCATTTAAAGGCCGATAATATTTTAGATGCTGAAGGTATCAAAAAAATTACCGATCTAACCGCTGCACAAAACATTAAAGCGAATCTTATTAAGCGCGATGAGGAGAAAATAATCCGTAAACAAGATGTTGAAGCTCGTGAGGCTATTCTTGAGCTGGACAAGCAATTAGCGGAAAAAGAGGAGCAACAAAAAAGAGAAATCTCTAACATAAAGTCTCGCGAAGAAGCAGAAACTTTAAAAGTAGCCGAAGAAGAGCGTTTAAAGTCTGAAACCGCCCGTATTGCAACACAAGAAAAGGTAAAGGTTGCCGAAGAGAATATGGAGCGACAAATTATTGTAGCGTTGAAAAATAAACAACGTACAGATGCTGTTGAAACCGAAAGAGTTGAAAAAGACCGTTTATTAGAGGCTACGGAAAGAGAGCGAGTTGTTACCCTGGCTCAAATCGAGAAAGAGAAAGTAGTAGAAGTTGAGAAAAAGAATATTCAAAATGTTATTCGTGATCGTGTTACCCTAGAAAAAGGAGTAGTGGAAGAGCAGGAGAACATGAAAGACATTGAAGCTTTCAAGACTGCAGATCGTGAAAAACAGGTTAAGATCACCATTGCTGAAGCTAATGCACAAGAAGATTTGATCAAAACGATCAAAGCGGCCGAGGCTCAAAAAGAAGCAGCTAAGCAAAAAGCGGAGGAAATCAATATTGAAGCCCTAGCACATAAAGAAGCTAGTGAGAAAGAAGCAGAAGCACGTAAGATTTTGGCTGAAGCACAAGCTAAAGAAGAAGCTACCGTTGGTATGTCAGAAGCACAAGTAATGCATGCCAAGGCAGATGCCTATGAGCGTGAAGGTGTTGTTCAGGCGCTTATCATTGAGAAAAAGGCAAAAGCAGAGGCTGCAGGTATTGAAGCCAAAGCGGAAGCAAAACGTAAAGATGGTTTAGCGGAAGCAGATGTAATTAAAGAGAAAGCCTTAGCAGATGCTGCCGGTATAGAAGAAAAAGCGAATGCCATGAAGAAATTAGATGGTGTTGGTAAAGAGCATGAAGAGTTTAAGCTGCGTTTAGACAAAGAATTACAAATTGACTTGGCTCAAATTAATATCCAGAAAGATATTGCCGATGCTCAAGCTCAAGTTATTGGAGATGCATTGAAAGCTGCCAAAATTGATATTGTTGGTGGTGAAACAATGTTCTTTGACCAGATTATTGGGCAAATTACCAAAGGTAAAGGTTATGACAGGCTCGTAGCTAACAGTACCAACATACAAGATATAAAAGATGCTATTTTAGGTAGTGATGACGTAAAGGGCAACCTATTGGAAAAGTTGAAAGAATTCGCTGATAAATATGGCATTTCTTCAGATGATCTTAAGAATTTAACCATTGCAAATTTATTGATGGACCTAAAATCCAAGTCCAGCGATAATGATGAGCAAACCTTGTTCAGCAATTTATTCAACCTTGCCAAAGGTTTAGGAATGAGTGATAAGAAATTGCGTTAACACCAAAGCTTATTACTTCAACTAAATTAATAATGTAATTTAAAAGCCTAGGAATTTTTATGGCAGAGCATACCCAAACAGACACTACGGAAGAGCATGTATTGGACGGTGGCACATATGATGTTATCAAAAATAGATTACAGAAGCAAAAAGAACTGTTACAGAACAAGTTAATTGACCTTAACAACGACAGAAAAACAGTTTTTGGTTCATTGGAGACCAAGCTTATTGCTAATGACCGCATCAATACGGAGAATAACTGTATTGCACGTGATATTGTTTCTTTTGGCAATACGTGTCTGTTTGGTTATAATGTTCATTTTGGGCTAAGGACGGACATCAACATTAAAGATGTTTTTAGTTGTTATCACTTTGAGGACAATAGCTTTAAGGCAATAGACCTTGGTCTTTTAGACGATGATACTTTTAAGACAGATTTCACCAATCTGTACAAGTATTACAGAAATACTATATTCTCCAATTTTGCCATCATTGGTAATTATTTACATATGGTCTTTCGTTTAAGCGATAGCCCTACAGATATAAAAACCTTTAAATGGTTATTGGTCAACAACACCTTAAAATATGTTGACAACAGAAGTGAACATGAATATAAATTTCCTGTTCAGCAAGAATTTAAGTGGCAAGAGGCAAGTAGGGACATGCACCGCTATGGTGTGCATTCACATGTTTCTATTAAAGATCGTGTATTTGTTGAAACCATTGGTGGTGACCTAACCATTAAAATTGAAGATAATACCGAAGAAGGCAAAGGTATTTTTGATGAACCTGTTGAGTATGTAGACCAGACTTTAGATGATGGTCAGTATCGTTTTGGAGATTTAGGAAACTTGTTGGTTCTAGAAATAAAACCATTTCAAGAGTCGCCTCGTTATTTTGTTTTTAACGATAAAATGAAAGAGGTACAGAAAATTGAATCTGTAAAAGATGCCTGTATTCTTCTTCCCGATGATCAAGGAATCATTTTCCCAACCGGATATTATTTACAAACCGGAGAATATCACATTTTTGACAATGCTATACCGAATGTAAAATTTCAGCAGCGCATTGTATCGCCTAACGGTGAAGATTTTCTTTACGTGTTTTATGCAGCTAATGAAGGACTCTATAATCTTATGTCCTTCAACATCATTAGTCAAGTTATAAAAACACCAATAATTTGTAACGGATTTACCATTTTAGAAAATGGTGAACTATGCTATTTTAAGACAGAGCAGGAGCAAACAAAGCATCACGTGGTACAAATATGGCAAACTCCTTATTTGAAAGGTGATTATATGCCATCGCAACATGAAGATACTTTGTTGTACAAAATTGGCAATAAGGACATTGTGCGGGCAATGGCTGAAGTAAACAGCTTAATTACCTTATTGAACAAAAATGACAACTATGCGGGTCTCTACAGTGATATCGCCAAGTTTTCAAAAGATATTATAGATGCATATTACTGGTTGCCAGAACCGGAAACGCATCAGCTTAATGTTCCTATAGAGGAAATCAATAAAGCGTCCAATGCCGCTATAGATGAATTTGAGAAGGTTGTACAGCTTCGTAAAAACGCTCAAAATCAATCTAAGGAAATTCAAAAAAACTCATCGGAACTATTCAATAAAATTAAAAGCACATCTTTTAAAAGTATTGATGAATTCGTTGCACTATTAACACGTTTACGATCCACTAGAGGAGAGGTCATTTCCTTAAAAGAAGTTAGATATATTGACCTGGAATTTCTTAAATCATTAGAAGAAGAAATTGAAGCTCAAACTAAAAAAATATCTGAGCGCTGCGTACAGTTTTTATTGAATCCAAATGCCTTACAACCTTACCATAAAGCTTTAGAAGAAAAAAAGAGTTTTATAGATACCGTTGAAAAGGTAATAGAAGCCAAGAAAAAGGAAGAGGAAATCAATGAAATCAGTACCGATCTTGAAATGTTGATTGATATTGTTTCAAATTTAGAGATAGAGGATACTGCACATTCCACTAAAATAGTAGATGATATATCGTTGATTTTTTCCACGATAAATGAGTTAAAGGCGGCTTTAAAGAACAAAAGAAATTCTTTGGGCATATCTGAAGCAAAGGCAGAATTTGCCGCTCAATTAAAGTTGATTGATCAAAGTATCATCAATTATATTGATATGGCAACTACTCCTGAGAAGTGCGATGAATATCAAACCAAAACATCTATTCAACTCGAGGAGCTTGAGGGCAAATTCACGGATTTTGAAGAATTTATTGAAATCATCATTGAAAAAAGAGAAGAGGTATATGCAGCTTTTGATGCCCGAAAAAATTCCTTAATTGAAAAACGAAATAAGAAGTCAAGCGCATTGACCAATGCTTCTAAACGTATTTTAAAAGGAGTTCAAAAGAAGGCACAGAGTTTTAATACCGCGGTTGAAATCAATGGGTATTTTGCATCGGACCTAATGATCAATAAGCTTCGCGACATCATTACCCAACTGCAAGAGTTAGATGATAGTGGCAAAGCTGAAGAGATAGAGACCCAACTTAAAACTGCCCGAGAGGATGCACTTAGAAAGTTAAAGGATAAACTTGATCTTTATGAAGATGGCGACAGTATTATTAGGTTAGGAAAGCACAAATTTGGTGTTAACAAGCAGCAATTGGATTTAACCATTGTTTTTCATGACAATGAACTAAATTATCATTTAACGGGGACCGATTTCTACAAACAACTGGATAATGAAGAGTTTGTAAATAACAGGCATTTATGGAACCAAGAGTATGTATCTGAAAACGATGAAATCTATAGAGGTGCTTACTTAGCCTATAAATTGTTTTCCAACTTTGGCGAAGATGAATTACTATCGCTAAATGATGAAGAATTATTGAAGGTTGTTCAAGAACAGAGTAGAAATGACTATTCTGAAGGTTATGTAAAAGGTGTTCATGATGTAGATGCATCAAGATTATTAAAGTTATTGGTTCACAAACATCATGAATTAGGTTTGCTTACTTACCGACCAGAAATAAGAGGATATGCTCAATTTTTCTGGAACAGTTTAAATGAAGAGGTGAAAAATGAGTTGGATAAAAGTCTAAAAACAGCAGGTGAGGTTCTACAGTACTTTCCAACATCTAACGAATATGCTTCTGTCGTTGAAAAAATACAGGGTTTAGTAGCTCAATTTGGAGAAAATACTTCGCTTTACGACTCATTGCTGAGTGAAGATATTGCTTCCTATATATTTGAAGAACTTAAATCTGATTCTGAGTTTGTTTACAGCAGTGTGGCAATACAATTGAAAGAAGACTTTATAAAATTCCTAAAATCACAACAGGCAGATTTAAAATTTAAAAAGAGCATTGAAGATACGGTTAGTTTAGAGGACAAAGTTCGTTTAGCTAAACAATGGGTGGCCGCATTCTTAAAAACCAAAGAAAAAGAAAGCCAAGGAATAGACCTTAACAGGTATACACATGAAATTGTTGGGGCTTTATTGTTCAGAGATGAATCTGCCTCAAAAATTAAATCTGTTTCACCTAACGAAACCATTAAAGAGTTAAGAGGTTCTCATACCACCATAAAAAATGGTACGTATATCTTCAACTACCATGATTTTATTTCTAGAATGAGATTGTTCGTAATTAGTGAAGTACCGGCATTTCAAAAGTTTAAAAAGACCAAACTAGAAATAACGGAGCAACTTAAAAACGAATTAAAATTAGAAGAGTTTAAACCTAGGGTTCTTACTTCTTTTGTGCGTAATAAGTTGATCGACCAAGTGTATTTCCCCATTTTCGGTAATAACCTGGCAAAACAACTAGGTACGGTTGGAGCCAATAAACGTACCGATAGAATGGGTATGTTGCTTTTAATATCTCCACCTGGTTACGGAAAAACCACGTTAATGGAATATATAGCCAACAGATTGGGCTTAATATTCGTAAAAATTAACGGTCCGGCAATTGGTCATGAAGTTACCAATGTAGACCCCGCATCCGCAAATAATAGTGCGGCAAGGGAAGAACTAAAAAAGCTGAACTTGGCTTTTGAAATGGGTAACAATGTTATGTTATATTTAGATGACATTCAACATTGTAATCCTGAGTTTCTTCAGAAATTTATTTCCTTATCAGATGGTACCCGTAAAATAGAAGGGGTTTATGACAATGAACCTAAAACTTATGATTTAAGGGGCAAAAAGTTCTGTGTGATTATGGCGGGTAACCCTTATACGGAAAGTGGAGAGAAATTTAAGATTCCAGATATGTTGGCAAACCGTGCAGATATCTATAACCTTGGTGATATTATTGGAGAAACTGAACATCTGTTCAGGTTGAGTTTAATTGAAAACTCGCTCACTGCAAACCCTATTTTGCAACAATTGGCAAGCAAGGAGTTTGAAGATGTCTATACCTTGGTCAACCAAATAGAATCTAAAACGGATGAAGGTCAGTTATTAGGAAACCATTCTAGTCAAGAGGTTGAGGAATACAAAAAAGTATTAGAAAAGGTTCTTAAAGTTAGAGATGTGCTCTTAAAAGTAAATGCCACCTATATTAAAAGTGCGGCTATGCAAGATGAATACCGAACCGAGCCTGCTTTTAAATTACAAGGTTCCTATAGGGATATGAACAAACTTGTTGCCCAAATTGTTCCAATAATGAACGATAAGGAGTTAAACACCTTATTACGATCTCATTATGAAAACGAAGCACAGACACTTACAGGGTCAGCAGAGGCTAATTTGTTGAAATACAACGAATTAATTGGACAACTTTCTACAGATGAAAATGAAAGATGGTCTGCCATAAAAGAGCAGTTTGTAAAGAATAATAAAATCAAAGGTTTTGGCAATGCCAACGAAATGGCACAGGTTTTATCGCAAATGATGGAGTTTTCAGAAAATCTTGCCGGTATTAAGTCGGTCTTACAAAACGGACTTAAAAAAGACTAGCTGAATTAAAACCCTTCTATTTTTCGTTATTTCAAGATCTTATAGGTGTTCACATAAAAATAAGACGTAGTTTCGCAGCCGCAAAAAAGCTGTGTTATGAAACGTATCAACGAATACAAAAAACTTTTTGGGGTAGAGAAGGAAATTGAACTTAAAGCCTTAAAAACCAAGTACAGAAACTTGGTTAAAGAATGGCATCCAGATAAATTTCAAGAGGGTGATGAAAAGAGGGAAGAGGCAGAAGTGCAAAGCCGTAGAATTATTGATGGCTACCACTTTCTAGTAAGTATTGCTCCAGAAACCAAAGAAGCCAATAAAGAAGCTTACGAAGAAAGCATTACTTCCGGCATTGCAGATTTTCAACATAATGGTCTTGTTTTAGAAGTTACTTTTGTTGATGGTGCTACGTACGAATATTTTGGAGTTACAAAACCTATCTTCCAAAAGATGATCAATGCCAACAAATTAAACAGATTTGCCAAAAGAAGTATTTTTCCAAATTACTTATACAGAAAATCTAAACGAGATCTTCAAGAAGCATAATATTATATTTTTAAAGGGTTATAACGCATGAAAAATCAAAAGGATATTTTATCAAAATTGAATATCAAGGCGCTAAACCCTATGCAAGAATTGGCGTTAGAAACCATTTCTTCGTCAGACAACACCATATTACTTTCACCCACGGGTACTGGTAAAACCTTGGCGTTTCTATTACCGGTCCTAGACCTTTTAGACCCAAACAATCCTGAAGTGCAAGTGCTCATTTTAGTGCCCTCTCGTGAGCTGGCCATTCAAATAGAGCAAGTGCTGCGTGATATGGGTACCGGTTTTAAGGTCAATGCCATTTATGGCGGTAGGGCAATGTCCAAGGACAAGATTGAACTAAAACATACACCTGCCATTTTAATTGGTACACCTGGTAGAATTTTAGATCATTTTATGGCAGATCGTTTCACCAAAGACCATATTAAAACGCTTGTACTTGATGAGTTTGATAAATCGCTCGAAGTTGGTTTTGAAGAGCAAATGACAGAAATTTTGCTAGAATTGCCAAACCTTAAAAAGCGCATTCTTACCTCTGCGACCGAGGGAGTTAAAATCCCAAAATTTGTGGGTATGGAAAATCCAAGAAGAATTAATTTTCTTAAAAAGGAAATTCCATCACAGTTAACCATTAGCACTGTTGTTTCCAAAGAAAAAGACAAACTGAACACTTTGGTTCAGTTACTTGAATTTATTGGCGAAGAACCTGGCATTATTTTCTGTAATTACAAGGATAGTATTGAAAGTGTAAGCGTTTTTTTAAGCGAACAAGGTATTTTGCACGAATGCTTTTCTGGTGGTATGGAACAACGTGATCGCGAACGTGCGCTTATTAAATTCAGAAATGGCAGTAGCAGAATTTTGGTGGCAACTGATCTTGCTGCTAGGGGCATTGACATTACCGAACTAAAATTCATTGTTCATTACGAATTACCGCATCGTATAGAAGAGTTTACCCACCGTAATGGTAGAACTGCGCGTGTAAATGAATTGGGAACAGCCTATGTTCTAAAATGGGATAAAGAAAAATTACCTGAGTTTATTGAAGCATCGACCCCAATTAAAATCAACTCCTCAAAAAGATTAGGTGATCCGTTTTGGGAAACCTTATTTATATCTGGCGGAAGAAAAGATAAAATATCCAAAGGTGATATTGCGGGACTTTTCTTTAAGCAAGGCGACTTAAATAGAGACCAATTGGGAGATATAGAACTAAAGCAAGATTGCGCTTTTGTTGCGGTACCTAAAAGTCTATCAAAAGAACTTGCGAATAAATTGAACAACACCCGATTAAAAAAGAAGAAAGTACGCATTACCGTACTTTGAGCATTGTTAGTATTTTTGCCCTTATTAAGGTAGTATCATGAAGGAAGAACAGCAGTATAAAGAAACAGAAATCGACTTAAACGAGATTGAAAGTTGTATTGATATTTTAAATCGTTTGGTAAACGACACCAACCAGATTTTTGAAATTCCTGAAGATAGACGTATTGCCTTAATTAAAGCTGCCGGTCAATTATCTCGCCCTAGCAAACAAGAATTTGCTAAACGGGTAAAGGATGCCAAACGAAATGAAAAAAGAAAGCAGGCTGTTCGTGACAAACATGCCCGTAAAGAAACCGGAATTCGTAGTGCGCGTGAAGCACATGTCTTTGTTGCGCCAAAATTACTACCTGCAGCCGAATTGGCCAGTAAAGATTTGCCGGAGCTTACTACCCCTCGAAACTGTTATGTGTGTAAGGCCGAGTTTACAAAGCTTCATCATTTTTATGATACCATGTGCACAGATTGTGGCGATTTCAACTATGCCAAAAGATTTCAGACTGCAAATGTTAAAGGTCAGGTAGCGGTGATTACCGGTTCACGTTTGAAAATTGGTTATCATATTACCTTAATGTTACTTCGTGGAGGCGCAACGGTCATTGCTACCACACGTTTTCCTGTAGATTCTGCATTACGTTTTTCTAAGGAGGAAGATTTTATGGAGTGGGGGCACCGACTTAAAATTCATGGTCTAGATTTACGCCATATACCCAGTGTAGAAATCTTCTGCAATTTTGTAGAGCAGCAATATGACAAACTGGATATCTTGATCAATAATGCTGCGCAAACAGTGCGTAGACCAGCAGGATTCTACCAGCACTTAATGGAGAACGAAGAGCGTGAATTCTCGTCGTTACCAAAATTTGCCCAAATGGTTTTAAGCGACCATGAAAGCTGTTTGGAAGAGCTTAAAACATTCAGCTCAAAAGCATCACCAAATCAAAACATGCCAGTTACATGGCACGGACCAGAACCTGGTATTGGTTTAAGAGCCTCTGCTCAACTATCACAAATACCGTATAGTTTTGACAATGCATTGGTTGCCCAAGAGGTTTTCCCAACTGGCGAATTAGATGCCGATCTTCAACAAGTAGATTTACGTAAAACCAACAGCTGGCGACTAAAATTAGGGGAGATTGAAACTACTGAAATGATCGAGGTTCAATTGGTCAACTCCGTTGCACCTTTTGTACTGTGCAACCGTTTGGCAGAAATGATGAAAAAAGAAAACACCGGTCAAAAACATATTATCAACGTTACGGCCATGGAAGGTAAATTCCACCGTTTCTTTAAAGAATCGCGCCATCCGCATACCAATATGGCGAAGGCCGCATTGAATATGTTAACGCATACCGCAGCTGGCGAACTTGCAAAAGATGGTATTTTTATGAACGCTGTGGACACCGGCTGGGTTACCGATGAGGATCCAGCGGAATTAGCGAAAAAGAAACAAGAAGTACATGATTTTCAGCCTCCGCTAGATATTGTTGATGGTGCAGCCAGAGTTATGGATCCATTATTTGACGGGATAAATACAGGTAAACATTGGTGTGGTAAATTTTTAAAGGATTACTTCCCAATTGATTGGTAATTTCACAAACTTTAAGAACTTTTATTGATTCATTCTCAATTGTTTAAAAACATTTAATAAAAACCTAAAAATCTACCGCTTCTTATTTACTAGTCTGAATCTATTTTTGTTTTTTTGCGGGATGATTAGGCTAATTATCAAACTATTACTACAATTTCTTGTATTCGCTATCATTGGAATCGGCATTCCTTTGAAAGCTCAAGAAATTCAGACTTACAACGGTCCTTTACAGATAGGAAAGTATAACGGTAAGGCAACATTTTCTTACAAGCTTGTTGATAACGATACCGTACTGCATGGAGATTTTTTGGTATTACGGTCCAATCTTCAAGAATTGTTACAAAAGCAAGATTATTCTTTTCAATTTAAAGGTGCTTTTGTTGATGGTACCGCAAACGGACCGTGGAAATTTCAATTTGGGGAATTTAATTCCAAAAGTCAATCTGAGGTTATTGATTACCAATATCGTGTTCTAGTTAGTGGTATACAGAAATCTGCAAGCGGTAAAATTCAAATGGGGAAACCCAATGGTAAATGGACTATACTAGAGGAACAAATAGAAGATTCTGAAATTTCCAGTACTTTATTTAAAAGTGTGGTTTCTTTTAATGATGGTGTGCCGCAACAGAATTTCAGTATTAATAATGAAAACTACACGTTAATAGGAAGGTTTTTACGAGACGGCTTGGCTCATGATGAGTGGTCTTTATTTCCAATAAATGGAATGGACCAATCTGAAAGCTGGTATTTTAGGGATGGTATTTTACAATTAATTAGGGTTGATGACGATAATGACCATAAAACTATCAAAGCTTACCAAGATTATAATGGTAGAACTAAAGTTATAAATCTTGATGCA
Organism: Maribacter huludaoensis; assembly: GCF_029350945.1. GTDB lineage: Bacteria > Bacteroidota > Bacteroidia > Flavobacteriales > Flavobacteriaceae > Maribacter > Maribacter huludaoensis. Next base: position 403,600 of record NZ_JARKMS010000003.1, on the reverse strand, counting down.
GGTTATATTAAAGCACTGGAAATTCAATTATCTCAAGTAGATGTTGATATTCTTCACCACAACAGTTTACCTGAACTTTTAAAACAAAATGCAGCGCGTTATCAAGAGGTAGACAACATTTTGTCAGAATTGGGTAAATCTGAATTTCTTCCGGAATTTAAGGTAAAGGTTCCCTATTACCCATTAGATTCATTAGATATGTTAAAAGTAGATAGTTTGGTTTCCTACTATAAAAAAGCTATTGAGTTAAGTGAATCTATATTGCATAATTCACAACTTAATATTTTAAAATTATCTGATGCCAATACGGCATATCAATACAATACGGTACTTTACCTTAAGGAAAGTTATCTTAAACCTATTCAAGAAATTGTAAGTTATGATTCTTTAGGAATTTTAGAATATACATCACGTCAGCAACTAATGAATCATGTTTTCCCCACAGGAATGCCAAAATCTGAAATCGATATTGAGATGCAGATAGATAGTGTTATGTCGTCCAAATTATATTCTATTCCAACTACTTCTTTAACTGACCCATCTTACTCAAACATTGAAAATCTCCAAGCTATAGCAAAAATGGGGTATGACGGTATTTTGGCAATTGCCGATGAAGTAAAAGAAACACTGGCCCAAGAGAAAAGACAAAATGAGTTGGCAAATCTAGAAGAAGAAATCATATTACAAAATGATTCACTGGTCACTTTTATTGAAATAAATAAAGATAGCATACCACTGAAATATGCGAATGCTTTAAAGCAAATTAAATTGTTTGCAAGCACAACCCTGAACGATTATTCTAAAGTAAAATCTGCCCAAAACAGATTAACGGCGGCTAGAAGTACGGTTACCTGTTTAAAAAAATTAAATGAATTATCCGTAACGGTTTCCAAAATGGCCACATATAAAAGTACCATAGAAGATTCATATACCGATCGTATCTGGAATCCGTTTATGGCAACCTTAATGGATGAAGACATAAAAAAACGAATAACATCTGCTTACACTAAAATTCTGGAGCCCTATTTCTTAGAGCAAATAGAACAATCGCTTACATGTGAAAACACCACCAATTTACATGAGCAGATCAACGCCACTTACCATACGGTAATAATGTTGAAAGATAAGGATACCAAAAAGCTGGAACGTAAGCTGAAAAAAGAAAAGGAACCTACAGTAATTTTAGAAATGTTGAATGTACAAAACACAAAGCAATAGTCTATGAAATCGTTTGGTACATACATAATAAAAGGGTTGTTTTTGTTTTGTTTTCTAACAGCATTCCATGGTATTTCACAAGAAGATGAGCCAGAGGTATTACCCGAGTATTCTAAATATAAAGACCTCACTACTAAAACCTGGATTAACACCTACGGGAATATTAGAATTGGCAAACGTTTGTTTTGGGACGCACAAACGCACCTAAGATTAGCCGAAACAGAAGACACTCCTTTTGTAGGTCAGGTAGCCCAAGTCTATAACAGACATGCAATTGGATATATACATTCTAAATATTTCAATGTACGTTTAGGTGGTGTACTCCGTTTGAACTTTAATACCGACGAAGCTTCAACTGACCGTAATTTAGTGCCCGAATGGCGTATTTGGCATCAGTATCAATTTGCACAGGCTTTGGAAAGTATGATGATTTATCACCGTATTCGTATAGAGCATAGATGGACCCAAGGTTTTGCCGAGAACAGCGAGTATATTTTTAGAAATAGATGGCGTTACATGTTCAGAATGAAAATTCCATTGAACAATCATAAGTTAAAACCAAAAACATTGTACGTAGCCCCAGAGGCAGAATTGATTATGCAGAGTGGAAAAGCTGTAGTAGCCAGCCCTATGGAAGATTTACGACTTACAACTACCTTAGGTTATATACTAACACCTAGATTGACCGTGGCTGCGGGTGCCATGTATTCCCAAGGTCAAGATTTATCCAATGGCGGATTTTTTAAACATAGTTGGGCCATGCGCTTTCATGTATACTTCTCTCCAGATTTTAGAAAGGTTAAGAACAAACTTCCAGAAATTCATTTAACGGACTAGATAGGTACCGCAATTAAAAGAGTATGAAGAAAAAGGATATTACACTTTACGGCTTACTTGCTATACTTACTGTATTGGTAATTTATTTTGGCATAAAATCAAATTCGCTTGAAAATGAAATTGGAGAGGGCAGTAAGGCAAAAGATGAACTAGATGTATTGGTTACTGGCAATAAAGAGTTAGTTGCAATTGACTCCGTGTTAATGAAGGGTGATTATAATAAGGCCATTGAGTCTTATAATAACACCTTACAAAACCATGAAGAATTGAATACCGTTATACCATTACGTATTGCTCTTGCACAAAAGTTAATGGAGAATAGCAGTGTAAATGTCGCCGAAAAGGAGACTGAAAAAACAGCTGTTGATTCTTCTGCTATCGCTTCGGTTACTAAAAGCGAAATCAGAAGTATTGATTCCTTAAGTTTTGCACTAGAAAAGGCGCGTGTACAAATAAGTAATATGCGCCAACAGTTGAACAACAAATCTTTTGGCGAATATTTAAGTTTTACCAGTAAAAAAGGTACTGCACTACATTATGTAGGACAGGTAAAAAATAATAAGGCCAATGGTATAGGTATTGCCGTATTGGAAACGGGCAGTAGGTATGAGGGCGAATGGAAGGACAATTTACGCGAAGGTAACGGTACTTTTTATTGGGCAGATGGGCAATATTATATTGGCAGCTATAAAAATGATATGAGAAACGGTGAAGGCACTTATTTTTGGCCCAATGGGGAAAAATATAAAGGGCAATGGAAAGATGATAAACGCAACGGTAAAGGCATTTTTCATAAAAAAGAAGGTTCTGTTATCAGTGGCATCTGGGAAAATGACAAGCTAAAAGAAGCGGATAAGTAAGCTTATTCATTTAGTTTCATTATAAAACACAAATTTTACTTATTCAGATATGGTCTAATCTCAATAAGAAACCCTTCAATTATGGAAATCGCAAAAATGATTTTTTAGGTATGTTTTACGTTTAAGTTTAAGTAACTTTAGGTTTTAACCAACCTATCTGTACACTAAAATGAAAACGCTATTTCGTTACCTTACTTCCGTATCGTTTATTTTACTTACCACAACACTTTTATCCCAAGACTTTTCTGCACTGGAATATAGAACTATTGGTCCGCAAAGAGGTGGTCGTGTAACTACGGTTACAGGTACACCCATGTTACCGGGTACCTTCTATTTAGGTGCATCTGGTGCTGGTGTATGGAAAACCGATGATTACGGCACAACTTGGAACAATATATCTGATGGATTTTTTGATACTCCCTCCATAGGTGCCATTGAAGTTGCGCTAAACGATCCTAATATTGTATATGTTGGTACAGGTTCTGATGGATTACGAAGTAATATCATAAGTGGTAAAGGCATATACAAATCTATAGACGGTGGTAAAACCTGGAGTAATATAGGACTTGAAAATGCAGGACAGATCGGAGCGGTAGAAATTGACCCTACCAATAGTAATGTGGTTTGGGTGGCCGCTATTGGTAATGCATTTAAGGCAAATGAAGAGCGTGGTATTTACAAAACTGTGGATGGTGGTACTACTTGGACAAAAATGTTGCATATATCCAATACCACGGGATTTGCCGATTTAGAATTGTTACCTGGCAATCCTAATGTGGTTTACGCTGCCGCATGGAAAGCACAACGAACTCCTTGGACCATCATCTCTGGTGGTGAAAATAAAGAAGGCGGTATTTATAAATCGGTCAATGGAGGTAAGGACTGGATAAAATTGGAAGAGGGACTGCCGCAGGGGTTGATCGGCAAAATAGATTTAGCCGTATCCCCCGTAGATTCAAGTATTCTTTATGCAGTAATTGAAGCGCCTGGTGATGAGGGCGGAGTATACAAATCTATTGATCAGGGTAAAAGTTTTGTACAGACATCAAGCAATACAGGTCTTGTAAATAGACCTTTTTATTACACTAATATTGAACTAGACCCAACAAACCCTGATATTGTCTATTCCAATGCCAATCCGCTTTTAAAATCTACGGATGGTGGCAAATCATGGACAATGATGTCCGTACCACATGGTGACAATCATGATATATGGTTGAATCCTAACAATCCAGATTTATTAATTCAGTGTAATGATGGTGGTGCCAATGTTTCTCATAACGGGGGCAAAACCTGGTCTTCTCAATTTAATCAACCTACCGCAGAAATCTATCAAGTTGCTGTAGATGATCAATATCCTTATTGGATCTATGGCGCGCAACAAGATAACACAACGATAGCCATACCTAGTTCTGCTCCAAGTGCAACAGCGGTACAAGGAAGCTCGCAGACCATGATAGATGTAGGTGGTTGTGAAACCGGACCCACTATTCCTAAACCTGGCAATCACAATATTGTTTACAATAACTGTAAAGGTCGTTTTAGTGTTTATAACAAGATTACAGGAGTTGGCAGGGAATACTCTATTGGAGCATCCAACATCTATGGGCACAATCCTAAAGACCTAAAATATAGATTTCAAAGGGTAGCACCAATTCATGTTTCACCACATAATCCAGATGTTGTTTATATGGGCTCACAGTTTGTACATAAGACCAGAAATGACGGGGTTATTTGGGAAACCATCTCGCCAGATTTAACCGCATTTGAGTCCGACAAACAAGTAAACTCGGGGAGCCCGATCACTAGGGATATCACAGGTGAAGAATATTACAGCACTTTATATTCTATTAGGGAATCTAAAATAAAAGAAGGATTGATTTGGACAGGCTCCAACGACGGCGTAGTTTCTTTAACGCAAGATGGCGGACAAACTTGGACGAACGTAACGCCTAAGAAAATGCCAAAAGGGGGTAGAGTGGAATCTATTGAACCTTCTCAATTTAATCCCGCAAAAGCGTATATGTCCGTTGACAGACATTTATTAGGAGATACAACCCCGTATTTCTATAAAACCGAAGATTATGGTAAAACTTGGGAGTTGTTGACCAACGGAATTCCGTCTGACTATACTAGCAAAGTATTACGAGAAGACCCTGTTCAAGAAGGGCTTTTGTTTGCAGGTACTGAATATGGAATGTTCGTATCCATGAACGATGGCAAAGATTGGAAGCCGTTTCAACAGAACTTGCCCGTAACACCAATTACCGATATTACTATTTATAGAGGGGATTTAGTTTTAAGCACCATGGGTCGCGGCTTTTGGGTATTGGACAACATCACCACGTTAAGAAATAATGCAATATCATTGTTAAAAGATACTCCTGTATTATTTCAACCGGATAATACAATTAGATACCGAACACCTAGAAGATCAAAAGGATTTCCTGATTATTCTTCTACCGGAGTACTTATTGATTACTACTTACCAAAAGATGGTAAAAACAATGTACAATTAGAAATATTGGATGCCAGCAAACAAACTATCGCTACTATTAGCAGTGATTCCACTAAAACAAAATCCACAAAAGAAGAAGTGGACAATATGAGTTTAAGTATGTCTTTCAGTTATTTTGATAATACGTTGAATACTAAAAAAGGCATTAACAGATTTCAATGGGATATGCGCCAAAAAGGAGCATGGAGTGATAAGGCTTCTAGAAGTTACAAAAATGGACCTATGGTACCACCAGGTAATTATACTGTTAAATTAACGGTTGATAATGAATCATTTGAGCAGCCATTTGAAATTTTAGTGGACCCACGATTAGCCGATGAAGGTATTGACGAAAAAATTATTGCAACGCATTTAGCTTTTGAAAATAAAGTATTGGATTTATTGACCGACGCCAGAAAATTTCAATCGAAATTAGAGGCTGAAATCAAAAAAAGTAAAGGGGACAGAAAAGAGTCTTTAGAGAGCGTATTAAAAGCCATTAAAAATGATGAAGGAGCGTATCCACAGCAGATGTTAGTACCACAAATAGCATATTTATCATATATCGTTGGGGGTGCAGATAAAATACCCGGTAACGAAGAAGTTGAACGCCTAAAAGATTTAGAACAACAATTACAGGCGGTTAAACAAAAGGCTCAACTTAACTAATTACATATTGGCAATTGTTGAAGTATTCGGCAATTGCCAAAAAATTCGTCGATAAAATTTTACTTTCCGTATAAACAAAAAGGGTAGACTTCTATTCCTTTTTAGTAAAGAAGTATAAAGTTTCACTTTTAATGTGTTAATTAAAAACGCACCTTAAATGAAACAATTTATAATCATAGCTAGCATTTTATTTGCTCACTTTGGTTTTGCTCAAGATGTTGAAACAAATTCCTCATTAAAAAAATTACATAGAGTTTATCAAAATCATAAACTCCACAATACGTTCCCTTTTCTTTTCCTTCTAATTGAGTATGTTTTCGCTTGCCTACTCTTAAATTAACAGTGTTTAAAAGTGTTACTTGATAATTGATTGTTACTAAATCTATATTATTAGGTGATATAGTATGTTTTGATTTGAGCCTATTTTAAATTTTTCACAGCTAAAGTTTGCGACAGGTTAGCAATAATTTTAGCGCTCTTAACAAAACACCCTATACCATGGAAAAAGATAATAACGAGACTTCTAAGATTAAGGACTTAGAAAATTTCAGAAAAGATATGACAGGTAAGCCCCTTACTACAAATCAAGGGCTTAAAGTCAACGACACCAATAACAGTCTAAAGTCAGGCGAAAGAGGATCAACCTTGTTAGAAGATTTTCTATTACGAGAGAAAATTACAAATTTTGACCATGAGCGTATACCGGAGCGGATTGTACATGCCCGCGGCAGTGCTGCACATGGTTATTTTGAATTATATGAAAGTATAGAAGAATATAGTAAAGCGGGTATTTTTACGGATACTAAACGTAAAACACCCGTATTCGTACGTTTTTCTACAGTTGCCGGGTCAAAGGGATCACCTGATTTAGCGAGAGATGTAAGAGGGTTTGCCGTAAAATTCTATACACAAGAGGGCACGTGGGACCTTGTTGGAAACAACATGCCTATATTCTTTATTCAAGATGCCATGAAGTTTCCCGATCTAATACATTCGGTTAAACCAGAGCCTAATAAAGAGATTCCGCAAGCTGCATCTGCTCACGATACATTCTACGACTTTGTCTCACTGACAACAGAAACTTTACACAATCATATTTGGGCAATGAGCGATAGAGCTATTCCTAGAAGCTTGCGGATGATGGAAGGGTTCGGTATTCACACCTTTAGATTGATCAATGACAAAGGGGAGGCGCATTTTGTAAAATTTCATTGGAAACCAACTTTAGGGGTGCATTCTGTAACATGGGAAGAAGCCGTAAAAATTAACGGTGCCGATCCAGATTTTCATAGAAGGGATTTATGGGATGCTATTGAAGCAGGGCAGTACCCTGAATGGGAATTAGGTCTACAAATTATTCCAGAAGCAGATGAGCATAAATATGACTTTGACCTTTTGGACCCCACTAAATTAATACCAGAGGAAATGGTACCGGTAAAAATTATTGGTAAAATGACCTTGAACAGAAATCCTGACAACTTTTTCGCAGAAACGGAGCAAGTAGCATTTTTACCCGGACACATAGTACCGGGAATCGATTTTACAAACGATCCATTATTACAGGGGCGATTATTCTCATATAGGGACACACAATTATCCCGATTAGGCAGCCCGAATTTTCATCAAATTCCCATTAACAGACCTGTAGTGGACACACATAACAATCAACGTGATGCCTACATGCAAATGGAAATTCCAAAAGGACAAACAGCTTATTTTCCAAATAGTTTAAGTGGTGGTTGTCCTCATTTATCCAAAATGGCAGAGGGAGCATTTCATTCATATGAAGAACGTATAGATGCCAAAAAAATAAGAACACGTAGTGAAAGTTTTAGCGATCATTTTTCTCAACCAGCGCTATTTTATAGAAGTTTGGCAGACTGGGAAAAAGAACATGTTGCAGCTGCATATACCTTTGAGTTGGGCAAATGTAACCATGAACATATTAAAGAACGTATGCTATGGTTAATAGCACAAATAGATACGGATCTTGCCAACAAAGTAGGGGAAGGACTGGGAATGGATATTCCAAAAGAAATAGAGCAACCAATAAATCAAGCAATTGGTGCTGATGCCGATGTGAAAAAGCACCAACCAGGAAAAAAGAAAATCTATTTAGAAAAATCTAAAGCCCTTAGCATGGCACACACCAAATTCGATAGCATTGCCACAAGACAAATTGCAATTTTAGCCGCAGATGGTTTCAGCATGAGCGATTATTCTCCAATTAAAGAAGCATTGGAAAAAGAAGGTGCTATGTTAAAAATTGTTGCTCCACATGGTGGCACCATTAAATGTGATAAAGGAAAGGAACATAAAGTAGATGCAGCAATTGCAACAACAGAAAGCGTTCTTTTCGATGCCATTTACATTCCAGGTGGTGAAAAGTCCGTTAGCACCATTGTTGAAAATGGAAAATATATAAAATTCATTAATGAAACTTTCAAATACTGCAAGGCAATTGCAGCAGATAAGGAAGGTGAAAATGTATTAGATCATACGTTCGTAGCTAACTTTAAAGAAGATGGCGCAATACATATCAACGATTCAACAGATAAGTTCATTAAAAGTATTGCCAAACATAGAAACTGGGATAGAAGAGAACATTCTGATAAAGTTCCGGTATAAAAAAATGCTCGGGGCAATATGTGCCGAGCTTTTAATCTAAATAATTAAAGCCCCTCAGGGAAAGCCCATGAGGTATTCAAAGTAAAACAAACATTTAAATTCAAGGCAAGCCTCGGGGTATGATACCCTTTGGCGGTGCCAATAAATTCAAAAATTATGAAAACTAGAAATATCAAAAATTTTGCACTAATGACATTTGCGGTATTGGCATTTGCATCTTGTAACGAGCAAAAGAAAAAAGATGCCGATAAAAAAGCCATGGAAGAAAAAGTAGCCATGGAGGAGGCTGAAATGAAAGCTGAAGAAACAAGAATGAAGGAAGAAGCCAAAAAGAAAGAAATGATGGCAACAAGTATTGCAGCGGTTGCCAGTAAAAATGAAGAGCTAAGCACATTGGTATCTGCGCTTAAAGCGGCAGATTTAGACCAAATGTTATCAGAACCTGGTAGCTATACCGTATTTGCCCCATCTAATAATGCATTTGAAAAACTTCCTGAAAAAATGTCGATTGCAGAATTGGGTAAACCGGAGAACAAAGAAATGTTGACTCAAGTATTACAATACCACGTTGTATCTGGTGTAATTACTAGTGACAAGCTCGTAGAGGCTATTAACGGAGCCAACGGAAAATATACCTTTACAACCGTTGGAGGTAAAGATTTGACCGCAAGTTTAAAGGGTGATAAAATCAACTTAAAGGATGAAAAAGGTAATAGAACAGAAATTGTTTTAGGTAATGTAGAAGCTTCCAATGGGGTAGTACACGTTATTAATGATGTGCTAATAATGAAGTAATCAGTATACACTTTCTGTAAACAAAAAGAAGGACTTCAATAGTCCTCCTTTTTATATTTTAAATAGAAATTTCTATTCTTCACTTGATAGCACATCGCTAAGTTCTAACTCCTCATCCATAGTATTATCTACGGGTACAGAGTCTTTTACCGTATTAAATTTTGCAACACGTTCCATATCATCCTCTTCGCCAGAAAAGTAAGGGAAGACGTCCATAATAGGTGATTCTGATATGGAAGGAACAGAATATTCACCCATAGTATCTTTCATAACACTAATGGTATTGTCATATGCTTCTTTTACGTCATTGGCCTGAACTAAAAGGTACATGTTGGTTTTACGTTCTTTACCACTTTCTTCATCAAAGGCAATTAAAGAAACTTTTGATTTGAACCATCTGTCCGAATTTTCAAAGGGATGAATTTCTGCAAAATTTGCAACCTTTATATTCGTAATCTTTATTTCTTCCGTATCGCTTAGGTAAGCGGACATTTCTTCCGTAATTCTACTTTCTGCTTCGGTATAAGAAATTGCATCTACCAAAAATGGCTCGGTTTTCACCTTTAACATTCCAGATGCATCATCTAATTTTCTATATTTTATTTTACACTCGTACCACGTTGCACTCATATCTTATATTTTTTTTGGGGTGCTAAATATACTTCTTAGTCATAGTTTGCAACCTTAAAAAAAGCAATAGATATTCACAATTTCAAAATGATGGGTATAGTTGATTAGTACTTAAGTACTTATCAAAAAAAAAAAAAAAAAAAAATGATGCAAAAAGAAAATTAATTGAGTTGTGCGCTAAAATAATTCTTGTTTTACATGGTCATAATAAGAATCACTCACCGGAATAATCACATCGGATAATTGCAAATCTCTACCTTTTAATCCAGTGACATAATTTCTATTGACAATGTACGATCTATGCACTCTCATAAATAGACTGCTAGGCAACTCTTGTTCTAATGCCTTTAAACGCTGATTGCTGATTATTTTTTTGGTTTTCAGGTGAAAAGTTACGTACTCACTATCACTTACTACAAAAAGAATATCGTCATACTTAACTTTATGAAGATCATACCCAGATTTTATGGTTATAGTATCCAATTTATCAATAGTGGTATTGGATTGTACCTTGTTTACCGCAGTAACAAAGCGTTCAAAGGTTATTGGTTTCAACAAGTAATCTACAGCATTTAATTCGTATCCTTCTAAAGCATAGTGAGAATAAGCCGTCGTAAAAATTACTTTGGTTGTAGACCCGAGCATTTTGGCAAAGTCCGTCCCTTTTATTTCTGGCATTTGAATGTCCAAAAACAATAGGTCAACTTGTTTTTCCTTCATTATGCTCAAAGCTTCTAATGGATTCTCAGCTTCACCTACTAAATTTAAAAACTCTAATTTATCAATATAGGTTATTAATAAAGACCTAGCCAACTCTTCATCATCTACAACTATACAGTTTATACTATTCATGTAATCTGAGTTTTAAATTCACCTTAAACGCCTTAGAAGTTTCATTGATCATTAATTCATGTCGATCAGGATATAAGATAGCCAAACGCTTTTTTACATTTTCTATGCCAATACCGCCAACATCATCTTTTACAATAACATGCTCTGGTTTTGAATTTTCCAGCTCAAAATCAATACCATCAGTAAATGAAGTAATTTTCAAGTTGATAAATGTGCCTTCAATCTTTTCAATATTACTATGTTTTAAGGCGTTTTCCAAAAAAGGAATCAGCAACATGGGTACAATGGGCACATTTCGATCTTCAATAGAAAACGTAGTGGAAATAGGGTAGGTTTTACTACTCTTTAGGGAGAACAGTTTTATGTAATTCTCAATATAATCTATCTCTTTGTATAACGGTACAATTTCTTGTTCACATTCATATAGCACATAACGCAACATGTCTGATAAATAGCTAATACTCTTTTGGGTTCTACCGGCATCAATTGCAGATAGTGCATAAATATTATTCAAGGCATTAAATAGAAAATGAGGATTGATCTGTGATTTTAATAGCTTAAGCTCTGTTTGTAACGCTTCATTTTTATTGATGATGATTTCCTCTTCTTTACGTTGTGCAAACAAGAATATTTCTACAAGTGTTGCAATGATATAGGCAATTGTAATTAAAAGTAAGTTAATGAAAAACCGTGAAGGTGGCCTTCGCAATTCTTGTAAAGGTCTTCCACCGTCAAACCTTGGTCCGGGTCTTGGTCCGGGCAAAGCACCCATATTAGGTTCGTTAACCATTCCTCCAGACCAAGGGATTACATTGGTCAAAATTAAGGTCAAGCCAACTACAACTGCAATGGATGCTAATGCAAATAAGATGTACTTTCTTCTTAATAAAAGGTATGGAACTGTTAAATAAATCAGTACAGCAATGACTATTATTTGAAAAATAAGTACCATACCGTTTTCCAGTACGAACTGAAAATCGCTGCCACTAAAGATCCATGCGGTAGACCAAACCAAAAGCCATAAGGCTACATGAAATACTATATTCTTATGTCTGTTCATGGTACAAATAAAAGGAATAAATTTTCAACCCAACCTTAAAAACAGTGCTATAAACCGCTGCTAATTAAACGTTCATTGTATATAGAACACCTTTCGCTTAAAAGTAAACGGCAAACACTTAAAACGACCATTCCGCATTAAAGATTCTTACATCTTTGCTAACGAATATTAGTTATAAAATTAAATATATATGAAACGTATTACATTAAAAACAGGATTGTTATTTGCCCTATTAGTAGCTTTTGGAACAGTAGCAGTTAACGCACAATCTAAAGGTGAAAGAAGAGAGCCCCCAACATATGCCAAACTTTTAGAAGAAATGGATGCAGATGAGGATGGTCAGCTTTCCAAAGAAGAAGTAAAAGGTCCATTAAAGGATAACTTTTCTGAAATAGATACCAATGAAGATGGTTTTATTTCTAAAGAGGAATTTGATGAGGCTCCAAAACCTAAAGGAAGACCTAGAAATTAATTTCTACACAGTTTATTCTAAATATTGATTCAGTAAAACACCTTAGGGCAAGCCCATGAGGCATTCACAGGAATCACACTTTTAAATTCGAAGCAAGCCTCGGGGTATTATACCCTTTGGCGGTGCCAATAAAATTTGTTGAAGTTAGCCCAAAGCTTCATGGTCCGCCATGAAGCTTTATTTATCATCAATAAGATAAGCATATAAACAAATGGTCTTATTCAGAAAGGTTAGAAGTAGATTGATAAAATTAGAGAAATTCAAGACCTATTTAATCTACGCATTAGGCGAAATTCTACTTATAGTCATAGGTCTTCTAATTGCATGGAAGATCAATGATATCAACGAATCCAGAAAAAATAGAATTGTAGAAGTTAAAATCTACAAAAGTCTAAGTCAAGAACTGAATACAAATTTAGGTGTATTGGATAGTGCCATTGCAGACTATACCAAGAATATACAAACCTTGCAAAACACCATAAATTATTTGGGTATGGAACCTGCGGAATTAACTGCCGATGCCAAGTCAATGATCGTAAATCTAAATTACCATAAAACCATTGTTAGGGATGAAGCCATAAACTCAGTTAATGCAACCAATAAATTTGAATTTATTGAAAGTGATTCGCTCAAAAAACTGATTGCCGCTTATCCCAATGAACTTGACAACTTTAACAATCAACAAATCAAGATTGAAAATATTATAAACGAGCGCCTAAAACCTATCATTGAAAAGCATATTTCATTAATTGAAATTTTACCGGAAGACAGCTATAATTATCAGCGTATGAAAAACTACGGCAACCAATCAAATTATCCGGATTTGCTAGTAAGCAGAGAATATCAAAATAGTGTCATTGACAGGTTGTTACAAACCAAAGGACAACTTTCTATTGCCAAAAATTTAAGGAATAAGACAAAAATTATTGCTACAAAACTAAATCAAGCACTGAACAGATCCTAACAAATTCACATTAATATGAAATCATATGTCTTTACCTACTAAACATTTACTGGCTTACAAATTTAAATAGCCATCAAACTTTCTTGATCAAAACACTGTCTCACTTAAAATTTCCACCGGTTCACTGATTTTTAAAAATCCATAGTAATCAAGACATTAGTTTTATACTGTTTTAATAACATTAATCAATTTAAAAAGTCAATTATGAGAAAAAATAACATCAAACAAATACCCTCTATTTCTTTTGCTCTTGCATTAGCATTTATAACCTTTGTTGCCTGTAGTAGCGACAGTGTAGATGATGGAGTGATAGATGATAGTACAACAGACGAAAGTGATGTAGATGATGAAGTAGTCACTGAGCTTCATGTTGCGTATAGTGCGTTTAATTCAGATGCCGTGACTGTGTATTTAGATGGTTCCGAAGTTGTTATAGAGACTACCGGACTTCCAAATCATGAAACGGTTTATTGGGGAGAGGGTAATTCCCTATATAAAGAAGAGCCAGATGTTGCCCTTACTCCAAGTATCATGTCCAGTAATAACAATGCTTATACCATACGTGTAGATGCTACTCCTGATTTAACGGGTAGTACTGTACAAACAGAATTAGGTACTGTTGGTATTGCGGTAAGCGGCTCTTCAATATTCAATGACCAAGAAGGTGGGGGTGCCTTAGATCAAGCTGCTGCTAGTTTAGATTGGACAGGTGCCCATATTGGTCCTGGTGTGTATCATTATCACCTAGAGCCAAAGGCTTTTACCAATGACGACGATAACCTAGTAGGTATATTATTGGACGGCGTATTTCTTTACGGACGTAAATGCAGTGCAACGGGAGATTACCCAACGGATTTAGATGCTTCTGGTGGACATACTTCTACCACACAGTATACTGATGGTGAAGAAGAATACCATTATCACATTATCAATGAAGTGTATTCTACTACAGGTTCCTATTTAGCATTTGCAGGTCCATATCAAGGTTACTAAAAATGAATAGTAAACACTTCCATATCATTTGCCTTGCACTGATGTTGCAGACCGGTTGTAAACAAAGTTCCGGTTCAAAGCCTCAGGTAGCAACCCCTGTTGAAGTCAATCAAGATACTAAATTCAAGGAAGAGTTGACCCTTAATCAATTAGAAGGTACCTGGTGTTACAAAAACTCACCTTATGATGGTTATGCATTAACCTTACATGAGAACGGCACATTGGCAGAAAAGGTGGGTTTTGTTAAAGGAAAAAGAGAAGGAGTCGCCAAAAGATGGTCTGTCAATGAAGTTCTTAGGGTTGAGTATCATTATAAAAATAATCGACTTGAAGGTTCTTACAAAACCTGGTGGGAAAACGGTCAGTTAGCTCAAGAAGCGAATTACGTAAATGGTAAAATGGATGGTGTGGAGAGAAAATGGTATCCTGATGGGCAATTGGCAAAAGAACGGCAATTGGTAAACGGTAGGGAAGAAGGGCTACAAAAGGCTTGGTTACAAAACGGAACCTTATATGTAAACTATGAAGCCAAAAACGGACGCATATTTGGTCTAAGACGAGCAAATTCTTGCTACCAATTAGAAGATGAAGTTGTAGTTAAATCAGAAAATGAACCTTTATGAAAAAGACTTTATTTCACGTAGCAGTTATACTTGTTTTGATTTCCTGTAAACAAACGGTAAAAAAAGAAAATATTCAGGTAACTGAAACCAGTAGGGTAGAGCACTTGCCATATTACAATGATGAGTCATTTACACCACACTGGATAACTCCAAATACAGATGAAGAAAAGCAATTTCACAAGATTCCCGATTTTAAGCTGGTTGATCAATTAGGTGATACATTGACCCAGAAGTCATTTGAAAATCAAGTATATATTACCGACTTCTTTTTTACTACATGCCCCGGCATTTGTTTGAAGATGACGAACAATATGACCAAAGTACAAGAGGCTTTTCTCGATGATCCTGAGGTTGCTATTCTTTCACATTCCGTAACTCCGTCCATTGACTCTGTTTCTGTGCTAAAAACATATGCCGATAAAAACGGAGTAATACACTCAAAATGGCACTTGGTTACTGGTGATAAAACTGAAATTTACAACTTAGGTAGAAACGAATATTTTGTGGAGAACGATTTAGGTATACCAAAGGACATCAATGACTTTTTACATACAGAAAACTTCTTGCTCATAGATAAAAATAAACACATACGGGGTATCTACAATGGACTCAACCGTGCTTCAATAGCACAATTGATTACTGATGTAAATGCCTTGCTAGAAGAAAGTTGATTGCAATTGTTTGATTATTTATTGACAAAAAGCCCGTAAACATTAGCTTACGGGCTTTTTAATATCATTTAATCTATGTGCTATTTCAGAGCAGCCAATAATTTTTCAGCTACCAATTCTGATGAAGCAGGGTTTTGACCCGTAATTAAATTACCATCTTGTACCGCATATGCTGCCCAATCCTCTTTCTTAGAGTAAATTCCGCCATTTTCTTGTAGCATATCCTCTACCAAAAATGGTACAATCTCAGTTAGCTGTACAGCTTCCTCTTCACTATTCGTAAATCCTGTTACTTTTTTACCTTTTACCAAAGGATTACCATCTGTACCTGAGACTCTTTTTAAAGCCGCAGGTGCATGACATACAAATGCAATTGGCTTTTCTTGCTCATTAAAAGCCTCTATCAATTTTACAGAAGTAAGGTCGTTTGCCAAATCCCATAACGGTCCGTGACCACCAGGATAGAAAACGGCATCAAAATCATTGGCATTTACATCTGCCAATACTTTTGTGTTGGCAATTATCTCTTGCGCTTCTTTATCCTCTTTAAAGCGTTTGGTATCTTTTGTTTGTGCATCTTCAGTATCACTACTAGGGTCAATTGGTGCTTGACCTCCTTTTGGTGTTGCTACCGTAATTTCTGCTCCTTTATCTAAAAGAGCATAATATGGAGCTGCAAACTCTTCAACCCAAAATCCTGTTTTCTTTCCCGTGTCTCCCAATTGATCGTGAGACGTTAATACAAATAATATTTTCATTTTATCTTCTTTTTAGTTACGCAATTATTTTGAAGTCTTATTATTAGACTTTTACTATCATTTTACCTTTGTTCTTACCATCCATCATATCCAAGAATGCTTGTGGTGTATTATCAAAACCTTCTACTATTGTTTCTTTATAGGTCAGTTTTTCTTCGCCCAACCATGTAGACAATTGTTTCATTGCCTGTGGAAATTTATCAGCGTAGTTAGACACAATGAATCCTTGCATTAATGCACTGTTCTTTACCAAGAAAGGCTGTAAGGCAACCGCCATGGGCAATTCAGTTTTATTGTAGACCGATATAGCGCCACAGATAATAATACGAGCAAACTGATTTATATTGAATAATACAGCATCAGAAATTGGTCCGCCTACATTATCAAAGTAGACATCCACTCCATTTGGTGCCGCTTCTTTAATAGCAGCTTTCATATCTTTGGTTGTTTTGTAATTGATACCGTGGTCAAAACCGAATTCTGATTTCAGCATATCAATTTTTTCGTCTGTACCAGCTATACCGATGACATTTAAACCAAGAATTTTACCGATCTGTCCTACGACACTACCTACAGCACCCGCAGCACCAGAAACTACCAAGGTTTCACCTTTTTTAGGCTTCCCAATTTCATGAAGCCCTAAATAGGCGGTCAATCCGGTCATACCGACGATACCTAGAAAGGCACTTAATGGTGCTTTGCTTTTATCTATTTTCTGCAAGCCTTCGCCTGTAGAAATTTGCTTTTCTTTCCATTGTAATAGTCCCGATACATAATCTCCTTTTTGGAAATTACCATTATTAGATTCCAACACTTCTGCTACGATACCGGAACTTATAGGTTCTCCCACTTTAAATGGAGGAACGTATGATTTTGCATCGCTCATTCTACCACGTAAGTAAGGATCAACGGATATATATTTCGCCTCTAATAAAAGTTCACCATCAGAGATAGTTAGTTCATCTTCCAATTCTTTAAATTCAAAATCGGAAAGTGTAGGGGTTCCTACGGGACGTTGTTTTAAATTAATCGACTTATTCATAAGCTATTTTTTAACTGTTCAAAGTTATCAAAAAAAAGAATGAACATTCATTTTTTAACATTGCTTTATATTTTGAATTTGACATTTCATTAAAAAAGCACCTAAGTGGTGCCTTTCTAATTTAGTTACTCAGAAATCATAATAGATTTCACATTTACAAATTCCTTCATTCCAAAACCGCCATGTTCTCTACCATAACCTGAATCCTTAACTCCTCCAAATGGCATATTTGGTTCTGCCAGACCAAAAGAGTTTATAAATACCATACCGGTGTCAAAATGTTTTTCCGCAAGTTCTGTCGCCTTCTTAATATCTTTAGAAAATATACCACCACCTAAGCCAAATCTACTGTCATTGGCTATACGCATAGCATCTTCATTATCCTTCGCTTTAATTAATGAAGCCACAGGTCCGAACAACTCATCATCATACGCCGGTTGCCCAGGCGTAACGTTGGCTAGTACCGTTGCAGGGTAGAAGTAACCCTCACCGTCAGGTATTTTTCCTCCACATAATATACTGGCTCCTTTCTCTACACTTTCTTGCACTTGTTCGTGGATCTTCTCTCTAAGATCTTCACGTGCCATTGGTCCCAACTCGGTATCCTCATTCTTTGGATTTCCTACTTTTAAGGCATCCATGGCTTTTACGAATTTTTCCTTAAATTCATCATATACCTTCTCGGTAGATATAAATCGTTTGGCAGCAATACAGGTTTCCCCATTGTTATAAATACGTCCCATAACACTTTTTTCAACTGCTACATCTATATCGGCGTCGTCTAATACTAAATACGCATCATTGCTACCTAGTTCCAATACCGTTTTCTTAAGATTTGCACCTGCTTTTTCCCCAATTTTTTCTCCAGCCACAGGGCTTCCCGTAAGGGTAACGCCTCTAACCAAATCATGTTCTATTATGGCATTAGACTGATCGTGTTCAATTATAAGAACATTGAACAAGTCTGCCGGCAAACCTGCCGTATCAAAAATGGTCTTTAATAATTTGGCGGTACCTGTAACATTAGATGCATGTTTCAGTAAAATACTGTTACCTGCCATAAGGTTTACAATAGTATACCGTAGTACTTGATAACTGGGATAATTCCAAGGCTGTATACCGTATATTATTCCCATAGGGGAATAGGTGATAATTCCTTTTCCTCCGTTTGATAGTTCACGCTCTTCATTCTTTAAAAATTCTGGTGCGTGTTTTGCCGAATATTCGCAAATAGAAGTACACAGGTCTACCTCATGGTTGCTTTGTTTAAGCAATTTTCCCATTTCATCGGTCATTAACTCCGCTAGTTCTTTCTTGTAATTTTGAAGTTCCTTTCCAATTGCCTTTATGACATCACCACGTTCTTCAACGCTCTTCATTTTCCATTTCTGAAATGCCTTGTGTGATCGTTGAATGGTCTCTTCAACTTCTGCATCGGTCATATAGGTATGAGATGCTATTTCTTTTCCCGTTGTGGGATTTATTGTTTTAAATGTATCTTGTTTTGTTGTCGTTGACATAATTTGTTTTTTAAGTTACTCGATAATCCAGATTTTAATACTCCATCGCTTACGCTGAAATACTAATTTGTTTTCAAAACATAGTTTTGGGGATTATCCCAAAGAATGTTTATTGTTGCTCACTTGGCACCAAATAAACATCGTTGATATTTACTCTAGATGGCTGAGTTAACACGTAATAAATGGAATTTGCAATATCCTCCGCCTCAAGCGTTTCCATTTTTTGCATTTCCTTCATCTTATCTTTGATATCCTCATCGGTGATTGTGCTGGTCAAATTTGTAGCCACGGCACCAGGTTCTATAGAGGTAATGTTTATACCATATTTTGGTGCCAATTCTTGGCGTAAACCTTCTGAAAACATTTTTACTGCAGATTTCGTTGCACAATACACCGCTCCACCAGGAAAATACCTGTTGGCGGCCATAGACGATATATTTATAATGTTACCGCCTTTATTTTCTTTCAATGCCGGTAGCACTGCCGCAACACCATTTAATACACCTTTTATGTTGACATCTACCATTTTATCCCATTCGTCTGTTTTTAATTTTTCAACGAACGATAACGGCATTAAACCTGCATTGTTGACCAAACCGGTAATTTTACCATATTCTCTTTTGGTCTTGGAAACCACCTTTTCAAAATCTTCTTTCTTAGTTACATCTCCTGTAACTACAAGAGCTTCTCCACCTTTTTTAGTGATGTCTGATTTTAAATCGTTCAATTCATCTTCACTACGTGCCATTAAAACTACTTTTGCTCCATTATCTGCTAACTTCTTTGCTGTAGCTCTACCAATACCGCTAGATGCTCCTGTTATAATTATTACTTTATCTTCTATTTTCATTGCGTTTTAATTTAATTTGAGCACAAGATAAAACCAGTTTTGAGGTTCCATTGACCAGATAAGTTGAACTATTAACGTATATAGTATTACGATACTTCTTTATTGTTTTAAGTCAAAAAACCTTCCCGTTTAGGGTGTTAAAAAGGATACTGAAGAAATTATAGATTTATTAAGACCGTTACTTATTTAAATGCCATTAATTTGATGCCTTATTTCCTTTTTCTAAATAAAAGGTGGAGTTATGATGACAAATAAAATGATAGGCATTGTGGGTGGTGTTGGTAGTTATGCGGGCATAGATTTAATTAAAAAAGTCTACGGGAAGCCACATCTGACCAAGAACATTTACCGGTATCTATGCTATCCGTACCTCATAAGATTATTGACCGTACCAAATTTTTATTGGGTGAGACAGATGTGAACCCCGGTATTGCCATTTCTGAAATCATAGCTACTTTGATTTCTAGTGGAGCCGGTATCATTGGTATTCCCTGCAACACCGCGCATGCCAAGCCTATTCTAAGTTTCATTGAAAAGAGCATACCTGAATCCTGTATTTTGGTAAACCTAATTGAAGAGGTTGGTAATTATATATCGGAAAAACATCCGGAAATTACTAGGGTAGGTGTATTGGGAAGTACCGGTACCATTTTGGCAAAAGTATATCCTGAAGTGCTATCAAAATACGGTATTGAGGTAATACAACCTTCTGAAGATATTCAAGATTTATTTGTGCATCCGTCAATTTATGATACTAGTTATAGTATAAAGGCTTTCTCTAATCCTGTTCATCAAAAGGCAAAAGAAAATTTGAGTATGGCAGCCACATATTTATCTAGAAAAGGTGCTCAAGCGGTAATATTAGGTTGTACCGAAATTCCATTAGCCATTCAATATGAAAAAATAGAAAACAGTTTAATTATTGATGCCACTACGGTATTGGCCAGTGCCCTTATCAGAGAATCTAAAAAAATGGAACAATTAGTTTAAGTATGCATAGCAGGCATACAAGTTGCTCTTTTCAATAACATATATTCGCCTTTAATTTTAAAATTCCGAATAGATGAGCCTGTGTAACGTTTAAAGGTTTTTGAAAGATGACTTACATCTGTAAAACCTAAATCATCTGCTATTTGGGTAAGGGTGAAATCTGAATTTAATAGGCGAATTTCAACCAATTTCAGTTTTGCCTTTATTATATATTCTCGTAAAGACATACTAACTTGTTTTTTAAAATATTCACTTACATAGGTGGGCGACATGTTAAATACCTTGGCTAAATTTTCGACCTTTAATAATTCCGTCTTATCGATATGGGTATTAATATAGGTGAGCATTTTAGTGATGCGATCATCAACTTGGTTCTTTGGCAATTCAAAATAATTGCTCTTTTTAATATTGCGGATCAAAATTTCTAAAATACTCGTCATTAAACTAGTGACCAAGTTTATAGATTCTTCTCCATAGTTTCTAGACTCTTGAAGAATCATACCTATTAGATTTTCTAGATAGTTGCGATCCATTTCATTCTTAATGATATCGCCTGGCAATTGATTGTAGTTAGATAGAATGTAAGACGCTTCTTTAAACCATTCATTTCTATCAATAGTTATCCTATTCGCATTTTTAAAAAACGAATCGGTAAACTTTAAAAAAACAAAACGCGTAGGTTTTTCTATAGTAAAAGAATGGCACTTTAAGGGAGGTAACAAAAACATACTATTTTTACTATAGCTATAGTCATTATAGTTTATGCACTGCGTACCTTCACCTTCTTTAATTAAAACCAGTTCAAAAAAATTGTTCTTCACTGGGCGTTGCTTCCAGTTGGTCAATTCAATTTCTTGTATTTCAAAAGGTTTATGCGCTTCTAATACCTGCATTTTTTTAATTATTAAGTAATTTACAGACTAAAATAAGTAAAATGAAATAAAATTGACGCAACAAAACCTTTATTTATACAAATTAAACCGTTACTATTACTTATAGTTGTAACTTAAAGTAAATATCTTTGCAAGAAGATTACCATTAAAAATTTGTTATTCTATTGGATTTATTTAATCAAAACAGTTTATTTTCAACTGATGAAGTACGTAAAACTACTTTTGACTTGCCGGGAGCAGAAATTATCTTATTTGAAAATTACTTTAATAATCAAGAAAGCAAAAGGCTATATCACAACCTAGTAAACAATACGCCTTGGCAACAGGATAAGATTATCATTCATGGTAAATTAATTGATTACCCAAGATTAACAGCTTGGTACGGAGAGAAAAGCCAAGATGCTACCTCTACAGAAAAGAATAAAGTTATTCCGTGGAATGACGAATTGTTATTCATAAAGAACCGAATAGAAAAAGAGGTCAATATTAAATTTACACGTTGTTTGCTCAATTATTATCGTGACGGTAAAGACAGTGTGGATTGGCACCAAGATTATAAAGGAGAACAACGTAAGAACACTGTAATAGCCTCGGTAACATTTGGCGCTACCAGACCTTTTCAATTAAAGCACGTATCACGATCAGATTTAAAACGAGTTGACATCCCATTAGTTAATGGCAGCCTTTTATTGATGCAAGGCGCTACACAAGAAAATTGGAAACATAAAATTCCTAAAACTTCAAAAATAATTCCCCCAAGAATTAACCTAACCTTTAGATGGATCGGTTGATCTTTTATTCTTCATTCTTTATATTTATACCCAATAGTAGTTAACACTTTAGATTTACCATGAAGAAATCCTATTTAACCTTAGTAGTACATATCCTTGTAAAGGAAGCATATAGAGAAGAAATAAAAGCTGAATTGCTTAAACTTATTAGTCCTACTAGAGGAGAGGAAGGTTGTATTGCCTATGACTTACACCAAGATAACGACAACCCAAATTTATTCCTATTTCATGAAAAATGGGTTAATCAAGAATTTTTGACCAAACATTCTCAAAGTGACCACATTGCGGCCTATAGAATTGCTTCTAAAGATAAGTTGGAAAATGTTACCGCTTATAAAATGACGGATCTTACCAACTAGAACAGTAACAAAAAAGGTTTTATTCCTAATAATTAGTTTATAAACCAGTATTTATATTGGTTTACTGCTTTTTTTGGCGAAATTTTAATATTTAAACCCTTAAAAACCTCTTTTTGTACATACATCACCTTCTTTTGTACCATAAAAATGCTGGGCTACTCATATATCTTTGTTTTAAAATTAAACAGTAGATATAAAACATATAAAAATGAATACTCCAAACATTGCCAAAGAAGACATACTAAACGCCTTTAATTACAGACACGCTACCAAGGAATTTGATGCTACAAAGACCATTTCTGACGAGGATATGAAATTCATCTTAGAAACGGCACATTTATCGCCTAGTTCATTTGGTTTTGAACCTTGGCATTTTGTGGTGGTACAAGATAAAGAGTTAAGAGAGCTGTTAAAACCTGTTGCTTGGGGCGCGCCGTTAAAATTAGATACTGCCAGTCACTTTGTTTTAGGTTTAGCAATGAAAGCGCCTATGGTAAAGCATAACGCACCTTACATTGAACATATGATGAAAGAGGTAAAACAAATGCCTGCCGAAGTTATAGAAATGTACTCTAAATTTTATAGGGAATTTCAGGAACGCGATTTTAACCTGGATACGGATAAAAAGTTATTCGATTGGTCTTCTAAGCAAACCTATATTGCATTGGGTAATATGATGACATCAGCGGCTTTAACAGGCATAGATTCTTGCCCAATTGAAGGATTTCATCAAGAAAAAGCAGAGGCTTTATTACAAGAGAAATTTGGAATTGATACCGATAAATACGGACTAGCTTTTATGGCAGCCTTTGGGTACAGAAAAGCAGATCCGGAGTTTCCTAAATCTAGAAGAAATTTTGAAGACATTGTAACTTGGAAATAAGGACAAGTACATTTAAAAATCACATTTATGAAAGCAATAGGATACAAAGAGAATTTACCAATTGACAATGTAAATTCGCTCCAAGACATAGACGTTGAAACACCTAAAGCAGCTGGCAAAGATATTTTAGTTGAAGTAAGGGCCATTTCGGTAAACCCAGTAGATTATAAAATTAGAACCAACAGACCAGCTCCAAATGGAGAATGGAGTATTATTGGTTGGGATGCTACAGGTGTTGTTAAGGAAGTGGGAGAAGATGTATCTCTTTTTAAAGTAGGTGATGAAGTTTGGTATGCCGGTGATTTAAACCGACAAGGTAGTAATGCCCAATATCAGTTGGTTGATGAACGTATCGTAGGTAAAAAACCTGCAAGTTTATCATTTGCAGAAGCCGCTGCCTTACCATTAACTACGCTAACGGCTTACGAAATGCTGTTTCATAGATTAGAGGTTTCTAAAGATGATGCCAACAAATCTATCTTGGTTATTGGTGCTGCTGGTGGCGTGGGTTCTATTTTGGTGCAACTGGCAAAAAAGCTTACCAAATTGAATATTATTGGTACCGCTTCTAGAGAAGAAACTATTTCTTGGTTAAAAGAATTGGGTGCAGATACGGTAATTAATCACAGAAATAAGCTTAGTGATGAATTTGACAAATATAACTTGCCAGCACCAGAGTATGTGGTGAGTTTAAATGCTACGGAACATCACGTAGATGAAATTGCTAAATTGATTAAGCCACAGGGGAAATTCGGATTTATAGATGACCCAACATCCTTAAACGTGATGCCTTTTAAGGGTAAAGCGGTATCTACACACATTGAGTTAATGTTTACGCGCTCTATGTTCCAGACCGATGATATGATTGAGCAGCATAACATTTTAAACGAAGTTTCTGAGCTTATAGACAACGGAACAGTTAGAACCACTTTGGGAGAAAACTTCGGGACTATAAATGCTGAAAATCTTAGAAAAGCACACGCTTTTTTAGAGACCGGAAAAGCAAAAGGCAAAATTGTTTTAGAAGGATTTTAAATCCATTATCATAAATGTCACATCGAGTGTTTTTATTGAAATAGCATGGAAATAAAAAAGTATCGAGAATTTGGGAACATGCTTGCCATTCTAGATGAAGTAATGTAAAACACTATTAATAGAAATATTAAAACATATCAAAATGAAAAAAACAATACTTCTTGTATTTGCAATAGCAATAACGGCATATTCAAACGCGCAAACACCAACAACAGACGACACAAAGTCTGTAAATGAAGTAGTAACCGCAGACAACGTAGAATGGGGTTGGTTAAACCCTTTACGAGGCGATAAGAGTCCGGCTGCAGGAAAACTTTGGGGAGACAGAACCAAAAACGAACCAGCGGGATTTTTAGTGAAATTCAAAAAGGGATTTTCATCACCACCACATATTCATAATATAACCTATAGAGGTGTAGTAATTAAGGGATTGTTACATAATGATGATGAAAATGCCGAGAAACAATGGCTGCCAGCAGGTTCTTATTGGCAACAACCAGCAGGAGAAGCGCATATTACCGCTGCTGACGGTGAAGAAAATATGGCTTTTTTAGACATTCAAGAAGGTCCGTATTTAGTAAAACCTACATCAGCAGCTTTTGATAATGGCGAAAGACCTGTAAATGTTGATAAAACAAACTTGGTCTGGTTAAATGCTAACGACATTCAATGGGTTTCAGAAAAGAGCAATGTTCAAACTGCCTTTTTATGGGGAAGTCACGAAAAAAATCAGCTACGTGCCGCACTCGTAAAACTGCCAGCTGGTTTTAACGGAAGCATAAAAAACTTAAGCCCAAACTTTAGAGCGGTTATTATTTCTGGTGAAGTAACACATCAGTTTTCTAACGAAGATTCTAAAAACGAGTTACAACCTGGTTCTTATTTTGGAGCGCAAAATGGTGCTACATCAAAAATTTCAACAAAAAAAGAAACAGTTATTTATATAAGAAGCAACGGCGTATTTGAAGTTAAGTAAACGGGTAATATGCTGATTTTTTAATTGTATTAGAGATAAAAAGCTTCCTTGTTTTGGTCATAAGAATGTACAGACTCAAACACTTAATCAAAAAATAGTTTTCTTGAAAAATTCTTAACCCTTAGTCATAACAGATTTGCATTTAACAAGATTTAAATGTTAAAAGGGTCAAATATAATTTCAAATAAGCTATTAACTACTTGGTAATTAGTGGTTTTATTAAAGTTCTTTCTTTAAATTTATAAATATCAGTTTAATGAAATGTAGAGCATAAAATTTAAAGAAATGAAAACAAATATTGGAATTACCGAGGAAAACAGATCAAAGGTTGCAGAGCATTTATCCACCATATTGGCTGATGAATATGTGTTGTATACCAAAACATTAAGAGCACATTGGAATTTGGAGGGTATTGATTTTCACACCAAACATGTGTTTTTTGAAGAGCATTATAATGCAATTAAGGAATATATTGACGGTGTTGCAGAACGTATTAGAAAAATAGGTCATTATGCCCCTGGAACTTTAAAACAATTTTTGCAGTTAACACATTTATCGGAAGAAATAAAAGGAGACAATTCTAGCAGTAATTATATGAAAGTCTTGTTAGCCGACCATGATACCATTATTGTAGAAATGAGAAAAATCATCCCTACAATAGAAGAAGATTTTGGTGACGTTGGTACTGCCGATTTTTTAACTGGACTGTTACAAGAACATGAAGAAATGGCTTGGATGTTACGTGCCAGTTTAAGCTAAAAGTATTTAAACAAAGGTTTAGATTTAAATTATGCAGCAAAAATCTTGCGACCACATAAAAGCAATTTCCGAAATCAAAACTGCTACTGAGCGTGTTTGTGAGGAATGTATTAAACTTGGCGATGGCTGGGTACATTTGCGCACATGTCAAGAATGTGGTGTAACACTTTGTTGTGACGATTCTAAAAATAAACATGCTACGGCCCATTTTCATGCAACTAAGCACCCGGTTATAAATTCGGCAGAACCTAATGAAAAATGGTTTTGGTGTTATCTTGATAATGCTTTTGTAACCTATTAAACCAAACCAATTATGATCGACCCAAAATTTCCTGAATTAACTAATGTTCAGGTAGAAAAGCTTAAGAAGTACGGTAAAATAGAGTTCTATAAAGAGCCAACGGTCGTTTTGGATTTTGGAGACCGGCATTATGATTTTTTTGTGGTGCTTACTGGCGGAATCAGAATTATAGACCCTGATAAAAAAGATGAAAATATTGCCATTCATACCAGGCATCAATTCTCAGGTTCAAGTAGTATTCTTTCGCACAGAGCCGTTGGGGTTTGCGGTGAAACCTTGGCAAATAGCCAGCTAATAAGAATAAGTCCAGAAAATCTAAAAAGTGCCATTGCCAAATTCAGTGATATTAGCGATGTACTTCTGAATGCATTTTTATTGCGTGAAGATGCGCTAAAAAACAATGTTCAGGGTATTAAGCTCATTGGTTCTGAACACTCCAATGAAACCTACGCTATCCGTGATTTCATGGATAAGAATGATATTTGGTACAATTTCATTGATTCAGATAAGGAAGACGGATTGGTGCAGTTATTGGAAACTTTCAATTTAAAAGAATCTGACCTGCCTGTTTTGATCAATAGTCAGAATGAAATTTCCGTTCGTCCATCCATAGATGAAATTGGTACGTGTACCGGTGTTAGATTACAATTGGATGATGATATTTATGATGTTCTGGTGGTAGGTGCTGGTCCCGCTGGCTTGGCTGCTAGTGTGTATGCCGCTTCAGAAGGCTTAAAAGTGTTGACCATAGATAGTAATTCACCTGGCGGACAAGCCGGTAAAAGTTCTAAAATTGAGAACTACCTAGGGTTTCCTACCGGAATTTCAGGACGTGACCTTGCCAATAATGGCTATATACAGGCACAAAAATTTGGTTGTACCATATCCGTGCCGCATAGGGTAGAGGGCATAGCGCGCAAAGATGGTTATTACGAAGTTAATTCTAACAACACATCTATATTAAAGGCTAAAACGGTCATTGCTGCAACAGGTGCGGCGTATAGAAGACTGCCTTTAGAAGGTATTGAAAAATTTGAAGGTTCCGGTGTGTACTACAGCGCCACTTCAATGCACGCCAATATGTGTAAAAACAGCGAAATAGGTATTGTGGGCGGTGGCAACTCCGCAGGTCAGGCGGCATTGTTTTTAGCAAGCCATGCGCATAAAGTATATGTAATCATCAGAAACGAGGATATTGGCGCAAAAATGAGCGACTATCTAGTGCAGCGAATTTTCGCATGTGATAATATTGAAGTTTTAACGGGTAGTAATGTCGTTAAGGTTGACGGTGATACGTATTTGGAAAAGGTAGAAATCAAGCAAAGCGATACTTTAGTCCAAAACAACATTAATTACCTATTTACATTTGTTGGCGCAAAACCGTGTACGGAGTGGTTAGACAATATTATAGACACAGATGCTAAAGGCTTTGTACATACAGGGCTCACTATTTGCGATAATGCTTTAAATGGCGAATCAGTTTTTAAACATAGAAAGCCTTACACTTTTGAAACCAGTTTACCCGGACTTTTTGCTGTTGGAGATGTGCGTTCCGGGTCGGTTAAACGTGTAGCTTCGGCAGTAGGAGAGGGGTCTATTGTAGTTAGTGACATCCATAAATTTTTAGCGCTTGAAACCGAAGCAAAAATTATATAGTACTTTTAAGCCCTATGCCACGTACCATAATTGAAAATATTGTAATTCAAGAATACAAAGACCAAACCTTTTTTGAGTTTTGTAAGTACACTACCATCAGGTTTTTTGAGATCGTGTATTTTGAAAAGGGTAATGGCACCATTAAGATTAATGGGAAAACGGTAAACTATTCGGCTAACAGCATTTTTGTTTTTGTACCAGATGATATTTATATCGTAAATCCGGAATCGGCAACTACTACCATTGCCATTAAATTCTTAAAAAGCTTTTTTAGGGGGGATGCGCCACAAAATGCAAATCTTCCAGTGAACGATTGGTTTCGTAAAATTGAAGGTATTCTAAACAGTGAAAGTCATCAATTACGAGAAATGCGTTTTGAAACCGAATCGGACAAAATACATTTACTTTCATTGATAAAAATGGTGGCGGCAGAAAATGATAAGAAGAAATCATACGACCTGTTTATCATTCAAAATTCACTTTCTGTAATTCTTCACCTTATTGCCCGTAACATTCAGTTTTTAAATGCTGATATGAGTGCCAAAATTGTGGAGTCTTCTAAAATTCAGCAAATCATCAACTTTATTCACGCCAATATTTACAATCCAGAACTGCTGACCACCAAAAACTTGGCAGAAGAGTTTCATATGGCGGACAATTACATCAGTGAATATTTTTAATAAACATACTGATGTTTCGCTTAAAAAGTACATTCTTAACTACAAATTAAAACTGGTAGAAACCCGATTAAAATATACAGATCTGCAGTTCTCAGAAATTGCAATGGAATTAGGCTTTACAGATTCCAGTCACCTTAACAAGACTTTCCAAAGTTATAAGGGGATGACTATTGGTGCTTATAAGGCAAGTATTTCCCAATAAATTACCATTAACCTCTTTTTTTACTAAAAGCCCTTTGTTTTTTACTTATCCAAAGCTTGAGTGCCTAGGTAACTTTGTACTGTAATACTAACAGAAAAATATTTACCAAAAACTCAATATTATGGAATACAAGAATTTTCAAACATTTACGGCAGAACAAAAAGGAGGAATTTTAACAGTGACTATCAACTTTGGTCCTGTAAACGTACAAGGGCAAGAAATGCTTGCAGATTTAAGCAGTCTTTGTTTACGATTAGAGCGCGATAGAAGCGTAAAAGTAGTTGTTTTTGAATCTTCAAATCCAGATTATTGGGTATGTCATTATGATACCAACTTACTTAGAGATATGTCTATGGAAGCGGTACCAAGAAACGAAGTACAGTTATTAGACTTACAAGCAATTTTAGAAAGATTGAGCAACGTGCCACAAGCAACTATTGCTAAAATTGAAGGTTTTGCACGTGGTGGCGGACACGAAATGGCGTTGGCACTGGATATGCGTTTCGCAGCTAGAGGAAAAGCCAAATTTATGCAAATGGAAGTAGGTATGGGCATTTTACCTTGTGGTGGTGGCGCTTCACGTATGGCAAGACAAACAGGACTTGGAAAAGCACTTGAAATTATTTTGGGTGCAAAAGATTGGGATGCAGACGAAGCTGAAAAGTTCGGAACAATAAACAAAGCTTTAGACGCAGACGAAATAGGACCTTATGTAGATGCTTTGGCAGAGCGCATTTCTAAATTTCCGGCAGACTCTATTGCAGCTAGCAAACGTGCAGTTTATGCATCCATAGACTTGCCAATTAAAGAGGCTTTAAAAGAAGAAGCCTACCAATTGTTTCAGGCTACAAGCAGAACACCAGCCATAAAAAGATTCACCTACGCCGATGAGAATGGCGCTCAGTTTGACCATAACAACCAAAAGAATTGGGAACAAATGGTGATGGATATTCAAGAAGTAAATTAAGGGCGCCGAGCGCCTTGCGCTACAAGCTTTACGCCAATCGCATATCGCAGTTAGCTTAGAGCGTGTTGCGCACAGCGAATAGCGAATAAAGTCTCTGTCTAAGGCTAGAGATATTTTCACAGATAAACAGATTAACGAAAAATAAAAGAAGATTAGATATGAAAGCAATGCTTATAAACAACTACGGAGAAAACGGAAATTTCGAAGTATCAGAAATTGAAAAACCAGCGGTAAAGGCAAATCACGTATTGGTAAAAATAGCGGCATCTAGTGTAAATACGATTGACACTATGATTAAGAATATGGGAACCGATTTACCATTATCGCCAGCTACACCAGCCTTATTAGGTATGGATTTCTCAGGAACTGTAGAGTCGATTGGAGATGGCGTAGAAGGTTTTAAAGTAGGCGATGAAGTGTACGGTTGCGCTGGCGGTTTAGCCGATTTACCAGGAACCTTAACGGAATATATTGTAGCGGATAGCAACCTTGTAGCGCACAAACCAAAAGGCTTAACAATGCGCGAAACTGCAGCTTTACCATTAGTAGCTATTACAGCTTACGAAGGTTTAACAAGAGCAGGCGTAAAAGAAGGTCAGAAAGTATTGGTACACGGTGGTTCCGGTGGTGTAGGTCATTTAGCGGTACAATTGGCAAAGTATTTTGGAGCAGAAGTTTTTGCTACAGGTACTGGGGATAATCAAAAAGCTATTGTTGAAAAATTTGGCGCAACCTTTATCGATTTTAAAACTGAAAAAGTAGCCGATTATACTGCAAAATATACCGATGGTGGTTTTGATGTGGTTTTTGATACCGTTGGTGGTGCAAACCTGACCAATTCTATTGAAGCTGTTGCCTTAAACGGACATATTTCTACTACGGTTTCGTTGTGTGAGTTAGACTTAACTCCGTTGCATTTTAAAGGAGCATCATTACACGTGGTATTTATGCTAATACCAATGTTGCATAATTTTAAAAGAGATGCACACGGTACTATTTTAGAGCGTTTGGCTGAAATTTCTAATGAAGGACATTTAACGCCAATAGTAGATGAAAACAAGTTCTCGTTAGAAGAAGTTGGTGATGCTTACGCACATTTACAAAGCGGAAAAGCTATTGGTAAAATAGTAGTTGAGAACTAAAAACAAATAAGGATTTGCAATGTATCCTTATGGTTGATTACTAGTGTTAAATGCCTCTTTTTAGAGGCATTTTTCATTTAAAACATAGCAAAACCTTGTTTTTTACTAAAACCACCATTTTAACTACCAAAGCAGAACAGCCGGTTGTGCGTAATTTTGTTATAGATAAAAAACACAATAGCAGTAGCTATACTTAAAACATATAATTATGAAAACAATAGAACATACAAATGCACTTGCAGAAGCTCGTGCTTTAGAAGTACCATCAAGAGAATTATCCTTAAGACGCGATCCATCAGTTGCACAATTTTGGAATGAAAACCGTAAATTGTTAGAAGCTGCTTGGGCAGAATGGGAAATAGAAAACAAAGACGATTTACTAGTTCCTGACGAAACTTTGCTAGACCCACGTTTACGTAAAGCTATTAAAGAGGCTTGGGAAAACCCGGAAAAAGAATCTGCTGTTGCCGATTTATGGGAAGAAGTTATACCTGGTGTTTATGTAGCACAGTTTTTTGATGTAGATCGCTTAGCGGATTTTCGCAACTATTTAGAAGCTGTGGCAAACTCAAGAATACCAAAACGTGCGCCTTATGGCATACAGCTAAACCGATATGGAATGATGCTAGACCCTCGTTCTGAAGGGCATTTGGCAGCACCTAATTTTCAGGCTTTTTATAATGATATGATGGACCGGTTTATGCGTCCGATAGCACGTTTGTTATTGGGAACCTATGGTTATGACAATCAGACTTTTGGATTTTCAATCCAGTACAATCCAGACAAAGACAAGGATTTGCACGCACATACCGATGCTTCTGCGGCTACCTTGAATATCAACATTAACTTACCGGATGAAAAGTTTACAGGATCTGAAGTCGATTTTTATGATAAAGCTTCAGGAAAAACGGTACAAGCTATTTTTGAGCCGGGTAAAGCCATAATCCATCGAGGTAATGTGCCACACGCAACACATCCAATTACAAGCGGACAACGTAGTAATTTAGTAGTTTGGTTATATGGTGACCGTATGCAAATACCACGTGGTAGTACTAGCAGTTACGGGAGTAGTAGCAGTGACTCTATTAAAGATGTTGCCTTGGAAAGTGTTACGGCTCGTCAACGTTGGAGTTTGCCAGATGGTCCTAAAGATATCGTTGCACCATTTTAATTACAGCAAGCGTAGTTTATTATATTAGACAAAAATAAAATTATAAAACTGGCAATAGTTATATTGCCAGTTTTCATCAACATAAAAAATACAATGAAACATATTTTAATAACAGGAAGTACAGACGGTATAGGTAAATTACTAGCCTTGCGTTTGGCTAAAGAAGGGCACTTTGTTGCCATTCACGGTAGGAGTGATGCTAAATTAAACGCTACTTTAAAAGAAATAAAACAACAATCTAATAATGAAAATGTTATTGGCTTTTTAGCGGACTTTTCAGACTTAAGTGCAGTTAAAAAAATGGCTGTAGAAGTTGCAGAAAAAATGCCAGTAATTGATGTTTTAGTCAACAATGCAGGCGTTTTAATGACAAACGGTAGTAGTGGGACTACAGATATACGGTTTGTGGTAAATTACTTTGCACCTTATGTATTAACTAATGGCATCTTAGCAAATTTAAAAGCATCAAACGCACCAAGAATTGTGAATTTAAGTTCTGCCGCGCAATCAACTATAAATCTACAAGCATTAGAAGGCAAAACAGGCTTGGGCGCCAACGAAGCTTACGCACAAAGTAAACTGGCATTGACAATGTGGAGTTTTTATTTAGCGGAACAAGAACCATCAATTACGGTAGTAGCAGTAAATCCAGGTTCCTTATTAAATACCAAAATGGCTAAAGAAGCTTATGGACAGCATTGGTCACCAGCAGAAAAAGGCGTTGACATTCTATACAATTTAAGTATGACAGATTTAGCAAAATCAGATGAGTATTTTGATAATGATAAAGGTTCATATGCCACAGCACACGCAGATGCATACAACACTCAGAAAATTAAAAATTTACTTTCTATAACAAATACATTGGTTTAGGACTTTTTTGTTCTTTTAATTTGATACAACCTTTTTATTTTGAATAATTTTGCAAGAGTAAAACACCTCAGGATAACCCCATGAGACATTCAACGGAAATAAACTTTTAAATTGGAGGCAAGCCTCGGGGTATTATACCCTTTGGCGGTGCCAATAAAATTTCGCTATTAAAACCAATAAAATGAGGATTGTAGTAAAATTGCTATTTGCATGCACAGCTTTAATAATAACGTCTTGCGGTAGTAAAAAGGATAGCGAAGAAGCCGAAACCACTATAAACTTACGTTTTGTAGATGAGTATGTTCTGCCGGCAGAGTCAGCTCTTAACAGCACTAAAGTTGGTGGCTTATCCAGTATTGATTATGCAAATGGCAGTTATTATTTGATCAGTGATGATACTGAATCTCCAAGATTTTATCAGGCTGAGATTTCGTTCGACTTAAATGGTTTTGATTCCATCTTCATGAAATCGGTCACAATCCTTAAGGATACAAATGGTCTAGGTTTTTCTAAAGGAAGTATTGATCCAGAATCTTTAAGATATGATAACGGCTCGTTCATTTGGACAAGTGAAGGTAATATCAATAATGGAGTAAACCCATTTGTACGTATTTCAGATTCAAAAGGAAAATTCGTTAAAGAAATTGAAATCAGAGACCGCTTTTTAATTCTCGCTGACCCAAAGTTTGGTCCTCGTCATAATGGTGTTTTTGAAAGTATAACCTTAAATCATTTCCAAAAAGGATATTGGGCAGCAATGGAATTACCACTAAAACAAGATGGCGATGAACCAACGGTAGACGAGACTGATTCGCCAGTAAGGATTGCTTTTATCAATAAAGAAACCGGTAGTTTTGAAAAAGAAATAGTGTACGAATTAGATAATGTGGCCAGGCAAGCTAAAAATGGGCATTCTTTTGAATTGAATGGTGTTGTAGAAATTTTGGAATATGATACCAATAAGTTTTTAGTTTTGGAACGTTCTTACGCTATGGGGTACAAAGATGGTGGTAACACGGTTAAAATTTATGATGTAGATGCCAGTAATGCAACGGACGTAAGCAATTTTGTAAGTTTAAAAGACAGAAACTACACAAAGGCAACCAAAAAGCTTTTGTATAATTTTGATACTATTAGAAATGAGTTAACAAACGGTATTGTAGACAATATTGAAGGTATTACGTTTGGACCAAATTTTGAAAATGGTAAAAGGTCTTTAATTGTGGTTGCCGATAACAACTTCAATCTTTACGGCAGTCAACTCAATCAGTTTATTTTGTTTGAAATTGGCAAGTAATTTAAAACCTGTACCCTTAAAGTATTCCAGTTTAAAAATGAGATTAATTTTAAAATGGTCTCATCTTTTCTTATTTTTCAATAATTCCCAAAAGTTTCAAAATTATTTAGGAATTTAAAATGGAATTGAAGTTCTTGCACGATTAATTTTTGCTCATAATAATGGATGACTTAATTACATTTTCAATTGCCGTTTTTACTGGTTTCTTTGCCATTACAAACCCAATTTCTAACATGACCGTTTTTTTATCGTTAACCCAAGGTGCCGATAATAAAACTAAAGAGGATATCAATAAAAGAGCAAACCTAATTGCATTTATTATTGTACTGGTCTTTGTGCTTTTAGGAAAGTATATTTTTGAACTTTTCAATATTAGTATTCCGGCGTTTAAGATCACGGGCGGAATTCTAATTTTCTATATTGGTTTTGAGATGCTTCAATCAAAACAATCTAACGTAAAAAATATAAAACACGTAAATATTGATGAGAATATTGCCGTGTCTCCACTTGCCATTCCAATTTTGGCCGGTCCGGGAACTATTGTTACCGCAATGAACTTTGTGTCCAGTGCACAACCGGTACATATTGCCATAGTTATTGCCGTATTCGGTTTTATGAGCCTTCTAACTTATTTCACGTTCAGACTTAGTAATTTAATAGTAAAATTAGTTGGCTTTAACGTTATTTCGGTAATTGGAAAAATAATGGGTCTTATCATAGCCATTATTGGTACGGGTATGATCATAGAGGGTATTAAAATCTCCTTTAATCTAATTACGAAGTAATTGGCTTACTAAACCATAGGTCATTATTCTTAATTGATATAACATGAAAAAAGTACTTGTTTTATTTGCTCACCCAAAGTTTGAGAAATCTAGGGCAAATACCATTTTGGTCAATTATATCAGAAATAAAGAGGGTGTAACCTTTCACGATTTGTATGAAGAGTATCCAGATTTTCATATTGATGTTTCCTATGAAAAAAAATTATTGGAAGAACATGATGTAATCGTTTGGCATCATCCAATGTACTGGTACAGTTGTCCGCCTTTATTAAAGCAATGGATAGATATGGTGTTGGAATTTAATTGGGCGTACGGACCAAAGGGCAAGGCCCTAACTTCAAAAATATGTCTAAACGCTATTACTACCGGTGGAAGTAAAGAATTGTATTGCTCACAAGGTAGCAACAGCTATACCATTACCGAGTTTTTAAGACCTTTTGAACAGACCGCCAACCTTTGTCTGATGAATTATAGACAACCATTTACCGTTATGGGTACCTATAGATTAACTGATGAACAGCTTAGCGAATACGGTTCGCAATACAGTTCTTTGATAGATAGCCTACAAAATGAAAAGACGGTGCTTAGTACGTAAAGTTCAGTTGTATCAAGAGCGCTAAATAAACCAAACCAATTATGACCGGAAGCCTTCTTTTTGATGCCATTGTATTTTTATTGGGAGCGATCATCTGTGTTTCAATAGCTAAAAGACTAGGCTTGAGCTCCGTTTTAGGCTATCTGATCGCCGGAGTTTTAATAGGTCCGTATGTTTTAGGATTTATAGGTGAAGAGGGAGAAGACATCCTTCATTTTGCTGAATTTGGGGTAGTGGTCATGCTTTTCTTGATTGGGCTTGAAATTGAACCAAAGAACTTCTGGAATATGCGTAAATCCATTGCTGGTATGGGTGGTTTACAAGTTGCCGGGACCATGCTGCTCTCTTATCTCTTTTTTATACTAATTGATTTTGATTGGAAGGTTGCCTTGGTGATATCTATGGCGGTAGCTTTATCTTCAACGGCTATAGCCATGCAAACTATTGATGAAAAAGGCCTTATGGAAACTACCTTTGGTAATTCGGCATTTTCCATATTATTATTTCAAGATATCATCGTGATCTTTATGTTGGGAGCAATTCCTTTGCTTTCCAATACCGAGGTTGAAGCAGCTGCAGATAGTCATGAATCTACCGGTAATCTTTTAGATGGTTTGCCCATGGGCTACCAAACATTGGCCATTATTCTATCTGTAGTGTTGATCATAGGTGCGGGTCAATATTTAATTGTTCCCATGTTAAGAAGAGTTGCTAAAACGGGAGTTAGGGAACTGCTGTTTGCCTCTGCTTTGTTAATCGTATTCAGTATTTCATTCTTAATGGAGTATGTTGGTCTATCACCTGCTTTAGGTGCCTTTTTAGGCGGAGTGGTACTTTCTAGTAGTGAGTACAAACATGAACTTGAAAGTAACCTTGAACCTTTTAAAAACCTTCTTTTAGGTTTGTTCTTTATAGCCGTAGGTGCGTCCATCAATTTTGTGGTCATTGCCAAAATTCCGTTGACCATTGGCGGTATATTATTGGCAATAGTTTTGATAAAGGCATTGATACTTTTTATTACGGGAAAGGTATTTAACCTAAAACTGGACCAAAACTTGTTGTTAACATTTAGCTTGGCCCAAATTGGGGAATTTGCTTTCGTATTGTTATCCTTCGCATTTCAATTAAATATCCTAGATCAGGAACAGATGGATATAATGTTGGTAATCACGGCACTGACCATGTCCATTACTCCCATTATCAGTATCATAAACGAACGTTTCATCTTACCAAAAATTGGAACTAAGGAGTCCATCAAAAGACCTATGGATCATATTGCGAAATCACAAAATGTTATTTTGGTAGGTTTTGGTCATTTTGGAAGTACGGTCGGTAGATTTTTACGCTCTCATGGTATTGAAGCTACTATACTAGATCAAGACTCCAATAGGGTAGATGTACTCCGCAAAATGGGTTTTGAAGTATATTATGGTGATGCCACTAGAATTGATCTTCTTGAAGCTGCAGGTATTGCAAAGGCTAAAATATTGATATGCGCCATAGATAATCCTCCCATAACACAAGAAATTACCAAACTTGTAAAAGAAAAATATCCTCATGTAGAATTAATGATACGTGCCCAGAATAGAAATGATGCATATGAATTGCTGAATTTGGGCTTTGAGAATATTTACCGAGAATCATTGGATACCTCTTTAGCATTGGCAAAAGATGTCTTAAGTAAACTAGGTTTTAGAAAATACACCTTAATTAGACAGGTCCAGAATTTCATTAAGTATGATGAATCTAGTTTAAGAAGGCTTGCAATGGAACCTAAAGGCGATGATGATTACCTTTTTAAGGTTAGAAAAGAACTTGAAGAGCAAGAGCGATTATTGGAGGAGGATTTTAAAAGAGGCATTGTTGAATATGATATTCATTGGGATAGTGAGTCTATTAGAAAAGTATTGAAAAACCAACAGAACAATGCCAAATCTTAAACGCTAA
Organism: Maribacter huludaoensis; assembly: GCF_029350945.1. Classification (GTDB taxonomy): domain Bacteria; phylum Bacteroidota; class Bacteroidia; order Flavobacteriales; family Flavobacteriaceae; genus Maribacter; species Maribacter huludaoensis. The sequence continues at coordinate 365,359 of NZ_JARKMS010000003.1, read as the reverse complement.
ACCAATAACGTAAAGTACCACCAAAACTCAACCTTAAAACTTCTATACAATTTACTCATTCGTAGATCAAATTCCCTAAATCATCTATTAGTACAGTTTTTTCATCTGTTTCATTTAAACCACTTGCCATATTACTTGTCAAAGTATGGAACGATAAAGTAAAGTTTAACTTTTAAAACTAAAACAGATGAAAACAAATACTAAAACATATGCAATACTTGGTTTGTTATTAATTGCTTTTGCTTTACCTAGCAATGCCCAAACACGTAAAAGAACAACAACAAAAACTACCACTACCAGGACTGTAACTAAAACACCTGGAAGGGTTTCCAGTAAGAAAGTAGTATACAGAACACCAACGAAAAAGGTGGTTTCGGTGAGATCGGTTCCTAATAAAACCGTGGTTAGACACAATGGTCAAAATTATTACTATGCCAATAATAAATATTATACGGCTTCTAGAGGTAGATATATTGCTATTGCACCAAAAGTAGGATTTAGAATCAACACTTTACCTGCTAATTCAGCAAGAGTAAGATTTAATAATCGACTTTATTTTAATGTAGGGGGCACTTTTTATATTGAAGCAAATTCTGGATATGAGGTGGTTGAACCAGAAATTGGCACCGTAGTTTATGAATTACCAGATGGGTATGAAAAAGTTACTATTGACGGTTTAACATACTATGAATATGCTAACATACTTTATGAAAAAATACAACTGGACGGTTCTAGAGCCTATGAAGTGGTAGGTATTATTGATATGGAATAATTAAATTAAAATTGAATTTGTAAAGGGCTTACCCATAATGGGTAGGCCTTTTCTGTTTATGAATAGTAGTGAAATATGACAACGGTTAGTTTTTACAAGAACACGTTTTGTTAGATTTACTACTTCATTACATTATTCATCCTCAAAACAATAATTAGCTAATGTCGTCAACAAATCAACTACTTGGTATTTTCATTTTTGCTATGACTCTGCTAAGTGCAACCCCAAATACTGTTAATACCAGTAAGAATACCCTAAACTTTACCATTATCAATAAAGACAAAGCCATTGGCACCCTAAAAGCTACCAAAGTTGTTAATGGTACAAAAATTCATTATCAAAGTATTACGGCAATTAAAACAAGGGTGATCAAGGAAATTGAAGTAGATTATAAATATGATGTTGTATTTGAGGATAACCTATTAAAAAAGGCTAGCGTAATCATTGGGGTAGATGATAAACCCTATGCCGATATCATCACCAACCGTGCAGATAAAACCTACCTAATTACTAAAAACAAAAAGAAAGAATCGGTTATAGAAAATGCTATACATTATGCGACCATAGTTTTATATTTTAAAGAACCTATAGGTATTGATAGTTGCTATTCTGAACAAGATGGTAGCTTTAACACCATTGTACCTTTAGGCAATCATGTCTATAAAAAGATCAACGCCAAAAAACATGAAAATGTGTACTACTATGAACGTGGATATTTACAGAAGGCTGAAATTGATGGCGGATTGATAAAATTTGAAATAGTGGCAGAAAATTGAATTTTAACCTAATTAAATAAATGGTCATGAATACAGGATTAGTGTTATCTGGAGGTGGTATTAGAGGTGTAGCCCATATTGGCACCATAAAAGCCTTGGAAGAATATGATATTTTTCCGACCCATATTTCAGGTACCAGTGCAGGTGCCATAGTTGGTGCGCTATACGCTGGTGGTATTCAATGGCAAGAAATTTTAGACTTTTTCAAGGCAATTCCAATTTTTCACACCAATAGGTTCGCAAGAAGAAAACCCGGATTTTTAGATACCGAAAAGTTTTATGACGAGTTTAAAAAGTTTTTTCCAAATGATGATTTTGGTGCCTTACCAAAACCATTGTTTATTACTGCTACCGACATTATAAAGGGCGAATTAGTCATATTTGAAAAAGGAGAATTGATCAAACCCATTCTAGCCTCGGCAACTTTTCCCGGTGTTTTCTCTCCAATTGATATAGAAGGGTCTTATTATATAGATGGCGGTGTACTGAACAATTTCCCTGTAGAACCTCTATTAAGCTCTTGTGAAACTATAATTGGTAGCTATGTAAACGCTCTTAAACCTGTAGCCATCAATGACCTCAAACATTCATACAATGTTCTTGAAAGAGCATACAAAATAAAATCAGCCGCAGAATCTCTTGCAAAATTCCCTACTTGTAAATTTGTAATATCACCAAATGAACTTTGTGAGTTCGCAACTTTTGATATGCGCAATATAGATACGATCTTCAAAATTGGTTACGAAAGCACCATTAAGGTTTTAAAAGATTTAGAATAAAAAAAGTAAAATGTATTTACTCAGAGACATACTGTGCACGTTCCATGAAGAAATCTTCAAATCGCTCTAATTTTGGAGATAATTTTTCGGCATATAGTACATACTGGCATTTTCTTATACTTTGTGAAACCGTAACCATTGCGATATAATCGGATTTCTGAATTAAAAAATCACCGTCATCAATACTGCAAATTTTTAATTGCGAAGTACTTACACCATTTAACAAAAACAATTTATGTAGGGTAGTAGGGGTGGTAATCAATACATCGATCCCCTCAAAAATTTCCGACTTCTGAATGTCTATATGCAGTTCTTTATAACTGGCATAGAGCCTCATATCCGTATACTTGGTATACTCAAAAAACTTATCATAGAGCTCCAGCACTTTTTCTTTGTTTTCAACAACGACCACTGCTCTAGGCGCATTACCGTCTGCCTTGCACTGTAATTTTTGTAAAGTTGTCAAAATTAAAGCGGTGGTTTTTCCACTCTCCTTAGGACCATAACAATATACATTTGCTCCACTTTTAATAACCGGTATACTCTTCTTCTGAAGTGAAGTGGGCTTTTCAATTGCCAATGCTGTCAACCTTTCAAGTAAATGCGGATTCAGTTTTTTAAATGCCATAGCTAATGATACAAATTAAACGAGCTGTTCATGTGCAAAGATACTACCTACAAGGGGGCAATACCAATTAGAAGGAATATTTAAGCACTAGCTATATAGTATTAGAAAAACGCCCAGCATAATACCTGCCAATGGAACTAGCTTTTCACGCTTATTTTGCTCTTTGAAGATAAAGCCACCTATGACCACGGCAATAAGAATTTGACTTCGTTTAATGGCCGATAAAAGCATGATCAATGCATCTGGATCCTGTAATGCCTTAAAGTAAAAGTAATCTGCAATTTGAAGTAAAATACCCACCAATGGTATGGTCCATCTCCAAGTAAATGCCTTTCTTTTTTCGGCATAAGGAAACCAAGTTACCGTAAGTATGATCAATAAAAATAGAACCGTGTAAAAGCAAAACCAAAATTGCAACGTCTGCGGATTCAAGGCTAAGCTTTGAATTAAAAATTTATCGTACAAACCGCTTGAAGCTCCTAAAAAAGTTGCTCCAACAATAGCAAAAATCCATTTATTTCTCTTAAAATGGATTCCTTCTTTTTTACCGATTCTTGAGTAGAGAATCACAGAAAATATGATAAGAAAAAAACCGATCCACTGCCATGAATTCGGTTTTTCCTGATAAATGGTAATGGCACCTATAAAAGTAAAAAATGGTCCCGCAGATCTTATGGGCGTAACAATGGTTATGGGCAAATGTTTTAATGCTTGGTAGGCCAGCACCCATGATGCTGCCATGATAGCTGATTTAATTGCAATAAATCCGTGAGTTTCAAGAGGAATATTGGTGATATAGAAATCTATGGACACCATATATTCCTTGAAGAGCAAGGAGCCAAAATAAAAGGGCAGGAGCAATAAAAACCCCGATGAGATCGTACCCAACAATACAGGAAAAACCTCATTGCCCTGTACAGCATGTTTTTTGCATAAGTTGTGTAATCCTAAAAATAACGCCGCTAAAAGTCCAAGGTACATCCACATAATGCGCGCGAAGATATTGGTTTTATCTTATTTGTTCATAACCTAAAAACCTTGTATAGCTCCTTTACAACAAAAAGGGGATGCCTTTTGTAAAGACACCCCCTTTTTCAACACTCAAACTTAATGTTAATAAGCCATTTTTACGATTTTTTCAGCGTCTTCTGGCATTAGAGCTTGTCGCTCACCTAATTTCCATCCTCGTTCGGTAAAACGTTTAGCAATCTCTTCAGCAGTACCTTCGTATTCTTTAGTATAATCTGACAATTTGGTATCTATGCCCAATTCTTGAAAGAAAGCTTCGGTTTTCTCAATAGCCGCATAAGCCTTGTCATCAACACTTCCCTCGGTTATATTCCATACACGTTCGCCATATTGAGCCAATTTTTCCTTTTTGGCCTCAAAATTATACTTGTAATGACTTGGTGCCACAATTGCCAATGTACGTGCATGATCAATACCGAACAACGCGGTTAATTCATGCCCCATCATGTGCACGGCCCAATCTCCAGGTACTCCTTTTTGAATTAATCCGTTCAAGGCCATGGTACAGCTCCACATAAAATCGGCCGCAGGTTTATAATCGGTAGGATCTTTAATCACCTTTGGCGCTACTTCGATCAACGTTTGCATAATACTTTCTGCAAATCTATCTTGTAACGATGCTTCTATAGGATACGTCATGTACTGTTCCAAAACATGTGTAAAAGCATCGGTAATTCCGTTTACCAATTGACGTTCAGGAATAGATGTAATCACTTGTGGGTCAAGTACGGAAAACTCTGGGAACAATCCTGGTCCGCCCATGGCTAATTTCTCCTTTGTTTCCGCTCTTGTTATTACCGCTCCTGAATTCATTTCAGAACCTGTTGCCGGTAAAGTCAAAACCGTACCAAATGGCATTCCTTTTTGTGTTCTTACCTTTTTGGTTAGTATATCCCATGGGGTGTCACCTTCATAAACAGCTGCCGCAGAAAGGAATTTTGTCCCATCAATTACAGAACCGCCGCCTACTGCCAATAAGTAAGATATATTTTCATCCTTAATAACCTTCAACGCCTTCATCAATGTATCATATTCTGGATTGGCAGGAATTCCGCCAAACTCAATAACATCAAAATTGGACAGTGCCTTGGTTACCTGATCGTAAATGCCATTTTTCTTAATACTTCCGCCACCGTAAAGCATAAGTACTTTTGCATTGGCGGGTATTTCACTTTCTATTTTTTTAATCGTATCCTTTCCAAAAATGATTTTGGTGGGATTCTTAAATTCAAAATTGTTCATTTTCTTTCTCTTTTAATTTTTAATTGTTCATTGGCTTTACTATTCTATAACAGTAACCAAATCTTTCATTGGTTTTCTCACCTTTACAAGGTTCACCAACCAATCTTCACTTTCATTCCTATAGCCTAACGGCAATAATACCGCACTTCTTAATCCTTTTTCACGAAGACCCAATATTTTATCTACAGCTGCAGGATCAAAACCCTCAATAGGCGTTGCATCTACTTTTTCAAAAGCTGCCGCAGCAATGGCTTGTGAAAAAGCAATATAAGCTTGCTTTGCCGCGTGGTTAAAATTCTCCTCTTCATCTTTTTGTGGATATGAATCCAACAACATCTTTCTATAGTTTTCCCAACCTTCATTTTTAAAACCACGAATTTCATTGGTAAGGTCGAACATATAGTTAATGCGTTCTTCCGTATACGTGTCCCAAGCGGCAAATACCAAAAGGTGAGAACAATCTGTAATCATAGATTGGTTCCATGCTACCGGTCTAATCTGTTCTTTTATATCTTGATTTTTAACCACTATAATTTCAAAAGGCTGTAAGCCACTAGAAGTAGGAGCCAAGCGTGCCGCCTCTAATATGCGTTCCACTTTATCTTCGGCAACTTTTTCACCATTCATGGCTTTAGCTGCATATCTCCAATTCAATTTATCCAATAATTCCATTATCTAATCTTAATTAAGTTGTTTTTGCTAATTGTTCTATATCATTCGACGTAATTATAACATCGGTATTACTCGTGGTATTTGCCAAATTGAGCATTGCTTGTGCAATACTGTCGGCATTAATTATTCTATATTTCTTTAAGGGACCAATGAATAGGGGCTGAATTACTTTAAAAACTACCAGACCTATCTTTTCTAGTAATCGTTGTTCGTTTCTTTCCCCGCCTATTAAAGAGGGTCTTAAAATGGAAGTTCTCGGTATTGCCTGATTTAAAACTTCTTGCTCCATTTCTCCTTTAGTACGGTTATAGAAAACACTACTTTTCTTATTTGCGCCCATTGCGGAAATAACCAAAAAAGTGTTGATTCCATTAGCCTTCGCCAATTTTGCCGCGGCTACAGGTATACTAAAATCAATGTCTCTGTACAAAGATTTATCCGGAGTCTTTTTTGCGGTGGTACCTATACAACAATAGACTTCATCACCGGTAAAATCATTTTTAAAGTGTTCCAATTCTAAAAGGTTACCTATATACTGCTTCACTTTATTGGGCAAACCCTTTATGTTAGATCTTGAAAACAACTTTATGCTTTCATATCTATCATCAACAATAAGTTTCTCTAAAAGCAAGCCACCCGTTAAACCAGAAGCTCCCAAAATAATAGCTGTCTTTTTCATCCTATTCGCATACTTTTATACTGCTCCAAGCTGCCTCAAAAGCTTGTTCCAACTGTTTGTCGTCCAAAACTAAGGCACCACGATTTTGAGCAATGGTTAAAAAGGAAAGCGGATTTATAGCATAGGCATACAACATATAATCTGACATGGGTTTTATGACTCCTTCTTTAATTCCTCTTTTCCATACATCTAACAAGGGTTGTAAATGCCTTATTCCTTCTTGTCTGCTTTCTTCATCTATCATGGGCGTATTATCACATTGGGCCAAGAACATGGCGTAGGCATCTTCTTTCAGTTTAAATTCAGCAATTCGTTTCCAGATTACTTCAAAACCTTCTTTGACCGACATGGTTTCATCATAAGTAGCAAAAGCGTAAGCAGTGTAACTTGATTTCACCTCTAAATATGTCTTGTTTACCAAATCTTGCTTGTTTTCAAAATAGAGGTAAATAGTGGCAGGAGAAACACATGCCATTTTAGCTATTTTGCTCATAGGCGTTGCATGAAAGCCGTCGTTATTAACAAGCTCTATAGTTGCATTTATTAATGCGTTGCGTTTGTCTATACTTTTTTGAAGTGCTGCCATGAATTAAAATCTTTGTACAAAGTTACAGAAAATGAACGTTCATTCTTTTTTATTAACAGAACTTTAATTGGTCGTATTAAAATATAATATCCTCATAAATTCTAAGAACATCCTATAATGGCTCTATCTGATAATTCACTAACTTTAAGATGTCTAATAAAGGTAGTTCCCACGTCCTTTTCATTTATTACATCATTTAACCTTACTAGGTATTCCATAAACACATGTATAAAATTCTATCATTAGACGGCGGCGGTAGTTGGGCAATTATGCAATTACTTACGCTAAAGGACAGATATGGTAATATAAATGGTCATCAGATTTTGAACAAATTTGACTTGGTCATTGCCAATTCAGGTGGTAGTATTGTATTGGCTGCTTTAGCTGAAGACTATACTATTGACAAGGCCATCTCTTTATTTAAAGAAGAGAAGAACAGGGCAGCTATTTTTTATAAAAACAGATTTAAAGATCGATACTTTCCCGTGGATTATCTGGGACTTTTCAATGCCGGTTTTGGACCTAAATATAGTACCAAACGCAAAAAAGAGGCATTTGAACATTTATTTCCCCAAATAGATAAAATTCAAATGAATGAACTGCCAAAACATATTGGAAAAGATTCGTTGAAAATTATAGTCGCCACGTATGATGCCTTAAACAATAGAGCTAAATTTTTCAAGTCGTTCTCAAACAACCCCGACACGGACGACTCCGTAAGATTAACACAGGCCATAAATGCATCTTCAAATGCACCGGTTCAATATTTTGATTTTCCAGCAAGGTTCAAAGCACAGGGAAGCAATATTTTCTATGAGCTATGGGACGGAGCCTTAGGCGGATTCAACAATCCTATTTTAGCGGGAATCATTGAAGCATACAAGCTTGGTGTTGACCTTAAGACCATTCGTGTAATTTCTCTTGGCACCAGCAATTCCTTAATGTCAGCAGATTCTAAAAGGGACTTTTGGAACTGGAAACAGATTGCCCTTCAATTTAGAAGAAAAAAACTTCGATTTTCTACATGGAAACCGCAGCTTAACTTTTTTAAAGAAACTGTTTTACACCAAGCTAAAACCATATTATATCAACCGCCAGACACCGCCAATTACATTGCTATGATGTTCTTAAAAGCTGCAACGGGCAATAAACCCAATGAGCAGATTATAAGATTATCGCCTCTAATTCACTATGATGTTCATACACCAAAAGAAATAGTGCCGTTGGTTAAAGACTTATATCTATTGGATATGGATCTTACAAAAGATGAGGAGATCGATAAACTTATAGCCTGTTTTATGGCTTGGAAAAACGGACATATATATAACCAACCTATTGAGTTCAGGGTAGAACGCAGTAATGACCTCTTGTTTTTACAAGGCGACAAATGGTATAAAAATGGTATAGAGAGATGGATTTTGTGGAAATTTTGATTTAAATATTGCAAATTTATAATGATTATGTTAAATTTAACATAATGTTATTACCTAAATTGTAATACAGTACACTTAAAACATTAAACACTATATATTTTATGAAAAATGCTTTTAAAACCGGTAAATTTTTAGCGATTACATGTGCCTTTAGCACTTTGATGTTCACATCTTGTTCAGAGGAAAAATTAGATACAGAAATTGAAACTGTGCAGGAAGTTAAGACGCTTGAAATTGCCTTAAAATCCCCCACTGATAATCCTATAATTATTGATGATCTGGGGATTACCAATATACAATCCGCAAAATCAAGTAACGCAACCAAAGGCCGTTATAATATTACTTTAAAGTATTTGTTACCACCCACCGAAAGACAAGTTGAAGTTTTTGAAGCTGCGGCAGCAAGATGGGAAAGAATTATTATTAAAGATGTACCAGATGTAGCCGGACCTATTCCTTCTGCTTTCGCTGGTTTTCCTGATATTGAAACTATAGATGATTTGGTAATTGAAGTTGCCTTGGCGCCAATAGATGGACCAGGTGGAATTTTAGGCCAAGCAGGTCCTCAATTTGTTAGAACTGAAGATTTCTTATCATTGACCGGAGTTATGTTCTTTGATGTGGATGATCTTGATTTTCTTGAGGAAATAGATTTATTTGAAGAAGTAATTGTTCATGAAATGGGCCACGTTTTAGGTATTGGTACATTATGGAACACAGCTCCTTTTGGCTTTGACAGAACCCTTAGAGCAGGACCTGATAGCAACCCGTATTTTACAGGAAAAAAAGCCAACGTGTTCTGGAATGCCGAAGGTGGTACAAACGAATTACCTATTGAGAACATGGGCGGTCCTGGTACTGCTTTAGGTCATTGGAGAGAATCTACCCTAAACAATGAGTTAATGACCGGTTTCTTAAATCTAGGAGAGAATCCATTAAGTAGAATTACTGCTGGATCAATGAAAGATTTAGGCTATGGGTCCGCATCTGTTGGGGAGTCTTATGATTTACCTCGTGGAACTGAAGGTGTTGATATCAATGATCTTGGTGATTTTGGCACTGCTGAAAATCAAGGTTTAAACATTGCCAAAATGGAAGAGCTAGTACCATTGAGAGGTTTTGTAAATGTTAAAAAATAAGACACATCCTCTTACAGGGATATCATAACCCTTAAACCATTTAAATTATTAAGCTTGCACCATTTCTTTAATGGTGCAAGCTTTTTATTTTCCATCACATCTACATATACCCTGAGGTTATTCTACAATTTATAAACAACCTTTACGCGTAATTAGTCTTGGCTACTAAAAGTGTACCTATCTTTGTTCAAAATTATTTTATGCCAAGCCAATTTTCAGATTTAGGAATTTCTAAGGATTTACAAAAAAGTCTAGATGAATTACAGATAACCGAACCCACCTCTATTCAGAAGAAATGCATTCCTATTATTTTGGACAAAAAGGATGACCTTGTTGCCTTAGCAAAAACAGGAACTGGAAAAACCGCTGCATTTGGTCTACCATTATTGCAATTGATAAACAGCAAAAGTACAGCTGTACAAGCTGTTATTTTAGCACCAACAAGAGAATTGGCACAACAGATTTATGCCAACTTATCATCGTATACCTCAAATAATACTGATGTTTCCATTGCTGCTTTGTGTGGTGGTATTCCCATTAAACCTCAAATAGAGGTACTTAAAACTCCTACCCAAATTATTGTCGCTACACCTGGTAGATTAGTTGATTTAGTAAAACGCGAAGCTTTAGATATTACTAAACTGAAGTATTTGGTTTTAGATGAGGCCGATGAAATGGTAACTGCATTAAAAGACGATTTAGATACCATTATTGCTAGCATACCTAAAGCTAGACGTACTTTTCTATTCACTGCAACCATGTCCGGTGCCATTAAACAAATGGTGCAAAATTATATGTCCAAACATGTGGTGCATATTGAAGATGATATGTCTACTCTTGGTCATAAAGGCATTGATCATAAATATGTAGTTGTGGAGCCCATTGAAAAACTAGATGTATTAACTCATTTTTTGAATTCAAAAGAGGGACAAAGCGGAATCATATTTTGTAAGACCAAGGCCGCCGTAAACAAACTGGCAAAAAAATTGGCGATAAATAAATTTTCTTCGGGAGCGTTGCACGGTAGTCTATCTCAACCTATTAGAGATCGCATTATGGGGCAATTTAGAGAGGGACACATTAAAATTCTTGTGGCTACCGATTTGGCTGCCAGAGGTATAGACGTTAAAGAATTGGGTTACGTAGTAAATTATCATTTACCGGACACCTATGATGCCTACGTGCATAGAAGTGGACGTACGGCCAGAGCAGGGGCAAAGGGACTTTCTTTGACCATTTTACAAAAAGAAGAGGTTGCAGAAGTTTTCGATTTTGAAAAAGAATTGGGTATTTCTTTTTCTAAATATCAAAAAGCGGACGCCAAAAGTATTGAAGAGAACAACACTTTATTATGGGCCAAGAAAATATTTAAAACAAAACCGAACAGAGAAGTATCGGAAGAATTAAAAACTAAGGTCCATACTATTTTTCATCACTTGACAAAAGATGAATTGGTTGACAAAATACTAGCGAACCATCTTGCCCAATCCATCATATTAAAAAATAAAACTGAGGGTGATAAAAGTAAATAGCGGCATAGAGCTTTCCGTTTTAGAAAGTATTAAAATATTAAAAATAAGCTTTCTATAGTACCCTAATTAAAGCTTTACTCGTAAAATTCGGAAATGGTCTCAATTGGTTTTCTTTTAATATCTGGCACATAGGTTGGTGTCTTTGGGTACCCTACCGGTAGTAACAAAAATGCGCGTTCATTACTTGGACGATTTAAGAGTTTTGCCAGAAAGTTCATAGGACTTGGAGTATGCGTCAATGTTACCAGTCCTGCATTATGTATTGCCGTAATCAACATACCTGAAGCTATACCAACAGATTCATTTACGTAATAATTGTTAACCTTTTCTCCATTCTCACCTATATCGTGCACTTTTTTGAATACGATAATTAGCCAAGGCGCAATTTCTAAAAAAGGCTTGTACATATTTGTCCCCATAGGTTCCAAATCCTTTTTCCAACGTTCGCTCATTCTACTTTCGTAGCTTACTTTTTCTTCTGCTTCGGCAGCTTCCCTAATTTTAGTTTTTAACGCAGCATTGGAAACAGCACAAAAAGTCCATGGTTGTTTGTGTGCACCAGAAGGTGCCGTAGATGCCGTTTTTATAAGAGTTTCAATTACTTCTTTTGGTACAGGGGTATCTGCATATTCCCGTACTGATCTTCTTTCGTCTAAATGCTCATAAAAATCCCGGCTCTGTTGCACGAGTTCTACTTGAGATAGTGCATTTGCTTTATAGAGCACATGCGTATGTCCGTTAACCGATATATGGGATTCAGTAGCCATTTAATACCTTTAATTTTAAATTAATTTCTATACTCAAAGATATTGCTTTTTTGATCTATCGGAAATTCCCTTTTTATTAGCCTTATTAGAGTAAATGTAGAATTTCAGTAAACATTCATTACAGTTACAATTCACTAATTAAACGAAGGCAATTCTACCACGTAAGATTCTACAGAAATGCCATCTTCGCTACCGCTCCAATCTGAGCCAAAAAGTACTCTTGTACCAGTGGGGCTAATTACTGCATGTGGTTCTCCCCAATAATCAAATTCATCTTCATCCGCTCTATGGTGACCAATTCTGTACACATTTACATTGCCGGGCTCCACACGGGCAACTACCAGTTCTTGATCTAACAGAGATTGACCATCGCCTTCAAAGCCTATCATGGAAGCAGCTATCCAACCCGGGTTTTTATGTGCAACAGCAGAAATATGTGTACCTGTTTTTGGATAGTCATATCCTAAATCTTCAGAAATTACGGGTAGGCAATCTCCTGTATTTAAATTGAACGCCACTATATTACCCAAGCATCCGCCATTAGGACCGGCATCAAAGGTTACGGAAAAACCAGCATCTGTACCATCAACCATTCTTCCTAGACAGGAATGTTCTATTTTACTTTTGTTTAGTCTTGCTTTAAAATTACCACTTGTGTCGTATGATGATACATTGTGATAAAACAGATTACCGCTAGGCGCAGGCATTGCTGCAGTATAATTAATATCATCAATATTGAAGGATACTAATTCTTGCGTAGAAATTCGATAAGAAAACGTTTCGCTATTATCGCATCTAAATCCGATGACATCAGAATCCCAAGACATCATCTGCACATCATTGCCCATACTAATACTTCCGGTGCAGTTAGATATTTCTTTAAGGTTTACCAATACTTCTTTATTACCGGTAGACACCAAATACTTCACAAACTCATTAGTAGCGGCATCCAAATAATATAAAATATCAGGGTCATTAAAATCCCAAAACAGTTGTTCTAGATCACCGGGTCGCACATCGTCAAGATTTCGAATAAACTCATAGGTAATCCCATTCAATAATTGATGCACTCCGTTCGTTTGGTCGTATAAAATCATTCTAGTCTCATCAGCGTTCCAAGCTTGTATAGTGCTGTACATTGGTTTAATGACTCCGCCCGGTCCGGCATTAGAGATCCGTCTAATAATAGTCCCAAATGAAGGGTCTACTATAGTTTCCAAATAATTTGGTTTAGCAATGTCTTGCATAGGGTGGGGTGTAAGATCATTTGCTATTAGCTCTGTAGCCACATCTACCAAAATAGTATTTTCTTCGGTTGTAGGTTCTTGTGCTTCCTCTTCTTCAGAGGTATTCTCAATGCTCTATACTTGGGTGTCCTCACTATTTTGAACAGGTAGTATAGCCTCTTCGTTAGAGCAGCCAATTAGTGTACAACTAAGTGAAAATAACCATAGGCAAGTCATCATTTTTTGCATAGCGTAGGAATTTTGGGGTTTAATTATGTACGGATACAACTAGCATTATAGTTGTTAACACAATGATTTTCCGTAATTTGACTACGGATTCCCAGATCTACCTAATATTAAAATTGATTTATGTACAAGCTTACTATAAGATTAGTTGTGGTATCTATCCTATTTATTTGTCAAGGGTGCAGTAGTGATGAAAATGAGGCAGTAGCTGAAAACATTGATTCTTCTGAGGTGGACATTACCGAAACGGCAAACGTACTTGACGACACCTTTAACGACACTATCGTCAACCAAACTAAATTGTTTTGGTTATACCTACATCACGAAGAAATACCCGATGCCTTGATACAAACGGAAGCACCGAGACGAGATTTAATTGTAATGAATGCATGGTTTCATGATTATGTGCGGCAATTTAAATCTGTTAATCCTGATATAAAAACATTAGTCTATAAAGACCTTTCTTCTACCAGAAGTTATGCCGTAGACGATGGAACTGACAATGAATATTTACCAACAGGAGTAGGCTTTCATTATGCCGATACCCATTTTCCTGAATGGTTTTTAAAGGATGAAGATGGTTATAGATTAGAATATACGGGCTATGAAAATCATTGGCAAATGGATATTGGAAACACGGCATACCAACAACTGTGGGCAGAACAAGTGGGAAACGAGCTGGTTGCCAATGATTGGGACGGCGTATTAATGGACAATGCTATTTATAAAAGAGATACGTACCATGAAAATGTTTATCCTGCAAATTATGATACTGACGAAGCCTTTCAATCTGCTTATGAAGCTATGCTAACAGTCATTAATGCCAGACTTAAACAAGATAACAAATTAGGTATTGCCAATATAACGGATACTAGATTACACTCTGGTGTTTGGGAAAGCTATTTACAACATTTAGATGGTGCCTTAGATGAGTGGTGGCTTGTTTTCGGTAATGGAAATTACCTATCTGATTATTCAGAGGGGTTTGTTCCTCAAATTAGCGAAGTAGCTACCAATGAGGCAGAAAATAAAATAACCTTAGTACAACCGCATACTTCAATCTCTGATAATCAAGGATTCTACTATGCTTTTGCAAGTTACTGGCTGGTTAACGATGGTAACACCTATTTCTCCGAACAAGAAATTACAGATGCCTATAGTTCCCCATCACCTTGGCGAGAGGAATACAATTGGAATTTTGGGGAAGCCGTTGATAGTTATTTGCAATTAGAAAACGGACTCTTCAAAAGAGAATTTTCTCGTGCATTAGTACTGGTAAACGCCAGTGATACCGCTAACGTACAAATAGATTTGGATATACCGTATTTAAATGAAGTAGGGGAAGAGGTAAGTTCTATTGAGTTGAATTCCTTAAGCGGAACTGTTTTAAGAAAATTAGATAGTAATTAATAATTACTTAAACAGTAATCGTTAACAGCAAGCTTTTATCCCTTAATATTAATCCATCTTAAAATAAAGACTTTACAATTACCCCAGTATTAAATTTTGGCAGCTAATCTACACGCCTGGTTAATAGCTCTTTTGGCATCTAATTCTGCAGCAACATCTGCACCACCAATTACATGTACTTTTATACCTTTTTCCTGCAACGGTTCCAATAGTTCTTTAAATGGTAACTGCCCAGCACAGATTACAACAGTATCTACCGCCAGTAATTTCTGCTCATTGTTTTGGGTATAGTGCAATCCCTCATCATTTATTTTAGTGTATTGTACTTCATTGATGAACTGTACTTTTTTCATTTTTAAGGTGGATCTATGTATCCACCCCGTGGTTTTTCCGAGATTGCCTCCAAATTTACCTTTGCTACGCTTAAACATGAATATTTCCCTTGGAGATGGGTGAGGTTCCGGCTGTATATTCTCTGTGCCACTACGTGCTTCCAAAGTCTTATCAATTCCCCATTCTTTAAGCCATGCATCAATATTTAAAGCCGTGCTTTCGCCTTCATGCCCCAAGTATTCAGAAACATCAAAACCAATTCCGCCCGCACCTATGACGGCAACACGTTTACCTACGGGTTTTTTATACTTCAATACATCTATATAGCTAAGCACTTTAGGATGTTCTATACCATTGATCTTGGGAGTTCTAGGGCGTATTCCAGTAGCTACGACGACTTCATCAAAATTGCCGTTCTTAAGATCCTCTGCATTTACCCTAGTATTTAATTTAAGGTCTACCTTGTGTATTTCCAACTGTTTAGTGAAGTATCGTAAAGTTTCATAAAACTCTTCTTTACCCGGAATTTGTTTTGCAAGGTTAAATTGACCTCCTATTTCATTTTCGGAATCGAACAAGGTTACCTCATGACCGCGTTGTGCTGCTACCGTTGAGGCTGCTAAACCTGCAGGCCCGGCACCTACAACGGCTATTCTTTTCTTTTTTTCTGTTGGTGTATAGTTAAGCTCCGTTTCATGGCATGCACGCGGATTCACCAAACAACTAGCGACCTTACGTTGAAAAACATGATCTAAACAGGCTTGATTACAGCCAATACATGTATTTATTTCATCTGCCTTGTCTGCTTCTGCTTTATTTACCCATTCTGGATCTGCTAAAAATGGTCTTGCCATTGAAATCATATCCGCATGACCCTCTGCTAAAACTTGCTCGGCGGTTTCAGGCATATTTATTCTGTTAGAAGTAATTAGCGGAATAGATAACTCTTCTTTCATTTTTTTGGTTACCCAAGTAAATGCGGCTCTGGGTACAGATGTTGCAATGGTCGGTATACGGGCCTCATGCCAGCCGATTCCTGTATTAATAATGGTAGCCCCTGCTTTCTCAATTTCCTTCCCCAAGGCGACCACCTCTTGCCAAGAGCTTCCATTTTCAACCAAATCTAGCATTGATAGACGGTAAATAATAATAAAATCCTTACCAACGGCCTCACGTGTTTGCTTTACTAATTCTATAGGCAAACGCATTCTATTTTCATAGCTGCCACCATAATTATCTGTGCGCTTATTTGTTCTTTCAACAATGAATTGATTGATTAAATAGCCTTCTGAACCCATGATTTCCACACCATCATAACCTGCTTGTTTTGAAAGTTTTGCAGATGTCACAAAATCGCGAATGGTGCGGTTGATTCCGGATTTTTTGAGCTTAAAAGGTTTAAAGGGAGAGATAGGCGATTTTATTGCAGACGGTGCTACCGCAAATGGGTGATACCCGTACCTACCGGCGTGTAGTATTTGCAAACAAATTTTTCCACCCTCTTTATGTACGGCGTCAGTAATGACCTTGTGATGTTTTGCATGTTTTTCAGAACTCATTCGTGCAGAAAAAGGACCTGTCCAACCTTGAATGTTTGGAGAAATACCACCGGTTACAATTAACCCAACTCCGCCTTTAGCACGTTCAGCATAATATGCGGCAATTTTTTCTATACCATTCTTTTCTTCTTCTAGTCCGGTATGCATTGAACCCATAAGAATTCTGTTCTTTAGGGTCGTAAATCCTAAATCCAAAGGTTCAAAAATATGTTTGTACTTGGTCATCTTCTTTATTGTTTACTTTATTTACTATGCATGCATAATAATTGAATATACGTTTTTAAAATTGAACATGTTAATAGTTACTATTTTTTTTGAATAACAAACTTGACATGATATACAATCAAATATTAAAAAGCATTAGTAAAATATCTTTTTTAAGATCAATAAAACGGCTTACACTTAAAATAAAAAGAAATTAAAAACCCCTATTAAAACGTATTTTAATAGGGGTTAGCGTTCTGCAGAGTTTTAAGATTATTCCTTATTCGCTTTTGCAAATTTATAAGTAATCCCAATATTTAGACCAAAAGAAGAATAAGGTACTTTTTGAGATAGTTCTTGAGTAGTATCCGTATTTGTATTGGATAACTCATCTACATATATAGTATTCCTATTTATCCCCTCCGGCAAATTGTCTATGCTATAAAAACCATTAACCGCTACAGTACCATCAGGTAATTTTACATCGGTATTGAATTCAGAAATTTCAGAGTCTTTACGCTTTAGACTAATACCGTAATATTCAACCTCGGCAAAAACACTAAAATTAGAATCTAGATCATATTTATACCCAAGCGCACCCACAAAACCCAATGGAAAATGACCATGGAAATCTTCTTTGTAGTTTGTTTCGGAATAAGAACCGTTAGGTACACCTAAAGCTTCAGCTTCTTGCTCTGAAAAAACTGATTTTTGATAGATAACGCCTTCAGTTTTTCCGCCTAATTTTATCAATGCACCAAAACGGCCATATATATTATTCGTGAATTTATAAACTACAGAGGCAGAGGCTCCAAAAGCACGTGCTCTTGCTACCGCATTAACTTCCGTATTTGGCAAATTAACGATTGATACATCCTGGTCCGTACCATGCAAATACCCAAGACCAAGGTCAAAACCAAAAGAGTCATCAAAGAAATAAGTTCCTCTAATTTGAAAATTTGTTCCTTCACCATAACTACCATATGAGTTTTCTGTTGAAGATGCGTTAATACGTTCTCCTAATTTCATAGTGGCGCTACCAATTGCATAGCCAGAACTTGCGGATACCTGCCATTGCCCGTAAGTAACCGAACTTAATAAAATTGCTGTACAAACAGCGATCAAGTGTTTCATAATTAAATAATTATAAGTTGAAAATTAAATAAAACTAATTTTTTAAAAGGCAAAATACAAACACGCAACAATCTCATATACAATGTTTTAACATGTAAAACTTAAACGTATCACTCAGAATTTTAATTGTACCTTTCAAATTAGTTTATCAAAGTTACTTTATTAGAAAAAGTTCTTACGTGCGTGCTTTTTATTTAACACTCTAATTAAAATTTACATTTTATTTATGCCTGTTTTTTACCAAATGCGCAATACGGTATTTTTAATTCTCTATTATTAATAATTTATTAAGAAATAACACTCATGCTATAATTTTGAAGCCATAGTTAATTACTTTTTTGTCTGTTTACTCTAAGAACGGATTCGCATATTTTTCATCGTTGACAAACTCATTATCCGTTAATGTATTTAAAAAATCTACCAAGGCCTGTTTGTCGGTATCAGATAAATTTAATCTCCTTACGTTGTTACCTTGGGTCAATCTATTATCTAAATTAGGATTGTCTTGAACGCCACTGTTGTAATGCTCAATTACCTCCGCCAAGGTTTCAAATCTGCCATCATGCATATACGGAGCGGTTAAGGCTATGTTTCGTAAAGATGGAACTTTAAATTCCCCCAATTCATTGTTATTACCCGTTAAACCGCCAACGCCTAAATCCGTGATAGTGGCATCTAATCCATTATTTCTTGCATCGTCACCTACAAATACGTTGGTAGCATGGCAATCAAAACACCTTGTCTGGTTGCTCATAAACAATTGCTTCCCTCTATTTTCAGATATTGTAAAATTTGGAAAGTTATCCTCTATATCCTGTGCTTGGGCCAAGCCTTCATCAAATTTAGATTCATATGAAACCATTGATCGTATAAACTGTGATAGGGCCAAAGCTACTCTGTTTCTTGTAATATTCTCATCGCCAAAAGCATTCGTAAATAAAGCCGCGTAATATGTTTGTTCTGCCAATTTAGCTTCTAATTCTGCCAATGTGAGCCCCATTTCCACTAAATCCTGAATAGGCACCAAGGTTTGGTCCTCTAAGGTCTCCGCTCTTTCATCCCAAAAAAACCTACCGTTTTCATAAAATCTGGCATTGGCCAGCCCCATAGAATTTCTTGAAGTTAATTCTCCATTAAACCCGGTACTCAATGCATTTGGGTCAGAAAATCCGTGTTGTTGAATATGGCAAGATGCGCAAGAAACGGTATTGTTCAACGACAGATTTTTATCATAAAATAATACCCTGCCCAAAGTTGCCCCGTTATCTGTAATTTCATTATTGTTAGGAGTGTTATCCTCATTTCTAACATCATTGTTCAAAAAGAATTCTGGCAAAAGGATATTGGCATAATTGAACGGAGAGTCCGGTAAGGTCAAAATTGACGAATCATTGGCAAGGTCATCAGCAATTTCATCATTATCATTAACGACCGTATCATCATTCTCATCATTGACCAGTAATTGTTCTTCTTCTGTTATATCTATATACTCATCTTTACTACACGAACATAAAGCAATTACCATAATGCAAAAAGTGACAAAATTCTTTTTCATATTATATTGATTTTAAAAATTGATAAAAAAATAGAAAGTAACTTTTTGTCTTATAGGCCAGTTAATTAAGGGGAGAGTAGAGATAGGATTATGATATTGCAAAAGCTTCGCCATTACTGGCGAAACTTCTACAAACCAAAGGTTAAGCACTAGAAATTGGGGGATAGGTTAAAGTTATTTACCGCAGTAGAAATTTCATATCCCAAACGTAGACCTTCATCACTATCTGCTTGTACGTGTACACCTAAGGGTATTCTTGAATATCCATTTTCCAGTGCCATTTCGGTAAAAGAATTGAACCTTCTAGGTGCACCATTAAATTCTGATCTACCGGCATGGGTTCTATCGGTGAAATTAATTGCATCACCACCAAATATGTCCATAAATACTCCGGATGCCGCTGCTGCAAAAGTTGCATGACCTGATGGATACGCTGGGAAAGCTGGATTTGGAGACGAAATAAACCGTGCTAGATTCGTTTGAAAATCGTCATTTATATATTCTAAAATAAACCTACTTGGACGCTCTGTATTGTATGTATATTTATCATCCCAGGCAGATACTGCCGCATCGTTCATGGCAAATCCTAATTTTAACAATAACTCTAGCGTTTGCCCGTAGTTTAAATCTTCTTGTTCTATAAGCTGATTGGCTATGGAGAATTGTCTTCCTGGTGGGCTCATCATCAATCCCTCAACATCATCTGACCAAAATTCTGAAATCCATAAGTCTTCATTATCTTCCAATCTGGCCGCAGTTGCCGTACGTTCTACCTCATCCATTTCATTATAATAGCCACTATTGCTATTTGCATTATGTGCAAATGGTGGTGGCGTACTTGAAGTCTGTTGCGGTGAAATCACGAAAGTCCTCACCCTGTTCCAGTAAGGAAACCAAGCGCTTTCTCCTTCAGATGCCTCCCAAAGACCTTCGCCCACTAGTGCAACATAAGAACCGGGGTTTGGATCTAATTGTTGGGTCTCTGCTTCATTATCCGTTTGGCTATAGGCAATGACCATTTCTGCCACCAATGCTCCCCATTCCTCAGAATCTTCTATTTCTTCTTGAGATAAATTTTCATATAGTTCTTGTGCTATCTCATTTTCCAAGGTGGCAATACCGGCTTTTGCGTTGTTGGATACACTAAACATAAAATGATCGAATACCAGTGCATAACAAGTGTTCAACGCCAAATTTCTATCCACATTATCGGATCTATCATCTTGATCTAGATCAAAACCTTGTAATTGATTCCTGGTTGACCCATAACCTTCCATATCCGAAACCGCTGTTTCATATCCGGCCAAGTGAATATATGCCAAAGCTCTTGCGGTAGTATTAGGTCTTAAACCGTTAGTGTAACGGTCTAATACTAACCACAAGTCGTTCCATTGGGTTATAAGCTGCACTGTCTCCTCCGAAGGGTTTAAACCGTTATTTCTATTGTTTTGTCTTCTAGCAGTCAAGGAATCTTGTGCTACGGTTTCAACATCATCCGTACCTGTCTCACCAATTTCTAAAACGTCCAATTCATCTTTTGCACAAGATTGCACCAAAACCACTGTAAGGATTATAATTATCCATCTTAATCTATTATTACGCATAACATTTTTTTGTATTAAGGTTAATGTTTATTTCAGGCTATTTTTTTTGCCTTTTCCTTAATACGTTTAGCTTATGATTTTACCCAACCCTTATTTTAAAAATAAATGAAATTAATTTTTGGTTCGTGGAAAAAATGGTAGTATAAATTGAAATTCCAATATTAATTAAGGACTTAAAACTGTACACTTAATTGAAGGTTAGGGGCAAAGGCTATGGTTTTACGGTATGGGTCATTGATCGGTGGTTCGTTCTGAAAAATATTGACAATATTATCCTGATCGTACAGATTAACGAATGAAAGGCCTACAATACCTTTCCAACTTTTCTTGGCATTCGTAAATGCGTAAGTAGCAGATACATCTAATTGATGCATATGGGGAAACCTGTTGGTGTATTCAATATCTAAATCGTTCTGAGAAGAACCTTCATTTGTTTCAAAATCCGGAACAACTACGGGCATACCGGAAAAGTAACCCCAAGTGACAGCCAAGTTTATAGGGTCTAAATGCCATAACCCTGTTACGTGTAAAATATGGCGCTGATCAAAATAAATAGGTAAGGTTTGTCCAAAGTCGGTATTTACTTCGCTTAGTGAATAACTAAAGAGTGCTTCAAAATTATTCCAACGTTTTTTTACAAAAAGATCGCCCCCTTTACTTTTTAGCTTACCTTTTTCTAGCTTATCCGTATTGGTCTGTAACGTTACATTATTGGTATTCCTAATATAGAGTTCTAAATCTACCAACCAGCCAGATTTGTTGTACAAAGCTCCAAGCATAGTTTGGTAACCCTCCAATACAGCTGTGGTTTGATCAGGTAAAAACCAAAATTGTGTCTGATTATTAAAGTCATCAAAATCATCCCTTAATTTTTTTTGAATGAATTGATGTGATCTACCTGCCGAAGTTTTTATGTATAATGCATCACTTGTTCTTACATTCATTGAAATTCTAGGGTCTGCATAGAATCTTTTATTAGGTTCGTAATAATCTGTGTGCATCCCAAAATTGGCAGTTATTTTATCGCTCCAATTTTTGTTGACCGATACATACATGCTATGCGTTAATGCATCTTGATTTCTACGATTGTCTACGCTATTCCCATCATTTCTTTCATCAAACCTTAAACTATAATCCGTTAATGCATATCCGGTTTCCAACGCAGTATTTTCATTTAGCTGCAATTGAACATCGCTAATGAACCTGGTATCATCAATGGTATTGGAGTATTTTTCAAAACTTGAACGCTCTGAAGCAGAAAAACCTTCACTTTTATTATCTATAAATACTGATGATTTGCTAAACCTTGCCTGCGCTTTAAGCTTCTCTGAGAATGTACCTTCCCACTTTACGGTCATACCCCAGTTATTTAAAGACAAATCCCTAAAATCTTTATTATCCTTATCATCAGCATCTTCTAGAGTTGCCGACAATAGGTTTTGAATACTGATATAACTAATGGTTGCCTTATGGTTTTCATTAATATCATATACGAGTTTTGAATTGATATCATAAAATCCCACTTTAAAAAATTCACTATTGACATTATCGGCAACATCCTCTAAACGACTGCCCTGAAAATTAAGATTAGAAAAGGCGGTTAATTTTGGGGAATTAATACTGGGATAATTAGATCTTGCGGCAACATATAAAGCCAATTTATCCTTTGCCAAAGGTATTTGAACAGTTGCCCCTGCATAGACGGTATTTGCCTGAACTTCATATAGGGTGGAGTCTGGTACGGTATTATTTGTGGTCATATGTATGAGTCCGCCAACACGACCTCCCCATTTTGCAGCCAAGATATTTCTCTGTATTTCAATTTTACTAACCGTAGTAGGATTAAAGGGTGCTATGGCTCCATAAAAATGACCATTGTGGTAAATAGGTATATCGTCAATTTCAATTAAGGATTGGTCAAAAGTATTTCCTCTTAAATTTAAACTACCTGGCTTACCGCTTGGCGTATGTACACCAGGAATATTCTTTACTACATTAAAAACATCGCCATCAGTTTCACCCGCCAGCAAACCCAAAGCCTTCATATCAATTTGAAAAGTGTTATCACTAATTTTAGCGTTAACACCCTTTGTCAAGTAATCGGTAATTTGAACTTCATTTAAATGAATTATTTCATGCGCTAGGCGTAGAGGTGTTTTTAACGCCAACAGTTCTGACGCTGTTAAATGCACAGTATTATAAAATGCGGAACGGATGTGGACAGAATCTAGAGGGAACAGATTCTTAATCGTAAAATTGGATTTTACGGGATACAAAAACCGCTCTTTGCCATTGTTCACCTTTACCGTAATATCACCAAGCAATTCAGAGGTTGCAACATCTTCAACGGTAAATGACACATCCTTTCTTACAGGAACGATGAGATATGAATTTATACCATTCCCTGTAAAGGTTATGGGAGCTACTTCTTGTATCGCATTTAAACAGTCAGTTAAATTAACACAGTCAAAATTTGACGGTAACAGTACCTGTTCCAAAAGCGTGTAGTTATAGATGAAATCTACCGAATAAGTATTTTTTAAATGCTCTAGGTGATCAACCAGTTTGATTTTAGATGGAATTTGGGCATGAACAGCATTATGACAAAATAAACCAATGACAACAAGAACAAGACACTGTAAAACTGCTTTCCGGTTCTTATTGTTTACTATCATATTATGTTTTTACGTATACTATTCAAATATAACGGTATTGCCATCTTGAAGACTATATGGAATTTCCATTGTAGTAAAAATAACGCTTAATGAGTTTGCTAAGTCATTATGTGCAACCGTACCCGTAAACTGTAGTGATTTATACTCTTCAGGTAAATTAACTTCTACATTGTAATATCTTTTTATATCGGTAATTACAGAACTAAGGGGAGTTTTATCATAGGTACTTACACCGTTCAACCATTCAGGACCAGAAGATTTATGTGTTGCCTTTTGAAGTTTTCCACCAGTAAGCATTACACTTTGACCCTTGGTAATTATTTCTGAACTGCCTAGATGTGTTACTTCTATTTTACCTTCATAGCAAAATACCGTAAAATCATTGTTCTGTGTGCGTATATTAAATTGCGTGCCCAAAACCGTTACTTGCGCCGTATTGGTTTTTACTACAAAAGGAGCACCACTGGTAACATTGAAAAAAGCTTGGCCAGAAAGGGTAAGCATCCTGCTATTTTCCCAATCATTTTTATTATAGGCTATGCTTGACGCAGCATCTAGTTCTACCAAAGAGCCTGTTGGCAATTCTATCGTTTTTTTCTCCGCTATATCGGTAACAACGGTCGTGGCGCTATTTGCCATAAAATACCAGACTAAACCACAGGAAAGTAATAGCGCTATACTTGCTGCTATACGCAACCAATTTTTGTTGTTATTTTTTATAGGAACAACTGTCTTGTTCGCTTCTTTTAACCTGGTCAAACCCCTATCCACATCAAATGGTTTTACCTTCCAAGTATCAATTTCATCTATTACGGTCTTTAGCGCATCCAGTTCGCCCGAACCTTTCAATTGTTCTTTCTCCTCGTTACTTAAACGATTATCCATCCAACGGGCAATTAAGTTATTATCTTCTAAATGCTTGCTCATATTACCAATACGTTTTTAAAGCTATTTAACCAACCGCCTAAATAGAAAAATCTTTAATTTCCGCAATGCTGTTCAATTTTATCAAGGCCTTTGAAATACGTTTTTCAATAGCGGTCTCACTAACTTCTAATCTAACCGCTATTTCTTTGTACGTAAGTTTATCTATTCTATTCATTAAAAAAGCTTCGCGTTGCTTTTCTGGTAAAGCTGATATTACGGACTCCAATTTTATTTGAAACTCTTTAGTCCTTAGTGTAAAATAAGGGTCTTCATTATCATGCGCTTGCACCAATCCTTTTTCAAATTTTAAGGCCACCTTATTGGTACGTAAAGTGTCTATCATTAAGTTACGGGATATTTTGTATAAAAAACCGGTAACTTTCTCATAAACTACCGTACTGCACTTAGACCATAATTTTACAAATGAATCATGAACAATATCTTCTGCCCTTTGCATATTCCCAAACTTATAATACAGGTAATTGCGCAAATCTTTGGCATGGGTTTTATAAATCTCGTTGTAAACGCTTTCTTCGCAAACCGATGGTTTTCCCATTCTTTGTTATTATAAACTAAAAGACCACTTGTATCTTAAATTATACTAATATCATGAATTATTATTAAAAAATTCCTTGAACACAGGCCTAACACCTTTAAAAACAAAATAATAAATGAAACGAACAAGCAATTTTCAGTTGTTACAGGTAGCAATGTACTAAGCAATACGGTCTTTAGAAAAACCAATTTGTTTACACTAATCTCAATTTTAAAAAAAATTAAATTGTGAAGTATTAAAACGCGCAGATGAAGAATGCAAACTATGCAACCTTATTCATTTTGAAATAGTTACTTATTACTGAACATGCTTAAAGCACTACCGCTTTTTAACATAAGAATCTATACCGAAAGCTTTATTTAATTCTGAAATTAGTTCCTTCTTTTTCGATTCATTAGCACAATCAACCGGTACACTTACATAGGTTAATCCTTTTGGGTAAGAACCTTGTGTATGTGTATACCCTAAGTCTTTTAATCTTTTGACAATAGCAGATATATTATTTTCATCTTTAAAAACCCCCACCATTGCCATACATTCAAACTTGGTTTCTGGACTAGAAACCATAGCCTTATCAGATATTTTTGTTGGCACTTCTTTTTTTGAAATAACCGTCTCTTCTATCACCGTAGACCCATTATTTTCCACAACAGAATCCAACATTATTTCTTGAGACTCTGATGTTGCTAGACTTGGCTGTTTTTTAAAGGTTTCTTTCTCAATAATAGCATCTAACTTATCGTTTTCAAAATCGGCTTCAGTAATTGTCGTATCGGAAATAACGACTGCCATTATTTTGTTAGGGTCTATAGCATCTTTTGCAGGTATTGTTACCGGTACATAAATATCTGAACTAGAATATACATATGTTCGTTCTTTAGCATGATAAGAAGTAGGTAAAGGTGATTCTTCAGTGGTTTCCAATTCAATAGTAGAATCTGCAATTTTATCTTCTTTGGTAAATATATACAGGTAAATAAAAATAGAGAATAAAGCTATTACGATAATCGCAATTGCAAAATCCCATCTGCCTTCTTTACTACTAAAAATATCTTTTTCGGGGGTCATGGTTATGTATACGTTTTAAAATATAATTATCTACCTAAAAAAGTAAATATAACCAATCTAAATATTATGTCTATAATTAAGAAATGATTGTCATCTATAATATGTAGAGATAATCAATGAATTAACTACCCAACCTTTTTACCATACATGTGATAATAAACAGAATCTATAGAATGATGTATGTCTGTCTTAGAAAAGGGTTTGGTTATAAAATCTATGCAGCCTAATTCTCTTGCAACTTCTTCAAATTCTTGTTTTGTAGAGGTTGAAATAAAAGGTAACCGATAACTGAACATTTCTAAAAATGAGAGCCCGTTCATGCCAGGCATTTCTATGTCTGAAATAACAAACTGAGGCTTGTTGATCTGTATATGCACCCAAGCGTCATAAGAATCTTCAAAGGTCGTAACCTTACCGACCATTGGGTGGGTTTTAGCGAGCTTTTCTGCCAATGACAACCAAAGAGGTGAATCATCAACAATTACTAATTCGAGTTTCATTAATTTGAGTTTGAGGTTTGAAAGACGAAAAGTACCCCATTGACTTAGAATGAAAAATTAATTCTGTTTAAAGGCGTAAAAGTATCTTTATATGTAATTATTACACCTAAAATGCCGCTTATTTAGTGTCATTACAATGTAATAGCTTCTAAACATAAAACATTACCTTGTACATAAAATAAAAATATTATGTGTAAAATATCTAATGACAAAGCTTTATGTTATAAAAAAAGCCAGAATTTCTTCCAGCCTTTTTGCTCTTTATAATCTTCTTAAGTTTATACTTGTTAAGACCCCAATAATTATTGACGTTAATAAATAGGGCAGTAGAAGCTTTAGCCAGCTAAAGCCATAATCTAATTCGTAAAATTTAGCTTTGTAATTTTGCCAATCTACTCCATCTGCAGATTTATGATCAAATATCTTGGTATAAAAACCTTCACGTAAATTTTTATGAAAATTGGTCAGCGCCTCTAAAAACGACAAATGGCTCACCATATCCGTACCTGCAAGTTTATTAAAGCTTAACTGTGCATGCATGGTAGGCACCAATAGCGCAATTTGTTCACTTACCTTATTTCTAAGCATTATCTTATCCGTCATTTCTTGGCTAGTTTCCTTGGCTGCCATATCTCCCATATGTTGCATGCCGTAATACCAGATCCAACTAAATTCATCTTCAGGAACTTCATATTTTATAAATTGTGGATATGAGCCTATAAAACCGTTCATGGTAATATCTTTTTTCATATCCCATTTCTCATGATACCCATCTCTTTGCTCTACCATGGCATCTAACGCTTCTGGTACTTGATAGGTGTTTATCACATAATTGTTCACTAAGGCAGGAAATAAAATAGTTAATACCACCCAGATCGAAATTAGCGCCAAAGCATTAAAACTGGAATTCTTTAAAAAAGTAACCATCCAAAAACACAATGCACTCCAAAACAAAATATACAATACACTTAGAAGAAAAATTGCCCAAAAATTGGCATTCATCGGAATTTGTAAAATAGTACTTGCCAGAATCATTAAGAATATCAGCACAGCAAATACAAACACTATTCTAACCAGAAGTTTTTTAAATAAAAATTGTGCTTTCCCCGATGTTTGTGCCGCCAATATGCGCCATGTACCCAATTCCTTTTCTTCTGAGTATAAATTAAAGGTCATGGCTATCAATATCAAAGGAAAGAGATATATAATAACAAAACCTAGGTCTAAATTGCCAGAAATGAGCAATGAAGGATTCTCAAAATCGGTATCGTATTTTTGCCCCTCTAAAGCGCGAATGGTTACCGCTTGTAACAACGGATTGACATCACTCTGCCCAATGGAAATAGCACTAATATTTTCGGGTTTCTTAATTAAGGTAAACCTCAAATAATACAAAAGCAGCCCTAAGTCCTCACTATGATACTGAATGTTCTTTTTAATGCTTTCTTCCTGAAAAACTTGAGCGGCGGCAATGGTTTTTTCTTGTTTAACTAAATATTGCTTCCCAATTAAAATACCTATAACACCAACGGTCAACAATAAAGCCAGGCTAACCATAAATATTCTTGTCCTAAAAAATGATTTAAATAATAATCTATACATCTATATGGCTTTTAGGTTTGTTGACAATCTTAACAATGCAAAAACGGATAATACTCCCCATAACATTAAAGCTAGCAATGAAATGACTTCATTTTTAAATACATCCGCAATGCTTAAGAAATGATATTCAAAGGGCGGAAATTCTTTCCAATAATTACTTGAAATGGTATTAGGACCGGCTTTTCCCTTGTTCGGAATTAAATCCATTTGCAGCTGATTCATTTCTTGGGCGAGGGTAAAACGATATGTTTCCGCTTTGTCCTTAAAGTGTAGAAAAGATTGAAAATCGGTTCCTGAGAATGCCATAGACAAATTCTTGATCGCGGTATATGGATTGATGAATGCAGACATACGTTCTACATTATTCTGCTTATTATACACTTTGTACAAATTTTCTTGATGCTTTAAATACACTTTAGTGCTCATAGCTTCTCCTTTAGACATCACAAAACCACCATAATTAAAAGGAAGGTCTTCAACCTTTTCTACGTTATGTACACGTAATACAGAATCTTTCAATGCTTTAAAGTGTGGGTCATTAGGATCATGACTATCTCCTATCTGGGCCAGATCATGTTCCACCGCAGTTTCCATTTCAATTTTAGAAGGGGTAGGGTATAGGTAAAAACCAACTGCCTGTAATGATTTTGGAACAATAACTACGAACAATAACCAAATACCCAACAATTTTACCAAGGCACCTTTTGCCGATGCACTAAAGGCTGAAATCAAAATAGTAATGGCACTTAAAATTCCAAAGAACATTAAATAAGCACATAGTAGTACCAGATATCTAAATATGCTATCTGAGTGCATGGTATCATGAGATTCCACTAGTACAAACAACAACAGTACCAAAAATATAGCGCCCAGAAACAACAAGGAAAGACTCCACAAACCAAGCCATTTTCCGAAAACTATTTCTTTACGTGTTATACCTTGACCTATCAAAAGTTTCAATGTTCCGTTTTCCCGTTCCCTTGCTATGGTGGCAAATCCTAAATAGAAAATTAATAAAGGGACTATTACTTTTAACAGCATAGCCATACTCACTTCCCCAAAACGCAACAACCCGGTAGACATACTAGCTTCTGAAAAGTTTACGGTATTCTGTTTATGCGCCTCTAGAAAAACGGCGTTACCTACAAAGTTTTCCATACCTAGATCAAAAACACTTAACACATGTTTTAACCGCAAAGCGAACGACCCGTAATGGGCCATTCTATGCGGGTGTTTATCTGGATTATTTTCCCAACTTTCTTGGACTTCCTCTTGAATTTCATCTCTCGTAAAATTCTGGTCATGATAATTCTCCCACCCGGTATAAGCAGAAAAAAGCAACAAGAACAGCATTAGCGTTGATGCTACTAACATGACCTTAGACCTAAAGGCATCTTGCCATAGTTGCCGGGCCAATAATACAATTACATTCTTTCGCATACTTAAAATTTATAAGTGGCGTTCAATAATATATTTCTTGGTGCACCAGGTCCTAATCTTGAGGGGTTTAGCCCACCCAACCAATAGGTTTCATCAAATAAATTATTGATTTTTAGCGTTAATTGCATACTTGTGTTGTTAGGCTTGTAATATACCGCTGCATCAAATACGGTATAAGATGGTAACAGCAATCTATCCGTGTCGTATGTTGGATTATACCATGTAAAGCGCTCATCCATAAATTGGGCGCCCAAGCCAACTCCAATACCTTTTAAAGTGTTGTTCGTAAAATCATATCTACCCCAAATAGTTGCATTATGCTTAGGGGCCCCACCAATTGGCTCGCCAATAAATTCCTCTATGGCATCTTCTACAATCTCGGCATCTGCATACCCATAAGAAGCGGTAAGTTGAAAATTTGATGCTATATAACCGGATACATCCATTTCAAACCCTCTACTTCTTTGCTCACCTCTAGTCGTCAGATTGTCCAAATCATAGGTATCCCCTAATAAAATGTTCTTTTGGGTAATATTGAATATGGCTAGGTTGGCAAATATTTTTCCGTTCAAGAACTCTCCTTTAGCCCCAAATTCCGTTAAACTACTTTCCAGTGGGTCAAATCTGCTTGGTGAAGTGGACCAAAAGAAACCTTCAGCAGTTGGTGATAACGATACGGTGTTTGTATGCGGTTGAAAACCTTCTAAATAGGTAGCATATGCACTTACGGTATTAGAAACTTCATAGGTTAGACCAAACCTAGGTACAATGGCGTCATTTGTAAACTCTTGCTCATCACCTTCATAATCAAAAATATCAGTAAACCGTTCATATCTTAAATTCACTAAAGCTGAAAATTTGCCGACTTTAAACTGATTTTGAATATAGAAACCATTTGAAGTATTCAAGTTTGCAGGAATACTTAATTCTGCCAAATTATAAGCATTTGTATTTCTAGCACCGTTAAAGGGGTCTGCAAAGTTAAAATGAGGCACAGCAGGTACAGGCATGGTTACACCATCTACCACCATTTGCTGATAATTACCAGGATTAGCAGGGTCGTAGTTTGCTTGACCGCCATCAACCGTTAAATACCTTCTGGCTCTTAAGAATCCTGCTCCAATCTTTCTTTCCCAACGTGTACCATCGTAACCAACCAATATTTTATTGGTAATCCTATCTGTTTTAATGTCATACGTAAAATAGGTGCTAAAATTATCGGTCTCCCAGTATTGCTGTCTTTCATCATATCGCATTCTTGCTAGGGTAGGAATAACATTTCCATCAATATCTACGGCAGTTCCATCCACTCTATGCTCAGCTAGATCCTCATCCCAAGTTTGCTTCATAAACTGCGCATTGAAACCTAAATTGTCAGATAACTTTTTACTGAAGTTCGCCATGAATATGAACTCTTTGTTCTTGTAGTGATCGGTAGATGCACCCACGTTCATTGTAATTGGCGTACTATTGATATCATAATTACCATTGATAGCCCCAAAGATCGGCTGCCCTCTGTCTAAATTACCTACCGCATCACTATAGATCATTTCAACATTCAACGAAGTTGTTTCGTTCGGTATATAACTTAAAGAAGGCGAGAGCAAAATGGCATTGTTGTTTACCACATCTCTAAACGAATCTGCTTCTTGAATTGCGGCATTAAAACGATATAGAAGGGTTTTAGATTCGTTCAACGGACCTGTAAAATCTGCCGTGGCTCTTAACGTTCCAAAGCTACCTGTTGTCAAAGAAACCTCACTACGCTTTTCTGTCAATGGTTTTTTGGTTACCATGTTTACGGTACCCCCTGGATCTGCGCTAGAAAAAGTAACCGAAGACGGACCTTTTATAACTTCAACACGTTCTAAGTGAGAAGTAATAGGCTGTAGAAAGTAATATTGACGGGTACGCATACCGTTCAATACCTGCCCATCATCTGCCTGCGTAATCCCTCGAATATTATAATGATTGTACAAGCCCGTAACCGATACGTTACTAACCGTTTTTACGGCATCTGGAACTTGAAAAGCTAATCGGTCCGCAATTAACTCTTTGGTAACCGAAGTTATGGCTTGTGGCAATTCTTTATTGGCAATGGCTACTTTTGTTGCCGAAAAAGAATAATCACTATTGTAATCCGTTCTTGCTCTACCTATGACTTCAACGGACTGTAATTGCTCTATATTTTCTTGAAGGTTAATTGTGCCCAAATCATAATCGGTCATTTGATTGAATGATTTTTGAAAGCTAAGGGTTTTCATACCTATGTAGCTTACCGTAATTTGATAATTACCGGTTGTAGAAAGCTCAAAACTAAAATTACCATCTTCTGCGGTAACCGTTCCTCCTTTTTTGGTCGTGTTTTCAAGTACATATGAAATGGTAGCACCAAAAATAGGTGATGCGTTATTATCGGTAATTTTTCCGTTAATGTTCATTTGAGCCAATGCAGCATGGCACATAAGCATTAGTAGGATGGTTGTTATATAGTGTCTCATTATATTAAATAGTTTCTAAATAAAGTTGATTAAGTTCATTGGCGTTTATTTCGCTAGCTTTCATTTTTTGCGCTAAAACACCCTCTTTCATTATTCCGATCGTAGTACCCAATTCTACAGCATTAAAAATATCATGTGTAGCCATAAATATTACCTTGCCCATAGCTGCCAATTCCTTACAGATTTTGGTAAATTCTGCTGTGGCTTTGGGATCAAGACCAGAAGTAGGCTCATCCATAAAAATGACTTCAGCATTTTTGGCAAGGGCAACCGCTATACCTACTTTCTGTCTCATTCCTTTAGAATAGGAGGAAAGTCTTTTGTGCTGTGCATCTTTCTGCAAACCTGTTTTGCTCAGAAAATCTTCCAATTCTGGCGTGGAATAGGAAAAACCTGCCAAACGACTAAAGAAATTAAGGTTTTCTATACCGCTCATATTACCGTATAGCTGAACGGTTTCTGGAATGTAAGCAGTAAGCGTATTGGTATCATGGACACCTACTTCTTTATTGCCAACAAAGGCTTGTCCACCATCTTTTTTTATAAACCCCAAAAAGATATTGATGGTTGTGGTTTTACCCGCTCCATTTTGCCCTAGAAGACAAAATATTTCACCTTTTGATACTTCAAAAGAAACGTCTTTTAAAGCCATTTTCCCGCTGTAGGACTTGGTTATGTTTACTGCTTTAAGCATATAAATGTTATGTATTAAAATTGAATGTATATGATGTAAATACCGTGCTGCGCAATGATAAACAGAGCGTTCAAGTATTTAAGTTCTAGTAGAAATAGCTAGAATCTGTATGGAATCCGTATATAATAAATCAGTTACAATCACTGCAACCTCCTTGGAATAAGAGGTTATAAAAACTAGTAAATGATTGAAAACCGAATACTTATCTCAAAAATGAAACAAGCAAAATTACAAATGGATTATACCGATTGTGGAGGTGGTCTAGTAAAGAGATAACTAGATAGAAACCTATCATTGTTGGCTTCAACAGGGGTTACGGTACTGACTTTAGCCGGCACTACATAGAAAACCACTTTTGGTATGGCTGAAGTTTCAACCTCTACTAAGGGCGTAAAATTAACGGCTGTAGTAATATGACAGACTTCACAATGTTGAATATCTGTATCATCTGTATGGTGAGTAAGCGAATGAAGACCTGCAACCTTGAATAACAATATCAAGGTAACATAAAACAAGGCTATAAGATGCTTAGCGTTCTTCATGGGAAGCTTCAAAAATAAATAATAAAATAATTGTTTTTACCAATACACCTTAAAAATGCATCTGAATTGGATACTATGAGAAGTATGGCACGTTTGTAAAATGAATATGCCCACGTTTACTTAGAATACTTTCATGCATTTAAACAAAACATGCTTCGCACTTACCTTGTATCAATAATTGTGATATCTCTATTTTTCTGTTTGGAATTTCGGGAAGTGATACATGTACGGGCAAACAATCTACCTTACCACACTGTAAACATTGAAAATGTGGATGAACATCTTTATGTTCTTTAGAGGTACAGCCATTGCATTTTGCATACCATTTTAATCCATCTTTCCCTAAAAAGGAGTGTAGAACTCCATCATCTTCCAACTTATCCAACACACGGTAAATAGTGGTTTTATTAAACATTTCTCCCAATTGCTCTATCAAAGCTTTTGCAGAAATGGCCACTGAGCCTGTGCTAAACTCATTAAGTAATACCTCAACAGCCTTTGTTTTTCTAATTACTCCCATAAAACAAATATAACGCAACTTTGTTGCATTAACAAATATTATAATTACATTTGCAACTTAGTTGTATTAACAATAACCTCAATGCTATTAATTAAACAAAAATCTGACATTTTAGGAACTTTTGCCAGTTCCTTATGTCTTGTTCATTGTATTGCCACTCCGTTTCTATTTCTTGTCCAAGCTAGTGCAGCAACCTTTTACAGTGGTCCGCCTGTGTGGTGGAAATCTTTAGATTACGTGTTCTTGGCTATTTCATTTCTTGCCATATTTTGGTCAACAAAAAATACAACACTAAAATGGATAAAACCAATGCTTTGGAGTACTTATACAGTGTTAACAGCTATAGTAATCAATGAAAAAATAGAACTCTTTTCTATACCGGAATTTGTTATCTACATACCGGCCATTGCTTTAATCATCCTGCATTTATATAATAGAAATCACTGTAAATGTGCTACTGATAATTGTTGTGTAATTAAATAATAAAGAACAGGTAGAAATAACTAAAAATAGTATTGCTAAACGGGCTAATTTCTATTCATTTAAATAATACTTTACCTGTAGAATTACAGATTATCTATCATTAATTCTAAATTAGTAATTTAGTCCTATATTCAACTTGTTGTATTACTAATTACACTTCCAACAAATAACCAATGACCAAAGTTTTTATATGTTTTTCAGTACTAACTGTAGTAATCACTGCTTCTTGTAATACCGACAAAAAAAAAGCTTTTGAGATTTCGCGTTCTAAGGAAATAGCCGCAAAAAATAAAGTTCACAACAAATTACTGGATATAGAAAAAGAGCAGGGTTGGAGCTTACTTTTTAATGGCGAGTCATTAAAAGGATGGCATCTTTTTAACAACCCGGATTCCACACAATTCTCGGCTTGGGAAGTAAAGGACGGAATGATATTTTGTAATGCTACTGACGAAAGTAAAATATTTGGAGATTTAGTTACCGATAAGGACTATGAAAATTATGAGCTGCAATTCGATTGGCAAATGGCACTTAGAGGTAATGGTGGCATATTTATCAATGTCCAAGAAACTCCCAAATATAAGGCAACTTACAACACTGGTGTAGAATATCAACTTTTAGAACCAGAACATATGGATACCAAAACCCCTTTAAAAAGACCTGGTACCATATGGGGATTGTCACCTCAATTAAATACTGTTGAAGCCAATCCGGTAGGGGAATGGAATACTTCACGAATAATCCAACAAGACGGAAAAATTCAATTTTATCTTAATGGTGTACTTACAGCCGAAGAAGATTTAAACTCCATAGCTTGGAAAAATAAAGTTGCCAACTCCAAATTTAAAGATGCACCAGATTTCGGAAAAACTAGTAAGGGCAAAATTGCATTTCAGAATTGGTATTTTGAGTCTTGGTTTAGAAATGTGAAAATTAGGGAATTATAAAAACATGATTTATATAGCATCGTAACAATTAGAAATGAATATTTTTAAGGACATTTTAAAAATCAGTATCGTAAATTTTAAATAAAGATCAACCGACCGACTACCATACAAGAAGTCCTAATTCAATTGGACGAAATCATAGATAGTGCCATAGCCAACAACGATCGCATAGGGTACTTTGCTTTTTTATACAGAAGAGTCACCGCCGAAATACTTAAAGAAGTTCAATTGGGCAATTTTGAAGATAATGCCCGAATGGAAATCTTTGATGTTGCCTTTGCCAATTACTACTTAGATGCATACCGCGGTTATAGTGAAAACCAACCTATTAGTAAATCATGGCAAATTGCATTTGATACTAAAAATGACCCTTTAACCATTCTACAACATATCATGTTAGGTATCAATACCCACATTAATCTTGATTTGGGTTTAGCAGCAAGCGCAGTAATGCAAAGCAAGCAAATTACCGATATTGAAAATGATTTCAATACAGTAAATTCTATTTTAGGTAATATTGTGAACGAAATGCAAGACCGCCTAAGCCGTGTTTCTCCATTATTGTTTTTACTTGATTTTGCAGGAAAAAATACCGATGAAGAAATTATAAATTTTAGTTTGGCTAAAGCCCGCAAAGTTTCATGGTTAAATGCAAATTTACTTTGGGGTTTAGGGAATGAGCACCAAGATGTAGCTATTCAGCAAATGGACAACACGGTTTTAAAACTTGGGAAACTTATAAAAGCTCCAAAATCAAAAATAGTTACCTACGCGCTAAAATTTTTAAGCAAGTTTGAAGAAAAAAATGTAGGTACGGTAATTTCTAGGTTGCGAGCGGATTAACTGCCCAAGAAACTTCTTATAACACCAATCATCCAAGGCTATACAACATTCTAATTAATAAGTTTTACTTAAAACTTAAAATGTTAAAATAATTCTGGTTCTACCAATATTTATTTAACAGTAGTGCCTATTACTTACACCACTGTAAGAAAACGAAATATGCTATTATGTTATTTTGTTTAATTTTAATATAAAATTATTAAACAATACGTATCTTTATCTAATATCAGTATAATTGCAGTATACACTGCTTAAATCTAAATAAATATGTTCGGAATATTTAAAAAGAAATCAGAGAAAGAAAAGTTACAATCTCAATATGAAAAGCTTTTAAAAGAGGCACATACCTTGTCTACAACAAATAGAAAAATGAGTGATCAAAAAACGTTTGAAGCCGATCAGATTATGAAAAAGATCGAACGATTAAATTAATTGGATTTTTACCCAAATTACCATTCTTGCATTTAAAACAAACGAATGACCATACTCAAAATTGCCATATTTCTTTCTAGCAGTGCTTTTCTATACTATGGTTATGAATGTTTAACTGCACAAAAAATGATAAACGAATTCGCTAGGTTCGGGTTAAAAAATCAACGTATACTAATCGGTTACCTGCAACTATTGGGAGGGCTTGGCCTAATTTTAGGATATTTCCTTTCTCCTATACTGGTTTTCGTATCTGCAGCCGGTCTTACTCTGCTTATGTTCTTGGGTTTTGGTGTTAGAATCAAAATTAAAGATAGCATAGCAGAATCGCTACCTTCATTAATACTAGGTCTTATTAATCTATTTATAGCAATAAACTTCTGTAAACAACTTACAAGCTAAACTTTATAAAAAGGCTATTAACAAACACAAGGTTAAGAACAAGGCCGCAGGAAAAGACTTAAATAACGGATCTTTAATTTTAAAATGCATTATTATAGAACCTAATAATAAAGCAGCTAACCCTAAAGCTGCAGGTTGTACCAACACTGGCACCCAAATACCTACAAGCAATAAAATAGCTAAGGTAACTTTTAAAAATCCTACAACATAGCACATAGTTTCCGATAATCCGTAAACCTTAAACTCTTCTATTATTGTTTTGGCATTACCTCCACGCCATTTAGTTTCCTTCTTATTCTGTATTAGCCAAACATTAAGAATGCTTAAACCAACAATAATTTGACATACAATTATTAAGTAATTCATTTTTCAGGTAGTTTTGTTTATAACGGTCAATATCAACTTTAAACAAAAATACTAATTATGTTTATATTTAATGTAAATTTGTTAAACAAAATAAGTTATGAATAAACAGGAGTGTAAAATACATATTATTGGTGCCGGTATTAGTGGTTTAATAGCAGCAACTGTTTTAGAACAACATGGTTTTTCTCCTGTGCTCATTGAAGCTACCCATAGCGTAGGTGGTAGAGTGAAAACAGATGTTATAAACAACTATCAATTAGACCGTGGTTTCCAGGTCTTGTTAACGGCTTATCCCGCTGCCAAAAAATATCTTGATTATGATTCTTTACAGCTTCAATACTTCTTGCCTGGGGCATCAATCTTTAAAAATCAAAAACAAGTGGTAATCGGTGATCCGTTAAGAGATACATCCCTACTTTTTTCAACTCTTTTTGCCAACGTTGGCTCATTTTTAGATAAAATAAAGATTCTAAAATTAAATACCAGACTTAAAAATAAAACTATTGATCAAATTTTCTCGGACAAAGAACAATCTACTATTTCCTATTTAAAGGCGCTAGATTTCTCTGAAAGTATGATAAATGATTTTTTTAAACCCTTCTTTAGCGGAATATTTTTAGAAGACCAACTAGAAACCTCTAGCAGAATGTTTGAGTTTGTTTATAAAATGTTTGGTGAAGGCAGTGCTGCATTACCTAAAGGTGGTATTGAAGAAATTCCCAAACAATTATTACAGAAATTAGAAAATACGACGGTTACGTATGATTCAGCCGTATCCTCAATCGTAGATGGTAAAATTATTCTTAATAATGGTCAAGAAATAGTAAGTGATTTTATTATCGTTGCAACTGAAGCTAGTAGCTTAATTCAAAACTTAAAGAATCAGAAAATTGATTGGAAGCGTTGTGATACTTTGTATTTTGAAACGGAAGACAGGGCAATTCAAAAACCGTTGATCGGATTAATTCCTGATCAAAACACATTGATCAACAATATTGTTTACCATACCGGTCTTAAGACATCCGTAAATGGCGGTAAGGAATTACTATCGGTTACCGTGGTGAATAATCAGGGCTTATCCGGGAATACTCTTGTTGACCAAGTACAAAAGGAGCTGAAAGAATTTTGTGGTATAACCACTTGCTCATTTATAAAACACTACAGCATTCCTAAGTCATTACCAAAATTAAGTGATTTGCAATATGAAATATCACCTTCTGAAACCCGCTTGACGGAAACTATATATTTGGCAGGTGATGTACAATTAAATGGTTCATTAAATGCGGCAATGATTGCTGGTGAAAAAGCGGCACTTGGGGTTTTAGAAAATTTGCAGGGTTTATTTAAATAAATTTAGGCCCAATTGTTAGACCAGTCTTTCCAAACCACATCTAAGCCTTGTGCTTTCAGCATTTCCGTAATTTGTTCCGTTGGTCTTTCATCGGATATTTCAAATTGCTCCAATGATTCTGGCGCTACGGCATACCCACCTGGGTTGGTTTTGGATTCTGCACTTATGGACGTAATGCCTAAATTGACGATGTTATTTCTAAAGATTTCACTTTCCCGTGTAGATATGGAAAGTTCTACATCTTCATCCAATAACCGAAAAGCACAAATTAGCTGCACCAAATCTGGATCTGTCATTTCAACTTTAGGTTCCAGACCGCCCGAATGTGGTCTTAACCGAGGGAAAGAAATGGAGTATTTGGTCTTCCAATAGGTTTTCTGTAAATATTTTAAATGTAGTGCTGTAAAAAAACTATCGGCACGCCAATCTTCCAACCCGAATAAGGCACCTAATCCAATTTTATGAATACCCGCCTTGCCCAAGCGATCGGGCGTGTCCAACCTAAAATCGAAATTCGACTTTTTACCTTTTGGGTGGTGTTTTTTGTATTCGTCCCTATGATAGGTCTCTTGATATACCAACACAGCATACAATCCGCTTTCGATCAATAGCTCATATTCATCTTGCAATAAAGGCTGAACTTCAATAGTAATGTTCGCAAATTGAGAACGAATTAATTGTAAGGCATTATTGATATAGTCTACACCAACTATTTTGTTTGCCTCACCGGTTACCAAAAGAATATGGTCATAACCTTTAAATTTTATATAGGCAACTTCCTTTAAAATTTCAGCATCGGTCAAGGTTCTACGCGGTATTTTGTTGGTCATGCTAAATCCGCAATAGGTACAAATATTTTGGCACTCGTTACTTAAATACATGGGCGAATACATTTGTATGGTATTGCCAAAGCGCTTTTTGGTCAACTGCCGACTTAACTGCGCCATTTGCTCCAAATAAGGTTTTGCAGCGGGCGATATCAATGCTTTGAAATCTTCTAAATCGCGTTTAGAATTGCCCAAGGCACGTAACACATCATGCTTCGTTTTTGCAAAAATACTCTCTAAGGTTTTATCCCAATTATAGGTGTCAAAGACCGACTTAAAATTGCTCATGTTGTTTAGTTCAAGAAACTGGTTAAAGGACTACTAGCTTCGGCTTTTTTATGCACTACCGGAGCCAATTTTGCTTCATAGGCCATTCTGCCCGCTGTTACGGCCATTCTAAATGCTTTTGCCATTTTAACAGGATGTTGGGAAACCGCTATTGCCGTATTAACCAGCACTGCGTCTGCACCTAATTCCATGGCAAAGGCAGCATGTGATGGTGCCCCAATACCGGCATCAACAATAACCGGAACATTGCTCTGATCTATTATAATCTCTAGAAAATCTTGTGTTTTCAACCCTTTGTTACTGCCTATTGGAGCGCCTAACGGCATTACACATTGCACACCAACTTCTTCCAAACGTTTGCACAGAACGGGATCGGCATGTATGTAAGGCATCACCACAAAACCTAATTTTACAAGCTCTTCTGCCGCTTTTAAGGTTTCTATTGGGTCTGGCAGCAAGTATTTTGGATCTGGATGTATCTCTAATTTCACCCAGTTGGTCTCTAGAGCCTCACGAGATAATTGAGCGGCAAATACCGCTTCTTTTGCCGTACGCACCCCAGATGTATTGGGCAATAAATTGATACGTTCATGTTGTAAATGCCGTAATATATCGTCTTGTGTATCTTCCACATCTACACGTTTAAGGGCAACGGTGACCAACTCACTTTCAGAAGCCAATAAAGCTTCTTTCATTAATGATGACGAGCTAAATTTCCCTGTCCCCGTAAACAATCGTGAACTAAACTTTTTATCTGCGATCTGTAACATATTATTTTATTTTTTCATCTGAGATCCATCGTTGCTCATCAAGCGGACCTCCATTAATCAATTTTTTAAATTCTGATATGGAATTGAAGTTTCGGGTTATTTCGCCAGATACCGCAATACCATGAACACCGATTTTCATTAGTTCCGTAACATCTTCCAAAACAATACCACCTATGGCAATAACCGGTACCTGCGATTTCAATTCTTCAAGGATGGCCAAATACCCGTTTATGCCTAAAACCGGACTCAAATTTTCTTTGGTCTTCGTAAAACGAAAAGGACCTAGACCTATATAATCCACTTTCTTATCCAATAAAGCTTCACAATCTTCTAAGGTATTGGCCGTACCGCCAATAATTTGCCATGATGCCAGTTCTTTTCTAGCAACGGTAGGGCAGGTATCGGTCTTTCCTAAATGTACTCCGTCCGCTTTTACCGAAGCTGCAATCTTATAAAAGTCATTGATTATTAATCTCGTCTGGTATTTTTCCGTGATCTCCCTTGCTTTTTTTGCGGTTTCCCAAACCGTTTTTCCCGGTAACTTCTTTAGGCGTAGCTGCACCAGTTCCGCTCCTGCGGTACATGCTTTTTGAATGTGTTCTAAATGCTCTTCGGGTGTTTGTCCCTGTGATATATAGTGTAATTTCGGAATCATATATTTTACTGCTTAATTGCCTTTTGTATTGTTCTCTAATTGTGCCTGCCGCTTTTCCATCCATACCTGCTCATATGCCGTTTTTAAGCTTATAAAGCTTTGTATAGGGTTGTCCATATTCCATACACCGCCTAAGACCCCAATTCCCCTAAACCCTAAACTTAAGGTTTCCGCTATGTTGGTATTGGTAATACCGCCCATACCTATAACCAATTTAGTACTATGGTTGACATTAAAACCTTTACCTTCATATCCCTTTTTAGAGATGGATGTAAAAACGGGACTCAGCAAATGGTAATCGAACTCAAATTCACAATTTTCCAATACCTGTGGGTCATGAAAAGAGGAACTTATGGTTTTACCATACATATTCAGTTTTTTAAAGTACTGACCGGGGTTATCAATATGATCTATTCGCATTTGTTCTTGAAAATGCAACCCTTTTAGAGAATAATCATTGATCAGCTCATGATGTAAGTGTACTACGATTCTATTATGATATTTTGAATCTATAGCATTCAAATAATCACAATGTTCTTGATAGTCCTTAAAAGGTTTTCTTAGATGATAATATTCCAAACCTTCCTGAAACAATTGATGTAGCAGTTCAATTTCGTTAGGAATATCTTTTTCCGGTGCTATTAGTACGATCATTTTTTTGAGTTAAGGATTGCAATGAAAATCCTTTTGCCTTTTTGCAAAAGATTGAAATGGAAAGCCTGCCCACGCTTTTTAGCGTGGGAACTTCCTTAAACACTTAAAGATAGACTTCTGAACCTTTCTCTTTAAATTCTTTTGACTTTTCATCCATTCCCTTTTGAATGACCTCATTGTTTACAATTTCATTGCTTGCTGCAAAATCCCGTACTTCTTGAGATATTTTCATGGAACAGAATTTGGGTCCGCACATGGAGCAGAAGTGTGCAATTTTGGCCCCTGCCGCAGGTAAAGTTTCATCATGATACTCGCAGGCGCGCTCTGGATCTAAACCTAAGTTGAATTGGTCTTCCCATCTAAACTCAAATCGTGCTTTGCTTAATGCATTGTCACGGTGTTGAGAACCCGGGTGACCTTTGGCGAGATCTGCGGCATGGGCTGCCAATTTGTAGGTTACCACACCTACACGAACATCTTCTTTATTGGGTAGGCCCAAATGTTCTTTTGGGGTTACATAGCATAACATGGCGCAACCGTACCAGCCAATCATTGCCGCACCTATTCCAGAGGTTATATGATCATAACCCGGTGCAATATCGGTAGTCAAGGGTCCTAAAGTGTAAAAAGGTGCTTCATCACAGACTTGGATCTGCTTTTCCATATTTTCCTTGATCATATGCATGGGAACATGACCAGGACCTTCAATAAAACATTGTACCTCATGCTTGCGCGCAATTTGTGTTAATTCCCCTAAGGTTTCCAGTTCTGCAAACTGAGCTTCGTCATTGGCATCAGCTACCGAGCCCGGGCGTAGACCATCACCTAATGAGAATGCCACATCATACTG
The DNA here is from genome assembly GCF_029350945.1 of Maribacter huludaoensis. Taxonomy (GTDB): domain Bacteria; phylum Bacteroidota; class Bacteroidia; order Flavobacteriales; family Flavobacteriaceae; genus Maribacter; species Maribacter huludaoensis. The sequence goes on along the minus strand of NZ_JARKMS010000003.1, from coordinate 322,164 downwards.
TTTTAAAATCTCGCAGATCTCTTCAAAATGGGTATATAAAAAGCTCTCTTTATGATGCGCCAAGCACCATTTTGCCATAATAGACCCTCCACGAGATACAATACCCGTTACGCGCTTTGCGGTCATTGGTATATAACGCAGCAATACCCCGGCGTGAATGGTAAAATAATCTACGCCTTGTTCCGCTTGTTCTATTAAGGTATCCTTAAAAATCTCCCATGTAAGATCTTCTGCAACTCCGTTCACCTTTTCCAATGCCTGATAAATGGGTACCGTACCTACCGGAACAGGAGAGTTGCGAATGATCCATTCCCGGGTTTCGTGAATGTTTTCACCTGTTGACAGGTCCATAATGTTATCCGCTCCCCAGCGGCATGCCCAGACCGCCTTTTCCACTTCTTCTTCAATAGAGGAGGTCACTGCGGAATTACCTATGTTCGCATTTATTTTTACCAGAAAATTACGCCCCAAGATCATAGGCTCTGCCTCTGGGTGGTTAATATTAGAAGGTATAACGGCACGGCCACGTGCCACTTCGTCCCTTACAAATTCTGGCGTAATCTTTTGTGGAATAGACGCTCCAAAATGCTCACCCTTATGTTGTTCCCTAATCTGGGTCATTTCATCTATACGCTGATTTTCACGTATGGCTATATACTCCATCTCTGGAGTAATGATCCCTTTCTTAGCATAATGTAGCTGCGTAACATTTTCGCCTTTTTTTGCCCGCAACGGTTTCTTCAAAAGCTTAAAACGCATGTGATCTAAACTTTTATCGTTCAATCTCTCGTTGCAATATTTTGATGAGTACGTATCCAATTCTTCTACATTACCTCTTTCCCTGATCCAATTTTCACGAATTCTCTCAATACCTGCGTGCACATCTATCTCTATGTTAGGATCGGTATACGGACCAGAAGTATCATAAACGGTTACCGGTTCATTAGGAGTTTTCTTTTTGGTCAAGGAATCTATGGTATCCGTCAACGTTATTTCGCGCATTGCTACCTTTATTTCAGGATACAATTTTCCCGGTACGTAAATTTTTTGGGAATTGGGAAATGGTTTACGGGTTATACCGCCTTGTTTAGGTGCTGTATCTTTATTCTTCATATTCTTGTACGGTGATTTTTGTGGTCGTTATCTTTTGTACCTAGTGTTATTACTAATTTGAAGTGGAATTTTACCCTCCTTGTGTAGCCCTGATCACTAAAACTTTATCATTTTCGTTCAGCGTTTTGGTGTTCCAAGCACTCTTGGTAATAATATTCTCATTGACCGCTACGGCAATGCCATTTTCGGAAATCTTCAATTCTTTGATAATACGGTCTAAAGTAGTGTCAGGCCTAAATAGGTGAGGGGTGTCGTTTACGATTATGTTTATCATCTGCTTAAAAATTTAATCAAGAGCGCATGGCCACATTGATTTGATTACAGTGTAAACTAGGGGAATTTGAAATTGAAATGATAATTGGAAAGTACAGGTAGTTGTTCCCGATAACTTTTCCCTACGTTGATATTAATCAAATCAGGTTCTAAGGATATTTCTCAAACTATGAAATAGCTACTCCTAAAGTCTACATGGCTAAGTTAGGAATTAGATATGAGATATGATGGTGAAAGTTAGTATGATTACCAGTTTATTTCAAATTCATTAATATCTGTTAAGTTCAACATCAGCTGCTCTACTATTTTAATACCTTTCAAAGCAACCGCTTCCTCAAAAACTGGTCATCATACTTTCGTTTAAAAGGCAATACATGCTGTTTTTCTCTATATTTCTTAGTTTCTAGAATACTATTAAACCCACTTCCAGTAAAGATTTTTGACGCCTCTTTTAAATGCTTATCTGCTATACCAACACTATGAATAACACTAGAATTTTTAAAGACTTGCTGTTCTGGAATTTTAGAAAATGAATAGATATAAATGTGTTCATTTGTGCGGTACAATAGCGCTTGTCTGTACAATAACAAAACCTCATCTATAGGGGAGGAGTGCATCACCAAAAAATAGGGTTTCTTAAGTGTTACTTCTTGTGAACATTCTCTTGGTTTTAATTGTAGTGTTAGTGGAATTACTTCCTTGTAATTATAATTCGCCAGCATAACTCCCTTTTCAAGGCTATATATGACATCGTAAACGGGCCTCTCATATTTTTCAAAGTAATCTTTATGTAATATGCGAACCAGTAATACGGTCTGTATGGTAGTAAGTTCTGTGATGCTATTTTCGAGTTCCCCGTAAAATCCCGCAGGGAAAACATCAACAACCAAAGTAGCTATCTTATAATCCGTTATGCAGTTTCGAAGAAAGAGGTCGAAACCTTCTTTATCCTTAAAGAATGCATCTTCTTTATGTATCGTTTTTATATCTTTTGGTACCCGGTCATGGTAAATAGAGTTTGTCAACAACACACAATCCGCCAGTGGAATATTTTGTGTGTATATGTAATTCAGAACCCTGTTTATATGCCCAAAACCGGCACCATAGACATAAAATAAATACACTATATCTTATTTAATAATTCTGCGATAATGAACATTTTATGCTCATTAGGTATCTCATCTATCGCCAAAATTGCATACACATAACTTTCTTGATTTGAAGAAAGTGTAAAAGCTTCGGTATCGTTCACCTTTACAATGTTACCTTCTAGATTTACCCTATATAATTCTTCTTCATTACGTTTCACCTTAATTTTATCATCATAAGGACGGACTTCAAAAGCATTTTCATTCTCCTCATTATTAGAGATTTTTACTTTGTCTGGGTATATCTTTACTTTCCACAACAAATCAGAATCTTTATCACGTAATTTTAAACTTCCTTCTTTGAACTTTACCTCATACTTCATTTTTCCGTTGGCATAGAATTTATGCTTGTCTGGTTTACTTTTAAAAGTATAGGTCGTATTGTTCGCAACGATTTTTATAGGCGATAGATCAAAACCTCCAATTAATGCTCCGTCAGCGTTTGCTATGGTAACATCGAGGCTATTGGTTGTCGCACTTGCTTCAGTAGTAGTTTCTGCTGAGCTAGATGAATTCTTGTTTTCTGTTTTACAGCTTCCTAATAGAAGCAATGATAGTACAAAAAGTAGATGTAATTTTTTCATGGTTTTAAAATATTTAGGTAATTTGATATTTCTATTTCTTCGGTATACTTTGTTTTAACTTTCTGATACAATACCTCAGCCATAGCTTCCTTTTCTGCAGGTGTCATTTTATGTATTTGCAGCAGAATATCTAACAGTTCATTCGGCTGTAATGGGTGGTATAAAAATCCATCCGTTTTATCACTTATTACATCTTTTATTCCACCTACATTCGAACCGATTACTATGTTTTTCGTTGCTGCTGCTTCTAACAGTACATTCGGCATACCGTCATAAAAAGAAGGTATGGCAACGATACTAATGGCATTGTAGAACGAAACAAGTTCATTCTGATTCGCGAAAGCAAAAAACTGAACATTAATATCTAGATTTAGAATGTATGTTTTTGTTTCTTCGGCTACATCACCTATTAAACAAAGAACAAAATCGTTCTTAAGGGGAAATTTTGCAAAGGTTTCAACAAAATTTACAACACCCTTTTTAGCTTTTAATTGCCCTACAAAGGCTATCGGTATTTTAGAATTGAACGACTTATGTAAAGCATCTATACTTCTAAGATGACTTTTAGCCGGTTTCCATAACCCTGTATTGATTCCGTTTTGCGTAAAATAAGTATTGTTATGTGTTACTAGGCGTTCAATCTTTTCTCTTTTCTCGCTCGTAACGGTAAATACATGACTAGAGTTCTCTAACGCATATAATAATTGATTTCGCTTCTTTGAAAAGATACCTTCGTCAAAATCATTTCCTCTTATAAAAGTAATAAGCGGTTTTTGTATCCATTTAGCTAAAATAGGTCCGATATTAAGCGGTAGGTTGCCTCCAAACACACCAACGTGGGTCAAAGTATCTAAATAGGGGAGTTGTTGTATAAATTCAGAAGCCAGCGATAAGGTAAACTCCTCCGAGGTCTCAAAAGGTACTGCAGAATAGGTTCCTTTTACAACGATATCTGTTTTGAACTTTTTTTTTCTATTCGTAAAATGAATGACATGAACCGTAACGCCGTTTCGCTTAAAATTACGAACCAAGCGATCACAAGAAACTGCCATACCACCTTTATTAGGCGGATAATTTTGAGTTATTAATAGTACATTCATTAACTGTCAAAATAAGACCCATCATCAGAATCATCATGCAAGAAAACCGTTGAACTGCTATCAAATAAACTACCATAATCATCTGCCATAAATACCATATACGGGTATTCTTCATGGAATCTATTGATCATTTTCCTTCTCCAAACAGACCTATCTTTTGAATAGAGCTCAATATCGTTGGTCAATCTTGCATCGAATTCTACAAAGCAACTAATGCATAATATGGCGTTCTTTTTTTTATAAACTTGAAGTCCGCTATTTTGACTTACAATTTTATTGGCTTTAAACGCATGTATGTTACATACGTTCTTCTTGCATTTATAACAAACTATGGTCGGTTTATTTTCGCAATTGCGAACTACAAACAATCCTGTAAATTCTTCGCAACGTATTTTATTTTCTTCCATAAGATTAAGCGCTAGGTGTTACACAACTGTAGCAGGTGTTGATCAGGTTAATAACTTCTAAAGAGAAATAATCTACAGCAAATGAAGAAATGCTACTTTCTTCATACGGATTGTATTGAGCCGGATTTTCTTTTTTTACATCGAATTTTCGGTATACCTTAAATACGTAATATTCATCATCTTCAGCAAAGCTTATTTGAGTTGTATCTATCGAGGGGTTTAATTGATATTTGTGTTTCGGTATTTTCATTTTAATGGTAAAAGGATATGCAGCCCTATACTTGTGCTTTGTTTTTCTTTTACCAGAGCTTCCCCTTTTTTTAATAATACGTTCTCTTGTTCTTTCACTAAACTGAAAGAAGATAAGCGATTCATCATTAAAAAAACAGGACCCTTTACTAATGACCCGCTCATAGTTTTTTTCTACGCCAGATATAAATCCCCTAGATTCACTTGTGTACGATTCATTTTTAATCAGGTTTTCTTCTGTTACCGTATCTTTTACATTCGCCTCTAAGGCTATTCTAGAATCTAACTGCAAGTCTTCTTCTATCAAGGTAAACAAGGCAGAAAAGTAATCGGCAAAAAAGTCAAAACCGTCTGTAAAATTCTTTTTAAACTTCTTGTTCGTTAAATAGGTCATGATACCCGCAACGATCAACCCAGGACAAGTGAGCATACCTATTACTCCAAAAAATGCTCCTATTGTCTCGGATATAAAGTTCAACGGAATTGATAAAAAATTACATAAGAAAACACCAAGAAGAATAAACCAAATTTTCTTTATACGCTTACTCTTTTGTTCTTGGGCTATTTCTCGTTGTAATACACAGGCCCTGAAAAAACGAATCCATTTTATAGGTGTTTTTTTAGAACTAAAACCACGGTGTAAGTGCGCTCTTTCTATAGGGGCTCCTATATATTGTTCTTTATTTAATACATTGCCTTGTCTATCCATTTTAGAGCGTTAGTTCTTGGTATATGTTTTTCAATTTCTCTTTTTGAGTATCCCACAAAAAAGTACTTTTTACCTTTTTAAAAGCATTAGAAATGTAGGTTTTCTTTCGTTCCGGTTCATCTAATACAAATCGAATACAACGTGCAAGATCTTGTTCTCTATCAGGCTCAAAAAGTAATGCTTCTTTTTCAGTAACCAATTCTGTAACCACTGGTAATTCAGCTGCAATGACCACTGTCTCACAAGCCATGCTTTCTAATATCTTTAGTGGAGAACAACCTTGTGTAATATTTCTATCACATGCCTTTAAAGGCGCTATTGAAGCTTCTGCGAAATATATGTAGTTGTACAAGTCTTTTTTTGAAAGTCTCGATTTTAAAATAACACAATCTTCTAAGCCTAATTTTTCCAACAACTTTTTATAAGGTTTAAAAGCTTTTTCTTTTACCGCCAAACAAATAACCAATTTCAGATCTTCAAAATCTTCCAAGTACGTCATTGCTTTTAGCAATACATCTACACCTTGCCACGGCTGTATGGCGCCAAAGTAGATAATGTACTGTTCAGGAGCATCAATGGGTTTTTCGTAAGATTCTGGTATATGTGCCCCGTTCGGTATCACTTTAATTTTATCGGCATTAACGGAATATTCTGTTTCTAAGTAGGTTTTTGTTACTTCGGATGGCGTAATAATCACAGTAGCTTTTTGTAAACACTGCAACTCAATTTCTCTAAGTTTTTCTAAAAAAGAGGGTGTTAAATTAGGGTATCTGTAAGGTAGTTCTATCGAAGTTAGGGCGTTTACTTCAAAAATTGTTTTTATACTAGGCTCGGCGGTTAAGCCCATGCCGCTCCAAACATCTCTAAAATGACCTATTTGAATAGATTCTTTATTTTTTTGGATATCAATGAATAGCTGCTGCGAGAAAAGTGAAGCTTTTTCCAAATAATTCATCTTCTCTTCGTTGTAATAGCGCTTAATGACAATATTACCTTCTGTTTGTACGGCAGGGTAGGTGCTATTGCCTCGTAAGCAGAATAATTGCAATTCATCGCATTGCTGTGAAGATACATTGATCATCTCTCTTATATGCGTAGATGCACCTTTTGCGCTAGGGAAAACATCATATGTAGCGTAGACATTTCTTGTCATTGCCAATTAAAAAGAAAATTTAACTGGTTCTTTCTCTTTTGAATTTTCAATCTCAAAAAACTCACCCTTATTGAAGTTGAACATGTTGGCAAATATATTGGAAGGAAAACTTTCAATGGCAATATTGTTTTCTTTAACCGTACCGTTGTAATATCTACGTGCCATTTCTATATCGTCTTCTAATGATGAAAGCTCATTTTGTAACTCACTAAAATTACGATTGGCTTTTAGATCGGGATAGTTCTCGGCAACGGCAAAAAGATTGACCATAGAATTTTTCAAGGCACTTTCCGCTTTTCCTTGTTCATCAACAGATGAAGCGTTTTGCGCTAGATTTCGTGCTTTAGTGATATTTTCAAAGGTTTCTTTCTCATGAGTCGCATAGCCTTTTACGGTTTCCACTAAACCCGGAATCAAATCGTATCGTTTTTTTAAGAATACATCAATACTGCTCCAGCCTTCTGCCATCTCCGTTTTCTTTTTTACCAAGCCATTATACACAGAAATAGCATATAAAAACAAGATTACAACAATGGCAATGACTACAATAAATACAAGCATAAGGATAGTTTTATGCTAAAATAACAGAAATAGTCGAGTTATATTATATACATTATAATCAACTTCCTACTAAACGTAGGCTAAATGACCAAAAGCACTAATTTAAATTAACTGTATTGACCATAAATTTTAAATCAAAGTAATTTGGGTCAACTTTTTGTAAGCATGCCGAGTAAACAAAGACTAAAGGCCCTTTAACCAACTATATTAATTATGAAAACGTTTTTCGCCTTTGTTTTAAGCTTAAGCTCCATTTATATGTTCGCACAGAAAACTATAGACTTTCCTTCTAAAGACGGTTTACTGATTACTGCAGATTATTATGAAGCCAAAGGGAGCGAAACCTTTATACTCCTTTTTCATCAAGCGGGGTGGAGCCGTGGAGAATACAAAGAAATAGCACCCAAACTAAACACTTTGGGTTATAATTGCTTGGCAATTGACCAACGTTCTGGCGGAGCGGTAAATTCCGTTACCAACCAGACCCATAAAAGAGCGGTAGCGGCAGGGAAGGAGACCACATACCTAGATGCTTATCAAGATATTGAAGCAACCGTAGCTTATGTTAAAAAAGCATATTCCCCAAAGAAAATCATTATTTGGGGCAGTTCCTATTCTTCTTCTTTGGTGCTTAAATATGCAGGTGACCATCATGATCAGATAGATGCTGCCATGGCATTTTCTCCCGGAGAATATTTTGGCAAAGACGATTTCATAAAAAATAGTGCCACACACATTAACGTACCTACGTTTATTACTTCCGCACAAAATGAACAAGATAATTGGGCCGCCATAAACCAAGCGATATCAACTACAACAAAAGTAACCTATGTACCGGCAACGGCAGGAAATCATGGTTCGCGAGCGTTATGGGAAAAGTTCAAGGATAATGATGGCTATTGGAATGCCGTAAAAAACTTTTTAAAGCAGTTATAGTTTATCCCTAAAACGCTAAGAAGAAAACAACAGTTGCTGTAATTTTGTATTTCATACACCTCAAATACATACAAAATATTGCTAGAAAAAAGACGACAATTACCCCAAACCCAATTAACAGATGAAGACCATTTCATATACTGTTTAGAAGGTGTCGAAGATATAGAAAATGAATTGCTGACCGAAGCGCAACAAAGCTTGGAACAATTGGCCATGAAATATGGTATTGCAAGTATTTATAAAACATGCGATACTATTGAGGGTATGGAAGACAGTCTAAACGCACTGGTCTTAGATGATCATAATTTTAAGGATTATGAGATTATCTACTTGGTCATGCATGGCGAAGCCAATAGTATTTGCCTAAACGATTACTATTACACCTTACAGGAAATTGCAGAGATTTTTGAAGGGCGATTAAAAGGCAAGATACTGCATTTCTCCAACGCCAAAATTCTAGATTTGGACGAAGATGAAGCCCAGTACTTTTTAGACATCACCAACGCAAAAGCCGTCTCTGGTTATGGTAATGCTTTTAATGGCGTTAGCAGTGCCAACCTAGATAAAGCCTTTTTTAATCTTTTTAAAGAAGATGATAATATGTTCGATGTGGTCGAAGAGCTACACCAAAGACATTACAGTGTCTGTAAGTTGTTAGATTTTAGGCTGTATTATTAGAATAGAACTGCCTTACAGCATCTTCAGAAAAAAGGATAATGCCAAATTTGTGTTTTTTTGGAGCCAAACGGCAAACAGCTCGGTTTCCTGAGGTACATTATCCAATTCAATGAATTTAATTTTAGTATTGTGGTCATCCCTAAGGGAGTTGGGCACTATAGAAATACCCAATCCGCCTTCCACTAGCTTAAAAATTGTAGGGGCATGAATTGATCGATGCGATACTTTAGGAGCAAATCCATAATCATTACAAAGCGCTACAATTTGGTCATAGTACATTTGACTATTCTCGTTTGGCAATAAGATGAAAGACTCATCTGACAATTGCGACACATCCTTAAAATTAGATGTAGAAATTGCATGATCTCTTGGCAATACCAAAGCGAATTTTTCTTTAAAAACCGACTTGATTTTCAATGTAGCGGGAACAACATTAGAGCGTATAAATCCAATATCAATTCTTTCAGCTTCCAAAGCGGAAAGCTGATCGGTGTTACTAAGATCGTTCAGATAAAATTCAATATTCGGGTGCGTTTCCGTAAAATTCTTGATAATAGTGGGCAAGTATTTTTGCATTGCAGATCCTACAAATCCAATTTTAAGCAATCCTTGTTTGCCAGAAACTGCAGATTTCCAACGTTCCATGGATACGGTAGCCTGATTTTGTATCAGCATTGCCTCTTGTTTAAAAAGAATTCCCTCAGCACTTAAGCGCACTTTTCTATTGTTGCGCACAAACAAACTCTTCCCCAAAATTAACTCCAAACGCTGTATCTGTTGGCTCAGGGCAGATTGTGAAATGTATAATTTCTCTGCCGCCTCACGATAGTGTAATGTATCTGCCAACACTAAAAAGTAGTGGAGATGTCTAAATTCTAATTGATTAGTCATACTTATCAATAAACATACAATGTTAATTGTTTATTGTTAAAATAGATAAGAACTTTGAATAATAATTATAGCTAATTAAACTTACCATCTATTCTAAATACCTACGTGCTATGAATTTTCAAAAAAATACTTCTCTAGATAAAGTGTTGAACGCTTTATTTGTTCCCTATAAAAAAAGTGTTACCGACGTAGAAAAAATCTCCAAGGCAATGATCGATACCCATATGATTTCTAACGAAGATGAAATCGTAAACGATCATATTGCGTTTCGTACCTTAGGTGTTCCTAATTTGGGAATTTCTTCTTTTGAAAAGATATTTTTACACTACGGATACACCAAAATGGACTCCTATTATTTTCCAGGTAAAAAACTAGATGCCTATTGGTATGCACCGCCAAGCCCGGAGTATCCTAGAATTTTTATTAGTGAGCTAAGAGTACAAGACCTATCTACTAAAGCGCAACGTATCATTTCTGAATATACCAACGCCATCAACACAGACCCTATAGATACTATTGATTTGGACGATACAAAAGCAGTTGGCGATTTTTTCTACCAACCGTTATGGAAATTGCCAACGTTAGCCCATTTTCAACAATTATCGGAAGAAAGTGAATATGCCGCTTGGGTAATCTACAATCGTTATTATTTAAATCACTACACCATTAGTGTTCATGATTTACCTTCCCCATATAATTCTTTAGAAGTATTCAATGAATTTTTAGAAGGATTAGGAGTTGTGCTTAATACCTCTGGCGGAAAGATAAAAACCAGCAATGACGGTTTATTACGCCAAAGTAGTTCGGTTGCCGAAATGGTAGAAGCAACCTTTTCACATAACGAAATTATGAAAATTTCAGGAAGTTATGTAGAATTTGCAGAACGCTCCATACTGCCAGAATTTGTCTCTTTAGATAAAAATGAAATACAAAGAGAGCATAGAAGGGAAGGCTTTGAAGCTGCAAATGCTGATAAAATATTTGAAAGCACTTATTTGGAGCAGACTTCCAAGAAGTAATGGTTTTTACTGGTTACAGTTCTTATTGAACATGGTAATTACATAACTTCTAACCTTTAGTGAAAGGTATATGTCATTGGTTTTTTAAATCAGCTTTTAATTTATAAATTAAAAGCTGATGATTACAGCTATATATCTCAAGTTGAAATTGGGTGAGTTTATTCTATAAGTGCTATTATTTTTTTGTTTAGTTCTTCAACTGGATTATTCTTAAATTTTCTATAAGGACTATAATTTACTAGTCTTTCTTCTTCAATTATTCCATAACACATTTACTATTTCCAATTAATGTGTTTAAGAATCTTGCCTATATTATTATTTTATTCTGAGGCTCAATGGGTAATTTAGCTCAAGTTTTATCTTCTTTTTTTTTTTAAATCCCCTAATAACTGCGCTTTATCCATTTATTTCAAAATATCTTTCTCTCTTCTGCGTTGAACTAAAGCGAAATTTTAACAAAAAAAATTTCAGATACTATTTGTTTTCAAGAACATACAGCAAACATCTATGAAGTTAAAACTACTTTTCATCATTCTACTCCTTGTGGGTGTAGGGAATCTAAATGCACAATGGAGCAACGAGCAACGACAAATAGCCAGTAATAATGCAGAAGGTGATTTCTTTGGGGGTGCCGTTGCGATATCTGGAGATTATGCTATAATTGGCTCAAAAAGTAATGATGAAAACGGAACTGACAGCGGAGCAGCTTATATGTATGAAAAGGCTATTGACGGTACTTGGAATGAAATACAAATACTTCTACCTAGTGATGCAGATGAATACCACCGCTTTGGTGAATCTGTCGCAATAAATGGGAATATTGCCATCATAGGGGCACCTGGTAACCCAGCTGTATATGTTTTTGAAAAGTCGGTCGATGGCTCATGGATAGAATTACAAAAACTAATCGCTAGTGATGGCCCCATTGGTAACACTTTTGGTAACTCCTTATCTATATCGAATAACACAATTGTGATAGGGGCTTTTAGGGATAATGGTTCAACAGGCGCTGCTTATATATTTGAAAAAAGTACTGATGATACTTGGGTTGAAGTAGTGAAAGTAATTCCTGAAGATGCTATTTATGGTTACGGCTTTGGAATCTCAGTATCCGTGTCAAATGATATGGCGATAATAGGCGCATTCTCAGATGATGAAAGAGGTCGTGACAGTGGCTCTGCCTATATTTATGAAAAAAATGCAAATACATGGATTCAAACACAAAAACTCTTTGCAAGTAATAGTAGTAGATATAATAGATTTGGAAAATCTGTGGCCATTTCATCAAATGTTGCTATAGTTGGTGCCGTTAACGATGTTTATATATTTGAAAAAGAAGCAGTTACAAATTGGATTGAAGTCGATAAACTGCATGACTATAGAAATGGTCAACTGGGAAATGCAGTAGCTGTATCGGGAAATGTAGCTTTAGTAGGTGCTTTATTAGATGATGAAGAAGCCCCAGAAAGTGGCTCTGCCTATTTGCTACGTAAATCAGCGAACGGTCAGTGGGATAATATTCAAAAAATTAATGCCAGTAATGCCGCTTTAGGCGATAAGTTTGGCGGAGCTGTTGCTATTTCTGGAGATGATGCGCTAGTAGGTTCCTCATTTAAAAATACAAATGGTCAAAACAGTGGTACGTCATACTTTTTTAATTATACCCCTACAACAAATCAAAAACCGCAACAAACTGCTTATGGTACTTTAAAAGTAGCGGAAAATAGTGATGACATTCTAAGGGATATCAACGCCACTGATGACACCGATACAGAAGGTAACGGGTTACGTTACACCTTAACCACCAAATACGGCTATGGTTTAGATAATGACTTGTTTACGTTAACGGAAGATACGGGCATATTCTCATTTAAATATCGCCCTGACTTTGAAAATCCTCTTGATAGCAACAAGGATAATATATACAACATTCAAGTAACGGTAACCGATAGTGGCGGATTTTATGCATATAGAAATTATACTATACAGGTAACCGATGTCAATGAAACCATTTGGGGTAATATACAAAGGGTAATGGCAAATGATTATTTATCCGGTAGTTGGTTTGGCAATTCCGTTGCCATTTCAAATGATTTTGCCATAATTGGCGCTAATGGCCATGATGATTTTGGCATAAAAAGCGGCGCTGCGTATTTATATGAAAAAGATACCAATGGTAATTGGCTTGAGGCTCAAAAACTAACCGCAAGCGACAGTAATACGAACGATTATTTTGGTAGTGCTGTTGCCATTTCTGGAAATACCGCTGTTGTAGGTGCTATTGGTAATGATGATAATGGAGATAACAGTGGTTCGGTCTATGTTTATGACAGAAATGCAAACGGTACTTGGCTACAAACACAAAAATTACTGGTTGATAATGGTACTTCAAATAGTAATTTTGGTACCTCGGTAGCGATATCCCCAAATTATATAGTAGTCGGTACACACCACACAGACGCGAATTTAACAGATAAGGCTTACATATTTGAAAAAGATGTAAATGATAATTGGGTGCAACTTCAAGTACTTACCGCAAGCGATGCGGTCTTAGGCGATGATTTTGGAGTTTCTGTCTCTATATCAAATGATAAAATAGTAATAGGTGCCGCACGTAATGGAAGTAATGGCAATGATAGTGGGGCGGCGTATATTTTTGAGAAAAGTTCAGATGGTTTATTCACAGAAACACAAAAAATAGTTGCAGGTAATGCTTCATTTGGGCATAGATTTGGTTCTTCGGTGGCTATTTCGGCAAATACAGTCATAGTGGGTTCTCCTGGTAGTAATGATGATGGAAACGGTAGTGGGTCTGCTTATATATTTGAAAAGGGTACAGATGGCAACTGGGTAGAACAAGAAAAACTCACAGCTAGCAATGCAGCTTCTAATAACTGGTTTGGTCAATCAGTATCCATTTCTAATAATAGGGTAGTGGTAGGCTCAGATGAGAATGGAGTAGGTAGGGGTTCCGCTTATTTATTTGAAAAAGATACTAATGGAACTTGGTCAGAACTACAAATACTCGACTCTAGGCCTAATGCAGGTTATGATAGTTTTGGCGGTTCGGTTTCCATATCTGGCGACGTGGCCGTAGTAGGCGCAAGAAATGACGATGAATACGGCGCTCATACCGGTGCAGCTTATTTTTTTGGTGGCACACTTTCAAATCAAGCTCCTAGATTAGAAGCGAACGCAAGTGCTACCGTTGTTGAAAATACGACATCAATCGTACTGGATATCAATGCATCTCACTATAAAGACACAGATGGCAATGGTTTGGTCTATAGCCTTACCACATTAAATAATGGTGGATTGGATAATGATCTTTTTACGCTAATAGGCGATACGGGTGAGCTTTCATTCATCACCCCTCCGGATTATAGCGAACCCTTGGACAATGGTGCAAATAATACTTACAACGTTCAAGTAACGGTAACAGACAATGTAGGTCTTACTGCAACGCAAGAAATTGAAATTAGCGTTACTCCCTCCAATCAGGCACCGGTTCTAACTTCTACGCAATCTTTTGATTTCGATGTAAATGGTAATAATACCGTTTTTAAAGTGACCGCAACAGATGATAGCGATTCAGAAGGTAATGGTTTGGTATACAGCTTTTCAACGGATGATAACGCAGGAGCGGATAATTCGTTATTCAACTTGAATGATCAAAATGGTGAGTTTTCATTTAATATAACTCCTGACATTGATAACCCTTTGGATAATGATACCGATAACGTTTATAATGTTCAAGTAACGGTAACGGATAGTGAAGGATTATCTGCCGTTCAAAATATTTCTATTACTGTCATCGATATAACGATTTGTACGAACAATCAAAGCATTAGCCCCAGCGATGCCATGATAAGGGATTATTTTGGTAGGTCTGTTGCCATATCGGGTAATACGGCCATTGTAGGAGCCAACGGAAACAGCGCAGCCTATATATTTGAAAAAGACGCCAATAACAATTGGGTAGAAATTCAAAAGCTTCAGGCCAGCGACACCAGTTCATATAATGACTTTGGTATTTCAGTGGCCATTTCTGGCAATATAGCTATTGTAGGTGCCTCTAACACGGATGATAACGGTACCGGTAGTGGTGCTGCCTATATATTTAAAAAAGATGCTAATAGCCTTTGGATCGAAATTCAGAAACTTTTACCTAACAATAATGAATCTTATAATCGTTTTGGTTTTTCCGTTTCCATTTCTGGTGAAGTTGCTATCATTGGTGCAACAGGAGATAATGAAAAGGGTCTATCAAGTGGGTCGGCTTATATCTTCGAAATGGAATTTAATGGCTCTTGGATAGAAACGGCAAAGCTTACTGCTTTCGACGGTGGAACTTTAGATATGTTTGGCTATGCAGTATCCGTTTCTGCTAATAAGGCCATTGTGGGTAAATACAGCGAAAATGAGAATAACGCCGCTAATGGTGCCGCTTATATATTTGAAAAAGATGTGGATGGCAATTGGTCGCATATTAAAAAACTGACGCCTAGCAATAATGCTCGGGTAGATTACTTTGGCAGATCTGTCTCCATTTTCGATGATGTTGCCATAGTAGGTACATATAATTCTTATTTGAACGATGGTAATGGATCAGCCTTTATATTCGAAAAAAGTTCTTCTGGTAGCTGGAACGAAATACAGAAGTTAACCGCTAGCAATGGCAATAGGTATGACTATTTTGGATATTCCGTAGCTGTTTTTGAAGATGTGGTCATGGTAGGTACAAATGATGTATATGGTTTAGCTAAAAATTCCGCCTATATTTTTCAAAAAGAAACAGATGGTATTTGGACGGAATCTTATAATCTGGTTGCCGAGGGTAATACTGGCGTAGATTGGTTCGGATCGTCGGTAGCCCTCTCAGGGAGTGCCGCTATTGGTGGTGCAGATAGTCGAGATTACGCTCAAATCTTTTCATGTATTTCTATACCTGATAACGATAAACCGATGATTGTATTAAAAGGGGAGGACCCCATTGAAATAAACGAAGGCGACACTTATTTCGAGCCTGGTTATTCTGCTACGGATTTAGTTGACGGTAGTCTAACCGATAATGTCATTGTAGGTATGCAGAATGTAAACCTAGGTCTAGCTGGCACATATGAAATTACCTATAATGTTAGCGATGAATCCGGTAATGCTGCAGATGAAGTTAGTAGAACCATTAATGTAATTGCCGTACCTATGGATACCATTAAACCCATAATTGTTTTAAATGGCGATAATCCTTTAGAACTTAATGTAGGTGAACCATTTGTAGAAGACGGTTATTTGGCAACAGATGATGTAGACGGTGATATAACAGACCTTGTCATGGTAGATACGACCGATTTAAATATCAATGTTGCGGGTACCTATAGTGTAAGGTACAATGTTGAGGATAGTGCTGAAAACGCTGCAGTTGAAGTTGTTAGAACCATTGTCATTAATGAATTGATTAGTCCGCCGGTTCAACTAGCACCTAATGATATTAGTATACTTTTGAACTCGCCTTCTTGTCCTAGTTCTTCTAACGGAAGCATAACTATTATCAATGATAGTGAATATGACTTAATTGCAACACTCTCAGGCGATGGTATTGATGTAATGGCTGTGGATCTTGCCCAAAAGAGCTCATATGTTTTTCCAAACTTACCATCGGGTCAGTTTGTTATTAATTTTGAAGGTTCATATGTAGAAATTAACGCTCCTGAATTCAATGTGATGGTTCCAGAGTTAGAGGCTATAGGTATTACGAACAAGAAAATAGACCAATCTGCTGCCTTAGGCCTTATAAATGTCACGGGAAGCAAATCATATCAAGTAAAAACCGATAAGGAACTTTTAGTATTCGAATTTTCAAACACCGGATTAAATAGTATTGAGCTCCCTTTAAAAACCGGGCAAAATACTTTTGAAATAAAAGGAACTTCAGATTGTCAAGGTATAGAGACAGTCACTTTTCAATTTAATGAATTAAGTTTATTTCCAAATCCAGTTACAGAGTGGTTAACCGTATCAGGGTTCAATGCCGAGGGTGAGGTCACTATTTTAATAGCAGATGTAACAGGCAAAGTAGTGATGAATACTAGACAATATATTGAAAATAATACGCTTAGAATAAAAATATCAGATACGCTAACATCGGGCATGTATGTGTTGAGAATATCTAAAAATGAAAAAGACAAAGCTGAATTTAAAATTGTTATTAATTAAGGTAATATTCTCTAAGTAATTTATCAGCTAATATATACTTAAATATTCCAGTAAAAAAAGGTCTGACTTACTATGTACAACAACCTTTCAAATACTCTATTCTCAGAAAATATATAAATGTTCTATAATTTATATTATGTAAAATAGAATGTTTAATAACCCCACTATTAGTTACTTATTTTAGCCCTATTAGAAACATTGTAAAATCTAACTTATAAGTCCACCAACATCATCTCACCGACTTATAAATCATCCACAGGATAATTAAAAAGCTCGTGTATGTAAAATAGACTTTTAAACAACCCACTATCTTATACAAATTTCATCATTATACATAACCTAGGAAATACTAACTTATAAGTCCACCTTCATCGTCCCACCGACTTTTAAATCATCCACAGGATAATTAAAAAAGCTCGTGTAAATCATGCACAGGATAATCTAGAAACTCGTGTGAATCATTCTAAAATCAATTAAAAACATTCGCGCTATTTCGGCATAAACTTATTGTGGTCAGATTTCGCAAAATCTTTTTGCTTACCAGATTTCAGCTCGTCTAATTTCGCTTTTTCTTGTGCAGCTTTTATCATTTCCGGAGAATCTTGTTCTTCGCTTGCCCAAAATTTCCACCAGGGTTTAGATTTCTTTACAGTATCCTGTTTCTGTTGTTTTGAAACTACCGGTTTTATTTTATCGCTCTTATTAGGAATAGTTTCCTTAGGTTGGTATTCTGTTTTAAATTTTTCCGGTGTCGATTGTTTAACTGTTTCAGGTTGCTTTGGCTTGGATGTCGCTGTTGGAGCTATTAGATTACCATCATGCAAAAACTTAAACTGTACTTTGCTAGATGCCAATGCCTGAGAAATGGTCTGCAACATCTCATTCTTCTCAATTTGCTCTATTATAGAATTGCATTTATCAATAAGCGCTTGATCTTTAGAAATAGCACTACTTAAATTAAAAGTAATCTCGCCTCCAAAAGACTTACGTTGTAAAATCATGAGCATTACTTGCTGAAACGATGTATTTATATCGGTAACCAGTTCTTCTATATGCTTACTTTTTAGAGCTATGCTATAATTCTGTTCCTTATCCTCAGAAATCACAAAATTATCCTCAGATTCGTTTTTAGGTAATTTCTCTCCTCCCATGGCAATCACTTCCCCGTTTTGAACCAGAAATACTTTATCTGAAATAGGATCTTGCTGCGGATTATCAAAATACTGCTTTACCATCACCGGCAACTTTAAACGCATTTCCGAATTAGCATCTATAGCGATCAACACACCTTTAAAAGGAATACCCACCATTAGCGTATCGCACTCTAAATCGGCCGCGACCTTAATCATAAACGCAGTATCTAAAATCTTTTCACTGGCATACTCATGACCTTCGGCAAACAGTACATTTGTACCCTCTGCCTCTGTAATTTGATACGGGACATCTATTGCTTTTAGATTTGCTAGCGCCTCTTTTTTAATAGCTGGAAACCTAGCGTACAAATCAGATTCATCTGAAGCACCTTCATATACCATGGCATTGCCACTATCTTTACCATAAGCCACTACCGGAGCAATACTATCATTGAATAAAAACTCTTTGAACTGCAGTTTTTCGTCTTTACGGTAATCAGATGTTTTTAGGATCGGTAATAAGGTATTCATCAAAAATTCAATTAAAAGTTGCTGTACATATAAAACTTTTGAAAATATGTTTTAGTGTACCTACTCCCCTATTTTAAACACCAAATCCTTACAATTTTTAAATCTTAACCGCTTAATACTTGTCTATTGTGCATAAAAAAACCGCTCATTACTGAGCGGTTTTAATAATATATAAGCTTAATTCTATCTGTTTAGTACATACTTTGCCACTTCTAGTTCTAGGGCGTAGCATTCTTCTATTTGGCGTTCTACATCATCCATACTTTCCATAATAGAAATATCGTTCATCTTTAATAATTCCAGTAAAGCATCTGTACTAGTTGCAGTACGGTTGATAGTAGTTTTTAAGTTTTGTTTTTTCTCAAAGCCACTAGGTGTCTGTGGCTCATACAAATAAGATTCCATCTTCATTAATAATTGCTCTACCGATTTTCTTTTTCTTTCCAATTCGGTTAAAACAGCTACTTTTTGGGAACTTATCGATATTTTCATAAACCATTTATTTTATATAATTAACGTGTCATTTTTCAATTGATTGTGTTAATAAATAAAGTTTCCTTAAAAATTAGACGTAATACACAAAAATCATATTTAGCTTTTAGGCATAAAAAAACCGCTCATTACTGAGCGGTTTTATTTGTACGATGCTAAAAGTAACTTCTCTTAGAAAAGTCCTTTTGCCTTGTCTAGTAAGCTACCTGCATCTCCGCCAACTAAACCGCTAAGGCTTTCTAAACTAAAAGCCGAATCTGAAGCTTCATTCGATAGAAATTTCTCCTTAAGCCCATTTACCAAATCTGGTGCTACGTTGCTAGCTTCTGCTTGCGCTTCTTCAGCGTTCATACCTTTACTTTCTAGTATTTCAGCTAGTTTTCCCTTTAAATTCTGAACAATACCACTATCCTCCGTAGCATTGCCATCATTTGAAAACAAACTTGTTACTGCGCTTAAGTCACCGGCACTTATTTTATCCATAAGCCCACTAATTAAAGAGTTGGCTCCTTCTTCCGCGGCTCCGCTAGTAGCTTCAGAATTTAAAGAATTTGCGCTCATGGTTTCTTGCAATTTTTGAATTGCCATTTGTTTTAATTGATCTAACATGTGTTTATAATTTATATAGTTAATAATGGTATTACTCTTTATTAACAAGGAGTTACAAGATTGCACCTACCTTGAGACCTCTAAAAAGATGGTAGACATTTTAAAGATTAGGTTGTCTAGACCTTATTTGGATAGTGTACCAAAAAAAGTCCGTCATTGCTGACGGACTTCTTAAAGTTTATTCTATAACTCTAACGTTAACTGCGTTTAAACCTTTTTTTCCTTGGGTTAGTTCGAATTCTACTTCATCGCCTTCACGAATTTCGTCAACTAATCCTGAAATGTGAACGAAATGATCGTTCGCTGAACCTTCTTCTGTAATAAAGCCGTAGCCTTTTTCATCGTTGAAGAACTTTACTGTTCCTGTACTCATAAATGTAATATAATTTGATATTATTAATTACTAGAGAATTAGCAATTATAATGCCAAAATTCTAAAACTATCCAAATTTTAATTTTTAACACCATCTTCATATGAGGTAATGGGTATAGCAGATTAGACATAACACTTATCACCCCAACCCTACTGGAACAACCATTTAACAAGGAATTTCAAAAAAATTAGGATCACTTAAATAAATGCTTTATTTTAGTATCGTAAAATAATTATTGTGACGACCAAACCGAATTTTGTTCTACTTTCTGAAAACAATACTTACTACGTAGAATACCTTATTGGGCATCTTGTTTTAGCGAACAGCATTACGGAAGCCGTTATTTTTGAATCGCAATCTCAAGCCTTAAAATTTCAAAAATATCTTTATAAAAACTGTAGTGTCCGTTTTTCCGTAAACACTTTTATTGCATAATAAGTTGGGTCTCTATTTACCCTACAATTTTATTAAAATCCAATTTCTGTTCAAGACTTATATTATGAAATACTTTTTACTATTCTTTGCTGCAACTACAATGATTTCTTGTCTATCCTCCGATGATAATGATGCAATAACGGTTGAACCTGTTGACTATACTGAAATCAATGAAAAGCAAATTAATGATTACTTGACCGCCAATGAACTGGATTCTGAAACTACAGCGTCAGGTTTACATTATATTATTGAAAATTTAGGTGGTGGTCCAAAACCATCTTCGGCTTCCGCAAATGTTACCGTTGCCTACAGAGGCTATTTCTTGGACGGTTCCGTTTTTGATCAAAACAATGCTGGCTTTACTACTGATCTTTCCAAAGTTATTGCCGGATGGACAGAAGGTATTCAATTATTTAACGAAGGTGGCAGTGGCGTTCTATTAATACCCGCTCATTTAGGTTACGGTAGTTTTGATTTTAATGGAATACCAGGTGGATCTGTATTATTATTTGACATTGAATTAATATCTGTCAATTAATCATAAAAAGCATCTACGGACATTTTTGCAGTACGCACCAGAGTTAATGCTCCCTCTTGCTCCGTCCACGCAAAATATAATGTTTCTTCCACCATTTCCATTTGGGGAAAACCAGACTTACGGGAATCTGCCATTGTGGTAATCAACCTACTTTTAGAGACAGTACCGTTCTTATGAACGGCCATAGCTTTGAACAAAGCTGTTTTGTCATTGGCTTCCATCCAACTGACTATCGCATTATCTTCATCCTTCCAAAGTACATCTACACGCCCCATAATTGTACCTATGGCAACAATAACTGGTTCTGTAAATTCTGCACCTCCATCAGCAGAGAAAGCGATTTGCACTTTTTGTTTTTTTGAAGCTCCCGTAAACCAAGCTACTACCAAATTATTACCCAAAGCGTCTACTTTGGGACCGTTAACCGGACAACCTTTTATTTGCCAATCATCTTCATGAATTACTTTAGGTGTAGTCCACTCCCCTTTTATTTGGCGCACAATGCTTATGTCACGTATTTCATTTTCCGAGCGATCACGATATATTACAACCGGACCGTTATCCGTAATCGCAGAAGTGGTCTGGCAGCAATCACAAGTCCTGGAGTCAAGCTCATATTCTTCTAATAATTCTCCGCTAGTAGAAACAATTCCTGCCCTTAATGTCATTGCCCCACGTTCACCATTTGCATTTTCCTCCGTATTTCTGCCATCAAGCCAGTTCACAAAAAAATAATTATTATAGGGCACAACGCTTACAAAACCATGTTCAGTTGGTGTATTATCGTTATGTAATGACAAATCTGTTCTCCAACTAGTTGTACCTTTTAACTTAATGTTCATCTTTACATCATAAGAATAGGTGCCCTCAGTTGATTTTTTTAAGATGTGAGACCATAAATCTCCATTATTCTCGGTAATCATAGGGTAGTCTGCCCAGTTCACGAACCAATCTGTACCACTTAGTATATTTTCAGGTTGTTGCCACTTGCCATCGACCAGTTCTGAATATCTCATAGTGGCCAAAGTATCATTAGAAGTTTCTACCCATGAAAGTAAAGCAACATCTTTATTTGACATTAGGTGTGGCAATGCACTAGATGCTGCTGCCGGGGATTTCATTTTTTCTACCACAATTATAGGCGCTTCCGACTTTGGTGTTTTAGATTCTTCCTTGCAACCCATTAGCAAACTGAACAATACACAAATAAAAAAGTTAAATGATGCTGCCCGCATTATTGTACCGCTCTAAGTTTTTCGATCATTTCCGGACTGTCCCATTTCAATCCGCCATCAAAACGCAATACCTGCTCTCCCATTTTGTTATATATAACTGTTGCGGGCAGGGCACTTATATTCTCTTCTGCATAGACTCCGTTAAACTTTATAAAATTTAAATTAAATCCACGAGATTCCTTAAACTTATTGATTTTCTCTACAGACTGATCAGATGCAAACAAAAATACATAGTTGTCATTCAATAAAAGCGTTTGAGCTTTTTCCATATCGGGCATTTCTTCAATACATGGTCTGCACCACGTAGCCCAATAGTTAACTAACACGCGTTTACCCTTGTAATCGGTTAATTCTATAGGGTTACCCTCTAAATCTTCATAAGTTGAAGTAGCTACTTTATCTGTGGCAGGTTCTGTTTTCTCAACTATAACCGTTCTAGATTTTTCCTCTTTACAACCTATAAAAGGTAAAGCCGTAATAAGTAGTATAAATATTCTTAAATGCATCTTCAAATATACTATTTAGCACTATGAATTCGATAGGCTCGGAAACAAAAAAACCGCCAAAGAGGCGGTTTTTCATATCATAAATTATTGCGATTTATTGAACTTCAACCAATTCTAGTTCAAAGGTTAAATCTTCACCTGCTAATGGGTGGTTTGCATCTACTACAATATCATTTTCGTTAACTTCCGCAACACGTAATTGTCTTTCGCTACCATCTGCGTTGGTTGCCATTAACGCCATATCAACTTTTGGCTCCATATCTGCAGGTAAATCCGATTTTTGAACTGTTTGAAAAAGCTCCTTTTGTTTTTCACCGTATGCATCTTCTTTGGCAATAACGATAGTTTTCTTCTCGTTAACCTCCATGTCAAGCAATCCTTTTTCAAATCCCGGTATTAAACTACCTTGCCCTAATTTTACATCTAATGGTTCTCTACCTATTGAACTGTCAAATGTTTGACCATTACTCAATTTACCTGTATAATGAACTTTTACTTGACTATCCGCTTTTACTTTACTCATACTATTAAATTCTACTATTTAACTTCATTTAGGTGCAAAGGTATAGTTCTCAATAGGGAATAACGAAGATTATGAGAAAACCTTCCCTTTCTGGGGCGTTCTTTACCTTATGGAAGACATTACCGAACCAAATCACTTATAGTAAAGCGAACATTACCTTTTTTCAATGGTACCAATACGCCCGTTATACTGAATGGTATTACGATTTGCCGTATTAACCGAAACCAAACCGGACATATTAGGGTAGATATCTATATAAACCGTATAGTTATCGGATACATCGTTTATTTGAAAACGAATGGTATACTTTTGCTTTATTGCATCAAAATCTTGAACATAATTATCGGGAAGTCCATCAAACTCTATTCCAGATGCATCCCCGTAACCACCACCAAATTGCCGTTCTCCATAGTAGTGTAAATTAGCGGAAACGCTGTCACCGTGTATCCTTAAAAAATTACCATTTCCATTCAGGTCTATTCTTGAGACCGTATTACCGGGAGCAATAAGACCACTGTTAGCTATTGCCGTTAAACTTTGCGTTACCATAGGGTTTGCAGATTTAGCCGTAAATTCAATCCTTTTAGATGCAACTAGGGCATGAACAGGATGTGATTGGTTAATCATAGTTTTTGACGATTTGCAACTACAAATTACACTTAGGGCAAAAAATAAAAGAAGCGGAGCTCTCATAATATACTATGTTTATTCACCCAATATACCACGAAATCTATGCCAAAAGACAGTATTTAATCTTCATAGTCCTCTTCTTCAAATTCAGTATTTACCAACACTGATTTATTGAAATTCAGGTTTCGAGATTCTTTATAAAATGCTTTTATCATACGTTGACGCTTCCTATCGGATATGTTTAACGTATCCAAACCTTTAATCTTTTGTTTCAAAGCTTCTCTTTGCAACATTACCGCAGTTTCATAATTGGGTTCAAATTGAAACATTACAGGACCTTCGTCTTCTTCATTTGATTTTGTAGTGGTAGAATCTTTGGTTTGTGAGTACAACAGTGTCGTACAGAAAAAAGTACAGCAAAAAGCTAGCCGCATAAAAATTTTCATGTCAAGTTCATTAATGTTCTACCCCTAAATTAGTAACATTTTTTTAAACTAGGACATAATCATGATCTATATAGGGAAATAATTATCGCTTTTACCAATCACCTAAGAAATAGGCATTTAAACGTGTGGTCTTAAATTGACAGGTTTCCTGAATTTTAAGGTATATTCCATAAAATCAAACTCCAGCTCTGAAGTTTCCCTAATATGAAAATTGACCATTTTATATTGCTCTGGCAATATTTCCGTAGTTGATTTCAAATAGTCCAACAAATTATTGTTTGCCTCGGAAAGTTTTAAAATCTTACTTTTTAAATATACTTTGGTTTCAAACAACGCCACAGTTGAAGGTTCATATAAATAAGAATCTACCCTAATTTTAAAATATTGAATGGTATTTTTACACCGTTCCAATTTTCCTAAACATGCAGATTTATCCTTTACATTTTCCATAGCGGTAACGTTAAAAATGAAATTGTGGGAATTTTACTTCAAGATAAGAAAATAGGACTATATTTATACCACGTTTGCGTAAGTTTAACTTTACTTTAAAATAAACCTATTTTAGCTAACGTTGTAGAAACAAAAGGGTTAATGAATCTTAACTTCTAGAGCAATAAATATTATGAATTTTTTAATTGTAATACGTTGTTGAAATGAGTACCTTAAATTAAATTTTTAGCCTATGAATATCAATTTTGAGTACGACGATGTTAAAGCAAGCAACCGATTAGAGATAATGGCTGCTGAGAAATTAGAAAAATTACTGGATAAATATGACTTCATCGTCAGGTCCGATGTTTTTTTCAAAAAAGAAAATACATCTTCACCAGATTCCGGAATGATTTGTAATATACGCTTAAGTGCACCAGGTCCTCGCCTGTTTGCCCAGTCGTCTTCAGATAGTTTTGAGGCCGCAATAGCTTCCTCAATTGAAGACCTAAAAAGACAATTGGAAAGAAGAAAAGCTAAAATGCAGTCTCATTAGACTGCATTTTTTTATTGATCCAAACTATCTATAGTAGCCGTATGATTTGCAATTACGGACTGTACCCGTTCTGAAAATGGATTTTCTTTTAGTTCCCGTATCAATCGTTTTCTTCTTGCATCGGATATATCTAAAGAATCTAAAATTTCTTTCATACGATATTGATGCGCCAAACGACTCTGTTTTAACGCTACTCTTTCAGAAGCGGTCAACACATAATCGGCTTCAAATTTATTTAAAAGCATTCGCTGTTTTACCCTTGCATCAAGCTGCAAAGAATCCTGTGCCCAGGCCCCTTGAATACCTAAAATAAGGCATACCAAGAAACCACAAAAAATGGTTAGTTTTTTCATTTTAATAACTTGTTCTACCCTAAATTTAAAACAAAAAAATTATACTCCTCTTGATTTCAAAATAAAATTGCACTTCATCGATTAAAAAAAGTCGTTTATCCGACAAAAGCTTAACACCCTACTTCTACATTTAAAACTAACTGATTTACAGTTTTTTAGGAACTTATTTTTCATAATAGGTTCAAGTCAAATGATGTTCAACATTGCTTCTCTCTGTATTTTAACAGTGCTAGCACAAGGAAATGACTTATTTTATCTAATCAAATTTTTAGAGGATAAAAGTAATTTTATAGGACATACTCTGTGATCTTTATAAAATAATAGGAAAACATAAAATTTTGATTTTCAATAGTTGTACAATTTAAATAAATACAATAGTTAAAGTCAAATTTTAATACCTTTGCACCTTCAAAAATTACATATGATAGTTTGGATCGTCTTTATAGCCTTTGTTCTTATATTTCTTGCCTTGGATCTTGGTGTTTTTCATAAAGATGAACATGTTATTAAATCTAAGGAAGCGGGTATTTGGACCGCTATTTTTGTAACTGTTGCTTTTGCTTTTAGTGTTGTAATCTATTGGGTATTTGATGCCGGAATAATTGCAAACCCAACAGGACTAACTCCTAATGACGCTGTTTTAAAATATATAACGGGATATCTTATTGAACTTTCACTTAGCGTAGACAATGTATTTGTTATTGCGGTAATATTTTCATCTTTTAAGATTCCCGCCTTATATCAACACCGTGTACTATTTTGGGGAATTTTAGGAGCCATTGTTTTTAGGGCTTTAATGATTTTCTTTGGAGTTGCACTAATTACCAAATTTGAGTGGATCATATATGTGTTTGGTGTCTTCTTATTATATACGGCCTTTAATATGCTAAAGGGTGACGATGATGACTTTGACCCAAAGGACTCGTTTGTTTTTAAGCAGATTAAAAAGATATATCCGGTTACGACAACCATGCACGGTCATGATTTCTTTGTAAAGAGAATGGGACTCAATGCTGCAACTCCCCTTTTTGTAGCGCTTATTGTTATAGAACTTACCGATATTCTTTTTGCCCTAGACAGCATACCGGCTATTTTAGCAATTACCGCAGACCCGTTTATTGTTTTTACGTCTAATATTTTAGCGATTCTAGGTTTGCGATCTATGTACTTTTTAATTTCAAGAATGCTTGAAAAATTTAAGTATATCAACTATAGCCTCGTAGTTATTCTTGCCTTTGTAGGTTTAAAAATGTTATTCTCCCATTACATTCATTTACCTGAATGGGTATCGCTGACCGTTATCTCTGTTTCTTTGGTTGCAGGAATTCTAGCTTCGGTATTGATTAAGGGCAAAGAATAAAAAATTCTTAAAGTTTACACTGATCAGTCTTGTGCCAGCTTGGCATCTATTATTGCCATTGCATCGTTAACCGTTTGCATCTTTTCCATGTCCTCATTTTCCAGACGAATGTCAAATGCATCCTCAACATCAAGCACGATATCTACAAGATTTGCAGAGTTAATATTTAAATCGTTCATGAAGTGACTATTTTGCTCAATGTCCTTGACTGCTACGTCTTCGGGTAAGTAGATTTTTACGATATCCTTTAATTTCTTATATTTTTCTTCTTTTAGCATATTAAAATCATTTAAAATACCTTTTGGTATACGTTTTTGATAGTTAGTATTTTTTAAAAATAATACAAGCATTAACATCTCCAAATCCAAAACTTGCTTTTGCAATTACTTTAGGAGCGTACTTAATTGTTTGCCGAGGTATATTAGCTTCCGAAATTAATTTTGAAATTTCAGGATTTATTTCATCACAGTTTACATTTTTAAAGACTACTTGTTCTTTAAATTGCAAAACGGTTGCCACACATTCTATACTACCTGCGGCCGCTAAACAATGACCTACAGAACCTTTGAACGAATTAATGTAAGGAAAATCATCTTGCTTCCTAGATAGAGCCTTGGTCCAGTTTTCTATTTCCAAGGCATCTTTAGTGGTTGCGGTCAAATGACCATTTATGACATCAATATCCGCCGCTTCAATTCCTGAATTGGCAATGGCATTACGTATGCAGCGCTGCACAGCCATACTATTTGGAGCCGTCATGGACCCTTCTCCCATCTGCCCACCACTATTGTTCTCCCCTCCCAATACTTCTGCATAAATATTTGCACCTCGTTTTTGGGCGCTTTCTAATGACTCAAGAACCAATGCCCCGGCTCCACTGCCGGGAACAAATCCCGCAGCTGTGGCACTCATAGGCCTGCTTGCCTCCGTAGGGTTATCATTGTAACCTCTTGGTAAAATACGCATGGCATCAAAACCGCCCCACACATATGGACCACTATCACTACAACTGCCCGTTAACATTATGTCGGCCTTTCCTTGACGAATTCTTTCGTACGCCATGATAATACCCTCGGTACCTGTAGTACATGCCGCGGAGTTCGTGGTCACTTGATTTCCACAACCTAGTATTCCGCCTAAATAGGCACTTATACCACTCGCCATGGTTTGTATTACCGACGTACTGCCAAGCCTACGTACATTACCATCATCTATTAAATGTATGGCTTCCCTAAACTTGTCCACACCTAAAATTCCGGTACCAAAAATGATACCCCGATCCCAGCTTGGTTCATCCGTATTGTTCTTATCCAACCCCGCATCTATCCAGGCATCCAGACCTGCAATGACTCCATATACAATTCCCGTTGCATTTAAGCCTCTACGTTCAAGTGGCGTAAAATAGTTATCTATAGTTTTATCCGCTACAAAAGGCTCGCCAGCTACTTGGCAACCAAAACCCAACTGCTCTAAATTTGGTTGATACCGAAGCCCACTTTTACCTTCCAGCAAGGCATTTGTGAAATCGGTTAAACCTACACCATTTGGTGCACATACCCCTAACCCTGTAATAACTACACGTCTATTCATTGACTACACCTATCATGCCCGCTAAAATTCCTTTGCAGACCAGTTTATCATCTTCATTGTACATTATAACCTCGCACTTTAATTTCTGAAATCTAAAATATATCAAATTTGAAACCACCCTAACCCGTTCTCCAGGTAATACCGGAAGCAAAAACTCCATTTGAGAGCTGCTCATACCAATGGTAAAATTTTCTAATTTGGTCTTTTGCCCTAAAAGATAAATACCTAAACAAACCAGGCCAATTTGAGCACAACACTCCGTTAAAATTACTCCTGGTGTAATAGGGTCGTTTTTAAAATGGCCTTGATAAAAATCCAATTTTGGCGAAAACCTATAACTGCCTTCCACCATTGTATCATTAATATCCAAAATTTCATGCACAAAAAGGAATGGATCCGAATATGGAAGTTTATTCAATATCCAATCATATGTTTCTTTCATTTTCTTCCCTATTAAATCAAACTTTCGCCACCATCTACTTTGATAACTGTACCGGTAATCCACTTAGCTTCATCCATTGTTAATAAATACACGGCATTTGCAACATCCTCAGGTACTGTTAACCGATTTTGCGGATTTCTCTTCAACGCATGTTCTTTTATCTTTTCAAAACTGGGAATCATAGATAAAGATTTTGTCATGGTAATACCGGCCTGAATACAATTTGCTTTTATACCTATCGGTGCAAATTCTAGGGCAATACTTCTGGTCAGCGCCTCTAAAGCTACTTTAGCTACAGAGACGGCACTATAATTTGGCAATGCTTTCGTATTTCCTTCACTTGTAAAAGATACGATTCTGGTATCTTCAGCAAACAAATCTGCAGTTACCAATGCCTTGGTCCAATCATACAGACTTAAAGCCATCGCATTAAACGTAATTCTAAAATCAGTATCGCTCAAAGATGCTTCACTAGGTGAATACATTGGTTTTAAAGTACCTTTTGCGACACTGTGAACCATTACCTTTATTAAATGCCCTTGCGGCAGTTGTTGCTGAATATCAGAAATAATACCTGCCCGTTTATCGGCATTTAGCACATCTACGTTCATTGATAAAAAGTCATTTCCGTAGCTTCTAATTTCATTAAAATCTTTTTCTATTTCATCCATAGCGGCACGGCGATCACGATGCATTATAAGAACATTATAACCATGACGAGCTAATTTCTTTGCCGTTGCAAGTCCTAATCCACTACTTCCTCCTAATATTAATGCCCAATACTTACTTCTCATCATCGTAATTTAATAGTTCTACCATTCAATTAAAACGCGTTGTGCCGAGAAACCGGGACCAAAACTCAATATTAACCCCTGCTCACCTGCTGCTATGTCTTTCTCTAAAAAACGCTCCAAAACGTATAAAACAGTTGCACTACTCATATTACCATACAGGCGTAACACTTCTCTAGTATCATCAATATTCCTTCCAAGGGCACCAAAAAGAGATTCTACTGTCTGCACTATTTTTTTTCCTCCGGGATGAAATATTAAATGATCTACTGTATTTATATTACTCCCATACTTTTTTAGAAATGGATGAACGATATCCTCAAAATGATCGGAAATAGTTTCTGGAACCGCAGGATCTAGAATCATTTTTAATCCGTGGTTGGTTAAATCGAAACCCATCATTTGGGTAGCATCCTTAAAATGATACATTTCTTCTCCTACTATCCTAGGACCAACTGCATCTTCTTCTGATGATAATAGCACGCAAGCCGCACCATCTCCAAAAATTGCGGCACTGACCATATTTGCCATAGAAAAATCCTGAAGCTGAAAGGTTGCGGTAGGACTTTCTACCGCGACTAATGCTAAGCGCTTACCAGGATTGGCTTTCAAGAAATTATGGGCATAAATAAGACCCGATACTCCCGCAGCGCAACCCATTTCTGTGACCGGAAGCCTAACAACATCTTGTCGCAATCCTACATCATTGATCAAATAGGCATCTAAAGACGGAATCATAATACCTGTACAGCTAACCGTAATAATATAATCTATTGATGAAGCCGCCCATTCACTTTTCCGTAATGCATTTTTTAGCACATTTGCGCCCATTCGTTTAGCTTCTCTACTGTAAATCTTGTTTTTATCTTCAAAAGATGTAGTTATGAACACATCTTCAGGAGGCATAATAGAATAGCGTTTATCTACGGCAGCACCTTCAAAAATCTTAACCACCTTTCTGGTAAAACGATCTTCCTGATCACTCAACCAATATTCTACAAGGGGAATAATATCCTTTGTATCTCTAGAATACGGTGGCAATTCTTTAACAACATTAACAATTCTTGTATGACCCATAGCTATTCTTAATCTTCAATCTACCTATTTCTTTTTTAAAATCCACACATATCTAAATGCCCATTTCCATTTTATTTTATGGGACGCATTGGTAACCCTACTTGCAAAATGTTTTAATTCCTCTTCTTTAAATGCCCTACGTA
The DNA here is from genome assembly GCF_029350945.1 of Maribacter huludaoensis. Lineage (GTDB taxonomy): Bacteria > Bacteroidota > Bacteroidia > Flavobacteriales > Flavobacteriaceae > Maribacter > Maribacter huludaoensis. Next base: position 290,937 of record NZ_JARKMS010000003.1, on the reverse strand, counting down.
TAGATAATAATCCGTCCTTCTTGGCAATATCTGTTTTTATAAAAAAGAAACTAAATGCCTTAAACAAAGAATACGCTACAGGACTACGTTCCAAATCATTTATAACCACCCCTAATTTTGCTATTTCCACAAATCTATTTACAAATTTTATGATTCCATTATCCGTAAAATGATGCAAGGTCAACGTAGACATTACCACATCAATATCACTATTAGAAAAATCGGTCTTTAAAATATCGGTATTAACATAACTAATTTCTGGATAGTTATATGAATACTGTTGTGCCAATTGTAAGGATTGTTCATTGAAATCAACTCCAATCAATTTTACCTTGATATTGTGCTTTCTTGCTTCATCCGCCAGCTTTCGTAACATGGTTCCCTCAGCACAACCCACATCTAAAATCGTATACGATTCTTTATGCCCTTTGTTAATCATCTCAAATACAGCACTTAAAGTAATACTATAACCACCCAACAACTTATTTACCCTATTGATATCTTGTAGAATAGTTTCGAGCTCACTTATGGTACCAGAAAAGGTATCCATAATCTCCACCTCGCTACTTCTATGTGTAAAATCTACCATTATGCTATCAAGTCCCCGTGGGTTTTAGAGATTATATATTTCAATATTGAACTGGACCTTCCAACGGATTTTATTCCTAACGAAACCAATGCTTTGTTCATTAGAATACCTTGTAACTTTCTACCAAACCATAGGCGTTTTTTAAAAGCTTTTGCCCAGGCCAACTTATAATCTTGTTCTAATAGGTTTCTCGAATAATCTGCATCATTAAAAAACCGTACAATTAATTCAGAAGCTATTTGGGCGCTATGAATGGCCATTGCCATTCCATTGCCGCATAGTGGATGTATAAGACCTGCCGTATCTCCGCACATAAGCATATGATCGACAATGGTTTCTTTATTATCGAAAGCTATTTGGGCAATGGTCATGGGCCGTTTAAATATAGGCTCTGAAGTTGACAAGAATTTCTTTAAAAAAGGATTTTCAGCAACTACCGCCTTATTAAAACTATTTACATCTTTATACGTCTTGAAACTATCATAATGCACCAAATAACAGAAATTTACTGCCCCGGTCTCTGTTTTTGACAATCCCCCATAACCTCCTTTAAAATTATGTAGCGCAACCAAATTCTCTGGAAAATCGTTATTGTAATAATGCGCCTTTACCGCTAACCAAGATTGTTTATTCTTACTAAAATCCCGATTTAAATTTTTATCAAGAACGGAACGTTTACCATAAGCACCTATGGCCATTTTAGAAGAATAACATCCGGTCTTGGTTTTGATAGTAAAAGAATCTTCTTTAAAAACTGTTTCAACAACCTTTTCAAAATAAAAATGGACACCTAATTCCTGAGCTCTTTTAAATAATAAATTATCAAATGCATACCTACTAATCCCAAATCCGCCCAATGGTAATTCTGTTTGCACCATAAATCCGTCTTGCGTACTTATTTGAAATTTTGAAATAGCCAAGGCACCAGAAATTTTTAAGTCTACACCTAATCCCTTCAAATAGGGCTCAATTTCCTTTGAGACATACTCTCCGCATACTTTATGGTGCGGATATTGCTGAATTTCAATAACGGCAACGTCTAAGCCTTCCAAAGCCAAATGAATGGCAGCAGTCAAACCTGCCAATCCGCCTCCAATAATTAGTATGCCATGCTCTTTCACTGCATGGAAGTTACACCAAAAACAAAAAAGCCCTGCAAATGCAGGGCTTTAATTTTAACTCAATACTAAAATTCGTATCTCTTAGTTGGTTTGCGTTTGTGCTTCTTGTTTTAAGGACTCACTTGCAACAATAGCTAATTCTACACGTCTATTTTTAGCTTTACCTGCTGTAGTGGTATTATCACCTACTGGCTGCGTTTCACCATACCACTTGGTATCAAAACGGCTAGCGGCTACACCTTGACTAATAAGATAATTGGTAACGGATTCTGCTCTTTGTTTAGAAAGATTAAGATTATACTCCTCTGCACCGGCACTATCCGTATGTCCTTCAACAAGAATATTAGACTGTGGGTATTCCTTAAAAATGTTCACTAGCTTATCTAAAGTAGCCGCTGATGTACCTTGTACATTACTTTTGTTCGTATCAAAATAAACACCGGCATCTTCGTTGAAGGTTACGTTAATACCTTCACCCACACGTTTTACCTCTGCCCCTGGTATCTCTTCCTCTATACGTTCTGCTTGACGGTCCATTCTATTGCCAATATATCCACCTGCGGCCCCACCAATGGCAGCTCCTAAAATTGCACCAAGAGCGGTATTATTACCACTGCCTACATTGTTTCCTAAAACACCACCGATCACCGCACCTCCTGTGGCACCGATTACAGCTCCTTTTTGTGTCTTATTTGCATTTTTTACCGTACTACAGCTCATTACCAATGCAAGAGCAAGAAAGTAACTAGTTCTACGTAATATCATTGTTTTCATATGTTTAATTTTAATTGAAGTAGGTTATTTTTTTGTGAATTCGTATACAACATTTACTGGAGCACCTTCTACCATAACATTGGACTTTAAGGTCATGGCGTATTCTGTAAGGTTCTCTATATTTAAACGATATCCTACGCCTCCAGATATATCTTGATTTTTCTCATTAATAAATTTAAACTGCAACTGGCTCGTATAGTTTTCTTCACGCTCAACTACAGACCATCTAATATAACGATCGCCACCGGTACAAAAAGTAGATGGACTAATTGTATACCTTCCCGTACTGTTGTTATCACGAAAGAACCATTCACTGCCTTCTAGGCAAATATCTTCTACATCATTGAACAAAACAGCTTTTACATTACCGGTATTGCCTTCAAAGGACACATTGTTCAATGCCCATGTGCCACTTAAAAGGTTACGCTTTTCTCTCGCATTTTTAGAAACTGAACAAGAGGATGCCAAAAGCACAATGCTTAAAAGCCAAATCATTTTTTTCATAAGTAATTATTTAGGTTTGATTCATATACGTTTTAAATCATTTTTTAGATTAAAAATCAATATTTAATCGACCAAATGACATGGCAAAGATGTAGCTAAACCCAAAAACCTATTACCTCTTTTAATACTATTGTTAACGGGTTTACTTAATGAACTGATAGCTAACAACCTAAAATGGATACTTGATAATGCTGAAATGAGGATACTAAAGTTAATTCTAGAAGCTCTATATAAATGGTTTGAATTAAATACAAATTATTTAATATGCTATTAACTCTTTTAAATCAGCTTCAAACCTTGATTTTGCCAGATATTGCTGTTCTAACTTTGTATTAAAAGGAATTGGAGTATCTAAACTACCCACCCGTTTTATTGGTCCGTCTAAATATTCAAAACAGTTTTCAGTGACCATTGCCGAAATATCACTTGCAATACCACCAAAGAGACTATCTTCTTGAAGAATTATTAATTTTCCAGTTCTCACTACAGAATCAAAAATGGCCTTGGTGTCCAATGGCTGTAATGTTCTTAGATCTAATAAGTCTGCACGTATTTCCGGATTTTTTTCTAAAACCTCCAAAGCCCAATGTACACCTGCGCCATAGGTTACAATAGAAATTTGATCACCTTGCTTTAAAATACTGGCCTTACCTAAGGGCAAAGTATAGTAGTCTACGGGCACTTCTTGATAAAGACTTCTGTACAAACCTTTGTGCTCAAAGAACAAAACGGGATTAGGATCTTCTATTGACGTTGCCAATAACCCTTTTGCATCATAAGGAAAAGCTGGATATACCACTTTAAGTCCTGGCGTTTTTGTAAACCAAGCTTCATTTGTCTGTGAATGAAAAGGACCAGCGGCAACACCGCCACCACAGGGCATTCTTATAACTACATCCGCTTTCTCGCCCCATCTGTAATAACTTTTTGCCAAATAATTTACTATTGGGTTGAAACCACTACTGGCAAAATCCGCAAATTGCATTTCCATAACGGCTTTCATTCCATTAATGGACAAACCCATTGCCGCAGAAACAATGGCAGATTCACATATGGGGGTATTGCGCACGCGTTCTTTACCAAAATCGTTTACAAAGCCATCCGTAATTTTGAATACACCACCATACTCGGCAATGTCTTGACCCATAATTACTAGATTATCAAACTTCTTCATAGATTGTCGCAACCCCTCTGAAATGGCATCTATAAATCGTATATTGGTAACAAATCTACTTGGTCTAATTTCTTTTAAATCAAATTTTTGATATACTTCATTTAATTCTTTACTTTCACTTGGTCTAATTGCATCTTCGGTGAAGGCTATCCTTAAATGCTCGTCAATTTCAGCTTTAATATCCGCCTTATAATTTGTAATACTTTCTTTTGTCAAAAGTTTTTCTTCAACAAGATATTGCGTATAATTTTCCAATGGATCTTTCTCTGCCCAAGCATCTAAAAGTTCTTGAGGTACATAGTGCGTACCGCTAGCTTCTTCATGTCCCCGCATACGAAATGTTTTAAATTCCAATAATACCGGTCTAGGGTTTATTCGCATATCCCTGACCAAATGAGAGACCTTAAAAAAGACTTCCAATATGTTATTGCCATCTATGATATGAGATTCCATTCCGTAACCAACTCCCTTATCCGCTATATGTTTACACCTAAATTGCTCATTTGTTGGTGTTGACAACCCATAACCGTTGTTCTCTACACAGAAAAGCACGGGCAGATCCCAAACTGAAGCCACATTTAAGGCTTCATGAAAATCTCCTTCGCTAGTAGCTCCTTCTCCCGTAAAAACTGCGGTAATCTTTTTCTCGTTTTTTAATTTATGGGCAAGTGCAATACCATCGGCCACACCTAATTGCGGACCCAGATGTGAAATCATTCCCACAATTTTAAAATCTTGGCTGCCAAAATGAAAGCTGCGATCCCTACCTTGGGTAAAACCGCTTGCCTTACCTTGCCACTGGGCAAATAATCTGTAAAGGGGTATTTCCCGTGTAGTAAAAACACCTAGATTTCTATGCATTGGCAATATGTACTCATCTTCATTTAAGGCCATAGCAACCCCTACAGAAATTGCTTCTTGACCAATACCACTAAACCATTTAGAAACTTTGCCCTGCCTCAATAGAACCAACATCTTTTCTTCTACCATACGAGGCTTAAGCATTGATTTGTAAAGCTTTAACTTAACATCGTGAGCTACCTTAAAATCAGTATAATTCATTGATTGGATCAATTTTGGCTATTAAAACATAAATGTAACGAAATTACCTATAGCAACTATCGATTGTAACAACGCCAATAACTGGACAATAATTATTAATTTTACTTAAAATCTTTATAAATATGAGCTTAGTACCCAGTGTTGATTTGAGGGATTTTCTTTCTGAAGACCCTAAAAGAAAACAAAAGTTTATTGATGAAATTGGAAAAGCGTTTGAAGATATAGGGTTTGTGGCCCTAAGTGGACATTTTCTATCGGAAGAATTTGTAGATACCTTATATTCAGAAATCAAAAAATTCTTTGATTTGCCAAGTGATGTAAAAGACAGCTATGAAATAGAAGGTATTGGTGGTCAACGTGGTTATACCTCTTTTGGTAAAGAGCATGCCAAAGGTAGAAAAGAAGGAGATTTAAAAGAGTTCTGGCATTTTGGACAATATGTTGAAGATAATGAACAATTAGAAAAAGAATACCCGGCAAACGTCATTGTCAAGGAGCTTCCCAAATTTAACGAAGTAGGTAAAGAAACCTATAAAATGCTAGAAAAAACAGCCAGATACGTTTTACGTGCCCTAGCGTTACATCTAAATTTAGATGAATATTATTTTGACGATTTCATTAAAAATGGAAATTCAATTTTACGACCAATACACTACCCCCCTATTACAACTGAACCTAAAAATGCGGTAAGAGCGGCAGCCCATGGAGATATAAATCTCATAACTCTGCTAATGGGGGCTCATGGTAAAGGTCTTCAGGTACAAAACCACGATGGAGAATGGGTTGATGCCATTGCAAGACCCGATCAATTGATGATCAATGTTGGGGACATGCTTAGCCGCTTGACCAATAATAAATTGTTATCAACTATTCACCAAGTAGTAAATCCTCCAAGAGAGTTATGGGGAACTTCCAGATATTCAATTCCGTTCTTTATGCATCCGGTTAGCGAAATGCCCTTAAATTGCCTTGAGAACTGTATTGATGAGGACCACCCAAAGTTGTACGAAGATATTACGGCAGGTGAATTTTTACATGAAAGATTAATAGACCTTGGGTTAATCAAAAAGTAATAACTATGGACCTCAAAGACCAACTAAAAAATTTATTTCCCGATCACGAAATAGAGGAAACACCTGTTGAGAAAAAAGCGGACAATGCCATTTGGCTTCAAGACGACCCGATTATTTGTAAATATGAAAAACGCAAAGGAAAACCGATAACTATATTAGAAGGATACACCGGTGCCGATGAAGATTTCAAAAAATTGGCCAAAGAATTGAAGACCAAACTTAGTGTTGGAGGCAGTTTTAAAGACGATAAAATTATTATTCAAGGTGATTACAGAGACAAAATCATGGCTATACTTAAGGATAAAGGCTTCGCGGTGAAGCGTGTAGGCGGTTAATAATGCTAAAAACACTACCTTGAAAGTTCTATTTGTTTTCTGTTAAATTATTTTATAACGTTGTTATTAGTATTATTTTTAATTTAATCAAACTAAATCAAACCTGGTATGAGTTCTCTCTTGCACATAACCAATGGCGATGTTTTCACAGAACGTCTTAAAAAATTAAATTTAGATGGCGATGTCATCACATGGCGCGAAATGTTATGTGAAGGTAAAACGCTACCCAATGTAGGTACGGAATCTTTCTGGAAAGCTCGTTTTGAGTTTCTGCATAAAAACTACAAAGTTTCCAAGTCATGGTTTATTGAAAAGACCCTTAAAGAATATAGATCCTTATGTAGCCATAAGCAACAAGACCATATTGTACTATGGTTTGAATATGATCTTTTCTGCCAGGTAAATATGCTAGCGGTAATTAGTTGGTTGCTAACGCATAGAAAATACGCTCAAATATCTTTGGTCTGTAGTGGCAAGGAAGATAATTCCGATAAACTATATAGTCTTAACGAGCTTACGGACGACCAATTGTTGAGTCTTTATAAGAATAAAAAAATATTGTCCCAAGATGATACGGAATATGCCGATTATGTTTGGCAATTGTATTGCAGCAACAATCCTATTCGTTTAGAAAACCTAACGGACTTCAACGATTATCAGTTTGATTATCTAGGTGATGCCGTAAAGTCTCATTTAAAGCGTTTCCCTAGTATTAATAACGGTTTAAACGAAATGGAGAACACCATTTTACAACTCGCTATTGACAAAAAACCAAAATCAAAAACGGAATACATGGATATTCTGCTTAAAAACCAGGGTAACTTAGGATTTTCCAACACGCAATATGACCGTGCACTAACAAGGTTAAAACCTTTGATAACAAGCCTTAACCCCGTTAGACTTTCTAAAAAAGGAAAAGAAATTTTGGACGGACAAACTAGTTATTATTCTTGTATTCAAGACAACGATGTGTATTTAGGAGGTGCTTTAAAGTACAATTTCCTATATAACACCAGTACAAACCGAATCTTAAAATTATAGCATGCAACTAAAGCCTGCTGAGCTTATCATCAATGAAGATGGTAGTATCTACCATCTCAACTTATTACCAGAAGATATTGCAACAACCGTTATCACCGTAGGCGACCCGGATAGGGTTCGTCAGGTTTCCCAACATTTTGATACTATTGAAGTAAAAAAGGGAAAACGCGAATTTCATACGCACACCGGGCACTTAAACGGCAAGCGTATATCTGTAATATCTACCGGAATTGGTACGGACAACATTGATATTGTACTAAACGAGTTGGATGCTCTGGTAAACATTGATTTTAAAACAAGAACGCTTAAAGAAAAACATACTTCTTTAGATATTATACGAATTGGAACAACCGGAGCTATACAGCCAGATATTCCTATCGATTCTTTTCTGATCAGTAAATACTCCATAGGTTTTGACGGCTTGTTACATTTCTACGAGCATGATAAAATCAACTATCCTGAAATAGAAGATGAATTTATTGCACATACCGCATGGAATGCCCATAAAGCGAGACCTTACGTCCTCTCATACTCGGAAAAACTTGGAAAGCGGTTCAGCGATAATCGTATACGATTAGGCTTTACAGCAACAAACACCGGGTTTTACGGACCCCAGCAACGACAATTAAGAATCAAGCCCAGCCAGATGGAGTTAATGGAAAAATTATCGACCTTTAAATTCAAGGAGCTCAAATTGACGAACCTGGAGATGGAAACTTCGGGTATTTATGCCCTGGCTCAACTGTTAGGTCATGAGGCAGTTTCAATGAACTGTATTTTAGCCAATAGGTCAACGGGCGAATTCTCCATTACCCCAACCGAATCTGTTGACAGATTGATAGAATTTTGTCTAAAACGATTGGCTTAACTAACATTCTTTTACAAAATTTTACTATAGTACTTCTTATTTTTACGCAAACCCTATCATGAAAAAAGACAACTTTAAGCATAGAGATATAAATTGGCTTTATTTTAATGAACGTGTTTTGCTTGAAGCCAAAAGTAATGACACCCCATTGTTGGAACGTTTAAAATTTTTGGCCATATTTTCGTCTAACCTAGATGAATACTTTAAAGTACGTGTATCACAACTTCGCCAAATAAAGCAATTGGACAAAAAATTTCGAAAGAAATTAATGTTTAAGGCCAACACTACCTTACAACATATACTACAAACAATAAACCAGCAACAAGTTGAATTTGGCAATGTTATAAAAAACACGCTTTCCGAATTAGAGAAGCATGATATTTATATTCGAAATGCTTCCAACTTTACAGATGAACAAGAACAATACGTAGCGTCTTTATTTGACAAGAGTATCAAAGAATTGTGTGCGGTGCACAAGGAAAATTTAGAGTTAACGGACGGAGCTCTGTACATGGTGGTTTCGCATCCTAACCAAGAATATAGTATTGTTGAGATACCTACCCTCAACCAAGATAGATTTATTAGCTTACCTGGAATTGGACATCAATTTTGTTTTCTGGACGATGCCATTAGATTGAATATTAAAAAATTGCTACCTGAAAAAGAAATTATAGGCTGCTATTCCATTAAACTTTCCAGGGATGCGGAATTATATCTAGAAGACGACTATTCCGATATTGAACTAGTAGAAAAAATTTATAATTCGCTGGATAAACGCTTATATGGACAAGCCACGCGATTACTTTACGATGAATCTATGCCAAGCTGGTTAATAGAATCCCTTAAGTCCGATTTTGACCTGGGTACGGTAGATCTTTCCCCAGGAGGTATCTATCACAACTTGTCAGATTTCTTTTCTTTCCCTCTTCCGGAAGGCACAGAACATTTACAATATCAAGAAAAGCCGTCTCTACCACATCCTAAATTATCTTTTAGCGAAAACATTTTTGAAAGTATCGCCCAAAAAGACCAATTGGTACATTTTCCGTATCAAGATTTTAAAGTTGTTGAAGATTTTTTGAGTTCTGCAGCTACCGATATAAATGTTACCGCTATAAAAATGACTATTTACCGTATTGCCGAAACTTCTTCTTTGGCAGATGCTATTTTAAAAGCATTAGAAAATGGTAAGGACGTCACCCTATTCGTAGAAGCACAAGCTAGGTTCGATGAAGCCAACAATATAAAATGGGGACGTATTTTTGAGGAAAAAGGTGCCAAAGTAATTTTTAGTATACCACAAGTAAAAGTGCATTCTAAAATAGCCATGGTATTAAGAAAGGAAAACGGCAAATTAAAACGTTATGCATACATTGGTACCGGTAATTTCAATTCCAAAACCTCTAAAATTTATTGTGACCACGGCCTATTTACAGCTAATAAGAAAATTACAAAAGATTTAGGTCAGGTTTTTCAGGTCCTAGAGCGCAAAATTATTGTGCCAAAGCTAAAACGTCTATTGGTTTCTCCGTTTAACACTAGAATTACTTTCCTGAACCTTATACAAAACGAAATAAATGCTGCTAGAGAAGGCAAAAAAGCTTCAATCACAGCCAAAATGAACAGTCTAGAAGATTCTGACATGATCAGGGCGTTGTATAGAGCTGTAAATGTAGGAGTTAACGTAAGACTTATAGTTAGGGGCTTTTGTTGTTATTTGACCGCAAATAATAGCCTTACGGAGGGTATGAAAGACAATGTATATATCACCAGCATAGTAGATCGTTATTTAGAACATGGTAGAATTTATGTATTTGAAAATGGTGGGGATGAATTAATGTATATTGGTTCTGCTGACTGGATGACCCGTAATCTTGACAGACGAATTGAAGTATTGACGCCAATTTTAGATGAAGACATTTTTGATGAATTAAAACACATTCTTACCCTTCAACTGAAGGACAATCAAAAGGCCCGTATATTGGATTTAGATAACTCTAACAGAAAAGTTGAAAAATTGCCTAATGAAAAAAGTATACGTTCTCAATATGCCATTTACGATTACCTTAAAAACAAATTAGATGAAAACCGTTAAGATCATAGGTGTGCCAGAACACTTTAACCTACCATGGCATTTAGCCATTGAAGAAGGTGCTTTTGAAGAAAGAGGTATTAACTTGGAATGGACGGAAGTTCCTGAAGGTACAGGCAGAATGAGCCAAATGCTCAGGAATAACGATACCGATCTGGCTATCATTTTAACCGAGGGTATCGTAAAAAGTATTACAGAGGGCAATCCGGTAAAAATTATTCAAGAATATATTGCATCTCCCCTTCTTTGGGGTATTCACGTAGCTGCAAAAAGTTCTTTCAACTCTTTAGACGATTTAAAGGATACTACAGCTGCCATAAGCCGTTATGGTAGTGGTAGCCACCTAATGTCCTATGTTCAAGCAACAAACATGGGCTGGGACACTGAAAATTTGAAATTTAATATAATAAACAACCTTGACGGGGCCGTTGAGGGTCTTTCTACAGGTACGGCAGATTATTTCATGTGGGAGCGTTTTACCACAAAGCCTCTTGTTGACAAAGGGATTTTTAAGCACTTAGGAAATTGCCCTACACCATGGCCATGCTTTGTTTTGGTGGGTACGAATTCTTTTCTGAAAGAAAATGGAAACATACTGAATCATATCCTTGAAATAATTAATATGTATACGGCAGAATTTAAACAAATTCCTAGAATAGACAGTACCTTGGCAAATCGATATCACCAAAAATTGGAAGATATTCAAGAATGGCTGGACATTACGGAATGGAGCCAAAAACAATTACCGGAGCCTACATTGACCAATGTTCAGAATACGCTAAAGAAATTGAATTTGATTGACAGTATTCTTCCCTCAGAAGAAATATTGAATTGAATTAAATTGCGGCTAGACTATAATGTTTTTGAATTAAAGCCTTAAAGGTTTCATCAGAAAGTGGTTTCTGGGCAAAATCCGCAATATGCTTGTTATCAATTGCACGTTGTTTATCCTCTTTATTATCACTTATGGTAACCAGAACAATGGTAATTTGATCTTTTAATTTTTTAGGCACTAAATCTTCGTAAGCATCCATAAACTGCCAGCCATCCATAACGGGCATTCTTAAATCTAACATGACCATACATGGCAATTCCAATTGCTCTTGACCTTTACCAAGTATAAAATCTATAGCTTCTTGACCATTTAAAGCAGAATTGATATTTACATCCATATCTAATTTATTGATAAAGATGGAATGTAAGAAGTTACTGGCATCATCATCGTCTACCAATAAAATGGTATTTAGTCTATCTAAATTATTCATTTTGAGTTGTTGTTTAAGTTAGAATCTTAGATTGTACCCTTAAGTACAAGCTAAATTTAATGCTTTTAATAAATATCTAACTTACCACGCTATACATTTATTGCCCAAATTGGTCAATATTTTATTACAAGATGAAAAATGTTCGTTACCAAACCAATAGCCACGATTTGCACTTAATGGTGAAGGATGGCCCGATGTCAATATATGATGTTTATTGGTATCTATAAGTTTTACCTTTTTTTTTGCATATCCGCCCCAAAGCATAAAAATTACATTATCTCTATTCTTGGACAATTTGGAAATCACTGCATCCGTAAATACCTCCCAACCTTGTCTTTGATGACTTCCCGGCTCATGAGCCCTTACGGTAAGCGTAGCATTTAATAGTAAAACACCTTGTTTTCCCCATTTCTCGAGATTGCCACTTTCAGGATAGGGATTACCTAAATCACTTTCAATTTCTTTAAAAATGTTGACCAATGATGGTGGATGCTTAATTCCCTCCTTGACCGAAAAACATAAACCATTTGCCTGATCAGGACCGTGATAAGGATCTTGACCAATAATCACCACCTTGGTGTTCTGGAATTTGCAATGATTGAACGCGGAAAAGATATTTGAATATTCCGGATAACAGGTATGTTGCTCATACTCGCTTTTTACAAATTGCATCAAGTTTTTATAATAGGGCTTATCAAACTCTTGTTCCAGTTCATTTCTCCAACTTTGATCTAAATAAACATTCATAATAGTATCGTATTCCATTTCAACATCAAAGTTACTATTAACCATGTCAAAAGTCAATGCACTAACGAACACCTATTACCTGTTTTAGCCAGTCGAATACTATCTACAAAATATCATTGCCAATGCGTACCTTTGCAACTCATTAAAAAGAACGTGGCAAACATACATTCCAAAACATTACAAGACTTAGAATTCCCTTCTGTACTGCAACAAGTTTCTACTCGTTGCCATACAGAGCTGGGCAAACAAGCAGCATTGAACATAACACCTTTTATAACGGAAGAGGTCATAAAATTAGAACTGGGCAAAACTGCAGAATACCTGTCTTCGTTTATAAGCGAAAATCGAATCCCCAATCATGGATTCGACTCCATAAATGCGGACCTGAAACTCTTAAAGATAGAAAATACAACACTAGAACTACAGGGATTTAAAAGAATTGCAAGCATTTGTTCCACAGTAGTTGAACACCAAAGATTTTTTAAAAAATTCAAGGATTATTATCCCCTATTGCATGATTTTGCTTTGAGATTAGAGCAAAATACTGAAATCCCAGTACTGATCAATAACGTAATAGACCGGTTTGGAGAGGTCAAGGACAATGCCTCCAATGAATTATTGGTCATTAGAAGACAGATCAATGTAGTTCGTGGAAAAATCAGCCAAAGCTTTGGTTCTGCACTAAACAGCTATCAATCATCTGATTATTTAGACGAAATTAGAGAGTCCGTTGTTGAGAACAGAAGAGTGCTGGCGGTGAAGGCAATGTACCGTAAAAAAGTAAAAGGTGCGGTTATGGGTACTTCTAAAACAGGCAGTATTATTTATATAGAGCCTGAGGCGGCCTTAAAATATAGCAGAGAGCTCAACAATTTGGAATTCGAAGAAAAAGAAGAAGTTCAACGCATTCTTAAGGAGCTAACAAATCAAATAAGACCATTTAGAGCACTTTTAAGCGATTATCAAGACTTTCTAAGTCAAGTAGATGTTATTGCGGCAAAAGCTAAGTACGCGCAAGATATCAACGCTTTATTGCCCAATATCAATTCAAACAATAGATTATTTCTACGTGATGCCTATCACCCGCTGTTATTCTTGAACAATAAGCGCAAGAATGAAAAAACCTATCCACAAACCATTGAGCTTCATCAAGAAAATAGAATCATAGTCATTTCCGGTCCTAATGCCGGTGGTAAAAGTATTACCTTAAAAACCATTGGGTTACTTCAAGTAATGCTTCAAAGCGGAATGCTCATTCCTGTTCATGAAAGAAGCGAAGTTTGTTTCTTCAAAAAGATTTTAACCGATATTGGAGATAACCAAAGTATTGAAAACCACCTAAGTACATACAGTTATCGCCTTAAGAACATGAACCAATTTTTAAAACGGTGCGATGATAACACCTTATTTCTAATTGATGAATTCGGTACCGGTAGTGATCCTGAACTAGGCGGTGCGCTTGCAGAAGCCTTTTTAGAAGTTTTTTATGAAAGAGGTTCATACGGTGTAATTACCACCCACTACGCCAACTTGAAGGCACTTGCCAATGAACTGCCGCATGTGACCAATGCCAATATGCTTTTTGACGGTAAAACACTTGAACCTACTTTTCAGCTGATCTTAGGACAAGCAGGAAGCTCATTTACATTTGAGGTCGCCCAGAAAAATGGTATTCCATATTCGCTTATCAACAAGGCGAAAAAGAAGATTGAACGCGGCAAGGTCCGATTTGATGCTACCATTGCCAAACTACAAAAAGAACGTAGTAAAATGGCGCAGACCGGCTCTAGGTTAAAAGAGGAAGAAGACAGGGCCAGGGAAGAAAATGAAAGGTTAGAAAAATTGAACGCCAAAATAAAGTCAAAACTAGAGAACTACCAAGAACTCTACGATCATGATCAGCGTATGATACAATTGGGCAATAAAGTTAACGTTGCCGCTGATAAATATTTTCAAGACAATAAGAAAAGACCTTTAGTTTCTGAACTATTAAGAATAGTTGAAACCGAGAACAGCAAGCGTAAGAAGAAGACCGCAAACCAGGCAAAGGCAGAACGTGCTAAAAAAGCAAAAGTGGCCCAGGAAGTTCAAAAAGAGGTAAAGGTAATTCGAGAAAAAAAGAAGGTTGAAAAGAAAAAAGCCCTTTTCAAAGAAAAAAACAAGCCAAGACCAGTATTTAAAATTGGTGATCGTGTTCGCATGCTAGATGGTAAAGCTGTTGGCAGCATTGACTCCCTGGAAAAAGGCAAGGCAATTGTTAACTATGGCATTTTTACCACTAATGTTAGCGTTGATCAATTAGAAATGGTAGAAAAAAAGAAATAGTAACTCAATTTCAACTAGTTACATTAAATCGTATACGATTAAAAAACAGATGTAATACGCATATCTAGAGCTACCGACTATTATTCAAAAGCAGTTTTAAATTAAGAAATTATAAATATGTTGTGAATAGTTGTTTGTCTTTTGTCTTAATTTTACAAAGTGGAATCAAATAAAAAAATTATTCTTTTTGATGGCATTTGCAATCTTTGCAATAGCAGTGTTCAGTTTGCCATTAAAAGAGATGAAAATGACATTTTTAGATATGCTGCCCTACAGAGCGAAACCGGTAGAAGGTTATTGGAAGAACGAAGTATTGACACTAAGAAAGTGGACTCTATAATTCTTATTGAACCTAACATTGCTTACTACACTAAATCTACCGCAGCACTGGAAATTGGAAAAAATTTAAGAGGCTTGCGTACTATTTCCTCCATTTTACTGTGGCTTCCCGAGTCTTTTCGCAATATCGTATACGATTTTATAGCCGCAAACAGATATAAATGGTACGGTAAAAAAGAAGCTTGCATGATTCCTACTGAGGATTTAAAACGTAAATTTATCTAAATACCGCCTTTAGACAATTAGAAAGCTATTTTTAATTCTAACCTTAAAATTTTTACTTCTATCGCCTTGTATATCAATAGTTTTAATTTAAAACGTTTATATTATAAATGTTTTAAATAAATTTTGAATTAGATGAACGAGGTACATAAATCACGCTACAAGAAGAAGAGATACATAATCCCCATCCTATTGGTAGTATTTCTGCTTATACTTCGTTTATCTCTGCCCTCTTTAGCAAAAAATTACGTTAACAAAGTACTTGCAGATATACCTGGTTATTACGGTCATGTTGAAGATATAGACATATCGCTGATCCGCGGAGCATATACCATTCATGGAATGTACTTAAACACGGTCAATGGCAATAACGAGTTGCCTTTTTTGGATTTTAAAGAGACCGATATTTCAGTAGAATGGAATGCTCTTTTTCATGGAAAAATAGTAAGCGAAATTGAGATGACCGAACCTACTATATTATATGTATTTGAAGACCAACAAGATACTACTGGTGTTGCAGATACCGATGACTGGTCAAAAGCACTTACAGATTTAGTACCAATTGATATAAATCAATTTACCGTTAAAAATGGCAAATTTGCTTTTCTACAATTACAGGCAGACCCTAACATTGATCTACATTTGACCAACGTACAATTATCTGCATCAAACCTTAGAAATGTGGTAGAAAAGACAAGGACTTTACCTTCTAATATTCACGCCACAGCAACTTCAATAGGAAATGGAAACGTTGTTCTAGATGGCAAGATGAACCTGGTAAAGGAAATACCTGATATGGACATTTCTTTTAGCTTGGAAAGTGCCAACGCTAAAGCTCTTAATGATTTTACAAATTATTATGCTGGTATTGATTTTGACGAGGGCTCTTTTGATCTCTTCGGCGAACTTGCCATTGCCGATGGTTATATGAAGGGATCGTTTAAACCAATTTTAAAAAATGCAAAACTTATTGGTAAAGATGACGGATTTTTAAAAACCCTTTGGGAGGGATTTGTCGGCTTTTTTAAGTTCATTTTAAAAAATCATAAACAAGATACCCTTGCGACCAAAATACCCGTTGAAGGCGATTTAAACAATGTGAAAACAAAGGTTTTACCTACCGTTACAAGAATATTTAGAAATGCATGGATCCAGGCCTATAAAGATGTTGTTGACAATGACCTTAGTTTTAAGGATGCCACTGACGGCGCAGATAAACTTAAAGATTAAAATAGATGTATTTACTTTTTGTAGTTATCATCCCAATTCTTAATTTTTGGTTCATGTAATTTCCCTACAGATTTAGCCACCATCATAGAAACAGATGCATCACCGGATACATTTATGACCGTTCTACACATATCCAAAGGTCTATCTACGGCAAATATTAAAGCTAAGCCCGCTTCCGGTATACCTGCTTGGGCAAGAACTATGACCAACATGACCATACCTGCCCCAGGTACTGCCGCACTACCTATAGAGGCCAAAGTTGCGGTAACTATGATCCCTAGTTGGGCGGACAAGCTCAACTCCATTCCAAATGCCTGTGCTATGAAGACAGCTGCTATAGCTTGATAAAGACTAGTACCATCCATGTTTATTGTTGCTCCAATTGGCAATACAAAACTTGTTACCTCCTCATCTACACCCAAATGCTCCTCAACCCTTTCCATGGTTACCGGTAAGGTAGCAGCACTTGAACTTGTGGAAAAAGCAAGCAGTTGAGCGGGTGACATACCTTTCATAAACGTATTTGGCGATGTTTTGGTAAATACCCAGACCATTATTAAATAGACCCCTAACATTAGCGAAAGTCCTAAAACCACGCAAAAGGCATACCACGCCAAAGCTTTGAATAAATCTAAACTTGGCGATTCTACTATTAAAGCGGCCAGTAACGCAAATACACCGAACGGTGCGGCCAGCATAATCAAATCGATCAGTTTTAGAATAACTTCGTTAAATCCGTCAAAGAATTTTTTTACCGGTGTAGCCTGTTCTTCAGGTATTAGAATAAGTCCTATACCAAAAAATATTGCAAAGAAAATTACCTGTAACATATTACCGTTATCTGAAGCAGCCTTAAAAATATTACTAGGAACCAAATCTTCTAAAGCCTGTAACGGTCCTGCTTCTTTTTGCTTATCGGCTTTGCTTTTAATTGCATCCGCATCACCTTTGTAATTCTCAACAAGTTCTACCCTGGTTTCTTCCGTAATGGAAGCACCAGGTTTTACAATATTTACCACTCCTAATCCTATAGTAACAGCAATTACGGTTGTAGCAATATAAATACCGATCGTACGACCGCCCATTTGGGAAAGCTTGGAGATATCCTTTAAATCGGATACACCTTTGATCAATGAGCCTAAAATAAGAGGAACCGCTATAAGTTTTAATGAATTGATAAAAATGTTACCAAAAGGTTTGATCCAATCCGAAATGAATTTTGGTCCCCATTCCAATTGAACCATTGCCAAAGCAAATAAAACACCTGCCATCATTCCTATCAGTATTTGCCAATGCAACTCAAGCTTCCTCATATATAAATTAGTTTAGGGAAGTAAGATAGTATTTTGCTAGGAAAAGTGCTAAAAAGGAACCTATAATTTAATGGTCCTGTTCATTAGAGTATAGTCCGCCAAGACCAAAGCAGTCATCGCCTCAACAATAGGTACGGCCCTTGGCACAACACAGGGATCATGTCTTCCCTTACCTTGAGTCTTAACCATATTCCCCTCTTTATCAATAGTTTCGTAACCCTGGATCACTGTAGCAACGGGTTTAAAGGCTACATTAAAATATATATCCATTCCGTTGCTTATACCGCCTTGTATACCCCCACTGTAATTTGTTTTTGTAGAGCCATCATTATTAAATTGATCATTATGCTCGCTGCCCGTCATCTTTACACCGTCAAAGCCGCTACCATATTCAAAACCTTTGACCGCATTTATGGATAACATTGCCTTACCCAATTCTGCATGCAACTTGTCGAATACAGGCTCACCTAAACCAATCGGTACATTTTTAGCTACACAGGTAATAATTCCACCAATAGTATCTCCGTCCTTTTTAATAGACTTAATATAATCCTCCATTTTTACCGCCATTTCCGGGTCGGGACACCTAACTGCGTTAGATTCTGTCAACGATAGATCCAAATCTGTATAATGTTTGCCCAAACTCATATCTCCTACTTGAGAAACGAACGCCTGTATTTCTATTCCTTTCAAAAATTGTTTTGCAATAGCGCCCGCCACTACCCTACTGGCAGTTTCCCTAGCAGAACTTCTACCTCCGCCACGGTAATCCCTAAATCCATATTTCTGATCATAAACGTAATCTGCATGAGATGGTCTGTAAGAATCTTTAATATGTCCGTAGTCTTTAGATTTTTGATTAGTATTATGAATTGCAAATCCTATAGGTGTACCTGTTGTCTTTCCTTCAAATATTCCTGAATAAAACTCTACTTCATCCGGCTCCTTTCTTTGGGTAACAATGGCGGACTGCCCAGGTTTACGACGATCAAGATCTTTTTGAATTGCAGCGAAGTCCAAAGATATTTCTGAAGGACAGCCGTCTATAACTCCCCCAATTGCTTTTCCATGAGATTCTCCAAAAGTGCTGACCCTAAAAAGGTTTCCAAAAGTATTTCCGGCCATAATACGTACGTTCTATATGATATTTTACTTATTGTAAAAAACTACAATTTAATTGACATCAAAGGTAAATGTTAAAAGCATGAAAGAAAAATTTAAAAAGCGCTTAATATTAGCTTAACCTTACTCTTTTGTGATAATGATTATTTAACCTAAAGATTAATAATTGTTGACCAACTAAACTACTGTCAACTATAGCGTTAGCATTAATTTTGACCTAAAATTTATCCCCTTGAAAAAACGACGTCTTGAAATAGCTGTTTTATCGGATGTTCATTTGGGTTCCTACGCTTGTCATGCAGAGGAACTATTGACCTATCTATCTAGCATAGACCCGAAAATCTTAATTCTAAACGGTGATATACTTGATGCAAAGAAAATGCGTAATAACTACTTTCCCCCTTCGCACTTAAAAGTAGTAAAGAAGATTTTCTCTTTAGCGGCAAAAGGTACCGTCGTACACTATATTACCGGTAACCGAGATGAACCTTTTCGTAAAATAGATGACATTTATATGGGCGCCATACAAGTTTCCAATAGGCTAACACTTAAACTTAATGGCAAAAACACGTTATTCTTTCATGGTGATATTTTTGACTTTTCATTTCGTCACTCACAGTGGCTATTAAATTTTGGAGAATTTGGTTTCGATGCACTATTAAAATTGGCAAAACTAAAGACAAAGGGGTTAGAACTTTTTGGAAAGAAAAACAAACCTTTTACAAATCCAGATTTAGAACAGGGCGATCGTGACCCGGAGCAAATTGTCTTATTCGAAAAAAACGTAGCTAAAATGGCAATAAAGCAACACTATGACAATGTTGTTTGTGGTCATAGCCACGCACCTAACAAAAAACTTTTTGAAACTAAAAAAGGAGAATGCCTATATCTAAACTCTGGCGATTGGGTAAAACATATGACCGCCCTAGAATATTCTTTTAAACGTTGGAAATTGTACCGCTATGAAAATGACAAGCTAGCTTCATTTTACATGGACGAGGAACTTAAATCTATGGATATGAACGAATTAATTGCGACCATAACCGAACGTAAGGCCAGAAAACTAAAAAATCAGAAAGAAAAAGACGGTCTTAACGATTTATAATTACAATAAAGCCTCTTTTAAAATACTTACCGGATGTTTTGCTATTCTCTTAGTACCATCAAATATTTGATGCCTGCAACTAGTGCCATTTGCCGCAATAATTGTTTCAGGAGTTGATTTATTTACTGCCGGAAATAATTTTAACGACCCAATTTTCATACTGGTCTCATAATGCTCTTCTTCATACCCAAAAGAACCCGCCATACCACAGCAGCCAGAAGCTATAATGGTTACCTTATAATTTACGGGAAGATTTAAAACATCAAAAGTTACTTTTTGATTACTCAATGCCTTTTGATGACAGTGATTATGAATTTTAATATCCCTAGCTTCATCGGTAAAATTAGATGAACTTAAATTACCTTCCGCTATTTCATTTGCCAAAAACTCCTCTATTAAAAACGAATTGTCAGCTATTGCCTGTGCTGTTTTCTTATCTGAGGTTAAACGTTTGTATTCATCCCTAAACGATAATATTGCAGAAGGCTCCAAACCTAAAACCGGTAAATTTGCCTCTGCGAACTTCTTTAACTCCAGAACATTTTTAACTGCCAATTCTTGAGCTTGCCTTAAAAAGCCTTTTGACAAAAATGTTCTACCGCTTTCTGCATAGTACAACTCTACTTTGTACCCTAAAGCCGTTAAAAGTTCAATGGCATCTTTACCTACTTCAATATCTAAGTATTTCGTAAATTCATCAATAAATAAAATTACCTTTTTATTTTTTTTAGTATTTTGATTATTAGATTTTTGAAGATGCTTATCAAAATTAAAGCTATAAACTTTTGGAAGACTCCTTTCTTTGGCAACTCCGCTAGTTTTTTTCAATAAACCGCCAATCAATTTAGAATCGTACATGGCATTTGTAAGCGCGGAAACCTTACTTCCCAATCCGTTCAACTTTGTATTATAGGCAAATAATTTTCCTCTTAAGGAATAACCATTAGCCTCTTGATACTGATATAAAAACTCTGCCTTTAGGGTAGATACATCTACGTTACTTGGACATTCGCTAGCACATGCCTTACAACTTAAACAAAGATCAAAAGCTTCCTTGATCTCAGGACTATCAAAACTATTTTTTGCCGTACTATTAGGGTTTGTCAGAAACTCCCTTAACGTATTGGCCCTTCCTCTGGTAGTATCCTTTTCATTCTTGGTCGCATGATAGCTTGGACACATGCCACCCTTCATATGATGGGTTTTCCTGCAATCACCACTGCCATTACATTTTTCGGCAGCTTTGAGAATACCTTCACTGTCCGAAAAATCCATTAATGTATTGATATCCGGCTCTTTACGATCCACCTCATAACGAAAAGATTGATCCATTGGATAAGCATCTACAATCTTACCCGGATTAAATATACCCTTTGGATCAAAGTAAGATTTAATTCTTCTTAGCAATTGATAATTCTTCTCACCTATCATTACAGGTATAAATTCCGCACGAACAATCCCGTCGCCATGTTCACCACTAAAAGAACCTCTAAATTTTTTGGTCAGTTTAGCCACATCTGTAGTTATGGCACGGAAAAGACTTACATCGCTTGATTTCTTTAAATTCAGAATAGGGCGCAAATGCAATTCGCCAGCACCTGCATGTGCATAATACACCGCACTTTGCCCATAACCTTTCATAATCACGGAAAACTCTGTAATAAAATCCTTTAAATCCGGCAAAGCCACTGCAGTATCCTCTATACAGGCTACGGCCTTCATATCACCTACAATATTTCCCAATAGACCTAAACCTGCTTTACGCAACTCAATGGCTTTGGGAATCTGATTGCCATATAGGACAGGGTTGGCGTAACTAAGACCTGATTCCGCTATAGTTTTCTGCAAAGAAGCCACAGATGCATTCAATTCCTGTTCGGTATGTGCCGATACCTGTAACATTAACAGCGCTGCCGGATCGCCTTCAACAAAAAACCGATTGGCCAACTGCGCACGGTTATTTTTGGTACAATCTAAAATGACCTTATCCATCATTTCACACAATTGCAAGGGGTGTTCCATTACCGGAACTACATCCATTAAACAATCTTCCAAAGAGGTATAATGCGTAACTACCATTGCCGACAATGCTGGCGGAAGGTCATCTAATTGAACCGTAATTTCGGTGGTAAAAGCCAATGTACCCTCACTGCCACATAATAATTCCGCCATATTAAAATACGGCAATTCACCTCCCAGCACTTCTGATTTTAATAATTCGTCCACGGCATAACCGGTACTCCTTCTATGAATTTCAGGTTTTGGAAAATGTTCTTTTATTTCAGAAGCTACTTCTTTATCAACTAGTTCATTAAATATGTTATTATAAAGAGATGCTTCAAGTGAATTACCTTGTTGTTTTTGTTTGAATTCAGCTGCTGAAATTCTTCCAAATTGAGCTTCACTACCATCTGACAATATGGTTTTCACAGAAACAACCTTATCTCTAGTAACCCCATATTGTATGGATGTGGTGCCCGATGAATTATTACCTACCATACCGCCGATCATACATCTATTAGAAGTAGATGTGTTAGGACCAAAAAACAGACCGTAGGGTTTCAAGAACTGGTTCAGCTCATCTCTAATAACACCTGGCTGAACGGTTACCTGTTTCTTTTCTTCATCTACCCTAATAATCTCTGCAAAATACTTTGAGACATCCACTACCAGACCATCACCCACGCATTGTCCGGCCAAAGAGGTACCAGCAGTTCTAGGAATAAGTCCTATTTCTTCCTTAGTTGCAAATTGTATTATTTTTTTGATATCATCAACACTCTTTGGAAAAGCGGCCCCTAAAGGTATTTTTCTATATACGGACGCATCTGTAGCGTAAATGGTCTTGGTAAGATTATCAAATCGTACATCTCCCTCTATATCTTGTTGTAACTTTAACAGCGAATTATTATCCAACGTAACACAATTTTGATTGCTAAATTAAGTTTTATTGTGTGAGCTACATTACAAATTAGCTCATTTTTCATCACAAAAAAATACAACTATATGAAGATTTTAAAGGGTATTACCGTATTGGTTTTTATGGCAACCTGCTCGCTTTCCGCTCAAGAAATAGCTAATCACGCCTTAGGATTACGATTAGGGGATAGTGACGGATTTGGAGCAGAAGTCAGTTATCAAAAGTCATTAACTAGGGACACCAGGCTGGAGTTTGACCTAGGTTGGAGGGATAGTAGAAATTTTAATGCCTTTAAAATTGCAGGACTTTACCAATGGGTAAGACCCATTGAAGGTGACTTTCAATGGTACTACGGTGTTGGTGGCGGATTGGGCAATGTTGATTTTCCCGGAGACGATGGAGGGCTATTTGTTTTTGCCGCAGGCGATGTTGGTATTGAATATAATTTTAACATACCACTGATCCTATCTTTAGATTTTAGACCAGAACTAGGTGTTGTAGGCTATGACGGATTCTCTGATAATTTTGATTTTGATATTGGATTAGGTATTCGCTATCAATTTTAATACTAAATAAAACAATATTAAAAAGACCTTTGGCCATTGGACCAAGGGTCTTTTTTTATATCCTATATATAAGTACATTTGCAACTTAACCTAAGTGAAATTTATGAAAAATAGTATTTTAATACTGCTTGCAGGCGTCTTATTGTTCAGCTGTAATTCAAAACCGGAAGGCTTTACCCTTAATGGTAAATTAAGAGGTGAAATGACCGATGGAACTCGTGTTTTTTTGAAGAAAATAGGAGAAAACAACCAACCTATGGAAGTAGACACGGCTACTACCACCAATGGTGAGTTTACCTTTACAGGTACTGCTGATATTCCTGAGCTTCACTACATCTTCGTTGAACAGTTGCCGGGCTATACCGCAGTTATTTTAGAAAATGGGGAAATACAATTTAGCGCTCAAAGAGATAGTATGGGTTTTGCAGATATAGGCGGAACTTTTCAGAACGACACTTTTGCTGATTACATGGAACAGTCCAGGGAAATATCGTTACAAGCACAATCTATACAGCAAGATATGAAATCTGCATCTGGCGAAGCGGCATTGGCACTACAGGACGAGATGAAAGAGTTGCAAGAGGAATATAAAACTTTTGAGCTTGACTATGTAAAGAAGCATCCTAGGGCACTAATCTCTGCTTTGGTGCTGGACAGAGCAGTTGCTACCAAAGCAATTGAACTACAAGAAGCCGAGGAAATTTACAAGACATTATCCGATGAAATAAAAAACTCCAAGCCCGGAAAACAGATTTTAGAAGGTATTGAAAAGTTAAAGGCTTCTGAAGCTGCCGGTAAAAACTCAAGTATTGGCGCAAAGGCTCCAGAATTTTCAGGTCCAAGTCTTGATGGAACAGAAATTGCACTAAAGGATGTTATGGGTAAAGTAACCCTAATAGATTTTTGGGCCGGTTGGTGTAGGCCTTGTAGAGCAGAAAACCCTAATATTGTTGCAGTTTACAATAAATATCATGACAAAGGATTAAATATACTTGGAGTTTCTTTAGATAGAACGGAAGAAGCTTGGAAGAAAGCAATTGCGGAAGATGGATTGGAGTGGAACCATATTTCCAATATTTCTTATTTTGATGATAAAATTGCGAAGCTATATAATGTTGACGCTATACCTGCGGCTTTTTTACTAGATGAAAACGGGATTATTGTTGCCAAAAACTTAAGAGGACCCGCCTTAGAAGCTAAAGTGGCAGAATTACTCAACTAGATTTTAAAGTAATAAATAAAAAAAAGCCCAAACATTTCATGTTCGGGCTTTTTTTTATGTCCTCATATCAAAATGATCAAAACACATCTCTTACATCTCTAAAGGTACCTTCTATCGTAGTATTAGCTGCTCTAGTAACTCTACCAAAGATATTTACTACAGAGTCATCTCCTATAAATTCAATGGAAGCACCATCATTAAGAATTAAATCGCCATAAATGGTCAAATTACCTTCTACCCTTAATGTTGCACCAGAATTAATGGTTACATTTCTTTGTCTATTATTTCTACCAACAACCAATGTACCGTTCATTTCAAACAATCCATCTGCGTTTACATTAACACCATCCCTTACGGTCCATGATCCACAAAGCAATAAATTTCCTCCAACATTTATATTGTTAAATCTTTTAGAACCTCTATAAGCAAGGGTATCATCGTTATTAACGTTTAAATAGGAACTACCTGAGTATGCATTCAAATCCTCACATCGTGTAACCAAACTATCATCTGGCCTATTTAGTTTTATAATCTGAAAACCTTGTTTTCCTGAAGCTGCAAAAATATAATCGCCTTTTGTAGCTACATAGTTAATAGAACCTGTAAGCTCAATTACACCTACACCAACCGTATTATCATCATTGGTTTCAGAAAGACTTAATCCTCCTGCACCGTTTGCCATTAATAACACATTTTCATTGACGGCTACACCATTGGTCACTATTTCTCCCGGCTCGGCATTTTCGGGACTCGTCAATATTGGCAAATACTCTACAAAGCTACCTGAAGTTGCATTATATACACCTGCTCCTCTGGTTCCTTCCGAAACAACAATATTGTCATTTAAAAAATCCAATGTACGTTTGGCATCTATTCCAAAATCGGAATCTATAGCAATACTACGCGTGGTATTCAAATTCTGATCTAAAAAGTTCACTCCTTGCGCAGCGTCCAAAACAGCCATTTCATTACCATTATAAGCAACGGAACGTAAATCTGAAAATGCTGCCTCGTTCAACACACTTAAATCATTTTTATCATAAACGACCACAAAGCCATCTTGACCACTTGTAACCACTACATTATTATTGATTATACGTACATCTGTTGCATTAAAGCCCTCTTGAAAACCATAAGTAATGTTAGATATATTCATTCTACCACCACTAACAGCTATTTTGGCCACAAGTGAATTTGCCGTTGCGGTAACGGACTGTTCCGCATCTACGCCACCTGCAACATATATATACCCATTATCATACGCAATGGAATTTAAATCGGCATTCGTATAATATACTCTTGACGTAACTCTAGGACTCGTTGGATCACTAATATTTATAACATCAATGGCACCAACATAGTCTAGACCAACCGTATTATAAGATACATAACCATAATCACCATCTAAGGCAACATGTGTAGCCGCTAAATTTTGTCCGTTAGTAAATGTAGGAGGCTCTATTTGAGCAACTAGAGAAAGTGGATAATCACCTGCTTGTTCCTCTTCATCTTTACCGGTAATACTTGATTTTTTTCCGCTGACCGACGGATCTTCAAAAATATCCAATACACCGGCACGCTCAAAACTAATACTGTTATCTAGTTTAGATTGATCTGTTTCACTTACTAAATTGTCTTCAGGGTTTTCAAAAATTGTGGTTTCATCACTACAACTTGCCGCAAAAAAAGATGCAGCAATTGATAAAAACCATACTTTTCTTACAGATAGGTTTGATTTCATTTAATTCGGGGTTTTGGCTTTAACGTACCGAATTGCCCTCTTGTTGTCTATACACAGAGAAATACGATGAAATGCATGTTTTTAAGGTAAAAAATACACTTCATCGATAAATACTACTGAAAGTGGTCTAAATCTTACCCATTTTTTCAAGTACTATCAATAAGATAATCGGTAAGGCAAGCAAGCCTACCATAAGTGTCTCGGTCTGTAAAAGACTTGGCATAAATAAAAGTGTAGTCAGATAACCCCCTATTGCACCACCAAAGTGTGCGGTATGCCCAATGTTGCCCAAACGTTTTTTCATACCATAAATTGAATATAATAAATAACCAATACCTACCACGTAGGCCGGTACGGGGATTGGAATAAACATAATACCTAAACGCATATTAGGCTGAAGAAGAATTGCTGAATACAAAATACCGGTTACGGCACCACTGGCACCTACTGCGGAATAGTACGGCTCATCCTTATGAAAACTTAGCGCTAATAAACTACCGCCTACAAGGCTTATTGCATAAATAATCAGAAATTTTGTTGTGTCGAACCAATTAATTACAACGCCTGCAAAGAAATAAAGTGTCAACATATTAAATAGCAAGTGAGAAACATCTACATGTAAAAAACCTGATGTGGCCATCCGGTCTTTTTGCCCCGCTTTAATTGCACCAATACTAAATTTATAACGTTCAAAAAAAGTAGTATCATTAAACCCTTTTATTGACACTAATACATTTGCCGCTATTATTGCTATGGTCGCTATATCAATGTTGTACATTTACTGCCCTTTATTTGGCGTCAAATATAACTATATTTGTCCATAATTTTTTTGAGAATGCAACTATTGGCCTTTGTTTTAATCTATCCTTTTTTATGGGTCGTTTCCATTTTGCCACATCACCTTTTTTATGGTTTATCCGATATTGCCTGTTTCTTTATCTATCGTGTTTTTGGTTATAGAAGAAAAGTAGTTCAAGAGAACTTAAATTTGGTCTTCCCCGAAAAGTCTCAACAGGAAATTGAGCGTATTGAGAAGAATTTTTACAAACACCTTTGTGATATGTTCCTGGAAATGGTCAAAACCATGAATTTGAGCAAAGAGGCCGTTGCAAAAAAATACCAGCTGGTCAATCCTGAAGTTTTGTTGGAAATAGAAAAAGAGCGTAGTATTATAATTTTATGCGCTCATTACGCCAATTGGGAATGGAACGTAAGTATCAACAATTACGTTAATTCTAAAGGCTATGCGGTCTATCAAAAAATAAACAATTCTTATTTTGACAAATTCATTAAAAAAGTTAGGGCACGCTGGAATACCGTATTGATTACACAGGCCCAAACAGCTAAAACGATTATTCAAAACTACCGAAACAATGTAAGGGCAACCTACGGCATGGTGAGCGACCAATCTCCGCAAGCACACAAAGCTCATTATTGGACAGATTTTATGGGAATTACGGTACCTATATTCAATGGCGGCGAAGCTTTGGCCCGTAAGACAGGGATTGCTACGGTATTTCTAAAAGTCAGTAAAGTAAAACGAGGTTTTTATAAGGCAGAATTTATTCCTATATCCATTAACAGCAAAGAAACCAAAGAGCACGAAATAACCGATAGGTTCCTTAGACTTACAGAAAAACAAATTAGAGAAAAACCGGAATATTATTTATGGACGCATAAACGCTGGAAACATAGGGGCAAAAAACCTGCGTCATTTGCAGATGTAAATTAAAATCATAAAAAAACCGGTTATAGCTGAACTATTTCCGGTTTCTTTTTTATCTCAAATTTTAGGAGTATGCCCTACAAACCTGCAATTGTTTTTATCTCACCAATAATTCTATCCGCTAGTGCATCAGCTTCAATTTGACTCTTGGCTTCTGTATAAATTCTTATTATAGGTTCTGTATTTGACTTTCTAAGATGAACCCAGTTTTCCTCAAAATCTACCTTTACACCATCAATGGTTGAAATTTCTTCGTTGACATACTTTTCTGCCATAGATTTTAAAATACCATCAACATCTAAACCAGGTGTCAATTGAATTTTCTTTTTACTCATAAAATAACTTGGGTAGCTGGCCCTAAGCTCCGCAACGGTACCGCCTTTTTCTGCCATTAGCATTAAAAACAATGCCGTACCCACCAAAGAATCACGACCATAGTGACTTTCTGGATAAATAATACCGCCATTACCTTCACCACCTATTACTGCATTGTTAGCCTTCATTATAGTAACAACGTTAACCTCACCTACAGCTGCAGCTTCATAAGTTCCGCCATGTTTTAGGGTAATATCCCGTAAGGCTCGCGAGGACGACAAATTGGAGACCGTATTGCCCTTTGTTTTACTTAAAACATAATCCGCACAGGCAACCAAGGTATATTCCTCCCCAAACATTTCACCATCGTTGCTAATGAACGCCAAACGGTCAACATCCGGATCTACAACAATACCAAAATCAGCTTTTTCTTTTACCACCAATTCGCAGATATCCTCTAGGTGTTCTTTTAAGGGCTCTGGATTATGAGGAAAATGACCAGTAGGATCGCAATACAGTTCTACCACTTCTACACCAAATTCCTTTAAAAGTTTTGGTATGGCAATTCCACCTGTAGAATTTACCCCATCCACAACAACCTTAAACTTAGCTTTCTTAATCACTTCGGCGTCTACCAAAGAAAGATTTAAAACTTCGTCTATATGTATATCTATATAACTGTCATTCTTGTTGATAATACCTAAATCATCAACCTCAGAGAAATCAAAATCTTCCTTCTCCGCTATTTCCAAAATCTTGGCACCTTGTGCAGCATCTAAAAATTCACCCTTTTCATTCAAAAGCTTAAGTGCATTCCATTGCTTTGGGTTATGACTGGCAGTTAAGATGATACCACCATCTGCATTTTCCATAGGCACCGCAATTTCAACGGTGGGCGTGGTAGATAAATTTAAATCTACAACATCAATACCTAAACCCACCAAAGTAGAAACTACAAGGTTTTGAATCATCTCGCCAGACAAACGTGCATCACGACCTATAACCACTTTTAACTTATCTTTTTTGGAATAGTCTTTTAGCCAAATGCCGTAAGAAGCAGCAAATTTTACCGCGTCTATAGGTGTAAGATTGTCTCCTGGCTTTCCCCCAATAGTGCCCCGTATTCCTGAAATAGATTTTATTAGTGTCATATAATCTTAATAAGTTTTTTGCAAATATAAACGGATCATACTTACCACTATTGCCCTTCTTTGTAAATTCGAACTACTAAGCTTAATTTAATCCAATGAATTTTTTAGCACATATTTATCTTTCTTTCAACGATAAAGAAATTACTATTGGCAACTTTATAGCCGATAGTATTCGTGCCAATAAGTTTGAACATTTACCCATTAAGGTACAAAAAGGCATAAAATTACATCGCCATATAGATACCTATACAGATAGTCATGTTATACCAAAGTTGAGCAGTAAGCGGCTTCATGCAAACTACAGCCATTACAGTAGAGTTATCGTCGATATTTACTATGACCATTTTTTGGCAAAGAATTGGTCTAAATATTCTGACGTTCCGTTAGATGTTTTTGTAGATAATTTTTATGACCTCTTAGAAGATAATTACGAGATTCTGCCTATAGGAGTCAAAAAGATGATGCCTTATATGATTGCCGATAATTGGATATATAACTATTCTAAGATGGACGGGATAGCTCGCGTGCTTAATGGTATGAACCGTAGAACCAACAATAAGTCCAAAATGAATTTTGCCATTCTAGACCTTGAAGAACATTATGATGCTTTTGAGGCCGAGTTTACAGCGTTTTTTGAAGAACTTATTACTTTTTCAAAACAAAAATACACATCATTATTAACAAAAAAATAAATATTATTTACTATTAACCAAATATTTAAACTCATTTATTTAAATAACCAATATAACCATCTATGAACCAATCAAAATTTATATTCTGGTTAGCTGCATTTGTAATATTAGGCAGTTGCAAAGAGAATCCTGCGGTACCAACAGGTACGGTAACGGATAAAGCAATGGTAGTTTCGGCACGTGAAGAAGCTTCAAAAATTGGTAGTAACATCATGCAAAAAGGCGGTAACGCTTTTGATGCTATGGTAGCTACAGAAATGGCTTTGGTAGTCGCCTACCCCTTTGCAGGTAATCTTGGCGGCGGCGGTTTCATGGTCTACAGACAAGCAAACGGTGAAGTCGGTGCTTTGGATTATCGTGAAAAAGCACCTTTATCCGCTCATAAAGACATGTATTTAGATTCATTGGGCAATGTAATTCCCGGCAAAAGCACATTAGGAGCTACTGCCGTTGGGGTACCGGGTACGGTTGCCGGTATTATTGAAGTACACAAAAAATTCGGCTCTCTCCCCTTAGAAGAAATTATGGCTCCCGTTATTGCTCTAGCGGAACGCGGTGTTGTCGTTACCGCTAATCAAGAAAAAAGACTATCCAGCCAAAGAGATAAATTTATTGAGGTAAATGGTGACAGCACCAAATTTGCAACTGTTTACAAAACAAACGACACCATTAAATACCCGGCATTGGCAAATACTTTTAGAAGTATTGCAGAGCATGGAAGAGACGGATTTTACAAAGGTGAGATTGCCAAGAAACTGGCAGCATTCATTCAAGAAAAAGGTGGTTACGTTACTGAAGAGGACTTAGAAAAATACCAGGCGGTATGGAGAGACCCAATTACTTTTGATTATAAAGATTTGCACATCATTTCCATGAGTCCGCCAAGCAGTGGCGGCGTAACCATCAATCAGATATTCAAAATGATGGAAAAATATGATGTAGCAAAACTAGGTCACAATACCCCTAAAATGGTACAATTATTTACCGAGGCATCTAGAAGAGCCTATGCCGATAGAAATTATTTTTTAGGTGACCCCGACTTTGTTAAAATTCCATATGACAAATTATTAAGTGAGGACTACCTAGCCGAAAGAATGGCCAATTTTACATTTGACAAGGCAACAAAATCTTCTGAGGTAGAGCATGGTAAAATTGATGTTGTTGAAAGTATGGAGACCACCCACTACTCTATAGTTGATCAAGATGGTAATGCTGTTTCCGTAACAACTACCTTAAACGGTGCGTATGGCTCTAAGTTATATTCAGATGAGCTTGGATTCTTTTTGAACAATGAAATGGATGATTTCAGTGCCAAAGCAGGTGTACCAAATATGTTTGGTCTAGTAGGTGCAGAAGCTAACAGTATTGCCGCCGAAAAAAGAATGCTTAGTAGCATGACCCCTACTATAGTTGAACGCAATGGAAAATTATATATGGTAGTAGGTACACCAGGCGGATCTACGATTATTACCGCCGTTGCACAAACTATTCTAAACGGATACGAATTTAAAATGAGCATGCAAGAAGCGGTTGACGCTCCACGTTTTCACCATCAGTGGTTACCTGATATGGTCATTTTTGAACCAGACGGATTCTCCGCCAGCTTAAAGGATGAACTTAAGGCCAAAGGCTATATTATTAATGAAGAAAGAACACCTATCATTGGCAAAGTAGATGCCATTCGTATATTGGATAATGGAAAGCTTGAGGGCGGTGCCGATAAACGTGGAGATGATGCAGCCGTAGGATTTTAAACTTATTAAACAAACTTTTATTATTTTATAAATTTTTACTATACAATAATTTATATACATTATGATTAAGAAATTATTTAAGCTAATCGGAATTCTATTTTTACTTGGATTAATAGGTTATGGAATTCTTTACTACCTCTATAATGAGCCATTACCTACAGGGGAATCTGGACCTGAAGCGGACGCTTTGGCCTATAGAATGTTAGATGCCCTTAATTTTAAAAATTATAATAACACTAAAATTTTAGAATGGTCTTTTCGTGACGACCACCATTACAAATGGAAT
Organism: Maribacter huludaoensis; assembly: GCF_029350945.1. GTDB lineage: Bacteria > Bacteroidota > Bacteroidia > Flavobacteriales > Flavobacteriaceae > Maribacter > Maribacter huludaoensis. The sequence continues at coordinate 258,263 of NZ_JARKMS010000003.1, read as the reverse complement.
AGAGAGAAAGAGATTGTTACAGTTTCATGGGACAATATAATTGTTCAATTAGACTTGATCACCCCTTCTTCTAGTACGGCAAGCATAAATAACGAATCTGTATCCTACGAAAAAACACAGGACCTTATTGAAAAAGCACAAAGTTATTTCAACAATGATTCTTTCTGGCTGGTAGCACCATTTAAAGCGTTTGACCAAGGCACAGAGCGCTATTTAATAGATATGGAAGATGGTTCAGAAGCACTATTGGTTACTTATACGAAAGGTGGAGATACCCCAGGTGATTCTTATATGTGGATTATTGAACCCAGTGGAAGACCTAAAAGTTTTAAATTATGGACAAAAATAATTCCTATAGGTGGAATTGAGGCTAGTTGGGAGGAGTGGGTTAAAACCGAAAGCGGAGTGTTTTTACCAACACAACACAAACTAGGACCGCTTTCAATTTCTATGGGCGATGTTATTGGTCGCTAACACATATTGCAAATCGTTATTAGAATTTTATAGCACTGATAATTTGTTCTAACAAGAGAAAAACTCTTTTGAAGATTTTTTCTATTTAGAACCTTGTTCAATGATAACTCTGCCGTAAAACCTGTACCATGATTTTTGACTTTTTGCGTTGCTAGTTTTTATTTTTCAAGTATTTAAAGGATTCATTCTAAATTTAGTTTGCTTGGATGTTTTATAAAATGAACAAACCGGAGTACTTGTAAGCGTGGAAAGTCCATAGCTTACCTAAGCTTTACCAGCTATATTGCAAAAGTTTAATGGAAACCAAAATGCTTTAAACTTTATTAACAAATGGTACAGATGGCTCTACTCATTCTTTGAAAACCATAAAATTTTGCCAAAGCGCATAACTTTAATTAAATATATTCTTAGCTTATAAATGGAATTTAAACTCAGCAAGCATAAATGGTATAAGAAGTAATACCAGATTATATTAGATAGAGTAAATGAAGCTACTTCAATTTTTGAAATATAAATATGGAAATTAAATTAATAACGCTTAACGAAGTCACCTCTGAGCTACAATCCCAATTGACCGAACTATACAAGCAACTTAATTCGGAATTAACACAATTGGACATTGCCACAGCATTGTCCGATTACAATACTACTGAAGCCGTAGTTTGTTTGGTAGATAAAAAACTAGTAGGTATTGCCATGATGGCAAAATACAAAGTAGTATCAGGACATAAAGGAATGATTGAGGATGTAATTGTATCATCAGATTATAGAGGTCAAGGTATTGGAAGAAAACTAATGGAAAAACTTTTAGAACGTGCTGAAGCATCAAAACTAGACGATGTATTACTATTTAGCGGTCACCATAGAACTGCTGCCATAGCGCTTTACAAAAGCTTAGGATTTACGTTAAAAGAAAGCGGAATATATATTAAAAAAAATTAAAGTATTTATTTAATTAACCTTCTTAACATGTTGTAATTGATCTTTTAACTCTTTCATAGACTCTTGAAGCTGTCGCAGCAATCCACTATCCGTTGTAGCATCTACATTGAACGTAATTTTACTGCTCACCTCCCAAATTTCTTGAATTTGAAAAGGTTTTATATCATAAGGAGGGTATGTTTCGTTTAAAGAAATCAGTGTTACATTATTTGAATTTGGTCTTTTCTCCACCTTTTTTACCATTATAGAATCTTGCAAAACCACTACATACATTTTATTCGCACTTACATAATCTATATGTTCAATTGCCCTGGCCAAAACCCATTCACCCGGATGTAAATTGGGCAACATACTATCTCCCTCTACTTGAAAGCCACGATAAGTAGCATTTCTAAATTCGGGTATAGGCAAATCAAAAGCAGGTAATTGCTGATACCAACTGGTATCCGAAATATTTTGAGGATACCCGGCCGCAGCTTTAGCATTCACCAACACCATGTTATCCCTATTAGCGGAATCAACCGTTACAACTTTGGGTATAACACTTGTCTTTGACGTTTCTAAATATTGTTCTTCACTTTCGCCAAAAAGCCAAAGCGGATTAATTTTAAATTGCTTTAACAACTCGGAAACCACTTTACCTGAAAGTTTTGTTCTGCCCCGTTCTATATCAGCAGTGGTATTAGAGACTCCGATCAACTTGGCAAAATCTGCCTGGGTATATCCTAATTCCCGTCTCAAATCTGTAAACCGTTTTAACGTCAATTCGTTTTCCATAATATAGCTCGTTATCAATCAAGTATTTAGCATTCTCGATACTTCAAATATAGTGAATATGGATTATATCCAAAAAATAATTAGGAATATTTCCATAATTAGGAATATTTCCATAATTTTGGATTAATTACTAATTGCTATGGATTTTAATCGAATTAAAGAAAAATTGAACATTTTGGCAGATGCCGCTAAATATGATGTGTCTTGCTCAAGTAGCGGCAGTAATCGGAAAAACAAGAATAATGGTTTGGGCGACACCGGTACCGGAATTTGCCATACCTATACAGAAGATGGGCGTTGTGTCTCCTTGTTAAAGATATTATTAACCAATCATTGCATTTTTGATTGTGCATATTGTGTTACTCGTAAAAGTAACGACATACAAAGAGCTGCTTTTAAAATACAAGAAGTAGTAGACCTAACCATTAATTTTTATAGAAGAAATTATATAGAGGGTCTTTTCTTAAGTTCCGGTATTTTCAAAAGTGCCGACCACACTATGGAACGACTTATTGCCGTAGCTAAAAAATTGCGTGAAGAAGAAAATTTTAACGGCTATATTCATTTAAAGTCCATACCTGGTGCCAGTGACGAACTAATGTATGAGGCCGGTTTATATGCTGACCGTTTATCGGTCAACATTGAAATCCCCACTATTTCCGGCCTTAAACTATTGGCCCCAGATAAAAAACATGAAGATTTCATTAAGCCTATGCAAAAGGTTAAAGATGAAATTATACGTTACAAAGAAGAACGTAAAATCATTAAAAGTACCGCCAAATATGCTCCTGCAGGTCAAAGCACCCAAATGATAGTTGGTGCTACAGGAGAAAGTGACAAGGACATTATGTACTCTGCCACACATTTTTATAAAAATTATAAAATGAAACGTGTTTATTACTCTGGCTATGTTCCTATTTCTACAGATAGTAGACTACCGTCATTAGGCTCAGAAGTTCCAATGCTTCGTGAAAACAGGTTATATCAGACAGATTGGCTCCTTCGTTTTTATGGTTTTAGTGTAAATGAAATATTGGATGCTGACAATCCAAATTTAGATATGGATATTGACCCCAAATTAATGTGGGCACTACGTAACCTAAATCATTTTCCGGTAGACATTAACAAAGCAGAACCACGAATGCTGGCAAGAATACCGGGAATAGGTATGGGCTCTGTACATAAAATAATAAGCGCAAGAAAATATCGTAGTTTAAATTGGGAACATCTTAAAAAAATGGGAATTGCGCTCAATAGAGCTAAGTATTTTATTATCTGTAATTCTAATGATTGGGAACGTAGAGATTTAGACGCACCTAAAATTAAAGGAATGATTTTACAATCTCAAAACGGTAAATTTAAAAAGCAATATAACAATCAATTATCTCTATTTAACTAAAGTATAACTTAACTATAATTTTATGACTATGGAAAATCTTAACAGCCCATTAAATACACAAAACATTTCAATTTTGAACATTGTTTTAAACCGTAGTCAGAGTCAAATTTTAACTTTAGGATACCAATTGGTATTATTAAAAACTAAAATTAAAAAAAGACTAAAAATCATTACTCGTATATTTTTTTTCAACTTCTAAAACTATAATATGAATACTTCAAAAATTCTAGTTTACGATGGTAGTTTCAATGGTTTTTTGACTGCTGTTTTTATTGGCTTTGAACAAAAATTAGCTCATGCCGACATTCAAAAAAACAGTCAATTTCAAAAAGGACTCTTTGCCGAAACCGAAACAATTTTTACAAATATTGAAAAAGCACAGCGTGTTTGGAATGGTGTACGAAAAAAAAATAATTCGGCAATTAAGAATATTTACTTTGCTTTTTTAAGTGAGCAAAATAATATTGAGGCACTACTCTATCACTACATACAAAAATTAATGGGTGGCAAGTATTTGGGCTCAACAGATTTTGGCGATGATGCAATTTTGAAAATAAATCAAATAGCTCATAAAGTAGGTAGAGAAAAACACAGAATGGAAGCCTTTGTTCGATTTCAACTCACTAAAGACGATGTTTATTTTGCCAATATAGAACCAGATTTTGATGTGCTACCACTAATATCAAAACACTTTAGAAATAGATATGCCGATCAGCAATGGATTATTTATGATGTTAAGCGCAAATACGGGATATTTTATGATTTACAGACCGTAGAAATCATATCACTTGATTTAACGGATATTCACACTAATAGTATTGAAAAAAGCGCTGTATTTACAGAGGAAGAATACAATTATCAAGACTTATGGAACAACTATTTTAAAAGTACCACTATTAAGTCTAGAATCAATACCAAATTACATGTTCAACATGTACCAAAGCGTTATTGGAAATATTTATCTGAAAAAAAGGAAGCCGTGTAGATTTATAATTCATTTTTGTTAATTTGGTAATTTACCTTGGTATAAATATGTAATATATTTTATTGAGCTCATATTTATAAGCATTGATTACATGGAGAACCATTACCAATTAGCACAGATCAATATTGCCAGAATGAGGGGAGTAAGCATTAACGACCCAATTATGAAAGAGTTTGTCGACAACTTAGATAAGGTCAACCAGCTAGCAGAACAAAGTGAAGGTTTTATATGGAGACTTAAAGATGAAACCAATGATGCTTCTAGCTTCAACCCTTACAATGATGAACAAGTAATTGTAAACATATCTGTTTGGGAATCTATTGAAACTTTAGAAAAATTTGTATACAGAACTTTCCATACCAATTTCTTAAGAAGAAGAAAAGAATGGTTTTTAAAATATGGTAAGGCATCTAATGCAATGTGGTGGATCAATAAGGGTGATTACCCTACTGTGCAGAACGCTGTTGCTCTTCTTGATTACCTTCAAATAAACGGTGCTTCAGAAAAAGTATTCGATTTTAAAAACAAGTTCTCATTCCCTAACCCCTAAATTCTTTTTTCCTGCTTTTATGTTTAACTGAATAAGTGTGACTTTAATCAGTTTTTAGTAGCGCATTGAATTGTAATTTTACAGTACCAAATATTACAATGGTATACCAATAAGGTATTGTTACAATATAAAAATTGCTACATGAACTATAGAATAAATGCTAATTCTAAATCTAACGATGACGCTACAATTCATATTAAAAAATCCAGTATAGATTTTGTAACTACCAATTCAACTTCAAAAAGTCTTCCAAATCCTGCGGAATTATTTTTGGGTTCTTTTGCTGCTTGCATGTTAAAAAATGTTGAACGTTTTTCTAAAATGATGAAGTTTGAATATCAGAAAACCGATTTAGAAATTAACGCAGATAGGCTTGAAAATCCACCGAGAATGGATAACATTGTTTACAATTTAATTATTTATAGCAATGATGAAAAACTAAATACAGGACTTTTGAAAAAAAACATTGAAAAACACGGTACTATATACAACACGGTAAAACGCTCATGCCAAATTACAGGCATGATAAAAGTTGAAAATTTACAATAGTCTTAATTCTATCGTACCAATCTGCCCGTAATATTGCCTGCAATTATATTGTTGACCTCATTTACGGTTGCAAAATTTACATCACCTTCATAAGTATGCTTTAAAGCACATGCTGCACTGGCAAACTCCATGGCTTTATAATCACCATATTGTTGTAACCCGTAAATCAATCCTGCAGCAAACGCATCACCTGTTCCTATACGGTCAACAACGTGGGTTATATCTATATCCTGCGTCTCCCTAAACTCTTTACCATTCCACATTCTTGCCCTTATTTTATGCCAAGAAGAATTTAATGAAGTTCTAATTTTATCAAATACTTTTTCAATGCTTGGAAATTCCTTCATCAGTTGTTTACTAGCCGCTATAAAGTCATCGTTTTCATACCCAAAGTCGGTTCCCAAAACCTCATTAATTTCATTTACGCCACCAATAAATATGGTAGAATAATGCAATAATTCTATTAATGCTTCTTTTGGATCTTGACCATATTTCCATAAACCACTACGATAGGTAGGGTCGGCAGAAACGGCAACACCTTTTTCTCTTGCTAATTTTAGTCCTTCTTTCAAGGTAACATAAGCTCCCTCTGACAATGCAGGTGTTATACCCGTCCAATGCATCCACCCTGCATCTTCCAATGCATTTTCCCAATTTACTTTAGAGGGCTCTATTTCAGAAAATGCTGAATGGGATCGGTTATAGGATATCATGCTGGGCCTTATTACTGCGCCTACTTCTAGAAAATAAACACCCAAAGGTCTTTTAGACTTTACAACTGCAGATGTATCTACCCCAAATTTTTGAATATAGGTCAAGGCAGTATCTCCAATAAAATCATCGGATACGGCACTAATGTGTTTTACATTGCCTCCAAAATTAGAAATGGAAATTCCCACATTTAACTCCGTCCCGCCAAAATAAAACTCAACAATATTGGATTGAACGAATTTTTTGTTGCCTCTAGGTGAGATTCTCATTAATACTTCACCGAACGTAACCACCTTACCCATGATATAAATTTTATTCTAAAATAGCCAATGCACAATTAAAAACAAGTCTTATTATAAAATATAATAAAACAGCTAACAAATGAATAATAACTGCGCGATAGAGCTTTATACAGTACTATAAACTACAAGTTAATTATATGAACCGTGCAACCTTTTGCCTTATTTACTTACTTTGTTTATATGAAGGCGATAGTAAAACATGAATGGAGAAAAACGGAAAAAGGTATTTATTTGCCTAAGAGTACCCCAAAACTGGTAACCATACCAAAGTTTAAATATTTAAGTATCCACGGAGAGGGTAATCCTAATAGTGCAACTTTTACAGAATATATACAGGCACTGTACAGTCTTGCATATGCTATTAAAATGACATTAAAGAAAACTGATGTCTTACCAGAAAACTATAGCGATTGGACAGTTTACCCGCTTGAAGGTGTATGGGACATCTCTGAACGTGCCAAAAAGAATTTTAACGGTATAATAAATAAAAATGAGCTAGTTTATAATTTAATGATCAGGCAACCAGAATTTATAGGTTTGGATATTTTTAATGAAATACTTGAAAGCACCAAAAAAAAGAAACCACAAAGACTTTTAGAACGTATACAATTCACTGAAATAACCGAAGGTCTATGTGTACAAATGTTACATATAGGCAGCTTTGAAAATGAAATTAAAACGTTTAAAGTAATGGAAGATTTTGCCAATACAAACAACTTAAAACGAAAGTCAAAGGTTCATAAAGAAATATACTTGTCTGATTTTAGAAAAGTTTCTGAAGAAAAACTTAAAACAGTATTACGCTTTCAAATACAAGACTAAATACTATTTAGTTATAATCAATATATACGAAATGAAATTAAGATACATTGTGTTATCAGCTCTACTGCTTATAGCGTATATGGGCCATGGGCAAACCAAAATTTCCGAACATAAGTATGTTAGTATTGGCGGTATTGAACAATGGGTATCCATTAGCGGAAATGACACCAATAATCCCGTGGTGTTGCTGGTTCACGGTGGTCCGGGAAGCACCATGAGCTATTATAAAGAAAATGTCTATGCTGGTTGGATGAAAGAGTATACCATAGTACATTGGGATCAACGAGGCTCCGGTAAAACATTTGGTATTAATCGACCTAAAGAAATGAACAATGATTTTTATACCAATAATCTACTTTCATTTGAACAAATGACCAATGATGGTATTGCAGTTTCAGAGTATGTATTAAATCGATTAGATAAGAGCAAATTAATATTGATCGGCACTTCTTGGGGCTCTATATTGGCGACACAAATGGCGCAAAAAAATCCAGATTTATTTCACGCCTATCTTGGCCATGCTCAATTTGTAAATTTTACTAGAAATATTAATAATGCCTATTATGAAGTTTTTAAACTTGCCAAAGAAAAGTTAGATGATCAAGCCGTAAAAAAACTTAATGATCTGGGCGCACCACCATACCAGAGAGCAAAAGATTATGGTCAGCTACTAAATGTGGTGAAACGGTTTGAAAAAGAACATTCAGAACCTGTACCCTTTAAATGGCGAAAAATTGCAGATGAATATGACAACAACCATGATAGTAAAAATAGATACGATGGCGATGATTATACTTTCTTAAATCTTGTGGGCGATGAGTATTTGGGGGTACCCGCAATGACCACGCACATTAATTTTGATAAAACAGCAGTAACATTTAAGCTACCGGTTTATTTAATTCAAGGAGAAAATGACGTTTTATGCCCAAAGGAATTGACCAAACCTTATTTTGATAAAATTAGGGCCCCAAGAAAAGAATTTGTAATCGTTTCAAAAGCGGCCCATATGGTAAATGAAGCTATTGTTAAAAAACAATATGAAATTGTAAAAGCGCTTCGTGTTCAAAATTGAACCGGAAATCTATTTACCCGATTTCTCGCCAACAAAATGATCGCTTTTTGCCTTAAAAAGAACATTAAATGTTGTTAAACTACCGTAGATACGAGTAATGTACTGTTGCAAATCTATTTTCTCTTGATCATCTAAATTCTTGCTTGAATTTATTTTTTGCTCCATAACCCGTATACGGTCACGCACCATCACAATTTTATGAAAGAACGTATTTATTGGAATTTCTTTATTGCTCACACCTACTTCCCCGGGCTCTAAAATTAAACTTCCACCCTTCCACTTATCGGCAATGGCCACTCGCTGCGTTGCATCACTCCATTTTTGCAAAATAGCTACCAAAGAACTTTCTACATCAAAAAAACTAACGGTATCCACTTCATTTTCAATTGCTTCAACAACCTCTATATCCGCATCAATTTCTATGGTCTCCAATCCTTTATCAATGAATGTGACCCAATACATATTGCTTGAAACATTGGTAATTACTCCTTTGCCGTATTCTTTATGTATTATTCTTGACCCTATTCCTAATATTTTCATTCTGCTGTGCTTTAATTTCCATGCTAATTTAAGATCAGTTTTTATCTTCAGCAAAAAGATGTCTACTTTTTACCCTATACTTATTGTACCAAGTTTTTTGTCATCTTAACTTCTTCATGTACATTTAAAGTCAACAATAATCGTAACCCATCAATATGAAAAATTTAATGGCAATAATTTTATGTAGCTTAATGTTCACCGCTTGTGGCGAGAAAAAGAAAGAAATTGCCGAACAAGCCCAACCACCTACTAAACTAAAAGCATTAATTATTGATGGACAGAACAATCATTATGTGTGGCCAAAGACTACCATGATGATGAAAGATTATTTAGAGCAGACTAATTTATTCACGGTAGATATTCAAAGAATGGATTCAATCTGGTTGGGCATAAAATATAATAAGACAAGACCTGAAAGCTATACTTCTTTCATAGAATCCTATCCTTTGAACGATAAAGTATATCACATATCTGAAAGTCCTATAAAAACTTCTGATTTTAAATTCCCTTTTAACGATTATGACGTTATAATTTCCAATCTAGGGGCCGATTCTCCTCTGTGGCCAGAACAGACCAGAAAAGATTTTGAGGAATATATGAAAAACGGTGGAGGTCTAGTGGTAATACATTCTGCCGATAACGCATGGGGAGACTGGGAAGAATATAATAAAATGATCGGTTTAGGAGCATGGGGAGGTCGTGATGAGAAATCCGGACCATATGTGTACTATGATGCTAACGGGGAATTGATAAAAGACACCTCTGAGGGAGTCTGTGGTTCTCACGGTCCTGAATATGAGTTTGAATTGACCAATAGGGCACCGGATCACCCGATTATGAAAGGTATTCCTGAAAAATGGCTACATACACCCGATGAAATGTATGAGCGCATGAGAGGTCCTTTTGAAAATGCAACCATATTGGCGACGGCATTTGCAGACGTAGAAAAGAATGCCCCGCCTTGGGACCCTTCAATTACAGGTTTAGGTCAGAATGTTCCTCAACTCATGGCCATTAATTACGGTAAGGGTCGTATTTTTCATTCTACCTTAGGACATTTTGATTATTCTATGGAGTGTGTAGGTTTTATAACTACGTTACAACGCGGTACCGAATGGGCAGCTACAGGCAAGGTTACCCAAAAGATTCCTAAAGATTTCCCATCAGTGGAGGCCTCCAGTTCCCTATCATGGAAATAGATTTTTAATGTTGATCGGATATTGTTTTACAGTCTTCTCTTCTCCTAGAATCTAGCAAGTGGATGATTTTCCATGCATCTTTTTCTTTCATTAACTGAAAAGAATTAACACCGCAGTGACTGAACTCGCCATTATACCAAAATTCGTATGGGGCCCAGACTTGGGCAATACCCCCGTCTATTTGCAATTTATAATCCAATATTTTTTCGTGAAAAGGTATTGAATCCGGTGTGGAAGACATGAAATATATTAAATCCTGAATACCGTTTTTTCGGTAATCCATTTTACCTGATTCATTTAAGGTAACTACGGTCTGCATTAAAATATCAGATTTAACTACACGTTTCATTGCATGTTCATTTTTACCATTTAATGCGTAAAAAAAAGTTTCAACCGCGTATTTAACTTTTACCTCTTCATCTGCTTGTGCCTTAATTAGGTTGATAAACAAGAATGGTAAAAGGAAAGCAAAATATTTCATGGATTCTTATAAAAAGTTACTTGCGGTAAAAATAATCAAATTTAGCACCAACACTTTCCAATGGATTCTATTTAGATCTCGTTAAAACTCCTTACTTTTATGGCTCTTAATCAATATAAAAATATGTCTGTAGCCAAAAAAGAATACAAAAGAGTAACGGTGAAATCACTTGTAGATATGAAGAAGAATGGAGAAAAGATCTCTATGCTTACTGCATATGACTATTCCATGGCCAAAATTGTGGACGCTGCCAAGGTAGATGTTATTTTAGTTGGCGATTCTGCCAGTAATGTAATGGCTGGTCATGAAACAACCTTACCAATTACCTTAGACCAAATGATTTACCATGCATCATCGGTCATTAGAGCTATAGACAGAGCTTTGGTAGTTGTAGATTTACCTTTTGGTAGTTACCAAAGTGATCCAAAAGAAGCTTTACGTTCTGCAATTAGAATTATGAAGGAAAGTGGTGCCCACGCTGTAAAATTAGAAGGTGGTGCTGAAATTAAAGAATCCGTAAAGAGAATTCTAGCAGCAGGAATACCGGTAATGGGACATTTAGGCCTAACGCCACAGTCTATATACAAATTTGGAACCTATACAGTTCGTGCAAAAGAAGAGGAAGAAGCGGAAAAACTGATGGAGGATGCAAAATTATTAGAAAAGTTAGGATGTTTTGGTTTGGTATTAGAGAAAATACCTGCTCAACTCACAAAAAAGGTTTCTGAAAGTTTGACCATTCCTACTATTGGAATTGGCGGAGGAAAACATGCTGACGGTCAAGTTTTAGTGGTGCATGACCTATTAGGTATGACCCACGAATTTAACCCTAGATTTTTACGTAGATACATGAACCTTTACGAGGAAATGGGGAAGGCAATATCAAATTATGTCAGTGACGTAAAAAGTCAAGATTTCCCTAATGACGAAGAGCAATATTAAACAAGACCCACTATCCAAGCACTTTAAGGATATTGTAAATTTATACTGTTGAAAAGTTAATGAGATAAGTCTGAAATTTGTCAAAAAAACAACATTCTACCGTAGATAATCTTCAAGTTCTGTTTGAAGACAACCACTTGATCGTAATCAATAAACGGCCAGGAGATATTGTACAAGGTGATAAAACCGGGGATAAACCTTTAAGCGACGCCGTTAAGGCTTTTCTTAAAAAGAAGTACAATAAACCAGGAAATGTTTATTTAGGCGTGGTGCATCGTTTGGACAGACCTACATCGGGCATTGTAGTGTTTGCAAAAACTTCTAAGGCATTGCCCAGGCTAAACAAAATGTTCGCGGAAAAAGATGCCAAAAAAACATATTGGGCAATTGTAAAGGATAGTCCTACCGAACCCCAGAAAAGACTGGTTCATTGGTTGAGGCGAAACAACAAACAAAATAAATCTTACGCTAACATTAAAGAGGTTCCGGATAGTAAAAAAGCTATTTTAAGCTACAGAATATTAAAAAAACTTGATCGCTATTTTCTACTTGAAGTAGACCTGGAAACCGGTCGTCATCATCAAATACGCTCTCAACTTACCGCAATAGGAAGCCCTATAAAAGGAGATTTAAAATACGGTTTCAGCAGAAGCAATGCCGATGGAAGCATACATCTACATGCTAGAAAATTAAAGTTGATGCATCCGGTAAAAAAAGAACCTTTAGAAATTATAGCACCTCCTCCTATTGACCCTATTTGGAATGCATGTCTATAATTTTCTTACTTTTAACTTAAACACTATAACCATGTTAAAGAAAATATTCACCTTTATTTTATTTGTAAGTATAACTTCATGCGGCAGTTATAATTCTATTGACTCTTTTTACGATGCCCATAAAAATGACAATCAGGTAACCGCTATACGCGTACCACAGTTTATGCTTTCAATGATCAGCGAAATTTCGCCTGAAATGAAAGCTATGGTCGGCAATGCCAAGGATTTAAGATATATGCAATTTCCGAGTGCAACTTCTAGCAAAACACAATTTTTAAATCAGCAGATGAACGGCATTACCGGCAATTCTTTTATAGAAGTTTTTAGAAAAAATGACAATCTAAAGCGTAACGTTGTCTCGATCAGAGAGAAAAAAAACCTAGTTAAAGAAATTCTTATCTATAACAACGATAGCCAAACAGGTTCATTTCTATATTTCAACGGAGACTTTGATCCGGTAAAAGTTAGGGAAATGGCAAAAAACGAACAGTTTACCAAATTTGGAGACAACATCATTAATCAGTTCGGAGCAAGTACACCTGGCATCAATTCTCAAAATTAAAACATATCTCTAAGTCTTCTTTTTTGAGCGAATACTTTCTATTACAACAGAACTTAAAATCAGTATTCCTCCTAAAATTGTTGTACCCTTAGGTATTTCAGACAAAAAAACAGCTGCAATTAAAATACCGTAAACAGGCTGTACACTGCTTAAAATGCTAACTGTTGTAATATTAAAGTGTTTAAATGTCATTAAAAACATGGTATGACCAATTGCCGTGGTCAACACTGCTAATGCTACCAAAACCTCCCATTGATTTACTATTGCATCTGTTGAAACGGTTAACAGAAAAGGAAATAAAATAATACCTACAATTGCTGTTTGATATGTCATTAGCACAGTTCCATTATATTTAGAAACTTTTTGCTTTAATATAATGTTTCTTAATGCATATGCCAATGCAGAAAAAACCCCAAATGCAATGGCAATGGTATACGAATTTTCAAAATCTAGTGTAGGACTCAGAAAATACATTCCGGTCAGCACCAAAAAAGCAAGAAGCAAATGCATCAATTGAAATTTGGTTTTAAGAAGAATTGGCTCTAAAAATGAAGTAATTACAGGATATGTGAAAACGGAAAGCATACCAATTGCTACGTTAGATAATTTTAACGAATAAAAATAGGTTACCCAATGCGCGCCCATCAATAATCCGCTTAAAAAAATTACAAGTGCGTCCTTTTTATCGATTTTTAAGTTAAAGTCTTTCCATTTACAATAGAGCACTAAAGCAACAAAAGCTATAACCGCCCTAGCACCAATTGCAACTGGTACCGGTAACTGAACATAACGCCCTAAAGCACCTGAAGTAGCTACAAATAGCATTGCCAGGTTAATTTCAAGCAAATGTTTTACATGGTTGCTTTTCTTCTGCATGAATTTTACTTAACGGGATTTTGCCAACGCTTTTTCTCTCATTATTTGAGAAACAGGTTTGTTCTGTAAGTGACTCTCTAACCACGATAAAATATCCAAATACAGAAAAGCCCTCTTTTCATACGGATGATCCTCGTACTTTTTAAGTTCGTTGTACAATTTTTGAAATTCTGCCTTTAATTGATTAGGGTAAATACCACCCAAACTCCTAAGAAATTTGATCATTTCCTTTTGTACGGCATGCATATCGTCCATTTTTAAAAGAAACTTATAGGTACTTTTTAATTGTACTTCTAAATGATAATCCATACCAGCTTCATAATGGGCAACCAAACTTAAAACACGTGCAAAACACATAAGGTCCTCACGCATTTTTAAATTTTTATTTTCAATTATCTTTTTTAAATATTGAATACAAGTTTTATTATCTCCAATACCAAAATATAGACAGGCAATTTTATAGTACAATACCATTACATGGTGCACATCTATTCTATCACGATGTTTGTTTATACCGTATTCAATAATTTTAACCAGATACAACCCTTTTTCAAAGGTGCCTTCAAGAAAATGCAAGTTTAGTTTATTGGCATTTAAATACATGAATACCAGTGAGTTGATATTGTCATTATCAGGAAACTCCTTTTCCTTGATCGTATTTTCTAAACGCTCTAAAACTTCTTTAAATTGAGAACTATATTGCACATAAAAAAGTGATTCCAATAAATAATGATTCCCTTTTAAAAAGAATACAGGGTTTAAATAAATCATGTCTTTATTATCGTAGAAAAGATCTACCCATTTACTTGCATATTTAAAACACGATAAAAAATCTTGCGTCAAAAAACTATACCATAAATGAGCCTTATACAGCCACAATTTTTCCCTAAAACCCAAATCCTCTAAATTATATAGAGGCAAATGGTCGTTAAAGTACGTTTTCACCTTTTGATAATCTTCATCGCTACGGGCATAACCAACTTTGAGCATCATACCATAAAGCTGTAAAGACAGATTTGACAGCTTACTGGTCATTACATTATGACCGGACAATTCTTTGGCCTGTATGGCAAGTTCATTTGCGCGGTCAGGTATACTACGAGTAATGTACTGAGTTTCAATAATTTTTTCTAACTCTACTATTTCGTACGCTATGTTCTTCTCTTCGTTCTCAATGGCAACACCCTTTACCTTATCTAAAATTTTTAAACTCTGCTTGTAAAGTCCTTTTTGATATAAGATAGTAGCAAAATCTAACTGCTCACGAATTTGAACCCTTATGTTCTGATTGACCGGATTCAATCTTAAACTTACCAAAATCTGCTTATACAGGTGAGCCTTTAAATTAGATAGCTGTGCTTTCTTGACGATTCCACTTTGTAAAATTATTTTTTCATCATACTGCTTAATTTTATCCAATAAATTGAACAATGCCAAAAATTTGGCATCGGTATTCACCCCTAATCTGCCAACGTAAAGCTTAAATTGACGTTTCTCAGATTTAGAAAGTGATTTAACTAAAACGAACAAAGCATCTTTATGCGCATTTGTCATCGTAAAAAAATGAGTTTAAATAATTGAAATTCAATGTTTTATACACCTAAAAAACTAGCTTAACGTTGTAAACAAGTTTACATTTTTTATAAGCATTATGTTTTAGGTTATATATTCGTTTGACGAGTAAAACTACGTAAATAATATGAGTAAAGATATCGTTCAAATATTTGACACTACATTAAGAGACGGGGAGCAAGTGCCGGGCTGTAAATTAGACCGTGAACAGAAACTGGTCATTGCAGAACGCCTAGATGTATTGGGGGTTAACATAATTGAAGCTGGTTTTCCCGTATCTAGTCCTGGTGACTTTCAATCTGTTGAAGCTATAGCCAAGCTCGTAAAAAATGCCACGGTATGTGGTTTGACGCGTGCTGTCAAAAATGACATCGAAGTTGCGGCCCAAGCTTTAAAACATGCTAAAACACCAAGAATTCATACAGGTATAGGTACATCTGATTCTCATATAAAATTTAAGTTCAATTCTAACAGAGATGCTATTATAGAACGTGCAGTTTCTGCGGTCAGCTATGCAAAGACATTTGTTGAAGATGTTGAATTTTATGCCGAAGATGCCGGCCGTACGGATAACGAGTTTTTGGCACGTGTTTGTGAGGCCGTAATTAAAGCTGGCGCTACCGTTCTTAACATTCCAGACACTACCGGTTATTGCTTACCAGATGAATATGGCGCTAAAATTAAATACTTACGTGAAAACGTAAAAGGAATAGATAAAGCTATTCTTTCTTGCCATTGCCATAACGATCTAGGTTTGGCAACCGCAAACTCTATTGCAGGTGTTATAAACGGAGCAAGACAAATTGAATGTACCATTAATGGAATTGGCGAGCGTGCGGGCAACACTTCCTTAGAAGAGGTGGTCATGATCATGCGACAGCACCCTAACCTAAATCTAGACACGACCATAAACAGCCAATTATTGTATGACACCAGTTTAATGGTTTCTCGCAAAATGGGTATGATGGTACAACCCAATAAAGCTATTGTAGGAGCGAATGCTTTTGCACATAGCTCTGGCATTCATCAAGATGGTGTTATCAAGAATAGAGAAACTTATGAAATAATTGATCCTGCAGACGTTGGCGTTACAGAATCTTCTATTGTATTGACTGCAAGAAGTGGTAGGGCCGCTTTGGCCTATAGAGCCAAAATAGTAGGTTACGAATTAACAAAAACGCAACTAGACGATGTATACCAAGAATTCTTGAAATACGCCGACACTAGAAAAGAAATTAAAGATGATGACATTCATCAAATTATTGAAACATCAAATATAGATTTACAAAGTATTAGCTAATTATGCATTTAGACATTGCTGTTTTAGAAGGAGATGGAATTGGACCTGAGGTCGTTGCACAATCTATTAAGTGCTTACGCTCCGTAGAAGAGACCTTTGGCCATAGCTTTACCTTTAAAAAAGGACTTATAGGCGCAACTGCGATCAAACAGACCGGCAGCCCATTACCAAAAGAGACCTTAAAACTTTGTAAGAATACCGATGCAACATTATTTGGTGCATTAGGCTTACCGGAATTTGATGACGACCCCAAAGCAAAAATTTGGCCTGAACAAGGTCTACTTAAATTACGTAAGAAATTAGGACTGTTCGCCAATATTAGACCCGTAAAAGTTTTTCCTTCACTGGTAAAGCAATCACCATTATCAAAAACCCAAGTCCAAAATACAGATTTAGTTATTTTTAGAGAACTTGCCGGTGGAATTTACTATGGGGACAAGTCTATTGATGAAGAAAAAAATTCTGCCACGGACACATGTACCTACACAGAATCTGAAATAAGCAGAATTGCACATTTAGCCTTCAAATCTGCACGTTCCAGAAAAAAGAAGGTAACTCTCGTAGATAAGGCCAATGTGCTAGAAACTTCTCGTTTATGGCGACGTGTAGTACGTTCCATATCCGAAAGCTACCCAGATGTATCCCTCAATTGCCTATTTATTGATAATGCAGCTGTACAGATGATTTTAAATCCGTCACAGTTCGATGTAATTTTGACCGATAATATGTTCGGTGATATTTTATCAGACCAAGGTAGTGTAATAGCTGGCTCGATCGGTCTTTTACCTTCTGCATCAGTAGGACTTGAACATGCAATGTTTGAACCCATACATGGCTCTTACCCAAATGCGGCAGGGAAAAATATTGCGAATCCCGTTGCTTCCATTTTAAGTATGGCGATGTTGTTGCAGCATTTTAAAATGAACGAAGAATCCGATGCCGTTGTTGCCGCTGTATTAAAGTCTTTTTCCAAAAAAATTGTTACTCCAGATATTTTAGGCAGCTCTAAATACGGTACCAATTATGTTGGAGATTTCATTGCCGATAACATCATGGAACTAGATGGAAGCTTCAATATAAACGATGAAAATATAGGATTGGGAAAATCTACGATCATATAACCTATTCATTGCTCAATTCATCAATCATTGTAGAGAAATGAGTTTTAAATTCCTCATATTTCTCTCCGGTGGCAGGACCGTTAAAACCAGTATGAATTTTTCTAACATCCCCTTTTTTATCAATAAATATTGTAGTTGGGTAAGACAACACATGGTTTAGCATCGGTAATTTTTCTTGAGCTTTTTGCTTATCATAAGTCCCATATTGCGCCAGTAAAATTGGATAGGTCACCCCTACCCTTTCCTTTAATCTTTTTATACCCTTTATAGCCAATTCTTTTGTTTTGGCAGATTCGAACGCCAAACCAATTACTTCTATATCTTTATGCTCTTTTAAATACTCTACCAAAAATTTTGTTTCGTCTAAACAATTTGGGCACCAAGTTCCCATTAATTGTATAACTACCACCTTGTCTTTATATTTCTCATCATCTAAAGAAACCATTTTCCCCTCCAAATCAGGAAATGTAAACGCCAATTTATCATAACCTTTATTAAGAAAGGTCAATGAATCCGGATCAGGCAATTCAAACCCGTCATTTCTGGTTGCAACGAACGGTTCCTTAAAATGATTTCCTGAGTAAAAAATACCGTTCATAGTAGAATCTGTAATCTTTGCATTGAAAAGAAACGCATGGGCACCGTCAAAAGCCGATAATTTTAATGAATCTCCATCAAGTATACCATCTAAATACCTGTAGTCACCTGTAGTAGTTCTAAAAGTACCCGTTACCCTATTGTCCTCCTGTAGAAAAATACCTTTAGCCACATATTCTTCTTCTACATTAGGGCTAAAATATGTTTCCCAAATACCTGAGACATTCTTATTGGTATTATCGTTCTTGGCAGTAAAACGTTCCGCCTTTCCTTGCACGGCCTTAAACGGTACTATTCTATCCAAACTTTCTTTAATGAATTTACCTTTAATGCTATTCTTGGTAAAGGTACCTGCTAAATAACCTTCAAAAACAGGTGTACGCATTACAATGGAGTCTCCTTTTATTTCAATCTCATCTACATTAATAACTTCTTCCGCATTAAAAATTTGCATTGCATAATCGCCGTTATCATTTTTATTGACTTTTAGATTAAATGGCAATACCTGGTTGTCCATTATTTCTAACTCCACAACCCAAAGACCTTCGGACAAGCCCTCGTTTTGCTTATCCTCCTTACAACCAATAAATAACATCAAAACGGCCAGTACTGCAACACCAATTCTCATAGTTCATTTTTAAATTAACTTCTAATAAACAATTAAAATGGCAGAATTAAAAATTAAAATAAAGACTATACAGCTTATTGAATGTATTAGGGCATTGTTTTATCTTTGCTACCAATAAATTTTTTGAATGAAAATATCATATAACTGGCTTAAACAGTTCATACAAATAGATTGGGAATCACAAAAAACCGGAGAACTTTTAACCGATTTAGGCTTGGAAGTTGAAGGTATAGAAAAATTTGAATCTGTCAAAGGCGGATTAAAGGGCATTGTGGTAGGTCATGTATTAAGTTGTGAAAAACATAGCAATGCGGACAAGTTGAACGTTACCATGGTAGATATAGGTTTAGATGCACCGGTACAAATTGTATGTGGCGCTAAAAACGTAGCTGCTGGCCAAAAAGTTCCGGTAGCAACGATCGGGACAACACTTTACACTCCCGAAGGTGAAGCATGGACCATTAAAAAAGGAAAGATTAGAGGAGAGGAAAGCTTTGGTATGATTTGCGCAGAAGACGAGTTAGGTCTTGGTAATAGTCACGAAGGCATTATGGTACTAGAAAAAAGCCTAAAGGTAGGCACACCTTGTTCTGAAGTATTTAATATTGAAGAAGACGAGATTTTTGAAATTGGGCTAACACCTAACCGAGCCGATGCCATGAGCCATTTTGGTGTTGCAAGAGATTTAAAAGCCGGACTTAAACAGAAGGAAATTACCAAAGAACTGATTACGCCTTCAACAAGTCATTTTAATATAAACGACAGATCGCTTAAAATTGATGTAGATGTTTTAAAGCCTGAATTGGCGCCACGCTATTGCGGCATTACGTTAAGCAATTTAATCGTACAGCCTTCACCTACTTGGCTACAGAATAGACTTAAAGCTATTGGGCTTACCCCAAAGAACAATGTTGTAGATGCTACGAACTACGTTTTACATGAACTTGGGCAGCCGTTACACGCTTTTGATGCAGCAAAAATCAAAGGAAATAAAATAATTGTAAAAACATTAGAGAAAGGAACAAAATTCATTACTCTTGACGGCGTAGAAAGAACTTTACATGAAGATGACCTAATGATTTGCGACGCCGAGAAACCTTTATGCCTAGCGGGTATATTTGGGGGATTAGGTTCAGGAGTAACCGAGGAAACCACTTCTATATTTTTGGAAAGTGCGTACTTCAATCCTGTTTCCATAAGGAAGTCAGCTAAGAGACATACTTTAAATACCGATGCTTCATTTAGATTTGAAAGAGGTATTGATATTGAAAATGTTGAATACAGCTTAAAACGTGCAGCTCTATTAATCAAAGATATTGCAGGAGGGGAAATAACCTCTGATGTCTATGACCTTTACCCTAAAAAATACCCTAATTTTGAAGTGTTCTTGGCTTTTGAAAAAATTAATAAGCTTATAGGACAGGAAATTCCCCAAGACACCATTAAATCAATATTGGCTTCTCTAGATATTAAGGTTAAAAACGTTACCGAGGCAGGTATGGGTCTTGAAGTGCCTTCTTACCGTGTAGATGTTCAGAGACAGGTAGATGTTATTGAAGAAATCTTAAGAGTTTACGGTTATAACAATATAGCATTTGGTCAGAAATTAAATGCATCTATCGCTACAACCGAGGCTGCAGCTGACCATACCGTTCAAAACATTGTTGGTAACGCTTTGGCAGCAAAGGGGTATTACGAAATTTTGACCAACAGCTTAACGAACCCGGACTACACCTCAATTTTAAACAAGGAGAACGAGGAGCACAAATCCATAGAGATAATCAATCCTTTAAGTGGAGACTTATCAGTACTTAGAAGAACGTCTTTATTTTCTGCTTTGGAGGCTGCCAGCTACAATATCAATCGTAGAAAACCTAACCTTAAATTATTTGAATTTGGTAAGACCTATTTTACAAAAGGTGATAAAAGGATTGAACCAAAATACTTAAGTATCCTAATTAGCGGAGACTCAATACCAGTTAGTTGGACAAATAAACAGATTGCCACAAGCTTTTTTGAACTAAAATCCATAGTAGAGTCAGTGCTTATTAGATTAGGATTATCCAATTTAAAAAGTACACCAACCAATGCAACAATATTTTCTGAAGGCTTATCATTTACACACAAGAAAAAAGAATTGGTTTCTTTTGGGCTGATAAAAAAATCAATTCTAAAGCATTTTGACATAAAGCAAGATGTTCTTTTTGCAGATTTTGACTGGGATGCGGTTTTAAAGCAAATTGATACCGCCCCTGTTTCCTACATAGAAATTCCAAAGCATCCGGAAGTTAAAAGAGATTTTGCACTTTTACTAGATAAGAATGCATCTTACAAAGAGCTTTATGACCTTGCATTTGGTGCAGAACGCAAGTATTTAAAAGACATGACCCTTTTTGATGTCTATGAAGGTAAAAACCTACCGGATGGTAAAAAGTCTTATGCAGTAAGTTTTACTTTACAAGATGATAAAAGTACATTGACAGAAAAGCAAATTGAGAAAATTATGTCAAAATTACAGAACGCTTACGAGCGTAACTTAGGAGCTACGCTTCGTTGATCAAAACCTATCTTGTGGAACAAATACGGCATCTACCTCGTGAATGATGCCGTTAGATTGATTCGCATCCGCAGTGGTAATAGTTGCAGCGTTGCCTGAAGAATCTGTAAGAATTATATCTATACCCTTCATGGTAGCAGTAATTTTCTCACCTTGTATAGTTGTAAATTTTGCCACCCCGTTTCCCCTACACATTGCTTTTAATATTTTAGAGGCGGATAATTTATCCGCTATGATATGATAAGAAAGTATCTCCTTTAATATCTTCCTATTTTCTGGATTATATAATCTATCCACAGTGGATTTAGAAAGTTTATTAAAAGCGAGATTTGATGGTGCAAAAACGGTAAACTCTCCTGTGTAATCCAATACTTTATCCAAGTTTGTAACTCTCAGCCCTCTTAACAAAGTAGAATGGTCTGCAATTGACGCTGTACGTTCCAAAATTGATTGTTCATTGACAATGGTAGAAATTATTTTCTCTAGCTTAAATTTTATTACATTGTCCTGTGCATTGGTATAAAGCCCTAGCAATAGGGCACACAAGGACACGAGGGATGTCCATTTTTTCATGATAGTTGGTTCTTAGGGGCTACTGTTCAAAAATCGATAAACGGATCGATTTCTCCGTTAATATACAATTAGATGTGTTTTACACCTAACCCAAATTATACGCATCAATTATTTTAACATTTTATTAACTTTTAATTAAGTTAAACAAGATTTTAATAAAATTACTAATTGATTAACTTTGAGTGTATTGCTAAAAAAAGAACATGTTTTTACCTAAGACAAACATTGAACAAAAACTTTCAAAAGTTAGAAATAGCAAGGTGCTATCCGATGAGGCAAGGATGAAAGAGGTTTATGACATTCTTTCTAATTTAGACCAAGAATTTGACAGAATTGAGCGAAACATTTCATCGACTAACAATACTATTTATCATAATTTCAATTTAGATTTATTAGAAAGTTCTAAAATCTATCATATTGAAGAGATAAAACAAATTTGCATTGACTACAGATTGCGCTTTCTGGATACCAAATATTTTAAAGGCACCATACCGGCAGAAGCTTTATCAAAAATCAAGAGATTGGAAAAAGAGCATGATCTGGAAATTAAAGCTTTTAAAATTATAGCGCCTTCTAAACTTTTTAAGCTAGAAGATAAAGACGACCCATTATTATTTGCGCCTATTGGCAATGGTTATTATTATTTAATACACCAATGGGGCAATGACCTTCACCCATTACGCAAGTTGTTAATGTGGCCTTTTAAAAGCATAGTAAACCTTGCTTTCTTAGTTCTTCTAATAAGTTTTGTAACTACAATACTTATACCAGATGGATTATTTTCAAAATCAAGCTCAAATGCCCAATTTTGGATTTTATTTTTCTTTATGTTTAAGTGTATAGCCTCTGTAGTAATTTTTTACGGATTTGCTATGGGGAAAAATTTTAATCCTGCTATCTGGAACAGTAAATATTTTAATAGTTAAGACTATAATTATTTTATAAAAATAGAATTGGGTACTCCATCCAAATCAATATTATCAATTAATTTGAAATCGGGTGCAGGAGTTATTCTTAGAATTCCGCCTTTATCGACTTGACCTTTTTTCTGATAACCAATTAGAACGTAATTATTCGCTTCGTCATAGGCAACCGATGTTGTTTGGGCGATATCATATTTTATGTTTAGTTCGGTTTCTGTCAAAAAATTCTCAAAAAGATATACTACCGTACTGTTTTTTGCAAAGTCATAAATAGCGGGCACCTCTGTTATTTCTGCACTTGGAACATTCTTTTGAAAATAGAACTTTCCTGCATTATCCATAAAGAAATCTGAAGTTGTAACAAACCCAGGTTCTGTATTATCACCATATGAAGTGTATGATTTATCTAAAGTCACAGGATCAATAATAGTGTGTAATTTGGGATAGCTAACAATTATCTCACCTACATTATTGGCAAATAAACGCTTAGCATCTAAGCCCAAGTCAAGTTCCATTAAAATTTCATTGGTATTCAAATCAATGGCGGACAGGTGATACTCTTCCGTTACAAACTCATTTAACGTCAAAACAAACAATCTGTTTGATGAAAACAACAAATCTACCGGTTTTTTGTCCAAGATAATTTCTGTTGGACTGTTGACCGATCCAACAAAATAGTTTAAACGAACCACAAACTGTTTATCCTTACCCAACAAATCCCGTTCATATGCTACAGCCACAATTTCATTGAAACGTGCCATGGCATGTACATTGATGTCACAAGCATTTATGTCTTCAAAAAGAGCTACAGATGTAGATTCTGAATTTTCTGAATTAAACCACTGCAACGTTGCTTTACAATTAGTTGTAGCAAAGTAACTTATATCAGTTTTTGTTCTATACTTAATTGCGTTGGAAGGGAAATCGCTAAAAGTGCTTAAACTACTTTTTACAGAAAATTCATCTTCACCAGACCCTAAAACAACTCCGTTCAACACATTGTTATTTTGTAAAAAAACAGTGTATTCTACTCGTAAGTTTGGAGCTATTTCATCTTCAACTTGTTCTGAAGATTTTTGGCAAGCGAAGAAACTTAAGCCCAGCACAAAGCAGGCCACATATTTGTAGGTTTTCATAAAACATCGATTTGGGTTAATCTATTCTATGTTTAATCAGCGTACATTTTATTACGCTGATCTTTTAATGCCTTGTCAGACATATACTCATCAAACGTAGAATACCTATCAATGTTGCCTTTAGGAGTCAATTCTATAATTCTATTCGCTACGGTTTGTGCAAACTCGTGATCATGTGTTGTCAACATAACGGTGCCCTTAAAATTTTTAAGGGAGTTGTTGAATGCCGTAATACTCTCTAAATCCAAGTGGTTGGTAGGTTCATCTAACATTAATACATTAGCACGCATTAACATCATTCTACTTAACATACAACGAACTTTTTCACCACCGGAAAGTACCGTACATTTTTTCAACGCTTCTTCTCCGCTAAATAACATTTTACCCAAAAAACCACGTATGTAAACCTCTTCGCGCTCTTCTTCTGTTTTAGCGTACTGGCGCAACCAATCTACTAAATTTATATTACTGGTAAAGAAATCAGAATTGTCCGCAGGTAAATAAGATTGGGTTGTAGTAACACCCCATTGATAGGTGCCCTTATCAGCTTTCTTATTTCCGTTTATAATTTCGTAGAATGCAGATGTAGCTCTAGAATCCCTTGATATTATAGCTACTTTATCCCCTTTTGCCAAATTAATATTTACGTTATCAAACAACAGCTCTCCTTCTTCAGTTGAAGCAGAAAGTCCTTCTACATTTAATATTTGGTCACCAGCTTCGCGCTCTCTATCAAAAATTATTGCCGGATATCTTCTACTAGAAGGCTTAATATCATCCACTTTTAATTTTGAAAGCATCTTTTTACGGGAAGTAGCTTGTTTACTCTTTGCAACGTTAGCACTAAATCTGGCAATGAATTCTTGTAATTCTTTTGCTTTTTCTTCTGCCTTTTTATTTTGTTGTGCACGTTGGCGAGCGGCCAATTGACTACTTTCATACCAAAACGTGTAATTACCGGAATATAAATTTAATTTACCAAAGTCAATATCACCAATATCCGTACAAACTGTATCCAAAAAGTGACGGTCATGACTTACAACAATAACGGTATTTTCATAATCTGCCAAGAAATTTTCTAACCAACTAATTGTTTCATAATCCAGGTCGTTGGTAGGCTCATCCATAATCAACACATCAGGATTTCCAAACAATGCTTGCGCCAAAAGCACTCGCACCTTCAACTTGGAATCTAACTCTGACATTAAAGTAAAATGCATATCTGCATTGATACCCAAGTTAGACAATAACGCAGCAGCATTACTATCTGCGTTCCAACCGTTCATTTCCTCAAACTTTACTTGTAACTCCCCTATTCTATCTGCATTTTTATCATCATAATCAGCATAGAGGGCATCAATTTCCTTCTTGATCTCATAAAGTGGTTTGTTACCCATGACCACAGCTTCCAATACCGTAAATTCATCGGCAGAGTTATGATTTTGCTCCAATATCGACATCCTCTTTCCCGGCTCTAAATGCACATGACCAGAAGTAGGATCTAATTGCCCTGCAAGAATCTTTAGAAACGTTGACTTACCAGCACCATTGGCACCAATTATACCGTAACAATTGCCTTGGGTAAAGGCAACGTTTACTTCATCGAACAACACTCGTTTTCCAAATTGAACAGAAAGATTAGAAACAGATAACATAAAAACAAAATTTTAAAAATCCGTGCAAAAATACTGAATTTATAGGCTTGACGTACCTAGATTGCCCTCAAATTCCACAAAAGATTTTTAAGTTGGCACTACATAACATTTAACTAGCTATTAACAACATCTGGTGATTAGGTTTCTTAATTTTGACTGTTACCAGTCCCATATATTATATGATAAGAATTTTACTATCAACATGCGTAGCCTTATTAGTGGGTTGTTCCTCCCAAAAGAAAGATTCTGAAACCGTATTATTTGCAGGCGAAATCGTAAATCCTACAAGTGATCAAGTTATTTTATTAAAGGGAGGAGTTAAAGTTGATTCTGCCAAACTTGACGATAGAAACCGCTTTAAGTTTAAGCTGAATTCTATTGAAAACGGATTGTATCATTTTAATCTAGCGCCAGAACATCAATATGTTTATTTAGAAAAGGGCGATAGTTTAATGGTTAGGCTGAATACCATTTATTTTGATGAATCCCTTGTTTTTTCAGGTAGTAATGAGGAAACCAATAATTTTCTTTTAGAATTATTTTTAGCGACCGAAGAAGAGGATTCTGAAATGTATTCTGAATACTATGAATTGGAACCTTTAGATTTCCTAAATAAAATTACATTATTAAAACAGGAAAAGGTCAATAAGTTAAAAGAATTAAATTCTGAAAGCCAACTTTCTGATGAAGCGCTAAAGTTATTGAACGGCAGTATAGATTATACGTACAATAGGTATAAGGAAATTTACCCTTTTAGACATAAAAGAAAAACTGCAGAACAAAATTTCCATGAATTACCTAAAGATTTTTACGGCTACAGGAGTCAAGTTAATTATGGTGACCACACCCTAACTTACCTTAGACCCTATTATGATTTCATGAAAGCCCACTTAGGAAATTTAGCATATATGAGCTGCTTAAATGATTGTGATACCGAACATAAACAAGAGAGCAAGCAACTACATTACAAAAAGCATAAACTACATTTAATAGATAGTCTTGTGGTTGAGAAAGAATTGCGAGACAATCTTTTTAGAAACGTTGCTTTTGACTACCTGTTAAAGAAAAAGGACGCTCCTGAAAACACTGAAATTTTCCTGAATGAATTTAAGAAAGTTTCTAAAAATAATATGCATTTAGAGGAAATAGAAAATCTATATGAGGGTATTGCAAACTTACAGCCAACAAAAATAATTCCTAACTTAGATGTTATTTCTTTTGAAAATGAAACCACAACGCTAACCGATATTACCGCCAATAAAAAAGTCCTTTTTTATTTTTGGTCCGGCACCAACAGTGGACAATATAAAAATATCTTTGAAAGAATAGCATTGTTAAGGGAGAAGAAACCAGACCATGTTCTCATTGGTATTAATATTAAAACGGAGTTTGAGCAATGGAAAAAAATTATTGGCACATTAGGTGTTGATCCTTCATTACAATACCATAGCAACGACTTTAAAGAACTGACTGAAAAATTGGTGCTCTACCCTATGAACAAAGCTATTATAACAGACAATTCCGTTATTGTGGACGGCTTTTCAAATATATATAAGAACTAGTGAGAACTATGACTTTCAAGTAACTTCTCAAACCAACGCCCGGGCAGTATATTTTTAAGTGTCAACGAAAACTTTTGAATGAAAGAGCCTACTTTGTAATGGGGTTTTGGATTTTTTGTCTCAATTATCTTTGCAACTTTTTTAGCAACATCAGAAGGATCACCACCACTATCAACATCCGCATCTATAGCTTTCAAAGTATTACCGTAAGCTTCTTTATATGCAGAACCTTGGTACACAGGAGTGTGGTACCTACCAGAAGCAATATTGGTGGCAAAATCACCTGGAGCCAATGTTGTTAGATGAATTCCAAAAGATTTGGTTTCCATTCTATAACTCTCTGTAACAATTTCAAGAGCTCCTTTAGAAGCTGAATATACTCCTCTATACGGTAAGCCCATGTAACCTGCAATAGAAGTAATATTAATGATCAGGCCTTCTTTTTGCCTACGCATTGTTGGCAATACAGTGTTCATAACATTCAATGGTCCGTTGAAGTTTGTGGCAAACGCTTTTAAGACTTCTTCATGAGGAGTCTCTTCCATTGGTCCTGTTATACCTACTCCTGCATTATTGATTAAAACGTCAATTCTACCCTCAATTTCAAGCAATTCTGTAATACAACTTTTAATAGTACTTACATCTCTTACATCCATCTCTAAAAGTGGAAATTCTGAAAATGAAGGATATTTGCTTTTGCTACGTGTTGTACCATAAACATTATACCCCTTCTCCTTTAAATATGTACCTATTGCTTTACCAATACCTGAAGACCCCCCTGTAATTAGAACTACTTTTGTTTTCATTTTATAGAAAATAAGCGATGCTAAACTTTATATAGAATTGGTTATGAATGTGTTAGCCTAAAATATAAAATTTCACTTTAGGGCACAAAAAAAGGCAAGCTACCTACATCGCACCGCTACGACCGTATACCCTTGCTGCGTTCCCACCCTGGGGGATTCTACAGGAGCTGGTCGTGTAGGACTTGCCGGGTGCAAATATACAATCTTTTAAAACTTTGACAATCCTTTAGTTTCTTATTTTTATGAATTAAATTGCCTTGAATTAATTACTTCATCAACTTAAACACCCATTTTCTTAATGAAAATTTTCAATTATTTCTGTATCGTTCTAATTACCAGCTTATTTACTGCTTGCGGAAGTGGCAATCAAAAACCATCTTCCCTATTTGAAATTAGTTTAGAAAAAAATGTAAACCAAGTTCAACAAAATCAAGAAATTGGTATAAGCATTAAAAATAAAAAAGAAAAAGAGATAGAAAATGTAGAATATAGTATTGACGGCGCTCCTTTAAATTTTAATAACGACAAAATTAAGATCGATGTTCCAACCTTGGGCAACAAAATTTTGACCGCTAAAATTACCTTTGATGGTGAAACGGTAAACATCAACAAAAACTTGAAGGTACTTTCTGAAAAAGCTCCGGAAATTTATACGTATACTGTCATTAATGAATATCCACATGACACAAAATCTTATACCCAAGGTCTTGAATTCTATAAGGACACTTTATATGAGTCTACAGGTAGAAAAGGTCAGTCTTATTTAAGAAAACTGGATTTTAAAACAGGAAAGGTCTTTGAACAAATAGATTTGGATGAATCCTATTTTGGGGAAGGCATTACTATTTTAAACGATAAAATTTACCAGCTAACATGGCAAAGTGGTCTAGGGTTTATTTATGACCTTAACTCTTTTAAAAAATTAGATAATTTTCAATATGGAAAGAGTCGTGAAGGATGGGGATTGACCAATGATGGTTCAAAAATTTTTAAGAGTGACGGAACAGCAAAAATTTGGTTTATAAATCCGGATACGATGACCGAAAACGGTTATATTGAAACAGTAACCAATTCTTCCATTTTTGACTCTGCAAATGAATTGGAATATGTTGATGGAAAAATTTATGCCAATGTATACCAAAAACCTAGCGTAATGATCATAGATAGCAATACTGGCGCCATTGAAGGAGTAATCAATTTTAGTGGTTTAAGCGATATGATCACCAAAACCGAAAATTGGGACAAAACAAATTACGTTCTTAACGGAATAGCATATCACCCGGATCGCAAAACTTTTTTTGTCACCGGTAAATTTTGGAACAAAATGTTCGAAGTCCAAATTGAGAAAAAATAACATATGGCATTCCAAAAAGAACTTGTTGTTGCACATGATGACCTAGACGATTTAAATCATGTCAACAATGTTCGCTACGTGCAGTGGATACAAGATATCTCTAAACAACACTGGCAAACTATAGCAACCAAAAAAATGCAAGAGGAAGTTATCTGGGTGGTATTAACCCATCATATAGAATATAAACGCGCAGCAGTTCTTGGCGACCCTATCCAAATATCAACTTATATAGCCTCTAGCTCTGGTGCCAAATGTGTTAGAATTGTAGAGATGATACATGGCACCACCAAAAAATTATTAGTAAGATCAAGTACTGAATGGTGTCTTCTTGATAGTATATCATATAGACCTTTAAGAATTCCGGAAGCAATTAAAAAAATTTTCCTGTAACTTAGATTTGTCAAACCCCATTTGCGTGCATCTAAAGACCCTATTTATACTTTCTGCCCTATTTGCTCTTCTCTGTAGCACCTCTTGCAGAAAAGATTTTGAATACACTGAAAGTAGTGGCCGTCTTTCATTTTCAAGAGACACTGTTTATCTGGATACGGTATTTACCAATATTGGCAGTAGTACTTACAATCTAAAGGTGTTTAACGACACCAAGAAAGATATTTTAATACCCAACATATCTCTTAAAAATGGAAACGAGAGTTATTACAGGTTAAATGTTGATGGTGTTGCCGGTAAAGAATTTACCAATATTCCCATTTACGCCGAAGATAGCCTTTTTGTTTTTGTAGAAACCACTATAGATATTACGGACAATTCACTTAATGAATTACTTTACACAGACGCTATTTTGTTTGATAAGGAACCATTTCAACAAACCGTAGAATTGGTTACATTGGCAAAAGATGCCATATTTCTATATCCACAGGAAAATAAAAAGGAATCAATAGTACTATATACCGATGAAAATGGAAACCCAATTGAAATAGAAGGCTTTGAATTGGCAGATATTCACTTAAATTTTAAAAACGATAAATCTTATGTTATATATGGATATGCCGTCATCCCCAAGGGAAAAAAGCTTATTATAGACCCGGGCACTCGTGTTCATTTTCATCTAAATTCTGGTATTTTAGTACAAGATGAATCATCCATAATCATTAATGGCAAGCTTAGTTCAAATGACAACGAATTTGAAAAGGAAGTCATATTTGAAGGAGATCGCTTAGAACCTGAATTTGAAAATATCCCCGGACAATGGGGCGCTATTTGGATCGGTGCGGGCAGCAAAGACAACGCTATTAATCACTTGACTATTAAAAACGCCGAAATAGGTTTATATGTAGAAGGCCAGATTAACGCTCCAGAAGAAACATTGAACATCGCAAACAGTCGCATATTCAATAGTGCTAAGTATAATATTTGGGCAAGCAACGCATACATAGTAGCCAACAACTTAGTTTTGGGAGCAGCTGGTAATTCTTCCTTAAAAGTTGAAAATGGCGGTACTTATTCTTTTAGTCATGCTACCATTGCAAACTATTGGAACAAAGGCTTTAGATTTAATGCCAGTGTTGAAATCAGTAATACTTCCGGCACTGATGAAAGTGGAAGTTTTGATTTATTTTTAGCTGATTTCAAGAATTGCATTATAGATGGTAATAGCTCAAATGAGATTTTGCTACAAAAGAACGATCAGAATATTTTTAACTACACTTTTCAAAATTGCTTTATAAAATTTAATGAAAACCAATCATCTACCAACGAAGATGTTCTTTACGATTTTGAAAATAAAGAACATTATTTAAATATTACACTTAACGGCAAATTAGACTATTTTCAGCCTTTTATGAACGATTATAGAATTGGTTTAGATTCTGAATTAATAAACAAAGGTGATATAAATACCGCAAATAATTATCCGGTTGATATTTTAGGAACACAAAGAATTCCTAATCCTGATTTAGGTGCTTTTCAAGCGAAAGAGAAAAATCAGTAGACAAAACCTAGTATTTTTCGACAGATTTTTCTGTCACAGCCCCTACAAACATTGATTTTATCAACATGTCCTTGGTTTTTATAAGGACATTCTAGGTTTTCTTTTTCTTACCTATGTTTAAATTAGCGCACACACTATTTTTCATTGAACTATACCTATACCATAATAGATTCTGATGCTGTTTCAAATTTGCAGTTGCATGCATTTTTAGACGAATACGGTGATTTTGAATGCGTAAATACAACCAATAATCCTTCGGATGGATTAAACGATATTTTAAAGTACTCTCCAGATATAGTTTTTATAAATCTAAATACCAATTATTCTTCTGTTTTTTTAATGGTTACAGAAATTCATCAATATATGAATCAACTACCCATTTTAATTGGTATCGCATCAACTAAAAATTATGCATATGATGCTATCAAAAATGGATTTTTCGATTACTGGTTGCAACCGTTCAATGAATTTGACATTAGAAAATCGTTATTGAAACTTCAGAAAAGAATGCCAAAAGAGAAGGCGCCAGAGACAATTTGCTTAAAATCATATAACGATTTTCATTATCTAAATACTAATGATATTCTTTATTTAAAGGCAGATAACAATACCACTGAGTTTTTTATGAAAGATGGTGCAATTATAAATGCCTACAAAACGTTAAAGACATTTGAAAAAACTTTGCCGAACAATTTTATGCGTGTTCATCAAAGCTATATTGTAAATACAAGTTACGTTTCTCGTATCAACTTTGGCAAATCTATCTGTTCTATAAAAGCAGTAAATCAAAATATCCCTTTTTCAAAAACTTATAGAGAGAATATGAACAACCTTAAAAACATTCTTTCAAAAAACACCTTTTCTTCACTTAATTAAAGAATTCTCTCACAATTGGTTCATTTACTAATAGAATCAGGCCGTTTACTTAAGACTTATAATAATGTCCTCACAAGCCACTAATCGATATTACTTTGGCTGTATAATTATTTAAGAAACCCCTAAAAACAAGAACAATATGAAAAAAGTAGTTAGTATTTTAGCAGTTGCAATAATGACAATAGGTATGGCAACATCAATTTTTCAAGACACAAACAATGAAGTTGAATACACTAACGATATTACAAAAGCTTCAAATTGCGATGACTGTTCTTTACCACTTGATGACAGAAAACCACCTAAGAAAATTATATAAGTAAATTTTTAAATATAAAAAAAGGCCTTTAACGATTTCGTTAAAGGCTTTTTTTATAACTTGGATTTTAACAATTATAACATCAGTTTTTCTTGATAAAGTCCATAATTTATTATTCAGCAATCTACATACTTTGTATAAGTTGTTCAAAGAACGCTCCTGCCCCATTGTCAACCGATCAGGCCATTCAAATTGATAACAATATCAAAAGCGATAGTATTGACGCCTGGATATCTGAAAGTTATGATGATAATGTTGACCAAAAAATTAAAATAGAGTTACAGCTTAAAGCTTTTCAGTTTATTGAAAACATTGGTAATGATACTCTTAAGTCCAAATACCTATCCAACCTATCTTACAATCAATCACAAATTGTAGACAGCGCATTGTTCCGTAAAATCAACAAGAATGCGATTTCTGTAAATCTTAAAATAAAGGATTCTGCAGCTGCCGCCAATGCATATTGGGATTTAGCTTATTTTTTTCGTAAAAGATCTATAAAAGATAGTGCATTTTACTACTATACGGAAGCACAGAACATTTTTGAAGCCTTAAACGATCGATCCAATTCAGGAGAAATGTATTTGCAAAAGGCTGTTATTCAAATGAAAATTAAAGACTACGTAGGCAGCGAAGCAAATATTATAAAAGCAATTGAAATTTATAATTCAATTGAAGACACCAAAGGGTTGTACAAATCTTATAATATACTAGGCATAGTTTTAAACGATTTAAAAGATTATGACAAAGCACTTTCTTACTACAATGAAGCGCTTTATTATTTGGACAAAATTCCTAATTCAGAAATTCACAAGGCTAGTTTAATTAATAATATAGGGGTCATTTACAGAGATAAAAAAGAGTATAAAAAGGCCATAGAAAATTTTAATGAAGTTTTAGGCAAACTAAATATCTACGAAAAACATCCGGTATTATATTCCAAAGCACTTAGCAATCTTGCTACCGCAAAATTATATTTTAAAGACACTGTTGACGTAGAAAAATTATTAAAGAAGGCAATCGATATTAAAGCGCAACAAGACGATACCGGCAGTTTGGCATCAAGCTATCACAGTTATTCTGAATACAAGGCCTACGCTGCAGATACTTTAGGAGCTATTGAAAAAGCCAAAATTGCCGAAAGATTATCAGTGGAAGGAAGCGCTAATGAACAATTATTAAAAACTTGGCTGTACCTGGCAGAATTAGATAAATCTAATGCCCCTGAATATTTTAAAAATTATACCGAGCTTAATGACAGTTTACAAATAGAAGAACGAAAACAACAGAATAAGTTTGCACGTATACGTTTTGAAACCGATGAATTTATAGCTGAGAATATAGAGCTAGAAAGTGAAAAGGAAACACTCTCCAAACAAAAACAAATATGGATCGGTATAGCAACAGGCTTCTTCTTACTTGGTCTTTCCATCTACATAATAATAAACCAAAGGGCCAAGAATCAAAAACTACGTTTTGATCAACAACAACAGGCTAATAATCAAGAAATTTTCAATTTAATGCTTATGCAAAAGCAAAAAGTTGATGAAGTTAAGCGCCTAGAGCAAAAAAGAATTTCAGAAGAACTACACGATGGCGTGCTTGGAAAAATGCTTGGAGCACGAATGATACTTACCGGCTTAAACAAAAGGACTACAGATGAGGCAATTCAAGAAAAATCCAAAGCCCTGGGATCCTTACAAGAAATTGAGAACGAAATAAGGTCAATATCTCACGAGCTTAGCCATAGTGCATATCAAAAAATAAACAATTTTACAGATTCTGTCGAAACACTTCTTGCCAATAACAAGAACAATAAAATTAAGACCTACTTCCATTTTAATGAAGATGAAAATTGGGATAGTTTGGCCGGAGAAATTAAAATTAATGTTTATCGTATTATTCAAGAAACATTTCAAAATGCGATCAAACACTCTAAATGCTCCTATTTTGAAGTTACCTTTTATAGAAATGACAATGACTTCAATGTAATTATGAGCGATAACGGCGTGGGCTACAACGTAAGCAAAGGTAAAAAAGGCATAGGTATAAGAAATATTACTTCTAGAATGAACAAATTAAACGGAACGTTTCATATAGACTCAAGACAAGGAGAAGGCACTACTATTTCTTTAAATATTCCTATTATAGAGGATATTAAAAATAACACCGATAATAATATTTAATTTAAAAACGTTTAGTAAATTATAATAGACCCCGAAACTATGAACACGGTAAGAATTTTAACGGTAGATGACCACGAAATGACAGCTCTAGGATATAAATATATCCTGGAAGATTCTGATTTTACAGATTTTAATGTTAAAGTTGAAATTGCTACCAGTTTTGAAAAAGGCAAGTTAAAAATAGAGAATTCTAAACGAGCAGTACCGTATGATGTTATTCTTTTAGATATCCAATTATTCTCACCAGAATCAAAAGACCCAAGGACAGGAGTAGATTTAGGTATTGTGGCAAGAGCAGAGGTACCTAAATCAAAAGTCGTTTTCATGTCATCTTACAGCGACAACTATAGAATTAATAACATTTTTAAAACGGTAAATCCTGACGGATATATGGTAAAATCAGAGATAGATGAAATGTCTCTTAAGACTATGGTAGAAACTATAATTAACGGCTCTCCGTATTATACCGCCAGTGCATTGTCAGCTATACGTCGCAGAATGTCCACAGATATCATTATAGATGAGCAAGACCAAAAGATCCTTTACCATCTTTCTCAAGGAATACACACTAGAGATATAGCGCCTTTAATTGGATCTGCAAACACAACCGTTGAAGCCAGAAAAAGACAACTTAAGGCATTATTCGATGTTAAGAACGGTAATGATCTGGCCCTGATTAATGAAGCCAAAACACGTGGTTTCCTCTAGAATACTACTTTTAATAAGTGTTTAATTATCAGCCTATTACAAAATACAAAGTTATTTTATAATAATATCCTCTGAAATTCTAAGGTTTTCCTAGGTCAGATTACGAAGTTAGAAAAGTATCTTTATAACAAAGAAATGCTATAAATTTCCACCTATATGCCTTTTAATTTCGAAAATTTCATCAACAATTCAAAATTAGAATATACCAAAGAAATCGTTGGTATAGATACATTTCTAAGTTCCCTAGGATTTCATTATTTTTCAAATGTACAGCTCAACAACAAGCACATTACTTTCAATTCTATTAGTTTAGTATTGGAAGTATCCTGTAATTTAGATCTATTGGAATTACTATCTCATTTTAATACAGGTAGATGGGGAAATAGTGGAACAGAGGAATCTCCGTTACAACATGCTTTAGAAATATTGAACACAAAAAACAAATACAATATTGATATTGAAGAACTTACATTCTTTTTAAATGACACTAGTATTGTAATAAAACGTATTTACGACAAGAGTATACCCACTCAATTAAATGACATTTTAAAGCAGATTGCATTTAACTATGTTTTTTTAACCAGAGGACTTACTCAAAAACCATATGAAATTTTTGTTCCCATATTTGAAGACAGTATTGAGAATATGGAAGCTAACGAAGATCAAATTAATACTGCACCAAAAACATATTCGGAATTTTGGGGGATTTACCTTGACAAAGATGACGAAGCATCTATTTATGATGTACTCAAAAACACCTATGTAAGTGGAGATTTAGAGTTTTTATCTGAATAAAAACTCTAAATCTTTTTCAATTTTTAATTAAGCATTAAAAATTGGTCTAGTACTCATCATTGCATTTACTTTTGCTCTTACATCTTTTATGATAGCTTCATTTTCAGGGTTTGTAATTACCTGATCAATAAAATCTACCACTTTTTCCATATCGCTCTCAACCAATCCTCTAGTTGTAATTGCAGCGGTACCAAAACGTATTCCTGAAGTAACGAAAGGTGATTTATCATCAAATGGCACCATGTTCTTATTTGCAGTAATATCTGCCAGCACCAAAGCTTTTTCCGCGTCTTTTCCTGAAATATCTTTATTTCTAAGGTCAATCAGCATCATATGATTATCGGTACCATCAGAGATTATATTGTATCCACGTTTAACAAAAGACGTTGCCATGGCATCTGCATTTTTCTTTACTTGTGCTATATATGTCGCATAAGAATCGGTCAGGGCCTCACCAAATGCAATTGCCTTACCGGCAATGACATGTTCCAAAGGACCACCTTGATTTCCTGGGAAAACAGCCAAATCCAACAAAGCAGACATTTTTCTTAAGTTTCCGTTTTTCAACTTGATTCCGAATGGATTCTCAAAATCAGAACCCATTAATATTAACCCACCTCTTGGTCCTCGTAATGTTTTATGAGTAGTTGTCGTTACAATATGACAATGAGGAATTGGATCACTTAAAAGTCCTTTGGCAATTAAACCTGCCGGGTGAGAAATATCTGCAAGTAAAATAGCATTTACACTGTCTGCAATTTTACGAAAACGCTCAAAATCCATATCTCTTGAATATGCCGATGCACCTGCAATAATCAACTTTGGTTGCTCTTTAGTAGCTATTTCTTGAATTTTATCATAATCCAACCTTCCTGTTTCTTTATCAACACCGTAAAATACCGGTGTATATAATCTACCGGAAAAATTAACGGGCGATCCATGTGTCAAGTGACCACCATGAGACAAATCAAACCCTAAAATCTTATCACCGGGTTTTAAGCATGCATGATAAACCGCTGCATTGGCCTGAGAACCAGAGTGTGGCTGTACATTAGCATAAGCTGCACCAAAAAGCTCTTTTGCCCTATCAATTGCCAATTGCTCAACTTTGTCCACTACTTCGCACCCGCCATAATACCTTTTACCCGGGTATCCTTCGGCATATTTATTTGTAAGCACAGAGCCTTGAGCCTCCATTACTTGAGGACTAGTAAAATTTTCAGAAGCAATTAGCTCAATTCCATTGATTTGACGTTGTTTCTCTTCTTCAATAAGATTAAAAATTGTGGTATCGCGTTGCATGGTACTATATCTTTTAAATAAGTGGCAAAAATACAAATAGCACTTTTAAAGAAATATAAAAAAGTACACAAACACTTAACTTATTTATTAAAATTAGTTAATAACTACACTCTTTATAGATACTTAATCCCCAAATGGATGGAGCACATTATCGAATATATACTATTACTTATCCCATAACGTTTAATTAAAACCTTTTTGTGGCACGGCTGTTGAATAGCTATTATAAATCCTAAAAATAATAGACATGAGAAAATTTCTACTATTTAGTTTTATCGGAATACTACTTTCATGTAGTGGAGTTAAAAAAACTCAAGAGGCCCTTAATACAGGTAATTATGAAACTGCCATCAACAAAGCGGTTGCTAACATTGCTACAAACAAGACCAAGAAGAGCAACCAACAATACATAATTCTGTTAGAAGAAGGATATAAAAAGAATACAGATAGAGAGCTACAGCATATTAAATTTCTAAAAAAAGATGGCAATGCAAAAAATTATGAGGAAATCTATAATAGCTATGCTAGATTGAAATCTATTCAAGAAAGAATTCGGCCTTTGTTACCATTATACGTTACGGATGAAGGTAGAAAAGCAAATTTTGTTTTTAAAAATTACGATGATGAGTTAATTGCCGCTAAATCAAAATTGTCTAATTTTCTCTATACCAATGCCACTAAAGTATTACAGGAAGCCAATTACAAATCTGATTTTAGAAAAGCGTATAACAATCTTATTTATCTAAATGAGATTAACCCAAACTATAAGGATGTGATGTCTAAAATAGACGAAGCCTATCAAAAAGGGTTAGATTATATAATTGTGGACATGGTCAATAATACCGATCAGATAATTCCCAAAAGGCTGGAAGACGAACTATTAAATTTAAATATATTCGGATTAAATTCTAATTGGACAGAATACCATACAAAAAGAATACAAAATCAACTATATGATTACCAAATGGAAGTTTCATTTCAGAATATTGATATTTCTCCGGAACAGATAAGGGAGAAGCAAATTAGCAAAGAGCGTCAAATTAAGGATGGCTATACCTTTTTAGAGGATGGTAACGGTAACGTTGTTAACGATAGCCTAGGCAATAGTATTAAGATAGATAAATTTAAAACTGTTAGATGCAATTTTTATCAGTTTACACAATACAAAAGTGCCGAAGTTAAAGGCGTAGTTAGTTTTGTTGATTTAAAGAAAAAACAAAAAGTAAATCAATACCCGTTATCTAGTCAATTTATATTTGAACATATATATGCCAATTATGACGGTGACAAAAGAGCTTTAGATAATGATTTGATGTCTTTCTTACAGCTGGCAAGGATTCCATTTCCCAGTAACGAACAAATGGTATATGATGCCGGTGAGGATTTAAAGAATAATCTTATCGACATACTGAACAAACAACGTTTCAATTAAAAAAGCCCCTTGAAGGGGCTTTTTTTAAATGTATTTCTCTAAGTTAATATCTGATATTGCACCATGAGAATCATGTATAACCACTACTCCATTTTTTATGATCAATAGTTGAGGAGATTGATGCATTACCCCAAACTTTGATGCTACGGCATTGGACACGTCTCTATTAGCCAACAAATCTAAAAAGTAAAGATCCATTTGCCCATCTTGCAAACTGTAACTACTCTTGAACATATTAAGCACCATTCTGCTTATACCGCAGGTTGTAGAATGTTTAAATATTACCTGAGGCCTACTGCTAGATTTTTCTTTAATTGTACCAAGTTGGTCTACGGTATTTAAAGGTATCCAAGGTATATTGGAAGAACCACTTTCACCTTCACTTTTAGAACCAAATAAACCACCAAATATTCCCATAAAATTTTTAATTTAATGTTGTGTATTCATCAAGGTGCAACTGACTAATTGTCACCTAATTTCTTTTATTTACAGTCATTTTGTCCTGTAAGTTCAATTGGTAAGATTGTTGACAAATACATATCAAAAGTATTACAATAAACTAAAACCCAAAGAAAATGAACATAAATAATTTTACTATAAAATCACAAGAGGCCATACAACAGGCCCAGCTGATTGCCCAAAATAACGGACATCAGCAAATTGAGAACGAACATATTTTTAAAGCGCTTACAGAAGTTGAAGAGAATGTAATGCCCTTTTTAATAAAAAAATTGGGAATTAACTTTTCATTGGTTCAGCAAATCATAGAAAAAGAACTTTTAAGTTTTCCTAAAGTAGAAGGCGGCGATATTCAATTTTCAAGAGAGGCCGGAAAAACGCTGAACGAAGCAAGTATCAGTGCTAAAAATATGGGAGATGAATATGTTTCTATAGAACATCTCTTTTTGGCCATATTAAAATCTAAAAGTAAAATAGCCCAGATTTTAAAAGATCAAGGGGCTACAGAAAAGCATTTAATAGCAGCCATAAATGAATTGCGCAATGGAGAAAAAGTTACTTCACAAAGTGCGGAAGACAGCTATAATTCTCTAAAAAAGTATGCAAAGAACTTAAATGAACTTGCAGATAGCGGCAAGCTGGATCCTGTTATTGGGCGTGATGAAGAAATTCGTAGAATTCTACAAATTCTATCAAGGCGTACAAAGAACAACCCCATTCTTGTAGGTGAACCCGGCGTAGGTAAAACGGCTATCGTTGAAGGTTTGGCACATAGAATTATACAAGGAGATATTCCTGAAAATCTAAAGGATAAAATAATTTATTCTTTAGATATGGGCGCTTTGATCGCCGGGGCAAAGTACAAGGGCGAGTTCGAAGAACGGCTGAAAGCGGTTATTAAAGAGGTAGTTAGTGCAGATGGCAATATTATTTTGTTCATAGATGAAATACATACCTTAGTTGGTGCCGGCGGAGGTCAAGGTGCTATGGATGCGGCCAATATTCTTAAACCAGCTTTGGCAAGAGGCGAGTTACGATCAATTGGCGCAACTACATTAGACGAGTACCAAAAGTATTTTGAAAAGGACAAAGCTCTGGAAAGAAGATTTCAAAAAGTAGTTGTAGATCAGCCAGATACCGAGAGTGCCATTTCTATTCTTAGAGGTATTAAAGAAAAATATGAAGCACACCATAAAGTGCGCATTAAAGATGAAGCGGTAATTGCTGCGGTAGAATTATCACAAAGGTATATCACCAATAGATTTTTACCAGATAAGGCCATTGACCTTATGGATGAAGCCGCTTCTAAGCTTAGAATGGAAATAAACTCCAAACCTGAAGAATTAGATGTTCTTGACCGCAAGATTATGCAGATCGAAATTGAAATAGAAGCTATTAAGCGGGAGAACGACACTCAAAAACTACAGATTCTAAACTTAGATTTGGCAAATTTGAAGGAAGAGCGAAATGAAATTTTTGCCCAATGGGAAAGCGAAAAATCTGTAGTTGACAATATTCAACAGACAAAACTTGACATTGAAAACTTTAAAGCCGAAGCCGAGCGTGCCGAAAGAAATGGTGATTATGGAAAGGTTGCGGAAATTAGATACGGCAAAATAAAAGAAGCTCAAGAAAACCTTACTAAGCTACAAGACAATTTAGCTAAACAGCAACATTCCGGTACGTTGATCAAAGAAGAGGTAACCAGTGATGATATTGCCGAAGTAGTTGCTAAATGGACCGGCATTCCTGTCACAAAAATGTTGCAGAGCGAACGTGAAAAGTTGTTGAAGCTTGAAGAAGTACTCCATAAGCGTGTTGTTGGTCAAGAAGAGGCCATTGAGGCGGTTTCAGATGCCATACGTAGAAGTAGGGCCGGCCTGCAGGATTCAAGAAAACCTATAGGTTCTTTTCTTTTTCTAGGTACAACCGGCGTAGGTAAGACTGAATTGGCAAAAACCTTGGCATCATATTTATTTGATGATGAAAATGCCATGACCAGAATAGACATGAGCGAATATCAAGAAAGACATTCGGTCAGTAGACTTGTAGGTGCGCCTCCAGGATATGTAGGTTATGATGAAGGCGGACAATTAACTGAAGCCGTACGCAGAAGACCATATTCAGTTGTATTATTGGATGAGATCGAAAAAGCACATCCAGATACGTTCAATATCTTATTACAGGTCCTTGATGAAGGCAGATTGACCGATAACAAAGGAAGGGTCGCAGATTTTAAAAATACGATTATCATCATGACCAGCAATATGGGTAGCGACATTATCCAAGACACTTTTGAAAATGCCGTAGACGTTTATAGTGCAACCGAAGCCGCAAGGATTGAAGTGCTGGGTCTATTGAAGAAGACCGTTAGACCGGAGTTTATCAATAGAATTGATGACATAGTCATGTTTACACCTTTAACGAAAGATAATATCAAAGAAATTGTTAAGCTTCAACTAGAGAGTTTAAAGAAAATGCTGGATAATCAGCAAATTACTTTAGATGCCACGGAAGAAGCCATAGATTATTTGGCGGATAAAGGTTATGACCCACAATTTGGTGCAAGACCTGTAAAAAGAACTATCCAAAAAGAAGTACTTAATAATATGTCAAAAGCATTGTTGAGTGGTGAAATCAAAGCTGAAAGCGTTGTGTTGTTAGATGCTTTTGATAATAGCCTGGTCTTTAGAAATCAGGAAGAAATAACGGTTTAATTTTAATAATTTGTTAGAAAAGCGTTCATATAAAATATATGGACGCTTTTTTTTTATAAACAGTATATACCATACAGTATAGATTATTTATATTCGCATTAAAACAGTCTATTATGTCAACCAAAGCCGAAAGAACAACTGCATTTATTATTGAGACTGTCGCACCTGTTTTTAACAAACATGGATATGTGGGCACTAGTATGAGTGATTTAACCGGCGCCACCAACTTAACCAAAGGTGCGCTTTATGGTAATTTTGAAAACAAAGAAGCACTTGCCCTAGCTGCTTTTGAATATAATAGAAGTTTATTACTTACTGCCATTGACGAGCAATTGTCAATTGACGGCAAGGCCATGGACAAAATTAATAATTTGATCAACTTCTATAAAAAATATGACATTTTTACTTTGAATATGGGTGGTTGCCCTATTTTAAACGTTGGTATTGATGCCCAACACAATAATAAACTACTTGCAGCTGCAGCAAAAGAAACTGTCAAGGAAATTGAAGGAAAAATTGCTTTGGTTTTTGAAAACGGCATTAATAACGGAGAATTTAAACTACCGGTATCTCCTTTGCAATTCTCAAAACAACTATTTACAATTATACAAGGCGCAATTTCAATGGCTACCTTAACAAAAGATCGCAAATACTTATTGAATACAGTTACCTATTTAGATGTTCTTATTAAAAGGGAATTAAAGTAAATCTATAATTACGTAAAGCTATAACAAAAAGTTACCCCTGTGAAAACTATTAGATTT
This sequence comes from Maribacter huludaoensis, assembly GCF_029350945.1. Taxonomy (GTDB): domain Bacteria; phylum Bacteroidota; class Bacteroidia; order Flavobacteriales; family Flavobacteriaceae; genus Maribacter; species Maribacter huludaoensis. Next base: position 215,014 of record NZ_JARKMS010000003.1, on the reverse strand, counting down.
TCTACTCTCCGGTAACCCTGAATATCCATAATTTATCAGTGTATTTTCCATTTAGTTTAGAGTCCCTAGCTTCTCTAGCTTCCTTTATAAAATTATATTTAGCCAAATACACATAGTTATATTTATTCTTTTGTCTAAAGAATGATTTAGCATTTATTCCACGCTTTTGCATATCTAAGATAAAAGCATCTAAATACTTTTTAGTCCCAAACACATTGGCAATTAGGTAGTAACCTGGCTCTAAGGAACCTTCTTTTGTCACTTCCTCGTATTTTTCGCCAGCCCTAACTTTTACTACTTCATTTTTCATGGCCAAAGCCTGGCTTTGGGCAATAGAATCTTGCCTTCGTTGTTGGGCTAGTGCCAAAGCAGCTGCTTCATTTTTCTTTACCGTTGCTATAGAATCTTGCAATTTTTGCTGTTTCAATGCCTTGGCCGCTACCAAAGCCTGTTCTGCCCTGGCATTCTCTATAGAATCTTTTCTTCTTCTAATATCCCTTCTTGATTCTTTTACGGCCAATTTTGGTTTACTTGAAGCATTTTGAATACTATCCTTTATTCTTTTATTTTCAATAAGTGCCAAACGTTCTTGCTTCTTAGATTCTCGTTTAAGAGCCAATTTCTCTGCCTTTGTCAATTCATTGGATACAATTACATTATCTTCTTGTTTTACCAAAATTTCCTGTTTACGTTTTTGCTCCTCCGCAATTAACTGTTCTTCAAGTTTCTCCTCTGGTGTACGTAAGGTTCCCAGTTTATAAGATGTTACCAATTCAAATGACGGATCTTGTCCTTTTAATTCTGAACTTGTTCCCACTTCAATCAATGCACCAAAAGACAATCGTTTAAAGAAACGCCCCCCTAAACCACCGGAAAACCCGTAAAAACTATTATAACCGGCCTGTGCCCAATATTTATCTGTAGTCAATAATGTAGTCAGCCCTATTTGATTATCCAATCCAGGGATAGTCTTATAATATAGCATAGGTCTTAAAACTGAATTATCATCCGTACTTAATACACTAACAGGAAAATCATAGCTCACCAAAGTCTGAAACATTCTATCTTCAGGACTTGTGTTACGCTCGTTGGAGGTAAAATTATAATCGAAAAGGTTTTCAGAGACCAATCCAATATTGAACCTGTCTATACTTAAATTAACGCCTGGCGCCATTTGTAATATGAAATCGTTTTCTGCAGTGGTCTGTATGGGGTTCGGTACAAAAAAACGATCGTCCGCTAATTTTTGTTGAAAAGCGAAAACGTTTAAACCAGCACCTAAAATTACTCCATCACTTAATTCTATGGTGTGAGCATAATTTAGAGCAGCTCCCGTATTAAGAAAAATTCCTGTATTATGCTGAAAAAAACCAACACCTGCGGCAGAAACATCATTCAGCCTTGCCGTATAATTTAAGAATAACGTTGTTGGGTCTCCATCATAAGACTGCCATTGCCATCTAGTCCACAATGCTACAGATGAGGGATTGTTACGACCTAAACTATAAGCCGGATTTATTAAACTACTGTTGTATTCAGTGAGATTTTGCTGCCTGAAATCAGTAGGAAGTACGACCTCTTGGGCCTTAAGACCTAGAACTACAAAACCGATAAGAAGTGCCCCACAAATTTTTTTCATATGCAAAAAAACAAAAAATAGACTATTTATAGTACTATTTTGAAGTAATTTTAGTTATTAAATTAATACACCAAACAAAATTTCATGAAAGCATTAAAAATTGTTCTTTTAATATTTCTAGCAATCAATCTTTCTTGCAAAGATGAGCCAGTAAATGATACAGCGCAAGAACAAACATCAATTTCGACATTTTATCTTATTAGACATGCCGAAAAAAATAGAAACAATCCAGACGACCCTGACCCAGAACTTAACCAAAAAGGATTAGGAAGAGCTATGCATTGGGCAGAAATTCTTGCAGACACGGAACTTAACGCCATTTACTCAACTGACTACAATAGAACGGCAATGACGGCAGCACCTACATCGGTTAAACAAAATATAGATGTACAGTACTACGACCCAAGCACCATTGATATTGCACAATTTAAGGCCGATAATTTAAACAACAATGTCCTAATAGTAGGTCACAGTAACACTACTCCTGAATTTGTCAATAAGTTAATTGACGAACAAAAGTATTATGATATTGACGATAGCGAAAATGGTACGTTATTTATAGTTAAAATTATTAACGGTACACCTTCGGTTGAAAAATTGATTTTTAATTGTAACTGCCCTGATTAATACTAACAACAATATATATAGTTAGCAATAAATTTTAAAAGTATAAGACATTCATTGAAATGTTATTACTTTTGCTTGTGATGCAGAATACTATAAACATTAAGAACAAAAGAGCTCGTTTTGAATATGAGCTTTTGGATAAATATACAGCAGGTATCGTACTGGCAGGTACTGAAATAAAGGCTATTAGGGAAGGACGAGCGTCTATTTCAGAAAGTTTTTGTGAATTTAATGACAAAGAGGAGCTTTTTGTAATAAACATGCAAATTGATGAATATTCCCATGCATCTCACTTTAACCATAAACCAAAGGCAGAACGAAAATTACTCTTGCAGAGAAGAGAATTAAAAAAACTTAGTAAGGAAGTAAATACTTCTGGTTTAACGATTGTTCCACTACGCGTTTTTGTCAATGAAAGAGGATTTGCCAAAATGCAAATTGCATTGGCAAAAGGTAAAAAACTTTACGACAAAAGAGAATCTATTAAAGATCGCGATAACAAGAGAGATCTTGATCGTATAAAGAAAAATTTTAACGGCTAATTCTTATTCTCCAATAACGGTACAAATCTAAACGAACCGTACTCCGTCTTTGAAAATTCTTTTTCCGTAGTTCTAACGAACAAAGTCATTATTTGTTCTTCAAAACCAATTGGTATTACCAATCTACCGCCAACTTTCAACTGAGATAATAAAGCTTTGGGCACTTCTGGTGCACCAGCGGTTACAATAATTCTATCAAATGGAGCTTCCTTTGGCAATCCTTTATATCCATCGCCAAAAATTACCTGCTTTGGCCTGTAACCCATTTTTTTAAAAAAGATGCTGGTTTTTTTAAACAACTCTAACTGTCTTTCAACAGTATAGACCTTAACTTTTAATTTTAGAAGTACCGCTGTTTGGTAACCGCTACCGGTGCCAATTTCCAAAACTTTTTGCCCTGGTTCCAATTCTAACAATTCAGTTTGAAATGCAACCGTGTACGGATGAGAAATTGTTTGATTGGCAGCTATAGGAAATGCTTTGTTTTGATAAGCATGCCCCTCAAAACTACTATCCATAAATAAATGTCTAGGTATTTCCCTTACGGCATCCAAAACCTTTTTATCGGCTATTCCTTTGTTTATCAATACTTGCGCTAAATGATTGCGCATTCCCCTGTGTTTTAAGGTATCTTTCAATGGTAGTCGGTTTGTACCTCAAAGTTAACAAAGTTCTTTATATGATGGTAGTACAAGCAAAAACTTATCCTTATTTTTTTCCAAATTTGAAATACAGCATAGGATAAAAGTACCTAACTATGCGTATTTTTGAGGAAAACGAAATAAATGTTAAAAGTTGGTGTTTTAGGAGCTGGGCATTTAGGCAAGATACATCTTAGACTTCTAAAAGAATCTCAAAAATATGAACTTGTCGGTTTTTACGATGCGGACAGTTCTAATGGCGAAAAGGTTAGTTCTGAATTTGGATATACTTATTTCCAAAATCTTGATGATCTCATTAATGCCGTTGATGTTGTAGATATTGTAACCCCTACCCTTTCTCATTATGATTGTGCAAAGAAAGCAATTGGGAAAAGTAAGCACATATTTATTGAAAAACCTATTACCCATACCTTAGAGGAAGCTAATTCATTACTGGCCTTAGAAAAAGAATATGGCATTAAAGGACAAGTGGGTCATGTAGAACGTTTTAACCCTGCGTTTACTTCCGTAAAACATGCCATAAAAGAACCAATGTTCATTGAGGCACATAGATTGGCAGAATTTAATCCTAGAGGCACAGATGTACCTGTAGTTCTTGATTTAATGATTCATGATATCGACGCTATATTAAGTGTTGTTAATTCTGAAGTGGTACAGGTAAATGCCAGCGGTGTTTCGGTCATTAGTCAATCACCGGATATTGCAAACGCACGCTTAGAGTTCGCAAATGGTTGCGTAGCAAATTTAACGGCCAGTAGAATTTCTTTAAAGAATATGAGAAAATCCAGATTTTTTCAAAAAGACGCGTATATATCCGTTGATTTTCTTGAAAAGAAAGTTGAGGTCGTAAAAATGAAAGATGCCCCAAAAGAACCGGGTGATTTTGATATGATCTTACAAAATGCGGAAGGCGTTAAAAAACAGATTTATTTTGAAAATCCGTCCATTGAGAGCAATAACGCCATTTTAGATGAACTAGAGTCTTTTGCGGATGCTATTACAAAAAATTCAACTCCTATAGTAAGTTTAAAACAAGGAACACAAGCACTAAAAGTTGCATTACAGATTATTGCAGCATTTAATCCAAATAAAATATGAAAACAGTTGCAGTTATAGGTGCTGGTACTATGGGTAATGGTATTGCCCACGTATTTGCCCAAAACAATTTTAAAGTACACCTAATTGATGTTTCTAAAGATGCATTGGACAAAGGTATTGCTACCATTACAAAAAACCTTGACCGTATGGTGGCGAAAGATAAAATCAGTGAAAATGACAAAAAAAATACGCTTGTCAACATTACACCTTTTAAAGAGTTAAAGCTTGGTGTATCTAATGTTGATCTAGCTATTGAAGCTGCCACAGAAAATGTAACTATAAAACTTAAAATCTTTAAAGAACTTGATGACGTTTGCGACGCTAATACCATTTTAGCTTCAAATACTTCTTCAATTTCAATAACACAGATAGCTGCCGCTACCAGTAGACCTGATAAGGTGATAGGAATGCATTTTATGAATCCGGTTCCTATTATGAAATTAGTAGAGATTATTCGTGGATATAGTACTTCTAACGAGACCACTACAGCTATCATGGAACTTTCCGAAAAATTAAGTAAGACTCCAACGGAAGTAAATGACTATCCTGGTTTCGTGGCAAATAGAATTTTAATGCCCATGATCAATGAAGCTATTGAAACCTTACATCATGGCGTTGCAGGTGTTGAAGAAATAGATACGGTAATGAAGTTGGGAATGGCGCACCCTATGGGACCATTACAATTAGCTGATTTCATTGGTTTAGATGTTTGTCTTTCCATTTTAAACGTTATGCACGACGGATTTAAAAATCCTAAATATGCACCATCGCCATTACTTGTTAATATGGTCATGGCAGGCAAAAAAGGTGTAAAATCCGGTGAAGGCTTTTATGATTATTCAGAAAATAGAAAGGCAGAGGTAGTATCAAGTCAATTTAAAAAATAAGAGTCCTTAAGAACTGTAAAATATATGTCTATAAAAGAAAACTTATTAGCCATAAAAGATACCATTCCCGAGTCCGTTACCTTGGTTGCCGTTTCAAAAACAAAACCAATATCATACCTTCAAGAGGCATATGATCAAGGACAACGCGTTTTTGGAGAGAATAGGGTTCAAGAAATGACGGAAAAGTGGGAGAACTTACCAAAAGATATTAAATGGCACATGATAGGGCACCTTCAACGCAACAAGGTTAAATATGTGGCCGAGTATGTTTCTTTGGTCCACGGGGTCGACAGCCCTAGATTATTGGCAGAAATTAATAAACAAGCAAAAAAGCATAACCGCATTATCCCATGTTTACTTCAGGTACATATTGCCGAGGAAGACACCAAGTTTGGCTTTAACGAAGAAGAGCTACTTGATCTAGTTGATAATGAAGAATTTAAGGCCTTTAAAAATGTAAAAATTGAAGGATTAATGGGTATGGCTACCTTTACCGATAATATGGAACAAGTACGTAGAGAGTTCAGTAGTCTTAAATCCCTTTTCGTAAAACTTCAAAGTACTTATTCGGATTTTACCACTCTTTCTATGGGTATGAGCGGTGATTACAAAATAGCTATAGAAGAAGGCAGTACCATGGTACGTATAGGAAGTAGTATCTTTGGATCAAGAAATTAATATCTAGAGATCTACCCCATAATTTATAAACTATTACATGTACGCAATTTTAGATATTGAAACTACTGGAGGAAAATTTAATGAGGAGGGTATCACCGAAATTGCTATTCACAAATTTGATGGACAAAAGGTAGTCGACAAATTCATTAGCTTGGTAAATCCGGAAAGGGAAATACAACCTTTTGTTGTGAAACTTACCGGAATTAATAGCAAAATGCTAAGAACTGCACCTAAATTCTACGAGGTAGCCAAACGCATTATAGAAATTACAGAAGATACGGTCATTGTAGCCCATAATGCCCAGTTCGATTATAGAATTTTAAGAACGGAATTTAGACGTTTAGGTTATAATTTTGAACGCAAAACCCTTTGCACCGTAGATCTTTCAAAGTTATTACTACCAGATGCCGAATCCTATAGTCTTGGTAAATTGGTACGATCTTTGGGCATACCGGTAAGTGACAGACACCGTGCAAACGGTGATGCCTTGGCTACTATAAAATTGTTTAAACTGTTACTTGCCAAAGATTCTGAAAAAATAATCATTAAAGACACTATCAGAAAAGAAACACAGGGCGAACTATCTGAAAAACAATTGGATATAGTAAGAGACTTACCGAATAAAACCGGAGTTTTTTACATGCATGATAAGGATGGGGAGATCATCCACCTTAGCAAATCGAACGACATTAAAAAGAGGGTCAACCAAATTTTTACCAAGACCAATACCAAGTCCAGAAAATTAACCAAAGACACTAAAAAGGTAACTTTTGAACTTACCGGCAACGAACTTATTGCCATTTTAAAAGAACATGAAGAGCTATTAAAACTTAGGCCAAAATATAGCACCATCCCCAAAAAAAGAATGTACAGTCATGCTATCTGTAAAAGCGTCAATGAAAATGGCTATTTTGCCCTAGATATTAAGCCTTATAGAGAATGTAAAGAGAGCATTTGGCTTTTTAACGGTGTATTCAGTGCTAAGAATTACTTGTACAAGATTACCAAAGAGTTTCAACTTTGCGAAAAAGTAAACGGTATTAGCGAAGCTCGAAATAATTGTTCAGGTTATGATAATAACACTTGTAATGGAGCATGTATCAATAAAGAAAGTATTGAGGAATATAATAAACGCGTAATTGCGGCAACTACACAAAATAGCATTAAAGGCAAAAAAGTTATTGTGGTGGACAAAGGTCGAGAAATTGGCGAACAAAGTGCTATTTTAATTAAAAATGGCTCTTTAGTGGGCTTTGGGTTCTATGATTTGAACTATCAAATAAATAATATTCATATATTAGAAAGTATAATTACACCAATGAACGGTACTCTTGACGCCAATTATCTTATTGAATCGTATTTAAGAAAGAAGAGGGTACTTAAAATAATAGAAATAAACGAATAGTTTGAAAGAAGAAGAAAAACTTTCACCTTGGAAACATAAAATTCATGAAATAATTTATGAAGCGGACACCCCTATGGGTAAATTGTTCGATATAATTCTCTTCATAATCATAATTTTCAGTGTCATTCTTATCATGCTAGAAAGTGTAAAAGCTATTGATGCCGAATATCATGATATTTTATTTGTGCTTGAATGGGTCGTTACCATTTTCTTCACCATTGAATATATTGCAAGAATTATATCTATAAGAAAACCAAGCGCCTATATTTTTAGTTTTTATGGCATTATAGACTTTTTATCTACCATACCATTATACATCTCCTATATTTTTGCCGGATCGCAGGTATTACTAGCGGTTAGGGCATTTAGATTATTACGGGTTTTCCGTATTTTAAAACTTGCTCGTTTTCTGGGCGAAGCTTCCCAACTTAAAAGAGCCTTAAAGGCCAGTAGGGCAAAAATTACGGTGTTTCTGTTTGCAGTACTTATTGCTTCGGTAATGATGGGAACACTTATGTATTTAGTTGAAGGTGATGAAGCAGGATTTACAAGCATACCCACAAGTATTTATTGGACCATAGTGACACTTACTACAGTAGGCTATGGTGATATTGCACCGATTACACCACAAGGTCAAGCAATTGCAACCATTATTATGTTATTAGGTTATGGCATCATTGCGGTACCTACGGGTATGGTTACCGCCGAATTTTCTAAGCAAAGTAAAGATACATCAGACCTTAAGACATCAGGAAGTTATGTCCATATCAATACGCAATGTTGCCCAACCTGTAGTAAAGAAGGCCATAGAGATGACGCTACACATTGTTATAACTGTGGATCTATTTTAAATGAATAAAATTCTTATATCGGTAGTAGGCCCAACTGCCATTGGCAAGACCAAATTGGCAATTCTCTTGGCGCAGCATTATAATACCGAAATTATATCGGCAGATTCCAGACAGTTTTTTAAAGAAATGAATATTGGTACCGCGGTTCCAAGTTTAGAAGAGCTATCACAAGCAAAACATCATTTTATACAACATAAAAGCATTAGTGAACAGTATACAGTAGGCGATTTTGAAAGGGAAGCTATTGATAAATTATCTCATCTTTTTAAAACCCATGATGTGGTTATTATGGTTGGCGGCAGCGGACTATATGTAAATGCCGTTACAGATGGTCTAAACGACTTCCCAAACATTGATCCATCTATTCGAGAAGATTTGAACAAAGAGCTAGCTGAAAAAGGTATAGAAGCTTTACAAGTAAAATTAAAGCAACTTGATCCTGTATATTTTGAAAAGGTTGACATTCAAAATCCACAAAGAGTTATCAGAGCATTAGAAGTTACCATTGGCAGCGGCTCTACCTATTCTTCGTTTCTTAATAAACCAAAGCCAGAAAGAGAATTCAAAGTAGTATCCATTGGCTTAAAAGCCGATAGACCCATTATTTATGAACGCATCAACCAACGTGTTGATTTAATGATGGACGCAGGACTTTTACAGGAAGTTGAGGGCTTGGCAGATTTTAAAGATTTGAACGCTTTGCAAACGGTTGGCTACAAGGAGCTTTTTAAGTATTTTTCTGGCGAATGGACTTTAGAATTCGCAATTTCTGAAATTAAGAAGAATACACGAAGATTTGCAAAAAGACAACTTACTTGGTTTTTGAGAAATAAAAATACCAAATGGATTGATTTTGATTATGAGCCTACAACACTTTTGTCTAAAATTGATAATGAAATTGTAAATTTAAAACATGGTTAAAAAACAAATTTTATATCTAATGGGTGTTTCAGGCAGCGGAAAATCTACCATTGGGCAACTATTGGCAGAGAAATTACAATTTCCTTTTTTTGATGGCGACAGTTTTCATCCAGAAGCAAATGTGAAGAAAATGAGTGAAGGTCACCCGTTAAACGATGATGATCGACAAGGTTGGTTAGAAAAACTTAACGAGGTAGGTTTAGAAAATTTAGCTACAGGAGCGGTAATTGTTTGCTCTTCCCTAAAAGAAAAATACAGAGCTATACTTGGTAAAAATTTAGAGAATAAACATCAATTCGTTTTTTTGGACGGTAGTTTTGAACTTATAGAAGCTAGACTTAACAATCGCAAAAACCACTACATGCCTAAAGGCTTATTACAATCTCAATTTGATGACCTTGAAACTCCTAAAGATGCGCTAACGGTATCCATTGATCAGACTCCCAATGAGATTGTAAAGGAAATAATTGAAAAGCTATAAAATAAAAAAGCATCCGGAAAGGATGCTTTTTTTATACTAGTTCTTAAGAAAATTATTCTCCCTCTGCCTTTACAACTAAACGGAAACCTTCTCCATGTATATTTAGTATTTCAACAGTATCATCAACTTTTAGATACTTACGTAATTTTGCAATATAAACATCCATGCTACGAGAGGTAAAATAATTATCATCTCTCCAAATCTTTGTCAATGCCAATTCCCTTGGCATTAAATCATTCTCATGTAAAGCTAACAAACGTAGCAATTCGTTCTCTTTTGGAGAAAGTTTAATTGACTCTTCGTCTTTATATTTTAAGAATCTTAATTTTGAATTTAAGTGAAAGCCACCGATCGTAAACTCAAACTTCTTACTATCTGCCAAGCCATTAGAAGCTTTTCTCTGCAAGATAGCCTTCAATTTCATTAACAATACCTCAGAATCAAAAGGCTTGTTCAAATAATCATCTGCACCAGCTTTATATCCTTTAAGAACATCTTCCTTCATTGTTTTTGCCGTCAAAAATACAATAGGTACATTTTCATTCTTTTCACGAATTTCTTTCGCTAATGTGAAACCGTCCTTATAAGGCATCATCACATCTAAAATACAGATATCATAATTATCTTTTTTGAACTTCTCAAAACCTTCCATTCCATTCTTTGCCAACGTGACGTCAAAGTCATTCATTGACAAATAATCTTTCAATACAATCCCAAAATTTGGGTCATCCTCTACTAAAAGTATTTTCTTGTTTATTGTTTCCATATATTTTTATATTAACGGCAATTTTATGTAAAATGTACTTCCTTTTCCTTTTTCACTTTCGGCATATACTTCGCCTTGGTGGTCTTCAACTATTTTTTTAACGTAAGACAATCCTAATCCATGTCCTTTAACGTTATGTAAATCTCCTGTGTGCTCTCTATAGAATTTTTCAAATACCTTCTTTACCACTGCTTTACTCATACCGGCACCTTGATCCTGAACCTTTATTATGATGTAGTTTTTAGCTCTCTCTGTAAATACATCTATTTTTGGTGCTTCTTCAGAATACTTGATCGCATTGTCCAACATATTGACTATTACATTGGTAAAATGCATTTCATTGGCCAAAACTTCGCAACGTTCAGCGTCTAAATGGGTATGTATATAGCCACCTCTATCATCAACTATCAACTCTACGTGAGTAATGGCATCTTCTATAATGTCGTGAACATTGACCCTATCCTTACTTATATCAAGCTGATTTTTTTCAAGTTTAGAGATTCTAAGTACATTTTCAACCTGTGCATGCATTCTTTTATTTTCATCACGAATCATCTGTAAATAACGCAAAACCTTTTCTTGGTCCGTTATTATTTTAGGGTTCCTAATTGCCTCTACCGCCAAATTTATAGTAGCGATTGGAGTCTTGAACTCATGTGTCATATTATTTATGAAATCTGTTTTTATCTCAGATATCTGTTTTTGACGTATAAGTTGATAAATTGCCCCGGCATACGCGACTACAATAATTATCGTAAATAATAATGAAAGCAGCGCTAGACCCAAAATATTCTGTACCAAAAATCGCTTTTTCTTGGGAAAAGAAATCAACAAATCGAAATTTGACACACCTTCAAAATCCACAAACATAGGAGACTTATAGATATTTGATTCTGCGTATTTAAATTTGGAAGATTTTACCTTAGTCGGTAGACCATTGCTATATACTCCATATTCAAAAGCAATATCAACACCCCTATTCTCTAACTCTCGCTGTAACAACAATTCAATTTCTTGTTTGGAAACACGTTTATGAATAGGCACACGTTTTGCATGAACCATAAACATTTCTTCCATGGCGGCCTTTTCCATCTTATTAAGACCACCAATTTTTTCAATCCTCTGAATAGGATTAAAACGTGGAGTGTTACCTTCTAAATCAAAATCTTCCCTAAATATAGAGGTAGTTCGCTTACTTGTAAAATTTTTAATGATAGTGGTATCAGCACCATCACTACTATCAAAGAACGTAGAAGAAATACCATAATCCTCTTCTAAAATACCGTGTTCGTACAACAATATTTCATTAGAATTGATATCCCTATCAATAAAGAAAAAATTAGTGAGCTGAGCACCTTTAAGCTCTCCTCCAATACTATCCTTTGCATGTAAATACCTATCAAAGTAATTTTTGGTTTCTCTTTCGGTAATCTTGTTGGTAACACTGTTCAATGCTTCAGAAACACTACTAGAGAATTGCTCCTCTCCGCTATCTATGGATTTACTGATCCAGAAACTTTGAACAAAAATCAGACCAACAAGTGAAAGGCTCATCAAAACCACTAAGAGCACAAATAACTTTTTGTTCATTGGGTGTTAAAATTAAAGATTTAACAGTTAGAGGTAAGTACGTTTAACCTAACCTTAACAAAAATGTTAAAATTGCTAAATAACTAGTGTTCAGTAAGGATAGATGCGTGGACTTGAAGCACTTTTTCCTTAGTAATTTCCAAATCAATATTTTCTATAACAAAATTGGCCAACTCTAATTTAATTTTGTCTTCAAGTTGATTGTCCATACGTGCTTCAACTTGCGCTCTTGTTGTATTATCCCTAGCCAATACACGACCAATTCTTACTTCTTTTGGTGCAGTAACCAAAATAACTTCATCATACAATGCTTGAGATTTATTTTCGAACAGTAATGCCGTTTCTTGAATTACATATCTTGCATTTTGATTTTTGGCCCATGCTACAAAATCTTCCCTAACTACCGGATGAACTATGTCATTAAGTTTTGCCAACAAGTTCTTGTCATTAAAAACTTTACTAGCTATAAACGGTCTATTTAATTTACCATCAAGAAACGCCTCCTCTCCTAATAATTCAACCAACTGGTCATGAATTGCTTTAGAAGAATTCATTAAATGCTTTGCCCTTTGATCAGAATCATAGACCGGCACACCTAGATCTTTGAACATTGATGCAACAGTAGATTTTCCGCTACCTATACCTCCTGTTAAACCAATTGTTATCATTCTCTTCGAAGTATAAATTCAACCTCATTCGTATTCATTATGGCATTATGTAATACTCTTGGATACTTTTTTAGTGTTACAGACAATCTATTTCCTGTTTCTTTTGAAACTTTTAAATAATCTGCCTCTACCGAAAAATCTTCTACCTCTAATTCTTTCAAATGCTCTAATGTACCCTGACAACGTACTTCAACAATTTCAGGAAATGTACGAACCTTAATATTTTCCGGCAGGTTAATAACATGAACCGGAACCTGAATAACTTGTTCCGAAAACTTGACCACCTTACCAGATATAGTAACACTATTACTTGAAAAAGTTGTTCCTTTTAATTGTGTTGGCAGCTGTAGATTTATTTCATTTGAGAATGAGCTATTTATATAATCAGATTTAAACAATGTGGTCTTGATTTGATTAATGGTATCTATTTGGCTTTTAGGTCCTGAAATTTGTATTGAATCTGGCTCAACTTTAATCTCGCCTTCAAGAATATGATTAGATGCAAAGGTTAAATCTACCAAAGCTTTTACCGGCACTTTTTTTGTTTCTAAAGATGTAAAATCAAAATATATAGCATCGCTATCAAAATCAGTTAAGGTACTATAATTATTAAGCTGGGATTCTAATTGTATTCTTATTTGATCTGCAGATAAATAATATGCCTCGTCTTTGTGCATTACTTTGCTAACATCTAATTGTACATGCTTAGGTTTAAGTTCATAGCCTAAAAACTGAAAGCCCGCTGCTTGTAGCCGTACCTCAATCTCTTCTTTAGGAGTGTTGGCCAATAAAAATTCTTTGGGAACATTAATATACTCAACTTTAAAAGTAGTATTGTTAGTGTAGGTCAGTGATAATTTGTTGATTAACCATGCTAGAGAGGCACACAACAAGAATACCAGAAAAACTTTTACCTTTCTCTTTTTAAGTCCTGTCTTTATCCACTCTACTAATCGTTCCATCACTTTTAACTAAAAAATAATTTCGGAAAAATTTCCTCCGGCTTTTTACTTGAGAAATTAATATACAAGGTTGATTTTAAAAACCCGTATCCATATCCAAAAAATTGTATCGCTGTTGCCACTAAAGACAGGAAGGCTACTTTTAAATTACTGGTTTTTCTAAGGGCATCTATGAATAATAACAGATAGTATAAAGAATAAAAATACAATGGCACCATAAACCCTGCTATCGCCAATATAATTGAGCCCAATAACCCTAAGCAAAACACGGTAGGAAACCAATACGTGATTTTCTTAGTTTCTGGATGCCACTTATTTAATATAGGGCGTACCATCCCAAATTTATTGACCTGAATATAAAATTTGTTCCAGTCTATTCGTCTTTTATGATACACAAATGCCTCTGAAATCAATTTGGTTTTATAGCCTTTGTTCCAAATGCGTATGGTAAGATCTGGATCTTCACCCGGATGAATGTTGCCGTAACCGCCAACATTCTCAAAAGCTTCTTTAGAAATGCCCATATTAAAACTTCTGGGCTGAAATTTATCTACCGCTTTTTTACCACCACGAATTCCGCCTGTGGTCAAAAAAGAAGTCATTGCATAATTTATGGCTTTTTGCACGGTAGAAAATGATTCATGCGCCGCATCCGGCCCACCATAACAATGCACAAAATCATCCCTTAAACTTTTCTCAGCTTCAACAAGATACTGTGGGGGCAAAATACAGTCAGAGTCCAACACAATAAAATAATTACCCTTTGCCCTAGCCATACCATAATTACGGGAATCACCGGGACCAGAATTAGGCTTTTTATAATATGAAATTGCCAAATAGTCTACATAATCACCTATTACTTCTTCAGATGAAATAGTAGAACCGTCTTCAACGATGACCACCTCAAAAGTATTGTCATAGGTCTGTAAACGTAGACTATCCAACAACTCCTTAATTTCATTGGGTCTATTGTATACAGGAATGATAAAAGAAAACGATAAGTTCATTATAACTCTCCTTTTATGAATAGGCTCCAATGAAATTGGAAAATTTAAATCTTGATTAAAACTTCTCTATAACTTCTTGGCTAACCCCTGTATTAGAGAAACCGCCGTCATGAAACAAGTTCTGCATTGTTACCTTTCTCGTAAGATCTGAAAATAAGGTTATGGTATAATCTGCACAATCTTGAGCCGATGCATTACCTAACGGAGACATTTTTTCCGCATAACTAATGAACCCGTCAAAACCTTTTACTCCTTGCCCAGCAGTAGTAGCCGTAGGTGATTGTGAAATAGTATTTACACGTACTTTTTTCTCTTTACCGAAGAAATATCCAAAACTACGGGCTACAGATTCTAAATATGCTTTATTATCTGCCATGTCATTGTAATCAGGGAAAGTTCTTTGAGCTGCCATGTAAGTAAGCGCTACAATACTACCCCACTCGTTCATTGCATCTGCTTTGTACAATGATTGCATTACCTTATGAAATGATAATGCCGAAACATCCCATCCTTTTTGAGTAAAATCATACTTCTCATCTGTATACGCCCTACCTTTACGTACGTTTACAGACATACCGATGGAATGTAATACAAAATCGATTTTCCCTCCTAATATTTCAACTGCTTTTGCCACCAAATTATCAAGGTCTTCAACACTTGTTGCGTCTGCAGGTATAATTTCTGAACCGGTTTCTTTTGCCAATTGGTCTATTTGACCCATTCTCATTGCAATTGGGGCGTTTGTTAAAACAAACGTACCACCTTCTGCGTGTACCGTTTGTGCCGTTTTCCATGCAATAGAATTTTCATCTAGTGCTCCAAATATAATTCCCCTTTTACCTTTTAATAAGTTATATCCCATGATGGTCGATTGTATAGTTAAATTTAAAATTCAAAGATATCTAAAATATGTTAATAGCGAATTGATGTACCACTTAAATACCCTAAAACAATAGCGCTAATATATGCGTAGAAATTCAGCATCATTTGAGTAAATATAGAATACCCTATAGTCTATAGTATCAATTACCGGTGGATGAACTTAAAAGCTCCTTTGCATGTGCCAGGGCAGAATCTGACAAATCTTTACCGCTTAGCATATGCGCCAACTCTACCACTCTTTCATCATCTGTCAATTTCTTTAAGTTAGTCATTGTACGCTCCTTAGCTTCAGTTTTAAAAACTTTAAAATGATTATTACCTTTTGATGCTACCTGGGGTAGATGCGTGATAGAGAATACCTGCAGATCTGCACTCATATCTTTCATGATATCTGCCATACGGTCAGAGATTTCACCAGATACACCGGTATCAATTTCATCGAACATGATCGTTGGCAATTTTTCATACTTGGCAAGTATCGCTTTTATCACTAACATTATTCTTGATAGTTCACCACCAGATGCTACTTTCTTTAATTCTCCATAGCTACCACCTCTATTTGCAGTAAATAAAAATGAAAGCTCATCTTTACCGGTTGTAGTGAATGTTTCGGCATCATGTAATTTAATTTCAAACGATGCACTTGGCATACCCAACAGCCCCAAATCCGTTTCCAATTTTTTCTTTAATTGAGGAATTACGGAGTTTCTCTTTTCCCTTAACGCAATTGCTTTAGATTCTAATGCAGATGCCATGTCCTCTATATCAGTTTTTTTAGCCGCAATTTTATCATCTAAATTGGCAGTTTCAAAGACTTTATCGGCAAGATCGTTCTTTATAACAATCAATTCTGCAATATCACTGACATTGTGCTTTTTTAATAGGTTATATAGTAACTGTAATTTATTGCTTACTTGTTCCAATTGATCTGGATTGGCCTCTACACCTTCTTGCAGCTGCTGTAATTCCGTACTAATATCATCTAATTCTATCATTACAGATTTTACACGCTCGAACAAATCCTTATAGCTGCCGCCAAAATCTACCAATTTAGAGAGAGATTGGCGCATTTCGGCCACCAAGGGCAATACACCTATCTGCTCATCATTGAATAATTGATCCCCTTTAGACAATTGCTCCATAATCAGCTCAACATTGTTCAACTGCTCATATTCTTCTTCCAGCTCTTCAATAATACCAACTTTTAAAGGTGCCTTTTCCAACTCTTCTAACAAAAACGTATTGTAATCTTGCTCTTTATTTGCTGAACTTTGCACTTCGATCAGCTTCTCAAGTTCTTTTTGCGTCTTACGGTAAGCTTTTAAATCTTTTCTGTATACCGATAATCTTTTTTGATTGTTTGCCAATGCATCTACCAGTTTTAACTGAAAGTCGTTTTCGGTAAGTTGCATGGTCTGGTGCTGTGAATGTATATCTATTAAATTTTCACCCAAAGTTGATAAGACACCTAAAGTAACGGGCGTATCGTTCACAAAGGCCCTTGACTTTCCGCTTGGCAAAATTTCACGTCTAATAACCGTACTATCTTCATAGTCCAAATCATTTTCTTCGAAAAAATTCTGTAATCCGTACGTATCAATTTTAAACGTACCTTCTATAATACATTTCTGATCTTTTACCCGTAATGAAGATAAATCTGCCCGCTTACCGAGCACCAATGACAAACCACCTAGTAAAATAGATTTACCGGCTCCTGTTTCACCGGTAATAACAGTGAAACCTTTATTGAAGTCAACTTCTAGACGATCAATTAATGCGTAATTAGAAATAGAAAGGGTTGAAAGCACGCGTTAGAATTTTAGATTCACAAAGGTAACCTATAATTCTGTTTTGTAAAATGGTTCAATATTTAATATCGTTCCAAGTTGAAGCGTATAAAGGCGCTATTTTATTCAATGTTTCTTTTAGCTTTACAATATCAACCTTGGGTCCATCAGAAAAAATATTCTTAATCTCCTCTGATTTTGCATCAAAGAACGTGGAAATTAAAAAGGCATTTGGCCGTCTATTGATCATCGTTTGAAAAAGATTCATAGTACCCGCAATTACTTGTTTACCTGTGCTATTATTATCTGGTAGTATATCAAGTCCTTTTCTATGATAGTTATACATGGCAATACGATACTCCCTGTAGGTATTCGATAAAAGATTATCTATTAATTCAAATCTACTCCGGTTAGAATCGGCAGACTGGCTCCAACCGGCAGAATTGCTACCTTGCGCCTGCGTTACAATATTCTGCGCTTTTCTGTAAAATTCCGTACCACCTTCCAAAGAAAACGTATCTGCATCCAAGCCTAATATGACATAGACATAATAAGCCATTACGCTCACCAAATTAGATTCAAACTGGTTCTCGTTGAAAATCATTGGTTGAAATTCTATGTACCTAAAATTAAAAGCATTGTCCTTGTAGTTAAATATAGGCGTAGAATAAGAGGTATTATATACCGGTCTTGAAGATTGTATTTGAATATTACCACTAAAACTATTAGACTCATAAGAGGTTATGGTAATGAACATTTGGGCATTTACCCTTTCATTTTCCTTGTAGACCCTATTGGTCCATTTGGTTTTATTTACATAATCATTTAACGAACGCTCCAACGTTTTGAAAACCTGAAGATCACCTTGAGTTAATTGATCTGAATTGACGGTAACGGCACAGTTTAATTCTTGTGCTATCGATACAAAACAAAAAAGGTTGAAAAGAAATAAAAATACAGCCTTACGCATATCGTCTTTTAATAATTTCATTGAAGATATCCACGGCAACTTCTGCCTTGGTCTTTAGTTCAAACGTAGTAATGTTAGAATTGGTATCTATAAATGAAATTTTATTGGTAACACCGCCAAAACCGGCGCCTTTGTCCCGCATTGAATTCAACACGATGGCATCTAGGTTTTTACGCTTTAGTTTACCTTTTGCGTTTTCAATTTCGTTTTCGGTCTCTAGGGCAAAACCAACTAAAAATTGGTGTTTTTTATGATCACCGAAGGTTTTCAATATATCTTTATTCTTTACCAACTCAATGGTAAAATTTTCTTCGGATTTTTTAATTTTTTGTTCAGCAATGGTCTTTGGCCTATAATCTGCCACCGCAGCGGCACAAATTACAATATCCGATGCATCATAATACATTTGGGCAATATGATACATATCATCTGCAGAAACTACGTTGACCACATGAATAAGATCATGGGTAACGGAAAGGTTTGTAGGTCCGCTTACCAAATACACTTCAGCACCAAGACCTGCAGCTGTTTTAGCAAGTTCAAACCCCATTAAACCTGATGAGTGATTACCTATAAAACGCACTGGATCAATAGCCTCATACGTTGGCCCCGCAGTAATCAACACTTTTTTACCGGACAATGGCAAACCTTTTGACAGCTGATTTTTAATAAAGTTTACAATATCTTCTGGCTCTGCCATCCTGCCTTCACCATGTAAGCCACTTGCCAGTTCTCCACTTGTTGCCGGTATAATGACATTACCAAATGAAGTTAATTCATCTAAGGATTTTTTTGTACTTGGATGTTTATACATATCCAAGTCCATTGCCGGAGCAACGAAAACAGGACATTTAGCCGATAAATAAGTAGCCATCAATATATTATCACAATTACCTGTTGCCATTTTTGACATGGTATTTGCCGTGGCCGGTGCAATTAACATTAGGTCTGCCCAAAGCCCCATTTCTACATGATGATTCCAATCTACCGTATTTTCCTCTTTTTTTACAAAATCAAGAACAACAGGATTTTTGGCCAAAGTAGCCAGCGTAAGTGGCGAAACAAAAGAGCTGGCGCTATCGGTAAGTATAACCTTAACGTTAGCGCCAGCTTTTATAAATAAACGAACTAAGAATGTTGTTTTATAAGCAGCAATGCCTCCGGTGATTCCTAAAAGAACATTTTTGCCGTTCAACATATTTCTTAAGCGTCTTTTTCCGTGTTTCTATGGTAGATTTTATCCATCAACCACTCTTCTACCGCCATTGCGTGTGGCTTAGGTAATTTTTCATAAAACTTAGAAACTTCAATTTGCTCTTTGTTTTCAAAAACTTCCTCTAAACTATCACTATAGGTAGCAAACTCTTCTAATTTCTCTAAAAGCTCTTTTTTAATTTCAGAGTTGATCTGAACAGCACGCTTTGCAGCAATTGAAATAGCCTCATAGATATTTTCTGTTGGCTGATCAAACTCGTTACGGTTAATGGTTATCGTTGATACCGATGCTTTAGAGTTTTTTAAATCGTTCATATTCATAATTAAATTATTTATTTTGATTCAACGGTCTGCGCTTGCATACGTTGTAATTCTTTATCAATCTTTTCAATTAAATCCGTAGCCTCTTTATCAAACTTAGATTCAGGAAACTGCTTCATTAAGGCAGCATGAGCCGCTTTGGCATTCTTTAAACGTTCTTTCTTTAATTGCTCAAAACTATTAACCGCCATATGGGTCAACGCTTCAACCTTTACAAACATTGCCTCTTCCCTAAAAGGTGAGCCAGGATTATCTGACACAAAATTATCACTAGCCGCTACCGCAGACTTCAGCATGTCATAATTGAATTCACCCAATTTATTATACTGCTTTAAAATCTCAAATGCCTTCTGTTCTTTTTTTGTAGTCAGCTCCTGAGCCATGGCATTTGCTTCGGCATAAAATTCAGATTCAGAATATGTATTAATAAAATTCTGCAATTTTAATAGAGCCTTGTCGGTATCGGTTTGGTCCAAGGAATATTCCGGCGATAGTTTATAAAAGCTTTTAGCTCCTAAGAATGTTGCCTCAACCGCTTTATCACTTTTAGGGTATGATTTTACAAAACGCTCAAACTGGTAGCCTGCCATATTGTAATCTCCACGCTGAAAATAGCTGTTGGACAAAAAGAACATTACACGTTCGCCTTGGGGTTTACCTACATACTTGGGCGCTATTTGCTCAAGCAATCTATTCGCCCTTCTATAATCCCCTTCTTCATAGAAAGTTTCGGCCATGTCATATTTGGCTTTTACATCATCGTTCTTTAGTACTTTTTGGTACTCGCTACATGATTGTAAAGCAATGGCAATCAATAGTATTGAAAAAACTCTCCTCATTTTAAAAAACATTTTGCAAAATTAGTAATTATCAATGGATTTAAAAAACATTTTAAACCAATAAAAATACAGGCTTTACACCACAAGAATGCCCTACTCAATGAAGATTTAACGAATATTTATGCCGGTATGCGTATCATAGATTCCATAAAGGATACAATTCTATGCTTTAAGGCATCACTAGCTGTTATTAACGGTAGTCTAACATTTGCATTGGCCAAACCTAGATATTCAAATATAACTTTGATACCTGCCGGGTTGCCTTCTTCAAAAATCAACTTCATGCCATCTTGCATTTTATAATGGTAACTATAAGCTTTTTTGCTATTACCACTTAAGCCCTCATGAACCATTTTAGAGAATTCTTTTGGCAAACCCTGACCAATTACAGAGATAACACCGTCTCCGCCAGCAACAATTGTTGGCAATGCAGTAATGTCATCACCAGAAAGCACTAGAAAACCTTGAGGTCTTGTAGATATTAGTTCTTGCACTTGTACCATATTGCCACAAGCTTCTTTAACCGCAACTATGTTATCAAATTTCTTTGCCAAAAGAACCACGGTTTCGGGCAACATGTTACTACCGGTTCTACCTGGTACATTATATAAAATTATAGGTAAGGGAGATGCTTGTGAAAGTGCTGCAAAGTGCTGATAGATTCCCTCCTGGGTTGGGCGGTTATAATATGGTGACACAGAAAGTATGGCATCATAAGCGGATAAATCTGCGGATCGCAATTCTTCAACCAATGCTGCGGTATTATTACCACCAATACCTATAACCAAAGGTAACGTACCTGCATTAACTTCTTCAACCGTACGCATTACCAATTCTTTTTCAGCTTTTGATAATGTTACAGATTCGGCCGTTGTACCCAGTACTACCAAATAATCTATATTACCTTCAATATTGAAGGCCACCACTTTTTTAAGAGCTTCAACATCTACAGATCCATCTTCCTTAAATGGCGTTATTAACGCTACCCCTGCTCCTCTTAATTGTTTCATAACTAAATCTCCTTAAAAATGCCCAAGTACTTTTTCAATTCTTTTTTAAATATTTGAAAGTCCTTTAAAGGCGTATCTAACATTAAATCATTATAAGTTGGCCCTACTTCTGTAAAACCTACTTTTAAACGGGCCTTGGTCTTTACCGACATTAAATTCAATAATAAGCTATCCTCGTTATAGTAATTCACCAATAAATCATATTCACGTCCTAAAAATTCAAGGGCATAACTGTTTTCTATATCACCGTTCCATCCAAGATCTTTATCTGAAAAAACTGGAGTGGCATATGGCGAGTTTTTATCATAAAAACGTTTATATCCAATAATTTTAACGGCATTTGGATGTAAAGAAAACTCTTCTTGAAACTGAAAAAACACTTCAGATTTCTCAAATTTATCCAGATCCACAATACAACCTACAGAACGTATTCCTTTACCCTCACGCATTACAGCAGCTGGTGTTGCCACCAACTGTTTTAATATTTTGCGGCCTGATTTCCGCTTAAACTTGTCCTTAATTCCTTTTAAAAACATGTATTTTTACATTTAGACAAATGTAAATAATATCCCCGCAACTATATGGCGAAGTTAAAACACTTTGAGATTTTAAATATAAAACATTATGTTATATTTATAACATTTGTAATTATAGCGTCTTGCAAAAATGCTCCGGAACATCTCATTGAGCTGACTGGCAAGCAAATAGCTGTTGATACAAATTATACTTCTATTGACAGTATTCAGAAATTTATTCAGCCGTATCACGATAGAGTAGAAAGTATTTTAGATAGTACGTTGACCTATGCTCCTTTTGTTATTACTAAAACCGATGGAAAATTCAATACCACAGCGGGTAATTTAATGGCGGATATCGTTCTAAGTGAAACCAATCCTATATTCAAGAAACGAACTGGCCATAATATAGATATGGTTTTATTGAACCATGGCGGTATACGCGCTGTTATCTCCAAAGGCAACGTAACTTCCAGAACGGCTTATGAGGTAATGCCTTTTGAAAATTCTGTTGTCGTCGTAGAATTAAACGGCGAATCTCTAATGAAAATGGTTGATTACCTAATAAAGTCCAAAAGAGCGCACCCCATTGCAGGCGCACAGCTTATATTGAATAAAAATAACACGGTCAATACTTTCACCGTGGGCGGTAAACCTATTGCTAAAAATAAATCTTATTATGTGGCAACATCAGATTATTTGGTAACCGGTGGCGATAATATGGGTTTTTTCAAAGATGCCATTTCCAAAACGGAAACTGATTATAAAATAAGAAACGCCATGATAGATTTCTTTAGCAAAGTGGACACCCTAGCCCCAAAAATAGATTTAAGATATTATCAATTACAGTAAAATGGAAAGAAGAAAATTTATAAAAAATACGGCTGCAACCTCTGGTTTATTGACTTTGGGCGGACTTAGCTTAAATTCTTGCAACGTTGCCACAAAAAAACATATTACCATTTTACACACCAATGATGTACACAGTCACGTAGACGCTTTCCCTAACGATCATGCAGATTTTCCAGGCTTAGGCGGTTTGGCGCGTAGAGCTGGTTTGGTAGATAGTATCAGAAAAGAGAATCCGAATACTTTTCTGTTTGATGCCGGTGATATTTTTCAAGGTACACCGTATTTTAACTTTTATGGCGGTGAGTTAGAATTTAAACTAATGAGCATGCTTAATTATGACGCTACCACTATTGGAAACCATGATTTTGATAATGGTATTGACGGTCTATTGGCTCAAATGCCATATGCCAAGTTTAATTTTATCAGTGCTAATTATGATTTTTCAAATACGGTTTTAGACGGATTGACACAGCCTTATAAAGTATATGAAAAAGACGGAATTAAGGTAGGCGTTTACGGATTAGGAATTAAATTGAACGGATTAGTAACTAAACAACTTTACAAGGAAACGGTTTTTCTAGATCCCTATGAATTGGCTACCGATATGGAAACTAAACTTAAAGAAGAAGAAAAGTGTAATTTGGTCATTTGCCTGTCTCACTTAGGATACGAATACAGTACTGAAAAACCAGATGATTTAAAGTTGGCCAAAAGAACTAAACACACGGATTTAATCATTGGTGGGCACACTCACACCTTTCTAGACCGACCTACAGTAGTTAGTAATGCCGTAGAGCGTGATATTCTTGTAAATCAAGTTGGGTGTTTTGGAGTAAATCTAGGTAGAATTGACTTTTATTTTGACAATAGTACTGTTAACGCAAATGGCTATACTATTAAAGTCTAAAAAAAGAGACCTATTATGCTTTACTATAAACGTTGTTCTAGTGATAATAAAAACTTTAAAGAATTAGTTGCTTTGCTCGATGCTGATTTGGCATTACGTGATGGCGATGAAAATGCTTTTTACGCACAATTCAACGGTATTGATGCATTGAAAAACTGTGTTGTTTTTTATTCCGACAAAACACCTGTTGCCTGTGGCGCTTTTAAAAAGTTCAATACAAATTCCGTTGAGATCAAGCGTATGTTCGTAAAACCAGAATTTCGTGGTAAAAGTATTGCTTCAAAAGTGCTATTGGTATTAGAAGAATGGGCAAAAGAATTAAATTACTCCTTTGCAGTTCTTGAAACCGGATTACGCCAGCCGGAAGCCATTGCACTGTATAAAAAAAATAAATACACTATTACCGATAACTATCCTCCATATGAAAAAATGGAAAATAGCGTTTGTTTTAAAAAGTCATTATAACCTATTATAATTCCTAAAAAGGAGAATTGTCGGTTTACAATTTTCTAAATCAATATTTGTTGAGTGCAAATTCTCAAAAAAAGCACCTTTAAAAAACTAGTTTGGCATTTTATCCCTCTCAAAATAATCATATTCGCATTTCTTAGTTCACATTACTTGATTTTATCATAATTAAATGATTTTCAATGCATTAATGTTTAAATTAGTTACTCATTCTAAACTCAATATTATGCAAGTAGATTTTTTACAAAAGAAATATTCTATAAAAAACAACCTTAAGTTGAATGCTTTAGAAAAGCCTAATGAATTGAAAAATGGCAGCGAGATGATTTTTGAAAGAAAAACTCAGGTTTTAGGCACACTTTATTAAAATTAGAAGATTGAATGTCGTAAAAACCAAAAGTTTACCAATTCATGAATTAATTGCTGTAATAATCTTAAATTTTGGTTGTCAGTTCTAAAAGCTGGACCAGAAAAAAAAGTTATTACAGCAATTTTTATGTTAATACATAACCTTAATTAACACGTAATCAAAATCCAAAATTCTTACCAAGTATCCGTGTAGTAATTTTTTTTAATGTGAATTCAACTATCCTCAAAAAGATTTTGACATAGTTAAATTTAAATTCTAACGGTTTAATTTAAACACCAAAGGAGTATACTCCCCTTACTCCATTTAAAAAAAACTTTCTTGTGGTCAAACCGTAATTCTTTAACGGCTTATTAAAACGCTTCATCCTTTAATTGAAATAGTGTTTTTAAAACATGTATAAATCTGATTATCTATAGTGAACAGAAATTATAACCAATGTTTAAATGGCTTATCATAAACAGATAATACAATAATATTTGACTATTGTTTTTACAAAAAAATATCAATTCTTAATCACAACATATACACCTTATCTTTAAACAAAAAGTAATGTTAATGTGATTTCAAGTAAAACAATAAATAATACTCGCCAGATTGTTTAATTTCACTTCAAAAATTAATAATATACTAACACCACAGTAATGAAAATTATAGGCATTGGCAAAAACTATGTTTTAGATAAATCTGAAATTGATGATTTAAAAAATGATGTACAACTAATATTCACAAAACCAGATTCATCATTGGTAACGGATAGCAAGGATGTTGAATTCCCTGCGATTACCAATCAATTGATTTATGAGGTAGAATTAGTTGTAAAAATCGGTAAAACCGCTAAAAATGTTTCTGTAGAGGAAGCAAACTCATACATTTCTGAAATAGGTATTGGAATAGACTATACAGCAAAAGATGTACTTACTGCCAGCAGAGAAAAGAAAGGTCCTTGGGCTTTGGCCAAAGGTTTTGACGGTGCCTCACCTATTTCTGGTTTTAAACCTATTTCCGATTTTCCCGAATTGGATAATATTAACTTTGATTTAGTCATCAATGGTGAAAAGATGCAAATTGGCAACACCGGTTACATCATTTATAACTTTGCCGAAATTATCAGTTTTGTTTCTACTTTTATGACCTTAAATCCGGGAGACATGATTTTTACCGGTACGCCAGCAGTTGGTGCAGGTGAAACTTTTAAAGGAGACCATTTACAGGCTTCCATAGAAGGAGAAATTCTTCTGGATTTTAAAATGATCTAGTTGCATTTATAGCATTATAAGAATCGGAATTACTTAGTAATCCCGATTTTTTTTGCTCCAGATTTATATTTTAAGATTTTTGCTGAGCCTTGAAAGCGGTTGGACTAACACCCACATTCTTTTTAAAAAAGCGGGAAAAACTGCTTATAGACTCAAACCCTAGGTCAAAAGCCAATTCCTTTGTAGTAATCTCGCTTCTAATAAGTTTGCGTTTTGCCTCTATTATTTGTCTTGGCTGTATCACTTGTTTTGCGGTAAGGTTCAACTTTTCTTGAAGCACCTGATTTAATCGCTTTGTACTTATCCCTAATTGATTTGCATAATATTCTGCATTGGTTTCATACTTCAAAGTTCTTGTATCTTCGTTCAAGGAACTTTGCCGATTTTCTAAAATGATAGACCAAAATGGAAATTGATCAAAGGAAATTTTCTAGCCGCTCATCAAGATAAACTTCACAATTACCTTTAACTCTTCGTCTAAAGTAATTGTGGGATATTCTTTATTCGCTAATCTATACCAATATCCTGCATTAAACCGATCACCTTCTTTTCTGTGCAAATAGGCATGCAACCAACTACCAAGTTCATTGTGCATGTCTTGGGCAATATTATGAGAAGCTTCCCAATCACCTTTGGCATCGTACCATGCAGCTTTTAGTCCGTTTGACCAGTCTTTTGGCACATTGGTGAATTCCAAACTCTTTTCAAATTCAAGATAGGTCTTAGGTATCATTTTACGACACTTTTAATCAATTTTTCAACGGTTAAGCCTTGTCCTATTATCGAGAATACCACAACTATGTAGGTTATCACTAAAAAAGCATCTCTATGCATGTCATCTGAAAGACCTAATGCCAATGCTATAGATATACCACCGCGCAATCCTCCCCAGGTCATTACCAAATTGGTCCTTGGCACAAAATCCAATTTCTCTTCAAAGAATTTAATAGGAAGCATTAATGAAAGATAGCGACAAAGCAATACTAGCGGAATTGCCAATAAACCTGCAAAAATATATTCTGTTTTAAATGTCAGTACCAGCATTTCCATCCCTATCAATACAAATAACAAGGTATTCAACAGAATATCTAAAAGCTCCCAAAATTTATCTACATAGGTCTCCGTGGTCTCTGACATGGCAGAATCGCGAACGGTGTCGTTACCAACTACCAAACCAGCAGCCACCATTGCCAAAGGTGCCGATAAATGGAATTTCTGCGCTATCAATGTACCTACCATTACCGTTGCCAATGTTATGATTACCTCTATATCATAATCGTCAATGGATCGCATTAATTTATACGTTCCCCAACCTAGGGCCAGACCCAATGCCAACCCGCCAATTACCTCAACCCCAAATAGTTCTATAATATCTAATGGAGATACAGCTACCTCTGTTGCAGATGCGAGTTGAAATATCGTTAAGAATACAACAACCCCTACGCCATCATTGAACAATGATTCTCCCACAATTTTGGTTTCCAACTTTTTTGGAGCACCGGCCTTTTTTAAAATTCCCAAAACGGCAATAGGATCTGTTGGTGATATAAGAGATCCAAATAACAAACAGTAAATAAAATTGATCTGCATACCCAACAACTGCAACAAATAATACATACTGGTCCCCACTAAAAAGGTAGACACCAAAACACCTAATGTTGAGAATACCAGTATGGGCCAACGCTGTACTTTCAGCTGTTCAAAATTGGTATGAAGCGCCCCTGCAAATAACAGGAAACTCAACATAATATCTAGCAGCACCGTTTTAAAATCTATCTGTGTAATAATGTAACGCTCTGCGTTTATCAACGTATCGTCTACATAGCCAATAGCAAATACAGCCAAAGTAAACACAATAGTAATCAACATTAAGCCAATACTATTGGGCAGTTTTAAAAAGCGGGCATTTATATATCCAAAAATTGCCGAAAGAAAAACAAGTACTGAAATTATTGTAAAAATATCCATAATGATCTATGCTAACATGTTTATAAAATCTTGCTCACTGATAATGGGTATACCCAGTTTTTCTGCCTTTGCAAGCTTACTAGGTCCCATTTTATCTCCCGCAACCAAATAACTAGTTTTAGAAGATATAGATGATCCAACTTTACCCCCGTTATCCTCTATTTTCTTTTTAAGCTCATCTCTACTTAAAATCTCAAATACTCCGGAAACCACAAAAGTATTACCCGCCAAGGTATCGGTCTGGTTTTGTAACTTTTCTTCAGATATTGATAATTGCACGCCAAAACTTCGCAATCTCTCTATAGCATCTATATTCTTCTCGTTCGCAAAAAAGTCGATGACACTTTGCGCTATGCGCTCCCCTATCTCATCTACAGAAGTTAAATGCTCTAATGTAGCTTCTTTTAAAGCATCTATGTTTTTATATGCTTTTGCCAATTTCTTAGCAACAGTCTCGCCTACAAACCGAATACCTAAAGCAAACAACACACGTTCAAAAGGTACTTTTACAGATTCCGCTACTCCGTTTACTAAATTCTCAGCAGACTTCTCCGCCATTCGTTCTAAGGGTAAAACATCTTCTTTGGTGAGTTTATATAAATCGGCATAATCGTCTATCAACCCTTGTTTAAACAGTAATTCTACCGTTTCCCCTCCCAAGCCTTCAATATCCATTGCCTTTCTAGAAATGAAATGCTGAATTCTACCGGTTATTTGTGGTGGACAACCGTACTCATTTGGGCAGTAATGTTTTGCATCACCCGCTGTACGAGTAAGCTCGGTTCCACATTCTGGACATTCATGAATATATTCCGTTGGTTTGGAATCTGCCGGTCTTTTCGTGAGATCAACCGCTATAATCTTGGGGATAATTTCTCCTCCTTTTTCTACAAATACGGTATCACCTACCCTAATATCCAATTTTTCTATTTGGTCCGCATTATGTAACGATGCTCTTTTTACCGTAGTACCTGCCAATAAAACTGGTTCTAAATTGGCTACCGGGGTTATCGCCCCTGTACGCCCTACCTGATAGGTTATTTCATTTAAAGTGGTAAAAACCTGTTCTGCCTTAAATTTATACGCCATTGCCCATCGTGGGGCTTTTGAGGTAAAACCAAGCTCTTCTTGGTTCTGAAGGCTATTTACTTTTATCACAACACCATCGGTTTCATAAGGCAACTCATGGCGTTTTACATCCCACTCCTCAACAAATGCCATAACTTCATCTGTAGTTTTACAAAGTTTGGCAACAGTTGGCACTTTAAAGCCCCATTCTCGTGCTTTCTCCAACATATGAAATTGAGAATCAATATTCAGGTTTCTACCTACAATACTGTACAGCAAACAATCTAATGGTCTCTGTGCAACCACACTGCTATCTTGAAGTTTTAAACTGCCCGATGCCGTATTTCGCGGATTCATATATGGCTCTTCTCCATTGGCAATACGTTCTTCGTTCATTTTCTGAAATCCGTCAAACGGTAATACTATTTCTCCCCGTATATCAAACTTATCAGGATAATCTCCTTTTAACTGGAGCGGAACCGATTTTATCGTTTTTATATTATTGGTAACATCATCTCCTTGAATACCATCACCACGGGTAACCGCTCTTACCAGTTTACCTTGTTCATAAGTTATACTGATAGATGCGCCATCATATTTTAACTCACAAGTAAATTCAACAGGCACGTCTCCCAAATTACGCTGAATACGTTTCTCCCAATCCTCTAAATCTTCTTTAGAGTATGAATTGTCTAAAGAGTACATTCTATGTTCATGAACTACGGTTGCAAAATTCTTGGTGATCATACCGCCTACACGTAATGATGGCGAACTGGCATCATAAAATTCAGGATGTTTAGCTTCCAAATCCTGTAATTCTTTCAATTTCATATCGAATTCATAATCTGAAATGGTCGGGTTATCCAACACATAGTAATTGTGATTATGCTCTCGCAACTCTTTTCTTAGTTCTTCAATCTTTGCCTTCATAATTATTAAAGCTGTTCTTTATTGATCCATTTTGGTGTAGGCAATGCTATATAGTTTTCCATTTTATCCAATAGGGTTTCTATAGTATCATCTACCAATATAGTATTTAAATGTTCTTTTTTAACAAATCCGTTTTGTACCATGTCATGCATCATTTGCAATAGGGAATCGTAAAAACCATTGGTATTCAAAATTCCTATGGGGTATTGATGCAACCCAAGCTGCGACCAAGTCAACATTTCAAAAAACTCTTCTAAAGTACCAAATCCTCCAGGGAGCATTATTATTCCGTCAGATAGTTCATGCATTTTCAATTTGCGCTCATGCATATTTTGGGTGACTATCAATTCTGTCAACCCCTCATGAACTACTTCTTTTTTCTTTAAAAATACAGGAATTACCCCTTTTACCTTTCCTTTATTATTTAAAACGCCTTCGGCAACTTTACCCATAATGCCAATTTTGGCTCCACCATATACAAGTTGTATACCTTTCTTTGCAAAAGTCTCTCCCAGTTCATATGCTTTTACGCCATAATCAGAAACAATACCTTCACTACTACCACAAAACACTACAATACTTTTCATTTTCTTATCCCTTTTATCATACGGTCATTACCAAACATATCTGGTCTTAATTCGATAGTCTTAAAATTAGATTGTTGCAATATTCGCTTGGTTTCTTTTCCTAAATACTGATTAATCTCCAAATACAGACAACCATTTTTATTCAAGTTTTCAGTCGCAAAATTTACTACTGCCTCGTAAAACTTTAACGGGTCTTCATCTGGAACAAAAAGTGCCAAACTTGGCTCATGGTCTATTACATTATTTTGCATTTCTGCTTTTTCCAATTCTCGTACATATGGCGGATTAGAAATAATAATATCAAATTTCTGATCTAATTCTTTTGGTGAGGTTTTAGAATTTAAGGACAACATATCCGCCTTAACAAAGGTAACATTTGCACCAAGCATTCTATTGTTTTCTTCAGCAACCACTAAGGCTTGTGGCGAAACGTCCAACGCATACACTTTAGCATCCGCCAGATTTTTATCTAAAGAAATAGGAATACAACCGCTACCCGTACCCATGTCTAAAATAGTTAAAGATTGATTTAGTTCTTTAACATCATCCAAAATCCACCGAACCAATTCTTCGGTTTCGGGTCTTGGTATCAACACATGCTTATTAACCTTAAAATCTAAGTCCATAAAATGGGCAGTACGTGTAATATGTTGAATAGGTTTATGTAACTTCAATTCGGACAACGCCTTAAACAAGATAGTCTCTTGTTCTTTTTCTATATTAAGATTAGGTTGTAACGCCAATACAAAACGCTCTAATTCAAAATAGTGCTCAATAAGTAGATAGAAAAAGCTGTTTACTTCATCTTTACCATAGATAGCGTCTAATTCTGCATGAAAAATATTCTTTACCTCTTTTAACAGCACAATTACAATGTTTTAAGCATAAATACAGGACAGGAATAATGACCGGTATCCCCCATACGGGCATCTATATATTCAAAGCCCATTTTCTTATACAATTTTTGGGCAGCTTCCATATAGGGCATTGTCTCCAAATAACAGGCATCAAAACCGTATTCCTTGGCTTTATCCAAACATACATTGATCATTTTATGACCCGCCCCTTTGCCTCTGGCTTCTTGCAAAAAGTACATTTTCTGAAGCTCACAAATATTACCGTTGTAATTATCTAGTTGTGCAATACCGGCACAGCCTAAAATTGAACCATTTTCTTCAATCACAAAATAAGTGGCCTTGGGTTTATTATAATGCTCATACATGTTATTCAATGACGGGTCTTCATAGGCCGTGCCCACTTTTGGCACTCCCAAATCTTCCAACACCTGCCGTATTACCCTAGCAACTTGCGGGTTATCTTCCTTTTTAATTTCACGTATCACCACATTTTCCATATGAACTATGCAATAGGTTTTAAAGTACTATTTTTGAGGTGTGAAGATACGTGATATGCGTATAAAGGTAAAGTTTGATGTCCATTAATAATCTTGATTCTACAAATTCAATACCATCTCAATCAAACGCACTTTCTGCAGATGAGAGATATATGCAACGGTGTATTGAAATTGCAAAAAACGGATTGGGTACTACAGCGCCCAACCCCATGGTAGGTGCAGTAATTGTGTATAATGACACAATTATTGGTGAAGGGTTTACCAGTGCTTATGGTGGTTCACATGCCGAGGTGAATGCTATAAACTCGGTAAAAGACAGTACGCTACTCAAAAATGCTACTATTTATGTAACCTTAGAACCTTGCTCTCATTATGGCAAAACTCCACCTTGTGCGGATTTAATCGTAAGATTGGGAATACCTAAGGTTGTCATTGGGCTAAAGGACCCTTATGAAAAAGTAGCTGGTAATGGTATAAAAAAATTGAAAGCGGCGGGTTGCGAAGTAATTGTTGGTGTTTTAGAACAAGAATGCACGGAACACCATAAACGATTCTTAACTTTTTTTACCAAAAAGAGGCCCTACATCATTTTAAAATGGGCGGAAACATCTGACGGATTTATTGCTCCAGAGCCTTTAATACGAGAAGAAGAAAAGAAACCCTATTGGATTACAAACACCAAATCTCGGCAATTGGTACACAAATGGCGTAGTGAAGAACCAAGTATACTAGTAGGCACCAACACTGTGTTAGCTGACAACCCACAATTGAATATTAGACAGTGGACGGGAAAAGCACCTACACGAATTGTTCTTGATAGAAATCTAAGGATTTCTAAAGATTTTCATGTTTTAGATGGACAGCAAAAAACGATAGTATGTACACAAATAGTAGATACCACAAAGTACGTTAAAGGAGTTACCTATAAAATTTTGAATTTTGAATCTCAATTATCGCAGCAATTATGTAATCTGATGTTTGAAGAGCAGCTACAAAGTGTCATTATTGAAGGCGGATCACAAACATTACAAAGTTTTATTGATGCTGACTTATGGGACGAAGCTCGAATCTTCAGAGGAGCAGCCGAATTTCAAAAAGGAATAAAAGCTCCAAAACCCACAGGACGAATAATAAAACAAATGGAAATTTTGACCGACCAACTAACCATACTTAGAAATGATTAAAAATATAATTTTCGATTTTGGTGATATATTTATCAATCTTGACAAACAAGCGCCGTTAATAGAAATGGCAAAATTTGGATTTACCGAATTGACTCCGGATTTAGATGCCATTTTCAAGTCATATGAAATGGGCTTAATAACGTCTGACGTGTTTGTTGAAAAACTGCAAGACATTTTCACCAACGCTTCTAAATCTCAGATTATAGATGCCTGGAATTCCATTATACTGGACTTTCCCGAAGAACGCCTAAAGTTTATTGAAAAGTTGAAAGCCGACAATCAATACCGACTGTTCTTGTTGAGCAATACTAACGATCTTCACATTGACAAGGTTAAGGAGTCTATGGGAATGGAGCGATTTTTAAGGTTTAAAAATTGTTTTGAGGTCTTCTACCTATCACAAGAAATGAAAATGCGAAAACCTAATGCCAATATATATGAAAAGGTGCTTAGCGATAATAATTTGAACGCATCAGAAACCTTTTTCATTGATGATACCAAAGAAAATACAGATAGCGCATCTAAACTAGGAATACAGTGTTGGAACCTTCAAGTAGGAAAAGAAGATGTTTTAGAAACTTTAAGCCGCATAGTATAAATGTATTTAGCGCTCAGTATTCTTTTCTCCAGCTTAATTTTTGTGGTTTTTAAATTATTTGCCAAGTATCGGGTACAAACAATTTATGCCATTATCACTAACTACTTCATTGCTTGCATTGTAGGCTTACTATATTATAAAGAACCGATCAATGTATATGACATACCACAAAAGAGCTGGTTTTGGGGAAGCCTACTTCTTGGTCTATTATTCATACTAATATTTAATTTAATGGCAGCCACTTCACAAAAGCTAGGTGTATCCGTAGCCTCTGTTGCCACTAAAATGTCACTCACCATTCCGGTATTGTTTGGAGTATTCTTCTACAGGGAAGTTTTAAGCATATTAGAAATTTTAGGAATAATTCTCGCATTGTTGGCCGTTTACTTCACTTCTTTAAAGGAAAACAAAATAAAAGCTGAAAAATGGGCATTTGCCCTACCGGTCTTAGTTTTTCTAGGATCAGGCATAATAGACACAAGCATAAAATACTTTCAAGATGCGCATATGCCCGAAGAAGAATACGCACTGTTCTCCGCAACGGTTTTTGCATCAGCAGGAATATTCGGCTTATTTTTTATCGGATATAAATCCACCCAACAACGATTAAAAATAAATTTCAAAAATATTATTGGTGGAATTTGTTTGGGCGTCCCCAATTACTTCTCCATATATTTCTTATTAAAAGCCTTACAGCACCCAACTTGGAACAGCGCATCTGTGTTTACTATTAACAATGTGGCCATTGTAATGTTCTCCACGCTTTTAGGCATACTATTGTTTAAAGAAAGATTAAGCATTAAAAACTGGTTTGGTATAGGTTTGGCAATTTTCAGTATTATTCTAGTGGCTTTTGGCCCTAAAATAATGACGTACCTTTAAATTCTGCTTGGCACAACATATATGGACACCTATAAAACCATTTCAAAACCTTCTGATCCCCTATTGTTCAAAGAGCGAAAAAGTAAGTTTTACGGGTACTGCTTTCCGGTTTCCGACGAAGATAGTATTAAAGAACACATAGAGACATTAAAAAAAGAATACCCCACCGCCAACCATGTGTGCTACGCATGGCAAATGGGTGTTGAATCTAAGTCTTATCGTGCCAATGACGACGGAGAACCCAACAATTCTGCCGGTATGCCAATTTATGGGCAAATACAATCTTTTGATGTAACCAACATTCTAGTTGCAGTGGTACGAATATTTGGCGGCACCAAACTAGGTGTTGGTGGATTGATCAGTGCTTACAAGGAAACTGCAAAGCTAGCATTGGAAAATGCGGCAATAATCACCAAAGTATTACAAGAAGAACTAACCGTTACTTTTGAATATTCAGAAATGGACATTGTAATGCGATTGGTCAAAAAACACCAATTAACCATTGTATCACAAGATTTGCATTTAAAATGCAAAATGATTTTAGCTGTAAATAAAAGTGATTTAAAAAAAACAATGAAACTTTTTAAAGCACATCACAAATTAGAAATCAAGGCAAACGACTAATCTTTAATATTCCAATTTGTCCAATAATAGCTGCGGACATTTAGTGGGTCTATTTCTTTTCTTATCCATAAATACCAAAACCGTATTTGCGGTCGCCAATAATTCTCCCGCTTCATTTGTCATTTCATAATCAAATTCAATTCTTACCGCAGGTTTTTTCGTCAAAATTACCTTTACGGTTACCAAATCATCATACTTCGCAGATTTTAAATATTTAATGGACAAACTAATCACCGGAAGCATAATTCCGCCCTCCTCCATACTTTTGTAAGAAATTCCTAACGACCTTAACCATTCAACTCTTGCCAATTCCAAATATTGAGCATAATTACCATGATAGACAACCCCCATCTGGTCAGTTTCTGAGTATCTAATTCGAAAAGAAATTTCATTTGATCGCATTTATTTCAAGTAAAAAGTATATATTTAAAACATCCCCTATTGAGTGAGCGAACATGAGAAAAAAAAAGGTCAAATTCAATGACAATCGATTTTTTTTTTCAATAATTTGTTCACATATTTGCCCAAGTTGAACGAGAACCTATATTGATTTTTCATAATCATCTATAGCTCAACACTAACCATTAAAAGAGTATAATTTATTATGAGTGTTACTGCAAATTCCGTATGGAAAAACTGTTTGGTGTTTATTAAGGATAATATCCAACCGCAGGCATTCAAAACATGGTTTGAGCCTATTAAACCGATAAAGCTTTCAGAAAAAGCATTAAGCATTCAAGTACCTAGTAAATTCTTTTACGAATGGCTAGAGGAACACTATGTTAAACTTTTAAAAGTTGCCTTGACCAAAGAACTTGGAGAATCTGCAAAGTTGGTTTACATTATTAGAATGGAGAATACCTATGGCAACAAAGAACCTTTTACAGAAAAGATTCCTAGCTCCAACAGAGGTACAATGGCCGCTCAAGAAATGGATGTGCCCATTAAATCTAAAAACCCTGAATTACGTAATCCGTTTGTAATACCAGGTATTAGAAATATTAAAATAGAATCTCAATTAAATCCTAATTATAATTTTGATAATTTCCTTGAAGGAGATTCTAACCGTTTGGCACGATCTGCCGGTATGGCGGTAGCCAACAAACCCGGTGGTACATCTTTTAATCCATTATTGGTTTTTGGTGGTGTAGGATTAGGAAAAACACACTTGGCGCACGCCATAGGTGTTGAAATAAAAGACAAGTACCCTGAACGTACTGTGCTTTACATTTCCGCAGAGAAATTTACCCAGCAGTATATTGAATCCGTAAAGAAAAACACTAGAAATGATTTTATACATTTCTACCAGTTAATAGATGTACTTATTATTGATGATGTACAATTCTTATCGGGTAAATCCGGTACGCAAGATGTTTTCTTCCATATTTTCAACCATTTGCACCAAAACGGTAAACAAGTAATTCTTACGTCTGACAAAGCTCCTGTAGATATGCAGGATATTGAGCAACGATTGTTATCGCGTTTTAAATGGGGATTATCCGCAGAATTGCAAAGCCCGGACTATGAAACAAGAATCTCCATCTTAAAGAATAAGTTATATAGAGACGGTGTAGAGATACCAGAAGATATTATTGAATATGTTGCCAAACATATTAAAACCAATATTAGAGAACTTGAAGGCGCCATAATTTCCCTTATTGCACAGTCTACGCTAAACAAAAGAGAGGTTACTATTGAACTTGCACAACAGGTTGTTGAAAAATTTGTAAAGAACACCAAACGCGAGGTGTCTATTGATTACATACAAAAAGTTGTTTCCGATTACTTTGAAATGGATGTTGCAACATTACAGTCCAAAACAAGAAAGAGACACATTGTACAAGCTAGACAATTAGCCATGTTCTTTGCCAAGAAGTTCACTAAAGCATCATTGGCAAGTATTGGCTCACAAATAGGAAAGCGTGATCACGCAACTGTTTTACATGCATGCAAAACCGTAGACAATTTAGCAGAGACCGACAAGCAGTTCCGCAAATACATTGATGACCTAACAAAGAAATTTTCTTAAATTTTCAATTACATGAACGTGTTAATGGTTTGCCTAGGCAATATATGTAGGTCTCCGTTGGCAGAAGGTATTCTAAAAAGCAAAATTTCTACATCAAATGTACATGTTGATTCTGCAGGAACGGGGGGTTACCATATTGGTAACGCACCAGACCCAAGATCCATAAAGGTTGCCAAAGAGCATGGTATTGATATCAGCTCACAAGTATGCAGAAAATTCGTTGTGTCAGATTTTGATGCTTTCGATATCATCTATGCGATGGATAAAAGCAACTATGGCAATATTATTAAATTGGCCAGAAACAAGATAGATGCTGACAAAGTAAAGCTATTATTAAATGAGATCAGTCCAATTGACAATGAAGTTCCAGACCCATACTATGATGCTGAAGACGGATTTGAAAATGTTTTTCAAATGATAGATCAAGCTTGCGACATAATAGCTGCAAGACTAGAAAAATAATAAATGAGCACACCAAACGGAAAAACAGGGAAAATATATTTAATACCCACCACTTTAGGCGATATGCCTCCTTTAGAGGTATTACCCATTTCAATTAAACAGACTATTGAAAAATTAGATCACTATGTTGTTGAAAACGAAAAAACCGCTCGTCGTTTTATAAAAAAAATTAGTCCAAGAAAATCCCAGCCAAGCTTAAAACTATTTGTTTTAAATAAGTTTACCGAGGCTGCCGAAATACCTAATTTTTTAAACCCTTGCCTTGAAGGTCTTGACGTAGGAATACTCTCCGAAGCCGGATGCCCTGGTATTGCCGATCCCGGCGCAGCTGTAGTTAAGATTGCGCACGACAAAAACATTCAAGTTGTTCCATTAGTAGGTCCTTCTTCCATTTTATTAGCTTTAATGGCAAGTGGCATGAACGGACAAAATTTTGCCTTTAACGGCTATTTACCCATTGACAGCGCTGACCGAAAGAAATATATTAAAAATCTAGAGCGAAGGTCAAAAGATGAAAACCAATCCCAAGTTTTTATTGAAACACCCTACCGTAATAATAAAATGCTTGAAGAACTTATTAAAACATTAGCTCCAAGTACAAGAGTTTGCGTAGCAGCCGACATTACACTACCCACGGAATATATTAAAACAAAGACAGCTATTAACTGGAAAAGAGAGAATGTAGATTTACATAAAAGACCTGCTATTTTTATTATACAGGCATAAAAAAACCTTGACAAATAAATGCCAAGGTTTCCCACTTTCATATCTACTTAAACTTTTATATCCTAGGATTACGTTTTGCCTCTACCATAGAAACATCATAACCTGCAAATTTTTTCATATAATTAGAAATACTGGTACCGTAACCATCCGAAAGCTCCAAACGACCGTGAGATCTTAGATACAATTTTACGTTACCAGGCCCTGCTAAATGCGCAGCTGCCAATATACCGGATTCCGTAATTTGTATGCCGTTCATGCGTACACCTACATAACGCTTAATATCCTTTCTAAGAATCCACTTGTTTCTAGATGTGTTTACTTGAAATACTTTTTCTTGCAACACAGGATTATATAGAAAATGATTACCATCATTAACACCAACCAGCTCTAATGTACCTAGACCAAATTGATATTTACCTAAATAACCAAAAGTGTTGGTCACAAAATAATTGCCTTGAGACTCTTTAAAAGCCAATGCTTCCTTAAAACCTATGAACCGACTACCAAGAAAAGGGGGAGTGATTTGATAATTTGCCAATATAGCCTCTTCCTGAGGATAAGAAACAAACATTGATTCCTTTACTTTAAGTTGATCAGGTACGCCAACACTAAAAGGCTTAAAGCCATAACCTGACAAAATAAAAAGCACAATAAGAGGACAACTTGCTAATATCCATCTTCTCATATCATATATTTCTTAAGACTTACGGCGACTACTATTTGCTTGCTTAAATTTCTGCCGCAAAGGTAGACCTGAATTTCTAAGACTTTAAGAAGGTTCTGTTAAAAGTATACAGATTTAGTTAAGAAGTTCTAAAATTCGGATGAATGCTTATCTATTGATCTTCTGAGCATTAATCCATCGGATGTACTGTGCTTTATTTCGGTTGTGCTGCGTTAAATTCTCTGCAAACATATGATAACCGAACTTTTCAACATTGGCCACAAAATAGTAATAATTGTGTTTTTTAGGATTTAAAACCGCATCAATTGCGGTAATGTCCGGCATTGCAATAGGACCTGGCGGCAATCCGGCATATTTATAGGTATTATAGGGAGAATCCATTTCTAGATCTCTATACAAGACTCTTTTAATAATAGTATCGAAATTACCGGTTTCTTTCTTTATGGCATAAATAACAGTTGGATCTGCCTGTAACAACATTCGCTTTCTTAATCTATTCAAGTATACACCGGCAACGGTAGGTCTCTCATCTACCTTTGCGGTCTCTTTATGCACAATAGACGCCAATGCAATTACTTCATTGGGTTTTAAACCAAGCGCAGTGGCTTTCTCTTTACGTTCATCAGTCCAAAAGCGATTGTATTCCTTTAACATTCTTCCTCTAAAGGAAGCTGCAGAGGTGTTCCAAAAAAATTCATAACTATTAGGGATATATAAAGATATCTTATTGGCATCATCAAATCCATTTTCCTCTAAAAACTCTTTATCATTAAAAGCAGCGACCAAGGAAGCACTATCAGCCTCGATCTGACTTGCAATTCTTCCAGCCAAATCATTGATATTTTCTTGATTGTTAAAAGATACTTTAACAGGTAAGTTTCTACTTCGTAAAGAATTTACAATCTCGTTATTGTTCATTCCTTTGCTAATGCTGTATTTACCTGCCTTTATATTATTTAGGTAACCTTTTCTTTCTGCAGTGGATTCAAATGAATCGAAGTTTTTTAAAACCGGTGAAAGTCGTTCCTTTAAATCGTTAACATCAGCATCGGTCGGAATAAAAACTATAGCTTCTTCATTATTAAAATTGGTATTCGGAGTAAAAAAAGTTCCATAAACGGTATACGCAAAAACTCCACCCCCAATTAAACCTAAAAGCACTACGCCCAATAAAATACGCTTGATATACATTAATTATTTATTTTTTGTAATAATACTTCATTCTTATAGGTATCGTTAAATCGTACCCAGTCTTTTTTGACTCCAATTTCTTGAAATCCAAGTTTTTTAAATAAATGCAGACTTGGCGCATTTCCTTCTAGAATATTAGCATAAACCTGTTTTAAGCCCAAAACTTGAAACAAGTAATTGCATAAAAGCGTAATTGCCTCTGCCCCTATTCCTTTATTTCTAAGCCCTTCATCTAAAACAACAATACCCATACCTGCCCTTTTATGATTTGGTTCAAAATCAAAAACATCTATTAAACCTATTGTATTATGCTCTTTTGTGCATATTACCAACCTTAACTGCTTTACGTCATAAATATCCCTATGGGCACTATCTAAATATAACTGCAATACATCCTTAGAGTACGGTGTAACCGTACCACTAACTTCCCAGATACCGGTATCATTCTCTAGTTCATACAAAAAATCCAGGTCCTTTTGCTCTAAGGCCCTTAAATAAATTTGCTTTCCCGTTAATGTTACCACGTTAATTCTCCTTTAAAAACCTGTTTTGCCTCACCTTGAAGATAAATATCACTATAAACACCGTTATTTTCTTTAAAAGTGACTTCTAAATTACCGCCCAGTGCATTTACAGGAATAGTCTTCTCTTTTGTGTTACCCAAATGATACATACCTATAGCAACTGCCGTTACACCAGTACCACAAGAAAGTGTTTCATCTTCCACCCCACGCTCATAAGTTCTTATATCAAAGCCACCTTTGCCATTTGGTTCCACAAAATTGATATTGCTACCCTTTTCGCCATAAATACCATATCGCATACGCGCACCTTCCTTTACAACATCAAAGGACGGCAAACCTTTTACCATTTGTACATGGTGGGGAGAACCGGTATTCATGAACAGTGCATTTGATTTCTCCTTTATCTCGCCAACGTCAGTCATCTTAAGACTTACAATATCATCAACAATTGTAGCCTCATGAAGACCATCAACCGCAATAAAAACGGTCTTCTCTTTTATAATATTTAGAAAATGAGCGAAAGCTACAATACATCTTCCACCATTGCCACACATGCTACCTTCATTACCATCGGCATTATAATAAACCATTCTAAAATCGGTATTATCATCATTTTCCAATAAAATAAGTCCGTCCGCACCTACGCCAAATCTTCTATGACAAATTTTAGCGATTAACTCGGCATTGCCCTTATGAAATTGTTTCTTGCGATTGTCTATCATCACAAAATCATTACCTGTACCTTGATATTTATAAAAAGTATTTTCCATGCTATAATAAAGTATCAAAGATAGCATATAATTACATTTTGCTTAGTAGTTAAAAAGTAGTTAAACGATTATGAAATGGTATAAAAACAAGTAATTTTGTGCAGAATAAGTTAAATCTTTAATGAATATGAAAAAAATAGCAAGTCTCTTGTTTGTATCTGTATTTGCCGGTGCAATTACATTGGGCGCTTACAAACTATTTTTCGAGAAAGAAAATTTTACTGTTATTAGCCAAGAAAACAACGGTGCGGTCGTTAATACCAACTACACACCTACATCTGCCAGAGGTGCCGGCATTAATGAAGTGGACTTTACCATAGCTGCCGAAAATACCGTAAATGCCGTAGTACACGTTAAGAATATTACGATAAGCCAAGCACCTACTACTATTTTCGATTTTTTTTATGGCACCAGCAGAAGTTCGGTACCACAGGTAGGAACAGGATCAGGAGTAATTATATCTTCTGACGGATATATTGTAACCAATAACCATGTTATCAATAAAGCTACACAATTACAGGTAACTTTAAACAACAATAGAACTTATAATGCCGAGCTAATAGGCACGGACCCAAATTCTGATATTGCGCTGATAAAAATAGACCCAAAAGAAAAATTACCATATTTGGCTTTTGGTGATTCTGACCATACTAAGATTGGAGAGTGGGTCTTGGCAGTTGGTAATCCTTTCAACTTAACCTCTACGGTTACCGCAGGTATCGTAAGCGCAAAAGCAAGAAATCTTGGTAAGAACCAATCGTTCATACAAACAGATGCAGCGGTAAATCCAGGTAATTCAGGTGGTGCACTGGTAAACACTAACGGAGATTTAGTAGGAATAAACACGGCAATTACGTCACAAACAGGATCATATGTGGGCTATTCTTTTGCCGTACCCAGTAATATTGCCAAAAAGGTTGTTCAAGATATTTTAGAGTATGGAAATGTTCAAAAAGGTTTTATGGGCATTAGTCCTGCTCCTGTAAACACTAGAGATGCTATAGAAAAAGGAATTAATAACATAGATGGTGTATATATTGAATTGGTGGAAGAGGAATCTGCGGCCCAAGAGGCCGGAATCTTAGTCGGTGATATTATTAAAAAAGTCGATGAAATCGATGTTCACAAATATCCTGACCTAACCGGTTACCTATCTACAAAAAGACCTGGAGATACCTTGTCGTTAATTGTGGACAGAAATGAAGAACTACTTACACTACCTATAGTATTAAAAGAAAGACAATCTCTAATTGTACCGGAAATGGGATTGGAAGTTCGGAATTTGACCGAACACGACAAGAAAGTTTACAAAACTACATCTGGTGTTAAAATTACCGGTGTGCCTGAAAGATACAGGGGTTACGGTTTATCCGAAAAGGTAATCATTAAGGTAGATGATCATGAAATAGGAAATATTGACGATGCCTTTACTGCATTTGGCAGTATCTCCAAATATGGAAAAACGGTTATAGTCATGGTAGGTTCAAATGGTGAAAGAGACCGATTGATTTTTCAATAAAAAATAAAATTTAAAATACAGCCTTCGTAAAAACGAAGGCTTTTTTTTGAAAAATATTT
Source organism: Maribacter huludaoensis (assembly GCF_029350945.1). Classification (GTDB taxonomy): domain Bacteria; phylum Bacteroidota; class Bacteroidia; order Flavobacteriales; family Flavobacteriaceae; genus Maribacter; species Maribacter huludaoensis. Next base: position 171,678 of record NZ_JARKMS010000003.1, on the reverse strand, counting down.
ATTTTAAGTGCTTAATTTTTCTAGTTTTGTGCGAATTCTAAAAATAATCAACTAATTATGGCTTCACAGAGCACATTTGAAAAAGAACTGGCATTTCAAGCAGATCGTAGAAAAGCTACGACCGAATTTATCAAAATCGTAAGCGATTTATGGTATGATAAGGCTATTGAAATTGTTCTTTTTAAAAATCAGGTTATTGACAAAAATGTAAGCGATATTATTCACTTGCACGAATACGCTGGTGAATTTGTACAAAAACCGATATCCATTTTTGATTCGGTAGAAATTCTTCGGTCAATTTCAGACATGATGCTTCCACCCTCAAAACTTGACATCGGTAAGCTAACTTATGAATACCATTCAGACACCAATATTTTAAATAATGTAAAATCTTTTGTTATAGATAAGTTGCAATCTGCACAAGATTTCAAAAGCATAGAACCAAAAGATGTTGTTCTATATGGCTTTGGGCGTATAGGCAGATTAGTTGCCAGAGAATTAATGTCCAAAACAGGCAAAGGAAACCAATTACGTTTAAGAGCAATTGTGGTAAGAGGTAAACCAAGTATAGAAAATCTTGAAAAAAGAGCCAGCTTACTTAAAACAGATTCCGTACATGGTATTTTCAATGGTACCGTAAAGGTAGATTATGCCAATCTAAAACTGATCATAAACGGTACAACGGTACATGTCATATATGCAAATATGCCAGAAGAGATCGACTATACCGAATATGGCATTAATGACGCTTTGGTCATTGATAATACTGGTGCATTCAGAACCAAAGAGCAATTGGAAAGACACCTACAGGCAAAAGGCGCTTCAAAAGTTCTTTTAACCGCACCAGGTAAAGAGGTAGCTAATATTGTTCACGGAGTAAATCATTTGGAATACAGCCCAGATGACACCCAAATCTTTTCTGCAGCTTCTTGTACCACTAACGCCATCACCCCTATCTTAAAGGCTATAGAGGAAACTTTAGGTATTGAAAAAGGTCATTTAGAAACTATTCACGCATATACCAATGATCAAAATTTGGTCGATAACATGCATGGTAAATACCGAAGAGGTAGAGCGGCCGGTTTAAATATGGTCATCACCGAAACCGGAGCAGGAAAAGCAGTGACCAAGGCACTACCATCGTTAATGGGGAAATTAACTTCTAACGCGATCAGGGTTCCTGTACCTAACGGTTCTTTGGCAATATTGAATCTTGATGTAAATCAAAAAACATCTCTTGAAGGCGTTAACAGCATGATCAAAAAGTATGCTCTTGAAGGTGACTTGGTAGAACAAATTAAATATTCCTTGGATAAAGAATTGGTATCATCGGATATTATAGGTACTTCTGCCCCATCTATATATGATAGTATGGCTACTATTGTATCTGAATCAGGTAAAAATATTGTCCTTTATATATGGTATGATAATGAATACGGCTATTCGCACCAAGTTATTCGTTTGGCAAAGTATATTGCCAAAGTCCGTCGTTTTACATATTACTAATAGTCTTATGGCAAAACATCCATTTGATGATTACTTACGTAGTTAAATAAACAGTTTTATGCTTTGTACTTTTTTTTCATAATTAAAGAATTATAAAGTACTTTAGTCAACTCTAAATTATTCAAATTAACCTAAGGATTTATTACATGAAGTTTTATAGAATACTAATGTTGCTTGCCTTTCTTTTAGCTAGCAATGTACATTTTGCGCAAGACACTGAAGAAGAGGAAGATAAATTATCTCTTGATGAAGGTCCTATCAGTAATCAGTTTGATTATATAGCTAAGCGTTCAGGAAATTATAGAGCTGATGGTGTTAGATACGAAGTAGTGAAAGAATCAAATCTGTTCAAGATCAGAAAGAATGTTTTGGATTCTATTGCCGCCATGAATAAAAAAACGGTTGAACTTAAATCAACAATTGCAGAGCATGAAACTACAATAACATCATTAAATAAAAAATTAGAGGAAACAACTACTAATTTGGGTGCGGTAACAGAAGAAAAAGATAGCATGTCTTTCTTAGGTCTGCCAGTATCCAAAGGCACATATAATTTTGTTCTTTGGACTATTATTGGAGGTTTATTCTTAACCCTGGGTCTATTTATTTATAAATTCAGAAATAGTAACATTTTAACACAAGAAGCAAAACAAAACCTTTCTGAACTAGAAGTTGAATATGAAGACCACAGACGTAGAGCTTTAGAAAGAGAACAAAAAATTAGTAGACAGTTACAAGACGAAATTAATAAACAGAAGAAAACCAAATAATTAAAAGCTCCTTAACGGAGCTTTTTTTTTTGATATGACACAAATAAAGAAAATAACAAAAGCAGAAATTAAAGAGATTATTCCTCTTTTTGATGCCTATAGAGTTTTTTACAAAATGCAGTCTGATCTTGATGCCGCTTCTAAGTTTTTAGATGATAGAATAAACAAAAAAGACTCCATCATATTTGGTGCATATATTAATGATAAAGCCGTAGGTTTCACCCAGCTTTATTATACATTCTCTTCTGTAAGCCTGCAAAAATCCTTGATCCTTAACGACCTATATGTAGACCACAACTTTAGAAAACAGTCTATAGGAGAACAATTACTGCAGACAGCCAAAGAGTTTTGTAAAGAAAATAACTATAAAGGTTTGGCATTGGAAACCGCTATTGACAATCCTGCTCAAAAATTATATGAGAAATTAGGATGGCAGAAAGATTTGCATGCTTTTCATTACTTTTGGCAGGTTAAATGACGATGCAAAATCAAAAGATGCGAATAGATATTATTACCGTACTACCTGAATTATTAACTAGCCCCTTTGAAGCTTCAATATTAAAAAGAGCAATTGATAAGGGATTGGTAGAAGTCCATTTTCACAACATTAGAGATTACACAACTACCAAGTACCGTAATGTGGACGATTATCAGTTTGGCGGTGGTGCGGGTATGGTCTTAATGATAGAGCCAATAGACAAGTGTATTACCGAACTAAAATCGCAGCGCGATTATGATGAAGTAATTTATATGACACCAGATGGCACTACTTTAAACCAGAAAATGGCGAACACACTTTCAATGGTAGAAAACATTATAATTTTGTGCGGTCATTATAAAGGGGTAGATCAACGGGTAAGAGATGCATTTATTACCAAAGAAATATCTATTGGGGATTATGTACTTTCTGGCGGAGAATTGGGAGCTGCGGTTCTTTGTGATGCTATAATAAGATTATTACCAGGTGTTTTAAACGATGAAACCTCTGCCCTAACAGATACTTTTCAAGACGGACTATTGGCTCCACCAGTATACACGAGACCCGCGGAATACAAAGGTATGAACGTCCCAAATGTATTGTTAAGCGGAAATTTCGGCAAAATTGAAGAATGGCGTGAAAATCAAGCATATGAGCGCACAGAAAAGCTTAGACCCGATCTACTTAAGTAGCAAAACCCTTATTGCAAAAGAAAAAATAAAATAAACGCTTGTGTGTTATAATTTAAATATTATTTTTGCACCCTGTTAGAACAACCTCTGACGATAATCGTGAATGTTGCTTTAATTTAATTCCTATTTAAAAAAAACAATGGAATCATTAATAAAATTTGTACAAGACGAGTTTGTAACTAAAAAAGATTTTCCAAAATTTTCGGCCGGTGACACTATCACTGTTTATTACGAAATTAAGGAAGGTGAAAAAACTAGAACGCAGTTCTTTAAAGGAGTTGTAATACAACGTAGAGGTTCTGGTTCAACAGAAACGTTTACAATCCGTAAAATGTCAGGTACCGTAGGTGTTGAACGTATCTTCCCGGTAAACTTACCTGCATTACAGAAAATTGAAGTTAACAAACGTGGTAAAGTACGTAGATCTAGAATTTACTACTTCCGTGAATTAACCGGTAAAAAGGCTAGAATTAAAGAAATTAGAGGATAAATCTATTTTCTTAACTTATATAAAGCACTGTTTCTTTTTGAGGCGGTGCTTTTTTTATGAACAAAAGTTAACAACACATGTTCATAAGGTGTTGATTAATAAAAGTTTACAGATATTACATTTGAATTATATTTTTTTGTAGATTGTAGTGTAGTTAAAAAATTGAAACGACGAAAAATTCAATTTAAACCTACTACGAAGTTTACGTTCTTTCGTATTGCTGTTTTACTATTTAATTTAAAATTAAATAGTTGAATTTTAATTCTACAGGCTGTCGCTTATAGAATACAAAATAAATTGAACTATAAAAACACTATATACTAGGTTTTTATTTTACAATAAGAACGGCAAGAAAAAATGATGTGTAGATGTTAGGTAGCGTACCTGAGAATCGAAAAACATTTTAAAACGTTGAATTAGTGAAGCGGATGCAATCAAGGGTTGCCGTTCCAATGAAAAATTGGAACAAACTGTTCGTAAACTTTTTCTAAAAAGCCATATCATTGTATGCGTACATTGATATGGCTTTTGTTATTTAACAAAACTTCTTTTCAAGCCTGAAATATTAAGGCATCTCCACGTTTTAAAACTTTTAGAAAATCGTATATTTGTTCCGCTTAAATTAAAACAAACTGCACATGTCCAAAATTTTTTACACTAAAACAGACGAAGCGCCAGCTTTGGCAACGGAGTCTTTTTTACCTATTGTTAAAGCTTTTACCAAATCATCAGGAATTGAAATTGAAACGAAAGACATTTCTTTGGCCGGTAGAATAGCCGCTACATTTCCTGAATTTTTAACAAAGGAACAACAGGTATCCAATGATTTGGAAGAATTGGGCAACATGGCCAAAAAGCCAGAAGCGAATATTATAAAATTACCTAATATAAGTGCTTCAGTTCCACAATTGAACGAAGCAATTACAGAATTACAATCTAAAGGTTACAATTTACCTAACTACCCAGACGAGCCTAAGAATGACGAGGAAAAGGAAATAAAGGCCAAATATGACAAGATAAAAGGTAGTGCGGTCAATCCTGTTTTACGCGAAGGAAACTCTGACCGTAGAGCGCCAAGAGCCGTAAAAAATTATGCAAAACAGAACCCGCACAGTATGGGTGCCTGGAGCCCTAGCTCCAAAACGCACGTGGCTACTATGGGTGACGGTGATTTTCAGGCAAATGAAAAATCATTGACGTTGAACGATGCCACATCAGTGCAAATTAAATTAGTCTCAGAGAATTCTGAAACAATACTAAAAGATAACCTTGGTCTACTTAAAGGCGAAATTATTGATGCTACCGTAATGAACAAAACGGCACTTTTGGACTTTTTGGAAAAAGAAGTCAAAGATGCCAAGGATAAAGGTGTTCTTTTCTCGGTTCATTTAAAAGCTACTATGATGAAAGTGTCCGACCCTATTATTTTTGGACATGTCGTAGAAACTTTTTTAAAGCCGGTGTTCGTAAAATATGCAGATACCTTTGACACTTTAGGTATAAGCCCTAACGATGGTTTGGCTAGTTTATACCAGAAAATAGAAAAGCTACCTGATAGTGAAAAAGATGCCATTATCAAAGATTTGGATGCAGCTCTTGCAAACGGACCTGATTTGGCTATGGTTAATTCTGATAAAGGTATCACCAACCTACATGTTCCTAGTGATATAATTATTGATGCCTCCATGCCTGCAATGATCAGAAATTCTGGTCAGATGTGGAACAAGGAAGGTAAGGCCCAGGATACTAAAGCAGTTATTCCAGATAGCAGTTATGCAGGTATATATAGTGCAACCATAAACTTCTGTAAAGAACATGGCGCTTTTGACCCTACTACTATGGGTACGGTACCAAATGTGGGGCTTATGGCGCAAAAAGCTGAAGAATACGGTTCACATGACAAGACTTTTGAAATTAAACAGGCCGGAACGGTACAAGTTGTAGATGTAGCAACAGGTAACGTTTTAATGGAACATGCTGTAAATGCCGGAGATATTTGGCGTATGTGCCAGGTTAAGGACGCACCTATTGAAGACTGGGTAAAATTAGCCGTATCAAGAGCAAAGGCAACAAATGATCCCGCTATTTTCTGGTTAGACGAAAATAGAGCGCATGATGCAGAACTAATTAAAAAAGTCAATACTTATTTAGCAAAAGAAGATACAGCCGGATTAGATATTCAAATAATGTCGCCAATTAAAGCCACTGAATTTACCTTAAAACGAATGAAGGCAGGCAAGGATACTATTTCGGTATCCGGTAACGTATTACGAGACTATCTAACAGATCTATTCCCAATTTTAGAGGTTGGAACCAGTGCAAAAATGCTTTCTATTGTTCCATTAATGAACGGTGGCGGTCTTTTTGAAACTGGTGCAGGTGGTTCTGCTCCTAAACACGTAGAGCAATTTGTGGAAGAAGGACATCTTAGATGGGATTCTTTAGGTGAATTTTTGGCTCTTGGGGTTTCTTTAGAATTCTATGGCGAAAAAAATAACAATGCGGCAGCCAAAGTTCTAGGAGATACATTAGATAGTGCTACTGAGAAATTTTTGTTGAACGACAAATCACCTTCTAGAAAGGTAAAAGAAATTGATACTAGAGGAAGCCACTTCTATTTGGCAAAATATTGGGCCGAAGCTTTAGCGCTACAAAATGACAATGCCGAGCTTAAAGCTATCTTTTCAAAAGTGAGTTCTGAAATAAATTCTAAAGAATCAGATATTCTAACAGAATTAATTGACGCGCAAGGTTCTTCTCAAGAAATTGGCGGTTATTATAAACCAGACCCATCTTTAGTAGAAAAAGCTATGAGACCAAGTAAAACCTTAAATGGCATTTTAGACTCCATTTAATCTTATAATTTTTTTTAATTAATACCCTCAATCATAGTTGAGGGTATTTTTTTTACCCGGTAATTAGTTGTAGGAGTATCTGGTATTTCTAAGTATTTTTACTAAAAAAAATTGATGAAAGAATATTTACCGCTTATTCTTATCTCATTCCTTTGCTTATCTTTTGTATCATGGGGACAACAGAAGTACACCTTAAGTGGCTCTATTGCTGAATCTAACAGCAATGAAACATTAATTGGGGTAACGGTTGCCATTCCTGAATTGAATACGGGCGTTACCACAAACGAATATGGTTTTTATTCTATTTCCCTTCCCAAAGGCACTTATACCGTTCTAATCAGCTATTTAGGTTTTGAAGATATCATAGAAAAAATTGAACTGACCGAAAATAGACGTAAAGATTATTTATTAGTTGAAGAAGCCGAGCAGTTAGAGGAAGTCGTGGTTACGGAGAACGTAGAAAAGATGGACATTAGAAAGCCCCAAATGAGTGTCAATACACTTTCTGTAGGTACCATAAAAAAAATACCGGTAATACTAGGCGAGGCAGATGTTATAAAATCTATATTGCTGCTGCCGGGTGTCACCAATGCAGGTGAAGGTGCATCCGGATTTAATGTACGTGGTGGCGCAGCTGATCAAAATCTCATCTTGTTAGATGAAGCTATCATCTTTAATTCATCTCACTTATTCGGTTTTTTCTCCGTATTTAATCCTGATGCCATAAAAGACGTAAAACTTTATAAAGGCGGTATTCCCGCAAGATATGGTGGCAGAGTATCCTCCGTTTTAGATATTTTTCAAAAAGAAGGGAACAGTAAAGAGTTTAAAATCAACGGTGGTATCGGTGCCGTTGCCAGTAGACTTTTGATCGAAGGACCAATTAAAAAGGATAAGGCCGCATTTCTTATAGGTGGTAGAGCATCATACGCCCATTTATTTCTTCCTCTTTTTGATGTGGACAATACCGCATATTTCTATGACCTGAATACCAAGCTAAACTATAGGTTAAATGAAAAAAACAATATATTCCTGTCTGGCTATTTTGGCCGAGATGTATTCGGGATCAATGATAGCTTCGTTAACACCTATGGGAATACGGTAGGTAATTTTAGATGGAACCATTTGTTCTCCGATAAACTTTTTTCCAACCTCTCGCTAATCTATTCTGATTACTATTACGGGCTTAAATTAGATTTCGTAGGTTTTAATTGGAATTCCGGTATTAAAAATTTTAATGTAAAGTATGATCTTAAGCACTATGCAACCGATAAACTACAAGTAAACTACGGTGTCAACAATGTATACTACCAATTTAATCCGGGTAAGATTGAGCCCAGTAACGCTGAATCAGGAATTATTGAAGAACAGTTGATTCAAAAATATGCAAATGAATTTGCTGCCTATGTTGATTTTGAACATAGAATAACCGATGACCTTAGCCTTGGTTACGGTCTGCGTTTTAGCCATTTCATGAGACTAGGTCAAGATGAACTCAATGTATACGCCAATAACAACCCTGTTGAATTTGACCCGTTATTATTAATTTATAAAGAAGCGGAACCTATTGATGTTATAACCCCCGGTAGAGGAACCACACTATCTAACTTCAGTAATTTTGAACCAAGGGCATCACTGTCATATACCCTGAACGAGACCAGCTCAATTAAAGCCAGCTATACAAGATTGGCGCAGTATTTACATCTTCTATCAAATACCAGCTCCCCTACTCCTTTAGATGTATGGACACCAAGCGGACCATTTACAAAACCACAGCTTTTAGACCAATATGCCTTTGGATACTTTAAAAATTTCAACGAAGGTGATTATTCATTTGAAACGGAAGTGTTTTATAAAGACGTTCAAAACAGAATAGATTATATAGATGGTGCAAATTTAATTGCCAATAATGCTATTGAACAGGTTATTTTAAATGGAGAAGCAAGAGCATATGGACTAGAGGTTTTACTTCGCAAAAACGAAGGTAAACTACAAGGTTGGCTAGCATACACGTTATCTAAATCCGAACAACGTACACCCGGTAGAACATCTAATGTGGACAATGGGCGTAGCAATATTGAAACCGGCATTAATTTTGGCAACTGGTACAACACTCCATACGATAAAACCCACGACCTTTCAATGTTCGTAAGCTATGATGCAAATGAGAAATGGAGTTTTAGCGGTAATTTCACTTACCAAACCGGACAACCTACAAATTACCCGATCGGTCAATTTCAATTTCAGAACTTAACCGTGCCGTATTATGGTTTACGTAATACACAAAGACTACCGGCATACAATCGCCTTGATCTCTCTGCCACATTGACTCCAAGAAAAAACAAATCAAGAAAAATTAAGGGAGAATGGGTTTTTAGCCTATACAATGTTTACAATAGAAGAAATGCCGCCTCTATTAGCTTTAGACAAAATGATGACACAGGGGTTAACGAAGCGGTGCGTACCTCTATTTTCGGTATAGTACCTGCAGTTACCTACAATTTTAAATTATAAGCTATGAAACGCTATTTAACATTTATATTGACGATAATACTTTTCGCCTCTTGCGAAGACGTTATTGATGTAGAGCTTCCGGATGATGTCAGCAGACTCATTGTAAACGGAGTGATCAGAGTTGATGAAACCGAAGAGTTCCTACCCATTGAAATAGTGGTTTCTGAAAGTAGTTCTTTTTTTGAAGAGAATATGGTTGCAACAATTGAAAGCGCCATCATTTATTACGGCACACCTAGAGAAGATGCTCCTGAAATATTGGAAGGCGGCGGAGTATCTAACTTGGCAGAATTAGAACCAGGTAGCGGTATATGGGTTCCAGACCCTTCATTTGATAGTGACCAAAGAATAAGGGTTGAAAATATAAATGAAGGAGATGTTTTTCAACTGATAATAACAACAGACAATGAACAATATTTGGCTACTACCACCTATGTAAAATCAGTACCTATAGACTCTTTACAGCAAGGCGACGAAACTCTGTTCTCCGGTGACGAAACAGAGGTTATCGTTACCTTCACAGACCCTGGTGATAGCGATGATTTTTATTTACTTGACCTTGATTTTGGAGAGTTTCTTGTAACGGAAGATGAATTTTACCAAGGGCAAACATTTGTATTTTCATACTTCTATGACAATGAACTGGAAATAAACACCAGTTCTATCGTAGATATAAGCCTTATTGGGGTTGATGAGGCTTTTTATAATTACATGAACCAGATTATTGTGCAATCCGGTGGTGATCAAGGTCCTTTTCAAACTCCCGCAGCTACCGTACGCGGCAATATTATAAATGTTACGGGAATAGATAATGATGAAGTTGTGGACAATGTAGACCGTACGGATAATTATGCCTTAGGATATTTCGCCATTGTAGAAGAGTATAAAGACAGTATAACCATAACAGAAAATGAAACGAACAGATAAAGATTTACTTGTTACAGGGCTAAAAAAACTGGCACTTACCGTAGTACTAATGTTTACGGCACCAATTGTTCTATGGCAAGCATTTAAAAATCAAGAACACTTTTTATTTTGGCCTGTTTGCATACTTGGCGTAATTCTTGCATTTTTTGCCGTTAGAACAGGTTTTAGAGGAATAATGACGATTATGGATTCTATGTTCGGAAAAAGAACCAAAACATCTTAATCCTTGGGAATTTTAGTAGTATTCTTCCACTTATTATACAGTTTATCATAATCATAGTCCAAAACAGTTTCCTGTCTTTCTAACTTGCCTTGGGAGAATGCACGCTGCAAAATATCCTCTATTAAATAGTCTTCCTCTATATGGTCTGGATGAAATTCTTCTTTAATACTAATATTAAAAAGCTTTGCCGTAGTATTGTACCAAAACGCACGCCAACCATTTCTAAGATCTTTTACCAAGTCAAAAGCGGTAGCGCCTGTTTGCCTATAAATTAGTTTTACCAAAATCTGCCCCTCGGTTCGTGTCAGTTTTTTAAGTTCTTCAGAAAATTCTTCTTCAATAAATTTCTGAACTTTTTTAGTGTACTTTTTTCGCTTTCTGTTGTTTTTCATGTTTGCCAAACTATCGTTTAGCTCAACCAACCGTTCTGCCGCCATCTTTGCATACGGATATACTTTTTGTGTTTTTCTACGTAAAATATAATAGCGTAACTTTTCATCGTATGAAGAGAATTTTAGCTTTCCGAACACGTATGCCTCCTGCAAAGCTATTGAACTTTGCACCAAAGAATCTCCGGCAACAATGATCATCTTTTCCGTAATTGAATCAAGTTCCTGTTCTTCTACTTGAGCATGGGCTTTTGACATACCGCAGAAGAGCAAAATAAATAGTAAAAAGTTATATTTCATTACCATAGGCTAAACAAAAGTCCTGCCAAAATTAACGATTATTAAAGAAGGTTATTATTAATACAACGCTAATATTGTTAAGTTTGTATTTTAAATTTACATTGATGGCTAATAAAAAAATAATTACCAAAAAGTCTGAAGACTTTTTTGAAAAATACTTGAATAATGCCGCCCCTACAGGATATGAGTGGGAAGGGCAAAAAATTTGGATGGACTACCTAAAACCTTATGTAGATACGTTCATTACGGACACATACGGTACGGCGGTAGGTGTTATAAATCCTGATGCCAAATATAAGGTTGTTATTGAAGGACATGCCGATGAAATTTCTTGGTATGTAAACTATATCACAGATAATGGATTGATTCATGTAATCAGAAATGGTGGTAGTGACCATCTAATTGCCCCGTCTAAATGGGTAAACATCCATACAACCAAAGGTATCGTTAAAGGTATTTTTGGCTGGCCGGCTATTCATACACGCAAAGGAGACAAGGAAGAAACACCAAAAATTGAGAATATTACGGTTGACGTTGGCGCAACTACTAAAGAGGAAGTTGAAAAACTTGGCGTTCACGTAGGTTGTGTAATTACTTACCCAGACGAGTTTCAAATTCTTAACAAGAACAAATACGTTTGCAGGGCAATAGACAACAGGGCAGGCGGATTTATGATTGCCGAAGTTGCCCGTTTATTGCACGAGAACAAGGTAAAATTGCCATTCGGACTATACATCACTAATTCTGTACAGGAAGAAATTGGTTTACGTGGTGCGGAAATGATAACACAGACTATAAAACCCAACGTGGCAATAGTAACAGATGTTTGTCATGATACTACAACACCAATGATCAAAAAAGAGGTACAAGGTCACACTGAAATTGGTTTAGGTCCTGTTATTTCTTATGCTCCTGCAGTTCAAAATAAATTGCGCGAACGTATCATTAAAACTGCTGAAGATAACAAGATACCGTTTCAAAGAATGGCCGCTTCTAGATCTACAGGTACAGATACCGATGCTTTTGCCTATAGTAACGGTGGAGTAGCTTCTGCTCTAATTTCATTACCATTGCGCTATATGCATACTACGGTAGAAACGGTTCATAAAGATGATGTTGAAAATGTAATTCGTTTGATTTATGAAACATTGTTAACAATTAAAGACGGAGAAACTTTTAGCTACTTCGATTAAATTTATATAATCCCTCTTTCAACAGAGGGATTTTTTTTGTGCTATGGATGAATTAATTGACATTTTAGATGATGAAGGGAACATGACGAATACCACCGCCATGAAGTCTGAAGCGCACAAAAATGGATGGTTTCATCAAACAGTTCATATCTGGTTCTATACTTCGGATGGAAAAATTCTAATGCAGCAAAGAGGAAAGAATAAAGATGTTTACCCTTTACTTTGGGATGTATCCGTTGCAGGACATATTGGCGCTGGAGAATCAATTGTAAATTCTGCCGTGCGTGAAATAGAAGAAGAAATAGGACTGTTTATAGCCCCTTCTGAATTAGACAAAATCGGAACATTTAAATCCGTCAAAAATCATTCTAAAATATTAAAGGATTATGAGTTTCATCACACCTTCATTGCCACACTAAAATTACCCTTTAGTGAACTTCAAAAGCAAGATAGTGAGGTTGAAGCCTTAAAACTGGTTTCTATAAATGAATTTAGCAAGGCATTGAAAGACCCAATTGCACACAACTATGTCCCTCACGATATTTCTTATTACGAAACTATTTTAAAAGAAATATCCAACAAAGAAATCAATTTATAAGAATTATATTATTCTTTAAAATCCTGATTCTTCTGCCATTTTTACAACACCAACGGTTAAAATTAAATTTGCAAAACGTCTTTGCTCACCTGTCTGAATAATTAAGGTAGTATTTGGGTCTCTAATTTTATCATAAAAAGCCCATCGTTCCATTTCTTCCCAAGTGACATCTCCAAGTAACTTTTTATATGCATCATGAATCTCTGCACTTGCTTCTGCAGGCTTTTCCATAACTATAGCACCTTGTACAGGGCAAACTTCTAAAATTCCTTCTAAAACAGTCAATGCATCTAACAATCCCGGACGAAAATTTAAATGTACCGTTGTAGAATTGGGCCCAGTCATTGCACCTACAGGTAAATTACCATCTGCAATTACCACTTGTGCAAAATGACCTGAGCGCCCAAGCGCCTCCATTATTTGTGGATGTATAACCGGAGTCTTTAACATATGTAAATTTTTTAAAAAGAATAAGAAAATAAAACCCTAGTCACTTAAAAAGGTGAACTAGGGTTTCTAAAAGATTACGACCTGCTACATATTGTAGACACCTCCATTTATATCAAGTGTAGCGCCTGTAATAAACCCATCATACTCAGATGCTAAATATAATACAGCTCTAGCTACGTCATCCGCATTACCCGCCCTTTGAATAGGAATACCTTTTGTAGTTTCTGCGGCAGATTCTTTAGTTGTATGTGTATTATGGAACGAGGTACCTAAGATAAGTCCTGGTGCAACTGCATTAACTCTTGTACCCTGTGGTCCCAATTCTGATGCAAGTGCTCTTGTATAGGTTAAAATAGCTCCTTTACTGGTAGAGTATACCAATGATCCGGGGTGACCACCTTTACGGCCGGCCAATGAAGCTAAGTTGACAATGCTACTGTTTTCGTTCTTTGCCAAATAAGGTGATGCCGCACGCGTGACAAACATCATAGATGTTAAGTTGATATCCATCACCTTATGCCAAAATTGAGTTTCCATTTCACTAAGCAACTTTCTAGCAACCAAAGACCCTGCATTATTTACAAGTATATTTAAACCGCCAAAAGCTTCTACTGTTTTTTCAACTAAGGCATTGGCATCTTCTTCTTTTGTTAAATCTCCAGATATTGCGATAGCTCTCAAACCTTTACCCAATGCATACTTTACCAACTCGTTTGCGGTATCGGCACTTGAAAAGTAATGTATGGCAACATTTGCGCCACTATCTATAAAATGCTTGGTAATTGCTTCTCCTATGCCTTGAGCACCTGCAGTAATAAGTATATTTTTCCCAGATAATTTGCTACTATTCGTCATACTATAATTATAAAATTGATTTCATTTTGGATTCTTGCCTTTATCTATTGCACAGCATAGAACTGCACAACCAGATTGGTTAACCAAATATAATCAAAAATGACTCAGTAAGATATATTCTGATTTTTAAGTATTTAACTTAAAGAAGTTACAAATTGAGAAACATTGTCCAAACTATACTCTTGCTGAGAACCTTCTAGCATGTTTTTTACAACGAACGAATTATTTTCCAACTCTTGTTCCCCTAGTAAAATTACGTAAGGCACATTACGGTTATTGGCATATTTCATTTGCTTCTGCATCTTGGCGCTAGAAGGGTAAATATCCGCTTTAACACCAGATTTGCGTAGTTGACTAACCACTTTCAAGGTAGCCATAGCTTCCCTTTCACCAAAATTAACGCATAAAACCTGAAGTGATCTGTCAATTGCCTCTGGGAAAAGATCTAAATCTTCCAATACCAAATAAATACGGTCTAGACCAAATGATATACCTACGCCACTCACGTTCTTTAAGCCAAAAATACCGGTGAGATCATCATAACGTCCACCACCGCCTATTGACCCCATTTTTACACCTGCTGGTGCTGCAACTTCAAATATTGCCCCGGTATAGTAATTTAAACCACGCGCAAGAGTTACATCAATAGATAATTTTGCAGACTGTAGGCCTAAAGTGGAAATAGCCTGTAATATAAAGCGAAGTTCCTGCAAACCTTTTTTACCTTCTTCAGAATCTTTTAAAAGACCATCTAAACGTTGTAATTGTTCGTCGTTATTGCCCTGTGGTAAAAACAATGGTGATGCTTTTGCAATTGCTTCTTCTGTAATACCCTTGGCAAGCATTTCTTTTTTGACTCCGTCCTCCCCTATTTTATCCAGCTTATCCAAAGCAACGGTAAAATCTATCAATAAATCTTTAGCCCCTATTACTTCCGCTATACCTGCCAAGATTTTTCTATTGTTCATTTTAATGGTGACACCCTCTAATTTTAAATCGGAAAATACGGCGTCATACAATTGAACCAGCTCTACTTCTTGTAATAATGAATCTGAACCAACTACATCTGCATCACATTGAAAAAACTCTCTAAATCTACCTTTCTGTGGTCTATCTGCCCTCCAAACAGGTTGAATTTGATAGCGCTTAAACGGAAAATCCAATTCATTTTGATGCATGACAACGTAACGTGCAAATGGTACGGTTAGATCGTAGCGTAATGCCTTCTCTGTAATCTTTGGCGCTATATTGTTAGAATTCTTTTCAGCGTACGTAGCATCATCGACCTTTCTAAGAAAATCACCAGAATTCAAAATCTTAAAAATTAATCGATCACCTTCTTCTCCATATTTACCCAATAACGTATCTGAATTCTCAAAAGAAGGGGTTTCAATAGGCTGAAAACCATACGTTTGAAAGTTCTTCTTGATAATATCAAAAATGTAATTACGCTTTGCTATTTCCGATGGATTAAAATCGCGAGTCCCTTTTGGTATAGATGGTTTTTGTGCCATTAATGTTTTATTGTTTTACAAATATAACCCGCAACAGGGCAAGGCTATATTCTGCTAGTATGATTTTTGGATTTTTATAGTTTTATTTGGTAACGATTACTTTCTCGAACCATTTATACAATTCTCCCTTTGTAATGACCGCACCCTGCTTTATCAACAAGAACTTATCAACGTTTTTGTCATCGGTATATGCTTTTGAAGCCGTCAAATACTCTACAAAATCAGATTGCCAGTTTCTTTTAAACCAGTCAAAACCTACCGTTGTGGTCAAATCTATTTCAGGGTTCATCACTTTTACAGAAATCAATTTCATTTCTTTATCGGTTAAATGAAAAAGATGCATTTGCTTATCTGAAATATTCTCTAAATAAGAAACCTTGCTCAACACTCCTTCCCAAACCAAATCGCTAAAAACGTCTAGTTCTTCTTCTGCTACTTTTGGTTTATCTCTCTTAATTTCATCCCACTCATCGCCAGTAATAGATTGTGTCGCCAGAAAATTAATGAATTCTGGATGCAACTCTTCTAATTGTTCTTTTGTTAGCCTCGTATATTTCATTTTGCAAAAATAAAAAGCCCTAACATATTTGCTAGGGCTTTTACAACTTAATTTTATAAACTTAGAAGATATATCTCAATCCTACTTGTGCTTGCCATCTAGATAACAAACTAGCATCGTATCCAAAAGTTTCGGTCAATTCCGGATTGAACGTGTATGTTGGTACACTTGAATCTGGATCAACCGTTACACCTACTGGCTGAATATTGTTTGGCTGTTGTACCAATCCCCAATCAGAACTGATCATATTACCAATATTCAACACATCTACACTAAATTGAATAGTGTTGGTCTTACCTTCAGAAACAGTAATTTTATAATCTTGTAAGAATTTAACATCCCAACGACCTCTCCATGGTGCTAAAGCTCCGTAACGCTCTGCATACTGACCTCTACGACCACTTAAGTAATCATCTTGAGCAATATAAGCATCAAAAGCAGCTCCTTGACCTGCACCTGAAAATTGCATCTGACCAATTTCAGCAGTTGTAGGCACATAGATAAGATCGTTGATACCGGAGCCATCTCCGTTTATATCACCTCCATAAGTGTAATTGAACCTACCACCTTGTGCATATTCAAAGAACGTAGAAAGTGTAGTTGCCCATTTACCGTATTGCCAATTTTTACTAGCTACACCAATGAACCTATGCTTATCGCCATATTTAGAGGGTGCCAGAACATCTGCATTAACATCGTTTACAATAGGGTTTCCGGCAAAGGCATCTGATGTAATCTCCGCTTCAATAGAGTTTACATCTTTTGCATCTAAGTAGCTGTAGGCCATCATTGCATACAACCCATTATTAAAATTTTTCTGTGCCTTTAAAGACGCATTCCAAATTCTACCTTTATTTGAATTTGTAAAAACATATGGTCCGGCTCCTAAACCAAAGCTGTTCAATAAATCTCCAGAAGTATAAGTAGATCTTGTATCTACACCAGATAAATTTCCTGATGGTGATGTCAATGCCCAGTTTTGTACATGAGGACCATTGATATCTTTTGTATACGATACATCTGCTGTAAGTACCATACCATCTTCCAAACGCTTATCTACCCCTAAATTAGTTCTCCAAACTTGTGGAAACTTGTAATCTGGATCAACCGCCTGCAAGAAAAATACATCTGGAGAAGAAATTTGGTTTCCTAACCATACAAATGGAAAACGACCTGTAAACAAACCAGAACCACCACGTAATTGCAATGATTTATCTTCATAGACATCATAGTTAAAACCTACTCTTGGCGAAATCAACCAATCATTAGAGGGCATCTGTGTGTTATCAATGAATACTGTTTCACCTGTATTAGGATTTTGGTATGGCTGATCAGCAATTACAAAACCTCTATCAATAACATCTTGTGCCTTTTCTGCGGAATCAAAGAACAAAGGTTTATCAAAACGAACACCGTATGTTAATTTAAACTTATCACTTACACTCCACTCGTCCTGCACGTAAAAAGCCAACTGACCAACATTGGTTTCGGCCAAAGCCCAACCTTCGCCATCGGGAACTGCATTATTTGCATTAAAAGTAGCTTGAGGGCCCGCAAAATCATAGTTTGTTGCGTCAAAATCAGCTATATCAACACTTCCGAACAAATCAAAACCATAAGCAGTTAGATTAAATGAATTATCGAACATGAACTTCTCTAGTGAAAAACCTACAGTATAAGTATGGTCACCTTTATAAAAATTTAAATTGTTGGTAATCTGAAATACCTTTTGATCAAGTCTATTATTGGCCGAAAAAGGCTCATGACCAGCTATAATATAGTTTGAACCATCTTTTGCAATATTAATAGATGGCGCAGGTGTAGAGAACGGATTTCTAAAATCGTTGAAATGAGTATACCCAACCTGCAATTTATTTGATGCCGTTTCCGATAAGGTAGAGTTTAATTCAACTTGTACCGATCTGATCTCATTGTTAATTTCATATCCAGAATTCTGAAATTGTAACGTATTTGCATTAGGTCCTCTAAACTGTATTGCCGAAGGGTGCGCAGGCTTCTGCTTAGAAGCATTTAAAAAGTTATAGATAACTGCCAAACGGTTGTTATCATTAATATTCCAATCTAATTTAAAAAGACCTTTTGTAGATTCCGCATCATGCGTAAACCCTTCATATGCTCCCGGGTCATAACCTACTGCCAATAATTGATCTCTAACAGCAATTAAATCACTTTCTAAAACCCTAGATTCATTTATTGCACCAGAGCCGGTATTTGGCACCCAACCGTTAGTACCTAAATCTGTACGGTCGTCTCTTTCAAAGTTGGCAAAAAAGAAAAGTTTGTTTTTTACTATTGGGCCACCAATGCTAACGCCGTATTGACTTTGGTCTAATTTAGGCTTAACAATATCGTCTCCTTTTATTTTTCCACCGGTCATATCCTCATTTCTGAAAAAACCGTAAACAGTTCCATGAAATTCATTGCTACCACTCTTGGTCACTGCATTTACGGAAGCTCCGGTAAAACCTGACTGAGTTACATCATAGGGTGCTGTAGATACTTGAATTTGATCGATAGCATCTAAAGAAATAGGCTGGGAATCTGTTTGACCACCTGGTGTGGCAGCATCAAGACCAAAAGGATTATTGAATATAGCCCCGTCTAAAGAAAAATTATTGAATTGATCATTTCTACCTCCAAAAGAGTTTCCGCTGGCCGTAGGCTCTAGACGTGTAAAATCTTGGGCCGATCTAGAAATAGTAGGTAAACGTGTTAGCTCTCTTCTACCTACACTAGTTTCTGCACCAGTTCTATCACTATTAAAAGTTCCAGATCGATCAGATACCACGGTAACTTCGTCCAAAGCTTGACTTTCACTTGCCAGTTTAACATCAACGTTGAAGGTTTGACCTAAGGACAAATTTACGTTTGTAAGCAAATAAGGCTTAAAGCCTACATAAGAAATTTCAACCGTGTAAGGACCACCAACACGAAGGTTTAATAGGTTGAACCTACCATCTTCATTGGTAATTGAACCGTACTTAGTACCTGTTGGGGTGTGAACAGCGACAACGTTAGCGCCAAATAGTGGTTGATTTTGATCATCCATTACCAAACCTCGAATATTAGAGGTGGTAACTTGACCATAGGTTGCACTTACAAAAAGTAGCAACAACAATTGAAAAAACAGGGTGTTTTTCATTTTTATTGGTTTTGAGTTATTTATGAGTTCTTTAACAAAAATACCAATAAAAAAAGAGCTATGCACGCATAGCTCTTTTAAATTTATCTACTGAACGTTAATTATTTTTGCTCCGCAACTACTTCGAAACCAAAATCAACGATAACCTCACGGTGTAATCTAATTTGTGCATTGTAAGGTCCAGTTCTTTTAACTGCACCACCTTGAATACTAATGAATTTCTTGTCAATAGTATGACCTTCTTTTTCAATTGCATCTGCCAAATCACCATTAGTAACTGATCCAAATAATTTATCTGCGGCACCAGTCTTAGCAGTAATCTTCAATTCCAAAGCTTTTAACGCTTCTTCTACTTTCTTAGCAGCGTCAACAACTTTTTTATCTTTATGTGCTCTTTGCTTTAGGTTCTCAGCTAAAACTTTTTTAGCAGAAACAGTAGCCATAGTTGCCAAGCCTTGAGGTATAAGGAAATTTCTTCCGTAACCGTTCTTAACATTTACTATATCGTCTTTAAAACCTAAATTTTGTACGTCTTCTTTTAATATAAGCTCCATGATTCTTTTCTTATTATTTTAATAAATCAGCAACATATGGCATTAACGCCAAATGACGAGCTCTTTTTACGGCTTGTGCCACTTTTCTTTGATACTTCAACGAAGTTCCTGTAAGTCTTCTAGGTAACAATTTACCTTGCTCGTTTACCAACTTCAATAAAAAATCTGCATCTTTATAATCTACGTATTTAATACCAGATTTTTTAAAACGACAATACTTCTTTTTTGTGTTGGTCTCAATGTTTAATGGAGTTAGATATCTGATCTCTCCATCTTTCTTTCCTTTTGCCTGTTGTTGTAATGTTGCCATAATACTTAAGCTTTAGCGGTTTTGTTTCTTGTTCTTCTTTTTTCTGCCCATGCAATTGCGTGCTTGTCCAATTTAACGGTCAAGAAACGCATAACACGTTCATCTCTTCTAAACTCTTGCTCGTAAGGTGTAACTACCTCACCAGAGTTAGTAAATTCAAACAAGTGGTAAAATCCACTCTTTTTGTTTTGAATAGGATAAGCTAACTTCTTTAGCCCCCAGTTCTCTTTAGCTACCATTTTGGCGCCATTGTTAATTAAGAAATCTTCGAATTTCTTAACTGTTTCCTCTATCTGAACATCAGATAGAACGGGATTCAAAATGAAAACAGTTTCGTAATGGTTCATATTATATTTGTTTTTAAGGAGTGCAAAAATAGATATTTTTTTAAAATAAATATAAGAAATACGAATATTCTTCGTTATTGAAGGGTAACAACATTAAAAATTAATCCAAATCTTAAACATATCATCATTACCAATTACACGATCAACAGTGCATTGTTCACATCTTTTGTTGCAGTTCAGCTTGTTTTTTCGGTTCTTTGTCGATGATTTAACCCCACAAATCAACCCTTATGAAGTTAAGAAGTATCATCGTTGACGACTCATCTATGCAAAGGATGGCCGTTGCCAAGTTGGTAAACAATCATCCAAATTTAACTATGGTAGCCGAATACAGTAATGCTATCGAGGCTAAAAATGGAATCAAGAACCATGAGATAGATCTTATATTTCTTGATGTTGAGATGCCAATTATCACAGGATTCGACCTACTCGAGTCCCTAGAAAACAGTCCTCAGGTAATTTTAATTACCGGTAAACCAGATTATGCACTTAAAGCATTTGACTATGATGTAACGGATTATTTACATAAACCGATTACTATGGCACGTTTTGATGCATCTGTTAAAAGAGCAGTTGCAAATTACGAACAACTGCACAGAGTAAATGAAGACGAAGAGCATATTTTTGTAAAGAGCAACCTTAAGAAAAGAAAGGTTATCTTAAATGATATTAAGTGGATAGAAGCTCTTGGCGACTATATAAAATTAGTAACCGACGAAGCCAATATTGTAATCTTATCAACAATGAAGTCTTTTGAAAAGCAATTGCCGGAAGATAAATTTTTAAGAATTCACAAATCATATATCATTAACCTAGAAAAGGTTGAAAAATTCAACAGCAAAAACGTTGAAGTAAGCGGTAGATCAATACCACTTAGTAGAAATAAAAAAACAGAACTAGCCGAAGCGCTAAGCAACGTATAATATATGGTATAATTTTACTTTTAAAAAGACCGCTAATTAGCGGTCTTTTTATTTATATATGGTCTACATTATAAATGACCCTAACACTTCTATACATTGCCACTGCTTTAAACGATTTTTCAATTCGTCTAATATTCGTTTTGGTTTGTGCCAATGAATGTGTTTTTTGCACTTTAATAACAATATGTTTTAAATATTGATTTCGTATTCTAGCCACTGGCGGATATTCCGGACCCAGAACCGTACCGCCAAAATTTGTACGTAATGCATTCGCAAACCAATCTGCGGCATCATTAAGAACATTGTAATTTTTATGTTTAAAAGTTACCTTTATAATTCTATTGACCGGCGGATACTTAAACTGCTCCCTCTCATATAATTGTTCACTGTACATGCCTTCAAAATCACCGGTTGTTACTTGCTTTAATATTTGATGATAGGGATTATAGGTTTGAATAATTACACGCCCTCTCTTTTTAGTACGTCCTGCCCTACCCGATACTTGCGTTAACAATTGATACGTTCTTTCATGAGCTCTATAATCTGGAAAATTCAATAAAGAATCTGCGTTCATAACACCTACCAAATTCACATTTCTAAAATCCAGCCCCTTGGTTACCATTTGGGTACCAACCAAAATATCAAGTTCTTGCTGCTCAAAGGCAGTAATTATTTTTTCATAGCCATGTTTGCCCCGTGTGGTATCCAAATCCATTCTTCCCACCTTTACTTCTGGAAACAACTCAGATACCTCTTTTTCTATTTGTTCCGTACCGAAACCTTTTGTATCCAATTCTGGACTTCCACAGGCAAAACAAATTTCTGGTAATGCGGTATGATGACCACAATAATGACAGCGTAATTGTTTTCTATATTGATGATAGGTTAAACTTACATCACAATTTGGGCATTGCGGGGTATGACCACATGTTAAACATTCCATCAATGGCGCAAATCCTCTTCTATTTTGAAAAAGTATGATTTGCATACCTTCATTCAAGGTTTCTTCCATCTCCATAAAGAGACGTTCAGAAAAATGACCTTTCATCTTTCTCTTTCTAGATGCCTCTTTAATATCCACCAATTCCATTTCCGGCATTAAGACATTGCCATAACGCCTAGTAATTTCTGCATAACCATATTTACCCGTTTGGGCATTGTAATAACTCTCTACGCTTGGCGTTGCCGAACCTAGCAGAATATTTGCCTTATGTAGATGCCCTAAAACTATTGCCGCATCTCTTGCATGATACCTAGGTGCCGGATCAAATTGCTTAAAAGAACTCTCATGTTCTTCATCTACAATTATCAACCCCAATTTACTAAACGGTAAGTACATTGCCGATCTAGCCCCAATAACTAATTGGGCCTTAGGTTTTGCCTGTAAAATATTTTGCCAAACCTCTACGCGTTCCTGTACATTATACTTAGAATGGTAAATGGCAATTTTCTCACCAAAATATTCTTGTAACCTGCTAATAAGTTGTGTAGTCAAAGCAATTTCAGGCAATAAATACAATGCTTGCAAACCTTTTTCCAACCATTCTTCTATCAATTTTACATAAACCTCTGTTTTACCAGAAGATGTCACCCCTTTCAACAGGGTAACTTTCCCTGTATTGAATGAATTCTTAATATCGACTAAAGCCGCTTTTTGGTATTCGTTTAAATCTTTAGTATCGGCATTATCATTTTCGCCTTCATAATTAACGCGGTCTGTCTTTATAAAATACTCCTCTAAAATTCCTTTATCAACGAGAGATTTTATAACGGCCTTTGAGGAATTGCTAGATGCTTCAAGCTCAGAAACCTTAATTGGATTCTGACTCCTACCCTGTAACTGAAATAAAGAAAGCACCACTTGACTTTGTTTTGGCGCCCTGGTCAATGTTTTTAAAAGTTCTTCCAACTTTTCATCGGCCGTATATTCTTTTCCTAATTTGACATACCTAACCAATTTAGGTTTGTACTGCTCATAGACTTCCTCTTTTAGGACAATGACTTTTTTCTCTAATAATCGCTTAAGAATTGGTAGCACATTTTTACGTTCTATAATAGCAGAAATCTCTTGAACTTTTAATATAGTTTGATGCTGTAAAGCTTCAAATACCAAAAACTCATCATCTAAAAGATCATTTTCATCAATCTCATATTCCTTATTTCTAAGTACCAAGGTTTCACTTTCCAATAAAAAAGCACTTGGCAATGCACTACGCACCACTTCACCTAAGGTACACATGTAATAGGAAGCTATCCACTCCCAATGTTTTAACTGCGTAAAATTTACTATTGGGAAATCATCTAAAATCTGATGAATTTCTTTTGCCTCATAGACTTCTGGAGGATTTTCATGAACACTTTGAACTACCCCGGTGTAAATCTTTGTTTTACCAAAAGGTACCGCTACGCGCATACCCGGTTGCAATAATGCGGCTTCTTCAGCAGTTACACTATAGGTAAAACTTTTCTCTAACGGAATTGGTAATATTACATTAATAAAGTTCGCCATAATTATCCTTCAACCCGCAGCCAAGTCTGGGTTCTATAAATAAACGCCAAATAACCGCGAACTTTCAATTCATCTGGATTTTCCGGATTTAACCATATCTTGAAACGAAATGTCATGGCCTGTTCTGGATCAAACAAACGCTTGCCCTTCCATTCACCATCTTCATGCAACTCTCCTGCAGTAATAATTTCCATACCTGTAACAGGTTTGTCTTTAAGCTCTCCGTCACATTTATCACAAACTCTATCTTCTTGTCCTTCTTCTAAAATCTTTACTACCTTACCATACATTTTTCCTTCTTTCTCATAGATTTCAATGACGCCTTTTGGCAGACCGGTACGATCGTCTATAGTTTTCCACGTTCCAAAAACAGACTGTGCAGAAATGCTCATTGAAATAAATAATGTTAAGAAAATACTTAATTGTACTGTTTTATAGATCATTCTTTTTTAGTGATTTTACGTAATGTATTTAGAGATGCGTTGAGCTCAAACCCAAGTAGCAATATATTAGAATTTAACCATATGTAGACCATTAAAATCAATAATCCTCCTAACGCGCCGTATAATTCATTGTACCGGGCAAATTTTTCAACATATATACCAAAAAGATAAGAAGTCAATAAAAACAATACCGTTGTCATTAAAGCACCGAAAGAGAAAAATTTTGCTTGCTTACCTTCCCTAGTGCCAAAATAATAAAGTATTGCCGTTGTTAAATACGATAGAATAATAAAGAAAAGTATTTTAGCAATCTGTACACCAACCACTTCATCTTCACCAAGTATATAACCACCTCGTTTTGCAGCAAACTCAGATAAATACCCTAGCACATAAAATTCAAAGTATATATATGCCACAAAACCTACAATAACCAATATACCCAATATTAAACCCACCATTAAGGCATATAGGTATTGTCTAAAAAAATGTCTGGTAAGATCTATATGGTACGATGTTTCAAAGCCTCCGAATATTGAGTTGACCCCATTTGCTATCAAGAATATAGACAATAAAAATGCCGATGATAACAAACCACCTCTCTTCTGATCTTTTATTTGGGTAAATACCTCTCCAAAATAATCACCGGTAGCCGTTGGTAAAAACGACTCTAAGAACAGCTGAAACTGTACATCAAAATCTCCGTGCTCAATACTAATATAGGACACCAAAAAGGGCACTAAGGTCACCATAAATATAATCAAAGGAAACAATGCCATAAACAAGCTAAACGCAATTGCACTCGCCCGTGTAGATAACGTTCCCCTTAAAATACCAAGCACATACATTTCTATAAGGTCATAAACGGAAAGTCCTTCAAAACCGGGCAGTCTAATTTGTTTTAAAAATTTGACCAACCAATTTACAATAGGAATTTTTTCTAGCTTTTCTTCGACCTCTAAAGACATTAAACCGCTTTTAAACTCAAATCTAAATTATACACGGAATGTGTTAATGCCCCTGAAGAAATATAATCTACACCACATTCAGCATATTCGCGTATGGTTTTTTCGTTGATACCGCCAGATGATTCTGTTAAACAGGTATCCCCTATTAATTTTACCGCTGTACGTGTATCATCATAATTGAAGTTATCTATTAATATGCGATATACGCCTTCTGACTCTAAAATTTCTTTAATTTCATCTAAATTCCTAGCCTCTACTATGATTTTTAAATCACGACCTGTTTCTTTTAGATATTTTTTAGTCTTATTGATAGCCTTTGTAATTCCACCGGCAAAATCAATATGATTATCCTTAAGCATAATCATATCATACAGTGCAAACCTATGGTTTTCACCACCACCGATTTTTACGGCCCATTTTTCTAAAGCCCGTATTCCCGGAGTAGTTTTTCTTGTATCTAAAATCTTGGTGCCCGTACCTTTTAAAAGATTAACGAACATATGGGTTTTGGTAGCAATTGCACTCATTCGTTGCATAGCATTCAAAACCAAACGCTCTGCTTTTAATATACTTTGAGAACTACCTTCTACGTAAAAAACAATATCACCGTGACTTACCGGCGTACCATCCTTGATCAACACTTCAATTTTCAAAGTAGGGTCCACAAAATAAAAAACAAGTTCGGCAAAATTTACCCCGGCAATTATCCCTTCATCTTTGACCAATAATTTAGCCTTACCCGTAGCGGTATCAGGTATGCACGCCAATGAACTATGATCACCGTCCCCAACATCTTCACGAATGGCATTTGCTATTATTAATGTTATCTCTTCTTTAAATTTTTCTTCTGAAATCATACGTATTAAATCTATTGTATCGCTAATTTACAAATCCATTTGTGAAATTGATTTACTTTTGACATATGACTATAAAACTTTTAGCTATTGGCAAAACCGATAGCTCTCAACTACAAGAACTGATTGAAGTATATCAAAAGCGATTACAGCATTACATCAATTTTGAAATTGAACTGATACCTGATTTAAAAAAAACAAAAAATCTTTCTGAGGATCAGCAGAAAGATAAAGAGGGCGAACTTATTCTCAAAAGACTTTCTTCAACAGACATTTTAATACTTTTTGATGAAAAAGGAAAACAGTATACGTCTATTGAATTTTC
This sequence comes from Maribacter huludaoensis, assembly GCF_029350945.1. Classification (GTDB taxonomy): domain Bacteria; phylum Bacteroidota; class Bacteroidia; order Flavobacteriales; family Flavobacteriaceae; genus Maribacter; species Maribacter huludaoensis. The sequence continues at coordinate 144,972 of NZ_JARKMS010000003.1, read as the reverse complement.
TGCTTTTTTACAAAAAAAGATGAATTCTGGTATTAAGCAATTGGTATTTTTAATTGGCGGTCCTTATGGCTTCAGTAACGAAATTTACGCAAAAGCTTCGGGAAAAATAAGTTTATCCAAAATGACCTTTTCTCATCAAATGGTTCGTTTATTTATAACCGAGCAAATTTATAGAGGATTTACTATTTTAAAGAATGAACCCTATCATCATCAATAAAGAAAACATCATTTAACGCAAGTTAAGCCTGCTTTTCAAGTGATTTTACCATGTTCTCGGAAACCTCTTCCAAATCAGTAAGTTCTTCCATCAGGAAAGTGATAAGCTCCTCTTTATGCGAAACATTTTTTTCAATCTTAAGCACATGGTTGTAATTTTTAATATTTTTCATGTGGCCATCAAAAGCATGTGTTTGGTGCCAAGCTATTTCTTTTAATTTCTGATTTTGAACCGTAATTTTTTTAATTGACGGATTAATAAAAAAGAATATCTCCAGTATTAATATTAATAAAGAAAAAACGGCCAGTTCTAACTCTATAATCATTAACGTGCTTATATCTTCCTCAGAAGCTTTCTGAAATTGATTTACAATGGTATCCATTACCGTTAGAAATGTATCGGCTTCCGCAGATAAACGTTCTAAATCTACCAGTGCCAACTTATTAAAATCATTGGTCGACTCTAGTATATACTCTAAATGTGGTTGTAATCTATCAAAGTTATTTTGTATTTCATCGTTGTCCAATTTTGGAATGCCCGTGGCATCATTGCCATTTTGCAAAGCTATGTTGGCATTAGAAATTTGAGTCATTGCCAAACGTAATTTTCCGTAGTCACAAGCGCTCAACCTACATTCATAAACGCTCTTAACAATTGATTGGGACAACATTCTTTGTCTACCCGCAACATTTATTCTTAATGCATCTTGCCGCTGCCTAGCCAACGAGTATTGTATTATTGACTGTATCAATATCGTTAGTACAATTACCGTAAAAACCAACAGATAATAGTTATTGAAACTTTTACCGGATTTTAATTTCGATAAAATCTTTTTCCACATAATTAGAGATATTTCCTACAAACACAATTGTATCAATACCATAACCTTTGAGAATTAAAAATGTTGTGAACAACCTCAAAAAAATGCAAGCTTTTCAACTTGCACTTTAGACGTAAAAAATTTTATAAATGTTAATTGTTGTTCATAAACATGAGTTAGTATAACACTCTAAATTTAATGGTATTTTCCACTTTCCTCAATGCTTTGATTACATCTTTGTTGTATTCCTTGTCCAAATCCGTAATTACATAACCTACTTCACTATCCGTAGAGAGATATTGACTAGATATATTTAATTCATACTCAGCCAAAACCTTATTTATTTTAGCCATAATACCTGGCACATTCTTATGTATATGCAAGAATCTGTGAGATTTATTTTGCTTTGGCAAACGAATATTTGGGAAATTAACTGCATCAACGGTATTACCTGAATTTATGTAATCCATTATTTTGTTAGGAACAAAATCTGCTATATCCCGTTGCGCCTCTTCTGTACTACCACCAACATGCGGAGTAAGTATTACATTAGGAAAACCTTGTAACTTGGTTTTAAACTCCCCGTTACTTCTAGGTTCATCTGGATAAACATCTACTGCTGCACCACCAATATGACCATCTTTTAAACCATCTGCCAAGGCATCGATATCAACAACGAAACCTCTAGAAAGATTAATCAGCATGGCACCTTTCTTCATTTGCTTTATTTCTCGTGCACCAATGAAGTTCTTGTTTGCCTTATTATCGTCTATATGCAAGGTGACCACATCTGATACATTCAATAAATCTTCTAAAGAATTGCACTTTACCGCATTCCCCAAAGCTAATTTATCATCTACATCATAGTAATACACACGCATACCCATTGCCTCTGCCAATACGGATAATTGCTTACCAATATTACCATAACCCACAATACCCAAGTTCTTACCACGAACCTCTCTTGATCCTGCCGCCGTTTTCTGCCATTGCCCTTCGTGAATCTCTCTACTACGATCAAATACACTACGCATTAACATAATAATTTCACCTATGGCCAATTCTACTACAGACCTAGTATTGCTATAAGGAGCATTAAAAACTACAACACCTTTTTTCTTTGCGGTCTCCAAATCTATTTGTGTTGTACCTATACAAAAAGCACCGACTACCAATAATTTATCGGCAGCATCTAAAACCGTTTGCGTTACCTGAGTTTTAGAACGGATACCAAGAACGTGAACGCCCTTTATCTTTTCCAATAGTTCTTCTTCAGATAAACTATGTTTGATCAGTTCAACGGAAAAACCGTCTTCTGATAAATTATCGAATGCAGCGGTGTGCACATTTTCTAATAATAGAACCTTAATTCTATTTTTTGGGTACGAGATATTTCTTGGCAACTTATTCACAAATAAAAATTCATCTAAACTTGGTGTAACATAATCCGCATTGTTTGCGGCTTTTTCTCTATGCACGTTTTCCGTATATGCAAAAAACTTATCTGCAATACCTGCTTCGCGCATTACATAATCACTATAACCATCTCCAATAACCTGAACTTCTCCGTCCAAATTCATCTGCTTTAGGCAATCGATCTTACCATTATGCTGGGATAGTACATTATTTTCATCAAAACCAATGATATTTCCTTCTTCATCGAACTTAAACGTATTGGCGTAAACTCGATCGGATGGTATATTGTATTCTTTTACAATAGGATCTATAAACTCTTTAAATCCACAAGAGATTACATAAATATCATCAGCATATTTTTCAAAGAATTCCTTATTGGCTGCAATAGACTTAGATATTTTGTTTCTAAGATTCTCTACCAAACCATCTAGATCTTCTTTTTTGGCATGCAATAACTTAATTCTACGGTCTAAAGACTCGGTAAACGAAATATCTCCGTCTATACCCAAATTGGTAATTTTCTGAATTTCTTTAATAACCTCGTCTTTGTTGGATCTTCCTTCTAAAGTCATTTCGGCAAGAACATCCAATGCCTCTACCCTAGTCAACGTACTGTCAAAATCAAAAACGTATTTTCTACTAACTTCTACCATTATTCTCTTTTGGTTGGATAAGAATTTTTGCTATTAAATTAAGCAACAAAAGTAAAAATTTAATTTATCCTGATAAATGATATCTTGTAAATAAAACAAAAAGGTTATGTTATGATGTAATTTGACAAAATGACAAACTTTTAGTCTAAAAATTGAAGAACCGATAATGAGAAGTCTTTTGTCTTATATGTACCGTTATGATTACCCGTTACCATCTTAAAACTTCCATTTTTAAAGACCTTGCTTAATTCTTGTGCGTCACCGTTCTCAAAATCTTCGTCTCCACAAAGCACCAAAACATCAATCTCTATTTTACTTAATTCATCAATTGTAGCAACCGGTTGAAATTTTTGCTGCAAATGCAACGAACGTAAATCAGCGTTTATAGACTTTGCGTAATCCACCGCACCCTGGGTCTCATTATTAATATCTCCATTAAAGGCTTTTGAAAACATCATTCTTTTTTCCCAATTAGGGTTCGTAAAATCTATTCCCATTCCACCTAAAACAGCCTTTTGTATTCCATTGTCCTCTGTTAGTAATTTTGCCAATACAATACTTCCCCTAGAATAGCCAACAGCTTTATAATTATTAATTTTTAAATGGTTCATTAAAAGCTTCAAATCTCTTACTTCTGCATTGTTTTGATACGCTTCTTCATGCTGCGGCTTTTGTGAATCGCCATTACCACGTAAGTCAGGAATAATTACCCGGTAACCGGCTTTAAGTAAATCTTGTTTTAATTCTGTTTTATCCCAAGATTTTCTAGAATTTATAAACCCGTGCAACAGCAAAACAACCTCGCCACTACCCTCATCTGTATAAGCAATTTGTACATCATCGAACGATTTAAAATTGTTGGATTGAGAACTGATTCTTTGCGTGAAGATCATAAATAAAATACAACACCAAAAATACCTTGAAGACATTGTTCCTTTATTTAGAAATATATAAAAGACCTGCTAAGATCGCCAAGCCAAAACTTACCAAAGTACCTATTAAAATGTATTCTGTTAATTTTCTATTATTGCGCTCTTTTAGATCATTGAATCTAAAAACAGATTTTGCAGCGATCAGTAAACCAATAACCTCCCATCTACCGAGTACTATAAAAATCAAAACAAATAATCTTTCTATTATACCAATATACTTACCTGCATTAGGTAACGATTTATGATCCGTTTCGATCTGATTGGACATCCCTTCTAAAATCATACCCATTATAATTGCCGCCGGATAGGTTACAAATACGATTGCCGTTAGCAAATACCAATCTAGATTTTTGAATAATAATAAGGTATGGGCGTAAAGATCCGTATAAAAAGCACAACAATATATAACTAGGATATGCAATACCTGATCAATAAAAAAGGGTATACTTTTCATTTTAAAAAAACCATTAGAGTATAATTTCAACAGGTCTATTATAAAATGGGCTATAGTAACGATCAATGCTATTTTCCATAAAGACAAATGCCATAAAATGAGCATATACAGTGCAAAATGCAATAACACATGAATGTATAAAAATTTAGATTTTACCTTGTTCGCTTGCTTATGAAGTACCCACCTGGTTGGCTGTAAAACGAAGTCCCCTATTAAATGAGCCAATACTAGTTTTATAAAAATCAACATATTTATTTACCGGCAATTAATTCTTTATAATATGACAATACATCTAAAACCAAGTCTAATCTTGCTCTTTTTAAACGCTGACTTACAGCAGATTGTTTAATACCTAACCGTTGTGCAATCTCCTTTTGCGAATAATGCGGGTAGTCTAGTGACAAGGTTACTATTTCTGCAGAAACAACGCTCCAATCATCCATAAAATCCAAAGCTAGACGTAACATTAAATTCAATGTACGATCATGTGCCGTTTCACCTGTTGCAATACTCAGGTTTACCTTGCTTTCCCTAAGTGTCTCAAAATTTCTGCCAGAACGCTGGTATGCCGGTCCGTTAGATTCTGTTACACCGGTACCAATGTATGTTTCCAGACCAATACCTATACCCATTCTTACATCCAAACCTTTTATGGTCTTCAGCATTGCCTTTATGCGAATAGCTGTGAAGAGCGCACTTTTTTCAGTAACCTTCAGTTGAAACTCATCACCCCGATAAATCTCCCAATTCATTGGCGATGCACCAAATTGGTTGAAATAATTCTTCAAAAGATCCATCCATTGTTGACTAGGGTGGTTTTCAGAATTAATAATATCTCCGGTAATTATAGCTATCATGATTATTAGTTAAAATGCTAATATATTAAATTATAAGCTAATTAGTTAATATTTATAATTATAAGCGCAATCAATAATTGTATATGCAATGCTTTAAAACCAGCGTCTGGTTAATATACAATAATCTTTGTAGGAACGCCCAAATTTATTCAAGAGAATTCTCTCTTCAGGAACAATTTGGAATTTGTTCATATAGCTCACAAAACCTGCAGCGACCAGCGTATTAAAGGCATTTCCTAAAAATACACCTAACGCCAATAGAATAAGAAGCATGGCCAAATACATAGGGTTTCTAGAATATTTAAATATTCCGTCAACAACCAATTCAGAAGCTTTCTCCGGTTTTGTTGGGTCTATAGTCGTCTTTGATTTTCTAAATTGAAACAACGCAAAAAGTGCAATTATTACGCCAACACCCACTAAAATTTTGGTTAGCAACAGTCTACCGAAAAAATCGAAATAACCAATTGGTAAAAACTCAGCCAACAAATACATCAATAATGCAAAACATAAAAACACTAAAGCAGGTGGTACTTTTAACTCCATTTTATAAAATTACTACTTTTGATGCTGTAAATTGACAAACCAGATTCCAAATCGTTAACATGAAGTTAGTTTTTGCTACACACAACCCAAATAAATTAAAAGAAGTTCAACCTTTGGTACCCTCCCAAATAGAACTCATAAATTTAGAAACCATAGGTTGTACCGAGGACATACCCGAAACCGCGACTACCCTTGAGGGCAATGCAAAACTAAAAGCAAATTTTGTGACCAAACACTATGACCTATCTTGTTTTGCAGATGATACGGGACTTATAGTAAACGCGCTCAATGGAGAACCTGGTGTTTATTCTGCACGATATGCCGGTCCCAATAACGATTCTAATGCCAATATGAACAAACTATTGACCAATCTTAATGGAAAAAAAGATAGGTCCGCTCATTTCAAAACAGTCATCGCTTTAAACTTAAATGGCAAAACACATATATTTGAGGGCAAAATTGAGGGTACAATTATAGAAAGCAAGAGAGGTGAAAACGGTTTTGGCTATGACCCCATTTTTCAACCAAACGGATATAACGAAACATTTGCAGAATTACCGCTATCCATAAAAAATGAAATAAGCCATAGGGCGCAAGCATTTAAAAAATTGATTACATATTTAAACAGTATTCATGTTACAGGGTAAGAAAAATAACGAAACCGTAGAAGTATCGGTTGCATCTGAACGTGCAGAAGCTATAGGCGGAGTACTTATAGCACTATTTGCAGCGCTAATGGCCATATCACAAATGGTAAACGGAGAGCTAGAAGAAGAAATGATGATCGCACACAATAACGTTGTCAGCTATTCTAGTTGGTATCAATCCAAGAGTATCAAAGAAAGTCTAAAAGAGAGTGAACTTGACTATTTAAAGGCTTTAATTGAAAGTGGTATCGTCACCGATGATAAAATTGAAGCGATTGAACTTAAAATGGCAGAAGTTGAAAAAAAAATAACCAAATACGAGTCTGAGAAAACAGAAATATTATTGGGCTCTACTACCGTAGGTAAAGAAAACTGGGTACAGGACATAGAAGGTAAAATGGGAAAGATCACCGGAGTAAAACAATGGGAAAAGTTGACCCAAACCTATGATTATGCCACCAAAAAATTTGACTACGCCCTACTATTTTTTCAAATTTGTATTGTTCTGGGCGCTGTATGTATCATCATTTATGACAGTCCTGCACTACAAAAAAGTTTAATTGTACTCATGATCGTCTTTGGTATAACGGGTACTTTCCTATCTATATACGGTTATACGCTGGCACCATAATATTACTTTTCAATTAAATTATACTGATTCAATTATTAGCAGTACCTTTGCCGCTTAATTAACGCCGCTGGTATAGCATGTGTTGCGCTGAGTCTAAATAGGTTACAAACGATAATCGCTCTATGCAACATTCATATTTGCGATTTAGTATAACATATTTATGACAAAGTTTGAAGCACTGGGACTAGAAAAGTCCTTATTAGATGCTATTACTGATATGGGTTTTGAAACCCCATCAGAAGTACAAGAAAAAGCAATCCCAATTTTATTGGAAAGTGAAACGGATCTAGTTGCCCTAGCGCAGACAGGTACGGGAAAAACCGCAGCATTCGGTTTTCCATTAATTCAAAAAATTGATAGTAACAGTAGAACCACACAAGGTTTAATACTATCTCCTACTCGTGAGCTTTGCTTACAGATCACGAAAGAAATGCAAGCGTATTCAAAATACGAACGTAATATCAATGTAGTTGCCATTTATGGTGGTGCAAGTATTACAGAACAAGCAAGACAAATTAAAAGAGGTGCTCAAATTATTGTAGCTACCCCAGGTAGAATGAAAGATATGATCAGCAGACGACTTGTTGATATTTCTAAAATTGACTATTGTGTTCTTGATGAGGCAGATGAAATGCTGAACATGGGCTTTATGGAAGATATTAAAGAAATTCTTTCTGGTACGCCTAATGATAAATCTACATGGTTGTTCTCTGCAACTATGCCTAGAGAAGTTGCAACTATTGCCAAGAAATTCATGCACTCGCCACAAGAAATTACAGTGGGAGCAAAAAATTCCGGGGCATCTACCGTACAACATGAATATTATGTTGTTGGTGGTAGAGATCGTTACCCTGCACTAAAAAGATTGGCAGATACCAACCCAGATATATTTTCGGTTATTTTCTGTAGAACAAAACGTGATACTCAAAAAGTTGCCGAAAAATTAATTGAAGACGGTTATAATGCAGGTGCATTACACGGAGATTTAAGTCAAAACCAAAGAGATTTGGTAATGAACTCTTTCCGTAAAAAGCAAATTCAAATGCTTGTAGCTACTGATGTTGCTGCACGTGGTATTGATGTTGATGATATTACACACGTTATCAATTACCAATTACCAGATGAGATCGAAACTTACACACACCGTAGCGGTAGAACCGGTAGAGCTGGTAAATCCGGTATTTCTATGGTTATTGTTACCCGTAGCGAGCAACGTAAAATTAGAGCTATTGAAAATAAGATCAATCAGAAATTTCTACTTAAAAAAATTCCTACGGGAATGGAAATCTGTGAGATTCAACTATATCACTTAGCTAATAAAATTAAGGATACCGAGATCAATGAAGATGTTGATGCCTATTTACCTGCCATCAACGATGTTTTAGAAGGTATTGATCGCGAAGAATTGATCAAGAAAATAGTTTCTGTAGAATTTACTAGATTCTTTAACTATTACAACAAGTCTAAAGATTTGAATTCTTCCGATAACGGCAGAGATCGTGGTGAAGGAAGGGATAGAGCCGAAATACCAACAAGTGGTGCCGTACGTTATTTCGTTAATGTTGGTGAAAGAGATGGTTATGACTGGATGTCTTTAAAAGACTTCATCAGGGATACTGTTGGTCTGGGCCAAGAAGATGTTTTTAAAGTTGATGTAAAAGAGAGTTTTTCTTTCTTTAATACCGAAGCTGAAGTAACCCAACAAATTTTAGATAAATTTACCGACTTTAAGGTTGACGGAAGATTCGTAAACGTTGAAGTTTCCAAAAACCCTGGCGGTGGCGGCGGTAACCGACGCAGAAGCGGCGGTAGCGGTTTTAGAGGAAAAAGAAACGGAGGCAGAAGAGATGATGACCGTGGTGGAAGAGGCAGAAGAGATGGCGGCGAGTCAAAAGGAAGAAGACGCGAACGTAGTGAATCTAGCTCTCCTAATTCCGGAAAAAGACGTAGTAATAAAAGAAAGGGAGATTTCTTTTAGTTAATTGTATATTAAAAATACGCTTCGGCGTATTTTTTTTGTTTTGTTTGCAACCTAATTATGCTGTCAATAGAATGAAATATTTATTATCGCTTGCACTTATATTGTTATCTTTTTTAGGTTTCTCACAGGAAACCGAAGAAGGTCAAAAACTTAAAGCCGTTGTTATAAATGCGCAATCCAACGAGCCTTTAGAGAGTGTTCACGTTGTAAATCTTAATCAAGTTTTTGGAACAATTACCAATGAAAAAGGAGAATTTTCAATAACCGCAGCTGTAAACGACACGTTATACTTTTCTTTTCTAGGCTTTAAATCTCAAAAAGTTAGGGTTACCAACGATATGTTCAAGTTTGAAAATACAGAAATAGCACTTACCGAGCTTGCATATGCTCTTGAAGAGGTTATTGTTAGACCCTATCAGCTTACAGGATATCTTGAGATCGATGTAAAGAACCTACCAATAAACAATGCCTACCAATATAGTATCTCTGGCTTAGGCGTGAGCTATGAAGGCGGCAACAAAAATCCAAGTGCCGTAACAAAAGTGTTGGGCGCTATTCTAAATCCTGCAGACTTACTGCGAAACCTCTTTGGCAAAAAACCTGCACAAATGCGCAAGCTTAGACAAATGAGGGAAGATGACGATATTCGCAATCTCCTCGCCTCTAAATTTGACAGGGAAACACTTACGGAGTTCCTTCAATTGGAAAAAGTGGACATTCAGGATATTTTAAATAACTGCAATTATTCCAAATCTTTTATAACTACAGCCAATGACCTTCAGATACTTGACGCCATAAGTAGCTGTTATGAGGAGTACAAAGTTCTTAATAGAAAGAAATAATATTTTTTAAAATGGAATCCTTGTTATAGTTTTATTGCAAATAACAGGGAAATGAAAAATGTATTAGTACTAGGGCTATTTTTTATAGCATTGATTTCTTGCCAACCAAAAAGCAAAGAAAAATCAGAAACTATTGCCACAAGTAACGATGCAGTAGAAATCTCCAAAAAGAACCCCAATTTTCAATGGGAAGCCGCAACTGTTTATTTTCTTCTTACGGATCGTTTTAATAACGGCAATACGGACAATGATATAAATTTTGAAAGAGATGAAGAAACCGGAAAACTTAGAGGTTTCTTAGGTGGAGATATTCAAGGTATTACCGATAAAATCAACGAAGGCTATTTTACGGACCTTGGCGTAAATGCTATTTGGTTTACACCTGTGGTAGAACAAATACACGGCGCTACGGATGAAGGCACTGGCAACACTTATGGTTACCATGGTTACTGGGCAAAAGACTGGACTACCCTTGACCCTAACTTTGGTACGGACAAAGACATGGATACGTTAATAAAAACTGCCCATGAAAACGGTATTAGAATTTTGTTGGATGTTGTTCTAAATCATACCGGTCCTGTTACGGAAGAAGACCCCGTTTGGCCAGAAGAATGGGTACGTACCTCTCCTACTTGTGAGTTTACTACCTATGAAAACACTACAGCTTGCACCTTGGTAGCAAACCTTCCTGATATACGAACGGAATCTGATGCCGCCGTAAATTTACCTGATGCCCTACTTGCAAAATGGAAAACTGAAGGTAGGTTAAGTGAAGAGCTTGAAGAACTTGAACTATTTTTTGACCGAACTGGATACCCAAGAGCTCCTCGCTTTTACATTATTAAATGGCTAACGGATTACGTTAATAAATATGGTGTGGATGGATTTAGGGTAGACACCGTTAAGCATGCCAATGAAAACTCTTGGGCAGAATTATACAAAGAAGCTGCATTGGCTTTTGAGCTTTGGAAAAAGAAAAACAAAGACAAAGTTTTGGACGACAACCCTTTTTATATGGTGGGCGAAGTATATAACTATGGTATTTCTGGCGGACAAGAATTTGACCTTGGCGACAAAAAGGTAAACTATTTTGATAATGGATTTAAAAGTCTTATCAACTTTGAGTTAAAAACAGATGCACAAAAAGATTATGAAACAATTTTTACGAAATATAGCAAACTATTGCATACAAAATTCAAGAACAAAAGTGTCTTAAACTACCTAACCTCTCATGACGACGGCCAACCATTTGACCAAGAAAGAACCGACCCGAAAAGAGCTGCCAACGTGTTGTTACTAACACCAGGAGCTTCACAAATCTATTATGGCGATGAAACTGCCCGAAACTTAATCATTGAAGGTACAGAAGGTGATGCCACCTTACGTTCTTTCATGAATTGGGAAGAACTGGACAGCGTGCCCAAAACTAAGGAAACATTAGCCCATTGGCAGAAGCTAGGTACTTTTAGAAATGATCACCCGGCAATAGGAGCAGGAATTCATAAAAGAATTTCAAAAGCCCCTTATGTGTTTAGCAGATATTTTACCAAAAATGAATATGTAGATAAAGTTGTAATTGGATTAGATTTACCAAAAGGCAAAAAAGTAATTTCAGTAAAAGGAATTTTTGGAGATGGCACCAAGCTATATGACCGCTATTCCAATACTGAAGTTTTGGTCAAAAACGCTAGCATTATTTTAGAAAATGATTTGGAGGTTGCCCTTTTAGAACTTAAAAGTTAATGGTCTAACATTAAGAATTTGAATGAACGGCTATCTTATTACCTTCCGTATCTTTTAGAAGCCCCATAAAACCATGCCCTTCACCAATATCGGTTTTGGTCTGCAATACTTGTCCTCCTGCTTTTTCAACTTTGTTCAACACTGTTGAAGCATCTTCGCATGCCAAATACACCAGCACCCCATCAGTAAGACTGGGCACATACTGTGCATGTTGCACCAAAGCCCCATTTGCCTGACCAACGGTTTGTTTATCCGGAAAAAGTCCCATTACAAATTCCCCAAAATTATTCACAGTAATGGAAACATCTAAAATAGACTCATAGAATTTTTGGGCTCGCTCCATATCTGCTACAGGAATTTCAAACCATGCTATCATATTTCTTTATTTAAATTAGTTTTAAGATTCTCCAGCCCGGCTTCAAAATCCTTTCCAACCATTTTATCCATGGACATGAACAACATCATAATACTCATAGGAAACTTGTTGTTTCCAGAAAATCCCCAAGTTACCTTACTTCTACCCTCAGCTAAGGATTCTAGATTCATGTAACAATCAGATTGCGACTTATAGGGCTTCAAAAATCGTAAATCTTGTTCAATTCGTTCACCTTCTACAATTCTTGTAATTTCTTGTTCCCCTTCACCTACTTCCTTATTACCGTTCCAATGGCTGGTAGCCCCTACTTCACCATCAATTCCGGTAAAAGTAAGCTCCATATCAGGGTCTTTTCTTGCCCATGGTGACCATTCTTGCTGTTTTTTTAAAAACTTTAAATGAGGCCAAACCTGTTGCGGCGGATGCTCTAATTCTATATTTCTAGAAACGTGATAACTTTTAGGAGCTATTAGCGCTAGAAAAATGATCAACGCCACAATTACTCCAAGAATTATTAATACGGTATACATGCTCAGTTAATTAGTTGTTGATGAACAAGTTAACAAAAAAATTAATTATCAGACTTATATCTTTCCAAAATGTCATCAATACTCTTAATGGACTTCTTTGTCCAATCTAACCTTCTTTCCAACATTTCTTCTTCTGTTAACATCCACGCTACATCCGAAGCTTTTAATTGCGAGGTTAAATGTTGCAGAATAATAGCCGCGGAAACAGATATATTAAGACTTTCGGTAAAACCTACCATGGGTATTTTCAAATAGGCGTCTGCATTTTCTAGTACATAATCACTTAACCCACTTTTCTCGGTCCCAAAAAATAAAGCTGTTTTTCCATCTAGTTTAAAATCTTGCAATAAAGAACTATCTGCATGCGGACTGGTAGCTACAATTTTATATCCTTTTTCTCGTAAAGAAGCAATTGCTTGTTCCGAGTTTTGATATCTATTGATATCTACCCATTTCTGGGCTCCCATAGCAATTTCATCATCTAAATGCTGACCATTTTTGGCTTCTATCAAATGTGCCGTTTGTACACCAAAAGATTCACAACTTCTAACTACCGCACTTGTATTGTGCATTTGATAAACATCTTCAATCGCAACGGTCAAATAATCTGTGCGTTGAGTCAAAATATCTATAAATCGTTGTTTCCTATTTTCTGAAATAAATTCTTCTAAATATGCTAAAAGCTCCATATCAACCATGGGAGCAAGATAAGAAAAGTATATTTTTATACATATTTAGAACTTTAGTATGAAAAATATTGTGGTATTGACCGGAGCCGGTATTTCTGCCGAAAGCGGATTAAAAACTTTTAGAGATTCCAACGGTTTATGGGAAGGCCATGATGTCATGGAAGTTGCTACGCCAGAAGGATTTCAAAAAAATCCGGAATTGGTATTAGAATTTTACAATCAAAGAAGAAGACAATTACTTACCGTTGAACCCAATGCGGCACACAAGGCTTTAGTTGATTTAGAAGCAAATTTTAATGTTCATATCATCACCCAAAATGTAGATGATTTACATGAACGTGCAGGCAGCTCTCAAGTACTTCATTTACATGGAGAATTATTAAAAGCTAGAAGTATAAATTCTACTACAGAAATCTTAGATCAAAAGAATGATATTTTATTGGGCGACACCTGTAAAAGCGGGCATCAACTAAGACCACACATTGTATGGTTTGGCGAAGCCGTACCGCTATTAGAAGATGCAATTTCAATTACTGAAAAAGCAGATTTTTTAATTATTATTGGAACATCTATGCAAGTATACCCTGCTGCAAGTTTAATTGATTTTGTTGATAGTGCTACTCCAATATATATTATAGATCCCAAACCCGCCATCTCAAAATCCCATAAAAACAATTTAACCATTATAGCTAAAACTGCAGTAGAAGGAACTCCTAATTTGGTTGCTTCCCTAATTGGTAAATAATTCTAGTTTGTCTAACCCATTCTACCAAATTGACTACTTCGTTGGGGGTAAGCTCTGTATCTTTATGAAACAGTGTATACTGAGACAATGGCATTTTACCATCAACCACTTCTTCTTCTATTTCCGCTAACATTTGATCTTTCTTATCCAAAGAATAATTTTGCCACTCAGAAAAGTTTAGGTGTTCTTTTCCTTCTTTAACATGGTCTGCCAGCAAATATGAAATAGGCGCTATATTATTGTACCACGGGTATTTTGTATTATTACTATGGCAATCGTAACAAGAAGTTTCAAAAAGATTTTTAAGCTCCGGTGTAGGGTTGGTTTGGGTTATAAAGGCCGATGTATGATTGCCAGCGGCAGTATTTTTTGTAGGACTGAAAAATTGCATGGCTATAAATACAACGACAACTACTAGGCCAATTTTTTTTATTAATTTCATATTTGGGGGAAATGAGAAATAAAGATACAATTTTATGACAAAGGAAGCACTTAAGGAAGCACTGAAATATGTTGGTGCCTCAAGAGAAAACCGTGCTAAAATGGCATCTAAAATTGAAGAAAACGCAAAGTCAGTCTCAATTCTCATTGAAATAATAAAAGAAGATATAGAGCCCATATCATGCAAAGCCGCCTGGTTGTTAGAATATATTGCCAAAAAAGATTTACAGCTGATTTATTTGAACATGAATTCTTTTTTAGAAATTTTAAAATATATTACGTTAGAATCCTCTATACGCCCCGTATCAAAAATTTGTCAACTTTTAGCCATAAACGAATTTCCTAAAAAAGGGAAAACATCGCCAAAGACCTTATCTGACAATCAGCTGAATATCATCACGGAATCTGCTTTCGATTGGCTTATAGGCAATCATAAGGTAGCACCCAAAGCATATTCAATGACTACCCTGCTTTTGATCGGAAGAAGCATAAAGTGGATTCACCCAGAACTGGAGCAAATTTTAAAACAAAGTTATGAAAACGGTAGCGCCGCCTACAAGGCACGTGCAATAATGACCTTGAAGGTATTAGAGAAATAACCGAACTTGTTCAATACTTACATCAATTGTTCATTAAATGCCTCTATTTGACCATAACTTAAGGCTGAATAGGTTTTAAACTTTAATACGATTAGGTATATTTGCCGCTTATTAATTTAACCATTGACTATGTCTCTTAACGCATTAAATGCCATTTCACCAATAGATGGTCGTTACAGCTCTAAAACCAAATCATTAAGCGCTTATTTCTCTGAAGAAGCACTAATTAAATATAGAGTAAGAGTAGAAATAGAATACTTTATAGCGCTTTGCGAAGTACAATTGCCACAACTTTCTTCTTTTGATTCATCTAAATTTGATGCATTAAGAAAAATATATACTGATTTCTCTACTACAGATGCCCAAGAAATAAAGGATATAGAGAAAATCACCAATCATGATGTTAAGGCAGTTGAGTATTTTATAAAAAAGGCATTTGACGCATTGGACATTTCTGAATATAAGGAATTTATTCATTTTGGATTAACTTCCCAGGACATTAACAATACCGCTATTCCGCTTTCTATCAAAGAAGCTATGAATGACGTTTATGTACCGCAATATTTTGAATTACTAGAGAAACTAGACGTGTTGACCTTGGAATGGTCAGAAATACCAATGTTGGCAAGAACACATGGTCAACCAGCTTCACCTACTCGCTTAGGTAAAGAAGTTTTGGTTTTTGTTGCGCGTTTAAAAGAACAATTCAATTTGTTGAACGATATACCTAGCGCAGCTAAATTTGGTGGTGCAACAGGTAACTTCAATGCCCATTTAGTAGCCTACCCATCTATAGATTGGAAAGCTTTTGGACAGAAATTCGTTCAAGAAAAGTTAGGGTTGCACCATTCATATCCAACTACGCAGATAGAACATTATGATCATTTAGCGGCATTATTTGATGGTCTAAAACGTATTAATACAATTATTTTAGATCTTGATCGCGATTTTTGGACGTATGTTTCCATGGACTACTTCAAACAAAAAATTAAAGCCGGAGAAGTTGGTTCTTCTGCAATGCCACATAAGGTCAACCCAATAGATTTTGAAAACTCTGAAGGTAACCTAGGTATAGCAAATGCTATATTTGAGCACTTATCATCCAAGCTACCAGTTTCTAGACTGCAAAGAGATTTAACAGACAGTACCGTACTTAGAAATGTTGGTGTTCCTTTTGCACACACCATTATTGCTTATCAATCTACCCTTAAAGGTCTAAACAAATTACTTTTGAACAAGGAGAAGTTTGAGCAAGATCTAGAGAACAATTGGGCTGTAGTAGCAGAAGCTATTCAAACAATTTTAAGACGTGAAAGTTATCCAAACCCATATGAGGCCTTAAAAGGACTTACACGTACAAACGAAAAAATAAATAAGGATTCTATTGCTAATTTTATTGATACACTAGAAGTTTCCGACGAAATAAAGAACGAATTAAAACAAATATCTCCTAGTAATTATACCGGTATTTAAGCCAGTTTTAATGCATTAAAAATTTTCTTTAATTCAAATACTTCATATCGCCCGTTTTGGGCGATATGCGTTTTAGTTTGTGCCTCGCAACGTATATATTACAAGCGAACGTAAAACTAAAATTGTATGCAAACTAATTTCTCAGTTGAAGAATCGGTAAGTAATCTATGGGATAAATTAGATAGCTGGTTAGAGGCCATCGTATTAAAATTACCAAATCTCGCTATGGCGATTTTGGTAATGGTCCTATTTTATTTTCTGGCCAGGGGAATTCGCAAACTCCTTAAAAATACTATTTTAAAAAAAATACATCAAGTTTCTATTCAAGAAATAATTGCTAAAGTAGTTTTTGTATCCATTATTTTAATTGGATTCTTCATTGCCCTAGGTGTTTTGGATTTAGACAAGGTTTTAACCAGCATACTTGCAGGTGCAGGTGTTGTTGGACTTGCCGTTGGCCTGGCATTGCAAGGAACGCTTAGCAACACTTTTGGCGGACTTATACTTTCTTTTATGCCGCAGCTTAAAATCAACGACTATATTACTGCTGACGGAGTTTCTGGCTTTGTAACAGAAATTAGCCTTAGAAATATTATTCTTAAACAGCCGGACAATAACGTTGTGGTAATTCCAAATTCAAAATTTATAGATGGTTCTTTTACCAATTACTCCATGAACAATAGGAATAGAATATTCGTGAATTGTGGCGTGGGGTATGAAAGTGATTTACAAATGGTAGAAGATTTAACCGTAAAGATTATCAATGACAACTTTAAACAGAATAATGACGAGAATGTAGAATTCTTTTTTACTGAATTTGGCGATAGCTCAATTAACTTTATGGTACGTTTTTGGACGGATTGTGTTAATGCAAAACAAGAACATGCCGCAAGGCATAAAGCAATAAAAATCATCAAGAAACACTTTGAGGAACGCGATATCAATATTCCTTTCCCAATCAGAACATTGGACTTCGGAAAAAACAACCTACAGATTGCAAGAGATTAAAAATCTATTAACGAATAAAATTAAAAAAGCCCGCTGAGCAAGTTCAACGGGCTTTTTACTAACTAACTAGACTCTATTTATTAATTTGAACTTCATGAGGATAAGGAATTTCAATTCCTGCACTATCCAACGCTTTCTTAGTTCCTTCTATCGTAGCAAAATATACATCCCAGTAATCTTCTGGCTTACAGAAAGGACGTACTGCCAAGTTTACAGAACTATCTGCCAATTCAGATACGTTTACCGATGGGGCAGGATCCTGCAACACTTGAGGATTTGCCTTTAACATTGCCAATAACACATCTTTTGTTTTTTGCAGATCAGAACCATAATCTACACCAACAGTTGTGTCAACTCTAATTTTACCTTCTGCAGTGTAGTTTACAATGTTACCGTTTGCCATTGCACCATTAGGAACAATTGCCAATTTATTTTCTGGTGTAATTAATTTAGTGGTAAAAATCTCAATCTCCTTAACACTGCCAAGTACACCTTGCGCTTCAATTAAATCTCCAATTTTATATGGCTTAAAAATGATAAGTAAAACTCCACCTGCAAAATTAGATAAAGATCCTTGCAGTGCAAGACCAATTGCCAAACCTGCCGCCGCTATAACTGCTGCAAAACTTGTGGTTTCAACACCTAAGGTTGAAATAACTGTAATAATCAGGAAGATTGTAAGTGCCCACTTCGCTAAATTCAGTAAAAACTTTTTAAGGGATTCATCATAATTTTGCTTGGTCATTCCTTTATTTACGACTCCGATCAATTTCTTGATAATCCATGAACCAACAATGTAAATTAAGATAGCACCTATAACTTTAGGTCCAAATTCTACAACAAAGTCAATCCCTTTGTCAATCCATACTTCTGCGTTTTCCATTTTAAAATTTTGTTTAGGTTGTTTGTATATATTCTCACTTATTATGACACAGATTTTCTTGATTGGTCACATAAAAAAAGAGCTTTACTACAATTTTAAAAACAAAAAAACCCGTTACAATTACGTAACGGGCTGTATTTAAATTAAATAGACCTTTAACTCAACCTTTTATTAAATCTCCAAGTTGTTCCAATCCTTTTCCTTTGTAATCAGATTTTTCTATGGTTTTTATTAATTTCATTAAATGAGCCGGATTCATATTATCCCCTAACACTCTCACTAAAACCAAGCCTTTTTCATCATTGTCCCCATAAATAACAAGTTCATCAATGCTATCATCATCACCTTTTAATTGTATAGTCGCTTTTCCAAAAGGGGTATTCATTTTCATTAACTCACTAAAATCATCACTTTTAAGTATTGATTTAATCGCTTTTTTTTGAACTAAATAATCTGCCTCGTTCTCAGTTTTTTTCTGAAATGCTAGAATGTTTAGCTTTTTTAATGAAGAAGCAGCTTCTTTCTCAGACTCTGTCAAATTTGCACTATCCAAATCTAAAAGACTGGAAGGCAAATCAAAAGACATAAAATTAGGATTCTCTGCATTTGCAATATAATACTGTTGCAAACTCTGTTCTGACGAGCACGATGTAATGGCAAAGCCAATTACCATCATTATTACCCAATACAAATTTTTCATACTATGTTTTTAAAATTAGAAAAAGGTCTCCCAATTAAAGGAAACCTTTATAAATCATTATTACTTTCCTGATGCCTTGTTCAAATCTTTAGGCAAATCCATTTTACTGGTCAGTGTACCTATTTTATTTAAGTCGATATCACCGGTAAGACTCACCAAAACAGTCTCCAACTTTCTTCCGTTGTGCCCTACTTCTACATTTTCCAAACCACTAACAAACATCAATAATTCTGACACGTGGTCTTTCTTTTTACCGTCTTTCACATAAAACTTTACATTGACATCTTCATCCTTAACTCTCATTAACTCTTCTAATTTAGAAGACTTAAGATATTTCTTGACTGTTGAATACATATCTGCAGAGACAGATGAATCTTCTGTCATAAAGACCTTAACGTTTCTTAATCCGCTGGCAACTTCCATAAATTCTTTTGCTTCGGCATCATCACTCATACTACCGAATTTAGAAACTAGATCTATCATTCCTTTGTTTACAATTACCGACCCTACATTATCCATATCTTCATATTTATCGAATACGGATTGTGAAAAACCCAATGTGGGTAAAATTGCCATTAAAAATACTACTGCTACTTTTCTCATGATTGTTGATTTTATGCCGCTACCCTATTAGGTTTTGGCGATTGATGAATTGATTTTAATTTTAAAGAGTGCCTAAAATAAAATAGACTCTATCTTATATATTTAATTACCTTTTTGCGCGGCTTTGCCCAATTGATCGCCACCTGGTAAATCCATTTTTTCGGTCAATTTGGATACCGATCTTAAATTTATATCCCCGGTCAAGGATAACAATACCGTTTCCAATTTCTTACCATTGACATCGATATCCATATCCTTTAAACCGGTTACGAACATCAAAAGTTCTTTTACATGATCACTATCCTTACCTTCTTTAACATAAAATTTCACATTAGAACTACCATCTCTAACCCTCATAAGCTCTTCAAAAGATGAACTTTTAAGTCTGTTCGTTACCCAACTATCCACGTCTTTTGAAATTGCGGCGTCTTCAGTAGTTATTACTTTAAAACTGGTAATAGAGTTAACGAGCTCAAAAAATTCCTTTGCCTCCGGATCGTCTGAACTTACGCTCATTTTACCCAACATTTGAAACATTTTTGGCTGCATGGCAACAAACGTTACCTTATCATTATCCTCATATTTCTCAAATATATCTTGAGCATTAGTGATTACAGGGGCTAACACCAAAAGTGTCAATACTAATATCTTTTTCATTTTAATTATTTTTCGTTAAAAATTTATTCGTTGTTTTTTCAAATTCCTCTAAATGGTTTAATTGTTCTGTACCTTTATTGAAATTCATTGCCAATAAGGCTAATGCCTCTTTTGCAGATGCTATCTCCTCTGGTGTATACTCATCTGCTAAAGTAACCGGAGCCGGTGTTGGTCGATAAAAATATAACCCTACCATAAAGACTGCTATTGCTGCAACGGATACCCATTTCAAATAATTTATTCTAGGTTTTAATGGCACCTGCTTTGTAAAGCGTTCTTCTTTTGCTTTTGTAAAGTAATTGAACAAAGATGCGTGTTGCTCTAAATGAGGAGCAATATCATCCCCTGAAAAATACGTTCTAAGCGTTTCTTCCTCAGCAACCGTTGTAGTTGCTTCAAAATACTTTTCTATTAATTTTTCTATGTTATGCAATTCCATAATTATGCTTTTCCATTAATTTTTCCCTAACGGTTTTTCTAGCTCTTGATAAAGCTACCCGTATGGCCGTAGGTTTCATATCCAATAATTTTTCTATTTCTTCATATTCATACTGTTCAACATCCCTTAATTGTAATACCATTTTTTGTTGTTCAGGTAATTCTTCCATAATTCGTTCTACCCAATTGATGCTATCTTTTGCTTCTAACTGACCTTGAAGAGATGTACTTGCATCCGTATAATTTGTATGTACCAATTTCAAATTACCGGCTTGCTTAGATTTTAACCTATCCAAACAAAAGTTCTTGGTCATGGTCATGGCAAACGCTTCTACATTTTTATAGCTCTCCATCTTATTCTTTTTGGACCACAACTTAATTAATATCTCTTGTGTTGCATCTTCTGCTTCTTCCGTAGACACCAATAATCTTTTGGCCATACGGAACAACTTATCCTTAAATGGTAATACAGTATTTAAAAACTCCGCTTGTTTCATTTTGGTTTGGCTGTTCGTAAACTTTCTTAACGGTTTACAAAAAGAAGACGATACTCAACGATTTTTGTTACAATTAATTTTTATTTAAACGACTTGTAAGTAAATTTAACATCCTTATACTAATTAAATACGTACTTACTTAAATGTTTATTTTCAGTATATTAATGAATGTTCCTTTACTTGAATATTCTTAATTATAAATTATAATTTAAAAAAGCTATGAAAAAATTTTTCTTGTCCCTCCTTTGTTTAGGATTCGTCGTTACATCTTGCAACAATGATGATGACACTATTATTGAAGAAGAAGAAATTGAAACTCCCGAAGAAGAAATCGCAGAAGTTGATATTGAAGTCCAAAACTTTTTTTGGCAAACCTTAAATTTATGGTATTTCTGGCAAGGTGATGTGCCAGATTTGGCTGATGATCGTTTTGATACACAAACGGCCTATGAAGAATATTTAGCTGAAAACGAAGATCCCGAGGCATTTTTAGAGAATAAACTATTAAGCCCAGAAGACAGATTTACTTTTTACAGCGATGATTATACAGATCTAGTCAATAATTCTGCAGGTGTTTCTAAAAGCAATGGACTACAATTTGGTTTGGGGCGTATATCCGATTCTGATGAAGTATTTGGATTTGTAGAATACGTTGTTAAAAATTCCGATGCTTCTACGAAAGATATTAAAAGAGGTGATTTATTTGTTGGGGTAGATGGACAGACATTATATTCCAATAGAGAAAATCCAGAAGACAATAACCTAGACTTACTTTTTGGCGATAACGATACTTACACGCTAAACATGGCCGAAATTGTTGATGGCGGTATCATGACCAGTGCCAAAAAAGTTACTTTGACCAAAACCGAAGGTCTAGAAGAAGATCCTATTCACGTTACCAATGTAATTACTTCTGGTGACAGAAAAATTGGCTATTTAATGTATAATCAGTTTGTTTCTGGTACAGAAGATGAATTGAATGCCGTTTTTGCCGATTTTGTATCTCAAGGTGTAAATGATTTGGTCTTGGATTTAAGGTATAATTTAGGAGGAAGAGGCTCAACTGCTGCAGTTTTAGCTAGTTTAATTAAAGGAACCAATACGTCTGATTTGCTTTTTAAAACTATCTACAACGCTAAAATACAGGCTCAGCTTGACAGTGATTTTACCGATAACTTTTTTGTAAGTACTACAGGTACCAATGATGATAATTCCAATGCCCCATTAAACACCTTAAATTTAAACAGTGTCTACATCATTGCCACAGAAGGATCGGCATCTGCAAGCGAATTGGTCATGGTGGGCTTGGCTCCTTACATGAAGGTTGTGCATATTGGCGGTACAACTGTCGGCAAAAATCAAGGATCGCTCTTATTTGTTGATGACCCAGAGAACGGCAATGTATATAGTCCTGAAAATGTTGAAAACATTAACCCGAACGTACAATGGGGCCTACAACCAATTATAAGTAGAGTTGAGAACAGTGCAGGTTTCTCCGATTACGTAGATGGCTTGGTACCAGATATTGAACTTCCAGAGGATGTAACTAATTTAGGTGTTCTAGGGAATCCTGATGAACCGTTATTTGCAAGAGCTATACAAGAGATTACAGGTGTTAGCGGTAAAACTAGTTTTGAAGTACAATTACCCGCTAACGTAGTTTCAAGTTCTAAACTTCATGACCCACGAAATGCAGTATTGCTATTAAACAATAGTGTACCTACCAATAAAATTCCTTTAGCTGAAAAGAAATAAATTGAAAACATTTCAGTTTCCCTATTTATGAAGAAGATATTAGTATTATTAGTTGCTGCAATTGCGGTCTCGTGTTCTAAAGATGATGATTTATCATTGCCAAACACTGTTAATCCAGATGGTTCAGCAGATGTTGAAGTCCAAGATTTTATGTGGAAGGCCATGAACTTTTGGTATTTCTGGCAAGCAAATGTGGATGATTTGGCAGATGACCGTTTTGAAAACACAGATGAAGGTAGAGCTGAATACACCGCTTTTCTTGATTCTGAGGATGACCCTGCCGCTTTCTTTGAAAATAAACTACAGTTTATTCAAGATAGATTTAGTTTCTATAACGAAGATTACCGTGAGCTAACCAATTCTCTAGCCGGTATTTCTAAGAGTAACGGTTTAGAATTTGGATTGGTACGTTTACAGGACAGTGAGGAACTTTTTGGTTTTGTTCGTTATATTGTACCAAACTCAAATGCTACGCTAGCAGATATTCAACGTGGTGATTTATTTACGGGTGTTGACGGCGAAACTCTTACAACATCAAATTACATAGACTTATTGTTTGGTGAAAACGACACATATACCTTGAATATGGCCGATTTTGTTAATGGTAACATTATACCGAATGATGAAGAAATTACCCTTACCAAAGAAGAGGGGCTGGCAGAGAATCCTGTTTTACTCTCAAAATCTTTTACTATTGGCGGTGAAAACATTGGTTATATAGTGTATAACCAGTTTACCAATGAATATGACGATGACCTATACTCTGCCATAAAAGATTTAAAATCGGCCGGTATAACCAATTTGGTAATGGATCTACGTTATAACCCTGGTGGCTCAGTAAATACTACGCGCTTATTGGCAAGTATGATATACGGTACCAATACCTCTGATCTATTTTTAAGAAAGCGATATAACGATAAACTACAAGAACAATTTAATGATAGTCAGTTAGAGGTATATTTTGCCGATAAGGTAAACGGTGAAACCATTAACTCTTTAGAATTGACCAAACTTTATGTAATTACTTCATCAAGTTCAGCATCTGCGAGCGAGTTATTGATCAACAGTTTAGAGCCGTATATAGATGTTATTCAGATTGGTGATGTAACTAGAGGAAAAAATGAATTCTCAACTACCTTAGTTGATGACCGTGATAATTCATATCTATACACTCCATCTAGGGTAAACAATATAAATCCTGATAATCAATGGGCCATTCAACCTTTAATAGGTAGAAATGAAAATGCCGATGGTTTTTATGATTTTACAAGCGGTTTACAGCCAGATTACGAATTAAAAGAGGATTATAGCAATCTTGGTATTTTAGGCGAAGAAAATGAACCGTTACTGGCGAAAGCGATCGAAGTAATTACCAGTGCTACGGGCAAACGTGATTATACGGTGAAATACCCTATCAATATAATTAGCAGTTCTAAGGAAAATAGTTTGATGAGCGATAAGATGGTGGATGATACCGTTTATGATTTGGAGTTCTAACTTATTTCCATACTTTATTTTGAACATTGGCTTTAAGATTGCGTTTATAGATATAAGATTTCCTGAAGCCAAAAACGATTTAAAAAAAGCTGAACAATGATAACATTGTTCAGCTTTTTTAATTAATATATTTTACAATAATCTGTTATTTAGACTATTGAAAATTGTATGTTTTAATTAGATTTTATCTTGCTGCCGTTTCATTTAAATATATACCTCCTGGAATAATAGAAACTGTTTTAGAAGCCAGTAAGGTATTATCAGATAAATCATAAACTTCCAAAGAACCATTACTGACAAAATCTTTGGCATCTACCCCATAAAGCTTACCATCAATTACAGCCATATCATAAAAACTAAGACCTTCAATTTCTGCTGTTGTAGGCAATACACTTGCTGTAGTATCCATAGCATACACAGACCCACCAAAGTAATAATAAAGTGTAGCTCCATCAATTTCTAAATTACCTGGATGTTCCGTAACTTCATAATTCATTGTTGTTGTTACGGTATTATCCGTAGTATTAATATTATCTATTTGTCCGGCAGTCTCATTTCCGGTCCAAGATGGATTTCCACTTGATAAAACCCAAAGATTTCCACTAGCATCTAGTTGCATAGAATTAGGGCGATCACCAACGGTAATGGTCGTAGTAACCGTATTCGTTGTAGCATCAATTACAGTAACTCCGTTATTTTGATTGAACCCTCCTTGAAGCGCGACATATATGGTATTATCCTTCGCTATAATTTTCTCTGGCCCTTCCGCTACTGAAATAGTAGATTCAACCGTATTTGTTTCTAGGTCGATCACGGCAACATAATCATCATCAGGATTAGAACCGTCTCCCCAATTTGTAACATATCCTTTGCCGTTAGCTATGGCCATATAACGAGGGTTTAAAAAATCTGTCTCGCTTGGCCCTCCAATTGTTGCAACAGATTCAAAAGTATACCGATTTACAACTTCTATCTTCTGGGAACCATTCATTATTATGTAAGCCCTATTTTCATAAAAAGACATACTCTGTGCATTGTCTCCTAATACATCTGCATCATTTACAGTTTTAAAAATATTATTTTCCACTGTCGTTAAATCATCTGAAACAAAAGAAATAGAAGCATTTCCTTGCATAAAATTACCTTCATGAGAAACCAATATCCCATTTTCAAATGGGTAAGAATCATTATCCGTAATTGTTACTATTAAAGAACTATTAGCTCCTATAATATCCTCTTCATTACTAGTAGATGTGATAGTAAAAATTACCTCTTCAGAAGATTCTACCTCTGTATCGTCAATTAAAATTAAACTCTCTTGTACTGATGTTTCCCCTGCCAGTAAAACTACAGAGCCTGATAATGATTGATAGTCCTCCCCTTCTGTGGCTGTTCCTGTTACTTCATAACTAATGGTTACATCCATAGCATTTACGCTTGTAGTACTTATGGTTATTCCTACTGTTCCATCTCCCTCATCATAGCTATCTTCTGTTGTAGCTATAGCTAATGTTCCTGGTGTTGGCATATCATCATCATCACTACAAGATGTAAGTATAAATGAGGCGAAAGCCGCTGTTAACATAAAGTGTTTCAATTTCATTTTTAAAAATTTAGTATTAATTGTGTTTGTATATTTCTGTTGGGCATAGGACGTAATGCTACGTTTTCGTAATATGTATTAAACACATTGTTAATAGTAACTCCTATGGTATATTTTAAATCTTTTTTCAATATATCTGCTGTATAAGTCGCACCAAAATTAGCTACTTGATATTCTTTCAATTCACCTCCAACAATAGATACAGGACCATTAAACAAATGCTGGTAAAACAAATTTAAGTCCGCTATTCTATATTCCAATGAACCGTTTGCCGTATGGAATGGCACATAAATTAACTGTTCATTAATACTCTTATCTTCTGAGACGGTATAGGCATAATTTGTCTTAATGCCTAGTTCTTGGTTTTTACCTAAAGAATAATTTGCTTCTATTTTGGTCTCCGCTCCGTAAATTTCAACATCATCTATATTTATCGGGGACCAAAACCCTTCATTACCGGGCAACCATTTGATCATGTCTTTTGTTGAAATATAATACCCGTTGTATTGCATGGAGACAGCGCCAATTTTTAGAATATTTCCAAAATCTAATTGGTATGATTTTTCAGGAACAAGCTCTAAATTTCCACCAGGTTGCCAGTACAAATCATTGAAGGTGGGAGTCCTAAAGTTTTTTGATGCATTTATCTTTACCTGGTAATTGTCCGTAAGACTATAACTACCATCGAACGAAAAAACCAACGGACTCGAGAAATCTGAAGAAAAGTCTTGCCTAACACTCAAATTGTAAGCTATTTTAGATGAAATAATATGTTTTAATAGGGCTGTTGCAGAAAAATCATCCCTTTTTGGATTTCCAAAACTATCTCCCACGCCTTTGTAATTATTATATTCCAGAAAAGAGTTAAGTCTAAAAAATTTGGAAAGCTTATAATCCATAGAATATCTTGCTAAAAAATTAGACACCTTCCCAAAGGAATAAACAGCTGCATCTTTATTCTCAAAATATTTATACTCTTCTTGCAAGTAGGCCAGTTTTATTTTAGATATTGCTTTTGTTCCAAAACGCTCCCACTCTACCTGAGTTCTATACTGGTTATCTTTATACTTACTTCTACCTAAAACCACCAAGTTTCCCGACAAATTTCTATCACCAATAAAAGTTTGATGGTATAACTTCAGTATCTGATTTTCAGAAAGAACATAACCTATATTCCAATTTAAGTTTAGATTATTAAACTCGCCATTCTTATTTTCCTCACCGGTGTTTAAATACTTATAGTTATTATCAGATGCATAATAATTAATCCCTAAACTGTACGATAACAATCGGCTACCATAACTCTGATTGAAATTTATTTTTTTAGTTTTATAACTTCCATAACCAATAGATACCTGATTGTCAAAGTGTTCTTTAAATAGTAAATCATTATTTAAATGAATACTACCTCCTATAGCTCCTGAGCCATATTGCACACTTCCACCACCACTACGAACACTTATAGAGTTATAGTTAAATGGGTTAATAGTATTAAAATCTACTTGTCCGTTTAATTGTGAATTTATATTTATACCGTTCCATATAACTGCGGTATGAGACGCATTGGTTCCTCTAAAGGCAGGAGAAGAAACCATGCCAAATCCATTCTCTTTGAAATAAATGTTAGAATTAAATGCCAGTAACGTAGTAAGAAATCCGTTAGCGCGTTGTATAATACTATCTTGTATTACAGTTACTTTATACCCCTCGGCATACTGTTTAATTCTACTATCGGACACCACAACTTCATCCAACTTTAAAATGGAATCTCGTTGTGCATACCCAACTGTAGCACAAAATACTAGTACTATTGAAATTAATTTTTTCATCACTACAACGACTTTTTACCCGAAAGTCCATCGAATCTATATTTAGAATATGGCAGGTCTCCTGACTTACGTACTACTATTCACCTTCCCATTAAACTAATAACAGTGGCATTGAAGAAATAGCAGCCATCTTTAAAACAAAGACTAAGCTTACAGTTGCGGGAACAGCTCTAGATTTTCACTAGATTCCCTTTTAATTTCATTACAAAAAGTAATGAAAACCAAAATTCAAGGCGAAAGTAAACATTTAGTTTAATCTTTCTTAGTAAACTTTTATAATACTACTTTTGAAAAATAGACGAACTACGAATATGTTAGAACGCTTTTTTTTTATTAGTTGCTTTATTTTGTTCTGCGGATGCAAACAGGAGAAAAAAGAAGCATTTCCCAGTCAAACCACGGTTAATAGGACATCTATACAATATGCGAATGGTTTTGAAATTCAAAATCAAAGCAACGGTATTACAATTATCAAAGTCTTAAAACCTTGGGCAAATGCAGAAACTACCTATACCTATGCCTTGGTACCAAAAGCAATCCAAGCTACAATTACTTTAAACAAAAATGAATATGACGCTATAATTTCAACGCCTGTTGAACATATTGTGGTGACCTCAACTACCCACATTCCCGCACTAGAAGAATTAGGAGTTTTAAACCAACTTATTGGCTTTCCAGATACCAAGTACATTTCTTCTACGGCAACAAGAAAATTAATAGATGCCGGAAAAATTAAAGAATTAGGTGTCAATGAAAGTCTAAATACCGAAGCTGTCCTGGCATTGCAACCAGATTTAATCTTTGGCTTTGCCATAAACGGTGGCAATAGCACTTATGAAACCATACAACGCGCTAATATACCCGTAGTTTATAATGGTGATTGGGTTGAAGAAACACCTTTAGGAAAAGCGGAATGGATTAAATTCTTTGCTCCTTTTTTTAACAAGACCCAAGAGGCAGATGCTATCTTTAATGATATTGAAACATCCTATCTAGAAGCCAAAAAACTAGCTGCAGGAGCAAAAAACAAACCTACCGTTGTTAGTGGCGCCATGTACAATGATGTTTGGTACTTGCCGGGAGGCAAAAGCTGGGCAGCGAATTTTCTAAAAGATGCCAATGCACAGTATTTATGGAATTCTACCGATGAAAACGGAAGTCTTTCCCTAAGTTGGGAAAGTGTGCTAGATGTTGGGCAACATGCCGAGTATTGGATAGGTCCTGCCCAATTTTCCACATATAAAGAAATGGAAGTTTCTAGTCAGCACTATTCACAATTTGATGCTTTTAAGAACAAAAAAGTATTTACCACGGGCAATACCAAGGGCGAAACCGGTGGTACCCTATATTACGAATTAGGCCCACAAAGACCAGATCTTGTGTTAAAAGATTTAATCCATATTTTACACCCTGGGTTCTTACCTAACTATATACCTTACTTTTTTAAACCATTGCTTTAATTGCCAAAACAATCTACATATAACTTATACTTCATAGCCTTACTGGTAGTTTTGCTTATATGCTTTGTTATCAACATTTGCTTGGGCTCCGTAAATATTTCATTTTTTAAAACCTTTAAAGCATTATTTGGAACAGCTACAGAGGATGCCTCTTACTATATCATTTGGGAATATAGATTACCAAAAGCAATGACAACTATAATGGTCGGTGGCGGACTGTCGCTTAGCGGACTACTAATGCAAACGCTATTCAGAAACCCTTTAGCAGGACCGTATGTACTTGGTATTAGTTCTGGCGCCAGTTTAGGCGCTGCGCTCTTAATTATGGGTACTTCATTATTTTCGGGCGCATTCACTCTTTCTACTTTCAATGATATCACATTAGCTATAGCATCAAGTCTTGGTTCTTTTTTGGTGCTATCACTAGTTCTTGTGGTTGCAGCGAAGGTAAAAGACACCATGGCCCTATTGATTATAGGGCTCATGTTTGGCAGTATTACCGCTGCTATTGTTAGTGTACTTTCTTATTTCTCTAAAGCTGAAAAGCTGCAACAGTACATTTTTTGGTCTTTTGGTAGCTTAGGTAATCTATCTTGGGTACAATTACTCATAGTTGCGCTATGTACTATAACAGGAATTTTTCTAAGCATCATATCCATTAAACCTTTAAACGCTTTTTTACTTGGTGAAAATTATGCTAAGAGTTTAGGTATAGGTCTACAAAAATCACGGTATCTTATTATAGTTGCTACTGGGCTACTTGCTGGATCTATAACCGCATTTGCCGGTCCTATAGCCTTTATTGGCTTAGCTGTACCACACATTACCAAACAACTGTTTCATACCACAGATCATAAAGTTCAAATACCCGCTGTACTTTGCTGTGGCGCTATTTTAATGTTGATATGTGATACTATTGCGCAATTGCCCGGATCAGTTAGTGTTTTACCTATAAATGCGATTACTAGTATTTTTGGAGCTCCGGTAGTAATTTGGCTACTGGTTCGTAAAAGAAAAATGATATTCTAATTTTAAACTGACATCATCACTAAAAGCACATCACATAGCACCCTTTCCATCAACAAGCTGTCCGTCGGGTATGACGACAAAGTTGTTGTCTCCAATATTTCTTTTAAATTAAAGAAGGGAGAACTTGCGGCTATTGTTGGTATCAACGGAATAGGAAAATCTACATTGCTACGCACCTTAGGTAATTTTCAACCTAAATTTTCCGGTACTATAGCAGTTGAAGGAAAAGAACTTTCAACTTATAACGAACTACAAATAGCATCTAAAATCAGTGTGGTGTTAACTGAGCCTATCGCTTCTAAAAACCTTTCAGTTTATGAATTGTTGGCTTTAGGTAGACAACCCTATACCAATTGGTTAGGCAAATTAGCCAAGAAAGATATATCTATTATTAACAATAGCATTTCACTCTTAGAGTTAGAACCGTTTTTAGATAAAAAGTGTTTTCATCTGAGTGATGGTCAATTACAACGTGTACTTATTGCAAGGGCCTTAATTCAAGATACGGATATTATATTATTAGATGAACCAACCACTCACTTGGATCTCTACCACAAGGTTCAAATATTAAAGCTACTGAAAACAATTGCCCATAAAACCCACAAAGTCATCTTATTTACCAGTCACGAAATTGAGCTTGCTATCCAGTTATGTGATAAAATGTTGATTTTAGACGGAAAAGAGAACGCATTTAATGAACCATGTGCATTAATTGAAAATAAAAAATTTGATTCTCTCTTCCCTACAGACACAATTTCCTTTGACCCTAATACCGGCTCTTTTAAAATCAAGAAATAGGTTTTTCAACATTTATAAGAAATTAAAGTTGGTATGTTAATTAAAAACAGACCAGCTCTTTTAAACTTTATTGAGCAATCAAGTATCTTTACCAGATTACTTTAGCATAAGAATGAACGAAATCTATATTTACTTAATCATTGCTGTCCTATGTATTGCCATCGGATATTTTTTGGGTAACTATATTCAGCTTCTTAAAACAAAATCCCGTCAAAGCACTTTAGAGGAGAGAGAGCAACAAATGCTCAATAATCTTTCTGTTTTTCAGGACAGATTAAAGCATAGTGAGATACAAAAGGAACAGTTACAGTCAGAAAAAGAACGGCTAGGCAATCAAATTGTGCGTTATCAATCTGATATAGAAAATTTACAGAGTAAGAATAGAGAGCAGAAAGAGGAAGTTGAAAAGCTTCAAGAAAAATTTACAAAGGAATTTGAAAATCTTGCCAATAAAATATTGGAAGAAAAGAGCTTAAAATTTACGGAACGTAATGAAAAGAATATCAAAAATATTCTTACTCCCTTAAATGAAAAAATACTCCTGTTTGAAAAGAAGGTAGAGGAAAGTCAGAAAGAAAACATCAGCATACATTCCGCATTAAAAGAACAGTTGCTCAATCTACAGACCCAAAACATCAAAATTACACAAGAAGCCGAAAACTTGACCAAAGCCTTGAAAGGAGATAGCAAAACGCAAGGTAATTGGGGAGAATTGGTATTGGAACGCGTATTAGAAAAATCAGGTTTAGAGAAAGACCGTGAATATACAGTACAAAAAAGTTTTACTCGTGAAGATGGTAGCCGCGTGTTACCAGATGTCATCATCAACCTACCGGACGGTAAGAAAATGGTGGTAGATTCTAAAGTATCCTTAACCGATTATGAGCGTTATGTAAATGCCGAAGATGAACTTAGAGAGAAGTTTTTGAAAGACCATATCAATTCCCTTAGAAGACACGTTGATCAATTATCCGCCAAGAAATATGAGGATTTATATGAAATGGAGAGTCCAGATTTTGTACTGATGTTCGTCCCCATTGAACCTGCATTCGCTATTGCTATAAATCAAGATAGTTCTTTATATAATAAAGCTTTTGAGCAAAATATTATTATTGTTACTCCTTCAACACTTCTTGCTACCTTGCGCACAATCGATAGTATGTGGAATAATGAGAAGCAGCAACGAAATGCTATTGAAATTGCACGGCAGGCAGGTGCACTTTATGATAAATTTGAAGGATTTGTCAATGACTTAATGAAAGTAGGCAAGAAAATGGATGATGCAAAAGATGAATACCGTGGTGCCATGAACAAATTGGTCAACGGTAGAGGCAATATCATTACTAGTATAGAAAAGCTTAAAAAAATGGGTGCTAAAGCTAAAAAATCCATTCCAGATTCGCTTATTAACAGAGCGTTTGAAGATGACGATTTTGAAGAAGAACCTAAATTGAAATTGTAATTATAACCATTAACTATATTAAAATTAAATACATGAAAAAGATAGTATCATTACTTTTATTAAGCGTAGTCATTATTGGTGCGCTGTATTACGCCTTTATATATTTTGTTACTTTTAGTGAAGGCGTTAGATCTGGAGAACTTATTAAAATTAGCCGTAAAGGGGTGATAGCAAAAACTTGGGAAGGTGAAATTAGCCAAGGTATTTCAGGTGCTCAAATATTCTCTTTTTCAGTATTGGACAAAGACAAAGATGTTATTGAAAAATTACAGGAATATCAAGGCCAATACGTTAAAGTAAGTTATGTAGAACGTTATGCGACCTTCTTTTGGCTGGGCGATACCAAATATTTTGTTACCGAGGTACATGCCGAAAAATCTCCGCATTTTAGAAATTAAAAAAGAGACCAGAAGACTATGAAAAAATTTAAAAGCGTTAAAGAGTCAAGGGTTTCTATTACAGAGTTGATGCTACCTTCCCACTCTAATTTTGGAGGAAAAGTACATGGTGGATACATATTGAACCTAATGGATCAAATTGCCTTTGCCTGTGCCTCAAAACACTCTCAGCAGTACTGCGTTACCGCATCCGTAAACCGTGTAAACTTTTTAAACCCTATAGAAGTTGGCGAATTAGTGACCTTAAAGGCTAGTATAAACTATACCGGCAGAACATCTATGGTAGTAGGTGTTCGTGTAGAATCAGAGAATATTACCTCAGGCACCAAAAAGCATTGTAACTCGTCTTACTTTACCATGGTAGCCAAGGGAACAGATGGTAAAAATGTTCCCGTACCAGGTTTAATAATTTCCGATGATCAAGGTATTAGAAGATTTGCCCGTAGCAAATACAGAAAATTAGAAGCTCAAGAAAGAGACACTAAATTTGAATCTAAATCTTTTAATTCCAAAGAATACATTCAGGAATTGAAATCTGAAAATATTAAGATCGATATGAAGTAAGAAGCTTTGCCGCGGCGGCATCTAAAAACCAGACCAGGTCTTTTGTTTTAGGTGCTACGTGACTTGCAGGATATTCTAAATACCCTTCTTCCCTATCCACAATTATCTTCACTTTTTTCGCCTTACTTTCCCCAGTTACCAAGAAGGCAACGGTTTTAGCATTATTGATGATTCTACCCGTAAGAGAAACTCTGCGTTGACCCGATTCCGGGTGAATAGCCACCTCGCAATTATCCGGTGAAACCCATAGATTAATTTCATGAGGAAAAATAGAAGCAGTATGACCATCATCTCCCATACCAAGAATAACCAAATCGAATTGTGGCAGGTCCAATTCTTTTGGCAACTCTTTCTCCAATAACTCCCCGTAACGTTTCGCTTCGTCCTTTGGGTCGTTTTCTCCTTTAATTCTATGAATATTAGCTTCTGGTATATCTACTTTAGAAATAAGATGTTCTACCGTCATTTTATAATTACTCTCACTATCGGTAGGCGCTACACATCTTTCATCTCCCCAGTATAAATGAATATTCTTCCAATCTACATTATCGGCAAATTGTTCTGCAAGAACATCGAATACTATTTTAGGTGTACTACCACCGGACAGGGCTATATGAAAAGGTTTCTGTGTACCTGATTTTTCGATCAAATACTTAGAAAATTCTTCGGCAACCTTTACTTTATTTTGATATACTTTCAATTCCATTTTTAATACACGCTTTAATTAATCTTATAACCAATTAGCAAATTACGCAGTAGCCCGATTCATCTGCCAAATTCTCGCTAGGATTTCTCCATTCGCCAACACCTTCAATTAACTCATTGGCATTTTCAGGACCCCAAACTCCGGCCGCATAACCGTACATTTTTACATCCTTTCCATCTTTCCAGTAATCTAAAATTGGATCCACAAAAGCCCAGGCAGCCTCAACTTCATCCGCTCTTGCATATAAAGTAGCATCTCCTTGCATCGCATCTAACAAAAGACGCTCATAAGCTTCCATAACATGTGTTTCGGTTAAACTGGAATAATAGAAATCCATATTCGCACGTTCTACCTCAAACCCTTGCCCCGGTACTTTAACACCGAACTTTATTAGAATACCTTCATCTGGTTGAATACGTATTACCAACTTGTTGTCCTTGTTACTAATACCAGATTCCTTAAAAATTTGATGATGCGGAGTTTTAAAATGTATAACTACCTCTGTTACCTTTGTAGGCATACGTTTGGCCGTTCTTACGTAAAAGGGAACATCTGCCCAACGCCAGTTATCCACAAAGAATTTCACCGCCGCAAAGGTTTCTGTAGTTGAGTTTTTATCAACCCCTTCTTCTTCTCTGTAGCCCTTTACTTCTTGTCCGTCTATTTTAGAGGACACGTATTGTGCCCTGATCGTATTTTCAAAAAGTGTTTTCTCGTCGTTCATGATCCTGAGCGACTTTAATGCCTTCAGCTTCTCATTACGAATTTCTTCTGCATCTGCACTCAACGGTGGCTCCATTACGATCAACGCTACTATCTGCAATAAATGACTCTGAAACATATCTCTTAATGCCCCAGATTTATCGTAATATCCTCCTCTTTTTTCTACACCTACACTTTCGGCATTCGTAATTTCTACATGGTGAATATAATTTCTGTTCCAAAGTGGCTCAAAAATGCTATTGGCAAAACGTGTTACCAATAAATTCTGAACAGTTTCCTTACCAAGGTAATGGTCAATTCTAA
The DNA here is from genome assembly GCF_029350945.1 of Maribacter huludaoensis. Taxonomy (GTDB): domain Bacteria; phylum Bacteroidota; class Bacteroidia; order Flavobacteriales; family Flavobacteriaceae; genus Maribacter; species Maribacter huludaoensis. The sequence goes on along the minus strand of NZ_JARKMS010000003.1, from coordinate 109,467 downwards.
ATATCTGGCCTTCTTTAAAATAGGTATGCAAACCGTCATTTAATTCCTTTGCCGATTCTAAACTGTACCCAAAAGGTTTTTCTACTATAATTCTTCTCCAACCCTCTGTTTCATCATTTAGACCTTGGTCAGATAAATTTTTTGCTATTGGTTCATATAAGCTTGGTGGCGTAGACAAATAGAACATATGATTGCCTTCCGTACCATATTTCTGATCAAGATCAGAAATGCGCTTTTCCAAACGCTCATATGATATATCATAATCAGAACCCAAATCTTCGTAAAAGAGCTTATCTGCAAATTTTTGAATATAATCTGCATCAAATTCCTCACGCTCCTGTTCTAAATAAGGGCTTTCTAAAACTACCTTGTTCCTAAATTTTAAATCGCCAAGATCACTTCTACTTACACCCAGTACCACAAAATTATCAGGTAAGTCATTTCCCTTATATAAATTGAATATTGCAGGTATAAGTTTTCTTGCCGTTAAATCTCCAGATGCCCCAAAGATTATGAGCATTTGATTTTCTGTCTTTTTCATTTTAGGTAGATATTCTTTATTCTTCAAATATCTTAAAAAGTAAGCCATTATTGGGCGTTATTAAGATACAATTTGGATTTAAAGTCAATATTTTAAATTATTTTTGATTCACATTATGTTACTGACAATAAATAATTAAAAATTGTAACATTTTGATGTATTCTAATTATAAAACATTCAATTTATGTACGATTTTGGTTTAGTAGGTCTTGGAGTAATGGGACAAAATTTTATCCTCAATGTGGCCGACAACGGATTCTCTGCCTACGGATATGATTTAGATGATGAAAAAGTAGAGACTTTAAAGACTTTAGGAGGAGATTTAGATAAGGTAAGTGCATCTAGCAACATAAAAACGTTTGTAAAGAACCTTAAGCAACCACGTAAAATAATGCTTTTGGTACCTGCAGGGAAAATTGTAGACGCCGTTATAGAATCTCTGTTACCGCATATTGACAAGGGAGATATAATAATAGACGGCGGTAACTCTTTCTTTACCGATACGGACAGAAGAGAATCTTACTTACAAGAGAGAGGTATCAACTTTTTTGGAGCAGGGGTTTCCGGTGGAGCAAAAGGTGCCCGTAAAGGACCTAGTATTATGCCAGGTGGTTCAAAATCTGCATATGAACATATAAAACCAATTTTTGAAGCCGTATCCGCCAAATATAACGGCGAACCATGTGTAGCATACCTAGGTCCAAAATCTGCCGGTAACTACGTGAAAATGGTTCATAACGGTATTGAATATGGACTTATGCAGTTAACATCTGAAATATATGATGTGCTCAAAAAAGGAGGCGATTACAATAATGATGAATTGCACGGTACTTTTGCGAAATGGAACTCAGGAAGATTACAATCTTTCTTAGTTGAAATTACTTCTGAAATTTTTGAACAAAAAGATGATTTAACTGAAGGCAGATTGGTAGATCAAATATTGGATAAGGCCAAACAAAAAGGTACTGGTAAATGGACGAGCCAAAATGCCATGGATCTTGGTATTCCCGTTCCTTCAATAGATGTTGCCGTAAGTATGCGAGAACTTTCTGCATTGAAGGACGAAAGAATTAAAGCCGATGCCTTATATGACAGACCAACCGTAGCACACATGGATAAAGAAAAGCTAGAATCCTTAACGGAAAAGGCTTTATACTTTTCATTTATCATCACTTATTCCCAAGGTCTTCATCAATTAGCGGATGCCTCTAGAGAATATGGTTATAACTTGGATATTTCTGAAATTGCTAAAATTTGGAGAGCAGGCTGCATCATTCGTGCCGGATTGTTAGCCGATATCACTGAGGCCTTTAAAGCCGAACCAACATTGCCAAACTTATTGCTATCTCCAAATTTTGTGGATAAAGTAAAAGAAACCGTAGGTGCCGCAAGGGAACTGGTAGCATTTGGTGCACAAAACGGAATTCCGTTGCCTGGTCTATCAAATTCGCTTACTTATTTTGATGCCTATACCTCTAGTAAATTACCTTTGAACCTTATACAGGCACAACGAGATTACTTTGGCTCTCATACCTATGAGCGTTTAGACCGTGAAGGTATTTTTCATACAGAATGGGAAGATTAAATTTTAAAATTTGAGAAAATTACACATATCTTTTAGTAGCATTTGCCTTTTGGTTGTTTCTGCAATTACAATTATATCCTGCAAGCAACCTTCAAAAGAAGAAGTTCCTGTAGAAATACTGGATAACCATACTTTGAACAGAGCTGCAAATGCTACTATAAATGATTCTCTTGTTAGGCAAGTATATGTGCCTATATACTCAGATATCTATAATCAAACAAGAGACTCAAGAACCCTTCTTACCGCTACCCTAAGCATAAGAAATACCAGTTTAAAGGACAGTTTGTTCGTAAGCAAGATCGATTATTACAATACAGAGGGAGATTTGGTAAGAAGTTATATAGACTCCCCTATTTACCTTACCCCAATGGAATCTATTGATTATGTTATAGAACAACAAGATACCTCTGGTGGTAGCGGGGCTAATTTTTTAATAGATTGGTACGCTAAAAAACGACTAAATCCATTATTTCAAGCAGTGATGGTAGGTGGCCTTGGCGCTCAAGCTTTTTCTTTTACTACTGACGGGATTGAGGTTATCGAGGAATAACCCAAGCAAATGAACGTAATTAAAGTCCGTTTATCATACTAAAGTACATGTATTCTATTTACGTTATTGAACTATCTAAAAAAGTATATACCGAAAACAGAAAATTTCGGGAGGCAAATCCTCAATTTAACGGTGTACTAGAATGTTTATATGTAGGCATGACAAGCAAAACCCCTAAAGAGCGGTTTAACCAACATAAAAATGGTTCTTTAAGTAAAAAAGGACATAACCTTTCCTCTAAAATTGTTCAGAAATACGGCTTGTATCTACGCGGAAGTCTTTTTAATCACATAGATCCAATTAAAACAAGAGCCCAGGCTTTAAAAATGGAAGAGCAATTAGCACTTGAACTTAGACGCAAAATATACGCGGTTTGGTTTAACTAGTGACAATCAATTACTTTGGCAAGGGTGTTACGGCATCTAAAAGTTCATCTTCCATACCGTAATATTTTAGCGCAAAGCCAAATGCTATAACAGATAGTATAACGCCAATAAGAAACACCGTATACGTTAACCGTAACAATCTATATTTTTCCTGTAATACTTTCCCTAGATAATATAAATCCATACTCAAAGAATCATAAATAGACTCTTTGCTTTTTATAATATCCCTTAACTTAGATTTAAAGTCACTCAAAGTCATGGTGTGAAAATTTCCAAAGAACAAAAAATTGGTATCCTTCTTCTTAATTTCATTTTCAACAACATCCGTATTACTCACTTTTGGCCGTGTAGCCAAAACGGACATGATCATAGATGCAATACTGAATAGAACAAAAATTACTGTTGGATAAATTAAATACGAATTTGATGGTGAATCCAGTTTCGGTATCAGATTTGCCAACAACAAGGAAATGATAATAGCATTTACGGATAATAAAATATTAGCCTTGGTATCCGCTATATCACTCAATTTTATATGATTCCTAAGTTCTATTCGATATAAAGATTGAATGGCACGTTGCGGACTATCATCTTTTAATTTTGCTTTTAGTTTTTCTTTCTTTTCGGTTTTTTCAGCTTTTTGTAGCCTAGAGATTAGCGATAAGATATTTTTTTCTTTCTGCTCCTGCCAATTTTCTTTTGCATAATCCGTGTAATATCGATGTTCTATTCGAAGTTTTTCCAAATAGTTTAATCGCCATGTATCTAGGTCAAGATTGTTTTTATTAAAATTCTCCAGTTCCAATCTTAATAATTGTAGCATCTCCTCAAAATCCTCCGATGCATAAAACCATGTACGAACATCCTTGAGTACTGCTTCTGCATGGTTGGTAGGCTTTTCATCGCTCCATGCATTTTCTACCAATTTAACAATATTGGCAATGCGCTGCCCTGAACAATCATTATCATTTAAAAACTTTGTAGCCAATTGTACACTCTCCTGTACATGATTCTGGTAATCTATGGCAAAACCGGCATGAAGAAACCATGTAGCCAACAATACATCATCTACTACTACATTCTCTCCTGAATCAAATTCCAAAACGTTTTTGGTCTTTTCTACGGTTTTATTGGCATAACCCTGACTATGAAATAGAAAATTTTTGTTCATCTGTTCAGATAACAAGTTTCTAATATACTTCTCAGCTTTCGCTACGGTAGATTCTTTCATAACATCAAGTTTGTCGTTTATAATTATTTCATGTAAAAATTAGTTGCCAATGCAATTAAAACAAGCCATTTGTTCTTTGGTCATCTGTATATCTTCAGACCCTTTTAAGGCTGTATCCAATTTTTCACTTTTCACCAATTCTTTATGAAATAGCGCTGCATACTCTAGAAGATGGTTGCGCCTACTTTTTATTTTGGCAATAAGTTCTTTTCCATCCAATTCATAAATGTCATTTGGCCATACGGAGAAAGATGATTCTATTGCCCCATCAGTTAGCATTTCTTGCAAAACCCTAGCCTCTTCTTCAAATACCGATGCAGGGGCGTCTTGCATAAAATAAACATCAAACGGTGAGATTAGTCCGGGAAGAAAATCAATTTCCTTTTCAAAAGATTGCACCTCCGGAAGAAATGCATCGTTAGAAATTATACTGGGCAAAATACCTTCTAGATTAAAAAAAGCATTATCCCGATCACATGGTAACGGTATTGCATTTATTGAATTACCTGCGTTTTCAATAGCCCAACCCCATTGTTTGGCATGACGATCCCAATCACCTATCAGCAAATCAAATAAACGTGCTCTGACCAATGAATTTATGACTACGTGAACCTTATCGGGATTTTTCATTTTCAACTTTTGTAAATCATCCGTATCCAATAAACTATCTACATTTTGTATTCCCAACCAGTTTGCATTTCCCTTTGTTTCATATTCCAAAAGAAAAAGTCGATTACCATATTTCTCGTTATAATTTAATAGCTGTTTTTGTTTTGGCAAGAATACCAGTTGTGGTCTGGTATTTAAAATCTTAGCTTTTTCAGAAAGTTTTGCTACGACCAATGCAGCATATGGATGTTGGGCAGAGATACCGTCAACCACAATATTTTCTAACCCTAATGTCTTGGCAACTTTTGGAATTAAAGGAGAAGGGTCTTTAGAAACACTACGCAATGTCATTAAGGTACCATCATCTATCCGTAGTTTTAAAGAATGTGTTTGATGGCCGCCGCCCTCTTCCACTATTTTTGCATTACCATTAATATCCTTCAAGTAAAGAATTGAAACTTTTACAGGAGTAGACCATGCTTTTCTATACTGTTCTCCCTGCATCACATTTTTTAAACCATTTCCTTCATATAGTGTGCTTGCAGCAACCAATACAGAATCATACTTGCTAAAGTCAATTTCTTCAACATCGGCAATCCCAACAATCTTACAAGTTTCAAAAGATTTATCCGTACTGGATAGTGACCAATAGGTCAATCCCAAGAACACCAAAAATAAAACCAAGATCAAGAATGCTATTTTTTTCAATTTGCAGAATTTAATTTTCTCAGAACAAGAGTACAGCTTAATGGCCTTAATGAATCCTCTGATAAATTTATTTTTTAACCTTAAACAGTAGACCATTTATTCTGAACATTATAGGGTACATCATTTTTTTGAATGTTAAAAAATTAATGAATTCTCATTATAATTTGATTAAATTTAATAGCTAAGCAAATTGAATAACTTAAAAGTGTGTTTTTATGAATGGATTGATAATGGATTACCCACTAACCACCACTACCATATTAAATTATGCAAAAAGCGCCTTTCCCGATAAAAAACTAATCTCTTACCTACCTGATGGAAGTAGACATGAATATACATACGGCCAACTCTACAAAAGATGTTGTCAATTGGCAAATGCATTAAAAAACAAACTTGGCATCCGTAAAGGGGATATGGTAGGCACTTTTGCCTGGAACCATTACCAACATGTGGAACTATATTATGGAATTCCGGGTATTGGCGCAGTCTGCCATACTATAAATATTAGGCTGTCATCTCAACAGACAGAATTTATAATCAATCATTCTGAAGACAAGGTCATTTTTGTAGACGCCACCCTAGTTCCCTTATTAGAAAAAATTGCACCAAAATTAGAAACGGTAGAAAAGTTCATTATAATAAATGCCCCTAAAGGTTTTACAACGAGTTTACAAAATATTATACATTACGAAGATTTAATAGGCGAGCAATTAGAAACGATAGACTGGCCAGAACTGAACGAGAACGATGCTAGCGGCATGTGCTATACGAGCGGAACTACAGGCATGCCCAAAGGGGTATTATACTCACACAGATCTACCTATTTACATGCAATGACAATACTATCGCCCAATGCGGGTAATTATAGTAACAGGGATGTCATATTATTGATTGTACCACAATTTCATGTTATGGCCTGGGGCTTTCCTTACATGTGCCTTTTAACAGGATCAGACATGGTAATGCCTTCTTTACACTTAGGACCGGAATCCATTATAAGAATTCTTAAAAACGAAAATGTTAACAAGGCCAACGGTGTACCTTCTATATGGAGAGGCGTTTATGAGGAAATGAAAAAAAATCCTCCAAAGGACAAATTGGCTTTAGAAGAATATTTAGTAGGCGGTTCTGCCCTATCGGCTAGTCTTATCGAAAATTTTGAAAAGGATTTTGGTATTAAAGGTGTCCAAGCTTGGGGCATGACAGAAACGTCTCCACTTGGTACCGCAAGTAGACTTCAGAAAAAACATGAAAATCTTAACGAGAAAGAGCAAATTAAAATACGCGCCAAGCAGGGAATCGAGTTTCCCGGCATAGAAATGCGTATTGTTGGTGATGACGGTAAAGTAGCACCCAGAGATGGCAAAACTATGGGAGAATTACAGGTAAAGGGCGCATGGGTAATAAAGTCTTATTTTAAGACCAATAGCCGAGACAGCTTTACCAAAGACGGTTGGTTTAGAACTGGTGATGTAAGCACTATTGATAAAAACGGTTATATGGAAATCACTGATCGTACAAAAGATTTAATTAAAAGTGGTGGTGAATGGATATCTAGTGTTGCCTTGGAATTGGCCTTAATGTCTCACCCAAAAATTAAAGAGGCCGCAGTAATTGCCATACCAGATAAAAAATGGTCAGAAAGACCTTTGGCAACATTGGTTTTAACCAATAACACAGAAACTGTATCCCCTGATGAATTAAAGGAATATTTGAAAAAAGACTTTGCCAACTATCAAATACCAGAAAATTATAAGTTTATTGATGAAGTACCAAAAACAAGTGTTGGTAAATTTGATAAGAAAGAAATAAGGAGATTATACGCAGAAGGGAAACTCTAAAAATAAAGTTTCCCTTCTACTTATAACATAAGTCCGGTTAATGGACTATTTACTTAAATACATTTTACGTCTAGAATAAAGGTTGTAAAACTCATCATCTTTTAAACTATCAATAAATAAGATGCTTTCTCCGGTACTTTTCATTTCAGGACCAAGATTCTTATTTACATTAGGGAATTTGTTGAATGAGAATACCGGCTGTTTAATAGCAAAACCTTCTAGTTGAGGATTAAAACTAAAATCCTTGATCTTCTTCTCGCCCAACATTACCTTGGTTGCATAATTTACATAAGGTTCTTTATACGCTTTTGCGATAAAAGGTACCGTACGTGATGCCCTTGGGTTTGCTTCAATGATATATACAATATCATCTTTAATGGCAAATTGTATATTGATGAGACCTACCGTATTTAAAGCCAAGGCAATTTTCTTGGTATGGTCTTTAATCTGCTGCATAACAAATTCACCAAGGTTAAATGGCGGTAAGGTAGAATTTGAGTCGCCGGAATGAATTCCACAAGGCTCAATATGCTCCATTATACCAATTATATAAACATCTTCACCATCACAGATCGCATCGGCTTCCGCTTCTATAGCACCATCCAAATAATGATCTAACAGTAATTTGTTATTAGGTATTTTGCGTAACAGACCAACTACATGCTCTTCTAATTCTTGCTTATTGATTACAATTTTCATTCCTTGACCTCCTAGTACGTAAGACGGTCTTACCAGAAGTGGAAAATCCAACTCATCAGATAGCGCCAATGCTTCATCAGCCGTTTCAGCTACTCCAAATTGAGGGAAAGGAATATCGTTCGCTTTCAAAAGATCGGAGAAACTACCCCTGTCTTCAGCCAAATCTAAAGCTTCAAAACTGGTACCAATTATCTTAACACCATATTTAGAGAGCTTTTCTGCCAATTTAAGAGCTGTTTGCCCACCTAGCTGAACAATAACACCTTCTGGTTTTTCATGACGAATAATATCATATATATGCTCCCAGTATACCGGCTCAAAATATAACTTATCCGCAGTATCAAAATCCGTAGAAACGGTTTCTGGGTTACAGTTGATCATAATAGTCTCATAACCACACTCAGCAGCTGCCAAGACTCCGTGAACGCAACAGTAGTCAAATTCTATACCTTGACCTATCCTGTTTGGTCCGGACCCAAGAACAACAATTTTCTTTTTATCCGTAACTACACTATCGTTTTCTACATAACGTGTACCATCAGGCTTTTCTATTTCAGCTTCAAAAGTTGAATAATAATATGGCGTCATTGCCTTGAACTCTGCAGCACAAGTATCTACCAATTTATAAACTCTATTAATATTCAGTTCGGTACGTTTGTTATACACTTCACTTTCATAACAATCTACCATATGGGCTATTTGTCTATCTGCAAAACCTTTTTGTTTTGCCTCTAACAACAAGTCTTTTGAAAGTGTCGCTATCGTATACTTAGAAATTTCTTTTTCCAAGAAATAAAGCTCTTCATACTGCTTTAAGAACCACATATCAATCTTAGTGATCTCATGTATTCTACTTAACGGAATACCTATTTGTATGGCATCATAAATTACAAATACCCTGTCCCAACTAGGAATGGTAAGCTTACTTATAATTTTGTTATAATCCTTATACCCCTTACCATCTGCACCTAAGCCATTACGTTTGATTTCTAATGATTGTGTTGCCTTGTGTAACGCTTCTTGAAAAGAACGTCCTATACCCATTACTTCGCCTACAGATTTCATCTGCAAACCTAATGTTCGGTCAGAACCTTCAAACTTATCAAAATTCCAACGTGGTATTTTTACGATTACATAATCTAATGTTGGCTCAAATAATGCCGAAGTGGATTTTGTAATTTGATTATCCAATTCGTCAAGCGTATAACCAATAGCCAATTTAGTTGCTACTTTTGCAATAGGATAACCAGTTGCTTTTGAAGCCAATGCCGATGATCTAGACACCCTTGGGTTGATCTCAATGGCTATAATTTCTTCCTCTTCATCAGGACTTACAGCGAACTGTACGTTACAACCACCTTCAAAATCACCTATACTACGCATCATATGTATAGCCATATCACGCATTTTCTGATATGTTCTATCTGAAAGTGTCATCGCTGGTGCCACTGTAATAGAATCACCGGTATGAATACCCATAGGATCCATATTTTCGATAGCACAAATAATAACAACGTTATCGTTTTTATCCCTAAGCAGCTCTAATTCATATTCTTTCCATCCCATTAAGGCTTTGTCGATCATAACTTCATGTATAGGCGAAATCTCAAGACCATAACTTAATTGTTCGTCAAAATCCTCGGGCTTGTAAACTATGGAAGCTCCTGCACCACCAAGCGTATATGAAGCTCGTATTACCAATGGAAAACCAAATTCCTGGGCTATTTCCTTACCCTTTAAGAAAGAGGTTGCAGTTGCCTGTGGTGCCATGCCAACACCAATTTTCAACATTAACTCTCTAAATTGCTCCCTATCCTCGGTAATATTTATAGCGTCTATATCTACACCGATCAATTCTACTCCAAAATCTTCCCAAATCCCCTTTTTATCGGCTTCTATACAAAGATTTAAAGCGGTTTGACCTCCCATAGTCGGTAAAACTGCATCTATCTGAGGATGAGCCTTTAAAATCTCTATTATAGATTTTGTAGTCAATGGCTTTAAATACACGTGATCTGCCATTGATGGATCTGTCATAATCGTTGCAGGGTTACTATTTATTAAAATAGTTTCTATACCGTCTTCACGTAACGAACGTAGAGATTGACTACCTGCATAATCAAATTCACATGCTTGACCGATAACAATAGGACCAGATCCTATTAACAAAATGGATTTTAAATCTTTTCTTTTTGGCATTTTATAACAATTTAATATGGGAATTGGACAAAAAAAAGGTGCTACTTTCAGAAAAGTAACACCTAAATATTTTTAAAACAATGAAATCATTATTTTTTATGGCTTGGTTCAGAGGAAACAGTTAATTTCTTTCTTCCTTTTGCTCTTCTTCTTGCAAGAACTTTTCTTCCATTAACGGAAGCCATACGCTCACGAAAACCGTGTTTGTTCTTTCTTTTTCTCTTTGATGGTTGAAACGTTCTCTTGCTCATCGCCTATATAATTAAGTGCTTTGTATTAATTTTGAAATTTGCCCTTTTAATTGAACGGGTAAAACTGGGCGCAAATATACAAAGAGTTTTTGCTTTAGCAAGGGTTATGAAAAAAAATATTTTTATAAATCCGTACGTCACAAAACGAAGCTTTTGATTAATTTTGCCCGAATTGAAATTTTGCACCGTAATAGCTATATTTTAATAGGGTTTTGCTAAAAACCAAAAACCCCAACTAAAAATTAATAAGATCAATAAACTTAAAATATGTTCAATAAAAATTTAAAATTAATCATAGCCGGACTCATAATAGCCTATTCTGTCTACCAGTTTTTTGAAGGTAATATTGGTAATGGCATTTTTCTAATCTTGTTATCGTTAATTTTTATCTTTTTGTATTTTAGGAACGAGATCATTCTTTTAGCATTTTTACGAATGCGAAAGCAAGATTTGGCCGGTACTAAAAACTGGCTGGATAAAATTAAAAATCCTGAAGCTGCATTAACCGTTAAACAACAAGGATACTATAACTATTTACACGGAATCATTTTTTCCCAGACCAATTTAACCCAAGCAGAGAAATACTTTAAAAAAGCACTTAAACTTGGATTAACGATGGATTATGATGTGGCCATGGCGAAATTAAGCTTAGCAGGCATATCCATGCAGAAACGCCGCAAAAGAGAAGCGACCATGCTACTTAACGAGGCTAAAAAATTAGACAAGAACAACATGTTGACAGATCAGATCAAAATGATGCAACAACAGATGAAGAAAATCTAGTATTATTTAGATTCTCTATAATACCCTTTGTTAGGTATTTCTATAGTGTATTTTTTACGAGAACTGTTATTTAAATGCGCCTCTCTCAACCAAGGATTGTGGCGCTTTAATATTTTGTAGTTGATTTCATATTCTTGTGCAAAATCAGCAAAGTCACTTACCGGCTTATCAATTTCTACATTGAATGTTGGTACGGCTTCGTACATATCTTCCTTATCAATATGAAAACCATACTTTTCAGGATTAGACAAGATTTCTTTAATGGCCATTATTCTAAAAACGTATCTACCGGTCTCACTACCTAGCAACAGATCCCAATAGTTGTCTACTTGTTGAATACCCATGTATTTATTGATAGCTCCAGGTCCTGCATTGTAAGCTGCCGCTGTTAAGGCCCAGCTACCATACTTATTCTTCCATCTGTTCAAATACTTACAGGCAACCTCTGTCGATTTTTCCAAATGGTAGCGCTCATCTACATTAGAGTTTACCTCCAGACCATATTCCCTACCTGTTTCTCTCATTATTTGCCAAAATCCGGTCGCTCCTGCAGGAGACACCACATTGGTAAGCCCACTTTCTGCTACCGCCAAATATTTAAAATCATCCGGAATGCCGTTTTTCGCCAGAATTGGTTCTATTATAGGAAAATATTTATTGGCCCTTTTAATCAATAGAACCGCGTTTGACTGCCAATATGTATTTACTAAAAATTCACGATCAATTCGCTCTAATATTTCTGGATCTGACTGAGGAACTACTTCACCTGCAAAATTTAAATTTTCAGGAATATCAATAGATGAAATTTTATAAGATTTAGAAACGTTGGTCTGAACACTATCATTTGCAACTACCTTATCATTATTTGCCATACCTGTAGTATTTCCTACAGCAAATATCAATGTACCCGCAACAAATACCACACCCAACAACATCAATATATTCTTAATAGTTTTCATGAATTTTATCTTTTATATTATTTCTATCAATTTTCCTGTCTACCAAAGGTATATATAGAACTATTTTATTCCAAAATAATTGTTGCCAAGTTCTGGTTAAACCATTTTGCCCTATGTATAATCATGGTATGTGTTCCCTTAGGTACAACTATACAATCAGTAATATTTTCTTTTGGAAAAACGGTATCCTTTTCACCCTGTATGTGCACCAATTTTTTACATGGTATCTCTTGTTTCCAATTTACCAGCTCGTTTATAGACCAATCTATATAACCCTTATCCCTAACCGATAAATATTTTTCATATAATGACAGCCGCTTTGTTACACTTTCTCCAAAGGCATATTTAGCCAAAAGTTCTATATTGTTGACCAAGCCTGTAGGAAGCAGCTTATGTACTTTGGTATATCTTGCAAAAAGCATCCTTTTTGGCAACTCATACCTTGTTTTTACACTTGAAACGATTATCACTTTTCTTACATCTACAAACTTTGTCATTTCTTGAACCAAGATTCCGCCCAACGACACCCCTAACAAAACCACGTTTTCATGCTTTACCATGCTACTCATTTGTTTAGCGTATTCACTTAGTGATACACCTTTTGTAGGAATACTCCATTCTAGCAAATGAAGTTCAAAATTTTCTTTTGGTAACTTTATATACTCAAAAATAGCGGGACCTGCAGCCATTCCCGGCATACAATACACATGGATCATAATAGCTAGTATAGTTACGAAACGTAGTAAAAACTAGGAAATTAAGTAATTTTTAACTACTTTTGTAAGATAATGTGAAAAACACATCTTATTCCATGTGTTTAATTCTATACAGCATTACAAAAGACTAATTACGATATGAGAACATCGTAATTTTTTTGTCTAATAACAACACTAAAATTATCTATATGAACGATGTTATCATTAATGACAATTCTTTTCTGCGACAATTTGAGACTACCGTAGATGGTCATTTAGCCAGAATTGAATATTCTTCTCAAGAACGAAAGGTATTCCTTACCAAATTAGTTGTTCCAGAAGAAATTAAAGATGAAAATTTCAAAGAAAACTTCATCAAATCCGTTCTAAGTATTATTCAAGAAAGAAATCTTAGAGTTGTACCTACAAGTCCGCATATTGCAGGCTTTCTTCGTAAGAACAGAAGACAATACAAAGAAATGCTACCAATTGGCATTCGCATCTAACAAAATTAAAAAAGCCTTTCTATTGAAAGGCTTTTATTTTATACTTCAACTTCTTCTTTTACAAAATTGAACCTAACCAGACCATCATTATCTATTTCAGTTAGCTTCACTTTATGCAAGGTATTTACCAACCCTGGATCCCATGGAGATTTTACTTTTACGTAGTTCTCGGTAAATCCATGGATATATCCTTCTTTGTTTTCCCCTTCAAACAATACGGTTAACTCATTCTCTAGCTGACTCTCATAAAACGCCCTTCTTTTCTTTACAGATAATCCACGTAACATTTTACTTCTCTTACTTCTAACTTTATTAGGCACTACGCCATCCATAGTAGCAGCAGGAGTATTATCTCTTTCGGAATAGGTGAAGACATGCAAATATGAAATATCCAATTCATTTAAAAAGTGATATGTCTCTAAAAAATGTTCTTCGGTCTCACCAGGAAACCCTACAATAACATCAACACCAATACAGCAATTTGGCATTACCTCCCTAATTTTTTCTACTCTTTCTTTATAAAGATCCGTCATATAACGGCGCTTCATCAATTTTAAAAGATCATCGCTGCCACTTTGTAACGGAATATGGAAATGAGGTACAAAAGTTTTACTTTGAGATACAAACTCAATGGTTTCGTTCTTCAATAGATTAGGCTCTATAGACGAAATTCTTAAACGATGAATACCATCAACATCATCTAATGCCTGGACTAGCTCTAAAAAAGTATGCTCGTGTTTTTTATTGCCAAACTCTCCCTTTCCGTAATCACCTATATTAACTCCCGTTAAAACAATTTCTTTGATTCCTTGCTCTGATATATCCGCAGCGTTTTTAAGAACATTTTCCAAGGTGTCGCTTCTAGATATGCCACGCGCGAGTGGAATTGTACAATACGTACATTTATAGTCACATCCATCCTGGACTTTTAAGAACGCCCTTGTCCTATCACCAATAGCATAACTACCTACATAAAAATCCGCATCTGCTATTTCACATGAATGAACTTGACCGTGATCATTTTTGGTCAAATCATTTATGTAGTCGGTAATTTTAAATTTTTCCGTAGCCCCTAAAACCAAATCTACACCGTCAACATCTGCTAATTCTTCTGGTTTTAATTGCGCATAACATCCTACGGCAGCCACAAAAGCATCAGGATTAATCTTTTGCGCTTTTTTTACAATGGTCTTGAACTTCTTATCGGCATTATCGGTTACAGAACATGTATTAATAACATACATGTCCGCATGTTCTGAAAAATCTACCCTATCAAATCCCTCGTCCGCAAAACTGCGGGCTATGGTAGAAGTCTCTGAAAAATTCAACTTACACCCCAAAGTGTAAAAAGCCACCTTCTTCTTCATTTTAACAATCTATTTAAGAGGACAAAAATACGTAAACCGTACTCTGCCATAAAATTCTAATTAACTGAAATTCAGCCTCAACTGATTAATACTTTCTCCACTTTTTTGTCAATTCAAATACATGGGTCAGAATATCAGCTTCAACCTCATTAAACTCCACTCCTCTTCTCGCCATCATTACCTTTGCAGCGTCAAATGCTTTTGCCGGTTGATATGTTGTAAACCCAGATGCACCGCCCCAACTAAAACTAGGGACAAAATTTCTAGGAAAACCTGGAACATAGATATTAGAATTCACACCAATTACCGTACCGGTATTAAACATGGTATTAATGGCCGTTTTACTATGATCACCCATCATAAGTCCGCAAAACTGTAGACCCGTTTGCTCAAAACGCTCCGTTGCATAGTCCCATAAACGCACCTTGGCATAATTGTTCTTTAGATTAGAGTTATTGGAATCTGCGCCAATATTACACCACTCTCCTAATACGGCATTACCTAAATACCCTTCATGCCCTTTACTAGAGTACCCAAATATTACGGAGTTACTGACTTCACCACAAACTTTACTGAAAGGACCTATAGTTGTTGCACCATAGAGCTTACCTCCCATTTTTATAATAGCATTATCACACAACGCCAATGCACCACGTACAAGACTACCTTCCCAAATTTCAGAGTTCTTGCCTAAATATATTGGTCCGTCGGTAGCATTTAAAATACTGAACTCTACCCTTGCTCCTTCTTCAAGAAATATTCGCTCCGGATGTATTACTCTATTGGTATCTGAAATTGGTTGACTTTTTCGTCCTTCTGTGATGAAGTCAAAATCGGACTGTAAAATATCCGCATTTTTATCAAAAATATCCCAAGTGCTATTGATCTGAACTATATCTTCATTGAAATCAATTTTCTTAAAATCCTGTAATTCTTCAATAGTTTTTACCGAAGAGCTACAATAGGCAATTACCACTTCACCCAATTTAATCACTTCACCGGCCTTTAATGAGCCAACAATAGTTATCAAATACTTTGAAGGCAATATAGAAGCATCTATAAATACATTGTTATCTTCTAATATTACAGGATACTTAACGCTTAAATATGCTTCTGTCAAAGAAGTTACGGAAGCTTTCAGGTAAGCCTCCCATCGTTCTTTCAATGTCATTATCCCTACACGAATTTCAGAAACGGGCCGTGTAAATGTAAAGGGTAAAAGATGATTCCTACGAGGACCATCAAAAAGAATAAAGTTCATACAAGATGATTTTTTTTCAAAATTAACAAATATCCCTAGAGCAATAATAGATTATGGACAACTTCCATTATTTTAAAGTTAAATGCAAAAGAAACGCCTTCGAAAATTTCGAAGGCGTTATATGTAATGGAAATAATATAAATACTATTCCTCTTTTTTCTCTTCTTTAGCAAACTTCTTGTACTTGTTCTTGAACTTGTCGATACGACCTGCGGTATCCAAGAATTTAGCTTTACCTGTGTAAAATGGGTGAGAAGTTCTTGAAATCTCCAATTTTACCAATGGATACTCAACACCATCAACTTCTAATGTTTCTTTAGTATCTGCAGTAGATTTCGTTAAAAATACCTCTTCGTTAGACATGTCCTTAAAGGCCACGATTCTATAATTTTCTGGGTGTATATCTTTTTTCATTTTAAAAACTTTAACGCACCCATTCCGACGGGCACTCATTTTAAGGCTGCAAAAATAGTGAAAATCCACTAACGTTCTATTACAAAATCAAAAAAATATTAAAAATAAATTTCATCACTTTTGTAACATTACATATCTACACCATACTAATATACAAAACAACCTATAATCACTTTATATCATGGAAGAAAATCAACCAAAAACAGGAAAATTCGCTAGAGTTTACGGCTTAGTATTAGGTATACTTACCATCACCTTTGCCGTAATGCTATATATAGCCGGCTTACAATACGAACAAAGTCTTGCCCTATTCGCCGTAAATATAAGTATAATGATAGGGGTAATTGTTTTTGGCATTTACAAGTTTAGAGAGGCTAACAACAATTTACTAACAATAAGTGAAGCCATAAAAGTAGGGATAGGTATTGCTTTAATTGGAGCAATTATAGGAATCATTTATCAAATGATTTTTATCAATATTATTGAACCTGATTTTATGACCAATATGATGGCTGCTCAAAAAGCCGAAATGATTTCCCAAAACCCTGGCATGACCCAAGATGAAATTGACGCAGCCGTTAAAATGATGGAAAACTTTTCCGGTCCATTTTTAAGTGCTGCAATTGGTTTGATCAGCGCTTTATTTTTTGGCCTCATAATTTCCCTTTTGGGTGGCTTAATATTGAAAAAAGAAGAAGCTGCTTATTAATACTAAGTAATTGTAGTATTTTTGGAGAGAATACCAGAAGTCGCGCATGCAATTATCAATAGTAATTCCGTTACTTAACGAAGAAGAATCACTTAAAGAACTTCATGATTGGATTGTATCCGTAATGCAATCCAATCATTTATCTTATGAAATACTTTTTGTAGATGATGGTAGTACAGATAATTCTTGGAATATAATTTCTGAATTATCCGTTCTTAATCCTTCGGTTAAGGGAATACACTTTTTACGCAATTACGGCAAATCACAAGCTCTTCATGCAGGTTTTAAAGCCGTTAGCGGTGATGTCATCATTACCATGGATGCGGATTTACAAGACAACCCAGAAGAAATTCCAGAGTTATACAACATGATCATCAATGAAGGATACGAATTGGTATCTGGTTGGAAAAAGAAAAGGTACGATTCCATCATCTTTAAAAATACACCTTCAAAACTGTTCAATTGGGCTGCAAGACGTACATCTGGAGTTCAACTAAATGACTTTAATTGCGGGTTGAAAGCTTATGCAAAAGAGGTTGTCAAGAATATTGAAGTATCTGGCGAAATGCACAGATACATTCCTGTTCTTGCAAAAAATGCCGGCTTTTCAAAAATTGGAGAAAAGGTCGTAAAACACCAAGCTCGCAAATATGGTAAAACAAAATTCGGAATGGAACGTTTCATTAATGGATTTTTAGATTTATTGACCATTTGGTTCGTATCTAGATTTGGTAAGCGACCCATGCACTTATTTGGCGCACTGGGCGTTTTAATGTTTTTGATCGGATTTGGGTTTGCTATCTATTTGGGCATTGACAAATTATTCATCAACAAGTTTGGAAGATTGATTACTGATCGTCCGCAATTTTATATTTCACTTATAGCCATGGTCATAGGAACACAGTTGTTCTTAGCCGGATTTTTAGGAGAAATAATGATACGTTCTAAAAAAGAAGAAAAAAGATATATAGTTTCAAAAGAAATAAACATAGCACTTTTAGAAAAGTAAAATTCTTACTAATTTAAATGCACATAAAACCTTAAATAATATGGATAACATCCTAGATACTGCCAAAACCTGGCTTACCGATTTTTTCGATCCAGCTGTCAAAAAAGAAATTGAACATCTAATTGCCAACGATAAAGAAGAATTGAACGACCGTTTCTATAAAAATATGGAATTCGGTACTGGTGGTATGAGGGGCGTAATGGGCGTTGGTACCAATCGTATAAACAAATATACGTTGGGCAAAAGCACACAAGGCCTTAGCAACTATTTAAATAAAATATACAAAGGCGAGGAAATTAAAGTAGTAATCGCTTTTGATTGCCGTCATAATAGTGACACCCTTGCTAGAACTGTAGCCGAAGTTCTTTCTGCCAACGGCATTAAAGTATTCTTGTTTTCTGAATTACGTACCACGCCAGAACTTTCATTCGCAGTAAGACATTTAAACTGTCATGCAGGGATAGTGTTAACGGCATCGCACAACCCACCTGAATATAACGGCTATAAAGTGTATTGGACCGATGGTGGACAGATAGTACCACCACAGGATGGTGAAATTATTTCTGAAATAAACTCGCTTGGTTTTGAGGATATCAAATTTACTCCTAATGACAGCCTTATTG
Organism: Maribacter huludaoensis; assembly: GCF_029350945.1. Lineage (GTDB taxonomy): Bacteria > Bacteroidota > Bacteroidia > Flavobacteriales > Flavobacteriaceae > Maribacter > Maribacter huludaoensis. The sequence goes on along the minus strand of NZ_JARKMS010000003.1, from coordinate 90,541 downwards.
AGGTAATTGACAAAGAAGTTGATGAAGCTTTTATTTCGCAATCTGTTGCTGCAGGTAATTTTAATGCTGCCGGCAAAGATGATTTTAAAATTGTTTTTACATCGTTACACGGCACATCAATTACCGCTATACCAGAAGTTTTGAAAAGAGGTGGGTATGAAAATGTAACAATTATAGAGGAACAAGCGAAACCAGACGGAAATTTCCCAACAGTTAAATCTCCAAACCCAGAAGAATCAGAAGCGCTTTCAATGGCCGTTAAAAAAGCCGAGGAAATTGGTGCGGATATGGTTGTAGGTACCGATCCGGATAGTGATCGTTTAGGTATTGCCGTGCGTAACCTTGATGGCGAAATGGAAATTGTTAACGGTAACCAGGCCATGGTACTTATGACAAAATTTCTTTTGGAGAAGAGAAAAGAGAAAGGATTCAAGGGCAATGAATTTATTGCCACAACTATAGTTTCTACCCCAATGATGGAAGCCATGGCAAAAGCTTACGGTGTAGAATTCAAAACTTCTTTGACCGGATTTAAATGGATCGGCAAAATGATCAAGGACTTCCCTGAATCTGACTTTATTGGTGGTGGCGAAGAAAGCTTTGGTTACATGGTAGGTGATTTTGTTCGTGATAAAGATGCGGTTACCTCTACCCTATTGGCTTGCGAAATTGCCAGTCAAGCAAAAGCTAATGGCAGTTCTTTCTACAAAGACCTTATACAATGTTATGTTGATTATGGTTTCTATAAGGAGCACTTAGTTTCTATTACCAAAAAAGGTATTAGTGGCGCAGAAGAAATTAAGCAAATGTTAAAAGATTTTAAGGAAAATCCGGTAGAATCTGTTGCTGGGTCTAAGGTGAAATGGATTGAGGATTACAATACTTCAACTGCCAAAAATGTACTGACAGGTGAAGAAAAAACTATTGATATTCCAAAATCCAACGTTTTAATATACGAAACCGAAGATGGCACAAGAATTGCCGCTAGACCAAGTGGAACGGAACCTAAAGTGAAATTTTACATTAGTACCAATACAAAATTGGAAAAAACCGAAGATTATAAAAAAGTGGCAGCAGAACTTGACAATAAAGTCAAAAGCATTCTTGCTGAGCTTAATTTAGCTTAATGAACTATTTTAAAAAGATTCTTCGCTTTGCGAAGCCTTACAAGATATATGCAATTTTAAACATTATATCTAACATCTTTTATGCACTGTTTTCAACATTGGCAATGATTTCATTATTTCCAATGTTGACGGTGTTATTTGACAAAACAAAAAAAGTTTACACAAAGCCGAAATGGAATGGCTTTTCCAATATAGAGGACTACGTAACTGATTCTTTAAACTTTTTCATAACGGAACAAGGCCAACACAAAGATTCAGGTGAAATACTCATGCTTATGGTTGGGTTAATTATCACCATGTTTCTTTTAAAGAACCTTTTTAATTATTTGGCCATGTATTTTATTACGTTTTTACGTAATGGGGTACTTAAAGATTTACGTAATGAACTGTATGACAAAACTGTAGAACTACCTATATCCTATTATTCCGAAAAAAGAAAAGGCGATACCATTGCCCGTATTACTTCAGATGTACTTGAAATTCAACATTCATTTTTATCCATTTTGGAACTGATTGTCAGAGAACCTTTGACAATTGTATTTACTATAATAGCGATGCTGGCAATTAGCCCTAAACTAACGCTGTTCGTATTTCTATTTCTTCCTCTTTCAGGATTTTTAATTTCCTTGATCGGAAAATCATTAAAACGTAAATCTGACAAGGTTCAACAAGAACAAGGCTATTTCTTATCCATTCTAGAAGAAACCTTGGGTGGATTACGGGCTATTAAAGCATTTAATGCCGAGTCTGTTTTTGGCAAAAAATTTCAAGCATCCACTAAAAGATTTTTCAATTTTTCAAATAACTTGCTTAACAGACAAAACCTGGCTTCACCTACAAGTGAATTTTTTGGTATTGCCGCTATAGGTGTAATTCTATGGTACGGCGGTCAAATGGTTCTTGTAGATAAAACGCTTGAAGGCAGTTTATTCATCACTTACATGACCTTGTCTTATCAAATACTGACTCCTGCCAAAGCTATTAGCAAAGCTTCCTATAGCGTTAAAAAAGGAAATGCAGCTGCGGAACGTGTTTTAGAAGTATTAGAAACGGAGAACCCTATTTCCGAAATAGACAACCCCATTCTACAGGACACTTTCACCAAGACCGTTAAAATTGATAATATTTCCTTTAAATATGAAGATGAATATGTGCTTAAAAACTTCAACCTAACCGTTGAAAAAGGAAAAACAGTAGCTTTAGTTGGTCAGTCCGGAAGTGGAAAAAGTACTATCGCAAATCTTGTAACTAGATTTTACGATGTCAATGAAGGCGAAATCAGCATTGACGGAAACAATATAAAAAACCTAAGCAAAAAATCGCTCCGAGGTCTATTGGGACTGGTTACACAAGACTCTATCCTATTTAATGATACAGTTAAAAACAACATTGGTCTAGGTAAAGAAAATGCTACTGACGAAGAAATTATAGCTGCCGCAAAAATTGCCAATGCACATGATTTTATAATGGATCTCCCAAAGGGTTACGACACTAATATTGGGGACAGCGGCAATAAATTAAGTGGCGGACAAAAACAACGTTTGTCCATTTCTAGAGCGGTTCTTAAGAATCCTCCTATTATGATATTGGACGAAGCTACCTCTGCCCTAGATACTGAAAGCGAACGTCTGGTGCAAGATGCGCTTGAAAAGATGATGAAGAACAGAACTTCTATTGTTATTGCTCACAGGCTGTCAACCATTCAGAATGCAGATACCATTGTTGTACTTCAGAAAGGAGAAATAGTTGAGCAAGGTACGCATGCTGAACTTTTAGAATTAAATGGCACATATAGAAAGCTGGTTGAGATGCAATCGTTGGCTTAATTACACTTACATGTTTTACCTTAAATTAGGTTAAAAAAAGAATTACATTAAACCTTTTATCAACTTCAAGGTCTAATAATAAACAAACCTCATTTTTTTGGTGATCGAAGAGGAAACATTAGTTATAGACTTACAAACAAAGAGTAGGCAAGCCCAGGCTTTTGAGGTATTGGTAAATACCTATAAAGAACGCTTGTACTGGCAAATACGTAGTATTGTTTTAAATCATGATGATGCTGATGATGTTCTACAAAACACCTTTATTAAAGTATATAAAAATATAGACGGATTTAAAGGTGATAGCAAACTCTTTTCCTGGATGTACAGAATTGCAACTAATGAAGCCTTGAACTTTATAAAACAACGTGCAAAAACACAGGGTGTATCAGATACCGATTATCAAGATAAATTGGTAGCCAACTTAGAAGCTGATGTATACTTTGAAGGAGACGAAATTCAGCTTCAACTACAAAAAGCTATTGCAACGCTACCTGAAAAGCAAAAATTGGTATTTAACATGAAGTATTTTCAAGAATTAAAATATGAAGAAATTTCAGAAATTTTGGACACCTCCGTTGGCGGATTAAAGGCATCTTATCACTTAGCGGTTAAAAAATTGGAACAGTATTTAAAAGAAGATTAAACCTTTTATACAATTGATTGTCAAACTTATATCATGAACAAAAACAAAAATAATCCGTTTAAAACTCCAAAAGGCTATTTTAATAGCTTTGAGGATAAATTGATGGATAAATTATCTCAACCAGAAAGTACTTTTCCAGAAGAAAGTGCATTTCAGGTACCCGATAATTATTTTGAAACGTTCAATAAAAGATTACGGAACAAGCTTGAGAATGAGACAAAAGTAGTTCCTCTTGTTCCATATAAGAAATTTTTTGCCGTGGCAGCTTCTATTGCCGCAATTGCCATTCTAGCTTTAGGATATAATTGGAACAATAATCAAGAATTGGGTTTCAATGATTTGGCCAACACTGATATTGAAGCTTATTTTGAAAATAATGATTTTGAATTAACCCCCTATGAAATTGCTGAAGTATTGCCCGTAACAAATACTGAATACTCAGATTTCCTAAGCTCACCATTAAAAGGTGATATTCTTTTGGAATACTTAAATGAAAATGTGAGCGATTTTGACGAATTAAACATTGTAGACAATGAATAAATATATAATAATCATATTCCTTTTTGTAACCACTCTTTCTTTTGGACAGCGAAATCAAGATTGGGAAAAAATAAACAGTTTAAAAGTTGCTTTTATTACAGAAAAACTTTCGTTAAGTTCTAAGGAAGCACAAGAATTTTGGCCAGTTTATAACGAATACCAAGAGAAAAGAAATGCGCTTCGCAAAAAAAGTCATAACCAGATTAGAGGTAAAATAAAAGATTCAAATACGCTTACCGAAAAGGAAGCGGAAAACCTTTTAGCATTACATATTCAAATTGAAGAAGAAGAAGAGGCTTTGGATTCTAGTTTTTTGAAAAAAGTAAGTAAAGTTATAACCGCAAAAAAAACTCTTTTGTTATTGCGCTCAGAAGAAGAATTTAAACGTCAACTTATGAAGCAATACCGTCAAAACAAAGGTGGCAGATAACTACTTAAACGTTAGTTTAGAAATACGATTTTTACCTGCAGCATAAGCAATGGAATCGTTTTTAAAACGAATTGTATAGAAAGATTCTTTAGATAATTCTTTCCAACTTGCACCCATATCCGAAGAATAGGAAATACCTGTAAAACCTAAGGCTACCATTTCCTTACCATTAGAACCAGGAACAAACTGAACACAACTTTTGTAACCCGGCTCTTTGCCTTCCGCAATTAATTCCCATGTTTTTCCACCATTTTTTGTAATTGCTTTGTTGGCATTTTTATTATCTGGTTTGGTATAATCACCACCAATGGCAAAACCTAGGTTTTCATCATAAAAATCAATGGAATAAATACCTTCGGTTGCCGCTTCACTTTTTATAGGGGTTGAATATACTTTCCATGACCTACCTTTATCCATTGAAAACAAAATTCTACCGGATGTGGTCGCCACCCAAATTTTATCTCCTAAAGTCTTGATATTTGTATTACTTGCAGCAAAAGCACCTTCAGCTTCTATTCCTTTTGGTAATTGCGAACAAGGTAACTTAGACCAAGTGCTTCCTCCATCTGAAGTTATAATAATACTTAAACAACCATCTACAGAATCTCCTATTGCAATACCTTCGTTATCATTCAAAAAAGTCATGGCATCATAAAAAACACCTTCTCCCTCCTCTTTATAGACCAATTCCATTAGACCGTTATTCCCTGTTTTATACAATAATGCTGGCGACTCTATAGAAAGCATAAAAAAATCGGTACTCGTATGGGCTACTGCCCTAAAAGCCGGTATACTTGTATGGTATTTTTCAACATTGGCACGAACTTTCCCTGTAGTTAATTCAACCGTACCATAATTGCCATTGTTTGCAGCAAAAGCCAAATTATTATCCATCAACTCTATCGCTCTAATACTTAATGAATCTGTATATAATGTTTCAATTTCTAAAGATTGAAAAGGAGCTTTTGAAACACTTTTAGCACATGAAATCATTAAAACGATTAAAAGAAAGGTATAACGCATGGTATTCTGGTATAAAGTTCATCAAAAATAAATGGAATCACTTCTAAAACAATACCTTTGCAGCCATAAATTTTTGGAGGACAAAAGCCTATTTGATCGATAATTAATACTATGACGGCTTTAAACCTTCTGATAAAGTAACAATAGCTATTCTAATGAAATTACACAGAAACTTGGTATTTGCCGTAATAGACGCCCTCAATCTCATCTTTAACGAAAACGAATATGCAGACAAGGTCGTTCAAAAAGTACTACGATACGATAAACGATGGGGCTCTCGCGATCGTGGCTTTATTGCCGAGACTACTTATGAAATGGTACGTTACAAACGTTTATATACTGAAATAGCAGAGGTAAAAGCTCCTTTTAGCAGACCCGATCTATTTCGCATGTGGGCAGTTTGGGCAGTTTTAAAAGGTATTAAACTACCAGATTGGAAACAGATAGAACCAACACCTGAGCGAAGAATAAAAGGTAAATTCGACGAACTTTCTCAAATTAGAAAGTTTAGAGAAGCTGTGCCAGATTGGATAGATGAATTATGTGAAAAAGCTTTAGGTGAAAAATTATGGACAGAAGAGCTAGCAAAACTTAATGAGCCCGCAGAAGTAATTTTGCGTACCAATACCTTAAAAACCAATAAAGAAGAATTACGCAAAGCATTATTGGACGAAAATATTGTTGCCGAACCAATTAGAGGCTATGCCTCTGCGTTAAAATTGGTTGAAAGAGCAAATGTTTTTGTAACCCAAGCTTTTAAAAACGGAATGTTTGAAGTGCAAGATGCTTCATCTCAATTAGTAGCCGAGTTTTTAGACGTAGAACCTGGGCAACGCGTTGTTGACACATGTGCCGGTGCCGGTGGAAAATCTCTACACTTAGCTGCATTAATGGAAAATAAAGGTCAATTGATCTCCATGGACATCTATGGTAGTAAATTGAAAGAACTGAAAAGACGTGCTAGAAGAAATGGCGCACACAATATTGAAGTTCGTGAAATAGACTCTACCAAAGTGTACAAAAAACTTTATGGCAGTGCTGACAGAGTTCTTATTGATGCACCTTGTACCGGTTTGGGAGTTTTGAGAAGAAACCCAGATTCTAAATGGAAAATGAAGCCGGAGTTTCTTGATAAGATTGTAAAAACCCAACACGAAATCATTAGAAACTATAGTAAAATAGTAAAACCTGGTGGAAAAATGGTGTATGCTACTTGTTCTATTCTTCCTCAAGAAAACAGTCACCAAGTGCAGTCTTTCTTGAAGTCTGAAGAAGGAAAAGATTTTACTTTGGTAAAAGACAAAAAGATATATGCCTCTAAAAGTGGCTATGACGGATTTTATATGGCACTATTAGAGAAGAGTATATAATATTAGTTATGTACAAAATAAAAAGCCTTTCAATTCTTAGAATTGAAAGGCTTTTTTGATGATAGTAGTATTTAAGCGCCTAATCTTTTAACGTTGGGTATTCAATTCCTAATTGCTCTAAATAAGTATCATACTTAGTTTCATCATAATAGTATTTTTCCAGCTCTGATCGAAACTGATCTTGCTTGTCCTTATTTAAATAAATAGGCGGCATATCACTTTCTGATATCATCGGCCGGTATTTGGTTTCTTTTTGCTGTTCATTATTAAAATAATCCCAAGCACCTTCCAACAAATTGGGCTTCAACAAAAAGTCGATAATTGTCATTGCCTCAACTTTTGCCCCTGCCACTACTCCTTTATGCGCTATAGGAGTTGCCATAGTAATTGCATTACTCCAATGATGTCCTTGTAAACCTGGAATATTAGATGGGTACCTCAATGTTACCGTTGGCACTTTCCAAGAGATATCACCTATATCATCTGACCCACCGCTTATTGGCTCTAAGACCGGAAGCCCTAATTCAGCCAACTCAAGGGGCAAACCTTCTATTTTTTCAGAGTTCACTTCTTTCTGCACTGCTTTTGCCAATTGCTGATCGGCTTCAGACCATTCTGGTAATCCTACTTCTTTGATATTGGAATACATGGTTTCCGCAATTACCTTATTGTAATGTCTTGGCCAAGCTGTACCCAAAACCTTAGAAGTCATTGTAGTTCCCGTCATTAACGCTGCACCTTTAGCCATATCGTTGGCCATAGCGTACATTTCCATAATCCCCTCATACTTAATATCCCTAAAATAAAACCATACTGCCGCTTTTGAAGGTACCACGTTAGGTTGGTCGCCAGCATCTGTAAATATAGAATGTGAACGTTTTAAAGGATGTAAATGTTCTCTCTTGTAATTCCAAGCAATATTCATTAATTCAGCAGCATCTAAGGCACTCTTGCCCCTCCATGGTGACCCTGCGGAGTGTGCCGCCTCACCATCAAAAGAATATTCTACAGATATTAATCCCGTACCTCTAGTTGGACCATATGATACACCAAGATTATTACCTACATGGGTAAAAATACACATATCTATATCGTCAAAACGACCATCTCTTACATACCATGCTTTTGCAGCTACAAGTTCTTCCGCAATACCTGGCCAAACTAGTAATGTACCGCCTATATTCTCGCGCTCCATAATTTTTTTAACCGCTAGCGCAGATGTTATATTTAAAGGAATACCAGAATTATGACCTTCCCCATGACCTGGCGCCCCTTCAACTATTGGCTTATGATAAGCAACACCTGGGTATTGTGAGGCTTTTGGTATACAATCCACATCACTACCCAAGGCAATTGTAGGCCCTTCTCCATTACTCCATTTGGCAAACCAAGCAGTGGGTATTCCCGAAATTGAATTCTCTATCTCAAAACCATTTTCCGCTAAAATTCCTGTTAAGTATTTTGAAGATTCCACTTCTTGAAACCCTAGTTCCGAAAAACTAAAAATCTTATCGACCATTACCTGTGCCAGCTTCTTGTTGTCATCAACTAATGCCGCTACTTCGGTTTTTAACTTTTCAATTTGTTTTTTTGATTTTTTCTGCTGTGCATACGTAGCGCTTAAGGAGAATAAACAGCATGCGATTGCCAATAGCGTAGTTTTTTGTTTCATGATGGTTTTTGAATTAGTTGCTAGAAGTTACACAAATTGATGATTACACATGCATAATCATTCAATTTTTGTCTAATTCAAAACCTGGGTAATCTAATTTAAAGCAAAATGAATTTTACATGGCGCTAAAATCCATAATTGAAAACTCCAGAATTATATAATACTACTAAAAAAGTGGCAACTGATGATTTTGAGGAACTTTTGGAGCTTCTTCAACTTCTGGCTCTTTTTTAATTTTAGCATCCTTTTTAACTTCTAAAATTTGTTGTGCCTTAGGCATTTCTTTTATTTCTGGAATTTTTTCGACTTCCACAACTTCAGAGATTACTATAGCATCCGTTATTTGCTTCTGCCCCCAACTTGTCATGACCTCCACAATAGGAAGTAACGATTTACCTAATGCTGTCAATGTATATTCTACACGTGGCGGAATTTCACCGTACAACGTACGATCTAAAATACCTGAACGCTCTAAGGACTTTAACTGCTTACTCAACATTTGGCGATTAATACCTTCTATTTCCGTAAAAAGCTTATTAAATCTATTCGTACCCTTATTTACATGATAGAGAATAATTGGTTTCCACTTACCACCGATCATTTCCATACTATAGTCCAGTGCTTGAGTCTCCTTTTTGTGTTTTGCCATATGTTCTAACCTTTACTAACTCTAAAATACTTCAAAAAAAAATTAATATACTCAAGTCCAATAAACGCACTATTGATTAATTAATGACAATAGTCTAATTTTCATACTTTAAAGTTTTACTTAATCAACAGTATATTTAAGGGTGATAAAGATAAAACAAAATCTTACTTATTTCATTAACAATTACTGTTTAAAACTGTTTAAGATTAGCGTAAATAGTATGTAGTAAAGTCTTAATTTTGTAATTCAAAAATCAATACCAGACACACTACAATGATTCACTTTTTTGGGGAACCTAGCAAAAAGGTTTTTGCGGTACAGACCGCTAAGGAACTTTCATCTGAAGATATAAGTAAACTTATATGGTTGTTCGGCAACCAACCTAAAATAAATGCGGCGTCTCTTGACGCCTTTTTTGTTGGTCCTAGAGCCGCAATGATTACTCCTTGGAGTACCAATGCCACTGAAATTACTCAAAACATGGGCATTTCTGATATTATTAGAATTGAGGAATTTAATGCTGTAGAGGAAAAATATACAGGATTTGACCCTATGATTTCTCAAAAATACAGCACTCTAGATCAAAAGGTGTTTGATGTTCATGTTGAACCGCAACCTATTTTAAATATTGAAGATATTGCTGCTTTCAATCAACAAGAAGGTTTGGCACTTAATGATGAAGAAGTTGATTATTTAGAGAACCTGAGCAAAAAATTAGGTAGAAAACTTACCGATTCTGAAGTATTTGGGTTTAGCCAAGTAAACTCTGAACATTGTAGACATAAAATTTTTAATGGCACTTTTGTTATTGATGGTGAAGAAATGCCTTCTTCATTATTTAAATTGATAAAGAAAACCTCTCAAGAATTTCCTAACGATATTGTATCTGCCTATAAAGACAATGTTGCCTTTGTAAAAGGACCTAAGGTGATGCAGTTTGCTCCAAAAACTGCCGATAAACCAGATTTCTACCTAGAGAAAGAATTTGATTCCGTAATATCCATAAAGGCGGAAACACATAATTTTCCTACTACCGTAGAACCCTTTAACGGTGCCGCAACGGGTGCTGGTGGAGAGATCAGAGACCGTTTAGCCGGTGGCAAAGGTTCTTTACCGCTTGCCGGAACCGCTGTATATATGACCGCTTATTCTCGTTTAGAAAAAGAAAGACCTTGGGAACAAGGTATGCAAGAGAGAGATTGGTTATACCAAACTCCAATGGATATTCTCATAAAAGCTTCTAATGGTGCATCTGATTTTGGAAACAAATTTGGACAACCATTGATTTCCGGATCGGTGCTTACTTTTGAGTATGATGAAGCCTCTACTCCGTTTGAATCATCTGAAAATGAAACTTTTGCAAATGACAACAATCGTAGATTAGGATATGATAAAGTTATTATGCAAGCTGGCGGTATTGGCTATGGTAAAGTAGATCAAGCCATTAAAGCGGCGCCGGAAACCGGCAATAAAATTGTTATTCTAGGTGGTGATAATTACCGAATTGGTATGGGCGGTGCGGCTGTTTCCAGTGCAGATACCGGTGAATTCAGCTCCGCTATTGAATTGAACGCCGTGCAACGTTCTAACCCAGAAATGCAAAAAAGAGCTGCCAATGCCATTAGAGGAATGGTAGAGAGTGATGAAAATACCATTGTTTCCATTCATGATCACGGAGCCGGCGGACACCTTAACTGTCTTTCTGAACTTGTTGAGGAAACAGGTGGCAAAATAGATTTGGACAAGTTACCCGTTGGTGACCCCACCCTATCCGCAAAAGAAATTATCGGTAATGAATCCCAAGAACGTATGGGCCTTGTAATCGGTAAAAAAGATGTTGACCTTTTAAAACGTATTGCTGATCGTGAGCGTTCGCCTATGTATGAAGTGGGCGATGTTACCGGTGATGACCGATTTACTTTTGAGTCCAAAACGAACGGTGCCAAGCCCATGGATTTAGAATTATCGGACATGTTCGGTAGTTCTCCAAAAACAGTAATGACCGACAATACGGTAAAACGTGATTATAAAAATGCGGAGTATTCATTGGAGTATTTCCATGACTATTTGGATGCCGTTCTTCAATTGGAAGCCGTAGCCAGTAAAGATTGGCTTACCAACAAAGTAGACCGTTGTGTGGGAGGACGTGTAGCAAAACAGCAATGTGTAGGCCCATTACAATTGCCATTGAACAATTGTGGAGTAATGGCGTTAGACTTTAAAGGAAAGGAAGGTATTGCCACTAGTATTGGGCACTCCCCCATTTCCGCATTAATAGACCCTGCTGCAGGTAGCAAAAACAGCATTGCGGAATCTTTGACCAACTTGGTTTGGGCACCGCTAAAAGATGGCTTGGCCTCTGTATCACTCTCTGCCAATTGGATGTGGCCTTGCAAAAACGAAGGTGAAGATGCGCGGCTATACAAAGCGGTACAAGCAGTTTCTGATTTCGCTATCGACCTTGGTATCAATGTACCAACAGGAAAGGATTCGCTTTCCATGAAACAAAAATATAAAGATGGTGATGTTATATCTCCTGGTACGGTAGTAATTTCAGCGGCCGGTAACTGTAACGATATCACCAAGGTAGTAGAGCCGGTCTTACAAAAAAATGCAGGTGCAATCTACTATATCAATTTATCTAAAGATAGTTTTAAATTAGGTGGTTCATCTTTTGCCCAAACTAGAAATAGCATTGGTAGCGAAACACCGACCATTACCGATCCTTCATATTTTAAAAATGTTTTCAATACTATTCAATCACTAATAAAAGATGGCAAAATAGTAGCGGGACATGATGTTGCCTCTGGCGGATTAATTACTACACTTTTAGAATTATGTTTTGCCGATATTGAATTAGGAGCAAATCTTGACCTTACAGGCTTAGATGAGGCTGATACCATTAAAGTACTGTTTTCCGAAAACGCAGGTATTGTTTTTCAAGCAAAAGACGATAGCATAGAAGCTATATTAAGGTCTAATAATATTGATGTCAAGAAAATAGGAACTGTTACCAGTGAAGCTACACTTACTGTTAAAAATAACGGTATGGAAATGGGGCTTAACGTTGAAACCTTGCGTGACACTTGGTTTAAAACTTCATATTTATTGGACAATCAGCAAACTGCAAACGGTTTGGCAAAAGACAGGTTTGAAAATTACAAAGTACAACCGTTACAATATACTTTTCCGACTTCAAGTGTATTGACCCTTCCTAACCGTGCCCTCAATGCTAGTGAAAGTAGACCAAAAGCAGCCATTCTCCGTGAAAAAGGAAGCAACTCTGAGCGTGAAATGGCAAATGCAATGTATTTAGCAGGGTTTGATGTAAAAGATGTTCATATGACCGACCTTATTTCTGGTCGTGAAAACCTAGAGGATATTCAGTTCCTAGGAGCCGTTGGCGGTTTCTCTAACTCTGATGTATTAGGAAGTGCCAAAGGATGGGCAGGAGCTATTAAATACAACGAAAAGGCTAACACGGTCATTAAAAACTTCTTTGCAAGACCGGATACACTATCCATAGGTATTTGTAACGGTTGCCAGTTGTTCATGGAGTTAGATTTAATTAACCCGGAGCACGAGACTCATGGTAAAATGACGTATAACGATTCTCATAAGCACGAGAGCAATTTCACCTCTGTAGAAATACAGAAAAATAACTCTGTTATGCTTTCCTCTTTAGAAGGCAGTAAATTGGGTGTTTGGATATCTCATGGCGAAGGTAAATTTGCGTTACCGCTAACAGAAGACAAATATGATATTGTTGCCAAGTACGGTTATGAAGGCTATCCGGCAAATCCTAATGGTAGTGATTTCAATACTGCTATGCTTTGCGATAAAACCGGTAGACACTTGGTAACTATGCCGCACATTGAACGTTCTATTTTTCCATGGAATTGGGCATACTATCCATTAGACAGAAATGACGAAGTTTCACCATGGTTAGAAGCATTTCAAAATGCAAAAAAATGGGTAGACAAACAGAAATAAACCTATTCTTATTATAAAAAGCAAAAGCTGTGCACTCCCATGTCTGGGGTACACAGCTTTTTTTACAACCAAAACGTATTATCTAACCAAAAGCCGTCCACTCCATATCTTCTCATTTGAGTTTTGTAATTTATAAAGGTATAACCCTGGATCTAAATCTTTTCTTTTTACCGTTATCTCATTTTGTCCGGCTATGCTTTCTCCTTCCATATGGTGATTTCCTATTAATCTGCCGCTCAATGTGTAAATATCAAATTGATATGTATCCGCCTTCTCTTCATAAAAGAATAGACTAGAGCTTTCTACCATAGGATTTGGATATACCACAGACTTGTTTAAATCTGAGTCTACAAATTTTTGACCTGGCTCACGATTATGAAAGTCTATATTTTGTAACTCCATGGACTTCTCTTCTGCATATCCATTATTTGCAAGAAGATTGAACGACACTACCTTTAAATCCGAAAAATCCGTACTTGCATCTGCATCATTTTTAAAATCAGTACCGGACAATGTATACGCATCCATTTTACTATCTAAGTTTACAGTAGTTTTATAGATAGCGCCATTACCCTTTATCAATTGTATTTCTAAATTACCAGTTCCTTTTGCCTCAAAACTTACTTTACCATAATCACTTAAATCTACTGCAGTAAACCTTGGGCTCAAAGCACGGTAGGCACCTATATAAGTACTGGTAGTACCTTTTAATTTAATATTTCTTTCTACAGGGTAACCATCACCAACATAAGGTCCATCCGCAGGCAAAACTTCATAGTCCGTTACTACAGTCTCATCTGCCGAATCATCTAACCCCCATGGTGCATCTGCCACGAACAGGTCATCTGGCGTGGTTCCCAAACCAGCACTTATTCTAAAACCAAGATCGAACAAAGTACCCGTTTTAAGAGCAACAGAATCTAGATAACCATCTATATCCGCAGAAACTCCCAATACTTCGGTATTGCTGGTTTCGGTAAGTTTTAACCCTCCTTCCAAGTTTATACTTTCGGAATTATTCTTATTTACAATATTCAACAACACTTCACCATTCTTATAACTTGCAGACTTTACAAATACCGGTGGCGGGGTTGACCCATTATATTGGGTTATTTCCGCATTGACCTCTAATAGGTTTAAAATTTCATCTGCCATTAGCAATAAATCGTCCACGGAATTAGACCAGATTTGAAAATTATAATATGATGTCTCACTGGCGTAGGCGTCAATATTCCAATGCGATTCTATCGTAAATTTATCATCGGCATTTACTCTTGCAGAAAACGTTAATGCAAATTCCAAACTACCGTCCGGTTGTTTAATTATTGACTTTATAAAATCTTTCTCTCTCAATTGTATGTTTGACACCGATAATAATTGCGCCCCAAGAAAACGATCGCAAATAAACTTACTATGTTCATAAACCGCATTATCTGTTTTAATGACCATTAAGGATCCTAAATTTTCAGTACCGTTCAAATAATCAACCGAATAGATATCAGAGGCGTTCGTTAAATCAAGTAAATCTGTAGGTGAAGATTCTATTGTACTAGTTTCACCAACGACACCTAAGGGTACTAAACTGTTTAAAGGAATTTCATTTATGCCGGTTTTAGAACTTAATCCATAATAGGCATTCTTTACCACCTTCTTTGCTGTTTCCTTATTAAAAACATAGTTGGATTTTGCTCTGTTAAAATTTCTTTTACTAATTAAATTTGCCAACCTGTCATTACTTTCCAAACCACCTTTACTGGCACTAGAGGTAGTAACTATTACTGGGCAAGATGCTACACCTGAACAAGAAGGGTCATCACAGTCTACAAGACCGTCACCATCATCGTCAATGCCGTTCATGCAATCTTCTTGTGGAACGGGAGCCGTTGGGCAACGTGCACCATCATTACTAGAAGCTGCAGGACCAAATGCAAATATGTTAGATTTCATATTTCCGCTAACCACATCCTGTACTTGTTCAATTTTATAAACAGAACCTGTTTGGTTGGCAGAAATGTAAAAGTTGCCATCCACATCAAAATAGACCGCTCCAAAAGTATAGCTTAAACCCTCTAAAATAGGTACTTCACCCAAATTGTAGACTTTACCTGTACCTGGATCAATTTTGTATAATTTTCTACTTCCACCCTCTACCGTATATAACATACCATCGGCGGCATTAAAAGCCCAGTCCGCAATACCTAAACTTTGACTTAATTCAAACGCTCCTAAATATTCCAAATAAGTTGGCGAAGCGGGATTGATATCGACCTTAAAATAAGAAGAACCTCCTGCCTTAAAGTAATATATACCATCAGGAGAAATATCACCTACATACTTATTGCCGCTTGGTAATTCTGGAATTGTAAATTGATTAACCGTGTAGTCTTTGCCTATTCTCACAATTGTGCTAGACGGGGTAGAAAGGTATCCCCACAAATAACCATCAGTTGCATTATACCCTACTCCGTTTACGTTGCCCGGAGTAATATCTTCGGCAACTAAATAGGAACTACCAGATGCAAGATCTAGTGCATAAATATCATTATATTGAAATAAATATGCGTTATAATCGCAATTGAACGGTTCTGATTGAGCACTAATACTAAAAGGTAATATAATGCCGGCAATGATTGTTATGAACTTTAAAGAAAATATAGATACGTAGTTTTTTTCCATTATTTCTACAATTTGGGATAATTATTCTTTCTCAAATCTAAAATTAATTTTTAAGGAAATTTCTTACAAATATTTGAGATGTATACATAACACGTTCAATTACAATTTATTGTAGATAAATGGCAAAAATCGATGAATGCCCCCTAATGAGCTCTTATTAAGAATATTGTAATGAGATGCTGATTTATTTAACAATACAATTTTAAAATATGGAGTTCTTTCACTATTTTGCAATTCTTATTAGAAATTAAGTATGCAAAAAGTTACCCGTCTTTTTGACTTTCCATATTATCAGCTTGAAAAGCATGCCTTAAAAGCGGCATTGGTGTCAAAAACAAATGGCGAGTGGATTAAAACATCTACTCAAGAATATATAGATAAAGCAAACACAATTAGTCGAGGGCTTTTACGCCTTGGGGTCAAACCCAATGACAAGATTGCCGTAATATCACTTACCAATAGAACGGAGTGGAATATTATGGATATCGGCATTCTTCAACTTGGTGCACAAAACGTCCCAATCTACCCAACAATATCAGAAGAGGATTATGCTTATGTGCTAAATCATTCAGAAGCAAAATTCTGTTTTGTTTCCTGTGACGAAGTATATGAAAAAGTATCTGCAATTAAAGACCAAGTAAAGAGTTTAGAAAACGTATACTCATTTGATGAGCTTTCTAACTGTGATAACTGGGAAAAAGTCCTTGAATTAGGTGCAGATACATCTAACCAAGTAGAAGTAGAAAGTTTAATGAACGCCGTTTCACCAAACGATCTGGCAACGTTAATTTACACATCTGGTACTACTGGTAGACCTAAAGGCGTTATGCTATCACATAATAATTTGGTAAGTAATGCTATTGAAAGTTCTAAACGTTTTCCTATAGAAGATGGTAAAACTAAGGCATTAAGTTTCTTACCTCTATGCCATGTGTATGAGCGTATGCTAATATACCTTTATCAGTATAGAGGCGTATCTATCTACTATGCAGAGTCGCTTGACAAAATAAGTGACAACTTAAAAGAGACCAGTCCGCATGTTATGACAGCGGTACCACGCCTTTTAGAAAAAGTATACGATAAAATATATGCCAAAGGTACAGAGCTAACCGGTATAAAAAAGAAATTATTCTTTTGGGCGGTAGATATAGGATTAGCGTACGAGCCCTACGGACAAAATGGTTGGTGGTACGAAAAGAAATTATCTATAGCAAGAAAATTAATTTTCAGTAAATGGAAAGAAGGTTTAGGCGGCAACCTTGGCTTAATAGCTTCTGGTAGTGCCGCGCTACAACCACGATTATCAAGAATATTCAATGCTGCGGAATTTGGACTTATGGAAGGCTACGGACTATCCGAAACTTCTCCGGTCATATCAGTTAATGATATGCGCGAAGGCGGATTTAAAATTGGTACCGTAGGAAAACCTATTGGGCAGACCGAAGTCAAAATTGCATCTGACGGTGAAATTTGTATTAAAGGTCCACAAGTAATGATGGGCTATTATAAGGATGAAGAAAAAACCAAAGAAGTCATTGTTGACGGTTATTTCTTAACGGGAGATATTGGTGAACTTGACAGTGAAGGATTCTTAAAAATTACCGATCGTAAAAAGGAAATGTTCAAAACCTCTGGTGGTAAATATGTAGCGCCACAGCTTTTAGAAAATCGTTTTAAGCAATCTAGATTTATTGAACAGATTATGGTGGTCGGTGAAGGTGAAAAAATGCCTGCCGCTTTAATTCAACCAGACTTTGAGTTTTTAAAAGAATGGGCTTCTATACATCATATAAAGGTATCTGACAATGCCAGTCTCATATCCAATGAAAAGGTCTTAAATAGGTACCAACAAGAAATTGATGAAGCAAATGAGAAATTTGCCAAATGGGAGAAAGTGAAACAGTTTAGACTTACACCAGATGCTTGGAGTATGGAAGGCGGACACCTTACCCCTACCATGAAGTTGAAAAGAAAAATTATAAAGGAAAAATATATTGACCTATATAATGATATCTACCAACATTAACAGCTTCAGTTTCATTTAATAGCGTAGATACTTAATACAATAACTATATATAAACGATGGATGGATTATAAAATGGTCCATCCATCGTTTATAAAATAATAGTTGCAGTAAGCAACCAAACAAGGCAAAAGCCTGTTTCTCGATTACTATAAATCTTTATTATTTGCTGTAGTGTTTTTTCGGTTTTTTAGCTTTGAAAAGTATCATTATCAATGATATAAATTCAAGTAGAGAAAATTAGGCATCATAAATTCTTATACAGCAATACCAAACAATTTAATAGCGTGTAAAATATCCAGTTGATTAATAAATGCGCGAATTAAACATACACCGTTATCTTAAAAAAAATATTATCTACAACTTTTATAATACGCAATTTTGTTTGTCCTAAATTTCCTCCGAAATTAGATAACGAACTAATTTTTAGACCATAAAGAGACTCCTTCTCTATTTTGACGATTTCAATTAATAGAAATTTTACATTAATTTATTATGCATGCATAATAAATTTTCTTATATTTGGGAACCAACTAAAGAGTATGAAAGAAGCAACTATAGATTATGCGTTGAGAGCTACATGGCAAGCGGTAGCGAGAATGTATAATGAAGAAGCAAAGAATTTTGATTCTACTATGGCTGTTGGGTTTACTTTATTGAGCATTGACCCAAAGACCGGAACTCCTTCCACGGCATTAGGACCAAAAATGGGCATGGAAGCTACTAGCCTTTCTAGAATTTTAAAAAGCATGGAGCAGAAAGGATTGATTCTTAGGAAACCCAACCCTAACGATGGTAGAGGTGTTCTTATATATTTAACGGATTTTGGTTTAGAAAAAAGAAATGATTCTAAAAGCACTGTTCTTAGATTTAATGAAGCGGTAAAACAAGAAGTTACAGAAGAAAAATTGGAAAGTTTTTTTGAGGTTACGGATGCCATCAACAAGCTCATTGCAGACAAAAAATTATTTTAATACAACTTATCAAATTAATACAGCATAAAGTACATGAACAAGCACATTAAAAAAGTAGCAGTAATTGGCTCAGGAATAATGGGTAGCGGTATAGCCTGTCATTTTGCAAATATTGGCGTAGAGGTTCTATTGTTAGATATTGTTCCTCGTGAACTAAATGATAAAGAAAAAGCTAAAGGTTTAACCTTAGAAGACAAGGTAGTACGCAATAGAATGGTGAACGATTCTTTGACGGCAGCGTTGAAATCAAAACCATCTCCTATTTATCATCAGAAATTTGCAAATCGTATTACCACAGGAAACTTAGAAGATGATATTGCAAAAGTATCTAAGGTAGATTGGATTATTGAGGTTGTCGTTGAACGTTTGGATATTAAAAAACAGGTTTTCGAGAACTTAGAAAAATATCGTACACCTGGGACCCTTATTACTTCAAATACCTCTGGTATTCCTATTAAATTTATGTCTGAAGGTAGAAGTGAAGATTTCCAGAAACATTTCTGTGGTACACACTTTTTTAACCCGGCACGTTACCTTAAACTTTTTGAAATAATTCCTGGTCCAAAAACAGATGCAAATGTACTTGAGTTTTTAAACGGATACGGTGAAAAGTTCTTAGGTAAAACTTCTGTTGTAGCTAAAGATACTCCGGCATTCATTGGTAATAGAATTGGAATATTCAGTATTCAGAGTCTTTTTCATATGGTTAAAGATATGGATATGACCGTTGAAGAAGTAGATAAATTGACAGGTCCTGTTATTGGCAGACCAAAATCCGCTACATTCAGAACTGTTGATGTTGTTGGTTTAGATACATTGGTGCACGTTGCCAATGGTATTTATGATAACTGTAAGGATGACGAACGTCACGATCTGTTTAAACTACCTGGTTTCATCAATACAATGATGGAAAACAAATGGTTGGGAAGTAAAACAGGACAAGGTTTCTATAAAAAATCTAAAGACGCAAAAGGTAAAACAGAAATATTAACACTTGATTTGGATACGATGGATTATCGTTCTAAAAAGAGTGCGAAATTTGCCACTTTAGAATTGACAAAAACGGTTGATAAAGTTGTTGATCGCTTTGCTGTACTTTGTGGAGGAAAAGATAAAGCAGGTGAATTCTACCGTAAAAGTTTTGGGCAGTTGTTCGCTTACGTATCACATAGAATACCTGAAATCACAGACGAGCTTTACAAGATAGATGATGCCATGAAAGCTGGGTTTGGTTGGGAACATGGTCCTTTCCAAATTTGGGACGCCGTTGGTTTAGAAAAGGGACTTGAATTCATCAAAGCAGAAGGCTTAGAAGCTGCTGCTTGGGTTCAAGATATGAAGGATGCCGGTAAAGATTCGTTCTATACCGTAAAAGAAGGCAGTACTTATTTTTATGATATACCGAAAAAATCCATGGAAAAAATTCCTGGACAAGATTCATTTATCATATTGGATAATATTAGAAAATCTAAAGAAGTATTTAAAAATGCCGGTGTTGTTGTTGAAGATTTGGGCGATGGTATTTTGAATGTAGAATTCCAATCTAAAATGAATACCATTGGCGGTGATGTTCTAAACGGTCTTAACAAGGCTATAGACATGGCCGAAAAAGATTACAGAGGTTTGGTTGTTGGTAACCAAGCTGCTAACTTCTCTGTAGGTGCAAATATTGGTATGATATTTATGATGGCCGTTGAGCAAGAATATGATGAGCTTAACATGGCTATTAAATATTTCCAAGATACCATGATGCGTATGCGTTACTCTTCTATCCCTACAATCTCTGCCCCACATGGTATGGCATTGGGTGGTGGATGTGAAATTTCTTTACACGCTGACAAGGTTGTTGCAGCGGCAGAAACCTATATGGGCCTTGTTGAATTTGGTGTTGGTGTTCTTCCTGGTGGAGGTGGCTCCAAAGAAATGGCCTTACGTGCACAAGATACTTTCAAGAAAGGTGATGTTGAATTAAACGTTCTACAAGAATATTTCTTGACCATTGGTATGGCCAAAGTATCTACTTCTGCTTATGAAGCTTATGATTTAGGTTTACTACAAAAAGGCAAAGATGTTGTTGTTGTAAATAAAGACCGCCAAATAGCAACTGCAAAAGCACATGCTATGTTAATGGCAGATTCCGGTTATACACAACCAGCAGCACGTAACGACATAAAAGTATTGGGTAAACAAGCTTTAGGTATGTTCGTTGTTGGTACTGATTCTATGGAGGCTAGCCACTATATTAGTGAACACGACAAGAAAATTGCAAATAAACTTGCTTATGTAATGGCAGGTGGTGATTTATCGGAACCTACTCGAGTATCGGAACAATATTTATTGGATATTGAACGTGAGGCATTCTTATCTCTATGTACGGAGAGAAAGACCCTTGAACGTATTCAACATATGTTGAAAACGGGTAAGCCGTTACGTAACTAAAATTTCGTAGCTGTTAGCCTATAGTATTACCTATGGGTTTATTTTAAAACAACAATTAAATGCTAATAGCTAAAAGCTAATAGCCAAAAGCATAAAAAATGAAAACTGCATATATAGTAAAAGGATATAGAACTGCTGTTGGAAAAGCTCCAAAAGGTGTTTTCCGTTTTAAGCGTACAGATGAATTGGCTGCCGAGACCATTGAGTATATGATGAAGGAATTGCCACAATTCGATAATAAACGTATTGATGATGTTATCGTTGGTAACGCAATGCCAGAAGGTTCTCAAGGTCTGAACATGGCAAGGCTAATTTCTTTAATGGGATTGGATATTGTTGATGTACCAGGTGTAACCGTAAATAGATTCTGTGCTTCGGGCTTAGAGACTATTGGTGTTGCCGCAGCTAAGATTCAGGCCGGAATGGCAGATTGCATCATTGCCGGAGGCGCAGAAAGTATGAGTTCTGTTCCTATGACAGGTAACAAACCGGAACTAAACTATGACTTGGCAAGTTCTGGTCATGAAGATTACTACTGGGGCATGGGTAATACCGCAGAAGCTGTAGCTAATGAGTACAAGGTTTCAAGAGAAGACCAAGATAACTTTGCCTACAACTCACACATGAAAGCATTAAAAGCGCAAGCTGAAGACCGTTTTCAAAGTCAGATAGCCCCAATAGAAGTAGAAGAAACATACTTGGACGCTAACGGGAAAAAAGCACATCGCAAATATACGGTAACCAAAGATGAAGGACCTAGAAAAGGTACTTCGGTAGAAGTTTTAAACAAACTTCGTCCCGTATTTGCTGCAGGTGGTAGTGTTACCGCGGGAAATTCATCTCAAATGAGTGATGGTGCAGCGTTCGTTTTAATCATGAGCGAAGAAATGGTGAAAGAATTAAATCTTGAGCCTATTGCTCGTTTAGTCAATTATGCTGCTGCAGGTGTACCGCCTAGAATTATGGGTATTGGTCCTATTGCCGCTATTCCAAAAGCATTGAAGCAGGCGGGATTAAAACAGAACGATATTGATTTGATAGAATTGAACGAAGCATTTGCTTCACAATCATTAGCGGTTATGCGTGAATTAAATCTGAATCAAGATATTGTCAACGTAAATGGTGGTGCTATTGCGCTTGGTCATCCATTAGGTTGTACCGGTGCTAAATTATCCGTACAGTTATTTGATGAAATGCGTAAAAGAAATATGCAGGGCAAATATGGTATGGTAACCATGTGCGTAGGTACAGGTCAAGGTGCGGCAGGTATATTTGAATTTTTAAATTAACAACTTTTATCAATTACTATTAGTGTATTTATAGAATACATAATACTAATTATTTTATACTAAATACTATTAACAACATGAGTACAGATACAGCAAAAAAAGATCTTCTTAGAGGAGGACAGTTCCTTGTAAAGGAAACTAATTGTGAAGACGTTTTCACACTTGAAGATTTGAACGAAGAGCAACGCATGATGCGTGAGAGTACCAAAGAATTTGTTGACAGAGAACTTTGGGCACATTGGGAGCGTTTTGAAAATAAAGATTATGCTTTCACTGAAGAAACTATGCGTAAAGCAGGTGAGTTAGGGTTATTGAGTGTTGCTGTACCAGAATCATATGGTGGTATGGGCATGGGCTTTGTTTCTACTATGTTGGTATGTGATTATATTTCTGGGGCTACTGGATCCTTCAGTACTGCTTTTGGAGCGCATACGGGTATTGGTACAATGCCAATTACCCTTTATGGATCAGAAGAGCAAAAACAAAAATATGTTCCAAAATTAGCTTCAGGAGAGTGGTTTGGCGCATATTGCCTTACCGAACCAGGTGCTGGTTCTGATGCAAACTCAGGAAAAACGAAAGCTGTTCTTTCTGAAGATGGTAAATCTTACAGCATTACAGGTCAGAAAATGTGGATTTCAAACGCAGGTTTCTGTAATATGTTTATCGTATTTGCACGTATTGAAGATGATAAAAATATTACTGGTTTTATCGTTGAAAATGACCCTAGTAACGGAATCACTTTAGGTGACGAGGAAAAGAAATTAGGTATCCACTCCTCTTCTACCCGTCAGGTATTCTTCAATGAAACAAAAGTTTCCGTTGAGAATATGCTTTCTACTAGAGGAAACGGATTTAAGATTGCAATGAACGCTTTAAATGTGGGGCGTATTAAATTGGCTGCTGCTTGTTTAGATGCACAAAGAAGAGTTATTGGTGAAGCTACTAAATATGCTAACGAGCGTATTCAGTTCAAAACTCCTATTATGAACTTTGGCGCCATTAAGTCTAAGATTGCGGATATGGCTACCAGTGTTTATGTAGATGAGTCTGCCAGTTATAGAGCTGCCAAGAATATTGAAGACCGTATTGCTATTCGTGAAGCTGAAGGTAATACACACCAAGAAGCTGAACTAAAAGGTGTTGAAGAATA
The DNA here is from genome assembly GCF_029350945.1 of Maribacter huludaoensis. Lineage (GTDB taxonomy): Bacteria > Bacteroidota > Bacteroidia > Flavobacteriales > Flavobacteriaceae > Maribacter > Maribacter huludaoensis. The sequence continues at coordinate 66,714 of NZ_JARKMS010000003.1, read as the reverse complement.
TGCAATTGAATGTTCTATTCTTAAAGTAGCCGTTTCTGAAGATTGCCAAAATACTACTGACGAAGGAATCCAAATTTTTGGTGGTATGGGCTTTAGTGCCGATACTCCTATGGAATCTGCTTGGAGAGATTCAAGAATTGCACGTATTTATGAAGGTACTAACGAAATCAATAGAATGTTGGCCGTTGGTATGCTTGTTAAAAAAGCCATGAAAGGCCATGTAGATCTTTTAGGTCCTGCTACGGCGGTTGGTGAAGAGTTAATGGGTATTCCTTCTTTTGATACTCCTGATTTTTCAGAATTATTTGCCGAAGAAAAAGATATCTTAAAGAGATTAAAAAAAGTATTTTTAATGGTTGCCGGTTCTGCCGTTCAAAAATTTGGACCAGAATTAGAAAAACACCAGCAGTTAATGTTGGCGGCATCTGATATTCTTATTGAGGTATATATGGCAGAATCTGCTTTATTACGTACAGAGAAAAATGCAAAACGTTTTGGCGAGGAAGCTCAAGCTACACAAATAGCCATGTCTAGATTATATTTGTTCAATGCAACTGAAACCATCATCAATAAAGGAAAAGAAGCTATTATTTCTTTTGCCGAGGGCGATGAGCAAAGAATGATGTTAATGGGACTTAAACGTTTCACGAAATATACAAATTACCCGAATGTAGTTGCTTTACGCACACAAATTGCCGATAAGGTTGCTGCAGACAACGGTTACACGTTTGACTAATTCAGATTACCTTTTGTTGTTTGGTAACTTGAATACTAAACCGTCCCGAATGGGGCGGTTTTTTTTGTTTGGTAAAGATTCATTTTGAAACTATTTTTAAACCATGAACAAGAAATTACTAGAACAGGTTTATAACACTTCAGACTTTAATACGAATGGGCATCAATTAATTGATCAACTTACTTTGCATTTAAAGGATAAGCTTAATGAAACTTCCAAAAAAGCTATAAATTGGACCAATCCTGATGATGAACTTGAATTTTGGAGAAATTTTCTGATTAATGGGGATAGTAACAACTTGTTCAAAGAAATTACCAATAGAACCACATATATTCACCATCCACATTATATAGGTCACCAAGTAAGTCCGCCAGCACCAATAACCGCATTAACGAGTTTAATCAGCGCTTTGCTAAATAATGGTACAGCGGTTTACGAAATGGGCATGTCCTCAAATGCAATAGAGCGTATTATCATAGAACTTATATGCCAGAAAATTGGCTTCAATGATTTATCGGGAGGATTTTTAACTTCTGGAGGAACCTTGGCCAACCTAACTGCATTATTAAGCGCCAGAAAAGCCATTACAAAACAAGATATATGGAATGACGGCAGCCAAAATCAATTAGGAATTATGGTAAGCGAAGAAGCACATTATTGTGTTGATCGTGCGGCTAGAATCATGGGATTGGGCAACCAAGGCATAATTAAAGTACCTGTTACAGAAGGATTTAGCATGAATACCGATATTCTAGCGGTCAAATTTAAAGAAGCTGTTGACCAAGGTATAGAAATATTTGCTATTGTAGGTAGTGCACCCTCTACGGCAACCGGTATTTTTGATGACTTGGAAACCATTGGGAAATTTGCAAAAGAACGAAACATTTGGTTTCATGTTGACGGAGCCCATGGTGGTGCGGGGATATTTTCTAAAAAATACAAACATACCCTCAAAGGTATTGACCAAGCGGATTCGGTTGTTATAGATGGCCATAAAATGATGATGATGCCGGCGTTGACCACCGCCCTACTCTTTAAAAATGAAGTCCATGCAAAAACCACTTTTAGTCAAAAAGCCGATTATTTGCTATCGGACTCTGAACATGAAGATTGGTATAACTCTGGCAAACGTACCTTTGAATGCACCAAAAATATGATGGCCATACATTGGTTTACGCTTTTAAAATTATACGGGGAAGAAATCTTTGACATCAATGTTACCCATCTGTACGACATGGGTGTACAATTTGCAAACATAATAGAGCAAGAAACCAATTTTGAATTGGCGCTAAGACCAATGTCCAATATTGTATGTTTTAGATATTGTGCTCCAGATTCGGATATTGAAAGCTTAAACATTCTAAATGAAAAAATTCGCCAATTTCTACTAGAAGATGGCGAATTTTATATTGTACAGACTAAGCTGAAAGGACTACATTATTTACGAGTTACAATCATGAATCCGTTCACTACAGAGCAACATTTAAAAGCCCTTATCGCTAAAATTAAAGCGTATGTTACTGGCTGATTATTCTCTTAAAGATTCCATCATTTGATCCTCACTCTCTTTTTTAGAGAAGTTGATAGCACACTCTATAAGTGCCAAATGTGAATAGGCCTGTGGGAAATTACCCAACAATCTTTTTGTCTTAAAATCAATATCTTCACTAAAGAGACCTAAATGATTACTATAACCTAGTAATCGCTCAAAATATTCAAGTGCCTTTTTGCGCTCCCCTATTTTAAACAGGCTATTTATATACCAGAATGTGCATACGGTAAACGATGATGATGGTAGACCAAAGTCATCTTCGTTCTTATATCGGTATAACAATCCGTCATTGCTTAATTCTTTTCCAATAGCGTTAACGGTTTTTATGTAGCGCTCATCTTTGGCTTTCACACAACCATAAGATTCCATCAATAATACAGAGGCATCTAGCTCTTTAGAACCGTACGATTGCGTGTAAGCCCCTACTTCTTCGTTCCATGCATTATCATAGATATCTTTCCAGATTTCAGCTCTAATAGGCTCCCATTTTTCAATTTTATGCTTTTTACCTAACATCTCTGCAACCTTAATGGCACGATCTAAGGCTGTCCAACATAATACTTTCGAGAAGGTAAAATGTCTATCTTCTGCACGGAATTCCCAAATACCTTTATCGGCATCCTTCCAATTATTGCTAACGATCCAAACGATTCCTTTCGTTATCGCCCATAAATCTTCACCATTTTCAATATCAATGCTGAATTTTACCATCTGCTCATATATCACATCCATCAGAATACCATAAATATCATTCTGTTTTTGGTGATATGCCGCATTACCGATACGTACAGGTTTTGAGCCTTTGTAACCTGCCAAATGCTCCAATGTTTCTTCGGTTAATTTTTTCTCCTTATTAATACCGTACATGATCTGTAGCTTTTCTGCTTTATCTGGTATTAAATCAATAATGAATTGCAAATAGCGTCGAGCGACATTCTTATGACCCAATTCTGATACTACCTTAATTACCATAGAGGCATCACGGATCCAACAAAAGCGATAATCCCAATTACGTACCTCTCCTATAGTTTCCGGCAATGAAGTTGTTGCCGCTGCTAGTACGGCACCGGTCTTATCATAGCTTAAGAGCTTTAAGGTCAGTGCACTTCTAGAAATTTCTTCGTTGAATTTTTTGTAGGTAGGTGTTAAATTAGACCAGTTTAACCAATATACCTTTGTATTTTGCAATTCTAAATACGCTCTTTCCGTGGTTGGCAATAACAATTTCTCGTTGTAGCCCATTAACATAAACTCATCTTGTGTTAACGTGAGCTCTGCGCTGTTTGCTACAGATTCTTTATTGAAAGAGGTATATAAAAAGACAGTATCGAACTTTACATCGTGCGTAAGACTTGCTATAAAGTCTTTTTTGATAAAGGTATCGGTGGTACCCATTGCATACTCTAACTTAGGGTCATATAATACCGAAAAACTAGGTTTACCGGAGATATGCTTAAAATACCGTATCAATTCTGGAGGAGAATGATACTTTTTCTCCTCTTTACGATATCTGGGCATAAAATCATGAATCTCAAAATGGTCATTGCCAGATTTAAAGGAAGTAATTAAAATATTGGTATACTGCTCGTACTTCTGTGAAATTTCATAACTATCATCTACATTGATTTCAAAACTTCCTCCAATAGAGTCATCCAATAATTTGGCAAATACTGACGGACTATCAAATTCTGGCAAACAACACCAGTCTATACTTCCTGTCTTTGATATTAATGCGGCACTTCTACAATTTCCTATTATTCCGTAGTCTAAATTATCCATTCAATAAAAATGTTGATTCATATGAGGTTTCAATTGGTATTGCCCTCCTTTTTCCCGAAATTTAGAGAAATAATTATCAAAAAGTAGCAAAAAAATCTCTTTTATGGCGAAAACTATCATTATCTCAAATAGACTACCTGTACAATTACAAATTAGCAATGGCGACATTACTGCGGTACCAAGTGTAGGCGGATTGGCTACTGGAATGAAATCTGTACACTCTGGCGGTGATAGCTTGTGGATAGGTTGGAGCGGATTAACTGACGAACAAATACCTGAAGAGTTGATACCAAAAATTGATAGTGCACTTGCAGAACATGGTTCTTCAAAAGTAAACTTGACAGAAAAAGAGGTTGACGGATTTTACTACGGATTTAGCAATAGAACCGTTTGGCCACTTTTCCACTACTTTTTGGAATACTCTGAGTTTGAATTGGAGAGCTGGGAAATTTATAAAGCGGTGAACCAGAAATTTGCCGATGCCATTCTTGCCAAAGCGGATAATGAAGATACAATTTGGATTCATGACTACCAGCTGATGTTAGTACCACAAATGGTACGCGCAGAAAGACCTGATATTTCTATTGGCTTCTTTTTACACATTCCCTTTCCTTCATATGAAATCTTTAGAACACTACCATGGAGACGTGAGGTATTGCAAGGTTTGTTAGGTTCAGATTTAATTGGTTTTCATACCTATGACTATGAGCGTCACTTTTTAAGCTCTGTACGCAGACTGTTGGGCTTAGAAGTAAGTTTTAATGACATCTATTTAGATGATAGGGTGATTAAAGTTGACTCCTTCCCTATGGGAATTGATTATAAAAAATTCAGCGAAGCTGCAAAAGAACATTCTCAGCGGACCGAGGATGAAAAATCTGAATTACAGAAACGACTGGATACCCATAAAAAATCTGCACCAGATGCCAAATTCTTCTTATCTATTGACCGTTTAGATTACACCAAGGGTATTGCAAAACGCCTGAATGCCTTTGAATATTTCCTAAACAAATACCCACAATATAAAGAGAAAGTAAGACTGATAATTCTAGCTGTACCGTCACGCTCTAATGTACCGCAGTACCAATTGCTAAAACGTGAAGTTGACGAGTTGGTAGGTCGTATTAACGGAGAACTTTCAACCGTAAGCTGGACACCTATCTGGTATTTCTACAGATCAATGCCTTTTGATAATTTAATTGACCTTTACACTTCTTCAGATATTGCATGGTTAACTCCCATTAGAGATGGTATGAACTTGGTTGCAAAGGAATACATTGCTACCAGAACGGATAAAACGGGTGTATTGATCTTAAGCGAAATGGCCGGCTCTGCTAATGAGATGAACGAGTCCTTGCTTATAAATCCCAACAACTTTGAACAAATAGCAGATTCTTTATACGAGGCTATCAACATGCCAAAAGAAGAACAGATTTCTAGAAATACGTCATTACAAAAACGATTAGAGCGTTACAATGTAGAAAAATGGGCGAACGACTTTATGAATTCATTAGTAGGCCAAAAAGAAAAAGACCAAACGTATAAATCGAAAAAATTATCCGAAAATCTCATGAATACCGTGATGGATGATTATAGCAAAGCCAAGAGAAGATTGGTGTTCTTGGACTATGATGGTACATTGGCAGGCTTTCATTCAGATCCACAAAAAGCTTCACCGGACGAGGAGCTATACCAACTTTTAGACGAGATTTCTTCTCAGCCAAATACGGATATGTATTTGATCAGTGGGCGTGACAAAGAAACATTTACCAAATGGTTCTTACCCAAAAAATACAATATGATTGTTGAACATGGCGTATGGATCTCACAAGGTGGCGAAGAGTTTAGAATGTTAGAGACCGTAAAGAAAGACTGGATGGAAAAAATTCTACCCGTATTGGAATCTTTTGTAGACCGCACACCAGGTAGCTTTATTGAAGAGAAAAATTACTCTTTGGCATGGCATTACAGAAAAACCGATCCAGATTTTGGTCAAAAACGTTCTGTTGAATTGAATACAGTACTTACCAGTCTTATTGCCAATGATGACCTTAGTGTCTTAAACGGTAATAAGGTTATGGAAATAAAAAGTAGCAATGTAAACAAAGGTAGGGCATCTATGCGCGTGTACACGGAAAACGAGTACGATTTTGTTTTCGCTATTGGTGATGACTGGACAGATGAGTTTATGTTTCAAGAGCTGCCCCAAGATGCTATTACAGTTAAGGTTGGCAGACAAAAAACTCAAGCAAGGTACTTTGTTGATAACACAAAAAATGTTCGTGCAATTTTAAAAAGATTTGCCAACAAAAAATAATGTTATCCACTTACTTATTACAATGAAAAAAATTTTCACGCTTGTATTTGTAGTTATTATTTGCTGCCTTGAATCTTATGCTCAACAAGGAACAGAATTGTACCTGGCGGATATAAATTGGTTTAATGACTCATTAAAAATTGGATTCCCAATAAATATTTCTAATAAAGAAGGTTATGACAATCAGCCTTCTTTTTTTTCTGATGATAAAATTTTATTTGCATCAACAAGAACTAGTCAAACTGATATTGCTATCTATGATATAAACAAAAAAACAACAGCCTGGCTTTCCAATACGTCTAATGGCAGTGAATATTCTCCGCTAAAAATTCCTGGTAATGAAAATATTTCAGCCGTTCGTTTAGATGACACTGGTCTACAACGTTTATATGAGTATAACGTAAAGACAGGGAAATCAAAGATATTAATACCAGACTTAAAAGTGGGTTATCATGTTTGGTTCACCAAAGACATAATTGTATGTACCGTATTAATTGAAAATCGTATGGATTTGGTGGTATATAATCTAAAGAAGAATACCCATAATACTGTACGGAAAAATGTAGGTAGGTCTTTGCATAAAATCCCCAATACAGAACTAATAAGTTTTATAGCAAAAGAGGGCGAGAATGCAACTGTTACATCTCTAAACCCTAACTCTAAGGAAACAAATGATATCATAACTCTTTTAGAAGATACCCAAGATGTTTGTTGGACAAACAATGGCAAATTACTTACTGCCTATGAATCAACAATTTTGTCTTTTGACCCCAAAACGGATACAGAATGGCAGTTGGCATGCCAAATCGATAATCCAGATGTCAATGGCGTATCTAGATTGGCAATTAGTCCAAAAGGAAATTATCTAAGTTTTGTATCTAAAGATTCTCAAAAAACTATTATTGACAAACAAGTAGAAACGTTCAACGCACGAGATGTACAAGCATTTGCCAACTGTTTTTCCAAAAATGTTGTGGTAAAAAACTACCCAAAAGACACCTTGTATATAGGGCGGGAAATTTTAAAGGAAAAATATCAGAGCTTTTATGACCGTACGCCACATATTGATGTAAAAGTATCCTCTAGAATACATTTGGGTAAGACCGTCATTGATCAAGAACAGATAACCATTGACGATAAACAATTTCAACAAGTTGCCATTTATGAGGTTGACGGACTTATAAATAGCATGACTTTCATAAAAGATATACCAATCAATGAAGATCCAGAAATACCTGTACAACAACAACTTGAAGGTTATAATGCTCAAGACATCAATGCCTTTTTAGGTCCATACGCCAAAAACGTGAAAGTTTATGGTGCTAACGGCGAACTAAGAACAGAGGGAATTGAAAATATGCGTAAGGACTATAATCGTTTTTTTGGCACTACCCCAAACCTTTATTGTGATACTAAGAATAGGATTGTAATCGGTAATATAGTTATTGATGAAGAATTTATTACCGTTAACGGTGATTCTTATACTGCAATAGGTATTTATGAAATAGAAAATAATAAAATAGCGAAGGTTACTTTTTTACATTGATCTATTGAAGCAAAAGTTACATATTCTACCAATCATAATTATTTCTCAATTTGCCTGTACCTCTACTTGGTTTGCAGGTAACGCGATTATAGAATCGTTGACCAAAAAATTAGATTTTGGCGCAGACATTGTTAGTTACGTTATCTCTTCCGTACAATTCGGATTTATAATAGGTACATTGATTTTTGGAATTCTAATGATTGCTGATCGCTTTTCCCCTTCTAAGGTTTTTATGGTTTGCGCTTTTTTAGCTTCTATTTCAAACTTGTTGTTGGTTTACCCTGATTTAAATGTTGGCGGATTATTATTTGCCAGGTTTAGTACAGGTTTCTTTTTAGCAGGTATCTATCCCGTAGGAATGAAAATAGCTGCAGATTATTATGAAAAAGGTTTGGGCAAAGCATTGGGATTTCTCGTAGGGGCTTTAGTTCTTGGTACCGCCTTTCCATTTTTAATTAAGGGCAGCCCATTGGCCAACCATCCAGATACCGTTATTAAACTGACTTCTAGTATTACTGCAATAGGTGGTTTATTTCTGTTTTTTCTGGTACCCAATGGTCCTTTCAGAGTTGCGAGTGCCACTATAAAACTAGATGCAGGACCCCAACTGTTCAAAAATAAAAAATTCAAAAAAGCTGCTTTTGGCTATTTTGGCCATATGTGGGAACTTTATGCGTTTTGGGCATTTACACCTATCGCAATTCAGTTTTTTGCCATAGAATCGGCTAGCGAAATTTCTGTGTCACTTTGGTCGGGAATCATAATAGCCCTTGGCGGATTATCATGTGCCTATGGTGGTCTAATTTCGCAACGCATAGGCAGTAAAAAAGTGGCTCTAATTGCTCTAATAGCATCTGGTTTTTTATGTTCAATATCGCCAATACTATTTTCATTTCCTATATACCTTTTTTTAGCAGGTTGGTGTTTATGGGGAATTGCGGTAACTGCAGATTCACCACAATTCTCAAATTTAGTGGCATCCGCAGTTGCTCCAGAGTTAAAAGGCACAGCACTTACACTAGTAAATTGTATAGGTTTTGCAACAACCATCATCAGTATACAACTTCTAGGATCGCTTCAATCCATCGTACCTATTTCTCTTTTGTTTATTCCTTTAGCAATAGGTCCACTATTTGGAGTTTATCATTTAATGGCAAAGAATGATAAATAATGGTGTTACCAATTTGTAAGTGACCAAATACTTTATTTTAATGAAATTATGGTCAGCCTTATATTTTACTTAATTTTAGAAACCGATTACCCAAACTAACTTTACTAACTCAAAAAAAAAAAATGAAATGAAAAGATTTTTACTTCTTGCATTGTTAATCTCGGCTATGACCTTAACAGCACAAAAAGATCAACGTATTTATGATATTATTGATGCCGTCTCTGCCGAACGTATTAAAAACGACGTTACCAAACTCGCAAATTTTGGAACAAGACATACGTTAAGCGATACAGTTTCCAATACCAGGGGAATTGGTGCGGCAAGAAGATGGATCAAAAGTGAATTCGAAAAAACATCTGCGGCATGCAAAGGTTGCTTAAACGTGTTTTATCAAAAAGATTTAGTTAAAAAAGGCGCTAACGACCGTATTGTTAAAGATGTTGAGGTAGTGAACGTACTTGCCGTTCAAAAAGGTACTAAATACCCCAATCGATACATTATTATGAGCGGTGATATTGATTCTCGTGTTAGCGACCCCACCAATTACACTGACGACTCGCCAGGGGCAAATGACAATGCAAGTGGAATGGCAGGAACGTTAGAAGCCGCTCGCGTACTTTCTAAATACACGTTTGAAAATAGTATTATCTACATGGGTCTTTCAGGTGAGGAACAAGGTCTTTTTGGCGGCGGTGGCATAGCACAATATGCCAAGGATAAAGGTTGGGAAATAATCGGCATATTCAATAATGATATGATCGGTAATATAAAAGGAGTTGACGGCACTATCAGTAACGTTGATTTTAGAATATTCTCTGAACCTGTTCCACCTACAGAAACTGAAAAACAACGTAAAGCAAGACGTTTTTATGGCGGTGAGGTTGATGGTGTTTCTAGACAATTGGCCCGCTACGTACATAAAAACGTGAAGCAATACATGCCAGAGATGAACCCAATGATGATTTATCGTCTAGACCGCTTTGGACGTGGTGGTCACCATAGACCTTTTAACGATGCAGGTTTCCCTGGAATTCGAATTATGGAAGCTCATGAAAACTACACGCAACAACATCAAGATATTCGTGTTGAAGATGGTATTGCATATGGTGATGTTCTAGAACATGTAAATTTTGAGTATGCCGCGAAATTAACGGTTGTAAATGCTATAAACATGGCATCTATAGCTTGGGCACCTCCTGCCCCAACAACTGTTAAAATTGGTGGTATTGTTGAACCTGCGGCGAAGTTTCAATGGAGTAAGGTAGATGGCGCAAAAGGCTATAAAATTTACTGGAGAGACACCACATCCCCTACTTGGGATTATAGCAGGTACGTTGGTGATGTTTCTGAATTTGTTTTGGAAGGCATTGTTATTGATAATTATTTTTTCGGAGTATCCGCCGTTGGTAAAGACGGATTTGAAAGTCCGGTTGTATTTCCTAACGGTATTTTCAGATAAAATAAAAGCTTGCTACTTATGAAAAAAACTATCACTTTTTTGGCTTTAGCCATTTGCACATTTACCCAGGCACAAACTTTTACCGAACAAGATACGCTTAGAGGTAGTATTACCCCAGAACGAGAATGGTGGGATCTTAATTACTATCATTTGGATATTGCGGTAGACCCAAATGAGAAATTCATAAGTGGCAGCAACACAATTCGCTATAAAGTGCTAGAACCCCATCAAGTTCTACAAGTAGACCTTCAACCTCCTCTAAGCATTGAAAAGGTTACTCAAGACGGAAAAGAACTTTCCGTAACCCATAATATAAATGCACATTTTGTACAGTTGACCAAACCCCAGATAAAAGGGGAATTCAATGAAATTGTAGTTACCTATTCAGGTCATCCTAAAGAAGCGGTCAATGCACCATGGGATGGTGGATTTTCTTGGAAAAAGGACAACAACGGTAAAGATTTTGTGGCAACCTCTTGCCAAGGTTTAGGTGCCAGTGTCTGGTGGCCCAATAAAGACCATATGTATGATGAGGTAGATAGTATGCTGATCAGTGTAAAAGCTCCAAAAGGTCTTATGAACGTTTCTAATGGTAGGTTACGCAGTGTAAACAAAGAAACCAACACCTACAATTGGTTTGTTTCTAATCCTATCAATAACTACGGCGTAAATGTCAATATTGGGGATTATGTTCATTTTAGCGAAATGTACCAAGGTGAAAAAGGTGCTCTTGATATGGACTATTACGTGTTAAAGGATAATCTGGAAAAGGCAAAAGAACATTTTAAGGACGCCCCTAAAATGATGAAAGCTTTTGAATATTGGTTTGGTCCGTATCCATTCTACGAAGACTCTTTTAAATTGGTAGAGGTTCCTTATTTAGGCATGGAGCACCAAAGTTCCGTAACTTATGGAAACCAATACAAAAAGGGATATTTAGGAAGGGATCTGTCAAATACCGGATGGGGATTAAAATTTGACTTTATCATAATACATGAGGCCGGCCATGAGTGGTTTGCCAATAACATTACGTATAAAGATGCCGCAGATATGTGGGTTCATGAAGGGTTTACCTGTTACTCAGAAAGCTTGTTCCTAGACTATCATTATGGTACAGAAGCTGCAAACGCCTACATTCAAGGAATAAGGAACAATATTAGAAATGACAAACCTATTATTGGTATTTATAATGTAAATCATGAAGGTAGTGGAGATATGTATTATAAAGGCTCTAACATATTGCATACCCTACGCCAAATTGTTGATAATGACAGAAAATGGAGAACTATCTTACGCGGACTTAATTCAGAATTTTATCACAAGACGGTAACTACAGATGAAATTGAAAAGGTTATCACTTTAGAAATGAAAAGAGATTTAAAACCTTTCTTTGATCAGTATTTAAGAACTACAAAAATTCCGGTTTTTGAATATAAGGTGAAAGGTAATAAGCTCACCTATCGCTTTATCAATACTGTCGAAGATTTTACCATGCCATTGAAAATATACGTAAATGGCACTGCCGCTTGGATAGAACCAACTACTAATTGGAAAACCGAGAACATTAAAGGTGACTTGAATTCATTACAGGTAGACCCAAATTTCTATGTTGAAACTAAAAATTAGATCAACGCATTTAACGTTTTGATCTTTAGCGTTCATGAAATGTTAAATAAGGTAAATCTCAATTGTTTCATTCAATTACTTTTGCGCTCATAGTATTAAGCTTTCATGAAGAAAACCCTTGCCAGATATAGAAATAGTGCTTTTAGAAATTTTATTAGAAAGCACTCTAAATATGCGCCAATATTATTCTTTATAGGTGGGTTTATTTTTGATACCTTAACCCTAGGGCGTATTGACAGAACGTATGACTTAACGGTTCTATGTCTGCACATGACCTCGTTGTCCATAACATTATATCTGTATAATTTAGCAGATGACGGAAAATGGGTCAATACATTTTTAGCGCGATATGAGGAGTACTTACCTTTAGCTATTCAATTCTTTTTTGGAGGATTATCAAGTGCCTATGTTATCTATTTCTCAAGAAGTGTTTCATTATCAAAAACGGCATCGTTCTTTATTATTCTTGTTTTACTATTAATTGCCAATGAATTTTTAAAAAAACGTATTTCCAATAAGTATCTTCAATTTGGCGTGTATTACTTTATAAGCTTTACATTTTTCACTTTTATGATTCCTGTTTTTTTAAAAGAATTGAACACCAACATATTTTTAATTTCGGGTGGTGTCAGCTTGGTAAGTACATTGGTTCTTTTAACTATTATCTATAGTAAAAGTCCTAGTACCAGAAAAGAAATTAAGCTAGGAAAAATGGTGTTTATCATCATAGCCATTTACGGAATAATCAATCTATTTTATTTCCTGAAATTGATTCCTCCCGTACCCTTGGCGTTGGACAAAGGTATTGTAGCACATAAGGTCATTCAAAGAAACGGCAACTACGAAGTTACTTATGAGTCTGAAGATTCCTATATATTTTGGAGAAAACATAAACTGGATTTTAGTTATTCTCCAGACCAACCTGTATATATTTTTTCTTCCATTTTTGCGCCTACAGATTTAAAAAAATCCATTTTTCATAGATGGAGAAGGTATAATGAGAAAACCAAGGAATGGGTAACCGTTGAAGATATTGGTTATGATATTACAGGTGGAAGAGATGGCGGATTTAGGGGTTATACGTACAAGACCAATATAAGTGCCGGTGATTGGGAGGTTCAAGTTTTAACAGAAGAAGAGCAAGTATTAGGGGTCATATCCTTTAAAATAAAACCCATAACAAATCAAAAAAAATTACGGCTTAAAACCTCGTTATTTTAAATACAAAAAAAAATATAATTTTCTGAAATTCAAATAATTAGCACTAAACTTAACTATTAATTCTACTAAATTCAATTAATATATTTTTTAATTGTTACGCGTATGAAAACATAGACTACCTTCGCGCCACCTTAAACTCATAAGTGACGCTATATCAAAAGGTTCAAGCGGTAGAACGTATCTTCGACCAATTGGATAAGGAGTTAGGCTCCTTTCAAAAATCTACAGGACTTGGCTGTGTTGCCAATTGTGGAAATTGTTGTCTAAAACCAGACATCAACGCTACCGCATTAGAGTTTTTACCACTCGCATATCACCTATTTATAAACGGGGAAGCTGAGCAATGGCTAGAAAATCTTCAAATTGACAAGGACAATAAAATATGTCCTGTTCTAAACAAAATCATTGCCCCAGGTGCAAAGGGTTTTTGTTCAGAATATGCCCATAGGGGACTAATTTGTAGATTGTTCGGTTTTTCTGCCATGTTGCACAAAAACCACAAACCTATGTTGGTGACCTGCAAGCCAATCAAAGAAAATAAATCTGAGGCAGTTGCAAAGGCAGAATTACATATTGCAACAAAAACAAACTATCCACTTATTAGTAACTACTACATGCAAGTCCGTTCTATAGATGAGTCTTTAGGTGAAAACTTGTTTCCAATTAGAATTGCTATTGAGAAGGCCATCCAAGCTGTTTTGGCGTATTATGCCTATAGAAAACCACCCAAGAGAAGAAAAATAGTTTAATCTAGATGAATTAAAATGGTGTAAAACGGACCTTTATAGGTAAGTTAACAATCACTTTTAAAAGGATAGTTTGAAAATTTATGCTATTAGCGGATTGGGTGCCGATCAAAGGGTCTTTGAACACTTAAACCTAGATATTGAACTGATAGCATTAGATTGGATAACTCCCCATAAAAATGAATCCATTAAAGTTTATGCCAAAAGGTTAAGCGAGGTAATTGAAACGGATGACGAGTTCTGACTTATCAGTGTTAGTTTTGGAGGCTTAATTGCTACTGAAATAGGCAAAATTCTTAGCCCAATAAAAATTGTTCTTATTTCTTCGGTTCAAACCAAATATGAACTGAGGTCAATTTATAAATGGGTAGGAAATTCAAAAATTATAAAGCTAATACCTACTGCTCTCTTTAATCCTCCTAAAATCATTTCCAAGTAGCTTATGGGAGCCCATAATTCTAAATTATTTTATGAGATTCTTTATGATACGGATCTAAGTTTTGTAAAATGGGCATTACAAGAATTTACCGCATGGCAAAACACAATTACATCTACCAAAGTGCTAAAAATAAATGGCACAAAAGACAAATTGATTCCACCTAGGGGTAAGACAAGAACAAAGCTAATTGAAGGTGGAGAACATTTTATGATCGTTGATAGAGCGGATGAGATTAGCGAAATCCTTAATTTTGAACTTGAAAAATACTTAGTAAACTTCACTATGAACAGCATTGAAGATTTTTTAGCCACTATCCAGATCCAACTTTCAAATGACACTATTAATTGGAACCATCTTCTAAAAACAGTGTTAGCACATTTTAATTGCTCTACCGGTACGTTACACTTTTTAGATAAAGATGCTTTGTTACAACTTAATTCTTATATAGGAATCCCTGAATTTTTGATTCTTAAACTATCTACTATTCCTATAGGTAAAGGTATGGCGGGTATTGCAGCTGAACGCAGAAAACCTGTTGAAATGTGCAATTTACAAACAGATGATTCTGGAGTGGCACGTCCTTCCGCCAAGGACACTAAAGTTGAGGGGTCATTGGCCGCTCCCCTAATATACGATAACAAGTTATACGGAACTATTGGTATTGCAAAACCAGTACCATATGATTTTACCAAAGCTGAAATAGACTTATTAATGCAAGTGGGTGAATTGATAAGTAAAAAATTAAAGTAATATTTCACCCTTATATATAAAAAAGCCCGCAATGCAGCGGGCTTTTTTTTATTACTTGAATTCATTATTTATTTTCAGTTTTGGCCGGTAAGACTACAGATTTAGAACCTGTAAGCGGTATAGTACCTTCGGCACCTGCATCTGTATAACTAGCTGTAATCACCAACATATTGCCCGGTGCTGAGGACTCTGCCGTAATAATACCTTTAGACGGCAAGGACTTCTCTTTCTTTTCATCACCGTTCAATGATAGTATGTACAAACCGATCTGTCTGGTTTCGTCAGATGTGATGTTAGGGTGTGCAGGCATTGTTACCTCTCCCCAAACTCCTGAACCACCTGTTTTCATTTTACCTTGTAAGTACTTTAGAGCATCTTTACGCTTTCTATATTTCGCCGCAATATCTTTATAATTTGGACCAATAGATGGTTCTGCCTCTTTATGGCACGTTTTACAGTCCATTGCTTGGGTCAATGCTTTTCCCGTAACCGTTGCAGAAACTTGCTGGTGTCCCAAATTCATGGCTACTTTATCCATTCCCTCTAGATAATCAACACTTACAAAAATATTGCTTGCATCAACTGCAGTACCATCTGGATCGGTTACCGTAACATCATAGGCTATTTTTTGACCCGGTATATAAAATTCCGGTGCACTTTCACCTAATGAGATAGCTACTTCCGGTCTTGAGTTACCGGCAACGATACCGGTGCTTTCACTTATTGCCTCTTCTCCCTTAACATCTGCAACGGTCACCTTTAACTTATAGACTCCTGCATCTTCATACGTATAGCTGACATTTGACTCTGTGGTTTCTTTAGTATCTCCATTACCAAAATCCCAAATATATTTTATGGCATCATTTTCACGATCACTAGCTTCAACTGTTGCTTTTATGGTCAACGGTATTCCACCAGCTGTTTCACTTACGGTCATATCAGAAATTAACGGTGGTCTGTTTCCTCCATTGAACTCTACATAACCTAAGGATGAATTCGCATTTTGTGAGAACCAACCACTACCATATTCCAATAGATAAATTTTACCATTTGGACCAACTTCCATATCAATTAAACTATTGACCTCTATATTAGGCGCAAACGGTTCCATTTTACTGAAATCTCCATTTTCGTCTAAATGAACGGCAAACATCCAACCACGCATCCAATCGTAAATAATGACCTTACCATCATAATAGCTCGGTAGTTTTTCATCGCCATCAAATATGTCAGAATAATATGTAGGGCCTGCCATTGCATTTCTACCGCCCGTTGCGGTTTGAGGGAAATCTTGTGATCCTACATACGGATAATATATATATGCAGGCATAGCCGGTGGTAATTCTGTTAACCCCGTATTGTTGCGCGAGTTATTTATAGGTTTTTCCGGATCAAATGTTGCACCTGTCTCACCTGTTTCATAATCATAAGCGTTATAGGCAAAGTTGTTACCAATAAACAACGGCCAACCAAAATTACCTGCTTTTTTTGCTTGGTTCATTTCATCATATCCCCTTGGTCCTCTTGTACCCAAACTATCAGCTCTTGCATCAGGACCAACATCGCCCCAATAGAGATATCCTTTTTTCATATCTACCGATATTCTATATGGGTTTCTATGGCCCATGGTATAAATCTCTGGTCTGGTCTTTTCAGTACCTACCGGAAATAAGTTTCCTTCAGGTATGTCATAAGTACCGTCTTCCTTAACTTTTATCCTTAAGATTTTTCCACGAAGATCATTTGTATTTGCAGAAGAACGACGCGCATCATATTGCTCATGACCCGGTATATCGTTCAACGGTGCAAAACCATTGTTTACGTATTTTACCCCTTTCTCATTGAACGGTGTAGAATTATCACCGGTGGAAAGATATAATAACCCATCAGGATCAAATGCAATTGAACCACCGGTATGGCAGCATATTTCTCTTTGGCTGTCCACATCCATTATTACTTGTTCAGATGCTACATTAAACTTACCATCCGTAAATTTCATTCTTGACAATCGATTAACCCACTTATCTCCAGTTGGTGAATAATATAAATATATCCAATGGTTATTTATATAATCGGGATCTTTTTGTAATCCCATTAACCCCTCTTCAGCATTTACGCCCCTGGCATTTAAGGTTTTGCTATATACATCTAACTTCAACACTTCACTAAGGGCATTTGTTTCGGTACTATAAAGCATAACTTCTCCCCTACGTTGCGCAACAAGTACGTCTCCGTTAGGTAGAATAGTCATTTCCGTAGGTTCAAAGAACATACCCTCACTTAAAGTGACTTTGGTAAAACGATCGGCATCCGGCGGTATTTGGGATGTTGCCTTGCCATAATCCAACACCAAGTTTTCGCCAATGGCATATTGAATACCACCTAATACGTGTTTTAAGAACAGGTCTTCTGAATAGCTGGCATCGGCATGACCGCCACCGGTATAAAATGCACGGCCACCATCAAAATCATGGTACCAAGCAATTGGGTGAAAATCCCCGTTTTTGCCACCTTCATAGGAAGATTCGTCCAAGGTCATTAACACGTTAATATCTGGATTGATGTTCTTGTAATTATACAATTCATCCGTTCTTGTCCAAATGGAGTCGGTCAAAAACTGGGTAGCCTTAAAATTCTTGTCCTTTATAATGAAATCTGCCGTTGGCATTCCTTTTGGGTGACTTAAAAACTGAGCTCCCGCCAAGTCATTGTACCAACCCCAATCATACTCGGTATCTGCTGCTGCATGTATACCCACATAACCTCCACCGGCTTGAATATAGCGCTCAAAAGCGGCTTCTTGATACTGGTCCAATACATTGCCCGTTGTACTTAAGAAGATAACGGCAGAATATTGTTCAAGGTTTTCATCAGTAAATAAAGCTGCATTTTTGGTGGTATCTACAGCAAATCCATTTTCCAATCCTAATTTTTGAATGGCCGAAATACCAGCGGGTATCGAAGCATGCTTAAAGGCTACCGTTTTAGAGAATACCAAAACCTTTGGTTCCCCTTCTCGTTTATTGCCACTACACGAGACAATAATAAGCGCAAAGCCCAAAAGCAGCGCATTGAAGATTTTTTTCATACGTAATCAGTTGTTGTTGTTCAGTTGTTTTTAGAATTGATAAAAATAGGGAGCGTTGTTGTATTAACCAATACTTTGTCTGATAAACATTGTACATTTATGATAAATTAAGACCCTTTTTCTATAGTTATGTCAAATAAACCCGAGTTGTATTTTAAAAATGATAGTGAATTTAGAAATTGGCTGCATAATAACCATTCTAACCATTCAGGTGTTCATCTCATTTTCTACTCGGTAGCTCATAAAAATGATAGTATGAGATGGGAAGAAGCTGTGCGTGTAGCTTTATGTTATGGATGGATTGACAGTACGGTAAAAAGTTTGGGTGACGGTAAGCGAAAACAATACTTCTGCCCAAGAAAACCCAAAAGCGTTTGGAGCAAGGTCAATAAAAATCATATTAAAGATTTAAAATCCAATGGCTTAATGCATGAAGCAGGATTAGCTTCGATTAAAATTGCAAAAGAAAACGGATCATGGACTTCTTTAGATGATGTTGAAAACGGAGTCATACCCGAAGCGTTACAAATAGCTTTTGAAAAAAATAGCCAGGCACATACCAACTTCAAGAACTTTACCCATAGCCAACGTAAAAGCTACCTATATTGGTTGAACCAAGCTAAGCGAGAAGAAACCAAAGCGAAACGTATAAAGGAAATAATACAACATGCCCATGAGAATATCAAGTATAGAAATGGCGGTGGTTGGCAGGCTATGAAAAAATGAAATTAACCCGAGTTTTTTAATCATTTTGTCAATCAATCATACAATCATTACCAATGTCTAAAATGCCATAGGATATAAAGCGCAAACTAAAATTTACCACATATTCTTTTTACCTTACCGTTGCAAAACCGCATATATATGATGAGCATATTGAAAATGATGAGAGCTATTGTCTTGTGTTTACTCATGGCAATTGTAAGCTGTAATAAAGAGAAAGAGGCTACCTATGACACTTTGATCAAAAATGGTGCTGTCATCAATCTAGAAGACGGATCGGTCTCAACGGCACATATTTTAATTTCCAATAATAGGATTACCAAAATTACTAAAGACATTGATGCTGGTCATCTAAAGGCCAATACGGTTATAGATGCCACAAATAAATTTATAATACCTGGTTTTTGGGATAATCACACCCATTTTAGGGGTGGAGATTCTTTAATTGATACCAATAAGAACTTTCTTAAGCTTTTTATGGCCAACGGAATTACCACGGTGCGTGATGCTGGCGGAGACCTAACCTCATCCGTTTTAAAATGGCGTAAGGCTATTGAAAACAATGAATTGGTCGGACCTACTATTTTTACATCGGGACCAAAGATTGATGGACCAGGCGGTACATGGGCAGGTTCATTGGAAGTTGAAACTGATGAAGATATTATCACTACCTTAGATTCTTTGCAAGCTATACCGTCTGACTTTGTAAAAATCTATGATAGCCAAATTTCTGGTGAAAATTATTTAAAGGTGATCCAGGAAAGCGAAAAACGTGGCTTGATCACTTCTGGACATATGCCCTTTACCGTTGAACTAGATGCTACCATTAATGCAGGTATAGATGCTGTAGAGCATTTATATTACATCATGAAAGGATGCTCTAGCAATGAAAAGGAAATCACCCAAAAACTGATAGACAAAGAAATCGGATTTTGGGATGCTATGCCCCTACTCCAGTCTTCATATGCCGACTCCACCGCATTAAAAACATTCGGCAAATTGAAAAGGAACAATGTATTTGTTGTTCCTACACTACACATTGGTAGGGTTCTTAGTTATTTGGATGAAGTTGACCATGTTGATGATGACTACTTAAAATATATGGGTCCTGGAATACAACAAACTTATAAAGGCAGAATTGACCGGGTAAAAAATGCTTCTTCAAAACAGGTTGCCGACCGAAAAGCATTAGATCAATTCTTTGGCGAACTGGCTTTTAACTTGAATAAAAACGGAGTATCACTTTTGGCGGGATCAGATAGTGGGGCCTACAATAGCTATACCTACCCAGGCATATCATTACATAAAGAAATGGAAGCTATGGTTGCTACAGGAATTTCTCCGCTAGATGCCCTGAAATCATCAGCCTATAACGGAGCATTATTTTTAAAACAAGATGCGGACTATGGTTCTATTACCGAAGGTAAAATTGCCGATATTGTTTTACTCAACAGCAATCCGTTAGAAAATATTTCAAACACACAAGATATTTATATGGTGCTATCCAATGGAAATCATCATTCCAAATCAGACCTGGACAGACTTTTAACATCTGCTATTGTTCACTAAACCCACTATTGTTATGAAATCCTTTTTTATCGTCCTACTATTCTCTTTCTACCTTGGTTTTTCACAAACACTCTTAAAACCAGACCGGGTATTTGATGGTACGGAAATGCATGAAAATTGGGTGGTTTTAGTAGAGGAAAATCTAATAACATATGCCGGTAAATTATCTGGCATTGATCTACCTGCCCATACCACTGAAATTGAATTAAAGGGAACTACTTTAATGCCCGGTATTATTGAAGGGCATTCCCATATTTTACTACACCCATACAATGAAACCGATTGGAACGACCAAGTTCTCAAAGAGTCTCCGGTTGAACGTGCCGTTAGGGCTACGGTACATGTAAAAAATTCTTTAATGGCAGGTGTAACCACCATGAGAGACCTTGGGGCCGAAGGTGCAGGTTATACAGATGTATACGTAAAGAAAACCATTGAAAACGGTATTATTGACGGACCGCGATTATTGGTTGCGGGACCTGCTATTGTAGCTACGGGCGCATACGGTCCAAAAGGTTTTCATGATGGCGTAACGATACCCTTAGGTGCTGAAGCTACAAGTGGTGTTGACAATTGTATTACCACTGTTCGTAGGCAAATGGGTAACGGTGCAGATTTGATAAAAATTTATGCCGATTACCGATGGACACCGGGTGCCGATTCCAAACCTACATTTCTTCAGGAAGAAATCAATGCAATGGTGGCTACAGCTACTACAGCGGGCAAATATGTGGTTGCCCATGCCAGTACTCCAGAAGGTATGAAAAGAGCCATTCTTGGTGGTGTGGAAACCATTGAGCATGGTGATGGTGGTACAGCTGAAATTTTTGAAATGATGAAAGAAAAAGGTGTTGGCCTATGCCCTACCCTTGCCGCAGGTGATGCCATTACACAATATAGAGGTTGGAACAAAAGTACCGATCCTGAGCCGGAACGTATTCAACAGAAACGAAAATCGTTTAAAATGGCGCTAGACTCTGGCGTGCAAATTGTTTTTGGTGGCGATGTAGGTGTTTTTCCCCATGGAGAAAATTATCGAGAAATGGAATTAATGGTGGATTATGGTATGAAACCCTTAGACGTTTTAATTTCCGCCACTTCTAACAATGCTAAAATGTTTCACTTAAATCAATTAGGAAACTTAAAAAAAGGCTTTCTAGCTGATATCATTGCCGTTGAAGGAAATCCAACCAAGGATATTTCCGTAATAAAGAATGTATCTTTTGTAATGAAAGATGGGGTGGTTTATAAGGAGTAGTTGTTCGTTGTTCGTTGTCCGTTCACTTCGGCTCCGCTCAGTGACCAAAAATCGTTTTTCGTTTTTCGTTGTTGGTTGTTCGTCATAACGAGCGCAACGCAGCTATTTCAAGACTATTAATCATTATACTTAATACTAATTGCTTTGAACTTGATACTTTGTACTAAGTACTTAATACTATTTTCCCGCATCCTTGGTAATTCTCAAAGCACTAGAAACTATAAATACGATGAAACAGGTTTCTATTATGCGTTGTAAAATACCTCTATAGCCAGATTCCAGATTTGAGAATAGTGCGAATATGAAAATACCGCTGATGATTCCCGTAACAATCGCTATTTGAGATAAGCGATTATAGTTCTCAGATTTCTTTAAACCCAACCCTATTCCCATCAAACAAATAGGAAAAAATATATACGTTAAAGATGCCACTGCATTATGTATAAGTTGAGCTAGGCTGGAGTCCATTACATCTGTTGGGCAACCTGCGTCACATGGAAATAATCCTACCAAAGTAGTTCCTAATCCGTAGAAAAGTGCCAAACCAAAAAATCCCGCTACCACTAGCTTTGAGCTTGGAAATTTTTTGGGAGCACTAAAACAATACATAGTTAGGAGAATTCCGCTTGGTACATAGCCGAAGTATTGCAAATACAATCCATATTCAGTATTAGATGCAAAAGATTCACTTATGTACTGACTTACTACGCTGTAATCTTCAATTAATAACGGACCAACAATAGCGGCAATCGCAAATAAACTAACTCCTAAAATACCTATATACGCTATTAGCTTATTGCTCATATTGAAAATTGAATTGGTTGGTTGTTTATATGACGATAATCATTCGGTATTGTTACAGAAATTACAATTCCGCATTCTTACTTTCTTCCCAATCCCTCCGCAAATCTGTAGAAAGAATACTAGTGCCATCATGTTTCCATCCGGGTGGTTTTGTCAAGTATTTGAACCTATTTACCAATGAGGTTTTTGAAGTAAAGAAATCGCCCAACATCTTGTACCATTCTCCAAAAGCAATTTTTATAGGATTGTAGGTATCAATATTTGTAACCAAACCATACACAGGTTTTTCTACCTCTGGCTCAAAGGTGCCGAACAATCTATCCCAAATAATAAAAATACCGGCATGGTTTCTATCTAAATATTGCGGATTGGTGGCATGGTGTACCCTGTGGTGACTGGGCGTATTAAAAACAGCTTCAAACCATTTGGGCAGTTTGGTAATATACTCTGTATGAATCCAATATTGATAGATTAGACTAACGGACATCTGTACCAAAACCATCACCGGATGAAAACCGATGAGTATGAGCGGAGTCCAAAAAATAAAGGTGTAAAATCCGCCAGACCAAGATTGTCTTAAAGCCGTGCTTAGATTGTAATTTTTAGAGGAATGATGCACCACATGGCTAGCCCAGAAAAACCGACTTACATGACTGGTTCTATGAAACCAATAATAGCAAAGGTCTTCTGCAAATAAAAGTATTAACCAAGACCACCACGCAAACGGAATTTCAAAAATATGATAGAAATTATACAGCAAATAAAAGAACCCTAATGCAATGCCCTTGGTTACCAAGCCAATGGCCACATTACCCAAACCCATTACAATTGAAGTACCCGCATCTTTAAACTCATAATCATGAAGCTTGATTTTTACCGACAGTATGACTTCTAAAATTACCGTGACCGTAAAAAACGGAATGGCATAGTGTATTAAATTAGGTATTTCGGGTATTTGCATGGCGGTTTGTTATCTATATTAACCTATCTAATTTACGAATCTATTTGGTCAACTACAATTGCTTAAAAAGACAACTTTTATCACTCATAAAAAATGATAGCAGTATAAGAAAATCGTATGGGTTATGTAACATTTGTCACCCATAAACAGGGGCTTTATTCGTAATTTTACATCAAGAAATTAAGACAACATACTTATGGAAACTTTACATAAAAACGTGGGAATAGACCAAGATTACAAAATAGAGATCAGTGATAAATTAAACCTTCTTTTAGCTAATTATCAAGTTCATTACATGAATTTGAGAGGTATGCATTGGAATGTAAAAGGAAGCAATTTCTTTCTTCTACATGAAAAATTTGAAGAGTTATACACCGAAGCTACTGAAACCGTTGATGAGATAGCTGAACGTATTTTGACCCTAAATCAACAACCTTTACATACGTTTGAAGATTACTTGGACAACAAGACTATTAGAATCATCAAAGAAGTGTCTGACGGTGCTACAGGTATCTCTTTATTGATAGATAACTTGAACGAGTTATTGATTCAAGAGCGAGAAATTTTGGAATTATCATCTGACAACAATGATGAAGGTACCGCTACGCTGGTTAGCGATTTAATATCCGGACAAGAAAAACTAATCTGGATGCTTAAGTCTACCTTACAATAGCACATTGTTTTACCTAAATAAAATGGCAAAAGTCTACTTAGATTTTTGCCATTTTTTTATGTCCCTTTTCCATTTAAAAAATAGTAAGATTACTATGTATTTGTTGAGGTACGTTTTTCAATTTCCAAAGCGCGACCATAAAAGTCACGAAATTGGACTTTATTATATTTTGCACGCATGGCGCTCAAAACATCAGATAGGCTTAGACTACACCAATCCCAAAGCATGGTATCAAAATTATAGGCATACATTTGTTTTTCCACTTCGGCTCTTATGGCATCGATTTCATTAGCGGTGAAACCGTTTTCCAGAAGTCTCTTCAACACCCGTTGCTCGTTCTCTTTGGTAAACTCTGTATCTAAGTATGGTTCTAGAAGCCTATCCCAATTCCAACTATAGGGTATCAATTTTAAATTATGAACTTTGGCAAAAAGCTCTAGTTCCTTCTTCTTTTCAGCGGACACAAAAACAATATCATCTTTTACATATAGTTTACACACACCAAACTCTAAGGAAATAGCATCAATTTCATGGGCTGCTATGCTTGCTGAAGGATAAACAACCGAAGGTTCAAAAGGGTAATCCGTAATTTCAATACTATTTTCTCCTATGCTAGATGTTCCAATACCACAGAGCAGCCTTTTGAAGGTTATAGCATTTCTGGAAATGGTAAAACCGGTGAGCCCGTTTAACTTGAACATATTTTTTAAAAACTTCAGCACTATCTTCTTTGGTTTAAAATGGACCTATAATTAAGAAATAGGTTCCAATAAATCCCATAGGTTGCCATATAGATCCTTAAATACGGCTACCATACCATACGGCATCTTTTCTGGCTCTCTAACAAACTTTACGCCTCTTTCTACCATGGCATAGTAATCTCGCCAAAAATCATCTGTATATAAAAATAGAAATACCCGTCCGCCTGTTTGGTTTCCTACCCTTGATTCCTGCACTTCATTGTCCGCCTTTGCTAAAACCAAAGTGCATTGTCCATCCCCTGGTGGCGTAACTGTGACCCAACGTTTATCCCCTTCTAACGGTGTATCTTCCACCAGAAGGAAGTCTAATTTTTTAGTATAAAATTCAATGGCTTTATCGTAATCATCAACGACCAATGCTATACGTGCTATGGATTGCTTCAATATATTGTTTATTTTATCTGTTAGTTTCCTAAAATATGGGTTTCAAAACCATCTATACTTTTGGTATTCTTATTTTTCCAATATTCTTTGATCTTTTCCTCACCTTGCTTTTTAGACCAATCGTTCAAGGTAGTTCGCTCTTCTTTAAAATCCATGAACGGAACGGCGAATCCGCACGAGGTCTGTACCAAGTCCACTTGCATTTCTATAATTTGCCGGGACCCTGTATTTTCAGGAAAAAGGTTAATGTACTTTGAAAATTCTTGATCTCTTCTATGGTATATTTTAGCTACACCATATAATCTCAAAATTATAGGTTTACCCTCAAAGGCGCAGAACATTATGGTCATTCTATTATTTTTGATGAGGTGTGCAGCCGTTTCATTACCACTACCGGTTAGATTCAACCAAACGATTTTATTCTTGTTAATGACCCGAAAGGAGTCCGTTCCCTTTGGCGAGACATTTACATTGCCCTCTGCAGCCGCAGTACCCACAAAAAATATGTTCTGCTTTTCTATAAATTCCTGTAATTGGGGTGTAATGGATTGTAATTGCTTTCCCATGCCTTTAATTTTTGCTATGTGTAATTTTTCTAGGTACTACTTCTTGTTTCTATTTCTTCCCAATGGACCAGTAGTCTTTACATGTGCTCATTACAACATTGGACAAATGGGATCCTTAAATGAGTGCAGCCAGTCTATATTTATCCAGCTGGCTAGGTTTTACAGGTAGTTTTCGTCTACAAAAACCCAAGCATATAGCAGTAATTTCAATACTAGCACTACCGTAAAAGAAGCCAACAAACTATACCAAAATTTCTTACTGCGGTTTGTAAATTTCGGTTTTATATAATACACCTGCACCGGTATAAATATTACTAAGGCTAAAATAGCCAAAGCTACGGTTACATAAAAATAACCGATCATTGCAATACTTTCCAAGATATTGAAAATGGCACCAATAGCTTCTAAAATATCGTCAACGGTCTCAATACCACTGCCGCCGCTGTAGCCAGAAGTATCTCTTTTAAACCATACTTTAAATTCAATTATAAACAGTGCCGCATTGAACAATAGATAAAGAATGAACCAGGATAGCTTTTTTAGTATTTTAATCAATTTTATTCTTTAGTTCTAATGTTTTAAGGATGTGATATTAAGTTCTATTCAACAATTATTTTTTGAATGTCTTTTTGAAGATCGATTTCAGTACTTATAATCTCTAACATGTATACTTTTAAAAACTCCTTTTTAATTTCTCCGGTCTCTTTATAATTCACGTATATAAAATCTATAAGTTTATCCGCTTTCATTTTCAAAAGTTCCTTTTGTTCCTCAATATCTGACAAGACAGATATTTTATCATATTCTATCAATTCAATTTTAGAATTAGAAATAGCTTTCCAAGAATTAAGTTTAATTAGTGGAACAAAAATACCTTCTGACTTTTCTATTACCTTGCTTAACGATAACTCATCATCTTTCATATAAAAATTCAGAGAATCGATTAAAGTTCTTTGCTTAATTAATTTTTCATCTATATCGTAATTGGTTTCTCTCAACTCTTTATTCATTGATATAAATATCTGATCTATATACTTTGCATCTTTTCGATCTTCATTCCAATTATTGATATAGAGAGCAATTAAAATACCGACTATAATAGTAATTATCTCTTTAATAAATTCTATGATAGTTTTATTCATATTATAAGCTTTGGTTGTCAGTAAATTTCTATTTGCTCATAAAATACTATTTCTATCTTTCAATTTCATAAAAAACAACACCGTCAGCAAAATAGAAATTCCAATACCGATACAATTGGATAGTACGATATCCAATCCCAAACCAACATTTGGGTCATAGAATATGTAAGAACCCACAACACTGGTAATAAAAAATGCGGGCACTAAGGCTATTAAATAATATGTTTTCTTTTGATACAAGTAAACTGCTCCGATCCACAGGGCAATGGCAGCCGTAACTTGGTTTGCCCATGAAAAATACCTCCACAATAACTGAAAATCCATGTTGGTTAAAATAAATGAGATGATAAACAACGGAATTGCCACCATAAACCGATTCTTCAATACTTTCTGATCTATGTTCAAATAGTCGGCAATAATCATACGTGCAGCCCTGAACGAGGTATCTCCGGATGTTATGGGTAGCACTATAACGCCCAATACAGCAATGGTACCGCCAATGCTTCCTAATGAAATAATGGCAATTTTGTTTACCACGGCTGTAGGACCTCCGTTTTGTAGCAGCTCATTTAACTGGTCTCCATCTAAAATACTCATGGATGCCGCCGCCCACACCATGGCAATGGCAGCCTCAAGAATCATCATGCCATAAAATACTTTTCTACCATCTTTCTCATTATTAATGGTACGCGAAATAATGGGCGATTGCGTGGCATGAAAACCCGATAATGCACCACAGGATATCGTTAAGAAAATAACCGGAAAATAAGGAATGTTCTGCGGATGCATATTTTGAAACGTAAGCTCCGGAATAGGATTTCCAATAACGAACATACCTACGCAAATACCAATGGCGCTTAATATGAGCAACAAACCTAGCACGGGATAAAGTTTACCTATGATCTTATCTATGGGCAATAAGGTTGCGATTATGTAATAAAAGAATATGGCAAAAAGAACTATGGTCAAATAATTAGTTTCCGAACCAATAACATCATTGATCATATTTGCGGGTGCGGTTACAAAAACGGTTCCCACCAATATTAAAAGTAATAGGGCAAAGAAATTAACCACGTGACTAAATGATTTGCCTAAAAACCGCGATGCCAATGCCGGCAAGTGTGCACCGCCAAAACGTAAGGAAATCATACCGGTTAGGTAATCATGAACGGCACCTGCAAAGATAGATCCAAGCACGATCCAAATAAAGGCTATGGGACCGTACAAAGCACCCAATATGGGACCAAAAATAGGACCTACCCCTGCAATATTCAAAATTTGAATAAATGCATTTCTATTACTGTTCATGGGCACAAAGTCTACCCCATCTTCCATAGTGTGTGCAGGAGTATCTTTAGTTTCATTGGGCTTAAAGGTTTTATCCACGAACTTGCCGTAGAACATATACCCCAATACCAATAAAATCATTGACGTAATAAATGTAATCATGAGGTTATTTTAGACTTGGTATAAAATGAATTGAATGTTTGTTTTAACTAGTGACCGGTATAGGAGTAAGAAGAATTTTCTAGCCTTAAGTCGAAGCAAATTTAATCTTATTTTTTAAGCCTATCAATCCCAAACATTATAACCACAGACAAAATGGCCACAACAATTGCTTTTACCCAGTCAATTTCATCTTTTGCAAAGGCATCATAAATTATAAAACCGGTTGCTAAACCTAATACGAATTTTAAATTTTGAAGAGAGAGTAATTTTTTCATTTTGTGGTGGATTAGGTAAAATAATAATGTTAACAATTACAAGTGGATTGATATAAAATCGAATCCGCAATAGTTGCGTTATTACACTGTCATAGGTAGTTTTTTATTTCTTTAAATGCTTATACATAATATAGGTATCTACCAATCCTAATTTAGGGTGTCTAAATCCCTTAGGCGTAGTTCCAATGATTTCAAATCCATATTTTTTCCATAATTCCACTGCTCCTTTATTCGTACTTACTACGATATTGAATTGAATTCCTATATATTGATTTTCCTTTGCTATTTCGAGAGAATGTTCACAAAGTTTTTTTCCAATGCCCTTTCCGTGAGAATTGGGGTTTACCATATAACTACAATTTGCAATATGGTTTCCTAAATCAATTTGATTGGGTTTAATAATATATGTACCAAGTATTTGTCCGTTATCTTCAATAACATAAGTTTCCATATAATCAGCAAACCAATGCTTTTTCAAATCCTTTTTTGGTGTATTTGGATTGAAAACGTAGGTATCTCCAGTTTCAATCACTTTTGAGAATATTTCCCATACTTGGTCAATATCAGTTTCTGTTGCTTTTCTAATTTTCAATTCAAGTGGTCGTTAAATTATTCAAAACGGTTAAGAACTAAGGTTTGCAAATCCGAGCGGATTCAATTGTAGTCCAATTTGCTCTAGTTGCGTAATACGTTATTGGCAATAGTATTTTTTACTATTATCTCATTCAGTTTTTGAGTATCAGTTTCCTTAATTTCATTTAGGTCAAACGTAATTGTTTCTCCATTGTTCTTTGTAATTATTAATGTATTCTGAATTAATTCGGTCTTTTTGATTTGGTCAAAATTCAATGATTTTGAAATCCAAGAATTTACCCGAACAACAGCTCCTTTTTTGTTCCATTGAACATAATTCTTATACCAAAACATTTTACTGAAATAAACCAGTTGTATAAAAAACCCAATAGCACTTATTCTTTTGTTCAGTTTTGGATTTTCAAATTCAAATAATTCAAAAAAACCAACCAAAATAAAAATTAGAGATAGGAATAGAATGAATATCCAAATCCAACTTTTCATATGGTCAAAATGTATCTTTTTCTTTTCCATTTGCGTTCAAATGCTATTATTGTTAACGACTTCGTAAGAAAAGCAAGGCAATTGTGAGTGTTACTTTTCTAATGAAACACAAGACAAATTACTACATTTTATTAGTTGTTTTGTTTTTCAAGTCCAACAATTTTAATGCTTTGTGGTAGTTTTCTATTCTTGACAGTGCATTTCCGTCAATGAATAAAATGACCATTAACATGGAAAGAGTTGTAATACAGATTGCTCTCCAAGTTGGAGTATTCAAACATAGAATTAATAATGCCGCTATGATGATTACTATGGGAACAACTTTAAATACCACCACAAATTGGTTAATAGTGGATTCAGATCGTTCAATTTCTGACTGATAAAAGGCAATTTCATCGGAATTAAAATCCTTTTCAAATTGTTTAATTCTTTTATTATTGGCGTAGTTAGTGCCGCTACCAATTATTAGGAGCAAGATATCTACTACTAGTGTTGGAATAATATAAGCCTTTGCTAAATCTGTTTTTCCCAATTGCCAAAATCCTACACTTGCTATAAAAAAGCCAATTGCAAAGAAATAAAGAAACGTGTTGACAATACTTCGGCTTTTGCCCATTCTATTGCTAGTTTTAATACGTCCATAATTTCATTTTTTAAATACAGATAATAGCTTGGATAAGCATCATACGGAAGTAAAGAACCTTTCGTTTTTACTTATATACATTTGGGTTATGCTTCTCCATATACAATTTAGGATTTGGTAATTCTGTAAAACCAAATTTTTCATAAAGCCACTCAGCCGTGTCAGTTAATAAAATCCAGCGTCTTAATCCTTGAAGGTTAGGATGTTCAGTTATTTCGTCCATCAACCATTTACTTAATCCCTTTCCCCTAAATTCCTTTAAAATATAAACATCACCTAAATAGGCAATGGTAGAAAAGTCACTGATTATTCTTGCAAAACCAATTTGCCTGTTTTTGTAGTAGATCCCAAAATTTAAGGAGTTTTCAATGGATGTTTTCAACGTATGGATAGGAATTCCATTTGCCCAGTCGGTTTCGTTTGAAAGAAATTTATGAATATTTTCAACATCTAGCTTGTTCTTGTCCGTTGAAATGGTAAAATCATTTTTATGTACTTCTTTAATTTTCATTTTATTGTTGTCAACTTTTTTAATTCCTGTCATGGAATGCACTTAAGTATAGAACAGTTGTTCTCGTTTATGAACAAAGTATTTCAGTAAAGTTTAAGTCCATTCGCATTTTCATTTAATAATTCTTTTGTGAATTATCATTTAAAAATAAAGTTTTGATTTAAAACAGCTCCTAAATTTCCTTTAAAAAGTATGCATAAGTGGTTATAATAGGTAAGATTTAAATAGGCTCTGTAAGGGGTATTACGTTGTACTTTTAATTCAACAAAATAATGTTAGATGAGTACATTACACATAAAAAACCCAGAAGAAGCTTCTGGGTTTAAACATTTATAAAAGGAGTTCTTATTCTTGTGATGGCGGTTGTAGGGTGTACCCCATTGATGTCATTACATTCAATTGATCATAGTAATGCGCCATCATCGTAATTTTTCCATCTTTTAAAAAGCAGGTTACCTGCGCTGGTATCATTATCTTTTGCCCGGTTTTTTTATTGGATATGGTATCGGTTGTCCAAACCATTACCCATTCGCCCTCATTGATTCCTCCAGTTACTTTTATGGGGGCATAAGACGTGTTTTCGTCAATTGAATGTTTAGTGGTTTCAAAGCTCTCCTTATAATATTCGGCTAACTGAGCGGGGTTCATTTCTTGAGCAAAACTCCCAGAGAGGCCATAAATTTTGGCATCGTCCGCTAATTGCGCCACCATAGTTTGCACATCTCCATTCTGTACTGCATTTACATAATTTGACACGGTAGTTACATTGGCTTCGGCGTTCTCAAAGTCCATAGTAGCTGAAATTTCTTGTGCAGTGCAAATTTGCGGAGTGAACAGCACGGCAAAAGTAAAAAGCATAATCATTTTAATAGTTCTCATAATTTATGTATTTATTGGTTATTATTCTACTCAATTTGTCTCTTGCCACAAATGGGGGAATAATATAGTTAGCTACAAATACTATGGGAACTTTTTTACTTCATCTAATATGAATAAACATGCTTTGTTTTAAACTACTGGAATTTAGTGATTTAAAATTACTTTTTCATAGTATTCATATTAAATAAATAGGATATTATATATATTACTAAAGCTGCTTTTTAATGGGACCGTGAATTATTTTAAATACTAAGGCATATACTTAAGACTTTTACATTTATGACTCGTTAAGAAATATTGAAGCAATCTATAGTTTTTATATTTCATTCAATAGTTTTTCAGAATTCCAAACAGTTGCAAATTCCTCACTCAAATTTGCAAGGGTTGTTAAATGTATTATTTCAGAGCTGTATTTTTCTCCGTTAATTCCAATTCTGTCAAAAGTAGCTGTTGCGTCGGAAATTAAATAAGTCTCATAGCCAAAGTTACCTGCCATTCGTGTTGTGGTAGATACACAGTGATTTGTAGTAATTCCGACTATTACCAAGGTTTTAATTCCTAATCCGTCCAATTGCTCCTTTAAATTGGTTCCTATAAAAGCACTATTTACATTTTTCGTTATTACGGGTTCATTTTTCTCAGGTAGGACATTTTCGTTAAATTCAAATCCTTTATTTTGTTCATTGAGTTTCGATTGTGGATTTGTAGAGCTGTGCCTAATATGAAATATAGGCAAATTTAATTCACGCCATTTCCCTAGTATTTCTCCGCAAATGATTTCAGCGTTTTTATTATTTCTATTTCCTCCCCAATAATCTTCTTCCAAAAAAGCTTTTTGAACATCCACTAGGATTAAAGCTGGATTTTTTTCTCTTAATTTCATTTTGATGTTTGTTCAGTTTTAATGACACACAACGGCTCTGCTAAGCGTGGTGCTGAGGCAAGGAAACTTTTCGTTTCCGCCTGCCTGTCGGCAGGCAAGTCTGCGCACGAAGCTAAAGCTTATTGTTTGGTTTTATTTTTTCTCGTCCAAAGCAAAATCCCAAAGATTTCGCGACTTCATAATTATACACAAACCTTTGGTTTAGGCCCTAAAATCCAAATTACGTTTAAGTTTTATTGTGCACAGGTTTTATTCGGTCAAACTTAGATTCTTGAACTTCATCTGTTTTCCAAATTTCAATTTCATAATAGTCTTCTCCATCAAGTCCATCTTCTGAAAGTTTATCTAAGTTGGAATAGTATATTCTAACTCTATAGATTCCGTTGTCGATTTCAATACGTTTTGCATCAGGATAATATTCCGTACATCCAATTACAACTAGCTTTTCCGATATAATGGTTAAATCAGATTCATTAATTTGAAAAACTTGATGTAAGTTTTCTTTTAGTTTTGGTTCTAAATCACATATTTTAATAGTAACAGGAACGTCCATATTACGAACGGTTCCTATTCCTATTCCTTCAGGCGTAATGGCAAGAAAATTATCAACGGAAAATTGGTCCCATGCATTACCAAAATTTGGGTTCATATTTTCATCATGAAGATGAAATTGAAAATAATCTGCAAAAATTTCTAATTGATATTCTTTCATTTTTTCAAATTATGCCCAACGCTCGGCTATGATCTGTTGCGGAAAATGTCCGCAGGACTTTTAAGCCCAGTCACGAGACATCGTATAAAGTTAAGGATTTCCGTAAGGAAATCTACCGTGAGCAATGGATTATAGGTATTGTTGGTAAACATATTTTTATTTAATGAATATCAATAATCTACACCATAATAAGTTCCTTTGTCCAAGTCACATTTTTTTAAATAATCTTCTAATACCTTTTCATGAATTATACCTCTACTACCAAAAAAGCTGATACTATCATTGTCTTTATGTACTAAAATAATAGCTGGCTCACCTTCATTTAATATATAAGGAGAATATACTTCGTATCCTTTTGAAGGATTTTCTTTTTCTAAATTATAGATAAAGTGAATATCCTTTTTTATGAAATTATTTATTGCGCCTTTTTTGTAAACTTTTGTTATTATGCCTTGTACAGGAAGGAAGTCTTCATCATTATAATCTTCATAATCAAGCTTAGCTTTTTGGTTACAACTTATAATTACAAAAAAAATGATAATTGTCTTTTTCATTTGTTACTATTAGTATTTTCCAAACTTGTTATCCATAATGAGCATGAGTACCTTGAAAGCAATAAAAATTAATGTTTTTTGACACAGTACCTAAGCGTAGTTCGGGGCAAGGAAACGTTGAGTTTCCTTCTGAGCACTAAGCTAAAGCTTATTGTTTGGTTTTATTTTTTCTTGTCCAAAGCAAAACCCCAAAGACTTAGCGACTTCATAAATATACACAGACTTTAGCGTTTAAGCCCTAAGCCCGTATTGTTAACAGGTTGTGTTAACTACTTTATTTTTTTTCCATTTTCATCCCACTTTTGTAAAGTTTCTCCATTTCTTTCTATATGGATTTGCCCATTTTCATGCCAATAATTATACACATCATCTGCATATTTTTCATACTTTAAATTACCATTTTTATACCATTGTTTGAGTCGCTCGTAAGAGTGTTCATTTTTATAAAAGGATAAACTTTTTTTATTTCCATCAAAATCGAAATCAAAACACTCTCCATATACTTTACCTTTATGAAATGAGTATCTTTTTTGAAGGTTTTTATTCAAATAGAAGGTTTCTAGTTGTCCTGTAAATTCCTTTTCAAAAGACTTACCGTCCTTGTCCAAACAAAAATTATTAGGGTTATTTTTTATTTGTTCAGAAAGATGCTGCATAGATGCACTTAGGTTAAAATATGAATCAAACTTTGAATCTAACTTTTCGTAAATAGCATCTCTTTCATCATATTCCAAAGAAGTGTTTCGTAAAGATTCAAATTGATTCGAGTATTTTTTATAGAAACTCGTTGCCTGATTTATGTTTTCTATTACATCTAAATGACCAAATTCTTTGAGTAATTGACATAGAGATGGCAGCTCAGCTACTAGGTCTTCGTATTCTGCGAAAAAATTAATGTAACCGTAACTTTCAAGTGTAAATTCAATTGTGTTTAATAGTTCATAATACAGCTGATGTTTTTTAAACATTTCTCGCTTTGACTCTGAAATAGATGAATCTGAATAGTATTCATTTGCTTCACCAATTAATTGTATTAGAGCGTGAGGGTTTTCTGAATAAAAATAATAGTAGAATTTACTGATTTTTGGAATCATTAGTTATTGTAGTTAACGGACTTGTGTATGAAACGTAGCGTGCAAAAAGACACTAACTTTTCGGATTAACACAGAGCCAAATTTTTATATTTTGTTTTTAATTTTTCTCTTTTTAAAAGCCAAATTAAAAATTTGGCGGACTTTATAAATACACCGAAAACTTTCGGTTAAGCACTTATTAGCTTTGTTTTATACACCGTGTTGTGGTGTCGTTTTTTGTTCCTATCAGATAGATTTATTCATTTACTTTTTGAAAGCAAATCCTTTGAAAATATGTGTCAGATTCAGTATTGTCGACTCGTTCTAATATTACTAATTCATTTTCATTGAGTTTCTCTATCTTACATTTAGCATAATTATATACCTCACCCATAACAATGCTAAAATCACAATATTCAGGTTCTTTTGATATTTCCCAAAAAACTTGTTTAGACTCAGTATCATCAATATAAATGTTAAAATGATAAGTTAATTTCGCTCTGTATTTATCTGTGAATACGATTTGAATATCCGTCAGGTCAATTTTATCAAGATTTTCTTTTCCTATTCCAGAATAAATAAAGTTACTTGGGAATTCATCAATCTTATTTTTATCAAATATTTGCCATTCACTAATATGGTCTAAAGCATCTTCATCAGGAGGGTAGAAAGCGTGCTGATTTTTCCATTCAGTTACTCTCCATTTTCCTATTATTTTGTTTAATGATTCAGATATTTCTTCCATTGATTTTTCGTTTTTTTTAATGCACCACAACGTTTCGGCTAAGCGTAGTGCGGAGGCAGGGAAACCGTTCGTTTCCGTCTAAGCACGAAGCTAAAGCTTATTGTTTAGTTTTATTTTTTCTCGTCCAAAGCTAAATCCATAAGATTTAGCGACCTCATAAATATACACAGACCTTTCTATTTAGTCTTAAAGTCTGCATTACGTTTAGGTTTTGTTAGCAAAAGTATTTTTTGTCAGAAGCTTAAAAGTCCCGGACAAAAGTATCATTAGCGCGGGATATATTGTAGGTTGAAAATCGATGTGAGTGAAAGATGCTATTATATGTCCTGCAGATATTACCATTAATCCTATTAGCGCAAGCTTGAACATTTTATAATTGATATTCATTAATAGAGCACAGATAAAGCTCCCAAAAAGCAATATCTTAGATGTAATTAATAATATGTTCTCAAAAGATGAAGGTTTTCTTAATAAAACAGGAATATGCATTTTTTCGGGATCATTAAAATCTATCGAAATTGAGGTAATGATAAAAAGAATAGAAGCTAATAATAGGAAAACGAATATGGAAGAACCTTTCCATTTTTTGTAAAATATTTGTTTAAGTGCATTTTTATTAGACTTTTCAGATTTTATGTAATTAAGTAAAACCTCTCCATCAGATTTTTTAGAGCTATTTAATTTAAAGCTCAATAGGGTAACTATTGCTACTATTGAAGCTATAATTGTTAATGGATTACTATTTATAGAACCAGCCCTTAAAATTGAGAAACAAAAGAACAATAAAAATGCTATGCTTGTTAGTTTAAGATTTCTATTCACATAACCTCTGTTTATTATAATGTTGATACCAATGAAAATTAACAATAGAGCTAAAAAAGGTTTAAGAACCAATTCGTTTAATTTCAAAAAATCTCCACTTGAACTAAATTTGTATTCAAAAAAACCACGAACAGGTTTTATGAAATAGAGTAAAACTCCAGATATAGCTAATAATATAAAACCAAAATAGTTGCCATTCCAATTATTTTTAAACTTGTAATTGTCTAATTCTTTTATAATTTCATCGTCATTATATCCTTTAGCAATTAGTCCAGAAACAATATCGGGCTTGTTCTTGCTTATGTATTCTAAATGCTTTAGGTCGTTTAAAATAGTAGAGTCTTTTTTCATATTTTTGCTAACGGCTTAGGCTATGATTAGTACGGGAATTAAAAAGCGATTAATTTCGGATCAAGCACTTAGCCAAAACTTTTTATTTTGTTTTAATTTTTTCATTTTAAAGCCAAATCCAAAAGATTTGGCGGACTCTTTAAATATACACAGACCTTAGCTCAAAGCCTAAAACCCGTATTAATTATAGCCATTGTTAGCAGTAGTTTTTAATTTATCTTTTTATAGGTGTACTGTCGAATTTTTGTTATTTCCCATTTTTCTTTTTTAAGTCTTTTGGTTGTTATTGCTTCTAAACAATGAGAGTAAGGTTTTTCAATTACTTTATAAACTATACCATTGTTATTAATTTCAATTGATTTATAACGATTTTTGTTGTTCGGGCTTTCAAATATTGTCTTTATCTTTTCATATGGGATTGAGTAATTAAAAGATAAATTTGTTATATAATCTTTTTGATTACTTCTGCTTATTATATTACCGTGAGTGTCTAAATCAACCTTATAATTTAATTTCTTGTTCTCTTTTATTTCTATTAAAATTCCGAACTTTTTATCATACTTGAAAGAGAGACTATCAATTGTTTTGTATTTTTCGTTTTCTTTTAATTTCTTTTCATGAGTATAACTAATGATTTGGTTATTGTCATTGTATGTGAATTTTTTTAGAACAAATGGATAGCCGTTATCTTTATTCTCATAGTATTGTTTAGTACAATTATTGTTTTCATCATAAGAGTACCAAACTTTAAAATTGAGATAATTTTCATATTCATTTAATATTCTTCTATAGGTTAGCCTCTTTTTATTGTCGTAAGAGAATTCCTCAAATCCTGAATATTTAAGTTGACCATTAACGTTATTTGAATCAATTTTTTTAATTACTAATCCCTTTTCATTGTATTTAAAATATCTTTTCCAATATACCGGGGTTTTGTTGTTTTGATTTAATCCTTGTCTTACTTGAATTTCTATTTTACCTAAGCTATTAAAAACAGAGTAAAACAGAGTGTCCTTTGTAATGGGTCCATTTGAATATTTATTATAGTGTGTTTCTAATATTTTTTTATTGCCTATACGAGTAACACTTATTTCTGTATTTAATGTATCGTAATATTTAAAGTAAGACTCCTTTTTAAAGAGTTCTTTTTTAGTGAAATCATAATTAACCTGCTTAGAAAGCATCCAACTTTTATTTATGAAGTTATAATATTTGTGAATGCTTCTTGTTTTTGTAGAGTCAATTAATTCGATTAATGAATAATTAATAGGAGTTGATACAAAAAATATAGAATCATTATTAATGTTTGTAAGTATCATTTTTCCTTTATTTACAGAAATGGAATCATTATGGGTGAAAGCTTTAATATTAAATTTTCTTTTTTTATTGTTCCAGCTATCAGTCGCACTTTTATAGGTTTTAACACTATCTTGTACCCAATAGAAGTTTTTATTATTTGAATTAATTTGAGAGAAACAAATAATAGTCGTGAAAAATAATAAGATAAGTATTGGTTTTTTTTTCATATTACTGCTAACTATTGTATATGTACACAATTGTACATATCCCTAAATATAAAAATATATGTACAATCGTAATTATCCCTTATTCCTAAATTCAGCGTTACTTCACCTCTTTCAATAACACCTCTATTGACTTCTCCAATTGCTGATCAATGCCGTTTGCAATAACACCGGGTTGGTTTTTAACAATGAACTCTGGATTGGTCTCGTTGTTTTCCATCCACTCGCCTGCTTTGTTTTTGGCACTTACGGGTACTACGCCCCAAACACCTCCATTGGGCAAACGTTCCCAACCGGCAAAGCTACAGGTACCCGGTACGGGCATTCCCACGGTCTTACCGATCTTTAGATCCACATAACCGCTCGCAAAGCAAGAACCGTCGCTATACATAGATTCATTGAACATGGCCAAGGTTGGTTTTGTCCACCTAGAGGTTGGCTCGCCACCAACTACCCTATCCTCGGTTTCGTAAGATAAAAATGGTATACCGGTAAAGAACATGGCCAGGTCTGCCACTAAATCGCCACCACCATTAAAACGGGTATCTATAATGACCGCTTTTTTATCATTGAACTTGCCCAGCATTTCTTCATAAATGGTACGGTAAGGTCCGTCTGCCATTCCGGGTATATGCACATAGCCCAAGGCTCCATTGCTCTTTTCCAGCACTTCCTTTTCATTGGTTTTCACCCAACGGTCATACAACAGACCTCCTTCTTCCCTTAGCGAAATAGGCTTTACGGTCAGCTGTTTCTTTTTGCCTTTTTCATCCACAATATCAAGCAGGGTAAAATCTCCGGCAATGCGGTTTAAATAGCGCGCCACATCCGTGTCCGCACCAATGGTCTCACCGTTTATTTTCTGTATAATCATGCCGGGTGAAATGTCAAAACCAGCCTTATCCAACGGACCGCCTTTTATGACTTCGGTAATTTTTATTCCGTCGCCTTTATAATCATAATCCATAAAAATACCCAACGATGCGGTTTCATCACCATTTTCAATGGCACCGTAGAAGCGTCCGCCGGCGTGACTTACGTTCAGCTCTCCCAACATTTCCGATACCATTTCCATAAACTCAAAGTCATTGCCAATATGCGGCAGGTACTTTTCATATTCGGTACGCATAGCATGCCAATCAATTCCATGAAAGGTAGAGGTATAAAATATGCCATTGGTCTTTAGCCAAATATGATCGAACATAAACTTACGTTCGGCATCGGCATCCAATACCATTTCGGCATTCAGTTTCACCGGTTCTTTTTTACCGCCCGCGACATCTACTTTAGAAATGCTACCATCTGATAATAAAAATAAGTTTTCCTTCTCGGCATCCCACTGTAAACTTGCCGATTTTGCACCTAGCGCCACCAACATTTTGGTGCTTTTGGTACGTATTTCGGTTTCCCAAAGATTATAGTCCTTTTCAAATTTGGTCAGGTAGTACAGTTTTTCCCCATCTTTTGAGAGTACGGCATCAGACAGTTTAGAGGAGTGTATGGTTAATCGCGCCTTTCTTCGGTCTACATCCTCCAAATCGAACTTTAAGGTGTTTACCTTTGGCTTCTCATCCTTTTTATCCTTCTTCTTTTTATCGTCTTTATCCTCGCCTTCTTTTTCTTTTTTAGTCTCTTCTATCATTTTCAACAGATCATACTCTTCTTTGGTATTGTTGAATTTATCCCAAGACTCTTGGGTCAAGAACATGGTATATACATCGGTCTCAAAAGAACCACTGGTGGCATAACTTTTTAGTCCGTTACGGTTAGTGAAATACATGATCTGACTACCATCTTTCACCCATTTTGGGTAGTACTCATAATAGCCACTTTGGGTCAGGTTTTTACGCTTTTTCCCATCCATGGATATCAAAAGCACCTCCGTGTTGTTCAGTGAAACACTCCAATCTACCAATAGCCATTTGCTATCCGGACTCCACTGGTAATACTGGTCTCCGTCCCTCATATGTATGATTTCATCTGGAGTCAGTAATGTGGTGACCTCTTTCGTCTTTAAATTCTTGACCTTTAAGGTCTTTCTATCTTCTATATATGCCACATAGGTACTATCCGGAGAAAACTCAGGCGAGTAAATATCATTTTCAGACGTTACCAAAGTATCTTCTTTGATCAGGGTAGCCGCAAAGAAATAAGGTTCTTCCGATCGCACCTTTGAAGATTTAAAAATGCTCCACTTGCCATTGCGTTCACTGCTGTACGCTACAGATGCGCCATCTGGAGTAAACTTTACAAAGCGTTCCTGTTCCGGGGTGTTGGTGATACGCTTGGTCAACGAACCATCTACAGAGGTCACAAATACTTCTCCCCTGCTTATAAATGCAATTTCTTTGCCGTTAGGGGCTACATCCATTTCTTGCACACCACCGTTGACCGATTTATAGGTGATAGCATTACTATCTTCTTGCGTTCTTACTATGATTTCTACCTTCTTAGCACCTTCACCGGCTTTTAGCGTATAAATTTCACCATCATAACCAAATGCCAAGGTATTGTTCCCAATACTTAACGAGCGTACCGGATGGGTCTTATAATTGGTATGTGCAGTAATTTCTGGTGCTCCCGTCAACGACATGGAATAGACATTAAAAGAGCCTTCTTGCTCGCTTAAATAGTAAATGGCACTACCGTCTTTTGAAAATACCGGATTACGGTCTTCTCCCTTAAAATTGGTTAATTTGGTATGTTTTCCCGTTGCTGGTTCATACGACCAAATATCTCTGGTAATGGCAGATGTGTGATGCTTTCTAAAGGCATCTTCATAGCCTTTTTTATCATGATATACCATTTTAGAACCATCGGCATTTACTTGAACATCTTCTGCTGGAACGGTCAACACCTGATCTACCCTGCCCCCATTTGCGGGAACACTGTACAGTTCTGGTTGTGATGCTGTTGGGTATTGACGATGCTCGGCATCATCCAATCGCATGGCGCCAAATAAAACTGCGGTATCGTCTGCAGAAAAACTGAACGCCTTTTCATCGTTACTATGGTATGTCAATCTGGTTGACGGTCCGCCTTTGGCATCCATGATATACACATCAAAATTGCCGTACCTATCCGAAGAGAAAGCAATTTTTTCTCCGTTCTTGCTCCAAACCGGAGCATAATCATTAGCAACGTGGTACGTTAGCTGTTTTGCCACGCCACCATCTACAGGAACTGTAAAGAGGTTTCCTTTGTACGTAAACGCAATAGTTTCACCGTTGGGAGAAATGGCCGGGTAACGTGCCCATTGTGGATTTGTCTGTGCTGAACATACGTACGTTAGGCAAATTGCCATTACCGATAAAAAAGAGTATTTCATGAATTTAAGTAGTTGGTATTTAGTAGATACGAAAGATAGGTATTTGATTTATCTACGGCAATGAAACTATGATCAATGGTATTCAATTCTACATAGCTGGTTGAAATTGGCTAATTCTGATTAAATTTACTGTACCGACAAATACTATTATCTTGAAAGAAGAAGAGCATTATTGGACAGAAAGGTATATAAATAAAGATATGGGTTGGGACATTGGCTACCCTTCTACGCCCATTAAAGAATATGCCGATCAATTAACCGATAAATCGATTCAGATTTTAATTCCGGGTGCCGGAAATGCTTACGAAGCCGAATACCTTTGGAAGCAAGGATTTACCAATGTCCATATTCTAGATATTTCCCAAATTCCGCTAAAAGAATTTAAAAAAAGAAATCCCGATTTCCCCGATGAAAACATGCACCAATCTGATTTTTTTGAGTTCAAAGGCCAATACGATCTAATTTTAGAGCAAACCTTTTTCTGCTCCTTTGTACCTACCGATGCTAATAGAAATGCCTATGCCAAACAAATGGCAAGCCTATTAAAATCTAATGGGAAATTAGTGGGACTCTGGTTCACTTTTCCCCTAACCGGTGATATGGAAAAACGACCTTTTGGCGGAAACAAAGATCTGTACATCAATTATTTATCACCCTATTTTAAAACGATCACTTTCGATCCTTGCTATAACTCCATTAAACCAAGACAAGGGAACGAGTTGTTCGGGATTTTTCAAGTTCTTTGATTGGTAGTTGGGTGTTGGTTGTTAGTTGCTCGTTGCTCGTTGCTCGGTCACTTCGGCTACGCTCAGTGACCTTGGTTTAGGAGAAACGCATGGCTCAACTATTGGTGAAAACTGAAAACTGTTTTTTGAAAACTGAAAACTGATACTGCCAACTGAACAAACTATCACTTCGGCTACGCTCAGTGACCTACTAATCATTGGTCAGTTCGAGTGAATTTCGAGGAACGAGAAATTTGTATCGAGAACCTTTATGTGTTCCAAAAATTCTCGATACCTGCCCGCCCGCAGGCAGGCAACTTTTCAGTTTCCGCTATGCTACAACTAAAAAGCCACTCGAACTGACCATTCAGCACCGTTAACTACACTGTAACCATCAACTGAAAACTGCTACTGCCAACTGAACACTGAAAACTGATCACTGGACCACAAAACTGTTAAAGGATTACGGATTCTTCAAAACTACATACTGTTAACATCCTTTTAAGAATACTTCCTTTTCTTTTCCGCTATTTTTAGAAACATAACTAACAAACCACTCAAATGACAAGAAGATTACTCTCCCTGTTGATGCTTTTCGCATCTATTTTCGTTTCTGCACAAGATTTTAAAATGGACCTGGTTCAAGACCTAAAGCCCCGTAACATTGGTCCCGGTGGTATGAGCGGCCGTGTAACCGCCATTGATGTTGTCAATGACAACCCGGATATTATGTATGTAGGTACCGCTTCTGGCGGATTATGGAAATCTACTTCCGGTGGCGTAAAATGGGAACCTATTTTTGATAAAGAAGTGACCGCATCTATTGGTGCGCTTGCTATTCAACAAAGTAATCCGTCCATAATTTGGGCTGGTACTGGTGAAGGTAACCCAAGAAATAGCTTAAACGGTGGTTACGGAGTATACAAATCCCTTGATGGTGGAAAGACCTGGAAATCTATGGGGCTTGAAAAAACCAGACATATTCATAGAATCAAAATAGACCCCATGAACCCTAACACGGTTTATGTAGGTGCTATTGGATCTCCTTGGGGAGAACACCCAGAACGCGGAGTTTTTAAGACTACCGATGGTGGCGAGACTTGGGAAAAGGTGTTGTTCGTAAATAATAAAACAGGGGTTGCAGATCTTATTATGGATCCTACCAACCCTAATAAACTGATCGCTGCTATGTGGGAACACAAGCGCGAACCTTGGTTCTTTAACTCCGGTGGCGCAGGTAGCGGACTTTACATGACCCACGATGGTGGTAAAAACTGGAAAAAATTAAGCGAGGAAGATGGCTTACCTGCCGGTGACCTGGGTAGAATTGGTGTTGCCATTGCTCCGGGAAAACCTGAAGTTATCTATGCCTTGGTTGAAGCTAAAAAGAATGCGTTGTATAAATCTGAAGATGGCGGTTTTAAATGGAAAAAAGTAAACGATAAGAGTGATATAGGTAACAGACCTTTCTATTACTCTGAAATTTACGTAGACCCAGAAAATGAAAACAGGGTATTCTCCGTATTCACCTATGTGAACGTTTCGCAAGATGGCGGTAAAAACTTTACGCAATTGATGCCGGCATACCGTGCGGATAACGGGGTACACCCCGATCATCACGCCTTTTGGATCCACCCAGAAAACGGACAGTTTATGATGGACGGTAATGATGGCGGACTCAATATCTCTAAAGATGGCGGAAAAACATGGCGATTTGTGGGCAACCTTCCCGTTGCGCAGTTCTACCATATTGCAGTAGATAATGAATATCCATATAACGTCTATGGCGGTATGCAAGATAACGGTTCTTGGAGAGGACCTGCCTATGTTTGGAAAGCACAGGGAATTCGTAATAGCTACTGGCAAGAAATTAGTTTTGGTGACGGTTTTGATGTTGTTCCAGATCCTGTAGATTCCAGATATGGGTATACCATGAGCCAACAAG
Source organism: Maribacter huludaoensis (assembly GCF_029350945.1). GTDB lineage: Bacteria > Bacteroidota > Bacteroidia > Flavobacteriales > Flavobacteriaceae > Maribacter > Maribacter huludaoensis. The sequence goes on along the minus strand of NZ_JARKMS010000003.1, from coordinate 21,948 downwards.
GTAATGTACAACGTTTTGATCATGTAACCGGTGATAACTACATTGTACGCCCTACTCCACCAGATGCGGATACCGAATTACGTTTCAATTGGAACTCGGCCATTAGTCAAGATCCTTTTGATACCAGTACCGTTTATTTTGGTAGTCAGTTTGTACACAAGAGTACGGATAAGGCATTGACTTGGAAAGTGATTTCACCTGATTTGACAACTAACGATCCAGAAAAACAAAAGCAAAGTGAAAGTGGTGGTCTATCTATGGATGCAACCGGTGCCGAAAACCATACCACAATTTTGGTTATTGAACCCTCTGCAGTTGAAAAGGATATGCTTTGGGTAGGCTCTGATGACGGTCGTGTGCACTATACCCAAAACGGTGGAGGAACCTGGACAGAAGTAACCGCAAACATCAAAGGCTTACCAAAAGGAAGTTGGATTCCGCAAATAAAGGCATCTGCCCATAATAAAGGTGAAGCATTGTTGATCGCCAACGATTACAGAAGATTCAATTATACGCCATATGCGTACCGCACCAAAGACTATGGTAAAACTTGGACAAGAATTGTTGATGCTACAGATGTAGAAAGCTATACCCTATCTATTATTGAAGACCCTGAAAATCCTAATTTATTGTTCCTAGGTACCGATGACGGATTGTATGTTTCTTTCAATGCCGGAGAAAAATGGCAAAAATGGACCGAAGGTTTCCCAACGGTTTCTACCAAAGATTTAGCCATTCACCCAAGAGAGCAAGATTTGGTAATCGGTACATTTGGTCGTGCTGCGTGGGTTTTAGATGATATTCGTCCGTTACGGGCTCTAGCCGCAGATGTTACAATTTTAAACAAGGAAATAGAATTATTTACTCCGCCAACAGCATATCAGGCATCTTACCAACAACCTACAGGCAGTCGTTTTGGTGCCGATGGTCTTTACCAAGGTGTAAACAGAAAGTCAGGTGCTATGATTACCTATTATTTAAAGGAAGGTAAAAAAGCTGCCAAAAAGGGCAAGGGCATGAAGGGTAAAAAAGAGGATTCATCCGATGAAAAAACAGAAGAAAAAACAGATACCGTTGCGTTGACCGGAGTTCAAAAGAAAGATTCCGTTCAGTTCGATTTTTACGATGGCGATAGACTGATCCGTACTTTAAAATACAAGACTCCTGAAAAAGCAGGATTTCACAGAATCTACTGGGGAATGGATGAAAAAGGCGCGGATAGACCTTCTAGAAAAGTACAGACCAAAAAGAAAGAATCTGGCGGTTTAGACGTAAAACCAGGCACCTATACCATAAAAATGTTATACGGTGATCTGGAAGAAGAAACTACGATTACGGTAAAATCAGACCCACGTTTAGAAGTATCTCAAACAGGAATCAATGAAGCCTATGCAAACGGAAAAGAATTGGAATCATACATGCAGACAGCAGCAGATGCGGTACAGCAATTGGCAAAAAGTAAAGAGGTTGCAGAGAAGTTTCAAAAAGATCTGAAAAAAGAGGACGATAAAAAGTACAAAGAACAAATAGACGCCTCTAAAGATATCATTAAACAAATAGATTCTATCACCGCTATATATTTAGGTAAGGTCGATAAAAGACAAGGAATAACCCGTAGTAAAGAAATGACGGTAATGCAACGTATTCAAATTGCAAGGCGCTACGTAGGATCTAGAAAAACCGGTATGACGGCAACGGAAAAACAATTAATGCAATTTGCCAAAGATGATCTGCAGAGCGCGCTACAAAAAACAAATGCTTTCTTCGCCAAAGAATGGGTAGAATACCAAACTAATATGAAAAGCTTAGATATATCACCTTTTAAAGAAACAGAAGTTTTTAATTTGAATTAATATGTAAAAGTCTAACATTCTAAAAACCACTACTATGAAGTACCTAATGGCTTGCTTTGTGTTTACGCTTATGTTAAGCTGTAAAGAAGAACCTAAAAAACCTTCTATTGCAGAAACGATGAAGACCTATACCATCAAACAAATGATGGATAACGAAGCCATTGGTGGCGGTAGTTTTTCCCCTGATAATTCTAAATTACTTATCTCAAGTAATAGATCTGGTATTTACAACATGTATACGGTGCCTACAAGCGGCGGTGAATTGACTCCCGTTACCATGTCTGACAGTGCATCTGTATTCGCCATATCCTATTTTCCAAAAGATGAACGCATGTTGTTTAGAATGGATGGAAACGGTGATGAGATATTTCATATTTACGTCAGAGATCTAGACGGTACGCAGACCGACCTTACACCGGCAGAAGGTGCCCGTGCATCGTTCTACGGGTGGGCAGAAGATGATATGAGTTTTTACTATACTTCTAACGAGAGAAACCCTAGAAATGATGATATCTATGAAATGGACTTAGAAACTCTTGAGCCTACCCTGATCTATGAAAATACGGAAGGTTATAGCATTGACGGAATTTCCGAGGACAAGAAATATATAACCTTGGGCAAGCCGATCAATACCAATGATTCCGATTTGTTTATTTACACCGTCTCAGATAAAAAGCTGACCAAAATCAATGAAAATCAAAGCGCCAACAGTAGCTCTGGATTTTCCAATGATGGTTCTTCCTTGTATTATACCACAGATGATGGAGAGGAATTCTCTTATTTAATGAAGTACGATATTGCCACTGGCAACAGAGAAAAGGTGATGCAGAAAAATTGGGATATATGGGGTACCTATTTTACGGAAAACGGCACCTATCAAGTGACTTATATTAACGAAGATGCCAAGAATGTCATTGAAATAAAGAATGTTAGCACCAGTGAAAATGTTGCTCTTCCTTCTTTGGATGGTTTGGACGTAACCAGTGTAGATTTCTCAGATGATGAAAAACTAATGCGTTTTTATGCTGGTGGGTCACACACCCCTTCTAATTTGTTCGTTTATAATTTAGAAACCAAAGAACAGACCCAGTTGACCAATGTTTTAAATAGCGAAATAAATGGTGAAGACTTGGTGAACGCAGAAGTAATACGTTACAAGTCTTTTGATGGGGTTGAAATTCCTGCCATTTATTACAAGCCCCACCAGGCAAGTGCGGACACCAAAGTACCTGCCTTGGTTTGGGTTCATGGCGGACCGGGCGGACAAAGTAGACAGAACTTTAGCTCATTTATTCAATATTTGACCAATCATGGGTATGCCGTACTAGCCGTTAACAACAGAGGTAGTAGCGGTTATGGCAAAACTTTTTATCAAATGGATGATTTAAACCATGGCGATAAGGATTTAAAAGATTGTGTAGAAGGTAAAAATTGGCTTGCCCAACAGCCAGAAATAGATGCTAATAAAATTGGAATCATTGGCGGCTCTTACGGTGGTTATATGACTATGGCGGCATTGACCTATACCCCAGAAGAGTTTGCCGTTGGGGTAAATTTGTTTGGCGTAACCAATTGGGTACGAACATTAAAAAGTATACCGCCATGGTGGGAGTCTTTTAAAGATGCCTTATATAAAGAATTAGGAGACCCTTACAGTGCAGATTCCGTAAGGTTAAAAGAGATTTCCCCTTTGTTTCATACCGATAAGGTGATCAAACCCTTAATTGTTTTACAAGGTTCTCAAGATCCTAGAGTACTACAAGTAGAATCTGACGAAATTGTTGCAGGTGTAAAAAAGAACGGTGTTCCCGTAGAATACGTGCTCTTTGAAGATGAAGGTCATGGTTTCGTAAAAAAAGAAAATCAGATCGAAGCGTATAGTAGGGTTTTAGATTTTTTAGATTTGTATTTGAAGAAGGATAAAGCAACACCCATTGAAGAAGGCGATAAGTAAAGCCAAAATTTTAAGTTTCATATTAAATTAAAGAATGAAGAAAGTTTTTACGTTACTAGTATTATTAGCAACTATTAATCAAATAAATGCTCAAAGTGGTGGTACAGGAGAAGACGATTTTGGTAGTTGGTTCATGTATTTTGGAACCAATAAAATTGCCGATAAATGGAGTATACATACCGAAGCTCAATTTAGATATTATGAAATGGCTTCGAACTTTAACCAGTTGCTTCTAAGAACTGGGGTGAATTATCATATTAATCCTGATGCTATCGCTACTTTAGGCTACGGATTTATTGAAACCGATCCTACTTTTACGGAGCTTGATGAACTTGGTGTAAATACTTTAGTCGAAAACAATTCAATTTCCGAGCATCGCATATTTGAGCAATTCATTCTTAAAAATAAAGTGTGGGAATTTAATTTCGAGCATCGCTATCGTTTAGAACAGCGGTTTATACAAAACAATTTTACAGGTGATAGCAACACATTGCACAGAGCCCGTTATAGAATTCAAATGACCTTGCCCCTAACCGATATCTTTTTCTTGAATTTCTATGATGAGATTTTCATAAATCTACAAGACAGTGCATTTGGTCAAAACCGTGCCTATGCGGCACTAGGGGTTAATGTTACCGAAGATTTAAGCATGCAATTTGGTTACTTAAAAAATCACTTTACAGGGGCTAATTACGATCGCTTACAAATTGGTGTTTTTTATAACACCGATCTGCGTGGCATTTTTAAAAAGAAAGAAAAATAAACCGGAAATATATTAGATATTTTTTTGCGTAATCCGTTTCTGTTAAAATCAATTGGAATTGAGCAAAAGGTATAATTTTTAATATGTAACTTTATCAAATAACCTTTAAACACTATAAAAATGAAAATATTTAAAATTGAACTAGCGCTCTTAGCGCTGTTGTTAACCTTTAGCTGTAAAGAAGTTAAAAAAGAAGCGTCTGAAGCAAAAGAAGAAGTTGAAGATTTAATGGATGAGGCTAAAGCAGAAATGAACGATGAAGAAACTGTCGTTAAATTTATGTTGGAACCAAAAAGCGATAGTAATGTAAAAGGTGAAGTAACCTTCACGCAAGACGATGACGAGGTAGAAATGGTAGCCATGCTATCTGGCTTATCTGAAGGCGAGCATGCCATTCATATTCACCAAACGGCAGATTGTACTGCCGCAGACGGATCTTCTGCCGGTGGACACTGGAACCCGACAAATGAACCACATGGTAAATGGGGGGCAAGCGAAGGATACCATAAAGGCGATATAGGTAATTTTACAGCAGATGCCGATGGTAACGCCAAAGTTGAATTTGAAACTGATGAATGGTGTATTGGCTGTGATGATGAAAATAAGAACATTTTAGGAAAAGGGGTTATTGTACACCAAGGTGTAGATGATTACACTTCTCAACCTAGTGGTGCTGCTGGTGCACGTGTTAGTTGTGCCGGTATTATTGAATAGGGTTAATAATAGTATGGATAAAAGCTGTTCTTAGAACAGCTTTTTCTATTTTTAACCGTTACAAAATATTTAATATGCAATTAGACCTATTGGTTGATCAATTTAAAAAGAAGGACCCTTTGGCTTTCGAAAAACTATATGGCATGTATGGTGAAAATATCTGTGGAGTTATCAATACCATAGTAAAAAACGATGCATTGGCCCAAGAAATCTGTCAAGACGTATTTATAAAGATTTGGAATAACTGTGAAAGTTATAATTCTTCTAAAGGTAGATTTTTCACATGGATCCTTAACATAGCCAGAAATGCAGCTATCGATGAAATACGCAGTAGGTCGTATAAAAATGATAAAAAGAATCTTTCCGCAGATTACTTCGTAGGTATTTTACAACTCAAGGAAGAAGAAGAAAGTTCATCAGTAGACACCAAGGGTTTGAGAAACCTAGTACAGAATTTAAAGGAAAAATGTGTTCAGATCATTGAACTGTTATACTTTAGGGGATATACACAAAAAGATGCTGCAGAAGAATTGGAAATTCCCTTAGGCACTGTAAAAACAAGAAATAGAAGTTGCATTTCCCAATTACGGGAGAATATGGAGGTAAGATAGTATGGATGTAGAAAAATACATAGCATCGGGAATTTTGGAGCTTTACGTGGCCGGTATTCTCTCAGAGAAAGAAAATCTTGAGATTGCCAACTATGCCAAGGAGTATCCAGAAATAAAAAAGGAGATCGAGGAAATTGAGGCTTCAATATTAGAATTGTCCAGAAAAGCTTCACCAGGATATCATTATTCATTTAAAGCATTGATGAATAGAATAAATGGTGAGGTCAAGGTAGTTGATATTAATGAAAAACGTAGTACTCCATTCTTATCTTATATGGGTTGGGCTGCATCTGTTTTATTGGCTGTAGGACTCTTCTGGATGTATCAGCAAAATCAAGATTTAAAGTCTAATATTGAAGTCGTAGAAAAGCAGAATGTAGATTTAGAACAACAAATTGCCGATACCGATTCTTCTTTAGAACAGACCCAAAAATTATTGAATACACTTAGAGATAAGAATATTAGTGTAATCCCTTTAGGAGGGCAAGACGTTTCACCTACTTCATACGCCAAGGCGTATTGGAACAAACAAGAAGAAAAAGTATTTATAGATGCCAAAGGGCTGCCAGAACCGCCAGATGGTTTTGTTTACCAAGTTTGGTCTCTTAAACTTTCACCGCTTACACCAACTAGTATGGGACTTCTTGAAGATTTTGCAACAGATGAAAACAAAGTCTTTGCATTAAATAATCCTAATAACTCAGAGGCATTTGGTATTACCTTAGAACCTGCTGGCGGTAGTGAATCGCCAACCCTTGAACAATTGTATACCCTTGGGGTCGTCAATGCTTCATAAGATATAAAACACCTAAGGGAAAGCCTATGAGGCATATAAAGGAAACATACTTTTAAATTAGAGGCAAGCCCAGGGGTATTATATCCTTTGGCGGTAGCAATAAAAATTTATGTATTAATGGGCAGTTTTTATAAACTGCCCATTTTTTTTATTATTTTTCCACCATGGATTTAAAGAAAATTTTTGGAACGGTGCTTACCTTATTAGGAATCGGTGGGCTGGTTTATACTGCAATATTATTCGCTAATAGCAGCGGAACAACAAAACAACTTATTGTCTATGGTGTTTTAGGTGCCATTTTCTTCTTTTCGGGTATAGGACTCATAAGAAATACCAGCCAAAATTAGCCCATAGAATCAACGGTCTGTATTAACCCTGTGTAGGGCAAGACTCTTTACTAGCCATTTAGGTAAGGTCTTATTTGGATTTCTTTTCTTTAGGTTTAAATACAAACCTAGCGCTTTTAAGATAGGTACTTTATGGGTCTCTACCAATTCTATCAACGTGCCATCTGGATCTTCCATATAACTAAAATGTCCGGCGGCATCGCCCATATCAAAACTGTTGGCACTGTCTACGGTAAAAGGAGAGTTGTTCTTGATCGCCTTTTCCCTTATCACAGCCATACCAGATACATCAAAACATAGGTGAATGTAACCCAAATCGCCCCATAGCCTATTTTCAAAAATCTTGTTTGGCCTTTCATCTAACAGCTGAACAAGTTCTAGCTGCGTAGGTCCCAAAAGGTCTCCAAATCCACCAACAGACGTACGTTCTTGCTGTAATATTACTCTTCTGCACATTTTCTTATCGGTGGATAAAACTGAATCTATTGCATCGTACACCACTTTAGTATACCCCAGCATAGTAGAGTAAAAGCCCATAGATTTCGTAATATCGCTTACCCCTATAACAGCACCTAGCACTCCCCCATTTAATGAAGACTGTTTAGAGAAGGAATACATATCCTCTACCAGCTGAACACGGTTTCCAAAGGGGTCGTTAAAATAGAAATTTGGCTTATGGGTATGGTTTATCTGCGATAAATTAAGCACCCCTACTTCTTTTAAGTACGTATGCATTTTCATAAGATTACCACATCTTATCTTCATAGCGTATATACCTAAATCGCCGAATTTTATAGGATTTTCAGATGCTACGGGAATTCGGTCTTTAAATTGCCAAATTTCCAAGCCACCACCACCGGTCATGTTGAGCGATAGGTATGCTTCCCTTTTCTCAACCTTATTATTGGTGTATTGAGACATCAATGACGCAACTGCCTCATCTTCAAATAATAAAATATCAAAACCTAAATGGTTTCTATACCAATTAAATACTTTTTTGACATCTGATACTCCAATGCCTATTTGTTGAATACCGTTAATTATTTCAACCATTATATGGGGTGCGTATCAATTTATTATGAAGCGATTTTAATTTATTTCCTGGATATCCCAACTTAAAAAGTACCACTAAGATGAAATTGGACAAATTGACCCGTAAATACGAATTAGATTCATATTTACGTGCCGAAACTACCAAATCGTTCTTTATTATAGTGTAAGATATCCGCTCTTTCTTCATCCTTGCAAAAAATTCAAAATCCTCCATAAGCACCTGTTGCTCATTAAAACGCCCTAGCTGTTCAAATGCCTTTTTCCTAATGAACAGGCATTGATCCCCGCCACCCGTAAACAAGCCGTCTTTAGCCGTAAAGGCCGCGTTTATTCGCAGGTACCATTTATCCTTATCAAAACGATAAGAAAAAAATCCTGCATCATAGCCGTCTTCTAAACTTTGCAATATGTTATCAATAAATTCGGCAGGTGGTACCACATCTGCATGTAAAAAAACCAGTGTATTGCCTACTGCCAAACTAGCCGCTTCATTCATTTGAGAAGCCCTACCCTTATTCTTGCAACGCAGTATTTTTACCTTGCTACTACATTCCAGCAATTCAATATCGTCAGAATTACCGGGTGACAATGCTACAATTACTTCTACTAATTTATTATGCTCTAAAAAACATGCAATACTAAAAAGCCGCTGTAGATTATCATATTCATTATGGGCAGGTATAATTATACTGATCATATAACGGGTTGATTCGTAGAAATTTGGTTAATATTATTGTTTTGATTGGTACCAACTTGTCTTTATTTACGTAAGTTGGTCAAAATAGTTTTAATACCGGCTTTATAATTTTAAAAAAGTTAACGTAATCAATTAAACATATACTCGACCAAGGTGAAACAAACCTTTCAAATACATTCACGTAAGTAAGGTGACCTAAAACTACATTATGAAATTAAGACTATATTTTCTAGCTATTCTATTTGCATTGTCATGTACGGCCAAAACCAATTTACAGGCACAAACGGAAGCTGGCACCAATAGCGTTGACTTCAATGAGCTATCAGAATCTTTCTTACATAAAATTAAGGCAGAAGAAGATACTCAGGAAATACAAAATATTTTAGCAAATACCACCATTAAGGAATTGGATGCCGCTCTTGCCACCAATGATAAACGTTTGGCGTTTTGGTTGAATATTTACAATGCTTATATACAGGTTATTTTACAGAATAATCCTGAATTGTATGATGACCGTGGCAGTTTCTTTAAATTGGAGCAAATTAAGATTGCCGGCGCAATGGTGTCGTTTGCAAAAATTGAACACGGTCTTATTAGAAAATCTCAATGGGAATATGGTTTAGGCTATATACGTAAATGGTTCCCTAACAAATTTGAACGAAAATTAAGGGTTAAAAAACCTGTGTACAATATACATTTTGCGTTGAACTGTGGCGCCAAAGATTGTCCGCCAGTAGCCATATATGAATGGGAACGCCTACCAGAACAGTTAGCAATAGGCACAAAAAAGCACTTAGAAAAAACAAGTGAGTTCAATACAGAATCTAATGTGGTTAAGGTTACTTCATTATTCAATTGGTTTAGGGGTGATTTTGGCGGAAAAAGCGGTATTAAAAAAATCTTGAAAGAAAACGATATCATACCTTCTACAAAAGATGTAGATATTGAATACACAAACTATGACTGGACCCTATATTTGGACAATTTTATAGAATTGTAGCCATAGCATGGTGTTTTGGTTCTTTAGGTACTACTTACCCCTGCATAACAAATATTCTTATTTGGTTCTTAGTATGTTGATTAGCTAATAGAGTATTAAATTTGCACCCGAAATAGATTTATACTTTTCTATGAAGGTTAACTTTAGTTTCCTTAAAAAATTCTTTATACTAGTATTTGTCCTTTTAGGGGTATTGGCAGTATCTAAATTGGACGAACTTCAATTTTCATTCGATTTTAGCCAGTTTTTTCCTGAAGAAGACCCCGATCTGGCGTTTTACAATGATTACGTTGAAGAATTTGGTACCGACGACAATTTTCTTCTTATTGCAGTAAAGAACGAACCAAATGTATTTCAACAAGAATTTCTAACGGAATTCAAAGCATTTTCAGAAGAAAGTAACAGTTTTGTTCATGTTCTGGAAAGTAGTTCTTTAACCTCGCTTTCCTATCCGCTTAAAACTTCATTTGGCTATACCACATTGCCTATTATACATATTGATGACCCTTCCCAATACCAAAAAGATTGGAAGAAGATAAAAGAAGATTCATTATTTATAAATGTACTGATAGATGAAAATAGAAAGTCTTTGGTTTTGGCATTGGAGACCGATGATAACTTGGACTATAAGCAATCTGAACTTCTCTTAAATACTATTAGAGCATCATTAAAAAAACACAATTTACCGGATTATCATATTTTAGGTAGGGCATTTTTTTATGAAGCAATAGTTGAAATGCAAAAAAGCGAGGTGCTGACCACTACAATTGTGGCATCTATCTTAGTCTTTATCATTCTCTTATTGGTATACCGGAGTATGCCGGTAGTTCTTATCTCTGTATTTTCCATTGCCATGTCACTGTTACTGTTTATGGGATTATTGGGGTGGCTTGGCAAAGAGCTCAATGCAATGGCCGCTTTTTACCCGGTTCTTATGCTTATTGTTGGTACAAGTGACGTCATACACCTAACGGACAGTTACATTCGTAAATTACAGACAGGTATACCACGATATAAAGCAATTACCTCTTCCCTTAAAGAAGTGGGCATGACTACCCTACTCACCTCTATAACCACAGCAGTGGGTTTTGTAACCTTACTATCATCTAGGCTGGTGAGTATTCAAGAATTTGGTATCAATGCGGCAATAGGTGTTCTTGTAGCCTACATAACCGTTATTTTCTTAACAGGTTCCCTACTAATTTTTCTTCCTGAAAAATCATTGATCGGGCGTAAAAGTATCTCTGAGAATTGGGTAAACTATCTTTTAAAAGTTAATACGTTTACCAAAAATTATCCAAAAGCTATTTTAATGGGAACCGTGGTTTTCACCGGTCTTTGTGTTTTGGGTATTTACTTGGTACAAACCAACCAAGAATTAAAGAATACCCTACCGGCCAAAAGTAAAATTGCCAATGATTTTAATTATTTTCAAAATAACTTTTCCGGCTTTAGGCCCTTGGAAATTGCAGTTATGAGCACTGAAGGCAATAAGGTCACTGATTTTAAAGTGGCTGTAGAAATTGAAAAGCTACTGGTTTATTTAAAGACTTTTAAAAGTATTGGTAACGTACAATCTGCCAACCTACCGTACAAAATCTTTAATAAGGCCAACAACCTAAATAAATCTAGCTATTTTTCTTTGCCCAATGATGAAAGAACATTTTTAAAATATCAAAAAGACACACGTAAGTTTGCTCGTAAACAGTTGGCTAAATTTGTAAATACCGATGAAACTATTGCCCGTATTAACGGTAGATTACAAGATATAGGTACGGATAACCTGAAAATTATCTATAACGATATCGATTTATTCGCCAAAACAAAATTAGACACCACACTACTTACAATAAAAGTAACGGGCAAAAGTATTCTGTTGGATAAAAATTCAGAATACATAAGAAGTAGTCTTCTTGAAGGTTTACTTTATGGCCTATTACTGATCGGGGTAATCATGGCTTTTGTTTTTAAGGATATAAAAATCTTTCTTATTTCACTTGTACCTAACGTTCTACCCATATTATTTGCCGGTGGTATGCTAGGTTTTTTAGGAATTCCGTTAGAAGCCTCACTCTCAGTGGTATTCGCCATTGTATTTGGTATTGCCGTTGACGACACCATTCACTTTCTAGGTAAGTACAAATTGGGTATTAGCCAAGGTCTGGATAAGGAAGCCGCCCTTGAGAAAACCTTTGCGCAAACCGGTAGAGCCCTGGTAATTACAACTATTATTCTTTTCTTCGGCTTTATGGTAATGTTATTTTCCATACATCAGCCTAGTGTAACCATAGGATTGATCATAAGTGTAACCTTAGTAACAGCTTTGATACTAGATCTACTATTATTACCGGTACTACTTAGAAAATTAATTTAGATTGAATTATTTGTACGGTCTAATGTCTTTTGCAAAGACCGGTAGGCTAAAATGGTTTTTCCGACCATTAAAATCATTAAGCTAATCCATAATGTAAAGAGTAGGTATTCCATAACACTAATTGGTTTACTTGGTTACTAATTTTAGTTCATTTATTTAAGATGCTGGGGCATTTTAAATGTATTTGGTCGGTAAATATATGCATTTCATCTATCCGCCTGTTAAAAAAAACCAAATTTTCGATGAAATGCGTAATAATAACAACGCCACGACTTTACATCGTGGCGTTGAAAAAAAAAAACAATCCAACCTAAAACAAACATGAAATGAAACTAATTGGGCTAACAATTACAAATCATGAATTTGCTTTTCCATACCAGGACCCAGTTCATAAATGGCCCCTATTAATTCTCCTTTAATCTCCTTTACCCTTACCTCTTTTCCGTTTGCCTTGTATACCTCGGCAGCTTGGTAAAGCAGCGCAGGTTCAAATGTTTTTCCGTATACGTAAGTATCCATAATCTTCATAGCCTGTTCTTTGTCCCCATTTTTAAGGAGGCTATAGCCCAACCAACTGTAAGATTCCGGTGTGGGTCTATTTTCCACTTCTTGTTGTGCCAAAATCAATGCGCTGTCATATTGTTTGGTCTCACCAATATATAAACCAAGATTATAGGCATTATACATATCACCATAAGCGGTATTCTTTACCCTGGTAAAATACTCGTCCAAATTTTTAGTTCGTACAATGTCATCACCAATATGATCCGCTATTTCTGCTTTTAATAAGTAATAATCCGGTGCGCTATAGGTTTGGGTCACTGAATCTAAAATTCTAATGGCCTCCTGTGCATTCTTGTCATTAGAGAATACGATCCAAGCAATACCTTTTTTGGCGTATGCGTTGTTATTATCTATTTCCAATGCCTTTAAAAATTGATGATATGAATCTTCTATTCTACCTGCGTGACCATAATAGTCACCTAAATTAGTATAGCTCCACAGCATTAAATCTTTATTTTTCGATAGTTCTGCCTTTGCTCTTGCCTTTTCCATAAAACTAATGGTAGTATCTAAATCGCCTTTATAATCGTTCCATTTTGCCAAACGAATCATATAACCGAAATCTGACATGTTTTTTAAGCTATCTAAATACTGCTCAGCCAATGGGTAATTACCCAATTCCATATGAACATCGAAATAGAGACTTTGGGTTTCACTTTTTCCCCCACCTATTGCCGCTGCAGAATCTGCCAATTGCAACGCTTCTTTAAAACGATGCTGTGATATGTAATTTCTTGCTAGAGCCCTATAAAAACCCGGTTTACCAATATTGGCAATATCTACGGCTCTTTTTAAACTTTTTTCAGCCTTCTTTAAAAACGCTATATCACCAGTTTGTTGAAAATACCTGTTGTACTCCCCGCCTACTACACCAAAACTGGTTAGCTGCATACTATCTGGTCTTATTTTAGAATTCCAAAGGTCAAAATATTTTGATGTCGTTCTTATCTCGTTAGCGACCAAGAACTTATTGTAATCTTCTTTCTTTGCAATTGCATCATGATTCTTAGTATTACAAGATGATACCAGTAACACTACTATTAATAGCTTTATTAATTTCATAAGGTTGTTTTTTTGTGGATCGCTTAAAATAGGGAGAGCTTTTCAACTCTCCCTTCCCTTCTCTTTCATAAACAATTTAGGGATGTGCCGATCTTACCTACCGTTAACAATAAGCAAGGTGAAGGCAACTTCTTATTCTGGTGCTCCCAAATATGGGAAAGTAGTACCTATAGTGGCCGTTAGCCCAACGCCATCTGAGGTTAATCTAGGTAAATCTGCCATACCATCACCATCGGTATCTTGACCACTAAAACGGTCTCCTTCCATACCACCGAACAATAAAATCAATGAAACATCAATAACATCATCTTGTGGAGTTCTACCTGTCAAAGCAACTTCATCACCATCTGGAACCAAAATTCTACCGTCATCATCTGCATCTGTACCAGGGTTAAAGTATGTTGTTGGCAAGTTTGGTGCAACTTCTAAAACATCGGCAGCCAAGTAACCTGTTAATGTAGGCGCATCTAAACCTAATATGTTGTTTTCATAGTTTACATCTGCAGGATCAGCTCCTAAAATGTTAGCGTACACATCATGATATGCCTCTAACCTAGCTTCAAAATCTGCTTGAAAATTAGCTGCCATTTCTGAAGGAACAGACACGTTATGCGCATCTTTAATATCACCATCTGCACTCAGTACCGTATTGATACCTGGTCTACCCATAAAATCTACTTGGGCATAAGTACCTGTAAAGTCTGGCTCCATTGGTTCCATAGCATCTTCACACGGGGTACATGTACCACCACAATCTACCCCGGTTTCATCACCGTTCATAATACCATCATCACATGTTGGTGTAACCACTACTGGTGTATTGTCATCATCATTGCTACAAGAAGCTAATGCGGCTACTGCCAAAAGAGACAAAAACGTATATTTTATATTTTTAAATTTCATCTTACTATTTTTTAAAAAGTTATTATTGCTTAACATTTGTAGTTACCCAAGTCTTATATACTTCTAGACCCAAAGCATTTTGTCCCGTTGTAGTTCCTAAAAGACTATTAGGAATTTCAACAACTATGGCCATTGTATTGGCGCCATCAAAAGTATCGACTGCAGTTTCATCGTCATCATCTGTAGAATCTGGATCACCAGCTGGTTTAAAACCTAAAGGGGCCGTACCACCAATTACTTCATTGAACTGAAAGAAGTCAAAGAAAAAAGCATCTTGTCTAGGACCTGCAAATAAAGAAACTCCACTATCCGTGGTTTCTACAATAGCAGTTTCAGCAGAAATGTCAACTGAACCTAATGGCGCATCTACCATTACTGAACCGTTCAAACCTGTTTCACTTGGTGCAACCGGACCAAAAAAGTACATTTTACCATCTCTTGGTATGGCTTGTATTACCAAATCTTCTACCAAATCATTATCGGTATCAATATTTATTTCCAGTAATACATTTTCATCGAACGTACCATAAGCCAAATCTGGCAGTACATTAGATTGAAGATCAACCGCAAAAACGGTGTTGTCCGAACCTTCAGTAGGTTCAAACGCATAAAAATCGGCGATATCTGCCGTGGTTCCCATAGAGCTAGGCGCATCAATATGATCTGCCGCCACTAAAAGACCTCCTACTAGGGCTAAAGCCCCAAGTCCCATAAACAATTTTGATTTTTTCATTATCTCTTTTTTTAGATTAGAATCACCCTTACTTACGGAGATAAAAATGGAAGGTTCATTTTTTCTTAAAAAAAATTAAATTATGTTCCAATTCCTTAAAATTCAAATCATCAAAAAAACCATTTATAGTATAGAAGTACTTATTTATAAAGAAGTTTAAACTAATAATTAGCTAACTTTGCGGTGTTAAATTATTAAGATTATGAACCCATCTTCCTCTGGTTGGATTGAGAAATATGGTTCGTTGGTGCAAAAACACCAAGATGCATTCCCAACTTTTGAAGCGCTATACGCTACCCTTAAGAAAAGTGGTTTTGTATATGGTCTAAATGCCAGCATACCGGAGTTTATAGATTTGGAGCATACCCTTTCTGAAGATGAGAAGGCAAAAATTAATTTACTGCATGCCCTATTTTTTACCTATCGCCTAGAAGGGGGCGAAGAATATTCGGTCTTTATTGAGCAGGTTTTTAAGTTCTATGAAATACTTAATATTAGTAGAGCAGGTTTTTTTGACAAATGGTTTACCGGTAACAAGACGTCTGCCAAGCTTGAAAAACTGATGACCTCTAGAATATACATTGAAGATAATATTATCAGTAAAACGTTTAATAGCCTAATCACCAATTCTTTATTATTTATTGACGTATTACTTTTTAAACATTTCTTAAACAATACTATTGCTTTAAAGGAGAAGGCTGAAGAAATTGAGTACCTAGCCATAAACATTGCCTATGATGCCCTTAGTTCTAGGGAGTTGAATAGGAATGACAATAAACTTTCCCAATTACTGGCTTCTTCTTTGACCTATATTAGTTGTGCGGAGAACAGCTTTGATGGTAATTACCGAGAAAGGTTGGTCAACAACAAGAACAAATGGGAAAACCTATATTTATTGGATATGGCCTGTTTAACCGTTTGGGAGGATCATTCTTTGGATTATACCGAATCTGAATTTATTTTTGGTATAGGAGAAGATCTTGGCTTTGATCGTACCGTTATCTCTACATCTATTACGGACGTTACCCAATTCTTTAAATTGAATTTTGATATTATTCCTTATTTAAAAGAAAAGAATTTAGCCCAGCAGTTTTACGATAGTATGGGTAAAATTGTTAAAAAGCTAATACTACGCAACAGTAAGCGTCTGCTTAAAGAACTTTCGCAAAGTGCGGAATTGGTAGCCTTACTTTCAAAGTCTACCATACGTGACCTAAGTGATGAAGAAAAGAAAAAGGTTCAAAATCAATTGTTGGATATTTTTAAGAGCATCCCGTCTTTAGCTATTTTCATTCTGCCTGGTGGTGCAATTTTGCTTCCAATTTTCATTAAACTCATACCTAAGTTATTACCATCGGCATTTGATGAGAACAGAATTGATGATGAAGAGGAAGATTTATACCGTAAGTAACTTACATTCTGATAACCATGTTACCTACTCTAACCAAAGCTTAAAGTCTTTTACCTTTTCCCTGCTCACAATTATTTCGTGGTCCGCATTATTGTTCAACTTGATCTGTAATCTTGAATTTGTATAGGATACAATATCCTTTATATGCTCTATATTCACAAAAAACTTTCTGCTTACCCTGAAGAACACTTGTGGTTTCAATTCTTCTTCCAACTGTTCTAAAGTAGTATCCAACAAATAATTACGGCCATCTTTAGTGGCTGCGTAGGTACCTTTGTTCTCGCTATAAAAACACTCTACATCTTCTGCATTAATAATTTTTAAATGCTGGCCCACCTTGGCGGTAAAGCGCTTTTTGTATTCACGCTCCAACGGATTTACCAATAGCTTTTTAATATCTTCAAAGTCTAATGCTATCTTACTTGGCTCATTATCAGATTTGAACATTTTCCTGTATTTATTCACTGCCTGTTCCAAATCTTCGTCATCAATAGGCTTTAGCAAGTAGTCTATACTGTTCAACTTAAATGCTTTTAATGCATACTCGTCAAACGCCGTTGTAAAGATGATGGCGCTATGTACCTCTATAACATCAAAAATTTCAAATGATAGACCGTCGGATAATTGAATGTCCAAGAATATTAAATCTGGGTGTTCATTGGTCTGAAACCAATCTATTGCTTCCTCTACGGAATGTAACATTGTAGAAACGGATAGGTCCAAACTTTCTAACATTCTACCTAGCCTACGTGCTGCCGGTTTTTCATCTTCAATTATAATGGTCTTCATGGTCTGGTTTTATGGTATTTATAGAATATTGTGCTTAATCTTAGTTGGAATTGATATACTTCTTAATCTTACGTTCTTCCCATTTCTTAATGTACCAAGATATGTTACCTAAAACAAAAATTGCGTGAATGGCCAGTATAATTCCCCAAACAATGGTGGTGCCATATACGTTCCAATTTATCCAATCTAAAAACTCAGGATTGCCCAATGCATCTTTACTTACCAATATAAAAACAAACTTATGTCTCAAAAAGTATAAAATGACGTTTATAATGAGAAAAACCAATAGATGGTTATAAAGGCGCTTTATACTTTCCACTTTCGCCTTTGCCCTTTCATATTTTGACAACCTTTGGTAATCTTCGTTTACAAAGTTGCCGTCCGCTAGATTAGTTTCCATATTATCTATATTTTTCTGCATCCCTTTTATCCTGCTCTACATATTTACTGATCTGGCGCTGTTCCCAATCTTTACTAAAGAAAGGATTGAAGCCAAAAACCCTTGCGGCGTGAAATGCCAAACCTATACCCCAGAAAAACGGAGTTGAAAAAGTACCAATGTTGAACAAAGCTTCTGAAAACGATGCTCCACCAGACATAATACCCATTATTGTAATGGTCATAAGAAATAAATTTACCAGTACGTAAACTAGCAAGTGAATGTAAAACCCTTTCAATTCTTTGACTTTTTTTTGAGCTCTGGCCAATTTATCCGATTGTTCAAATTCGTTTAGTTCCATCTTTGTTTATTTTCTTCTTGTTGTAAAAACTCCTGTAATTTTCTTTCTTCCCAATCGCGATTCATAAACGGATTCAAGTTAAAGATTTTATTCGCTTTAAAAAACAAGCTAATGCTAAAACCGAATACTACCCAAAGAAACCAAGCATACTCCCATTCGTTAAGGTAATAATTTAACGCTGCAACCAGTATTATAGTGACAACGGCCGAAGCTACCTTGCCATAAAATTCCTTGATTTCCTCTACTCTTAATTTTGCCTTATTATATTTTGTGTTTTCCATGATCTTCAGTTTATTAAGTTATAGTTCTTGCATGTATTGTTTGATCTTTCTCTCTTCCCAGTTCTTGCTGAATAACGGATTGTAACCGTAGGCATATAGACCGTTCATAATTACCCCGAAGCCCCAGCCCAAAGCCGGAAAAATTACCCAAGGAAAATTAGTTGTTGAATAATTGATATATGCCAAAATTGGAATTACGATGCAGTATGCCAATAAGTTGCCATAAAAACCTTTTATAGCTTCTACTTTTTCTTTTGCCTTTTGATATTTGTAAGTATCGTTATTTGTAAATTCTGTTTCCATCTTTATAAGTTTTAGGTTACTATTATTTGATTATTATATTTCAAATTTCGGCAGATAACCCAGGTTTTAAAAAAATGAAATACCCAATTGTAATTTTTAATGACTGAATTGTTGAAAGAGGTATTTATAGCCCAAAAACTTTAAAAGCCATACTATTTTATTGTACTATCATTTTGTTCTTGCTCTGTTTTTTAAGGGTATAAAAGCTGTTTGGAGGCTATGATGCATTTTTAATAGATACCGGTAATTTTGATGGTTAGAAACAAAAATTACCTTCTGGGAGTGTAAATAGCTCTTTTGCATAAAAAGGAAATGCAGAGATAATTTATCAATAAATTCAGCCGCAAACTTTACATCAACGCCTCTTTACATTAAAACGTAAATAAAACTGATATTCAAATTATTGTGCACCCTGATTTTTTGGCCGTTTGTGGTTACGCTATATTGGCTATAAAAAAGACAACACCTTCATAACTGCTATATATCTAGTTGGAAGAACTATTGGGTATACTATAAATTGATGATATTGCCGGCAAGCACGGAACGCTGTAGTTCAATGACATTTTATTCTCTTAGGATAGTTTTACGGAACTGGGCTAAAATATATTTAGAAGTTATCCTTCTCCATCAATTCCTTGATTTTTTTCTCTTCCCAATTCTTTCCGAACAAAGGGTTATATCCGTATGCCTTTAATCCGTGGGCTATTAGGCCTATTCCCCAACCAACAGCAGGAAAAATGACCCATGTAAAACTGGTGGTTCTATAATTTATAAATGCCAGAACAGGAATAACGATACAGTACGAAGTTAGGTTACCATAAAACCCTTTTATTTCCTCTACACGTTTTTTGGCTTTTTCATAGCGCTTGGCACTAATATGTGAATCTTGTGTTTCTCTAAAAGATATAGTGCTGGTCAACATTGGCAGCCTTACCTTAAACTCGTTCAAGGTCTTAAAAATTTGCATTTCCTTTTTTGTCAATATTGCGTAGCGCTGACGTATATTCTGCAACCCCACGCCACTACTCTTTTTTACTACTTGCTTTTCTTGAAGGTTATTGGTAACGTATAAATATCCATCTTCCTCATATATTTTAATATGTAATGGCTTAGATGATGTTACTACGTTATGCTTTACCGCATTTTCTAATAGTAGTTGTAATGATAGTGGCACTATTTTGGCTTCTGGATCCGTTGCTTCATCCGGAATTTCAAATATGATACTATCTTCAAAACGCATTTTTAATAATCGTACATAGGTTCTGGCGAACTTTAGTTCTTCATCTACGGAAATTAGATTTTTGCTCTTTTGCTCTAACACATATCTGTATACTTTAGATAATGACGTAGTAAACTTTTGTGCCTGTATGGGGTCTTCTTCAATTAAGCTTGTTAACACGTTTAAGCTATTGAACAAAAAGTGGGGATCTAGTTGGTTCTTTAAGGCATCGAACTTTGCAGATGCCGAGCCGGCTATAATTTTCTGCTCTTTAACTTTGGTATCTTGTAGTGCTTTATAGAAATAAAAGGCATGTAAGAATAAGGAAACTACCAAAGTTACCAATAAGGCATAGAAATAATACTCTACTCTTTCCTCTGCTACAAACTCTTTAAAACTGTGCCCAAAAATGTAAACCTCGGTAAATGCTCGTACCAGACCAAATGTACATACGGTTAGTATTATTGAGCCTGCAGCACCGTACCATAAGCGTTTTTGGGTTTCATTCTCCCAAGTATATTTTTTAGAGATATAGTCGCTGAAATACATGTTTACAATAGAAAGTGCAAAAGAGTAAAGAAAGGCTATTCCCGAAAATTGCAATTCACTATATAATGTTTTGCTTTCCCAATCAGATAAAAGCAAACGAACTAATTCCATAACCAGCGTTATGATAATTGCCGTTCTTACCACCTTTAAAAAACTACCCATGTACCTTTTTCTTTTATTGCTTTCTAATTTTTAAAATTAGGGATTTCATTTTAGAAGTATACCTCTTTCTAATAATACCCCGGTCAAAAGCAAACATGAAGACTTTTCTTCCAAATCAAAAAAAATAGGGTCCCAATTGTATTTTTTCGGTACTAAACTGTAGTGACAACCAATTGTTATGATTCTTATTATTGCTTTTCATATTTAAATAGATGTAAGTTTGTACAATTTTTCTTTCTTAAACTGTAAAAATCTTATAGATTTAAAAATTCATATATATATGATATATGTGCAATTGTGCATATATACAATTGTTGTAACCAATTTAAATGACTTCTTCAAAATTTATAAACATAGTTCTTAAAGCTGTCCGAAGTTTTTGGGTAATTGTACTTATTGGGTTTTTTGGAATAATAATCGCAATTGGAGTTCTATTCAATCAAGTTAATGAGGACAATGAGTTTGGTAGTTATAAAATTCCAGAAAATCTAGCCCATATGAAAAAAACTATGGAGGGGTTTTCAAAAACCGAAATGGATTCATTAAAACTACTTAAACCTGAAACCGAAAAACTAATAATTACGGGAACAGGTTATGGAGGATATACTTTCTATTATTGGCATAAATCAAAACAACCAGGTAATCTATATATCAGAGGTTTTGAATCACAAAGAGAAGTAGAACTAATGGAAAAGGAATTACCAAAAAGAACTAGAAAAACCGTTGTAAGCGCTGATGGAAATTACCATTTGTATACATCTGAAACAGCAATCCATGAAGGGACTTTCGAAAAATTTTATCCCGCAAGATTTGAACTATGGTTTGAATCTGAAAATGGAAAAGAAAAAGAAAAACTAACGGAGATAGAATATCTAATAGATGGCTGGGACCGCTAAAAAATATGAAATTGTACGCGGAAAAACTGGTTACAACAAAACCTAAACGTAATGCGGACTTTAGAGCTAAAACGAATGGTCTGTGTATATTTATAGAGTCGCTAAATCTTATGGATTTAGCTTTGAACAAGAAAAAATAAAACTAAACAATAAGCTTTAGCTTCGTGCGCAGAC
>NZ_JARKMS010000002.1:1109738-1130999 GCF_029350945.1 Maribacter huludaoensis | reverse complement strand
CCTGGCAACTTATTTCGAAAAAAAATATTCTTTCTTTTTTTCCCAGACCAACCAACATATAAATGAACCTTTTTCCCAACTCCCGATTCAGAAATTATCTTCCTCGTTTGCGGGGTGCAAATGTACACACATTTCTTAATAACACAACTATTAATTTAAATAAAATTAAAGAAAAATTTACGCAGAACTGCAACACCTTAAAAAATAAGACTTTACCAATACGAATAAAAACCAGAATTAGTGAATTTTACTAAAGACACCACTTATTCACATAAACAACATGTTATTAAAGGTCAATAAAAAAAGCCCATTTTAATAACTGAGAGCGAACAAACCAATACAGCACACTGCTATTACAATATAACATGAATCTATTGCGGACGTGAATAGTTCATATTATCTTTGACACCCTATAATAGATATACCAATGATTAAAATTACACTTCCAGACGGAACAGTCAAGGAATTTGAAAAGGACACAACACCAATGCAGGTTGCAAAAAGCATAAGCGAAGGATTAGCCCGTAATGTTATTTCTGCCAAATTCAACAACACCACTGTAGAAACCACCACACCTTTAAATACTGATGGAAGTTTAATTCTATATACATGGAATGACAAAGAAGGAAAAACCGCTTTTTGGCATTCTACCTCACATATTGTAGCACAAGCTATAGAAGAATTATATCCAGGTGTAAAATTAACTATTGGCCCAGCTATTGAAAACGGATTCTATTATGACGTGGAGCTTCCTAACGGATCTATATCTGATAAAGACTTTTCAACTATAGAAAAGAAAGCCTTAGAAATAGCACGAGGAAAACATGATTATAAAATGAGAGCGGTATCAAAAGCAGATGCTCTTGCATTCTATAAAAATCAAGGAAATGAATATAAAGTAGAATTAATAGAAAATCTTGAAGACGGCACCATTACCTTTTGTGACCATGACTCATTTACGGACTTATGTAGAGGTGGCCACATACCTAACACAGGAATTGTAAAAGCCATAAAAATATTAAGTGTTGCAGGCGCCTATTGGAGAGGTAACGAAAATAATCCGCAATTAACCCGTATTTACGGGATCTCTTTTCCAAAACAAAAAGAACTTACGGCATACTTAGAACTTTTAGAAGAAGCTAAAAAGAGAGACCACAGAAAATTAGGAAAAGAACTAGAGCTATTCACTTTTTCGCAAAAAGTTGGACAAGGATTACCGTTATGGCTACCTAAAGGAGCAGCTTTACGAGAAAGGCTTGAAAACTTTCTAAAGAAAGCCCAGAAGAAAGCCGGTTATGAAATGGTGGTTACACCACATATTGGGCAAAAAGAATTATATGTAACCTCTGGACATTATGAAAAATACGGCGAAGACAGCTTTCAACCGATACATACACCCAAGGAAGGTGAAGAATTTCTTTTAAAACCAATGAATTGCCCTCACCACTGTGAAATCTACAACACAAAACCATATAGTTATAAGGAACTACCTAAAAGGTTTGCTGAATTTGGTACGGTATACAGATATGAACAAAGTGGAGAACTTCACGGTCTTACCCGTGTACGTGGATTTACCCAAGATGACGCCCATATTTTCTGTACACCAGATCAACTGGACGAGGAATTTAAAAATGTAATAGACCTATCCTTATATGTATTAGGTTCATTAGGATTTGAAAATTTTACCGCACAGGTCTCTGTACGTGATTTAGAGAAACCGGAAAAGTACATTGGCTCAGTGGAAAATTGGGAAAAAGCAGAACAAGCTATCATCAATGCCGCTAAAGAGAAAGGATTGAATTTTGTGATTGAAGCGGGTGAAGCGGCCTTCTATGGCCCTAAACTGGATTTCATGGTGAAAGACGCACTTGGAAGACAATGGCAACTAGGTACAATTCAAGTAGATTACAATTTACCTGAAAGATTCGACTTAAGCTACAAAGGCAGTGATAACGAGCTACATAGACCCGTGATGATACACCGTGCACCTTTTGGTAGTATGGAACGTTTTATCGCTTTATTACTGGAACATACAGGTGGTAATTTTCCACTATGGTTAACACCTGAGCAAGCTATTATTCTTCCTGTGAGCGAAAAACATGAAAAATATGCTGAAAAAGTTTTAAAATCCCTAGAAAATAACGAAATTCGCGCCCTTATCGATGGTAGAAACGAGACTATTGGTAAGAAAATACGTGAAGCAGAAATGAGTAAAGTACCATTTATGTTAATCGTAGGGGACAATGACGAGGATGCAAATACCATTTCTGTGCGTAAACATGGCGGTGAGGACTTAGGAGCAATAGACGTAACTACCTTCACAAACTTGGTCAACACAGAAATAAATAGTACCTTAAAGACGTTTTAGAAAATAAAAGTTTAATTAAAATTATTTAGTCATAGCAATACGTAAAAGATTTAGACCACAACCTAGAAGGGAAAATAAGAATCCCCATAATATCAATGAAAAGATAACAGCCCCAAAAGTTAGGTTGGTAGGTGACAATGTTGAAGTAGGTGTATATCCTTTTCCTCAGGCTCTTGAGAAAGCAGAAGAATTAGGTTTGGATTTGGTAGAGATATCTCCAAAGGCAGACCCTCCTGTTTGTAAAATAATGGAGTATAAAAAGTTTTTATACGAGCAGAAGAAAAGAGACAAAGCCATGAAAGCGAAGGCTTCCAAGGTAGTCGTTAAAGAAATAAGATTTGGTCCTAACACAGATGATCACGATTATGACTTTAAAAAGAAACACGCTGAAAAGTTCCTTAAAGAAGGAGCAAAACTTAAAGCGTATGTATTTTTTAAAGGTCGTTCCATAGTCTATAAGGATCAAGGGGAAATTTTATTATTGAAATTAGCTTCTGAATTGGAAGAACTAGGAAAGGTAGAACAAATGCCTAAACTAGAAGGAAAGCGTATGACAATGTTCATTGCTCCTAAGACCAAAGGAAAATAATATAACATTTGGCTTTGTAATTATTGCCAAATGTATTTATAAAATACTGAACGCTGCTTACTTTTTTGTGAGCAGCGTTTAGCATGCAAAGTGAGATTAATATATAAACTAGGAGAAAATGCCTAAACAAAAAACAAAATCCAGTGCTAAGAAGCGTTTTAAGCTTACAGGTACAGGTAAAATTAAAAGAAAGCACGCCTTTAAGAGTCACATTCTTACAAAGAAATCTAAAAAGCGTAAGCTAGCTTTAACTCATGACACATTGGTTCACCAACATGATGTTAACAGCATTAAAGAACAATTACGTTTAAAGTAATAACAGTTCTTTAAAAGGTAAAATTATTAACCATGGAGTCAGGCAACAAAAGTTCCTTTAAACAAGAAGGGCGCCTACTACAAAAAAAATTAGAAAAAAATGCCAAGATCAGTAAATGCAGTAGCTTCTAGAGCCAGAAGAAAAAAGGTAATGAAGCAAGCCAAAGGTTACTTTGGAAGACGTAAAAACGTTTGGACAGTAGCCAAAAACGCGGTTGAAAAAGCAATGTTATATGCTTACAGAGACCGTAGAAACAAGAAAAGAACTTTCCGTTCATTATGGATTACCCGTATTAATGCAGGTGCCAGACAGCATGGAATGTCTTACTCTCAATTTATGGGAAAAGTAAAAGCTAACAATATAGAACTTAACAGAAAAGTTCTAGCAGACTTAGCAATGAACCACCCAGACGCCTTTAAGGCAGTTGTAGATCAGGTAAAATAAATTAATAACAATCTCACTTTTTGAAAAATCCGATTCTTACGAATCGGATTTTTTGATTTTAGCGATAGCCGCTTTGAACTCTTGCCAATCTATAAGTTCATCACCATTCTTATCATAACCTTCAATCAATTTTGACGAAACAATACCTCTAATAAATCCACTTATTTCTGCTTGTTTCAACAATTTTACAATTTCAGATTTGGTCAACTTTTGATCATTATCCTTATCGAAAAAATTAAAAGCCATTTCTGGTGTTTCAAAATGATTCGTAATCAATATTTGAATTTTGCTAATAATAGATTCTTCTGTTGTCATACGTAATTCGGTTTAATTCAACTTAATCAAATTTCAATTTCCCCACAACGTCAATACAATATTTCTACCTGAAGCATAATTTCTGTGTTCACACAAATAAATGCCTTGCCAGATACCCATATTCAATCTACCATTAGTAACAGGCACCTGAACCGATGCTCCCATTAATGAAGCTTTAATATGTGCAGGCATATCATCTGAACCTTCATAATCATGTTTGTAATATGGAGCATTCTCAGGCACCATAATATTTATATGAGATTCAAAATCTTCTCTCACTGTTGGATCGGCATTCTCATTAATTGTTAAGCTCGCCGATGTATGTTTTATAAATACTTGTAAAAAACCCGTATCTACATCTGCTATTTCAGGAAGTTTAGATAGTACATCCGAAGTTATAAGATGAAACCCCCTACTATAAGCTGGTAATCGAAACTCTTTTTGAAATAATTTCATTCAATATAAAATATTAAATAAAGGTAAAACTTTGATTATAATATACCTTATTAAACATCATTCAAATATCTTTACCCATAAATTAAAAATTGATGGATTTATCGAATATTAAAATGGTTGTAACCGATATGGACGGAACCTTACTAAACTCTGAACATAAAGTCAGTGACCAATTCTTTGAAATATTTGAGAATTTAAAATCACAAGGTATCATTTTTGTTGCAGCTAGCGGTAGACAATACCACAGCATTATAGACAAGTTAGATTCTATCAAAAATGATATCATCGTAATTGCAGAGAATGGCGGATTTGCAATGAAACAGCATACAGAAATTTTAGCGACTCCTTTAGAACAACAACATGTAAAAGACATTTTAAAGACACTTGATAATATCCCGAACATACATCCTGTAATTTGCACAAAGCACAAAGCTTACTTGACCAATAAATCTAATGAGTTTGCCAATAAATTAGCAGAATACTATACCGAGTACGAAATTATAGAAAACCTATCTGATTTTAATTCTGAGGTCATTAAAATTGCTATTTATCATTTTAAAAGTTCAGAAGAACATATATATCCGTTTGTAAAGCATTTTGAAGCAGATTTAAAAGTAAAAGTATCTGGTGAAAATTGGCTGGATATTTCTAATATGAATGCAAACAAAGGATATGCCCTAGACAAACTAATGAAAACCTACAATCTAAAATCAGATGAAGTAATGGTTTTTGGTGATTTCAATAATGACCTTGAAATGTTGGCATTATCAGATTTTGGATTTGCTATGGAAAATGCTCATCCAAATGTAAAAGAAATAGCTAAATACAGTACTTTAAGTAATGACGAGAACGGTGTGGAGCATATATTGAAAATGCTTGTTAAATAACAACAAACCCTTATTGAACCGCCGGTTTTAGTTCACTTGGCACATACCCCATAGTTCGCTTAAATGCAGTGGTAAAATGCTGCGGATTAGCATAGCCTACTTCATAAGCAGCATGTGCAATAGTAGCCCCATCTTGAATAATTAAACTTTTAGCGATCTCCATACGCAAAGCAGTTATATATTTAAATATGGTAACACCGTAAAGCTTTTTGAAATCTCGCTTTAATTTGGTTGCATTAAAACCTGCCAGGTCTGCCAAGTCAACAATTTTCAAAGGATCCTTCAAGTTTTTTCTAATATAATTTTCTACACGCACCAATGCCAAATAATCTGAATTTAACAATTTTATATTGCTTTTAGAAAGTTTTGAGGTTTGTCTACCCAATAAAAAATCTATTAATAATACCGTTAATTTACTTTCTAAATATATCTTTCTAACCTCACCCTTGTAAGGGCACTGTATGATATCATTAATTTTGCTTCGAATACTAGGAGGAATAAATTTGCTCTTATCCCATAGAACGAAAGAATTAGAATTTTCAATGGCATTTTTAAGCTTTTCAAATGAATATACAAATTCAGAACCCAATAGGTCTTTCAACAATCTGGGTTTCACGTATATTTCAAATGATTTGGCATTACCCTTAAAAAAAATATCTTTTCCCTGAGTTGTTGGGTAATAGAACATATTGCAATGATTTTCTGGAATTTGAACCAAATACTTTATATGTCTAAGTGGTTGGTAGCAATAAGTACCTTCCAGTGAAAAGTGGAGCTTTATTAAATGCTCATCACTTGAAACACAAATTTCTGAATCAAATTCATGAATTAACTCACTATTGGAAAAATCGATACCTCGCACAAAAGAACTATTAGCTTTGGTAGTAACCTCTACTTCATTGAATTGCACCGAGTTATTTATAAATCCGTCATAAAACAATTCATCAACTCGTATCTCTTTCCTCAATAACCCTTTATTCATAAGCTTTTCAACACCCAATTCATTACTTCCTTTCGCGTATGTTTAAATTCCTTTTTCGGTACTGCCCTTCACAATCCTACTTTAGATTTGCAAAACTAATTTATTTAGACTAAATCTTAATAAATATAAGCATCTTTTTAGAAACCAAATGAAGAACCATTTTACCGTCATTTTTATATTACTCTTTGCATCTGTTCATTCTCAAGAGTTACTTAGTTCTATTTCAGGAACTGTTAAAGACGATTACGACAATCCTTTGGCTTTTGCAACTGTGATGATAGAGGACCTTAAACTAGGCGTTTTAACAGACGACAACGGCAGCTTCCTCATTAAAAATGTACCACAAGGAAAACACAATGTCATTGTTTCTTTTATAGGGTATAGAACACTTTATAAAACCGTTGAAATTACCAGTAGTAAAGAGAAAATTACAATCAATTATAAGCTAGCGGAAAGTGTTGAAAACCTAGAGGAAGTCAATGTTAACGGCAAATCTAAAGAGACGCAGATAGAAACCAAAGGTTTTGCTGTTAATGCCATAAAAACTGAAGAAGCCAGTATTAGAAATATTCAGACCAACGAATTATTAAACACTACTGTTGGTGTAAAAATTAGACAAAACGGCGGACTTGGTTCTAATGTTGAATATTCTTTAAATGGTTTATCAGGAAATTCGGTTAGTATTTTTATTGACGGCATACCCATTTCCATGTACGGTTCTTCTTTTAGTTTGAACAGTATTCCTCCTTCAATGATAGAAAACATTGAAGTTTACAAGGGAGTGATTCCCGGACATTTGGCTGATGATGCACTAGGTGGAGCCATAAACATTGTAATGAAAAAAGGCGCACGTAATAATTTAAATACTTCCATATCATATGGATCATTTAATACATTACAAGCCAGCATTAACGGGTTGTATCGTTTTGATACATCTGGTTTTACCGTCAAAGCCTCTGGTTTTCATAATTATTCTGACAATGATTATGAAATTAGCGGAAGAAATATTGTAGATAAAGGTCTAGGAGGTGTTGAAACACTTATTACAGCAAAAAGATTTAATGATGCTTATAGGTCTACCGGAGGAACAATACAGGCAGGTTATACTGACGTAAAGTGGGCGGATCAGTTTTTTATTGGCGTTACAGGTTCCGATGATTACAAAGAATTGCAACACGGTGCTTTTGTTACTAAAATACCGTATAAAGGCAGATTTTTAGAGTCCGATGCGTTGTTGGCTAATTTGACATATCTTAAAAAAGATATCTTTTTTAAAGGTTTAGACGTAAATGTTACCGGATTATTTGGGGAGAGAAATCGTATTTTGAATGACACCACAGCCAAGGCATATAGCTGGACCGGAAATAGAGCTATAGACTACAAAGGCGATGAATTTGAATATTCTTGGGGATCCCAACAAGAAGGCGGACCAACACTACTTAACATCAACAGGAAAGTTGCTTCCATAAGAACAGGAATTTCTTATGAAATAAATAATAACTATAAAGTATTTCTGAACCACGTCTACAGCGGACTTGACCGGGAAAATAGTGATGAAATGATATCGCTTTTAGAAAACACCTTTCACCAAACCAGTGATATCTACAAAAATATATACTCCTTAAGTTATGAGCTAAATGCTATTGATGATAAATTAAAAGTGAATCTGTTCGGTAAGCACTATAGACAAAAGGTATTAAATACATTTCCTAGGTTCAACAGCAACGCCACAGAGGTTATTGATGAAGTTTACCAAAGCAATAAAGATTATAATGGTTACGGGTATGCAATTTCTTATCTGCTTATAAAAAATCTTAATATTCTCACCTCTGCCGAAAAAGCTATTCGTCTACCAAATGAGAACGAAGTATTTGGTGATGCTGGAGAAAATATTGAACCCAACCTTACCATTGAACCAGAAACCAGCAATAATTACAACCTTGGTTTTAGATTCGGAAGGTTCAACATAAAAAATCACGCACTTACCGTCTCTACCAATCTATTTTCCCGAAAAATTCAAAATTTAATCGGTTTTCCCGGTGATGCTCAGGATAATCAAGAATTAGGAGAAACTATTCAATATGGAAATTTTGATAGGGAAACCACTTCTAAAGGGGTAGAAGCAGAAATCAGCTATAACTTTAAGGACAACTTTGGGTTTAATTTCAACCTGTCCAAACTAACGCTTCAAAGAAAAAATCTTCAAGATAATATTGTAAACTCTCCAAATGTTCCCTTGTTTACAATGAACACTTCGCTACGGTATTCATTCAATAATTTTATTCAAAATACAGCACGTTTTAATCTTTTTTACAATGCTTACTTCACAGATGAATTCTCCTATAAAGAGGAACAAGGTACTAATGTGGCAGGTTTAGAAGAGTTTTTAATTCCAACCCAATTTATTCAAGATTTTGGATGTAGTTACTTGTTTCCAAATAAAAGAGTTTCTATAAGCCTTGATGTCAAAAACGTATTTGATGAAGTTGCCTATGACAATTTACGGGTGCAAAAACCAGGAAGAGCTTTTTATCTAAAACTGAATTACATAATCAATAATTTTTAAATATCTAAATAGAATATATTATGAAACGACCATTATTAAATTTAAAATCATTTGCCATTGCTATAGCTGCAGTAGGGTTTATGGCTTCTTGTAGTAGCGATGACGACACTGTAACTCCAGAAACTGAACAAGAAGAGGAAGAGCAAGAAGAGATAGAGGAAGAAGCAGAAGTAGCTTCAAGATGGATAACTATTGCCGGGGCTAAAATGGGTGAAGAACCTGGAGATGGTAACGGTGGAACATTAATTTATGCTGTTACTAGTGAAGATGCCAAAGACCCAACGGTACAAATAGACCCATTTAATAATGGTTTTATAGCACCATCTAACAGAACGGCAAGATTACAAGCTTCAGAAGATGGCAATACCATATTCAACATTAGTTACGCTGGTGATACCGGTGGTAATTACACCAAATACATTGTAAATGGAGGACAAGATTTTGAACAAACGGGATCAGAAATTAGTATTGCAGAATATGTAGGTACTGCTCCTAGATGGATTAAATTATTTGATGGCGATAAAACTGGCTGTGCAGTAAGGGTAGATATTGAACATATAGTTGATGATAATGGTACTCCTGATGATGTAACGGATGATTCTTATGTTCGTACAAGCCAAACCGTAGGTATAGTGACATTAGATTTGGTAGATTCTCAAATCAACAACTTCCAACAAATTGATTTGTCTATAGGTGAAGAATTAGAATCTCAAGGGTATTACATTGGCAGAATTGATATGCCAACATTAAATGCCGCCGGAGACAAATTATACATTGGTGCCCGCATGAATAAAATTGACCCATCTACTTTAACGAGAGATGAAGAAAATCAAGCAGCCCTTGAAAGTGATAGCGATTATGAAATTTTAGGCTCTAAAACTATTGTAGTTGATTATCCTTCTTTGGAAAACCCTACAATAATCACTTCTACAGTAGGACACGGAAACACAAATGGTTACCGTAGCATTAACGCTTTTGAATATAATGGAAGCGTTTATCAGGCCAATCAAAGTGACCCAGAAGGTTCTCATATCCTAAAAATTGGAGCAGACAATTTATATGATGATTCTTATGATTTTAATCTAGATGATGCTTTAGGTGTAACCGGTGCGTATATTTTAGCCTGGAGACCTGCTGCCAATGGTAAAGCTGTTTTAGCTTACCGTCATGATGGGTCTGCAGAAGGTATTTCCGGTAGAGGGGAAAGCTTTTTCGCTTTAGTTGATTTAAACGCAAAAACAGCAACCTTAATCAATGATATTCCATATGAAGTAGATTTTGAATTGTTCCAATACCAAGGGTATGCAGTTGATGGAACAGAAATCTATCTTACTCAAGCTCCAGTTGGTCAAAATGGAAACGTTTATATTGTAGAAACTGAGACCGGTGAAGTAACCAAAGGTGCGGAATTAATCAATTCCACAGGTAGTCATTTCATTGGCGCTTGGTAATCTTTAAAATTAACAGTTTTAAAATACCATTATCGGCTATTTCCGGTAATGGTATTTTTTTTGGATATCTCTTAAAATTAAAATCAGGTCTTTTGTTTTTTCTTTCTTGCTGCCGGAAACAAAACGTTATTTAATATTAAACGATATCCTGGCGAAGTTGGGTGTAACTCAAGCTCCGTTTTTGGATCCCCTACCCTATGTTGGTAATCTTCTGGATCGTGTCCGCCATAAAAGGTAAAGAATCCTTTTCCTTTTATGCCGTGAATATATCTTGCTTCTTCGTTCAACTTATTTTCCCCTAACACCAATACTGTCGGCTTTATTTCTGATCGCGTAAAGGCAGTTGTTTGCCCCATGAACCCTTTTACCAAAGAAGTATGGTTCTGGCATAACATAGTAGGTACAGGATCCCATTTAGCCGAAAAGTCCATCAAAGAAAAGTAATCTGATTCTTTTGGTACATTACCTCTTTTATTGGTCATATCAATAGAAGAGAATTCATATTTCAACGGGCTACGCTCTAAGATAAAATCTGTAAAAGCAAAGGTTTTTCTAAAATCTAAGTTTGCTTGATAGTTAGGATCAGAGGCATCACCATCAAACATAGGTTCTACAATATCAATACCATCAGCTGCCAATGCAATGTCAAAACTATCTGTAGCGGAGCACATGGCAAACATAAAGCCACCGCCAATCACATAATTTCTAATCTTTAACGCTACAGCTCTTTTTTCTTCTGAAACCTTATCATAACCTAACTTTTTAGCCAGTTTTTCGGCATTTTTCTTTCCTTCTATATACCATGGGGTTGCTCTATAAGCGCCATAAAATTTACCGTATTGACCCGTAAAATCTTCATGGTGCAAATGGAGCCAATCATATAATGCCAACTTATCACCCAAAACTTCTTCGTCATAAATTGTAGTATACGGAATCTCCGCATAGGTCAAAGCCATTGTTACGGCATCATCCCAAGGTTGTTTATCTTTTGGCGAATACACAGCAATACGTGGAGCTTTTTCCAAGATTACTGCATCTTGATTAACCGAGGGACTACTGATCTCATCTAAAATACCATTTGCTTGACCGTCCGATATAATTTCAAAACTAACTCCTCTGATCTGGCACTCCTTTCTTATACTTTCGCCATCTGGCAACAAAAAAGAACCACCGCGATAGTTTAACAACCACTGTACTTTTTGCTGCTTTTCCAGCACCCAATAGGTAATTCCATATGCTTTCAAATGATTCTTTTGACTATCTGCATCCATAGGTATTAAAATAGATGATGCAAATATTTGTACCGAAAAGAAAAAAAATAAAAGTGATATAATTAATTTAGACATAAAGTGTGATCAAAAGTATTCACCCAAAGATATAGTAAAATCTTTGGAGCCGTATTTAAGATGCAGTTAAAGCTATTACAATTAAGACAACGATTATTATTTAAAATCAATTGTTTGCAAAACAAAAAAGTCTCCCAAATGGAAGACTTTTAAACTTTAAAATATGTTTTAATTTAGAAAGGAACATCGTTATCCTCATCTAAATCTGGATTGCTATTCATACTACTACCAAAAGCATCATCTGCACTTGGTAAATTTTTCGTTGCAAACGGATTCTCTTCATTTGCGTTCATTTTAGATTGAAATTCAAAAGGAGAGTCAAAATCATCAAGGTTATCGAACTTACCTTGATTACCAATAAACTTCAACCTAATATTTTCTAGACCACCATTACGGTGTTTTGCTACAATAAATTCACCTTGACCTTGCGTTGGTGTACGCTCTTCATCATCCCACTCTTCTATCTTATAGTATTCTGGTCTATAGATAAACGAAACGATATCGGCATCTTGCTCGATCGCTCCAGATTCCCTCAAATCCGAAAGAATAGGTCTTTTACTGCCTCCACGTGTTTCAACCGCACGAGATAGCTGGGATAATGCAATTACTGGAACGTTCAATTCTTTTGCAAGGGCTTTTAAGTTTCTAGAGATAGTAGATATTTCCTGTTCCCTGTTTCCGCCTTTTTGACTACCACCAGCTGTCATTAACTGCAAGTAATCGATCATGATCATTTTTATACCATGTTGAGAAGCAAGACGTCTTGCTTTTGCACGTAAATCGAAAATAGATAATGACGGAGTATCATCAATGAACAAAGGTGCCTTCTCTAAAGTTTTTACTTTAACGTTCAACTGCTCCCACTCATGCTTTTCTAACTTACCGGTCCTCAATTTTTCTGAGGACAAACCTGTCTCAGAAGAAATTAGTCTAGTAATCAACTGTACAGAGGACATCTCCAAAGAGAAGAACGCTACAGGAGTATTTGTATTCACGGCCATATTTCTGGCCATAGATAAGGTAAAAGCCGTTTTACCCATACCAGGACGTGCAGCAACAATAATTAAATCACTTGGCTGCCAACCTGAGGTAAGTTTATCCAGCTTATCAAATCCGGATGCAACACCACTCATACCCTCTTTACCGGCAATTTCTTCGATCCGTTTTTTTGCCTGTATCACCAAATCTTGAGCTGTCTCCGCAGAACGTTTTAAGTTACCTTGTGTAACATCGTACAACTTTGCTTCGGCCGTATCCAATAAATCAAAAACATCAACAGCTTCATCATAGGCCTCTTCAATAATTTCACCGGAAATTTTGATTAAACTACGTTGAATAAATTTTTGAAGGATAATACGGGCATGAAACTCAATATGGGCGGATGACGCTACTTTTTGGGTCAGTTTTATCAAATAAAAATCGCCTCCGCACACCTCTAATTTTCCTGCTTTCTTAAGTTGTGACGAAACGGTTAATAAATCAATCGGTTGCGACTCTTCAAATAAAATAAAGATAGCCTCATAAATAAACCTATGCGCATCTTTATAGAAAACATCGGGGTGTAAAATATCTATAACTTCATCAACACCCTTTTTATCTATCATCATAGCACCCAACACAACTTCTTCTAAATCAATAGCTTGTGGCGGAATTTTGCCTTTTTCAAGGCTTATAATATTAGATTTGTCAATCTTTCGAGCGACAAAAGGTTTAGTGTTCTCCATAGTACGAAAGTATGCAATTAACCTTTAGTTAACGTGAAAAAAGTCAATTTCGATGTTCACAGTTGACTAACAATTGACTGTTAATAAGTTACAATTTTCTGTTGATAACATAAAAAAACCGAGGAATAAAATCCTCGGTATATTTTTAAGAAGCCTAAAATGCAGATTAGCCGTTGAAAACGCCCATTTGTGCATATTTTTCCATGCGTTGATTTACCAGTTCTTTTGGTGATAACTTTTGAAGATCTTCAAAATGAGAAGAAATTTTATTTTTCACCGTTTCAAAAGTTTTAGGTCTGTTGGCATGGGCACCACCTGCAGGCTCACGAATTATTTCATCTATCAACTTCAGTTTTTTCATGTCTGTAGCTGTTAATTTCAAAGCTTCGGCAGCTCTCTCCTTATATTCCCAACTCCTCCACAAAATAGAAGAACATGATTCTGGCGAAATTACCGAATACCACGTATTTTCTAACATCAATACTTTATCACCTACACCAATACCTAATGCACCACCAGAAGCACCCTCGCCAATAATTACGACGATTATTGGCACTTTTAGACGCGTCATTTCAAGAATATTTCTTGCAATTGCCTCTCCCTGTCCTCTTTCTTCTGCTTCAATACCTGGATAGGCACCCGGTGTGTCTACCAAACAAACTACGGGCACTTGAAATTTTTCAGCAGATTTCATTAAACGTAAAGCCTTTCTATACCCTTCTGGGTTGGCCATACCAAAATTTCTGTACTGGCGTGTTTTAGTGTTGTATCCTTTTTGCTGACCTATGAACATATAGCTCTGATCACCAATTTTACCTAAACCACCGATCATAGCCTTATCATCTTTAACGGTACGATCGCCATGAAGTTCCAAGAAGGTATCTCCACATATGGCTTTTATATAATCTAACGTATAAGGTCTATTTGGATGTCTTGATAACTGTACCCGTTGCCAAGCAGTTAAATTTTTATAGATATCTTTTCTAGTTTCGGTAAGTTTCTTTTCAATTTGCTTACATGTCTCGGTAACATCAACATCACTTTCCTCTCCAATGATCATGCACTTGTCCAATTGCTCTTCCAATTCTTTGATAGGAAGTTCAAAATCCAAATATTCCATATTTCTATAAAGTTTCTTTAGTTGCGGTTCAAAGATAAAACTTTAATACCTAAATTTTGGGTACCCTTTTTTTAATATTTGCTCTTTGTTTTAAAATACCGTTCGCAATGACCGTACTGAGTATGATTAAGGCTCCCACATAAAACATAGGTTTCATTTTTTCTTCTGAGCCAAATATAAACCATGCTAACAAAATACCGTACACCGGTTCTAGATTTGTAGTAAGCATTACCGTATATGGGGTAAGTACTCTCATAATCTTAACCGAAGCAATAAAAGCATATGCCGTGCATATTAATGCCAGCACTATTAAATACACCCAATCCATTTGTGGTAAGGTCATTAGAGACATATTAAAATCGCCTTTTGCAATCAAGATTACAGATAAGAAAAGCATACCTATACCCAATTCATAGAAAGAGATTATGGCCGGTCTATGATTTTGGACCAGCTTACCGTTGATCAATGAGAAAACCGCTGCCAAAAATGCCGATATCAAAGCTATGATCATACCAAAAACATATTCCGTTTCCACCTTAAAAATGAGATATAGCCCCGCTATGACCATTAAACCAAATAGTATCTCATATCCAATAATTTTTCGTTTATACCAAAATGGTTCCATCAACGCAGTAAAAAAAGCACCTGTAGACATCATGGCCAACGCTACAGAAACAGTAGATACTTTTATGGCCAGAAAGAAAGTAACCCAGTGCAATGCTACTACAATACCACCGCAGACCAACCACCAAATATCTTTTTTTGGAACCTTTAAACTAAATTTTGCAAAGAGAATATAGATGGCTATAAACAACGTTGCCAATCCCATTCTTACCCAAACAAGTGGTAAGGAATCTATTGAAATCAACTTTCCCAATATGGCCGTAAAGCCCCAAATAAAGACAATGAAATGTAAGTGTAAAAGGTTAACTATTCTATCGTTTTGCATTCTGAAGTAGATAAAATGCCAAACATCCAAATACTACATTAGGTATAATGACCGCAAGCAATGGGGAAAAACCAGACTGCTCTGCCAATGTACCAAACACTTTATCAAAAAAGATAAATACAAAAGCAATTAAAATGCCGAAGGCCAAGTTGGCTCCCATACCACCACGTCTTTTTACAGATGATACAGAAACTGCAATAATTGTCAATATAAAAGCGGTCAAAGGCAATGCCCAACGCTTGTACTTCACCAAAACATAAGTATTAATATTAGATGCGCCTTTTCTTTTTTGGTCTTTGATAAAGGTATCCAATTCAAAAAGGTTTTTGGTTTCCGCAACATACGACACCGGTGTTAGATCTCCTATATCAAAAGCAAAAATGGTATCTAACCTACGTTTGCTTTCAATAATTGCAGTATCGCCTTTAATAGTTCGTTTTTTATAGGAAGTTAAACGGTAACTAGAATCTTTATCTACCCATCTTATGTTAGCGGCAGAAATTTTAAAGTCCAGTTCATTATTTTCTTTAAAACGCTCAAAAGTAAAATTGTGCCCCAATTGACGAGCCGGATCAAAACTGCTCACATAAATAAAATCAGTCTCGTTCAACTGATTAAATATGTTGTTCGTGACCCTATCCTGCTTTCCTTTTTTTAGGTATTTGTATTTAAATTCATTGAAGCCTACACTGGCATTGGGCACAATGAACATGGTCATAAAGAACATGAGTACAGCGACCATAGAAGCCCCAATAATATAGGGCCTTAAAAACCGACCATAAGATACCCCGGAACTTAGAATTGCAACAATTTCGGTATTGTTGGCTAGTTTAGAGGTAAAGAATATTACAGATAAAAATAGAAAAATGGGGAATAAAAGATTACCAATGTAAATTGTGAAATTTACATAGTACATAACTATCTCATTAAGCGGAGCCTCATTATCGATCATTTTACCGATCTGCTCTGCCAAATTCACCATTATACCAATGGGAATGAACAATAAAAGCATCAACGAAAATGTCGCTAAATATCGTTTTAGAATGTATTTATCTATTATTGATAGCATTACAGCCTTTTATCCATTTGTTTTACCATCATATCTTTCCAAGTTCTAAAATCACCTGCTATAATATGTTTTCGTGCTTCGCGCACCAACCACATATAAAAACCTAAGTTATGAATTGTTGCTATTTGTTTGCCTAAATATTCATTGGCAGCAAATAAATGTCTTAAATAAGCCTTAGAATATTCATGATCAACGAATGTAGTTCCCATTTCATCAATAGGCGAGAAATCATCTTCCCACTTTTTGTTCTTAATATTTATGGTACCGTGTGCCGTAAACAGCATTCCATTTCTAGCGTTTCTTGTAGGCATAACACAATCGAACATATCTATACCCAAAGCTATATTCTCCAATATATTAATTGGGGTACCTACTCCCATTAAATATCTGGGCTTATCTTCCGGTAGAATTTCACAGACTACCTCTGTCATACCATACATTTCTTCTGCCGGCTCACCAACAGACAACCCACCAATTGCATTTCCCTCAGCACCTGCATTGGCAATATACTCTGCAGATTGTCTCCTAAGATCTTTGTAAGTAGATCCTTGTACAATAGGAAAAAATGTTTGTGCATAATCATACTCAAAAGGTGTTTTTTCTAAATGGTTAATACATCTATCTAACCACCTATGCGTCATATGCATAGAACGTTTGGCATAATTATACTCACAAGGATAAGGTGTACATTCATCAAAAGCCATGATAATATCCGCACCAATTACCCTTTGAATTTCCATTACATTTTCTGGTGTGAACAAATGCATGGATCCATCTATGTGCGATTTAAATTTCACCCCTTCTTCCTTTATCTTTCTATTACTTGATAAAGAATAAACTTGATAACCTCCACTATCGGTAAGGATATTTCTATCCCATCCCATAAACTTATGCAGTCCGCCGGCTTTTTTTAAAATCTCTGTTTTAGGCCGAAGAAATAAATGATAGGTATTGCCCAAAATAATATCTGGGTTTATCTCTTCCCTTAATTCTTTTTGGTGCACCCCTTTAACAGAGGCAACCGTACCCACAGGCATAAAAATCGGTGTCTCAATTACGCCATGATCAGTAACTACGGTTCCTGCCCTGGCTTTAGATTGTGTATCGGTAGTATGTAATGTAAATTTCAAACTTTCTTATTCTAGCTGCAAATATAATGAACTGTTGGTGGTATAAACTTAATAAAAAGCAAAGATGTTCATGATAATTTAAACCACTGAAAGTCGGTTTTTACTTTATACGAATTGATATTGACCCAAATGAATAGTGAAACAATAAAGATATTTTACCTCCGTTTTCATGGTATAACGAGAAAAGGAACATTTGGTATTGTATTTGCTACATGTTCCACTTAAAACAACAACGATATGAAAAAAACAATTTTAGCAGCCTTTATGGCACTCTATGGTTTTTATGGAATGGCACAGGGCGATTCAGGATTTGGGATTAAAGGGGGATTAAACTACAATGCTAACGGAGATTATTTTGAATCTGCCGGTGATGCTGCAAGAAATCCGGATAGAAATGTTGGATATCACGTTGGTATCTTTGGAAAATTTGGAGCTTCTAAAGTATATGTTAGACCAGAACTGATGTATACCAAAACAAAGTCTGACTATGATGGATCTGATTTTGACATGAGTAAATTAGATGCGCCAGTTTTACTAGGTATAAATCTAATAGGACCGCTACATGTTTTTGCCGGACCTAGCTTTCAATACATTTTAGAGACAGAATTTGACGGAGTTACAATTGATGATGTAGAGAATGATTTTTCCGTGGGAATGAATATTGGCGCCGGAGTAAATCTTGGTAAACTAGGGATAGATTTACGTTATGAAAGAGGTTTTAACGATAACGAAGCTTCTTTTATAAATACGAACATTACCAATTTAGGTCCTAGTAGAATTGACACAAGACCTGATCAATTAATCTTAAGTTTATCTTTAACGATGTAGGCCAAGCAAGAAGAAATAAAAAACCTCTTAAGAATTCTTAAGAGGTTTTTTTATGATTAATGAAATCAATTATAAATCATTATCCAGATGGTCAGGAGTACCGTCACCATCAGTATCAGGAAAAATTATGTTTCCTTCTTCGTCTTTTTTAATTTGATTATCAATTTTAATTTCATCAATGGTTAAAATACCATCACCATCATCGTCATTATCATTATGGTTGGCTAAAAAATCTAAATCTGTATTATCATCATTTAAATTACCGTTACCGTCCAAATCTTCCTGAATTGAAGGAATACCGTCACCATCAAGATCAGTGTCCGCCTCAAATTCTAGTGCATCAATCTTAAAAATTAATGGGGAATATGCAGGCACGTTTCCGCTAGATGATGAAGAATCAAAATAACCTAGACCAGAAGGAATAAAAATAGCTCCTATTCCATAACCTTCATAACTAACAGTTCCATCACCATTATCTTTTGGAC
Organism: Maribacter huludaoensis; assembly: GCF_029350945.1. Taxonomy (GTDB): domain Bacteria; phylum Bacteroidota; class Bacteroidia; order Flavobacteriales; family Flavobacteriaceae; genus Maribacter; species Maribacter huludaoensis. The sequence goes on along the minus strand of NZ_JARKMS010000002.1, from coordinate 1,111,974 downwards.
CAATTCCTGTTTGAAAATTTTTCATACCGTTACCAAAACCTCTTACCACTCCAGATAAGTTAAACGATATTGGTTGATTTGAAGAAGCATCAAAAAGGCTTCCATCCAAAAAAGAACCTTCATATCTCAGAACAACATTATCACCAATAGTTGGTGTGCCTTCTACCACGCCCTGCCTTACCACTAGCGTATATAATTTTTGCTCAATTATTTCATCGTCAGCTCTACCAAGGTCTTCAGAATCAACAGTAATAGTTTGGGTAATTAATTTAGGACTATCAAATATTGATTGCCTCCCACTGTTCTCCCCTTCAATTGTTCCAAATTTTATTTTAAAATCAAAATCTTCCGGTGGGTTTTCAAACTCGTCTTCATTGTAGAAATGCGTCTTTAAAAAATCTATAATTTCAGCATCGTCCTCTATTGTAACTTCACTTAATAGTCTTGGTTGTACAGCTTCTACGCCATCATCATCATTTTTACATGAGGTTATAATCAGTAAACCAGCTATTAGCAAATAAGCATTTCTCAATTTCATCAATAATGTATTTAGAAGGCGCAAGATACAATTTTCCCCTATTTTTGTTTAGAAGTTAACCAAGAAATGCAACCTATAATGCGCATAGACAAATTCTTATGGAGTACCCGCTATTTTAAAACCAGAAACATAGCATCTACAGCTTGTAAAAAAGGACATATAAAAATTAACGGTAATACGACAAAGCCCGGAAAAGAAGTTTTTCCGATGGATGAAATTGTGGTTCGCAAAAATCAAATCGATTATAAATTAACCGTTCTTGATATACCACCAAGTCGTGTTGGTGCAAAATTAGTAGATATTTACAGAAAGGATACTACCCCTAAAGAGGCTTTTGAACATAATGAGCTACTACAGTATTCCAAAGACTACTATCGTAAAAAAGGAATTGGAAGGCCTACAAAAAAAGATAGACGGGATATTGATGAGTATTTAGAAGGTCCTTCAAATGCAAATAATGAAAATACATCAGATGATAATGTTAGAAGTAAAGAAACAGAAGAGTAGCCAAATCTTTTAAAAACATAACTATCTTTATTGCTTTAAGAAAAACAAATGCAACAGACCATACTTTCACATCAGCAGATTCAACACAAAATTGAACGTATAGCATACCAGATTTATGAAGCAAATGTTTCTGAAGAAGAAATTATTATAGCTGGCATCGATGGTGGCGGATTACAATTCGCAAAAAAAATTGTAGCAAAGCTTAAAAAAATTACCGAAGCTAAAATTGTCTTGTGCAAACTATCTATGGATAAAAAAAATCCATTAAAAAGTGGCGTAAAGACATCGTTACCAGATGACGAGTTCATAAATAAGTCAGTAGTAATTGTAGATGATGTCCTAAATTCTGGAACAACCCTAATATATGGCGTGCATCATTTTTTAAATACACCTTTAAAACAACTTAAAACTGCTGTTTTAGTGAATAGAAATCATAAAAAATATCCGGTAAAAGCTGATTTTAAGGGAATTTCCCTATCAACTTCTTTACAAGAGCATGTAAACGTTCTTTTTGAAACTAAAAACGATAGAGTCTATTTAGACTAGTTTATTAACTATCATTTCCGCAATTTCTGTTGGCGTATGGTTTAAACACTTTACTTTTTGATGCGCTTGGTTATAAAAAAAACTTCTTTCAAATAAGTGTTTACCAATAAATTCTGTGATTTCTTCATCTTGTAAATGAGAAATCATAGGTCTATGGCTTTTTTCTTTCATTAAACGTGTAGTAAGTTCATTTATACCTACGTTCAAATAAAAAGAATTTGCCGTTTTTTCATTTACCAAAGCCATATTATTCCCAAAACAAGGTGTACCCCCTCCTAAAGAAAGGACAAAACTGTTTTCATTTAAAAATATTTGCTTCAGATATTCCACTTCTTTTTTCCTAAAATAGATTTCACCTTTGGTATCAAAAATAGAAGGTATTGACATTGCTTCAGCATCTTCGATATAATCGTCTAAATCTAAAAATTTAATATTCAAATGGTTAGCTACAATTCTACCAACAGTAGATTTACCACTACCCATATAACCTACCAAAACTATTTTCACATCTTTCATTTCTACAAAGTTGGATTAAATAAAAGGGTTTTCAAAAAAAAATAAATTTATCTCGTAAATGACTTGCAAAATAAAGTTATCGACGTATATTTGCACCCGCATTGAGGGAATATTAATTCTTAATATGCT
>NZ_JARKMS010000002.1:701375-1109638 GCF_029350945.1 Maribacter huludaoensis | reverse complement strand
TTTGACCTGGTAGCTCAGTTGGTAGAGCATCTCCCTTTTAAGGAGAGGGTCCTGGGTTCGAGCCCCAGCCAGGTCACCACTAAATATTAGCCTCTTGAAAAAAAAGAGGCTTTTTTATTTAACATTTTAAGTTGATTAATTTCACTTAAAGACCTAGTAAGTTCTTGATATATTTTGACCTGGTAGCTCAGTTGGTAGAGCATCTCCCTTTTAAGGAGAGGGTCCTGGGTTCGAGCCCCAGCCAGGTCACATTTAAACCTTCGAATACTATTATATTCGGAGGTTTTTTGTTTTATATCCAATACATCGAAAATATATTTTAACCAATTTCTTATACCACTACGGGTTAATTTATGGTTACCGGGCAGAATTTAAATTTATGGAGAATAACGATACATTTTCTTCATTAAACTATAAAGCTCAGGGTGCTTATCCTGAAATTTATCAGGATTATTGAAGAAATATTCACTCGCAACACTCAAAAATTCAATTTCGCTTGTTGCACCATAAGGATTTATATCAGATTTATTCTTTTTGATACTTTCAATTTCTCTGTGCATCAATTTTAACCAAGGAGCTACATATTGTTTTTGCATAAGACTTTCAGGAATACCATCAACCACACCATCTGCCATATCTATTAAATGTACAAATTCATGTATACCGACATTAGTAGCTGAATTCTCATTTTTAAACCCAGCACGTAATGCTGGTAATGATAAAATCATTAAACGATTCATATTGCCTTTACCTACCTTTCCTAAAATATTACGTCCCTTACCTTCTGTCTGGTGATCATCATTGAAACTACCTTGATACAGTAAAACTTCATTGATGTTACGGTAGCGCAGTTCATGAAATCCAAATAAAGGTATTACCGCACTTGCACCAACTAATAAACAATCAGTATCGTCAATTTCAATTTTTACACCTGTTATAGTTACTTCTTCAAAAAAATATAATAGTTCTTCTTCAAAACGCTGTTTTTCAGTCATAGATAATTCAGCATAAAAAGAGACCTATTTATTAAGAATATTTCTCCAAGTATCGTTAAAGTCATTTAAATCGATGGTTTTTTTATAAAACCAAAGCCTCCATACAAAGAAGACTATAAAAAATAACAAAGGGAGGAAGTAAACTAACGTTGCCAACATATTAAAATTTAAAAAGTTTAAAGAAACAAAAACTTGATTTCTCAATCATAAAAATTCAGGAATAATGCAGTATTTTATGTTACGATGATTTTATTTGACATCAACAAAAAGGGAAGGAGCCTTGCTCCTTCCCTTTTCAACATGTGTTGGTATGTGTTATTTAAGTTGTTATTCCACCACGATAAACTCCGATCGTCTGTTGAGCTGATGTTTCTCCTTGCTACAGGGAACGTTGTTGCTACAGTTGTTCGTAAGCTCCGTTTCTCCATAACCTTCGTACGTAATTCTGTTGCTAGGGATGCCCGCAGCGATCAGGTAATCGGCAGTCGCCTTTGCCCTGTTGGCGGATAATTTCATGTTGTACGCATCGTTAGCACGTGAATCCGTATGCGAGCGTACCTGTACGTTCACACTTGGGTATTCGTTCAAGTATGCCAGTACCTTTTCTATGCTAATCCTTGCATCTTCACGGATGAAATACTTGTCGAAATCGAAGTAGATCGGTTCTATGTTCAGGTATTTCGCAAGGTCCGTGCCTACCGGTGCCGATGGGTCTACCTGTGCCAGTACGATCTCTATGCCCATGGCGTCCTCCGCTTTTACGGTCATGAAGGTCCTGTTCCCTTCCTCGTAGTCCGCTTTGGTGGCCACTACTTTGTAACTTCCTTCTGCGCAGTTGCCTTCCATCTCGAAAGCCCCGTTCTCGTCCGTGCTCGAGCTAGATACCACTTTGTTGTCCTTGTCGTATACCGTTACCGATGCATCCGTTAACAGTGCATTGGTCTTTTGGTCCCTTACTGTTCCCGCTATATTCGTATGGCAGGTGAAGTCCAACGGCTTCATTTCCACAAAGCTGTAGATATCGTCGTTGCCCTGTCCTCCTTTTCTGTTCGATGCGAAAAAGCCTTTCTTGGTCTCTTCGTCTATAATGTACGAGAAGTCGTCCTCCTCCCCGTTCAAGGGACGTCCTACGTTGTAGATCTCTCCCCTTTCGTTCTTCAGGTCCGTGGCAAAGACGTCAAGCCCTCCAAGTCCAGGGTGGCCGTCCGAGGAGAAATATAGTTTATCGGATTCCGTTACGAACGGAAAGGTCTCCCTTGCCTCCGTATTGATGCGCTCCCCAAGGTTCTTCGGCGTACCGAAGGTACCGTCCTTGTTGATGTCCACCACATAGATATCCGACTCCCCTTTCGTGCCGGGCATGTCCGAGGCGAAGTATAGTTTTGTTTCCTCTTTATTTAATGTAGGATGTGCCACCGAGTAGCTGTCCCCGTTGAAAGGAAGTTCCTCGATATTCTTCCATTCACCGTTTTCCTTGGTCGCCCTATATATCTTTAACCTGCTCACTCCTTCTTCGTCCCTTTCGAACTTGCCGTCGTCCGAGTTGTTACGGGTAAAGTACATCGTACTTCCGTCCTTGGTGAATGCCGTTGACGATTCATGGGTCTTCTTGTTCAGTTTCTTGCTCAGCTTGTCCACATCGGTGAAATTCCCTTGGCCGTCCTGTGATGCCTTGTAAAGGTTCAGGAACGAACCGTCGTTCCATTTATGGATGTTCTTCGTTAAAAGTCCACTGTCACGTGCCGTGGAGAAGACCAGTCCTTCTTCATAGAAGGATGGCGCAAAGTCCGATACCTTCGAGTTCAGCCCTATGTTCCTCAGTTCGTACCTGCCCGAGCGTTCCTCGATCTGTTCCAGGTAGTCCTGGTTTTCATTGAAGACCAATGCACGTTGATCGTTCGCCTTTGCGTTCTTGAACTTCTGCATCCAAGTGTCGGATTCCGTATAGTTTTCCAAAGACTTTAGTGTCTGTGCGTAACGGTACATATACTCCGGATCGATGTCCGCCCCTTCAAGTGCGAACAGCTTGCCGTACCAGCTCGATGCCTCTTCGTAGTTCGCGTTCAGATAGTTCGCGTTGCCCAAATTCTTGTACACCTCTTCTTCCGTATATCCGTCCTTTACCAATTGCTCGTAAGACTGTATCGCCGAGGCATAGGCGTAGTTGGTGAACTTCGTGTCCGCTTTCTTTACTTTCTTGTCCTGCGCGCTTGCCATCATGGCCATCACCGCCAAGCCACAAAAAATATATCCTGTTTTTTTCATGTCGTTTTTTTAAAAGAATCTTGGGGTGATCACCCGTTTGTACTTGTTCAGGAACTCGTACCTCAGCATGATCTCGAAGGATCCGTCGTTGAACCGTGTCGCCCCCAGATCGGTCGTCTCCTTGTCATAGGCAAGCCCCAGCATCAACTGGTCGTTCAGCTGAAAGCCGAACAGCGCGCTCACCGCGGCGTCCCACCTGTAGGCCGCACCCAACGAGAACTTGTCGTTGAACAGAAAGTTCGCGCTCAGGTCCACCTGTAACGGTGCCCCCTTTACCGCCTTGATAAGTGCCGCAGGCTTGAACTTTACGTCGTTCTTAAGTTCGAACACGTAGCCCGTGATCAAATAAAGGTTCATGCGCTCCTGCGCGATCAAACTCGAACTGTTCGAATCCGAACTGTCGAAATGCTCGGTCTGCAAGAAGTTCGGTACCGATAGCCCCGTATAGAAACGGTCCGTATGGTAATAGATGCCCGCACCGAAGTTCGGCGAGAACTTGTTGTCGATGTTCGGAAGGTTGCTCTCCGCACCGTAGTTCCTCAGTTTCGTGAAGTCCACGTTGAAAAGGTGACCCCCGGCCTTGAGCCCGAACGAAAGCTTGCCCGTCTCCGAGGTGTTCACCGTATAGCTGAACGCGGCATCGATGTACGTATCCTGGTTGGTGCCGTTACCGATCTCGTCGTTCACCACGGATAGCCCCAATCCTACATGGTCCGATACCGGGGTATGGAAATTGAGCGTCTGCGTGGTAGGTGCACCGTCAAGGCCCACCCACTGCGAACGGTGCAGCGCCGCTATACTGAACACGCCTCTAGATCCTGCGTATGCGGGGTTCACCGATATCGTATTGTACATGTACTGCGTGTACTGCGCGTCTTGTTGAGAGTACGATACGGCACATATTGACATTAGAAATAAAACGGATATATAAAACTTTTTCATGGTAGACTATTTAATACTAAACTATCTATTGATATATAAGTAACCGGATTTGTTAAGGTTATTTCCATCCTTTATGTATTTTATTACATAGAAATAAACACCTACCGGTAGTTCAGAATCTTTACTAATGGTAGCTCTACCATCAGACAATCCTTTAAATGTATTGGAAACGTTGTCATAACCGTTCATCTCGTATACCTTGACACCCCATCTATTGTATACTTCTACCGTATTGTTCGGGTAGGACTCTATATTATCGATCAGGAACTCATCGTTGGTTCCGTCACCATCAGGAGTGATAATCTCATTGGACACTGCAATACCAGAATCTACCAACTCTGCATTACAGCCAGCTTCAAGAGTTGGCACTCCGTTCAATGAGTCACAAGGATTCAATGGATCCGTGCCGTCTATAATCTCCTGTCCGTCAGGTATGGTATCACCATCTGTATCGGCTTCATCAGAATCGGTTCCGATTGCATCTTCCTGAGCAGTCGTTAATCCATCGCCATCACAATCGCTATCCGGCAAAGCCGTACCACCGACATGGTCACAATCGTCCAAAGGATTTGTTCCGTCCAATACTTCCTGGCCATCCAGTATACCGTCATCATCGGAATCTGGATCGTTAGGGTTTGTTTCTAACGTTATTTCCTCGCCATCCAAGAGTCCATCATTATCACTATCGGGATTATCGATTTCAGTTCCTAAGGCAACTTCTTCACTAGTTGTTAATCCGTCTTCATCACAATCACTATCCGCTAAAGGATATCCATTTACGGAACTACAATCATCTAAAGGATCTGTATTATCAACATTAACTTCTTGTCCGTCAGAAATCCCATCGCCATCTGTATCAGGGTTATTAGGGTCTGTGCCAAAAGTAGCCTCTTCATTATTTGTAAGTCCATCACCATCTGAGTCTACAGATATAGTAACAGCTCCAGCACCGCTGTTGCCTGCATTATCAGTTGCAATAATATCTATAACATCCTCATCAGTCAATACCGGAAAAGAACCGTTAATTGGCGATTGCGTTTCAGTATCTAAACTCCAGTTTCCTGCAGAGTCAGTTGTAACGGCATATGTAACATCTATTACATTATCACCATTTGTATCAAGTTCAATAATAAGAGCCTCATTAGCATCTCCTTGACCTGTTAATACTGGATTAATATCTGAAGTACTAAAGCTATCTACAATTGGTTGAGAATTATCTAACGTAATAGGATCATTGTCTGTAGCTGGGTTTCCTGCTACATCGGTAACATCTGCGGTTACAGTAATAGAACTATTAGTTAAGCCAGAGATATCTGCATCTGTTGCCGTCCAAGTATTACCAGTTACAGTAGCCGTTGTGGTTACCGTATTTGTACCATCAGAAAAAGTTACTGTTACAGTTTGTCCATCCTCAACATCAGTAGTAGTACCAGAAATGGAAACATCATTATCTTCAGCAGCGTTTACAACATCATCACCCTCAATAGGTGTAGTTATGTCTATTGTTGGTAATGTGTTATCTAAGGTAATAGGATCATTGTCCGTAGCTGGGTTTCCTGCTACATCGGTAACATCTGCGGTTACAGTAATAGAACCATTAGTTAAGCCCGATATATCTGCATCTGCCGCAGTCCAAGCATTACCACTAACCGTAGCCGTTGTGGTTACCGTATTTGTACCATCACTAAAAATTACTGTTACAGTTTGATTATCTTCAACATCAGTAGTAGTACCAGAAATGGTAACATCACCATCTTCTGCAGCATTTACAACATCATCACCCTCGATAGGAGTTGTAATATCAATAGTTGGTAATGTGTTATCTAGAGTAACAGGATCATTGTCCGTAGCTGGGTTTCCTGCTACATCGGTAACATCTGCTGTAACGGTAATTGTTCCGTTAGCTAAGCCCGAAATATCTGCATCTGTCGCAGTCCAAGTATTACCAGTTACAGTAGCAGTTGTGGTTACCGTATTTGTACCATCACTAAAAGTTACTGTTACAGTTTGATTATCTTCAACATCAGTAGTAGTACCAGAAATAGTTACATCATTATCTTCCGATGCATTTACAACATCATCACCCTCAATAGGTGTTGTAATATCAATAGTTGGTAATGTGTTATCTAGGGTAATAGGGTCATTATCCGTAGCAGGATTAAGTGCAACATCGGTAACATTAGCGGTAACTGTAATAGGTCCGTTTGTTAAACCAAAAATATCTGCATCTGCCGCAGTCCAAGCATTACCAGTTACAGTAGCCGTTGTGGTTACCGTATTTGTACCATCAGAAAAAGTAACGGTTACAGTTTGTCCGTCCTCAACATCAGTTGTAGTACCAGAAATGGAAACATCACCATCTTCAGCAGCATTTACAACATCATCACCCTCGATAGGAGTTGTAATATCAATAGTTGGTAATGTGTTATCTAGAGTAACAGGATCATTATCCGTAGCTGGGTTTCCTGCAACATCGGTAACATCTGCGGTAACGGTAATAGGTCCGTTTGTTAAACCAGAGATATCTGCATCTGCCGCAGTCCAAGTATTACCAGTTACAGTAGCTGTGGTAGTCACAGTATTTGTGCCGTCACTGAAAGTTACTGTTACAGTTTGATTATCTTCAACATCAGTAGTAGTACCAGAAATGGTTACATCACCATCTTCAGCAGCATTTACAAGATCATCACCCTCAATAGGAGTTGTAATATCAATAGTTGGTAATGTATTATCTAAGGTAATAGGATCATTATCCGTAGCAGGATTAAGAGCAACATCGGTAACATCTGCGGTAACGGTAATAGGTCCGTTTGTTAAACCAGAGATATCTGCATCTGTCGCAGTCCAAGCATTACCAGTAACAATAGCCGTTGTGGTTACCGTATTTGTACCATCAGAAAAAGTAACGGTTACAGTTTGTCCGTCTTCAACATCGGTAGTAGTACCAGAAATGGTAACATCATTATCTTCCGATGCATTTACAACATTATCACCCTCAATAGGTGTTGTAATATTAATAGTTGGTAATGTGTTATCTAAAGTAACAGGATCGTTGTCCGTAGCAGGATTAAGAGCTACATCGGTAACATCTGCGGTAATGGTAATAGCACCATTATTAAGTCCTGATAAATCTGCATCTGCCGCAGTCCAAGCATTACCAGTAACAGTAGCCGTTGTGGTTACCGTATTTGTACCATCACTAAAAGTAACGGTTACTGTTTGTCCGTCTTCAACATCTGTAGTAGTACCAGAGATTGTAACATTTTTGTCTTCAGACGCATTAACGATATTATCACCCTCAATAGGTGTTGTAATATTAATAGTTGGTAATGTGTTATCTAGAGTAACAGGATCATTGTCCGTAGCCGGGTTAAGAGCAACATCTGTAACATCTGCGGTAACGGTAATAGCACCATTATTAAGTCCTGATAAATCTGCATCTGCCGCAGTCCAAGCATTACCAGTAACAGTAGCCGTTGTGGTTACCGTATTTGTACCATCACTAAAAGTAACGGTTACTGTTTGTCCGTCTTCAACATCTGTAGTAGTACCAGAGATTGTAACATTTTTGTCTTCAGACGCATTAACGATATTATCACCCTCAATAGGTGTTGTAATATCTATAGTTGGTAATGTATTATCTAGAGTAATAGGATCATTGTCCGTAGCTGGGTTAAGAGCTACATCGGTAACATCTGCAGTTACAGTAATTGTTCCGTTAGTTAAGCCAGAAATATCTGCGTCTGTTGCTGTCCAGGTATTACCAGATACAGTAGCTGTGGTAGTCACAGTATTTGTGCCGTCACTAAACGTAACTGTTACAATTTGATTATCCTCAACACCTGTGGTAGTACCAGAAATGGTAACGTCATTATCCTCCGACGCATTAACTACATTATCACCCTCAATAGGTGTTGTGATGTCTATAGTTGGCACTGAATTTTCAAGCGTAACAGGGTCGTTGTCCGTAGCAGGATTTCCTGCAACATCTGTAACATCTGCGGTTACAGTAATTGTTCCGTTAATTAAGCCCGAAATATCTGCATCTGCCGCAGTCCAAGTATTACCAGTTACAGTAGCAGTTGTGATTACCGTATTTGTACCATCACTAAAAGTTACGTTTACGGTTTGTCCGTCCTCAACATCGGTTGTTGTACCAGAAATAGTTACATCACCATCTTCTGCAGCATTTACAACATCATCACCCTCAATAGGAGTTGTAATATCAATAGTTGGTAATGTGTTATCCAAAGTTACAGGATCATTGTCCGTAGCAGGGTTTCCTGCAACATCTGTAACATCTGCGGTTACAGTAATAGAACCATTAGTTAAGCCCGAAATATCTGCATCTGCCGCAGTCCAAGCATTACCAGTTACAGTAGCCGTTGTGGTTACCGTATTTGTACCATCGCTAAAAGTGACTGTTACAGTTTGATTATCTTCGACATCGGTAGTTGTACCAGAAATGGTAACATCATTATCTTCAGAAGCATTTACAATATTATCACCTTCAATAGGAGTTGTGATGTCTATAGTTGGCACCGAATTTTCAAGCGTAACAGGGTCGTTGTCCGTAGCAGGGTTTCCTGCAACATCTGTAACATCTGCTGTAACGGTAATTGTTCCGTTAGTTAAGCCTGAAATATCTGCGTCTGCGGCTGTCCAAGCATTACCGGTTACAGTAGCCGTTGTGGTTACCGTATTTGTACCATCACTAAAAGTAACGGTTACAGTTTGTCCGTCCTCAACACCGGTTGTAGTACCAGAAATGGTAACGTCATTATCTTCAGCAGCATTTACAATATCATCTCCTTCTATAGGTGTAGTTATATCTATTGTGGCATCTACATCGTGAATAATATCTCTTGTTGCTTGGGTAGCAGGGTTACCAGCTAGGTCTGATACGTTAGCTACTATTGTTTCCAAAGCATCAAGTGCTTGAGCATCTGCAGCAGTTATATCTAATGTCCAAGTTCCTGATGAAACAGTAGCAGTGTAAGTGCTACCGTTTAGGTTAACAGTTACAGTTTGTCCGTCTTCAGCATCCGTAGTACCAGAAATTGTTACAGGTGAATTATCTTCTACTGCATTTATAATATCATCTACGGCAACAACATCTATAGCAATTACAGGGTTAGTTACATCTACAGTTAGTAAAGCAGGGTTAGATACCACCGGAGAACATACATATGAAAGCTCTGTAACTATTACTCTATATTGATATCCGTCTTCAGTAACGGTAATTCCAGATAAGGTTAAAGTAGGCGAGGTACTTCCTGTATATATATCAGCAGTATTTGTATCGTCAATATCTACAAACCCACTTCCTGATTGATCATCTACTTGCCATTGGTACAACAAGTTTGTTCCCGTAGCAGTTACCGAAAAGGACTCTGATGTATCTGCATTTGTAATAATGTCCTGTGGTTGGTCTGCAGCATTGGCAATAGTAGGAGCAACTCCAGGTTGTTGAAAATCGTACTGCGAATTACTTGCGCTGTCTAGATTGTTAGGAACGGTATAGCCATCTGTAACATCAATATCAATAACAATTCCGTTAGCATTTACAGTTGTTGGTGTGTCACCAAGTATACCATCTCCATTAGGATCTGTAAAACCAGCTTCAGTAACATCATTACATAAATCACCATCCGCATCTAATTCTAAAAAGTCAGGTATTCCGTCTGGAGTACTTTCAGAGTCAGCTAAAGTATAGTTAACTGTTCCGCTGTTTTCTTGTCCGCTATCTTGTACACTATTAGGAACACCGTCTGTGCCAACAGCACCGTTTACTATTCCGTTGGAGTGTGTTTGGTTGCTTCCGGACTCAACAGTATCGTAAATACCATCATTATCAGCATCTAAGTCAAAATGGTTAGGAACACCATCACCATCAGTGTCAAATGCATCAACAATACCATCATTGTTTAAATCATTGGTTGCATTTGTGTCTCTAAAATTAAGTATATTATTATTGTCATCGTCAGCACTAGGGTCAACACCACCAGGACTTTCTGCTGTATCTAGAATTCCATCGTTATCATCATCTAAATCAACCGAATCAGGAATTCCATCATTATCATTATCTGCTATACCAGCTTCACGGTAGTCTACTTCCGGTGTTTCATTAATAGCAATATTTGGCAGGTCTTGTGCTCCATTGTTTTGATCGTCATTAGTATCATACAAACCACCTGAAGTATCTACATCATCAAACTCATCTAAAAGACCATCACCATCAGAATCTAAATTGTTTGAAGGGGAATTAAACCCTGCTTCTTCCGTATCACTTAATCCATCATCATCTGTATCCAAATCTAAATAATCAGGTATTTCATCTATACCCGTCTTTTCAGGGGTTAAACCGTTAGGATAATTTGTATCTAAACCGTTTGCGTCAAAAGTATTTGATGGAGCCACATAACCTATTGTAGGTTGTGCCTCTACATTGTCTGGTATACCATCATTATCAGAGTCTATATCTAAATGATCTTCTATACCATCATTGTCACTATCTATACCTTGATATATAGTATATACAGGAGTTGTTCCAGGTCCTGAAGCAGTAGTTGCAGAGCCATCAGTATTATTAGAAGAAGTAGTATTGTTTGGAGTATATAAACCGTTAATATCACAAGTTTGAAACAATACAGACCCCAAATAAGTGTTAGAAGAAAAACTAGGCTGTAGTTCTCCACTAAATGTGATGTCTAAATTTGTTGTTTCATAAAAATTAAAATAAGCTGCTAATCTTGGACCAAAATCAATATTATCCCAAGTTTGTGCAGGTCCTTGAAAAGTGGCTGTACCTGTAGCTAGATTTTCTGATACCGTAAGTAACGAATTGCTGTCTATAGCATACAATCCTGGTCTTGTTAGGGTAACACTTTCTCTAGTGTTGGCTCCATCAATATCATAGATAACACCACCAAACCTTATTAGGTTAACTTGGAAATTTGTTCCTGTTGCAACTAAACGTACATTAAATGATATACCACCAGTAGCACCGGCACCACCACCAATTGTAAAACTAGGTTGCCAAGCATTAGCACTACCAGTTGAGCTGTCATCTATAGAGGTTAAAATTGCATTGTCAATATCCGTAATTCTTACAATAGCATCTAACACACCCAATGATGAACTTACCACTGTAGAGAATCTGTATTCTGCACCTATTGTACCCGCTCCAGATCCACCGCCTATGTATGTACCTCCATTAAATGAGCCAGCAGGTATGCCACAAGCATCACCTTTTGTATCTGTAGGTGTAAATCCTAAAGATTCTACATAATCTAAAATACCATCATTATCATCGTCAATATCTATATCATTATTAACGTTATCACCATCTGTATCAATAGGATCTACGTGTGTTGTTGGGTCTCTAAAATCTACTTCAGAAGTAAAAGGATCTTGATCGTTAGGAAAAGTTGATACTTGTTGATTGCTATTTGTTGGACCGTTTGGATCTGCAATTCCATTAGGTTCCGTTGTGCTGTTATCAAAACCGTCGTCTAGACCATCATTATCAATGTCAGTATTGGTAGGTACTGTATCTGCAGAGTTATCTGCGTCTACATCATAAGCTTCAACGTAATCTGTTAAGCCATCATTATCAGAATCCAAATCTCTAAAATCTGGACTATCCGTACCGTCTGAATTAGCCGGCTGATTAATTGAAACACCAGAACCTGCCGCAGTCTCGTAATTATCTGCAAGTCCGTTACCGTCACCATCTACGCTAGGTAACACATATCCAGAAGTAGATTGCCATTCAATGTTATCAATAATACCATCATCATCACTGTCTAAATCTAAATAATCTGGGTTAGCGTCTCCATCTGTATTTTCTGGAGTATTTGTAAAAGAACCACCGTTATCTGTATCAAAAGCATCGTCTATACCATCGTTATCAGAATCATTTCCGGTACTTTGAACTAAACTAGCATCAGATTGAGATTCAACGGTATCCGTGATACCATCATTATCAGAATCTATATCTAAATAATTAGGACTTCCAGACCCATCACTATCAACAGGAACATTTGAAACCCCATTACCATCAGTGCCACCATCTTCAGCGCTATCCGGAATTCCGTTAGTTCCAACATTACTTTCTCCCGTGTCTATAGATCCATTTCCATCTAAATCTAGGTTACCATTGCCCGTTTCTACAATATCAGGTATACCATCATTATCACTATCCAAATCTAAATAATTAGGAACACCATCATTGTCAAAATCTGAAGTGCCTTCTACAACATCTGTAATACCATCATTATCGTCATCTTCATCTATATTATCAGTAATACCATCGCCATCATTATCTAAGTTATATGTTTTAGTAGTAGCGGCAGAATTAGAGTTTCCTGCAGCATCAGTTGTTGTAACACTTCCTTCAATAGTTAAATCTGCATCTTCTTGTAATTCAGAACCAGGAACATCAATACTAAAAACACCACCAGAATCTACAGTACCAGTATAATCTGTACCGTTAACGGTTATTGTAACCGTATCTCCAGTATTGAAGTCTCCACTTACAGTACCAGTTATTGCAATGTCATTTGCAGCCTCAGTAGCAGTAACCAAGTTATTTGCAGTTACATTATCTATAACTATAGTTGGTACAGGAATAGAATTATCTAAACTAATAGGGTCATTATCCGTTGCCGGGTTAAGAGCAACATCGGTAACATCTGCGGTAACGGTAATAGGTCCGTTAGTTAAGCCTGAAATATCTGCGTCTGTAGCTATCCAAGAATTAGCGTTAACAGTAGCAGTTGTGGTTACAGTATTTGTGCCATCACTAAAAGTAACGGTTACTGTTTGGTTGTTCTCCACACCAGTAGTTGTACCAGTTATAGTAACATCATTATCTTCTGCTGCATTAACAATATTATCACCCTCAATAGGTGTAGTTATGTCTATTGTTGGTAATGTGTTATCTAGAGTAATTGGGTCGTTATCCGTAGCAGGGTTAAGAGCAACATCAGTAACATTAGCAGTAACGGTAATAGGTCCATTAGTTAAACCAGAGATATCTGCATCAGTAGCTGTCCAATTACCACCACTAACTGTAGCGGTAGTGGTTACAGTATTTGAACCATCAGAAAAGGTAACTGTGACGGTTTGTCCGTCCTCAACATCTGTTGTAGTACCAGAAATGGTAACATCGTTATCTTCATTTCCGCTCACTACGTTATCACCTTCAATTGGCGTTGTAATATCTATTGTTGGCAGTGTACTATCTAATGTAATAGATTCATTATCCGTAGCTGGGTTAAGAGCAACATCGGTAACATCTGCAGTAACGGTAATAGGTCCGTTTGTTAAGCCCGAAATATCTGCATCTGCCGCAGTCCAAGCATTACCAGTTACAGTAGCCGTTGTGGTAACAGTATTTGTACCATCACTAAAAGTAACGGTTACGGTTTGTCCGTCTTCAACATCAGTAGTAGTACCAGAGATGGTAACATCATTATCTTCCAATGCATTAACTATGTTATCACCTTCAATAGGCGTTGTGATATTAATTGTTGGTACTGAATTTTCAAGCGTAACAGGGTCGTTGTCCGTAGCAGGATTACTTGCAGCATCGGTAACATCTGCGGTAACGGTAATAGGTCCGTTTGTTAAACCAGAAATATCTGCATCTGCAGCTGTCCAAGCGTTACCAGTAACAATAGCCGTTGTGGTTACAGTAGTTGTACCATCAGAAAAAGTGACTGTTACAATTTGATTATCTTCTACACCGGTAGTAGTACCAGAAATGGTAACATCACCATCTTCAGCAGCGTTTACTACATTATCACCCTCAATAGGTGTAGTAATGTCTATTGTTGGTAATGTGTTATCTAAGGTAATAGGATCATTATCGGTAGCTGGGTTGAGAGCAACATCGGTAACATCTGCGTTAACGGTAATGGGTCCGTTAGTTAAACCGGAAATATCTGCATCTGCAGCTGTCCAGGCATTACCACTAACCGTAGCAGTTGTGGTTACCGTATTTGTACCATCAAAAAAAGTAACGGTTACGGTTTGTCCGTCCTCAACATTGGTTGTAGTACCAGAAATGGTAACGTCATTATCTTCCGATGCATTTACAATATCATCACCCTCAATAGGAATTGCAATATCAATAGTTGGTAATGTGTTATCTAGGGTAATAGGGTCATTGTCCGTAGCTGGGTTTCCTGCTACATCGGTAACATCTGCGGTTACAGTAATAGGTCCGTTTGTTAAACCAGAGATATCTGCATCCGCAGCTGTCCAAGTATTACCGGTTACAGTAGCCGTTGTGGTTACCGTATTTGTACCATCAGAAAAAGTTACGGTAACAATTTGATTGTCTTCAATACCAGTGGTAGTACCAGAAATGGTAACGTCATTATCTTCCGATGCATTTACAACATCATCACCCTCAATAGGTGTAGTAATATCTATTGTAGGTGGAGTTTTATTTCCTTTTAATGTAATAATTAAATTAGCGGTGTCAGAATTAGAACCGTCAGACAATCTGTATTGAAAAGTTTCGGTAAGTGTTTGACCAATTAATAGCCCAGAAACAGCGGTGTTGTTAATGTCTGGAGTATATGTATAGCTACCATCACTATTTACTGTAATAGTACCATAAGTTCCTGTATATACCGTATTAACATTGGTGCCACTACCATCTATTTCTGTAATTTGTATGTCTGGATTATCTCCTTGCCAGTAAATATCAGACACACCCGCTATTTGAGCAGTAGGGTTTGCATCGGTAACATCTGGACCATAATTATATCCTAACCTTAATTGGTTTATAGGTTCATTAAAAAATACATTAACGTTACCGGTAGCATCACTTTCTATAGCGTTTCCTGTACCATAAAATGTGTTACCAGAAGTATTAACTACACCACCAGTGGTAACATACGTATAGTTAGACGCTGTACCGTCTAAAGAACCTCTTATAGTAATTTGATCTTGCCAAGTTGTACTTTGCGAATAATCTATATCCGTAATTAAAAAACCTAAGTTAAACACTGGTTCACTAAAAGTTATAATTAACTCTGTGTCTCCAGATGGGTTAGTAGCTGCATCTATCTGGTAAAGTAGGTAACCTGTATGCCCTCCATTAGTAGCGGTAGTTAAAACTATTTGGTTGTTAACTGTACCTATAGATGAAGGATCTGTAGATGTAAAACCAAGTTGTACACCACCAATTGTTTTAGATTTTCCGTTTACTGTTTCTCCGTTTGCAAATTGGTTTTCCCAAATTAACGTAGATAAACCTCTGTCTACATAATCTGCACCATCAACTCCAATATCAGTAATTATGTTACCAGAAACATCATTTTCTACAACCACAGTTATTTCGTCCGTATTGTCTAAGGCTATAGGAGCTTCATCTACACCATTAATGGTTATGGACAAAATTCCATAATCAATAAAACCATCTTGATCTGTTATGGTGTAAGAAACAATGTCTTGTAAAATTTCTCCGTTCTTTAATCCGGTAACAGATGAGTTTGCCTCATTAACATCATATACATAACTACCGTTTGCTTGTATTGTTACACTACCATATAAAGTGTTGTACGGTGTTCCTACTTGGGTAGGATAAACATCTATTTCAGAAACAAAAATATTATTCCCTGTATCAGCAGTACCATCTGTTAGTACATTTCCTGTAATTGTACCCGTAGAACTTGCGCTTATACTATTAATATTATCGTATGCTACAGGGGCAGTGTAAACATTAATTAGAGTTTGCGAGGTACTAGACTGAGAACTTGTATCTGTAACTTGTATGTCAACAGTTCTAAGCCCGTCAGTTTGTGAACCCGATAAGTTTCCGTAATAAGATCCTGCAATAAATGCTTCAAAAGAAGCATTAGGTATTGGATTTCCTGAAGATTCTGTAATTAAAAAAGTAGTGCCCGATGTTTGGGTTACTAAAATACTTGTTCCTGCAAAATTGTAGGTATTAGAAGGGTATGGTGGAGTTCCGTTTAAATAAAAAAGAGTAAAACCACTACCATCATTAAAAGCAAGTAATTCTTCATTGGGAAAGTCAACCACTCCAGTTAAAGAAACAGTAGCACTTAAAATGGTTCCTGCATCTGAAATTAAAGTAGGTGCTATACTTATAGGGTATACATTTGATGTTGTAGGATCTACATTAAATTGAAAATTGTTTCCGGGAGTATTTGAATTTAAATCTAATACAGGATTTGCAAATAATTCTTCATCAACACAGGCTTTTGCAATAATTTCTTTCTCAACGTTAGATTTAGCTATGATACCATTAATTGTTACTAAGCTAAATAGAAAGAACAGCAAGAACTTTCTTTCCAGAAAATTTAAATAAAGTATACTTTTTTTCATAACGGAGTATTGACTGTTTCTAATTCATCGAAATATTTATGCTCTAAAACACATTTATTCTTAAGAATTGACTTTATTAGCATTTGAGTTTTTAAATTTTTAGACCTGTTCCCAATCTTGTCTTCGGTTATAATTGCGTAAAATGGTTTAGGAGCAATTATCTAGAACCCGATTTATTGATAGCTAAACAAGCCATTTCATACATTAAAATTCTAAAATCTCAAACAAAAATGTAAGTTTTAAGCTACATTTTTTTATGTTTTTTCGTAAATATATAGTGAGTTAAAGAGTAGTCCTCCATTATTGTTGTCTATAAACCTAAAGTTGTGGTGAAATGATGTCTTTTGTATATCAAAATTTCAAACTGATGCATTTCATCTATCAGATGTATATTTTTAGCAGCCTAAACAAGAATTGGTTTTGAAAAAATCAATACACTATTTACGTAAATGGGCTTGATAATTTCCGTTATTGGAATTTTAACTTGTGATAAATTAAATCCACAAAAAAAAGGGAAGGAGCCTTGCTCCTTCCCTTTTCAACATGTGTTGTTATGTGTTATTTAAGTTGTTATTCCACCACGATAAACTCCGATCGTCTGTTGAGCTGATGCTTTTCCTTACTACATGGAACGTTGTTGCTACAATCGTTCGTAAGCTCCGTCTCGCCATAGCCTTCGTACGATATCCTGTTGCTAGGGATGCCCGCAGCGATCAGGTAGTCCGCAGTCGCCTTTGCCCTGTTGGCGGATAATTTCATGTTGTACGCATCGTTAGCACGTGAATCCGTATGCGAGCGTACCTGTACGTTCACACTTGGGTATTCGTTCAAGTATGCCAGTACCTTTTCTATGCTAATCCTTGCATCTTCACGGATGAAATACTTGTCGAAATCGAAGTAGATCGGTTCTATGTTCAGGTATTTCGCAAGGTCCGTGCCTACCGGTGCCGATGGGTCTACCTGTGCCAGTACTATCTCTATGCCCATGGCGTCCTCCGCCCTTACCGTCATGAAGGTCCTGTTACCTTCCTCATAGTCCGTTTTGGTAGCCACTACTTTATAGCTGCCCTCGGCGCAGTTGCCTTCCATCTCGAACGCTCCGTTCTCGTCCGTGGTCGAACTAGACACTACTTTGTTGTCCTTGTCGTATACCGTTACCGATGCATCCGTTAAAAGTGCATTGGTCTTTTCGTCCCTTACGGTTCCCGTGATGTTTGTATGACAGGTGAAGTCCAGCGGGGTCGTTTCCACAAAGCTGTAGATATCGTCGTTGCCCTGTCCTCCTTTTCTGTTCGATGCGAAAAAGCCTTTCTTCGTCTCTTCGTCTATAATGTACGAGAAGTCGTCCTCCTCCCCGTTCAAGGGACGTCCTACGTTGTAGATCTCTCCCCTTTCGTTCTTCAGGTCCGTGGCAAAGACGTCAAGCCCTCCAAGTCCCGGGTGGCCGTCCGAAGAGAAATATAGTTTGTCGGAATCCGTTACGAACGGAAAGGTCTCCCTGGCCTCCGTATTGATGCGCTCCCCCAAGTTCTTGGGTGTACCGAAACTGCCGTCCTTGTTGATGTCCACCACGTAGATATCCGATTCCCCTTTCGTGCCCGGCATGTCCGAGGCGAAGTACAATTTTGTTTCTTCTTTATTTAATGTAGGATGTGCCACCGAGTAGCTGTCACCGTTAAAGGGCAGTTCCTCGATATTCTTCCATTCACCATTTTCTTTGGTCGCCCTGTATATCTTTAACCTGCTCACGCCTTCCTCGTCACGCTCGAACTTGCCGTCATCGGAGTTGTTACGGGTAAAGTACATCGTCTGTCCGTCCTTGGTGAATGCCGTCGACGATTCATGGGTCTTCTTGTTCAGTTTCTTGCTCAGCTTGTCCACATCGGTGAAATTACCTTGGCCGTCCTGTTCCGCTTTATATAGATTTAAAAACGAACCGTTGTTCCATCTATGGATGTTCTTCGTGAGCAGTCCGCTGTCCCTTGCAGTAGAGAACACCAGTCCGTCTTCATAGAACGATGGCGCAAAGTCCGATACCTTCGAGTTCAAACCTATGTTCCTCAGTTCGTACCTCCCCGAGCGTTCCTCGATCTGTTCCAGGTAGTCCTGGTTTTCATTGAAGACCAATGCACGTTGATCGTTCGCTTTTGCGTTCTTGAAATTGTTCATCCAAGTGTCGGATTCCGTATAGTTTTCCAATGACTTCAAGGTCTGTGCGTAACGGTACATATACTCCGGATCGATGTCCGCCCCTTCAAGTGCGAACAGCTTGCCGTACCAGCTCGATGCCTCTTCGTAGTTCGCGTTCAGATAGTTCGCGTTGCCCAAATTCTTGTACACCTCTTCTTCCGTATATCCGTCCTTTACCAATTGCTCGTAAGACTGTATCGCCGAGGCATAGGCGTAGTTGGTGAACTTCGTGTCCGCTTTCTTTACTTTCTTGTCCTGCGCGCTTGCCATCATGGCCATCACCGCCAAGCCACAAAAAATATATCCTGTTTTTTTCATGTCATTTTTTTAAAAGAATCTTGGGGTGATCACCCGTTTGTACTTGTTCAGGAATTCGTACCTCAGCATGATCTCGAAAGATCCGTCGTTGAACCGTGTCGCCCCCAGATCGGTCGTCTCCTTGTCATAGGCAAGCCCCAGCATCAGCTGGTCGTTCAGCTGAAAGCCGAACAGCGCGCTCACCGCGGCGTCCCATCTATAGGCAGCACCCAACGAGAACTTGTCGTTGAACAAAAAGTTCGCGCTCAGGTCCACTTGTAACGGTGCCCCCTTTACCGCTTTTATAAGTGCGGCAGGCTTGAACTTTACGTCGTTCCTTAGTTCGAACACGTAGCCCGTGATCAAATAAAGGTTCATGCGCTCCTGCGCGATCAAACTCGAACTGTTCGAATCCGAACTGTCGAAATGCTCGGTCTGCAAGAAGTTCGGTACCGATAGCCCCGTATAGAAACGGTCCGTATGGTAATAGATGCCCGCACCGAAGTTCGGCGAGAACTTGTTGTCGATGTTCGGAAGGTTGCTCTCCGCACCGTAGTTCCTCAGTTTCGTGAAGTCCACGTTGAACAGGTGCCCCCCGGCCTTAAGCCCGAACGAAAGCTTACCCGTCTCCGAGGTGTTCACCGTGTAGCTGAACGCCGCATCGATGTACGTATCCTGGTTCGTGCCGTTACCGATCTCGTCGTTCACCACGGATAGTCCCAATCCTACATGGTCCGATACCGGGGTATGGAAGTTGAGCGTCTGCGTAGTGGGCGCCCCGTCAAGGCCCACCCACTGCGAACGGTGCAGCGCGGCGATGCTGAACACGCCTCTAGATCCTGCGTATGCGGGGTTCACCGATATCGTATTGTACATGTACTGCGTGTACTGCGCGTCTTGTTGCGCATGCCCCATAAAGAGCCCCGCTACGGTAATTATAATGGTCAGAAAATATTTGTTCATCGTTGTCTTTTTATAAGGGGATTTTTTTTATCTGTTGATGTATAGGTAACCGGCCTTGTCCAAGTTGTCTCCATTGTTGTTGTACTTGATGACGTAGAAATATACGCCCACTGGCAATTTGGAATCGGTTGATATAGTTACTCTTCCGTTGGAAACTCCTTTAAAAGTATTCGTAACATTATTGTAACCTCTCATCTCATAGACCAATACTCCCCAACGGTTATAAACCTGTACCGTATTGTTCGGATAGGACTCTATGTTATCTATCAAGAACTCGTCATTAGTTCCATCTCCGTCAGGAGTTATAATTTCATTGATTACCGATATACCTGTTTCTACCAACTCTGGATCACAGCCTGCCGCTAAAGTAGGTACACCGTTCAATGAATCACAAGGATTAAGAGGATCCGTTCCGTCCAATATCTCTTGTCCGTCAGGTATCGTATCGCCATCGGTATCAGGATTATAAGGATCAGTACCTATCGCCTCTTCTTGAGAAGTGGTCAATCCATCTTCATCACAATCGGAAATCAAATAATCGCCACCTTGTTCAACGGTAATACTACCTTCTTCATAATCACAAGGATCTTCAGGGTTGGTATCATCATCAAGCTCTTGACCGTTAAGAACACCATCACCATCACAATCGGCAACTAAATAATCGCCTGAGAAATCAAGCGTAATATTTTCTATTACATAATCACAAGGGTCATTCTTATCCGTGCCATCAGCTTCTTCTTGCGTATCAAGAACACCATCGCCATCACTATCACCTATTTCTCTAAAGTTCACTTCTGGTGTAGTAGCATCGTCGTCATTATCCGTACCATCGGCACCTGTATCCAAATCATTGTTTACATCGTTACCCGGAGTCCTGTCAAACCCGTCATCCAATCCATCATTATCAGAATCAACACCTGTAAAAGTACCTTCATCTGTTTCATCAATGTCTAGAACACCGTCATCTTCAGAATCAAGGTCTAGGTAATCTGGAGTTCCGTCACCGTCCGTATCTTCTGGAACCAATCCGCCTGGGTAGTTCGTATCCAAGCCTTGTTCATCAAAAACATCGGCAGGAACAACATACGCTAAGGTAGGTTGTGCTTCCACGTTATCCGGAATACCATCGTCATCGGCATCAATATCCAAGAAATTAGCTTGACCTGTACCATCTGTATTTGGTGGCGTTGTACCTTCTGAACTATCTGCCTGACCATCATTGTTTGCATCGGCAAAACCAGTATCATCAGTATCGATTACACCATCATTATTTGTATCATGGTCACCGTTACCTGCTTCCACTACATCTACGATACCATCGTTATCGGCATCTATATCAAAGTGGTTAGGAATTCCGTCACCGTCAAAATCGAACGCCGGTTCCGTTGTTCCGTTTACATCTCCGATTGCAGGATCGTTTGGATCATCATCGGAATGGTTTGGAACACCATCATTGTCATCATCCGCGCTTGGGTCGATTCCGTTGGTCTCTACTAAATCAGCTATACCATCGTTATCGTCATCAAGATCTATAGTATCTGGAATACCATCTTTATCATAGTCTAGGATATCTCTAAAGTCAACCTCAGCTAAATCAGCATCATCAACGTTATCCGTACCATCTGCACCAGTATCTAGATCATTGTTTACATCGTTACCTGGCGTATCATCATAACCATCATCTAAACCATCTGCATCAGCATCGGTTCCAATAAATGTTCCTTGGCCTGCTTCTAAAGCATCACTTACACCATCTGCATCTGAGTCAGCATCGATATAATCAGGAATACCGTCCATATCCGTATCTTCTGGCTCAATTCCGCCTGGGTAATTTGTATCCAATCCGGTTGCATCAAAAGCATCTGCCGGTACAATATACGCGTCGGTAGGTTGTGCTTCTACATTATCTGGAATACCATCATCGTCCGCATCTATATCCAAGAAGTTAGCTTCACCTGTACCATCTGTATTTGGTGGTGTTGTTCCTTCTGAACTATCTGCTTGACCGTTACCAGTTGTATCGGCAAATCCGTTATCATTAGTATCAATAACACCGTCATTGTTCGTATCAAGGTCACCGTTACCAGCTTCCACTACATCTACTATACCATCATTATCCGCATCAATATCAAAGTGGTTAGGGATACCGTCACCGTCAAAATCGAACGCTGGTTCTGTTGTTCCATTTACATCTCCGATTGTAGGATCGTTAGGATCATCATCGGAATGGTTTGGAACACCATCGTTGTCATCATCCGCACTTGGATCTATTCCGTTGGCCTCATCCAAATCTGAGATGCCATCGTTATCGTCATCAAGATCTACCGTATCTGGAATACCGTCTTGATCAGTATCTAGCATTGACCTGAAGTCTACTTCTGCAACATCTGCATCATCTTCGTTATCCGTAGCGATTGCTCCCGTTACCAAGTCGTTGTTTACAATAATACCAGGGGTATCATCAAAAGCATCGTTAAGACCATCTGCGTCAGCATCGGCTAAAGGATCTACAATAGTACCTTGACCAGCTTCCAACATATCTGAAATACCATCTGCATCTGAATCCCAATCGATATAATCAGGAATACCATCCATATCGGTATCTTCTGGTTCAATTCCACCTGGGTAGTTCGTATCTAATCCTACTGTATCAAAAGCATCTGCCGGTACGATATACGCATCAGTAGGTTGTGCTTCTACATTATCTGGAATACCATCATCGTCAGCATCAATATCCAAGAAGTTAGCCTCACCTGTACCATCTGTATTTGGTGGCGTTGTACCTTCCGAACTATCCGCTTGACCATCATTGTTTGCATCAGCAAATCCAGTATCGTTAGCATCAATAACACCATCATTATTCGTATCAAAATCTCCGTTACCTGCTTCCACTACATCTACGATACCATCATTATCAGCATCGATATCAAAGTGGTTAGGAATACCATCACCGTCAAAATCAAATGCCGCTTCCGTTGTTCCGTTTACATCACCAACTAATGGATCATTAGGATCATCATCGGAATGGTTTGGAACACCATCGTTATCATCATCTGCACTAGGATCAGTTCCGTTAGCCTCATCTATATCTGAGATACCATCGTTGTCGTCATCTAGGTCTGCTGTATCTGGGATACCATCACCATCAAAATCCAATACCGATCTAAAATCTACTTCAGCCATATCAGCATCATCTTCGTTATCAGTTGCAATTGCACCTGTATCCAAATCATTGTTTACATCATTACCTAGGGTATCATCAAAGGCATCGTTCAAGCCATCACCGTCGGCATCTGCCAAAGGATCTACAGGAGTACCTTGACCAGCTTCCAGCATATCTGAAATACCATCGTTATCAGAATCAGCATCCAAATAATCAGGAGTTGAATCCGTATCCGTATCCTCAGGTCTTAATCCGTTAGGGTAGTTTGTATCTACACCATTAACATCAAAAGCATCTGCAGGAACCACATAACCTGTTGTTGGTTGTGCTTCTACGTTATCTGGAATACCATCGTCATCTGCATCGATATCCAAGAAATCTGCATTCCCTGTTGTATCTGTATTCAGCGGTGTTGTACCTTCTGAACTATCTGCCTGACCGTTACCAGTGGTATCGGTAAATCCGTCATCATTGCTATCAATAACTCCGTCATTATTGGTATCCAAAACATCATTTCCTGCTTCGTACACATCAAATATTCCGTCGTTATCTGCATCGATATCAAAGTGATTTGGAATACCATCACCATCAAAATCAAATGCCGGTTCTGTTGTTCCGTTTACATCGCCAATCAATGGATCGTTAGGATCATCATCGGAATGGTTTGGAACACCGTCGTTATCATCATCGGCACTTGGGTCAATACCATTAGCCTCATCTAAGTCACTAATACCATCGTTATCATCATCTAAATCAACGATATCCATAATACCATCTTGATCAAAATCTAATATAGATCTGAAATCTACTTCAGTAGTATCTGGGTCATCTACATTATCCGTACCATCTGCACCAGTATCCAAATCATTGTTTACATCATTACCTGGAGTATCATCAAAAGCATCGTTCAATCCGTCACCGTCGGCATCTGCCAATAGATCGGTCATTGTACCTTGACCTGCTTCCAGCATATCTGGAGTACCATCATTATCAGAATCAGCATCCAAATAATCTGGAGTTAAATCCGTATCCGTATCCTCTGGCCTTAATCCGTTAGGGTAATTCGTATCTACACCATTAAAATCAAAAGCATCAGCCGGAGCAATATAACCTGTTGTTGGTTGTGCTTCTACGTTATCTGGAATACCATCGTCATCTGCATCGATATCCAAGAAATCAGCATTCCCTGTAGTATCTGTATTCAACGGCGTTGTACCTTCTGAACTATCTGCCTGACCATCATTATCGTTATCTTCAAAATCAGTATCGTTACTGTCAATCACTCCGTCATTGTTCGTATCCAAAGCATCATTTCCTGCTTCGTACACATCATAGATTCCATCATTGTCCGCATCAATATCAAAGTGGTTAGGAATACCATCACCGTCAAAATCGAACGCAGGTTCAACCGTACCGTTCACATTACCAACTAATGGATCCGCCGGATCGTCATCTAAATAATTTGGTACACCGTCATTATCATCATCTGCGCTTGGATCAACCCCATTGGACTCATCTATATCAGAAATACCATCATTGTCATCATCCAAATCAACGATATCCATAATACCATCTTGGTCGCGATCTAATATAGACCTGAAATCAACCTCGGTCGTATCCAAATCATCTTCGTTGTCCGTGCCGTCCGCACCAGTTTCCAAGTCATTATTTACATCTGTACCAGGTGTATCATCAAAGGCATCGTTCAATCCGTCGTTATCGGCATCAGCTAAAGGATCAGTCATAGTTCCTTGACCTGCTTCAATAATATCCGGTGTACCATCCTCGTCAGAATCTGAATCTAAATAATCAGGAATTAAATCACCGTCTGTATCCTCCGGCGTTATACCACCTGCATATTGGGTATCTAAACCTTCAGTATCAAAAGCATTGTCCGGAGCATTATATGTTGCAGTTGGTTGTGCTTCTACATTATCTGGAATACCATCATCATCTGCATCAATATCTACGTAGTTTGCACCACCGGTAGTATCCGTATTTAATGGAGCAGCACCTTCTGTAGCATCTGCTTGACCGTTATTATTAGCATCCACAAAAACATCATCATCATTGTCAATAGCACCATCATTATTGGTATCTAAAGCACCTGTTCCATTTTCAACTACATCTAGAATACCATCATTATCGGCATCTATATCTAAGTGGTTAGGATTGGCATCGCCATCAAAATTATCTATTGGTAAAGCCGTACCTGGACCATCTGTAGCCGTAGGCGTTGTATTATCATCTGTATCTGCAATATCTGAAAGTCCGTCACCATCTGCATCGGCAATAGGACCTGAACCTATAACACCATCGTTATCCGGATCTGAACCACCTGCTTCCGTTACATCTGGAATACCATCATTATCCGAATCCGTATCTATTCGATCGTCAAAGCCGTCACCGTCGGTATCTAGATTCTCTAAAGGCGTACCAGTAACAGTAGCATCTGTAGGGTCTACACTGTCCGCTAAACCATCATTGTCAGTATCAGTAGCGTATGTGTCTATTATACCATCACCATTTGTATCTGGGCCTCCAGCTTCAGTAACATCAGTTATACCGTCATTATCAGAATCCAAATCTAAGCGATCTAAAATACCATCATTATCAGAATCTTCATCTGGTAAAGGAGTTGTTGTAATTTCATCTGCAAGACCATCATTATTTGTATCTACCATAGAAGTTGGATCACCAGGAGTTGGGTAATCTATATGACCATCACCATCCGTATCCGTACCACCAGCTTCCGTTATATCAGGAATACCGTCGTTATCCGAATCTAAATCTAAGTGATCAAAAACACCATCATTATCCGTGTCTAAATAAATTGGACATGATGAAGCAATTCTCCAACCAATATTATCTGCATTGGCGGCATCTAATTGTGTTATAACAATTTTGTCTATAGGCTGATCTATTATAAACCTGTAGTTTGCCTCTTGAGCACCACCACCAATAATCGCGGCAATAGCGTCACCAGTTGCAGGATCATAAGATGCACCAGAACCAACCGTTCCTGTTGTAGAATAAATAACAGCCGGGAACTGAATTTGCCCGCCATTGTTATAGAACTTAACGTTTTGGCTCTCATTATAAGTGCCAGATGCATTTCTTGCCAAACTTCTTAAGTTGAATTCTGACATTACAATAGCTTCCGAGAAAACAATTTCTGTAGAAGTACCTGTAACATTAGAGTTTGAATTACGAGTTTGCATATCTACCTGTATAGAACCATCTGTATAGTTAGGGCTGTTAGCACCAAATGTTCCAGTACCAATTGTTGTAGTTACTACAGCAGTCACATCATTATCAAAATCTTTTATATAAGTAACAGTATCACCATCATTACTATTAGGTGCTAAAAGATTATAACTAGCATCTGTAAAGTGTATGTTGTTAGAAATACCACTACAATCATTATATTCGTCAGTATCCAATATACCGTCATTGTCATCATCTATATCCACAGCATCCATTATACCATCTCCGTCAGAATCTAATATGGATCTAAAGTCTACTTCAGTAGTATCTAAATCATCTTCGTTGTCTGTTGCAATAGCTCCTGAGTTTAAGTCATTGTTTACATCGTTACCAGGTGTATCATCATAAGCATCATTAAGTCCATCACCATCTGCATCTGCATTAGGATCTGTAATTGTACCTTGACCAGCTTCTACAGCATCTGAAGAAAAATCATTATCAGAATCACTATCTAAATAATCCGGTATTAAATCATTATCGGTATCTACAGGAGTTAAGCCTACAGGATAATTTGTATCTAATCCGTTAGTAGCTTCTGCATCTGCAGGAGCAATATAACCAGCCGTAGTTTGTGCTTCAACATTATCTGGAATACCATCATCATCGGCATCAATATCCAAATAGTTTTGACCACCAGTACCATCCGTATTTGGTATTGGTAGTGGAGATGCAGCCGTAGCGTCATCCCAACCATCTGTTGTTGCGGTATCATCAAAACCATCTACAATACCGTCTCCATTAGCATCTGTACCACCTGCTTCTGTAGTATCTGTAATACCATCGTTATCAGAATCTATATCTAAGTGATTAGGAACACTGTCACCATCTAAATTATCAATTGGTAATGGGGTACCTGGACCATCTGCCAAGGCAGGGTCTGTATTATCATCTGGGTCTACTATATCCGAAAGTCCGTCTCCGTCTGTATCCGTAATTGGACCTGTACCGATTCTACCATCGTTATCCGGGTCAGAACCGCCACCTTCAATTACATCTGGTATACCATCGTTTTCAGAATCTAAATCTAACCTATCATCCAATCCGTCATTGTCCGTATCCGGATTCGGAATTGGTGTACCTGGTGTAGCAGGACCAACTGGGTCAACACTATCCGCAAGTCCGTCATTATCGGTATCGGTCATGAACGTATCAATGATACCATCACCATCACCATCCATACCACCAGCTTCGGTAGTATCCGTAATTCCGTCATTATCAGAATCTAAATCCAATCTGTCTAAAATTCCGTCATTATCAGAATCTTCATTAGGCAAAGGCGTAGCATCAACACTGTCCGCAACACCGTTACCATCAGCATCAACAAAACCATCTACGGCACCATCACCATCAGCGTCTTCGCCTCCAGCTTCTAAAGTATCTGTAATACCATCATTATCGGCATCTAAATCCAAATAATCTGGATTACCGTCACCATCTGTATCAATTGGGTCGATACCATCTGTATCTGTACCAACTGCAGGTATACCTGTTAATGGGTCAATAGCACCCGGTGTATTAAAGCCACTTGTAGTTTGTGCTTCTACCGTATCTAAAATACCGTCATTGTCACTATCCAAATCGTAAGCATTTAGTATTCCGTCACCATCAAAATCACC
The DNA here is from genome assembly GCF_029350945.1 of Maribacter huludaoensis. Lineage (GTDB taxonomy): Bacteria > Bacteroidota > Bacteroidia > Flavobacteriales > Flavobacteriaceae > Maribacter > Maribacter huludaoensis. The sequence goes on along the minus strand of NZ_JARKMS010000002.1, from coordinate 1,081,571 downwards.
GTTATCATCAGTAGCACCATCACCATCCGTATCAAAAACATTGGATGTTGAATTTACCTGTACACAACCATTTTGTGGAGTACAAGGTGCGCTACCTTCCGGTCCGTCAGTAGTATCATTATCCACTACATCAGCAAGACCATCATTATCTACATCCGTAAGAATATCTATAATACCGTCACCATCAGCATCTATATTAGCGGAACCACTCTCAACAATATCCGTAATACCATCATTGTCAGAATCCAGGTCTAACTGATTTGGAATACCATCGCCATCTGTATCAAAATTGATACATATACCATTAGCATTCAATCCTCCACAAGTTGGGAAATCCGTATCATAGTAGTTTGGAGTACCATCGCCATCTAAATCATCATCTGGATCAGGTAAGCCCATTGTTGCACAATCCCATCCATTGATGCCATCAAAAGTAGCGGCACAGAAATCTGGATCTTCATAATCTAGGGTACCGTCGCCATCTGCATCACCATTATAAACTTCAATAACATCCGGTATACCGTCATTATCGTCATCTAAATCTAGCGGCGCACCCGAAGTAACGGATACAGGAATTAAGATAGCCTCGCACTGGCAATTTGTACTAGAAGGCAAAAATTCTACTATAAAGTTAGTACCAGAACAAGCTGCACCAGAAGTAGTAAAGACAATTTCATCAGTAATCGTAGACGAATTTGGAATTGCATCGGCTATTGATCCCGTAGCTATAGCTGCACCATCAATATCTCCATTTACATCTGCACAATATACACTGTAAGCATAACCGGCATCGGCATCTACCAGAGCTGTATTTTCAATATCCAAGGATAAATGATATTCGTAGTTGTTGCCGGTATCTACAGAAAAGAAACTATCATTTGCGGTACCGACCAAAATTGGTTTTTCTAAAGGTAAAATCTCATAAGTAAAACCGGTAGCCACTTGAAAATCAGTACAATTGGTAGTTGAACAAGTAATACCACCTACCGTTACAAAATTGACTATCCTAACTTCTTCTGTATCATCGCAAATACCATCGTTGGTAGTAATAAAATCGAAATTAAAATCAAATTTTGACCCATCGATTACCCCTGCAGGATATTGTAATAGCAGTTCTTCATGGTCACCAACTGTAGTAACACTAACAAAAGATACGCCATCTGCACTTGCAAAACTACCTGTTACATATTCCAGTCCTGAACGTAAGATAACCGTACCAAAATCAGATGTACCAGTGGTACCACCATTTATTGTGGTTTCTACACTAATATTATCAGTAACCCCACAACCTTGAACCGGTGCGCCAAAACCTGGCAAGCTAATTACCGGGAAGCTTGTATAAGGAGCTACGGCACCAATTGCCTGTATAGAATTAGAAACTATTCTTGAACCATTACCCGCGGCAATATCACCACAAGGTTCTTCTCCATAAACTTTAAAAGTAAATTCTGAATTAGATATAAAATCACACTCCAATTGAATTTGTAAATCAACATGCGCCGTTCTTTCATCTATAGAATTGACCGCAGGATTACCTTTTATACCATTTAAGGCAAGTATATTGGTATGCTCCAACAAATTAACCTTGGCAATACCATTTTCAATAGTTACGGTTACAGACTGGGTATCTGCCGGATCAGCAGAACCTTTAGGGTAAGTGACATCTGTATTAACAATAGTTATTCCGCCATCTCCACCAGGTATAGCAAACTGCAATGATGGATATATTAGATCACCCAATTGTGCGCTAATGACATCTACCCCTATATTGAAAGGTGTACATAAAGCTTGTGGCGTACTAGGCTGATCAGTTATGGCCACCTGTACCTGTGAACCTTTAGGTTCTAACGTTATAGATGTGGAGTTCTGGTAGCAAGTAGCACCAATTGCCTGAAAATCGGAAACGGTGACACTAGTATCTGGATACCCAGGATAACCCGAACAATCCCATCCATGTTCAACTAGAACGGTCTGATTTTGGCAATCTTCAAAGTCAGCTTTAAAACGTATAGATTTTGTAGACCCGGCCGCAACTGAACCAGCCTCTATCCATGTCTTATCACCAGATTGATAGAAATTTACCGGTGTTTCAACCCCTGCGGTTACTGAAAATGCACCTGTTATATTCAGACCTTCCGGTGAAGTAACCTGCAACCAGTTATAATCAACATCATCTGGACTGGTATTACTAATATTGGTATCAAAATCTACCGTATAGGCATCTCCATTAACCGTTGGCAACGGAGATTGCACAATAAATGTTGGCTGAGTATAACTAAACGTATTGGTATAAGAGAAACTTGAAGGTACCGGTGTTGCATAAGCAAAATCATCATAATTGACCGTAAAATCATACTGCGCAGATGCAGGCGACTCACAAGTACCCATAAATTCTACATATAGACGTGGTATAATAGTTCCAGTTTGATCTCTGTTTCTAAAATTTGGACCAGGGGTAATGGTTATTTGATCTCCACTTTCGGTAGCTATAAACTCCCCTGTTGCAGTTGAATAAGCCCCTTGAAATTGTATTGATGTAACATTTCCTGTAAATCTAGCGCCTTCAGGAATATCTATAACAGTAGAAGTCCATAATGTCAAAGGTCTATACTCATCAGCATGCATATCGGCCGGGGCCATATTTTTAACCATATTATAAATGATACCATTTGTTGGCGTACAACCGTTGGTAGCATGAGATAGATTTGCTCCATAAATTCTTGGTCTAGAATAATATGCCCTGTCTCCCCAAGTATCACAACCTACTCTATTAGGTACAGTATTTGCCGGGTAATCTGTGAAAGCAAAGAATTCACCTCTTAAATTTGTAAGTTCAAAATAGGCTATATCCTGAAAATCCTTACTGAACTCAAATGTCAATTCTAGTTCTACAATATCTCTATCAGTAGCATCGCCTTCAAATAAATAAGCGGCACTTATCAAGTCTTTTTCATCGCTTAAATCAAAACTTAACATGTGCTCTGTTGAACCATTGGTGGTCAAAATAGGTGCATTTGTAATTGTTCGTGAATCTGAAGTTCCTGCACTATTATCATTAATGGTGATTTTACTGTCTACCAATGTTATAATATCCGAACCACCAGCAGCTAAACTAGCTGTATTATATGTTAAATTGAAATACAGGTTATCCAAAGAAATATTGTTTATAGAAGCCGTGGTAGTGATTTTCATTTGATCGCCTGCTAAATATTTCTTGATACCATCCGTATTATCATCTAAGACAACTTTAGTGGTCATATCATTATCCGTCCAACCAGCGGTAAGTCTTCTAGCTTTAAAACCTTCTATTGCAGGACCTGTACAACCACCAGGACAATGTGTGTAAATGTTTACACTACCACAATGAATATCTTGAGACCAACAAACACCAGCTGAACTTGTGGCCGTATATTTAGTGGTATACGGTATAGATTGTATACCATTTGGACCACATGTAAAGGTCAACGGAAAATCTACCCATTCTTTGAATCTACCTGCATACATGTCCGTTGTTGTATACGTAACTTCGTTACCACTTTGCGTAAAACCAGCCGGTAAAGGTGTTTGCAACGCCATACCTGTAGGTACAGTAAGTGTTACACTCCATTCTGAAGAAGCATCATTAGAAAACATAGGGGTACCGTCTATGGTAGGCAAACCTGCTCCGCCTGCATAGAATGCCGGAGCTATACGCACGACAAAATCCTCATTGTTTACAATATCCGTAGGTGCTTCAACTTCTGTAACATCTTGGTAATCTCTTATAATATTAAAATACCCAATATCAATGCGCTCTGGAATACGGTCGCTCTTACATTGATCTTTAAAATAGGTGTCTATGTAGGTATGTTCCCAATTCATATAATCAAACCTACCAACACCACAATTATCTTTAGGTGTTACCGTAAAGTCAAAAGATAGTTCTGTAGCTTCGCCTGGTGGTAAGTCATCATAAAAACCATCATTATCTAAATCATCAAAACCTCCCGGTCCATCGGGATCAGAATTGAAAAAGTTGGGTGGTATAGAAACTGAAGTACCATTATCCCCTCTAGTTGGATAAATAGTACTTGGCCTATCTTCTGGAGTAAAAGAAATACCCGATGCAAATCTAAAATTAGAAACACTTCTTGTATCAAAATAGGTAAAATCCCAAAGAGGGTTCGTAGCAGCAGTAGTAACTGGTGATGAATTATGTCCACTACCAATATTAATACCTAAGTCCAAAGCCATAGAACCTACAGCAGTATTGGTATTTTCTATTCTGATCGTATAGGTAACAGGACCACATAAATCTGGTGTAGTAGATCCTACTTTTGAAATTGCTATATCTGGAACATTAGCACCAAAATTTAAAGAACCGGTTTGCTGTTCAGCAGCTTGGCAAATTTCACCTGGGTTACAACCCCAATAGGTATTATGGATAATTGCAGTATCTAAACAGTCATCTACCCTAAATTCTTCTTGAAATATAATAACCTCGCCATTATCGAAACAATTATCGTTATTGCCCACAGTACCTGCAAACGGTGCTGCATTTAAATCAATTTCATAGGTCAGCACTTGCCCTATAGATGAAACAGGGATTAAAGGTGTTCCTGCATAAGACAATTCATAAACATCATCTACATCTTCACCTAAATCTACATAATACGTAAAAGTCTCGGTACAACCGTTACCTCCTTGTGCCAGTGTAATATTTCTAGTATACGTTTCACCAACATTGGCATCAACAGTTGGTATTGCCGAAATATTTAAAGAAGCAGCCAATAACGGATATGATGAAACAGTTACATCTGAATCTGAATCTGAATTAGGACCGCCTTGATCTATAAAATTTATGGTGTGTGCATCTTTGAACAAACCTCCAGAGTTAGAGAATTGAACTGCATTGCAATTGGCCATTCTATTAAATCTGAAAACTACTTGATCACTAACTTGCCATTCTAGGTCTCCCGGTCTAAGAATGGAAAAAGTAGGATTTGTAGATGACCCACTAGCTGTTAAAACAAAATCCCCAGAACCTGACTGAGAAGTTATTACAGCTGAATTGCTAACATACTCTACGCCTTCGGGCAAATCAAAGGTAATACTGAAACTTTTACAAGTTGGAAATTTACCTGTTATACTCACTTCTTCAAAAGAATCGCCATCTCCACAAGTTGGCAAATTTTCGGGTGATAGAAGAACGGTAAAACGATTGCTATCTATTTGCGCCTGTACATTCACGGCACTCAATACAATAAAAAGCATTGATAAAAAGAAAATCTTAAAAGGAAACTTCATAATGGAGGTTAGTGTAAATTTAATAGGATTACTAAAAAAGTAAGTAATTGACTACAAAATATTTGTTATAACCGCAAAATTAGATGAAGAATATACTAGGATATATTTTTTGTTGTGAAATAAAGATAGTTGTATGACAATGCACTATTTATGTATGTCAAAAATCTACAAAAACTGACGTTTTATCGATAAAAGCAAGTATACTGGTTGATTTCAGAGGACTAAATAAATGAGTGAAATACTAAAATTAGACTTTTTCCCTAAACCACACGCTATACTGGGGCTAAGCAGTAATATCCATTTATTTTTAAAAGCATCAAATCCGCGTTAGCAAGCATAAAATTCAGGCGCATCGCAAATTGGTCAACCAAAATTTCCTACAAAACTAAATGGAATGAAATGAGGAATTTATTACATAGTTCTTCTACAGAAATTTATTGGTTTAAAAAACGATTTTCAATGTCATTAGCGGTCGAATACTATTCCAGTTAATGAACTTATTATTAGTCTTCATTTGTTAAAAATTAACAATTAAGGCATACATATTTTCCAACCTTCTAAATATTGCAGAACTTTAGTGTAGAATTAAAATTGTCATGAACACAACAGAAGATAAATTAAGAGAACGCGTAAAAGAACTTACCTGCCTTTATGAGGTTACTTCTATTATCGTAAACTCTGATTATGATCAATTGGAGAAATCTTTAGAGGCCATCGCCTATTGTCTTAAAAGAGCTTGGCAGTTTGAAAAAGTTACCGAAGTCTTTTTAAAAGCCGGAGAATTTCAAGTACAGACAGATGATTATAGTAAAGATATGGTCACTTTGGTATCTAAAATTAAGGTATTTAATAAAGTAGAGGGCGAAGTATTAGTTGGGTATCCATCAAATAAATATACCCTAGATGATTTTTTGGTGGAAGAACAAACACTTTTAAATAACGTTGCTTTGGCAATTGGCAACCTTATAGAACGTAAATACATAAAGGACAATGAAGCAATCACAAAAAGACAGATAGAACGTGCAGATCGTTTACATATTCTTGGTGAAATTACTGCCGGTATTGCTCATGAATTGAATACACCACTTGCCAACATTCTTGGTTTTGCCGAGTTACTGACAGATAAGATCACAGATAAAGAAACTGTTAGAGACTTAGAAAAAATAATGGACAATGCCATATTCAGTAGAGAAATCGTTAAAAAGCTTATGTTCTTTGCCTGTGAGATGCCCCAAGAAATGAAAACGGTAAAGTTGATACCGATCGTTACCAACGTTACCAAACTTCTTGCGCCTACGTTAAGAGATAAAAAAATAAAATTGGATATCGTCTTTAATAACGAAGATATAGCGCTAAGGGCAGATACGGTTCAAATAACCCAAGTGCTGTTCAATCTAATTATGAATGCCATATACTACTCGCCAACCGAGGGAAGTGTAAGCGTAAAAATCGAGGAGACGGACCGTCATATTCTTTTAATAATTGCGGACCAAGGCGAAGGTATTCCTGTAGAATTGGAAGATAAGGTATTTGAGCCTTTCTTTACCACAAAGCCAATAGGTGAAGGTACGGGACTTGGATTAAGCGTAGTTCATGGTATAATTACCAGCCATAAGGGTACTTTGCAACACAAACCAAATACACCTAAAGGAACTATATTTACCGTCCACTTTCCTAAATTGTAGCTATGGATTTACGCAAAGAAAATATTCTTATAGTAGATGATGACATCAATATTCTAGAGCTTTTACAAAGGCATCTGAAATCCATGGACTATCATACCTATAAAGCCGTTTCTGTTAAAGAAGCGCTTTTAATACTTAAGGACACTTTTATTGATCTTCTAATTACCGATATACAAATGCCAGAAATAGACGGACTTCAATTGTTGAAGTTCGCAAATGAGCATTACCCTGAGATACCAAAATTGGTGGTAACCGGTTATCCTTCCGTTGAAGGGAGCTTAGAGGTCATAAAATCCGGGGCAACGGATTATTTAACCAAACCATTTACCAAAGCTGAGCTGAAAGATGCCGTTGAAAAGGCATTAAATCAAAATACCGACCGTAGAAAAGCAAAAAGTGTTCAAATAAAATCTGGTGAAAATCTGTATTCGGATATGGTGGGTACATCTGCCGCTTTTAAAAAAGTTACCAATATTATTGAACGTGTTAAAAACAATAAAGCTACGGTTATAGTTACCGGGGAAAGCGGTACGGGTAAAGAGTTGGTTGCAAGGGCTATCCATTATTCCGGCAAGTTTTCCAGACAACCTTTTATTGCCGTTAACTGTGCCGCTATTCCAGAAAACTTACAAGAAGCCGAATTATTCGGTTATTTAAAAGGAGCATTTACGGGCGCTATCGAAAATAGGAACGGTTTTTTTCAAGCAGCTGAAGGGGGAACTTTATTCTTAGATGAAATTGGCACTGCTTCTTTAGCCGTACAGACCAAATTACTTCGTGCACTGCAAGAAAAAGAAATTACCAAGGTAGGCTCACAAAAAGTTGAGAAAGTAGATATTAGGATAATTGCGGCCACCAATGCCAACTTAAAAGATGAAATAAAGAACAATACTTTTAGAGAGGATCTGTACTATAGATTAACCGTTGTAGAAATTCATGTACCACCCTTACGAGATCGAAAATCTGACATTGCCCTATTAACGGATAAGTTTCTACGCAAATACGGAATAGAATTTAAAGATCGCTTGTTACGTATTTCTCCAGAAGCATTACAGATATTACAGCGTTACAATTGGCCCGGAAATATTAGGGAACTGGAGAATATTATTCAGAGAGCCGTTATTATGGCAGATGGGAATATTGAAGTAGAAAATCTACCCGATTTTTTAAAATATCAAATTGAATTTGAAGACCATGAACTTCGTCCACTTCGTGACATGGAAAGAGAATATATAAAAAGAGTACTGGTACATACCCAGGGCAATAAGACAAAAGCGGCTGAAATTCTTCAAATAGACCGCAAAACGTTGCGAGAAAAACTTAAATAATACTGGGTATATTTTCCCCTACCGGGTAAATCCTCCCCACTTACATGAAACACAAAAATTCAATAACACACATTTAAATTACTGATTTTCAATTAATTGTAATATTTCCTATTTATTATTTTTTTTAACGGCACATCAATTGCCGTATAGACCACAAATAACAAACAATTTAAATCTCTAATCTAGTTTGTGGTTTATTAAAAAAAGTAAAAAATGAAATACGGCAGTCTTGTTTTTGAGGAAAGCGAATTCTTGATGATTAAAAAATATCATGAAAATAACGTATCCATAGAAGATTATGCACATAAAAATGTGCTTGAGATGCTATGTCAAAACATGCCTGGAGCCTTATGCTTGAATACTGAGGATATTCCGTATGACATTATCACCTTAAATGCTGTTATTGAAGTTAGCGGAGCATCTGGCATTCGGCAAACTTTCCAAATTGTAGCACCCAACAAAGAAAATATTGAACAGAATAGGATATCTGTCATTAGTAGTTTGGGTGCATTAGTAATAGGACGTTCTATAGGAGATACAATTTCTTACGGCCTACCCGGTGATCTAATAACATTGAAAATAACAAAAGTTTACCAACCAAATTCAGCCAACGGAAAAACTACTGAAAAAATAAAAACCAGAAAAGAAAAAATGTATTAACCCTAAATTATTCAGTTATGTTAAAATATGCAATTACCCTATTATTTTCAGTAAGTCTATTAAATGCACAAGACAACAACGCAATACAACCAGAAGTAAACGTTGGTGATGTCTTTGAAATAGGAAAACCTGAAGCAAACAAATACAAGCACATAGATTTTCCAAGAGAAAATTTCATTATTAAGCGCGGCGGCCTTGCCAATTATAGGCGGGTACATGGAGAAGAAGTTGTAGTTACCGCCGTTAAAGAACTTAAGGACGGTTCTACACAAATAAAAATAAAACGCAATGATGGTGGCCGTTTTTTCAATAGCCATACAGTAGTTACCGCAGACTACAAAGACGCCATTACATCTGGCGAATTACAGGCCTTATAATTTTTTTTAGTTGGTTGATGATCCACTTGGTTTCTATAAATAAGTTGGCTGATTTATTAAGAATTTACCAAGTGGATTATTTAAAATAAATTTCTAACGTATCATTTGATCCTAACATTCATGTTTACAGAACTTAAAACATCCCACAGATTGCATGCTGGCTTTATTTTAGCCATTGCATTCTTATTGGTCTTAAGTTCAAATAGATTATACCATAGGCATTTTTCTACATTACAGAATTCGGTAAATTCTGTTTATGATGATAGAATTAAAGTTCAAGATTACATATATCAATTGAACAATATTTTTCATTCTAAAAAACTCCGATTGATACATCAAGAAGATTATATGGCAGTCTCAAATGAAAACAAAAGAGCGGAAAAATTACTGTCCCAGTTTTCTTTAACAGAACTTACCAATGAAGAATATGACGCACTTAACGAACTGACTTTGCAGTTTGGTAAGCTTAAAACATCTGAAGAAAAGATACTACAATTTAAAAATCTGGATAACGGTAATACCAAAATATCACTACAAGCCCTAAAAGAGATAGATAAAAAATTAGATATACTGGCTGCAATACAATTAGAAGAAAGCAAACAAATGACACAACTGTCAAACAAAGCATTAGAAAGCAATTTGCTCATATCCAAACTATCGCTTGGTTTTTTAATAGTAATAGGCTTTGCACTATTAGCATTAATTTTCTATCCCTTAAATACCAAGCGGCACGCACTAGATTAAGCATCGTTTAAATAAATCTTACTATGAGTTCAATTAAAAATTATATGCAAAGCATATGCTCAACCTGTATGCAAGCTGCTTACTGTTCTTTGACAAAAGATAAAAACAGTATTCATACATGTAGCGAATATTTTCACTTTCTAGATATTACCGAAGAAACAGTTTTAATGATATCCAATGAAATGTCAAGTAGTGAATCAAATAAAAAATTAGTCTTAAACTAAATAGAATGATAGCAAAAACAGCATCTAAAAAAGCGCCTAAACAAGGTATGCTAGAAAATGTAATGCGGCAATTTGATAATGCCGCTGATATAATTGACCTAAACACCAATATTAGAAAAATACTTGAGGTAACTAATAACGAAATTGTTGTTCACTTCCCCGTACGTATGGATAATGGCGAAGTAGAAATTTTTACCGGTTACCGCGTACAACATAATAATTCATTGGGACCATATAAGGGCGGTTTACGTTATCACCCTACCGTTGACATAGATGCCGCAAAAGCATTGGCCATATGGATGACCTGGAAAACCTCTTTGGCTGGTTTGCCTTATGGCGGTGCAAAGGGTGGAATACAACTAGACCCCAATAAATATTCTATATCTGAATTAGAGCGTATTACAAGAAGGTTCACCTACGCCCTTGGAGATAATATTGGACCAGAATTGGATATTCCTGCACCCGACGTAAATACCAATCCGCAGACCATGGCTTGGATTCTAGATACCTATATGTCTACCAAATCTCCTGCGGAGCGATCTACAAATATGCACGTGGTTACAGGGAAACCTATTGGTGCAGGTGGCTCTAAAGGTCGTGACAGAGCTACCGGGTACGGAGTTTTCCTTACCATTAAATTTTGGGCAGAAAGTAACAATATTGAGCTAAGGGACAAAAAATTCATTGTACAGGGTTTTGGTAACGTAGGGTATTGGGCTGCTTTTTTCTTGGTAAACGAAGGTGCTATTTTAACGGCAGTTCAGGATGCCTATGGTAGTATTGCAAATGAAGATGGTATAGATGTAGATCAATTACAAGAATATTCCCAAGGTAATAAGGGGAGCATTCTTGGTTATGCAAAGGCAAGAACAATTGACAGTAAAGACTTCTTTTCTTTAGACTGTGATATCTGTATACCTGCAGCGTTGGGCAACCAAATTACCGCTAAAAATGCCCATAAAGTAAAAGCCTATTTAATTGCCGAAGGTGCCAACGGACCTACGGATGTGGACGCTGAAGAAATTTTATTACAAAAAGGTATAGACATAATCCCGGACATTCTTTGCAACTCTGGCGGTGTGATCGGTAGTTATTTTGAATGGTTACAAAACCGTAATGGAGAAATTTGGTCTTTAGACGAAGTGATGGAAAAACTGGAAAAGAAAATGAAAGAATCATTCTCTACTGTTCTAAAAACATCAAAAGAAAGAAAAGTTGACATGCGTACCGCAGCCTTTGTTATAGCTATTGAACGTTTAGAAGAGGCATATGTACAACGTGGTATTTTTCCTTGATAATCAAAACATTTTAAAACTATAATAATTTTAAACAGTATGTAGCCAATAGCGCCAAAATGGGCGTAGTCGTAATTATTTGAAAACAAACAATTCTTGGTTTCCGGCTACGCCTAAAATGACAATCGGCCAAATGCATAATATACTATCTGAACAAAACAAAAAAATGAAGTACGGCAATATTGTTATAGAGAAAAAAGAATACGTGGTACTCAAAAGATTTATGAACCTATCCGGTTATTATAAAGATGATACACTACGTAAATCTGTTCAAAAATTAGTTGGTGAATTAGAGACCGCTATCATTCTTGATGCATCTGAGATGTATAATGACGTCATACGCTTTAATACCCATGTTACCATACGTTCTAAAAACGGGTGGTACAAAAAATTCAAGCTGGTAATGCCAACTGACAGTGATATCAAGAACAATAAAATATCCATACTCACACCAATGGGCGCAGCGGTTATAGGGTATAGTGAAGGAGATTCCATTATTTGGGAATTTCCATACGGAGAACAAAAACTAACTATAGAAAAAGTTGAACAAGAAAATCTGCATATGAATATAAATATGGTATTATGATAACATCAAAACAATTTTATCCGCATGAGTCTGACAAAAGAATAATGGTGAAGAAGGATAAACTGGAAATTAACAATTGGACAGATGAACTAGAGTTTCTAAATAAGGAAATTGAGTTCTATTTGGATATTGAAGACAGCATCATACAAAACTCAAAATTGAACCAAGAGCTACACCGTATTCGTAGGGAAAATGCCCTAATGCTAGCAGCATTATATAAATATGAAAATGCCGTAGGTAAAGCAATTGAATGTGATACTACTGCTTGCGACACCTATTATCTTAATCACCATGAAAAGAAAAGAGATGCCTACCTATCGTTAATTCAAAATTATAGAGATTTAAAACTAAAGGTATTGTCACAAATATTAATACAAGTAAAAAGTTAAGTGAAATAGAAATTACCATTACAATCCAAAACCTACCAAACTTCTAAAATATACCGCCATGGAAAATAGTATATTACTACCTAAAATACCGAAAACAATATCAATAAGAATTTAGCCATAAACGGCAGAAACCTGACCACTATTGGGGTATTTAAAAAAATACGTGAACGACTACCTAGAAAGTCATTCTGCGGTAAATAAAGGCATGACCTTAATGGTTAGACAATTAGCACCAACACAGCAGGGTATACCTTTAGAGGTTTATGCTTTTAGTGCCAACAAAAGATAGGAGAATTAGGAATATGTAATGGCAGATATTTTTGACCATCTATTAGCCGCCCTACCCTATTTTCAATTACAAGTAAATGAAGTACCGGTTCCGGTTGCTTGTTTATAACTATTCGCCTTTTACTTTCTTTTATATTTAATCTACTAGCTCTATTGACTTTAGATGAAAATTGTATTTTTCTTGGGTAGATTTGCCGGTGCATATAATTGCCATGACAAATATTAATGTACTATGATGCTGCAAGAAAAATTTAATGAACTCCTGACAAAATATACCGATGATAAAAGTTTGATAAATACATTATGGTCAGAAATAGAGAAAAACTATTCAGGCAATAAAAGACATTATCATACATTACAGCATCTTGACAATTTATTAGCTCAATTGACTGATGTAAAAGAAGAAATACAAAACTGGGATACTATTTTATTCACACTATACTACCACGACATCATATACAACGCAACCAAGTCAGATAACGAAGAGAAAAGTGCCAATCTTGCAGTAAAACGATTAAAAGAAGTTGCTGTTTGCAGTGCTATTATCGAAAAATGTAAAAAACAAATTTTAGCTACCAAATCACACCTTAGTTCTAACGACAGCGACACTAACTATTTTACAGATGCCGACCTTTCCGTTTTAGGTCAAAGTTGGGAAACATACACTCTATACTACAAAAATGTTAGAAAGGAATATGCGATCTACCCTTCCTTTATTTATAAACCTGGCCGTAAGAAAGTTTTGCACCATTTCTTATCAATGGACAGAATATTTAAAACCGATATATTTTATAACAAGTATGAGGCCAATGCAAAATTCAATCTACAAAGAGAACTTAAGACACTTTGATTTTAAAAAGTGAACGCGAATTTTTAAATCCAGAAAATTGTTTAAAAGTTTAGTTGATCGATTTACAAAAAGTTGCAAGACCAAATACCAATGGCATCCTCTTATTCATCCTAACGTACTATTTTGAACATGTCTACAACAAAGAATATTCATAAACGTTAGAAAATAAAACTTCAATAATAATACTATGGGAATTTTCAAAAAGCTGTTCGGCCCAAAAGATAAAGAAGAGCAAAAAACTAAGGTAACATACCAATCTGACTCAAAATCTTATAACGATATTGCTTGGATGACAGATTTAAGGAGAAAAAACTTAGATATCTGCTTTAATGCGGGCTTTAAACCTACCATATCCTTACCCACAGAATTAGGCCGTCAACTAAGACCAGCTATAGAAATTGCACAAAGGCTGCATGCTATAAAAGCATTGGTACTTTGGTTAATGGTACCTGAAGAAAGTTTACCTAAACATCATATTTTAAGCTTTATTGAAAATAACAACCTTGAAGATTTCATGACCCAAGATGAAATTGCAATCTTAGAATTACCAAGAGATGATGTACAGGGCAGAAACGCCATTGGCTGGAAATTTGAAAACGCTTGGCCTTTAGCTTGGTATTTTGGTTACAGAGAACCCGAAATTACAGGTGAGATGATGTCAGGCGAACTTATGCAAGATATTTTAAGTAATTATACATGCAAATTAGATGGCATTATAGTAGAATGGTTAAAAGAAAAAACTATTGTTTCAGAAGAAGAATTGATGCAGAAAGAAGACTTATTCTATTGTCTGCATAATGCCGTAAGAAGTGCCCAGCTTGGCAGTGATACCGTACCCTCAGGTTTTGACCCGATGGGCAATGGTGGTGTTATTCACGAAAGAAGACATTCATTAACTTATATGGTTTCTAAGGGTATTAGCTGGGAAGACACGGATTTGAGTACTTAACATAGTATCGACAAACACAAATTAACGCTTTGATTACGAGTATTCAACAATAAATAAAATGACTATATTTTCTTATCATCTTGTCAAAATACCATTTGCTTTGGCAATTAAGGGAGTTTTTACTAACCCAATAGATAAGAAAACAAAAGGTCTCGTTCATGCTGAATATATGTCTGCCATGACATTAGGCTCACCTATCATATCTACTTCTAGATTTCTAATAACTCAAGTTGCCGTTTTTGCACAATGGGAAAATGAAAAGGCGCTTGAGAACTATTTTCAAAATGAAAAATTCGGTAACATTTTAAAGAAAGGTTGGCATGTTCGCTTAGAATTTATGAGAGAATGGGGAAAAATTAAGGGATTCAAAATTCCGAAAGAAAAGACAAAATTGGAGAATGAATCATCTGCGGTAGTCGCTGTTACCATTGCAAGAATGAAACCTTTTGCCATACCGAGATTTTTAAAATGGGGCAGACCTGTAGAAAAACTGGTTAGAGACCATTCTGGTACTCTACTTTCTTTGGCTTCTATTAAATTACCTAATACAGTATCGACATTTTCAATCTGGAAAACTGAAAAAGAAATGACCAGCATGGTTCATGGCCATAGCAATATGCCTAAACCAAAAAGACATTTAAATGCCATGAAAGAGAGAGATAGAAAAGATTTTCATTTTGAATTTAGCACACTACGTTTTAAGCCAATTTCTGAATTTGGAGAATGGAAGGGGCGACAAAATTTCATACCCACAGCTCAATTAAATAAATTTGAGTAAATGGCATTTGCATCTTTAAAACAAAACTTTCAAGATTGGATTACTCAGCAATGGGTAATTCTATTTGGTAAAAAAATTAGACCTGCAGATTACCAATGGCTTTTGGGACCTTTCGGTAAAACTAACGGCATTGGTATAAAATTTATTGAACAATTAGCAGAAATTGAAAATCTTAAAATAGATAATAAGCAAGTTGACAAAGGTTTATTACAATCTATTAATCAGTTTAATCTATCAAAAGAAGAATATAAAAGATTAAATAAAAATGTCATCGACTTTTACGAAAACACAAGTAACTATGACTTTGAATTAGTAGTAAAATGGAATCCTATTTTTAAATTGTTCGGAGGTTTGCTAAAAATTTTATTTAGCAATCGAATTCAGCAGCTGAATATACCTACAGGATTCAATAAAAACTCTGAAGTTTTAAAAAGTGAAATTATTAATTTAGTAGATGATAAAACAAAAGAAGTAAAACGGACAATTTGGTTGAGAACATTCAAAAATTCTGGTCAAGTGGTATATTCTGGTGTTTATGAAGTTTGTAAAATACCTATCGGCGTTAATTGTATCAAAGCTATATTTCCTTTACCACATGGTAATGCAACAGTTATATTGAACCCGAAGGTGGGTAAAAATGGAGAACTCATATTAAATTCATCAGGTAAGAAAATTGGGGATGCTGGTTTTTACTTTTTATTAAATGACGCTAAAGGAAATTTATGGACTAAATTTATACGCTCATTTAAAGATAAACTAGTAGTCAGTTCAGAAAACAAAAAAGTTACTGCTATACAGACTCTTACTCTATATAATTTAAGGGTTCTAAAATTTACGTATAACATAAAAAAGAAGTCCGATTTTAGGGTTATATAAAAATTAGTAATTACATATGTCCGTTTACCAGAAAATAGAAGCTTTAGCCTCTAAAGTACTTAAGAAGAATACCATATTTAGACTTGGCTTTAATTTATCGCCAATGTATAGAAGAAGTACCGCTAAAATAATAGAGGTTTCAGAAAATCTATTGCATGTAAAGATTATCATCCCCATTAGTTATAAGAACAAGAACTACGTAAACTCCATTTTTGGCGGTAGTATGTTCTCTGCCGTAGACCCAATCCCTATGATTCAACTACTGAGCATTATGGGAAATGACTATGTAGTCTGGGATAAATCTGCAGAAATACTCTTTAAGAAACCTGCAAAAGAAAACCTATATGCAGATTTCAATTTTACAGAGAAAGAACTTTCCGACATTAAAGAACAAGTAGCCGAAAAGAAAGAAATTACGGTAATTAAAAAAACGCAGCTAACCAATAAAGAAAAATCCGTTATTTTTTGTGAAGTAAACAAAACCATTTACATAGCAGAAAAAGATTTCTTTAAACAAAAACAAAAGAGTAAAAGAACAGCTAAAACCAAAAATTAGTTGGTTGTTTGTTTCATAAAAATATAGGTTTTGAGAGGTATACTATATTAAAAAGGCTCGTTCACTTTCTGACATTACCACTGAAATAAATTATAAAACCTTAAAAAAATCTTCTCCTGCCCCACATACGCTATATTTAAAGCTTATCCAATGCTTTAAATAATATGAACGTTGCTATTTTAAATACAGATATACAACTAGAAAATGAAAGAGTAATGTTACTACCCTTTCACCATAGACGGCACCAGGAACTTAAAGAAATAATATTCGATGATTCTATTTGGAAGTTCATGGGAATGCACATGAAAAATGATGAAGATTTTAGCAATTATATCTTTAATACCGCCACGGACAAACAAAACGGAATTTGCTATCCTTTTCTAGTTATTGATAAAGAAACCAACCAAGTTGCCGGTAGCACCAGATACGGTTATATTAATAGTGCAAGTGAGAAGTGTGAAATTGGTTGGACCTGGTATGGAAAAAAATTTCAGGGCACAGGGCTCAACAATGCTTGTAAATATGCGCTTTTACAATTCGGATTTGAAACTGTAGGTTTTAGAAGAATTCAGTTCAGTGTAGATGAAGAAAATATTAGGTCACAAAAAGCTATTTTAAAATTAGGCGCCACAAAAGAAGGCATTTTCAGAAACAACTACATTGACCAAAATGGTCAGAGCAGAAATGATGTATATTTCAGTATTATAAAAGAAGATTGGCGTGCAATTAAAAAGGAAAAATTTTCGACGTTCCAATAACCACAAGTTTTCAGCAAATAGCTTCAACAAATAGTATTCATGGACAGATTATCTATATTTTTTACCATCTTTGTTCTCTGGAGTTTCGGCTGAAACTGACAACAGACAAGTAAAATTGAAACTAAAAAATAGCACAAAACATGAAAAATCTATTCTTCCTATTAGTAATGACAATAAGCTTTATCAGCTACGGACAAACAATTACAGGTCAATGGGAAACCTATGATGACGAGACCAATGAGAAAAAGGCACTCATAGAAATTTATAAAACCAACGACACCTATTTTGCCAAAATAGTAAATAGCTATAAAAGTGATGCAGACAAAGTTTGTGAAAACTGTAAAGGGGCTAAAAAAGGTCAAAAAATTAGAGGCTTGGTAATTATTGAGGATATAAAAAAGGATGGTGATGAATATAATGATGGTACCATTCTAGATCCCGAAAACGGTAAAGTATATAAGTGTTACTTAGAACTTGAAGAACCTAACAAGTTAAAAGTTAGAGGTTATTTAGGGTTTTCATTATTGGGAAGAACCCAATATTGGATAAGAAAGCAATAACAAGGTTTATGCACACTATACTTGGCGCCAATGGTCAAATAGGAATTGAATTAGCAAAAGAACTTAACAAAAAGTACACTTCTAACATAAGGCTTGTCAGTAGAAACCCTAAAAAGGTTAATAATACCGACGTACTTTTTTCAGCTAATTTACTTCTCAAAAAAGAAACCGAAGAAGCCGTAAAAGGGAGTGAAATTACATATCTAACAGTTGGTCTGCCCATGAATACCAAAATGTGGGTAGACCAATTTTCTACAATGATGCATAATGTAATAGATGCATGCAAGAAGCACCAAGTAAAACTAGTCTTCTTTGATAATACCTATATGTATGCACAGAACGATACTCCTTTAACCGAAGAAAGTAAATTTGCACCTGTTGGACCAAAAGGAAAAGTAAGGGCAGAAATTGCCAATATGCTTTTGGCAGAAATAAAATCAGGCCAGTTAGAAGCTGTTATCTGTAGAGCTCCAGAATTTTATGGTCCCGGTAAAACCCAGAGTATAACCAACGAAATCATTTTTAACAATATTAAAAATGAGAAGAAACTTAAGGTATTTATAAAAGACAATACTTTAAGAACATTAATTTGGACTCCGGATGCGAGTAAGGCCATGGCTTTGATCGGTAACTCCCCAGATACATATAACCAAACTTGGCACTTGCCATGTGATGATGCCAGACCAACCTACAAGGAATTTATAGCTATGGCATCCGAAATTTTTGGAAAGTCGTTTAAATACTCCGTTGTTCCAAAAA
The DNA here is from genome assembly GCF_029350945.1 of Maribacter huludaoensis. Classification (GTDB taxonomy): domain Bacteria; phylum Bacteroidota; class Bacteroidia; order Flavobacteriales; family Flavobacteriaceae; genus Maribacter; species Maribacter huludaoensis. Next base: position 1,062,623 of record NZ_JARKMS010000002.1, on the reverse strand, counting down.
GTGCATTTACAATTGGCGGTCTCTTTAATTCGCAACTTAAAGAATTACAGGAATTACTGCCTAGGTATAGACATCATAATATTTTTATTTCTACCAAGTTTAAAAATAGATTTCCAGATTTTAAGGTTACCACCTATCGTGAAGGTATCGAGAGAATAAAGAATGAATTATAGATATTTAAATCTTACAATTCATTTATTATTCATATACCTTCTTACAAACCTGCAGTTTTACAAATAACACTCTAACTATTTTACCAAATCTTAATAATTAACACTAGTTTTTTGTGAATTCACATCAACCAAAACAACTGTAACTTGGTTTTACATGATTCTAAATTAAAAATTCAGCTAAAATTTCTGATAAAAAACTAGACAAGTACGGTAATTCAATTTCCCTCCTTAAAAGAAAATTTAAAATTTCTTATTATTACTACTACGGATTATATAGAAAGAATGTGTGCTTAACTATTATTCTAGTTAAGATTTTACAAAAAAGAAATCCTATCAATTTATTTAAATCAATATTTTTTTAATTATTGGTCCAAATATTTTTTCAACCACAGTTCATAAAATATACCGAACAACTAACAATCAACTCAACCTATTGACTCAAAATGAAAAGAAGAAAGTTTTTTGAAAAATCTGTAAAAGCAACCCTAGGTGCAAGTGTTATACCGCTGACCGGATATTCCAACGAATCGGAAAAAGTAAATAGTACAGGTACTTCAACAGAAAAACCATTTGGAAATACAGACCCCAATCAATGGCACCAAATGGGCACGGGCAAAAAGCCAAGACCGGACAGACGTAAAACGGAAACTTATGATGTTGCCGTAATAGGTGGTGGAGCTGCAGGCATGTGTGCCGCAATAGCAGCTGCAAGAAACGGTTCTAAGGTAGTTTTAATTCAAGATCGCCCCGTATTGGGCGGTAATTCTTCAAGCGAAATCCGTGTTCACCTTAACGGAGTAAATCACTTAAGAAACGGTTTGCCAGAAAGGGAAACCGGTATCATAGAGGAGATACTTTTACACAATCGCTTTCATAACCCACAAGACTCCTACCCTGTTTGGGACCATATTCTTTACGACTTTATTACCAAAGAAGAAAACCTTCATCTTAAATTGAATACCACGGCAATTAGGTCCGTAATGTCAGAGGATGGTAAAATTAAAGCCGCATATTGCTGGCAATTGACCACTGAAACAGAATTTACCATTGAAGCAGAAATTTTCATAGACTGCTCTGGTGACGGCCTACTAGGTGCTACCGCCGGTGCACTATATAGAACCGGAAGAGAAGCCTCTTCTGAATTTAACGAGAAATATGCACCCAAAGAGGCAGATGGCTGGCAAATGGGCTCTACCGTACTATTGGGTTCAAAAGACATGGGTAGACCTATGCCTTTTGAACCGCCACATTTCACCCTTAAATATGACGCGGAAAAATCTCATAAAGGAAGACAGTTAAAACCTTTTGAACTAGGTTTTTGGTGGGTAGAGGTAGGTAGTGATGAAGATATAATTGGTGAATTTGAAGATAACAAACATAAACTTTTAGGATATGCCTATGGGGTTTGGGACTATATGAAAAACTCAGGTAAATTCCCTGAAACAGAAAACTATGCTTTAGATTGGGTTTCTTCATTACCCGGCAAAAGAGAAAGCCGCAGGTTTATTGGTGATTATATCCTTAGCGAACCAGATTTGTTGAAGAACAAACAGTTTAAAGATGCAGTGGCCTTTGGCGGTTGGTCCTTGGATGAACACAACCCTGGCGGAATTGAAAATCTTAAAGAACCGCCCAGTTACTTTCATGAAGATTTTGAAGAGCCGTACCAAATACCATTTCGTTCCCTATATTCTAAAAATGTTCCAAATCTGTTATTTGCCGGCAGAAATATTAGTCAGACTCATATAGCCTTGTCCTCTTCGCGAATTATGGCTACATGTGCGCTTGAAGGGCAAGCAGTAGGCACTGCGGCTGCCTTGTGTGTAAAAAAGAAGGTGCTACCGCGTATTTTAGGTAACGCACATATTAACGATTTACAAGAGCAATTGATAAGGGACGATGCATTTATTCCCAACAGACCTGCAAATGACAGCACAGATTTGGTTAAACGAGCAGCATTGATATTTGGCTCTAGTACATCTTCTGGCAATGCACAACTATTGAACGATGGTTGGTCCAGAGACTACAATGACAAACCACATCACTGGCAATCTGACGGACTACCTGCGCATGTTCAAATTGAATGGGATGACCGTATAAATATCTCACAGCTTGAGTTAAAATGTGATACCAATGTAAAACGAAATTTAATGCTACGTAGAGATAGCTTAGAAAATGATGTGTATACCACTAAGGTTCCAAAGGAACTACTACAATCCTTGGATATAGAAGCTCGTATAGATGGTAATTGGGTTAAAATAGGTAGTATAGATAAAAACAGAACCCGCTTGATCAAATTCAATTTTGAAACCATAGAGACCACAGCGGTCCGTATAAATTTAAAAAGTACCTATGGCGCAGATCATGCCAAATTATTTGAAGTAAGATGTTATAGTTAACTTGGATATAACATATGAAGCACATCATCTATTTCGCCACATTTTTTTGCCTTTTTCTATGGGTCAACAATATTTCTACAGATGAGATCAAACATGCATTACATGTTATTCATAAAGGCATCAGTTTTACTGAACCTGTTGCTTGCACATTGGTAGAAATAACCAATGAAGAAGCATTACCACATGAGTTTTACATGGATGTAGAATCTGTAGTTTGTGGCGATAATCAATGTAGAATAGACGTAGTTCGCATTTATTGGGATGAACTGGGACGCTTTAGCAAACTTGTGCTACCTGATGATGTAGCTCTGGAAAAATCTGAAGGCGAAAGTTTTACCGAAGATGATTACAAAAAATTACATAGAATATTAAAGAATGAAAATTCTGCTCTAAAAGACGTTTATAAAGATGAAATTGTAGGAACGGTAGGCAGTGAAGGTGTAGATGCAATGTCCGGTGAAACCATTTTGCTAGAAAAATCGGCTTATGTAAAAGGAGCGGTCTGGACCTGCTATTCCCTATGGCATTGGGCTCACGGAGATGTAAAACGGCACATTAGAGATATTACCGGAAACTCGTATTCCACCAAGCAATTGTTATCTTTTTTAAGTAAAGAGGATTATCAGCTCTTTGCACTTGAACAATTAACTAGAAAAAAAGAGTTTTCAGATAATACGGTCACTGCCATTTTAAACGCAATAAGAAATAATCCTGAACTATTGAGAGCCAGTATGCGATACTGGAATAGTGCTCCAGGCAATATATACCAATACAGTGCCGAACAATTATTACCTATAGCCAACTCTGCAAATAGGATTTTATACTTAACCGATATTTTACACACTGACCAAAAAGTAAATACTGCCTTTATCAATAAAATAAATTCTTTGATATCTGAATTCAGCTATCAAGAAATTGATCTCTATTTAAGTATTTTAAATGAAAAGAATTTAATTACGAGCAAAACCACTTCACAATTAACCACGCTTTTAAAAACAGATAATTTTCTAATAGCCCGTAGGGTATATTACTTTTTAAAGTCACAAGAATTGTCCGCAGATGATAAATTAATAATTGAAGACTTTTACAAGCAATGGAAAAGTAAACTTTAGACCAGTAGTACTAGTTTTCAAAATAATCTATTGTCTTCTATTTTAATACTTATTTGAAATTTTCATTTATGCCTATGGCTGTGCCTGTTTAGTTCAATGAACTATAAGAGAATTTCTTATTAAGATTAATAACTAAAAGATAACTAATGAGTATTATTTTATCCTTAGCTTAGATACTGAAAATTGTACTCCGGCAGGGTCATTGAAAACAAACTTAAAATGCAAACCAAGCACTTTTTAAATAACATATTTTCCACCGCTACATTTACAAAAAGCCAGCTAGATATAATTATTCCAAAATTTAAAAAAGTAAGCTTTTCAAAAAATGAATATCTGTTAAAAGAAGGTAAAATTGAAAACCATTATTGGTTCATTGAAAGTGGCTTTGCCCGTTCTTTTGTAAATGACACGAAAGGAAATGATATTACTACCAACTTTTATGGTCAAGGAGAAATTGCAATAGACTGGTCGTCGTTTTTTCTTCGCAATCCCACAAGAGAGAATATACAGGCCTTGACGGATATTAATTGTTGGCAATTAGATTTTGAGACCTTTCAAGAACTATTTCATAGCATAGAGCCGTTTAGGGAACAAGGTCGGAAAAAACTAGTCAGTTCTTATTTTAGCCTTAAAAATGAACGCGTATCGTTTATAGCAGATGAAGCAAAAGAACGCTATTTACGTTTACTACAAGAGAAACCACATATAATTAAAAACGTTTCTCTACAGCATATAGCCACCTATTTGGGTATTACCAAATATTCCTTGAGCCGTATTCGCAAAGAAATCACATCATAAAATCCGTTTTTGCCATAAGGCAACTTTTTAGTTGAAAATCAAGAATATATTTGACGTAATAGTTAAACAAATATTCATCAATTTTTAATCTACCGGATTATGAAAAATATATTCCATAAGCAGACCAACTCTGAATTAATAGAGCGCATAAATAAATTGCAAGAAAAAGACCATGCGCAATGGGGCAAAATGAATACCTACCAAATGTTGAAACATTGCACATTGAGCGAAGAATTGTTTCAAGGTAAAAAGAAATACAAGCGCTTGTTCATAGGCAGGTTGTTTGGTAGTACGGCTTTAAAAGGTATAGTACGGAACGAAAAGCAAATGAAGAAAAATCAACCTACACATCCGGCATTCAAGATAACCGGTACGGGTGATTTTGAGAATGAAAAAGCCAAATGGATCAATTTATTAAATAACTATACCAATTTTGAAAATTCTCCCCTCACCCATCCATTCTTCGGAGAAATGACTTATGATGAAATTGGCATATTCGTATACAAACATACGGATCATCACTTAAGACAATTTAATAGGTAACTATATGCTACAGACCACATTTATAATACTTACGCTGTTGACCTTGTTCTTATTATACAGAGGAACGGGAAAAAATAAGCAAGTAGTTTTTATCATCTTTTTTTGGCAACTAATAATAGGTTTTTTATCATTTACCGAAGTATTTAAAAATACCCCGTTGTTATTTCCATTGGCAATTGTCGGCACTATTATAACTACCGTTTTTTGTGTAAGCAAATTGGCAACAGAAAAACTGAACACAGACTATCTACTAGGCATTCATATGATAAGAATTCCGGTAGAACTATGCTTGTACCAACTTTTCCTAGATGCACAAATTCCTAAAATAATGACTTTTTCAGGGTATAATTTTGATATTTTAATAGGAATATCAGCGTTGGCATTAGTGCTGTATCGATTTCTAAAAAAAAAGGATATCAGCAAAAGGTATTTTAAAACTTGGAATATAATTGGGATCTTATTTCTTTCCAGCATCGTTATCATTGCCATATTATCTGCCCCCTTACCTATTCAGCAATTTGCCTTTGAACAACCTAATATTGCACTTTTAGAATTTCCATATAGCATGTTACCTACTTGCATTGTTCCCATAGTGTTCATCTCCCATATAATGTTGTTGAAAAAACTATAGTACCAACTGTTGATATAGCACAAGGCAACAATTTATCGTGTAGGACAAGACTAGTCTTGTATGAACAAACCCTTTAATATCAGTATCATAAGCTATTAAAGATTTAAAATCACGTATTCCTATTTTAACTTAAATTTTTAAATTTTTAAATAACGGCGTAGTATTTTTAGCACAAACACAGCCATTGCCAAAACATTATATATTTTTATTTGCAGCCGTACTAACCTCGTTTTTAGGGTTTGGTCAAGATGATGCCATACTATTAAAGGGTAAAGTTACAAGTAGTAAAAATGATATATCTAACGTGCTGGTCGTTAATCTTAATTCTAAGAAATCTACCATTACAGATTCTTTGGGGTTATTCTCGATTGAGGTTAAATTAAAAGACTCGCTTCGCATTCGTGCAGTGCAATACCTACCAAAAGATATAGTAATTAGCAAATCTCACATGAATAGTAGCATGATAACTATTCAACTCATTGATAATATTATTGATCTAAATGAAGTTACAGTTACGCCCTATAATTTAACCGGAGATATTGACAGAGATATAGATAGATTGCATTTAGAACCAACCGTAACATCCTATTCTTTGGGACTACAAAATGCAGATGTAACCAAAATGACCCAAAGCGAAAGGCTGTTACAAGAAGCTGATAGAGGAAAATATGTTAGTCTACAAACAATGGATGAGTATGGTAAATTGAACGAGATATTGAGTTACGTAGGTTTGACTGTAAAGGTCAACACCCATAAAATCATGAATAGGTTCTCTGGCAGAACCAAGTCACTTGAAGAAATGGTAAAGCGTGATGAAAACATGGCTTTAGAAAAAGAAATCATTTATAAATTTTCAAAGCAAACGATAGCGGAACAATTTAACATTCCAGAATCTAACGTAAACGGCTTTCTAACCTATTGTCTTTCGCAACCTGATTTTAATGATTTATCCAATTCAAGAAATATGTCAGAAATTTGGACTTACCTTGAAACTAAAAGTACAGATTTTAAGCGTTTGGATATATCCAAAGAGTAATACGAATTCTAAAAAATTACCGTATTTGTAACCAATGACATTTACTAACTTACAAATGAGATGAAAGATAAAAAGTAAGTTATAGTAAAAACATACCTAATGTTAGACTATTTTAAAAAATATATAGAGAAAAATACAACTTTACCTAAAGAGCATTTAGATGCTGTAACAAATTGTTTTCATTATTTTGAAGCAACAAAAAATGAGATCATAATTCCACAAAATAAAATCAGTAAAAAACTATTCTTTGTTAAGATAGGTTGTCTTCGTGTGGTTTGTACCAGGGATAACGGTCAAGAATGGACAAGACAAATTGCAACGGAAAATAATTTTATTACCATTTTTCCAAGTTTTATAGAGCAAAATATCAGTGCTTCTTATTTACAGGCTGTAGAAACCAGCTCATTATATTATATTTCACATAAAGATTTTATACAACTAAATGCCACAATACCTGCTTGGAGGCTGTTCTATACAAGGGTTTTAGAAACAACTTATGTCAATAATATTAAAAGAATAGAACAACTAATAACAATGAGCGGCAAACATTTATATGATGATTTTAGAAGCAACCAAAATGAACTGATGGCAAGGTTGCCGAACAAGGTTCTTGCCAGTTATCTTGGATTGACCCAAGAAACGCTAAGTAGGTTAAAAGCCAAAAAACAATAAAATTGATAAAAGTCAATTTTATTTTAAATGAATGACGATAGTTTTACCAAAAAAACAAATGGATTACAAAGTACTACTAAATGCTTTTGGAGCACTATCGTTCTTAATTCTATTTTCATGTAAAAATGACCATGATGTACCACCAACTTTCAAAACTTATTTAAAGACACATACTTACGCTATAGGTCAATCTAAAATAGCAATTACAGACGCGACCAGAAATAGGCCGCTAATTACCGAGATTTGGTATCCTACCAAGGATACCACTAAGGTAAATGCAACTTTGGACTATCCTTTTAAATTACCCCCTACTTCAAAAGACGCAGCTTTTATAGCTAATAAATTTCCACTTATTCTAATATCTCATGGTACTGGCGGTAATAGAATAAACCATTCTTGGTTAGCAAGCGAGTTGGCATCTAACGGATATGTTGTTGCGGCTATTGATCACTACGGTAATACTTACGACAATAAAATTCCTGAAAATTTTGTAAAAGCTTGGGACAGGCCCCTTGATGTCAGCTTTACTTTAGATCATATTTTAAATAACTCCAAATTCAAAAACATCATTGACCCTTCAAAAATTGGTGTTGCCGGGTTTTCTTTAGGTGGTTATACTACCATTGCCCTAGCCGGCGGGGAAATTGACTACGAGGCATTATCTAATTTTTCTAAAACGGACAAAGGTAAAAACGAATTTAATACCCCTGAGTTTGGTGATGTATCTAAATATATGAACCCAAAAATCATTGAGGAAGGCAATACTACCTTTAGACATTTGAAAGATAATAGAATTACAGCTTTTGTAGCAATGGCACCCGCCATAGGACAAGGTTTTGTATATGAAGATCAATTGTCAAAAATCAATGATTCCATTTTGATCATCAGCGCAGAAAATGACGTTAGGGCACCGGTCAAAACCAATGCGGGGCACTATCATAAAATGATCAAAAAATCTAGACATATAATATTACCAGGTAAAGTTGGCCATTATGTATTTATGAACGAAGCTAAATTGGTATTGGAAAAAGAAGCTCCTTTCCTATTTAAGGATGATGCTACAGTTAACCGTAGAAAAATACACAACCAAGTCTCTAAAAGCGCTCTCAAATTTTTTGAAAATCAATTTTACTAACTCAAAAGCCTAGATTGTAATACATGAAGCTAAAGAGTGGATCATTCCTAGTGACTAAAAACTAAAGGAACATCATAAACTTGATGTTAACCTTAACATGGTAGAACTTAAAGAATACAACCAACGCAACTGTTCCCAAATAAGTTGTTCTTCTTGGTGCTTACGCTTTACGGCAACATTATCTACGTTACTTAAATTAACGTTTTCAGATTCAAACTTTGGTAATTGTTCTTCAAACAACACTACCTCATCTAAATTTAATTTATTGTCGTTCTCAGCTACATTGGCCAAAGAATTTAATACAAAAGAAAGATTTTCATTAATCTTACTTACTATACCGTTAAAACGTTCAGAAGCTTCAGTGGTTGTATGATGTTGAATATATATACTTAATGATGCCAACGAGGATAAAAAGTTATGGTTCAACTCTACCAGTTCATAAATCTTGTTTAAGTTCTTTTGTTTTGAATGTGGTTCCTGTGTCATTCGCTGAAAGGCGGAACTCAGGTTAGAAGTCTCTAGAAATGCATTTTTACGTGCCAAACGATAGCTGGTAGGTACATTGCCTTTGTGGATATAAAAATCAGCAATTTTCGCCAGATATACTTTATTGGCTACAACACTTTTGGTAACATCTTTCTGTATTTCTTCAAAGCTCCAACTAGGCCATAAAAATAAAAATCCTACATAGGACAATGCGGCGCCCAAAAGCGTATCAATAATTCGGTATTGAATTACCGTCATTACATCTGGTTGTAAAATACCGTAGATAAACACAATGCTTAAAGTAACATATATGGCAGATGCCTTGTAATTCTTTTGTAGCATGGATAGTGCTATAACAAACGAAATCAATGCCAAGGTTGCATACACATATACATCTTGTACCAAATAAACAATTACCGTAGCAATGGCACCGCCAATTAAAGTACCGGTTGTACGATCCTTAGACCTTGTCTTGGTAAGACCATAGTTAGGCCTCATAATCAAGATAATGGTCAGCAGAATCCAATACGGATTTTGAAAATCGAATAAATTACCTAGTACAAAACCGATCATTAAAGTAATTGCCATACGTAACGAATGCCTAAAGATAGTAGACCTAAAACTTAAGTTTCGCAATAGAATGCGCGGACTATAATCTTGAGAGATCAAGAATCGCTTTAAAATTTCCTTATCGATAAATTCTTCTGATGCAACATCGTGATCACTTAACAGCCACTTTATACGTTTAAGTTTATCGAACTGCTTTTCTTGGTATTCCAAAAAATTCTGAAACATTATATATGCTTCATATGCCTTTGCATCCTTAGTTTTTATTAGGTCTTCTATTTTTGTTCGTATTTCATCAAAACGCGCATTTAGCTTATCATGTTTGGGTAATTTACTGGGCTTGTTACCAATCTTTGCAATGGTCCGTAATTGCTTTGCCATTTCAAATATGAGGTTTTGAAACAGTTTGGTAAATTTAGGATACATTTGAAACTGCTTATCCATTTTGGTATAGTTGACCGGATTGGCACCCGCAGTCTCTAACATTTCTATAAGTTGTACCAAAACCAGTACCCGTTTACCATTGTATACAGATCTACCAGAATTTTTACGTGATAGAATAAGAATTTCGCGAAGTGTCTCGTGTTGTTCGGTCAATTCGCTCTGCATCAAGAACAAGCTTTTTAGTAGCTTTTTTCTATTAGAAAGTCCATCTATAAGTTTTCCTCGCTTTTTCATCAACTTACCGGTACTGGCTATAGTTTCATATAGGATTTCTTCTGTCTGTCCTTTAGGATTTATTTTATACCAAAGAAGAGATACTGCCAAATACCAAAGTCCGCCAAGACCTACCAATAAAGAATATTCATAAATTTCTAACTGCCCAGGCGTATGGGCAAAGCTTAATATCAATGCCAACAATCCTGAAAAACTAATAAGAGAAGCTCTAAATCCGTAAGATGAAATTAAAGAAATACCAAAACTAGTTACCCCTAAAATCAGCAAAGAAAGCCAATTGGAGTAATGAACATAACCGCCAATAAAACTAACGATCATAACCAAGGCAGCAGAAAATAAAATACCGTATACCTTATGCTTAAGACTACCGTTAACATCACTGGGGTTACACCAAAAAGCACCAAAACAAATAGCAACACCAATCTCTGCATATCCTGTTACAATACCAATTGCCAATGGTGTTACTACGGCAATTACCGTAAGCACGGATTTAGAAAAACTTGTGCTGCCAAGAAACTGTAACAGTTCTTTAAAAGATGTTGTAATGTAATCTTGAATTTTGCCCAATACCGTAAGAATGTACCGCAAAGTTACACTTTGGTAATAACAGGCATTGACTACATAAAAACAAAAAGTGCTGAGATGACCTGATCTCAACACTTTTATGAAACTTAACCAATAAACCTAAATTTTTAATAGTATTATCTGTAATGCACGGCTATTTGTGCAAGTTGACCTACAATTTTAACGGAGTCCTTCATAGAAAGTTTAGAACCATCTGCATGGATCCATCTTTTAAGCGGTTGTTCGCATATCATATCTTTAACGATAGTTTTACCGAAATACTTTTTCATTCTCATGAACAGTTCTACATCAAAAAGCCATTTGGTAACGAACTTTTTATTGAACATTTTTGAGGCAATTTCCCTATCCATTACTTTGGCACCACATTGAGTGTCCTTAAAAGGCATCCCCAAAATAGTTTGAATGATCAAGTTTATGGTAGTACTTATAATTTTACGGGCAGATTCCTTTGTGATATTGGCACCCATTCTTGCAATACGGGAACCACTTACTATTTTAAAATCTGAACTTTCAATAGTTTTTACCAAATCATCAAAATCCCTAAAATCCGTAGAAAGATCCGCATCTAAAAAACCTATATAATCTAACTGTTTATCTTTTACTAAATGAAGAATGCCCTGCCTTACAGCTTCTGCCTTACCACCATTCTGTTTACAGTTGTAGATACTGATATTATCAGGGTTCTCTTTTTTTAGTTCCTCAAGAACCGCCAATGTATTGTCCGTACTACCATCATTTACAAAGCATAAACGATACCCTAAATTTTTATGGGCAAAATCTTTGAACGCTTCACTTGAAAGTCGCTCTTCTTCATTATAACAAGGTATGACCACGCCAACACAATTCTTTTGTAATATACGTGTATCGGACTTTTTTGATTCAACCACGGTCTTGATTTTAGGTGCCCCAATAATTCTCTTGATTCTAGCTGCCATCTCATCTAAACTCACTGGTTTTTTAAGATAATCGTTTACGCCCAAAGAAAAATTCTGCATGATAAGCGACTCGTCCGTATTACCGGACATTACTAAAATTGGCGTATCGTTTCGCATAAATAATCGAATATATTTTACCACTTCCGTACCGGTACATGAAACAAGTTCGGTTCCGGACATCTCGGGCATATTCATATCAAGTAATACCAGATCCGGTTTAAAAGAATTAAATAACTGTATACCTGTTTCTATTGAGTTGGCGGTCTGTACTTGGTAACCTAACTCTGACAGTCGTTTCTCAACAGAAAGAAGTATAAGCTTTTGGTCGTCTATAGCTAAAATTTTCATACGCTTGGTTATGATTAGTAATGGTTAACAGTGACAAATCTACATACCAAGTACTAAAATCAGGAAACCGACAAGATGGCTGACAGTTTACTGTAGACGAATGGTTTATTACAATAGACCACTATAAATTATGCTTTTTTAACAACAGACCACATTACGGTATATCTTATCATAGCTATTGAAATTGTAGGTATTCTATTATTAAAATTTAAACTAATCCCTTTTAATTGTAATCATCATCTTATATATTTAATACCTTTATATTGAATTAGATTCTAATACAAGCATTGAAAAAAAAAACCAACACTCTTTTAATACTGGCATTAATAGTAGGTCTGGCTTTTCATGGTTCAGCTATTTTCTTTACGTTAGAATCTACTTATGATGCCTTAATTCATTTATTCTTTGCCGACCATTATGCCAGTAGCTGGTTTGACCCCTGGGAGTATAGATGGTATACGGGTTTTACCGTACAATCCTATCCGCCATTGGTACATCAGCTCATAGGCATTCTCTCATATATTGGCGGCTTAAAATTTGGCATGTATACCGTTGCCCTAATAGCCATAGTACTTTTTATAACCGGTGCATATAGGTATACCCTTTTAATGACCGGAAGCCGAAGAATAGCAGGCTATGGTGCCGTAATGGCCGTATTCTCATCAACGTTCGTAGAGACCTTACATATTTTTGGGCAACTGCCAAGCGTATCTGCATTGTCCATCTTATTACACGCAATGACAGAAATATACTTGTGGATCAAAACAGGTAAAACGCGTTATTTTATTACATCGGCAACCATGCTTGCGGTTACGGTAACCTCACATCATGTTACGCCCCTGTTCGGTATGGTATTCTTCATTGCACCTTTAATGGGCATGGCGGTTATGGATGCCGCCAGGGAAAAAGTAGCATCGTATAAAGCGCTTACCTTTAAAGTTTTCTGGGGTACCACATTACAGCATTTTTGGCGAATTGCGAAATTTGGCGGAACGGCAATATTTTTGCTCGTATTCTGTATTTTTCCATATTGGTATAACTCTAAAAGAAACCCCATTACACAAGTTGCCATACCACATGGCTCACGAGACAATTTCCTGGAAATAACGTCATCAGGTCTTGTGTTCTTTCTGATTCCGTGGGGCGTATTCCTTTTTATACTACCCTATTTCTTTTACAGATATTTTAGTAAAAGGTATGTTTTTTTCGGCTTATCGTTTACCCTATTGACCATATTGGGAACGGGAGGCACCACCCCCATACCACGTCTCATGTTGGGCGAAATGGCATTCAATATTTTAACTTTGGATAGGTTTACCTTATGGGCCACCATTATGGCGCTTCCCATATTTGCAGAATTTGCCTACAGGATGGTAGAAGGTGACCTAAAAACCTTGATACAGGAAAAATTTGGCGGGGTCTACCATAGAGTCTTGGGCGGACTGATTGCCGGAGGAATGCTTTTTATGGTATTGTTTACCATGACATTAGGCTATTTTAGACCCTCGCAGCCCGCTAAAATTAAAATGCTGCCCATAGTAAACTTTTTGGGTGCGGATTCACATGATTCATGGCGCTATCTACCGTTAGGTTTCGGTGATCAAATGGCATGGCTGTCCGCCCAGAGCGGAGCCATGACGGTAGATGGCAATTACCATTCTGCAAGGCGACTGCCAGAGTTGACTACCCGGGCCATTGAAAGAATAGAAAATTCTAAATTTAGGGGTGTAGAAGGAATTGGTTCTTTACAACAGTTTTTGACCGTACCTGAAAAATACAACTTAAAGTATATTTTCTCTAACGATAAATTTTATGACCCCATACTCTACTATTGTGGTTGGCAACGTTTACAGCAACTAGAAAACGGAATTATGGTATGGGAAAAACTAAATGTTGCCCCAATACCACAGATAATGCCCAAGCAAGACGTACCCACTATCATGAAGATCATGTGGGGCGTTATACCATTGACCACCGTGCTAATAGCCATATTCGTAAATATTCAAATGATATGGGTAAGACTTTTAAAATCTAGAAAAACGCCGGTACACTCTTTTATGAAATTAGAGTTGCCTTACAACAAGTTTCCTTCCAAATTATTGACCTTTTCCCATTGGTGGGCATTGGTAGTGCTTATTTGCATAGGGTATGGCATGTATATTTTCTACGTAAAGAACGTTGCTCAATTATCTCCAAACAACGTAGTAGAATCGTATTATGATGCATTGGACTTTAAAGAGTTCTCCACTGCACACTCCTACTTAGATCCAGAAGACAATATAGACATAGCGCAGTACATGCTAGAAGTTTCCGTTACAGATGGCATATTAAGCTCTTATGCAAAACTAGATTCTTTGGGCATAGAAATATATGATGAGACCGAAAATAGCGCAAAGGCAAAAGTTGCCACTAGATGGATCACGCCTTTAGAAAATGTTTTTAATAACGATTATCATGAATTGGTGAAACGTAAGAACAAATGGTACATTAAATCTAAGAAGGTAGACAACGATATTCCGCCAGACCAGTTATTTACTGCCAACGGCACAACCTATTACAACCATGGTAGACGAAAAATAACTACTCAAGAAACCTACCATGAAGATGTTCTAAAACAGCCGGTACTAGAAATTTTATCTGCAAAATTGGTTAAATATAAAGGGCAGTACAGTGTTATAGGAGAGCTACAGAATGTAGACAATACACCTGCAGATGTGGTCATAAAGGCTACTTTGTACAATGACGATGACAAAGAGCTGGCAAATTACAATGCCAAACATCAAATTAAACATAAGCTAATGCCCAAGGAAACTACGACCTTTAAAATAAATTTTGAAGGTATAGCGTGGTCGTCCACTAAAGATACTTTGCCTCCTACTTTTGACCCGGACCAGTTTACACCTGTCAGTTTTGAAGAACGACCTACCAAGTTCAATTTACAATCTGCCGGAAATACCGCAAATACAGATTTATATAAACACGTGGCATTACAAAATCTTAAATATACCGATCAAGGTTTTGAAGGCGTTTTGTTCAATTCTGGCGTACAAGAAGTTACCATACCGCAATTGATCATTTCTTATTATGATGAAAATAGTGAACTATTGTGGGTAGATCATAAATTTATTACGGAAGGTGTACGCATTCAACGCAAACAATTCTTTAATTACAAACCTTTGGCATTAGATAGTTTAGAGATTATAAGTAGCAGTTTAGAAAATTGTTTTGTAAACGGGTTGCCCAATAAAGCCATTGCGGATAAAATTTTTCCCGACAGAAAACTGATTCATGGCAAACAGCAGACCCAACCTTTTAAAGGAAAAGGCTATGACTATTTAAAATTTGAGATTAATAGTTATATAGGTAATCCAAAATAGTATGGACGGTAAAATTTTATACATTTTAGCATTTATACTACTTGGTTGTTCCAATAAAAAAGAAGAACAAACCACCTCATTTACCAAACCCGCGGTAGAAATAATTTCCAATACCACTAACAGTATTGCGGGTGAAGCAATTACACTCGTATTCAAAACTGAAGCAAATGTT
Organism: Maribacter huludaoensis; assembly: GCF_029350945.1. Taxonomy (GTDB): domain Bacteria; phylum Bacteroidota; class Bacteroidia; order Flavobacteriales; family Flavobacteriaceae; genus Maribacter; species Maribacter huludaoensis. Next base: position 1,046,976 of record NZ_JARKMS010000002.1, on the reverse strand, counting down.
AACACTATTAAACTGTACATAAAAAATGCATTTGGCAGTACGTTTTTGTCTCCCACGATATCCGAAAACGAAAATATTGTATTCCAAATTCCTAAAAACTACACTAGAATTGCCGGTCCGTGTAGATGGAAATTACTGCTAGAAGGGCACAACATACAAGAGGGGAAATTTGATGTTGCAACCAATGCGCCTAAAGCTACATATATAGAATCATATTTTGGTCCACGTAGCGTTACAGCAGGTTATAATGATTACTCTATGTTAACCATTGCACCTACCGATGCTTTCGACAACCCCTTGGATGACGGCACCAAGATTACAGTAAAATATCAGTTTCAAGAAAATATCGATGAAACAGAAATTGAAACAGAAAGTTTTTTTGCTTTTTACAATGTTAGGTCCACTTTAAAATCTGGCAGAATATTGGTAACCGCGGAATGTAACGGCACCACCTCCAAAGAACTTGCTACGATCGTATATCCAGATAATGCCACAGATTTTACTATAAGCGGTACTAGTGCACATAATTATGCGGATGGCAACCAAATAATCACCTTTACTTCAGATATCATCAAAGACAAGTATGGCAACATCGTAACTAATGGTACATTGGTAACCTTTGTTATAAAAACGGACAAAGATGCTTACCTATATACCATAGGGACAACCATAAACGGTATAGCCGAAGCAAAAACACTACACCCGGATGAAGCTGCCAATTGGGAAATACAGGCATTTGTAACCGGAGCCGCGGAAAGCAACACTACCAACTTTACTTTTAACGCTGCTATTAAAGACTACCCCGTTCATTTTTCAAAAGGAAATAGAAATTTGGATATTGGACCGTTTGAAAGTTTTATGAAACAATTAATACCTGATGGGCTATTGACACAATTGGATATTTACGATGCTAATGGTACATATATAGACACCAAAAAAACAACATCTAAAAACGGAGTATGTACAATATTTTTAGGCGAGCATTTTCTTGAAGATGGCGACTATATTTTAAAATTGACCGCTGCAGGTATTACAAAAGAATTTAGAAAGAATATTCATGGCGATACAGTTAAATAAAACACTATACAGAACTGTGTTAATAGTCACATTCTTGGCTATCAACACACTAATAATATATGGAATAGGTGCTGCTTGGACCTTTATGAATACCGGTGCGGACAAAACTTCTATGCTGCATTTAGAGGTACCTATGGAAGATGTCTACAAACCAAACCTCAACTGGACAAATTTAGACAACCCGGGCCGTCCTATGGAGAAGCAAGCCTTGGGTGAGATTACCAATGATTATATGAATGCATGGCACGTAAGAAATATTGCCTACAAAAAAAATGACCGTTACGGAATTGAAGATTTTTATACGGACAGTGCACGTGTAAGACTATATGACATAATAGACTTAAATCTAAAGAACAACCATTGGTACAAACGTACCACGCTAAACCACAATCCGGCATTGGATTTTTATACGGCAGACGGTACCATGGTGGTGTTCAAAGACCATAATGTTGAAGAGTACCAAGAAGCCTATGAGGGCGAAAGTCTTCTTTTTAAGGAAAAAGACACGACCAGCTATCAGGTTATGATGCTGTTGGAAGACGGATTTTGGAGAATTAGACATCTAAAGGAAATTGCCGCCCCTATTGACACTTCTAAAATAAAAAAACGAAATATAGAGGCGCAACTAAAAAAAATCAATACTCAAAAAGGTCTTAACTACTATCCTAAAGACTCCCCTTGGGATACTTTTGGCAAACGTTTTAACGACACCATCATAGAAAAAGATTTTAAAATAATACACGATATGGGTTTAAATACAATTCGTGTTTTTATTCAATATGAGGATTTTGGCAAAAATAGGGTCGATGCAAAAAAGCTTGACCTTTTAAAGAAACTATTGGATAAGGCAGAAGACAACAACTTGGATGTTCTTATAACCCTATTCGATTTTTATGGAGATTATGATATTTCTAATTGGACATTGACCCATAGACATGCAGAAGCAATTGTAAATGCGGTAAAAGACCATCCGGCACTTGTAGGGTGGGATATTAAAAATGAACCCGATCTGGATTTTGAATCTAGAGGGAAAGAAAATGTCTTACAATGGCTAAAACAAATGATTTTAGAAATTAAAAATTGGGATACCAAAAACCCGATTACCATAGGTTGGTCTAGTCCAGAAGCTGCTTTAAACCTATCTGAAGAAGTTGATTTCATTTCTTTTCATTATTATAAACAACCTGAATATTTTATAGAATCGTTTAAAATTCTAAGGTATTTAACACCAAACAAACCTATTGTGTTACAAGAATATGGAGAATCTAGTTATGACGGTATGTGGAGCTTATTTTCTGGCTCTAACGAAAAACAGGCAGCTTACTATAAAGAAATGCAAGGGTATCTAGCACAAGAGAACATTCCATATCTATTTTGGACACTTTATGACTTTAAAAAAGTACCTAGCTCAGTCGCAGGTAGCTTACCTTGGCGAACAAAAAAACAACATTTCTTTGGTGTTTTAGATTCTGTAGGAAATAAGAAACCGTCATATCATGAATTGGTCATAAAAAAATAACACGAAATAATGGTATAAAAAAAAGGCTGGTTACCACACCAGCCCTCAAATACTAACCATATCGATTCTTAGTGAACCAATTTTTTCTCCACAGCGGCTATATCTATATTAAAACCGGTTTCTTTAGACTTTTGTATTGCCTTAAAATAGTCTATATACATCTGTGTTATAGCGGACATTGGTAATGAGCATGCCGCTTTATAATTTTGTTTTGCAAGTTGTACACGGTACGTGTCGTCCGTAATAATTTTTTCAATGGCATTTGCCAATGACGACGTATCATGCGCATCAAAAAACTCGCCAACATAGCCTTCTTCTTTTACCAAAACACTTAAATCACCTAAATCTGGTAGCGCTACTGCATTACCATAACTACCTGCTTGATGCAATACGCCAGAACTGCCAGTGGTAGAAGTATATGGAAAAACGGTAACAGCACTATCTCCAAATATTTGGGGCACATCTTCTTCCGCTACATAACCAGTATATCTAATTTGTGGTACATGACTATATTTCTGCTTCATTTCTTCCAAATATCCAGGTGTATTGGGGCTATCCGTACCTGCAATGACAATTTCAATATCTTCATTGGTACGAGCTCTAATTTGTTCTACGGCCTCTATGAGAATTTCAACCTTTTTGTAGGTACCGAATTTACCGAATGCCATTACTTGTTTAGGACCTTCAGGAAGTTTAAAATCTGGTTCCGGGGGAGTTTCAAAAGCTCCATGAGGTATCAATGCTACGTTCTTAACCTTATACTTATCTTCTAATGTAGTTACATATTTGCTTATAGTAACCGCAAGAACATCTGATGCCAAAACAAATTTTGTCAACGTTGTACCTATAAAATTATAGATACTTTGCAACACTTTATTTTTAGTAAAACCTGCATTTTCCAAATCTACCTGCTCAAGAATATTATGCAACAATGATATAGTAGGTATACCTTTGCTCTTACAAATAAAAGGAAGCATAAGCCCTAATGCCGCAGGTATCTTTTTATCGCCAAATTTTAAAAACTGTAGATTAAATAAGACCGCATCTGGTTTTACCTTTGATATGGTCTTACTGATATTGAATATATTGCTATAACTATTAAAGCTCCAACATTCCTTTACCCTAATTTTACAACCTTCGCCCTCAAAATTTAAATCTTTAGGACCATCGGTTCTATCTGTAATCAGTATCAATTCTGTCACCTCTTCTTGCAGTCTAAAATGCTTTACCAAATAATAACCATATTCTGTTAAGGTTACTTTGCTAGGTGGGTATGCGGTTACAATGGCTAATTTCATTTGATTTGTATTTTATTAAATAGGTCTATTTCTTTTTAATGTAGCTATACTACATATGTATATATAATTTATTCTTGGATGATTTTGGAATCTACTTTGTTCTTGATGATAAAAAATAAGAGTTGCGCAACAAGTAATATGACCATTGCAATAATTTGCATATGTACTACAGTTTCCAAATTATTATGATATACCATTATCAGGGCAACTTGAGAGAAACCTAATAATCCTGACAGTATTACGGGCGCGTATTGATTTAATGATAAAAAATAATAAGCAAATATGTTCGATATAGCGAACAGCGAGGTTGCCAACGCATATTTCCACAATAAATGGGCAATGGACAAATAAGCATCACCGAACATTAATGTAATAATTAGATTGGGGAAAAGAAAGCACACAAATACAATAAACGTAGATAAACCACCAATAAAGAATACATACTTAAAGAGAACGGGAGCAGTTGGCTCACCATCCTTTTGTTTCTGAATTACGGTTGGCATCAATAGCATTACGAACATCCAAGCAACAAAATAAACAACCCTACCGATCAACGCCAATGATGAGTACAAACCCGCTTGTTTATCATCAAAATAATGCTTGACCAATAGAATATCACTATTGTTTATAATAATTTGAGTAAGCTCATACCCGGCAGTTAATCCTATAAATATCCAAACCTGTTTTAGATCTGCGGCAGCTAACTTATCTTTAGAAAATACCTGTACACCTTTAAAATCTGAAGGGTAAAGGCCAAACACAAAAGAAAGGGCTATACCTGTAGCAATTAATATACCCGGTTCAAAAGGCACTAAAAGCAAAAGGGCAAAAGTAAGGAGCAGTCTGCTCCACATTTCCGTTTGGTAGGTACCTGCCAATTTTCCAAAATCATGGCCTCCTTGAAATCTTCCCCTATTTACACTCATAACAAAGTATAAGGGTATGGCAACCGCAAAAATCATAAACATATAATGGTTCTGGGTATTGAACAGTTCTTGAAGATTCTTGGAAAAAACAAGAACGCCAATACCGGTAAATACGCCAAAAACCAATGCATACCTATACATGGTATTTTTAAATGCTATCCAGGTATAATCTGTAAACAATACCGCAAATTTTGTTGTGGCCAATTGAAATGTCATTCCCACAAAAGAAAGTACCAATAGTAAAGTGACCAATAATGCGGCATCTGCAAAAGCTTCAGGACCTAACAATCTACCTAATAATAAATTGTACAGGTAATTACCGCCATTTACCAACAAAGCACTACCCATAAACAATTGTTTAGGGGAGATTCGCTTAAGGGCTAATTTTATTGCTGTCATTTTAATAGGTAATTTTTGGGGGTTAAGAGGTATAGTTATCGATAAACAACTGCAATTTTGGCAAGTTGGCCAACGATTTTCACAGAGTCTTTCATTGACAGTTTAGATCCGTCTGCGTGTATCCATCGCTTTAAAGGCTGCTCACAAATAAGTTTGACAGCTTCTTTCTTACCAAAGTATTTTCTCATTCGTATAAACATTTCAACATCGAACAGCCACTTGGTAATAAATGGTTTAGAAAACATTAGCGGTACCACAGAACGGTCCATGACCTTGGCTCCGCATTGTGTATCGTTAAACGGCATTCTTAAAATGGTACGTATGATGAGGTTAATTGTCATACTTATGATCTTACGGGCAGACTCTTTGGTAATATCCGCACCCATTCTACTCATTCTAGAACCGCTTACAATTTTAAAATCAGATTTATCAAGTGTTTCTACCAAGTCATCAAAATCTCTAAAATCCGTGGAAAGATCGGCATCCAAAAAGCCTATATAATCTAATTGAGGGTCTTTGGCCATATGTAACATACCTAAGCGTACCGCTTCTGCCTTACCGCCATTTTTTTCACAATCGTAAATACTAATATTACTTTCGTTACCTTTTCTCAGCTCTTCTAAAACTTCTAAAGTTTTATCTGTACTACCATCGTTTACAAAACAAAGATGATAACCGAGGTTACTGTGCGCAAAATCCCTAAATTCTTTACCTAAAAGGCGTTCTTCTTCATTATAACAAGGTATGACAACGCCCACGCAATTCTTTTGCAGCATTCTACCCGTACCGGCAGCGTCAGTATTAATTTCTATTACCGGTGCGCCAATTAGTCTTTTAATACGAGCACTCATTTCTGACAAACTCACAGGTTTCTTCATATAATCATCGATCCCTAGCGTAAAGCCATCCATAATTATATTCTCCTGTGTGTTACCGGACATTACTAAAACAGGAGTATCCTTTCTACTGCCTGCTTTTATATATTTAACAACTTCTAGACCGGACATGTCCGGCATATTGATATCAACAAGCACCAAATCCGGTTTAAAGGAATCATATAAGTCTATGCCTTTTGTACCAGAATCAGCGGTCATTACATCATAACCTAGTTCGGTAAGTTGTTTTTCAACAGATAATAAAATAAGCTGTTGATCATCTATAGTTAGTATTTTCATGCTATAAGTAAGTAAGATTTAACTTACATATAACGCAGTATTTTACAAAAATTGTAAGATTTAAACAGATAAATAGTAAAATAATATTAAAGTCAAATTGGTTAAACCTCTGAAACTTACCTAAAAACGGGTGTTTTTAATATCATTTACATTCAATAAAACTTGTTTGTTAAAAATCATTTTACGTATTAAAACCGCTATTATTGGTATTAAATAAAAGGGAGAAGCTAACCACACTACTCCCCTTTTCACTAAACCTAACCAAATAGTTCATGCCATTAATTCTTTTTCTACCAAAGAAACGTCTAACGTAAATCCTTTAGATTTTGCCAATTGTAATGTTTTAAAATATTCAATGTACATTCCAGTAATAGTTGACATAGGTAATGAACAAGCCGCCCTATAATTTGCCTTAGACAAATACTTTCTGTAAGAGTCATGTGCTAATATATGCTCAATGGCATCTGCCAATGAGGCTGCGTTTTCAGGCTTAAAGAATTCACCCTTATAACCTTCTTCTTTTACCAATATACTTAAGTCCCCCAAGTTAGGTAATGCTACTGCCTTACCGTAACTACCTGCCTGATGCAATACACCGGAACTACCTGTAGTAGAAGTATACGGAAAAACCACTACGGCACTTTCATTAAAAATGACCGGCACATCTTCTTCTGCTACATAACCTGTAAAACGTAGCTGTTCTACATGTGCATACTTCTTCTTTATACCGTCTAAATAACCTGGTGTATTAGGGCTATCGGTACCTGCAATTACAATTTCAATATCTTGGTTGCTACGTTTTCTGATCAACTCTACTGCTTCTATCATAATCTCTACCTTTTTATAGGTACCGAATTTGCCAAAAGCCATTACTTTTTTTGGTCCAGATGGTAATTTATAGTTTGGCTCTGGTGGAGTTTCAAAAGATCCGTGCGGAATTAAGGCTACATTTCTTGACTGATATTTATCTTCTAAAATAGTTTGATATTTACTTATAGTTACCGCTACAATATCTGAAGCCAATACAAATCTTGTAAGCACGTTACCGGCAAAATTATAAATCTTCTTTAAAAATGTGTTAGAGGTAATACCGGCATTTTCTAAATCTACTTGTTCCAATATATTGTGCAACAAAGAAATGGTAGGTATACCTTTTAATTTTGATATAAAGGGTAACATTAAGCCAAGTGCCGCAGGTATCTTTTTGTGCCCGAACTTTAAAAATTGCAAATTGTATAATACGGCATCGGGCTTTGCCGACGCTATGGCTCTATTAATTTTAAAGAAGTTGGTGTAATCATTAAAATTCCAACATTCTTTTACCGTAATCTTACAACCTTCGCCCTCAAAGTTTAAATCTTTTGGACCATCAGTTCTATCGGTTATTAAAATAATTTCTGTTATATCTTTTTGAAGTCTAAAATGTTTTACCAAATGATAACCGTATTCGGTCAATGTTACTTTACTTGGCGGATAAGCGGTTACAATGGCAAGTTTCATAAGGTTAAGTTTATAGTTCAACTGGGTTATTGTTGTTACAAATATCCAACTAAGAGAAAGAAATTTAGGGCCATATTAGGTGGATCAAGAGTTACTGTAGACGAATGGAAGAAATGCTTGGTTAAACCTTATGCAGTCTTCCCTTATTAATATCTATCCTCCATATAGCACTGCTTAAATATGCCAGTTTTTATAATAATTTTGGACATGCAAAAGCCCGAAGAGGGGGAGTTTCTTCGGGCCGGGCATAGCAACTTTTTAAATATCAAACTATCTTGTTAAGAATGGTATTATGCGTAAAATAAAGTAGCTGGGCAACCAATAAAGAAACCATGGCTATAATCTGTACCTGTACCACAATGTATAATGAGCTATGAAAAAACATGATCATAATTATTTGCGAGATACCCAAAATACCAGATAGAATGACCGGTAGGTATTGATCAAGAGATAAAAAGTAATAGGCAAATATATTTGATATAGCGAACAGCGATGTAGCCAAGGCATATTGCCATAACAATGGCGCCATGGAGAGATATGCTTCCCCGAACATTAATTGCACAATCAACTCAGGAAAAACAGCACAACATATGATAATCGTTACAGATAAGACACCTACATAACCAACGTATTTCATTAATAATGGTGCTGTAGCCTCGCCATCTTTCTGCTTTTGTACCACGGCAGGCAATAAAAGCATGACAAACATCCAAGCTATAAAATAAACCACACGCCCTATCATAGCCAGAGAAGAATAGAGACCGGCAGTAACATTATCAAAATAGTGTTTCACCAAAAGAATGTCACTATTATTAATAATTATTTGGGTAAGCTCATAGCAAGTGGTCAGTGCTACAAAACTGATTACCTTACGTTTATTCTCTTTGGACAAAGTTACTTCTTTGGTAAAACTCTCTATATCTAAAGTGGTAGGAATTAAGCCGAATACAAATGATAGACCAATACCTAAAGCTACAATAAAAGCTGAATTGAAAGGTAACAGCACTAACAAGCCCAAGGTGATGAACAATCTACTCCACATTTCTGCTTGATATGTCATGGATAATTTTTGATATTCCTGTTTGCCTTGATACCTTCCTCTATTAACGGACATTAAAAAATATAAGGGAACGGAAACAGCAAAGGTTTTGAACAGTAAGTCAGATTCAGTATGGAATATTTCCTGCAAATTTTTTGAAAACGCAAAAAGTATTATGCCTATTAATAATCCAAAAATTAGAGCATATTTATATAGTAGATGCTTAAGTGCCACCCGATCATCATTAGAAAATAAAATAACAAACTTTGCGGTAACCAATTGAAAGGTCATACCTAAAAAGGAGAGTACCAATACCAATGTGATCAATAAAGCGGCTTCACTATAGGCTTCTGGTCCAAGTAATCTACCCAATATAAGGTTGTAAAGATAATTTCCTCCGTTTACTACCAGTACGCTTACCATAAATACCTTTTCAGGGGAAACTTTATTCAGTACCAGTTTAATTGCCATCATGGTTATGTTTTTTTAAAGTCCTAACATAGACTTGGTTAGAGTTCAAATATCATAAAGGCTACTATCATTTTTTAAGTGCATAAGGTAGATAACCGTTAGCTATAGACGAACGGTAATTATCCTACTTCCAAAACGGTAAAGGCAATTTTATCTTTACAATATTGATTATGACAAATAAATCGCAATAATTACCGTTAGGTATTTGTAGTATAAATCTCACATTAATGATTAAAAAAATAGTTTTCCTTATTCTTTTAACTTCTTCACTGTTAAAAGCCCAATCTGATATGACCGAAGGTTTTGGTTTATTGGAGAAAGGTGACTTTCAAAAAGCTGAACTTTTTTTTGGTGAATACCTTAAGACAGACCCGGACAACAAAACAGCATTGCTCTGTTATGGCCGGGCAGTAGGGTTAAGCGGAGAGCCCCAAAAAGCAACGGGTCTTTTCTCCGACCTTTTAAAAGATTACCCTGGCGATTTTGAGATTTTGATCAACTATAACGAATCTTTTTTATGGGCCAAAGAATATGAACAAGCTAAACCCCTATATGCGGATCTAGTTGATAAATTTCCCAAGAAATTTGGGGCCGTACTCGGTTACGCCAATACCTTAAGTAACTTAAAAGAATATGAATCTGCCTTAAGCTGGGTTGAAAAAGCTATAGAATTACAGCCAGAAAATGAAAGTGCAAAGGTCTCTAGAAAATTTATGAGACTTGGCTATGCCAATGCCTTTGTAAATAATCAACAATACAGTAAAGGAGAAGAAACCCTAAAAAAAATATTTGAAGATTTTCCTGAAGACAAAGATGTACTCATTAATCTTGCCAACCTTTATTTAATTACAAAGCAAGCGGACAAGGCTAAGAATATGTATGTCAGGTATGCTACTACCCCTAAAGATTCCATTACCGCTTTAAACGGTATAGCGTTGGCAGAGCATTTAGATGAAAATGATAAAGAAGCCTTGATTATTGCTAAGAACGCAACGGTAAAAGTAGATAAGATAGATGACGTACCACTTACTGAAAATACCTATGATCGTTATGTGCAAGCTTTGATCTGGAACAAAAAATTCATACCTGCCCGTAAAAAAATAGATAGTTTAGAAGTTCATTACCCAAATAGAAATTGGATACATGCCCTAAGAGCTACCTTAGGTCTGTACACTGGCGACTCAAAAGCAAGTGTTGTAAGTTATGATAGAATCTTAGTTAACGATAGTGCATCTTTTGATGGAAATCTGGGAAAAGCCAATGCCTTATTTGCATCTGATAAAATAATACCGGCATATCATATGGCAAATCAGACCTTAAAATTCTACGATAATCAAAAAGATGCCAAAGGTTTTATTGAGAAGTTGAACTTAATGCACACACCAACGATCGAAGAACATGCCGCTTATACTTTTGATAATGGTAACAATACGGCCTTTTATACCAATACCACGGTAGACATACCTTTTTCAACAAAGTTTAGGACTACTTTCTCCTATTTCTTTAGATCTACGGAAAATACGGTTACGGATAATAAGGCAACTTCTCATGTAGCTTTAGTAGGGCTACAATACAAGTTATTTCCAAAAACGGTTCTTAAAACGGTTTTAGGATTCAACAATTCTAGATTTTTGGATGAGGCATATACTCAGCCGGTGCTTGATATTAAATTGGATTTACAACCATTTAAGCTTCAGAACTTAACATTGGGGTACCAGAGGGAAGTACAAAGCTTTAACGCAGAATTGATTGAACGAGAGATTGTACAGAACCACTATGGCTTAAATTATAACTTGGGAACCAATGTAAATTTTGGCTGGTATACGCAACTGATGCATACTCGGCAGAGTGATGAAAATGTAAGAAATTTACTGTTCACGTCTCTTTATTATAACGTGCTTAAAAAACCTGCTTTGAAAATGGGTGTCAATTATCAGTACATTACGTTTAAGGACCAAGTACCAACTATATATTTTAGTCCTGAGAAGTACCAAGCAGTTGAACTATTTGCCGATGTTCGCGGTAAAATTTCCGAAAAAACCACATATATGGCCAGTGCAGCTACGGGTATTCAAAAAGTAGAAGATGATCCTAATACCAACATCTTTAGAGCCGAAGCTTCTGTACAACATCAATTCTCAAAAAGATTTAGTTTAAACGTTTATGGTAAGTATAGTAATATTGCCTCAGCCACCGCAGCGGGGTTTGAATTTACCGAAATAGGATTAAAAGCAAAATGGTTGTTTTTGAAAAAACCTTTATTCTACAAAAAGTTAGATCTAGACTAAATTTTAAAAAAAGAAATTTTTAAGATTACACCAACAACCATGTAAATATTTACAGATTGTATATACAATTGAAAAAAACTTTAAACAAACTTTTTACTTCTTGCAAATTATCTCTAAATAGACCGTTTTTAAGGGGAAAAATGTTCCAAATTTCTATATAAATTTTAATAAATGTAGGAATTTTACTTATATTAGTGTAAGTTTTAGAACACTTAAAAGAACTTGTTATTCTGTTGAAAATGAAACTCTAATTAAGCCAGTATGTGGAAGAGAGTTTTGAAAATGTTTTTAGGTCTATACCTTCCGTTATTGGCCCTAACTTTATATGTATTTTATACCCAAAAAGGGAAGCAACTTAATGCTCTTTCAGAATATCAGAAAAGAGATGCCAAAATTAAAAAGGAATATTTTTTTGAACATTGCAACACCTTACTTAAAGATACCCAGTACTGGGCACATTTAGAATATCCTGTAGGTTTTGATCCTATGGGAAAGGATAAGGCTTTCATGAACCGTTATATAGAAGTGATAAAAGAGATAACGGATTATGACCAATTTCGCTTTATAGACTTGAACGGACAGGAGTTTTACAGAGCCGTAAGAAATAATGCAGACTCAGTAACTATAGGTAATCTTCAAAATAAAGAAAATCATCAATACGTAAAACAGGGCCTGGAGCTACATCAAGATCAATTATACCTCTCTCAAATAAGCTTGAACAGGGAAAATGGTGTAATAGAAAAACCTAATAAACCAGTAATTAGGGCCGTTGCCCCTATTTATGATACTACAAAAACCAAAATAGGTCTGGTAGTGATCAATTTTAAAATGAAGAGAGTACTTGATCAACTTAAATCTAAAGTAGCGGATACAGAGCTTTATTTACTTGACGAAGAACACCGTATCATCAGCTCCAGTATACATGAAGAAGATCTACCCTATGAAACTGGTAAGAAAGACAATATTTTTCCTAGAAAATTAATTACCAATGTTCAGGATATAACAAAAGACAGTACCATTTTTGATGAAGAGCATATTTGGAGGTTTCAGCCAATTGTTCTTAATGGAACTGAAAATACATTTGGCTCAACCTCCAAAGTTCCGGCAGAAATAATTGCTCCATCCAACCTATATATGGTCCTAGAGATACCACCAAGGTTAATAGCATCATATTTAGAACCATTGTCAGATAGTTTAAAGACCTTTAGTGTAATTTCTATTGCCGGTTTATTGACCCTATGTTATGTATTTCAAAAAAAGAAAACAGAAAAAGACCAATTTTATAAAGAGCTGGAAAGCAAGAATGTATTATTGACCAGAAGTAGGGACAAACTTGAGGAAAGTAATGTCATGGTCAATGAAATGAACAATAGCTTAGAAATAAGAAATAAGCAATTAAGTGATTTCAACTATTTAATTTCTCACAACTTACGCTCTCCGGTTACCAGTATGTCAGTAATCGTTGAGATGATACAGAAAGAGAAAAACCCGGAAATATTAAAGCAACTACTACCAAAACTAGATGATGTAGCCAAAAGTATAACTCATTTAACAGATGATATCAACGACTACGTGGCCATACTGGATAACAAAGAAATTAAAATCGTTGATTTAAATCTAGAAGCGCTTATAGAAGAGGTAAAGCATGAATTTACGGAAACACTTTTAGATAATACTGGTTTTGAAGTTCGCCTAAACCTTAAGGCCTGGAACCATATTTCATATTCTAGGTTCTACCTACAAAGCATAATACACAATTTCATTTCCAATGCCATTAAATATAAAAAAGATGAGGATACATCATACATTGAATTTGAATCTACCATTGAAAACCAGCAAAAGGTACTTTATGTTAGGGATAATGGTATAGGTCTAGATCTAGATAAACATGGCGATAACATTTTTAAGTTATACAAGAGATTCCATAGAAATATTTCAGGTAAGGGAATGGGACTATTTTTGGTAAAATCTCAATTAGAGGCATTAAACGCAACAATAACAATAGACAGTAAAGTAGGAGTAGGAACAACTTTTAAACTTATATTTTAATATGCACACTAAACCCAACATTTTATTGATAGATGATGATGAACTTTATCTCTATTTAATGACTAAAACTATTAAGCAATTATCAAATGAGCTTATTATTAGCACATTTACCGATGGCGAAATGGCCGTTGAGTATATTGCTAAATGTACAGAAGAAAAAGTTGAATTACCAGAGGTGATATTTTTAGATATTAATATGCCGTTTTTAGACGGGTGGGGATTTTTAAATGAGTTTAAAAAATTAAAACCCAAAATAATGAACAATATTAATATCTATATGGTGAGCTCATCTATGCGTGATAGTGATATTAAAAGAGCGTCTAACTTTGAAGAACTTACCGGTTACGTTGTAAAACCTGTAAACAAAGTAGAACTGGCAGAAATCTTTAAAAAAATATATCACGAAAATTGGTAGAATTTTACTGTTGTAAAATTTAGAGTAAATTTAATCTTCGCATTAATTCTGGACGGTTAGATCGGCTTATGGGAACTACATTTTTGGCAATTAGTACACTATTATCTTCTATATCAATAATTTTAGTGAAATTGATGATGTAAGACCGGTGTATTTGTAGAAATAATTTCTCAGGTAATTTCTCCTTAATTTTCTTAAGTGTAGTATGCACCCTATGCTCCTCTTTTTCCGTTTTTATCTCTATATAATCACCCTTGGCCTCAATGACCAAAATGTCATTAAGTTTCAGTTTGATCAATCTTCTATCAATATTGATATATAAATCTTCTTCTTGTGCGTTTTCTTGGTTAGCTGTTGGTATTTGTGGTCTTTTAGCAGAGCTATTTTTTATTTTGAGCAAACACTTTTGAAAACGTTCCAGAGTTATGGGTTTTACCAGATAATCTACAATACACTCATATTCGTAAGCCGCAATTGCAAAATCTGTATCTGATGTAGTCATAACCACTTTAGGGGGATCTTTAAGGGTCTGTACAAAATCTACACCGCTAAAGCCTGGCATATGAACATCTAAAAAAATGACATCTATACTATTTTGATTTAAAAATTTAATGGCGGAAATAGCATTATCGAATTCTTCAATGACATCTAGCTCTTCAACTTTGGTACATAGCTGCTTTACGATTGCTCTTGCCGTAGCCTCATCATCAATTATAATACAGTTCATTTAAATCGTTTTTATGTATTCTTCAATAGTGGCTAGAACATTATCGAATTTGGTTTTACTCTCATATTTACCTTCCAATAATTCCATTTCATAGGTAACTGCCAATTTATAAGAGTCATGCATGCCTAAAATATTAAATTTATGTTTTAGTTTATGAACAATCTCGGCAGTTTCTTTAAACCTGCTATTGTCTATATGACCAAAATATTCGTCTTTTTCTAAAGGAAATTCACTTTTGACAACATCTATGAATTGACCTCTAAAGCCCTCATCATCACCAGCAAGCTCATCTATATAACTAAGGTTCGGTTGTTCTATCATTTATTCTTTTTTAAAGTTATAAAAAATGTAGTACCTACATTTTCTTCAGACTTCAACCGCACATCACCTTCATAAAGTACCGCAATTTTTTTAACAATTGCAAGACCTATACCTGTGGCGTTATTGGCTGTTTCCAATTTTTTGAACATTTGAAATATACCTTCTTGGTGCTTGGCCGGTATTCCTTTTCCATTATCGGAAACACTGAATTTCCAATACACCTCATCTGGTTCGTACCCAATTTCTATAATTCCGTTTTCTACATGTTCCGTTGCCGTAACCGCATTTGTCAACAAATTCATAAATAATTGCTCTAGTCTAGACCTCTCAAACACCATGTGTGGCAATTCTTTAGGATACTTAAAGGTAATGTTCTCAGGTACAAAAATTGTTCTTTCAATATCCCTTAAACTGTCCTCTAAATTGAAGGAAGATTTATGTTCTTCTGTCTCACCCATTGTGGCATGGTTTAGAATACCTGTAATGAGTTTGTCCATTTTTGTTAGGTTCTGCGACACCAATTCGCAATTTTCTTTGCTGGTCTCAGAAAACTTATCTTTCTCATCTTCCATAATCCAGTTCATCAAAGCATTGATGTTTCTTATGGGCGATTTTAAATCATGCGAAACCATCTGCGCATAATTATTTAAAGATTGGTTCTGAATTTCCAAACTTTTAAGCAATTTGTCCTTCTCTACGGACATATCTGAAACCTGAGACGCCAAATTACTAATGTTAATGGCCAAGTGCTCTGCATTGAATTCATCCTCTATATTCTGACCGAACAATTGATCTTCATTAAGATTATCCGTTAAGCTACGAATGGCATTCTCTAATGAAACAAGAATCTTTTTTTGTTGTTTTGCTTCGTTCTGTAATTTCTTATTCGCCTCAAAAAGCTCATCTGAACTAATTGTAGAAGCTCTATGCAGCATAGAGAATTTATCATCGTAATTCTCGTACGATTTTTCTATTGCCTCTAAGAATTGTGCCATCTCTGGATTAGATTCTATATCCGCAGGTAAATATTTTCTTATTTGTCTTTTTAAAAGAGAATGCATTATTCGCTAAATAAGGTTAGTGTCATAGTCTGGTTATGCAATTTACAACTATCCTGACCACTGAACGGAGCCATTTCACCATAAGAGTAAAACCCGCTTATAACGGTATTATTGCCAATTACTGCCTTTACCTCCTCAATTTCTTCCTCGGTACGCTGATCCATGACCAACTTTCTACCTATACAACTGATCAACAATGCCAACTCAGGAGACTTCTTTCTACCTTCCATAGCCAACTCTGCCGCTTGTGAGGCACCGTTAGCTATATCATCTACGGAAGACATCATTAACTGTACCCTTGCCCCTTCCGGAACATCGCCCGCAAGTAACATGGTATTTTCCTTTTCATCTATATTGAGTATTGTTCTAACCAATGGATCTGAATCTTCTGTCGCTTTTACGCTAAGCGGGTAAAGCAATGCAGACTTTGGCAATTCATCTGCTTTTTCGCCTAAATACGTTTTGTACAAATCTAAAGCAGGTTTACCATCTAGTTCATAAAGCAAATTACCTTTAGATTTGGTTATAATACGTTCAGGACCAAAAGTGGTCCATCCGCCAAAATTAGAACTTGTTATCTCTAGGGTATCACCGTAGAAACCAATAGCAATAATCTCCCCTTCCTTTGGCTTTTCATTATACGAAGCCAATGTTTTTTCAAACCGATCATCATCTCCACAGAGTCCGCCGGACAGTCCGAAGGTAGTGTCTTTTAAATTCTCTAGCCCTACTATTAGAGCACTGCCGTTTACGGTACTACCTTCAGATATTACGAATAAATGTTTTAAATTCTCTTTGGGAAATTCAGCTATTAAACTTTCTCCCAATTTTTGATCATCATTTTGAAAATTATGTACATTGCTCCGTTTTACCAAAACTGAACTTTTCTCAAATTCTATAGCGGTCAAAACAACGGTGCCTTCCAAAACTTTATCATCAATAATCTCTCCTGAAGTTGTGCCAAAAACAATATGGCCATTAGGAAACAACGCCCTAACCTCATCATAGATCAAATCACTATCAAGCATATATCTATTGCCAAAAACCAGTACCAAGGGTTCATTTAAATGCATGGAACCTTGCAGTACAAAAGGGGCATTTGGTTTCTTAATTGCTTGTACGATTTTCATATTTATTTGTATTAGTTATGGTCTTTTTTTATAGTGAAATGAAACTGGGTACCTTCGCCTACAATGCTATCTACCCAAACTCTACCCTGGTAACGATCAATAATCTTCTTTACTATTGAAAGACCAATACCTGTAGATCTTTCATTATTACCGATAGATTGAAAAATATCAAAAATCTTTTTATGGTACTCTTCTGGTATACCTACGCCATTGTCACTGATCGTAAACTGCCAAAAATCGCCATCATCCTTATACAGGACCTCTACAAGACCTACTTCCCTTTCTATATGTACAACGGCATTACCTATAATATTTTGAAAAACCTGGTGTACCTTAATTCTATCTGCCATGATGGTGGGCAGCTCTTTTGGTATTACCAATTTTACATGTTCAGGTATAAAAATAGTTTCGCCAATATCTGTAATAACTTCATTAAGGTCTACTTTAGAATCATCTAAGGCAGAACTATTGGCGGTAGAATATTCAAGAATACCATGTATCAATTTATCCATGGAAGCCACCTTTTCTTGCATAAGGGCAAGATTCTGTTTACCTCCTTCATCTAAAACATCTTTATAATCATCGCTTAACCAAGTGGCCAAAGCACTAATACTTCTAAGTGGCGATTTAAGGTCATGAGATACAATATGTGCGTACTCTTGTAAACCTTGGTTACTGTTCTCTAAATCTTTAACCAGCTGTTCTTTCTGTAATTCTAATTCTTTTTGCTTTGTTACATCTAAATGAACACCTACCGAACCTACTACATCGCCAGCTTCATTATATCTTGGTGCACCACTTATTAACCAATGCTTTTTCTCACCTAACTTGTTCAGTATTTCAACCTCAAAAGAATTAGACTCACCACCGGATTCTAATTTTAACTTTGACGTTAATACATTCTTGTTTTCTACATGAAAGAAATCTGTAGCATTTTTTCCTATAAGCTCATTCTCGGAAAAACCGCTCATATCACAAAAACTTTGATTAGCTAAAAGGATCGTGTCTTTTTCATCTAATTCTAACAGGCCTAAGTTCATATTGGCGATGATATTACTATACTTCTCCCTTTCCGCTTTTAATTTAGTTTCAGCTTCATGCTGTTTGGTAATATCCTCTAACATACCTAAAACAAAGCGTGTTTCGTTACGTATGTTCTTAACGGCATTTAAAGATATTTTTAGATATAAGATTTCTCCGCTCTTATGTATATATTTTTTTGATATTGTAAAATCATCAATTTCACCATCATACATTTGTTGCATTAACAATTTGCTCTTCTCTTCATCATCAGAGGCGGTAATATCCGCTATACTCATATTTTGGAACTCTTGAGAACTATAGCCTAGCAAATTGGTCATTGCGTGGTTTACTTTTAAAATTTTATCCGTGTTGGCCAATACGATACCTAGCGGTGATGCATTTACGATAATATCCAATTGCCGCTTTTGTTCAGATAATATTTCCGTTACCTCCATCTCTTGGGTAATATCACGTACTATACCCTGGGCCGCTATTGGTTGTTTTTCTTTATTGAATATTAAACTAGCATTAATTTCTACCCATTTTTCAACATCATCTTTAACAAGGATTTTGGCCCGGTAGTTTTTAAGCATACCAACCTCTTTTAAACTACTGAAAGATTCTATGGTGTACTCCATGAAATCTTTATGTACCAATTTCCAAAGATTGATATCTTGTTCCTTATGATCATAACCCAAAAAATCTTTGGCAGATTGGTTCATGCTTACCACATTATAGGATAGGTCCATGACCACATAAGGATCTATAATATTGATGAAAACGCCATCTAGTTCAGATGTTTTTTCGCTTAAAAGATTTTCAAGTTTGTTGTTGGACTCCCTTAAATGGCGTGCAACCTCGTAAAGCTCATTAGATTTTTCTTCTAATATCCTTTCGGCTTGTTTACGGGCCATTTTTTGCCTTTCCAAGGCTTTTTTAAGAAGTGTAACCTCTTTACTATCCATGTTGTACAACGTCAAATTTTACTTCAGTACCATCTTCCTTAAGAAGTTCGTAAGTAATATCGGCCTTGCCATTAAAGTGTTCAAAAGATTTTTCTATTAAACCATGTGCCAATCTATATAGCCCTCTTGAAGAACTATAGATCATGGAAATGGAAGTATCAGTTTTCTCAAGAATCTTAAATGTAGGCAATTCTGCTTCTGGATATAGTTTTTTTACATGCACATGAATATGGTCTTCAATTGAATAAAGCAAACCGATAGGAGTACGGTAACTTTGAATAACTTCTGGATGCGCATTTTTAAGACTAGAAAACAAATAGAGTCCGAATGCGTAAATTAGATCTCCGGCAGGTAAATCTACCTCTTCACTCAATTGGGTAATCAATGCCACCATTTCATTGAATTCGTAGGTGGCAACAGATGTATATATGCCCTGGGAAGGCAAATCTGTTTTTTCAATAATATTATCAACAGTCTCTAAACCGAATTCCGATTCGACCATTTCTAAAAACTCGGTAAATACAATTCCCTTCATTTGAATTTTTTTACAATATATTCAAACGTAGGAAAATTAATACGTAATTGTGTAAAAATGTTGTGAAATGAGCTTTTTTGTTAGCCTTTTACTAGTTGGTTAATGCTCCAATACTGTAAAACTGCATTTAACTTATACTCATAATCTTCATATTTCAAAGGTTTAATTACATAACCTGCAATACCGGCCTGGTAACATTTCAACAAATCTGCCCTATTCTCAGAGGTCGTTAAAATAACAGTAGGTAAATATTGAAGTACATCATCTGCCTTTAATATTTCTAAAAATTCTATACCGTTCATTCTAGGCATGTTCAAGTCTAACAGAATAATATCCGGTAATTTCTCACCTGATCTTAAAAAGTCCAATGCCTCTTCACCGTTCTTTGCTTCTATAATTGAATGTTTTAGCTCAAGTTTAGAAACTGTTCGTTTCAACTTCATTACTTCAATTAAATCGTCTTCTATTAATAATATATCCATTGCATAAATATTTGAGTGTCAAAAGTCTTACAATCACTCGATATAATTTGACTTGTGTAGGCGAATGGTCATTTACTGTCGGTGAATGGTAATTTGATTACGCTGAACAAATTTCGCAAAATTACTTGAATGATCTGTTAGGGCTAAAGGTAGCTATATTCATAGTAGTTTTTTTATTTGATAAAATCTCTGCAACGAGCTTACCGGTTACAGGACCTAAACTCCACCCCATCATAGCATGACCCGTTGCTATAGTAAGATTTTTAAATTTGGAAGAATTACCAATATACGGTAGACCATCTGGCGAAACAGGGCGCAAACCTGTACTTACATTCGCAATTTCGTCCTCGTTAATTTTAAGATCAGGATAAAAGGATCGGGCCCCATTCGCAATTGCCATTACCCGCTCATTTCTAATGATTTCATTATTACCTGAAAACTCCATGGTACCCGCAAATCTGGTAAAACCGTTCATTGGGGTTACCGCCATTTTAGATTCCATCAATATTGCAGGTATAGAAATACCCGTACTACGTTCCACATTTATACGATACCCTTTACCTCCTTGCAGCGGTAGTTTTAAACGTAGTTTTTTTGCAAGCTCCCCACTCCAAGATCCAGCTGCCAAGACAACGTTATCTGGCCTATAGCTGCCATTTGTAGTTATGACTTCCGTAATTTTATCACCGTTAGTTTCAATATCAAGTACTTCTTCGTTCGTTTTTATCATTACTCCCTGTCTCTTGAGATAAGATAGAAGTTTGGGCATAATCTCCGTCGGTGTAGTATGACCGTCACATTCGTAGTGTATGGCTCCTTCGGCATCAATTCTAACATTTGGTTCTAGTTGATGTAATTCTGTTTTGTTTAATTCTGAAACTTCAAGTCCCTCAAAAGCTACCCTTTCGGCAATTTTTCTTTCATGTAGATAAGCTGATTCGGTTTTATAGAGCATTAACAATCCTTTACGTTCTAATTGAAAATCACCTAAATCGCCGGACTTCTTCAAATCTGCAAATAATCCTCTACTAATTAGGTTTATTTCTTTAATTGCCGGAATTGCCTTTTCTACCTTGGCCGGGGTTGATGATTTATGAAAATACCACGCCCATTTTAAAAAGTCAACGTCTAACCTAGGTTTCATATAAAACGGACTAGCAGAATTGAACATCATCTTGATCCCTTTTGCTATCATACCTGGTGATGCCAAAGGAATTATATGGCTTGGAGTAATATAGCCTGCATTTACAAATGATGCGCCAGAAGTGATATCGCCTTTATCGATTACCGTTACCCCAAAACCTTCTTTAGTTAGGTAATAAGCAGTGCAAAGCCCAACAATGCCACCACCAATAACAATAACACCTTTCATATAGTAAACATTAAATTACCTGAAATCCGTAAGCATATGGATCATCATCATCAATAGTTATGGTATTGTGTCCATATATTTTAGCCCAGCCCTTTATACTAGGTATAATTGCAGGTTTGCCCGCCAATATGGTTTCCTTTTCTACAGTACCAATAAATTGAGAACCTATATAGCTTTCATGGACAAAATCTTCACCAACGTTCAACATTCCCTTGACATACCATTGCGCCATACGCGCAGAGGTACCTGTACCACAAGGTGAGCGATCAATAGCTTTATCACCGTAAAACACAGCATTTCTAGCGGTAGCGCTATCAGAAATTGTTTTACCTGCCCACAAAATATGGCTTACGTCCTTTATGGTGCTATCCTCTGGATGAATAAATCTGTTCGGGTATTTTATATTGATTTTCTTTCTGATTTCTTGACTGAACTGAACTAGCTGAGCGGCCGAATAATCTTGAATTCCGTTAAAATTCTTTTGTGCATCTATAATGGCGTAAAAATTTCCTCCATATGATACATCAAAAATCAACTCGCCCAATACAGAACAATTTACCGTTAGCTCCGTATCTACCAAATATGATTTTACATTGGTCAATTTTACCCACGCTACTTTATTTTCTTCTTTATGATAGGTAATGTTCACCAAACCGGCAGGAGTTTCCATACGGATCATTCCCGGTATTTTAGGGACTATCAACTCTTCTTCCAAGGCAATGGTAATGGCTCCTATAGTTCCATGACCGCACATGGGCAAGCAACCACTGGTCTCAATAAATAAAATTCCAAAATCGTTCCTTGGATCGCTAGCCGGGTAAAAAATGCTACCGCTCATCATATCATGTCCACGAGGCTCGTACATAAGTCCCTTTCTAACCCAATCATACTCCCTAAGAAAATGCTGGCGTTTCTCGCTCATTGTGGCACCAACTAAATCTGGACCGCCCTGTTTTACCACCCTAACAGGGTTACCGCAAGTATGGGCATCGATACAAACAAAGGTGCTACTGGCCATATTAACAGTTTATAATAGTTTAGTTTTAGTGTATTCGCCCTCCACAAGTCTGGTAATGTTAAGCGGATTTTCATTTTGCAAGGCCAGGGGCAATAATTTATTTGGCCAATCCTGAAAAGATACCGGCCTGACCCATCTTTTAATTGCAGAAGTTCCTACAGATGTAAAACGGGGATCGGTAGAAGCGGGAAAAGGACCACCATGGACCATAGATGAATTTACCTCTACACCGGTGGGCACTCCGTTAAATAAAATACGCCCAACCTTACTTTGCAGTGCATCCACAATTTCAGCGTTATTTTCCAGATCTTCTTCAGAACCTAAAATAGTGCCGGTTAACTGACCTTCTAAATGATTTAAGATATTTTCCATCTCAACCGTATTTTCACATTCAACTACTACGGAAAAAGGTCCAAAAACTTCATTGTGCAATGTTGTATTCGTTAAAAAGTTTGCACCGCTTACTTTTAGAATAGAAGGTTTTGCAGTATTCACACCGGTATTTTTGGTATAATCTGCAGTAATTATTACCCCGCTCTGTGCGGACAATTCTTCTTTACCCTCATTATATTTAGCGTATATGTTGGGGTGCAACATACAGGCAGGTTCTAGTTTTAAAATTTCTTCGGATAGCGATTTAATGAAACTATCCAATTTTTCCCCTTTTACGGCCAATACCAAACCAGGATTTGTACAAAACTGGCCGGCACCCAATGTTATTGAAGAGGCATACTTTGAAGCCCATGCATCACCTTCATTTTCCAATGCAGAAGGTAAAATCACAACTGGGTTGATACTACCCATTTCTGCAAATACGGGAATAGGTTCCTTTCTTTCATTCGCTAATTTATATAATGCAGTACCCCCTTTAATACTACCGGTAAACCCAACAGCTTTTACTTTAGGGTGTCTTACCAACTGTTGCCCTACTTCAATACCACTACTATTTAAATTTGAAAATACACCATTTGGCATTCCTGTTTTTGCTGCTGCCTTAAGTATGGCATTGGAAACCAATTCACCCGTACCGGCATGCATAGGATGACTTTTTACAATTACAGGACAACCTGCCGCAAGTGCACTAGCGGTATCTCCGCCAGCGGTAGAAAATGCCAATGGAAAATTACTGGCACCAAAAACCGTTACAGGACCTAATGCAAACAGCATTTTACGAATATCAGATTTTGGCATAGGTTCTCTATTTGGCTGTGCTTTTTCAATAACGGCCTCTACCCAAGATCCCTCTCTCAATAAATTTGCAAATGCTCGCAATTGGCCTATAGTACGGCCACGCTCACCTCTAGCCCTACCTTCGGGCAAGCCAGATTCCTTGCAGTAGGTTTCAATAAGTTCCTCTCCAAGAGCTTCTATTTCTAAAGCTATGGCTTCAAGAAATTCTGCCTTTTTGGTTCCTGCAAAATCTTTATAAACTTTAAAAGCACTTTCTGCTAAAGCAACGGCCTCATCTATTTCATTTGAAGATGCCTCGTAAAAAGTCCATTCCGTTTCTACATTTTTGTTAGGATCAAAAGTCTTAAAAGTTTTATTTCCTTGTTTTGAAGATTTGTTCCCTATTGCATTTGTACCGCTTATCATGATATATGTTTATGGTGTTGCCCAAAAGTAATTAAAGATGCCGAAAAAAATTTTAATTCTTTCCTTACATTTCTGTCCATGAATACAATCATAAAAATACTATTAGACTAATTGATATTCTTATAATCAGGCAATTTAGGTCTTGTTGCCATACCTTGTTCTATAATAGCTGCAACTCTTTCACGCTCCTCACCTCTTAAAGGCAATCTTGGTGCCCTAACATTTTCGGTTCCTATACCGGTTGCCACTTCCGCCATTTTTATGTTCTGTACCAACTGCGGACTAATATCCAATTCTAACAATGGTAAGAACCATCGGTAAATTTCTAAAGCTTCTTTTATTCTGCCAGCTCTGGCCAGTTCAAAAACAGCACAAGTTTCGGCAGGGAAAGCACATACCAAGCCGGCAACCCAACCATCAGCGCCCATAAGGGTACTTTCAAGACCTAAAGTATCAACACCCGTTAAAACATTAAGTCTATTCCCAAATCTTGTTTTTATACGGGTTATATTAGAAATATCCCTTGTAGATTCTTTGACCGCTTGTATATTATCACAAACCATTAATTCATCTAACATATCAAGAGTTACCATTATACCATAGTCTATGGGATTGTTATAAATCATAATTGGTAAATCTGTGCTTTTGGCCGTTTCCTTAAAATAAGTAACCGTCTCATGGTCATTGGCTTTGTAACGCATTGGTGGCAACATCATTAAACCGGTTGCGCCACATTGCTCAGCAACTTTAGCAGCCTGTATTGCACCTTTTGTTGTCTGCTCGGCAATATTTATAATTACGGGAACTTTACCTTCTACAAGGTTTACGGTCTCTTTCATCAAAACCTTTTTTTCATCGTTGGTCAACGTACTTGCCTCACCTAAAGTACCTCCCAAAATAATGCCATTTACACCAGCCTCTAATTGAGCTTTAATATTAATGGAGAACATATTTAGATCCAATTCATCTTGATCTGTAAATTTTGTGGTAACCGCTGGCATCACGCCCGTCCATGAAATACTCATTTTGCTTTCTTTTAGTTGATACCCAAAATTAGGGATAGCACCTTGTAATACATGTCGCCATATTATCCAGACATGGTACTATTTTACCATCTTACATGTTCAATTTCATTTTATAATGATAAATTAGATGCATATGAAAGTGTTTCCTTTTAAAATACCAAAGCCCTTAGATGAACATTTAATAGTTCAGGTTGATAAAGAACCTATATTTTATAACAAGCTTCATCAGCATGAAGAAATACAGATAAGTTACATTGTAAACGGTAACGGTAAATTGTTGGTGGGTGATAGTATTCATCAATTTTCCACGGGAGATATCTATGTTATTGGCAGTAACCTGCCACACGTTTTTAAAAGTATACCTGGGCAGATAGATGCGCATATGATCACTGTATTTTTTACGAAAAAATCCTTTGGCGCAGCATTCTTTAATCTCCCCTATTTTAAAGACTTAGGCGACTTCTTTGCAAATGCCACAGGCGGATTCAAAATAACATCAAACCAAAAGCAAATTGCCCAACAATTAATAGAAATACAGTCTAATCAAAAACTCAAACTGTTTATTTCTTTTTTAGAGTTAATAGAAGAACTTAGTAAAGCAACTACAGAACCTTTAAGTACATTTATATACTCTAAAACCTTAAGTTCTACAGAAGGTGAGCGTTTACAGGATATTTTCGATTTTGTATTCAAAAATTTCCAACAACCCATTTCTCTAGATGAGATAGCGAAAATGGCATACATGACACCAAATGCTTTCTGTCGTTTTTTTAAACAACGAACAGATAAAACCTTTTTTCAATTTTTAATACAACTACGCGTTGCCCATGCCTGCCAATTATTAATTTCAAATAAAGAACTAACTGTTAATATGATAGCCGAACTTTCCGGGTTTAACTCAATTTCCAATTTTAATAAGAAGTTTAAAAAGATTAAAGGAATAACCCCTACCAAATACCAACAATCAATACTTTAAAAAGTAAACTTCGTTTTTTTATATCATTATTATATTTCAAATTGAACTATAGGTTTCTATATTTGCCATTCATTTTACTACAAATAGGCCCACGTGGTGAAATTGGTAGACACGCTACCTTGAGGGGGTAGTGTTCGCAAGGACGTGCTAGTTCGAATCTAGTCGTGGGCACAAAAGGTTAGATTTAGGTCTAACCTTTTTTATTTTGATA
This sequence comes from Maribacter huludaoensis, assembly GCF_029350945.1. GTDB lineage: Bacteria > Bacteroidota > Bacteroidia > Flavobacteriales > Flavobacteriaceae > Maribacter > Maribacter huludaoensis. The sequence goes on along the minus strand of NZ_JARKMS010000002.1, from coordinate 1,020,378 downwards.
ATTTTAACTCTCATCTATCCCATGGCATATTAATAAATTGTAGATTTGTTTAATCCTTTTTCAGAAAGTATGAACAATGTAAAAAAGCAATTTAGTATTAGGGACCTTGAAAACCTCTCTGGTATCAAGGCACACACCATTAGAATTTGGGAAAAAAGATACAATCTTTTATCTCCGGAACGTACGGATACAAACATTAGAACTTATAGCCTTTCTAGTTTACAGAAGCTACTTAATGTAACCCTACTATACAATAACGGACATAAAATTTCAAAAATTGCTAAAATTTCTGATAAAGATATTCCCTATGTTGTACGTGAAATAGTAGCAAAACACAGTCATAAGAGCCAAGCAATCAACGCTTTTAAATTGGCAATGGTGAATTTTGATCAGACCATGTTCTTTAATACATACAATGCTTTACTAAGCGAAAACTCTTTTAGAGAGATATTTAAAGAGACTTTTGTTCCTTTATTAAACGAACTGGGATTATTATGGCAGACAGATACTATCAGTCCTGCACATGAACATTTTATGAGCAGTTTAATTAAACAAAAAATCTTATTAAATACAGAAAAGCTTCAACATTTAGAGCCCACTAAAAAAGATAAAGTCTTTGTTGCCTTCTTACCCGAAAATGAAATTCATGATATAGGTCTACTGTACATTAATTATGAAATTATTCTGAAAGGGTATAAGTGTATTTACTTAGGACCAACAATACCCATGGAAAATTTAGAAGATGTTCTAAAATACTTTGATGACATATATTTTGTATCATATTTTACAGTGTACCCAGAAAAAGACAAGGTTAACAAGTATCTAGAAGATTTCTCTGAATTAGTTTCTAAGTATAACAATCCTAATTTCTGGATTTTAGGTAGACAGACCAATTTCATTGAAGAAGATACAAAGCCTAACTTCTGCAGAACCTTTACTTCAATAGACAGCTTAGTGAACAACCTATAATTGCACAGAAATAAATGAATAAAAGTTGTATTGTAATCGGTTCTGGTTTTTCATCATTATCGGCATCATGTTACTTGGCAAAAGCCGGTTGGAACGTTACCATATTTGAAAAAAATGAATCTGTTGGAGGTCGTGCATCACAGTTTAAAAAAGACGGGTTTACCTTTGATATGGGACCAAGCTGGTATTGGATGCCGGATATTTTTGATAAATTTTTTGCCGATTTCAATAAACAAACATCAGATTATTACCAACTAGACAAACTAAGTCCTGCTTACAAAATATTTTTTTCTGACGATGTTATTACTATTGGTGATAGTATGGATAAAATTTGTGCGGAATTTGAACGTATTGAGCCGGGAAGCTCTAAAGCGCTAAAAAAGTTCATTGCACAAGCCCAAGAAAATTATGACATAGCTATCAATAAGGTTGTTCTTAGACCAGGACTTTCACCCTTAGAATTGGTTACCAAAGAGACGATATTTAAAGTTGATCAGTTTTTTAAGACCATTAGCTCTCAAGTTCGCAAGGCTTTTAAAAATCCTAAGTTGGTCTCTACCTTAGAATTTCCCGTATTATTCCTTGGCGCCAAACCCAGTAATACTCCGTCATTTTACAACTTTATGAACTTTGCCGATTTTGGGCTAGGTACATGGCATCCTAAAGGGGGCATGTACCAAGTAATAAAGGCTATGCAAAACTTAGCACTAGAATTAGGCGTTACAATAAATACAAATTCTCCGGTAGATAAAATCATTGTTAACGAGGGTAAAGCTTCGGCCATTGTCTGTAATGGAAAAACATATACAGCCAATAAAGTACTAAGCGGTGCAGATTACCAGCATTCTGAAAGCTTACTAGATGCAAAACACCAGCAATACAGTAGTAGTTATTGGGAGAAAAAAGTTTTTGCACCATCATCGCTGTTATTTTACATTGGTTTTGACAAAAAATTGAACAATGTAGAACATCATAATTTATTTTTTGATACAGATTTTGAGTTACATGCCCAAGAAATTTATGATAACCCAAAATGGCCAACAAACCCTTTGTTCTACGCTAATTTCCCTTCTATTACAGATAGCAGTATGGCTCCAGAGGGTTGTGAAAACGGATTCTTTTTGGTACCGATCGCCACAGCTTTAGAAGACACCGAAGAACTTAGAAATAAATATTTTAATATAATTATGGACCGTTTTCAAGAAAGAACAGGCCAAAACATTAGAAATAATATTATATTCAAGGAAACATTCTGTGTTAATGATTTTGTAGAACGCTACAATTCTTATAAAGGAAATGCCTATGGTATGGCCAACACCTTAACACAAACTGCTTTTTTAAGACCAAATTTAAGAAGTAAAAAGGTAAAAGATCTTTACTTTACAGGACAACTGACAGTACCTGGACCAGGAGTACCACCGGCTTTAATATCGGGAAAATTAGTGTCAGAATTAATTATTAAGGATAACTAGTGATTTATGAAAGCTACTTTTGATCAAGTTTCGCACCAGTGTAGTAAAGTCGTTACAAAACGATATAGCACCTCTTTTGCTTTAGCAACAAAAATGCTTCACCCATCTATACGCAGTCATATTTATAATATTTATGGTTTTGTGCGCTTTGCAGACGAAATTGTTGATACGTTTCATGATTATGATAAAGAAGTACTTTTTGACAAATTTGAAAAAGAACTTGAAGATTCTTTAAAAGATAAGATTAGCCTAAACCCTATCTTAAACTCCTTTCAGTACACTTATCATAAATACAAAATACCAAGGCATTTGGTAGATTCTTTTATGAAGAGTATGCGTATGGACTTGGTCAAGAATATTTATAGAACAGATGCGGAATATAAAGAATATATCTATGGCTCTGCAGATGTGGTTGGTTTAATGTGTCTACAAGTTTTTGTAAAAGGTGACGTAGAAGAATATAATAAACTGAAGGAATCTGCCATGGCACTGGGTTCCGCTTTTCAGAAAGTAAATTTCTTAAGAGACGTAAAAGCAGATTTTGAAGAATTGAATAGATCTTATTTTCCAAACACAAATCTAAAAGAGCTAGATGAGGTGTCAAAAAAGAGAATAGTTGATGAAATAAAAGCTGATTTCAAGAAAGGCTATGACGGTATTGTTGCCTTGCCTGCCGATGCAAAATTTGGTGTTTATACAGCCTATAAATATTATTATAAGTTGCTGAACAAATTACAGAGCACACCTTCCTTGGAAATAAAAAATGCAAGAATACGTGTTCCAAATTATCAGAAATTTGGATTACTAGCACGTTCTTATGTGAAATTTAAAATGAATTTAGTATAATGAATATAGTTATTTGGATAGTGATTTTTCTAGGAACATTTTTGTTCATGGAGTTTATGGCGTGGTTTACGCACAAATATATTATGCACGGTTTTTTGTGGAGTCTTCATAAAGACCATCACAAAAAAGATCACGACTCATGGTTTGAAAGAAATGATGCGTTCTTTATTTTTTACGCAATTGTTAGCATGTCCTTATTTTACGCGGGCACTACCGGTTTTTGGTATGGTTATCCTTTAGGATTTGGAATTTTGGCTTACGGTATAGCCTACTTTCTTGTACACGATATATTTATTCACCAACGTTTCAAACTATTCAGAAACGCAAATAATTGGTATAGCCGAGGTGTACGTAGAGCACATAAAATGCATCATAAACATATAGGTAAAAGCGATGGCGAATGTTTTGGAATGCTTTTCGTACCCTTTAAATATTTTAAAAAATAAGATTCACCAAACAATTTTAGGTTATTCAGTAATCAGTTGATTTAGCAAATTGTCTACTTTTTCATTATCCCAATCTGCAATGGCATTTTGGTGAATTACTATAGCACCATTTTTGTCGATTACGTAAGATCCTGGCGGTTTTAATAATGACAAAGGGCTTGATTCTCCTATAATCTGATAAGTAACGGGAAAAGTATATCCCTGTTCTTGCATAAAAAGTTCTACAGGTGCTCTTTCTTCATTAGTAATAATATAGAACTTGATCTTATCACCAAAAGTTTCATACAAATACTGTATATCTTTCAATTGAGCCTGTGAAGGCATATGCCATGAGGTCCAAAATGTAATAAAGGCAACCTGTCCTTTTGCTTCATCAAAATTAAAGAACTTCCAGTTTGCATCTTTCAGCTTCCAATCGTAATCGGTTATTTTACCACGTTTTTCCGGTTGAATAATTGTTGGGGAAGTGGCAAAAACCCTGTTGAGAATAATCTTGCTATAATCACCCAAAGGGGTAACAAAAAAAGAAAGCACAAAAGCAATGATCAATAAGGTAAAAACCGTTTGTCTCTTCATAAAAGTTTTATAGGGGTCAAAACTAAAAAACTCCTGATTAATATCAGGAGTTTTCCTCACAAATTTTAAGTTGTTGAATTATGAGGCATTTTCTCTTTTAATAACGTTCAAGGCAGAACCTTCCCTGTACCACCCAATTTGGGCTTCGTTATACGTATGGTTCAATTTAATAACGTCTTTACTTCCATCTGCATGAACTACTTCTACCGTTAATTGCTTGTCCGGTGCAAATTCCGCAATATCTATGAAGTTAAAGGTATCATCTTCTTGAATTAGGTCATAATCATTTTCGTTAGCGAAGGTCAAACCAAGCATACCTTGCTTTTTAAGGTTTGTTTCATGAATACGTGCAAAAGATTTAACAATTACGGCTGCAACACCTAAGTGACGAGGCTCCATTGCCGCATGCTCCCTAGAAGAACCTTCACCATAGTTATGATCACCAACAACAATACTTCTAATACCTGCCGCTTTATATGCACGAGCCGTATCAGGTACTCCGCCAAATTCACCGTTCAATTGATTTTTGACCATGTTGGTCTTTTTACCAAATGCATTAACGGCACCAATTAAACAGTTGTTAGAAATATTATCTAAATGACCCCTAAATCTCAACCATGGTCCTGCCATAGAAATATGATCGGTAGTACACTTACCATACGCTTTGATCAACAATTTGGCACCCATTAAACTTTCATCCTTTATAGGAGTAAAAGGCTCCAGTAACTGTAATCTTTCAGAATCTGGAGACACCTTGACCTCTACACCAGAACCATCTTCATCTGGTGCTAGGTAACCTGCGTCCTCAACCTCAAATCCTTTAGGAGGCAATTCCCATCCCGTAGGCTCATCGAACATTACTTCTTCACCTTTTTCGTTGATCAGTTTATCGGTCATCGGGTTAAAATCCAATCTACCTGAAATGGCAATTGCAGCCGTAATTTCAGGAGAAGCTACAAATGCATGAGTGTTTGGGTTACCATCTGCACGCTTTGCAAAGTTTCTATTGAAAGAATGTACAATACTATTTTTAGGTGCATTTTTTGGATCGCTATAACGCGCCCACTGCCCTATACATGGTCCGCAGGCATTTGTAAATATTTTTGCATCTAGCTTTTCGAATATTCCAAGTATACCATCACGATCAGCGGTATAACGTACTTGCTCTGAACCAGGGTTGATACCCAGTTCCGCTTTCATCTTAATTCCTTTATCAATAGCTTGTTGTGCAATTGAAGAAGCTCTGGACAGATCTTCATAAGAAGAATTCGTACAAGAACCTATCAATCCCCATTCAACGGTTAATGGCCATTCATGTGAGGTAGCTTTTTCTTTCATATCACTACCTACCTTGGTAGATAGATCCGGCGTAAAAGGACCGTTCAATAATGGTGTTAACTCAGAAAGGTCAATTTCTATTACCTCATCAAAATATTGCTCAGGGTTTGCATATACCTCTGCATCTGCAGTTAAATGCTCCTTTACTTCATTTGCGGCATCTGCAATATCGGCTCTATCGGTAGCTCTTAAATAACGCTCCATAGATTCATCATAACCAAATGTAGAAGTAGTTGCACCTATCTCTGCACCCATGTTACATATAGTACCTTTTCCTGTACATGACAAAGATTTTGCACCTGACCCAAAATATTCAACTATTGCACCTGTTCCACCTTTAACGGTAAGGATTTCAGCTACTTTTAATATTACATCTTTTGGCGCCGTCCACCCAGAAATTGTTCCGGTCAACTTTACACCTATCAATTTAGGAAACTTAAGTTCCCAAGCCATACCGGCCATTACATCAACCGCATCTGCACCACCAACACCAATTGCCACCATACCTAATCCTCCGGCATTTACTGTATGAGAATCTGTACCGATCATCATACCTCCTGGAAAAGCATAGTTCTCCAATACTACTTGGTGAATAATACCTGCACCCGGTTTCCAAAAACCGATTCCGTATTTATTTGATACTGATTCCAAAAAATCAAAAACCTCTGCACTAGTGGTATTAGCGGATTTTAGATCTGCCGTAGCACCACTTTTGGCTTGGATCAAGTGATCACAGTGCACTGTAGTCGGCACTGCCACTTTTGGCTTACCAGCTTGCATAAATTGCAATAAGGCCATTTGTGCAGTAGCATCTTGACAAGCAATACGATCCGGAGCAAAATCAACATAATCCTTTCCTCGGGTGAATGCTTGGGTCGGTGCCCCGTCCCATAAATGAGAATACAAAATCTTTTCAGAAAGCGTAAGCGGCTTACCCACAATCTCTCTTGCCTTGTCTACGCGTTCAGACATTGTAGCGTAAACTTTTTTAATCATATCTATGTCAAAAGCCATAAAATCTATTTATAAAATTTGTTAAACTATCTTATCTGTACAAGATACAAAATGTACAGTGATTTTAAGAGCGCATATGAAATTAAGAATGATTATAAAAAGCTTGAACAAAAAAAGCCCGAGTACGAATACCCGGGCGTGATATGAATAATAGTTATTGGTTAATTATCTCACCAATTGTTTTGTAGATGGTTTAAACTTTGTCAATACAATACCATCAACGGCCGCTTCATATTCTGCCATTGTAGGGGTTCTTCCTAAAATAGTAGACAATACCACCACTGGGGTAGATGACAATAATGATTCACCTTTATTCTCACCAGAATCTTTTACTACCCTACCCTGAAATAAACGTGTAGATGTAGCCATAACGGTATCTCCTGGCTCTGCTTTTTCCTGGTTACCCATACAAAGGTTACAGCCCGGTCTTTCTAAATAAAGCATGTTTTCGTATTTGGTACGTGCCAAGCCTTTTGGTGCACTATCATCAAATTCAAACCCTGAATATTTTTGAAGCACTTCCCAATCTCCTTCAGCTTTCAACTCATCAACAATATTATATGTTGGTGGAGCTACGACCAATGGGGCATTAAATTCAACTTTACCTTTTTGTGCCTCTACATTTTTCAACATCTGAGCCAATATTTTCATATCGCCCTTATGAACCATACATGATCCAACAAATCCAAGATCTACTTTCTTAGTTCCGCCGTAATAAGATAACGGACGAATATTATCATGGGTATAACGCTTGGAAACATCCTCGTTATTAACATCTGGATCAGCAATCATTGGCTCGGCAATTTCATCTAAATCAATAATTACCTCTGCATAATATTTAGCGTCCGCATCTGGTCTTAAAGAAGGTTTAATACCTGTTTTAAGCTCCGTTATTCTAGCTTCGGCTTTATCAACAAGCCCTTTAAGAACTTGTTTTGCATTGTCCATACCCTTTTCTATCATAATCTGAATACGGCCTTTTGCAATCTCTAGGGATTCAATTAAGGTATCGTCTTCAGAAATACAGATAGATGCTTTGGCTTTCATTTCAGCGGTCCAATCAGTAAACGTAAATGCTTCATCTGAAGTTAATGTACCAATATGCACTTCAATTACACGTCCCTGAAATACGTTCTCGCCTCCAAATTGCTGTAGCATTTGTTGTTGAGTGGCATGAACTACATCACGAAAATCCATATAAGACTTCATTTGTCCTTTAAAGGTTACCTTAACCGATTCTGGAATTGGCATTGAAACCTCACCTGTGGCCAGTGCCAAGGCAACTGTACCTGAATCTGCACCAAAAGCAACACCTTTGGACATACGTGTATGAGAATCACCACCTATAATGATGTCCCAATCCCCTACCGTGATATCGTTAAGTACTTTATGGATCACATCTGTCATAGGAAAATACTTTCCTTTTGGATCACGACCGGTAATTAGACCAAAATCGTTCATAAAGCTCATTAACCTGGGAATATTGGCTTTGGATTTATCGTCCCAAACCGATGCTGTATGACAACCAGATTGGTAGGCACCATCTACAATTGGGGAAATAACCTTAGCGGCCATCATCTCCAGCTCCTGAGATGTCATTAGACCCGTAGTATCTTGAGAACCTACAATATTGACTTCTGCGCGAACATAAGAACCTGCATGCAACGTAGCGCCCGAAGTACCTACAGCATTTTTATTGAATATTTTCTCTACAGCAGTTAAACCTTGACCTTCAATAGAAACTTCTTTTGAAATTGCATAAACCTGAGGAACAGCTATACCCAATGTCTTGGCTGCAAATGTTTGAAGCTTTTTACCAAAAACTACGGCATAGGAACCACCTGCTTTCATGAACTCCATTTTCTGAGGTGTAAATGCAGCGGATACATCTTTCAATTCAACTTTACCGTGATAAAGTTTTTTCTCTTTGGTATTGATCGTAAGTACGGTACCTGTTGCAACGGAATACATCTGTTTTAAAATAGGCTCGCCATCTTCATCTACAATAGTATTGCCCGCTTCATCTTTCTGCTTTACCCAGTTTTTAAGGTCTAGACCTATACCACCGGTTACACCTACAGTTGTTAAGAAAATTGGAGCAATACCATTGGTACCGGCAATTACCGGTGCTATATTGATAAATGGCACATAAGGACTAGATGGTATACCCGTCCATAATGCCACATTATTTACACCTGACATTCTAGATGAACCAACACCCATTGTTCCTTTTTCTGCAATCAGCATAACGCGCTTATCTGGATGCTGCTCTTTCAAAGCCAATAATTCTTGTTGCATCTCCTTGTTATGCTCAAACATACATTGACCATGTAGTTCACGATCAGATCTTGAGTGTGCATCACCACCTGGCGATAATAAATCCGTTGATATGTCGCCCACGCCGGCAATATATGTTACCACCTCAATTTCTTCTTCTACATCTGGTAGTTTCGTAAAAAATTCTGCTTGTGCGTAACTTTCTATAATATCTCTTGCAATGGCGTTACCATTTTTAAAGGCTTCTTCTAAACGAGAAGTATCCGCTTCGTAAAGAAATACTTGAGTTTTTAGAACTTCAGCAGCCTGTTTTGCCAAAGCTTCATCAGAACCTAATGCAATATCCAACAGAACTTTGATAGAAGGTCCACCCTTCATGTGGGATAGTTGTTCTAGGGCAAACGCCGGTGTAATTTCTTTAACGACAGATTCACCAAGAATAATTTCTTTTAAGAATTTTGCTTTTACCCCAGCGGCACTGGTTGTACCCGGTAAAACATTATAGATAAAAAACTTTAGAGAATCTTCTCTATATTCATTATCCACATCTTTGATTTGCTCAATAATTTTACTAATTAATTCAGCACCATCAATTGGCTTTGGATGAAGACCTTGACCTTTACGTTCTTCGATCTCCTTTAGGTAATCTTTATAAATGCTCATTAAAAATTGATTTGTGTATTTGTTAGACTAACGCAAGTAGTTTAATTTCTTATTTCGTTCTGAAGATTTGTTGTTGAAATGAGAATCATGATAACTACAAACTGACAGAATGTATTGATTTAAATATATATTATGGAATTAGCATAATATATATCCGTTTAAAACCATCAATGTCAAATGTCATCTGTTATTTAATATTAAGTTAACGCAATTTCGTAAAATTACGTAATATAGAACGCATTTAAAATTAAATAAGTATGATTACCTATTTTTTCTCAAATGATATGAAAAGTGCGTAGTTATTAAACAATTATGGCGTTTAAATGACTTTATTTCATTTAAAAATGCAGAAAATAGGCTGTTTTATTAAAGTAATTTATCTATAATATCCTCTTCACTGATACCTTCTGCCTCAGCTTTGTAATTTTTTATGATACGATGACGCAAAATTCCTTTTACAACGGCATGTACATCTTCAATATCCGGAGAAAACTTACCATGAATGGCGGCATTGGCCTTGGCTCCCAAAATAAGGTTTTGAGAAGCTCTTGGCCCGGCTCCCCAGTCCAAGTATTGCTTTACATAATCTGAAGCCGAGTCTAAATTAGGTCTAGTACTATTCACCAAATTTACCGTATACTCAACAACATTATCCGCAACGGGTACCCTACGTATTAAGTTTTGAACGTCAATTATATCTTGGGCATTGAATAACGGGCTAACCACTTGCTTTCTATCTGCCGTTGTATTCTTAACAACTTGTATTTCTTCCGCTATACTTGGGTACTTCAATTCTATAGCGAACATAAAACGGTCTAACTGAGCTTCCGGCAAAGGGTATGTACCTTCTTGTTCTATTGGGTTTTGTGTTGCCAATACAAAATAGGGCAAATCCAATTTATGTTGATGGCCCGCAATAGTTACCGCTCTTTCCTGCATAGCTTCCAAAAGAGCCGCCTGGGTTTTTGGTGGTGTTCTATTAATCTCGTCCGCTAGAATAATATTCGAAAATATGGGACCTTTTATAAATTTAAAATTTCTGCTCTGATCTAAAACTTCACTACCAAGAATATCGCTAGGCATTAAATCTGGCGTAAACTGTATTCTTTTAAAATCAAGTCCCAAAGCTTGGGCAATGGTATTTACCATTAAGGTTTTTGCCAAACCTGGCACACCGATCAGCAACGAATGTCCGCCAGAGTAAATAGAAAGCAAAATCTGTTCAATAACCTCATCTTGACCTACAATGATCTTGGCTATTTCTTTTTTAAGCTCCGCATGTTTTACAACTAGGCGTTCTATTGCCGCAACGTCTGACATATATTTATTCTTTTACCCAGTTATTAGCGAACTCACAATCTTTGTTTTCATCATTAACGCTGATATAGGTATCCTTAATATGCTTGTCCATCCATTTTTTAATGGCGTTGTATTTCTTTTCAGTAAGTGCCAATTCCTGAATTTTCGTGTAATCTTTAGAAAAATCGGCTACATGCTCATCATACCTATTGGTAATCTTTAGAATTTTATATTTAGGCGCTCCACCTCTTGGATCTTCTTCAAGTACAGGATATGTAATTTCATTGTCCTTTAAATTTTGTACTTGATTATATAAGGTTGGATCCATTTTTGTCAACTCAAATTTAGAATCGAAGTTTACAGGGTTACGCAACAATCCGCCATCAAATTTTGTCTCTTTTTCATCAGAAAAATTCAGTGCCGCTTCTGCAAAAGTAAATTCACCATCTATAATTTTCTTTCTAATACTATCTAGCTCTGCCTTTGCCTCGTCCATTACTGCTTGAGATATTTCTGGCTGAATCAATATATGTCTTAAATCCAACTCTTGGCCTCTGATTTTTTCTATATAAATAATATGAAAACCGAAAACTGTCTCAAAAGGTTCAGAAACCTCACCTTCCCTTAAGCTAAAAGCTACATCTTTAAACTTCTTATCAAAACCGGTATCTTTTGTTATGCTATAAAAACCACCTTTAGATTTAGAACCTGGATCTTGAGAATACAGAATTGCCTTTACACTAAAACTAGAGTCGTTATCTTCTACATCTGCCTTAATCTGGTTCAATTTATCTATTACCTTTTGCTTTTCTTCCTCAGATGGCTCCGGCTCTTTGGTAATCTGTGCAATTTCTAGTTCAGCACCAAATACAGGTCTTTCGTCTTCAGGAATTTTATTGAAGAACTGACGAACCTCTTCTGGTGTAATTTCAATTTCCTTAATGATATCTTGTTGCATACGCTCAGAAAGCATACGTAGTTTATTGATTTTGTAAAGTTCTTCCCTAAAACTGGCTTCATCGGTTTTCTTATAATATTTTAAAACCTTCTCCATTGAACCTATCTGTTGCACCAGAGATTGCAATTGACGATCACCGGTTGCATTTACCTCATCATCTGAAACCAAAATACTATCTTGAACTGCCTGGTTGGCATACAAACGATCCTCCATCAATTTACCTAGGAGTCCGCAATGCGTAATATCTTCAGTAGACGCTCCTTGGCTCTTCAAATCAATAAGTGTTTTTTCAATATCAGAATCCAAGATTACATAATCACCCACTACGGCAGCTATACCGTCAAGTTTTATTCTCTTAAAATTAACCGACGAATCTTTTTTTATTGGTTCCGCTTCTGCGATGTCTTCCATTGGTTCAGGTGCATTGGCAGAAACATCTGGTATAGAATCTTGTGCTGTTGCAGCACCTGCAAATAGTAAAATTGCACCTATGTAAATACTATTTTTTGTTTTCGAAAACTTCAAATTCATTATCCTTGATTGCTTCATCTAATAATTCAGTTTCTAATTTGCGTAGGTAGTCCATTTTTCTACGACTTAATAAAACTTGTTCTATAGTAGGTTTAATAAAGGACAAAGGCGCAACGTCGTTAACATCCTTGGTTTCCTCTATTTTTCCCAAATATACCCCGATTGAATCCTCTAATTCAAAAAATTGTGAATTTTTTAAGTACTTATTGGCATTGTCAGCTGTTATTAGTGGTATTTCTTCAAATATTCTGGAATATCTCACCCAAATAGAATCATTAAAATTCAATTTGGTAAACTGAACACCTATAGAATCTAAATAGCGAACATCGTCGTTTTTAAATCTCTTAAGTCGTTTACCAACTTCATCTTGATTTAAAAAACCTTTAGGTAACGCAACAAAGCGAATTCTTGCAATCTGTTCTTTAAGTTTAAAGTTCTCTTTGGCATTTTCATAAAAAGCGTTCAATTGCTCATCAGTAATTACAGAATCTGTGGCCTGTGCAACCAATGCTTCTTTATAAACACTTGTATAAAGTTCTGTTCTGTAATCATCGACCAGGGCATTATACTCGGCCAATTTTTCTTCGGATAAATTTATTTTCGCCTTGGAAAGCAACAATTGTTTTGAGGCCCAATTGTTTATATAATTGACAGCAAATGAAGTACTGTCCCCTTTGGTCATGTTTTCCGTAATTAAAGGCGCCAGGTCATCTTCATACAAAAAAGACTCACCAACCCTAGCAATGACCCTTTTTTCCTCATCTTTCTTAAAAAGACCTTCACATGAGCTAAAAACAATTGTCAGTAATCCTATTATTACAATAGGATAAATTTTACGCAGTAAAAACATTGATTTCTTAAAAAACATCGAGCAAAAATAGTAATAACCACATCGTGTGCAAATGCTTAATGATTTACTTAACACGTTTTTAGGGCTTACAATATATAACAAATAGCTAATAATCAATTAAAATTAGCTTGGCGGTAAACCGTCAACTCGTTTTTTAAAGACTATATAGTGCCATTTTTTATGGTAAATTTGTTACTTATATTTATAACCTAATTATATCTTCTTGAACAGACAAATAAAACTTATATGGGACTTTAGAGGTCCTGCAGCCCTAAAAACTGCCGAACATCATGTTAAGCACTTAAACGAGTTTATAGCTTCTGAAAAAACTGCATTAAATATTACGGGTTTTAAAGAAATTAATGAAATGTACAGTATTGCTTTTATGGTTGTAGAAGAAAATGAAATGATTACGGTAAGGGATTTACTGAAACCGCATAGGGGTGAGGTCTACAACCCCTAAAAATATATAATAACATGAAGCACTTTCTTCTTTTCATTTGTGGTGTTCTTCTAATTTCTTGCGCACAAGAAAAGCAGAATTTAAACTTTCTTGAAGTTGCCCTATCTTCAAATGACCCTAAAATAAAAAGGGTTATGGACAGCATAAATAGCTATGAAGTACAAATTATATATACACAGATCAATAGAAGAAATGATAGTATTTCATTTACCGATTATGAATTTCAGGTGAATGACAGTAGTTACTTTTACCCTGCGAGTACGGTTAAATTTCCCGTTGCCGTTTTAGCATTGGAAAAACTAAATTTAACGGACACTTTATCAATAAATACAAAATATTATATAGAAGGTGATACTATAGAAAGTACCGTAGCAAATGACATATCTAAAATTTTTGCGGTCAGCGACAATTTAGCGAACAACAGATTGATGGAGTTCTTAGGTTTTGAAGCCATTAATCAAAATTTAAAGGAGAAAGGCATTTCGCCTGTAAGATTAAGTCATAGAGTGGGCTATCATTCAGATGATTTAAGAACCAAACCGTTAATCATTTATCTTAACGACTCTACCACCGGAATTACGCAATCACTTTTAAACAAAACTCCAGAGCGTTTAAAACTTCTTAACGTGGAAAAAGGTATTGGGTATTATGAAGGTGATGAACTTATAGAAGAAGCTTTTGATTTTAGTCAAAAAAACTATTATCCTATTACAACGCAACACAACCTTCTTAAAAGAGTACTATTTCCGCAAATGTTTAAAGAAGTTGAACGGTTTAATATTAGTGAAAAACAACGGGAACATTTGTTAAACGCAATGCATACCACCCCTCAGCACATTGGCTATGATCCAGCTACATATTATGATGGTTATTGTAAGTTTTTCATGTATGGCGATACTAAAAAAAATATACCGGAGTCTATAGAAATATATAATAAAGTAGGGTTTGCTTACGGAACGTTGACAGATTGCGCCTATATAAAGGACACTAAAAATAATATCGATTTTCTCTTAACGGCAACGATCTTGGTCAACAAGGATGGCATTTTTAATGATGATGCCTATGAGTATGATGAAATAGGAATTCCATTTTTAGCTCAATTAGGTAGAGAAATCTATCAACAAGAATTGAATAGAAAATAATACAAATACAGCAAAGCTGAATATGCAAGACAACACTCAAAAGACAAGGATCAACAAATATCTTAGCGAAGCAGGATATTGCTCGCGTAGGGCTGCTGATAAACTTATTGAACAGGGCAGAGTTACCATTAATGGAGAAGTACCGGAAATGGGCACTAAAATTTCAATTGGCGATGTGGTAAAGGTGGATGGAGAACTGATCAAAGCCCCTAAAGGTAAATCAACATATTTGGCATTCAACAAACCTGTGGGTATTGTTTGCACCACGGACACCGGTGTTGAAAAAGACAACATTATTGATTTTATTAATTACCCAAAAAGGATTTTCCCCATCGGCAGATTGGACAAACCCAGTGAAGGGCTTATATTTTTAACCGATGATGGCGACATTGTAAATAAGATATTACGCGCCCGCAACAACCATGAAAAAGAATACCTGGTAACGGTAGATAAACCTATCACCATTGATTTTTTAAATAGAATGCGCAAAGGAATTCCTATTCTTGACCAAGTAACACGGGAGTGTGAAGTTTTTGAAGTAAGTACCTATCAATTTAGAATAATACTTACACAAGGCCTGAACAGACAAATTCGTAGAATGTGCGAGTATCTAGACTATAGGGTAAAGAAATTGAAGCGCATTAGAATTATGAACGTACAATTGGATGTACCTGTAGGAAAATGGCGAGACCTTACAGAAGAAGAACTACAGGAAATCAATAGATTGGTAAGTACTTCATCAAAAACATTTGATGGCAAGAAATAAAATTATATTACGGTAACAACCACAACGATAAGGATTTAACAAAATTGATTACATAAAATTCGTTTTTAATCATTATCTTAAAAAAAAAGCTAGGTTATGTCACAAAAGAACAATTTCTCAACAAGGCTCCATCCTGTAAAGTATGTTTTCTTATTGTTATTTTCAATAGGAACAGTAACCAACACTATGTTGGCACAAACAATTGATTATACGGAATATACCGGTGAAGTTTTAGATGCCGATAGTAAAAAACCTTTAATCTTCGCTACCCTAACGGTAGAAAATACCAATGTCACCACAATTACCAATTCTGAAGGACAATTTTCCTTGAAAGTGCCAAAGGAATATACCGAGAACAATGTAACAATTGCATTTTTAGGATACAAAACAAAGCAGATCGCTATATCGGAACTAGATGAAGAGAAGAACAAAATCTATATGACGGAATTTGCCATGGCCTTGTCCGAAGCGCGAATAGATGCCCCTAATGATGCTGAAAAATTAGTTTTTGAAACTTTGAACAGAAAAGGTGATAATTACTTAGATGAAAGTACTGTAATGACTGCCTTTTACAGAGAGACCATAAAAAAAAGAAGAACAAACGTAAGCCTATCCGAAGCGGTAGTAAATATTTACAAAACACCCTATTCTTCTAAAAAGACCGATGCACTTGAACTGTACAAAGCACGCAAAAGCACTGATTATACTAAGTTAGATACCGTTGCCCTAAAACTTCAAGGTGGTCCGTTCAATACCTTATTTGTAGATATGGTAAAATACCCTGACTACATCTTTACCCCGGAAACTTTGGCATACTACGACTTTTCATTTGACACATCTACCCGCGTAAACGACCAATTGATATATGTTATAGAATTCAAGCAAAAGCCAGAAATTATCGATCCATTATATAATGGTAAACTATACATAGATGCCGAGAATAAAATTTTGACCCGAGCCATTTACTCTTTAAATATTACCGATAAGAGGTTGGCATCACAAATGTTCGTTAGAAAAAAACCAAGAAATGCCGAAGTATGGCCAACAGAAGTATCTTATCGTGTAGATTACAGAGAAAAAAATGGTAAATGGTATTACGGCTACAGTAATGTGTTATTAGAGTTCAAAATTGATTGGAACAAACGCTTGTTCAATTCAGTTTACAGCATGAACTGCGAAATGGCAATTACGAATTGGGAAAGAAACACCAATGAAAGCTACCCTAAATATAAGGACAGAATGAAATCTTCTATAATATTAAGTGATGAAGCCATTGGTTTTGCAGACCCTGATTTTTGGGGCGAATACAATATTATAGAACCTGAAAAATCTATTGAATCCGCTATTAAAAAAATACGAAGACAATTACGGAAGAATAAATATCTACTAGCGGTGCAGCTGCACGCTAATAAAAATTACATAAATTAAAAAAATCCCTTTTACTTCTATCTAAAGAAGCAAAAGGGATTTTTGTACTAGAGAATTCTAATTTCTATAATGGCATTACTACAGTATCAATGGCGTGAACGACACCATTACTTGCTGCTACATCTGCAATAATTACAGTTGCCATATTCCCTTTTTCATCCTTTAACATTACCTTCTCATCGGCTAGCGATAATGTAATCATACCTCCTTGTACGGTTTTTACAGAAAACGCACCATCATTTTTGTTGATAGCATCTATAACATCTGCAGCCATATATTTACCAGCAACTACATGGTACGTTAAAATACCAGTTAGAGCATCTTTACTTTCCGGCTTCAGCAATGTATCTACGGTACCAGCTGGCAATGCTTCAAAAGCGCTATTCACAGGGGCAAACACTGTAAATGGACCTTCACTACTTAAAGTTTCTACCAAATTTGCAGCTTTAACTGCAGCTACCAAAGTAGTAAAGTTGTCATTTCCGGCAGCAACGTCAACAATAGTTTCTGATTGTGCCGAAACATTTGTAACAAATAATGCAACAGCACTTAACAATGTAATTTTTAAAATTTTCATAGTTCTTTTTTTTAGATTTCCGTAAATGTATAACGGAACTACTAGTAATAGTCTTAAATTTTGTTTAAAGTTTGAATAAAAATATTAAACAATTTATAAAAACCTGATTACAAGACTATTAACTAAATAAAATAAAACTCATTGGATACTATAAACATTAACCCGACCCAAGCACGACGGTCATTAAATCTTTATTCAGATAATATTTGGCAAAAAAAAAATCCATTAACCAAACTAAATTGGGTAATGGATTTAAATCTACTTTGAGTTAAGAACTGTTAATTTGCTACCTCACTAATAAATTTTAGACGGTATAAACGTAATTCTTCTTCCTCGTACTCACCATCAAATTCGGTCATGGCGTCTTCAAGGTTATCACTATCGGCCTCTAAAAAATAATCGTGTATTTCTTCTTGTTGATCTTCATCTAAAATCTCATCGATCCAATAATTAAGATTCAACTTTGTACCACTGTATACTATTTGTTCCATTTCTTTGATAAGATCAGGTATTTCCAATCCTTTTGCAGATGCAATATCAGACAACGGTAATTTCCTATCTACATTCTGTATTACATACAGCTTTAAAGCAGAGTTGGCACCCGTACTTTTAACCACAAGATCATCTGGTCTAATTATTTCATTCTCCTCAACGTAATTTTTAATAAATGCAACAAAGGGTTTACCGTATTTTTTTGCCTTACCCTCACCTACCCCATGAACATTTAACATCTCTTCATGCGAGATAGGGTATTTTAATGCCATATCTTCTAATGAAGGATCTTGAAAGACTACAAAAGGGGGTACACCTATTTTCTTGGCCTGTGCCTTTCGTAAATCCTTTAATTGCTTTAACAATTTCTCATCTGCAATTCCTCCAGATTTAGCGGCACCCACAATAGCATTATCATTTTCCGCATTATAGACATGATCTTTGGTCATCATGAACGATGAAGGCTTCTTTAAAAACTCCTTACCACTATCGGTTACATGAAGTACGCCGTATTGTTCTATTTCTTTTCTAAGAAGACCGGCAACCAAAGTTTGACGAATAAGTGCCATCCAATAACTCTTATCCTTATCGGAACCAATACCAAAAAACTCCTTTTCATTGGTTTTATGAGATGAAATTATTGCATTGGTCTTTCCTCTAAGGGTATTTACAATTTCTTTGGACTTAAACTTTTCACTAGTTCCGGTCACCACCTTTAGCAACTTTTCAACGTTGTCCTTGGCTTCTTCTTTCTCTTTAGGGTTTCGGGTATTGTCATCCATATCTGCCCCTTCACCATTAACCTCGTCAAATTCCTCACCAAAATAATGAAGCATAAACTTACGCCTGGACATAGAGGTTTCTGCATAGGCTACAACTTCTTGCAACAGCGCATTTCCTATCTCTTGTTCTGCCACTGGTTTACCGGACATGAACTTCTCAAGCTTCTCTATATCCTTATATGAGTAATATGCCAAACAATGACCTTCGCCACCATCACGGCCTGCCCTACCCGTTTCTTGGTAATAACTTTCTATACTTTTAGGAATATCATGATGTATAACAAAACGCACATCTGGCTTGTCTATACCCATACCAAAAGCAATAGTGGCCACAACCACGTCTACATCTTCCATCAAGAACATATCTTGATATTTTGATCTGGTCTTAGCATCAAAACCGGCGTGATACGGCACGGCACTTACTCCATTTACCTGTAAAACCTGAGCCAATTCTTCTACCTTTTTTCGGCTTAGACAATATATAATACCGGATTTGCCTGAATTTTGTTTTACAAAACGGATGATATCCGCCTCAATATTCTCGGTTTTGGTACGTACCTCATAAAACAAATTGGGCCTATTGAAAGATGCCTTGAACAAAGTGGCTCCACCAATTCCCAAATTCTTTATGATATCTTCCTGCACTTTAGGTGTAGCCGTAGCGGTAAGTCCTATAATAGGAATATTATCGCCCAAACGTTCAACAATAGATTTTAGGTTTCTATATTCAGGTCTAAAATCATGACCCCATTCAGAGATACAGTGCGCTTCGTCTACCGCAACAAAAGAAATAGTAACCGAACGTAAAAACTCTACATTCTCTTCTTTTGTCAATGACTCAGGAGCAACATATAAAAGTTTGGTTACACCATTGGTGATATCTTGCTTTACCTGTTTTATTTCCCCTTTATTCAATGATGAGTTAAGCACATGTGCTATTCCGTTCTCAGAAGATACACCACGTATGGCATCTACTTGATTCTTCATTAAGGCAATAAGTGGAGATACAATAATAGCGGTACCATCTTGCATTAACGCAGGTAATTGGTAGCACATAGATTTACCACCACCAGTTGGCATAATTACAAACGTATTATTCTGCTTTAAAACATTTTTAATTACCTCTTCTTGAAGTCCTTTAAACTGAGAAAACCCAAAATATTTTTTTAATGAGGAATGTAAATCGATATTGTCAAATTCTTTACTGTCTGTCACATTTTACATTTAAGGGGACACTACTTACTTTAAAATTTTATAAGCGAACAAAATTACAAATTACCAAGCTAGGCGTTTCTAAATTATTATGCGATAATCGGCATTTAAAATTAAGTTTGTTTAATTTTGTCATCTTAAAGATAATACATTCTTTTAGGAATACAATCCATAATTTGAATAATAGATTGATTGCAACGGACACCATTATTGGCTTAGCGAAAAAAACCATTGAAACTGAGCGTGATGCTATAGCACAACTTTCATCTCTTTTGACAGACGATTTTGCCAGTATCGTAAACTGCATTATCCAGGCAAAAGGCCGTGTTATAATCTCTGGTATTGGCAAGAGTGCCATCATTGCCACTAAAATTGTAGCTACCTTGAATTCTACAGGTACTCCCGCAATATTTATGCATGCGGGCGACGCCATTCATGGAGACTTAGGAACCGTACAGGACAATGATGTGGTCATCTGCATTTCTAACAGTGGAAATACGCCCGAAATCAAGATGTTGGTACCGCTCATAAAAAGAGGTACAAACAAATTAATTGCAATGACCGGTAATACCGATTCTTTTTTAGCAAAGCAGGCAGACTATATTTTAAATACCCATGTAGAAAAAGAGGCTTGCCCAAATGGTTTGGCTCCTACAACAAGTACTACCGCACAATTGGTTATGGGAGATGCCTTGGCCATTGTTCTACTGGAAATTAAAGGGTTTACCAGTTCTGACTTTGCAAAATATCACCCTGGCGGATCATTGGGAAAAAGACTTTATCTTAGAGTTTCTGATCTTGTGAGCAAAAACCAAGTGCCAAGCGTACAACAAGACGAAGAGGTCAAAAAGGTTATTGTTGAAATTTCTAAAAAAATGTTAGGGGTCACTGCCGTACTTAACGGAGAAAAAGTTGTTGGTATCGTTACCGATGGCGATATTAGGCGAATGCTAAACAAGCATGATAATATAAAAGGATTGACCGCCAAAGATATTATGACCACCAACCCAAAAACAATAGCTGCAAATACATTGGCCATAAAAGCTTTAGAACATATGCAGAAAAAGGGTATCTCACAACTGTTGGCCATGGATAACGACACATACGTTGGTGTTATTCATTTACATAATTTAATAAACGAAGGTATTTTATAATGAGTTCCAAAGCTACCACGCCACCAAACGAAATGTCGTTTCTTGACCATTTAGAAGAATTGAGATGGCATTTAATACGATCAGTTTTGGCAGTTGTCATTATTGGTAGTGTTGCCTTTTTAATGAAAGATTTCATTTTTGACACGGTTATTTTCGGACCTAAAAAAATGGATTTCCCCACCTACAAATTATTTTGTGATATCGCAACATATTTTGGATTTGACTCGGCTTTTTGTGCCGATAAACTACCATTTACCATACAAAGTAGATTAATGTCCGGGCAATTTTCCGCACATATTTGGACATCGATCTGGGCAGGTTTTATTATTGGCTTTCCTTATGTTCTTTATGAAATGTGGAAATTCATTAGTCCGGGACTTTACGAAAAAGAACGAAGAAATTCTAGAGGCTTTATTTTCATAGCATCTTTCTTATTTTTTCTAGGTGTATTGTTCGGGTACTATGTGGTATCACCGTTATCCATTAACTTTTTAGGCACCTACCAAGTAAGTTCAGAGGTTACCAATGAATTTGACCTTGCCTCTTACATATCTACCGTTAGAGCGTCTGTAATTGCCTGTGGTGTTTTATTTGAACTACCTATCATTATTTTCTTTTTGACCAAAATTGGCCTGGTAACCCCAGAAATAATGAGAAAATATAGAAAAATAGCATTGGTGGTCGTATTGATCTTATCTGCCGTAATAACTCCGCCAGATGTTGCCAGCCAAATTATAGTGGCCATACCGGTATTGATCTTATATCAAGTAAGTATCTATATTTCTGCTATGGTATTGAGAAAAGAAAGAAAAAAAGCTGAAAAAGAAAAAAAAGCAAATAGAAATGTCAAATCAAATTGAAGAATTTAACGCGTATCGTTCTAAAATGAACGATAAGTTATTGGCCGATAATAATAAAATAGTAAAACGTATATTCAATTTAGATACCAATGCTTTTGCCGCTGGTGCCTTAGATGTGAAAACCAAAGAGTTATTAGGTCTTGTGGCGTCTACGGTGTTACGATGCGATGATTGTGTAAAATATCATTTAGAAAGTTCATACAACGAAGGCGTATCTAAAGAAGAGGTCATGGAAACTTTAAGTATAGCTACTTTGGTAGGCGGTACTATTGTTATACCACACTTAAGAAGAGCTTATGAATACTGGGAAGAATTAGAAAACCAAGAAGGTTAAAAAATCCCTAATTACTTTTCTAGCAGACCAATAACCAATAGATTTGAAAACATGAAGTTACGTGCCGACAATATTATGAAATCCTACAGAGGCCGTAGGGTGGTTAAAGGAATTTCCCTTGAGGTAAACCAAGGAGAGATCGTAGGACTACTTGGACCAAACGGTGCGGGTAAAACCACATCCTTTTACATGATTGTTGGCCTTATAAAACCTAATGGCGGAAGTATCTATTTAGACGACATGGAAATCACCAAATTCCCCATGTATAAAAGAGCACAGAACGGTATTGGGTACTTGGCACAAGAAGCATCGGTGTTTAGAAAACTAAGTATAGAAAAGAACATTCTAAGTGTACTACAACTAACCAAATTAAGCAAGAAAGAGCAGCACATGAAAATGGAATCGCTCATAGAAGAATTTGGATTGGGACATATTCGTAAAAGTCGTGGCGATTTATTATCCGGTGGTGAGCGAAGAAGAACTGAGATTGCAAGAGCGTTGGCTACCGATCCAAAGTTTATTCTTCTTGATGAGCCTTTTGCAGGAGTAGATCCCGTGGCCGTAGAAGACATACAACGTATTGTAGCGCAACTAAAGAACAAAAATATCGGTATACTTATTACCGATCATAACGTACAGGAAACACTTGCTATTACAGAACGTTCTTACCTAATGTTCGAAGGAGGAATTTTAAAATCCGGTATTCCAGAAGATTTGGCTGCAGATGAAATGGTACGTAAAGTATATCTGGGGCAGAATTTTGAGCTACGTAAGAAGAAGCTTGATTTTTAAAAAACAAGTACTATTCCTTATACTTTTTAAGGTTATATAATCCCCAGCCAAAGAACAGCAGTTCTAATACTAATGCGGGAGTAAACAAAGGCGATACACCGTCAAACAGTGTACTTACTATTCTACCAAATGATATTCCTCCCATAAAAAGCACATTGCAGACCGTTGCCCCATACCAAAATTTAGGATTTAAAGCACCAAATAACCAATATAGGCCAACTCCCATATAAATTCCCATTACCGCACGCAACATGTTCTTCAATTCTAAATCTACCACCTGAAAACCCAAAAGTTCTGGCATAACAAAAGTAGGATAGGCGCCATACACCAAACCTGCAATAATGACGATTACCGCTGAAAGTAAAAGATTAAGATTTTTAGGAATTACCATAAAGCCGTTTACCATAAAGTTGCAAATATCTAAAAGCCGCCAATCCGCCCACAAAAGAAAATACAGCCAACATCCAAAATACATGTTGATGTCCTTTTAAACCCGGTGATGCATCTAATAAGTACCCCATTGCGGGTCCGGCAAAAATATCGGGGGTATAGCCTACCAATGAAATAATACCCACAGCGGTACCCGTTAAAACCAAAGGGATTCTACCACTTTGCATAATCGCGAAATACAATGAACGTATGGCATAAACACCAAGCGCTACTGTCATAATCGAAAATATGAACATAACATAAGAAACATTTTCAACTACTCCCAAAGCAAAAACCAAAGAACCAATGAAGGCTATTACAAAACCTATGAACAAAAACAGACTAGGTCTAGACCTGTCTGCAACAATACCGATCAACACCCCTACTACCGGTCTTGCAAACAACAAAACAGTGCCAACTTCTGCTGAGGCAACTTCATTAAGCAACATTACATCTTTAGCATATAGCGAAAAAACATCCGTAATCTTGTAGCCAACATAGGCACATAAAATAATAACCATTAACAATTGAACCGATGGCAACCACAGCACCTCTTTAATCTGCGAAACTGTAATACGATCAATGACAATTTCTTTTTCCTGATCTGCAGGTAATCTCATGAACAACCATACCAAAACACCCACTACGGCTACAATACCTGCAGAAGTTAAAATAACATATCTAAAAGCAAAACGGCTCTCTTCCAAACTAGCGACTTCCAAATCCGTCGTCATAAAATAAGAAAATACCACTACCCCAAGTGTACCGAACAAGGCCCCTACCAAGCCCCTACCACCATCTAAAAACCCGAATGCCCTGCCTTGAGAATTTATACCGCCCCAAACACGGGTAGCTTTTATCATGGGAGACCAAAAGAGAAATATGGTAGTAAAGCCCCAAAATCCGTAAAGAACCTGTAATGTAGCATAATTAGGAAAAGTAGCGAATACCAAACCGCCCATTGCAGTCATCCAAAGTGCTATGGCTATTAACTTTCTTGGTTGATATTTATCTGCTAACGGACCACCAAGCACATATGAGACCAACGCTACAAAACCGTATACCGAAAAGCACAGACCTAAAGAAACATTATCGAGTTTAAAAACCTTTAAAACAGTAGGTCTAAAAACACGTTGTAGCACAAACGGCAAAATAAAGACACTTTCCCCAGCCAATATCAATAATAAGAGATAGTACCAGGGTGCTTTTTCAGGTTGTTTCA
Source organism: Maribacter huludaoensis (assembly GCF_029350945.1). Taxonomy (GTDB): domain Bacteria; phylum Bacteroidota; class Bacteroidia; order Flavobacteriales; family Flavobacteriaceae; genus Maribacter; species Maribacter huludaoensis. The sequence goes on along the minus strand of NZ_JARKMS010000002.1, from coordinate 995,486 downwards.
TTTTGCTTTTATAGGAATCCAAACTTCTTCTTCTGAGTTGGGATCGTTGTTTTTATATTTTGCTCCAAGCACTTCAAAATGTGGGCGACCATCTAATTGATATTCTGAGTTAGGAATCCATTCCCCATAAATATATTGAAAGAAAGTAGGTGCGTTTTGTGCACTGCCTGTATAATGAAATACAGCATATAAGCCAGTTTCCAATAGTAACATGTTCATGCCTTCGGGAATACTATCCACTTCATCAACCTCAACACAAGCCCACTTTACAAATTCGCTACCAGCGCTAAATTCTTCAAAATAATGGCTAGGATATTGTTGCAGTGATATAAAATCTTCAGACGCCCTATGATCCACTTCTTTACTACGTTGCCTAAACGTTTTCCAAAGTTGAGGGGTTTTATTATCTAACAAACTCATTTCAGCAGATAATCCTATCAACTTTTTTTCTTTCAGGGTAATGATTTTAGGTGTCATATTTCTAAGCTATTCTCCAAACTTAAGAAATTCATATAGAACAGTTATAAAACCAACTGACCTTAGGTCATTATTGTTACCGATAGTTTCAATAACACAAACATAAAGTTCAACTAACATAGATTGATCGGAATTAAAACAATTTTGAGGAAACTAATTTACCAGATGAAAAAGACGAAAAACACCAGAAGAAATTTTATTCAAAAAACCTTAATGGCTTCTGGGGGAATAATTTTAGCCCCAAACATTATAAGCTGTAGCGAAGATGACAATGTACAAGTTGAATATGACGAATCTCAATTAACGGTACAAAACTTTAGTTACGGGGTTGCCAGTTTTGACCCAAGTGATTCTGGTGTAATCATATGGACACGTTATACTACGGCAAATGTTGAAATTATCTGGGAAGTCTCTACACAAACCGATTTTAGTAGCATATTGAGAACTGGAAAAATAACAACTGAAACCTCTAGGGACAATACTCTGGCCATTGAATTGACCGAGCTAGAAGCTGATCAAAAATTATATTATAGATTTATAAGTACCTCTGATAAATCCATTTCCGTGGTTGGTGAAACCATTACCCTACCAACCGATGCCACGCAAGCCAAGTTAGCCGTTTGTTCATGTTCTAACTACCAAGCAGGTTTGTTCAATGCGTACGATGCAATGGCAAATTCCGATGCAGATATCATTGTTCATTTAGGAGACTACTTTTATGAGTATGGTGCCGGAGGATATGGCTCAACAGCAGAAAATGCATTTTTAAATCGTTCTCATGAACCAGAGGGAGAGATTATTTCATTGGATGACTACCGCACCCGCTACAAACAATATAGATCGGATACATCCTTACAATTGGCGCACCAAAAAAAGCCTTTTATCTGTGTTTGGGACGATCACGAAATTGCCAATGACACCTATAAAGAAGGTGCTGAAAACCATGATGAAGCTACCGAAGGTAGTTTTGAGGTAAGAAAGCAAAATGCCTTACAAGCGTACAGCGAGTTTTTACCATTCTCAAGAATTTCTGCAGATGATAATAGCCTTATCTACAGATCTGTAAATATTGGAAACCTAGTGAATCTGGTGTTGATGGATACTCGTTTAATTGGCAGGGACAAACAATTAAGCATCACAGATTATTTTACTGCAACCGGTTTTGACGCTGTTGCATTCCAAACAGCATTATCAGACCCCAACCGCTCTATTTTAGGTACGGAACAAAGAGATTGGGTCATATCAGAAATCGGCAACAGTTCTGCAAAATGGCAGGTACTGGGGCAACAAGTGCTTATGGGTAAAATGAACGTGCCAGCTGAGTTACTTACCGCCTTTGGCTCACCCAATTTTGCCACTATCCTTACAGAACTAGTGACCATAAAACTTAGGCATCTTAATAACGACCCAACATTGACACCGGAAGAAATAGCAAGGGTAACATCTGTTATTCCATATAACTTAGATGCTTGGGACGGCTACCCAGTGGACCGTGAAATCATATACGGAGCGTTGAACGGCAAAAAAATTGTTACACTTGCCGGTGATACCCACAACGCTTGGCAAAATACACTGATTGCTGCAGATGGTTCTGAAGTAGGTATTGAATTGGCAACATCTTCCGTTAGCTCACCTGGTTTTGAAACTTACCTGGGAGCAAACCTCACCCCAGAATTAATTGCAGGTTTTCAAGAAGCAATGACAACCTTAATAGACAACCTAAATTACTTTGATGCTTCTAGAAGAGGATTTATGATGACCACTTTCACTACTACCGAGGTAACTTCTGAATGGATTTTTGTAGACACTCTTTTATCAACGTCCTATAATACGGAGGTAGGCTATACGTATAGCTATTCGTAATTTAACTTTTATGAGTAAAAAAGCCACTTTGTTATTCATTGTGGCTTTTTTTTATAATACCAAAAGCCCGTGTTCCTGTAACCCCAGTATAGGCTTAGAATACCAGAACAATTCAAAATCCTCAAATTGTATTTCAAAATCTTTCTTTAATTGGGCAAAAGTAATTGGTGTATTAGCTGGACTTATTTTCTCTAAATTATCCAAAAGCCACTCACCCTGTTCTTTATCGACCGTAATTTCGTATACATCTGTGGTAGAATGGAAATATAACTGTAATTGCTCCCATGACCTACCTTTTTTCTTTTTCACCTGTTCTTGCACGAGTGGCATTTGCCCTATAAAAACAATCTTAGCGGTAGGTTTTGTTTTTAAGACCACTTCTTGTTGCAGACAATCATAAATATAATCAGGTGATATGGTAGACTGCGGAATATTAAAATCGAACCATTCTTGTAAGCTCATGTCAAAACCGATACCGTGCATAAAATTAAAAAGCGATTTCTTTAACCCGAAGCTGAATATACCGTGATCTATACCAGTTTTATCCTTAAAATCTATATCGTTGTTCGCAAAGCTGATATCTTTTAAATTTGGCATTACCCCATATTCTTCAGGATCTAAACCAACCGGACTGTGCGCCGTTAATGCAAATTGATGCCAAAAGCCAGATTGTATAATTCCCAACTCAAATAACTGCCTTACCATTTCTAAACTATCTATCGTTTCTTGAACGGTCTGCGTTGGGTAGCCGTACATTAAATACGAATGCACCATGATGTTCGCTTCGGTGAAATTTCTAGTAACCTGTGCTACTTGCGCTACCGTTACGCCTTTATCTATCAGTTTTAAAAGTCGGTCAGATGCAACTTCCAAACCACCAGAGATCGCAATACAGCCCGATGCTTTTAATAGATAACATAAATCTTGGGTAAAATTCTTTTCAAAACGAATGTTCGTCCACCAAGTAATGGTCAAATTTCGTTTTAACACCTCTAAGGCAAAAGCCTTCATTAACGAAGGTGGTGCCGCTTCATCAACAAAGTGAAAACCAGATTCACCAGTTTGGGCTATTAAAGTTTCTACGCGATCTACCAACATACTTGCGGCAACCGGCTCGTAGATTTTAATATAATCTAAAGAAATATCGCAAAAGGTACATTTACCCCAATAACAACCGTGAGCCATGGTAAGCTTGTTCCAACGACCATCGCTCCACAGACTATGCATTGGATTGGCAATTTCAATGACCGAAATATAATTCTCTAATTGCAGATCAGCATAATCTGGTGTTCCCACATCTTGCTGCTTATAATCTTGCCTTAAACTATCATTCTTATAAGCAACTTTACCACCCTCTAAGACAAAAGCACGCTTTAACTCCCCTTCTCCATGAACTATATATTGATGCACCAATTCTAACGGAAGTTCACCATCATCCAAGGTTATAAAATCAAAGAATTCAAACACCCGAACATCGGTAAGGCTGCGCAATTCTGTATTTGGAAATCCGCCACCCATGGCAATTTTCACATCAGGATAATTAGCCTTTATAAATTGTGCACAACGAAAGGCGCTATATAAATTCCCTGGAAAGGGTACCGAAAAACAAACCAATTTGGGTGTGTGTTCCTCTAATTGCTTTTTTAATATATTGAGCGTTAATTCATCAATAAAGGTTGGCTTTTTATTCAAGTGATCATATAGCTCATCAAAAGAATTGGCGCTGCGCCCAAGCCTTTCTGCATATCTACTAAAGCCAAAATTTGGATCTATACATTCTACTATAAAATCTGAAAGATCCTCCAGATACAGAGTTGCCAAATGCTTGGCTTTATCTTGCATACCCATATTCCCAAATGCCCATTCCAAATCATCCAATTGTTGAAATCTAGAGGCTTTTGGCAAAAAACTATCCGTACATAACTGCCTTGCCAAAGTATCATTTTTACCTTGTAGAAAAAGAATAACCGCATCTAAGGTTTTAAAATATTCATGACGAAGTGCATATATCCTTTGGGTATTCTCAGTTACAATAGCATCTGCCTCATAAGCCATTGCAAACAGCTGCCGAAATGTATTTTCATTGAAGAGTGATAAAATAACCTCAATCCCTAAATCTGACTGGTAAGAAGAAATATCCTTTGTGTTCAAAAAACCCTTTATGTATGCCGTTGCCGGATACGGAGTGTTTAATTGAGTAAAGGGCGGTGTTATTAAAAGAAGGTCTTTCACTAGCGATTTTTAGAACAAGGTAGCAAAGATAATGGTTACGCTACGCATTATTTAATATCTCACGCACCGCTTGTTGATATGCCCTAGGATTGTTAGCTTTTTTTATTTTTTTAAAAGCTTTATGCGGATTAGAAGTAGACAGTGCAAAATACTCCCAAAAGCCCCTCATTTTCATTTTTATAGGTGTTGGTCCTGATAAAGCCTCATCATATTGCTGATAAATCGTATCGTGAAATTCTGAAAAAATCTTCCAACGGTCTTTTGGGTATTCGGTGGTATTATTCTTGATCATACTAGGTAGAAATGGGTCGGCGATCAGCCCTCTGCCCATCATAAAATGGTCTATGCTAGGAAAGCGCTCTTTCATTTCGTTAAACTTGGCTACAGTGGTAATATCTCCATTATAGTAGAGTTTGTGTTTGGTACCGTTTATACATTTCTGAAAAGCATCTAAATCTACACCGCCTTTATACAGCTGCTTTCCAATACGCGCATGAATGGCAATATTTTTTAACGGATACTTATCTAGAATTGGAAAAACATCTAAAATTTCTTCTGCGTGCTCATAGCCCATTCTCATTTTCATGGAAACCACTACATCTGTTTCTTCATGCGCACGTTTTAAAATATGGTCAATTTTCTCAGGATTACAAATGAGTCCGCTTCCCATACCTTGCTTTGTTACCATTGGGTAAGGGCAACCTAAGTTCCAGTTGAGTTCCCTGTAACCTAAACTTTGAATATACTTAATCACAAATAAAAACTCATCGGCATCGCCCGTCATTACCTGCGGTATTACCTCTAGCGTAGTGTTATTATCTGGCTGTAAATCTTTCTGATACGAATTTTTAATCACCATTTTACCGTTCAGTCTAATGTATGGTGCATAAAAAGTATCTATACCTCCAAAATATTTATGAAACGCATTTCGGAATCTAAAATCGGTAAAGCCTTGTAAAGGTGAAGATAGTAAGGTGACTGACATTTAAAATTGGCTACTTGTTGTGCAGTTTCTTGAGTTTTGCCACAACAGATTCAGCTGCAAAAATAGCGCCTTCCATGTAACCTGAGTGATGTTTTGAAGTTTCTGCACCAGAAATAAACAATTTATTACCATTTAGAGGTGTAGAAAATACAGCGTGACCTCCATTTTGATGTGGAAACAAATGGTCTGCCTGCATGTCCGATTTTGTAAATTGTTCATTATACCAAGCCGTTTCATGATACGCCTCATAGTGTAAAGCATCATCACCAAAAACCATTTTTAATTGCGCTTCAATTTTTTCTATACGTTGTTCTTTGGTAAAACGGGCACAACTACCCGATGCAAAACCAACAAGGGCAAATGACTTGGTATCTACATTAGACTGATCATAAAACTCAGTCAAAGGACCAACATTACTAAATATAGTGCCCGATTTTCCCTGCGCTCTCCAAAATGGCTTTTTATAGGTCAACGCAACTTTAATGGAATCTTGCATCCATGTATGCGTATGTTCTGCAACGGCTAGCAACTCATTTGGCAATGACGGAGAAAAATCAATTTGATCAATTAAAACGGCAGGGGGCAATGTTGAAATAACTACATCGGTTACCAACGAATGAGATTTCGTTACCACTTTGGCCTTATCTTCCTCAAAAATAACCTTATCTACTTTTTCGTTCAACAAAACCGTTTCAGGCGCAAGTTTAGAGAAAATTGCATTTATTAAATCTACCGTACCATTTTTAAAACGATAACTTGGGCTATCGCTAGGGACAGCAATTTCTTGAGGTGGCACATTTGAAAATGTTTGAAAATAAGATATACCGGTCATGAATTGTTCAAAATAGGGAACCTTGAACTCTTCTATAATATCCAATAAATGATAATGGCTGTCATTAAACCAGGTGGCCCCCATTTCAACTTTGGTTTTATTGGATTCCACGGTATGTATTCTTCCTCCAATACGGCTTCTAGCTTCTAATACCTTTACATTAAAACCAAGCTCTTGTAGACGGTACGCAGTTAACAAACCAGATAATCCTGCGCCGATAATTACTATCGTTTTATTCATGCTGATAAAAAATGGAATTTAAAAGTTTATGAAATATCAACTTGTAATATGCTTACAGTAACCAATAACTGACCAATATGTCTTTGGCTATGCTCTGCAGCATGAAACAATAAACCTATAACGGTTGTCGGTAATTTTTTTCTACCAACAGTTCTATCTTCGGTAAGTGAATTTTCTGGAACGGTTTTAAAATACCCAATAGCCTCTTCTACTTTAGCAGAAAATTGCTCTTGCAAATGGATTACCTCTGTATTCAGATTAAAAGTACCTTCTTGTTTCAAAAAAGTAAATTGTTCATCTGATAACGATTCACCTTTAGCGTAGGTCAACATGCGATCTAATACGCCCGTCACATGGTTCATATGAAAACCTACGGAAGCCCTACCTGCCGTTTTAGCCCATAATAATTCTTTAGGAAAATCAGCAGTATACTTCTTTAACTCTCGTTCTGATTGTAAAAGTGCATGTGCGGCAGGCTGTAATAAATCTGGCACACCTTCAATTGGTCCACTTAACCAAAACTCATATTCTTCATTCTCCATAATTATCTTTCCTAAATGTACAGTATTAAAGTCTCTCTTGTATTACTGAACTTACTACATAGAATATAATAATTAAAGGGATGGCCATAAACTTCATGGTTACAATAAGCACCAGGCTAATAATTAAAAAAATATAACGCATGGCATTATCCATAAAACTGGTATTCTTAAATTTTAATGCGAACAGCGGTAAATTGGCATTCAACAAATAGGCGCTTACCAATGTCAAAATTATTAAGAACCATTGATTGAGAATAATACCGTTTAAGAATTCATTATTCTGATACATTAATATAAGCGGCAACGAAAGAATTAACAAAGCATTGGCCGGAGTAGGCAAACCTATAAAGGAAGAGGTCTGGTTTTCATCAATATTGAACTTAGCCAATCTATAACCTGAAGCCATTGTAATTACAAATCCGAAAAAAGGTAATAAATGCTGAAATGTAATGGTACCACTTTCTAGAAAAAAATGAGAACCATCTCCCCAACCACTTGTCTGAGACATTGCCAACAACTGAAACATTACAATACCCGGTACTAAACCACTTGTGATCATATCGGCCAAAGAATCTAACTGAAGGCCTAATTCACTTTTTACATCGAGAACACGTGCTGCCAATCCGTCAAAAAAATCGAAGAATATACCCAGAGCCACAAAAATTGCGGCAATTTCCAATTTATTCAAAACGGCAAAAACCGATGCCACACAGCCGCAGAAAACGTTTAAAAGAGTAATAAAATTTGGAATATGTCTTTTCATAATACTTCACCTAATGTCAAAAACAGGACATTAAATACATGCCCCTTTAACAATATTTGCACTAAAATAATATAATTAAATGGTGCTAAAGATTATCGCCTTAAAAATACTGTTGCAATAGTGGCATTCTTTAATTCAATGACATCTAATAATAGTTAGAACAGCAGGTTAAACATGTGTTTTTCTATTATTTACGACCATCGCATGAAAATAAGGCCTAACTTTTACAACAACATATCACAAAATAATTGCGATATGAAAAATATTATGCATGCATAGTATTGTTTAGTTGAGATATTAGAATTAAATTATGACCTGTGTAACAATTTCAATAAAAAAATACAGTTTTATAACAATCAATCTTATACACTAACCATTAAATACATTACCCTAAAATGAAAATTAAAAAGGTTTTAGTAGCCAACAGAAGTGAAATTGCAATCAGAGTACTACGTGCCTGTACCGAGCTGAACATTAAGACAGTTGCCATTTACACTTATGAAGATCGCTATTCTCAACACCGTAACAAAGCCGATGAATCTTACCAAATTGGTGAAGATAATCAGCCATTAAAACCTTACTTGGACATTCCTCAAATTATAGCATTGGCAAAGGCTAAAAATGTAGATGCCATACACCCAGGCTACGGATTCCTTTCTGAAAACTCTGAATTTGCAAGACAATGTGCTGCCAATGACATCATCTTTATAGGTCCTGACCCAAAAGTGATGGATGCCTTGGGCGATAAGATTACCGCCAAGAAAGTTGCCGTAAAATGTAACGTTCCTATCATTGAGAGTAATAAAAAGAAATTGACTTCTTTAAAAATTGCTTTGTCAGAAGCCGCTACAATTGGCTACCCTGTTATGCTTAAGGCCGCATCTGGTGGTGGCGGTCGTGGTATGCGCATTATTAGAAAAGATGAAGATCTAGAAATGAATTTTGATTCTGCCAGAAACGAAGCACTAAATGCTTTTGGCGATGACACTATGTTTCTTGAGAAATATGTAGAAGACCCTAAACATATAGAGGTACAGATCGTAGCAGATAACCATGGTAATATTCGCCACTTACATGAACGCGATTGTTCCGTGCAACGACGTCACCAAAAAGTGGTAGAGATCGCACCATCCCATAACGTTAGCGAAGAAGTAAAACAAAACCTTTATAAATATGCCGTTGACATTGCCAAAGAAGTTAACTATAACAATATTGGAACCGTAGAGTTTTTGGTAGACCCCAATGACAATATCTATTTTATTGAGGTGAATCCAAGAATACAGGTAGAACATACCGTTACAGAAATGGTAACCGGTATAGACCTGGTAAAAACACAAATTTTCGTTGCCGGCAATTATAAACTAGATAGTCAGCAAATTAAAATATACGGTCAAGAAACCATTGCCACTTATGGCTTTGCTTTACAGTGTAGATTGACCACCGAAGATCCAAGCAACAATTTTACCCCAGATTATGGTACGGTAACCACGTACCGCAGTGCCTCTGGTATGGGAATTCGTTTAGATGCCGGTAGTATTTACCAAGGGTATCAAGTGAGTCCGTTTTTTGATTCCATGCTGGTGAAAGTTTCCTCGCACGGCAGAACACTTGACGGTGCTACCCGTAAAATGGTTCGTGCGTTAAAAGAATTTAGGATTAGAGGCGTAGAGACCAACATTCATTTCCTTCAGAATGTAATACAGCATCCTACATTCAAAGAAGGTAAGGTAACTGTTAATTTTATACAGAACACCCCTGCCCTATTCGACATTAAACTATCACAAGATAGAACCTCAAAGGTGGTGAACTTTTTGGCGGAAGTTATTGTAAACGGTAATTCTGATGTAAAGTATATAGATGAGAACAAGGTCTTTAGAAACGCAAAGGTTCCAAAATTCAATCCGTTAGAAGCGCATCCAAAGGGAACAAAAGATATGCTGACCGAAATGGGTCCCGAAAAATTTTGTGCTTGGTTAATTGATGAAAAGAAAATTCATTATACGGATACCACTATGCGCGATGCGCATCAATCACTATTGGCAACTAGAATGCGTACGTATGACATGTTGCGCGTTGCAGAGAGTTATGCCAAGAACCATCCTAACACCTTTAGTATGGAAGTTTGGGGCGGTGCAACTTTTGATGTTAGTATGCGATTCTTGCATGAGAGTCCGTGGACACGATTAAGAGAGCTACGCAAAGCTGTACCCAATATTTTGTTTCAAATGCTACTTAGAGGATCAAACGGCGTGGGTTACAAGGCATACCCGGACAACCTTATTGAAAAATTCGTAGAGAAATCTTGGGAAAATGGAGTTGATATTTTCCGAATATTCGATTCGCTCAATTGGGTAAAGGCCATGGAGCCAAGTATTAATTATGTTCGTAATAAAACCGGTGGTATTGCCGAGGCCGCATTGAGCTATACGGGAGATATTCTAGATGTCAACGAAACCAAGTACAACCTAAAATATTACACACAGCTGGCAAAAGACCTGGAAAATGCCGGTGCGCATATGATCGCCATCAAGGATATGGCGGGTCTTTTAAAACCCTATGCCGCTACTGAATTGGTAACCGCGTTAAAAGACACTGTAAACGTGCCTATTCATCTACATACGCACGATACTTCTTCGTTACAGACAACAACGTACTTAAAAGCAATTGAGGCAGGTGTAGATGTTGTGGATGTTGCCTTGGGCGGCCTCTCTGGATTGACATCACAGCCCAACTTTAATTCGGTAGTTGAAATGATGAAGGGTCAGCCAAGGGCTCATGAATTCGATATGCCGAAGCTGAACCAGTTTTCTAACTATTGGGAAGATACAAGAGAGTTGTATTACCCGTTTGAATCTGGACTAAAATCTGGTACTGCAGAAGTATACGGTCATGAAATTCCAGGTGGCCAATACTCAAACTTACGTCCGCAAGCAACAGCATTAGGATTAGGTGATAGGTTTGATGAAGTAAAGAAAATGTATGCTGATGTCAATAAACTTTTTGGAAACCTGATCAAAGTAACGCCGAGTTCAAAAGTTGTTGGCGACATGGCAATTTTCATGGTAACCAATGAACTTACTACAGAAGATGTTATGACACGTGGAGAGGAAATATCTTTCCCAGATTCTGTGATTAGTTTCTTTATGGGAGATTTGGGTCAGCCTGTTGGCGGATTCCCTAAAAAGCTTCAAAAGATTATTCTTAAAAACAAAAAGCCATACACGAACAGACCAAATGCCCATTTGGCGCCAACAGATTTTGACAAGGAATTCAAAGCCTTCAAAAAGAAATTCCAAAAAGGCTTTACAAGAGCTATTGAAATGGAAGATTTTCTTTCGTACACCTTATACCCAAAAGTGTTTGAAAAAGCACATGAAAACTATAAGCTGTATGGTAATTTAGCGCTGGTACAAACAAAGCATTTCTTCTACGGTATGAAGCTTCGTGAAGAAACTTTAATTGAATTAGAACCGGGCAAAACGGTAATTGTAAGGCTACTTTCTGTAGGTATACCAAACGAGTTAGGTATGAGAACCGTGTTTTTTCAAGTAAACGGTGAAAACAGATTTGTAGATGTTTTAGACACCTCTTTAAATCTTAAAATTGAAGAAAACGAAAAGATAGATCCGGCAAACGATGATCAAATTGGTGCACCGTTACAAGGCTCCTTGTACAAAGTATTGGTAAAAAAAGGTCAAGAAGTAAAAGAAAACGACCCTTTATTCGTAATTGAAGCCATGAAAATGGAAACTACTGTTACCGCATTTAAATCTGGTAAGGTACAATCAATAAGCCTAAAAGAAGGCAGTATGGTAAAGCAAGATGATTTGGTCGTAACCATTTCATAAAGCATAATCTTTTTCAGTAAAATTTCTTAAAGCCACCTATTACAGGTGGCTTTAGTTTTATAGCGGGTAGTTCAACTTATAAAATCTTTCACAAAAAATTAAAAAAACCAATCTGCTTCAAGTCTGTTATTATTCGCATCTTTGCAGTTGCTATGAACTAGTAAAGATATGTTCAGAAAAATCACATTTCTTGTAGTATTCTTATGTTCTGCATTTTTGGGTCACGCTCAAAATGCAGAACTATCTCCTTTATCAAAGATCAGCTTGTTAACAGTTGGAACAGGCGAAGAATTAGCGGCTAAATTTGGACATAGTGCCATTCGTCTACAAGACCCCACGTTGGGCATAGATGAAGTTTACGGCTACGGCACCTATGATTTTGAGGACCCTAATTTCTATTTAAATTTCACCCGCGGTAAACTATCCTATACCATTTCTAGAATTCCGTTCAAGTATTTTGAATACTCTTACCAACAAGAAAAACGTTGGATAAGGGAGCAAGTATTAGATGTTGATCTGGAGCAAAGAAGCGCTATTGTATCTTTCTTGGAACATAACTTGTTACCGGAAAACAAAAAATACAAATATGACTTTTTGTTTGATAATTGCGCCACAAGAATACCTATGGTATTTGAAAAAACTTTGGGCAACACCTTCAAATTTGATTATAGTCATTTAAAAGAGCAATTAACGTTTAGAGAATTAATTCGGTTAAAACTGAATCCTAATTCCTGGTCAAATTTTGGTATTGATCTAGCTTTAGGCTCTGTAATAGACAGAGAAGCATCACCATACGAGCATTTATTCTTACCTATTTATGTGTATGAACAAATGAAACATACCACTTTAGATGGTAAACCGATAGTTAGAAAAGAGACAGTATTACTAGACATACCAGAACAAGAAGACAGGTCTCTACTATTTCTAACTCCGTTATTTTGGCTTAGTGTAGTACTACTATTAATTTGTTATGTTACATATAACGATTTCAAAAATTTACGTAGAAATAAATGGTTAGACTTTGGGCTTTTTGCAGTTACCGGGTTAGCAGGTGTACTTATATTATTCTTATGGTTTGCAACTGATCACTTAGCTACTAAAGCAAATTTTAATTCCCTTTGGGCATTTGCCCCGAATATAGTAATCGCCTTTATAATGGTCAAAAAGCAGATTCCGTCTTGGATGCTCACTTACATTATATTTTTAACCATAATACTAGGTATCACTTGCATACTGTGGATGTTTAAAATTCAAGTGTTTTCCGTTTTATTAATCATTGTTTTACTGGCGTTGGCAATTAGATACACTTATCTTATCTATTATTTTAAGCGTAAACAATTAGCCAAAAAATAAACCTATAGCTACCCTTTTATGAATTTACTTACCGTTGAAAACATATCAAAATCCTATGGCGAACATGTGCTTTTTGAGAATCTATCCTTTGGTATCAATAAAGACCAAAAAATAGCCTTGATCGCTAAAAACGGTACAGGAAAAACATCTATACTTAATATTCTTTCAGGAGCTGACAGCCCAGATAGCGGTCAAGTAAACTATCGTAAATCTACCCGTGTATCCTTTCTTGCTCAGGAACCTAACATGGACCCAAATTTGAGTATTGAGGAAACCATTTTTGCTTCTGACAACGAAGTGCTTGAAGTCATTAAAAATTATGAAAAGGCACTTCAAAACCCTGAAGATGCCGATGCATATCAAAAAGCTTTTGAAGCAATGGACCGTTTTGAAGCTTGGGATTTTGAAACTCAGTATAAGCAGATTCTATCAAAACTAAAGCTGGACGATCTTAATGCCAAGGTGGGTAAATTATCGGGCGGGCAGAAAAAAAGATTGGCTTTGGCCAATGCCTTGATCAACAAACCAGACCTTTTGGTTTTGGACGAACCTACCAACCACCTGGATCTGGAAATGATAGAGTGGCTAGAAGAGTTTTTTGCCAAAGAGAACATGACTTTGTTCATGGTAACTCATGACCGTTACTTTTTAGAACGTGTCTGTAATGAAATTATAGAACTAGAGAACGGTAAGCTTTATCCGTATAAAGGAAATTATTCTTACTACTTAGAAAAAAAAGAAGCCCGTATTGAACAGGAAGCGGTAGAGCAGCATAAAACAGAATTGCTATTTAAGAAAGAATTAGATTGGATGCGCAGGCAACCAAAGGCCCGTACAACAAAATCTAAATCCAGAATAGATGATTTTGCCATTATTAAAGATAAAGCAAGCCAACGTAGAAAAGATCACCAAGTTCAGTTAGAATTGAACATGGAGCGTATGGGAAGTAAAATTCTTGAGCTTCATAAGATTTCTAAATCTTTCCCTAACAAACCAATTTTGGACAAATTTGAATATGTTTTTCAAAAAGGAGAACGTATTGGTATTATAGGTAAAAACGGTACTGGAAAATCTACATTTTTAAATATTCTAAGTGGGCGCGAACAACCCGATAGCGGAAAAGTCATTGTAGGTGAAACCATAAAGTTTGGTTACTACACACAAAAAGGAATTGAGATAAAAGTAGGCCAGAAAGTAATTGACGTCATTAGGGAATTTGGTGATTATATTCCGCTAATGAAAGGTAGGCAGATATCTGCACAGCAGTTACTGGAACGCTTTCTATTTGATAGAAAAAAGCAATATGATTTTGTAGATAAACTAAGTGGTGGCGAGCGTAAGCGCTTGTACTTATGCACGGTATTGATACAAAACCCTAATTTTCTAATTTTAGATGAGCCTACCAATGATTTGGATATTGTAACACTAAACGTACTGGAAAGTTTCTTAATGGATTTTCAAGGCTGTTTAATGGTAGTTTCTCACGACCGTTACTTTATGGACAAGATCGTAGACCACTTGTTTGTATTTAGGGGCGATGCCGTAGTGGAAGATTTTCCTGGCAACTATTCTGACTATCGTACCTATGAAGACAGTCAGATTTTAGAAAAAAGAGAGCAAAAAGAATCTCAACCTACCAATAAAACAAATTGGAAAGAAGCAGAGGCATCTCCCAAAATATCTTATGCAGAGCAACAAGAGTATAAAAAACTAGAGCGTGAGATTCAGAAACTTGAGTCAAAAAAAGTAACGTTACAAGAAAAATTTACAGATAGTACTTTAAGCGGTGAGGACATTAAAAATCTATCCATTGAATTGAAAGAAGTAACGGATACCATAGATACCAAAACAGAACGCTGGTTTGAGCTTTCCGCACTAATGGAAGGTTAACCTCCTTTATTACGTACATACCCAGCCTTTTTAAAAATTTCTAAAATTGCAAACGAATGTTTTTTACCGTTCGTCTACAGTTAAATGATGCCCAACGACGAGCGGCAAAATATGTTTGTGCTTGCCTGTACTTTAGCAGTGTAAAACAAACATTATGAAATCAATTGTTCTTTTAACCGCTCTTTTCTTTACATGTTTCTTCGCTCAAGCACAGGCTAACAATGAGAATGTTTCTTTGGAAATTGAAACTGCACAAATAGAATTGGTTCATACAATTGAAATCAACGATATTAATGTAGCAACTATGGAAACTGAAAATACGATTGAAGTTGCAAGATTACACAAGCACAAAAACCATAGAGCAATTAGGGCTTTAGAATTCATCACAAAACTAAATGATGCCAAACTATCCTAATTAAAAATCCTTTTTCGTCCCCTCTCTTACACCTATCCAAATTCTTACCATTACCTACTTTTTAAATACAAATTCAAAAATTAAACTTAGTTTAACGACAATCTTTATTTTTGACAAAAAATTGAAAAGGTAATCAGTGTTTCATTTTATATCTTACATTAAATTTCTTCTTACTTCTAAAAATCAGCACGGAGTGCATTCACCATTTGTGTATGATTACATTACTAAATGTCTTTATCAAAAGACAGGATTAAAGCTTGCTACAACATTAAAAGTTAGTGTAAAGAGTATAAACTACTTCAAGTACAAGTCAATTTTTCTGGTAGGCGACTATAGGACATCCAAAGAAATTATAAAAAAAAAATGTTCGCATATAACTTTTGTAGAGAACAATGCAGATATTTTAATAGCAACCATCAATGACCTAAAAGGAATCAATTTAGACTTGAGCAAATTACCTAATGACAGTATGCTTCTTTTAGACGGCATACATAAGAACAAAAAAAATCATGATAGTTGGGAAAGGCTTAAAACCAATAATAACGTGACCGTTACAATAGACATGTTTTATTGTGGAGCGGTGTTCTTTAGAAAAGAGCAAGTAAAGGAACATTTTAAAATACGGATTTAAACCAGTAATTTTAGACTAAAGCAAATCTTAATGAGCAGTAATTCCATCTATATAACCCTTGGTATCGTTTTCGCTATCTACTTGGCCATACGTATTACCAGTAAAGGAAAATCAAAAGACCGAAAATCCAGAAAATTCATGGGAGATTATGAAAGAAAAAACAAGGATGACAAAAAATAAAAGCCGCGTTACTATTTTGGACATTTATGTTAACCTTAGTTTTAACCTTACTTCTTTCCTAAACCCGATCTAAATGAAAATATATACTAAAACAGGTGATGACGGAACTACCGGACTATTTGGTGGCACACGCGTACCAAAACATCATATACGTATTGACAGTTACGGTACGGTAGATGAGCTAAATTCTTGGATAGGACTCATAAGAGATCAGGATATTGACCCTATTTACCAGCATCAGCTAATTGCCATACAAGAACATCTATTTACCGTTGGTGCAATTTTGGCAACAAATCCTGAAAAAAAAATGCTTAAAAATGGTACTGAGCGTTTAAAAATAACCAAAGTAGGCACCAATGAAATTAATTTTTTGGAAAATGCTATTGATACCATGGACACACAACTACCACAAATGACCCATTTTATTCTTCCGGGTGGCCATACCACAGTGTCATACTGTCATATTGCCCGTACCATCTGTCGCAGGGCGGAACGCATTTCAACATTATTACACGAAAACGAACCGTTTGATAAAAATGTGTTATCTTTTCTTAATAGACTTTCAGATTATCTCTTTGTATTGGCACGAAAATTGTCATATGATTTACAAGCAAATGAAATAAAATGGGTTCCTAAAAAAAAGGACCAATAAATCCGTAATTTATTCGTTATCAATTAATAAATGCGAAAAAAGATATTGATAAACTGAATTTTATTACTATTTATTTTGCTGTTTAAATTTAAAAATTACTTTTGCAAAAAATTAAAATCAAAAAATTACTATGTATTGGACATTAGAATTAGCATCTTATTTAAGTGATGCACCTTGGCCGGCAAGTAAAGATGAGTTAATAGACTACTCCATCAGAACTGGAGCCCCTCTTGAAGTTGTAGAAAATTTACAATCTATGGAAGAAGAAGGTGGCGAAATATATGAATCTATCGAAGAGATCTGGCCCGACTATCCAACGGAAGAAGATTACCTCTGGAACGAGGACGAATATTAATATTCGATATTATAATATCTACAAAAAAGTCTCTTCGGAGGCTTTTTTTTTATGTAATTTTGACAGGTTCTTAGGTAAATTGGTCTAAAAATCAAGACTGGAATACCTTTTGCTCTTTATGAGCATCGATAATAAAATATTTGAAAGCTATTCTTATGATAGTACCTGATAGAAAAGCTTCAATTCTAATAGATTAAAATATATGAGTTTCATTAATTCCATACTAAAGGCATTCGTTGGTGACAAATCACAAAAAGATGTAAAGGAATTGCAGCCTTTGGTAGATCAAATAAAAACCTTCGAATCTAAATTGGAAAGTCTTAGCCATGATGAACTTAGGCAGAAAACCATAGCGTTCAAAGAGGCTATCAAAGAATCTATAAAAGAAAAAACGGATCAAATCAATGCTTTGGAAGAAGAGGTAAAAAACTCTACAGACATTGATAAAAACGAAGATATCTACACTGAAATAGATAAATTAAGGGAAGAAGCCTACACTATTTCCGAGAACACGTTAAACAAAATATTACCGGAAGCCTTTGCAGTGGTCAAAGAAACCGCTAAGCGTTTTGCAAATAATGAGACTCTACAAGTAACGGCATCTGAATATGACAGAACGTTATCTGCCACAAAAGACTATGTAACCCTAGAAGGCGCCAATGCAATTTGGAAAAATTCATGGAACGCCGCAGGTAAAGAAGTTACTTGGGACATGGTACATTATGATGTTCAGCTTATTGGTGGTATTGCCATGCACCAAGGTAAAATTGCAGAGATGCAAACAGGTGAGGGTAAAACATTGGTGGCCACGTTACCTTTATACCTTAACGCTTTAACAGGTAATGGCGCGCATTTGGTAACCGTAAACGATTATTTGGCAAAAAGGGATAGTGCTTGGATGGCACCTATTTTTCAATTTCATGGTTTAACAGTAGATTGTATAGATTACCACAGACCAAATTCAGATGGTAGACGTGCTGCCTACAATGCAGATATTACATACGGAACTAATAATGAATTCGGTTTTGATTATCTAAGGGATAATATGGCGCACACACCAAAAGATTTGGTACAACGCCCACATAACTATGCCATGGTCGATGAGGTAGATTCTGTTTTGGTAGATGATGCACGTACACCTCTTATCATTTCAGGTCCTGTACCGGAAGGTGACCGTCATGAATTCAACGAGTTAAAACCAAAGGTCGATGAAATCGTTAGAAAACAACGCCAACATTTAACCGGTGTTTTGGCAGAAGCTAAAAAATTAATTGCCGAAGGTGATACAAAAGAAGGTGGTTTCTTATTATTAAGAGTATATCGTGGATTACCAAAGAACAAGGCCTTAATAAAATTCTTAAGTGAGGAAGGAGTAAAACAATTACTTCAAAAAACAGAGAATTATTATATGCAGGACAACAACAGGGAAATGCCGGTTGTTGATGAAGATTTACTTTTTGTAATTGACGAAAAGAACAACCAAATTGAATTGACGGACAAAGGGGTAAATTATATTTCTGGCGAGCAGGATAAAGATTTCTTCGTAATGCCGGACATAGGTGCAGAAATTGCGAAGATTGAAAATCAAAATCTTGAAATTGAAAAAGAAGCTGAACTAAAAGAAGAGCTTTTTAAAGATTTCACCGTTAAGAGCGAGCGTATTCATACCATGAGCCAATTATTAAAAGCTTATACCTTATTTGAAAAGGATACCGAATATGTGGTTATGGATAATAAGGTAATGATCGTAGATGAGCAAACGGGACGTATTATGGACGGCCGTAGATATTCTGACGGATTACATCAGGCAATTGAAGCAAAGGAGAACGTGAAAATTGAAGCGTTGACACAAACTTTTGCAACCGTTACTTTACAGAACTACTTTAGAATGTACCGTAAACTTGCGGGTATGACAGGTACCGCTGTAACGGAAGCTGGTGAATTCTGGGAAATTTACAAGCTAGATGTAATGGAAATTCCTACCAACAGACCTATTGCAAGAGAAGACAAAAATGATCTTATCTACAAAACAAAAAGAGAGAAATATAATGCTATTATAGAAGAAGTAACGAAAATAAGTCAAGCGGGCAGACCTGTATTGATCGGTACAACTTCTGTAGAAATATCAGAATTACTATCAAAATTATTGAGTGTTCGTAAAGTTCCTCATAATGTACTTAACGCAAAACTTCACAAGAAAGAAGCAGATGTAGTTGCTGAGGCCGGTAACGCCGGTGTTGTAACCATAGCGACCAACATGGCAGGTCGTGGTACCGATATTAAATTATCTGATGCCGTTAAAAAAGCGGGGGGTCTTGCGATCATAGGTACGGAAAGACATGACTCTCGTCGTGTTGACAGACAGTTACGTGGTAGATCTGGTCGTCAAGGAGATCCTGGTAGTTCTCAATTCTACGTCTCTTTAGAAGACAACCTAATGCGTTTGTTCGGTTCTGACAGGGTCGCCAAAATGATGGACAAAATGGGCTTGGAAGATGGTGAAGTTATTCAACACAGCATGATGACAAAATCTATTGAACGTGCTCAGAAAAAGGTGGAGGAAAACAACTTTGGCGTTCGTAAACGTTTGTTGGAATATGATGACGTAATGAACGCGCAACGTGAAGTCGTTTACAAAAGAAGACGCCATGCATTACAAGGCGAGCGATTAAAACTTGACATCGCCAATATGATATATGATACCTGTGAGGTTATCGTAGAAAGCAATAAAGCTGCCAGTGATTATAAGAATTTAGAATTTGAATTGATCAAATACTTCTCTATCACGGCACCTGTAGATGAGGCTGAGTTCGGCAAATTGTCCGCTCAAGAAATTACCGGCAAAATTTACAAGGCAGCTTACGGACATTATAACGACAAAATGGAGCGCAACGCTGCAGCAGCCTTTCCGGTCATTAAAAAAGTACATGAAGACAATGCCAATAACTTTGAGCGTATTGTAGTTCCTTTTACAGACGGTATTAAAAGTTTGAATGTAGTAACCAACCTACAAGAAGCTTATGACAGCAACGGTAAACAACTGATTACAGATTTCGAGAAGAATATTTCATTGGCTATTATAGATGATTCGTGGAAAACACATTTACGTAAGATGGATGAGTTGAAACAATCTGTACAACTAGCGGTCCACGAACAAAAAGACCCTTTGTTGATTTATAAGTTCGAAGCATTTGAACTTTTTAAATCTATGATAGAGAAAGTAAACAAAGATGTAGTTTCTTTCTTGTTCAAAGGAGAGTTGCCTTCTGAGAACCCCAATGCCATTCAAGAAGAAAGAAATGTACAACGCAAAGAAAATTTAAAGACTACTAAAGAGGAAATTCCAAATAGTGATGAGTTAGCGGCACGTAGTAGAGCAGTAAGCCAAAATCAAGCTGAGCGACCTTCGGTTACCGAAACTATTACCAGGGAACAACCAAAAATTGGTAGAAATGAGCGTGTAACCATTAAAAATGTAATGAGCGGCGAAAGTAAAACGGTAAAATTTAAACAAGCTGAACCACTTTTACAAAACGGATCTTGGGTGTTGACACAAGATTAATTTTAATATAATCATAAGTTTAAAATAGGCATCTAAATAGATGCCTATTTTATTTGACACCTATAACAGACTATAAATAAACCTAGTAGAAATTAATTCTTCCTAAATGCTTTTTATTAGAAAAATACAATGAAGTATTCAATTAACAGATCATTTCATATTTTTAAGTATTATTTAGGGATAAAAAATATGTTATTCTAAAAAATTATAACAGTTTTTATCATACTAAAGTCGAAAATACTAGTATAATGATAAAAACATAATTAGATTTACATTACGTAATTTGTATATTTTCTAGTACATAAATAATTTCTATGCCCGGATTTACCATTGACAAAGAACGTCTACAGGATAAAACCAAACTATTTTTAAGGGTAAATTATACCACAAGCATTATCTCCATTCTTTTTGGGGCTTTATGCTATTTCTTTTTGAACATAACTCAGATCATACCTTTTGCCCTTGTCGGCTTTGCCGTCTTGAACATTATTAATCTACTTTACTTCAGGTCTCATAAAAATATAGTACCCACCTTTAATTTTTCTTCTATAATAGGATTAATTACAGCGGTTATAGTAACTGTATATAGTGGTGGCATTCACAGTGCGTTTATATTCATGATTCCGTTGATCGCCTTTGGAGGTTTTATTAATAGTACTAAATATGGCAAAGTTTATTTTAATATTATAACCGTTCTAATACTATTGGTTTTTACACAGAACATACCTGAATTGCGTGTTACAGAAAATTTGGTTCCAGAAGAATCAAGCTCGGTCTTTAGCTTAGTTTCCGTTTTGTTCGCTGTTTTCATATTAGGAAACACTTTAGGAAAAACATTGCTAAAAACGTACAATGCCATGTATAGTTCAAAAAAGGCACTGGCAAACCAAGTACACGAAAAGGAAAATCTTTTAAAAGAAGTTCACCATAGAGTAAAAAACAATCTTCAAACAGTTTCCAGTTTGTTGAGCTTACAATCCAGAAATATAGAAACAGGCCCAATGAAAGGCTTGTTAAAAGGAACCCAAAATAGGGTAATTGCAATGGCAATGGTTCATGAAATGCTGTATATGCGTAATGATATTAGCCACATTGAATACAAATCATATGTGTTGGAATTGGGTGAATATTTAATTCGTTCAATAAAGGGCAACGACAACAATGTTGATTTAAATATAGATATTCCCGATATAAAATTGGGAATAGACACGGCAATTCCATTAGGGCTTTTAATTAATGAAACCTTGACCAATGCCTTAAAATATGGTATAGAAAACGATAACGAAGGCATCATCAGTATTAAACTTAGAAAAGATAGTGAACAAAAAAACTGCTATATTCTTGAGATTGGTGATAATGGAATCGGCTTTCCGGAAACCATTAATCATAAAAACACAAAGTCTTTAGGTTTAAAATTGATTCATAACCTTACGCGACAATTACGCGGAACAATAGAACGCGATAATTCCAAAAAAGGAACTAATTACATCATCAAGTTCCAAGAAATCAAACAACAATTATCTCCAGTTGCTTAATGCTTTAAGTACAAATAACAACAACACTTTTTATTTGTAAAGTTATCAAACGTTCACCGTTCTTTTTGCGGGTTTCTCTATATTTAAGGAAACTAACGCAAACAACCACCCTATGTTACGTAAACATCTGCTCTTACCAGTTCTATTCTTATCCGTATGGTTTACAATACAAGCACAATCTCTTGAAGGGGACGGACCCCACGATCAATTGATCATTAGAGGCGTAATGCTTATTAATGGTAACGGAGCACCACCACAAGGACCTATTGACATTGTTGTAGAAAACAATGTGATCACCAATATAAAGGTGGTTGGTTATCCAGGTGTAGATATAGATGCGGCCAAGAGGCCAAAATTAAAGTCAGGTGGTAAAGAATTGGATTGTACCGGTATGTACTTAATGCCCGGTTTTATTGATATGCACACTCATATTGGCGGTGATGCCCAAGGCGCTGATCCAGACTATGTATTTAAACTTTGGATGGCGCATGGTGTAACTACCGCCCGTGAAGTTGCCGGTAGAGGTATTGATGTCACGCTTGACTTAAAACGAAAAAGCGAAAAAAATGAAATCATTGCTCCGCGTATTATTTCCTATACTGCTTTCGGGCAAACAAGTAAATCTTTTAATCCGTTGAACGATATTCCTATTTCTACTCCTGAACAAGCTAGGGAATGGGTACGCGCCAATGCCAAAAGAGGAGCTGACGGTATTAAGTTCTTTGGAGCCGAACCGGCAATTATGGCAGCGGCATTGGACGAGAACAAGAAATTAGGATTAGGTTCTGCATGCCACCATGCGCAAATGAGCGTTGCCCGTTGGAATGTTTTACATTCCGCCAGAGCGGGATTAACCTCTATGGAGCATTGGTACGGGTTACCAGAAGCTTTGTTCGATGATAGAACGGTACAAGATTTTCCGTTGGACTACAACTACCAAAACGAGCAAGATCGTTTTGAAAATGCCGGAAAATTATGGGAACAAGCGGCCCAGCCTTATTCCGAACACTGGAATAACGTAATGAACGAATTATTGGAACTTGATTTTACCTTGGACCCAACTTTCAACATATATGAGGCTAGTAGAGATTTACAGCGCGCAAGAAGAGCTGAATGGCATGAAGATTATACATTGCCATCTTTATGGGAGTTTTATCAACCTAGCAAAGTATCTCATGGATCGTACTGGCATGATTGGGGCACGGAACAAGAAGTTGCCTGGAGAAAAAATTATAAACTTTGGATGACCTTTATCAATGAATTTAAAAACAGAGGTGGTAGAGTAACCACGGGATCAGATTCCAGATTCATTTTTCAATTATATGGTTTTGCCTATATAAGAGAACTGGAATTAATGCGAGAAGCTGGGTTTCATCCTTTAGAAATCATACAATCTGCTACACTAAATGGTGCAGAGGCATTAGGTTTGGATGACAAATTAGGTTCGGTAACCATAGGCAAATTGGCAGACTTTGTCATTGTTGAGGAAAATCCGCTACAAAATTTCAAAGTATTGTATGGTACGGGAGCTATTAAACTTACCAAGGACAATGAGGTGGTTCGGGTTGGTGGTGTTAAATACACCATTAAAGACGGAATCATCTATGATTCCAAAGCGCTACTGGCAGATGTTAAACGCCAAGTAGATAAGGCAAAAGCTAAAAGTAATTATACTATTAAGCAGCCTGGCGTAAAAAATTAAAACTTACGCTTGTTTACAGGTACTTTAATTGGACGTACTTTTTTTTCATTTTTTGAAGTAAAGGCAATTGTTGCAATAACGATAACTGCTGGTATTAAAATTGAAAGTAACATCATAGTTTTAATATTTATAAGATGCTTAATTGCACCTTGTTGTTTAGGGCAAAGATTATGCCAATTTACCGTAATCCTTAGCTGTAATAAAAGCTAATTCTTTGTTAACCCTTGCATTCTTATATCTGTACAAGCGTGCTATCGACGTCTCATCAGTGATAGTAATCTCTTTTTCGTGGTTAATATTGTCAGTGCTATCAGCCAAAACAACACCCACTTCAGTAGCGTTAATTTTATCATCTGTTTGGGGAGTTTGTGCCAGTGCCAATGCGCCGGCGAAAATAACTATTAGTGTGGTGAATAATGCTTTCATATCGTAATGTTGAACAATATAAAAGTAGTTTCAGATAGAGGATAATGGCTCTTACCCTCGCTAAACTGCTATAATTTTCGCCTAGCGTAAAATTCTATGACGAATAGACAAAAAGTGTCGACGAATGGTTTTTGACCTAAAAACACCACACCGATTTGATGTGTATTTAATCGATGTTTTTAAATGCTGAAAATTTAGAACAGCCCTAAAACTAGGGTATAAAAGAACATTCTATTTTTAGAATATAAAATCAATTAATTTGAAATAAATGAAACCTATTTTTTGTTTCTACCACGTTTACCGTAGTTTTTATCTCCACGGGTCTTCGGTTTAGTGTACTTCTTTTTAATGATACGTTTATACGAGCCACCTTGATTCTCCTTCTTGTTCTTATCAGATTTCTCATGAAAACTTGCTCCACGCTCCTCTTCGTTTATATTAAGCGGATTTTCACGTTCTCTATGCTTAGGTTGCTCGTCAAAAGTAAGTTGTGTAGCAATTTCTACATCCTCTGGTAATGGTAATTGATTTATCTTATGAGACATTAAATCCTCTATAGCATTCTTGGCTTCTTCTTCTTTTTCCGTGTACAATAAAATAGAAGTTCCTTCTTTCTCTGCCCTACCTGTTCTACCAATACGGTGCATGTAGTTTTCAGGATATGACGGAGTATCAAAGTTTATTACATGAGAAATTTCCTGTAAATCCAGTCCACGTGCCATAACATCTGTAGTTACCAAAATACGGTTCTTACCTTCGTCAAACTGATTAATGGAGCGTAGTCTGTAGTTCTGAGTTTTATTGGAGTGAATAATGCATATTTCTTCACTAAAGTACTCCGCCAATTCTTTGAACAATAAATCTGCACTGCGCTTACTGGAAACAAAAACCAAAACCTTATGGTACGTTTCTACATTTTGTAATAAGTGGACCAACAGGTTAACTTTTGTATAAAAGTTAGGGGTAGCGTAAGTATACTGGGTAATATTTTCTAGAGGAGTACCACTAACGGCAATAGCAATTTTTTGAACGCCTGTAAAGAAATCGGTAATAAACAATTCAATATCATCGGTCATGGTAGCGGAAAACATGATATTCTGTCTCTTCTGAGGCAAGAGTTCAAAAATATTTACAAGTTGAAATCTAAAACCCAGGTCCAGCATTACATCGACCTCATCGATAACAAGCTTCTTCACTTGTTTTAATTGAACCGCTTTAGTTAGAATAAGATCATAAAGTCTGGCAGGGGTTGCCACCAATACATCTGTACCCAATGCCAAAGCCTCCTTTTGGCGCAACATACTTTTACCACCAAACACACCTAAAATTCTAGTTCCAGAATATTTAGACAGTTTCTCCGCCTCTTCTACCACCTGTACCACCAACTCACGTGTAGGTACAAGAATAATAACCTTTGGATGGATTTCTTTGGAAAACTTCAGCGTATTTAAAATAGGAAGTAAATAAGCAAATGTTTTACCGGTACCCGTTTGCGCAATACCAACAACATCACTACCACTCATTACAATAGGAAAAGCTTTCTCTTGAATGGGAGTAGTATTTTCAAAACCTAAATCTTCAAGTGCTTTTTCTAGGTTTCTAGATATTTTTAAATCGGTAAACAACGGCATAACAATAACTTTTGTATTTCAGTTGCAAAGCTATGTTGATTAGTTGACAAATTACGTATAGTGCGTAATTTATCCGTAATTAAGTAATAAGAGACTATTTAAAACGGAAAACGTACAAAGAAATTAATTGTTACTTAGAAAGCTCACTATGTACAAACATACGTTTACCGCCAACATAAGTCTCCAACACTTGTACGTCTTTAATGGATGTAGGGTCAATTTGAAAAATATCTTCTTTTAAAATAACAAAATCTGCCAATTTACCCGGTTCTAAAGTGCCTTTTATATTTTCATCAAAAGAGCTAAAAGCAGCATCTTTAGTATATGCTCTTAATGCCTGTTCCACATTTATTTTTTGTTCAGGAACCCAACCATCAGGATTTTTGGCATCTAGAGTTCTTCTGGTGACGGCAGCATAAATCCCATATAAAGGTGATGCAGGCGCCACAGGCCAATCACTACCAAATACTAAAGTTGTGTTGGCATCTAAAATAGATTTAAAAGCATAGGTAGTCTTTATCCGTTCATGTCCAATTAACTCTTCAGCCCATCTACCGTCATCAATGGCATGATAGGGTTGCATACTCGTAATGACATCAAGTTTGGAAAATCTATCAATATCCTCTACCGCCAAGTGTTGCGCATGTTCTATTCTTAATCGCCTATCTCGTTTTCCGTTTTTAACCACAACACTATCAAAAAAATCTAATATGGTGCTGTTTGCCAAATCGCCTATTGCGTGAACGGTAATCTGCAATTGTTGTTTATCCGCATTTATGACCCAAGTATTTAAGCTATCCTTATCTACAATAAATAAACCGCTATCTGATGGCTTATCCGAATAAGGATCTTTAAAGGCTGCAGTATGCGAACCTAACGAGCCGTCAACAAAGCCTTTCATAAGACCGTTCTTTAACCATTTGGAGTTTTTTTCATCTTTAGTTGTTGTTTTCCAATACTTCAACGGATCGGCCGTGTAAACCCTTACCTTAAGTTGATCATTGAAATTCATTTTTTCTAAAATTTCATATCCACCCAAACTATCTACATCATGAATACTCGTTACCCCTTGTGAAACCAGATAATCTTGAGCTGCACTAATTGCCTTTTCCTTTTCTGTTATTGTTAACTCCGGAATTTTATTTAAAACCAAATACATGGCTTCACTTTTAAGAATTCCTGACGGTATACCATCTTTATTTTTAACAATTTCTCCATTTTCTACCTTAGGACTATTCTCATCTATACCGGCAATTTTTAGCGCTGCCGAGTTGGCTAGAATCATATGACCGTCCATTCTATAAATTGCAACCGGATTTTCACCCGTAAATTCATCTATCCAATCTTTATTAGGTAATTCACCTCCCCACAGGGTATGGTCCCAATTTCCCTCAACGATCCATTTACCAGGTTCTATTTCTTTAGCGAACGATGCTATTTTATTTATGAATTCTTCTTTACTATCAACATCACGCAACGCTACGTTCAATAAGCTATTACCACCCATTAATAAATGCACATGAGTATCAATAAAACCTGGTGTAATAAATTTTCCGCTTACATCTTTTATTTCAGTAATTGAGCCTTTAAACTTTTGAATATCATCAAATAAGCCAATGGCCAAAATGGTATCTGCTTTTATGGCCATTGCCTCAGCTTTTGGTAAGTCTGAATTACCGGTCCAGATATTGGCATTGGTAATTATTAAATCGGCTTTTACATTATTGGTTCTACAAGAACATAACAATAACGACATAATGAACAAATAGAATAGTTGCTTTCCCATGTTTTTAAAGGTAGAAAACTTATAATGCAACCATCAATTTTATATCAGAAAAAGCTTTTCTCAATTTGCTTCTTTCCGCAGTACCTGTAATGGCGGACTATTTAACACCCCTCTACTGTTCATTAATCCGATAGCTAGGACCAATAATGTTATGCCCGGTAACACAACTAAAAATGGAACCCAGGACGGAATAAATGGCGTATCGAAAATAAAATATGCGAGTAGAAAGCTGCTTAGTAACGAAAGTAAAACCCCTACTCCGCTTCCTAAAACCCCTAAAAAAAAGTATTCTAGGGCATTAATTTTTAAAATCTGTTTACTCTGGGCACCAAGTGTTCTTAACAATACACTTTCCCGAATGCGCTGGTATTTACTGTTACGAACGGAGCCGATCAAGACGATAATTCCTGTTAGAATACTGAAAAATGCCATAAAAGATATGACCCATGAAATTTTATCTAAAATATCTTCGACCAAGGTTACTACCTGTCTTAAATCTATGATCGATACATTGGGGAATTTCTTCACCAATTCTCTTTGCAGATTTGCCGATGATTTTTTATCCGGGGCATTTGTTGTTACCACATGAAACTGTGGTGCATTTTCTAACACACCTTTTGGAAATACGATAGAAAAATTGAGCTGCATTCTAGCCCAATCTACCTGACGGATATTACCTACAACGGTGGTCATCAATTTTCCCTGAACATTAAATAACAATGTATCGCCTAAGGTTACCAAAGCGTCATTGGCAACATTTTCTGCCAATGAAATAGGAATTATTTTTGCATTAGGGTCTACGGTAGGCATCCACTCCCCTTCCAATAGTTTCTCTGAACCGATCATGGAATCCCTATACGTAGTTCTAAACTCATGGTTTAAAATCCACTTGTTCACTCGGGTAGTAGTATCTATTCTAATGTCATTTACATTTCTATTCTTTATACGCTCAATTCTCATTGTAACGATAGGAATATTATCTATAACGGGAAGACCTTTTGGGGTAATGGTATTTGTCACGGCATCACGTTGATCGGTTTGTACATCGAACAAAATTAAATTCGGACTCTCGGCACTTGCCTCGAAAGAAGTTTTAGCCAGAAGAAAATCTTTTGTAAAATATAATGTACTGATCAAAAATGTTCCAATACCAATAGCTAAAATCAACACTACCGTCTGGTTATTCGGTCGGTATAAATTCAACAAACTCTGTCTAGCGGCAAAACTCCATGATTTTGGAAAGTAGCGTTTTATCAATCGCATAAATAAAATAGACACACCCGCTAAAATGGAAAAAGTCACCAATATACCTCCTACAAAACTCAATGCGAACGCCCATCTTCCCAACAGCCAAAATGCGAATAAAAATATAAAAAGTACTATGGCAACAACTACCCAAATTTGATAAGTTCTTGCCTTTTTACCAGTATCTTCTTGCACCCGCAATACTTGTAAAGGGGAAACAAACCAAGTATGGATCAATGGTGACAAGGCAAATAAAACCGACATACAAACACCTAGTAACAACCCAACGAATATGGCTTGAAATGAAGTAGATATTTCTACTTCAAATGGTAAAAACTCTTGTAATATTAGCGGAAAAGTCTGTTGTAATAACAATCCTATAATGGTACCTATGAGTCCGCCTAACAAGCCCATTCCAGCAATCTGGATCAGGTAAATTAAAAATGTCTGTTTTCTAGTTGCCCCCAAACACTTTAGCACTGCAACTGCCTTTAATTTTTCTTTTATATAAATATGTACAGAACTGGCAATACCAACACACCCTAAGAGAAGTGCTATAAATGCGACCAAATTTAGAAAACGACCTACATTTTCATATCTACGTCCCAGGCGTTCACTAGTATCGGTATGGGTATCCATATCAGCATTCTCAGCATCTAATAACGGGTCAACATCTTTACTCAGGGCTTCTAGATCTGCCTTGTCATTGTTGAAGTAATAATTATACTTTAGACGACTACCACGCTGTAAGAGCCCGCTATCTTCCATAAAGCGAAAAGGCACAATTATAGGTGGCGCTGCAGTGGCACCAATACCTGTGCTACCAGGAGCGGTAATCAAGGACCCAACAATAGGGAAAGTAATGTTACCAAGTTTTACACTATCGCCAGGTTTTAAATTGTATTGAAGCATTGCCGTAGCATCAACTAATGCCCCGCCTTTTTTCAAGTATTCTTTTGCAGCTTTGGCAGGTTCAGTTTCTAATGCTCCATAAAAAGGAAAAGCACCTTCAACGGCACGTACCTGTACTAATTTTGTAGTTAGACTTTTAGGGAAAGCCGCCATTGAGGCAAAATTGACTTCTCTTGCATTATACCCTCCTAAAGAATCCATTAATGCCGCTACCCTGTCATTTGCCGGCTGATTACTATCAATTAAAAAATCTGCACCCATGAGTGCTTTTGACTGTAGACCAATATTATCTTTTAGGTTATCGCTAAAAGATTGAATTGAAACAACTGCGGCTATACCTAGAATAATAGAAGCCATGAAAAGTAACAAGCGCTTGCCACTTGCCTTACCATCACGCCAAGCCATTTTCAAAAGCCAATTAAATGATGCGTTAGATGTTCTTTGTGTTGTACTCAAGATGTAGCCGTGGTTTCGTTAATTACTATTTTACCACCTTTAAGTCGCAATACATGCTTGTTCAGGTTTGCCAGCTCTAAATCATGGGTAACAATCACCAATGTAGTTCCCATTTCTTTATTCAGGTCAAACAAAAGCTTAATAACCTTTTCTCCAGTTTCTTCATCTAAATTACCTGTAGGCTCATCGGCAAAAAGAATAGAGGGTTTATTTGAAAATGCCCGTGCCAAGGCAACTCGCTGTTGTTCACCACCAGATAGTTGAGACGGATAATGGTCATGACGATTACCTAAACCTACCTTGTCCAGAAGTTCCATTGCATCTTTAGAAGCATTGGTTGCACCCTGTAACTCTAAGGGTACACTAACGTTTTCTAAGGCTGTTAATGTGGGCAGTAGTTGAAAATCTTGAAAAATAAATCCTACTTTCTCATTTCGTAGTAAAGCACGTTGATCTTCGTTTAAACTACTTAAATCTTCACCGCAAAGTTCAATTACTCCGTCGTTGATTTCATCTAATCCCGCGCAAAGGCCTAACAGTGTTGTTTTTCCACTTCCTGACGGACCAACGATAGCAAAAGTGTCGCCTTCTTCAATAGAAAAAGAAATAACATCAATAACCGTCAAATTCTTAGATCCGCTGGTATACGTTTTCTTTAGATTACGTACGTTTAATATCTTTGTCATAAATCATTTTGGTACAAGACAACAAAATAAACAAATGATTTGGAATCTAATAAGTTAAGCCTATGTTGAAAGTATTAAAGTTTCGTTATTTTTTAGTGGTGTTGTTGTTCGTTGGATGTGGAGAAACGTCAGAAAAAAAGCAAACTGACACCCAAACCGAAACTGTTAGCAGCCCTGAAAAAGAAGCTGTTTCTGCCGATGACAAAGTAATTTTATTCTACGGAAACAGCCTTACCGCTGCGTATGGCTTAGATACCAAAGAAGGTTTTCCTAATAGAATTCAATTAAAATTAGATTCTTTAGGGTTAGATTACAAGGTAATCAACTCTGGATTAAGTGGTGAAACTACTTCTGGGGGCTTAAACCGTTTGGACTGGGTCCTAAATCAGCCGGTAGATATTTTTGTTTTGGAATTAGGTGCAAACGACGGATTGCGAGGAATTCCTATTACGGAGTCTATGAACAACTTGCAAGCCATGATCGATATGGTCAAAGATAAAAACCCCAAAACACAAATTATATTGGCCGGTATGCAAATACCGCCAAATATGGGTGCAGATTATGCTTCGCAGTTTAAAATGATGTATCCTGCATTGGCAAAAAGTAATGATATAGAATTGATTCCGTTTTTATTGGAGGGTGTTGCCTGTATTCCTGAATTGAACTTAGAAGATGGTATTCACCCAACTGCAGAAGGTCAGAGAATAGTTACCGAAAATGTTTGGAATGTTTTAAAAACTATAGTATTACCTCAAGGGGGAACAGAGGTAACCGAAAAACTTGTAGAAGAATTGAACTAGGCAAAAGAAACTGTTCTCACCCTTGCCTTAAAAAGTAAAGCACGTTTTATTCTTGCATTTTTGACTGTGTAAAACCTTGCAGCTGTTTGGAAACCGGGAGTGTTTACGTTAGACTTAATTGCTACTTCTGCCATGGGCATAACAATGGTCTGTACTTTCGTATCTGGTGACTTCGATTGTGCTTGGGACTTGGTTCCCAAACAGATAACAAGGAATAAAAAAATAATTGTACGCATAATAAAGTAGGTAAATTTGGTGTATAGATAACCACCTACCCGTAAGTAAACGTATTTTCAATTCGATAAGAGGTATGGTTTTTACGATGAAAAGTATGCATTTCGATGTACTACCAGTTTTTGTAGTCCGTTTTCCTACAAAAAATTGACCTATTATTGGTTGTATTTGTGCAGTTTATCGAGTTAATAAGCTTTTTCCTACATAGTTGCATTTGTGATAGATAAAAGGACTACAAGAGGTAAGTTTAATAATGGAAATTGAAGTATTAGATTTTGGTTGTCCGTTGTCCGTTGTCCGTTGTCCGCTGTCCGCTGTCCGCTGTCCGCTGTCCGCTGTCCGCTGTCCGCTGTCCGCTGTCCGCTGTCCGCTGTCCGCTGTCCGTTACTAGAAATAAATTTAGCTTCGCTAAATTCTCTATTAATAATTGTTATGAAGTCTATTTTCTAACTTCTATTTTCTATTTTCTAATAATCCGTATACACTATGTAGTTAATACTTTTTACTTAATACTTCATTCTAAAAGACTAAGCCATTTTAGGTTTGTTCGCTTTGGTTATAAAATTTAAATCTCTTTTAACTCTTGAGTTTTTAAACTTGTATAATCTAGCAACTTCTGTTGAAATGTTTTCTTTGACTTCAAATGTAGTTTCAGTAACGATGCCCATCTCAATAGTTTCAACTTTTACATCTGATGTATTGTCTTGTGCTTGAGCAGTAAAGCTTAAAAAGATGATGAAGATTGTTGCTATTATTATTTTCATGACTTGCGTTTGTTACAATAATAGAACGCCGCAGGCCTTGTTTTACTAGGTGATGAATCGCTGAAAAACCCCTAATTCTCGTTGGTTGACACAAGTTCGGGTAAAGTGTAAAATCTCATCGACGAATGACAAACAACCTAAAATCACCTTACCGATAATTGATGTCGTTAACCGATTTCTTGTTCAAATTCAAATGCAAAAATCAAACTCAAATACAAATTCAAGTTCAAGTTTTAAAAAAAGAAAAGAGAGGATAGAATAGAGAAAATAGAAGTTGGTTGTTGGTTGCTTACTTTAACGCTTCGCGTTTTTTAGAATTAAATAATAAGTATAAAGTACTAAGATATTACGTTAATAATTGCTCTAGTAATTCGCTTTACTAAATACGCTATTTTCTCTTTTGCAATCTAGTATTACCGATTTTGCAATTCGCAACAAGTCTATTCTCTATACTCTATTTTCTATTTTCAATATTTCCAACTTCAGACTTAATACTTTGTAACTCGCACTTCTAACAAATCTATACTCTACGCTTTATTTTCTATTTTCAATATTCCAACTTAAAACTTTTTACTTTATCCTAATTTCAATAACACATTGGGGTCTGGGCAGTTTTCCTTGTAAAAAGATAATTTAGCTTCTGCACACACACCTGGGTAATCACCTTCCTTACCTTCCAGGTCTTTTATAATTTGAAAATGAAGATGTGGGGCGTAGTTAACATTGATATCCGGTGTACCCAAAGTTGCCATTACGTCTCCTGCCTTAAAATTCTTTCCTATATATAGTCCAGATAATGAAGCCAAGCTCAAATGACCATATAACGTATAGAAGGTAATACCATTTAAAACATGTTCTAAAATAATAGTTGGTCCATAATCACCAATGGTGGTATTATTTTTAAAGCTATGCACGCTTCCGTCTATAGGTACCATTACTTTAGTACCTGCAGCGTGCCAGAAATCCATACCTAAATGAATATTTCTTATTGGTTGTGTATCTGATGTAAAACCTTTCTTATCACTATATAAGTTTCTTTGTTCTAAATATCCACCGTAGGCAATAACACCTTGTTTACTTTTAAGTACATTATCTATATAAGCTTGACAAACGGTGTAATCTGTAATATCCAGATTTAATAAATCTTTGTTGGACTTAGAAATATCCAAAGCCACATATGCATTTGAAGAAATAGCGAAGTCTAATATGCAAATGGTTTCTGCCGAGTAAGACTCAAGAGCTTCTAGTAGTGTGTTCATTTCCCAAAAATATAATTTCCTTCAATGTCGTTAACATTTTTTAACCGTTTTCCTCGTAAGGTCTTTGTAAATTACCTACCAATTGCTAAAAGAAAATTATTATGAAATTATTACAAGTCACTTTATTGGCCTGTGCAACTATGATAGCTACCAGTTGCCAGTCTAAAGTCAAAAAAAATACGATTTCCGAAAATTCTGAAATGATGCAATCAACAGATGAGGAAATAGAGGAAGAAGTAAAATTGAGCCCACAACAATTAAGTAAATATGAAACTGCCTATTTTGCCAGTGGATGCTTTTGGTGCGTTGAAGCTATTTTTGAAAGTGTAAAGGGAGTTAAGGAAGTAGTATCCGGCTATGCCGGGGGCAAACAAAAGAACCCTACTTATGAAGAAGTTGGTTACGGTAAAACAGACCATGCAGAGGCTGTAGAGGTTTATTACGACCCTAGTGTAATTTCATTTACAGAATTGGTTCAAGTATTTTTCGGTTCTCATGACCCTACACAATTAAATAGACAAGGACCGGATCGCGGAAGACAATACCGGTCTATAGCTTTTTACAAAAATGATCAGCAAAAGAAAATCATAGAAAGCTATATGCAGGCACTTACCGATAACAAAGTTTACGACAATGATCCAATTACTACAGAAGTGATACCCTATACGGTATTTTACAAAGCAGAGGACTATCATCAAGATTATGAAAAGAACAATCCAAACAATTCGTACATAAGGAACGTTTCCATACCAAGATTAAATAGATTTAAAGAAAACTTTGGAGATTATCTAAAGAAAAGTGCACATTAAAAATTTACCAAGAAATATATAAAGACAAGCACCCCGAAAAAGGTGCTTGTTTTATTCTATAACTACTTTTATAAATTGAACTTTACCCTGCTTCATATAATTCTGGAATAGTTATTTAAGCTTTACTAAATATTACTTCTTATAACAAAGTACTAATTATCTTACAATAATTAAGTAAATAGTGTGTTTACATCATAGACGCCAACTGCTTATTATGAAATGGACTATTTATCTTTTACTCGTTTTTGGCCTTGTGTCATGCAAAAACGTAAGTAATAAGAAAAACTCTCAAGTAACACCAGTCTCCTATATTAATGACTCTCCTACTCTAGATGGTAGGGCTATAGAAAACTATTGGAATTTACTGGATTGGAAACCTATTGACCAAAATTGGATCGGTGGACCTTTTGACCATGATGATTACAACGGTAGGTATAAAATTGCCTGGAACGAGGACGGACTTTATATTCTTTTAGAAATAGTAGATGACATTATTTTGGACAAAACTGAAGATCCGTTAAAACTTTGGTGGAACGATGACTGCGTCATTGTTTATATAGATGAAGATAATTCTGGTGGGCAGCATAGATTTAATCATAATGCATTTACCTACCATGTAGCCTTAGATGGTAATGTTGTGGATTTAGGTGTTGACGAAAAACCTACCTTATACAATGACCATATCATTTCTAAGCACCTAACGGAAGGCAATACTACCTATTGGGAAATGTTTGTAAAGGTTTACCCTGGCATATATAACGATGAACCGAATATTAAGCCTGTAGTACTCAAAGAGAATAAGAAAATTGGTTTTGCACTTGCCTATGCGGATAATGATCGTAGTGAAAAGCGAGAGAACTTAATAGGATCTGTATTTGTAGCAGGAGAAAATAAGAATAAAGGGTGGATAGATGCAAATGTTTTTGGGACATTACAGTTGGTAAAATAGCTACTGAAGAACTACTTCGCTGTAATCTGATGTAATTACTATAGATCGATCATTATTGGCTTTTATATGATGCCCCTTATGAATCGTTGTAGTGCCATTCTTGGTCGCTATCATTTGTAAACCTTCTGGCAATTTTAATGTCGATGAATTTCCTTTAATATATATATTGGTAGCTACTTTTGGTACGGTAACATTTAATTCTCCATTTTTTACACTAACATCCAGGTCTTTAAAATCGTCTCCCAATTCAAATACGTGCACCGATCCAAAATCATTCTTTATAAATGCATTTTTAAATAATTTATCTATAGTAACATCAGATGAAGTTGCCTGCAATTGTAATTGAACCACTTCTGATAATAAAATTTCTTCTGAATAAGAAGTACTTAAACGTCCATAATTCCATCTTTGAACACTTACAGGCGTATATGAGGCAGAAACATTAGTTTCTTCTCCGTCTATAGTAACTGCCCATAGGCTTGAATGCGATAGGTTCGCATTCAAGTTTTTGGTATTCTCAGCTAGTTTAACCTCACCATGGCGTACATCCATTTTTATTCTGGTAGACTTTGGTAAGCTAATTTTTATGGTCTTTTTAATTTTAAAATTCTTTTGTTCTCCTTCATTGGAGTAATAAAATATATTCGGCGAATTTTCATTAGATTGAATAAAGATTCTACGCTCTTCTCCTTCTTCTTGCCTCTGTCGAAACTCCTCTTGCCTTTGCTCCATTTTTTCATGACGCTTTTCTAATAATAATTCTCGTCTTTCATTATAAGCTTCCATTTTCTTTTCCATTGCTTCGCCTTTTTCCTCCATTCGCCCGGCCCATTCCTCTAATCTTTTTTGATGTTTTTTATCAAAACTCTTTTCAAAATTCTTTTGCCATTTCTTCATGTATTTTTCACCATCTTTTTGATATTCCTCATAATCAAAAATAAAGGCTTCTGTTTGCGGCAATGGTGGCATTTCAGGAAATGGGGCTATTTCTGGTACACTAACTACAAAAGATGCAATTTCCGGTACCTCTATACGCATACCGCCATGATCGAATAATTCATCGGAATCAAAACTAGCAAAGAAGTCGTTATTGTTTGACCTAGAAGAAATCTTGATCTCTTTGCTATTTCCTAAAATTTCAATGGGGCTATTCTTAAAATAGTTTTCTGCTTCTTCTTTAGTTGCACCTTCTAGGATAATGGTGGCCGAAATGGCCACCTCATCCTTATCCCACGTTTCAAATTCAATATCGGCATAACTGGTATTGATATTTACCACGGCATCTTCTGCCACAATAAACCGTTCTTGAAATGTTTTACTTTCCTCTTGTGCCAAAAGCGTAGTAGAAGTTAATATACCTAATGCAATGATGAGTTGCTTAGATACTGTTGTCAATGATCTGTTCATTTTTTGATAATTTTAATTCGTTCAACTTTCTTTTTAATTTCTGTAATAATTGTAATCGTAATTGTAAATTCTCTATCAGGGCTGTAATGGTTTGATCATTAGGTCCTAATTCTATTAGTTCTGTATTCAACGTCTTATACTCTATATTTAAATTATTAAGCTGCTCCATAAAACTGTCTATCAACCCTTTGGTATCTGGTGATACTTCTAGTTTTGCCAATTCCATATTAATATTGGCAACGTAATAATTCTCCACCTTTTTTAAATCTGGTGAAAGGTCACCGAAAGTAAATTCAGATTTCTGTTCCTCTGCAGGTGTAGCATCAACCACTGTTGTAGTATTACCGTCATTAGTAAAGAATAAAAAACCTAAGCCCAAACTTATAATTACCGCTACTGATGCCGCAAACTTTAACCAAGTTTTTAAAGGTTTTTGTTCTGCCGGCATTGATTCTTCAAGTTTTTTCAAAAAGCGCTCTTCATGACCAGTTTTAATGGTTTGCTTTTGCTTTTCCCTATCCTTTTTGAACATGTCCCTAAGATCCTGTTCCATAATTCTTTTCTTTTAATAATTCTTTTAAATGACTTTTACCTCTAGACAATCTGGTTCTACAGGCAGAGGCAGATATATTAAGTACCTCCGCAATTTCTTTATGATCATAGCCTTCCAATAAGAACATAAGCACTACATATTTATACTTTTCCTGTAATTTATTTATGGCGCACCTTACCTGTTCTAT
Organism: Maribacter huludaoensis; assembly: GCF_029350945.1. Classification (GTDB taxonomy): domain Bacteria; phylum Bacteroidota; class Bacteroidia; order Flavobacteriales; family Flavobacteriaceae; genus Maribacter; species Maribacter huludaoensis. The sequence goes on along the minus strand of NZ_JARKMS010000002.1, from coordinate 957,325 downwards.
ACTTATGGTTGACGGCACCTTCCAATCATCATTTACATCAATTAACTGCATATAACTATCATCTAAAGAAACCTCCTTGTCCGTTTTTGATTTTAAAAAATCTATACTCTTGTTTACTACTATTCGCTTTAACCAAGCACCAAAAGTAACATCACCTTTAAACTGATGTAATTTTTCAAATGCCTTTATAAAAGACTCTTGTAGCACGTCTTCGGCATCATCCGCATTTTTCACGAACCGCATGGCAACAATGTACATTCCGTCACAATACTTCCTATACAACTGCAACTGTGCAGCCCGGTCGTTTGCTTTACATTTCTCTACGACATTGCTTTGAAACATCGGTTAAATTGATTGGTTTTAGATTGTTGTTATAATAAGGACGACATAAAAATTAGAATGTTGCAAAAATTTTTATTTTTACACTATACTATTAAATATTCCCTTTGAAACAAGTTACAATTTCCAATGCCTTTTTAACACTTATGGTGCTTGATTATGGGGCCACCATTCAAAAACTACTTGTAAAAGGTGAGGATGGAGAATATACCAACGTTGTTGTTGGTTACAACCATCCAAGTAGATATCGTCTAGATGACAATGCTTTAGGTGCCAGTGTAGGGCGTTACGCCGGAAGAATATCTGAAGGCGGATTTGTTTTGGACAGAGAAAGATATCACCTATATCATGAAGAAGGGGTACACTTACATGGTGGCAAAGAGGGGTTTCATCAAAAATACTGGACCATTGAAGAGGTGGATAATAGTGACAAACCATTTGTAAAATTAAGTTATGCGAGTAAACATCTAGAAGAAGGTTACCCCGGTAATTTAACCGTTAGCGTAACCTATAAGCTAATGAACAATGCTTTACAGGTAATTTATGAAGGAGTAACAGATAGAAGTACGGTAATTAACTTGACCAACCATGCCTATTTTAAATTAGATGAAAACCCATACATAGACGAATATCAATTACAATTAAATTGCCCCTACCGATTAGAAACAAAAGAAAACTTGTTACCTACCGGAAATATAATGCCTGTTCGAAAAACAGCGTTCGATTTTTTAATGCCGAAAAAAATAGGGCTGCAAAGATTCGATACTGTTTTCATTAAGGATATTGGCAATGAGAAAGTAGCAGAGCTACATTCCAAAACCTCAGGTATTCATATGAAAGTTTACACCAATCAGCCGGCTTTGGTGGTATACACCCCAGAAGAATTCCCCGGCATCTGTTTTGAAACCCAGAACTATCCAGATGCACCTAATCAACCGGATTTTCCTAAAAGTGTTTTAAGACCTGGCGATATTTATAATAACATATCTATCTTTAAATTTGATATTGAAGGTTAAGAAAATAAGGTATATGTATAAACTATCATACCTAATAATAAATTAGCATGTTACCACCTATATCGTATTAGCGCAATTATAATGAATTTAGCCAACCTTACTACATCAGAATTTCTTAAAGGTATCTACGCAAATAATGTTGCTATTGTAAGTAAGGCCATTACCATAGTAGAAAGCACAAAACCAGAGCATCGAATTATTGCGAACGAGATCATTGCCGGTTGTATTTCAAAGAAACAACAATCGATTAGAATTGGTATTACCGGAGTACCTGGTGCAGGAAAAAGTACATTCATAGAACAATTTGGAGGTATGCTTACCGATCTTGGCAAAAAGGTTGCCGTACTGACCGTAGACCCTTCTAGTAGTAGAACAAAAGGTAGTATTTTGGGCGATAAGACCCGTATGGAAGAACTGGTCAAAAATCCTAATGCATATATAAGACCATCGGCATCTGGTTCTTCATTAGGTGGTGTTACCCGCAAAACAAGGGAGAGTATCGTTATACTGGAAGCAGCAGGATTCAATTGTATTTTAATTGAAACAATTGGCGTAGGGCAAAGTGAAACTGCCGTTCATGACATGGTAGATTTCTTTTTATTATTAAAATTGGCAGGTGCCGGTGATGAGCTGCAGGGCATAAAAAGAGGTATTATAGAAATGGCCGATGCCATTGTCATTACAAAAGCGGACGGGGATAATATACAACGTGCCAATCTTGCCAAGATGGAGTTTGCCAGGGCTCTACATATGTTTCCGCCAAAAGAAAACGGTTATGTTCCCCAAGTGCTAACCTGCTCCGCTCTGGAAAATAAAGGTTTAAATGAAGTTTGGACCTTGATCGACAGCTACTGTAAAGACATGCAGGCATCAGGTTATTTTATGACCAACAGACAACAACAAAATGAAAATTGGTTGACTCAGTATTTAGAGCAAGAACTATTGTCTGAATTCTATCTTCACCCAAAGACCATAGAGATGTTACCAGAATTAAAAAAAGAAGTTATCAGTGGAAATACCTCTCCTTTTTTAGCCGCAGAAAAGCTATTAAAAGCTTTAAAACAGTAGTATACACTTTAAGATGTTACTACCGTTCATGTACACTTTCTTAAAGATAAAAAACATAACTTTGCAGCTATTCAAAAAACAACCCAATGCAACCTGTTACTACTTCCCTACTTTCGGTCGTTGTTCCTTTATATAACGAGGAAGATAATGTGGCTCTTTTGACACAAAAAATCCATGAAAGCTTGGTAGGCTATGATTATCAAATCATTTATATTGATGATTTTTCTAAGGATAAAACCAAGAAGGTAGTAAAAGACTTAAAGGATGATAAAGTTCATTTAATTGAATTGAAGAAGAATTATGGTCAAAGTTTAGCATTGGCCGCAGGTCTTGACTATGCCGAAGGAGAATTTATTATTACCATGGACGGGGATTTACAAAACGACCCGTCAGACATTCCACAAATGCTTACCTATGCGGTAAACGGTGAGTATGATGTTGTAACTGGCATTCGCCAAAAAAGAAAAGACTCCCTAGTAAAAAAAATACCTTCTAAAATTGCTAATTTTCTAGTACGCCGTGTTACTAAATTAGACATAAAGGATAACGGTTGCGCCTTAAAGGTATTTACAAAAGACATAGCTAAAGATTTAAATCTCTATGGCGAAATGCACAGATTTATAACCCTATTGGCTTTTCTTGAAGGCGGACAAATAAAGCAAGTACCCGTAAAACACCACGCACGCCATGCGGGGGTTTCTAAATACGGATTAGAGCGTGTATTTAAAGTAGTTGCAGATATGATGCTTTTACTTTTTATCCGCAAATACTTTCAACGACCAATTCACCTGTTCGGTATTTCTGGCTCATTAATGATACTTGTAGGTGTTTTTATCAACATTTACCTATTGATCGTTAAGTTCGGTTTTGGTGAAGATATAGGTACAAGGCCTCTACTTACTGTGGGTATGATGTTCATTTTTGCCGGTATTCAATTATTTACAATAGGAATTGTAATGGAATTATTAATACGAACTTATTATGAATCCCAGAACAAACGACCGTACCGCATTAAAAAAGTAAGTGTAGGTGGCCAAGTTAAATAAAAAAGTTACTACCGGATTAAAAGTACTGATCAGTGCTGTTTTAATATATTTCATCTTTACAAAAATTAACCTTGGTGAAATAAAGGATATATTGATCAAGAGTAATTTGTATTACTTGATATTTGCCATCATATTCTTTATCCTTTCCAAGTTTATAGGGGCAATACGTCTCAACCTCTATTTTCGTCAGCTTGCTATTATGCTTACCCATAAAAGCAATTTTAAATTGTATTTATTGGGCATGTTCTACAACCTATTCTTACCAGGCGGTATAGGTGGTGACGCTTATAAAGGATATATTTTAAAGAAGACCTTTGATGTTAAAACCAAAAGAATAGTAAGCGTTCTTATATTAGATCGTTTAGGTGGCTTGTTACTACTGTTTATTTATGCTTGTACATTGCTTGCTTTTATAGAGTTAGAACTGTTAAAAGGATTTCGTTGGCTATTTATAGTAGTCATACCCCTATCGGTAATCGTATTTTGGTTATTGAATAAGAGATTCTTCAGCTACGTATTACCAATTTTCTGGAAAACAACGGTTCTTTCCGCTTTGGTACAATTGTCTCAATTGGTAAGCATTTGGTTTATTCTATTGGCTTTGCATATTGATACGAATCAGATTCCATATCTCATCATTTTTTTAATTTCGTCGATTGTAGCAGTTGTTCCTTTGACCCTAGGTGGCATTGGTAGCCGTGAAGTTACCTTTTACTATGGTGCAAAATTTTTAGGGCTAGATCAAAACATATCCGTCGGGGTAAGTGTACTCTTCTTTTTAATTACCGCTATGGTTTCTTTAATTGGTGTATTATATCACTTCAAAAAAATTAAATTGGAACTGGCAGATACAGCAACAAAAAACTTGGACGGATCACTTTAGTAAATATGTAACAGATGCATTTTACGGGTTACCTTTTTTCGGGTATTAGGATTTAAAAATTTCCCTTGTAAACGTGTAATTCTAAATTGATCTACCGTTAATTGAGAATCCCAGTCAAAACCCTGTTTCTGTAACATAGCCATCTCATTATCGTTTACATAGACCCAAACATCTTTTTTGTTCTTTAAAACTTCCGGTGTCGTAATTTGAACTGGAAATTGATTATAAAAATCCAAAGACCACGTATGGTCGCTATCAACTTTGTAAATACGATCAACCGGAATGTCTTTTTGGGCAACAACCTTAGCCATGGACGAGCCGCCCTGGTAGTCCAATAAGTTAGGATAAAAATGTAGATTTAATACAGCATTTAAGAGTAAAGAGGCACAGACCGATATGGTTATCAATTTTGCGTATACATCTTCCCGTTTTAAAGCATAATATACCACCATTACAGCTGCCGTTGCCAAACAAATGTTGGCCAAGAGACTATGTAATTGAAACACATAAAAACAAATTAAGGCAGACGCAATAAAAACAATGCTCAACACAAAATATTGCCCATACATTAACCTTTTTACCGTTTGTAACTTGCTGTTGGCATATAGTTTATAAATATATGCTGCGGTTATAATTGCAAAAAGAGGAATAGTAATATTTAAATAATGTGGTAATTTAAATTGCGCAAAACTAATGATGATAAATATGAACGTAATACCACCAACGGTTAAAAATTCCGAACCTTCAACGTTCTTAAACCTGTGTTTTATAAATGCCTGAACTTTAGTATAGAATGAAGCGATACCTAGAATTGTCCAAGGTAGAAATACCCAAAGAAATGTATGAAAGAAGAAGAAATAATCACTGCTGTTCTTCCCGATCCCTTCACCACTAAGGCGCTCAAAACTTTGCTCCCAAAAAATAAAGAATATACCACTACGATTATCCTTGCCACGTATTACCTTTTCTGGATGCAGATCAAATTGCAAATAATAGGCATATAACATAGGGGCAATAGTAACCGCAAAAATCAAAAGCGCCAATAACACTTTCCAGCTTAAAAACGCTTTCCATTTGCCTGTATAGAACAAATGGCATAAAATGGGCAGGCCAATAACCAAAAGTGCAATTTGTCCTTTTGTAGAAAATGCGACACCTGCAGCAAAGGCACCTAGGGCTATAGAAAATGTGCCACCTTTTTCAATATATTTTGTCAACTGCCAAATAGATAGAATACTAAAACCCGTTAACACGGCATCGGTTCTTACATCTATAGCTCCCAGAACTATGGTCTGCGCAGTCATAAATATCAATGCAGCTAGCCTACCTACCTGCCTATTATACAGCAAACTGCCCAACCCATAACAACTGTAGGCGGCCAATAGCGTGGCCAAAATTCCCGGAATACGATAAGACCATTCATGAATACCGAATATTTTATATGATAAAGCGGCAAGCCAGTAATGCATATGCGGCTTATCCAAATACTCTTCAGGACCTTTAAAGAGGCTAAAAAAATCATTCTCCTGTACCATTCTCATGGCCATCACAGAAAACTGTGCAGAATCATTCTCAAATAACGTCACAAACATGCCTGCAACGTATACCAAAAAAATTAAAACTATTAAAAACCGGTACCTTAGATTAGATATCATAGGGAGAATTTGCGAAGTGCAAATATAAATAACTTTACAAATAACCAGCCGAATAACGAACCTATAACGGCACCCGTAATGATGTCTAACGGAAAGTGTACACCAATATAGACCCGACTATAAGCAACCAATGCGGCCCAAATAAATAACAGGAAACCCATGTATTTAGTTTCCGATTTTAAAATACTTCCAAAAAACACGGCCAGCGCAAAGGAGTTTGAAGCATGCGCGGAGAAGTAACCGAATTTACCACCACAGTAACTTTTCACCAATCGCATGTAGGGTTCTACTTCTGGATCGTGACAAGGCCTTAATCTGGCAATACCGTATTTGAAAAAATTTCCTAACTGATCCGTAACCGTTATCAATAAGGCAACGGAAACTAAGAGTAGTAACGTTTTTTTAGTACCAAACTTCTGAAAGGAAAGTATCAACAAAAAAAGATACAGCGGTATGGCACTAAATTTATGGGATACGAACTGAAAGAAATTATCCCATTGCGGAGAACCTATTCCGTTGAGGTATAAAAAAAAATCTTTATCCAACTGTAAAAGCTCTTCAAGCATAATGGTTAATCTTCGTATCTAGAAACTTCCCTGTCATAAAAAGCAGTAGCCGCTTTTATTAAATTCTCCGCCTCTTCTTCCAGTTCTTTTTCATCTTCCTTCGAAAACTCTTCAAGCCATTCTACCTCATCATCCTCAAGATTGATAATAAACCTTGGAAACTCTGTATGAACTACAAATATTGCAGTAGGATAATCCGTATTATCACCCAATAAAAATTTTGGAAATTCCATAAAAAATGTAATCTATAAGTTGAAAATTCATTGCCGATCAAGAAAAGTTACGCTTAAGCGGCAATTAGTTTTTTAGTTAAATAATTAAATCGAAGATACAACATAATAGCCGATGCCGTTAGTCCGGTAAGCAAACCTATCCAAATTCCCGTACTTTTTAAATCTGTATGCAGGCACAAATAATAACTAACGGGGAAACCTATAAGCCAATATGAGATAAATGTAATTACAGTTGGTATTTTTACGTCCTGTAAACCACGTAATGCGCCCAATACGACCACTTGTACTCCGTCAGAGATTTGAAAAAATGCCGCAACCAACAATAATTCTGCGGCAATGACCAGAACTTCGGCATTATCCGTAAAGTTGGCCATATCTTCAATATCCAAATACAAAGACGGAAACCAATGCCTACCCATTAAGAATAACGCAGCAAAAATGATTTCCAATAAAAAGGTTAGAAAAAATATAGATTGCGCAATGCGTCTTAGTTCTTTAAAATTGGCCAAGCCTTTTTGATTACCTACCCTGATCATAGCGGTTACGCCCAAACCCATACCGAACATAAAGGTCATACTACTTAGATTTAAAGCTATTTGGTTAGCTGCCTGGGCATTCTTGCCTAAAACTCCGCTTAACCATACTGCCGATGTAAAAATACCAACCTCAAAAAACATTTGTAATGAAGATGGAAAACCTAGCTCTACAATCTTCTTTATGACGGCATTTTCAATCTTCGTAAAATTGAATCCGGTTACGTAATACTTAAATTTCTCTTTGGTCTTAAGGATAAACCAAAGGTAGAACACCATAAAAAATCTGGACACCAAGGTACCTATAGCGGCACCCACGATACCCATTTCGGGAAACCCAAAATTACCAAAAATCAAAAGGTAGTTTAATACAATATTTATAATATTGGCCACTATCGTTGCATACATAGGGTATTTGGTCTGGGACAAACCCTCTGAAAATTGTTTAAAAGCTTGAAAAATGATCAATGGCACCAATGAAAAAGCTACCAAATCTAAATAAGGTAATGCCAGCTCAACTACCTCAAGTGGTTGTTTCATGGCATACATAATTGGCTTTGCCAATAATATAAGGCCGAACAAGGTCAAACCCAAAACGGTACATAACAACAATCCATGCTTTAATGCACTTTTTGCATTCTCTTTTAGCCCAGCTCCATCAGCCTCGGCAACCAATGGTGTAATTGCAGTTGAAAAACCAATACCCAGAGACATGGCAATGAATACAAAACTATTGCCCAAAGATACCGCGGCCAGTTCTGCGGTACCTAGTTGACCTACCATAATATTGTCTGCCAATTGTACAAATGTGTGCCCTAACATTCCCAATATTACAGGAACGGAAAGCTTAATATTATAGCGAAACTCTTTGGTGTAATTTTTAAACAAAACCTAAACTCAAATTTTGTCAAAGGTACCGTTAATTGATGGGATTTATGTTCTATAAAAACAATGATGTGGTTGTGATAAAAGCTTGGAATTAAATATTAATTAAATTAAAAAAGAAGCATATTTAAAATACTAATTTTCATCAACCTAATTAAAACAACACTTTTTTACAATAACAAATACTTGCTTAAATATATGAAACACAGTATTTTGGTTAAGATTTAAATTTAAGAACATCGTATTAAAAAACTTTGTTCCAATAAACTATTTCTTATATTAATACTAATACGTTAAAGCTAGTCGTTATGTATACCAGAAACACCAATTATCATTAACTATGAGCCAAAATCCATTAGTTTGGATTATCGACGATGACGATATATCTAAATATGTAATGAAACGGTACCTAAATCAGTTAATGGTAACTAATGTTATCGATTTCCCTGATTCTGTTCAACCATTAAAAATTTTACAAGACAATTATAATCTGACAGATAAATTGCCTGATATCATTTTCCTTGATCTTCATATGCCCGTCTTAAATGGTTTTGATTTTATAAAGGATTTTCAAAAAGTAGCTCCAAAAATTGATAAGAAAATTAATATTGTTATGCTAACATCATCAATTAATACAGAAGATGTAGATTACGCAAAAACATTTCCGGAAATCACGGATTATTTTATCAAACCGATCAAACATAGAGATCTAGCCAGAATCATGAACGTAGAATTAAAGCAGTAAGAATTACTCTTTGGTTTTGGCCTCGTTCCAATACACATCCATTTCTTCTAAAGACATATCATTCATTTCTTTACCATTTTGCTTTGCCTTAGTTTCAAGATATTGAAAGCGTTCAATAAATTTTTTATTGGTGCGTTCCAATGCATTTTCAGGGTTTACCCCTAAGAACCTTGCATAATTTATCATAGAAAAAAGTACATCACCAAACTCTGCCTCAATCTTGTCCTTATTACCGGCATGTACCTCTACTTGCAGTTCCGCAAGCTCTTCTTGCACCTTTTCAAAAACCTGTTGTGGTTCTTCCCAATCAAAACCTACACCAGCTACCTTGTCTTGAATTCTATTTGCCTTTACCAAAGCGGGCAAACTTCTAGGAACACCTTCTAGAACACTTTTTTTACCTTCTTTCAATTTGATCTGTTCCCAATTTCTTTTTACGTCATCGGCATCTATCACCTTAACATCTCCATAAATATGTGGATGCCTATTTACAAGTTTATCGCAAATGGCGTTGGCGACATCTGCAATATCAAAGTCATTGGTTTCAGAGCCTATTTTTGCATAAAAAATGATATGTAGCAGCAAATCTCCCAACTCCATCTTTACCTCATCCGTATCATTATCTAAAATAGCATCACCCAGTTCATAGGTTTCTTCAATAGTTAAATGACGTAATGATTGCATCGTCTGTTTTTTATCCCAAGGACATTGCTCTCGCAATTCGTCCATAATGGTCAACAACCTATCTAAAGCCTCTAATTGTTCCTTCCTGCTATTCATGAATGATGTTTTTACAAAAGTACACAACCACAGATTGCTTCGCTAAAAAACCTGTTTTGTTTTCGTACTTTTAAAATCACGATACTTTTAGTAAATATTCATTTTACTCAACTGAAGACGATACAATTTTGTACTCAACCAACGATCAACAACAAAAACAATCTGTTCATGAACACACGTAGACACTTTTTTAAGAACGCGGCCCTATTTAGTGCAGCCACCGTAATTATGCCAAAAATTAGTTTTGCGGCGACAAAAAATTCAGGTTATGGTGTGCAACTTTATTCATTTAGAGATGATATGTTAACCGATCCAATAAAAACATTGGAAAAAATTGCAAGCCTAGGTTTTAAGGAAATAGAAAGTGCCGGTTCCAATAAAGGGTATTATTACGGATTATCTCCTAAAGAAATGGCAACTACCTGCAAAGCTTTGGGAATGTCATTGACCAGTGGTCATGTACATTTAGATGAAAAATTTGAACAGACAATGGCAGATGCAGTTGCCGCCGGACAAAAATATTTAATATGTTCATCATTACCATCTAAAGGACAAACAGTAGATAATTACAAAAAAGTTGCAGATCAATTCAATATTGCCGGAGAGGCATGTAAAAAATGGGGCTTAAAATTTGGCTACCACAATCATGAGTATGAATTTGAATCTGAAAATGGAAAGGTTCTTTACGATGTACTAATGGATAATACCCAAAAAGATTTAGTATATATGGAGCTAGATTTGGGCTGGGTTGTAGTGGCAGGTAAAGACCCGTTACATTATTTTAAAAAATATCCAAAAAGATTTCCCCTATGGCATTTAAAAGACATGGATTTGAATGAAAAAGTAAGTACCGAATTTGGCAAAGGAGTGCTTGATATACAATTAATGTTAGAGTTCACAAAACTTTCTGGAGTTGAGCATATTTATATTGAACAAGAAGAATACGCCCACAATCCATTTAAAAGTATGCAACACAACATGGATTATTTGAATAATATATAAGTTAAAACAATGAAGAACATCTATAAATTATTAAGTATGATTACCGTGGCAATAGCTACATTCTCTTGCAAATCCCAGCAATTACCCTTATTCCAAAATGATGCAAAACCGGTTCAAATTTCTAACGAATACAGCTTTACGGAAGGCCCTGCTGCCGATAAGGATGGTAATGTATTTTTCACAGACCAACCCAATGATAAAATTATAAAGTGGAACGCGACCAACAATTCATTGACCGTATTTAAGGAACCCGCAGGAAGGGCAAATGGCTTATATTTTGACCATGACGGAAATTTGCTGGCCGCTGCGGACGAAAAAAATGAATTATGGCTCATAGATAAAAATGGTAACGTTGACACCTTGATAACAACCTTTAAAGGCAAAAAATTAAACGGACCTAATGATATTTGGGTAGACCCAAAAGGAGGTATCTATTTCACCGACCCTTATTACCAAAGGAAATATTGGTCTAGAACAGTAGCTGACATTAAAGAAAAGAACGTGTATTATATATCCCCAAATACAAAAGAAGTCTCTGTAATTGCAACAGGTTTTGTACAACCTAATGGAATAATAGGTACTGCCGATGGAAAGACACTTTACATTGCGGATATTGGCGATAAAAAAACCTACTCCTACTCTATTAAGGAAAACGGCAAATTAAGCGACCGCAAACTTTTTACCAACATGGGCTCTGATGGCATGACGATCGATAATAAAGGAAATGTTTATTTGACCGGCGAAGGTGTAACCATTTTTAATTCTAAAGGAAAATTACTTAAGAATATACCCATAAATGAAAACTGGACGGCTAACGTTACTTTTGGTGGTAAAAATCACAACATATTATTTATTACCGCAATGAGATCTGTGTATACCTTACCAATGAATGTTCACGGCGTTAGATATTAAAAAGCACACTATATGAGTCTTATTAACTGCTAAGTTTTGGTTTAAATCTCCCTTTTAAAAAGCGTGTTTAAAAGTAAACAACAACGTGAATCATTGATATTCACATAATTCGGTATTATTAATTATTAATTACACAACAAATACATTTAAATATTCATAATTCCTCGATTTTAATTATCTTAAACGACTTAAAATCCAACCAAATTATGATTACATATATTTTTGAATTTATTGGCACCGCAATGTTAATTCTAATAGGAAACGGTATCGTTGCCAATCTCGTTTTAAAAGGAACAAAGGGAGCCGATGCAGGGTGGACAGGCATTTCTCTCGCCTGGGGTATTGCAGTGTTCATTGGCGTGTTTATCTCTGCCGATGCCAGCGGTGCTCATTTAAACCCTGCGGTGACCGTTGCACTGGCAGTTGCCGGAAAATTTTCATGGACCTTGGTCCCTGGCTATATTGTAGCTCAAATTTTAGGAGCCATGATGGGCAACCTTTTAGTATGGTTCAATTACAAAAAGCAGTATGAAGCTACAGAGGATACCGATGCTATTTTAGCCACTTTTTCCACCTCCCCGGCAATAAAAAGTCCGTTTTGGAACATGGTCACTGAAATCATTGGCGCTTTTGCACTTGTTTTTGGGGTATTCTATATTGCAGGTGGCAGCATGGGTGAAAGTTCGGTATCCTTAGGATCGCTTGATGCGCTACCGGTAGCGTTACTGGTTATGGGCATAGGTTTTGGCCTAGGTGGACCTACAGGTTATGCCATTAACCCTGCGCGTGATTTTGGACCGCGCTTACTGCATGCTTTACTACCTATAAAAAATAAAGGAAATAGTAATTGGAGCTATGCTTGGGTGCCGATCGTAGGTCCAATTATTGGTGGAGTATTAGCAGCACTTTTATATATGTTTATTGAAACTATGCAATAAAAAGAAGAATATGAAGCATCTTATTTTACTTACCTGTATTTTTATATCTATGAATGTACTGGCCCAAAAAATAGTAGACCTACCTTATGAAGAAAGTAACAATGTAAAATGGTCTACAGCAGAAAGAGAATATTACTCTGACATTTGGGAAAATGAAGTGGTCACCAATGTTTCTGTACCAAGACTTGAGGTTTTTGAAGCGGAAGCACCAAATGGGACCAGCGTTATTGTAGCTCCCGGCGGTGGACTATACGGTTTAAGTATTGAAAGTGAAGGCAGAGCTGTTGCCAAGTGGTTGAACAAACAAGGTATAACCGCCTTTGTATTAAAATACAGATTAGTGCCTACGGGAATTGACGGTATTAAAGAAATTACTGACGAAGCCGCTACCAACCCTGCAAAGATCGGAGAACGAGTTACTCCTGTTTTACCACTTTCTGTTGCTGATGGTCTTGCCGCAATTACTTATGTAAGAACAAATGCCAATGAAATGAAATTAGACCCTAACAAAATTGGGTTTATGGGCTTTTCAGCAGGTGGCGCGGTTACCATGGGTGTTACTTTTAACTATACCGAAGCAAATAGACCAAACTTTATAGTACCCGTTTATCCTTGGATGACGGTTATGGGTGAATATAGCGTACCGCAAGATGCACCGCCAATGTTGGTAGTCTGTGCTTCAGATGATCCATTAGGCTTGGCCAAACCTAGTACAGATTTATATTCTGCTTGGTTAACAAATGGAAAAAATACAGGAATGCACATGTATTCTAAAGGCGGACACGGATTTGGAATGAAAAAACAAAACCTTCCCTCTGATAATTGGATAGAAAGATTTTACGAATGGGCCTTGATAGAAGGGTTGACCCTAGCAAAAAAATAGCGCACAAGTTTATGATATCACCTCTTTTAAATGACTTAAAAAAAATAGAAATACTTACGGTTTTTGCAATGATAGTTTCACTATCCAGCTTTGCACAAACAGAAAATGTATTTGCGAACGAGGTTAAGGATATCACCGCCAAATATGACAGTATTTGGGATTCAAGCAAAGAAACTATCGTATTCACCGGTAGTTCAAGTATACGGTTATGGAGAAAATTGCAAGATGAGTTTCCAGACCATCAAATTATAAATAGTGGTTTTGGAGGTTCTCAAGCAGCAGACCTTCTGTTATTTATAGATGAGTTGATCTTATCATACAACCCCAAAAAAGTTTTTATCTACGAGGGAGATAATGATTTATGGGCAAAAAAAAGCCCTACTGACGTTCTTAGTACCACCACAGAGATCATCCGTCGAATAAAAGCTAAAAATGACGCTACACAAGTTATTTTAATATCGGCAAAACCAAGTATCAGTAGATGGAAAATTAGACATAAATATAAAAGGTTAAATAGAAAAATGAATCGTTTTGCAAAAAATGACCCCTCCCTATTCTATGTAGACGTCTGGAAACCAATGTTGGACAAACGAAAACTCAAAACCGATATATTTATAGAAGACGGTCTGCATATGAACCAAAAAGGATATGATATTTGGTATGAGGCCATGAAAGATCTAGTAAACCAACCCTAATTAATGAAAATGATGAAGACCTTTTGTATTCAATGTCTATTTTTTGCAAGCTTGACCCTGCTTTTAATAGCTTGTACCGAAGAAAAGAAAGAACGGATTGCAATGCCCGTAACAGATTTGTCAGAAGCAAGCCTAATACCAAAGCCTTTAAAAACGACACCAACAAACTCCGCGTTTCCTTTAGATCAATTTACCGCTATCTACACTTCTAAAAATGCTACGGGTTTTGAAGAAGTAGGTACCTTTTTAGCCAATAAATTAAAGGACAAAATCAATCTTACCATACCTGTAAACACCCAGGGGGCAAATACGGTAGAACGGGTAATTTACATTAACCAGAGCGATAGTACTGATTTAAAGACAACAGAGGCATATCAACTGTACATAAATCAAGATTCCATTATCATCAACTCCAACACGGCTGAAGGAGCATTTAGAGGTATACAGACCCTGAGACAATTAGTGCCTTTGAAGAGTAACGACACTTTGGCTCCTCAAAAAATATGGCCAGTGCCCTCTGGGAAGATTATAGACAGCCCTAATTTTGCATATAGAGGCTCCATGTTAGATGTGGCAAGACATTTTTTTAGCGTTGATGATGTTAAAAAATATATTGACCTTTTATCGTATTACAAAATAAATATGCTTCACCTGCACCTAAGTGACGACCAAGGATGGAGAATTGAAATTAAATCATGGCCAAAGCTAACTGAAGTGGGTGGCAGTACAGAAGTTGGCGGAGAATCCGGTGGATTTTTCACCCAAGAAGATTATAAGGAAATAGTACGTTACGCAGCAGAAAGATATATGACCATTATCCCTGAGATCGATATGCCCGGCCATACAAATGCAGCATCGGTTTCTTATCCGTTCTTGAACGGTAATGGAAAAACTCCTAAATTATATGAAGGTATGCGTGTTGGCTTCAGCACTTTTGACACAAGAAAAGATACCGTGTATGCATTTATAGATGATGTAGTAAGAGAAATTGCAGCAATAACTCCCGGCCCCTATTTTCATGTGGGCGGAGATGAAAGTCATGTTACTAAAAAGAAAGACTACATACACTTTATCAATAAGGTTGAAAAAATTGTTCACAAACATGGTAAACAAATGATAGGTTGGGACGAAGTGGCTATAGCAGACATAGACTCTACATCAATTTCACAATGGTGGGCCAGTGAAGAAAATGCTAAAAAAGCAGTCAATAAAGGAATGCAAATTATTGTTTCGCCTGCAAAAAAAGCTTATTTGGATATGGAATACGATACCTTATCTAAATTTGGACTCCACTGGGCAGGCTACATACCGGTAGATACCGCATACATTTGGTCCCCAGAAGAATATGGCATACCAAAGGAAAACATTTTAGGCGTAGAAGCACCATTATGGTCAGAAACCATTAGCAATATAGATGAGCTAGAGTATTTGGCTTTTCCAAGAATTATTGGCTATTCTGAATTAAGTTGGAGCATTAAAGAAAATAGGGATTGGGAAAATTATAAAGATAGATTGGCCGATCAGGCACCTTTTTTAGATAGAATGGATGTAAAGTATTACCCTTCTGCCTTGATCGATTGGAAAAAAAGTGATTACACCTATGAAACTATTGAAAAAGACTAACTAAACGAACGAAATTGCACAAGCCTTGAAAAATTTTTCAAGGCTTTTATCTTTTACAGGTCATATGTTTTTGATTTTATATTATCCAAAATCGTATTTAAATATTTAAAATTGATGGGCTTTTCTAAGTACTCAACAATATTATGATAGCTAGACGCTTTCAACTTATCATCTGGTCTAAATGAGGATGTCGTAATTACCACAGGAACTTCTGTACAAAGTTTCATCTCATTTATGGCATTAAGAAAATCCCATCCATCTAAAACGGGCATATTAATATCAAGCAAAATAATGTCAGGGCAAGCATTGGTTTTTAAATAGTCAAGGCCTTCTTGCCCTGTTAGGGCTATGGATATATTTTTATATCCAAACTTTTCAAGGTTTGTTTTGGTAATGAAATTAGTTACTTCATCGTCCTCTATTATCAATATTCGTATCATAGTATCTAGTTTTAATTTGGGGTTTAGTTATTTATTTAAAATGTAATGATAAACTCTGTTCCTTTATTTACTTGGCTCTTTACATCAATAGAACCATTGTTCTCGTTGATAATCGTTTTTACGATATATAGCCCTACGCCCAGACCATCCTTGTGGGTATGCATTCGCTTAAAAAGAGCAAATACGTTCATGGTCAAATCTTGGTCAAATCCAAGACCATTGTCCCTAAAGGACAAACGAACCTTTCCTTTGACCATCTTAGTCTCAATTTTAATACTCAATTTTCTTTTTGGATGCCTGTATGTAAGGGCATTTGACATCAATGTCTGTAGAATGGTTTCTAACTGTTGATGATTATAGTCAATAACAGGGCAGCTAGAATAATCTTCTTTGATGATAGTTCTACCCTCTATGATTTCTTTTGAAAAAACAGATTTTACTTCACCGAATACATCTGAGAAATTAAGTTCCTTCTTTGGACTCCCAAAATTTGATTTTGTAGCTATTACCATGTTTAGAGCGGTAATTTTGTCGCACATTACCTTCGTTACTACTTCCATTTTTTCAACGATAGGACCAAACTCATCAGTACTCGTTTCAGAATCCAACGCCATCCTTAGCAAACCTTTTAAATTGGTAAGTGGGGCTCTTAGATCGTGTGCAGCTACATATGAAAATTCTTCAAGCTCTTGATTCTTCTTTTTAAGATCATTGTTGACCTCTGTCAATGAAGCCTGTGTACTTTTTAATTTTTGAATAGTATCTATTGTGTTCGTTACATCTAGAGTGGTAATACCCAAGTAATCCCCTATTTTAAAGGCCCTTGACATAAAGGTGTACTCAGCAAATTCACCTTTAAAAGAAAGCTCGTCAAAACCTACGGGTTCACCTGTTATAATCACATTTCTATAAGCATCGTACCTTTCCGTACCTTCTAGATGAGGAAATATATCCAGCAAATTCTTACCTATAAAATTCTCTTTTTTAATACCAATGGTATCTACACTTGCTTGATTTACATCTACAAAATTCATGTCTCGATTTAGAATTACAAAGGGCGAGTAGGCATTTTCAAAAAAAGCACTTTTCAATTCACAATTCATATCAAAATCAACTACACTCATATTTTAAAATTTCGTTTTTATTCTTAAACTACACCGCAAAATTGCAGTATTAAAAATCTTAAACCAGTTGACCTGAGACGTATAAATAAAATGTGTAGATGAAAGTCAATAAACCATAGATGAACGACTTACAGAAAAGGTTAGAATAATTTTCCAGTTAGGTTTTAAGCAAAAAAAAAGCCCCTTAAGGGCTTTTTCTATATATAATGTAGTAAACGACTATTCTTCCTCAGAAGCTTCTTCACTTGCAACTTCTTCACTTGAAAAATCGGTAATTTTATTTTCGGTCAAAATGTTATACCATTGAATGACCTTCTTAATATCACTAACGTATACACGGTCTTCATCATAATTTGGCAATACTTCAAAAAAGTACTCTTCTAACTTTATTTTCTCTTCTTTATGGCCAATTGATGTTTTACCACCGTTTTCCTTTTCTTGTATTTTCTTAAATACATCTCTTAAAGGCACTTCTTCCTCAAGCGTATAAATAGCTATTTCGGACAATACACTAACACTACTACGCAAGCTTACCGTAATTCTTTTTCCGTCTAACAAAGATTCCGCCACGAAACCTGTTCTGGTCTGAGTAATCAATTTATACAAACCTGGTTTTCCTGCAACGGATAAAATTTTCTCTAACCCCATAAACTATTTTAAATTTTCAGTGGACAAATATTACACTTTTCTATTAATTATAAAGGCATTTTAACGTCCTTTTTTCTTTACAGGAAATTTCATACGGTAGTCAACATTGATCTTTCCTTTAGATATATTGGTCAATCTTCCCTTTAACATTCTCTTCTTTAAAGCGGATAATTTATCTGTAAACAACACCCCTTCTATGTGATCATATTCGTGTTGAATTACTCTTGCTAAAAGACCGTCATACGTTTCTTCGTGCTTTTTAAAATTCTCATCTAAATAAGTAATTTTAATAGTCCCTTTTCTACTTACATCTTCGCGAACATCTGGTATACTTAGGCAACCTTCATTAAATGCCCATTCATCACCAGTTTCTTCTTCAATTGTAGCATTGATAAAAACTCGTTTAAAACCATCTAATTGTTTTTGCTCATCTTCCGTTAAATCCTCATCACCTGAAAAAGGGGTAGTATCAACTAAAAATATACGAATTGGCAGCCCTATTTGTGGAGCCGCAAGACCTACACCACTAGCATTATACATGGTTTCCCACATGTTAGCAATCAACTCATTCAGTTTTGGATAATCTTTATCAATATCATCCGCAACTTTTCTTAATACGGGATCACCGTAAGCAATAATGGGTAAAATCATTTAAACTGTTTTTAAAAAATCTTGTAATATAATCGTTGCACTGATCTCATCTATCAATGCTTTGTTCTTTCTTTGTTTTTTCTTTAACCCGCTATCCAACATGGTCTGAAAAGCCATTTTAGAGGTAAAGCGCTCATCATGTCTTTTAATGGTCACCTTAGGAAATTTCTCTGCCAACTTCACTAAAAAAGGAGCAATATGTACTTCAGATTCAGAAGCGGTATTATCCATTTGTTTAGGTTCGCCCACAACTATGGTATCTACGTTTTCATTAGGTATATAGTCAGCTAAATATTCAAATATTTCAGGAGTAGCAATAGTAGTTAAACCAAAAGCTATCATTTTCATATCATCGGTAACTGCCAGCCCAATACGTTTTTCTCCGTAATCAATTGCAAGGATCTTTCCCAAACTAAATTTTTGGCAAAAATAAAGGATAATTTGTTATATGTGCCCTTGACCATGGGTAATTACTGTACTTCAACTTATATTTGAGAAAATTTTATGAAAATGACAGAATTAAGAGCTCAAATAGAAAAAGCATGGGAAAATAGAGACCTTTTGAAGGAGTCTGCTACCCAAGATAGTATTAGAGAGGTTGTAAATCTTTTAGATTTAGGAAAATTGAGATGTGCCGAGCCTACTGAAGATGGATGGCAAATCAATGAATGGGTCAAGAAAGCAGTAGTTATGTATTTCCCTATTCAAAAAATGGAAACTTTAGAAGCTGGTATTTTTGAGTACCATGATAAAATGCCATTAAAAAAAGGGTACAAAGAAAAAGGAATTCGTGTAGTACCAAATGCCGTTGCAAGACATGGAGCATATATTTCAGCAGGTACCATTTTAATGCCTAGCTATGTAAATATTGGTGCTTATGTTGATGAAGGTACCATGGTAGATACCTGGGCAACAGTAGGTAGCTGTGCTCAAATAGGTAAAAATGTACACCTAAGTGGCGGTGTTGGTATTGGTGGTGTTTTAGAACCTTTACAAGCTTCACCGGTCATCATAGAAGACGGTGCCTTTATTGGTTCCCGTTGTATTGTTGTAGAAGGTGTTAGAGTTGAAAAAGAAGCCGTTTTAGGTGCAAATGTTGTTTTGACCATGAGTACTAAAATAATTGATGTTACAGGCGAAACTCCGGTAGAGACCAAAGGTGTTGTCCCTGCTCGTTCAGTAGTTATACCTGGCAGTTACACCAAAAAATTCCCGGCTGGTGAATTTCAAGTACCATGTGCATTAATAATTGGTAAGCGTAAGGAAAGCACCAATAAAAAGACTTCATTGAACGATGCACTTAGAGAGTATGATGTAGCGGTCTAGTATCCATTAATTTTACTCAATAACCTTTCTAGTTCTGTTTTACTTTAAAAAATGCGCTAGAAAGGTTTTTTTAAATCTTTTTTTAAGATATAAACGCAACCATTTTAAAACACGTACTCTTATACCAAGAAGAAGTCTATATAACAGGAGGTTGATTGTGTAAGAATTTTACTGCTTAACACAATTTTTTAATTCTTTTTTTGTTATAACTTTGTTCGCTCCGATTAGAGCAAACCTATCAAATTGGATTGTATGATTACCAAAAAAGAACAACTTACCGCATTAGTAATTACGTATAATGAAATTGGCTACATTGAAAAATGTATCGAGTCTGTTTCCTTTGCCGATGAAATTATTGTGGTTGATTCTTTTAGTACCGATGGAACTTATGAATATTTAAAGAGCAACCCTAAGGTAAAAGTCATTCAAAATCCGTTCGAAAATTTTACCGCTCAAAAGTCTTTTGCTTTAAAACAGGCCAAAAATGACTGGGTTTTATTTTTAGATGCAGATGAAGTTGTTTCAGATGCCTTACAGAAAGAAATCAAAGAAACCGTATCCAGTAATACGGAAATAGCTGCATTTTGGTTTTATCGTCAATTCATGTTTAAAAATGAAAAATTGAATTTCAGCGGATGGCAAACAGATAAAAACTACCGACTTTTTAGAAAAAGTAAAGCTGTATTTTCTGATTGCAAAATTGTTCATGAAACATTGGATGTTGATGGCGATTCTGGTATTTTAAAAGAAAAGCTAACACATTATTGTTATAAGAGTTACGAAGACTACAAAGGTAAAATGATTAAATACGGTCGTTTAAAAGCTATTGAGTCTTTTTACAAGGAAAAAAAGTTTAGTTATATCATGATGGTCTTGAAAACCAGCTGGAAATTTTTTAACCATTATATTTTAAGGCTGGGAATCCTTGACGGCAAAAAAGGCTTCACCATCTGTTATTTGAATTCTCTGGGCGTACTTGAACGTTTTAGAGAGCTGAAAAGGTTGGAACAGAAAAACGAGCTTGCCTACTATTTGGTAATGCCATAGTGTGTCCAAACACTTTTTTCTTTTTTAGTGGCATTTCTTATTCCCACATTCTTAGCAATAGACTCTGGTGTTTTATAACCTCTTTTGTGATCTAAATGAACGCAAACAGCACTGTAACGTAATTGTTTTGACTTTATACCAAAATTAAATAACCTTTCACCCAATTCCCTGTCTTGTCCCCCATATTGCATACGCTCATCAAAACCGTTCACATTTTCAATATCTTTCTTCCAACCTGAAGAGTTATGACCGTTCCAGCTGGCATTGGTAGGTGTAACCCAATTAAGGATCTTTGAAATGATACCGCGTGCCGTTAGCTTATTATTTTTGAATGTTTGCGGAATCCCCTTTTCTTTTAACCATTGAATATTAAAACAACGCTGATTTTCAATGTCCTCTAAGGTAATTAGTTTGGAGATATTCATTGGTAGCATATAATATCCGCCAGAAATAAAATAACCGGGTTCCTTATTTATATAATGCACCTGAACAAAATCTTCTCGCGGTATACAATCTCCATCGGTCATGATAATATAATCCGCTGAACAAGCCGTAACCGCTTTATTAAGTATCCTAGATTTTTGAAATCCATCATCTTCTTGCCAAACATGAACTATAGGATAATGAACCTTTTTAGCCATTTCTTCTAGAAGAATTTTGGTAGGTTCTTTAGAACCGTCATCGGCAATTACCACTTCAAAGTCTTTGAAAATCTGTTGCTCAAAGCCCCAAAGTACCTTCTTCAACCACTCTTCAGCATTGTATGTACTTACAATAATACTTATTTTAGGAATCTCCATGCTACGTTTCAAATTACTGCAAAAATATAAAAGTGTTATCTATATATTTGTAAATAATTCAGCTAATAATATATGATCAAAAAAATAACGTATGGGCTTCTAAAGAAAATGAAATTCTTACCCGCTCCATTTTACATGAAAATATATTATGAATATTATTCTGGAAAGAAACTAGATTTAAACGACCCAAAAGATTTTAACCAAAAAATACAGTGGTTAAAAGTGTACTATAGAGTCCCCATTCTACATCAACTTGTAGATAAATATGAAGTTCGCTCATATGTAAAAGAAAAAGTAGGGGAAAAGTATTTGAATGAATTGATTGCTGTCTATGATTATCCAAAAGAAATAGATTACGATCGGCTACCTCAAAAATTTGTATTAAAAGCTACACACGGGTACCATTTTAATATTCTGGTTGAGGACAAATCTAAATTAAACAAAACCAAAGCCAGGCTTAAACTAGAAAAATGGCTAAGAAAAGATCAATATACACGTGGAGGACTTGAGTGGGCCTACAAAAATGTTAAACCAAAATTTATAGTTGAAAAATACTTATCGGAAATAGGCAAAAAAGATATAAACGATTATAAGTTTTTTTGTTTTGATGGCGAACCCAAATTTCTACATGTGGATATTGACCGTGGTTCAAAACACCTAAGGTCATATTATGACATTGACTGGAACAAACTACCGATTACCCACGAAAGTATAGGTCCTATTGAAGGCGAGACCATAAAGCCCAAGAATTTTAATGAAATGGTAGAGGTAGCCAAAAAATTAGCAGGTACATTCCCTTTTGTAAGAGTGGACCTTTACAACTTAGATGGCGTAATAATTTTTGGAGAAATGACTTTTTACCCCGCAGATGGAAGATTAGAATTCATACCCGAAGAATACAATAAAATTATAGGAGACTATATTACCATACCAAAAATTCCCGAAGGTCAAAAATTTATTACCACCCTATAGTATGAAAGTAATAAAAGAATTACCGTTATCGATACTACACAGTTTAAAGTATACAATTTTGCCTACAAACTTTTTTACCAAAAAAAGTAAGCCTACAGCTCCGGTTATAGTTTCATTGACCTCAATTCCACAAAGGTTTGGTACATTACATTTAGTAATTAAAAGCATATTGAACCAAGACATATTACCTAAGAAAGTAATACTCTGGTTAAATGAAGAGCACAAAGGCATTATTCCTAAAAACGTAAAAAAACTAGAGTCATCTATTTTTGAAATTCGTTTTACCAAACTTCATTGTTCTCACAAAAAATTGATCCATACGTTAACGGATTTTCCAGATACACCAATCATTACTTGTGATGATGACTTAATGTACCGGAAGAATTGGCTGAATATAATATATAAGGAACATCAAAAAAACCCTAATTATATCATCGGCATAAAGACATCTCACATAAATTTTGAAAATGGTAATTCTCTACCTTTTAAGAAATGGAGAGATGAATTTAAGACCACTATAAACCAAAAGGCATTTGTACCAATAGGTGCATGGGGCATTCTATACCCAGCAAAATCTCTTCATAAAGAGGTTTTTAATATAGATAAGATGATGGCCTTTGCCCCAAAAGCAGATGACCTATGGTTTAAAGCTATGGCTATTTTGAACAATACTATTTCAATTCAAGCAACCAAAACGCCTAAAGAACCCATACCAATTATTGGCACACAAAAAGTAGCTTTAAAAAAGGATAATTTACAAAAAGATAAGAATACGGTTCAATGGCAAGCCATTGATAAAGAATACGGTATTAACAAAATCATTTTATCTCAATGACCCAGGAAATCAACAATTGCATAGAAGTTTTAGAAAACGGCGGACTCATACTCTACCCTACCGATACCGTATGGGGAATAGGTTGTGATGCGACTAATGAAAAAGCGGTTCAAAAAGTATTTCAATTAAAACAAAGAGACGATAGCAAAGCATTGATTTGTTTGGTAGCCAATGACGCAATGTTAGAGAAACACATAGAAAAGGTTCCTGAGTTGGCCTATGACCTAATGGACCTTTCTACAAAGCCAACTACAATAATCTATGATAATCCACGTGGCATAGCCAAAAACCTGATTGCAGCTGACAATACCCTGGCCGTTAGAGTGGCTTCTGACAAATTTTGCAGTTACCTTATTGGTAAGTTTAAAAAACCTATTGTTTCTACATCTGCCAATATATCGGGAAACAGCACTCCAAATTCTTTCCAAAATATAGATCAAGCCATTTTAAAAGGTGTAGACTATGTGGTAAATTTGCACAGAGAGAAACAGAATAGCTCCGCCTCATCAATTATTAGACTTTCTAATGACAATACGGTGAAGATTATTCGAGAATAAGAACATGCAAGAGAGCCATATAGACGCTTTACACAACCCTATTTTCAAAACTATTTCAGAAGCTGCAGAAGAACTTTCTGTAGACTGCTATGTAATTGGTGGTTTTGTTAGGGATTATTTTTTAAAGAGATCCACACCTAAAGATATAGATGTCGTAGCAATTGGTAGTGGTATAGCACTAGCCGAGAAAGTAGCTTCCAAATTAAAGGGAAAACCACAAGTTTCTGTTTTTAAGAATTTTGGTACAGCAATGATCAAAAGCGATGGCATTGAGCTAGAATTTGTTGGCGCACGCAAAGAAAGTTATACTAGGGATAGCCGTAAACCAATTGTAGAAAACGGTACGTTGGAAGATGATCAAAAAAGAAGGGATTTTACTATAAATGCATTGGCTCTTTCTTTGAATGCATCTAATTATGGTGAGCTATTGGACCCCTTTAAAGGCATTGCTGATTTAGAGAACAAAATTATCAAAACTCCTTTAGAACCAGGGGTAACCTATTCAGATGACCCCTTACGCATGATGAGGGCAATACGGTTTGCAACACAATTAGATTTTCAGATTGCCCTACCCTCATTACAGGCCATTACCGAAAATAAAGACCGTTTAAAAATCGTATCCAACGAGCGGATATTAGACGAGCTTAACAAAATTATGTTGTGCAAAAAACCGTCCGTAGGATTTTCACTGCTTCATAAAACAGAACTTTTACCTTTAATTTTACCTGAGCTTACGGCGTTGCAGGGCATTGAAGAAATAGAAGGGCAAAAACATAAGGACAACTTTTGGCATACGCTAGAAGTGGTAGATAATATATCTAGAGCTACGGACAATCTTTGGTTACGTTGGGCAGCCTTGTTACATGATATTGGCAAAGCCCCTACCAAAAGATTCCACAAAAAAATTGGGTGGACATTTCATGGGCACGAATTTGTGGGATCAAAAATGGTCTATAAGCTTTTTAAGAGGTTACGTATGCCATTGAACGATAAAATGAAATATGTTCAAAAGCTAGTACTCATGAGTTCTAGACCAATAGTATTATCTGAGGATTTTGTAACAGACTCTGCCGTAAGAAGATTAATATTCGATGCAGGCGACCACGTGGAAGATCTAATGACGTTATGCGAAGCGGATATTACTACCAAAAACCCTAAAAAACAGCGCAGATATCACCAGAACTTCAAAATTGTACGCCAGAAGATTGAAGAAGTAGAAGCTCGCGACCATGTACGAAATTTTCAACCACCTATTAGTGGCGAAGAAATTATGGAAACATTTTCTTTGAAACCATCCAAAGAAATCGGTATCATCAAAGAAGCGATCAAAGAGGCTATTTTAGAAGGAGAAATTCCAAATGAATATAAAGCTGCTCAAGAATTTATGTATCTTAAGGGTGCAGAATTAGGTCTACAGAGTACAAAATAGAATGGATATTATTTATGGATATTACATTTAGAAAGGTTGCCAAAATATCTTTGGTCTTAGTTTATTTAGTAATCGTTGCCGGAGCAGTTGTTAGAATGACAGGTAGTGGTATGGGCTGCCCAGATTGGCCCAAATGTTTTGGTTACTACATTCCCCCAACGGAAATAACTGAAATTCAATGGCAACCAAATAGAGCATTTGAAAAAGGACAAGTAATAATTTACCGTGAAACATTACAGGTCTCTAAAGAGTCCTTTACCACAACAGATACCTTCAATGCAGCAAATTGGGAACTTTATACAAAACACGACTACGCAGAATTTAACCCATGGCATACTTGGATAGAATATATTAATAGATTATTGGGTGCTTTGGCAGGCCTTGCAACATTAATACTTGCCATTATTTCCTTAAAATTCTGGAAAAAGAAAAAACGCATACCCGTTTTGTCCTGGTTGGTAGTAGTTGGTATGGTCTTTCAAGCTTGGTTAGGGGCTACTGTTGTATACTCCGTTTTAGAACCGGCAAAAATTACGGTCCATATGCTCATGGCATTGGTTATCGTTGCAATGATACTTTATGTAATTTACCTGGCCAATAGTGAAAACAAACGTATTAAATACGATAAATTAGTATTACGTATAAGCATTGTAGCATTGGTAATGACGCTTGTACAAATTGCAATGGGTACACAGGTTCGCCAATTTGTAGATGATCAAATAGATATTTTTGGATATGCCGCCAAGGATAAATGGTTACAAGATCCTGAGTTATTATTTTATGTTCACCGATCGTTTTCTATATTGATTATATTGATAAATTCTTTTTTGGCGTATAGGATAACCAAGCATGACCTAGGTCATTTTAAAGTGTATTGGGTCTTGTTTTTACTATTGGTAGAGGTATTTACAGGTGTAGCCATGAACTATTTGGATTTTCCGTTTGCTAGTCAGCCATTACATCTTGTATTGGCCTCCATATTGTTCGGTGTGCAATTCTACATACTATTAGATGCATTAAAGCCTAGAAAAGACTCCAAAACTTCGTAACTTTGCCGACCCGCAAAAATTAAGGTATGATTTATAAAATTCGTGTAATTCTAGATGCTGAAGAAGATATTTTCAGAGATTTAGAGATTGAGTCTCACAATTCATTAGAAGAGTTTCATAATGCCATTACCCAGGCATTTGGCTTTTTAGGCAATGAAATGGCCTCATTTTACACATGTGACGAAGAGTGGAAACAAGATGAGGAAATTGCGTTGTTCGACATGAGCGAATCTGGCTCTGATGTACGTTTAATGAACGAAACTTTTTTAGAGGATATCATGAACGAAAACAACCCAAAACTTATCTACGTTTATGATTTTATGAACATGTGGACGTTTTTTGTTGAACTTGCCGACATTCAAGAAAACGAAGATGGCCGTTCTTACCCTAATGTACTCTTTACATTTGGTGAACTACCGGAAACGCCACCAGAGAAAAATTTTGAAGCAGAGAACAGTGCTTTTGATTTTGATGATACTTTTGATAATTACGACGATTTGGATTTCGATGAAAATTGGAACTAAATTTCTCTAATTGACACAAGCATAAGCCTGCGAGATATCAAAATAAAAGCATTGTAACGTTTGATTCTCGCTTATAGAACAAAAAATATTTTTCGATTACTAACCATTTAATTTAGAACATTTTATGATTAACCTATATGCTACCCAAATTGAGAGTATTTCAATACATAGAGTTGGTAACAAAAATAAAAACGAAGGTATCTTTCTTTCAGAAGAACCCTTTAGACTTAATGATGAAACTACGGGTCTATTAAAAGAATATTTTTTTAAACCTTTTAGAGAAAAAGAAGAGAATTATTATAAGCTTGCAAACGAAGTAGATGTTGAGTTTAACGAGCTATATAAAATAGTGACCGAAATTTTTGAAGACCCGTCAAAGGCGCATTTAAATTCAAAAAAAGTAGCTTCGTTACTTTTTGAGCAATCTAACCACCCCCATATTAAAAGTGGGGAAGTCTATGTAGCTTACCTTTCTAACTTACTTTTAGATAATAAGAAGGTTGATGCCATCGGAATTTTTAAAAGTGAGTTAAAACACGATTTTATTCAGTTTGAAGAAAAAAACAGCAACTTGGATATTGTTATTCAACAAGGTATCAATATTAATAAGTTGGATAAAGGCTGCTTAATTTTCAATGTTGAAAAAGAGGAAGGTTATAAAGTACTTTCAGTTGACAGCAATAAATACGATACCAAATACTGGATAGAAAACTTCTTAGGTGTTGAACCATTATCAGATGACAACTTTAAGACAAAAAACTATTTAAAATTTTGCCAAGACTTTGCCAAAGAGGTTGTTTTACCTGCCGAGGATAAACAACAAGAAGTTTTGTTCATGAACCGTGCAGTAAACCATTTTGCAAAGAACGATGCTTTTGAAGAGTCTACGTTTTTGAACGAAGTAATGGAGAACCCAGAATTGATACCGGAGTTTAAACATTACAAAACAGAAAAAGGACCTAAATTTAGTATAGAAGATGTTTCTACTTTTGATATTGCCAATAAAGCGGTATCTGATGCTCGTAAGAAAATTAAAAATGTTATTAATCTAGATACCAATATACAGATTAAAATGGATTTTATAAACCCGGAATCTGCGGAGAAGTTTGTAGAGAAAGGATGGGATGAAGAGCGACAAATGTATTACTATTTGGTATATTTCAATAAAGAACAGAAGAGCTAAATAAACAATTTGTATAAAAAAAAGCCCGTTATTTAAATTTAAATAACGGGCTTTTTGTTTTCCTTATTAACTGATAATCAGTTAGCTATTTATTTTAATATTATGTTCTATAATCTGTTTTAAACTTACGTCTTCATAATTTCTTCGCACAAAATTCAGTGCTAGATCCAGCACTTCTCCCATTGTTTTACAATTCTTAAAATCCATATCCATGGTAAGAACTTCTATTTGCTCTCTTAACATTGCTATATTTTCAGGAGTAGAAATATCATCTGTCTTACAGATAGCCCGTAATTTTTTAATTCTATTGCCGGAACTTAAAATTCTTTTGGCTACCATAGACCGTTCTTCCAATTTGTATTGATCTACAGAATCATGTGTTAGTTTCTTTCTAACCAATTCAACCATCTGGTAATTTTCCTTAAAAAATTGAGGTCTATAGACTTTCAGCTTTCCTTCAAAGCACTGTTGGTCAAAATCTATGGCCCTTATTTTGTATACTACATGGTCAAAATCGTGTGTAGGGACAATTACGTAGTTATATGAACGCATATCGCCCAATAGACGGATCATGCAACGTTCATTGAATTTTACGAATTCCTTAGCCAATTGCGCCTTTTCACGTGGTGTACATTTTGGTAAGTTATGCTTAATAAATTCATCACCAGGTATACCTGCAATATGCTCTTCGATCAACGTATCCTTATAGACCAAAAAGTTAAGATTGTAGGGTGAAAGCATATGCTCTAACTCTAGCCCATAAATACGAGATGCATCGGTCTTTTTGATATAGAAATATGTGAAATTGTCATTTAATATATTTCTGATCTTAATCCTAAAGGGTTTAGAGTTTCCAAACGTACAGAAATCGACTGCATCGACATTTAAATATTGATGAATATTATCGCTCCCATCAGAATGTAAAATAGAATAAACTTTTTTTAAACTATCGTCAATTTCCTTTCTATCAAACTCAGAATAATATGCACGTACCCAAAGCGTATCCTCATCATTTTTATCATACACAACCACCGATCCCGAGAACCGAAGTAAATCATCATAAAAGATAGGTATTTCTATCTTTCTACTATAGTGCTCCAAATAGCCATCTAATGCCTCACTTACAGGGTAAGCAGGTTTTTTTTTGGACATTAATCTTTCTTCCGACATGCTGCAAATTTACTGGTAAATTACACAAATAGACCAAATAAATTTCATCAAGCATATATAATTAGCGTGTTCAACAACATATATGGACCATATACAACATTTTTTTAGTCAGGAGCTAAAAGGTCACTTTATTTGTTTTAGTACTACTGATAACCATACCGATGACTACTCTGACTAAATCGTTTATTAAATTATTACTGTTTTTTATAATTGCATTCAGTTCTTTTTTAGGAACCGCACAGTTGAGCGACCTTCATTATTTACCACCAATGAAGCAAGGTCAAAATAATGCAGCTATACAAAACCAAGCAATTCATTTATCTACTCCAGAAACCACACCTTTCAACGTTTATGCTTATCAAGGTACCTCTAACACAATTGTAAGAACATTTACTATTGATAGACTTAACCCAGGTGTTTGGACCTTACCAAATGGTGATAACAATATTACTTTAGTAAACAATGCAAATACCGGTACAGTACTTTCCAATAGTGGTTTACGTTTTATATCTGCGGGCGGAGAAAAGTTTTATGTGAATTACAGAGGTAACTCTGGTGCACAAGCTGCGTCACTGACAGCAAAGGGTAGACAAGCAATGGGTACGAACTTTAAATGGGGCGGTGTACCCAACAAAGGTGCACAAGTATCCAAATCTAATACGTTAGGTATTATGGCCACTGAAGACAACACCACAGTTGTCTTATCCGGTTATGATCCAGGTTGCGAGTTTAGAGTAGGTAATAACAGAGCAGGAATTACCGCCAATTCACATACTATAACCTTAAATGCCAATGAGTCTTTCGTTTATGAAACTTATATAGGAACCTCACCTACACAAGCACATGAAGATGGTTGGATCGGTGCTTCTATAGTAGCAACAAAAGATATTGTAATCAGTAATGGTTCTATGAACTTTGGTAGTCAAGATGGCCAAAGTCACAGAGATGCCGGTATTGATCAGCCAGTACCTATTAATAAATTAGGAAAGGAATATGTATTTATTAGAGGTAACGGTTCTAGTAGCGGCCTTACAGAATTTCCATTGGTAATTGGTACCGCAGATAATACCCAAGTATTTGTAAATGGCAGTACAACACCAATTGCAACCATTAATAATGGTGAATATTTTAAAATACCAAGCTCTTATTACTCTAGTAACTCTGCAGGCGCAAACATGTTTGTTACAACGTCTAAAGATGTTTACGCGTACCAGAGTTTAGCAGGTGCAGCTGCAAATTACACTCAAGGTCTAAACTTTGTAGCCCCGGTAAACTGTTTGTTACCAGATGTAATGGACAATATTCCAGATATTAGAAACATGGCCGGTACTGATGTTACTGGCGGATTAACCATTATTGCTTCGGTAAATACCTTAGACGCAAATATTAAGGTATACGAAGATGGTGTAGAGGTTTCTAAACCGGCGTCTGACCCAGTAGCGGGATCGGATGACTGGAAGACTTTTTACATTCCAAATTTGGATGGCAATATAAACGTAACTTCGACCGGGCCAATGGCTATCGGTTTTTTCGGGTTTAATGGTGCACGTGGTGTTGCCGGCTATTTCTCAGGTTTTGATACCGTACCGGAAGTTGTTTTACAAATCAACGGCGGTGTTGAAGGTGAGTGTTTTTCTGGCTCAAGTATCTTTGAAGCATCAGATGATAATTTCGATGCCTACCAATGGTTTTTTGATGGTGTCGCCATACCAGGCGCAAATGCATATGATTATGCAGCAACCATTGCCGGTGATTACTATGTAAGAGGTACAAAAGGACCATGTACCTACGACTCGCAAACTATTAAGATTTTCTATTGTGAACCAGATGTTCAAATTAAAAAGACAGTTGACAAACCAGAAATTACAGAAGGTGAAACTGCTACTTTTACCATTAGAGCAGAAAATTTATACTTTAATGATATTACCAATTTACAGGTTACAGATAATATTCCTGAAGGATTAACATTGGTTCAGGCCAATACAATTACAGGAACATTTAATGGAAATGTTTGGAATATTGGAACTTTGGCTCCTGGTGAGGTTGCTACATTAACGTTAGAGGTAACCGCAGATGAAATAGACATTTTGCCATTATTAAACCTGGTAAACATAGCTACTAACACCCAAGACCAAACGGATGCCAATATTACAAGAGATGAACCCTCTGCCCGTATTATAGTGCATAACGATTTTGACAATGACGGTGTAGTAGATAGTGTTGATTTAGATGATGATAATGATGGGGTGTTAGATGCTGTTGAGCAAATGTGTATTATATCTAATGACGTAAATTTCACATCACCTTCAAGCACGGTCCAGGGTGGTACCGCCGTAACCGAAATTTTCTCTAACTTCAATGGCTTTTGGAGAAGTTCTACAACTTCAAGAAATCCAGTTTTACCGAATCTATCACATGAATTATTGGCATTCACATCAGGTGGCACAACATTTTCCACAGGCGTTGCAGACGATAATCTTTATGATTCCAACGGCAATGGTTTATTTGACGGTATAGACGCCAACAATGACGGATTTTCGGACATTTCAGCTACAGAGTCTAGCTGGATGGCCTTGACCCCTTCAAACAACATATATGGTGAAGCAACTTTTGAAGCGAATTTAAATGATGGAAATAATGACAATGCTCTAGGATTAACCATGGTTAACGACCCTACTACAGATGCATTGAACCCTTTATTGACACATGGACAAAACGGGTTGGATTTAGGATCCGGCATAGTCAACATTGGCGATACTTGGACTTATGAAATAGATCCTATAGTAGCCTCTAACGTTGGTGATGGTATTCCTGATATTTTATTGACACAAGTTGCAGATCCAAGTGGGGTTAGCCACATTGTAAGTCTTTACGATGCTACAGGTGCCCCGTTAGGGAACGCCGTGCGTGTACAAGCGTATAGTGGAGGAGCACTTACCGGTGTTGTTGGCTCTTACAGATTAGATGTTTACCACGCAAACGGAAGCGTATTCTTTGATAATACAACAAGGGATTATCGCTTGGCCACCGTGGAATTATCAGAGTTTGGCATACCTACCGCCAATTTAGCCGATGTTGCCTATCTAAGATTACAACTTAGTTCAAATGCAGATGTTGCCTTTCTATCCTATAATACAGCGTCCTTTTCTGGATTTTGTGCAAATCTAGATACTGATATGGATGGCTACCCAGATCACTTGGATTTGGATAGTGATGATGATGGATGTAGCGATGCCAATGAATTTTATAAAGATGATGCTGCGGACGGTGGTGATGGCGGCGAGTATGGAACGGGAGTTCCTGCAGTTGACCCTACTGATGGTACGGTAAATGCAGCTTCTTATACTCAGGTTTTTGCACCGGTAATTGTTTTGGACA
The DNA here is from genome assembly GCF_029350945.1 of Maribacter huludaoensis. Taxonomy (GTDB): domain Bacteria; phylum Bacteroidota; class Bacteroidia; order Flavobacteriales; family Flavobacteriaceae; genus Maribacter; species Maribacter huludaoensis. The sequence goes on along the minus strand of NZ_JARKMS010000002.1, from coordinate 924,390 downwards.
ATACTTCTGAATTATTGGGCGGTACCGATATTAACGGGGAAGATGTAGATTTAGGAGATACTTACAATTATGTATTAAGATTTCAAAATACGGGAGATGATCATGCAACCGGTTTCACCATTAAAAATGTGTTGCCAGACAATGTAAGTTTAGATGACATAAACATTAACGACGCACCGGGCGTAACCAACACCTATGATGAAAGCTCCAGAACAATTACGTTCACCATACCTGACAATCTAGTTCAAATAGACGATCCAGAATATAAAATAAAGATAACGGTTTCCGTTGCAGGCGACTGCTCTGAATTTGTAGCGGCCTGTGCCTCTCAACTAGAGAACCATGCCTATGCCAATTACACCGGCACTTTAAATACCAACACCTTTTCGGACGAAGATGGCAGTAACCCTGCAGGTGCATGTACAACGACTTTAGAAGTTGCCGCCAATAATGTATCAGATGCATTGGCAAATTGTAACGTTGCCCGTACAGTAGAACTTTGCGGCGCCAGCGGAACACTTTCTGCCGGTATAGGTTTTGACAGCTACACTTGGGCGATTGATAACAATAATAATGGATCAATAGATTCTGGTGATACTATTTTAGATAACGGTACATCAAACACGCTAACGGTTACAACAATAGGCAACTATATTGTTGAAAAAACATCGGCTTCAGGTTGTGCAAACCATACGGAATTGATTACCGTAGAGCGTTATGGCGAAACACAGACCAACCCGATCATCAGTTACTTTAACCAAGTTAATGGTGACAGCAACCCAGATAATGATATTCAAGGTGAAATTGTAACATGTTCTAACGATAACAACTCAATGCCACATATTTTCCTATGTGGAGATACCGATAGTGCATTTATACAGTTAGGTATAACCGATGCTTTGAGCATTAAGTGGGAAAAACTTGACGAAACAAGCTGTAATACCACTACTTGTGGAGATGTAAGTGATGATTGCGCAAACACAAATGGTGGGTGGACATGGAACCAGGTAACCGATGCCGATAATTTTACAATAACCGAAAGTGGTAAATACAGGGTGGTCATTGGTTATGAGGGCGGATGTTTCAGTAGGTTCTATTTCAATGCATATCAAAATACATTGGACATCCCTGAACCAGATTCATCTGATATTATTTGTGATACCGAAGGTTCTATACGAGTAATAGACCTAGGTAGTGGTTACGGATACCAGTTATTCGATGTAGAAAACAATGCTATAGCTGTACCTTTCAGTGCGGCACAAGGTCCTAATTTTGCTATAACGGCCAGCGGTACCTATAAAGTGCAGATTACGCAGTTGAATCCTACCACAGGTGCACCCATTGAAAATAGTTGTGTATTTGAAACAGAGGAAATTGGGATTGCCGAAAGAATTTTTGACACAACGGTAAGTTCAGTACCATTTGATTGCAACGATGCGGGAACAATATCCATACAGGCACTGAACGTTTCGCCAGAGTATAGCTATGAACTATATTTTGACAACGGTAGCGGTGGCAAAGGAGACTTGGTCGCCAATAATCTACTTTCAAAGGACAATACACATACATTTACCGGTCTTTCTGCAGATGACTATGTTGTGGTAACGACTACCATAGATGGCTGTAGTGATGAAAGTACTATTACGGTCGACGAAATTCCCGAACTAAGGTTAACCGCTACAAACCAAGATAATATTACCTGTACTCCCGGTGTAATTAATTTAACGGCCACTGGCGGCACAACAGGTTATGAATATGCCATATACAGTAAAGATGGTGTCGCTCCTTACGCGGATGAGACAACTATACCAGATTCAGAATTTACGACCAATCCATCGTTTTTATTCGGATATGATGGTACGCCTTCTACATATGTACCTAATGAAGATGGGGAATATGTTTTTGTAATTAGAGATGATAACGGATGCTACGGATTGTCAAATAATGTACAGATGCAAGATCTGGGCACCATAAGCATTTCAGCATCAAATACGGCTATTACGTGTGCAGATTCTGCTAGCGCTGTATTGACCATAACTGCTTCTGGCGGTAATGCCCCTTACCAATATAGTATTGATGATGGCGCAACCTTCCAGACAGAAAACTTCTTTAACAATATAGCTGCGGGGGTATATAACATTACCGTAATGGATTCCAATAGTAACCCTGGGAATGCATGTAAAGAGACTATAGCGTATGAGGTTACCCAACCATTTGCTTTAACGGCATCACCTTCAATTATTGAAGATGCTTCATGTGATACGTCTGGTGCGGCAACGCCTACGGCTTTGGTAAAGATTTTAAATGCAAGTGGTGGTCAAGCACCTTACCAATATAGTTTTGACGGAGGTAATTCATTCTCTACGGTAGATGAACAACGTTTAGCACCTGGCACCTACCAATTGGGAATTAAAGATGCTTTGGAATGTTCTACAGACCTAGAAATTACCGTACCTACGTCTACTATTGCACCAACTTTTACAAATGACATTACCTATGAGTGCGATGGAGACGGCGTAGTAACGATTACCCCTTCAAATACAACGGATTTTACCTATACCTATAAATTGAACGGTACGGACAACGCGCCATTGAACAGTAATATTTTCAATGATGTTGCTTCAGGTACTCAAACCATAACTGTTGGATACACGAATACCATTGCAAGCTCTCAAAGTACCTTGTTCCTTGAAAATTTTGGAGCGGGTGTAACTACACAGATTGCTGAAATTGGTGCAGGATATTGCTACGAACCACAGGATGGAACTGAAACGGATTGTAACTTAGGACCTGCAGGAATACTTGTAAATGCGGAATATGCTGTTACCAATAGAATAACCAACCCTAATGCATCTTGGAGAAGCCCTAATGACCACTCTGGTTTAACCGATGGTAGATTTATGGCAATTGGGGTAAGCACCTCTGCCGGTGACAACAACATTTTATGGTCAAGAACAGGATTAGAAGCACTTGCCGATCAAGAAATCACGATATCGTTCTACGCTTATAACATATTAATAGACAATGCTTCTGGTAACGATCCAGAAATATTGGTAGAATTGGTAGACGGTTCAGGTACTTTAATCAGTAGTCAGGCAACTGCCGCTATTCCTCAAAACAACAATGCAGATGACTGGCACCAAAGAACGGTTACTTTCAATCCTGGTGCAAATACCACAGTTGGTGTTGTATTGCGTACCAATTTAAATAGTGATAATGGTAATTTCTTGGTATTAGATGATATTCAGGCATCACAAACTCCAGAAATTTGTGAGCAAACCAAAGATATTACGGTAATTGTAGAATCCGGAAAAACTTTTGAAGTAGCCATTTTAGGTAGTACAGACCCTACATGTAACGGTAGCGATAACGGTAGTATTCGTTTTGAAGTTTCTAATTTTGATCCAGTCTTAGGATATCAATATTCTGTAGATGGCGGTGCAACTTGGACAGCAGAAACTACATCACCTATTACTACCCCTGCAACATTTTCAGATGGTACGTACACTGTAATGGTAGAAAAAATAGATGACAATTCATGTACCGCAACCTCAGCAACATCGGTAACGCTTACTTCTCCAAATGCATTAACGGCAGATCTTAAACAAACTGCTGAATTTACGTGCTTTAATACTGGGGCAACTTTACAAGCATCTGCAAATGAAGGCACACCAGGTTATGAATATCAGTTAGAATTAACGGATAATACCGTAATAAGGACCTACACTACCTCAACACAGTTTTTGAACGTACCCGCAGGTACCTACCACGTAAGAGTAAGGGACGATAATAATTGTGAAGCAGTTTCAACGGCCACCGTAACCGTTTCTCAGCCAGAGACAATTGCTTTTGGTCTTACCGCTACACAGTGTTATGACGGTCAAAACAACGGTACAGTTACTGCAACGGTAACCGATGGCAATGGTAACTATTCATTTAGAATTAACGGCGGAGCATGGCAAACACCTTCTCCAATAACCGACGTTACCTATACATTCAGCAACTTATCCGAAGGTACTTATGATGTAGAAGTAAATGATGAATATGGTTGTGTTTCAGCGCTACAATCCATTACCATTGCACCTACAATTTCACTAAGTGTGGAGCCTGTAAATGCAAGTTTATGTGCCGATGGTCGTTTAACGGCAACTGCATCGGGTGGTGACAATAATTTCATGTATGCCTTTGTTCCTAATGGAACTACGGTTACAGATGCTGATTTTTCAACAAGTAATTCTACAACAATTGCCTTGGCAGATATTGGAGATTATGATATCTATGTAAGAGATAAAGCAAATGGTACGGATGCTTGCCAAACGATGGTAACCGAAACCATATCCGCAAATCCGGTATTGGACATTACTGCCGTAGCAACAGACCCAGATTGTCATGACGGTACAGGAAATATAGAAGTTACAATTAATGACGGATTATCTCCTTTCGATTATAGATTGATAGACATTACCAATGGTGCACCAGACCAAGTACAAACCAATGTTGTTGGATCTACTAAAACCTATTATAATCTAGCACCAGGTGATTACGATGTAGTAATTACCGATGAAGCCGGATGTTCTGAAACAGAATCTGTAACGATTACAGCACCAGCTGAACTTACAGCAGATATTGTATTAGCTTATGCAAGTGATTGTAGCGGAGCCGATACTGATTTTGGTTTCGATTTTACAAACGTAACTACAGGTTTAACCGGTACTATAGAATATAGTCAAGACGGTGGTAGTACGTGGCAAACAGGAACTAGTTTTAGAACAGGATTATCTTCTGGAGATGAAGTTTTCCCTTCCATTAGAACAATTGACGGTAGCGGCAATTTAATTTGTCAAACAGATTTACCAAGAGAAATCATTCCTTATCCATTGGATGATTTGGATATTACCACTTCATCCGTAGTTGAAAATTGTGATGAATTAAAAGTAAAAGTACAAGGTGGCGAAGGAGTTCCAGGTTACGAATATACTTTTTCAAGTGATCCCGCAAATTTTGATGAAAGCACCGCTACATGGTACCCCGGTGGCGCTATTGCTTTGGACGGAAGTACGGTAACTGCAGGTCATGGTATGTATGAGTTCACAAATTTGATACCTGGTAGAACGTATGTTTTCTATGTTAGAGATAACAATACACCAGTAACTTGTATTAGACAAAGTACAGTAAACGTAAATGAAATTGCGGGTGGCCTACCAATGACCATTACTCCAGAAATCAGCCCTTCTTGTAGTACATCTAACAATGGCGAGATCACTTATACGATAGTTGACGAAGATGGTTTGACCGAACCTAGTATGCAATGGACTTTATTTGATATCGACAATAACATCGTTGATCAAAGTGCAGGTGTAATAGCCTACAATAACACCATTACCGTAACGGGTCTTTCACCTAACGAATATTATATTCAAGTAACGCAAATAGACAGCGGTGGTGCACAACAGTGTATCAGTGCCAGTGAAAATGCTATTCTAGATGAATTGGATATTATTACCGGAAACCCAAGATCAATTCAAGATATTTCGTGTGAAAATCCCGGTCTAATATTAATAGACAATGTTCAAGGAGGTGGTGGCACCTATGCATATACCATTACAGGTCCTTCACCTTTTACTACCATTACGGCAACCGGAGACAACCCTATTGAGATTGCTGCAGGATTACCGGCGGGTACTTACACGGTAACGGTAGAAGATCAATATGGTTGCTCCTATAATTTGGGCAACGTTACCATGAGCTTTATGGCAGCACCAACTATTGACGATGTGGAAATAGCTAATTGCGCTACCAATGCTTCTGTAACCATAAATGTTACAGGTACGGGAACCGTTCTTTATTCTATTGATGGCGGTAGCACATATCAAAACAATAATGGCATATATAATACCGTACCGGCCGGCAGCTATACCGTAGTTGTTAAAGATGCTACAGGTTGTACGGTAAACACCAATATAGTGGTGCACCCTACTCTACAAGCCTCTGCAAGTTTAGATAAGCAATTAGGTTGTGGTGCGGGTTATGAAGCTGAAATAGCTATTGAAGGTATTTCAGGTTCAGGCAACTATGAATTCGAAATTTTAGATAGTGCGTCTGCCAATGTGGTAGCAAAGCAAACGCTTACCGGCGGTGCTATGAACGTACCGGTAAGCGTACCGGATGATACGGTAGACACCATTTACACGGTAAATGTATATGATATAGGCACGGCATCACCAAATTGTAGTAGAACTTTTGCGGTAACCATTCCTGCTGCCGTACGTCCAGATTTCACGGCAACCCCTACTAAGGTTAGTTGTACCGGTGCCGAAGATGGCACAATAGAATTGGTTCAGGTCAATAACGGCAACAATCCGCTAACTTATACTCTAACACCTATGCCCTCAAGTGCATCGTGGGATGCAAGTACCCAGTCATTTATAGACTTACCGGGCGGCACATACGATGTTACCGCTAGAGGTCCTAATAATTGTTCTACGGTAAAATCTGTTATTGTTGAAGAAAATGTAGCTATAGCATTTACTGCTCCGGTTCCTGCTCAATTTGGCTGTACTACCGGTAATAACCAAGATAATGCCACTATAACAATAGACCCTATTACAATAGTTGGTGGTAGCGGAACATACAATCGTTTTGAATTTATAGACGATGCAACCAATGTTGTTCTTCAAAACAGCAATAATTTGACCTATACACATACAGATGCCGCTGGCGGGGATATAATTGTTCGTGTTTATGACGACGAAGGCTGTTCTGCGGAACATGTAGTGACCATAAATCCTTATGATATTTTTGTGGACGCAACGGTAACTGTAGACAGGGACTTGGACTGTGTTAACAACGGTGAGAACATAACTATAGTTGTAAATAGTAGCGTTACCAATACTACTGCAAATCTTGCAAACTATGAATTTAGAATATTGCCATCCGCAAGTTATCAAACTGGTGACAATACATTTACAGATTTGGCAATTGGCACCTATACTATTGGTATTAGAAATATTACTACTGGTTGTGAAATAACACGAACTCATATGGTAGAAGACCCTAATACATTTAGTATTGAGGTTAATAAGCTTTCTGATGTAGTATGTTTTGGAACCGATGGGGCCATTGAGGTAACCTTTACCGATGCTACCTATACAGGCGATTTCAACTGGGAAGTTTTAAATGCCGATGGATCAGCTACTGCACGTACAGATGATGCCGATACTTTTGCAGGAACAGGTACAACAGCTTCTATTCCAGTAGCTGCCGGTAGTTATATTTTAAGAGCTTCACAAGTTGGAACTCCTGAATGTGTTCAAGAAAGAGCATTTACGATTACATCACCTAGCGCAGCAATTACTTTAGCCGCAATAGAGACAAAAGATGTTGGTTGTAGTAATGATATGGGAAGTGCAAATATTACGCCTAATGGCGGCGAAGCTCCGTTCAATATTGTATTAACGCATGTAAGTTCTTCAACAACCTATACTGCAAATCAAGTAAATGGTAATTTATTCACAGGTTTAAGTGATGGTCAATATACAGTAGAAATTACGGATAGTCTAGGTTGTACAGAAACCTTTACCAACGCATTTACGTTGACCCCTCCAGAACCAATTGTTGCAAATATTCAATCTGTAGTAGGTTTGGAGTGCGAAGGTGATACTGACGGAATAATTACCGCGGCATTTACACCAAGAACAGTGTCTACAAATTATAGATACATTCTTAAAACATATGATAGTGACGGACCTGGAGCAAATCTTTTACAGACATCCAGTTCACAGACTACGGCATCCTTCATGAATTTAAGATCAGGCTATTATAGTGTTACTATACTAGATGAACTAAATTGTTCTGACGAAACTAATATTGTTGAGATTGCAGAACCTGTACAAGTTAGAGGTCAATTGGTTACGGCACAAAGAGCAACATGTTTAAATGATGCACAATTATTGTTGACCGCTTCTGGTGGTACGGGGCCATATATGTGGAATACGGATGGTACCTCAACATTCAATGCCATGAATGAAACTAATGGACCTAACACCCATTTGTTCACAGGTGTTCTTCCAAATACATATGAGTACTATATTCAAGATAGTTTTGGTTGTGTATCTGTTGTAAGTAATAGCGTAACAGTAAATCCGATCGTTCCGTTGACGGTAACTTTAGATAACAACAACCCAACAATTAGTTGTAACGGTGATGATAGCGGAGTTATAAATGCTGAAGCACAAGGTGGTTTGGGCAATTACGAATATGCATTGTACTCTGATGCAGGTTTAACAAATGTGGTACGATCTGGTCAACCAACCGGTTTGTTCACCGATTTATTGGCAGGAACATATTATGTAAGGGTTCAAAGCGATGATTGCGAAGTATCATCTGCACTAATAAATATTACAGAACCGGAAGCATTGGTTATTGACACCGCTAATACAACCATTAACGATGTTACCTGTAATGGGCAAGAAGATGGCAGTATAACGGTTAATATGATAGGTGGTTCAGGAATATACCAATATGCAATTTCACCAAATTTAGATCGCTTTAGTGATGACAATACCTTTGATGAATTGGCACCTGGCGATTATGTAATCATAGCACAAGATTCCAACGGTTGTTTTGAGCTTGTTGAAGCAACTATTGTAGAACCGGAAGTATTAGAAGTAATAACTGAAAGCACTCCAGAAATATGTGTTGGCGAAGAAGATGGTACAATTGATTTGACTATAACTGGCGGTACCGCTCCATATAGCACACGTTTAGAATCAGAAACAGACTTTGTACAAGACAGGTTAAGCTTTACGAACTTGGCGGCCGGTGACTATATCATATATATAGAAGATGCACAAGGTTGTGAAGAAACAATTATAGTTACCATAGACGCAGGTGTAGATCTTGGAGCAACTGTAGAGCCGATATATGGCTGTAACGGCACAATACCAAGTAACTATGTAAGCATCACACTAAACGATCCTAGTATAGAAAATGATGTACTATTTGGCTTAGATACCGTTGATCCGTTAGAGATGCAATTGACACCTATGTTCAGGGACCTTACTCCCGGAACGCATTACATCAGTATTTCTCACGCAAATGGTTGTTTAACCACATACGATGTTGAGGTATTGGCATTCGATCCTCTTGAGATTACCGTTGTAGAAAGTAATATCAATCAGATAACCGCAACTGTCGTTGGAGGTAGAGAAAACTATACTTTCTACTTTGAGGATGAGAATAGAGGTTCTGAAAATGTATTCTATATTACAGAAACGGGCACCTATGCAATAACCGTAGTAGATGAAAACGGATGTGAAGCTACAGCTAGCCTGTTCATTGAATTTATTGACATTGAAATTCCTAATTTCTTTACTCCAAATGGTGATGGTCAGAACGATTTTTGGATGCCGGGTAATATTGAAATTTATCCAGAGATTTTTATAAGCATCTATGATAGATACGGTAGAGCGGTCTACACATTTAAAGATAATGAAGACGGATGGGACGGATTCTATCAGGAAAACGAACTACCTACCGGAGACTATTGGTATGTCATTAAACTAAACGGCGCGGCCGACACTAGAGAGTTTGTAGGAAACTTCACTCTATATAGATAAGTAAATTAATAGAGGTAGCTAAAATAGCTACCTCTGTTTTTTTACACATTAACCACTTAATATCAACATTATACAACTATTAATTGTGGTTTTAGGGCAATTAAAGTTTCTTTAACCTTATACCTGGCAGGCTTATTATGAAGCAAAAGTATATTTTATTAATACTACTACTAATGATTTCGTCAATTGGTTTTTCCCAATTGAGTGATTTGCATTACCTGCCACCTTTAAAACAAGGGGGCAATAATCAAGCTGTAACCCAACAAAGCATCTATCTATCCACCCCGGAAACAACCGCATTTACGGTAAATATCTATCAAGGTACATCTACCACCTTATTTACTACTGCATCTATTTCCAAAACTACGCCACAAGAAATCATATTGGCAAATGGTGATAATAATATAACCATGATGACCAACGCAAATACCGGTATTGTTCTTACCAGCGGGGGTTTAAGATTGGAGGCTCCAGGCGGAGAAAAATTCTATGTCAATTATAGGGGGCGATCTGGATCACAAGCAACCTCCTTGACCAGTAAGGGAAGACAAGCAATGGGTACCCACTTTAAATGGGGAGGTACACCTAATAAAGGAACACAGAACAGTTTAACCAATTCGCTTGGTATAATGGCCACTGAAAATGGTACTACGGTAACACTCTCAGGGTATGATCCGGGGTGTGAGTTTAGACTGGGCAACGATCGTGATGGTATAACCGCAGATACCTATACCATAAACTTAAATGCCAATGAATCTTTTGTATTTGAAGCGTATGTTGCAGAAACTCCCGCTAATGCAGATGGTTGGTTAGGTGCAGATGTAATTTCAAATAACCCTATCGTTATAAGTAATGGTGGCCTTAATACCGGAGCAAGGGTAGGTTATTCCGGTAGAGATGCCGCCATTGACCAACCCGTACCTCAAAACAGATTGGGCAAAGAGTATGTATTTATTAGAGGCAACGGTACAAGCGAAACAGAAATACCGATTATAATTGGCACCCAAAACGGTACGGCCATTTATGTAAACGGTTCTACTACTCCGATAGCAACTATCAACAACGGCGATTATTTTGAAATTCCCGAAAGTAATTATTCTGTTTCTTCTGCCGGTGGAAATATGTTCGTAACTACCTCAAAAGATGCCTACGCCTATCAATTAATGGCAGGTGCAAGTGCCATCTACACCCAAGGCCTAAATTTTATAGCCCCGGTCAATTGTTTGTTGCCGGATACGGTAGATAATATTACACATATAGAAGATGCGGCCGGTGTAACCATGACAGGAGGTGTTACGTTAATTGCCTCTACCACTACCCCAGATGCGAATATTACCGTTACAGACGGAACGGGAACGGTAGCACTACCTCCTTCATCTGCAGTAGCGGGCACAACGCTTTGGAAAACTTACTATGTAGCAAATTTAACGGGAGATGTAACAGTAGAGTCTACAGGTCCTATTGCCGTAGGTTTTATAGGTTTTAGCGGCGCAAGAGGTATAGCAGGATATTTTTCAGGTTTTGATACCGTACCGGAAGTTGATTTAGCGGTTACCGGAGGCGGATGCCTACCGACAGCACAGGTAGAGGTTATAGATCCTAATTTTGATGATTATCAGTGGTTTGAAAACGGTTCTTTGATTGCAGGTGCCAATAGCCCCACCTATACGCCTACTACAGCAGGCGATTATTACGTAAGGGTAACCAAGGGCGGTTGCACCTATGATTCTCAACCACTTACCGCATATTACTGTGAGCCGGATATTGTAATTAAAAAAGTAGCCGACCAAAATACGGTCAATGATGGTGAGGAAGTCACCTTTACCATTACCGTAGAAAGTTATGGCATCAACTCAGTTTCAAACCTTGTGCTCACAGATGTTTTGCCAGATGGTATCTCCTTAATATCCGCATCAGTGTCAAAGGGTAGTTTTACGTATCCAAATTGGTCCGTAGGCAGCATGAATAGTGGTGATTTGGAAACTTTGACATTGGTAACAAGGGTCAGTTTACCAAATGTAAATACCACAACTGCAACATATACCAATAATATAAGTAATTCTCAAGACCAGACCGATACGAACATTACTGCCGATGACCCATCAGAGACGGTAACGGTCAATTTTAATACCCCCACTACGGTAATTACCAACCGCAGAATTACCTTTAGGGCAACAAGTATGTAAGAATTTTTGTAACAAACCATCAAGTAAGTCGTCAAGTAAGCATAATCAATCAAAAAACACTTGACGTGAGTACTATTCTATCAGTCAATCATCTTACTAAAAAATTTGGATATCTAACTGCAGTAAAAGATCTCTCGTTCACCATTGAAAAAGGGAATGTTTATGGCATTTTAGGTCCTAACGGTAGTGGCAAATCAACCACCCTGGGCATTGTATTGAACGTGGTCAACAAAACTAGCGGAGAATTTGCTTGGTTTGGCGGCGACACCTCAACACATGAAGCATTGAAAAAAGTAGGTGCCATTATTGAGCGCCCAAACTTCTATCCGTATATGACTGCTTTGCAAAACTTAAAATTGGTTTGCAAGATCAAAGATGTATCAGAAGATAAAATAGAGGAAAAGTTAGATTTGGTTGGGCTTCTAGACAGAAAAAACAGCAAATTCAAAACTTTTTCGTTAGGCATGAAACAACGTTTGGCTATTGCCTCTGCCCTATTGAACGATCCGGAAATACTAATTTTAGACGAACCTACAAATGGTCTAGATCCACAAGGAATTCATCAAATCAGGGAAATTATCAAAACCATAGCCGCAAAGGGCACTACTATTCTTTTAGCTTCCCATTTATTGGACGAGGTAGAGAAAGTTTGCACACATGTTGTTATTCTAAGAAAAGGAGAAAAACTTTATTCTGGCAGGGTAGATAGTTTACAGGCCAGTTTCGGTTTTTTCGAATTAAAATCAGACGATCTGGAAAAACTTAGTTCGTATTTACGAACTAACGAACATTTTGGCAGCATTAAACAGGAGAATGGTTTGGTCACGGCAATTCTAACTTCGGAGTTAGATGCGCAAACATTAAACAAGCTACTTTTTGATAAGGGAATCATTGTATCTCATTTAGTAAAACGAAAAGAAAGTTTAGAAGAGCAATTTTTAGCACTAACCAAAAACGTTAACGCCTAACCACTGACCATTATGATACGATTGCTTCAAATAGAATTTATAAAATTATGGAACAACAGGGCCAGCAAGGTGCTGATCATTTCCTATTTTGCCCTTTTAACCTCTATTGCGTTGGTAGCGGCCATTAAATTTGATATTGGCCCTATAAAATTTCACTTGGCGGATCAAGGTATTTTCAACTTTCCGTACATCTGGCATTTTAATACATTTATAACAGCATTTTTTAAATTGTTCCTAGCCATAGTCATTGTTTCAATGATGTCTAACGAATACAGCAATAAAACGATCAAACAGAATTTAATAGACGGACTCTCAAAAAAAGAATTCATCCTTTCAAAATTCTTGACCGTCATTACTTTTTCATTAGTATCCACATTTTTCGTTTTTATAGTTTCTTTAATTTTAGGACTCATTTACTCAGATTTTAATGAATTATCTATAATTTTCACCGATTTAGAGTTTCTTTTAGCCTTTTTTGTAAAACTAACGGGCTTCTTTTCTTTTTGTCTTTTCTTGGGGGTTTTGGTAAAACGCTCGGCCTTTGCCCTTGGCTTTTTAATATTATGGCAAGTTTTTGAAGGAATCTTCAGGGGTATTATCAGATGGAAATTTTTTGATAGTGAGACCACTGATATGATCATGGGCTTTTTTCCCTTACAAGCAATGTTCAATCTTATAAAAGAACCATTTTCTAGATTGGGTGCCGTACAATCCGTTGCAAACCAAATGGGCGAAAAGCTTGCATTAGATTATTATATTCATTGGTATGAAATTGTAATCGTTTTAGCTTGGATCGCTATATTCGTTTACGGTTCGTATGCCATATTAAAGAAACGTGACCTTTAATAGCTTCATTAGAATTAAGACTTAAAATCAATTAACCAGAGCACTAAAGCCGTAGAGTTTTCAATTTGTGGTATATTGTATTGATTACAAATATGCTATGAAAAAGAAATGGGACATGAGAATACCCCCAATATTGGTTGCGCCAATATTTTTCATGGCCATTATGTTGAGTATATGCAAAACCTCTGCACAAGAATGTCCTGCACTTATGAGTCCTGCCGATGGCTCTACCTTGGTTTCAGTAGACGCCACTATTACTTGGGAATCCGTAACAGGTGTTCCCGGTTATATTATTTCGTTAGGAACCACTCCCGGAGGAAACGATATTCTGAATGAAAGAAATGTAGGTACAGCTACCAATTTCACGCCAACCACAGGTTTGCCCGAGAATACGGAAATATTTGTTACTATAACCTTATTTTTCTTTAATCAACCAAATATAGTTTGTGACAGTCAACGTTTTACAACAGCTGCTTTGACCGGAGTACCACAATGCACAACATTGACCTTGCCGGTAAATGAAGCTACGGACATAAATACTGCTACCAATATTTCTTGGATGGCAGCACCGAGCGCTACAGGGTATTTTATATCCATTGGCACTACGCTGCTAGGAAACGAAATACTTAAGGATACCGATATAGGCAATTCACTTAATTACAACCCACCAACAGATCTACCTGCAGAATCGGAAATCTATGTTACGATAATACCATACAACAGAATCGGTATGGCAGTGGGATGCACTACGCTTATGTTCACCACGGCCCAACAAGCTATATTACCCCTGTGCACTACAATGCTCTCTCCTATGAACGGAGAGACCAATGTACCCTTAAGCCCTACCCTTGAATGGAACGCAGCGCCCAATGCTACCGGCTACAGGGTCTCAATAGGTACCTCGCCATTTGAGACCAACATCCTAGAAAATGCTATTTTTTTCAAGACCTCCACGGTAGTCATAGACTTTGAACCCAACAGAACCTTTTTTATTTCCATTATTCCTTTCAATGCAGCAGGTGAAGCTATAGGCTGTACACAAGAAACATTTTCCACATTACTTGGCTGCGGTCCTTATTATGACCCACTTAGTGGAGAATTATTAGTTTTAAACCCCGAAATAACCTTTCCGGACATCGTTTCTATTTGTTTGGATAATGAAATTAGCGTTGTTACTGCAACCGATGAAGCTGATGGTTATAGATGGTATAAATTAGATGCTAGAGGAAATGAGACCTTATTATCAACTACAGCACAAGTAACCATAGACGAAGAAGGAGCATATGTGTATGAAGCCTATGTAAATATTGAAGAATCTGGCAGAACATTTGAATGTGCATCTTCAAAAACATTTGAAGCCAAAATATCACAAGCACCTGAAATAAAGGATATAAAAGTACAGTTAAGCGCAAGCTCACTTAACTATGAAGTAATTACAGGTATTAATGGCAATTATGAATATGCCATAGATAATAAGGACGGACCATATCAAGATTCTAATCGTTTTACAGATCTATCATTAACGGACCATATAATTTATGTTCGTGATAAAGATGGGTGTGGAACTACATCTAGCATGGTAGAGCAGGATTTAACCGTAAGCGGTTTTCCCAAATTCTTTACACCAAATGGTGACGGCATTAATGATTTTTGGCAGTTTATACCACCAAATGATACTGATGAATACAAAGTTTCCAAAATATTTATTTTCGACAAGTTCGGAGCGTTTATAGCGCAGATTTCACCAAATAAAGACGGCTGGAACGGTAGTTTAAACGGAAGGCCGCTACCTGAATCTAATTATTGGTTTAAAGCCATAGCTACCAATAACAAAACCATTATAGGCTATTTTAGCTTAAAACGGTAGGTGTATAATAGTAACCTAATGGAAAATAGAAAAATTTTACTTCTAATAATGTATGTATATGTCCTATTTACATGCTCAATATTTTATGGACAAGATTGTACATCTTTCATTTACCCTGCTAACGGCTCAGATAATCTTCCCTTAGATGCCACCATAACTTGGCAAGAAGTGCTTGGGTACAATGGGTACTTGTTATCTATAGGCACTACACCGCAAGGGACAGATGTATTGGATAGAAAACCAATTGGCGTAAACACATTTTACAAACCACAGTTGGGCTTACCTGCCAATACTACACTTTATGCAACATTAAGCCTTGTACCCTATGACGGCGCACCTATACTTTGTGATGAACTGGTATTTACAACGGCACCCATCACCACTATACCGCCATGTTCGCAATTAATAACCCCGGACAATAATGCGGGCAGTGTAACCATAATCACAGATTTAGAGTGGGAATATGCACCCACGGCAACTGGTTATTTTTTATCTATTGGAACAACACCAAATGGAAATGAAATTTTGGACAAAGAGAATGTAAAGAATGTTCTAAGCTATAACCCACCGGAAGACCTTCCACAGAATTCAAATATTTACGTAAAAATAGAACCCTACAATGACCTTGGTAGCAACACCACATGCCCTGAAGAAGTTTTTACCACAAGTTTTGCCCTATATGTGTGCGACCCCTATATATCCGAAACCAACGGCGAGCTAATTTATAGGGCACCACAAATAGATTTACCTAGTATTGTTGGTATTTGCAGTGACGAGTTACCTTACACCATTTCATCTACCGATATTGCGGATGGTTATAGATGGTACCAAACCAATAGTGGCAGCGAAGAAACTTTACTCTCTGAAACGAGGGATGTAGCAATTTATACACCGGGAAAATATCGATTTGAAGCTTATAATTATATAAATACCGATGCAGGCGATATTGCCTGTACAAGTTCAAAATTAATTGACGTTGTAGCTTCCGAAGCTGCCATCATCAACACTATAGATGTCTCTAACTTACCACTTGGAAAAACGATAGTAATCTCGGTAACAGGCAGTGGACAATATGAATATTCATTGTCCGGTAGAGATGGCCCATATCAAGATTCTTCCATATTTACCGAGATGCCAACCCGTAATTACACTGCTTATGTACATGACAAAAACGGCTGTGGGATAACAGAAAGATTGGTAAACAGAGATATTTCACCAAAAGATTTTCCGTCCTTCTTCACCCCTAACGGAGATGGCATTAATGACCACTGGCAATATGTACCACCCGTTGAAAACTTTGAAGCTGTTATAGAAGTCATACACATTTTCAATCAATTTGGTAGTCTAATTCAACAGATCAACCCAAATAGCATTGGTTGGGACGGTACTTTTAATAATAGGGCCATGCCCCAATCAGACTATTGGTTTAAAGCAACTTTTAGTAATCAACCACCCATACGTGGCCATTTTACACTAAAACGATAGTAGTAACTAAACTTCCTTTCGAGTCCATTTAAATCATGCTTCTTTCGTAATTTTATAGTATGAAATTTAAAGTAGTATCAGAATTTAAACCCACTGGGGATCAACCAAATGCCATTAAAGAATTGGTGAAAGGCATAAATGAAAATGAAAAATACCAGACGTTATTAGGGGTCACGGGTTCCGGTAAAACGTTCACAGTAGCCAACGTAATAGAAAAAGTTCAGAAACCAACATTATTATTGGCTCACAATAAAACCTTGGCAGCCCAATTATATTCTGAGTTTAAACAATTCTTCCCTGAGAATGCGGTGGAGTATTTTGTTTCGTATTATGACTATTATCAACCAGAAGCATTTATACCCACAAGCGGTGTATACATTGAAAAAGATCTTTCAATAAATGAAGATATAGAGAAATTACGTTTAAGTACTACATCTTCTTTATTATCAGGTCGTAGAGATGTTATCGTTATAGCCTCCGTCTCATGCCTGTACGGTATTGGTAACCCAATTGAATTTCAAAAGAATGTAATCTCTATAAAAAAAGACCAGGTCATTGCCAGAACTAAATTGATGCAGCAATTGGTGCAGTCATTATATTCCAGAACCATGGCAGATTTTAAAAACGGTAACTTTAGGGTTAAAGGCGATGTGGTGGATGTTTTTCCAAGTTATGCGGATCACGCCTTTAGAATACACTTTTTTGGTGATGAAATAGAAGAAATAGAGGCATTTGATCCTTTCAACAATAATGTTATAGAGGTGTATGAAAACTTGAACATTTATCCGGCAAATATGTTCGTTACCTCTAAGGATGTTTTACAAAACGCCATTCATAACATTCAAGATGATCTGGTAAAACAAATTGACTACTTTAAGGATATAGCCAAACCCTTAGAAGCTAAACGGTTAGAGGAACGTACTAATTTTGATTTAGAAATGATACGCGAATTGGGATACTGTTCGGGTATTGAAAACTACTCCAGATATTTAGATGGCAGAGAACCGGGTACCAGGCCCTTCTGCTTATTGGATTATTTTCCAGATGATTATTTAATGGTGATCGATGAAAGCCACGTGACCATCCCACAGGTTCATGCCATGTACGGCGGTGACCGTTCAAGAAAGGTAAACTTGGTAGATTATGGTTTTCGTTTACCTGCAGCTATGGACAATAGGCCTTTAAAATTTGAAGAATTTGAAGCACTACAAAATCAGGTGTTATATGTAAGTGCAACTCCGGCAGATTATGAATTACAATTAAGCCAAGGTGTATATGTAGAACAGGTAATTAGACCAACGGGACTTTTAGATCCGATCATTGAAGTTAGACCAAGTTTAAACCAAATAGATGATTTAGTGGAAGAAATACAAATTCGGGTTGAAAAGGATGAACGTACTTTGGTGACCACTTTAACAAAAAGAATGGCAGAAGAGCTGGCAAAATATTTGGATAGAATAAATATCAGGTGTAGATATATACACAGTGATGTTGACACTCTAGAGCGTGTAGAAATCATGCAGGATTTAAGAAAAGGTATTTTTGATGTACTCATAGGCGTGAATTTATTACGTGAAGGATTAGACTTACCTGAGGTTTCTTTAGTGGTAATTTTAGATGCCGACAAAGAAGGTTTTTTACGTAGTAACCGATCTTTGACACAGACCGTTGGTAGAGCTGCAAGAAACTTAAACGGACGTGCCATTATGTACGCAGATAAGATAACTGACAGCATGCAAAAAACCATTGACGAAACAAATTACAGAAGACAAAAACAAATACAATACAACACGGAAAATAACATAGTTCCAAAAGCATTGAACAAGAGTTTGGACAGTGTGCTTTCTAAAAATTCTGTCTCTACCTATCACTTTATTAAAGAGGAACTACGAGCTGCCGAACCAGACATGGATTACCTTACAAAAGAGCAGATAGAAAAGCTGATAAAAGAAAAAAGAAAGGCAATGGAAAAAGCTGCAAAAGAGCTCGATTTTATGCAAGCTGCTAAGCTAAGAGATGAAATTAAGTCTTTACAGGAGCAGGAATAAGGTAAGCTTTCAATAAAATTGATAAAAATCGAATAAGATATACTTAAACTTTATATTAAACACCTTAAAATACTGGAATTAAAATATTTAAATTAAATTTTTAGACAAGACTAAATTTTTAATATAAGTTGAAATATGAATTTTTAAGCAAATTTTAAATGAACATTTCAATTTATCGACAGCAACTACTGCTTCTCCTTTATTAAAATCTTATGAAGATAAATAATGCCTTCATGGAAGAAATATTTCATGCGAAGATATTACGAATTTACGTTAATTTTTCAAACAATAAAATCGACTTTTTTATTGACCAAAAACCAGTTAATTATTACTACAAAAATACTGTTTCAAAAATCACCAAAGCCATGTTTTTTGAAATCCTAAAAAAGTGATGAACCTACTTAATTATTCAACAAAAAGTGAACATAAAATAATCAATTAACAAAATCACATTCAAGGAAAAAATTCATAAAAAAATTCATCTTGTATCATTTATAAACGAGCTAATTTATCAACTACAATAACTACAAATTACGTTCGGTTTTAGTGTAAAAATTTTACACTATTAAGGACATGAAAAAAGTGCTTTGATCTCTCAAAGCACTTCAACCAAACAACTCAAACCAACCTAAAAAAAAGGCAGTCACTTAATACTTATTTTAATTCTATCATTCTTTTTGGCTTAGGTAAGGCCTCCTCCTTTTTTGGAAGGTTAAATTTTAAAATTCCTCCTTCATACGTTGCCTCAATTTTATCTGTTGCAACGGTATCAGGTAATGTAAATGCACGTTTAAAAGACGAGATACTGAACTCTTTTCTTGTAAAATTTTCTTTCACTTCTTCACTCTCCTCTTTAATTTCTGCTGAAATCGTTAACACGGCATCATCAATTTCAATCATAAAATCTTCTTTTACCCTTCCAGGCACAAAAAGTTCCAGTTCAAAATCTTTTTCATTTTCTTTAATGTTCACCGCTGGAACGGATGATCTAGAATTTTCAATTCCACCAAACCAATCTGGTTTAAATATCTCATTCATTAATGCTGGGAACAAAACATCATTTCTCTTAGTTAAATTCATAATAGTATCTTTTAAATTAATTTGTTTTATTATTTGATTTGAATAAGGCAAATTATATACCAACGCAATTTTAACGACATTTTGTCACTATATTACCAGTATACAATGTCATTTTGTCATTATTAATGCATATGAGTTTGGAATTTTGGCATATCAGCCTTTTTTCAACAGTCACAATCATTAGATTTAGGGATAGATTTTAAAAATGGACAGACTAACCAACTTTATTGACCAAATTCAATCCAGAATTGCCTTTTTTCCCACAATTATCTCCTTAGGCGGATTACTCACTGCCTTTTTTATGATTTATCTGGAACAAAAAAATATCTCCGCACATATTATGGAAGTTGCGCCAGCTCTGGTTATAGACAACACGGATACGGCCAAAACTATTCTAAGCACACTAATTGGAGGTTTAATTTCATTGACCGTATTTAGCTTCTCAATGGTAATGGTATTGCTTAATCAAGCATCAAGCAATTTTTCTCCAAGAGTTTTGCCAGGCATTGTATCAGATCAAAAACATCAAATTGTATTAGGCCTCTATATTGGTACAATTCTTTATAACATTTTTATTCTCATCTCTATAGAACCTACCAACAACTCATACCAAACTCCTGGCTTTTCAGTGTTATTAGGTATCATATTAGCTGTAGGCTGCCTTGCGGCATTTATCTATTTTATTCATCATATCTCTCAAGCAATACAAGTAGGCAATATTTTGACCGCAATTCATACCCGAACAAAATCTGAAATAACATCAGTAATTAAAGATCAGGAAAAGAACACTTTTAACTTTCCAGCCCAAGATCATTGGTATGCCTATGAAATTACCAAAACGGGTTATTTCTACGGAATCCTAAGTGATGATCTGCTCGATTTATGTAAAAAAAACTCACTAAAAATCGCCATTGAATTACATAAAGGTCAATTTATTTTAAATGGGACAATTGGTTTTAAAACCCAAAAGCCATTAGATAACCACGTAGAACAGAAAATAATGAATACGCTTTTATTTAGTCATGAAGAATTGATAGGAGAAAATTATATCTACGGCTTTAGACAAATTTCAGAAATAGGTGTAAAAGCGATGTCCCCGGGCATTAATGATCCAGGTACGGCCCTAAATACTATAGACTACTTAACTTCACTTTTTTTACGTTTAATGCACAAAGCGGATTATGAGTATATAACAGATATAGATGGAGAAAATTTGGGCCTAATAAAATGTTCCAAATTTTCCGAAATATTATTTAATGTTATGGCAACGTACAGGCTTTATTGTAAACATGACATCACCGTTATGAGGAAATTAATGCATATGCTAAACACTCTTAAAAATCACGTAATAGACTCTAATCAATTAGAAGTCATAGAATTGGAAATCAATGAATTAATAACAGACGCCAATAAAAACATTGAAAACAAAAGAGACCTTGAACAATTAAGTGCCAATTTTATCTCTTGGTCCTAATTGTAGTGCGATTTAAATATAGAAATCAACATATCTGGTGGCACAACTTTATTTGGGTATTTATGCATTATAGAAAGTACCTGTTGAATTGCACCTGGTGGTAATCCCATTTTTAAACCGATATCATAAATTCGCTTTACCTCGTTAATATCTTGTTCATTATCAACATTCATTAACAGCACTAACCTATGAAATTGTAAAATACGTTCCGATTGGGATTTAGGGATTACATGCTCTACGTGAGATGTAAAAAGACTATCAAAAGTTTTTTTACTGACTTCCAATTGCTGGGCAACCGAAAAAAGAAAATCATATTCTGATTCTTTCACCTTATTGTTTACTTTGGCAAATGAAATCATTTCTGATAAAATACTTAGCTTTTCTTTATTAGTAGGCATATTCTTACGTAATGATTTGATATTCAGCAGCTACATATTTTAACGTAAAATTTGCCCTATTTATTTCATATTTGATAGATGATACTAAACTCCCCTCAATATTGTGTGCCTTTTACTTTAAAAAATAGTTCTTAATTATACGTTCTCCTTGAATACCATCTTCAGAAAAATGCAAATCATATATAAACTTTCTTATTATTTTTTTTGGTAGGCCCATGGCCATACCCTGACGGTAAGAATTTCTAATCCATTTATAATAGTTTTGGCATAGATTCTTATCACGTAAAGCCGTTTTGTAAAATTTTAAAATTTTACTTTCCATAGAATCAGGTAATATAAATATTTCATTATCCTCTACATAGGTATCAATAACTTGCTGGTTAAGACCCAATTGTTGACCTATACAACAAATGAATTCATATTCAGTTTGCTCTAAGCCTTTATTAATTATTGAAGATTTAATCATACCTGATATAATCTTAAGCTTTATCATATCTCCCCCCATAATCTGCAATTATATATTCTTCATTCTCTAAATTCGTTATCCTTCATATAAATGCTTACTAAATGCCTTTTACGACTACATACAATATTGTTTGTACAATTAATGGCTAATATGAACCTCCACTAAAAATCAAATAGCCTAAGGTTAAAAGAATTGCCAAAATGAATAGTAATGACAATTCAATTTTATACAGCTAACTTGGTTATAGATCTACAAAAACAGATCCTACACTAATTAAAAACACAACAAACACTAAAAAAAGCAATAAGCCATTTATTAATTTTCTTTTCATTTATAAATATATAAGATAATTCCTACAAATATAACGGTTGAAAAGCATGAATAATATATAGGGAAACCTCTTTTTGGATAATCTGAAAAGTGTTCTCGACGAAACACCTCATATTATCGATTAAACGACCTGCCAATAAATAATATTAACAAAATATCTAATCCAGAATTATAGAAAATTGTAAGATTATTCTAAGAAATTAATCAGTAAGAAGCTAAAAAACCGCTAAAGAATTTCTAAGGTGGTTGTAAGCAGGTTAACATAACTTAAAAATAGTCGTGCGTGTGGGTCATTTAACTTAGAAACAGAAATAATAATTTTATCATTTCTACATTCATTGTTACATATGGATGCAGCATAGGAATAAATTTCTACCGAAAAAATTGGCCTCTTTAGTACCATAAATCTATCTATGTAGACAACAGGTCTATTAATACGACTAAGCCGTTAACAGGTCATATTTTTATAATAACTTGCAGTCCTTAAAATTGCGGTATGACAAATAATGATATATTTAAAAAACTAAGGGTAGCGTTAAAATTCAGAGATGATCAAATCGTTGAAATTTTACAGCTGGTAGACTTCAAAATTTCTAAAAGCGAATTGGGTGCCTTCTTTAGAAATGAAGACCACCCTAATTACATGGAATGCGGTGATCAGGTTTTACGCAACTTTTTAAACGGTTTAGTTCTTCATCTACGCGGCACAAAAGATGCTCCTAAAATACCGGGAGAAGTTTTGTTGGCTATGTCAACTAGCAGCAAAAGACCCGTTCAAAAAAATAATGAAAGAAAAGATTTTAAAACAAAGCAAATGAAAAAGGTAGATACTGCCATTAGCTCTGTAAAGTATAAAAACAAGAAAAAATCTTAATACACCGGGGTGTATTAAGATTTTTTTAGCCTAAGTCCATAAACTACACCTCTATTCGTACAGGTATGGTATACACTTTACCCTCCTTTACGTTTGTCAAATTAACCTTTTTATAGTTTAATTTATTTTTGACAAAACTTTCCATCTTATCAGATTCAGAATTTACGGATAACACAACAATTTCCCCCTCAGCGTTCAAAGTAAAACGAACCTGGGCGGTTAAATCTTTATGTTCTTCAGAGAAACTATTCTCCGTTAACATTTCTGAAATCTGTGTAGATAGATTTTTAGAAGGGTTCTCACCTTTTACATCGTTTGCTAATACATTACCTGTTGCAAGTAGCATTGCAGCTACGACTACTAAACTTAATTTTCTCATGACTTTTTGTTTTTTTACCTCAGATTTTCTGAAGTATGATTATTAATTGATTGATGATGAATTACTAAAAAGACGATTATAAAATAAGAATGTTACAATTTAAATTCATTTTGACATCTCTTTAATAGTAATTCTTCAATTACATTTCAAATTTAGAAATACAAATCATTCAAAAAAATAGGATTTTAAAACCTTAACCATAATTTCATTTAAGTAACATAAAATATAGATTTCCTTGTTTTATAATTACGATTACTTAAAATAAAACATACAATAATTTCTATCCAAGCAAATATTTCATTTTTATAAATAAAAAAAGAACGCCTCTAGGCGTTCTTTAAAATTGATAAACAGTATCTAATCTAATCTGCTATTTCTATTGGAATAACATAGACTAAGTCCGTATTTCCCGGTACAAGATTTTCAAAATCTATCCCTTTCTTCAAAAATTCCTTTAAATGACCATTGTTAGATTTAATGGATAATAATCTGTACATACCATCATCGGCAACAGCAATTTTAATCTCGGCTTTTGCACCTCTAATTTGATTAGGTATATCCTCATTGGCCAACATTTCATGAATTTGAGTGGTTATCCACTTTGCTCCCTTATCATCATTGAACTCTTTATCATGTGCGGCAATTGTTCCTACACTAAATGTGAGCATTGCGATTAATAAAATTTTGACTTTTTTCATATTATATATTTTTAAGATTAGAAATTATTGATAAATTACATATATCACAAAATAAAGGATTAAAAATAATAATATGATAATTTTAACATCAATTTAATATTGAAATAATAATATATGCAGATTTATACACTATAAACTACATTTTCAATAATTTGAACGTATAATTAAGGTCAAAAAAAAGACCACTCTAATAGAGTGGTCTTTAAATTGTACTAAAAGAAACGGACGGTACTAAGCCAATACTTCTTTTACCTTATCAGCAGCTTCTTGGAATTGTACAGCCGATTGAACTGCAAGACCAGAATTGTCAATAATCTCTTTCGCTAATTCTGCATTGGTACCTTGCAACCTTACGATGATTGGCACCTGCATTGAATCTCCCATATTTTTATACGCATCAACAACACCCTGTGCTACACGATCACAACGAACGATACCACCAAAAATGTTGATTAAAATTGCTTTTACATTAGGATCTTTTAAAATAATTCTAAAAGCTTCTTCAACTCTTTTTGCATCTGCAGTACCACCAACATCTAAAAAGTTAGCTGGCTCTCCACCTGCCATTTTAATCAAATCCATTGTTGCCATTGCAAGACCAGCACCGTTAACCATACAACCAACGTTACCGTCTAGGTCAACATAGTTTAATCCTACCTCCCTTGCTTCTACTTCAATAGGATTCTCTTCTCTAAGATCGCGCATTTCTGCATATTGCTTTCTACGGTATAGAGCGTTATCATCAATAGAAACTTTAGCATCAACAGCCATAATCAAATCATCCGATGTCTTTAATACAGGGTTGATCTCGAACATGCTAGAATCACTTTCAACATATGCCTTATATAGAGCAGCTACAAATTTGGTCATCTCTTTAAAAGCAGTACCGGACAAACCTAGGTTAAAAGCAATCTTTCTTGCTTGAAATCCTAAAAGGCCCGTTGCTGGATCAATTTCCTCTGTAAATATTAAATGCGGAGTACTTTCTGCAACCTCTTCAATGTCCATACCACCTTCGGTAGAATACATGATCATGTTCTTACCAGTAGCCCTATTTAATAGAACTGACATGTAGAACTCGCTCGTTTCACTCTCGCCTGGGTAATAAACATCCTCAGCAACCAATACTTGATGTACTTTTTTACCCTCTGCAGAAGTTTGCGGAGTAATCAAGTTCATACCAATGATTTGGTTTGCTATTTCTTCTACCTCTTTAAGGTTTTTGGCCAATTTTACACCACCACCTTTACCACGACCACCTGCGTGTACTTGTGCTTTAATAACGTGCCATCCAGTTCCGGTTTCAGCGGTTAATTGCTTTGCAGCTTCAACAGCCTCTTTTGCATTTTGGGCAACTATTCCTCTTTGGATGCGCACCCCAAAACTTGCTAATATCTCTTTTCCTTGATATTCGTGAAGGTTCATATATATGGTGAATTTAAATGTTAAGCAAAAATAGGAAACACGAAGTAATTATTTAAAAATACAGGAGATTAATTAGAATAACTAACAGAATTATCTCCTTAAAAACACAAAACAATTAGAAAACAAGTGAATTTTTCATTTAAAAATTGGTTTAAATCTCCAAATCTTTAAAATCTAATGGGTCAAAATTTTTAAAATGACCATTTAACTCAATAGTCTTTTTAGTTCTATTTACTTCTGACAATACTGTTATAGTCGACGTCAGATGAAGACCTATAAAATTAAGCCGGTCATTTTCTGTAGGTATCTGTAATAATTGGTATTCTTGTTCAAAAGACAACCCAATTTTATGTGCCAAGGTAAAACTATTAAACTCCTTTACATTAAGTTTTGTATAGGGCACGTCCATAATAGCATATAATTGTTCTATACCGTTAATGATCGTCTGTTTTTTTTCATCGGTTGCCTCATAATCGTATTCCATCAATTTTACAATACCGCCGGCATACAATTTATCATCCATTACATTATCAAAAGCCAACAATTTAAATACTTGCCGAGCTACACAGACTACATCCATCTCTCCGCCCTCATAGGTTGTAACCATTTCTACCAATTGTACCTCTACCCCATATTCCATTTTATTATTGATAAAAACCGGAATGCCAAATGTAATGGCCTCATTTCTACAATCGTTGATCAACTGTTTATAACGATCTTCAAAAACATGTAACGGCACGGTTTCTCCCGGAAAAAAAATAGACTGCAAAGGAAATAATGGTAATCTCATGTGCTAAATGTACAAAGAGGTTTATTGAGCACCAAAAATTAATACTACGAAGCAATTGTTCCATATATCACAATTTGTTATTTTTATTGTATTTATGTTATTATTTTTGTTCTTAAAGATTTAGAAAAGTATTTTAGCAAAAAAATAGATAGCATGAGAAATGAGGATTTATTGCAAATTGCAAAAACCTACGGTGATCCGGTGTATGTTTATGACTCGGAAAAAATAGTTTCACAATTCAATAGATTGACCAAGGCATTTGGCTCAGTTAAGAAACTGAAACTTAATTATGCAGCAAAGGCACTATCTAATATTACTATTTTAAGATTGATGAACAGTCTTGGAAGTGGCTTGGATACCGTATCTATACAAGAGGTACAATTAGGTTTATTAGCTGGTTTTAAACCCGAGTCTATCATTTTCACCCCCAATGGAGTTTCTTTAGAGGAAATTGAACAAGCCGCTAAATTGGGTGTTCGCATAAATATAGACAACCTATCCATATTAGAGCAATTTGGTAGCAAGCATCCAAACATTCCTGTTTGTATAAGAATTAATCCACATGTAATGGCAGGCGGTAATTCTAATATTTCCGTAGGTCACATAGATTCTAAATTCGGTATTAGTATTCATCAAATTCCGCATCTTCTAAGAATCGTAGAATTGACCAAAATGAACATTAACGGTATACACATGCATACCGGAAGCGATATTTTGGACATTGACGTATTCTTATATGCATCTGAAATATTATTTGAAACGGCACGTAATTTTAAAAACCTGGATTTTATTGATTTTGGCAGTGGTTTTAAAGTACCCTATAAAGAAGGTGATATTGAAACCAATGTTGAAGAACTAGGAAAAAAATTAAGCACACGTTTTAATGAGTTTTGTAAAGAATATGGCAAAGATTTAACCTTAGCTTTTGAGCCTGGTAAATTTTTAGTTAGCGAAGCCGGTGTATTTCTTGCCAAAGTAAATGTGGTAAAACAAACCACTTCAACCGTATTTGCAAGTGTAGATTCTGGATTCAACCATTTGATAAGGCCTATGCTTTATGGTGCAACACATACCATTAAAAACATCTCTAATCCAAAAGGTAGAGAACGCTATTACTCTGTTGTAGGTTATATCTGCGAGACCGATACCTTTGCCAGTAACAAAAGAATAAACGAAATAACCGAAGGTGATATTCTTTGCTTTAAAAATGCAGGTGCATATTGCTTTACAATGGCAAGTAACTACAATTCAAGATTTAGACCGCCAGAAGTTCTTTGGCATAAAGGGAAGGCAATTCTTATACGCGAAAGAGAAACTTTTGACGATTTAATTCGTAATCAGGTTGATGTAAAAGATTTGTTCAGTGTTAAACAAACTGCCAAAGTGAAATAAAGCTGTGCAAAATACGTTAGTTTTGGTATAATTGTTGGACTAAACACTCAAAAAAACCATGAAGGCGTATTCTTTCTCTTTTTCAAAATCAGTTTTATTTTTAGCCGTACTATTTGTTTCGGCCGCAAATTATGCACAAGAGGTAAATTGGATTTCTTGGGATGAAGCTGCAGAGTTATCGGCAACCGATGAAAACCCAAAGAAAGTCTTCATTGACGTGTACACAGATTGGTGTGGTTGGTGCAAGAAAATGGATAAGGATACATTTCAAAATCCAGAAGTAGCAGCTTATATGGCTGAAAACTACTATATGGTAAAGTTTGATGGAGAAGGCAAGGATCCTATAGAATATAAAGGAAAGACATATAAATTTGTGCCATCAGGAAGAAAGGGGTACCATGAATTTGCAGCTGCCTTGATGCAAGGTAGACTAAGTTACCCAACTACTATTTTTTTGGATGAAGAATTAAACATGCTTTCTCCAATACCTGGTTATCAAAAGCCAGAGCCATTCTTAGAAATTGCACGCTATTTTGGTAGCGATATCTACAAAGAAAAAGATTGGAAGGCTTACACTGGCGAAGCTGGTAAATAAGCATAAAAAACCTACCCCTCTTTTGTAAAAAACTCTACTCATATTTGACAGAAGAAACTAAGATTTTATCAAAGTATTTGATATAGTTTAGTATTCTATTAAACAACGAGAAATAAGTTTTATGAAGTATTTAATGATTATTCAACTTATTTCATTAAGTATAATTTCTGTCTACGGTCAAAACAAAAAAAAATGGCAAAGTGAGTGGAAATATGGCGAGTTGATTTTACGAAATGGCGATACATTAAAAGGAAGAATGATATTACCTATTTTAGATGATATGGCTCTAACAAGCTCAAAAAAGGTGAAATTTCAAAAAAGTTCTAAAAATAAGAAAACCAACTATAGCCATTTTGATGTAAAAAAAATTATTATTAAAAATCACATGCTAAACAAAACATGGGATTATCAATTCGTTAAAATATCAGATTCTAAATATAGATTGTTTGAGCTTGTTTATGAAAGTGACGAAATAAGGTTATTTAAAAGAAAAACTGAAAAAAATAACAATGCATATTTACCATCTCCTGTAAACAGTGTACATGGTATAGTTCATCTTTTTGATAATAATAATGTTTATAATACAAGATATTACGCTCAACGAAAGAATGAAGGCATCGCTTCTATTCTTTACAATTCAGGGCCCTTTGCAAAATCATTTCGTAAAAACGGCATCCATTATTTTTCTGATTGCCCCGATTTAGTGTCGAGCTTAAAAAATAGAGGTTTAAATGAATCTGATGTGCTGAAAATTGTAAAAGAATTCGACAAATGTTTACATAACTAAGCTCTGTAATTTGAGCACATATCTTTTTAAATTAAAAGATATCAATTATTATTTATCAAAAAACTTAATATTATTCTTGCCAATAGTTTACTACTATCAATCGTATACTACCGTATCATAATAAGTAAAAAAGTGCACCTCCATTTAATGTAGGTTTAAACTCTTCAAAAATTGGAAAGTAATCTTCATTAAAGTACATTCACAGTAACGGATAAAGCTTACTTATGAAGAACCTATTTTACGCTAGTTTTTTAGTCATCATTTTAACATCGTGCGCTAACGAAAATGACAATGTAAAACAAGTTGAATCTGGTGTATCAGAAGCTATGGCAACCCAAAGAGCTTCTCAAATATCCAATGTGCATTATAACCTAAGTTTTGATATCCCTAAAGAACAAAAAGCGCCTATACCTTCTCAACTAGTTTTAAATTTTGATTTAGAACATTTTAAAGAACCAGTCTACTTAGATTTTAAAGAAGAAACTTCTAAAATAAAATCAGTATTCATTAATAAAACTGAAGTTGATATTCTTCATATAAATGAACATATCGTTTTACATGAAGACTACTTAATTAAAGGAAATAACACCGTTATAATTGAGTTTGATGCCGGTGAGCTTTCTCTTAATAGAAATGAAGATTACTTGTATACTTTATTA
Source organism: Maribacter huludaoensis (assembly GCF_029350945.1). GTDB lineage: Bacteria > Bacteroidota > Bacteroidia > Flavobacteriales > Flavobacteriaceae > Maribacter > Maribacter huludaoensis. Next base: position 894,026 of record NZ_JARKMS010000002.1, on the reverse strand, counting down.
GTGCCTGATCGTGCAAGAACACTCTTTCCCTGTTTTGATCAACCTAATATAAAAGGTATGTATACGCTGAATATTACAGCACCAAATGATTGGAAAGTTTTATGTGGTTCTAAAGAAATAAAGCAAACTCAGAAAGGTGAATACACACAACATAATTTTAGTGCTTCTGATCAAATGAGTACCTATCTATTTTCTTTTGTAGCGGGTAAATTTGAATCTGTAACTCAAAAACCGGCTAATATGGACATGACCCTATTATTCCGAGAAACGGATACCACTAAAATTAAGTACAGCTTAGACTCCATTTTTGATTTACATCAGCAATCCGTATCGTTTTTAGAGGACTATACTGCATATCCTTTTCCTTTTCAAAAAATGGATTTCGCTACAATACCCGGTTTTCAATATGGAGGCATGGAACATGTAGGCGCAATTCAATATAGAGAAAGCTCACTCTTCATAGATGAGAGTGCGACCGCCAACAGAAAACTTAGCCGTGCAAAGCTAATTGCCCATGAAACATCACATATGTGGTTTGGCGATTTAGTAACTATGAATTGGTTTAACGATGTTTGGATGAAAGAGGTGTTTGCCAATTTCATGGCAGATAAAATTATGAATCCCGCTTTTCCAGATATTGATCATCAATTGGCTTTTATGATCACTCACTACCCTAATGCTTATGGAGAGGATAGAACATTGGGCACGAACTCTATACGGCAAGATTTAGAAAACCTCAACAACGCAGGCTCCCTTTATGGTAGTATTATTTACAATAAGGCACCTATAATGATGCGACAACTTGAAACCGTACTAGGCAAGGAAAAGTTCAAAATAGGTATTCAAGAATATATTAAAACCTTTGCTTTTAAGAATGCCGTATGGGGAGAACTAATTGATATTCTTGACAAAGAAACTACCGCTGACATTGTTGCATGGAGCAATGTTTGGGTAAATAATTCAAGTAGACCCATTTTTAGTAATGCTATAGAATATGATTCCAATAATACAATCAGGTCATTTAAACTATCACAAAAAGCAGAAGATAAAACCGATTATTCATGGCCACAGACCTTTGATGTGTTATTTCTATATCCGAATTATTCAAAAACGTTAACCATTAACATGATAGGTAATGAGTTTGTTCTTGATGAAGCTGTTGGTATGCAAAAACCAACTTCAATAATTTATAATTCTAATGCTGAAGGATATGGAGTATTCCCTATACAGGAAGGGGATATAGATATTATACCGACCATAAACGACCAAGTAGCTAGAGGATACGCTTATATAAATGTATATGAGAATATGCTAAATGGCACTATAACGCCAGAAGCAGCCATTAAGCTATACGTTAAAGGCTTAAATAATGAAAAAAATGAGTTATTGATCAATCTCATTTCAAGATACACTAGTTCTGTCTTTTGGAAATACTTATCTGCCGAACAACGCCTTTTTTATCAAAATGAAATTACTAAACAAGTATGGTCTAAACTACAGGAAAAATTACCTGCCAATATTAAAAAGACACTATACTCCACATATGCTTCTTTAGGCTACACCAATGAATCATTAAATAATTTATACGGCATATGGAAGAAGGATATAACTATTAATAATTTAAAATTAAATAACGATAATTATACTGAATTAGCTATGGATTTAGCCTTATACGGACATCCTGAAAGTGAAGACATCTTAAAAACAGCGGGGCTAGCTATCAGCAATAAAGACAAACTAAATAGATTTCAATTTTTACTCCCTTCCTTATCAAAGGACATTGAAACTAAAAATACATTTTTCGAATCTTTAAAACTCGAGAAAAATAGAGCTAAAGAATCATGGGTAGTATCTGCAATGAATAATTTAAATCATCCTTTACATCAAACCACTTCTATAGAATATTTAAGAACAAGCCTTGATCTATTGGATGAAATTCAAAAAACGGGAGATATCTTTTTTCCAAAACGCTGGTTAAGTGGTACAGTCGGTAATTATACTTCGCCAGAAGCTTATGAAATTTTAGAGAATTTCCTAGAGCAAAATTCTAATTTAAAACCTTCTTTAAAATCTAAAGTTTTACAAGCTTCAGATGATCTAAGAAGAGTTCAGCTTTTACAGAAGCAGGTGGATAGTTCTTTAAACTAAATTTTAAGACATAAAAAAAGAGGTCTAAAAGACCTCTTTTTTTTATATATACTCTTAATTTTCTTATCTACTATAATTAGGACTTTCTTTTGTAATGGTAACATCATGCGGGTGACTTTCATTGATACCGCTTGCCGTAATTTTTACGAACCTACCATTATCTTGTAAAGTAGCAATATCTTTTGCTCCGCAGTATCCCATACCAGCTTTTAGACCGCCAATGAACTGATGAATACTTTCGTATAATTCACCTTTATAAGGCACACGCCCTACAATACCCTCCGGTACCAATTTTTTGATATCATCTTCAACATCTTGGAAATAACGATCCTTACTACCCTGCTTCATAGCTTCAACAGAACCCATACCACGGTAAGACTTAAATTTTCTACCTTCATAGATAATGGTTTCTCCAGGAGATTCTTTTGTACCTGCCAATAGTGAGCCTAACATTACAGTATCAGCACCTGCGGCAATAGCCTTTGGAATATCTCCCGTGTAACGTATACCACCATCTGCAATTACAGGAACACCAGAACCCTTTATGGCCGCTGCAACTTCCAAAACTGCAGAAAATTGAGGAAAACCAACACCCGCTACTACTCTAGTAGTACAAATAGAACCTGGACCAATACCAACTTTCACCGCATCTGCACCGGCTTCTACCAGATACTTGGCAGCCTCGCCCGTAGCAATATTACCCACGATAACATCTAGATCAGGAAACTTCCTTTTTACTTCTTGTAATACGGAAACCACACCTTTGGTATGACCATGGGCCGTATCTATAACTACCGCATCTACCCCTGCATTGACCAAAGCTTCAGCCCTATCAACTGCATCTGCGGTTACACCTAGCGCAGCTGCCACACGCAAACGACCATACTGATCTTTGTTCGCAATTGGTTTTTGAGTCAACTTCGTTATATCTCTAAAAGTAATTAACCCTACTAAGATATTATCTTTCGTAACTACCGGTAATTTTTCAATTTTATGTTGTTGTAAAATATCTTCTGCTTCAGCCAACGAAGTGCCCTCATCGGCGGTAACCAAGTTTTCAGAAGTCATAACTTCAGCTATAGGTCTTTCATTATTTTTTTCGAAACGTAGATCCCTATTGGTTACAATACCTAATAATTTACCATCTGCATCAACAATGGGAATACCACCAATGCTAAATTCTTTCATATTGGCTTTGGCATCTTTCACCTTAGAATCTAAAGGAAGCGTAACCGGATCTAAAATCATTCCGCTTTCGGCTCTCTTAACCTTTCTCACTTTCATGGCTTGCTGCTCAATGGTCATATTCTTGTGCAACACACCAATACCACCTTCTTGAGCCATGGCAATTGCCATTCTAGATTCGGTAACCGTATCCATCGCCGCCGATATGATAGGTACATTGATTGTAATATTTCTTGTGAATTTTGTCTGAATACTTACTTCTCTTGGAAGCACTTCAGAATATGCAGGTACTAATAATACGTCATCGTACGTTAGACCTTCTCCTAGAATTTTATTTTGGTGGGCTTGCATAGCAATTAAGGATTTAATTGCGTGCAAATATAGTGAATATAGTTAAGATATCTTATTTACTAAATACCTTAATGATCACTTCATATTCAGGTCTTTCTTTTGTTACAATAAATCACTGGAAATTTATGTCAATTATTAATTGAATTATAGCTTAAACTGCAACGTTGCATAAAAGGTTCTAGGTTCAGAAGGTATGATACCCGGGCCAGGGTAACCAGTTGCCCTTCTGGTAAAATAACTATTATCCAAGACATTGTTAATACCGGTTTCCAATTTCCAATTTTTATAGGTGTACGACAACGAAAAATCTAAAATATCATATGCCGGGATTTCCCCCTCAATACCACGTTGATTATCATTGATATCTTGAGGTGCATTGGTAGCATCTGTAAACTGACTTGACAAATACGTATATTGTAAACTACCCAATATGTTACCATAACCAAAATTAAGACCGGTCTTTAAATTTACATCTGGTATAAATTCCACTTTATTCCCCTCTACATTGGTTTCTTCTGAAGACAAATACTCGGAATTGGTCAACGCCAAATTCATGAAATAATTCAGTTTCAGCTTGTCACTAGCCAAAAAGAACGTTTCTTTAACGCTCCAATTGGCAAAACTTTCCAAACCGTACATAAAAGCTTTACCAATATTACCCCTGAACCGAACTATGCTCCCTGTTTCTACTTCTTCGCCCAAGGCATTTGTCTGTGTTTCGCTTTTTAAAATCTCACCTAATCTATTATCATACAACAAACTGAACGCACTAACGTCATAAGACAGTACATTTTTATATCTGCCGCGAAAGCCAATATCTGACGTAAAGCCGTCTTCATCTGAGATGTTTTCATCTACTTGAAAAGAAGGGTTGACTACCCTGATATCGCTAAATGTTACCGACCTGTAGTTTTGAGAAATATTTCCGTAAAACTCAACACTTGAATTTAACCTATAAGTAGCTCCTAAACCTAATAACAAGAAATTTCTATCAAATTCCCTATTATCTTCCACTTCTTCATTTAAAAGTGGATTACCAGCCAAATCAAGCACAATATTCTTATAACTACCAATACTTTCCGTTTTAATATGCTCTAACCTAAAACCAGGTGTTAGTGTTAATTTGGGAGTTATGTTGAATATATTTTCACCAAAGAATGCCAGATTGGAGTTGGGAAAATTAAATTGAGATTGTCTTTCATAATTTGGAAATTCATCATCTGCAAAATTAAAGTCTGCATTTGCAGCCGTTGTACCCGGCCCTTGCCTTTGATCATTATCTGTTCTATAAATTTTAGAACCAACCAATAGCGCAGATTCTGTATCACCAAGCTTATACCTAGTAAGCAACCTAGCTTCTGCACCCCAATTCTGAAAATTATCTATTAACAATTCTCGTGGTTCTTCCAAATCATCTGGCTGCGATACCCTATTGGTACGAAAACCAAGTGCGCTTCTAGAAGCATCTAATCCAAAGACATTTAAACTAAAATCCATTTTGGATGAAATTTTATGATCTAGACGTAAGGAGTACAATTTCCAATCAATATCAAACCAATTTCGCTCCCTATTACTAAAAGTGGGGTCTTCAATAAATTGGGCATCTGTTAGACCACCTGGCTGTTGCGCTAAATAATTAAGAAATGTGGTCTCAAGGGTAAGTTTTGTATTATCAGAAACCTGATACCCTACGTGAGCAAAATAATTTCTACTATTATAATTAGAATTTGGTTTAAAACCACTGCCCTCTTTATAATTAAAATAAGTGTAGTAACTTATTTTACCTACCGTACCACTAAGGCTATTGAACGAAGTTTTTAAATCATAAGACCCTACCGTTTGCCTGCTTACCCATTCTATTTTTTTATTAGGATTAGGCTTCTTGAACTTAAAGTTTACAAGACCACCAAATTGTGTTCCGTATTGCAAGGAAGCCGCCCCCCTCACTACCTGAATTTCCTCCAAAGCTTCTGCCGGTGGTGTATAGTAACTTTCTGGATACCCTAAAACATCTGCACTAATATCATAGCCGTTCTGCCTTGTATTAAAATTAGCAGTTCTATTGGGATCAAGACCCCTACCGCCAATATTTAACTGTAATCCGGCATCGCCATTATCATATATATTCAAACCTACTACTTGGCTATATATCTGTCTAGGATTATTGGCCGCTAAGTTACCGGTAATACCTTCTAAAAGTACCACCTCGCTCTTTTTACCGGCATAGATTGCAGTACCTTCTACTTTTTTTAGCTGCTTTAAAGTAAAGACCTCCTCTCTCTTCTGTGTTAAGACAACTTCAGACAGATTGTTTACTTTAAGCCGCTGCAATGTTACGTTAAAAGTAGTATTACCGTTTAAGACCACATCCTGCTCCAAAATTTCAAACTCATAGGCAAAAACAACAATGGTGTAGGCACCTGCCAACAAACTTTCTACCGAGTAGTAACCTTCTGAATTTGTAGTTTCTAAACGCTCTAGCTCTTTAATATATAATTCTGCATCAGAAACAGGCGTACCATCTTCATCGGTTATTTGCCCAGAAATATTAAACTGACCAAATACTGGAAATGCTACAAATAATAAAAGCAAATAACTAAATTCCTTTAATTTCATCTCTAAACGGTGTTATCCAATTTTTATGTAAAAAAGATTCTTTTTCTTTTGCCAAATCAATGGTGGGATCAATAAATTCTGTACTTAATCGCCCATTAAGACTAACTTGGCAATTTACGAATACCTGCACGCTCTTGTGACCGTTTTCTTCAAAATGATTTTTTAGAAAATGCGCGTATTCCAATATAAAATCTGGCTGAAATGCCATTTGTTTTTCTTGAAACGGAGTTATAAAATCAGTATTATCCACATAAAACCACCGACCAGATTCTTGGTCCACAATTTTAAATTGGGCGTAGCCAGATTTTTCCATTAGCATTACGCGCCATGAAAAACGATAGCCTTCTTCTGTCCAAAATAATTCTCCCGGATAAAACAAATACCTAAAAGGGACGGTCAGTTGTAGCATAAAAAATAGAACAACTACCATATGCTTAAACCTAAGCTTAAATGATGACCGCTCATTAAAAACTGTTTGATTATTAAATCTAGCACCGTTTATTTTGAATACTTTAAATAAAAACATCAATATTTTAAGATGGACTTTTGCATCAAAAAATATTAAAGCAGAAACGATCATAACATACGGGAACATACCAATAGGGAACAAGACCCTTGTAAGCACGTGAAATAACACCACCATAACAAACGCAAATGGCCTAGTTTTTTTATATAGTAATAAAAAAGGTATGGAAAGATCGTAAATTGCCCCAGACCAGCTAAATAAATACTGTACCCATTCTTGTCCCATAAAACTCCCGATCAAAGGAATATCAAACTTGGAGGGCAACCAGATTTTTAAGGGCATAGCTTTCAACAACCAATCTGAATTCAATTTCGCCAGACCGGCATAGAAATAAACAATACCTAAAAGCAACTTAATACTATTGACTGTCCAGCTGGGAACATATTGAAAGCACTTTTTGGGGTTTAAATAAGCATCTAGAGAATAGTTTGCGTTAGCTGGCAAAAATATCATTAAGAAGCTTAGAATACTAATAAAGTAATAATGGTTTAAGTATGTGGTTTTATCCATGAGCTCTATATAGGTAAAGCTCAAAAAGAAAATGATTATACTTAATTTATAGCGATAGCCAAGAGCTACTAAAACTGCCGCCAAGCCACAAATCAGAAAAATAAGGTAGGTATAAACACCTAATGGTTTTACCCATTCAAACCCGTAATAAGAAAAGAAAAATTGTGGTTTAATATAAAGTTTATCGATCCAGCCATAGCTCCAAAACCTAACAATACTAAAAAGCATCATTAGACCAAATAAAATACGAAAGACCGCCAAAGGGGCGGTCTCTATAGGAGCTTTTATATATTTAGCTATTAGCGATTCCATTAATCACCATCGGCATCAACAAAATCAATACTTATACTCATTGCTGAAACCATATCTACCTTTAACATTGGTACGGCTTTTTGCACTTCATCATACGCCAATAACATGGAGGTTGGAGTATTGCTATTCTCAATTTCAGCTCTAAACGCAGAAAGATCAAGCACCATACTTTTTGCCGTATTAAACTGACCGTTGATCAAAGTAGACAAATCCTCTCCATTTTTTAGCGTGTTCAATGCATCCAGATATGATGCCAAACTTTCACCTTGGGTACTAGAATTAAAATGATTACCGTTAAAAAAGTCTTGAACAGCAGATAAACCTTCTAAGAACAAATCGTTAGAAATAGTAGCTTCATAATAAGCCTCAACATTTCTAGGTAAGGTACTACCGGAAAAAACACCTAAAGGAATTCCCATTTTACCAGCTCTTAAATACTTCTCGTAATAAAAAATATAATCGTTCACCATACGATCAACAGATGCCGTAGATGATGCTCCGTCATTGGCAATGAATGTATCCCTATAACCATTTGTCCAATCAGATACCACAGTTTCCGTCAATGACTGCATATTCTTTAAAACATCTTCGGTATATTGTAGGTAAGCCTCTTCGTTGTCACCATTATAGAATGCAAGTACTTCCGCATCGGTATCACCCAATCCGTTCAATAAGTAATCTAAAGCAGGAAATCCTTTTGCGCTTCTGTTAGAGGATAAGGTCAAGTCATAACTTCCATTCACAATAAACCCATCAATCTTCTCATTATCCGTTGGATATATATTCATGTTCAATTGAAACCCTACAGTTTCCGCAGGACCAATTTCAAACATCTCAACATGTTGCCAAGACTTGTATGCGGTCAACCATGATGCACGCAAAGCTATTAAATTACCTTCATTGACATCTGCTTTAAACGTATTGAATGCACTCAACAAACCTTCCATATCAGCAGAAAAGGCTTCGTAGGAAGGAATAATAATATTATCTGCCCAATTGATCAACATTGCACTACGCTCAAAAGAAACTTCTTCTTTCTCACCTGGAATTATTACCTCTTCATCCTCCGTACTATCACTAGAACATGCCCATGCCAGGGCTAGAACACAAAAAATTCCAACAACCTTTTTCATTTATTATTTTTATTTATTCTAATTAAATGCAAAAATAAAAAAAGCAATTCATTCTATATAAGATTGAATTGCTTTTTTATTGAATTTATACCATCTTATTCAGCAGCTTGTTCTACCGTAAAACCAAATCTTGCGGCAATGTCAGCGGAAATACCATCTAATGTAGCTGCTTCCACATCCCAAAGTCCGTTTTCTCCGTCATCCAATAAATCTATAAGTAACGCATCTACCTCTTCCTTTGTAAAATAGGGCTCTGAAGTATTAGGCTTTCTTGTAAACTGTAAACTATAAATAAAACCATAAGCTTCTGAAAGTGCATGGAACGCACCGCCTATGTTCGGTGATTCTCCTTCTAATTTAGTTTTACCATTTTGTAAATAATAAACCCCTCTAACCGCAATTACCTTAGAAATATTCTCTTTGATGATTTCCGCTTGTTGATTTCTAACCGCGTAATCTTTTGCAACGATTGCGGCACGACCTAATTTATATGCATCAAATATATCCTCTGCTATACCTTCAAAATCAGCATCTGCATTGACACGTTCCATATATTCGTTCAAGAAACTATCTGCTCCCAAATCTGCGTTAGGGTTAGCTTGATCAGCATTTAAACCATAGGCATAGCCATAAGCTTCATCCCATTTATGCTCCATTGTAGTATAGTCTTTACCCTCTTCCACTACATCGGCGTCATTATTTTCAACATTATCGGCCTCGTCCAAAACAGCAGTACTTAAATAATTGTTCAGTATTTGGTCCGTCATTAATCCACCTATCAATGATTTTGCAAATAGCTGGTTATATTCCAAACCATTGGCATTTACATATCGTGTACTTTCCCCATCAGCTAATTGCCCTGGTTGACCAGCAACAGCAGCTACCTCAAAATTTGGATAAACCTCTGTAACCTGTGCGCTAATAAATTCATCAAAATCACTTCTAATTAAAGCTTGATCGGTTGCATTTGTAGAAAAATAATCTGCGGAAGCTGCCACTTTACTACGAAGGTTTTTATCGGATTCGTTTAGCGCCGCTTCCTCAAAATCAATTTCTCCCTCAACATGAGCGAACATTCCATTTAAATCTTCAACCGTATTGGTTGGAATATTAAAGTTGGACAAAAGCTCCTGCCCCATTTTAATTCTGGTTGTTTGCCCACCAAAATTAACCGTAGAAACACCGTTTCTAGTAAATTCATAAGAATCCGGCACATCAAATTCAACAAAACAATTATCACATGGTGATAGCTCCAAACCATCATCATCTGAACTACAAGAAGCAAAGGTTAAACCAACAACTGCGGTAATTGCCAAAAAATATTTATTCATTTTACTATCAATTTTTATTTAGACTTGTTTCAAATAACAATGCAAACGTATAACATGTTTACATACAAAACAAGCTTATCTTTAGTAAATCTAAATAAAATTAGAAAATACGAACTATCTGTGTGATTTTTAAAAGATTGCTTTAGTGATAAGCGGAAAATAACTCTGTAGCCTTGTTATAAGAAGCCTCAAATGTCATTGCATTTACCCCTGTAACAACTTTTTGAGCAGTAAAGTAAGATAGCATTTTCTCTGTTGGCATGTTACCGGTTAAATCATCTTTGGCCATAGGGCAGCCACCAAAACCTTGAACAGCACCATCAAAACGTTTGCAGCCAGATTCATATGCCGCAGCAACCTTTTCATGCCATTTTGTGGGTATGGTATGCAAATGCGCACCAAATTCAATATTTGGGTATTTAGGGATTAAGTTAGAAAACAAATAAGAAATAGTTTCTGGATCAGATGACCCCACGGTATCTGACAACGATAATATTTTGGCTCCCATTTTCGCCAGTCTTTCTGTCCATTCACCAACAATTTCAACATTCCAAGGATCACCATAAGGATTTCCAAAACCCATGGATATGTACGTTACCACCTCTTTATTGGCGGCATCGGCTATGTTAAAAATCTCTTGTAACGTTTCAACGGATTGAGCAATGGTCTTATGGGTATTTCTCATTTGAAAATTCTCTGAAATGGAAAAAGGGAAGCCCAAAAAATCAATTTCAGGATGCATAACGGCATCTTCCGCACCACGAACATTTGCAACTATAGCGAGTAACTTTGAGTTAGACTTCGATAAATCCAGTTTTGACAAAACCTCGGCCGTATCTACCATCTGCGGTATTGCTTTTGGCGATACAAAACTTCCAAAATCTATAGTATCAAATCCACAACCTAATAAAGATTGAATGTACCTTACCTTCTCATCTGTAGGTATAAATTGCTTTATGCCTTGCATGGCATCTCTAGGACACTCTACTATTTTAATCTCTGAATTAGACATTTCGTAAAAATACGAACTCTGAACAAGTATCTCCTATTAATACCGTAAATAAACTAACCAATTAATAAATAAATCGCAATAGCTATAAAGGCGATAATTTGCCCCCACTTCAATATACTACCAGTCCTTTTATTTGCAGACAAAAAACTAGATATGGTACCTGCCAATACGGCTATAGCACTAAAGACAATAGAAGAAACCAAAATAAAAAGAAAGCCCAGCACATAAAATTGAATCACAGTGCTTAAAGTATCCGAAAATAAAAAGCCCGGAAAAAAAGCAAGAAAAAAAATAGTCACTTTTGGGTTAAGTACATTCATAATAAACCCTTGCCGAAATAATCTGGGTAAGCTTTTTGTATTTTCAACATTTCCGTTTAATGCGATAGCATCTCCGGCCCTATATACCATAATAGCCAGATAAAGCAAATAGGCAGCACCAAACACTTTGATCGCCGTAAAAACGACAGGACTATTTTTAATAAGGGCCGAGACCCCAAAAGCAAGTAATGTGGTATGCACCAAACAACCTGTCATTAAACCTGCAACGACTGCCAATCCGTATTTTTTACCATTGCCAACACTTTGAATAAGTACAAAAATATTATCCGGACCCGGTGAAAGTGCCAGAACAAAAGTTGCCATAATAAAAGCTAGTAAGACCTCGTAATTCAATATAAGGGATGTAGTTTAATTCGTAAATTACGAATTACCGTTAATTACACCTACATTTAATATCTAAATTAAAAATTGATACATTATGAAAATTAAAGCACTTCTATTATTCATTACCATATCTTTTACCGTAAAGGCTCTAGCCAATCCGGACAAACATACAATCCCTACTATTATGATTGAAAACGACAGCCTGTTAAGGCACACCGTATTTTTTAAATTCAAAGAAAGTACCAAAGCTGACCAAATTAAAAAAATTGAAGAAGCTTTCAGCGCTTTACCTTCAAAGATTGAACAGATCAAAGTTTATGAATGGGGATTGAACAATAGTCCGGAAGGTTTGAACAAAGGATTTACACACGCATTTTTTCTAACTTTTAAAAGCGAAGAAGACCGGGCCATATATTTACCTCACCCAGACCACAAAGCTTTTGTAGCTTTATTGACCCCGATTTTAGAAGATGTATTTGTGGTAGATTATTGGACCAAACAATAAAGGCATTTAATTAAAAAGGCCCTTGCAGAATTTACAAGGGCTTTTTAAATAAAAATTAGTTTGTTCTATACAACAGGGCTACTTTCTAACAACGCCTTATTAATTTGCTTTACCAAAGCCGGCCCTTCATATACAAAACCTGTCCATAATTGAATTAAATCTGCGCCTGCTTCTAGTTTTTCAATGGCATCTTCAGCAGAGTTAATACCCCCTACACCAATGATAGGGAATGCTTTGTTGCTTTTTTCCGCCAAAAAACGAATGACCTCTGTACTTCTATTCTTTAATGGCGCACCACTTAGACCGCCAGCCTCTTCCGTAATTAACGCATGAGACTTTAAGTTTTCCCTTGAAATGGTGGTATTGGTAGCAATAACGCCATCAATACTGGTATCGCTTACAATATCTATAATATCCATTAACTGACTATCTGTAAGATCTGGCGCAATCTTTAATAAAATTGGTTTACGAATTGTCTCTTTGCGCTTACTTAACTTGGAATTCTCTAATTGAAGTTCATTTAACAAAGCTGTCAATGGCTCTTTATCTTGTAATTCGCGCAAACCTGGCGTATTAGGAGAACTAACGTTTACCACAAAATAATCTACATGATCAAACAGTGCATCAAAACAAATCAAGTAGTCCTTTATAGCTTCATTGTTAGGTGTAACTTTATTCTTGCCAATATTACCACCTATAAGTACATTATGCTTTTTCTTTAAATTTTCCACCGCTTCAAAAACCCCATGGTTATTAAATCCCATACGGTTAATAATGGCCTTATCCTTTTTTAAACGGAACAGTCTCTTCTTTGGGTTTCCATCTTGGGGTTTAGGCGTCAATGTCCCAATTTCTACGAACCCGAACCCGAAATCTGACAGTTCATTGTACAAAACGGCATTTTTATCAAAACCTGCCGCTAAACCTACCGGATTTTTAAATTTTAGCCCAAAAAGCTCACGTTCTAAACGCTTATCCTCAACAATGAACATTGATTTAATAAGACCGGACAGTCCTATTTTTGAAAAAAACTTAATGCTTGAAAAACTAATATGATGAACTTTCTCCGGGTCTAGAAGAAATAAAAGAGGTCTAATAAAAAGCCTGTACATGTATCTATTTTATAAGCCGCAAAAATACAAACTGTAAATGAGAAAGTTAAGCAATATTTTATCTGTTTTTATTGGATATACTGTCAGCATAGACTGCCGGGGTTACAATATAAGCGGACCTTAAAGCATCTTTGCATAAAGACAAGTACAATTCATATTGATTGAAATTGAACAAGGCCAACATTTTCTTATCCATGACCTTTTGAACATTTGCCATACTATCCATAACAACCTTATACTTATCTGCCAGTTGACGAAGTTCGGTAACGTTACTTTGCGGATGTTTGCTCTTAACTTCCGCCAAATTATCGTTCAAAGCTTCATTAAGTAGTTTAACATCTGTACTTAAAAGCTCTAACTGTTGTTTTTGCATTTCATTCAACTGAAAAATGTCAGAAATAATAGAATCACTTGTAACACCTACTCCAAGAATACAATCTGCCTGTGCATTTACATTTTTAAAAAGTAAAACAGAAGCCAACACCACTACATATCTAAATTTCATCATCACTTGAATTTATAAAAAATTTACGTTTATTAAATTACAATATATAAGCTTATTTTTGATAAAACACATTTAACATGCAGCATATTATAGACCGCTTCATTAGTTACGTTACTATTGACACGCAAAGCGATTCGTCATCAGAAACTACACCAAGCACTGAAAAGCAATGGAACTTAGCCCATAAATTGGTAGATGAATTACGTGCTATAGGCATGACAGATGTTACTATAGACCACAATGCCTACATAATGGCAACTTTGCCTTCTAATGTTGATCATGAAGTACCTACAATTGGTTTTATTTCCCATTTTGATACCTCCCCAGATTTTAGTGGAACCAATGTAAAACCACAGATCATTAAAAATTATGATGGCAAAGATATTGTACTGAACAAAGAACAGGACATTATTTTATCATCTTCCTATTTTGACGACTTACTACAATACATTGGCCAGACCATTATTACCACAGATGGCACAACCCTATTGGGCGCAGATGACAAAGCCGGTATTACAGAGATAATAACCGCAATGGAATATTTGATCGGCAATCCTAAAATAAAACATGGACCTATAAGAGTAGGCTTTACTCCTGATGAAGAGATTGGCCGTGGTGCCCATAAATTTGATGTAGAAAAATTTGGGGCTGCTTGGGCATATACTACGGACGGTAGCCAAATTGGTGAGCTAGAATATGAAAACTTCAATGCTGCGGGAGCAAAAATTACCGTTAAAGGTAAAAGTGTACACCCGGGTTATGCAAAAGGTAAAATGGTAAATGCCCTTTTAATCGCCAATAAGATTATCAGCGATTTACCAAAACATGAAGTGCCGGAAGAAACCACTGGTCGAGAAGGTTTTTTTCACGTGCATCATTTTGATGGAGAAATTGAAAAAGCAACCGTAGAACTCATTATTAGAGATCACGATTTAAAACATTTCAATAAACGAAAAGAATTGATACAAGATATTGTCAAAAAGTATAATAATGAATATGATAATTGTATCAATCTAAAATTAAATGATCAATATTTTAATATGAAAGAAAAGGTAGAACCTGTTTTTCATATTGTAGAAACTGCTAAAAAGGCTATGGAGGATATAGGAATAAAACCGATCATTAAACCCATTAGAGGAGGAACCGATGGATCCCAACTGAGCTACATGGGCCTACCCTGCCCTAACATTTTTGCCGGCGGACATAATTTCCATGGAAAATACGAGTATGTGCCCGTTGAGAGTATGCAAAAGGCAGTAGAAGTAATTGTACGTATTTGCGAGTTGACAGCAAATCAACATTAGTATGGAAAAGCAAGAGAAAATAGAAATATTTTATAATGAGGCGCATCTGTTTAAAAATGGTGTGGCCAAATTAAGAGCCCTTGCTTTGGACCATGGCATGACGGAAACCTACAAATGGAGTTTCCCCACCTATATGATCAACGGTAAAAATGTTATTGCTATAAACAAATTCAAAAACCATTTTGGCATTTGGTTCTTTAACGGTGTATTTTTAAGTGACCCTAAAAAAGTACTTGAAAATGCACAAGAGGGTAAAACTATGGCAATGCGCCACTTAAAATATTCTTCGGAAGAAGATATAGATACAGCTCTAGTAACATCATATATAAATGAAGCCATTGAAAATCAGAAAAAGGGGCTACATGTAAAAGTAAAGAGAAAGCCCAAAACCAAAATTACCATTCCCCCCCACTTATCCGTAGCGCTTGAAAACAATAAAGATATCAAAGTTGCTTTTCAAAAATTAACCTATTCCAAACAGAAAGATTACGCTGAATATATTGCAACTGCCAAACAAGAACAAACCAAACTCTCCAGATTGGAAAAGATCATACCATTAATATTAGCAGGTAAAGGCCTGCTTGATATGTATAGAAGATAATAGCTAATTACCACAAAAAAGCACCAATGTTACCATTGGTGCTTTTTTTATGAATTAAGAAAAAGTTACTCAATAATCGGAGATTATATTATTCTAATGCTTAAGATAAACCTTTTAACCGGTTCGTTAATAAAACCGCATGTGCTTACCCAACGTTTAGCTACTTTTTCTCCGGAGCGTTTAACTTAGCGCTCATTTCCATGGATATGGCAGATCTATCAAATTTTAATTTTCCTGCCATTGTTTCCAAAACGCAAGAGAAATCCTTATCATTCAAATCTACTACTTTTCCGTGCAGACCACTTTTGGTAATAACACGATCACCACGTTTTAATTCTGCCGAAAACTTTTTTTCCTCCTTTTGTCTTTTCATTTGAGGTCTGATCATAAAAAAATATGCGACCACAAAAATCAAAATCATCGGAAGAAACTGCCCTATATCACCCATTTTTGGTATATCTGTAATTTATAATTATTTAACAGGTCCTAATGGAGCTGCTCCTTTTGGGTTAACGAAAGCTTTGATTCTCAAAAGCTCAGAACCTTTTTCAGTGTTAGCCGTAACGGTAATAGTTTTAGTAACCTGGTTTTGGCCAGAACCGTTAAAGTTTACTTTTAACTCACCCGTTTCACCTGGTGCAATAGGATCCTTTGGAGGATTAGGAACCGTACAACCACAGCTACTTTTTGCATCGGTAATAATTAACGGAGCATTACCTGTATTGGTAAAAGTAAATACGGTCTCTTGTGGAGTACCCTGCTCAATTGTACCAAAATCATGTTCTGCTTTATCAAAAGACATAACAGGCACAGCTTTAGCGGCCTCATCTCTTACAGCAGCTTCTGCTACATTATCTGTTTTGATTTTACTTGATGCATTGTCCTTACAAGAAGTAAAAGCTACCATTGATACAAGACCAACGATTAGAACTATTTTTTTCATACTATTTAGATTTATCAATTAATTGTAAAATTATAAAATATTTTTATAATAGACCTCTTCCCATTTTGTTAAGCTTTCCTTCTGACTTGTATTCTTTAGTAAGCTTATCAAGAATACCATTTATGAAAATACTACTTTTTGGCGTAGAATATTCTTTGGCAATTTCCAAGTATTCATTAATAGTCACCCTTTCCGGTATAGAAGGGAAATGCAACAGCTCGCAAATGGCCATTTTTAATAAAATGCTATCAATACCGGCAATACGATCTTTGTCCCAATTTGGTGTCTTGCCCTCGATCTCTTTTTCTAACGCATCGTTCTTCAATAAGGTTCTGGTCAACAATTGCATAGCATATGTCATATCCTCATCATCCTTTAACAAACTAGGTAAAAAGTAAGATTCCGTATGCGTTAACTTTGCTTTCTTAAAATGTTTTAGAACAAATGTATTTACAATAGGTATATCGTCTACCCACGTTAACTTATCATCTTCAAAGTAGTCGTAGATTTTATCGTTAGGTGCAATAATGTTCTTGAACAAGGTAATCACCAAATCCTTATCTGCAGCGTAGTCACTTTCTGCAGTAG
Organism: Maribacter huludaoensis; assembly: GCF_029350945.1. Classification (GTDB taxonomy): domain Bacteria; phylum Bacteroidota; class Bacteroidia; order Flavobacteriales; family Flavobacteriaceae; genus Maribacter; species Maribacter huludaoensis. The sequence goes on along the minus strand of NZ_JARKMS010000002.1, from coordinate 876,679 downwards.
ACATATATTTTTGGTAAGCTTCGCTGTCTAAGATTTCTTTGTAAATCAACTTTACATACTCTTCGTTCAAATACCAATTATCTAACTTTCTGTGGGTAAGCTCTTCTTCTAAAGTCTTGTTCTCTACAATTTGCAACAACAATCTGTTCTCGATAAACTTTTTAGGATTAGGGAACTCCGTCTTTTTGTCGGTAATATATTTATTTGCAGATAGGGAAATTTGATCGGCAGCCCTTTTATGTAATTCCACAAAAAGACTAAGCCATAACAGGTACAGCGTGTAGGTATTCTCTATGCTTACCTTTAAAAACTTCTCTTGCTTCTGTAATGAATCGTCCTTAGACTGTATAAGAGCATAAATACTCTGCATTACCTTAACCCTAATGTGCCTTCTTGTAAGCATTTAAAAGAACTTATTTAATAAATTAGTAAATAAAGGCGCAAAGGTAAGTATCTATTTAAAGGGTCACAATAGCAATCGTATTTATCTTAGCTTATTTATAACATATCGTTTTAGGTCAAAAAACTATCTTTGCCAACAGAAATTTAAACTATCAGTTTTTCTACAACTTATGAAAGAACTTAAGCATCTAAATAAATACTTTAAAAAATACTGGCTTAAGCTTTTTCTCGGCATTATTATAACTATAGCTGCAAGGTTATTTCAATTGATTATGCCGTCTTACGTTAATAACTCCATAACCGTTGTTGAGCAATATATAAACGCGGAATTAGAAAAATCTACGGCACAAGAACTATTGATGGAGTATATACTTATTATAGTAGGTGCTGCCATATTATCTGGCTTCTTTACTTTTTTAATGCGCCAACTGATCATTAATATTTCCAGGTACATAGAATACGACCTTAAAAATGAAATATTTGACCATTATCAAAAATTAAGTCTCAATTTTTATAAGAAAAATAGAACAGGAGATTTAATGAACAGAATAAGTGAAGATGTAAATGAAGTGCGCATGTATGCCGGTCCTGCCATTATGTACGGTATGCAAACATTGACATTATTTGCCTGTTTAATACCTTTAATGTTCATAAAAGCGCCAACTTTAGCTGCTTATACCCTATTACCTTTACCCTTTTTGTCTGTTTTAATTTATCAAATTAGTAAGGTTATACACAAAAGAAGTACCATTGTACAACAATACCTTTCTACACTTTCTACGTTTACCCAAGAGATTTTTTCTGGGGTTTCTGTAATCAAGGCCTATGCATTAGAACCGCAGACCAATGATGACCTGGTTAAACTTGCCAATGAAGGCAAAGAAAAAAGTGTAAGTCTGGCAAAGGTGAATGCCTGGTTTTTTCCATTAATGATACTACTAATAGGTATCAGTAATATATTGGTCATATATATAGGAGGAAAACAGTATTTGGCAGGCGAAATTGAAGTTGGCCTTATTGCAGAGTTTATATTATATGTAAACATGCTAACATGGCCCGTTGCCATAGTTGGGTGGCTTACATCTATCGTTCAAAGAGCTGCTGCCAGTCAACAACGCATCAATGAATTTTTAAGGCAAGAGTCAGAGTTAATGAACTTACCTACTCATGAGCACAAGGTTAAGGGCAAAATTGAATTTAAAGATGTAGACTTTACATATCAAGATACTAATATTAACGCTTTAAAAAACTTATCCTTTACCATTAACGAAGGTGAGACAACTGCCATTATCGGTAAAACGGGGTCAGGTAAATCTACCATTTTAGATTTGGTGGCACGATTATACGATACCACATCTGGTGAAATATTAATTGATGACGAGCCTATTAAACACATAGACCTTACAAGTCTTAGAGAATCTATTGGAGCAGTACCACAAGATGCCTTTCTATTTTCGGACAGCATTAAGAATAATATAAAATTTGGTAAAGAAGATGCAACCGATGAAGAAATCATAGCTATTGCCAAAGATGCCGTTGTTCATGAAAATATAATTGGTTTCTCAAAAAAATATGATACAGTTTTAGGTGAAAGAGGGATAACATTGAGTGGCGGACAAAAGCAACGTGTCTCTATTGCGCGAGCATTGATCAAGAAACCCCAAATTTATTTATTTGATGATTGCCTATCTGCAGTAGATACTGAAACGGAAGAAGAAATATTGAACAATCTTAAGAAAGCCTCTAAGAATAAAACTACATTAATTGTAAGTCACAGAGTTTCTTCTGCTAAAAACGCAGATAAAATTCTAGTTTTAGACGACGGAAAACTTATTCAGCAAGGTACACACGATGAGTTAAATACAAGTGAAGGCTACTATAAAGACCTCTACCACAAACAGCTCTCAGAGAAAGAAAGTTAGAAAATTGTTGTAGGATAGTGTTTTTTTTTTCATTTTTGATAGCAGAACGACACTAAACATTAGAAATGAGCGAAAGAGATTTATCAGATCAGGAAGAAATTCACTCCAAAGTTTTACGCGCAGGTAGAAGAACGTATTTTTTCGATGTAAGAAGTACAAAAGCTGGGGACTATTATTTAACGATTACAGAAAGTAAGAAATTTACACATGACGATGGATCCTTCCATTACAAAAAGCATAAAATCTATTTATACAAAGAGGACTTTGATGCCTTCAAAGAAAATGTTGAAGAAATGATGGATTTCATCATCAACGAAAAAGGTTCAGAAGTTATTTCTGAAAGACATCAAAAAGATTTTAAGAAAGAAGAAGTTGCTGCTGAACTTCCAGTAGAAAATACAACTACAAGTACATCTAGCTTTACAGATGTTAGTTTTGAAGATATCTAAGCGCTAAACTTTCTTTAAAAATTTAACGGTCCTTTTTAAAGGGCCGTTTTTATTTTGCGATCAATTACCTACTAAAGCCATACTTTACCAACCCAACATTTACCAATGTCAACGCACTTATTACAATAAATGCGATGTACACAGAAAAGCTCAATGACAATATAAGTAAAAGAAAAGTCAAGTAAATAGGATAAGTGACTATCGCAAATGCAAATCTAAAAGTACCCATAAACTCATCTTCAGGAACTTTTGGTTTTAACCATGTTCTCCAAGAAAAAACAATTGGAAAATTTAACACAGTAAATAACCAATTGATGGTATTTAAATGTTGTTCACTAGATATTGAATTGTCGGATAATATTGCCTTTTCATGAGTATACGATTTAATTTTTTCATTAATTGAAGTAGGATTAAGAAAGTCTACGTTCTTTACATTCAATCGATTCAAAATCATGTCGTACTGCTGCTCATTAGAGATATGAACGGTCAATTTCTTCAATCGTTCAGAAACTTTTCCCTTAATATCAAGACTTGTTTTGCTTAAGTCTTTTGAATCATAAAACTGTTTAGCTGATATTGGTGCGCCATAATGTATTGCAACCTCATCAGGAAAATGAGCTGCATGCTTGTAATTTAACCCTACCGGTATAAGTTGAACATCAAGCTCTGGGTACATCTCAAAAGTTCTTATTAAAATTCTGGTAAAACCTTTACTTAATGGACGAACCGATCTTTTAAGACTATGGTTTGCCTCTGGAAACAATAGCAAAGCATCTCCCCTACTTAGAATTTGTGCACATGAGTTAAATATAGCGTCGTTGTTGGCCAGTGTATTCCTACCATCACGCATTCTATAAATGGGCAGCATTTGAAAATAAGAAAACACTCGTTTTAAAAACTTACCTTTAAAAACATCTGAACGAGTTAGAAAGTAAGGTTTTCTATTACAATCTGTAGCTATCAACAATACATCAATCAAAGCACTTTGATGATTTGGCAGAAACATGACAGGTACGTCTTTTGGAATATTTTCAAGTCCTGTGATTTTTATTTTCCTGTGATAGCCATACAATCCGGCTTTCACCACTATCTTAACTAAGGAGTAGAAAATACCACTCATACTACGGTCTTTTTTGTAATCGTCTTTTTATTCCAAAAAGCAGCCAAAATTAAGCCTGACACAATATGCCATATACCCCAAAATGCAGCAAGTAGTGCCATTCCCCCTAATCCGTCAAAAAAGGTAAAAATCAATAACAAACCTAATCCGGAATTCTGAATTCCAGTTTCAATGGTTATGGAGCGCAGATTATCTTCTGGTACATTAAACAATTTCCCAAGACTATATCCTGTAGCAAATGCTATTATGTTATGAAGTAATACAATCCAAAAAACATATAATACATAGTCCATAAAAATGACACGGTTATTGTACAATGCTATAACAACTAACGAGATGAAAAACACTAAGGAAACCACTTTTAGTTTCTTGGCAATTTTTAATGCCAATTTCGGCTTTTTATAATTTACGTACATACCTAATATTATAGGCAGACCCAATAATAAAAAGACCAGTTTGATCATCTCTAAGGGTGATATTGAAATATCTTGAATTAGACCAGCACTAGGCTCATATAACACTGACCAAAAATGAAAATTCAAGGGAGTCATAACCACCGCTAACATAGTAGCAATGGCGGTAAGGCTTACAGACAGCGCAGTATTTGCTTTGGACAAGTAAGATATAAAGTTAGAAATATTACCACCTGGGCAAGCTGCTACCATGAACATGCCTAAGGCTAAACTTGGCAAAGGTTCTAAGAAAAGAACCAAAATAAATGTAAAAGCAGGTAGTAAAATAAACTGACTGATCAACCCCAACAATAATGCTTTGGGCTTTTTCCATAAGGGCTTAAAATCCGCAACTGAAATCTCTAAAGCTACCCCAAACATGACCAAACTTAAAACAAGGTTCATAATCCAAAGTGAACCCGAATCAAAATTAATATGAATAGTATCTAAAATATTATCAGTCAAAAATTTAAGAAATTTTTAATCCGTTAGGCACTTTCATATGTGGTTGAAGTAGTAGCACTGAACTGTTTTCTACAGCTCCCAAGATAAGACATTCACTCATAAAATTGGCAATTTGTTTTTTAGGGAAATTGACGACAGCCGTTACTTGAAGTCCAATTAACTCTTCTTTTTTATACTTTTCCGTTAGTTGAGCAGATGTTTTTTTTATTCCAATTTCATCACCAAAATCAACATGCAACTTATATGACGGATTTCTAGCCTCTGGAAAATCTAGCACATCTATGATTGTACCCACTCTCATATCGATTTTACTAAAGTCTTGCCAAGTAATCGTATCTTTCATTAGCTCAATTTAAGCTTTTCTATCATATCTTTTGGTACATTGCCCGCATACATTCCATACGCATCTACCAATAGCCCCTTTTCACCTGTATTTGTTTCTATAACATATAAAATGGTATTATCATCTGGGTTGCTCATTCCTTCAAAACGATAAAACTTTACCACCTCTAATTCTGTTGCAATGTGTATATTCTTTTTGCCTTTATTTTCTACACCGGCATCACACAAATTGTAATCCTCCGTGTACCCCTCTTCCTGTAACGCTTTTATTGCATGAGATAAAGAAATATATGAATTTTCCATTTTTACTATTTTTATAGGTTCATCTGTAGTATAAAGAAAAGACAGGCTTAATATATTCCTTAACTTAGTACCATAAATTATTAGTCGATATGGCAAGAACAGAAAGTAAAATGTTAGCATTGGGTACTGTTGCTCCAGAATTTAGTCTGTTGGACACTGTCAGTAAAAAAACGATGAACCTTCATTCCTTAAACGGTGACAAGGGAACAGTGATTATGTTTATCTGTAACCATTGCCCATTTGTAATTCATGTTAATCCGGAAATTACCAAGTTGGCTATGGAATATCAAAAGCAAGGAATTCACTTTATAGCCATTTCAAGTAACGATATAGAAAATTACCCTGAAGATTCTCCACAATATATGCGAATAAAGGCAAAAGCTGAAAACTACACTTTTCCATATTTATATGATGAAGACCAATCTGTTGCAAAAAAATACGATGCCGCCTGCACACCAGATTTTTATCTATTTGATGAAGATTTAAAATTAGTATATCGTGGCCAATTGGATGATTCCAGACCTGGAAATGGATTGCCATTGACAGGTAAAGATTTAAGAAATGCAATGGACAATCTTTTAAAAGGAAATCTAATTGACCCTGACCAAAAGCCTAGTATTGGCTGCAATATTAAATGGAAATCTAACAATTGACCTCATTGAAATCAACTTTTTAAAATGCAGTATAAAATTCAGTTTATACTACTGAAACCGGAACTTTACGACACCTATATTGAAATAGGCACCAAAGCTTATAATCAACATTATACACATCTTTGGCCTTATGGGGACACAAGTACCTATATAGAAAATAGTTTTACCAAAGAGGTTTTATTGCATGAAGAAAAGGACAAAAACACCTTGTTATATATCATAAAAACAGATACGAAATACATAGGTATATTAAAAATTACGTTACACAAAAAAATACAGGGCTATGACAAGACCGAAGCCCTATATCTTGACAAAATTTATATTTTAAATGAATTCTCCGGCAAAGGTATAGGAACCAAAAGCTTAGAATTTGTTGAAAAAATAGCCAGGGCAAATTCTAAAAAAGCAATATTTTTAGAAGCTATGCAGAAGGGTTCCGCACTACATTTTTACCAATCCAATTCATTTGGGATAGTAGCTAGTACCCAAGTACCGTTCAGCAACGTTATTGAAAACGAAAAACCAATGTACCTGTTAAAGAAAGATTTATAATATGCCTACCAGGCTTTTCGCTGGGCCAAAGTTTTAATATGTGCAAAATGATGATTGCTATGCCAAGCGTATTTGCCAATATTTTCCGCTACAGAAACATTGACATTGCCTTCCGGATGAATGTAACTTTTCTTCAAATCCTCAGGCGTTAGCCTTTTACACATATAGACCAATTTAGCATGCAAAGCCGTCAAATATGAAAGCGAAAGAGAAATCGGTGCCGTTTTAGCATCTATAAGCTCACTCCACAACTTTTCTTCATAGACCTTAATAAGAGGTCTATTTTCTGTCAATGCCCATTTAAATCTGGTATAACTATGGTGGTGACTATCCGCCATATGATGAATTACCTGCCTAACCGTCCAGCCACCCTCTCTATAAGGAGTATCCAGTTGCGTTTCAGAAAAATCATTTACCAAGCTGGTCAATCTGTTAGGCAATGTTTCCAAATCTAAAATCCACTGCTCAATATGCGCATTAGTTATATCCTCAGGACACTCAAAATGCCCTATTGGGTACTTTAATTTTTCTAAATCTTCCATAAACTAAAAGTAGAAAATTTTAATAGACTTTTAACCCTAAAACTTTAGGCTTCGCTAAATAATCTACTAATTTTATAGGATATAAAATAAAACACATTAAAAAATATAAATATGGCAACATTACGCTTAGGTGACAAAGCACCTAATTTTACGGCAGACAGTTCAATGGGAACTATTAACTTTTACGATTACTTAGGCGATAGTTGGGGAATTTTGTTTTCACACCCGGCAGATTTTACTCCAGTTTGTACTACAGAATTGGGTACGGCAGCTAAATTTAAAGATGAATTTGACAAGCGTAACGTAAAAATGATCGCATTAAGTGTTGATGGTGCCGCTTCTCACGCAGAATGGATCAAAGACATTAACGAAGTTCAAAACACGGTAGTAAATTTTCCTATCATTGCAGATGAGGATAAAAAAGTTTCTGACCTATATGATATGATCCACCCAAATGCAGACAATAACTTAACCGTTCGTTCTGTATTTATTATTGCACCAGATAAAACCGTAAAACTTACTTTGACCTACCCGGCATCTACAGGAAGAAACTTTTATGAGCTATTAAGAGTAGTAGATTCCTTACAACTTACCGCAAATCATAAGGTTGCCACACCAGCAAATTGGGAGCATGGCAAGGATGTGGTGGTGAGTCCGGCAATATCTACCGAAGATGCAAAGGGCATTTTTTCAAAAGGAATTACCGAGGTAAAACCGTATTTAAGAATGACACCAGACCCTAGTGCATAGCAATAAAAACAAGTTCATTCTCAATACTTTAGAAGATATTTGTTAACCATAAGATAACGTACAAGATTTTAAGTTTTTAAACAAAAAAAAACTATCTTCGCTCTTTAATTAATATTTAATTTTTCTATTATGAGTAAAGGAACAGTAAAATTCTTCAATGATTCTAAAGGTTACGGATTTATCACTGAAGATGGTTCAAACGAAGATCATTTTGTACACATTTCTGGCTTAATCGATGAAGTTCGTGAAGGTGATGTTGTAGAATTTGAACTACAACAAGGTAAAAAAGGATTAAACGCCGTTAATGTGAAAGTAATTGACTAGGTAAAGATTTAACTTTTTTATAGTTAAAAACCCGAACCATTGGTTCGGGTTTTTTTTTGCCCAATTTTTCAAAAAAAATGTTGAACCTAAACGCAACCTTTTATATAAATACATATCTATTGATTAAACAAGAACGGTTCCCCGACCTAATACTATGTATTTATGACCACATTTTTGACCGTATTTTTAATTTTGATGGCAGTGAACGTAATTTTGCTTTTAGGCAGCTTCGTAACCCGAAAAAAATAAGCATCAAAAAAAAACACCTATATCAGAAGAGATATAGGTGCTCTATTTTATATAAAGAAATTAGGTATTAACCTACTTTCATTAACTCTACATCAAAAATTAGTGTGGCATTTGGCGGTATTACCCCACCAGCACCAGCTGATCCGTAAGCCAAATCTGAAGGGATTACAAAACGTGCCTTATCACCTACTTGTAAGAGAGCAATACCTTCATCCCAACCTGGTATTACTTGACCTATGCCCAATTGAAAATCTATAGGAGAATTACGTTTGTAAGATGAATCAAAAACCTGTCCGTTTAAAAGAGACCCCTCATAATGTACAGAAACTTTATCACCTTTAACAGCTTTGGCGCCATCACCTTTCTGAATCATTTTATAACGAAGACCAGATGGTGTAGAATCAAAACCGGCAGCTACTTTATCAAGTTCAGCTTCCTGCTTTGCTTTTTCTGCCGCCAACCTTGCCTCACCAGAAGCGTTGAAATCTTCAAAAGCTTTTAATGCATTCCACTGCTGTGCAGCATCACCGACCCTAACTATTTCTAAAGAATCTATTACATCATCTTGTGCGATGGCATCAACTACTTCTTGGCCAGCTTCAACATGACCAAAAACGGTATGTTTGTTATCTAACCAAGGTGTAGGTACATGAGTTATAAAAAATTGACTACCGTTGGTACCGGGGCCAGAATTTGCCATTGAAAGTACACCAGGTGCATCATGTTTTAATTCTGGGTGAAATTCATCATCAAATTTATAACCGGCGTCACCAGTTCCTCTACCTTGAGGACAACCACCTTGAATCATAAAATCTGGAATAACCCTATGAAATTTTAGACCATTGTAATAAGGTTCTCCTTTACCCTTGGCACTATTTTCCTTATCGCCCTCAGCAAGAGCTACAAAGTTACCTACCGTACCTGGCGTTTTATCGTGAGTTAATTTTACTAGTATTTCGCCTTTACTTGTATTGAACTTGGCGTAAATTCCGTCTTCCATTTTTATTTTTTTAGTATCCGGCAAAGGTAAATAAATTTAACCATTTGTACATTTCATCATCTTTAAAAGCCCAAGTAGAAAACTTGACCACTATCGTAATTATAAAAGATATTAAAATCCGTATTTATCTACCAAGTATATTAAACTGGCCATAGAAGCGGCACCTAACTGAAGCTCTCTTTTGTTAACATGTTCAAACGTATCGTTCTCTGCATGATGATGATCAAAATAACGTTGAGAATCCGGTCTTAAACCTGCCAAAACCAACCCATCTTTTTTCAACGGACCAATATCGGCTCCACTGAACCCTTTTTCAAAATAATGCACTAAATATGGTTTAAACAGACTTTTCCAGGTCAATACCTTTTCAAAATCTTCATCAGAACTTTCAAATGAAAACCCACGAGGAGAAAAGCCGCCAGAATCACTTTCTAAAGCAAAAATGTGCTTTTCATTTTTGGTGCTTGCTATTTCAGCATATTTTTTACCGCCTCTTAAACCATTTTCCTCATTCATAAAAAGGACCACCCTAACCGTACGATTTGGCTTGTAACCGGTTTTCTTAAAAAGATTTAAAACCTCCATACTTTGAACACAACCTGCCCCGTCATCGTGGGAACCATCGCCTAGATCCCAAGAATCTAAATGGCCGCCAACAACGATAATTTCTTCCGGATTTGTTGCCCCCGTAATTTCACCAATAACATTATATGATTCCACATCATTGAATTGCTTACAATTCTGTTTAAAATAAAAATTGATCGCAGGATTTAATTTTAACGAAGTACTCAATAATTCTGCGGCATTGGTACTGATTGACGCCGCAGGAATTCTTTCTGATAGTGGTTGCTCCCCATAATTCATTGACCCGGTATGTGGATAATCGTCTAAACGAAGGTTCATGGAGCGCACAATAACACCAACCGCCCCATATGCTGAAGCCTCCAATGCGCCTGCATAACGTTGGTCTACACAATTAGAATAAGCCGTAAAGGTGCTAATTTGGGTAGCATCCATCGGTTTATTAAAGAAAACTATTTTACCCTGGATCTTATCTTTCCCAATATCCGCCAGCTGCTCAATACCTTGCACCTCAATTATATTTGCCTTTACACCATTGGACGGAGTTGCTACAGAGCCACCTATAGCACATATAGGCACATTAGTAGTAGTACCGGGCGAAGTCTCAAAATAGGCAAACTCTGGCGTACCCCTTACCCATTTAGGTACCATAACCGGTTGAAGCCAAACCTTGTCCAGGCCCAAAGAATCCAATTGCGCCTTTGTATAGTCTACAGCTTGTTGAGCCTGTATAGATCCTGAAAGTCGCCCTCCTATTTGATTAGATAGATAATTTAACCAATTGTAACCGTCCCCTTCAGTAAGAGCCGTATTATAAAGCTTCTTTATTTGATCTTGATCCGTATTCTGAGAAAGCCCCACATATGTGAAAGCGATGACAAAACATAAAACAAGCTTACTTTTCACTTTGTAATTGTTCTTCATAGCTGTCTAAATTAGCCATTATTTTTTCGCTCAACATAGGCTCCTTAATATCTTTGTATTTTTTTAACGATTCCAGTAGAATGGATGCCACTATAATGCGCGTTGCCTTTTTGTTATCCGCAGGTACCGCAAACCATGGTGCATGATCATGCGTAGTTCTAGATATTGCTTCTTCATAACAATCTTGATATTTGTCCCATAACTTACGTTCTTTTAAATCTCCTGGTGAAAATTTCCAATGTTTTTCTTTAATAGCTAGTCGTCTTAATAACCTTTGCCTTTGTTCCTCTTTAGACAAGTTTAAAAAGAACTTAAAGATTAAAGTACCGTTCTCGGCAAGGTGCTTTTCAAAATCATTGATCTGTTCAAATCTTTTGTCCCAAAATTTTTGATCAATATCATCAACCGTATGTATACCCGGTATATGTTCATTTAGAATATACTCCGGGTGTACTCTTGTCACTAAAACATTTTCATAATGCGTTCTATTGAAAACCCCAAATTTTCCTTTGGCGGGCAGCACCAAATAGTGTCGCCACAAGTAATTATGACTAAGCTCTAATTCTGTAGGAACTTTAAAACTATGCACCTCAACACCGCTAACATTGAAATCTTTAAATACCTCACGTATTAAACTATCTTTGCCTGCAGTATCCATTCCTTGTAAGCAGACCAAAATGCTATATTTTCCGTGGGCGTAAATAGTGTCTTGAAATTCACCTAGGTCCCTTCTAATTTTCGATAACTCTTTTTTGAGCTCTTTCTCAGATTTACCAAAATCTTCAAAAGTCTCATAATCAGCTATTTTAAAATTTTTATTGGTTCTATAATTGTCTATTTTTATTTTATCCATACTGAAATATAAAATTTAATATTAATGTTTACTAATTGGGGAGTAAAATATAAGTAATACATTTCTCACAAATTCCGTTTATCGTGATTGATGTGTATTGTATCGAAAATAATATTATCGACAAGGTAAAGCATCTAAATTTACCCGTGTAAGGTCCCAAATCTTACACCTAAATAACCTACTTATGAAGAAAAATTTCTTTTTTTTCTGTGCCATCGCACTACTGTCCCTATCCTCTTTCGGTAAAAATGTTGAGTGTGAATATGCCAATTCTAATATGGGTTATGCCAAGTCTCAGATAGATGCCGCATTACTTACCCAAGATATAAACCAAGCACGTTTTTACGCCTACAGAGCATTAGGAGCCCTAGAAAAGTCTAAGAACCAATTAAATATTTGTGGTTGTAAATTAGCAAAGGAAAGTATGTTAGAAAATATGGAAGTATTGTCACTTGCCACAAAATCTACAACTTTGGAAGGTACTTTAAGCTATTTGAACAAATCTATAGAATTAACCAACAACACCATATTGGTATTAGAGTCTCACGAAACTCATGAAAGTGCATACGATAACGAATCACTCTCTATTAATACGAATGCTTCTGCCAATAATTCTTCATCAAAAAAAATAACAAAGAAAAAAGACCTGTTTAAAACTATAGACACTTCCTTGGAAAAGTATCGTATTTCATTGAACAAGGTGGTTGAAAGTGTTAATTGTAAGGACGCAACAGCTTTTGCTACCCGAATTTTTGATGAATGCGAAGCGCAATTATTAAAACCCAATATCTCTGAAGGTAGTAAATACTATAACTTACGTACCAAAGAGATTACCCAAGAAGCATTAAATAAAATTGGCAATTGCAACAGCAAAAAGTAATTACAATACTTATTTACTTGCAAACAATTTTACATCATCTTCTGACACTTCTTGACCTCCAAGAATAATAAGTCTTTCAACAACATTTCTTAGTTCACGAATATTCCCCGTCCAATCATATGCCTTTAACAACTTAATGGCTTTATCTGAAAACGTTTTACCGGCCATACCTTGTTCCGCTGCAATCTTTTTGGAAAAATGTTCTATTAACAAGGGTATATCATCTCTTCTATCGTTCAAGCTAGGAACTTGAATAAGTATAACCGCAAGTCTGTGGTATAAATCTTCTCTAAAGTTACCTTTTTCAATTTCCTTCTTTAAATCTTTATTGGTAGCGGCAAGCACACGAACGTCAACTTTTATATCCTTATCCGTACCTACACGCGAAATTTTGCTTTCTTGTAGCGCTCTTAATACTTTTGCCTGTGCAGAAAGGCTCATATCACCTATTTCATCTAGGAATATGGTACCTTTATTGGCAGCCTCAAACTTTCCTGCCCTATCTTTGACAGCAGATGTAAAAGCACCTTTTACATGACCGAACAGTTCACTTTCAATTAATTCTGACGGTATTGCGGCACAGTTGACCTCTATAAAAGCACCGGAACTTCTTGCACTTTTTTCATGCAACCAATGTGCAACTAATTCTTTACCCGTACCGTTAGAACCGGTTATTAAAACACGGGCATCAGTAGGCGCAACCTTTTCGATCATTTCCTTGATCGTACCAATTTCGCTACTCTCACCGATCATCTCGTAATTCTTACTAACTTTTTTCTTTAAGTTTTTATTCTCCACTACCAGAACCTTTCTATCTAAAGCATTTCTTACCGTGGTAAGCAACCTATTTAAATCTGGCGGTTTGGAAATATAATCAAATGCCCCTAAGCGCATAGTATTTACCGCAGTATCTAAATCTCCGTGTCCGGAAATCATGATAAACGGAATTTCCGGTTTAATTTTTCTAGCAGCCTCAAGAACCTCTACCCCATCCATTTTTGGCATTTTTATATCACATAATACCAAGTCATAATCATTGTTCTTTATAATTTCAATCCCTTTCAATCCATCTTCTGCTTCATCTACGGAGTAGGTATCATTTTCTTCGGATAGAATTTTTACCAATACCCTTCTAATTGCCGCCTCATCTTCTATTACTAATATCTTTGACATAACTGCTTTTTAAATTCCTATTCTTATTCCTGTTCTAAAATATAGACCAGATGCATCGTTCAACGTAAATATATCATCTCTTTGTGCATTACGTAACGCACTATTTTGATAAATGGAACGACCACCTATTAAATAAACGGACATATCCTTAGTTATTTTATACTGATAACCTAAAGTCAATAATAATGCCGTAGAAGAAACATCGGTAGATAAATTATTACCTGGTAATAAAATATCGTTCTGAATATTGACATAATACCCATCCAAGAAAATTTCCGTTTGAAAGAAATGACCCTTTTTGGTAAAATATTTCATACCTGATTTTGGTGCGCCCAAGGTATATGCCCAGTTGGGATGAAATCTTTTCTCATAATATACAAAAGGCAAAGGAACATCTATGGGCGATGTACCATTATATGAAATACCCAAAACCAATATAAAAGGCTTATCTACATCTTTGACATTCTTATAGGCACCCAAGGTATAGTTCATATTAAAATCGTCATTCTCCAATTCTTGTACAAAATTGGTAGACCATCTAGGGGTAACAACACCTATTAGCCTCCAATTTTCCGTCAATTTGTACATATATGCCAAATTCACATCCAACACATGAAACTTGCTCAAATCACCTGAATTAGGGAAAAGATCATCAGGAACTTCAAAATTATATCGATTGTACTCTGCACCAAGAACCAGAAAATCTTTTTTATCACGAACTGCAACGGGTACATTTAAAACCAGTTTAATACGTGATGTTTCAACATCTCCGCTATTTTCTGGCATTAACATATATTCCAGTCTAAATACATCTGGTGTTTGCCCTGTAGTTTTGGACAAAGTGAAGAAAATAAAGCATAAAAACAGAACAAGTAATCTATGCTTTTTCATCACCCTCTGCATTTGAGACGTTGTTGTTTTGAATTGTACCCTGTTGAAACAAATGTACATCTCTTTGAGGAAAAGGGATAGAAATTTTATGCTTTCTAAATTCAGCATCTATTCTATATCTTATCGCACTTTTAACACGGGGATCGGTAAAACTATCTGTAATGTAAAAATTAACGGCAAAAATGAGTGCCGAATCACCGAAGTCTTCAAAAATTACAAAAGGTTTAGGGCTCTTTAAAATAGTTCGTTGCGATTTTACCACATCTATAAGAATGTTCGTTACCAATTCAACATCACTACCATATGCAACGCCCACACGCACCAATTCCCTAGTAGTCTTATGGTTTTGGGTATAGTTGTAAACTATATCACTAATAAACTTATGATTTGGTATTATAATAACCTTATCATCCCTTGTAATGGCTCTTGTGGTACGTAATTTAATTTCAAATACCTTACCTACCTTATTGTCTATTTCAATAATATCACCAACTCTTAAAGATTTATCCACTATAATGAATATACCCCCAATGATATCTTGGAAAATTTCTTGTAAAGCCAAACCAAGCCCTACAAAAAGTGCTGCGGATGCCGTTATTAAAATTGTAATATCAATACCGGCGGCACTCATGGTAAAGAGAATGACTACAACATAGACCAGATACTTTATAAATTTGAAAATGCTGATGAACTTAAGTTTATCATCGACCTCCATTTTTCTAGTAAAGAATCTACGGATAGCCTGTAAAACCGTACTGGTAAGTAAAAATGCCACTGTTAATAACAATAGCAATCCTATGGTTATGTGAATAGATTTGTCACCTTCCCCAAAATGATAACCTAGGTCTAAAAACTTTTTTATAGTACCCCAAATATCATCTTCAATTATCTCTTTTATCGTTTCTGTGCCTTCTTGAATCATGACGAATATTTAAGCCACTTATACAGTTCTTTATAACTTGGTTTTTTACCGTACATTAAAATGCCTACTCTATAAATTTTTGCGGCTACCCATACTATACCAATAAAAGTACCTATTAATATTAGAATTGACGCAATCAATTGCCAAACCGGCACACCACCTTCACCTATGCCCCAAGGTAAACGCATTAACATAACTATAGGAGACGTCAACGGAAAAAGTGAGAACCCAACAGCTATTGGTCCGTTAGGGTTACTAAATACTGAAAAGAACCCAACATAGATAGCCAACATTAAAGGTAATATTACAGGAAATATAAACTGTTGGGTATCTGTCTCATTATCAACTGCCGCACCAATAGCTGCGTAAATAGAACTATAAATTAAATACCCTAACATGAAATACACAATAAAAAAGAAAAGCATTGCAAAAATGGGCAACTCAAAGATTTCTTGGGTATATAATTGAATGTTTTGGGTAAGCGCATCTACATCTACATTCGTAGTATTGCCCATACCCGGCGCCATACCACTACCTTTAGTAAGACTTGCCGGGTCTATATCAAAAATAGCCAGACCTATAAATAGCAAAATTGCTCCAGAGATGATCCAAATTCCAAATTGCGTAATACCCGCCAATGAAGTACCTATAATCTTGCCCATCATCAAATGAAAAGGTTTTACGGATGATATAATGACTTCAATAATTCGGCTTGTCTTCTCTTCTATGACGCTGCGCATTACAAAACCGCCATATATAATGATGAACATCATTATCAGATAACCGAATGCGCCCCCAATAATAGCTTTAATTTCGTTAATCCCTTTAACGTTCTGGAGGCCATCGAACGTTTCAATATTAATGGTATAATCGCGGTCCATTTCCGCATACTCCTTAGGCGATACCCCAAGTTCACGTAACCGCTCTTGACGCAGTCTACCGGTGATTGATTTTTCCAACTTATTTAGGACCGTGGCACTTGGCGCATCTTTACTATAAAAAAAGGCACGTTGGGCAACTTGTTCAAGGTTAGGTTCGTCTGGCAAATATATAAGACCATAAAAGCCCAACCCCATAGTAGAATCCTTTGCCTGTGCCAGCGTTATATCTTGAAAATTAATATACGAGGTGGCTTCTGTGGTTACAAACTCATTTGCAAAATAGCCACTTTCGTTCAAAACCCCTATTACCTTCTTTTCAGTATCGTTTAATTGGGTCAAATAAGCAATCAACAATACCATACCCACCATTAAAATAGGACTCAAAAAAGTCATAACCACAAAAGACTTGTTTCTTACCTTGGCTATGTATTCTCTTTTAATTATTAACGGTAACTTATTCATTATCGATATTTTTATTTTGGATGGTTCTAATAAATATATCGTTGGCAGACGGTATAGTTTCAACGAAGCCATTTACGTTTGCCCTAGAACCCAAAAAGGATAAAATTTCACCAGATTGATTAGAAGGTAGTTGTACCCTAAGGTTTAGCTGATTTTCAATACTATCGTAATCTTGCGAAATAATGTGAAATTTATCTTCCATTTCATGTATTAGCCCTTGTTGATTATCGGTTTCTAAACCAATTTCAAAAATATTATTCTTGTAGGCTCTCTTAATATCCGATAATTTGCCGTCCAATATCTTCTCAGATTTATGAATCAATGCAATATATTCGCACAATTCTTCAACAGACTCCATTCTATGTGTAGAAAAAATAATAGAAGTTCCATTTTCCTTTAAACTTAAAATCTGCTCCTTTATGATATTGGCATTTATTGGGTCAAAACCACTAAACGGTTCATCAAAAATAAGCAACTTAGGCTCGTGAAGTACAGTGACCACAAATTGTATTTTTTGTGCCATTCCTTTAGAAAGCTCTTGTATTTTCTTGTTCCACCAATCACCGATCTCCAATCTTTCGAACCAATATTTCAATCTCTTTCTTGCCTCTGCCTTGGACAGGCCTTTTAACTGTGCAAGATAAAGAGCTTGCTCACCTACCTTCATGCTTTTGTACAGACCACGTTCTTCTGGCAAGTAACCTATCTGCGCTATATGCTCTGATTTAAGCAGCTCACCGTCAAAATAGACAGCTCCCTGATCGGGAAAAGTAATTTGATTTATGATACGTATCAATGTGGTTTTACCTGCCCCGTTAGGACCTAGCAATCCATAAATACTATTCTTAGGTATTTCAAGGGAAACGTTCTTCAACGCCGTATGGCTTCCAAACTGTTTGGTGACATCACTAGCTACCAAAATGTGACTCATGTACTCAATTTCTACAAAGATATTGAAATGTTTCGACTAGCTACACTCTTTATGATTCCTTTATAGAACAGGACTTTAAAAGCGCTATTCCATCAATCAAATAAGTTATAAAAAGCAAAACCCACCCTTGATAAATCAAGGATGGGAAAAAAATTGCTATGAAAAAGAAAATTAATATTGGTTGCCCAATATTATCTCAAATATACGTTTTTTATTTAAAAACTAATCAATTAGAATTTAAGAGAACATATCTTTTACTTTCTCAAAAAATGACTTGTCCGATTTCTCCGGTCTTGGCTCAAAGTTATCATTGCCCTGCATTTTCTCAAAGAACTCCCGTTGTTCTTTATTCAACTCCTTGGGCGTCCAAACATTTACATGTACCAATATATCACCGGCACCGTAACCATTTAAACTGGTAATACCTTTACCTCTAAGCCTTAATATTTTACCGGACTGTATACCAGCTTCTAACTTAATACGAACTTTACCACCAACGGCGTCTATTTCTTTAGAAGTACCCAAAACAGCATCAGAAATACTTATATAAAGATCATAGTGAAGGTTATCTCCCTCTCTTTTTAGAGTACTATGCTCTTGTGCCTCTATGGCTACCAGCAAATCTCCCGGTACTCCGTTTCCTGGAGCATCGTTACCTTTGTTCGATACTTTTAACTGCATACCTTCCTCTACACCGGCAGGTATATTAATAGAAACGGTCTCTTCTGCAATTTTAAGACCTTGCGCATCAGCATCGTTAGGCTTACGGTCCAAAATCTGGCCACTACCACCGCAAGTACTACATACCGCAGCAGTTTGCATTCTACCAAGTATGGTATTCTGAACTTTTGTTACCTGACCTCTACCATTACAAGTAGAACATGTTTTGTAGGTTACACCTTCTGCCTGAACTTTTCTTTTAACCTTAACCTTTTTCTCAACGCCATTGGCAATTTCTTCCAAGGTCAAAGAAACCCTAATACGAAGATTGCTTCCCTTAACCCTACGCTGGCCACCGCCACCGCCAAAACCACCAAAGCCGCCGCCGCCAAAGCCGCCGCCGAAAATATCACCGAACTGACTGAAGATATCATCCATATTCATACCGCCGCCAAAACCGCCGCCACCGCCGCCTTCAAAGGCAGAATGACCAAACTGATCGTAACGAGCTTTCTTATCTGGATCGCTTAAGATTTCATAAGCTTCAGCAGATTTTTTAAATTTCTCTTCGGCAGAACTATCTCCTGGATTTTTATCCGGGTGATATTGCAAAGCTTTTTTACGGTATGCTTTCTTTATTTCTGCAGCAGTTGCATTCTTACTGATGCCCAATACTTCATAATAATCTTCCTTCATTCCAATCTTTTAATTTCCTACTACTACTTTTGGATGCCTGATAATACGGTCTCCCAACTTAAATCCTTTTTCGATGACATCGATAATTTTACCTTTCATCTTTTTATCAGGAGCCGGTATTTGAGTTATTGCCTCGTGTATTTCAGCATCGAATACATCACCGGCATTTGCCTCTACCAATTCCAGACCTTTGCCTTTAAGGGTCTCCCTAAGCTTTACATTAATTAGCTCTACTCCCTTAAATACTTCTGTATCCTCTGACTTTGCCAGTTCTTTCATTGCCCTGTCAAAATCATCCAATACAGGCAATAATGAAACTATTACCTCTTGTCCTGCAGTCTTGAACAATTCCATACGTTCTTTAGAAGTACGTCTTTTATAATTCTCAAATTCTGCAAACAATCTTAAAAACTTATCTTTTTCTTTTGCTAACTCTTCACTAAGTGTCTCTTCTACTGACTTTTCTTCTTCCCCCTCTTCATTCTCTAGCTTTTGTTCTTGCTCTTCGCCTTCCAATAGCGCATCATCCAAGAATTCATCATCCAAAGTGTTTTCTTTATCACTCATAACTTATCGTAATTTAAATCGCTGGTTAAAAGCAGGCAAAAGTACTGCCAATTCTTTAAAAATGTCAAAATGTCACAAAAGTTTAAAAAAAATCCGCCAAATAGCGGATTAATCATATCTCATATTTTGACCGGTTTTCACGAAACAAACTGTTTTGTCACCTTATTATTAGTATCTACACAGTCAGAATCCGTATCATAAATAGCGCTAAGGGCTTGACAAATATTGGCATATTGAAATACAAAACCTTCTTCTTCTATTTTCTTACTGCTGACACGCTGACTGGCAAATAATATATATGCCATTTTACCAAGTACCGTATACATTACAAATTTTGGAACATTGGGCAGAAATAATGGCCGATCCAAAACTTTGGCTATTTCTTTAATCAATTTTACATTGGTAACCGGGTTAGGCGCAACACCATTAAATATACCTTTTAACCTGTATTTAGTTATATGAAGAAAAATGGCTGCCAAATCAGCAACATGAATCCAAGATTGCCACTGCTCTCCGGAACCAAAAGCGGCACCTACATAATAGTTAACGGGTTTTGCCATTTCTGGCAACGCACCCCCGTTTTTTGACATAACCAGACCAATACGGACTTTTGCGACAGACAGACCCAACGCCTTAAATTCATTGATTTTCTTTTCCCATATTTTAACTACTTCCCCTAAAAAGCTATCATCTACCTTCTCTTCATTTTCTGTATAATAATTACTAAAAGAATCTGGATAGATACCTATTGCCGAAGCGGAAACCAAAGAAGTAACGGAATGATTTTCTTTTTCAAGTAAGGCTTTCTTCAATAAATCCAAAGAATTGACCCTACTATCAACAATTTCTTTTTTATAACTGCTTGTCCACCTCTTAGAAATACTGGACCCAGCTAAATTTATAATTACAGAGACACCATCTAAACATTTAGCATCTATCTCTCCTTTGCTTGGATCCCAAAAAAAGCCTTGGTAATTAACTTTTGAAACAATTTTATTTTTACGGGTTGTAAGGTAGTTTACCGTATAACCTATATCATGGCATTGAGACACCAACTCGCTACCTACTAAACCTGTTGCACCTGTTATCAATACTTTCATGGACTAAAGGTATACTTTTTGATACTTCTGCATATACTATTTAATTCCGATTTAACATAGTTGCCAAAGCTATTGACCTACAACCTGTTAAAGTTTCTCTAAAACAAAAAAAGACTATTGTTTTTTGGCGCGCAACATCTCTCTTTTGCCCGGCGGGCCAGGTAATCTTTCCACAAGAAAGCCAACCTCTAGCATAGCACGCCTAACACTACCTTTAGCGGCATAAGTAACCAAAACACCTCCTCTTTTCATAGCATTGAACATAATTTGAAAAATTTTGACGGTCCATAATTCCGGCTGAACACGTGCACCGAAGGCATCAAAATAAATTAGATCAAACCTGTCAGTTTCATCAATATCCTTAAAAAACTTTTGCTGCTTTGTAAGGTGAAAATTTGAAGTGATTTCTATTTCTTTACCCCATGCCGAAGCGTGCATTAGATCAAAATTATCTTTTCTTGAAAGGGACTCTAATTCCTCTAGATAATTTAATTGTTCAAGCTCTTCTGGAGAAACAGGATATGCCTCTACACCAGTGTATTTAATTTGAAGGTTTCGCTTTTCATATTCAATTAATGTAATGAAAGCATTTAAACCAGTACCAAAACCTATTTCAAGAATATTCAACTCTTGATCATTGAATAAATCCAAGCCAGATTTAATAAAGACGTGGTAAGCTTCTTGAATAGCGCCGTGTTTGGAATGGTATTGCTCTTGCCAATCCATGATTTGAATGGTCTTGGAACCATCGCCCGTGGTAATAATTTCTCTTTTCAATTAATTAGGAACTATTACTCCACTTGCCTCAAAACTATAAGTTCTTTTAGGAGCTGTTATTTTTGCTATTTCTTCTGCTGTTTTACCACCGTCCTTGGCGTAATGTTGTTGATCACCAACACTCATTTCCTCAACAAATGCCATTCCGTTCAAAACGACTTCTTTTTCAAGAATATCGGCAGGCATAAAGAAACCGTAATCCTTAAAACGAACCATTGCCTGTTCACCTTCAGGCAACTCAACGATCATCCAACACCCCTTTACCTTACAAACTTCTTTAACCTTGGTCTTAAATTGAAGTTTTAAAGAATCTGACACCGGTAGGGATGCAAATTGTGACATTACTTCACTTTTATCGCTTAAAGAAGTGATTTTAAACTTTTCTCCATAAAATTCAGTTGCATCCAATTCAGCTTCTTGTTGGGCGAGGCACGTAAAAAACCCAAATAAAAAAGCAAGTAATATGTTAAATCCTTTCATAAATCCTAAAAATGTTGATATACCTGCAAAACTCATCAATTTAAAACTAAAAAAGAAGTGCTAGTATGGATATTTGTTTAATTTTAATCAACTAAAGTTACATATTTCATGAGTATTGCAACGAAAGATATTATAGTAGAGAAGGTAAAAAAGTCAAAAATTGACCAAGTAGATTTCGATAATCTTGCCTTTGGTTCAGTATTTACGGACCATATGTTGGTATGCAAGTATAAGAACGGTGCATGGGAAACCCCTAAAATAACACCATACCAACCAATTACATTAGACCCTTCATCAAAGATTTTTCATTACGGACAGTCTATTTTTGAAGGTATGAAAGCTTATAAGGATAAAAATGACGATGTCTATTTATTTAGGCCGTTAGAAAATCATAAGCGTTTTAATATTTCTGCCAAAAGAATGTGTATTCCAGAAATTCCTGAAGATTACTTTATGGAAGGTTTGATCACACTTTTAAATTTGGACAAAGATTTTATACCTACCAAAGATGGTAGTTCTCTATATATTAGACCATTTATGTTCGCCTCTGGCAATGGATTTCATGCATCGCCAGCAAATGAGTACACATTTATAATAGCTTGTGCACCTTCCGGCTCCTATTTTTCTGGCAAAGTAAAAGTACTTATAGAAGAGAAATATTCTAGATCTGCCAATGGTGGTGTTGGTTATGCTAAAGCCGGTGGAAATTATGCCGGTCAGTTCTACCCCACGCAACTAGCCGTTGAAAAAGGATATAATCAAGTAATATGGACAGATGACACCAACCACGAGTTTATTGAAGAGGCCGGTGCCATGAACATATTCATAAGAATAAACGACACCCTATTAACAGGACCTACCAGTGACCGTATCCTGGATGGTATTACCAGAAAAAGTATTTTAGATATCGCCAAAGACCAAGGTATTAAAACGGAGGTTAGAAAAATTACGGTAAAAGAAGTTGTTGAAGCCGCAAAAGACGGTTCATTAAAAGAAATGTTCGGTGCCGGTACCGCAGCCGTAATTTCTCCTATAGCCGGTTTTGGCTATAGAGACACAGATTATGACCTACCAGAATTAGAAAATAGTTTTGGACAACAATTAAAGAAAATCATTACCGATATTCAGTACAACAAATCTGAAGATAAGTTTGGATGGAGATATAAGGTAAAAGCATAAAAAAGGGGGCATATAGCCCCTTTTTTTTTATTGGCACGGCAAAAGGGTATAATTCCCCCGAGGCTTGCCTATTTAAAAACTTATTTCCTTATGGGCTTGCCACAAGGTGTTTTATTTATCTAAAATAGCCGCAATATTTGGCTTGGAGTAATTGGGTCCTTTAAGCACCTTTCCATCTTCTCTATAAATTGGTTTACCGTCACCACCAAGTTTGCTCATATTACTTCTTTGAATTTCATTGAACACCTCTTCAATTTTATGCTGCATACCGTGTTCTAATATAGTTCCACATAATATGTATAACATATCACCCAAAGCATCTGCCACTTCCACCATATCATTATTCATAGCAGCCTCCAAATACTCTTGGTTTTCTTCATCCATCAAATTAAAACGTAAAGTATTCTTTGCCTCTCCTAAATCTGCGATCATTTGCTCTGAAACGCCAAGACCAAAAGAATTATGAAACTGTTCTACCGCTTTGATTTTATTTTTCATCCTTATTATATTGTTTTCGGTTAGCTTTGCGTAAAAATATAAAATATGTTCAGCACCGGACAAATCATTTTTGCAATAGCATTTGCTGTAGTTTTTGCCATAATAATTGTTATTTCATATAAAAAGGACCTTAAATTACATCAAAAGAATTTTAAAGGTGTAAAATGGATAGGTGTTTTCTTTACACTATTCTTAATTCTACTATTATTTATCAAGTTTTTCCTAAAAGAATAGTTAAATTTTTTCCTACACCACAAAAATTATCGTTTTCACAACAAAACGGTAATAAACGCCGTTATATATACCAAATACCGTAATTTTGCGTTATTCATCTATAAGATGTAATAAATTATGATGACATTTCTTACAATTTTTTCAGTATTAGTAGGCATTAACATCGCCTTGGTGGTAGTAAGTTTGATCAGTGTTTCTCAAAAGGCCAAAACACCTTCCCAGAAATCAGCCAAACAACCAACATCTGTAATCTACCCGTTAGATTTACTTACCACAAGTTACAAGAAAGCAGTTTAGTTTATACCTTTATAAGGTATGAAACAATTAATACTGGTTTTTTTAGGCGGCGGTTTTGGTAGTATTTTAAGATACTATATATCCAAGAACCTAAACGCCTACTATTCAAATTTCTACTTAGGTACATTTTTGGTCAATATAATTGGCTGCTTACTAATAGGTATACTAATAGGACTCTCCCTCAAGAACAATTACATTTCAGAAAATCAAACTTTATTATTAGCCACCGGTTTCTGCGGAGGCTTTACCACTTTCTCTACATTCGCACTAGAAAGTAATATACTATTTAAAGAATCTTCTTTGCTACAAACATCATTTTACATGGGATCAAGTGTCGCCGTAGGTATATTGGCCATATCATTTGGGTTGTGGATCTGTAAAATGTTATAGAACTAACATTCATTAGGTACTATTTTATTTTTATACATTTTTTTAGGTATTTGCCGTTTTATTAAACAATCGTTAGATAATCACTCTTTTTTCTAACGATTATTCTATGATTTAAGATAATCAACCTATCCCACTTCTTCATATCGTCAATAATTTTATCTATAAATAACAATACCCTAAAATTTTAGGGGTATATATTGTCATACTCATAAAAATATACACAGATACCCTCATATTTTTAGGGTGCCAATGTTTTTAACATATATTTGGCAATATCAAAAACTTATTCAAATGAAAAAAATCGAGGCAATTATTAGAAAATCAAAGTTTGACGATGTCAAAGAAGCGTTGCACAGTATTGAAGTAAATTTCTTCAGTTACTGGGATGTAACAGGTGTAGGTAATGAAAAAGAAGGTCACGTGTACCGTGGTATCTCTTACAGTACTACAGATATTCAACGTAGGTACCTAACCATTGTAGTATCAGATGACTTTCTTGAAAAAACAGTTAATAAAATACTAGAGGCAGCTTACTCTGGCAATGTAGGTGACGGTAAAATATTTGTATCCGAAGTTCTTCAAGCATATAGAATAAGAACTAAAGAAGACGGTTTGGCCGGTATTAACTAAATAAAATAACTAACTAACTAAAAAACTAAACGAAATGGACGCAGGATTATTTACAGCAAATAACGTATGGATGATGGTGGCTACCGCATTGGTATTCTTCATGCATACTGGTTTTGCCTTTTTAGAGATTGGCTTAACAAGACAAAAGAACACGATCAACATATTGTTCAAGAATATCTTCATTATAACAGGTGGATTACTTCTTTACTATGCATGGGGATTCAATTTAATGTACCCAGGTTTTGAAGAAGGAGATATGGGTCTTTTAAAATTTGCAGGTTTTGGTATAGGTGCCCCTGAAGGTGGTATGACACCAGACTATGCAGATGGTGGCTACACATGGTGGACAGACTTTCTTTTCCAAGGAATGTTCGCGGCTACAGCGGCTACTATTGTATCTGGTGCAGTAGCAGAACGTATGAAAATTGGAGCTTTCATGATATTTACCGTAATCTATGTTGGTTTGGTATACCCTATAGTAGGTGCTTGGAAATGGGGAGGCGGATTCTTGGATTCATGGGGATTCTATGATTTTGCAGGTTCTACATTAGTACACTCAGTTGGTGGGTGGGCAGCTTTAGTTGCAATTTATCTTTTAGGTTCTAGAATTGGAAAATTCGGTAAAGATGGTAAACCAAAAGCTATACCGGGCCATAGTATACCAATGGCTACGGCTGGTGTATTGATATTATGGTTAGGATGGTTCGGGTTTAACGGTGGATCAGTATTATCCGCAGATCCAGAATTGACATCTTTAGTATTGGTGACTACAAGTTTGGCTGCAGCCGCTGGTGGATTTGGAGCAATGATTACCTCTACTATTCTTTATAAGAACCTAGATTTAACTATGTTCTTGAACGGTATTCTTGGTGGATTGGTAGGTATTACCGCAGGAGCGGATTTAATGTCACCAAACGAAGCTGTAATCATTGGATTCATTGCCGGTATTATCATTGTAGGTGGTGTTGCCTTGGTAGACAAATTAAAATTAGATGACCCTGTAGGTGCCGTAGCGGTTCACTTGATCTGTGGTATTTGGGGAACATTGGTTGTAGGTATCTTTGGTAGCATGGCCAGTGGAGCTCAGTTCATGACACAATTATACGGTGTATTGATTGTAGGCGGGTTCTGTATAGTTACCTCTGGTATTATCTTAGGAGTACTTAAAGCTACTATTGGACTTAGAGTTTCTAAAGAAGAAGAAGTTGAAGGTCTAGATATTCATGAGCACGGTATGGATGCTTATGCTGATTTTAGAATGAACCAACACTAAAAAAATACGGAGCGTTTTGCAGAACGCTCCGTTACATAACCTTTTCAATAAATAAATTTCTCAAAATTAATTCATCCCATTAGGGATTAAATCAAAACTTATGAAAAC
Organism: Maribacter huludaoensis; assembly: GCF_029350945.1. Lineage (GTDB taxonomy): Bacteria > Bacteroidota > Bacteroidia > Flavobacteriales > Flavobacteriaceae > Maribacter > Maribacter huludaoensis. Next base: position 849,766 of record NZ_JARKMS010000002.1, on the reverse strand, counting down.
GATTATAAATACAAAGTACGTAAAAAATATTTTCGCAACAGGGCTTATGCTTTTTGCAGCGGCTGGTGTAGTAGCTCAAGAAGAGGAAGAAGAGAAAAAAATAAGTATTAGTGGTTCTGTTGATGCTTACTATCAAACTAACTTAAGTGCATCAGACGCAACAGCACAATCATTCGGCAGTTCATTTGCCAATGAATTAGGTTTTGCTCTAGGTATGGCAAATATAATTGCTGCCTACGAAGGCGAAAAAACAGGTGTAGTTGCAGATGTAGTTTTTGGACCAAGAGGAGATGAAGCTGTTGGCGGGTATAACTTAAACCAACTTTATGCTTACTGGAATGTATCCGAAGGTACTACTTTAACAATGGGTAGGTTTAATACCTATTTAGGATACGAAGTAATTTCTCCTGTAGGCAATTTTAACTACAGCACATCTTACTTATTTTCTAATGGACCTTTCTCTCACGTAGGTTTAAAGGCTGATTTTGCACTTTCTGATGATTTCAGTTTAATGTTAGCTATTATGAACGTAACTGATACGAACAATAACTTAACCGGGGCTTACTCTGCAGGTGCTCAATTAGGGTATTCAGGTCAGTACCTTAACTTCTACTACGATGGTGGTGAAGCATTAGGTTTCGAAATTGATTACACAGGTGGTTTTGATCTTTCTGAAGATTTCTTCTTAGGAATAAATGCAGCTTATGCAGATAACGACGGTGCAGGATTTTCAGGTGTAGCGCTTTACCCTCAATACGCTACTTCAGATGACTTCTCAATAGGTTTAAGAGGTGAATACTTTGCTGTTGATTTAGATACACCTGGTATTGACAACCCAAGTGTATTAGGATTGACTCTAACAGGAAGTTACTCGGTAGAAAACTTAACAATTAAGCCTGAGATCAGATTAGATTCTTGGGGTAATGATGTAGAGCCTTACTTTGATGCAGACGGTGCAGCTTCTAAAAGCTTATCTTCTTTCTTAGTAGCAGCTGTTTACTCTTTCTAAGTTGTTTACAAAATTAATGGTTGATTTTATAGTTTAAGTTTTAAAACCTCGGCAATACCTGCCGAGGTTTTTTATTTTCCCCATTAATGTTCAAAGGCTTTCACCCCTACTTTAATTTCTGTATCCAAATTATTGACCTTAGGAACAATTGGACAACTAAACTTCTTATTATAAGCGCAATAAGGATTATAGGCTTTATTGAAATTCAAAATTATCTTATTTCCCTTGGGTATTGTTAAATCTAAATACCTACCTCCACCATAGGTCTCTTCTCCATTTGTTTTATCCGTAAAAGGCAAAAACAAATAATCTTCATATTCTGCTTGCTTAATTAGTTCTGGAGATTGATAAATTTCTAATTCATGCTCCTTTCCATTTAAGGTAAATTTAGCTATACCGTAGACCACCTCTGTTGATTCTCTATCTGTTGTAGTAGGCATTGCAAAAGGTAAAGCTTCAGGCGTTCTTATAAATTCTGCCTGAACAACGTAGCTGGTATCCGGCTCAAAGAAATCTAACGACTCAAAATTAATACGAAAGCGATCTGCCAATGGAGAAGTTTCCGGATCTTTAAACTCAGCGTTCAATTCTTCCTGAAATTTTAGAATATCCGCTATCTTATCTGATGTTACCGCTAACTTGACCTGATCTTTTACATCGTGATATTTCTTTTCTTGTCCGCATGAAACGAACATACCCAAAACCAAAACGGCAATACATAATCTCATAGTTCATTCTTTATATTTCAAAAATACAATTTATTCACCTTAAGTTATTTTAACATATAATCGTACTTTAGAACCCTATACATTTATGATCATGAAGTTTATATATATTTTACCCATTTTACTAATCACCTTATGCAGTTGTCAAGAAAACAATACAGCTGTAAAAAAAGAGGTCATAACAGAAAAAGCTAGAGTACTACCAGAACTAAATCCTAAAAACTATAATGTTGCCTTTCTAATTATGCAAGGCACTTTCAACACAGAGTTTACGGCACCGTTTGATATTTTTCAGCATACAAAATATAGAGAGAATATTAAGGCAATGAACACTTTTTCAGTTGCCAACACACTAGAACCTATCACTACTTTTGAAGGCGTTCGTATACTGCCAGACTATGATTATACCAAAGATGATTTACCCAAAATAGATATTTTGGTAGTACCTAGCGCGGAGCATTCAATGGACTCTGATTTGAAAGACACATTAATGCTGGATTTTATTAAAAAAATTGACAAAACCGCACTGTACATGACCAGTCATTGCGACGGAGCCTTCCTCTTGGCAAAAGCTGGTATTCTAGATTCAGTTGCTTCAACCACTTTTCCAAGTGATGTTGAAAATTACAGAAACATGTTCCCCAATTTAAACATAAAGGACAATGTACTTTTTGTTCACGATGGAAAATACATTACTTCGGCAGGTGGTGCAAAAAGTTTTGAAGCAGCATTATATCTTTGCGAAGTGCTATATGGAAAGGAAATTACCAAATCTTTGGCAAAAGGTCTCGTCATAGATTGGGATTTGGCCAAGGTGCCACACCTTACCGCTCAATAACATCATATCTTGCGCCTTTTAAGTACTTTTCGATCAGCTCGTTAAACTCTGGCATAATTCTTAATAACGAAGTATGTTCTATTGAATATAGCTTTTGTTTATCTGAATACCCCATTTTTAATAGCTCTTCCAAATAAAATAAAGCCGTACCATAATCCTCCATTTTTGAACTGGCAGACATTACATTTAAATACCCCTCGCTTTCAGTTGGAGCGGTAATGGTCTTTATCATATATAGTAAATTCAAGGCTTCCCAATCTATTATTTCATCGGCAGCTATAAAATCTATATTATCGGAGACCAAAGCATTGATGTAACCTCTTAACCTAGAGGACATTTGACGCTCAAACAGATTACTACTTTTATCCAACTTATTCAGTTCTTCCATTTGATATTTCCACCAACCTAAATTGGCATAGTTATAAGAAATGATATCCTCTTCTAAATAGTAGCTATAATCCTCCTTGGTAAACGACTCCTTTAAAAAATAACTGTTCTGGCTTCTATTGGCCTGCTTATACGAAGTACTTCTTCTTAATATTTTTTGTGAAGCCTTTAATGAATCCAATTCCATTAACGGATAGAATATTTTCTCCATATCCAACATTTGATAGGTAGCCAATAGTGGTTTTTGGTTTGACACATTTGCATTTACATCTACCAAAAATTCATTGTAAGAACTATTGATCAAACTATCGTTTCGTTGTAAATGACCTTTGGCCATACTGCTCAATGTCAACATTCTAAATGCTTTTGCAATAATATTTTTTTCCGGTAAATTTCGCTCACCATCAAATACCAACAATTCATTAGGAAATTTCAATTTATTAAGTTCCGATCTGGACTGGTACATAGATGCAAAATTAAAATCCGCCCTGTTGACCACGCCAATAAATTGATAAGGTTTTTTGGGATTTAGAACTTCAAAACTACCAATAGCAGCACCTATAGAAATAACTCCTTTCAGTTCACTTATAAAAGCAGGTAAAAGGGAAGCGAACATAGCCCCATTTTCAAAACCCGCGGTATACACTCTATATTTTGCAGTAGGTATAGACTTAAATACAGAATTTAACATCCTATTTGCAATAAGAACATTTTGGGAAATTGGAAGAGAATCGCTCAAGTTATTAGAGCTGGCCAATACATAACCTTCTTGTTCTGCAGCACTACTCAACACAGAAAGAGATGCTCTGCCCTTTCCTTCCAAGTCCATAACAAAAGTAACCGGCCATGGCCTATTAACATCAAAATTAGTAGGTAAATAAAGAGAAAAGGTTTCGTTGACAGAATCGTTTACTATTAAATTTTCTGTAATAGCACCTTTAAGAAGTCTAAGCTCTTGAGAATAAACTATAGAAGAAATTAAAACGAACGTAAGAAGTAGTATTTTTTTCATCATTTATTTCACATCAAAAATCTAGCCAAAATAATTTTCAACAATAGTTATTAATTGTACTTTATATACAAGATTTAAAACTAAGTAAAACAATTATATAAATTTCTATTTAATCTTATGCATAGGCGCATTTGAAATTACTTGAGACAACACAATATGTGTTCTTGTCTCACCATATTGAATAAGTTGATCAATAAACTTTTCTAAATGGAATTGATCCTTTAAAACTACCTCCATTACAATATTTTCGTTTCCGGTAATTCTATAACAATTTATGACTTCTTGTAATGACGGCACCACTGCTAAAAAAGGCTTTAATTTTCCCATAAAGGCCCTTAATGTTATTATTGCCTTTAATTGGTGTCCGGTTAATGCATGAGACACGGTAGCCTTGTAACCTTGTATAATACCAAGGTCTTCCATTTTCTTAACACGTTCAGCAACCGCAGGTGCCGTCAACCCCACAACACGTCCAATATTTGCAAATGATTCTCTCGCATTATCCTGCAATTGTTTCAGTATTTTCCAATTAAGCTCATCAATCTTTGGATTCAAAAGTATTTCTATTTAAATATTTATTATCAAAGGTAAAAATACAAATTACGTTTCTATTCAATAGAAAATTTACAAATAACTAACGTAATTTTATAATACGCTAATTACATCCCACATAATGGCATACCGAAGTTTAAAACATTTACCTATTTACAGAAAAGCATTGGAACTCTGCACAATGAGCAGAGAGATCGCTTCATATGTATCATTTAATAAAGATCTGATGCGCCTTTGCGAATCTACCAGTCTTAGGGATATAATGGCCAATTCTATTTTAACGGATTCTATCTTGATACCTCAGAAAATTGCACAGGTAGAATATTCCAACTGTAGCAATGAGCGGCTAGAGACTATTTCTTATATTAATATTATTATAAGAAACATTAATTCTTATTGCATGGGTCTTGAGAAGCATGGTGTAAAAGAAACCGAGTACATTAATCTTCTTAGAAAAGAGATAAAGAGTTTTAGAAAATCTTACAAAGCTTGGAAATCAGAACACTCTTAATCTTTTTCAAATCTTCTCAAATTAAAAGATATAGCGGGCACTTAAAGAATTATGAGCTATTTTTGAAGCCATAATTATTTACCATTGAAAACAACAATTCTAGTCCATTGTCCGGATCAAGCAGGTATCATATGCACCATAACCGGATTTATCAGTAAAAACAAAGGCAATATCGTTTATTTAGATCAGCATGTAGATAAACCTGCCAATGTATTTTTTATGCGAACCGTGGTTGAATTTGAAGATGACTTCAAAGATCTGGATCATTTTAAATCTCTTTTTGAAAAAGAACTGGTTGCCACGTACAATATGCAATGGAGCATACACACTGATGATAAATTGCCTAAAATGGCCATTTTTGTTTCTAAGTACAAACATTGCTTATATGACTTGTTAAGTAGATACCGTTCTGGAGAATTGGCTGTTGAGATACCTTTTATCTTAAGCAACCACAATGATCTTAAAGACATAGCCAATCAATTTAATATTCCATTCTACCATGTTCCGTTCAATAAAGAGAATAGAATTGAAGCAGAAAAAGAACAATTGACATTGCTAGAAAAATACAATGTTGATTTCATTGTACTGGCCAGATACATGCAAATAGTTAGCGGTACACTTATCAATAAATTTCCCAATAGGATCATTAACATACATCATTCCTTTCTTCCTGCATTTGCCGGGGCAAAACCCTATCATGCAGCTTTTAAAAGAGGAGTGAAAATTATAGGGGCAACAAGTCATTATGTAACGGAAGAATTGGATGCCGGCCCTATTATTGAGCAAGACGTAACCACCGTTACCCATTCCCATTCCATCAAAGATTTTATTGGGAAAGGAAGGGATTTGGAAAAAATAGTGCTCGCCAGGGGCGTAAAACTCCATATTGCACGGAAAACAATGGTATACAACAATAAAACTGTAATATTCTCGTAAGTACAGTAGACCCTAAATAAATTTTATACAAATGATTAAAAAAGTAAGCTTAGCCATATGCATGTTACTAGCGGTTTCATGTGCAGAATTACAACAAGTTGTAAATCAACTACCCACTTCAACAGAAGGCGCTTTAAGTAACGAAACCATTGCAAACGGTTTAAAAGAGGCCCTAGACCTTGGTATTGAAAAACAGGTTAGCAAGTTAACGGCTACGGACGGTTTTTATAAAAATGATTTGGTAAAAATTCTTTTGCCAGAAGATTTACAAAAAGTAGATAAAACTTTACGTGATATAGGTCTGGGCAATTTAGCGGACGAAGGCCTAAAAGTTTTAAATCGTGCAGCGGAAGATGCCGTGTCAGAGGCAACACCAATTTTTGTGAATGCAGTTAAACAAATGTCATTTGCAGATGCAAAGAATATATTATTAGGAAGCAATAATGCAGCTACTACATATTTAGAAACTAAAACAAATTCTGAATTGTACGCAAAATTCAATCCGGTTATTAATGAGTCGTTCAAAAAAGTAGGCGCCGATAAAATCTGGAGCTCTATCATAACAAAGTATAATTCTATACCACTTACTAGTAACGTTAATCCAGATTTAACAGACTATGTTACGGAAGAAGCATTATCCGGGGTTTATAAAATGATAGCCATAGAGGAAGAAGAAATTAGAACAAAATATTCCTCAAGAACTACAGATGTCCTAAAAAAAGTATTTGCTCTTCAAGATAAAAAGTAGAATTTTAAAATGTTCTTACAATAACTTAAAAAGTTATACGTTAAAAAATAGAGAACAGTATTAAAGTATTCATTTTCAATTTTTTGAGTTAGTTATTTTTTGAGTTAGTTAGTTAGTTAAAACCGGTGGGAGCACCGGTTTTTTTTTGTTATATTCTCACAAAAAATCAATAATTTTACATTTAATATAACTTTTTAGAGGTTACGGTTAAACCTTTTAAATTTGAGATTGTCTTAATTATTAAGAGTTATTTATATCCTTAAAATACTTTTGTGCTTTCAAACTACTTTTCCTTAACACTTGTATTATTATTATCGTTTTTCAACTATCTAATTCCACAACCGGTTGCAGGAAATTTGATAGATTGTGAACGTGCATCTGTTACTATTTCTACCAAACAGATCGATGAATATAGCGCCGAAGATTTTTACATTTTAGGGGTATGTGAATACGAAAACCACAACTTTAACAAAGCGTACAATTATTTTATTTCGGCAAAATCTCTAGGTTTTGCAGATGAGCAAACCCTACAAAACTATCTAAACGATTCTAGAAACGAGTTGACTAAATTAGAAGTGAAAGATGAATTAAATTTAGAGAAAGAAGATGAAGTTGCCATCAATAACTACAAACATAAAGTACAAGTTTATCTATTAAACATAATATTCGTTCTAATAGCGTTCATAGGACTCATTACAGCTTTTACCTTAATCTATAAATACAGAAATGTAGTCAACAATATATATTTAGGCATTTTTCTTTTTGCCATATCCTTGGCATTGATAGAGCTGGTACTATATTGGCAAGATTTTTTCTCTTACTCCCCTACTGTTTCAATTTACAGGATCTTATTTTTCTTATGGGCCCCTTCTTTGTATTTATATGTAAAAACCAAATATTCAGATACACATATTAGCAGAAAAGAAATTGTGCTACACTACCTACCATTTTTTCTTGTTTTGGTTTCTTTACTGATTTTTGGAAATTTTTATGACACCATAAATGCTGAAAATAATATTTTTTTGAACGCGTTAGATTTTGTCATGAACGATAATTGGATCAAAACCATTCACTTATCCGCCTATTTAATGTTGATTATTTTAGACTTTGAATTAAAAAGAAAAGAGTTAGACCAAGGGTTTAAAAAATGGATGCTAACACTAATTGGCTTCATTATTATATTGATACTATTTATTATTGCAAGAGCCGCTTTTGAACACATTTACGTATTTGACTATATTTCAAAGTATTTTATAGCAGTATATCTTATACTGTTCATCTCTGTGCTGGAAGTTTTATTGATTATTCAACCAAATATTATTTTAGGTACTATAAACCTTGAAGAGAAGAACAAATTAAACAATAAGTACAAGAACTCAAGTTTGACAGAGAATATGAGTCTGCGTGTTAAAGACCAGTTATTAGATTCACTGAATATTGACAAAGTATATTTGGATAACACTTTAACACTGTCCAAACTTGCCAAAAAAATCAATGTAGACCGTTACAGCCTATCACAGGTAATAAATCAAGAATTAAATAAAAATTTCTACGAATTAATTAATGATTTTAGAATAGCGGAAGCCGTTAAAATAATTGAAACAGATAACAACAAACAGGTTATAGATTTAATTTACGAATGTGGTTTCAATAATAAAGTTTCATTCTACAAGGCATTTAAACAAAGAATGCACATGACCCCAAAAGACTTTATAGAAAATAGGAAGAAATAAAAAGTAATCGTAATATTTACTTAATTCTACTAAAATTTTCACAATTACACCTAACATATTACAACACCTTAGTTAACAATTAATTACCGTTTTAGTAAAGGTTAATTTAAGTCAGATCTGCATTAACTTAGGTCGGAATCTACCTATTGATCAGCCAACTCCTTCTATTTTCGCTACCGGTATAAGGAGTCGGTTCGCATCAAAAAAATTATTGTTTTTTGGTCTCATTTTTAAGAATTAGCTATCTAAAAAATCGACCGACTCTTCTACACCATATTTACTAACCTTTTTCTAACTAACACTCAAATTAAATTTATGAGAACAAACGCGAGAAATTTTCTTACTCTGTTACTTTCTTTTGTGGCGTACGTCAGTTTCGCCCAAGACAAAAGTATAACGGGTACAGTAACAGATCAAACTGGTTTACCCCTTCCGGGTGTAAATATTCTTATCAAAGGAACTACAAATGGAACACAAACTGATTTTGACGGAAATTATTCGATAAAAACAAGTACAGGTGACGTTTTGGTTTTTACCTACATAGGTTTAAAAGAGGCCTCTAAAACAGTAGGTAGCACCAATACGATCAACGTACAAATGCAAGAAGATGCTCAGGCATTAGACGAAGTAGTTGTTACCGCACTTGGTATTTCAAGAGAAAAGAAATCACTTGGGTATGCTACACAAGAAGTGCAGGGAGACCAGGTAAATACAGCAAAAGACCAAAACTTTGTAAACTCCTTATCTGGTAAAGTTGCCGGTCTTGACATTAAAAAGAGTTCAACATTAGGGGGGTCTGCCAACGTAGTAATTAGAGGGTATTCTTCAATTACAGGAAACAACCAAGCCCTTTTTGTTGTAGATGGTGTACCACTTAACAATGACACCAATAACTCTACCTCACAGACAGAAGGTGGTGATGGGTATGATTACGGTAACGCCGCAAGTGATATCAACCCAGATGATATTGAAAGCATCAACGTTTTAAAAGGATCGGCAGCAACGGCATTATATGGATCACGTGCTGCGAACGGTGTAATCATTATCAACACAAAAAAAGGTAAAAAAGGAGAAGGCTTAGGCGTATCTATCACTAGTTCCGTAAATATTGGTAAATATGATAAAGACACCTTCCCGATCTTTCAACAGGAATACGGTCAAGGTTACGGTCCATTTTATGGAGCAGGTTACTTAGATTCAATAGATGTTGATGGTGACGGTATTGCAGATCTTACACCGGCAACAGGTGAAGATGGATCTTTTGGTCAACGATACGACCCAAATTTATTGCTTTACCAATGGGATTCTTACTTTCCACAACTTGACACATATTTACAGCAAAGTCCTTGGGTAGCACCGGAAAACGGCCCTGAATACATCTTCCAAAATAGTGTAACCAGCTCACAGAACATTGCCATTAGCCAAGGTTTTGAAACAGGTAGCTTAAGAATGAGCTATACCAAATTAGATCAAACAGGTATATTACCAAATAGCGAAATAGGAAGACATAATGTTGACTTAGTAGGTGTTATGGACCTGAACGATAAAATAACGGTAACAGGTAAAGCCACGTATACCAAAAGTTCTGGATTAGGTAGATATGGTACAGGGTATGATGCCGAAAACATTATGACCAATTTTAGACAATGGTGGGCAACCAGTACCGATCTTAAAGATCAGCGTGATGCTTACTTTTCTACCGGACAAAATATCTCCTGGAACCCATCAGGACCATCTAGTTTAGGTCCAAAATACTGGGACAACCCATATTTTACCAGATTTGAAAACTTCAATACCGACGAAAGAAACAGACTATTTGGGTACGGTAGTATTTCATATGATGTTCTACCATGGTTAGAAATTTTTGGTAGAGCAACGGTTGATACCTATGCAGAACTAAGAGAAGAAAGAAATAACATTGGCAGTATCGATACTCCTGAGTACTCTAGAAAAAATATTAATTTTTCTGAATACAACTATGATTTCTTTTTAAATTTTAATGGAGATATCTCTGATAAATTCGGTATTTCAGGTGTATTAGGTACCACGTACAGGCAAACAAAAAACAATTACGTTACCGCAACTACAGATGGCGGGTTAAAACTTGAAGGTATCTATGCTCTTTCAAACTCGGTTAACCCGATCGTTTTTGATGCAAATTCTGAATATGATGCAGACGTACGTGTATTCGGTGCATTTGCCAATGCAAGTATAGATTATGACAACATGCTATTTTTAGAAGGCTCTATTAGAAACGATACTTTCTCAACATTACCTGATGGTCAGAATTCCTTCTACTACCCTGCAATATCTGCCAGTTTTGTATTTTCTAATTTATTTGAAAGTAACATTGTTTCTTTTGGTAAGTTCAGAGCAGGTTATGCAGAAGTTGGTAACGGTGCCACATCTTATCAGTTATTGAACACTTTTAACCCAATTGCAGGTTTTGGCGGGGCTACATTATATTCTAACCCAGGAACTTCTAACAACCCAAATCTTAAGGAAGAAAGAACTGAAAGTAAGGAATTGGGTCTAGAAATGAATTTCTGGAACAGAAGAATAGGTTTTGATGTTTCTCTTTACGAACAAATTACCAGTGATGCAATTATTCCTGTAGAGATAACACCTTCAACAGGTTTTACCAATACAGTTGTAAATTCTGCGGAAGTATCGAATAAAGGTGTGGAAGCACAGTTATATTTTACTACTATAAAAACTCCAGATTTTTCATGGAGAACAGATGTAAACTTTTCAGCTTACAAAAGTGAGGTATTAGATCTTTTTCAAGATTCACAGAACATTCTTGTAAATAGCTTTTTTGGCGTTAGTTTAAATGCCGCCAAAGGTGAAGCTTATGGTACTTTAAAAGGTACAGATTACGTTTACATAGATGGCGAGAGAGTAGTTGGTGCCGACGGACTTTATCTTAAAACAGAGTCTTCACAAGAAGTGCTTGGAGACATTAATCCTGATTGGAAAATGGGTCTTTCAAATACATTCAAATACAAAGACATCAGCTTAAGCTTTTTAATAGATATACAAGAAGGTGGTAGCGTATTCAGTGGAGATACATACTTTGGTATGGCTACAGGTATTTATGACGTTACGGCAGGTGTAAACGACTTAGGTAATCCTTTAAGGGATCCCGTTACCAACGACAACACATCTGGTGGTGTAATTTTACCAGGTGTACAAGAAGATGGCTCTGCAAATACGGTAAGAGCAGACTTTACAACGTATGAAAACCCTTATGGCCGTTATGGTAACGCGCCAGATGCACAGTTTGTATATGATGCATCTTACGTAAAATTAAGAGAGGTAACGTTAGGTTACTCTTTACCTAAAAAATTCATAGATAAATTACCGTTCAATGCCGTTTCATTTACAGCAGTAGGTAGAAACTTATGGATAATTAGTAAAGATTTACCATACGCTGATCCAGAACAGAGTTTTGGAGCTGGTAATTTACAAGGTTTCCAGATTGGTGCATATCCATCTGTTAAGGAATATGGCTTTAACATTAAACTACAATTCTAAAAATATAACAATGAGGAAAATATATATAATATTAGCTTCGGCAGGTATGCTACTGTCTAGCTGCACGGAAGATATAACGGATTATAACAATGATCCAAAATTACCAACTGCAGTTCCGCCAGAGACACTTGTTGCCAATGCCGAAAAGAACTTAGCGGATAGAATAACGACTATTAGCGGTACTAACGTATTTCGCCTTTGGTCACAACACTGGTCACAGGCAACTTACGTAGATGAATCTAACTATCTAATTATAGGTAGAGATCCGTCACAAGCCTACTGGACCACATATTACAACAATGTAATCAACGACCTAAATTCTGCCGTTGCATTGATAGAGGCAGATGAAATTTTAGACGCCACAACAAGAGGTAATCAATTGGCCATTATAGAGACCATTAAAGTATATACCTATCAACATTTAGTAGATTTGAACGGTAATATACCTTATAGCGAATCTGCCGACATCAATAACCTTTTTCCAGTTTACGATGATGCAGAAACTATATATGAAGATCTAATTGACCGAATTTCTTCAGCCCAAGCTGCATTGGCCGGTGGCGGGGAATCATTTGGCTCAAATGATATTTTTTATGGCGGCGATGTTGTTAAATGGAGAAAACTAGCCAACTCTATAAAATTAAGATTAGGTATGCGTTTGGCAGACTTCAATTCGGCATTAGCTAGCACAACTGTTTCCGAAGCGGTAAATGCCGGTGTCTTTACATCTAATGATGATAATACCATCATTTACTATGAATCTTCACCAACTACGAACATTAACCCTATTTACAATTTATTCGAAGTTGAAAATAGAAGTGAGGATTATATTGCGGGTGAAACTTCATTGAACAAGTTGGTAGAATTGAACGATCCCCGTCTAGATGATTATTTTGCGGATAATAAAGACCCTTATATTGGTGGCCCGATCGGTGGCAACAACTCCTATGCAAATTTCACGCATCTTAATTTAGACATTGTTGGTGATCCAACTTACCCAGGATCAATTATGGATTATGTTGAAGTGGCTTTCTTTCTGGCAGAAGCTGTAGAAAGAGGTTTTATAGCCGGTGATGCAGAAGAGTTTTACAACGCTGGAATTACCGCTTCAATTCTTTATTACGGTGGTACACAAGATGAAGTAGATGCATATTTAGCACAACCATCTGTTGCATATTCTACCGCTACCGGAGATTACAAGCAAAAAATAGGTACTCAAAAATGGATTTCTTTATTCAATAGAGGTTTTGAAGCATGGACCGAGTACAGAAGATTAGACTGGCCGCAATTGGCACTTTCTACTCAAACACAACAAGAAGTTCCTTTGAGAATGATATATCCTGTAAAAGAATCTGCAGTAAATGGTGCCAACTATGATGCAGCTTCTAGTGCTATAGGAGGAGACAATTTAACTACGCCTTTATTTTGGGACGTAAATTAAATGTTGAGTTATAGTTTAGTTTGATGGTTAAGGACCGATGTTAAAACATCGGTCTTTTTCTTTTTTATCGGTATATCATAAAAACCGTGATTTAGTTTTTAAATAGGGAAGTCTGTAAATTACTTCTGACCTACTAGGTAATCTACCACCTTTTCATTAAAAAAATTGGGTTGTTCTACATTTACCACATGTCCACAATTTTCAATCACTATCAATCTAGAATTTTGATGTGATTTTGCTATTTTACGAATACTCGGTAAAAACAAATAATCTTCTTCGCCCATTACATATAAAGTAGGTATGTTAATGTCGGCAGATCTAAAAAAACGTAATAACGGATTAATCTCTGAAGTAAGCTTAAACCAACGAATAAATTCCTTCTGATATAATTTCTTTGCCTCACGAACAAAAAGCGACCTGGACTCTCTATGGTTCTTATTCGGCATAATTATAAAAGCAAAAAACTTATAAAGCCATAAATAAGGTATAACCGTTTTAAAAACAACACCAAGCTTTATAAGAATTTGTGAGCGTAAGTTTAGTTTCATTATTGCACCGCCCATAACCATACTTTCTACTCTTTCCGGATGGTTTTCCGCTAAATTCCTAATTAGTATGGTACCAAGGGAAATACCCACAAAATGTGATTTCTTAATTTTTTCATGATCAATGACCTCAACTATATCATTGGTAATCACGTCAAAAGTATATTTCTCATCAAAAACATTCTTAAGGCCAGGCTTTGAGTTACCATGGCCTCTTAAGTCTAACAATAAGACATTAAAATGCTTCTTAAACTCACGTATTTGTTTATACCAAATAGAAGAACTGCCCCCTGCCCCATGTACAAATGTAACCCACGTAGTAGATGTTTTATGTTGATACGTTATATAATGGAGCAAATTGATTTTCTTTTAGAACGCGGTTAACCCACAATGTATCAATTCTTTTTGATATAACATTTAGGATAATCAAATTTCACACAAAATGAACATGTTTTTAAGCTTTCATCTGCACAAATGTTAAAAAAAAGACATATTACCTATTAATTAGATGTACAGCTACCTATACCCACGTCTAAAACTTTGATCTGAACGTATATTTGTAAGAACAAAAACATAGTATAATGAGCAAGCAGTATTGTAAGGTAGGATCGGTAACGCCAATGGAGGCGAATAATGATATCATCAGTCTATTAGAGTATCAATATCAGACATTTATGGAAAAAGCTTCAAACATTCAGTCAAACACTCAATTAGGAGAATTTTTCGAATTAAAAGCTCAAAGAATTAAAAAAACTTTAGAGGATTTAGTCTAATTTTTCCAACTCAATTTTCATAGACTGCTGCAACTCTTTTGCCTTAGATCTGGCGGCATCTGCAAAATTTTCATTATCGGACGCATAAATTATTCCACGCGAAGAGTTTATTAGCAAACCGACGTTTTTGGACATTCCATATTTACAAACTTCTTCTAGACTTCCGCCCTGTGCTCCAACTCCAGGGACCAACAAGAAGCTGTTTGGTACAATCTCACGAATTTCATTAAGGTATTCAGCTTTGGTAGCACCTACCACATACATTAAGTTCTCTGCACCTTTGTACGTCGTAGAAACAGACAATACTTCTTTATAGAGCTCTTTACCTTCTATTTTTTTTGTCTGCAGATCAAAAGCACCCTGATTAGAGGTTAAGGCAAGTAAAATTGTATGCTTATCCTTGAACGCTAAAAAAGGCTCAACAGAATCCCTTCCCATATACGGAGCTATGGTGATGGAATCAAAATTTAAATCTTCAAAAAATGCCTTTGCATACCTTGTAGAAGTGTTGCCTATATCTCCCCTTTTTGCATCTGCAATAGTAAAAATATCAGGATAGTTCTTATTCAGGTACTTAATGGTCTTACGCAATGCAGACCAGCCCTGAACACCGTATGCTTCATAAAAAGCAATATTTGGCTTGTATGCCACGCACAAATCATGCGTAGCATCTATAATGGCTTTGTTGAATGCAAAAATAGGATCTTCGTCTTCCAGTAAAAATGAAGGAATCTTTTCTAGATCTGTATCTAAACCAATACATAAAAAAGATTGTTTTTTATGTATTTGGGCAACTAGCTCTTGAGTGGTCATAAATTAAAATATCTCAGAGGCTTCCCTCAATTTCTCTGTATTTTCAACAAAACTTAATTCGTCTATTATTCTCTGAATATCACCATCGATAATATTGGACAAATCATATAAGGTTAGACCTATGCGGTGATCGGTTACCCTACCTTGTGGGTAATTGTATGTTCTAATCTTTGCAGAACGGTCACCACTACTTACTTGAGAGTTTCTTTTTGCAGCGTCTTCTTCCTGTTTCTTTGCCAATTCTAAATCATACAATCTAGAACGAAGTACCCTAAACGCCTTGTCCTTATTTTTATGTTGCGATTTTTGATCTTGACATTGGGCAATTAATCCCGTAGGAATGTGGGTTAGACGAACCGCGGAATATGTTGTGTTTACAGACTGACCACCAGGACCGGAAGAACAGAAGAAATCTATTCTAACATCTTTTGGATCTATCTGTACATCAAAATCTTCAGCTTCAGGCAGAACCATAACGGTAGCTGCACTAGTATGCACCCTTCCTTGGGTTTCCGTTTGGGGAACACGTTGTACACGGTGCACACCAGCCTCGAACTTTAATGTACCATAAACGTTTGCACCAGTAACCTCAAACTGTATTTCTTTGTAACCCCCACTAGTACCTTCACTGAGGTCAATTACATTAGTTTTCCATCCTTTGCCTTCACAATATTTGGTATACATTCTAAAAAGATCACCTGCAAAAATACTTGCTTCGTCACCACCCGTACCGGCCCTAATTTCAACAACTACATCCTTGGCATCTTCAGGGTCTTTAGGTATCAACATCAATTTAATATCCTCTTCTAGCTTCGGCAATCCTGCCTTGGCCTCTTCCATTTGCATTTTTGCCATTTCTAGCATCTCGGCATCACTACCATCGGCAATAATCTCTTCTGCTTCGGCAATATTATTGGTAAGCTCAAGGTATTCTTCTCGCTTATCCATCAAATCCTTAAGATCCTTATATTCTTTTGTGAGTTTTACATATTTCTCTTGATCGGATATAATATCCGGTTGAATTATAAGGTCTGAAACCTCATCAAAACGTTGTTTTACGATGTTTAACTTGTCTATCATATGCTTACTTCACTTGTACGGCAAATTTACAATAAAATTAGAGACACCCTAGTGGGATTATTACGGTAAGGATTAAAAAATGGAAATCTAATCAAGTAAGACCCCGTTGCTCTTGTACATTTTATTTGCACTATCAACAATGATAACCTCTGTATCTCCTAATTGATTAATTAAGGCAAGTCCCGCATCAAGTCCCATTACAAATACTGAAGTAGCCAATGCATCTGAGGTTTCCGCACTTTTAGCAAAGACGGATACACTGTTTATACCCGTAGATGGATATCCAGACCTAGGATCTATGATGTGGGTATACTTTTTGTTTCCAGACATTATATAATTGCCATCGCCACCAGTAGTTGCCACAGACGACTCCAAAATAGGTATCCAAGATGCTATGCCGCCCTTTTGATCAGGGTTCACCACACCTATCAACCATTTTTCTCCCGTAGCTTTTGTACCCCAAGTGGTAATATCACCATCTATATTAATAATACCTGCCTTTACATCATTAGAGACCAATAATGCCTTTGCCTTGTCCGCGGCAAAACCTTTACCGATACCACCAAATGAAATTCGCATACCTTTCTTATTCAAAAATACAGACTGATCCTTGCTATTTAGTATTATATTTTTGTAACCGACCTTGCTTTTTGTCTCTTTTACAGCTGCTGAAGACGGCATGGTTTGCAAAGTACCATCAAGCTTCCAAATATGATTTAAGGGAGTAAAAGTAATATCAAAAGCACCATTGGTTATTTCTGACAGCAATATAGAACGCTCTATTAATTTATAAAGCTCCCAACTAACCGTTACGGGTTTTATACCGGCGTTTTTATTGATCAGACTGGTTTCAGAATCAGCATCCCAAGAAGATATAAGTTTTTCTATTCTTAGTACTTCTGCCAAGGCCTCTTGAATATAAATGTATCCTAACTCTTCATCTTCGGAGATTACGGTAATATCAAATTCACCGCCCATTACATCGTAAGACTTTTTAACCGTTACGTACCTCTGCTCTTGACCATACATATAGCAGGTCATAAAACATAATAATAAGGCAAAAATCTTTTTCACTTACTTCTCTAATTGGGGGTAAATATGGTCATAAAGAATAATAAGTTAGGTTGGTGTAGTTTATGCTTGAATAGTTTTATTTTACTTATTCATAAACACGTAATATGGAACCCTCTAAAGATGTGTTATAAATTTTCAATACTTTAGAAGTGCTATTGGGAATCTCATTTAACGGTGCTCCGGTCTGCGAAAATTTAGACCCATGAACATCACAATAAAATATACCGCCATCTTGATCTACAAAACGTACTTGATCATATTGCTCATGACTACAAATCTGTGTAGCCGCAACAAATTCTCCTTCTAAATTTCTAACTACTACAACTAGGTTCTTTAGTATGAAGCCGCCATTATTAGCAAGTTTTGCAGCTTCTGAAGATTCTAGGTCAATTGTAAAATCTACATCTGTTGGTGCAGTTACAATATCCCCTTCTACATCACTGTCTTTTGAACAACTTCCAAGACAGGGAAAAGTTATGGCAAAGGCAGCACCGGCACCTAATGTTCGTAAAAATTCTTTTCTTTCCATAGCAAGATAGGTTTATACAAAAAGAACGATTTATTTACGTTAATCGTATGTACTAATACACAAAGGTGCCGTACTTGCTTGAAATTGTAAGTTTTTTTGAATCAGAAGCTTCTACCCTTCCAATTATTTGGGCATTTACCCCAAAACTTTTAGAAATTTCAATAATATCATCAGCTACGTTTTCCGGAAGATAAAACTCTAGTCTGTGCCCACAGTTGAACACCTTATACATCTCTTTCCAATCTGTACCAGATTGTTCTTGAATTAATTGAAATAATGGCGGCACATCAAATAAATTATCCTTAACTACATGCAGCTCATCTATAAAATGAAGAATTTTGGTCTGCGCCCCTCCACTACAATGAATCATTCCGTGAATTTCATTTGAGCTATATTTAGAAAGAATTTTTTTGACGATCGGTGCATAAGTTCTTGTTGGTGACAACACCAATTTACCTGCATCTAAAGGTGAGTTCTTGACAGCATCTGTAAGCTTCACATTACCGGAGTAAACAAGATCATCAGGTACTTCGGCATCAAAACTTTCTGGAAATTTTTCGGCTAAATAGTTAGAGAAGACATCATGACGGGCAGAGGTTAATCCGTTACTTCCCATTCCCCCATTATATTCCTTTTCATAATTGGCCTGACCAAATGATTCTAGGCCAACGATAACATCACCGGCCTTAATATTGGCATTATCGATAACATCACTCCTTTTCAATCTTGCCGTAACCGTAGAATCTACTATTATAGTTCTGACCAAATCTCCAACATCTGCGGTCTCACCACCCGTAGAGTGAATAGTAATACCGAATTCACCTAAGTCATTGATCAATTCTTCCGTACCGTTGATAATGGCAGAAAGCACTTCGCCAGGTATTTTATTTTTATTTCTTCCAATGGTAGAAGAAAGCATAATATTATCTGTAGCACCAACACAGATCAAATCATCAATATTCATGATCAAAGCATCTTGTGCAATACCTTTCCAAACAGAAATATCTCCTGTTTCTTTCCAGTACATATAAGCCAAGGAAGATTTTGTGCCGGCGCCATCAGCATGCATTACCAAGCAATAATCTTTATCTCCGGTCAAATAATCAGGAACTATTTTACAAAATGCCTTTGGAAAAAGACCTTTGTCAATATTTTTAATTGCGTTGTGTACATCCTCTTTAGAGGCTGAAACGCCGCGTTGCTGATACCTTTCACTGCTTGATGTGGACATAATTTAAATTTGTCGCAAAAATAAGGGAATCATTAAAACTGCAATCGTTGAACAGCTTAATATTCCCTTATTTTTAAAATTAATTAAAAGATTATTCTATAAATAACAATTCTCTATACTTTGTCAACGGCCACAATTTGTTGTCCATTAATTTTTCTAGCTTATCGCTATGTGTTCTAATTTCCAGAAAATATGGCTTTACATTTTGGCAATATGCAATGGCCTTCTTTTTGGTATCCTTTAAGGCATTTGCTTTTTTACGCGCATCGGCCATGGCATCTACCATTTTTTTAATACCTACAACATGCTCGGCTATATCTTCTATCATTGTCAATTGCCCTTCAGAGAATTTTTTATGTGCAGCACCGTATATTTCCTTTAAACCGGCTACATTTTTAATCAAATTATTTTGATACTCCAAAGCTGCCGGCACAATGTAACCGTATACCAGTTCATTGTACACCCTACCCTCTATCTGTAAATGCATGATATAATTTTCCAAATCGACTTCATGGCGGGCATTTACCTCAACAGCACTCATTACGCCCATAGATTCAAACAATGCTATACTATCTTTTGATGTCAAGACCTCAAGAGCATCAGGCGTATTTTTATTATTACTTAGTTTTCTTCTTTTAGCTTCATTTTCCCAATCAGTACTGTAACCATCACCATCAAACCTAATACGTTTTGATGTTTTTATATATTCACGAAGTACATTAAAAACGGCCTCATCTTTTTTCAGATTTTTTTTATCGATCAAAACATCCACTTCTTTTTTAAAATCCCTTAACTGCTTTGCTACTATGGTATTTAAAACAGTCATTGGTTTGGCACAGTTCATTTTTGCACCAACACCGCGCATTTCAAATTTATTTCCTGTAAAGGCAAAAGGCGATGTTCTGTTACGATCGGTATTATCCATTAAAATCTCTGGAATTTTACCTACCACGTTCAGTTTTAGTTCCGTTTTTTCTTCGGGAGATAATTTCCCTTTAGAAACCCCTTCTAATTCATCTAGAACATTACTTAATTGCGAACCGACAAAAATTGAAAAAATAGCAGGTGGAGCCTCATTTGCACCCAAGCGATGATCATTACCGGCAGATGCTATTGAGGATCGCAATAATTCCTCATAAGTATCTACGGCTTTGATCGTATTAATAAAAAAGGTTAAAAACTGAAGGTTTTTCATTGGCGTAGAACCCGGACTCAACAAGTTTACACCCGTATCTGTGGCCAAAGACCAATTGTTATGTTTACCGGAACCATTAATACCTGCAAATGGTTTTTCATGAAAAAGCACTTTAAAATGATGCTTATCAGCAATCTTATCCATAACATCCATTAACAACAAGTTATGGTCAATAGCAAGATTGGCCTCCTCAAAAACAGGAGCCAGCTCAAACTGATTGGGAGCTACCTCATTATGCCTGGTCTTGACAGGAATTCCCAATCTGGTACATTCCTGCTCCAAATCGCTCATAAAACTTAAAACACGACTTGGTATTACGCCAAAATAATGATCATCAAGTTGCTGGCCTTTTGCAGGAGTCTCACCCACCAGGGTACGGCCAGTCATCATAATATCCGGTCTAGAATGGGCAAGAGCTTTGTCTATCAAAAAATATTCTTGCTCCCAACCTAAAGTTGCATTGACCTTACTTACCGTTTTATCAAAATACTTGGCAACGGCGGTAGCAGCCTCATCAACAGCCCCCAAAGCTCTTAACAATGGAGCTTTATTGTCCAAGGCTTCACCTGTATAGGATACAAAAATGGTAGGTATACATAAAGTAGTGCCATAAATAAAAGCAGGTGAAGAAGGATCCCATGCAGTATATCCCCTAGCTTCAAACGTATTTCTAATTCCACCGCTCGGAAAACTAGAAGCATCCGGTTCTTGCTGCACTAATTGTCCGCCACCAAATTTTTCCAATGCAGTACCATCTGGTAAAAGGTCAAAAAATGCATCGTGTTTCTCCGCAGTAGACCCTGTTAATGGCTGAAACCAATGTGTATAGTGTGTAGCGCCCATTGTAATGGCCCAGCCTTTAATGGCCTCTGCTACCTGATCTGCAATTTTACGATCGATCTTAGATCCCGACACCATAGCACCCTTTAAACTTTCAAGAGCGTCCTTCGTTAAGTATTGCAACATTTTTTTTTCATTGAACACATTGATACCGAACAAATCGGAACGTCTTCCCTTCTCTTCAACAGCAATACTATTTCTTTTCTGACTTGCATTAATAGCAGCAAAACGTGATGACTTCATATATAAATACATTGTTAATTTGACAAAATTACGATCAATAAATATAAATATGACAAAATACCCGATAAAAAATAGGGGTAGATAACAAAAAATTTAATTTTTACACATTAACACCCTCAAAAATTCATACAGATTGATAAAAAACATATTTTTGTTTGTCTTTTATTAAAAAATAACGAACATATTATGGCCAAAATTAAATTAGAATACATCTGGTTAGATGGATACTTTCCAACTCAAAACATGCGAAGCAAAACCAAGGTTGAAGAGCATGAAGATTTTAAAGGAACTCTTGAAGAATTAGGCAACTGGTCTTTTGACGGATCTTCTACAAGACAAGCCGAAGGTGGGTCTTCAGATTGTTTGTTAGTACCTGTAGCAATTTACCCAGACCCTGCTAGAATTAATGGTTATTTAGTAATGACCGAAGTAATGAATGCCGATGGAACACCTCATGTTTCTAACGGTAGATCTACTATTGATGACGAAGATGAAGATTTCTGGTTCGGTTTTGAGCAAGAATATTTCATTATGGATACCAAAACACAATTACCATTAGGTTTCCCTATTGGTGGTTACCCTGCTCCACAAGGTATGTATTACTGCTCTGTTGGTGGTAAAAATACACACGGTAGAGGTTTAGTTGAAGAGCACGCCGATCTATGTATAGACGCCGGTCTAAACTTTGAAGGTATTAACCAAGAAGTTGCTTCTGGACAATGGGAGTTTCAATTGTTTGCAAAAGGGGCTAAGAAAGCAGGTGATGAAATCTGGATCGCTAGATATTTACTTGACAGATTAACTGAAAAATATGGTTACTACATAGATTACCACCCAAAGCCATTAGGAAAAGATATGGATTGGAATGGATCAGGTATGCACGCCAACTTCTCTAACACTGCATTAAGAACTAGTGGTAGTAAAGAAGTTTATGCTGCAATCTGTGAGTCTTTTAGACCATACGTAAAAGAACATATTGCTGTTTATGGTGAATTTAACGACCAACGTTTAACAGGCTTACATGAAACAGCTTCAATTAATGATTTCTCATGGGGTATCTCAGATAGAGGTGCATCTATCCGTATTCCATTGATTGCTGTTGAAAAAGGATATAAAGGATGGCTAGAAGATAGAAGACCAGCTTCTAACGGTGATCCATACAAAATTGCAGCTAGAATTATCAAGACAGTTAAGTCTGCAAAAATCTAAGTACCAAATTAATTGTTGATTATACTAAAACGCCTTGAAATATATTCAAGGCGTTTTTTATTTATAAATTTTAAATTACCATGCCTATCCAATAGTCACATATATAAAGGCTAAATAAACACTTACCAAGATTAGGCCATCCCTCCAACCCAATCGCAATCCCTTTGGAATAAAGACCAACGGAAGAATAAGGAAAGATATGCCTAACATCCAAAAAATATCATTTGTTAAAAGACCTTCGTCCATTACGGATATTGGGGTAATAATAGAGGTTATACCTAATACCGCAAGAATATTGAAAATATTAGAACCTATAAGGTTTCCCAATGAAATAGCTTTTTCCTTTTTTATTACCGCAATTATAGATGCCGCCAGTTCAGGAATACTGGTACCTACGGAAACTATCGTAATTGCTATTACACGCTCACTAACACCAAATAAGGTAGCCAAACCAACAGCCCCATTAATTAACAACTCAGAACCACCCCATAGCGCTCCGCCCCCCAATCCTAAAAACAATGCGGTCTTATAGGTTGGCAAAATAACATCTGGCTCATCCTCTTCATCTATTACAGCTGGCTTTTGAAAACGCAATAGATATACTAAGAACAAAAACAGAAACACCACCATAACAATACCTTCATACTGCTGAATTTCTCCATCAAAATAAATAAAGAAGAAGAACAATAAAGAAGCTATCATCATTACAGGCCAATCTGTAGTGTAAAAACTCTTACTAACATCTATAGGACTTAGCAAAATAGTAATAGCCAACACCAGACCTAGATTGGCGATATTTGAGCCAACTACATTACCAAGAGCTAAATCAGGAAAACCATCTAAAGCGGCATTGATACTTACAATTAACTCCGGGGCAGATGTAGCAAAGGACACCACCGTCATTCCTATAACTATTTTGGGAATTTTAAGTTTTAATGATAAATCGACCGCAGCTTTTAACAGCCAGTTACCACCTGCTATGAGCAATACTAACCCTCCAACAATAAATAAGAAATCTTGCATGAAATGAATTTTGGCAAATATATACAGAACATATGTGACAACATATGACAATTGATATCATATGCAATCATAAATTATCACTAACCATACATTGATTCTAGATTCCTTAAAAAAGTGAATATTTTTTTTAAAGTAGAACGGAATGCTAATTTTCCTTCTATTTCTTTATTTTTTTAGTCTACAGTTTTCATATTATGTTCAAAAACAGCCTTCATTAATAACATACCACTATCTAAAACACCATACAAACTTACATAATCAAACAAATTTATAGACAAAGGATTATCAATTATAACACATAGCATTGAAACACTTACACATTAGCAGTCAAATGCATTATTTTAACAGATTTCATTTGTCAGAACACGACTACAATGATATCTTTCAAAAACAATCAAACAAAAGTACGAACCACTAAAACCTTAACACATGATATCTATTATAAAACTGCTTGTTGTCTTAATATTGAGTATAATCGTAACCTTAATCTATCATTAGACTTTTTTGTCCAAATACATATGCGAACTTAACGACTTGATCACGCGTTAAGTTATTTGTGTATTTTTATAAAAAAGTAAAATTGAAAAAGAAGTTCTACAAATTAATAGCGAAGCTGAACAAAGCTATCTTACCTTCTTTCAGTAAACAGCAGTTAGATTTATCTAAAGCTAGCAAACTACAATTAGCTCTTATTGGCTGGCGCTATTTTATCACCAAAAAAGCATTAGATTAATATTTGACCAAAGATTTTATTGCGTACTCATTTATTTTAGAGCTGCCTTTTAAAAAGGTAAGTTCTATTAAAAAATTACATTGTACAATTTCCCCGCCTAGCCTTTCTATTAAATTACAAGTAGCTTTAGCGGTACCACCGGTTGCCAGCACATCATCATGCACCAATACCTTGTCACCTTTTTGTATACTGTCCGTATGAATTTCTAAAGTATTTGTACCATATTCTAAATTATAAGTCTCACTTAAAGTAGCAGATGGCAACTTACCTGGTTTGCGCACAGGTACAAATCCTGCACCAAGCTTTTGAGCCAACAAAGGACCAAAAACAAATCCCCTGCTTTCCATTGCAACGACTTTGTTAATATTTTGGCCATCAAGCAAATCATATAAAGCATTTGCAGTTTCATTAAGTGCCTTAGGGTTTTGAAGTAATAAGGTTATGTCCTTAAAAATGATTCCTTCTTTAGGAAAATCTGGCACATCTCTAATAAAGCTTTTAAAATCCATTTAATATTATGTTCTTTATTTTGTGGTAAATGTAAAAAGAAATATATTTGCACCCCGTTAAGGGAAAAATTAAAAAGGCCTCGTGGCGCAACTGAATAGCGCACTTGATTACGGCTCAAGAGGTTACAGGTTTGAATCCTGTCGAGGTCACTGAAAATAAAAACCCTGCAAATTAAAATTTGCAGGGTTTTTTGCTTTCAATTAAAGTGTCACCTTCTAAATAAATTTGGTCATTTTACAAACATTTTCTTTTTATACTCCAGAAAATGATAAAAATGGCAATTCAAGTTAAAGTACATTAGCTGTAATTAAAACAATAAAGACTTCATATTAAAAAGTATACTCCAAAACAATACAGAACTCAATACCATATTACAAAACCTAAAATATCAAATCCATCAAAACATCATAAATACCATATGGTGATCTAAATTTTAAATAAACTATCTATTAATTGGCAGATAATAAAATTTTATAACTTGCCTAACATTTAGCTTAGATGACATGGAATACTTAAAGAAATGGAATAATAAATACCTCAAATTTAAACTAAGACACTCTCCACAGCAGAACTTATTTTATGGTTTTTTGACTTATATAGTTGCAGGCTTTCTTTTACTATCCTTACCTATTTTTCAGAAAACCTCAACATCATTTCTAGATAATCTATTTATAGCAACATCAGCAGTATCCACTACAGGTTTGGTCACTATCAGTATTTTTGACAGCTACAATTTTGGAGGTCAATTTATAATTATGTTGTTATTTCAATTAGGTGGTATTGGCTATCTCACCTTTACTACATTCATGCTACTATCAACTACTAAAAGAATAACTAGATGGCATAAGGCCATTTTAAACTCTGAATTTACCTTACCCACTTCTATTAAAATAAAAGACTTTTTAAAATCGGTAATTATTTATACTTCTATTATGGAGCTAATAGGAACCATTTTATTTTTTATAGCCTTTAGAATAGATGGAATGGAAACTCCCCAAGCTCTTTGGAATGCCATATTTCATAGCATAAGTGCATTTTGCACTGCAGGTTTTAGTCTTTTTAATTCAGGTTTCACAGAGTACATGGGCAATGGCTTCATAAACTTTATAATTTCTTTCTTGGCCATTGGTGGCTCACTCGGGTTTATTGTGGTGACCGATTTTGTTCTTTTAATCAAAAACAAAACACATAAGCTTAGCTTTACAACCAAAATAATTCTAATAGGCTTATCAATTCTATTAAGTATTGCTTTCCTATTCTTTTATTTTTA
The DNA here is from genome assembly GCF_029350945.1 of Maribacter huludaoensis. Lineage (GTDB taxonomy): Bacteria > Bacteroidota > Bacteroidia > Flavobacteriales > Flavobacteriaceae > Maribacter > Maribacter huludaoensis. The sequence continues at coordinate 823,269 of NZ_JARKMS010000002.1, read as the reverse complement.
CGAGTCTACGATTACTACTTTAAACGGATCAACCAGAATATATGCAGCCTTTTTTCAAGCAATGTCCGCTATGACCACGGTTGGCTTCAATACTTTGGATTTTGGAAATTTTTCCACTCCTATATTAATAGCTACCGTTTTTTTGATGTACATAGGCGCATCACCCTCAGGAACCGCCGGTGGATTAAAAATAACTACACTTACTGCCGTATTTGCCATAATTAAAAGTCGATTAAGGGGTAGTCATCAGATTACTTTTTGGGGTAGAACAATCCCATTTGAACGTCTATATATTGCAACCTCCTCTTTTATTTTTTATACCTCGCTAATTTTTTTAGGATTATTTATTCTCACCTTCTCAGAGGAATTTAGTTTAGATAAAATACTATTTGAAGTTGCTTCTGCCCTAGGAACCGTAGGTATCAGTATGGGAATAACAGGAGACTTGAGCTCCGTTGGTAAAATCACTATTATTCTATTGATGTTTATAGGCAGATTGGGCGTTCTTACCTTTGGACTTGCAATTTGGTCTAGGTCCGTAGCCAACAACGAAAATAAAACCTTAGAAGATGACATTGCCGTTTAAGTGAATGAGCAATTGATTTAAATGTCATTCATGGTTTAATTAAAAAAGGTTTATCCTTTTGGGTAGATATGCCTAACATATACTCCTCGCATCAGCCTCTGACTTTGGTCTTAGTAGTAACCATGACTTTACTATGTAAGTAATATGGCTTTGAACATCTTTTTTTTACAGATGATCATATAAAAATAGATTATATAGTTTTAAAAAATCTTTAAACATTTGTCTCAGTACAGTACAGGATGCCTTTTCTCTAAAACTCGGTTATACTTGTGAAAAGACCGATGGCTTTTTCCGTTTCTTCTTAATGGAGTCAAATTTAATAGCATGAAAAGAAAAAAATTCATTCAACTATCTGCCATGGGCGGTGTAGGTTTAACATTACCATTTACAACCTTTTTAAATTCATGCAAAGAGAATTCGTCCCCGCAACCACATTCAACAGAATTTAGAACACTTACATTCAATTTACTGAGAGATTGGTGCAATGGCCTTATACAAACGCAGGTCATGAATCCTAGTGATCCCAAAACACATGGTATGTTTATATGCCCTGCTTGTAATAAAGTACATGGTAGAATGATGGATGCCGTTTACCCTCTACTTGCAATGGCAAAATATACAGGTGATAAAAAATATCTAGAATCAGGTATTGCAGTAATGGAGTGGGCAAAAAATGTTACATTACCTAGTGGAGCGTGGTCTAATGATCTAAATCCAAAATCATGGAACGGAATCACGGTTTTTGGAGCCATATCGCTTGCAGAAGCATTACATTATCACGGTGATCTTCTTGATAGCGACCGACGTCAACAATGGACAGATAGATTAGCAAAAGCCGCAGATTTTGTATACAAAAAGTTTCCTTCAATGGATGTCACCAATGTTAACTACGGGGCAACCACCATATATGCATTGAACCTTATTGGTAAGATGCTCAATAAACAGGAATACATTACCCGCAGCAAAGAACTTGCGCATGCAATAAAACCATATTTTACCAATCCTAATCACTTTCTTTACGGAGAAATTAAACCAAGTGCTCACAAACTAAGTGCTAAAAAATTACCTGGTATTGATTTAGGGTATAATGTAGAGGAGTCCTTAAATAATATTGTTCTATATGCCGTACATGAAAATGATAAAGAGTTACTTGAACTACTGGATAAATCGTTAAGCACACATTTAGAATTTATGCTACCTGACGGTGGTTGGGACAATGGATGGGGCACCCGTATGTTTAAATGGACGTATTGGGGAAGCAGAACTTGTGATGGTAGCCAACCTGCTTTGGTCTTAATGGCAGATAGAAATCCGGCATTGGGTACGGCAGCGGTAAAATACACAAAACTATTAAAAAGGTGTACCAATAACGGATTGCTACATGGCGGGTTGCACTATGTTTCACATGGCATAAAACCTTGTATACATCATACTTTTGCCCATAGTAAGCCATTGGCACATCTATTGGATAACTGGGATAACCTACCAAAAATAAGTACCTCTACCCCGTTACCTAGAAGTATCGCCAACGGCATAAAACACTATAAAGAAATTGATACTACCCTATTTGCCCGTGGAGATTGGAGGGGAACCATTACTGCATATGATGCAATTTATAAAGACGGTCATTACCGCCAAGCCACAGGTGGGGCAATGTCCCTATTATACCATAATAAAGTTGGTCTTTTATTAGCTGCAAGTATGGCAGAATACAAATTGGTAGAATCATTAAATCAACAACCCAACCCAGGAGAAGATTTTCCATTTACACCTAGAGTAGAAACAAGGCTCAATGGCAAATGGTATTCTAATATATTTGACCGTACAGCAATTATTACTTCCAAAGATACCAACGGAAAAATAAGCGTAGATGCTCAATGCACCTTAAAGGACCATAATAATGATGTTGTTCAAGAAACAGCCTCTGATTTTAATTTAAGCTATCACGTTTCAGAAAACAACGTACGGGTTATCGCAAAAACAGATAAAAAAATTACCAATAAGACAACATTTGTTTTACCTATAATTTCTCCATCTAATGAAGTGATTACACAAGTTAGCTCTAATGAAATCATAGTGAATAAACCAGAAGGCGTGGTAAGTATAACTTCCAGCGCAGCACTTGTAATAAAAGAAACTCCTAAAAATCGTATTTTCAATATGGTTCCTGGAGCAGAAGCAATTCCTATCATGGCGGTATTCAAGGTTAATACTAATGAATTGGAAATAACAATTCAAGTATCTTAATCTATATAATTTTAAATAAAATGCATTATAACTTGATATCTAAACATATTGTTCAAGCATTCATTTGTGTGGTGGTAATCTGCCATACGGCATGTAATGAAAAGCATAACTTAACGGCCGCACAGAACTTAATAATTTCTGAAGGTTTTAAAAACCCTTTAGGTTTTTATGATAACGAACCTACTTTTTCTTGGAAACTACCAGTTGATGAGGCTATTACTGCACAATCTGCCTATAGAATTGTAGTTGCCAGTAGACCAGACTTATTACCGGACCAAGCAGATTTGTGGGATTCAAAAAAACAACTAACGGACCAATCTAATTGGGTAAAATACCAAGGAGCCCCACTAAATTCACGTCAAAAAGCATATTGGCAAATAAAATACTGGAATCAAGCGGACCAAGATTCTGACTGGAGTGAAATTCAAAATCTTGAATTAGGATTACTTAACAATAGTGATTGGCAAGCAAAGTGGATAGGACTAAACACTGCAAAAGATAGCATACGTGGTCGTGACAACGTACTTATTCATAAACCGCAATATCTGAGAAAACAATTTAAGCTGACAAATACAATTTCATCCGCTAGGTTGTATATCACCGCCAAGGGGGTTTTTGATGTTTCTGTAAATGGTAAAAATGTAAGTACTGATGTAATGTCTCCAGGGTTTACTACATATGATAAAAGAATTGAAACATTAACCTATGATGTTACCAACTTAATAAAAACTGATCAAAATACTATTGGCGTGGAGCTGGCATCCGGTTGGTATTCCGGTAGGTTACTGTGGGGAAAAACACCATGGGACAATTCTATTTCACCTAAAATTCTATGTCAATTAGAAATCAATATGGAAGATGGTTCTAAAAAAATCATTATTTCAGATGATAGTTGGAAAGGAACAACCAACGGACCAATTCAATTTTCTGAAATATATGATGGTGAAATTTACAATGCCAATTTGGAAATGCCCAATTGGACTACCAATGAATTTGCTGATGATAAATGGCACAGTGTAGAAACCATGAACCTTGACCACCACATTGCTTTAGAACCAAAAAGACACACAACGGTAAAAGCAAAAATAGCGCTGAACCCAAAAGAAATGACAAAAAGAGATGATACCGTAATTTTTGATTTAAAGCAGAATATGGTTGGCGTACCGCATGTAAATGTGCCTATGAAAAAGGGTGATACACTAAAAATTAGGTTTGCTGAAATGTTATCACCAGAGGGCAATTTTTATACAAAAAATTATCGTTCGGCAAAATCAACAGATTATTACATTGCTGCCAAAGATGGTGAAATTGAGTATATGCCCAAATTTACTTTTCATGGTTTCAGATATATTGAATTAAGTGGATTTGATACATCTAAACAACCTAACAAAGATTGGGTAAAAGGTATTGTACAATATTCAGATTTTGACGACAATGGTACGTTTACATCATCTAGTGACAAATTAAACCAACTACAAAATAATATTGTCTGGGGGTTAAGAGGTAATTTCTTTGATATTCCTACAGATTGTCCTCAACGTGATGAACGTTTAGGGTGGACAGGTGATGCCCAAGTTTTTGGACCAACATCTATGTTCAATGCCGATGTCTATAAATTTTGGGCAAGCTGGTTACAAAGTGTTCAAGAAGCTCAGTTTGAAAATGGAGGTATCCCTTGGACAGTGCCAGATGCACGTGGCAACAAAATTGGTAGTTCCGGTTGGGGTGATGTTTGTACCATTATTCCTTGGAAAATTTATATGCGTACAGGTGACAAGAGCATATTGGAAGATAATTTTGAAATGATGGAAGAATGGTTAAAATATCATAAACTGAAATCAAAAGACAATATTTCCAATATGATGTCTTTTTCAGACTGGCTACAGCCCTATCCAGAAAACGGTGACAATAGAGGAGACACTTCACTTAATCTTATTGGCACTGCTTTTTATGCCCATTCGGCAAAACTTGCTTCTAAAAGTGCTGCCGTATTAGGGAGAATAGAAGAACAAAAAAAATATGAAGAGATATATAAAACAGTAGCCAAATCATTTGAAAACACTTTTTTTGACGAAAGCGGCAAAGTTAAGGGAGTATCATCTACACAAACATCTTATTTGTTGGCCTTGGCTTTTGATTTGCTATCCGAAGACAAAATAGTAAATGCCAAAAAGTATTTAATGGAAGAAATCTCTAAAGCTGATGATCATTTACGCACAGGATTTCTAGGAACCCCACTATTATCAAAAGTTTTAGATGAAACCGGCGAGATAGATATGATGTACAAATTACTTTTTAACGAAACGTACCCGTCATGGTTCTACTCTATTAATCAAGGTGCTACAACTATTTGGGAACGTTGGAACAGTTATAGCAAAGAAGAAGGATTCAATCCACAGAACATGAACAGTTTAAATCATTACGCCTATGGTGCTATCGGTGAGTGGATGTATGAAAGAATTGCAGGTATATCACCCTTAAAGGCTGGTTACAAAGTCATAAAAATTGCCCCTTTACCCAACTCAGATTACTTAACCAATGCCTCGGCAACTTTGCAAACTCCATTTGGCACGGTATCAAATTCTTGGGAAATTTCCAATAATCAACTTAAAATGGAAACTCAAATACCGCCAAACACAACGGCAAATATTACGGTACCAAAATCCGGAAATAATGATATTTTGATCAATAATCAACCACTAAAAGAAATTAAAAAAATTAAGTTATTGAGCACCACTGATAATTATGTTGAAATTGAAGTTCAACCGGGCACTTATAAATTTACGGCACCTTACAAACTAGATAAATGAAAATTTATAACTATGTTTTTTTGATATTGGGTACAATGCTACTACCTTCTTGTCACGAGAAAAAAAATCGTACAGATACTTTAGAAGAAAAGCAGCCAAATATTCTTTTTATAGCCGTAGACGATCTAAATACGATGATAGGTAGTTTTGACGGCCCTGCAAAAACACCAAATATAGATAGGCTTGCAGCCATGGGAGTTTCCTTCACAGATGCGCATTGTCAAGCACCATTATGCGGCCCATCAAGAGCATCATTAATGACAGGATTAAGACCTTCTACCACAGGAATTTACGGGATGACTCCGGATAATGAAATTCGACGAGAAGGAAATCCTACCACAAAAGATATTACATTTCTACAAGAGTACTTTGAAAACCACGGGTACCACACCATGGGGATTGGTAAGTTATTTCACATACATGCTCCAGACAGTACTTTTAATGAATCTGGAGGTCGTGTAAAAGGCTTTGGGCCCTATCCAGAAAAAAGATTTGTTTGGGATGGATTTGGTGCGGCAGACAGAAAAAAATATGGTAGAACTAGCACAGATTGGGGCGCCTTTCCTGAGAATGACACACTAATGCCAGACCACAAATCCGTTGATTGGGTTATTGATCGGTTACATAAGAAATATGAGAAACCATTTTTTATGGGTCTAGGGTTTTTAAGGGTACATGTACCCTTATACGTACCACAAAAATGGTTTGATCTATATCCTTTAGACGATATTAAAACACCTCCATACAAGGCAAACGATCTAGATGACATACCACCTGTAGGGCTTCAAATAAACGATTTACCTATGATGCCTACTACAAATTGGGCAAAAGAAAACGGAGAGTGGAAGAAAATAGTACAGGCATATTTAGCGTGTATCAGTTATGTTGATTATGAATTAGGTCGTGTTCTAGAAGCCTTAGAGCATAGTGAATACGGTGATAACACAATTATTGTATTATGGTCTGATCACGGGTACCGCTTAGGAGAAAAAGGAACTTTTGCAAAACACGCATTATGGGAAACTGCTACTAAAGCGCCATTAATATTTTCGGCACCAAATTTACCTAAAGGAAAGAAAATTGATGCTCCAGTTGAAATGTTGTCCATTTACCCTACACTTTTAGAATTAAGTGGACTACCTAAATATTCAAAAAACGAAGGGATTAGTTTAGTGAATATGATGAAAAATAATGAAGGGTTAGACGATGCACACGCCATTACTACTTTTGGGATGAACAACCATACCATTAAAACAAACGGATATAGATATATTAGATATGAAGATGGCACCGAAGAGTTTTATGACCATAGTACAGACCCTAATGAATGGACAAACCAAGCAAAAAATTTAAAGTACAAATCTCAAATTGAAAGAATGAAAGATAAATTACCTCAACGGAATTCAAATTGGGATAAAAAATCTTCTTATACTTTTCAACCTTATTACGTAGAACAAAAAGAACGTACTAGTAACTCTAAATCCTAAAGATGCCAAAATAGTTACTGCAGATTGAAAATAGTTAATTAAAAGTTGTTTACACCCCCCTTATAATTATTAAGAGGGGTATTTTTTTATAGTGGCCACATTTTGATTACGGTTAAAAATTTCAACTGAAATGATAAATATCTACGCGGTTTTAAAGCAATATGCAATAACCTACCAATACAAATTTTGAAATTAAAAGCTTAATAAATAATCAAATTAAAAATAAAATTGACATTTTTTAAGAATTTAATTTTTTATTCACATATCCAATAAACATTCTACATATAGCCCTTTTCAAGTTAAAAATTATTGACCACTACAGTACAGTACAGGATGAATAAAAAAAACGTTAACGATAGCTTAACATAATCAAAATGAAATTTTCAACTTTATGAAACAACTTTATGAAAACTAAACTAACATCATTTAAAACTAAAACTAAGGCATTTACTATTCTATTTGCCTTGTTCGCATTTACGTCTTGGTCTCAGCAGACCGTGAGCGGTAATGTATCGGATGAAGAAGGACCACTGCCCGGTGCTTCGGTCATCGTAAAAGGGACAACTAGGGGAACCACTACTGATTTTGATGGTAACTTTACAATAGAAGCAAACGCTTCAGATGCACTGCAGGTTTCCTACATTGGTTATGAGCCTCAAAGTATTACTGTTGGTAGCCAAACTCAATTGAACATTATTCTTAAAGCAGGAAATAAGCTTGACGAAGTAGTCGTAATTGGTTACGGTACTCAACGTAAATCGGATTTAACGGGTTCGGTAGCATCGGTCAGTTCGGAAGACCTAACTCAGGTACCTTCTTCAAGAGTCGATCAAGTACTACAAGGTAGAGCTGCAGGTGTACAGGTAACCCAAGTTAGTGGTGCGCCAGGTGCAGGTACGGCCATTAGAGTAAGAGGTGGTAATTCAATTACAGGTAGCAACGAACCTTTATGGGTTATTGATGGTATTGTAGTTGGTACCAATTTTAATTTAAACAACATTAACGCTAGCGACATTAAATCCATAGAAATCCTTAAGGATGCTTCTTCTATAGCCATTTATGGGTCAAGGGGTGCAAACGGTGTTGTATTGGTTACTACTAAAAATGGAGTTGGTATAGGCAGCGGTAAACCAGAGGTAAGCGTTAACATATATACAAGTATGCAAATGCTACCTGAATTGCCAGATTTGTTAACACAAGAAGAGCAAATTGCATTTACAAATGAAAGCGCTGAATTTAGATCGGCCGCAATACCCTTTCCAGATGCCCCTTCTTCATATCCAGATAATGACTGGGTAGATCTACTATTGGGCCCGGCACCGATCTACAATGCAGATATTTCAATTTCAGGTGCATCTGATAATGTAAATTACTATAACTCTATCAATTACTTCAATCAAGAAGGTATTGTAAAAAGCTCTGGCTTGGAAAAATTTATTTTTAGATCAAATTTAGACATCAAACTTAATGATAAATTAAAAGCAGGTCTACGAATCAATTACTCTAGAATTAACCAAGATAATGGCTTAACTAGTTTTGGTTCTGCTGCTTTCGGCATATTACGCACACAACCAATATTCAATGATGATGGCACATATAATGGTTTTAACGATGTAGTTGGATCTCCATTCTCGAACCCACTTGCCAATATTGAACTGAACACTAATGAAACGTTTACCAATAACCTTTTAGGAACTGCATATCTTGAATACAGGCCGGCACCTGATTGGACCATTAGATCAACCTTTAGCCCTGAATTCAATAATACAAAACAAAATAGATTTACTTCTAGCCAATCGCCCGGTAACCTAGCCATAGGCGTAACAGATGGCGGTACTGCAAGTGTAAGAACCGTTGCCAGTACAGGATGGAACAATGAGAATACTATTCAATATCAAAAAGATTTGAATGAAAACAACAGTATAACGGTACTTGCAGGTGCTTCATTTCAAAAAGTTTCTACCGAGATAACCGAAGCAGAAGCGTTCGGGATTACAAGTGATGCCACTGGCTTTAATAATTTAGGCAATTCTGACCCCGCAAGGTCTATAGTAACCAGTGGTTACAACGGTTTCCAAATTGCTTCTTTCTTCGGAAGGATAAATTATGATTACAAAGACAAATATTTATTGACATTGGTAGGACGTACTGATGGTAGTTCTGTTTTTGCGCCAGGTAACAAATATGAATTTTATCCATCTATTGCAGGTGCATGGAAGATCAGTGAAGAGGCTTTTTTACAAGAACAGACTTTTTTCAAAGATCTAAAGTTGAGAGCTAGCTGGGGCCGATCCGGTAACCAGGCAATTGGTCCTTATAGAACATTAGGTGTTTTGACCGAAGCGAATACTACTCTAAATGGTTTTGAAGTTCCTGGATTGACTTTGGGCAGACCATCTAACCCTAATTTAAAATGGGAAACCACAACTTCTTTTGACATTGCTTTAGAGGCATCAATGTTTGAAGGTAGATTATTTACGGAATTTAATTATTACCAAAAAGAAACCAATGATCTTTTGTTAGATGTTACTATTCCAAGACAAACAGGTTTTACAAGTCAATTACAGAATGTAGGGTCACTTGAGAATAAAGGATGGGAACTATTGGTAACTTCTACCAACGTCACAAATGATAATTTTAATTGGAACACCACCTTAACACTTGCGTCCAACAAAAATAAAATCTTGGACCTTGGTGGCCAGGAATTTATTGATGTAGTCGTAGATCCTATTATAGGTTCTGGTAATACACGTTTAATAGTTGGCGAATCGGTCCCGGTATTTACAGGTGTAAATTATTTAGGAACTTGGAAGAGCCAAGAAGAGATTGATGCTTCAGGACTTTCATCACAAGTAGTTGGTGGTGCCAGATTTGAAGATTTGAACGGAGACGGAATTATATCTACTGAAGATAATGTGGTATTAGGCAGTCCATTACCAGATTTAATTTTCGGATTTGAAAATTCATTTTCATACAAAAACCTAGATTTTTCACTTTTCTTTCAAGGTACTACAGGTAATGAAGTTTATAACCTAAGAATGCGAAATCATTATTTCAACAGAGGTGAAACCGTGAAGTTCGGAGATTTAAGAGATAGATGGACACCAAGTAACCCTACATCAGACATTCCTAGAGCTGGTGCAGATTCTGTAACCAACACCCCTAGTAACTCGGAATATGTAGAAGACGGCTCTCACGTTCGTCTAAAAACAGCAAGGGTAGCATATAACTTTCCTGTTGAGAAGATGGGATGGGGAGATAGTGTTAAAAACATGAGCGTTTATTTATCAGGAAGCAATCTTTTACTATTCTCGGATTTCAGATTAATAGATCCTGAGCAAAATAATTTTGGAAGAACAGGTTTAGGAAACATCGCACAAGGATATGCGAACGGTTCATATCCAAATCCAAGAGTAATAACACTTGGTATGAACGTAACTTTTTAAAAAAATAAAATATGAAAACAAAAAATATAATTGCATACGTCTTCATAATTTTCTCATGCTTCTCATGCGAGAAATTTCTTGAAGAAGAGCCTAGGGCTATAGTTGCACCAGAAACATTTTTTGCATCGGAGAACGACGCAAGACAAGCTGTAAATGGCACATATGCCATTTTAAAAAATAACTCTATCTATGGTCAGGTTGGTCTTGATCATTTCTATGACAATGGCGCGGATATCATTGAACCTAACCGTTCAGCAAATTTCGTTGAACCCATAGGCAACTATTCATTGAACGAAGCTCTTGCAGACGTTTCTGTTCAGAAAATGAGTGTCTCGGATACTTGGAAAGATCTTTACCGAGTTATATACAATGCTAATTTTATTATTGATAGAGTAGCTGAAAACGAAGCAATTCTTGATGCGCCCAGAACAGAAATTGTTGCTGAAGTAAGTTTTTTAAGGGCATTATGCTATTGGCATATTACCAATTTGTGGGGTGATGCTCCTTATTATACAGAAGTACTTACTCTAGAAGAAATTAGTGCACTACCTAGAACAGATGAAGAAACTATAATTAACGGTGTACTAGCAGATTTACAGTTCGCACAAGCCAATCTACCAGATTCATATGCTGATGATCAAAGAGGCCGTGCTTCTAAATGGGCCGCCGCAATTATTGAGGCAAAAATTTATATGAAGCAAGAAAACTGGCTAGCAGGTTTAAATAAATGTAATGAAATAATAGACCAATCTCCTCACAGGTTATTACCTACCTATAATGAGGTCTTTGACCCCGCCAATGAATACAATGCCGAAATTATCTGGTCTTTAGATTTTGCCAGAGATATAGAGGGTATTTTTGACCCAGCTTTTCCTGGTGCAGCATTTGCAGGTAATAATAGCTGGAGACCAAGTATGTTCAATCCTAGATTGCGAGACGAACCAAAAAATTCAGATGAAAGAGCTGCTTTGAGAAATGCCCTTTCAGAAAGAGGAGAAGCATTTAATGGTACCGGTTTACAAGTTGCATCAAAAGACTTTGCAGAAAAATTCCCAATGAACGATTTAAGAAGAGAATTGAATATTGTAGATAATTATTTGGGTTTTGAATTAAACTTTCCATACATGGCCAAATTTTGGAATTTAGATTTAGAAAGCTCTCCTCGTTTTAACCACTCGGACAATAGAATGGTATTTCGTTTGGCCGATGTCTATTTAATGGCAGCTGAATGTGAGAATGAAGCTAATGGTCCTGGTAATGCTTATCAATATATTGAACCAATTAGAAGCCGAGCCTATGAAACAGAAGCGGAGTGGAAATTAGAAGGGCTAAGCCAACAAGGCTTTAGAGAAGCAATTTATGATGAGCGCAAGTGGGAATTAGCAGGTGAAGCACATAGAAGATATGACCTTATACGTTGGGGCATTCTATTGGATGTTGTTACAAATTTAGAATATCGTTTTTGGGAACCTAACTTAAATATTAGGCCATGGCATGTTAAACTTCCAATTCCGTTACAAGAATTGGAACAAAACCCTGCCCTTTTAGAATCAGATCCAACAAATAATGGATATAGATAATAGTTATTTCGATTTAAAAAAATTACCTGCATAGGTAATGTATATCAGTTGTTTAAAGTTAGTTGGTAGAGTGGGACAAAAACATGTTTTGTCCCACTCTCTTTTTATGATATGTCATAAAACACAAAGACTTGAACAATCTCAATTCCAACTTTAAAAAAATTATCATGAAAAAAATATTGTCGATCTCTCTTTTAATCTTAGCTAGCACTATAACCTGCTTCGCTCAAATTAGACATGGTCTACGTGATAGTCAAGATAGACATATTATACCTAGAGGTTTCGTAATTAACACCAATGACCACAGAGGCGAAGTTTTCTTTAATTCAGATGATTATGCGCGTATGGTTCGCATGGGAAGCAATACTCAAGTTATAAGATTAGAATTGGGAAAACTAAGTAAGTTCCCAGGAGGTAAATTGGACAATGATTATTTAATTAAACTCGATTCTTTAATTGATCTGGGGCGAAATGCCGGGATTAAAACGATTTTTAAAATGACCGTTTATGGTGTAGATAGTTTTATTTGGGAAGATTTTTGGTTAAATAAAAATAACGAATACAATACCTATATAGCAGCTTGGCAAGTAATATGGGAAAGATATGCCAAAGAATCTTCGGTTTTAGGCTATGACATTGTCAACGAACCTAGAAAGCTTAAAATGGATATCACGTATAATGAACTTACTAGAAAATACTTAGTTCCGTTATATCAAAAAATTATAGATGCCAGCAATTTAATAAACCCGGATAAAAAGATACTGTTACAGTCCATTTTCATGAATAAAGGTGAAGCTATTGATAATAACCAATATGCCGAAATAACGACAAATGTGAATAGAAAAAATATAGTGTTTGCACCTCACATTTATCAAAATAAAATAGAATACATTAAACCGGTAATGGATCGTTTTAATAAGGAATCTATTTTTTTGAACGCACCAATTCTAATTGGTGAATGGGGTTTTCCTACATTTGCAATAACAGACACTTTGGTTTCGGGTAAATTAGGGCAACTAGAATATAGGGAACTGTATATTAAAACCGCAGAAGTCTTTGACAGAATGGGAGTTGGCAGCATAAAAGCTTGGTTTTTAGGTAATCGAAGCATGCAGAATTTTTTACCAGGTGGTCCGTCAACATGGGCAATATTCAGTGACAGAAAAGCTGCAGGAACTGTAGAACGTAAGTATATCACAGATATTATTGCCAGACCTTATCCGCAGACCATTGCCGGTGACATAAAATCATTTTTGTTCAATCATGCCACACGCACTTTATACGTAAAAATAAAACCGGATAGTAAAAAAGGATTTTCAGAAATCTTCATTGGTGCTAACAGACATTATCCAGATGGGTTCTCAATTCTTATAGACAATAATTTTGTCATGTACCACGACCCTATTAAAAATAAAGGCCTAGAGATATATAAATGCCCAAAAAGCATGCAACCAAAAAATTTTATTTGGAATTCCTTCACCCAAAAACTTACTATACTAAAATGGCCTGACAATAAAACTGAACTTCAAATACAAATAGTACCCGGTATTAGAAATTATATTGAAGAGTCAAATTAAAAACATGTAAAATGTACTTTGAATTCAAAGATTGTAATGTGATCTATAATCCTTGAATTGAAGGCTCTTTAAATAAAATCAAATAATCAATTACTTATTGACTACAACTATATCACTTTGTTTAAAACCAATTCTATGAGCTTGTACTTTAAGATTACTATTATCCTGTAATTCAAAAGGACCGGTATAGACTTGCCACTCTACGGGTTCTTTTTTATCACTCTTTATAACCTTATAGCCAATTGAAGCTCCTTCTGTATTACACGCAATAGACACTGATGATTCATTAATATCAACGGTAGGCACTAGGGTAATGGGCTGTACATTTTTTCCATTCCATAATTGCTTTAAAAGCTCACCTTCAGGTAAATTAGGTTGATCTCCAATATTGTTTATCCAGTTATCAAGTTCATTACTTAATTCGCTCAAAATTTCTGCATATTCCGGATTTTCCGCCAAATTATTAATTTCATGGGGATCAACTATACAATCGTACAACTCCTCCATTGGTTTTTTGTTTCCAAACCATAAAGATTGTACAGAATCTAACTCACCGGCATCCCTTAAATTCAACAATTCTTGCATGGTGGGTATATTTTCTCTGTAATCTATAGGTAAGTAATAACCTTGTTCTGGCCTATAATTTCTAATATATTTAAAGCGGTTATTACGCACCGCACGAATTGCATCTGTAAAACCATCAAAGCGATCTGCGGCGGCATAAATGTACTCCCTCTTATTTTTGGCTGAATATTCACCTAAAAAAGCTTGACCTTGCATATAATCATGTGGCTCTGTTTTAATCAACGAAAGTAAGGTCGGTGCAAAATCTACAAAGCTTAGTAACCTATCATCTTTGGTACCTGCGTTAATTTGATTTGGAAATCTAACTATCATGGGGGTTTTCAATCCAGAATCATAAATTAATCGTTTTTGTCTTGGCATTGGCCCACCATGATCCCCATAAAAGAAAATTATGGTATTTTCCAAAAGACCATCATCTTCCAATTGCTTTAAAACAGCACCTACTTGGCTGTCCATTTCAGCGATATTATTATACATTTTCCACATATCCCTCTGCACAACTTCAGTCTTGGGCAAATAAGGAGGAATATTGAATTTTGTATCTTTTTTTAAATGTTTTGGAGTTTCTTCCTCAGACATTCTACCTTCTTTCCATTTGAAGCTTCTATCTCCTAACCGATAATGCCGTTGCTCAATATACCGATGTCCATAAGGTTCAAATAAACCGGACTCATGGGTTTCTGTAAAATTAACGACAGAGAAAAATGGCTGATTATTACTTCTATTGCGCCAATGCGCATAAGGTCCACTTTCATCCCAAGCGGTAACGGGATGTTTAAACTGATAGTCCGTTTTATAATTATTGGTGCAGTAATACCCTTCTTTACGTAAAAGTTCACTGATCATTTTAACCTCTGGCGGTGGTACCGCACCATATGCAGGTAAACCGGTTACCTCTGTGAACGATGTAGTTCTCATATGGTTTGCACCTATACTTGAAGGATACATACCTGTTGTAATTGCAGCCCTACTTGGAGCACAAACACCGGAAGTAGAATACAGATTTGGATAAATTACACCTTCTTTTGCCAACCTGCTTAGGTTTGGTGTAACTATGGTAGAATCACCAAATGATGGTAAATAAGCACTCATATCTTCTGTAACCAACCATAAAATATTTGGACGCTCCGGAAGTTCTATCCCCTTTATTTCAACATGGCTTACTTTTTTTTGCTTCGCATTATTACAACTAACGGTCAACAAAACAAAACATAGGGCAATTACCTTAAAAAAACTAAAAACTGTAGAAGTCATATTTCTTTGATTTAAACACTTGGTAAAAGCTAAAAATAATGTACTCTTATATAAAAACCATACTGGTGTGTAGGCTATAAAAAAACACCCGAAAGACGCATACTTATACAAGATTTTAAATTATATCTTGTCAATATATATTCAGGACAGCACAGGATGGATACTACTACCTTGAAACTTAAGTTTGGTAATGCGCTCAAAAAAGGGCGTTGCGTTAAAATCAACATAAAAACTAAAATCAACGTATGCTGAAAATAATGAGACATTTAGCTATTTTCTTATTTTGTATAATAGGAAACATATCATATGGTCAAAACAACGATAAACCAAATATCATATTTATTTTAACAGATGACCAAAGATTTGATGCCATTGGTTATGCAGGAAATAAATTCGTAGAAACTCCAGAAATGGATGCTTTGGCCAAGGCAGGTACTTACTTCAACAAAGCAATTGTTACCACTCCTATTTGTGCCGCAAGTAGAGCAAGCATTATTACAGGCTTACATGAGAGATCACATAATTTTAATTTTCAGACCGGTAATGTTCGCGAAGAATATATGCAAAACTCGTACCCTACTCTATTAAAAAATAATGGCTATTACACAGGTTTTTACGGGAAATATGGTGTTAGATACGACGATTTAGAGAAGCAATTTGATGAGTTTGAATCGTATGATAGAAATAACCGCTATAAGGACAGAAGAGGATATTATTACAAAACTATAGATAATGACACTGTTCATTTAACGCGTTACACAGGACAAAAAGCTTTAGATTTTATTGAAAATAACGCATCTGGTAGTGAACCATTCTGCCTATCGTTAAGCTTTAGCGCACCGCACGCACATGACCCCGCAGAAGAACAATATTTTTGGCAGAATAGCACCAATAATTTATTGACAGATATTACCATATCAAAGCCTGCATTATCCGATGATAAATATTTTAATGCACAACCAGAGATAGTGAGACAAGGTTTCAACAGACTACGTTGGACCTGGAGGTACGACAACCCAGAAAAATATCAACATAGTACAAAAGGTTATTACAGAATGATCTCTGGAATAGACCTAGAGATCAAGGAAATTAGAAAGAAACTAAAAGAAAAGGGTATTGAGGACAACACGGTCATTATTGTTATGGGCGATAATGGTTACTTTTTAGGAGAACGCCAACTAGCAGGTAAATGGTTAATGTACGACAACTCTATACGTGTACCATTAATAATTTTTGACCCACGGGTAAACAAACATCAAGATATTGATGATATGGTTTTAAATATAGACGTTACTTCTACAATTGCAGATCTGGCCAATGTAGAAATACCAGAAACCTGGCAAGGAAAAAGTTTAATGCCACTAGTTAAACAAGAAAAAAAATCAATAGAAAGAGATACCATTTTAATAGAACATATTTGGGATTTTGAGAGTATTGCCCCAAGTGAAGGTGTACGAACCGAAGAATGGAAATATTTTAGATATGTAAACGATAAAACCATAGAAGAGCTATACAATCTTAAAAAAGACCCTCAAGAAATCAACAACTTGATCGGTAAAAAGAAATATGCCGAAACAGCTAATAAATTACGAGCTAAATTAGATGAACTTATAAAAAAGAACAGTAATGAATTTAGAGCTGCACCCACTGATCTGACTGTAGAATTAATAAGAGCTCCAGAAACCGAAGTTGAAATCTTTGATCTTCAACCTGAATTTGGCTGGACAGTTCCTTCGGCATCAAAATTTCAATCTGCATATCAGATTTTAGTAGCTACCGATAAATCAACTATTGATGCCAATAATGGCAATGTTTGGGATAGTCAACGAGTAGCTTCTAATGCATCTACTAATGTAGAATATAAAGGTAAGCCCTTAGAAATAGGCAAAACATACTATTGGAAAGTAAGGATTTGGGATGAGGACAATCGTTTAGTAGACTATTCGGAAACTCAAAAATTTACAACAGGAAAAAGTGACAACTATATCATATCTACTGAAAATAAATTTATTACCACTAAGATAGAACCTGTTGTTTTTGAAAAAAGAGGAGATTCATATTTTATGGATTTTGGTAAAGCGGCATTTGCAACCATTGACTTTACCTATAATGCAGAAAAACCACACACCTTGACCTTTAGAATTGGTGAAATGATAGATAGTGAAGGTAATGTAAACAGAACACCACCTGCAAAGAGTAACATTCGCTATCAAGAGATAAAAATTGATGTAAAACCCGGTCAAACAAAATATCAAATAGAAGTTCAAAAAAACGAAAGAAATACTAGACCTAACCAAGCTGTAGCATTACCTAAAGGGTTCCCCCCACTTGTTCCGTTCAGGTATGCCGAAGTAGAAGGAGCCCAAGCAAAGGTTTCTAAAGAGAACTTTCAACAGCTTGCATTTCATACCTATTGGGATGAAGAGGCAAGCAGTTTCCATAGTGATGATGAAATTCTAAATCAAGTCTGGGAACTATGTAAATATTCTATCAAAGCAACAACCTTTAATGGTCTTTATGTAGACGGTGATAGAGAAAGAATACCTTATGAAGCCGACGCTTACTTGAACCAATTGAGTCACTATACTACAGACCGTGAGTTCGCCATGGCAAGACGTACCATAGAGTACTTTATGAAAAACCCTACTTGGCCAACAGAGTGGCAGCAACATGTACCTCTTTTAATTCATGCAGATTACATGTATACGGGAAACACTGAATTAATTGAAAAATACTATGAAGCACTTAAGCATAAATCTTTATTTGAACTCTCTAACGAAGACGGTCTTATAACCTCTACTAAAGTTGATAAAGAGTTTATGCGTAAACTTGGTTTTCCAGACGGTTATAAAAAACCGTTGACCGATATTGTAGATTGGCCGCCCGCCAATTTTAACGGTAGCAAAACTCCGGGAGAAAGAGACGGATTCGTTTTTCAACCATACAGTACCGTAATAAACTCATTCTTTTATGAGAACATGAAAATTATGGCAGAGTTTGCAAAAATTTTAGGAAAAACTCAAGAAGCCTTAGATTTTCAATATCGGGCAACAAAAGTCAAAAAAGCGGTCAATGAACAAATGTTCGATAAGGACAGAGGTATTTATGTGGATGGCGTAGGCACTGATCATGCTTCTTTACATGCCAATATGATGCCTTTGGCATTTGGGCTAGTACCAAAGGAACATTATAGGACTGTAGTAGATTATGTAAAATCTAGAGGACTTGCGTGTAGCGTATATGGTGCCCAATTTTTAATGGACGGACTCTATAATGCAGGAGAGCAAGATTACGCCTTAGATCTATTAACCGATACCAGTGATAGAAGTTGGTACAATATGATCAAAATAGGTTCTACAATAACATTAGAAGCTTGGGACAATAAGTATAAAAACAATTTGGATTGGAACCATGCTTGGGGCGCTGTTCCTGCTAACATTATTCCTAGAGGGCTTTGGGGCATTAAACCTAAAACACCAGGTTTTGGCATTGCCACTATTAAACCTCAAATGAGCACATTAAAATCGAGCTCTATTGAGGTACCAACTGTACGTGGTACTATAAAGGGCACATATACCCACAACGGACCCAGGTTACAAACCTATGAAATAGAAATACCTGCTAACATGGTAGCAGAGTTCAGTTTAAATAATTTAGACGGTAAAGATTTCATTCATAATGGCCGCAAAGTACCACCTGCATTTGAAAGTGTTAGGCTTTCACCGGGCAATCACACCATTCAATTAAAAATAAATTCTTTTTAAACACTAATCATTAACTTTAATTAAAATCAAAAAATAACATTAATTATATTTTTGAAAATGAGGTTTTTTAGTTTAAAAAACCTCATTTTATTTACAACTTGTTTACCAAGATTTTAATAATGAGTTCTTTTCATTACGTATTTAAAGTCAAAGATATTCAATCAACAAGAGAATTTTACATCAATCTACTTGGTTGCGAAGAAGGCAGATATACCAAAACATGAATCGATTTTATTTTTTTTAACAACCAATTATACGCTCATGTAAGTACTGAATTTCCAAAACTCTACAATTGTGGAAAGGTTAATGATACAAGTGCTCCATACCATATCTTGGATGTATTTTAAATAGCTATACTTTTAAAGAAATAGAAAGATAATTTGAAGAAAGCAAAACACCTCAGGGCAAGCCCATGAGGCATTCAAAGGAGACAAATTTTAAATTCGAGGCAAGCATCTGGGTATTATACACTTTGGCGGTGCCAATAAAATAGAGTTCGTCGTAAACCTAAAAAAAGGTACGAAGGAAAAAACAGGAGAACAGCTTACTATGGTCGTGTTCGATTATAGTGGTAACCCACTAGAATTTAAAGCCTTCTCAAATAATGATGAAATATTTTCTTCATAAATAAACAAATAGGGCAAGTAGCTTTGACTACTTGCCCCATTATTCCTTTAAAATTTATATTATCATATAACTTTATAACATAAACTTACTTTTCCAAGAATCCTCATAAGGTTTATCCCAATGTTTCATAGCTTCTCTATTGAACATGATACCCTTTGTATTATCAATATCAAAATTTTGATTGATACGCGACGCAACATTTGCATAGTGAACCATAGCCATTGAAACGTTTGCATCATCTATAGGTGCTTGTAAAGATTCATTTCCTCTAATAGCTTCAAAGAAGTTCATAACGTGTACAGTAGACATATCGCCTCCGCCGCCAAGAGCAACGCCACCCTCTTGGCCACCACTTGAAACTTCTTCTATAAGCTTACCTTTTCTATCGAATAGTTTATAATGACCTCGGTTGACAAATACGGACCCTTCGGTGCCATAGATAATAACACCACGACCACTACCATATGTACTGTATGCATTTCTACTTTTACCGTCCCACTCGATCTGCTTATTATCCTCAAATGTAAATTTGGCCATCATGGTATCGTACATTTCCCATCCATCATCTACAAAGTGTTTTTTTGTAGCATCTACTTCTACTCTATTAGGCAGATCTACATTTAATGCCCAACGTGCAACATCTAATTCATGGGTTGCGTTATTGCCCATTTCCGCTGTACCATAGTTCCATCCGTACCAGTGCCAATTATAGTTCCAAGTTTCCGAGGTGTATTCCCTATGAACTGCAGGTCCCTGCCAGTTATTCCAATCTAAGCCCTCTGGCACAGACGCTTGTTTCTGGTGTGGTACCGCTCCTCTCCCATTATTATAAAATGCCAATGCTTTGTACGCCTTCCCTATGGCACCGTCATGAATTTTCTGAATGATTTTTTGGGTATGTAGAGAAGAACGCTGCTGATTTCCCATCTGCACAATCTTACCAAACTTTTTGGTTGCTTCTACAAGAAGTTCATTTTCTTCCATTGTACAACTACTAGGCTTTTCAACATAAACGTGCTTACCGGTTTTCATGGCCATGATCGCCCCAGGTGTATGCCAATGATCAGGCATGGCATTTATAAGAACTTCTACTTTATCGTCATCTAAAACTTTAAAAATATCTTGCTCAAGTTTAGGACTATAAGTAATATACTTTTCAAAATTAGAAGCGGCTTTAGTCATTTGTGATTGCATTGCATCGCACAAGTAAAGCAACCTAACATTACTCTTTTTATGGGCAATTGGCTCGTAAAATGCACCCAATCTACGACCTAGGCCAGCAATGGCAACATGAAGTCGATCATTGGCCCCCAAAATGCTATTGTAACTTTTTGCACTCATACCCATTGAAGATGCACTGGCCAATCCTAGACCAGCTAATGTAGATTTCTTAACAAAACTTCTTCTACTATTATTCTTACTCATAAGTCTTAATTTTTATGTTTTTGAAAGACACTAGATCACCATGATCTTGTAATAGAATATTTCCTTTTTCCAATAGTCCAAAATTTGGCCAGTCTTTATATTTACTTTCTTCTACCAATTTCAAAAATGCTTCACTACCTCGCTCATATTCCAAAACTTTTACACCGTTCAACCAATGTTCAACTTTATTTTGCTTAGAAATTATATGTGCCGTATTCCATTCTCCTATGGCGTTCATATGCTTATTTTCATCTGCTTCGATTAAATCATAAAGAGACCCAACTGTTCTGCTTCCTTCATGGTTACCAAGCTTTGCGTCTGGGTGACGCTCATCATCTAAAATTTGAAACTCAAGACCAATTGACGACCCTTCACCCTTATTAAGTTCAGTATCAACATAATATTTAATACCGCTATTTGCACCTTCAGTAATTTTAAAATCGGTTTTCATTTCAAAATCAGCATACATTTTTTCTGTTACTATATCTCCACCGGCAGTAGACTCGCCGCCACCTGATGCCAATACACTTAAAATTCCATTTTCAATTTTCCATCCTTTCTTAGGAAAAGCATCTAGCTTGGCACCTCTCCAACCTTTGGTCGTCTTACCATCCCATAGCATTTGCCAACCATCTTTTTTCTCTTGAAAAGTAAGATTGTTTTTTGTGACAATAGGTTCTAATGGAGATGCTTTGCTATACGTATCCAAGTTCTGGGTAATAAGCTTCACATTTTTCCATTTGATTTCCACTCCCGGTTTTCCTTTTTTCCCAATACTATGTACTTGCAGGGCAATAAAACCCTCTTTGGTCATGTCATCTATTAAATGAGCTGCAGGTATATCATTGATCCATGTCTTTAAGGTGTCGCCAATGACTTCAATTCTAAAATGATTCCAATCATTAGGTTTATATGCTTTTTGCGCCGGTTTATTGCCTTCTAGCGGATTTAGCCATTTTCTTCTTTTTTCATCATAAATACCACCGCTCCAAGATCTTCTTGAAGGATCGATCTCTACTTGGTAACCGTGAACAATACCATCTCTATACCAAGGAAAACTGTTGCTTCTTATTTGAACGCCAGAGTTGGAAACCGAATCTGTTTTAAAATCAAGTTCCAGAATAAAGTCTGTATATGTAGCGTCCGTAACTAAAAAAGTATTCGGTGTATTGGCCACCGTTTCACCAATTATCTCACCATTCTCCACGCTATACGTAGCTTCACCACCAATAATATGCCAACCAGTTAAATCCTTACCATTAAAAATTGGTGTTAAATGATCTTTCTTTTCAGTTGTACAGCTTGCCAATAAGGCAGAAACCAAAACATAGGAAATTCCTATAAAATTCTTTTTCATTCTTTTATTCATTTGATAACTAATTTACTTATCGCTTAAAGTTAGCTCAAATTCCCTAAGAACTATCCTGTGCTTTCATGGGTAACAACTTATTCTATTTTTAGATAATTCTTAAAAAAATAGCACTAAAATTATAAGCCTAACACTACAGGACACCTTATAGGTGTCAAAATCTTAAATTGCTTTAATTCAAAATTCACTGTATGAATATGTCGTTTCAAAATTGTTTTTTACTCTTGATCCTAGTTTTTATTTCTACAAAAACTATGAACGCCCAAACATCTGATCTAACAGATCCAATAATTGATGAAAACAACTTTTTTGAGTCGCAAAACAATACAGTTGCGGTCGAGGCAGAATTTTTTTATCGACAAACAAAAGATAGTCTACGTAATTGGTACCGATTTAATAAGCACGAAATTGCGAATACTACTAATAAAAAAATAGAAAATCATAGTTACGGTGCAAGTAACAATGGTTACACACAAGTTTTGCCAGACACAAGGATCACCCATGCCGATGAACTTAAACATGGTGAGAATTTCTCCAACAAACCGGGTGAAGTAGCAATCATGCATTACAAAGTTAAAATAAAGGAACCTGGTCGTTATTATGTTTGGGTCAGAGCATATAGCACCGGAAGTGAAGACAACAGCATACATATTGGTCTAAACGGAAAATGGCCGGAACATGGTCAACGTATGCAATGGTGCGATGGCAAAAATGACTGGTCATGGTCTAACAAGCAAAGAACAAAAGAAGTACATTGTGGAGTTCCACATGAAATATATCTAGATATTGCAAAAAGCGGCATTCATGACATTCAATTTAGCATGCGTGAAGATGGCTTTAAATTCGATAAATTTATTTTAACAAAGGACAAAGATTACCAACCGGAAAGTAAAGACAAACCAGCAATAATAAAATGGCCGGAGCCTACTTATTATCAGTTAATTTCTTTATCGGATATAGATAACAAAACCTTACCTGTAGCAGATTTCCCAATGGAGAATACTGGTTATTATAAAGATGCCGGTGGCCAATGGTTTGCCATAAACCCAAATAAGAATAGGAAAGCAAGCACTACCACGAATTTTAATTTTAAAGATGGAGCTTATGACATTGTATTTGTTGGTGTCGGCGAAAATGATGGACAATCTAAGTTTACAGTTTTAATAAATAATAAAGAATTAGGGTCGTTCACACCATCCTTAACCTCTAAAATGTTTGATGAAGGGGAAGATTTTAATGGCTTGTGGCAAAATGTCTCCCTTAAAAAAGGAGACAAAATTACGGTCCAATCTACCATAGGAAGTACCGACGGTAAAGAATGGGCCAGGGCAAGATGGTCTGGTCTAATTTTTACACCAGTTGGTAAAGGCGAAAAAGTAAAAAAAGCCGATGGTACACTACAAAAAACAGCTGTTAATAGCATTCCAAAGGTGAAACCACCAAAGGGTCGTATTGCCATTATAGCCGATGGAAATTCTCCTGACCCCGATGATCTTGGAGGTACTGCAGTTTCATTGGCTCTTTTAAGGGCGACAGGATTTGAAAATAGACTTGTGCATTATTCCCATAGCTGTGATCTAATCCGAGTAAACCGAATATCGGAACGAGCAGAAAAAGAAAGACACGCCATGATGCAAACTGTTTGTGATGTAACGGCAAGGCGTTGGGGAGGCTTTGATGATATTACCTTTTTTGATGCCAAATGGCAACAAGAGCAAACTATTAATGATTTAAAAAACGCCATAAACGCATCATCGACAAATGATCCTTTATGGATAGTAGAAGCAGGCGAACCAGATATTATTGGATATGCTTTACAGGCGTCAAAAAAATCTAAACACAAGTATGTTAAAGTAATAACCCACCACCCGGCCAATGATGATGCGGGAGATTTCTTTTCATGGCAAGATATTTTGGATTTTGGTATAGACGAAATAAGAATACCTGATCAAAATACACATTTAAAAGTTGCCTTACCTGAGTGGGATTGGGCAAAAAATCATACCGACCCTAGAATACAATGGGTTTGGCTTCAAGGTAAAATTGCCGAAGTAGATGATGTAGTAAAATTTCAAAAAGGAAAATGGGACTGTTCTGATGCGGGTATGGTACTTTATTGGCTAACTGGTGCTACAAACGGCGGTTTACAACTAGGTACCGTAGAAGATGTAAAAAATATATTGTTGAGTTTTATCGAAAAGAAATAAACAAGACACATACAACCATAAATTTTAAAGGTTATGAAAAATATTATTATTGGTATGCTATTGGCAATGAGTACAGTTTGTACGGCACAGGAAAAAATTAAAGTACTCATCGTCGATGGTCAAAACAACCATCAAATTTGGCCCAAATCGACCATAATGATGAAACAGTATTTAGAAGAAACTGGCTTGTTCAATGTAGATATATCACGTACTCAATATATATGGAAAGCTGAACGAGAACAACAATATTTAAAGCTTGCGACCAATCAAAAACAGCAACAAGTAGAACAACCTATAACCGACCCAAATTTTAGACCCAAGTTTCATAATTATGATGTAGTCATATCTAATTTTGGATGGAAGGCCGCACCTTGGCCAAAAAAGACCCAAAAATTATTTGAACGCTATGTAAAAAAAGGTGGGGGGTTTGTAAGCATTCATGCTGCAGATAATTCTTTTCCACAATGGGATGCCTATAATGAAATGATCGGACTAGGCGGCTGGGGTGACCGATCAGAAAAAGATGGGCCTTATGTATTTTACAATAATGCCAATAAAATGGTTATAGACACAACAAAAGGTCCTGCAGGGTTTCATGGAGCCAGACATAGGTTTCCCATAACGATAAGAGACAAAGAACACCCAATTACTAATGGAATGCCCAACATTTGGATGACCGGTATTGATGAATGCTATGCTAAACTACGTGGTCCTGCAAAAAATATGACCATACTGGCTACTGGCAAAGACCAAAGTGATAAAGCGCCAACTGACCGAAATGAACCCATGCTAATGGTAATAAATTATGGTAAGGGCAGAGTATTTCATAATACACTTGGCCATGATTTAGACTCATTTGAGAATGTAGGCTTTATTGTTTCAGTTTTACGCGGAACCGAATGGGCAGCAACAGGAAAAGTGACCCAAGAAATTCCTGATGATTTTCCAACAGAATCAAAAGCTACCAGACGTCCTTTTCACTTGAAAAAATAACTAAGACAAACATTTTTCTCAAATTAATGATAGCTATTATTTTTAAACATTTAGTCAAGTATATTTTCAGTATTAGTTTGGTGTTATCAATGTGTTTTGCCCAAGCACAGTCATTAAACCACCCGGTTATTATGACGACTAAAAGTGAAAAGGAAAAAATATTAAAAAATATTGATAAATATGAATGGGCAAAGAGCTTGGTTGAGCAATTACATAGTCAAGTTGATAGTACTGTATTATCACATAGCAAAAATCCTGAATTACTATTAAGTAGTATACCCAAATTTGCATCAAGCGACCACCAAAATAATGAGAAAAAAGCGGGACCAATTGCCGCTGCCCATAACAAAATACTAAGATTGGCCGCAAATTCGGGCATGTTATATTATCTGACAGCGAATGAAAATTACGCTCAACTTTCTGCTGACATCCTTAATGCGTACTTTGAACATATTTCTCCGTTAACACCAGAGACCACAAGTATTTGCGGATATGCATTCTTCGACCCCAGAACAACATATGACCAAATTGCCATCGCCTATGATTTTATTTATGAGTATCTAAAAAAACCGGGGACTACGGTCTACGATAATTTACAAGGCACCCAGGTCGCTTTTAACAATAATAAAGCACAAATGGCCATCAAGAATATAGTAGGCAATGTGCTGCAAGAATATGGTGAACCCGATGTTTATGGTAAACGAATATCAAATCACCCTATACTTACAGCACCAGGTGCATTATTTGCTATTCTTTGCGTAGAAGACGATACAGAACGTGAACGTTTGTTCCATATATTTTGGGAAACTGGTACGGCTCATCAAAACTCCTTCACCAGGACCATACTACCCATGTTCTCTAGTCAAGGAATATGGCCAGAATCTTTAAGCTATAGTTTCATGCCCATAATCACAATGGTATTGAATATTGTAGACAGGGTAAAACCAGAAATGAACGTAACAGAGAACAATCGCCATATTTTTGAAGGAAATTTTCTTTTTGATTATTTAAGAAACCCAGATAGAACTTTTGTGCGATATGGAGATTCTAAGCGATACAATGATTTTACCGCTCCTTTGTATCGTTATACCCTAAGAATTGCAGATCGCCGAGGGTTCACCTCATTAAAGGAAAAAGCAGAAGTTGCCCTACAACAATCTTACCGGTCTCAAGGTGGTTACCGACCCGATCTGGGTCAAGGCAACATTTTCAACAATTACAATGCGTTACAATTGTTTTGGGGCCTTCCATTACCAGAAGCGATAGACAAAACGGTAGATTTAAACAAACCAACAGTTATCGTTGATCATGCAGGTATAGCGCTACAACGTAATTATGTAAAAACAGATAACGAATTGTATGGCCTATGTGGCATTATTGGTGGGGCGCATTATGTACACTCTCACCTTACCGGTATTACCATGGAGTTGTATGGAGCAGGGTATATTATGGGACCAAATGCCGGACTACCGCCTACGGTCTCGGAGCGTCAAATACCATTACACGAACATTATTTTAGACTTTACGCAGGTAATAATACCGTAATAGTAAACGGTACCTCGCATGGTTTGGATGAGGGTTCGTGGAAAAGAAAAGCAAACGTTTGGCAAAACACCACCGTAAATATTGCGGCAGAACCAAAACATTTAGAAGACCCAATTTCAAAAGAATTTAGTTTTGCTACCCAATATCTGAACGATACCGTAAACGATGCCCAACAAGAACGCACATTAGGAATTATTAGGACCAGTGACAGTACCGGATATTATTTTGACATGTTCCGCTCTAAATCGAATATTGAAAATAAATTTCATGATTATGTCTATCATAATATTGGTGATAAAACAGTACTGACCAATGAAAAGGGAAAAGCTTTATCAGTACAGCAAACGGACCGTTATAAAAATGATATTGGAGATATTGTCAAGTCTCCAGGTTGGCGGTATTTTGAAGATACCAAGTCTACCAAAAGTATAAAGGAAACTGTAAAAGTTAGGTTTGATGTAAACTATAATAAAAGATATATGCACATGATAATTCCAAAAGAATCTGAACGTGCATATACAACCGCATTGGCACCGGGTACGCGAGAGGCTAAAAACGGTTACGTAGATAAACAGACCCAAGTATTGATCATAAGACAAAAAGGTGAAGCTTGGGAAAATCCTTTCATTTCAATTTTTGAACCTTCAACGAACAAGAAATCAAGTATTCAAAAAGTTGAGACATTAAAGCAAAATGGACAAACCGTTGGTGCCATAATAATTTCAAAAGTAGGAAAGTCTTTAATTACCGATTATATCATTTGTCAAGATACCGAGAAAGCCCAGTACCAGAGCAAAAAATCAGGCATAAGTTTTCAGGGCCGTTTTGCCATTGTACGCACAACAATAGAAGACGATAAAACAGAAAATACACTCTATATAGGTGATGGCAAAAAACTCCTATTTGGAGGTAAAAAGTTAGAAACCAATGGCAACACTAGCGCAGTATTACACTATAATCCTTAAAAAAATTATGAGGTCATGCACTAAACTAGCCATTCTTGCTCCATTACTTTTTGTAACGGTCTGTAGTAAACCACCTCAAAAGAAAAATGTACTTTTTATACTAATAGATGATTTTGGCTATAATGATATGAGTTTTAGAAACAGTAGTTTCTATGAGACTCCGAATATTGATCAACTCGCCAAAGAAAGTACCGTGTTTAATGAAGGGTACGCAAATTCTAGGGTCTGTAGTCCATCAAGAGCAAGTATCATGACAGGCAAGTTTACTGCTAGACATGGTATAACCGATTGGATAGGAGCTCCAACGGGAAAAGAGTGGAGAAAAAAAGGCAGGTTCAGTAAATTATTGCCACCCAAATACATTAAGAATTTGCCTATAGAAAATATCACCTTGGCAGAAGCACTAAAACAAAGTGGCTATAGTACATTTTTTGCAGGAAAATGGCATTTGGGAGAAGAAGGTTCTTGGCCAGAAGACCATGGTTTTGATATCAATATTGCCGGTTTTGGAGCGGGCAGCCCCCCAGGCGGATATTTTTCACCGTTCAACAACCCAAAACTAAAAGATAATATAGAAGGTGAAAACCTGAGCATGAGATTGGCAGAGGAAACCGCAAAGTTTATTAAGAAAAATAAAGAGAAACCTTTTTTTGCTTTCTTATCTTTTTATGCGGTACACGGCCCAATACAAACAACACAAAACAAATGGCAGAAATACAGAGAAAAAGCTAAAGAAAACGGTATTAGAAATAGCGGCTACGCCATGGGGCACTTTTTACCGATACGTCAAGTACAGGACAACCCTATTTATGGTGGATTAGTTGAAAATATGGACGATGCCGTTGGTCATATTTTAAGCTCATTAGAAGAAATGGGGCTAGATAAAAATACTTTGGTAGTTTTTACATCAGACAATGGTGGTGTTGCATCGGGAGATAATTATTCAACTTCAAACTTACCATTACGTGGAGGAAAAGGATACCAATTTGAAGGAGGTATCAAAGAACCGTATTTTATAAAAGCTCCCTGGATAAAAAATACGATTAAAGAAACAAATATACCTGTAACCGGCGCCGACCTCTACCCTACTATTTTAGATTTAGTAGACGCCAAACTAATGCCAGAACAACATATAGATGGTTTGAGTTTGAAATCTGTTATACAAGGAGATAGTTTAGAAGAGAGATCTTTGATCTGGCATTATCCACATTATGGTAACCAAGGCGGTGAACCCTCATCTATTATAAGAAAAGGCAAATGGAAAATGATTCATTATTACGAAGACAAAAGAAACGAACTTTATAATCTGGAACAAGATCAAGCTGAAAAAAACGATATTTCTTTAGAAAATAAGGCGTTAACCAAATCTATGTTGAATGAGTTATTCAATTATTTAGATAATGTTGGTGCTAAATATCCAGTTAAAGACTCCAGCTATGATCAAAATCTAGAACAGAATTACCTCAACAAAATCGCTACAGAAAAACTTAGGCATTTGGAAATTGAAAGGTTAAAAATATTAGAACCCAATTTTAAACCTAACAATGATTGGTGGGGCAGCCAAATAACAAAAGATTAATATGTATTTAAAATGTATAAAATATAAAATTTCAAATCTACTTTTAATTGCATTACTGTTCACCGGTATTTCATGTAAAAAAGAGAAGGAAAAACTGCCTGAGGATTTAGTACAAAATTTTAAGAATCCTCCAAATGAATTCAAGCCAATGCCCTTTTGGCACATAAACGGTGAATTAACTACCACGGACATAAAACAACAAATGAAAGATGCAAAAGAGAAAGCAGGTTTTAGTGGCATTAGCGTATTACCATTAGCACCTAAAAAAAATGGTAGACCTGGTACAACACCAAATTTTCTTTCGAAAAAATACCTAGAACGGTATCAAGATGTCTTAAATACAGCTGAAGATTTAGACATGCAGGTAATTTTATATGATGATAATGATTTTCCAAGCGGAATGGCCGGTGGAAAAATAGGCGAACTTTTTCCTCAACACACCATGAAACGTTTAGATAAGGTGGAAAAACGCATCGAAGGACCTTCAAGGTTTAAACAAAACATACCTGCTGGTAAATTAGTATCGGCTGTGGCGATGAACCAAGAAACTAGACAACTTATAGAACTCAGCAGTTATATAGAAAATGAAACACTACAATGGCAAGTACCAAAAGGAACCTGGAAAATAATGTTTTTTGTCATGGTCAAGGATAGTTACCATAAGGCATTTCCTGTGGTAGACTATTTGGATACTACTGCGGTAAGGGAAATGATACGTTTAACATATGATGTTTACAAAGAAAATTTTGAATCTTACTTT
The DNA here is from genome assembly GCF_029350945.1 of Maribacter huludaoensis. Lineage (GTDB taxonomy): Bacteria > Bacteroidota > Bacteroidia > Flavobacteriales > Flavobacteriaceae > Maribacter > Maribacter huludaoensis. Next base: position 792,463 of record NZ_JARKMS010000002.1, on the reverse strand, counting down.
GGTAATACAATCAAAATGACCTTTTTTGATGATGTAGGTTTTTTTAAACATCCAAGAACCTGGACCGGTCTATTCAATAAAAAATTCATGGATCTTAACGGTTTTGACCCAAAACCCTGGTACCCGGCATTGTGGTATGATATTGGACCCGAAACCGAAGCAATTCGTCATGCATTTTTCAATACCCGAGCAGAACTTCTTGCGGAAGGTTTTCCAAAACTTGTTGGGAAATGGACCAAAGAAAATGGACTTAAAGACACAGGGCATCCGCCAGGTAATTATGATCCTACCCCAATAGACATGAACGGAGATATTTTCAAATTTTTCCGTCATACAGAAATTCCGCTAACTGATGCCATAATCGAATATCAATTTGGTCAAAACGGTCATAAACTTATAAGTTCAGCGGCAGATTATTACGACAAACCTATCGTATCTACTGAAATTTACGGTGCCTATAAGGAACAAGCTTTCGATTCGTTAATGCTTTACCGTTCTGCAATGGATCTTTTTTCTCGCGGTGTAAATTTGGTTGTTCCCCATGGTATGTGGTATAATCCAGATCAGGTATACATTTCACCCTTGGTCTCTTCTGATAGTGAAAAATTAGCACCCATCCTACCCCGTTATTCAAACTTTGTTGGTAGGTCGTGTATGTTATTGCAAGGAGGTAAAAGAGTAGCCAATATTGCAGTGTTGTATCCGTTCGAAGAATTGGCTGGTTGGTATCATTTTGAGGCGCCAGACAATCCTCGACAAGGTTTCTACGTATCGCCAGAAACCAACTACCAAAAAATTAGTGGCCTATTGACAAATGATATTCGACAAGACTTTACATTTATTCATCCAGAATATTTCTTAGATAACAAATATAAAATAGAGCAAGGATCAGTACTATTGAACAATGCAACTAACAAACAAAAATACGACGCACTTATAATTACCGGCTGTAAAATTATTTCATTAAAAACATTACAAAAAGTAAAGAGCTATTTTGACCAAGGTGGTTTGGTAATTTCTACCGGGCAACTACCATTTAAATCTTCAGAATTGGGCCAAGATGAAAAAATTAAGAAATTAATAATTGAAATTTTCAATATAAACCCTGAAAACACCCAAGTTTCTGAAATTAAAATTAATGGTAATTCTAATGGTGGAAAAGCTATTTATATCTCAGAACCAAATGAACATACCCTATCTGGAGCTATCACAGAAAATGTGGTAACAGATGTTGCATTCAACCCAACTCCAAAACTGTCTAGCAACAAAGGCAAATTCAATTATATCCATAAAATAAAAGATGGAAAGAATATCTATTTCTTTTCTAATTCTAGCGACGAAACCATTACTACTGAGGTAACGCTACAAGGTAAACATTACCTATTCAATGCAAACCCGCATAATGGAGACATTCAAAAAATAAAAAACCTTACTCATTCAAAATTCAACAATCAAGAGTTTACAAAAGCTACACTAATGTTAAAACCAGTAAGCTCTACATTTTGGATATCAAATCAATAAAAATATGAAAACAATAAATCAAGCCCTTATTCTAACCTTCTTTTATGCCGCTTTTGTAAGTTGTAATAATGAAGTAAAGACAAAAGCTGTTGAACAGCATAAAAAACCAAACATTGTATATATTTTAACCGATCAGTGGCGCGGGTCAGCGTTGGGCTATGCCGGTGATCCAAATATAAAAACGCCCAACCTAGATAATTTTTCAAAACAATCTGTAAACTTTACAAATGCCGTATCCGTAACCCCTGTTTGTACTCCTCATCGTGCAGCACTTTTGACAGGTAAGTTTCCTACTTCAACAGGTATGATTGTCAATGATGTTTATTTGCCATCTGAAGAACTCACAATGGCAGAAATATTTAAAGCAGAAGGCTATAATACTGCTTATTGGGGTAAGTGGCATTTAGACGGTCATGGGCGCTCAACGTTCATTCCCAAAGAAAGACGTCAAGGATTCGATTATTGGAAAGCTCTTGAATGTTCACATAATTATAATAAAATGCCTTATTATGATAATGACAATCCCCAATTAAAACATTGGGAGCAATATTCACCCTTTGCCATAGTAGAAGATGCCAACACTTACTTAAAAGAGCATGCAAAAGATGAAAAACCATTCTTAGCTATGGTATCTATTGCAACACCACATTTTCCTCATGATTCAGCGCCTCAGAAATATAAAGACCTATATCAACCAGAATCATTAAAACTTAACCCAAATGTTACTAAATCATCTATAGAAAATAGAATTCGAAAAGAATTACAAGGTTATTATGCCCATGCTACCGCCACCGATGAAGCCATTGGCCAATTACTACAGCAGATAGAAGATTTAGGCCTTTCTGATAATACGATTATAGTTTTTTCCGCAGACCACGGTGAAATGATGGGAGCCCATGGGGTAAGACCTTTTGCAAAACAAATGGCTTGGGACGAGTCTTTACGAGTACCATTTTTAATAAAATATCCTGGTATAAAAGAAAACAAAGGTGCTGTGGTAAATGCACCTATTAATACTCCTGATATATTACCTTCATTGTTAGGCCTATCTAATATAAAAATACATAATGAAATAGAAGGTGAAGATTTATCACAGTTAATACTAAACCCTAACCCAGATACAGACCGGGCCGCTTTGGTTATGAATGTTGCTCCTTTTGCAGGAAATTATAATGATACGCCATTCAGAGCTATAAGAACAAAACGTTACACTTATGCCGTAAGTATTGATGGGCCAAATATGTTCTATGATAATGTAGCAGACCCTTACCAACAAAATAATTTACTTGACAAACCTGAATTTAAAACTATACAGACAGAATTAGATAATACCTTAAAGGAAAAGCTAACTAAAATTGGTGATAAAATACGGCCTAGAGAATATTATTTAAATAAGTATAATTATTCTTTTAATGAGAAAAGAAAAGCAATTCCATATTGGGAATTTGATGAAGGTACCGGTGAGGTTCAATCACCTAAACCAATACAACTAGATTAATGATAAAATGTACCAAGAACTAAATGAAAAAATTTATAATACTATTCATTACTACTTTTTATTTCGTAGGTAGTAATGCACAGGAAAAACAGCCAAATGTTCTAATATTCTATATAGACGACCTAAGAGCCGAACTAGGTTGTTACGGTAGTAAAACCGCCATTACCCCGCACATTGACAAACTGGCAAATGATGGTATATTATTCAATAAAGCTTATGTACAGCAAGCTATTTGCGCGCCCTCAAGAATGAGCATGTTAACGGGTCTGCGACCAGAGACATTAGGCATATATAGCATATTTACTCCATTGAGAAAAGTTCATAAAGAAATTGTTTCAATTCCTCAATTGTTTAATAAGAACGGTTATAAAACTGTAAGTATCGGTAAAGTATACCACCATGCCAGTGACGACAAAAATGAATGGTCAACTTATTTTGAAAAAGAACAAAACAGTTATTATAAACCAGAAAATATTGAAATATTAAGGCATTTAAAAGAAGAAGGCAAACCTTTAAAGGGACCTGCTTTTGAAAACGCAGATGTAGCTGACGACGCCTATAAAGACGGCCGTGCCGCTAAATATGCCATAGAAAAACTACACAAGCTAAAAGATGATAAATTTATAATGTTCGTAGGTTTGAGCAAACCACATTTACCATTTAATGCCCCTAAAAAATATTGGGACCTATACGATAAAAATAATTTTGAAATTCCTTCCAGAAAAAAACCAGAAGATGCGTACAGACTGGCATTAAGTCCTTGGGGAGAATTAAAAGCTTATTCAAATATTCCCGGTAAAGGAAATTTAGACGATGATTTAACACGGAACTTAATTCACGGATATCATGCTTCCGTAAGTTATGTAGATGCCCAGATCGGTAAAATAATGAAAACGTTGAACAATCTAGATCTTAGAAAAAATACCATGATTATTTTCATGAGTGATCATGGTTATAAAATTGGCGAGTACGCTTCTTGGTGCAAACAATCTAATATGGAAATAGATGTAAGAATACCAATGATCATTAGTAGAGAAACTGATCATAAAAATAGGAATACGGGTAAAATATCAAATGCCTTAATTGAAAGTGTAGATATATATTCCACATTGGTTGAAGTTTGCAATTTAAAAGGTGCCCCTAAGACAGATGGTAAAAGCATACTACCCATAATGGAAAATCCTTCTAAAAAATGGGACAAAGCAGCATATAGTGTGTATGCAAGAGGTAAAAAGATTATGGGTGTTACAACTACCGATGGTGATTGGCGCTATACGGAATGGAGGAACTCTCTAACCCATGAAATTTTGGGAGCAGAATTATACCAACATAAAAATAATCTCCTGTCGTATAAAAACCTATCCGGAAATTCAGACTTTACATCAGTAGAACAAAGAATGAAAAAGTTACTAGAGAAAGAATTTCCAAGAGATAGCAACCCATTCTTGCAGAATGATATTCCACGAAATAATTAGGAGGTGCCAAATTTATTCTTCGTCAATTAAACGGTATATCCTAAAAAAGTTAAAACATCAATTAAGCATGACATTACAGGATGATATAGATAAGTACTTCAGGTAGATTTATATCAAATATGTAAACATGAAAAAATTGATCTTAATTCTTGCGGTAATTTGCCTTAACAATTTGTTTGCCCAAGAATTTATGTCATTGGAACAAGGTTTCTACTCCCCTCCTAATGAAGCCAAGGCAAGAACTTGGTGGCATTGGATCAGTGGCAACGTTTCTAAATCCGGCATTACAAAAGATTTAGAGGCCATGAAAGCAGTTGGCATTCAAGAAGCGCAATTATTCAATGTGCAATTAGAATTTCCTTCAGGTGATTTAGAGTATTTAAGTAAAGAATGGTTAGACTTGTTTCATTTTGCAGCTGAAGAAGCAGAACGTTTAAACCTAGAATTAGCATTTCATAACAGTGCCGGTTGGTCTTCAAGTGGCGGACCTTGGGTAACACCCGAGAATGCAATGCAAACTGTAGTTTTTAGTGAAGTTAATGTGATAGGCAACCAAGTATTTAATCAAAAATTACCACAGCCTGAAACTAAACTAGACTACTATAAAGATATTGCGGTTTTAGCATTTCCAAAACCAAAAATAACCAAGAAAGTCAATGGGTTAGATTATAAAAACCTTTCGGGCCGTATTCGAAATCATTTATTGCCGGACGTAAAAGATATAATGGCAGAAGCTTTAATTAGCAAACCAGATATTATAGACTTAACTACAAAATTATCAAATGACGGAACTCTAACATGGACCGTTCCAAAAGGAGAATGGACCGTTATTCGATTTGGACATACCCCAAAAGGCAAAAAAAATCATCCTGCACCTAATGGTGGCCATGGTCTAGAAGTTGATAAAATGAGTAAAAAAGCTGTTGATGCTTATTGGAATGAAGGTGTACAACCTATAATCAATAAACTTGGTAATTTAATTGGATCAACAGTAACCAATTGCTTGATAGATAGTTATGAGGTAGGTACAACTAATTGGACTCTAGGTTTTAATGAGCAGTTCAAAAGATTGAAAGGTTATGATTTAACCCCATTTTTACCAACTTTAGCAGGGTATTATGTAGAAAGTGGAGAAATAACAGAACGCTTTCTCTGGGATTTTAGAAGAACTATTGGTGATTTAATGGCAGAGAACTATTATGCTCATTTCGCTAAATTATGCCACGACAATAACCTAAAAATCTCTGTAGAACCTTATTGGGGTCCTTTTGACAATATGCAAGTAGGAGCTACAGGTGATATTGTCATGTGCGAGTTTTGGAGTGGCGGGTATCCATTCTTTGACTCACCAAAATTTGTATCTTCTATTGCACATTTAAACGGTAGTTCCATTGTCGGGGCCGAATCTTTTACGGGTATTGGTGGATGGAACGATCACCCCGCGCAATTAAAATCTATTGGTGACAGAGCTTGGGCAGAGGGTATAACCCGATTTATTTTCCACACCTACGTTCATCAACCTTGGGATATAGCGCCAGGATTGGCCTTAAGTTACCACGGTACAGATTTTAATCGGTTAAATACATGGTGGGAACAAGGCAAAGGTTTTATGGATTATATTGCCCGTTCTCAATATTTATTACAACAAGGTAAAAATGTAGCCGATGTTTTGGTTTTTACCGGTGAATCTTCACCTAATACTGCATTTTTATTACCTGAGATTAAAACTTTAGGTTATGATTATGACTTAATAGGGTCTAATAAATTTGATGACCTCTTGGTTAAAAACGGAAAAATATATACTTCACACTCGGGTCCTTACAGTGTTTTGGCATTAACCGATACCAATTGGATGAAACCCGAAACCTTAAAAAAAGTAAAAGAACTGGCAACCGCAGGTGCTAAGATAATTGGTGCAAAACCAAGTAAATCTCCAAGTCTTGAAAATTTTCCGGTATGTGACAAGGAAATTATCTCCATTTCCGAATATTTATGGGAAAATGGTTTAGTGAACGATCAACCTGTTATTGAATTTTTAAAAAGTAATGACCTCCCTGCCGATTTTTATATTGAAGAGGGCAATGCTGCGGACATATCTTTTGTACACAGACAAACCAAAGATGCTGATATTTATTTTATTGCCAATGCAAAAAAAGAACGTCGAGATTTTGTGGCGCGTTTTAGAGTTTCGGCAAAACAACCAGAGTTATGGAATGCAGAAACCGGAAATATAAAAGATATGGTAGTTTTTGACGAAAATACCGATGGCACCACCAGTGTTCCCATCACATTAGGTACGGAAGAGGCAGTATTTATCGTATTTAAAAAACCTATAAACTCCAATCATCTTATCAGCACCAAAATTGAGCTTGAAAGACCTAGTTCAGAACCACTTTCAAATTTAAAAATTATAAAAGCTGATTATGGTACGTTTTTACAGGAAGGTCTTTTAGATATTACAGACCTGGTTAAAAAAGAAGTGAAAGACAATCAACTTGATTTTTATGCCTCTAGACAATTTTGCGATTGTGACCCGGCAATGGGTTACGTAAAAGAATTTCGTATGGAATACCAAATAGATGGAAAAACACAATTTAAAACTGTCTTAGAAAAAGAACATGTATCTATAGATGCAGGCGATAAAGAACTAACAATAGTGAGAGCTGTTTTTGGTAAATTTAAACCTGAAACTAAAAATGTACCCAAGTATTATCCCTATCATCACATTACGGAAACCATTAAAAAAAAGGTAAGATCAGGAGTTTTAGAAATACCTGTAACAGATGCATTGTTAAACAATGAAAAAATTGCAGGCAGTCATAAAACATTGAAAATTGTATTTTCTACAGATGGTGAAGAACAGACTATTTTAGTTCCTGAAGGTCAAATTTTAAAATTGTCAAAAGACAATACCAATCCAGAATTAATTTTTACCGATAAGGACATTCAATGGGTTACGCCTTATAACGGTAAAATTACATACACAACTAATACAGGGCAGACACAACGTACAGAGGTAAAATCAGTGCCAAAACCGTTAAAACTATCAGGTGAGTGGAACGTTTTATTTCCGCTAAATTCAGGAATTTCAGAAAACACAAAGTTCCCCGAATTAATATCTTGGTCTGCTATTGAAGACGAAAGAATTCAACACTTTTCTGGTACAGCTACATACACGAAAGAATTTGAGTTAACCAGTGATTATCTTAAACCCGATAAGCAATTAGAATTGGATTTAGGCAGCGTTGCGGTAATTGCCGAAGTGAAGGTTAACGGTAGTAATGCGGGTATTTTATGGAAAGCTCCCTTTAGAATAAAAATTGATGATTTTGTAAAAAAAGGTAAAAACACATTAGAAATAAAAATCACGAACCTTTGGCCCAATAACCTAATTGGTGACGAAAAACTACCGTTGGACATACAACGCAAGGGAGCCCAGACAATAGCTATACCTGATTGGTTGAAATATAATAGGGAACGCACGTCTGGCAGAACTACATTTCCATCATGGAACCATTACAACAAAGATTCTAATTTACTCACTTCTGGTCTATTGGGTCCTGTTCAAATTAATGTGTTATCAGTAAACAAATTATTAAATACTGATTAAAAAATTTGTAAATAATAAGCGTCGTAAAATGAAAAAATCAAAAGTCATAACAATTCTTTTGGCATTCGTAATTATCACCTCATGTAAGGAGTATAAAATAAATAAAGTAACATTAGATAACCCAGCTCAGCCCAATATCATTTTCTATTTGGCAGATGACCAAGATGTATATGATTATGGTTGCTATGGTAATGAAAAAGTACATACAACTGCCGTAGACCGTTTAGCTCAAGAAGGTTTATTGTTCACAAATGCGTTTACCGGTCAAGCAATTTGTGCACCAAGTAGATCTCAACTCTTTACAGGAAAATATCCATTAAAGAATGGTTGTTTTGCCAATCATACTGCTACGAGACCAACCATTGAAAGTGTTACCGACCACATGAAAAAATTGGGGTATGAAGTAGTATTGGCCGGAAAAAGTCATGTAAAACCCTCTAATGTTTATCAATGGGATAGAGAATGGGAACCAGTACCTAAGGAAAACGTACCAAGAGATTACATTCCGTTAGATAGCATAGAAAATTATTTAAAAAATAAGACTAAACCATTTTGTATGTTCATAACCTCAAAATATCCGCACGGAAAATATTTTGAAGTTGATAACCCTAAAGCAGAGGATATTAAATTCTATCCATTTAATGAGGATAAAAAGACAGACCCAGAATATGTAAAGTCTAAAGCAGGTTACTATAGAAGTATAAAAGAAGATAATACGCAACTAGAACGTGTTTTAAATTTAGTTGACACGTACTTAAGTAACAATACACTTTTTATTTATAGTGCAGATCATGGTGTTTCTGGCAAATTCACTGTTAAGGATATTGGTCTTAAAGTACCCTTAGTAATGCGTTGGCCAAAGGTAATAAAGGCTGGCACAGTCTCTGACCAACTTGTTCATTACACAGATGTACTCCCCGCCTTTTTGGATATTGCAGGCGGAAAAGCTATGCCAGATATGGATGGCAAAAGTTTTCTACCAATACTTCAGGGTAAGGATGTTGAAATAAACGAATATGTATACGGTGTTAGAACCAACCAAAATATACTGAATTCAGAAATTTTCCCGTCAAGAATGATTCGTAACAAGAAATACAAATACATTAGAAACTTTAATTCTCTAGAAGTAGTAGAGAATAATCTCACGGGAAAAACATATGTAGATTACTTTATAAAAAGAGGGGCAAATAAATTTAAAAATGAACCATTTGAAGAGTTATATGATATTGAGAACGACCCATTTGAACAGCACAACTTGGCAAATGTTGAAGAATTAAAATCAGTAAAAGACACCCTTTCAAAAAAAATGTTCAGTTGGATGAATTCTCAAGGCGATATTCTTAATAAAATTGCCGGTAATATGCCCATTATAACTCCTAGTGGAAATAAAGGATTTAAGTTGGATCAAAATACGCCAACACGACAAATTGCCGATTCACTAAAAAACACATTGCAAAAAGAGGACTATACCATAATTGAACATTGGTAGACATAAAAGATGTAACATGAATAGATTTTTATATATCATATTATTTTTGGCGACCTTATTATTTTCATGTAAAAATGAAAATAATAAACCTATTGTAACCGAAGATAAAAAACCGAAAAACATATTGTTCATTGCAGTTGATGATCTGCGCCCAGAATTAAATTTTTATGGTGCCAAACACATAATTTCACCAAACTTGAACAAATTGGCCAGTGAAAGTTTAGTCTTTAACCGAGCATATTGTAATATACCGGTATGCGGTGCATCAAGAGCAAGCATACTTACTGGTATGAGACCTACAAGAAATCGTTTCATTGATTATAGCACTAGAGCAGATGTGGACGTACCCTTTGCTACTTCATTACCTAAGTTTCTTAAACAAAATGGTTATACAACACGATCAAACGGTAAAATTTATCATCAAATAGATGATGATAGTTTAGCTTGGGATGCCATTTGGTTTCCTGACGGTAATATTCGTAATTATCAACTTAAAAAAAATATTGAAGAAAATGGTAATGCCAATCTAGCCGTTGCAGGAGCTACCGCATTTGAAATGGCAGAAGTTAATGACACCGCTTATTTTGATGGTAAAATTGCCCAAAAAGGTATTGCCGACCTAAAATTGCTGAAAAACGAGAAAAAACCTTTTTTCTTGGCTCTAGGTTTTATGAAGCCACACCTACCGTTTACTGCACCAAAAAAATATTGGGACCTTTATAATAGAAACGAAATAAAATTACCTCAAAGTTATGTACAACCAGAAACTACACCTAGAGAAGCCTTTCATAATTTTGGAGAATTGCGCAACTATGGCAACATTCCTAAAAGTGGGGAAATCCCTGATGATTTAGCAAAAGAACTCATACATGGTTATTATGCTTGCGTAAGTTATGTTGATGCGCAAATTGGTTTGGTATTAGACGAGTTAAAACGCTTAGATTTAGAAGATGATACAATAGTTGTTCTTTGGGGAGATCATGGTTGGAATTTAGGAGATCATAAATTATGGTGTAAACATGTCACATTTGAAACGGCTTTAAGAACACCCTTACTACTAAAAGTTCCAGGAAAAACCAGTGGACAAACAACAGATGCCATAACAGAATATATAGATATTTACCCAAGTATTGCAGAACTTGTTGATATTGAAAATGTTCCAAAAACCGTACAAGGCAAAAGTTTTGTCCCTCTTTTAAAAGGTGAAAAATCTAGTAAAGATTGGGCAGTAAGTAAATTCAAAGATGCCATTACATATATCAAAGGCGATCTATTTTATACTGAATGGATCAAAGATGATGGTACTGCCTATACAAGAATGTTATTTGACCATTCAACAGATTCTTTAGAACTTGATAATTTGGCGGAGAAACCTGAATATCATCAAAAAGTTAATTCACTTTCTAAAGAATTAAGACAAAATTGGGGCAAAGATTTTTTAAACAAATAAAATTTCATAATGATCTTAATTAAATATCCGAAAAAAATAAAAACAGTATTCTTTACCATTTTTATTTCACTAATTGCCTCCTGCCAAGATAAAAACAAGTCGGTTGAAAATGGGCAACCCAACATAATTTACATTTATGTTGATCAAATGAGTGCAAACATGATGAGTTGCGCCGGCAACACATATTTAAATACGCCAGCTATAGATTATATAGCCAATAACGGTATTAGGTTTACAAAAGCATATACGACCAACCCGGTTTGCTCTCCGGCAAGGGTAAGCTTAATGACAGGTAGATTCCCAAGTTATTTTAAAGATAATCAGGGAAATGAAGTTAGGGAGAACAGAGCTTCTATGAAAATACCTGAGGTATCGTCAGAAGTAAAAAATACGACCATTGCATCTTTTCTTAAAAAGGCGAACTATGAATTGTATTTTGGAGGCAAGGAGCATTTACCCGAATCTTTAACACCTAATACACTAGGTTTTAACAAATTCTCTGACAATGAACGGGGCGAATTGGTAAATAAAGCGGTAGAGATTATTAATGAGGAGCATAAAAAACCTTATTTTATGGTGGTATCATTAATAAACCCACATGATATATGCTACATGGCCTTAAGAGAAAAGGCAACAAGTGCAAATGATGCCTTATTACTTAAACGTGCAAAAGTTGAAATTGCTACCTTGAATAATGCCATGAAAATACCGGAGGGCATCAGTGAAACTGAATTTTACACAGATTACTGTCCGCCTTTACCCCCCAACTTTGAACCTCAAAAGGATGAGCCAAGGGCCATCAAAAAATTAATTTATGACAGACCCTTTAGAAAAAATGCCAGAGAGAATTTTACAGAAAATGATTGGAAACACCATAGGTATGCATATCATAGGCTAACCGAAGTATTAGATAAAGAAGTTCAATTATTATTAAATGCCATAAAAGCAAGCGGACAAGAAGAAAATACCTTAATAATATTTTCAAGCGACCATGGCGAAATGAGTGCAAGTCACCGTATGGAGCATAAATCTACCCTTTATGAAGAATCAGCTAATATTCCCTTATTGGCAATGTGGAAAAACCATATTCCAAAAGGTCAAATTAATGATCAAAATTTGATTTCAAACGGTTTAGATATACTACCTACCGTTTGTGATTATGCAAATATTACTGGTATTTCAGACGTAAGAGGTAAAAGCCTAAGGCCACTGTTTGAAGGTAAAAATGTTAAATGGCGAGAAACCTTGGGTGTTGAAAGTGAAATAGGTAAAATGGTTATTGATACTAATGGGTTAAAATACATTCGCTATGATGCAGATGGCATTGAAGAACAATTATTAAATTTAGAACTAGACCCATTTGAGACTACTCACTTTACCAATGACCCCAACTTTAAACAAGACTTGGTTAGAATGCGTGCAATTTATGAGAAGGAGTGGTTTGATTAATTAGTATAAATTCTACATGTTATATCTCTTTCATAATACTACTTACCAAAAGAAAAAAATGAATATGAAATTTGAGGCAATTTCAATAAAACACCCAATAAAATAACTATTTAACATTAATTACAACAAACCAATACAGATACTACAGGATACTGTCATAAAAAAATATTGATAAGTTTAGTTTTCAACAAACCAAGACAAAGACTTATCATATGGAAACCTCAAATTGGATACTTCAACTTTTAGGCAGGCTGCACCCTTTGCTGGTACACTTTCCTATAGGATTATTAGTTGTTTCTTTTGTTTTAGAACTACTTACCCTTAAAGGCAAAAGAAATTCTCTTAGAGAAGGTATTAAGTTCATGGTATATATTGGTGCTTTTTTTGCTATACTCTCTGCCATAGTAGGATGGTTATTAAAAACACAAGAAGATTATGCCGGTAATTTAGTAGATAACCATCAATATACTGGTATAGCTACCGCTGTACTCGCTCTAGCAACGGCATTAATTTTAAATTACAGTTTACGTAAATCAAAAAAACTAACCCTTTATAGATCCATCTTTACCATAACAATTGTTTTACTTAGCGTAGCAGGTCATTTGGGCGCAAACCTTACACATGGAGAAGATTATTTAACAGCTGTATTACCAAGTAATAATACAAAATATGACAACGAAAATACAGTTGCATTATTACAGGACTTAAAATCTGCCGATTCACTTTCTATCTTACAAAAAAATAAATTAAATCTTGAGGTAAGGGGTATTTTTGCCCATAAGTGTTACCAGTGTCATGGAGAGAACAAAAAGAAAGGTGAATTAGTTCTTGAAAATAAAGCCGGTGTCTTTAAAGGTGGTGAAACTGGTTTGGCAGTTGTGCCCGGTAATGCAAAAGAAAGTGAAATCTATAAACGAATTATTCTTCCGGCCGGTCATAAAGATGTTATGCCAACCAAAGGCAAACTACTTACTACAGATGAAATAGAACTTGTTAGACTTTGGATCGATGAAGGTGCACATTGGTCTAATCAAGCCCTTAAAGTATTTCCTGAAGCTGAATTGTCTTTGACAAAACCCAATTTACCAAACCAACAAGATATTACACACCCCATAGACAAACTAATTGATGTTTATTTTGATAATAACAATATTGAATGGGAAGAGATTATAGACGATAGAACTTTTATTAGAAGAGTATATATGGATGCTATTGGTCTACTACCCGAACCTAAAGTAGTTGACTCTTTTGTAACGAACAACAATAATAACAAAAGAGAAGAACTAATAGATTCTTTACTTAACGATAATCAAAATTACACACAGCATTGGCTAAGTTTTTGGAACGATCTTTTACGCAATGATTATTATAGTGTTGGTGGAAAACAACCCATTACGGATTGGTTGTACAAATCGTTGATGGACAATAACTCTTATAACCAGATCGTCACAGAATTGGTGAACCCCATAAAAGGATCAGAAGGCTTTATTAACGGTGTAAAATGGAGAGGTGTAGTCAATGCAAGTCAAAGAACAGAAATGCAGGCAGCTCAAAATATTGGACAATCTCTTATGGGTGTAAATGTTAAATGCGCCTCTTGCCATAATAGCTTTGTAAGTAATTTGACCCTAGACCAGGCTTACGGTTTTGCAACAATTTTTTCTGACTCTATACTAGAGCTTAACCGTTGTGACAAACCTATTGGTAAAATGGCAAAAGCCAATTTCCTATATCCTGAATTAGGAAGTGTTGAAGGTAAGACAGTAAAAGATAGATTACTGAAGCTAGCAGAGGTAATGGTACAAAGAGACAATGGAAGGCTCTACCGTACTCTAACCAATAGATTTTGGCATCGATTAATGGGGCGTGGTATCGTAGAACCTTTGGACGAAATGGATAATGCACCATGGGATGCCAATGTGCTTGATTGGCTATCAGCGGACTTTATTGATTCAGGTGCAGATTTAAAACACTTAATAAAACGTATAATGACATCTAAGGTATACCAATTACCAATTGTCAATTATAAGAAAGAAGAAGATTTAAAGACAGAATATGTGTTTAAAGGTCCAGTAACACGCAGGCTTAGTGCAGAACAATTTTCAGATGCCGTAAGTCAAATTATTGCACCAATGTACCCACAAGCGGCATTTAATCCCAACGGTGATGATATAAAGGCAATAAGAATTTGGCATTTGGAAGAGGAGTTGGAAAGGGTGGTTCTACCTGAACCTGGAAAAAGGTACTTCAGAAAATCGTTTAACGTAACCCAACAGACTTTGAAAAAAGGAACGATACTAATTTCGGTCGATAATTCTTATGAACTGTATATTAATGGAGAAAAAATATTTCAAAATAAAAATTGGAAAGCAGTAGATAAAATAGACATAACCGAATTCTTGATAACGGGTAAAAATACGATAGCCATTATAGGGGAAAACGGTGGTATCATAGCAAACCCTGCCGGTATATTGTTCGCTTTAAAATTAGATTATGAGTCTGGCAAAAGTGTACTCATAAAATCTGACGAAACCTGGTTAAGTTCACGTGAGCTACCAAAAGGAAATTGGGTTGCCATAGATTACGATGATAGCTCATGGATGAACGTTAGGAATTATAGTACCGGCAATTTTAAAAACTGGGGACAATTACTTGATTTTACGTTTAAACCACATAATGAGAAATTTACCCGTGCAAGTTTAGTAAAACAGCATCCTTTTATGAAAGCTTTAGGTAGGCCAAGTAGAGAAATAGTAACTACATCAAGAGAAGACCAAGCTACGTTATTGCAAGCTTTAGAGCTTACAAATGGAGAATTCTTCAATACAATTTTAGAAGAAGGAGCACAATCATGGCTAGAAAACCATGGCAACGATAGTGCAATAATCATTGACAACGTTTATAAAAGAGCATTTAATAGGCCACCAACTAATGAAGAAAAATCACTTATGCTAAGTGCGTTAACGAATACGCCTAAAACAGAACAATTACAAGATACCTTTTGGGCTGTTTTAATGTCACCAGAATTTCAATTTATCAATTAAAATCATGAAAATGGATTCACAAAACTCACGAAGAGATTTTATAAAAAAAATGAGCGCCGCAAGTTTATCGGCAGCAGCTACAACTATTCCCGTGACCAGTTTTTTAAGTTCATGTTCTCCAGAAGTACAGAAAATAGCATCTAGTGCAGATACCGTTATATTACTTTGGATGGCAGGTGGCATGGCCCATACAGAAACCTTTGACCCTAAGGCTTATGTACCATATGAAAAAGGGGTGGAAAGTAAAAGGGTGTTGAGTACTTTTCCTAAAGCACCTACCGTTGTAGACGGATTGGATTTTTCAGAAGGTCTACAATCAATTGGTAATGTTATGGACAAAGGTGCCATTATACGATCATATAAATCAGCAGATTTAGGTCATATTTTACACACTCGCCACCAATATCATTGGCATACGTGCTATGAGCCGCCACAATCGGTACAAGCACCACACATAGGCGCATGGATAGCTAAAGAATTAGGTCCTTCCAATCCCGTAGTACCACCTTTCATAGCTATGGGACAACGTTTTACAATGGGAGAATCAGAAGAGTTGAAGGCTTTTCATTCCGCAGGTTTTTTAGGTGCGGAATATGGTCCTTTTTTAATACCGGACCCTTCAAGTGGTCTTGATAGTGTTAGACCTCCTAAAGGTATGTCTCTTAAAAGGTTCGAGGCACGTTACAAACTTTATAAGGAGTTGACCGATAAAAGTAAAATAATGGAACAGGGCAGCGATTATCAGCGAGAATCCTTAATGCGGTCTATGGAGCAATCTTATCGCCTGCTAAACTCACCCGAAGCTAAAATATTTGATTTATCGGAAGAGCCAAAAGAGGTTTATGATACCTACAACACAGGTCGTTTTGGATTGGGTTGCCTTTTAGCAAAACGATTAGCCATGAATGGCGGAAGATTCATTAGTGTATCAACAGAATATGAACCTTTCTTAGGTTGGGACACCCACGAAAATGGACACACACGACTTAAAAAAATGAAGGCACTAATAGATAGACCAATAGCACAACTAATAAAGGATTTAGACGAAACGGGTCATTTAGATAGAACACTTGTAATTCTCGCCAGTGAATTTAGTCGTGATGCCATTATGGAAGGTAGACCAGGAGAACTTGTTAAAAACCAAGTAAATCAACCAGATGTTATTGAACATGAAAAGCATTACGGAATGCATCGTCATTTTACAGATGGTAGTTCTATCTTAATGTGGGGCGGTGGCGTCAAAAAAGGACTAGTGTATGGCAAAACTGCAGATGAAAGACCATGCGCTTCTATTGAAAAACCTGTAGTGATCGATCAGGTACATCAATCTATATATCATGCTTTGGGCATAGATTCACAAACACATTATGAAATAGAAAGTAGACCCTTTTATACCACACCAGACGGTAAGGGAGAACCTATTTTAGATTTATTCGGCAAAACGCCAAATACAAAAGAACAGATTACCAAGAACGTATAATCATCATGTCAAAAATAGAAATCAATAGAAGGTATTTCTTGAACAGATCTGCAAAAGCAGGCTTAGGATTAGTTTGTACCCCTCATTTTAATATTATAAAATCAAAACCAAAATTATACGAAACCATTATTGGCCACGGTGATTTCAAATACCGAGTTCATAAAGATTGGGGGAATTTAGACAAAATCCGTACGCCTGTAAAAAACTGTCATGAAATGGTTATGGATTCTCAAGGTAGACTCATCATGGTTGGTGATGATACCCATAACAATGTTTTAATATATGACAAATCCGGTAAACTTTTAGATGCTTGGGGTATTCGCTATAATGGTGGTCATGGTCTATCTTTATGGAACGATGGCTCAGAAGACTTTTTGTTCATATGTGATTCTAAAGGAGAAAGCCTAATCAAAACCACTACAGACGGCAGAGAATTAATGATTATAGGCCATCCATCAAAATATGGTGCGTATAATGTCAATGACAATTTTAAACCCACAGAAAGTGCCATTGCCCCTAATGGCGATATTTATATAGCTGATGGTTACGGTTCTAACTATATATTACAATTTACTAAAGATGGTGAATTTATACGTAAAATTGGAGAAGGACGCGGTACTGGTCAAAATCAGTTTCAAACAGCACATGGCGTCTGTATAGATTATAGAGAAAAAGGACTTCCCACTTTATTGATAACTTCTAGGGCGGCAAATTGTTTTAAGCGTTTTACACTTGACGGTATATTTATTGAGCAAATAGATTTACCCGGGGCTTTTGTATGCAGACCTGTAATTCACAATAGAAACCTCTATGCCGGTGTATGTTGGTCTTCTGAGACAGATTTTGAAGAAGGTGATATGAATACACACCCAACACGAACAAGTCCAAAATCTGGTTTTGTTACCATTTTAAATAAAAACGGCAAGGTAGTTTCAAACCCAGGCGGTGTTAAACCACAATATAAAAATGGTCAATTAGAAAGAATGGTTCAAAAAGAACAAATATTTAAACACTGTCATGATGTTTGTGTTGATAATGATGAAAATTTATACGTATGTCAATGGAATGCCAATAACAGCTATCCTATAAAATTAGAAAGGGTTTAAGAATGTAACCGCTAAATTATATCAATATTTTATTTCTGATAAGATGATACTTAACCAAATTTCAATTACAACCAAACGCTAATATTATTTTGAAGCGACCGTTATTTAGCAATTAATTTCACATATCTTTTTCAATAATTTATTCTGTTTTTTGAATATAGTATTTGCCAAATAAATTTATACCCCCCTATTAATCTGTATGCACTTTATCTAAATCTACCTAAAAAATGATTCAATTAATAAACATCAAAACAAATATATTTTTCAAATATCAGTTGTACTGAATAATAAAAAAGACTGCCTATTTCAGACAGTCTCTTTTAACTCTTGAAGGATAATTTAAATAAATAAGTTTAATTTTTAATAAAAATTTCCGAACTATAAAGTTCATTGTTTATATAAACCTGCAAATAATAGGTACCTATTGGCAAGGTATTTATTGATAACTCAATTGTTTCGATACCTTTCTTAATGCGCTGTGTTTTTTCAGCAATGCTATTACCGCTATTGTCTAACAGAAGTAATTTAACCGTACTATTTTTTTTGGTATCAATGATGGCTTTTATAGAAGTCGTAAATGGGTTTGGATAAGTACGTATACTCAATTCTGCATTATTTGAATCTCCAGTGCATGCTCCCAGTGTATCCCCATGTTCTAAATGTGCTTTTACTGCCGTTTGTGCAACGCAAATTGTTTTACCCTTATGGCAAATAAGTATCTTTGGGTTGTTATCTGTTCCACAACTTACATCAATTACTTCAACCGTAATTTCCGCGGTTGCTTCGCAGCCATTAGCGTCTGTTACAATTACCGTATAGGTTTGTGTACTATCTGGGCAAACATCAATCATTTCAGTTGTTTTCCCCGTACTCCATGCAAAATTATATGGCCCTTCTCCACCTGTAACGGTTGTTATTCCAATGGTAGCACATTGTTCTGCTCCATCATATCCTGCGTACAATACTGCATTATCTGATACCGTCACGACGATATTACTAGGTGCGGTTATTTCTGTACTTGCCGTTATGGTAGCATTTAAAGCATCAGTAACCGATACGGAATAGGTGTCTGCTGCAAGATTGTTTAAGGTTTCCGTTGTTTCACCAGAACTCCATAAATAATTATATGGTGCTATTCCTCCAGTAACCGAAACACTGACCGTACCATCATCTGCTCCGGCGCAGCTAACATTTGTGGAAACTAATTCTAATAGTAAAGGTTCTCCTGGTGGTATAGCTTCCCATACACTTCTATTATCTGTTGCAGGTACTTTACTATGTGTTACCGTTCCATCTTCATTTTGATATAGATATCTGCCAGACGTTCTAGATTCAAATCGATATGTATCTTTAGTTTCGTCATAATATATAATCCAGGTTTTATCGGTATCACCTGCTGGTGGGGCTTTTGTAGTACTTACAACTACATAAGGTCCTCCAGGACCACCAGCACCAGGTGCTCTTAAAATTCCGGTTCCTCCAGTTTCGCTTTCACTATCTATATTGTAAAAAGCTCCATTTTTGACAAACGTCCATTTTGTATTTTCCGCTCCACCTGAAACTGACATGGTAACGGGTTGAGCACTTGCTGCTCCAGTGGTTAAGAATTCTCCCGTTTCTACATTTCTTAATACCACAACATCAGTTGTCAGTTCAGGACCAGTGGGGTTTTCATCTACTACTTCTGCTTTTTCATAGGTAGTTTCTGCCCACCTTATTTGAGCTCGTCCACCTTTTACACGATAGGCACCATATCTAATACCAGATTGCAGTCCTCTTTCTGGGTCAGGAATATTCCATTTAAAGGCTTCGCCACCAATAACCGCATCGCAATAATGTATTTTTTTTGAAGCATCGTTTGGATCAGCTCTAAACCCAATCTCTAATTCAAAATCAATTTCCGCATTCTTAGCTACTTGTTTTAAGAATACAACTTCTCTACCGCTACCTGATCCTCCTCGTTCTAAAATACGTTCTGCATAAATATCAAAGGCTATTTGCTTATCTGCATCTTCACCCGTACCATAAACGGGCTTTGCCAAATACAAACAGATTGCAGGGTCTGCTGAGCCTCCGCCACCTGTATGTTTACCTTTGGCTTGTATTAAGTAACTCCCGTCTTGGTTAAAAGAACCAGCATCACCTACTTCTAGTATTCTTACAATTCCTTTGAACCTTGCAAAACTTCCAACACCAGTTTCTTGAGATCTGTTTAAAGAACGCTCCATTCTGGGTTGTAAAGTATTAGGCGCATCAATATGATTAGATCCATCGGTAATATTATATACGCCCCATGTTTTGCCATTGACAGAAACTTCACTGTAATCTGAATAACACGTTCTGTCATCTATAGTTCCTACATTTTCAGGGTTTGGAATATCAAAATTTCTAGTATTGTTATTGTCAAATTCACCTGAACAGGATAAATCAGGATTCGTATCTTCATCAGGAGCTGCCCCTTCTGGCGTTTCCACAAAAGGTATAAGTTTCCAATTGCTTCTATTATCGGTGTCTGAAACTGTAGTATGTGTTACCGTTCCATCTTCATTTTGATATAAATATCTACCTGAGGTTCTTGAGCCAAATCTATAGGTGTCAGTGGAACCATTATATTCTACTGTCCAAGTTTTATCGTTATCGGTCGCAGGCGGGGCTTTTAAGGTTCCTAAAACTACATAAGGACCTGCTGAACCACCAGCACCTGGTGCACGTAGTATTCCAGTAGCATTAGATTCACTTTTACTATCAATATTATAATAGTCTCCACTTTCTACAAGTGTCCAATGTGTATTATCGGATTCTCCTGAAGCAGACATGGTTACGGGCTGATTGCTCACTGATGCAGTGGATAAGTACTCTTCTGTCTCTACATTTTGAAACAGAAGAGTTGTACCCACGGGAATTTGTACAACAGGAATTTCCACAACAGGAATAAGTTTCCAATTACTACGATCATCAGTAGCATCGACTATAGAATGAGTTACGGTTCCATCTTCATTTTGATACAAATATCTACCAGCGGTTCTAGATTCAAATCTATAACTGTCAGTAGCTGCACTATACTTTAGTGTCCACGTTTTATCGGAATCCGCTGCTGGCGGATTCTTTAACGTGCTTACAACTACATAAGGACCTCCCGGTCCACCGGCGCCTGGCGCACGTAAAATTCCTGAAATTTCACTATCAATATTATAATATGACCCACTTTCTACAAACGTAAAATGTGTACTTGGTTCGTCACCTGAATCTGATATGGTAACTGGAGATGTGCTTGAACCAGCATCTGTTAAGAATTTCCCTGTAGCAACATTTTGTAATTTAAAAATCCCATCTGAGGGTGGTGCGTTTTGTGCTGTAACTACAAGTGTAATAAGCGTAAAACAGTAAATTAATAATGAATTAAGAGTAATTTTTTTCATAATGTGAGGTTTTCACGAAAATTATCTTAATGTTTTCTTAAAAGCATCCTGCACTGTACTGATGTCGTAAAAAAACAACAACCTATTTATTAATTATCATAATTTTTAACTAACAAACAAAACATTTCTCAACAAAACGCTTTTTTTAAACTCTACATCACTTAGACCAATTTTGATTCAAAATACCAATAGTTTTATTCACATTTATACTTTGCTAGGAATCTAGATGTAAAAAATTAATTTATTGAGCTCACCTACAATTTAACCATATAGTACAGGATACCCTAACAGTACAAAAAAAGTACATTGCCATAATTACTATCTAATAAACAAGAACTAGCATATATTAATTATGGAATTGTCAAAAATATTTTATCTATTAAAAAAACTTGGCTTCATATTGATTTATTTATTGTTGAGTTCATGTAATCAAACTACTGAAACATTAAGCTTATCTTTTAATAAACTAACTGCTAATAATTTACAAAACAGAAAAAAAAGTACACCTGTTTTTTCATGGGTTGTAACTTCAGAAGGGTTTAACAAATCGCAATCTGCATACCACCTTCTAGTTGCAAGTAAAAAAAACTTATTAAATAAAGACAAAGCAGATATTTGGAACACTAACAAAACAGCTTCGGCTAAATCAACTTTTATCACCTATACTGGTGAGCCTTTAAAACCTATGCAAACCTATTACTGGAAGGTTAAAATATGGGATGAAAATGAACAAGAATCCAATTGGTCTGAAATACAAAAATTTGAAACTGGTGTTGAAACCGAAATAGATTGGGGTTCTTCTGCGTGGATAACATTAAACGAAGACAAAAGAAGATCGCCATACCAGTACCGAGATTATAAAACCGGTAAAATGGATAAACCTACTGCCGTAAAAGGTTTCGCTGCCAGTTATTTTAGAAACGAAATTGATGTAACAAAAGAGATAAAAAGTGCTAAAGCGTATATCTGCGGCTTAGGTTATTATGAACTATACTTGAATGGAAATAAAGTTGGAGATCATGTCTTGGACCCTGCACCCTCTAATTATGACAAGCAAGCATATTATGTAGATTACGACCTTACAGAAATTCTAGAACCAGGTACCAACGCCTTAGGTATTATTTTAGGAAACGGATTTTATGGTCAAAACATCTCTTGGAAAAATGACCCCGAATCTGAAAAAGACTTATCATATGGTCCACCTGCAGTTAGGCTTTTAATAAAGGTAACCTATACAGATGGTCAAGAAGATGACTTTTATACCGATGATACTTGGAAAGAATCTACAGGACCAATTGTATTCAACAACATTTATGGTGGAGACACCTATGATGCCAGGTACGAAATAAATGGTTGGAACACGGTAGGGTATAACGATAAAGATTGGAACCACCCAAAAGTAGCCAACCCAAAAATTAAAAAAGTCAGTGCACAGCAAATACCTGCCATTAAAAAACTTAAAGAATTAGAACCTAGAAAAGTTTTTAAAAGTGTAGATGGAGAGTGGATTGTAGATTTTGGGCAAAATATAGCGGGTTGGGTCAAAATTAATGTTAAGGAAAAAGACGGACAATTAATACAGATTACTACCACCGAAGCTCTTAAAACAGATAAATCAGACATTTTCCAAGGTGCTACCGGTGGTGGTGCCAATGGTATGCCGCAGATTTATGAATATATCTGTAAAAGTAGTGAACCTGAATCTTGGGAGCCAAAATTCAGCTACCATGGTTTTAGATATGCAAAAATTACAGGCGTTTCAAAAGAACCAGATGCAAATATGATAAAAGCTGTTTTGGTCGCTACGGATATAAATGAAACTGGAAGTTTCACCTCATCAGAAGAGCTATATAATAAAATGCATGAGGTAAGCAAATGGACCATTGTAGATAATTTACATGGTATACCAGAAGATTGTCCACATAGAGAAAAATGTGGTTGGCTAGGAGATTCCCATGCTTTTGCAGAATATGCACTTTATAATTATGATATGTATGATTTCTACCAAAAGTATATGGAAGATATACGTACCCAAATGCGACCAACAAAAGGGCACAATGATCCGGACATCAAATTCCAAGTACCTACTATGATAGCTCCCGGTAAGCGCACATCTACCTATGCTAAGATTGATTGGGGCGTTGCCACCATGTACTTACCATGGTACAGTTATAGGTATTATGGAGATGAAACCATAGTTAAGGAATATTACGAGGAGATGAAAGAGTTAACTAACTTCTATCTCTCGTTCAAAGGCGAAAACGGAATTATGCAAGACGGTATGGGCGATTGGTGTCCGCCGTTATGGGACAGAAGGTTAAATCCGAGCGCCATGGAAACCGACTCCATTATATCCGCTAACGCTTATTTTTATGATGTATTGGGAATTATGGAAACTTTTGCTAAAATGAACGATGATGCAGCTTTTGCAGCACAGATGAAAGAAGAAAAAGATTCTTTAAAAAATGCGTTCAACAAGGCATATCTTAAAAATATTCCAAACACTGAGCATAAATGGTATCAAAGTCAGACCGCAACCGTACAAGCTTTGCAGTTTGGTATGGTACCAGAAAACGATATACATAAAGTGGTTAACGGCTTAGCATATAACATTACCGAGGTAAAGGGCGGTCACCATGCCACAGGCATTCATGGTAACAGATATATCTATACTGTTTTGACCAAGTACGGTAAAGAAAACTTAGCCCATGAAATATTAACAACACCAGAATTTCCTAGTCAAACCTATGTTATGAATTCCGGCTTTACAACATGGCCGGAGCGTCAATTTGAATGGGAGAAAATGGAAGGACCTACAAATTCCTTGAATCACCCAATGCACAGTGGTTTTGCGGCATACTTTTACGAATCTTTAGGAGGTATAAAATCATCAAAGTCCAAACCGGGATATAAAGAATTCATTGTAGACCCAAAATTTCCAAAGCAAGTAAACTATGCAGAAGTATCTGTACCTACACCCTATGGAAATATTGATTCTAAATGGTCTTTAGATGATACTATTTTTAAAATGGAATTAACTGTTCCATTCAATACCACCGCACTTTTACCATTAAACGAAAATGAGAAGAACAGTTTAAAGATCAATGGTACGGATTGGCAAACTTTTCAACAAGAACCAATAAGTAATAATGAGGTTAGATTAGGCTCTGGAACTTATAAAATAAGCTACAAGAAATGATAAAGACCTCCTTTATTAGAACAATGTTGCTATCCGGTTTTTTGACATTAAATTTCTCTTGTAGTTCAGATGCTATTACAGATGAACCTATGGAACAAATAACAGAGGATAATGTTAATACAGAAGAAGGTGATATGAGTGACCCTAGCACACCTAACACCAATGCAAACGTCATTAGCTATACGGAAAATAATGGAATTATTAGCGTTGAATTTGAATCAGCTGAGGGAGATTTGCAATGGGAACGCGGAAATACATTAGATGATTTTGAAGGTAACGGCTATTTACGCTGGATTAAAGAGGATAATTTTAATACGCCAGGCATAGGCACTTTGGTCTACAAATTGAATATTGCAACACCAGGAACCTATCAGTTCGTTTGGCGTTCAAGAATATCTGAGGGCGATGTTCAATCTGAAGGAAATGATTCTTGGCTTCGCTTTCCAGATGCCACTGACTTTTTTGGACAACGCGAAAGTAGTATAGTATACCCTAAAGGAGTTGAGAAAACACCAGTTGTTGAGGGCAGCAGCTCAAACGGTTGGCTAAAAATTTATATGAACCGTATAGGCGAATGGTTATGGCGCTCCAATACCAGTGATAATGACCCACACAATATTTTCGTAAAATTCGATAATCCGGGCCTATACACTATGGAAGTTTCCGGTCGTTCTAAATTCCATGCTTTAGACCGTTTTGTTTTATTCATAGAAGGAAAAACATTGACAGAAGCACAAAATGCAGACAGAAGTACCATTGTACAACCATAAGAAATTGCATAACACCTTAAAGTAATTTAGTTAATAGAAATCAACAGTAATGAAACCAATGAAATATCAAATCTTATATTTTCTTTTCCTAGTAACGATCGGTATATCGGCACAAAAAAACAAAATGCCATACAAAGATGTATCTCTTTCTATTGAAGAAAGGGTAAATGATCTTTTACCAAGAATGTCATTGGAAGAAAAAGTAGCCCAAATGAGAATTTTTCATGCCAATATCGGTGTTAAATCAGATGAGAAAGGAAATATGGAGCTATCTGAACGGGTAATAGAAAAATTAAAGCTTGGTATTGCGGGAATAAAAAATCCAGGAGAACATATATCTCCTTTGGCTGCGGCAAAACTAAACAATGAACTTCAAAAGTATATAATAGAAAGTAATCGTTGGGGCATACCAGCATTGTTTGTCACAGAATCATATAATGGTGTTGATGCAGAAGGCTGTACAAAATTTGGAAGACCTATTACTTCGGCCGCATCATTTAACCCAGATTTGGTACGCCGCGTTTGGGACGTTGTTGGAAAAGAGGCAAGACTAAGAGGTATGCACATGTGCCATTCACCAGAGGCAGATATTGTTAGAGATCCTCGTTTTGGCAGAATGTCCGAAGCATTTGGTGAGGACACTTATTTGACCACACAAATGGTCGTCAACGCTATTAAAGGTGTACAAGGTAATTATGAAGGTTTAGGAAACGGAACTCACATTGGTGCCGTTGCAAAACACTTTGCCGGATATGGCCAAGTTCTTGGCGGTTCTAATTTTGCGGCAATAGAAATATCTCCACGTACATTAATAGACGAAATCTACCCTCCATTTGAAGCAGCGGTAAAAGAAGCTAGAACATTGGGTATAATGGCATCGCATGGAGATCTAAACGGAATTGCAAGTCATGGTAATCCAGAACTACTTACAGGAGTACTTAGAGACCAATGGGGTTTTGATGGCTATGTGGTTTCAGACTCTAATGATATAGCTCGTCTATACTATTTTATGAAAGTAGCAGAATCTCCTGAAGCAGCAGCATTATTGGGATTAACAGCTGGCATAGACATTGACCTTTACGCAGAAGACTCGTATGCATACTTACCAGAAATGGTAAAAAAAGACCCTAGCATCGAAAAAATGATCGATCGTTCTGTAAAAAGGGTACTTAGAACTAAAATGATCTTAGGTATTTTTGATAATCCTTATGTGGATATAAAAAAGGTTAAGAAAGAAGTTCGCTCACAAGCCTCATTGGCATTGGCGCAAGAAGCAGATCTAGAATCCATAATACTCCTAAAAAATGAAGCAAACACGTTGCCACTGAAAAAAACCACCAAAAAAATTGCCTTGCTTGGACCTCTATTGAACGAAAGTACAAAAGCAGCTTTTGAGTCTGTAGCAGGTAGCAATGTAAACTTCATTGCAGATAAAGGTTTTGACCTAACTGACCAAAATAAGGGCGTACCTCAACTATTAAAAACTAGCGATAGTACCATTGATAAAATGGTAGGCATGGCAAAAGAAGCAGATGTAACTATTCTGTTTTTGGGAGGGGATGAATTTACTTCAAAAGAAGCCTTTTTCAATAATGCGCTAGGAGACCGCGCAACCATTGATCCTGTTGGGGCCCAAGATCAACTAGTTCAAAAAGTAAAAGAACTAGGCAAACCCGTAATAGTGGTACTAAAACATAGAAGAACTCTTTCTATAAATACTATAGCTGATAAAGCAGATGCAATTTTAGACGGATGGGATTTAAGCGAATTGGGCGATTCCTCCTTAGCTAAAATAATATTTGGCGAAGTTTCACCATCAGGTAAATCTCCGGTAACCGTACCAAGATCCATTGGACAAATTCCCTTTCACTACAGCATGAAGGAAATAAATAATAAAAAAGGATATTTATTTCTTGAAGATGGTCCTATATATCCTTTTGGCCATGGTTTAAGTTATAGCCAATTCGAGTATGCCGATCTCAAAATTTCTAACGATACGATTACACCCAATACCGAACTTATAGTTAGTACAACCGTAACCAACATAGGCAAAATGAAAGCTAAAGAAGTGGTTCAAATGTATCTTAAAGATGATATTGGTTCTGTTACCCGCCCGGATAAAGAATTGAAGGGTTTTGAAAAAATAGAACTCTCACCAGGTGAATCAAAGAAAGTAAGTTTTACCATAACTCCAAGAATGTTGAAATTTACCGGTTTAACTATGGATAAGATATTGGAGACAGGTGATTATACTATTATGATCGGCACCTCTTCTAAAGAAGTAAAAATGGCAAAGTTTAGATTAGAAAAATAAGAATGCAAAAAAGCAGTATAATAAACCTATTTATAGAAAAACAAACTCGTATCGGGCAACTGATACTAGTTGTTTTTTTATGTTATTATACACCCCTATATTCTCAGGTCACCGAACGTCCTTCTATTTGGGTTAAAGAAGCTGACAAGCCAACCATTCTTCACAAGATCAAGACCAATACTGAGATTAGCGATTATTATAAAAATTTTACTGAAAGGGTAGAAAATGATCTTATCACATACCAAAGCGATAAAGAGAGTTATATAAAAAAGCTACCATGGAACTACACTGGTATAAAAACAAAGAAATTTCCGCCGTTACATACTTATACCAGTTTTAATGGTAGGGCAAGAGAAGAACAAAATACCATAATGCATTATTTGCAAACAGCAATTGATTGCGGAGTTCTCTATTTTTTAACCGATGATGAACAATATGCCGAATATGCCGGATCAGTATTATACAATATCTCAAATGGATTATTAGCACTGCCCCAACCAGAAGCAAGCCATAATGCCGGATGGTTATATACACAGGATCATTTAAGGGAAGCCCGTGAAATTGGTGCTCAATTACCTATTATTTATGATTTTGTTTATCATTATTTAAAAAATAACGGCAAAGTATATGACCTAGGTAAGACTTCTATGGTTACCTACAATTTTGAGGATGGTCAAAAAGTGTTTCGTACTTATGTAAAACTGGCTCTTGAGCGTGGCATAATTAACTGTAATTGGCCTATTTTAGAATCACCAAGCCTAGTAGGCAATATATTGGCATTGGATGATGAAGGTGAACGTAAAAGACTGCTCCCCTATTTTTTGACAATAAACACTAAACATCAAGATGCCTTGCAAAAGATTGCTGATCACTATCTAGAATACAATGGTGACTGGCCAGAGAGTATAAACTATGCTAATGGGGTAAATACTTTTCTAACCTATTTAATGACCTTATTGACCAAGTATGATCCATCTTTACATTTAGGTCAAAAGTATCCTCAAATTCTAGAAGCGTTACCCAAACCGTATTACTTAACTTATCCAAACAAAAAGGAAACTATATTATTTGGAGACGGTCATCGTGAATACAACCCAAATTATCACGCTTACGAAACGGCATATTACCTGGCAAAATTAGAAAATCAGGAAAAGTTCGCAACCATATTTGGATCTCTTATAAATAGTAATATCGCCAACGGAAATTATAGAAGATTTCAGTTAAGCGGGCGTAACTATGGAGCTAGTTTTTACAATGAACCTACCAAATTACTTTGGTTCGAAACCAATATTGAAGGTAGTGTTAAAGATTACCCATTACCTGTTACAGATGAACTACCTTTTGCAGGCATTATTCTACAACGTAATTTAAACAAAAATGAAAATGCCGAAGATGACCTTATGACTTTTGTAGGTGGCGGGCATTATGTACATGGGCATGCTACAGGAATGTTTATGGAATTGTATGGTAAAGGTTTTGTTTTAGGAGGCAAATCTGGCAGAAGTAGATACCGTACAGAAATTCATGAAAATTACTATAGGTTATTTGCATCTAACAACACTGTAATTGTAAATGGATCATCTGAAGGTAAAGGCGGTTGGGCCGGTCTAGAAATAAATAGGGTGGAAAAAATTGTGGTGGAACCAGAACCAAGAACAGAAGCTATTTCTCCTTATAATTCATTTTCTAGAACAAGTTTTAAAGATGATAAGGGAGATTTTACCGAAGCAACACAAGAAAGAACTTTGGGTATTATAATAACTTCACCAACCACTGGTTATTATGTTGATGTATTCAGGTCTAAATCTGCGCTACCAAACCAATATCATGACTATATATATCACAATATTGGAGATTCTTTAAATATTATAGGTAACGAAGGGCCACTACCGCTATTTCCTGACCAAAAGAGGTATTCGAATTCAAAAAATAAGCCATGGACAAACAACAAAAAAGCGAAGCATCCTGGGTGGCATTACTTTGAATCGGTAAAAACATCAAAACAGACATCAGAAAATGTAACTGCAATTTTTACGGTCAATAAACTTAGCCCAGAACCCATAAAAATGAAAGCTTTTATTCTTGGAGCAGAAGATAGGGAATATACTTCTGTTATGGCACCACCAAGCACCGAGGGACCCAAATCTTACAGATCAGAAAAAACTCCAACATTGGTTATTCGTAAAAAGAATGAAGCTTGGCAAAACCCTTTCGCTTTGCTATTTGAACCTGTTAAAGGAGAAAATGGGAGTATAGTATCGGTTTCAGAAATTAAACAAGACAAAATTTTTAAAGGTTTTGAGGTAATAAGCTGCATTGATAAAAAAAATATAAAGCAATTAATTCTGGTTCAAGATTCAAAAGACGCCACTTTTACCGATCATCATAAAGAAATTGTATTTACTGGCAGTTATGCAGTAATTACTTTAAATGAAAACGAAAATTTACAAACAATTTATGTAGGTGAAGGGTCATACTTAAAATTTAGAAATACCATTATTAAATCAAACTCAGGACAACCAACGGCGCTGTTTATTGATTTTAAGAACAATGGACCAAAAGTTAAAACCAAAGAAGGTATTACACTTAAACGTACTACAGATGTAAAGATTTACAACTCAAAAAACTATTAATTCTATTTAAACAATTGATAATGAAAAGTAAACAAATTAGAAAAATACTAAATACTACTATAGTATTTCTTTCATTCTTGCACATAGTAAATACCAATGCGCAAAATAAAATTGAAAAATCAGATATAGAAAACGCTATGGTCAAGGCATTGGAATGGCAAGAAGCCCACCCTATTTTTGCTTTAGCACCGACCGATTGGACCAATGGTGCTTATTACATTGGTGTTACACGTGCACACCAAGCCACGGACAACCCTATATTTTTAGCAGCGTTAAAAACTATGGGATATACTAATGACTGGAAACCATTGTACCGTACCCATCATGCAGATGATGTCGCTATTTCATATGCTTACCTATATGCAAACTCGACTAGAAAAAATCTTGTAGACTTATCTCCCACCAAAGAATTTTTAGACATACACCTCTATGAACCAAATGCATGGAAAGACGGAACAGATAAACATGCCGAAAAAAAAATACTATGGTGGTGGTGTGATGCTTTATTTATGGCACCTCCCGTAATTACGCTATATGCAAAACAAACAGGTGAGCAAAAATATTTAGATGCCATGCACAAGTATTATAAAGAAACCTATGATAAACTCTTTGATCACAAAGAACAATTATTTGCAAGGGATACACGCTATCAATGGGGTGTGAATAAAAAAGATTTAAAAGAACCTAACGGAAAGAAAATTTTCTGGGCCAGAGGTAATGGCTGGGTACTTGGCGGACTTGCTTTAATACTATCTGATATGCCTGAAGATTATGAACATCGTGATTTTTATGTAAACCTATATAAAAAAATGTCTGCTAGAATTAAAGGACTACAACAAGAAGATGGGCTATGGCGTACAAGTTTACTTTCACCAGAATCTTTTAAGCATGGTGAAGTTAGTGCAAGCGGTTTTTACACTTTTGCGCTAGCCTGGGGTATAAACAACGGACTTTTGAATAAAGCAGAATATACGCCTGTAGTAACAAAAGCATGGCAAGCATTGGCTGCTTGCCAACACGAAAATGGTATGGTAGGCTGGGTACAAGATATAGGTGCAGATCCTCAACCAGCAACTGCAGATAGCTGGCAAAATTATGGTACCGGGGCATTTTTATTAGCAGGTAGTGAAATCCTAAAACTTAAATAAGTTATTTTCAGATGAACAAAAACACTTTAAAAGCTACTTTACTTTTAGTAGTGTTCATCATAAATAATGCTTGTGGTCAAAAAAAAGAAAAAAATGTAGGTACATTTCAAACGGATGTACCTACTATTTATTCGACTAAGCCTGGTTGGAATATAGTTGGTAATGAGCTTACGGTTTACAACTACAAACTGCTCTCTCAAGTAAAACTGGCAATTAGAAAAAGAGATGATGATTTTCTACCTGCCTATAAATCGCTCATCAAAGCGGCAGATAAAGCGCTAAAAGAAGGTAGTTTTTCGGTAATGACCAAAAAGCAGGTTGCCGTTAGCAATAATAAGCATGATTATTTAAGTCTAGCGCCCTATTGGTGGCCAGACCCTAGTAAAGATGATGGTTTACCTTGGGTCAGAAAAGATGGTAAAATTAATCCCCTAACAAGGGGTCAAAACGTAGATGAGCCCGTAAAGGATAAAATGATAAATAACGTCAAAATTCTTTCTTTGGCGTACTTTTTTTCTGGAGATAATACATATGCTAAAAAAACCAAAGAGCTACTTAAAGTATGGTTCGTAGACAAGGAGACTAGAATGAATCCTAACCTAAATTATGCCCAAGGAGTACCAGGCTCCAGTACCGGAAGATGTTTTGGCATAATAGAGTTTTCAGGAATTACACATATCATTACCGCCATTGAAATTTTAGAATTAAACAATTCATTAGAACCAAATTTAGGAAATGAACTTAAAGCCTGGTTAAAAAGCTATCTAAATTGGTTACAAACAAGTGAACTGGGGCAATTGGAAAAATCGAGAAAAAATAATCATGCCACGCTTTATGAAGTGCAAGTGGTAGCTTTACTCCTATTCCTAAATAGAATAGAAGAAGCAAGAAATATTCTGTCATCAGTAGTTGAAAAACTAGTTGAACCCCAAATTGAAGCAGATGGTAAACAACCCCATGAACTTCAACGAACAAAATCATTAACGTACAGTATTTTAAATTTAACAGGATTATCAAAACTTGCATTTTTTGGCAGGAAAGATGGTGTTCAAATAGATATATGGAATTACCGGTCAAATACAGGCGATTTACAAAAAGCTTACGACTACCTCTTACCCTTTTTAAAAACTCCAGATCAATGGTCCTTTAAGCAACTGGGCAGTATGGAAAACGCAGTGGAAAAACTAAGAAGAATGTTTAGAAACACAGGTAGCATGTTAAGCATAAAAGAGTATTGTAAACTAGGTCATAATACAAAGAAAGTAGACCATTTAGATATTTTACTATACCCATATAACCGGTAATACATTACTATGAACCAAAACAACTATTATGATGAAACGATTGTCATTTAAAATGAAACTAAAAGCCGGTGCTAAAGAAGAATATACAAAAAGGCACAATGAAATATGGCCAGAACTAAAAGAACTGCTAAAGAAGGCTGGCGTAAGTGAATACTCCATCTTTTTAGATGAAGAAACAAACACACTTTTTGCATTTCAAAAAGTGTCAGGCAATGGTGGTTCACAAGATTTAAGCCAGAACCAGATTGTAAAGAAATGGTGGGCATTTATGGCTGACATTATGGAAACCAATGATGACAACTCCCCTATTTCAAAACCTTTGGACGAGGTATTTTATATGGAGTAAGATAAAGAGTTGAACACGACTAACGATGGTAGATTTTAAAATCTTAATCATCAGAAGTACTTAAGTGTTTAAACTGATAAGTGTTTTTTTCAATTTGAGCAAAGCATAAGCAAGGCAATAGCAAAAAACACAACTTGTATAATCTATTTGTCATACTATTAAAAGTGTAAACTTCTTTAGAAATAGGGGTAGTAAATAAGCAATTTTAGATAACCTTAAACACACTAGTTATATTTAAAAAATTAGCACACGAAATTAATAACCTTATTAACCCCTGACCTTTTCGTCAAAAATTTCATCAATAATTTTACTCAAATTTCTTCACAAATAAAATCTTTAGGATATAGTTTTCAAAGGTAAAATCATTCAAATCATCTGTATTAAACAAGATACTACAGGATGCATAAAAGAAAAGTAAAAAGTAGACTTGTAATATTTAAAATGAACGAATTGACCCCTTAAAATGTACTATTGTTCAAGTAAGTCCTTAGTTCGTTTAAATTAAAATTTTAAAATTTGAGAATAGTGTCAAACTATACTTACAACAACGCTGACAAAACAAAACAATAAAGCATAATGATAAAAAAAGTAGTAGTATTAACTGGTGCTGGTGGTGTACTTTGTAGCACTTTGGCAAAAGCACTTTCTAAAGAAAGTTATAAAATTGCCGTATTAGATCTTAGCAAAGACGCAGCGCAAAGAGTAGCAGATGAAATTAATACAACTGGCGGCGAAGCTATTGGGGTTGTAGCCAATGTTCTTGACAAAAGTTCATTGGAGAAAGCAAAAAAAGAAGTCGATGACAATTTAGGCCCTTGTGATATTTTGATCAATGGAGCTGGAGGTAACCATCCATTGGGAACTACCAGTAAGCCATATTTAGAAGAAGAAGATTTGATGAATACTACAGAAGGTTTTAAGACCTTTTTTAATCTAGAAACTACGGGTATTGAATTTACTTTTAATCTTAATTTTATTGGTACACTCTTACCTACACAGGTATTTGCACAAGACATGATCGGTCGTAAAGGCTGTAGCATTTTGAACATATCGTCCATGAACGCTTTTACGCCATTAACGAAAATACCAGCTTATAGTGGCGCAAAAGCAGCTGTTTCTAATTTTACACAATGGCTGGCCGTTCATTTTTCTAAAGTTGGTATTCGAGTAAACGCTTTGGCGCCCGGTTTTTTTCTAACCGACCAAAACAGAACATTATTAACGCAAGAAGACGGCTCTTTGACTGCCAGGGGCAATACAATAATAGAACAAACTCCTATGGGGCGTTTTGGAGAACCAGAAGATTTAGTGGGTACTACATTATGGTTGTGCGGAGATTATGCTGCCTTTGTTACCGGCATTGTGGTACCAATTGACGGAGGATTTAGCGCATTTAGTGGAGTATAAAACAATTATAAAATATGTTAGAACAAACTTGGAGATGGTACGGACCAGAAGATCCAGTATCTCTTTCTGATATTAAACAGGCCGGGGCCACAGGTATAGTTTCTGCATTGCACCATATACCCAATGGCGAGATATGGCCTATATCAGAAATACAGAAAAGAAAAGATTGTATAGAAGAAGCAGGTCTTACGTGGTCTGTTGTAGAAAGTGTACCTATACATGAATCTATAAAAACCCAGGCAGATGGCTATATGCACTATGTAGAAAACTACAAACAAACTTTAGCCAATTTAGGTTCATGCAATATAGATATTGTCTGTTATAATTTTATGCCCGTGTTAGATTGGACACGTACAGATTTAGAGTATCAAATGGAAGATGGATCTACTGCACTACGTTTTGAAGCAAAGGCCTTTGCTGCGTTTGAACTTTTTTTGTTAAAAAGACCAAACGCAGAAAAAAGTTATACAGAAGAAGAAATATCTTCAGCTAAAACCTATTTTGATTCTTTAACCAAAAGTGAAAAAGAAAAACTGACCAAAAATATTATTGCGGGTCTACCTGGTGCCGAAGAAGGTTACACTTTAGCAGAGTTCAATAGTATTTTAGCTAATTATAAAGATATTACGCCTTTAGACCTAAAAAAGCACTTGTATGATTTTTTAGGACACATCATGCCTACTGCAGAGAAGGCCAAGATTTTAATGTGCATTCATCCAGATGACCCCCCATATCCTATACTTGGATTGCCTAGAGTAGTAAGTACTCAACAAGACATACTTGAACTATACAGGGCCATAGACAGCCCCAACTGCGGGCTCACATTTTGCACGGGTTCTTTTGGGGTTCTGGAAAACAACGATTTGCCCGAAATGGTCAGGCGCCTTGCCGATAGAATACACTTTATACATTTAAGAAGTACCAAACGCGATAGCAACGGTAATTTTCACGAAGCCAATCATTTGGAAGGTGATGTAGATATGTATGCTGTAATGAAAGCGCTGATTATTGAACAGGAAAAAAGAAAAAAAGTGGGAAGAAAAGATATAAGAATGCCCATGAGACCAGATCACGGTCATAAAATGTTAGATGACCTAACTAAAAAAACCAACCCAGGCTACTCTGGCATCGGTAGATTAAGAGGATTAGCGGAACTACGCGGTCTTGAATTAGGAATAAGAAAATCAATACTTAACTAATATTAAAACAATAAAAATGTCAATATCATACGAAACTAGATATGCTTCTAGTCCTGAAGCTGTAAAACAATATGACACTACTGAATTACGCGAAGAGTTTTTAATCAACAATTTAATGCAAGAAGGCAAAATCAATCTTACCTATACCCACTACGATAGGTATATTGCAGGATCTGCAGTACCTGTTGAACCGCTAAAGCTTGAGGCCATTGATCCGCTAAAATCAAAATACTTTTTAGACCGCAGAGAGCTAGGTATCATAAATGTAGGTAGTTCGGGTAAAGTAGAGGTAGATGGTACAGTTTACAGTTTGGGTCATAAAGACGCACTTTACATTGGTATGGGGGCCAAAGAAGTTACATTTAAGAGCGATGACAAAAAAAATGTAGCTAAATTCTATCTGAACTCAGCACCTGCACATACTACATACCCAACCAAAAAAGTTAGTCTTGCCGATGCAAATAAACTTGAACTTGGTTCTTTAGAAACCGCTAACCACAGAACGGTTAGCCAAATGATTATTGGCGGCGTAGTAACCACTTGTCAACTACAAATGGGAATGACAGAGTTAAAGACCGGTAGTGTATGGAATACCATGCCCGCTCATGTTCATGATAGAAGAATGGAAGTTTATTTCTACTTAGATGTACCAGAAGGACAATCTGTTTGTCATTTTATGGGGCAACCACAAGAGACTCGCCATATCTGGATGCAAAACCACGAAGCAGTCATTTCACCACCTTGGTCAATTCACTGCGGTTCAGGCACATCCAACTATACTTTTATCTGGGGTATGGCAGGAGAAAATTTAGATTATAACGATATGGACGTTGCTAAAATAACTGAGTTAAGATAGAAAATAGAAATATGAGTATAGAACTGTTTAATTTAAAAGGAAAAATTGCCTTGGTAACCGGTAGCACCCACGGACTAGGAATGGCCATGGCCAAAGGTTTAGGTAAAGCCGGCGCAATCATTGTAGTCAACGGAAATTCATCTCAACAAAAAATTGATGATGCCGTTGCCCTTTATAAAAGTGAAGGTATTCATGCGGTTGGCTACAAATTCAATGTAGCAGATGAATCTCAAGTCATTAACGCAATAAGTGATATTCAAAGTCAGTTAGGACCTATTGACATTTTAGTAAACAATGCCGGTATAATAAAACGTACTCCTTTAGAAGAAATGGAGGTAGCAGATTTTAAACAAGTAATTGATATTGATTTGGTAAGTCCTTTCATAGTATCTAAACATGTTGTAAAAAGTATGATACTGAGAAAACAAGGTAAAATAATAAACATCTGTTCTATGATGAGCGAGCTTGGTCGTAATACTGTTGGAGCTTATGCAGCCGCAAAAGGAGGCCTAAAAATGCTTACCCAAAATATGGCTACGGAATGGGCCAAGCACAACATCCAAACCAATGGTATTGGTCCCGGATATTTTGCCACTTCACAAACTGCGCCCATACGGGTAGATGGGCACCCTTTTAACGAGTTTATAATTAATAGAACACCTGCCGCAAAATGGGGAGACCCTGATGATTTGGCTGGAACGGCTATATTCCTGGCATCAAAAGCGAGTGATTTCGT
Organism: Maribacter huludaoensis; assembly: GCF_029350945.1. Lineage (GTDB taxonomy): Bacteria > Bacteroidota > Bacteroidia > Flavobacteriales > Flavobacteriaceae > Maribacter > Maribacter huludaoensis. The sequence continues at coordinate 755,010 of NZ_JARKMS010000002.1, read as the reverse complement.
TAATGGTCATGTAGTTTATGTTGATGGCGGAATTTTAGCCACTATTGGTAAACCAAGTAATGAAAATTAAATATAGAGTTTTATGAGAAAATCTATCCTATTACTAAGTTCCTCTTTACTAATTTGTCTTTTTTCCTGTAAAGAAGAAGGTTTGTCCAACCCACAAATAGTTATTGAAAATACCTCGGGAACAAATCGTTCTTTTGAAACTGTTTCTGTTGATTTGGATAATTTTAAAATTGAAAATTTAGATCAGACAATAGTAATCAGAGATCTAGATTCGAAGAAGGAATTAATATCGCAAGTTGTAGATAACGATGGTGATTATAGGATGGATATTCTTCTGTTTCAGCCCAAAATGCCCCCTCTTAGCAAAAAGACTTTTGAAGTTATTGTTAAAGAAAAAATTAAAGTGCCAGATACTATATCTGCTTGTTATTCAAGATTTGCACCTGAACGTACCGATGATTATGCTTGGGAGAACAATAGGGTAGCCTTTAGGACATATGGTCCAGTTGCTCAAAAAATGAAAGAAGATGGCGTTAAAGGCGGCACACTATCTAGCGGTATAGACGCTTGGTTAAAAAGGGTAGATTACCCAATCATCAATAAATGGTACCATAAAGAACTAAATACCGAAGGTAGTTACCATAAAGATGATGGTGAGGGTCTAGATAATTTTCATGTTGGTGTTAGCCGAGGTGTTGGCGGTATAGCAAAAAAAGTAGATTCTACTTATTATTACTCTAAAAACTTCACCACGTGGAAAACCATTACTACAGGACCCATAAGAACAAGTTTTGTATTAACTTATGAAAACTGGGACGCAAATGGAAATATGATTTCCGAGGAAAAGAAAATCTCACTGGATTATGGCAGTAATCTGTCAAAATTTGAGATTACGATAAAGGGTACAGATACTATATCCGCAGGACTTACGCTTCATGACAAGGATGGAGAAATTGCGGTAAACGACCAAAATGGTTGGGTAAGCTATTGGGAACCACATGATAATTCTGAGTTAGGTACGGCAATTGTAGTACCTGATTATAAAATGACCGGTTATGACCATTATATTACCGATAAAAAAGATGAAAGTAATCTATTTGCAAATATTAAGGTAACTGAAAATATGGCTTTATACTATGCAGGTTTTGGCTGGAAAAAAAGTAATCAATTTAAGTCGCAGAAAGAATGGAACGGATATTTGAACATGTTTGCGGAAAGACTAAAAAACCCATTAAAAGTAACCGTACAACAATAATTCTAAAGCCAATTTACCTATACTTTTAAGGTTTGCCGTATAGTACAGGACACTACCTTTACTACAAAACTGTAATTTTAGAATAAACCCTAAAAATTTATAATGTCAAAAAATATAATGGACGAAACCTATGATGCCATAGTTGTAGGTACTGGTATTAGTGGCGGTTGGGCAGCAAAAGAATTATGTGAAAAAGGTCTAAAGACACTTGTGCTTGAACGTGGTAGAATGGTCAATCATGTAATTGACTACCCGCATATGCACTTAGACCCTTGGGATGTACCAAATGCAGGCACACTTTCTTCTGAAATAAAAGCAAAATACCCAAAACAGTCACGTTGGAAAATAGACGAGTTCACGAGGCATTTTTTTAATGATGACTCAGTGTATGATTATGACGAAGCCAAACGCTTTGATTGGATTAGAGGTACTCAAGTTGGTGGACGTTCTTTAATATGGGGCAAACAAACATATCGTTGGTCAGATTTAGATTTTGAAGCGAATGCCAAAGATGGCGTAGGTGTTGATTGGCCTATTCGCTATAAAGATATTGAGCCATGGTATACCTACGTAGAAAAACACGTTGGTGTAAGTGGAGAATCACTGGGTCTACCACATTTACCAGATAGTGTTTTTTTGAAACCAATGGAATTGAATTGTGTTGAAGAGCATTTTAAAAATGGTATTGAAAAAAATTATGACAATAGAGTGCTTACCATTGGAAGGGTGGCCCATATAACCGAAGGTTCAAAACCCGGTGCCGGTAGAGGAACCTGCCAAAACAGAAATAGGTGTAAACGTGGTTGCCCATATGGTGCATATTTTAGTTCCAATTCTTCAACCATACCAATGGCCGAAGCCACTGGAAATATGACCTTGAGACCAAATTCTATCGTAACGGAAGTTTTGTACGATAAAAACAAAAAGAAAGCAACCGGTGTTCGTGTAATAGATAGAATGACCAAAGAGGTTATAGAATTCAAGGCAAAAGTCATTTTTCTTTGTGCTTCATCAATGGCATCTACAGCAATATTAATGCAATCTAAATCAGACGCTTTTCCAAACGGTATGGGTAACGCAAGTGGCGAACTTGGCCACAATATTATGGACCATCAGTTAGGCGGTGGTGCATCGGCAAAAATTGATGGTTATGATGACAAATATTACAAAGGAAGAAGACCTAATGGTTTTTATATACCCAGATTTAGAAATATAGATTCAAAATCAAGTACAAAAGACTTCATTAGAGGTTATGGATATCAAGGTAGTGCCGGCCGCAGTGATTATAGTACGGTAATACCGGAGTACCAATACGGAGCAGAATATAAAGCAGAGATGTTAAAACCTGGCGGATGGAGAATAAATCTAGGTGGGTTTGGAGAAGTACTGCCCTACCATGAAAATCACATGTGGCTAAACTATGACAAACTAGATCAATACGGTTTACCCACTATTGTATTCGATGCCGAGTTTAAGGAAAATGAAAGGTTAATGAAAAAAGACTGGATCATTCAAGCACAAGAAATGCTGGAAAAATCTGGTTTTAAAGATGTAAGGGCCAACAAAAGAAAATCTCACATGGGCGGTGGCATTCACGAAATGGGAACTGCTAGAATGGGACATAACCCTAAAACATCGGTTTTGAACAAACATAATCAACTACACGAGGTTTCTAACGTTTATGTTACAGATGGTGCTTGTATGACCTCTTCTGCAAATCAAAATCCGTCATTAACATATATGGCCCTTACAGCGAGAGCCGCAAACCATGCTGTGGAAGAATTGAAAAAACGTAATATTTAATAGCTAAATTTTGGGCAAAGTCGGTAAGTGATCGGTAAATCATTTACTGACGCCCACTTAATTTCTCTAAAGCTTTCATTACTATAATCCCCTCCTTTACAGAACAAGGATTTTCAGATTCCCCATTAAAATAAGATACCACAGATGCAATCATAGGTTCTTGAATATGTTTAGGGTTGCTAAATTTTAAAACATCATTTCTATTTTTAGTTTTTAAAACCACACATTCACCATAGAAAGAAAAATTTATATTACCGTTTGTACCATATATTATACATTCTTCTTTATTATTAACTTCTGATCCGTTAAAATTCCAAACCCCTCTAAATTGAACACCGTTATTAAACTCTATTATGCCGTTTACCGTATCTTCTATCATCTCATTTGTAACTGAAGTAGAGAACCCTGCTATGCTTTTAAAAGTACCAAAATAATGATACATTAAATCAATTTGGTGCGGTGCTAAGTCATAAAATAATCCGCCACCAGAAACCTTGGGATCCAAACGCCAATTTTCTTCTGATTGGGAAACTATTTTAGATTTTTTAGGCTGAAGAATTTGTATATCTACAACTAAAATTTCACCAATACTGTTAGCATCAATTAATTCTTTAACCTTTACAAAAGCCGGTAATTTTCTTCTATAATGCGCTACACTTAGTTTTCCTTTTGATTGTTTTACCGCCTCACCGATCATCTCAGCTTCCACAGAAGTCAAAGTCATTGGCTTTTCTAGATATACATTTTTATCTAGGGACAAAGCTTTTAAAGCGTACCGTAAATGAGTTGAGGGCGGAGTTGCAACATATATAGAATTAATATCCTTATGGTTTAATAAATCATCGGCATTATCTGTCCAGTAGGGTACATTATGCCTTTTGGCAAAATCTTCCACTTTTGCCCGGTTACGACGCATGACACCAATTAATTCTGAATTTTTAATTCTATTAAAAGCTGGTCCGCTTTTTACTTCAGCAACATCTCCACAACCAATAATACCCCACCTAATAACCTTCATAACGACATATACATTTAAATAATAAAACTAATAAAATGTACTAGATTTGGTCTGGCTTTACGATAGCAATAGTACTTAATAAAGTAGTATACGCTATATAGTTAAAATTTCTTTTGAAACTTTTTACTGAATATTAAAAACAATACGCCGCACAGTAACCATGCAGGTAAAGTAACAAAGGACAAGAAAACTTCAAATTGAATAGATATAAAATAAAAAAGACCAAAACTTATACCCCATGCCAATAGTACCGATTTGCTAAACTTTTCTCCGGATACTTCTGCGTAATTCTTTACGATACCTACTTGTTTATGAAAGAAATGTTCAAATACGATTACCGCACCTACAGGAGCTAAAATAAAACCATACAGTGCTACAAAATCCAGTAATTTCATGGCAAATGCCGGAAAAAGACCAGCAACCGTAGCAATAGAACCTGCCAAAATGGTTACCCAGAATGTAGACGTCTTAGGCATGATCGCTTGAAATGCAAGGCCAGCTCTATATATTGTAGGATTAGCGGTTGTCCAACCTGCCAATACTACAGCAAGGATACCGAATACCCCGATTGCGTTGTAAGCCAAAGGACCCGGAGCAACATTAGGAGCCTGACCTTGGCTCAATAATGCTTGAGCTTCAGGTGATTGTACGTAAACGGCATATAACAAAGCCGCTGCTATCCACGCCATATAATGCCCCACATACATACCTGCGGCAGTTGTCCACCCTGAACTTGCTTTTTTTGCAAAACGAAAAACGGAAAGATCTGACATACCTATATGCATGGCCCCATTTGCAAACCAGGACCAAAAGAAAACATGCCAAAAAGTATACTTAACTTGACCCGGAAATGGCTCACCACCATCACCCCAAATATTCCAAAAATCTTCAAAACTACCAACACCCAATTGTTGTAATGCAACAATACCGCAAGCTACAAATGCCAGAACGATAATTGGAGACATCCAGTTAGCCGCTTTGGAAACGGTATCATAACCCTTAGATGCTATTAATGAAATAACGGCACCGATAACCAGTACTATAATTATCCAAGTAGGACCATTAGGCAAAGTATCTGTCAATTTTGGCATCTCCATATTAAAAGGTATACCTACGGCAGTAGCCGAAACGGTAATCATTGCACCCGCCAAAAAACAGAACAAAATACCGTTGGCCAAATTATAACCGATGACCAGTTTTTTACCGCAAATTTTTTCCAATTGATAATAAAGGGTAAGTCTTCTTTTAACCGCGATTTCCGATGTTAGAAAACGCCAGCTTAATACTGCCATTAAATTGCCCAATAATAACCCTACAATCAAATCAAAAGCACTAACGCCCGTTGTTAAAAACAGGGGACCAATAACAAATTCTGTACCTGCAGCATGTTCGCCCGCGTACATGCCAAGAAAGCTTTTCCAGCTTTTTAATTTAGATTGGGGAACCGGTTCTCTTTCAAATTCACCGCCAGCAATTTCTTCAACAATATCTTCTTCGTGATGGTTTTGGCTCATAATTTTGGTTATTTTTATTTAATTAGGTGGTTTGGCAAATCTTCGACACGATCGCAACAAAGCTGATCCATTACCTGCTTAAACTGTATTTTCAACATACTAATGGTGTGATCGCCTCCTTTATTCCCAAGGGCTCCAGTTCCATAAACGAAGGAACGTCCCATGAAAGTAAATTTTGCACCACTTGCCATGGCTCTAGCAATATCAGGACCTGACCGTAGACCACTATCCATCATAACTTCAATTTGATCACTGTATTTTGCAGCAATTTCCTGTAGCGAGTTTATGGTTGATTGAGCTGCATCTAATTGTCTTCCACCGTGGTTGGAAACGATAACGCCATCAAACCCCATGCGTATTGCATCTTGTGTATCTTGTTCCGAAGCTACTCCCTTCAATACCAATTTACCCTTCCATTTATCCCTTATCGGCTTTATTTTCTCCTCATTTAGCCTACCGGAAAATGTTTTGTCCATAAAGGCACCCAATTGTTTTAAATTAAGTCCTTCTGGAGTATAAGGTTTTAAAGTTTCAAAAGAGGGTTGGCCATACTTAAGTGTATTCAATGCCCATGTAGGGTTGCCCAAAATCTGCATAATGTTCGCTGCAGTCATTTTAGGTGGTAGTGCCAGTCCATTTTTGAAATCCCTAGGTCGGTAACCAAAGGTGGGAACATCACAAAGTAACACCAATACAGGACAACCTGCTGCTTCGGCCCTGTCAATAATATCATCGCGAATAGCATCGTCTACAGGATTATATAATTGAAACCAAGCATTACCTTCTGTAAGTTCACTTGCCTTTTCAATATCCATAGTAGTTACCGTACTAAGTATAAAAGGTATATTATGCTTAAAGGCGGACTTTGCCAAAATTGCAGGTGTATTTGGCCACATTAACCCCTGTAAACCTACCGGTGCTATGCCAAAAGGGGCATCGAACTCCATTCCCATAACTTTAGTTTTAATGGAGCTTGTACCATGATTTCTTAGATAACGGGGCTGTAGTTGAACCTCCCGTATTTCTGAAGTATTTCTAGATATACTAACATCTTCGTTACAACCACCATCCAAATACTCAAAAGCGAACTTTGGAATTCTCCTCATTGCTTTATTTCGTAAATCGTCTACAGATGGATAATCTGAATTGAATTCCTTTGACATATAATTCTACTTATTTGATAATAAAGGGAACGTGTTTTTTCAACGCGTAGTTCTTTTTTAAGAATTTTGAATTAAGCTTCGTGTCAGATATAGCAATGGCGGCACCCAAAGCCGAACCTAATGATGAATCTGTGGTACGTAATTCCATATTTCTTAGGTAATGGGATACCAACTTTATATAGACATCATTATCACTAAAACCGCCATCTATATATAATTTCTCTATATCATCATTACCAGCCGCAGTTTTTATGCTATCTACCTGTAATAAAACCAACTCAACCATTAGTTGATGGTAGGCATGCTCAAATTGATCAAAATTGAATTTTGTTTCTGCCGGCATATTTTTATCAGCAATACTTTCCCATTTAAAGCAATAATTAAAATCTTTCATTATTGCAAAAAACGTATCATAACTAAAAGCGACCGATTTATGATAATCATTGGGCACATTAAAATACTGGGTCAATTTTTTTACTTGCAAACTATATTCATTACCCAAAAATATACGGCTTGCTTTCGCTGGTTTGCCGTTAATTCTCATGTAATTAATACAATTCTTTTCTATATCTTTTTCTGTTAAGTGCTTTTGAGAAAAAGGGTTTAAGGCAATACTCCATGTTCCGGTAGAAACCAAGATAAATTTTTGCTTAATACTTCTTACATAGGGTAGCAATGCCGCAGAACTATCATGAATACCTACGCCTATTTTAATGCGTTTACCATTATAATTCATATTAATACTTGTCTCAGTAGAAACAATTGGGGGCAGTATACGATCTATACCTTCTTTATAAACCCAAGAATGGTAATCTTTATCTGCATAGTTCCACAAGCCTGTATGACAACCAATACTGGTGTATTCACTTAACGGAATACCCGTAAAAACATAACTTAAGTATTGGGGTAGATGTAATGAAAATGCAATTTTCTCATAGATTTCCGGTTTCGTGTGTTTTATCCAAAACAACTGCATGCCTGAATTCAACATACCCGAATCAGAAGAACCTGTAGCTTTTACAAATTCATTTTTAGGACCATACTTTTCATAAAAATCATTCAAAACCTTTTCATCCATTGGTTTTGTATAATTATACAAAGGGGTAAGTACTTTTCCGTTTTCATCTAGGTGTACAAAACTGGCACCGTAAGTAGAAAAATTTATGGCCGTTATATTATGTTCCTTAGCATTAAGAATTCTATCAAAAACCTCTTTTAACCATATCTGTAACGAATGTAAATCTTCCGTCGGATGACCGTCTTCATCTTCAATAGGCTCAAATCGAGTATATTCTCGATAGATTTCCTGATAATCTTCGTCAAATAGAAAAAACTTTTTATTGGTCTTTCCTATATCAAATACTGCGGTTACGTTGGTTTTCATACTCTTCATTTATAATCCCGATGCTACCGAGTTCACTCCTCTTTCTTTTATTAAACCTTCTCTTACTTTTAATGCTCTATAAGTTTCTATAGGGTTGATTGCTCCTCCTCTACCAACTCTTGCTTTTTCTATTAAAGGTCTCACATCTGTACGATAAGCATTCTGAAGAATTTCTTGACATTTTACAACATCATTATTCTTTTGTGCTGCAGCAAGTTCGTTTTGATCAATTAACAATGCCTTGGCATAAGCTTCTTGAATTGCCTCTAAAGATTGTATCAAATCTTCTAAAGGATCTTTGATATTATGACTAGCATCTATCATCCAAGCCGGATATGGATTTTGAGGATTGTTTTCCATTCCGTAAACCAAAGAGTTAAAGATCAAGAACAAAGAATAAGGTTTAATACTACCAACTGTAACATCATCATCTCCATATTTACTATCATTAAAGTGAAAACCACCTAATTTACCTTTCATCATCAATGTTGATACGATCTGCTCGATATTCGTATTGGGTAAATGATGTCCCAAATCCACCAAGCTATATGCTTTTTCGCCACAAGCATTCGCCAGCATAAATGACGTTCCCCAATCTTGAATTACAGTACTGTAAAAATTTGGTTCATAGGGTTTGTATTCTATAAACATTTTCCAGTCTTCCGGCAGTGCTTTATATATTTCCTTAACACTATCCTCTGTATTTTGAAGTACATGCTGAAAATTGCTTTGACCAGGAAAATTAGATCCATCTGCCAACCAAATTGTTAAACTTTTAGAGCCTAATTTATTACCTATATTAATAACATCTATATTATGTGCAATTGCTTGATCGCGAGAAGCTTTGTTAATATTGGACAATGACCCAAACTTATAGCTCTCTTTAGCATTTTTTTGATCTTGAAAAGTATTACTATTAACAGCATCAAAAACAATATTATGAGAGGCAGCTACTTCTTTGATAGCTTTATAATCACTTGGTACATCCCAAGGAATATGTAAAGAGATCGCCCCGGCCGTTTGGGTTAATTTATGAATGATACCCACATCATCTATTTTTTGCTCCAACGTACTAGGTTCTCCCTGAAAGCCAAAGCGTCCAAATCTGGTTCCACCAGCTCCTAATGCCCAACTAGGAATGGCTACCTGAAAATCTCCAAGCATTTTAAGGATGCCATCAACATCTTTTCCTTGTTTTGACAATATGTTGCCCAAAAAATTATATTTCTCATCATGTAAGGACAGATGTTTTTTATTTATTTCGTCTAATTGATTTTCGTCTACTCTCATAAATATTAATTTCCCATTAAAAATAAGCTTCTATAGATTTTCATCTATAAAAGCTTTTAAAAAAACTACAAACAACTACCTTACAAATGCATTGGCCATACCGCCATCGACATTAATAATATTACCTGTTGATTTGTCTAAAATTCCTACACAGGCAAAAACACCGTTAGCAATGTCTTCTGGATAAATGATCTCGTTCAATAAATTTCTTTTAGCGTAATGTGCAGGCAACTCATCTACAGTTATTCCATACGCTTTGGCACGACCTTCGGCCCAGTCACCTTCCCAAATCTTACTACCAACTATTACCCCATCAGGATTTACAACGTTAACCCTAATTTTATCTTTGCCTAGTTCCGCTGCCAATAAACGGCTCATATGTTGTTGCGCTGCTTTAGAGGTACCATACCCAACATTGTTAGGTCCAGAAACTAATCCGTTTTTACTGGCTATACTAATAAAATTACCTCCTAAGCCCTGATCTCTCATTACGGCAACACCTTGCTTAGCCAGGTCAAACTGACCTTTAACTAGCACGTTCTGTAACAAATTCCAATCTTTGTCGGTAGTTTCCTCCAAGGGTTTGGAAATGGCCAAACCAGCACTGTGAACTATGATATCTACACCGCCGAATTCTAAACATGCTTTTTTAAAGGCATTGGCTATAGACTCCGTATTGGTAACATCACAAACAGCATAGCTGGCTACATCTCTTTTGTAGGTTGCCACACCTTCAACCAACCGATCTTCAACAATATCGGTAAGCACTACATTGGCACCCTCTTCAGCAAGTTTATCCGCTATAGCTTTACCAATACCGCCACCGGCGCCGGTAACCAGAGCTACTTTTCTAGACAATGGTTTTTCTTTTGGCATACGCTGTAATTTAGCTTCTTCCAACAACCAATATTCAATATCAAATGCCTCTTGTCTTGGCAAAGATGTATACTCGGTTATGGCCTCGGCACCACGCATTACGTTTATGGCATTGATATAAAACTCGCTTGCCACCCTTGTAGTCTGCTTATTCTTTGCAAAACTGAACATACCTACCCCAGGATAAATAATAATTACCGGGTTAGGATCCCTCATTCCAGGGCTATTATCCCTTTTACAATTTTCGTAATATTCAGCGTATTCTTTTCTATAATTTTCAAATGCAGGAGTAAGTTTTTCCAATACCTTTTCACTATTGGAAAAATCCTCATCTGTACTTAAGGTAAGAACCAATGGTTGAATCTTGGTTCTTAAAAAATGATCCGGACAAGAAGTCCCCATAGGTGCCAATCTTTCCAAATCATTACTATTAATATACTCCAATACTACATCCGTATCGGTAAAATGACCGATCATTTGATTTTCTGAAGAACAAAGTCCTCTAAGTAACGGCATAAGTTTAGCTGCTTTTTCCTTGCGCTCTTCTTCAGGAAGACTTTCTACTTTTTGCCCACCAAATACACTACCGTTCTCTTTAATTTTTTTCTCAATGTATTCAGAGGCCATTTCAATAACCTCTAAACTATTAAGGTAACACTCGTATGATGTATCTCCCCAAGTAAAAAGACCATGGCTACCTAATACAATACCTCTAATACCAGGGTTGTCATTTAAACACTTTTCAAGTTGCAGACCTAAATCGAAACCTGGTCTTTGCCATGGCACCCACCCCATGGTATCTCCCCAAATTTCTTTGGTAACCTTCTCGCTGTCTTTTGCCGCGGCTACCGCTATTAATGCATCAGGATGTAAATGATCTATATGTTTAAAAGGAAGTAAACCGTGTAAAGGGGTGTCAATTGAAGGAGCTTTGCTGTCCAAATCATAAATACAATGATTAAACAGCCCTACCATACGGTCTTCATCTTCTAGACCACCATAAACATTCTTCAAATTTCTAAGTCGCTCTGTATACAGGCCCGCTATACCAGCTTTTGTAAGAGTCCCAATATCACCACCAGAACCTTTGATCCACATTACTTCAACCTCTTCATTTGTAAGAGGATCTTTTTCAATAGTTTTACAGCTAGTATTACCACCACCGAAGTTTGTTATACGAAGGTCTGCTCCTAAAATATTTGACCTGTAAAGAAACAACTCTACCTGGTTGTCCCCTAGCTCTGACGCTTTTGATTCGTCCCAAAGATAATCTACGTGTTTATATGTTTTGACCTGCATTAATCTGTTTTTTTAAATTATGGTTGTCAACGAAAATAGAGCATGAATAAAAACAACGCATCCTGTACTATACTGTTAGTTAAATTCGATAAAAAAAATAAAAAGCCAAAAAGATTACATAAGTTTGAATTTGATTAATTCTGTATATACCCTAATTTAGGTCATAAAACTAAAACCGCACAACTTGAAAAAACTTGAATATATTTATGTAGACACTGAATCCCGTATTCCTAAATACAAACAAGTTATGGACTCTATAATCAATAGCATCCATAAAGGTGTATTGAGTATGGGAGAAAAAATCCCTTCAATTAACGAGGTAAGCGAAGAATACCTACTCTCTAGAGATACGGTAGAAAAAGCCTACGGTCTATTAAAAGAACAAAATATAATTATATCGGTAAAAGGTAAAGGGTATTACATATCAAAAACAGATCTAACCATAAAAGCAAAAGTGCTTTTTCTTATTAATAAGTTAAGTACTTACAAAATGAGAATTTTCAATTCATTTGTAAATAGTCTAGATGCGAATACCCATGTAGATTTAGATATTTACCACTGTGAACCTTTAGTATTTAGCAACATAATTGAAAATAAAAAAAACTTATACGATTACTATGTTATAATGCCTCATTTTAAAAATGAAAATCTTCAGCATATGGGTTGTACCGATGATATTTTAAAAGCAATTCATTCCATACCAAATGGAAAGCTGATCATTATGGACCGGAATTTAAAGAGTTTATCAAAAGAGGCAGGCAGAGTATATCAAGACTTTACGGAAGATATTTATAATGCCCTTACCGCCGGATTAGAAAAATTATCAAAATATAAAAAAGTCATATTGGTATACCCTAGCAAAGGTGTTTATCCATACCCTAAAGGTATTGTAACAGGTTTTAAGAGATTTTGTATTCAACATGATATGGACTACGAAATACTTGATGAAATTTATGACAGCATGGAATTACAATTGGGGGATTTATATATTATAATAGAAGAATCGGATTTAGTCAATTTGGTAAAACAAAGTAGAGATAGACATTATAAACTAGGTGAGGATATTGGCATAATATCTTACAATGACACACCTTTAAAAGAATTATTGGGTATAACCGTAATTAGTACAGACTTTAAAAAAATGGGTGAAGAAGCGGCTAAAATGATCGTTGAAAACAAAAGAGTAGAAATAAAAAACGATTTTAATTTTATTGACAGACACTCTGTTTAAACAAATTTTTATCCCTAAATAACATATCCTTATTTTAATGCTTTCTTCTCTAATATTTTTTTTGCAGCAAGACTATAAAAACAATTATTAAAAATTTGACTTTCAGATAATTAACGATTTAACCCTATTTTTTTTGACGCCTCTTACCACCATCCCTACAGTACAGTACAGGATGCCTTCACAACTTCTTGTTAATATAATTGTTGAGAATCTAATAATTTTTAGGTCGTTTTATTGGTTAATAATTAATAAAAATCCTTAAAAATTAGATTAAGTCAATTTAATATTAACAAAACTCAACTCAAAATGAAAAAAAAGTGTAACAAACGCTCGCGTATTGCTACCTTCTCTGTATTGGCTACCATGATCATGTTCATGATAACCAGTACATCAGCTTTTGCACAGGTAAGTACCGTAAAAGGTACAGTTACCGACGTTAACGGAGAACCTTTGCCCGGCGTTAACGTAGTACAAAAAGGGACAAATAACGGTATGTCCAGTGATTTTGATGGTAATTATACTATTAATTTAGTACCAGGTTCTAGAGTATTGACCTTTTCCTATATTGGTTTTAATACCAAGGATGTAACGGTTAATTCCTCTAGCATAAATGTGACATTAGAAGAAGATACCGAAGCCCTGGATGAAGTTGTCGTAATAGGTTATTCATCCGTTTCTAGGGAGAAGGTATTAGGCTCATTAAGTTCTGTAAAATCAGAAAAAATTGCCGAGGTAACTCCTTCAAATGCTTTTGAAGGTGTACAAGGTAGATTGGCCGGGGTACAAATTGCAAGTAACGGAGGTCCAGGTGCTGGTTTTGATATTAGAGTAAGAGGTACATCAACGTTTAGTGCCGGTGGTACGGGACCTTTATATGTAGTAGACGGTCAACAACTGGACAATATAGACAATATAGACCCAAATGATATAGCTTCCCTTGAGGTTTTAAAAGATGGTGCCACCACTGCAATTTACGGTACACGTGGTGCAAACGGTGTTGTTTTGATTACCACAAAATCTGGTAAGAGAGGTGATGTTACCATAGATGTAAACGTAGTAAGTGGAATAAACACATTAAACGGAGCTATACCGGTTGCCAATACCAGACAACGCTTGTTTTACGAAGATGTAAGACGTACTGCGGCACAACGTGAAAATCCCACAGGACTGCAACGAGATTCATTAAGTCTTAGAAACCGTAATTCATTTGATCTTCAAGAATTGATTACCAAGGCTGGTATAAGAAATCAGGTAAACGTAGCAGTAAGTGGAGGTGGCGAAAAACTAAAAGCTTACTGGAACAACGGTTTTTTAAATGAAGAAGGTATTGTTATCAACAGTAGTTTTAAAAGAATCAATAGCCGATTTAAATTAGATTTCACCCCATCTACAAAACTAACGTTAAGTACAAGCTTTAACGCATCATTTGAAGAATTTAGTGGATTAAATGAAAATCAGGTTTTTCAGCAACTTGTTGAACGTATTGCCTATTATCCTGTATTTGAACCGGACGGTAGTTTTACCCCAGAATTTGGTGGTAGACAAAATCCGGTTGCCGAAGCGCAACTTAGACAATTAAAGTTAAGAACGTGGAGGGCACAAAGCTTTAATTCTGTTCAATATAAATTTACTCCGTCCTTCTCTATAAAATCTACATTAGGTATCAACTTTAGATTGAGACGTAATAATGATTTTCAACCTTTATTGGTTTTAAACCCTAGAAACACAAATCCTTTGGGTAGCCTTAGAGATAGAATCGACTATGATATACAACAAGAAAATTTTATAAACTATAATAAAGATTTTGGTAAACATAGTGTATCCTCTTTTGCCGGTATGCAAATACTTCGTAGAAGTGAGGAAAATTTTGGAATTTCAAATGCTCTTTTCGTTTCAGAAGACGTACAGACATTTAACAATGTTGATCCAAATGGTATAGGTATTAACGGAGGGCAAACTTTTAACACAAAAAGTAACCTTTACTCACTCTTTGGAGGTTTCAACTACGACTTTGATAACCGCTATCTTATAAGTGCAACGTTAAGACGAGATGGTTCATCAAGATTTGGAGACAACAATGAATTTGGTTATTTCCCCTCAGGTTCAATTGGGTGGAGAGTAAGCAATGAACCGTTCTTCAAGAACAGTAATAGTAAAATCAACAACCTTTTGTTAAGAGCCAGTTATGGTGAAACCGGAAATGATCGAATTGGGGATTATGAATTTACATCTGCTTTTACACCTGGTGCAGTTTACGATGGTATTAGCGGAGTATCACCTACCAGATTAGGAAATCCAGAATTAAGTTGGGAAAGTACGGTTGCCACTAACCTAGGTTTTGATTTAGGAATGTTCAAGAATAGATTTACTATAAATTTTGATGTTTGGAGAAAAGATACCAAAGATTTATTGGCCAATGTACCTCTACCGGAGGAGTCTGGTTTCTCTGGCATAAGACAGAATGTTGGAGCAGTAAGAAATCAAGGTATTGACCTAAATATTGGTGGAAGCATCATACAATCCAAAAATTTTAGTTGGAATAGTAATTTCAACATTAGTTTTCAAGAAAATGAGGTTACTCAACTCTTCGGTGGTACATCATTTCAATCAGGTGACTACTTAATTGAAGAAGGTCAACCAATTGGTAATATTTACGGTTTTAAAAACTTAGGGGTTTTTCAATATGATGAATCTAACGCATTTACAAATGATGGCGTTCAGCTGACACCTAATTTTGACAATTCTGGAGAGTTTGTGAATTATACCCTTAACGGATCAGAGTTTACCGGAGATGTGAACCAAATAAGAAATGACGGTCGTGTTGCCCAAGGTGGTGATATCTTCTGGGATGATGTTGATGGTGATTTCGTCATAACAAACGAAGACAGACAGACCATAGGAAATGGTTTACCAAAATCATTTGGTGGATTCTCAAACGATTTTAAATATAAAGATATAAGCCTTAGCTTTTTGTTTGACTTTACTTTAGGAAACGATACGTGGAGACGTTGGGACGAAGCTAGAAATGATTTAAACTCAGGAGGTGAGACACCGGGTCCAGACCGTATAGAGGGTGCTTGGCAAAATCCTGGAGACATTACGGTTTATCCAAGATTAACCAGGGTCCCACAAAACAGGGACAGACCTAATAGTTTCTATGTAACTGACGGTAGCTTTATAAAACTACGTTTTGTTAGACTGGGTTATGACTTGCCTAAAAAAGCTTTAGAGCAGTTTGGTTTTGTTAAAAAGTGTTCTTTTTATATATCTGGTAACAACTTGCTTACTTGGACCAATTATCCAGGCTTTAATCCAGAATTAGGAACAAGAGGTAATCCGTTACAACCAGGGGTGGACAACCTAAGGTTTCCAAATGACCGTGAAGTAATCCTAGGTCTTAATCTTAAATTTTAAATAAACTAAAATGGAACTACGAAAATTAAATAAATATATAATAGGTAGTGTTGCCATTCTGTTGGGAGCCCTATCTATATCATCATGTGAAAATTTAGTTGATGAATCACCGATCAGTGAAATTTCGCCAGATAATTTTTTCAGAAATAATAATGATGCCTTAGCTACTGTAATAGGAATGTACGACGGTATGCAACCTGCATTTCGGTTAAAACACTATTATTGGGGAGAATTTAGAGGTGATAGTTACATAAATGGAAATGATGGTGCCAACGCAAATAATATTGAGCTTACTACCAACGACGTTACTTCTGGTAATGCAGGTGTTTTAAGATGGAACGATTATTACGATTTGATCAACAGAGCTAATCTGGTAATTGCCAACGTACCTAATATTAGTGGTTTTGACGCGGAATTATTGGCAGAAGCACAAGCCATGAGAGCTTATGCATATTTCCAAGCGGTTAGAGTATGGGGAGACGTACCATTGTTCACTGAACCCGTTATTGGTGCTAGTCCAGATTTACAAAGACCTAGAACAGAAGCCAATACGATAATTAATGAAGTTATCATACCTGACATGCTTGCCGCAGAGGAAAATATGGATATAGTAAGTAGACCATATAGATTTTCATTAACTAGTATTTGGGCACTACAAGCCGAGGTCTATGGTTTTTTAGGTGATGATATAAAAACCAAAGAAGCTCTTCTTAAGATTGTGGAGAGCAATGAATTCAGTTTGGTTACCAGTGCTAGAGATTGGCAGAATTTGTTTTTAAACGATAACATAGACCCATTTGCACCTAATCCATCTAGCTCCGGTCCATTAAAGATACAACAAGGTCCTGAATTGATTATGTCAATCGGTTTCAGCTTAAACGAAGAGCCAGGTAGTGGCAACCGAAACAGAGCAGGTATTTTTAATTTGTTCTTTGCAGGTATACCTTCTTTTACGTTATCACCGGCACTGGAACAAAAATGGCGCGAAAAATTTCCTATAGATTCTCTTGAATGGGTAACTAAATATCCTGACACTGACCCAGTGCTTACCACTACTAACGAAGAAGGTGAAGAAGAGTTTGTTTATGGAGATTACAGATATTACCTATCACGAGAAGGTATTACCAATCTTGAACTAAAGGGAGTAGGTAATGCTAGAATGGCCAAATACAATAAGGCAAATTTTAATCAAACATTAGATGATAGTGATATGGTTCTTTACCGTTATTCTAACATTGTATTATATCTAGCAGAGGTAGAGAATAGACTTGGTAATGAATTAAGAGCCCTGGAAATCATAAATGAATTTAGAACTGCAAGACAACTACCATTAGTTGAAGCGGCTGAATTTGGGGCTACAGAACAAGAACGTGAGCTATTTATATTAGACGAGCGTCAGCTAGAACTTTTGGGCGAAGGCCAACGCTGGTGGGATTTGAGAAGAACAGGAAGAGCTCTTGAAATTTTAAACCCAATTTTAGATACACTTACAGGTGGCCGTACATTAACGGACGAGAGACTGCTTTTTCCAATATTTGATGAGCATTTAGTTGAAAACCCATTATTGGAACAAACACCAGGGTATTAAAAAATAAATCTTAAAAAATACACACCAAAATGAAAAGAATAAAAGCACTAAAATTTTGTGGAACGTTTCTACTGATGTTTGCATTAATAGGATGCGACATTGATTTACAAGAGCGTTTCGTCTTTGAACCGGAAGTTGATCTTACAGACCCATATGGTGAAATGACAGCTTGGCAATTCCTTAATACTCCACAAGTACTAAAACTGAACGAAGATGGCACCCTGAACGGTGACGGCCTGAACTATTTTAAAGCTGCTATAGAGGCCGCTGATATGGTAGCCGAATACAACACAGCAAACAATGGCAGAACATTTCTAATGCTGAACAATAATGCTTTTGAAGGTAATGGTGATATCATCGCCTTAGTGACAGGATCAGCAGATATAGAAGAAGGTGAAACACCTACGGAAGTTATGGCAAGGGCAGATGTTGATGTATTACGCTTAATACTTCAATACCATATCATTACCACGTATATAACCCAGAACGACCCATTATTGGTTCGTGACGTTAACTACGAGTTTCAAACATTAATACCAGGTGAAGATGGTAAAATTGTTCTTAGAAGAGATAGCCAACTAAGAATTGATGTTAATAGGTCACCTGCACCTTTGCCTAGCACGGCAACTGGAGGAGGCAATAATGAAAGGCTTAGAAATTATAATTATGTTTTTAATAACGGCATAGGTCATAGCTTAAGCGATCCGGTGAGAAATAAACCATATCCAAAGCCAAATAATTAAAGTTAAGTTCGTGTTGAGTTAGTTTAAAAAACCCTTTACGTAATTGAGCACTACGAGAAGGGTTTTTATTTTTAGTGGTGGGGTTAAGTGCCAATGATAATTTGACTATTTAACAAAAAACGACACTAACATTTTTCTATCTTTAATTTAAAGACGAAGTAATTTAAAATACTACCTTAAGATAAGTAGATAACAAATAGACAACAGTAAAAATAAAATTTCGCAGATTCTCCAGGATTTAAGCATTTTCAACAATAGGTTTGAATCCTGTCGAGGTCACTAAAAAAAGCTCCATTTTTATGGAGCTTTTTTTTATTGGTTTAAATAATGACAACCATTTACACAAATACTTTCATAGTTAGTTTAGTTAATTAAGAAATCTAAACCCAACCTGTTTTAATCTACCTTTCACTAAAAATAATGGAATAAAAGTAACATGTATTGCTATTGGCTCTATTATTTGCATTATAGTGTAAATTGTAATAGCTATAAATTAATCTGTAAAGAGCGATCACCATTAAACATTACTTATTTTGAAAATATAACAGAAACCTTCCTAAGAACACTTAATACCTAGTAGTTACAAAATGGAATAATTATTTCCTATAAACTTATAACTAAAAAATAACCGATATATTGGTATTTCTATTGCCCACATTATAGTAGTATCATCCTTCATTAACTACTAACTCTTAGAGAAAAATTGCGACAATCTACCTACGAGCATTATCGATTGTCAATTGCTTGACATTTAACATTTATTATCCACAACAATCCTCAGTATTTCATAATATTTGAATAATTAATGAATAAAATTATTAATTACACAATAAATGCAACATAAATTAATATTTTTATATAATGTAATCCATTACATTATATATATTTCGCATTAAATCGCACAATTATACCAAAAATGAAAAATCACCTATTAAAGACCAAATTATTACTTGCGACAACAGCTACATTTCTAATTAGTTGCGCCGAAACTCCTAAAGACGATGCTCCTTGGGTGAATCTTTTTGATGGAGAAACTTTAAAAGGATGGCATAAATTAGGAGGAGATGCAACCTATGCCATTAAAGAAGGTGCCATAGTAGGAACCACAACACACAACACACCTAATACATTTTTAACTACCGATGAAATGTATAGCGATTTCATATTAGAATTAGACTATAAGGTAGATTCTACCATGAATTCGGGAATTCAAATTAGAAGTAATAGTATACCAACATATAGAGATGGCAGGGTACATGGATATCAAGTTGAAATAGACCCTTCTGAAAGAGCCTGGAGCGGCGGTATTTATGATGAGTCAAGGCGTGGTTGGCTAAACCCTATGACCGATAATCCCGCTGCACAAAAAGCCTTTAAGCAAAACGATTGGAACCATTATAGAATTGAAGCTATAGGTGATACGATTAAAACTTGGGTAAATGACGTACCAGCCGCATATCTTATAGATGATAAAACCGCAAAAGGCTTTATATGCCTACAAGTGCATAGCATACACAAAGATCAAAAAGCAGGAACAGATATTATTTGGAAAAATGTAAGAATCATAACCGATAGTGTTTCTAAATACTCAAGAAATTCTCCTTTAACACCAATTATTATCAAAAATCAACTGACCATAGATGAAAAGAAAGACGGCTGGAAACTTCTCTGGGACGGAAAAACTACTGATGGTTGGAGAGGTGCCAAGTTAGAAGAATTCCCTGAGAAAGGATGGAAAATTGAAGATGGCGTTCTAAGCGTACTTTCTTCTGGAGGGGAAGAGTCTGCCGCAGGTGGTGATATTGTAACCAAAGAACTTTATGGAGATTTTGAATTGAAAGTTGATTTTAAATTAACCCCAGGAGCCAACAGTGGTATTAAATACTATGTTGACACTAAGATCAATAAAGGTGAAGGCTCTTCAATTGGGCTGGAATATCAAATATTGGATGACAACCTTCACCCCGATGCAAAAAAAGGAAACCATGAAGGCAGCAGAACTGTTAGCTCTCTTTACGATTTAATTCAAGCAGATGTAAACAAACCCATTAAACCTATAGGTGAATGGAATACAGCTTATATCATATCTAAAAACAACCATGTAGAACATTGGCTAAACGGGACCAAAGTTCTTGAATATGAAAGAAAAAGTGATGCATATAGAACATTGGTTTCTGAAAGTAAATATGCCAAGTGGCCCAATTTCGGGGAATTGGATCAAGGTCAAATACTACTACAGGACCATGGAGATTTGGTATCGTTCAAAAATGTAAAAATCCGAGCTATAAATAATACAAAAGAATAAATACGATGAGTTCAAACAGAAGAAATTTTATTAAGAAAACAGCTTTGGGTGCAGTTGGGGCTACAATAGCCAGTAGTACCGCGAATGCGATGACAGCAAAGAGCTATTCTAAAATAATAGGTGCAAACGATAGAATTCATGTAGCTATTCAAGGTTTAGGTAGAAGGTATGGTGCCTATATACCTGCTATAGCACATAAAAAAAATAATGTTGAGCTTACCTATTTATGTGATGTAATGAAAAGTCAGCGAGACAAAGCTGCCACAGAAGTAGCCTCTAAAATTAGCAGCAAACCAAAATTGGAGAATGACATCAGAAAAATATTGGACGATAAAAATGTTGATGCCATATTTATGTCCACACCAGATCATTGGCATGCACCAGGTGCCTGTATGGCAATGCAAGCCGGCAAACACGTTTATTTAGAAAAACCTTGTAGCCATAACCCGCGCGAAGGTGAGTTGGTGGTTGCCTATCAAAAGAAATTTGATAAAGTAGTTCAAATGGGCAACCAGCAAAGATCTGCCCTAGAATCTCAAGAAATTATAAGAGATATACATAACGGCGTAATTGGTGATGTATATAAGGCAACCGCATTCTATATTAGTGCAAGAGGTCGTGTACCCCACCAAACCAAAGCAAACCCACCAGAAGGTTTGGATTGGGAACTTTTTCAAGGACCGGCTCCAAGAAGAGCGTACACGGACAACACTTGGGATTATAATTGGCATTGGTACGGATGGGACTATGGTACCGCGGAAATGGGCAACAATGCAACCCATGAACTTGACATTGCACGTTGGGCATTGGGTGTTACCTATCCCAAACACGTATCTGTAGATGCTGGCAAGTATCATTATAAAGATGATGGCTGGGAAATGTATGACACAATGGAAGCAACTTTTAAATTCGCTGGAAACAAAACTATTAAGTGGGATGGAAATAGTAGAACCGGCTATCATAAATTTGGCAATAAATATGGTAGAGGCACCATAGTTTCAGGTTCAGAAGGTACTGCATATATTGATCGCGGCGGTTATAAGTTATTTGACCAAAAAGGAAATTTCATTAAAGAAAACCTTTCTTCCGGTGAAGAGGCAGGTACCGCACTAGGTGGTGGTGGCGATATGTCAACTCTACACACTGTCAACTTCTTTGATGCCATTAGGGGAAAAGCCGAATTAACCTCTCCTATAGATGAGGGTGCTATTAGCCAAATGTTAACACATTATGCAAACATAGCTACTAGAATAGATGATTCATTTGAAGTTGATGAAACTACAGGTCGTATTTTTAATAGGGAAGCCATGAAATTATGGTCTAGAACCTATGAGCCTGGTTGGGAAATAAAAGATGTGTAATTCTAATATATTATCTTAGAAATTTATTTAAAAGAATGGAACAAACATGGCGTTGGTACGGACCAAATGATCCAGTATCGTTATCAGATATAAAACAAGCAGGTGCAACAGGAATTGTTAGCGCATTGCACCATATTCCCAACGGAGTTATATGGTCCGTAGATGAAATAATGAAGCGAAAAAACACTATAGAAGCTGCCGGCTTAACGTGGTCGGTCGTAGAAAGTGTTCCAATTCATGAGCAAATAAAGACCCAAAAAGGAGATTATATAACTTATTACGACAACTACAAACAAACTATTACCAATCTTGGACAATGTGGCATAGATACGGTTTGCTACAATTTTATGCCCGTTTTAGATTGGACACGTACCAATTTAGATTACGAAGTGGCAGATGGCTCTACCGCGCTTCGGTTTGAAGCTAATGCCTTTGCTGCCTTTGAATTATATCTGTTAAAAAGACCCGGAGCGGAAGACACTTATACCGAGACACAAAAAAATGCTGCCAAAGCCTATTTCCAAAAGCTTTCAGAAGCGGACAAAAACAAGCTTATCGGTAACATAATAGCCGGTTTACCTGGTGCAGAAGAAGGGTACACATTAGAGGAATTCAATGAAATTTTAGCAACCTATGATGCTATAGGACCAAAAGAATTGAAGAATAATCTATTTGAATTTTTATCTGAAATTATTCCGGTAGCCGAAGCATCGGGTATTCGTATGTGTATTCATCCAGATGACCCGCCTTTTCCTATCTTAGGTTTACCACGAGTGGTAAGTACGGAACAAGATATTGTTGATCTTTATAAAGCCGTTGATAGCCCTAATAACGGATTAACATTTTGTACAGGGTCTTTTGGTGTAAGACCGGACAATGATTTACCGGGCATGGTATACCGCTTAGGAGACCGAATTCACTTTATTCATTTACGTAGTACACAGCGCGATGCCGATGGTAATTTTCATGAAGCGAATCATTTAGAAGGTGATGTTGATATGTACTCGGTAATGAAAGCGTTGATCAATGAGCAAAATAAAAGAAAAGCCGCTGGTCGTAACGACACTAGAATGCCCTTGCGCCCCGACCACGGGCATAAAATGTTAGACGACCTTAGAAAGAAAACCAATCCGGGATATTCTGGCATTGGTAGA
This sequence comes from Maribacter huludaoensis, assembly GCF_029350945.1. GTDB lineage: Bacteria > Bacteroidota > Bacteroidia > Flavobacteriales > Flavobacteriaceae > Maribacter > Maribacter huludaoensis. Next base: position 731,603 of record NZ_JARKMS010000002.1, on the reverse strand, counting down.
CTTAGAGGTTTAGCTGAATTAAGAGGTTTGGAAATGGGAATTAGAAAAAGCTTAAAATAGTTCTATTTTTTATCTAAAGCTTGTAATTCCGGTTCGGTAAACTCCATCCCCGTAGATGATTTTACGTTTCGCAACTCACTAATTCGCTTGTTGCTTAAACTTCTGGATCGATCAGAAAAAGCATTGGTTACATATGATATAATATTGGCAATATCTTGATCGCTTATAGATTCATTTCTAATAAGTCCGGGCATTGCCAAATTTATATCATAACGTTCTCCATTTACATGAACAGGACCTTCCAACCCGTGTAATATAATCAATGCCAAACGCTCTGTATTCTTAACATGCTCAGATCCCATAAGTGGTGGTGCCAAACCATCAATACCTTTACCATCTGCACCGTGACACGAGGCGCAAATTTGAAAAAACATTTTAGACCCACTAGTACGCGTATCTTCACGTATTACTTCACGAGTATAAATAGCATTCTTCTTATCAGATTTTCTATTGGTTATCGCATTTTCAAGCTTACTGAGAAAAGGGGTGTTTTTGAGGTTTTTCTTTATGACCTGATCATTATATAAAACGGCATCTACCTTTTCCACTCCACTGATTGCAGCATCTATTACAGTGGTATTCAGCTCCCTTCGCTCTAAGATTTTGGTCAATAAAGGCTGAAATCGATCCTTATCAATTTTAACCCAGTGACCTAGAACATTGGCTAGGTAAACATCTAAACCTAATTCATTCCTATCTAAAGCACTCTTAAAAATATGACTTGCCTGTTCAATTGACTTTTCTGAAATAAAATCCTTTATAATCACCAAAGCATGAGAAGCTACATCACTATTACTTTCTTCAATAACACTTACAAGAAAATCGAAGGACAAGGCATTCCAGCCTTCCAAAACGTATAGTGCATGTAGTTGACCTAAAGGATTTTTGTTGTTCAATGCAAGGTCTTTAACGTCGTCAATAACCGTTTTCAGCTCCTTAAAGATTAAAAAATGCTGGGCACGATCACGAATCCATCCATTATCACTTTGTAGCAAAGAGACCAATTCACTACCATTTAAAGAATCAAAATCCGTTAAATAATTACTAGTTGCATTATTATGAGATACCTTAAAAATCCTTCCGAAGTTAACAATGGTATCCAACTCTTTAGCCTTTGCTTTATCCCGTAGATACGGACTCATATATGCATGATGCCCAATCATACCTCTATGCATATCTACCACATACATACTACCATTGGGACCGTTCTTTAAGCTTACCGGTCTAAACCCTTCATCTAAAGAGGTTATAAATTCCTTATTCTGCCAAACTTGTTCTGCTTTGGTAGCATCTCCCATAAAGTTTAAACGCAAACGCTTTATCAAATTCCCTTCAGGAATACATACGAAAACATTCTCGGAATAAGATTGAGTAAAGCTCCCTCCTCTATAAACCAATGGACTACAAGCTGCCGTAGCATTGACGAGTAAGCTATCTGCATTCAAAACTCCCTTTGCATACCCTCTATTTACAGACCCCGCAAAAGCAGGATACACCCTTTGATCATTGGTCAATAGTTTATCTACGCTAGCTTTAGGTGTATAATATTGGTTATCTATCAGTGTATTTGGCAACACATAATCTCCCAATAAAATTCTAGAATTATCATTGTAGTAAAGTCGGCCAAAATTATCGTGGGTAATGCCCCATTGGCCTCTAAACGTCGTGGGTTCTTTTTTCCAAACACCATCAATTCTTCGATATCTAAAATTAGACTTTGCATTATATATCCAATTATCAATATTCAGTTCCAATCCGTTTGGCTGATGTTCCGGGTTACCTTCAACCGCATAAATTGAATCAACCATAACTTTGTTTACCGGCTTATCATTTTCAATATCCACGAACCATAAATATGGAGGTTCTGCATACAGTAAACCACCATAAACGTGCGCCAAGGCCCGAGGCATTACCAAACTATCCATAAATATTTTAGAATGATCTGCGACACCGTCTTTATCCAAGTCTTCAAGAATAACAATACTGCCGGAAGGTTCTTCTTCACCAGACCCTTGAAGATCGTTCATATACCCAGGCATTTGCGCTACCCAAATTCTACCTTTAGCATCAAAATCTATGGCAACAGGAGCTTTAAGTAGTGGTTCTGCCGCCAAAACCTTTAAGTTGAATCCGTCCTCTACAACATATGAATCTAAAGATACTTCTGTTTCATCATAACCTGAATTACAAGAGATTAAAAGACAGAAGAAAACAAGTAAACTATAAAAAATTAAGCGCATGAAAATTAATGGTAAATTAGGTAATCGATTACAAGAATAGCCAAACTTTAAAAATTGCATTTACACTCCAGAAAAGGAAGTAAAGCCACCATCTACATCAAAAATACTACCGGTAACAAAACTAGATGCATCACTAAGCAAGTAATGAACCATACCATTTAACTCAGACGCATCGCCAAATCTACCCATTGGCGTATTTTTAATAATACTGTTACCTCTTTCGGTAAAGGAACCGTCCTCATTGGTCAACAAACGTCTATTTTGATTGCCTATAAAAAACCCGGGCGCTACGGCATTTACCCTAATTTTATCTCCATGTTTAGAAGCCAGTTCATTGGCCATCCACTTGGTGAAAATATCTACGGCACTCTTGGCCATTGAATACCCAAGAACTCTAGAAATAGTTTGTTTTGCGGCCATTGAAGAAATATTAACAATTGAGCCATAGCCCTGCTCTACCATTAATTCACTTAAAATTACAGTTGGTATAACCGTACCGAATAAATTAATATCAACAACCTTTCTAGTATCACCCATAGAAATATCCCTAATTGTTTGGTCTGGCTTTAAGGTTGCTCCCGGAATATTACCGCCAGCTAGGTTTACTAGTCCGTCAAGGTGTTTAAATTCTTCTTTTATATTATTCTTCAACTTAACAAGTTCAGACTCATTCATGACATCGACCTTAAATACGAATGTACTATTTGGTACAAGCGCATTCAGCTCGTTCTGCTTATCCTTTAATTTATCTTCTGACCTTCCTAACAATAAAACTTTAGCACCATTTTCAACTAAATATTGGGCAATGGATCCACCTAAGGTTCCTGTTCCACCTGAAAGTGCATAATTTTTATCTTTTAAGGATAATAATTCGTTCATTTTATATTAATTAAATAATTATCGGTGTATTATTTTAAGAAACAAATGAAATACACACATCTATCTTATAATGCCAAGTTAAGAGATCTAAAAAAATCAAACGGCAATCTATATCAATAAAAATTTTACCCAATAAAATAACTGAAAATGCTTAGGCTAAATAACCCAACATTCTGCCTAAAATTGAAAGGATACGACAAAACAAAATAGAACAGTTATAATTCTTACCTCAATTTTCAGATTATCATAAAAGTTATAGCTAAATAGATATTTTAAATAGCATAGATACTTTATTCATATTGTCCCCAGTAACTTTGCACATTCAATTCTAGACCGTGAAGAAAGCAATTCTATTTATGATTATTAGTACGTTTTCATTCAGCTTAATGAACTCGTTCGTAAAATACTTAGATCATTTCCCCACATTTGAAATTGTCTTTTTTAGAACTATAGGCTCCTTAATTTTAGGTACCTCTTACATATTAATAAAAGGGATACCTATTCTAGGAAACAATCGTAAATATATGATTTATAGAGCCCTAGCAGGATTAACGGCTATGAGCTTATTTTTTATGTCATTAAAATATTTACCCGTTGGCACGGCGGTATCATTAAGATACCTTGCCCCTATCTATGCCGCTATATTCGCGGTATTTTTACTTAAGGAAAGGCTAAAACCCATACAATGGTTTTTATTTTTGTTTGCGTTTGCAGGTGTTTTGGTTTTAAAAGGATTTGATAAAAATATAGATACTACTGGCTTATTACTTGTATTGGCAGCATCTATTTTTAGCGGGCTGGTCTATGTCTTGATACGTAAAATAGGTAATGGCGACCACCCGTTGGTTATCGTTAATTACTTCATGTTTACCGGTACCGTTATTGGAGGTATATTGAGTATCCGTAATTGGGTCAACCCTAAAGGTATTGATTGGTTATTATTATCAAGCTTGGGCATTTTTGGCTTTTTTGGTCAAGTGTTCATGACCAAAGCTTTTCAAATTGCGAAAACAAATTTGGTAGCACCATTAAAATATATAGAAGTAATATTTACGATAACCGTTGGTATTTTTTGGTTTGGTGATATATACTCGCTTTGGAGTCTTTTGGGAATTATAATGATCGTTGGCGCCTTAATTGCTAACATTCTGGTTGGCAAGAAGAGTTAAAAAACTGGTTAGAAACAGACCTGCCCATTACATTGAACGGGAAAATTTTAGTATTGGTTGGGAAATTTAATTATTTGCGGGGTGCTTCATGCTCTGCCAAGCTATTGTTCACATCTACCAAAGAACTAACAATTGCAGAACTTACTTCACTTTCAATTTCTTCGTAATTATTCAGGCAATAAATTGCAGTAAGCATCAATGCCAAGACTATTAGCATGTTCGCAATAGTTTTTGAATCTATTATATTTTCATTATTCGCCATCTCATGTCTCTTTAAATCTTTTATGAATATAAAACTTATAGAATTAATTAACAAATTTTTAAGAATTACATTGAAGCCGTAATTTGTTTTGTTTAAGGCAGTTACTTCTTCAATGTAAGCATCCTAAAGCAAATTTTAACTTTCAATTAACTGATTTACAAATACTTAACATTCATTTGAGCTAAAACTAAGAGGGATTAAGGTAAAGAACGTGGAGCCATGACCGTAAATTTGAATCAAAGAAAAAATTATAAATCTTTAAAAATAGAACAAATGAAAATTTTAAAATCGATAACATTCGCAACCATATTATTTTTAGCGATAGGGGTAAATGCCCAAAGTACGAAAGACAAGAAAATTATTAAGGATGCCGATAATGCCAAAGAAAAACTAATGACTATGGAAGTTGGTCTAGATCAATTTTTCAATAATTCTGCGGGATATGTAATTTTCCCTAATGTAGGAAAAGGCGGTTTTATCATTGGTGGTGCATCGGGTAATGGTGTTGTATATGAAAATGGTGAAATGGTAGGTATGGCCGATCTGAAAAAACTAAGTGTAGGTCTACAAGCAGGTGGACAAGCTATTACCGAGATAATATTCTTTGAAACCGAGAAAGATTTGGCCGAATTTAAAGAAGGTGATTTTGAATTTTCTGCTGAAGCATCAGCGGTAGCATTAAAATCCGGTGTATCTGTTAATGCAAAATATAGAGATGGTGTTGCAGTATTTGCATTACCAAAAGCCGGTCTAATGGCCGATGCATCTGTAGGCGGACAAAAGTTTGATTATACTCCTATAATGAAATAAACATTGTACCAACAATATAAAAAGCCACCCATTGGGTGGCTTTTTTTTGTCTTATTTTATCCATTGGCCGTAAAACCCGGATAACAGGTCATACCACCGTCTACAAAAATTGTTGTTCCATTTATATATTCAGACTCATCTGATGCCAACCAGCTTGCTACACTACCAATATCATCGGGCACACCAATTTGTTTGTACGGTATTAAATTTAGCATACCTTCCCACCCTTCCTTTGTACTCCATACATCTTTATTGATATCCGTTTTAATTGCACCGGGTGCAATGGAATTACAACGTATTTTATCTGGTCCATATTCCTGACAAATAGTTTGCATAAGCATGACCAGGCCACCTTTACTTGCCGCATAATTAGCATGACCTGCCCATGGTATAACTTCATGTACAGAACTCATATGTATAATTTTACCTAAAGAATTTGACACTTTAGGTCGCATACCCCTTCTCTTAAATTCTATTATAGCCTCTTTGGCACATAGAAATTGACCTGTAAGATTCACGTCTATCACTCTTTGCCAATCAGATAATGGCATTTCATGTATAGGGTGGTCTAACTGTAAACCGGCATTTGCAACACATACATCAACAGTACCAAATTTTGATACCGTTTTTTGGAACATATTCTGCACCTCATCTTCTTTACTAACATCGCATTTGATGACAATGGCATCTCCACATTCAGAATTCTCACTGATCCAATGTGCCACTTCCTCCGCCTCTTCTTTACTACTATGATAATTAACAACAATATTGGCTCCTTCCATTCCCATTGCTTTGGCAACCGCTTCACCAATACCATCACTAGAACCTGTAACAATACAGGTCTGTTCTTGTAATCTTTTATTTGGTTTTTGCATAATTTTTCATTTTATGGAACTAAATGTATTTTGAATTCATGAATCTAATTACCTCAATAACCAAAATTAATAGTACAACACATACATATTAGAAATTAAAATTTAACACAAAAATTCTGAGAATGGCTAAATATTGACCAAGCTAGCAACTGACTAAACAACAGAAAATTTGAAGGTTGTTTTGGTAGCATATTTTTCTCCGGGAACAAGCCTAGTACTAGGAAACTGTGGCTGATTTGGAGAATCAGGGAAATGTTGCGTCTCAAAACAGAATCCGCTTCTCTTTTTATATACTCCACCAGTTGGTATTGGCAATGTACCATCTAAAAAATTACCGGTATAAAACTGCATTCCCGGTTGATCTGTTAGAACCTCCATAAGTCTGCCCGTTAGAGAATGGTAAGCAGTGGCAACAGAACGATAACCTTTTGCCGCCCCGTTCAAAACCCAACAATGATCAAAACCACGGGCTATTTTAATTTGCTCGTTGTGATTATCTAAGGCATTGCTAACTCTAATTGAAGACCTAAAATCAAAAGGCGAATTATCCACAGATTGTAATTCTCCATTTGGTATCAACAAATTATTTACCGGTACAAACCTATCCGCATTAATCTTTACTTCATGGTCCGTAATTGCTTTTGTGAAATCTCCCGATAAATTAAAATACGAATGCTGGGTCAAATTTACAACGGTTGTTTTATCTGTAGTAGCTTCATACAAAACATCAAGACTGTTATTATTATGCAAAGTGTAAGTTACCGTTGTCTTTAAATTACCTGGAAAGCCTTCTTCCATATCCTTACTAACGTAATTTAATTTTAAAGAGACAAATGTTGATGATTCTTTGACTTCCTCTACATCCCAAATTACTTTATCGAAACCTTTTTCACCACCATGCAAAGAATTGGTTCCATTATTTTGTGCCAGAATATATTTCTCACCATCTAATTTAAATTTTCCATTGGCAATTCTATTTCCATAACGCCCTACTATTGCTCCAAAAAATGGATTTTCATTTTCGTACAACTCTAAATTTGCAAGAGTAAGAACAACATTATCTAAATCCCCTTTTTTATCCAACGTTTTTATAGATGTAATTCTGCCACCGTACGTAATAATATTTACCTCTATACCGTCATTTTTCTTAAGCTGTAATAACTCCACATCCTCATTGAAAGAGGTTCGCCCATAATGGCTCCTATTAATAGTTAGTATTTTTTGTAAATCTTCATTTACTATACTTTTCATATTCTCATCATTAATTGCAATAGTTTATAAAAACAATAGGAACAAAACATAATAAACTATTAATTTTTCAATCTTTTTTTAACCTGTATAATAATTCAACAATCTAATGTTAAGTAATATAATTATATAAACATTAAATGTTAAAAAAATAATTTTTACTTATTATGATGTTTACTTCAACTTGTCATGAAATGGAAAAATATAGACAATCTCCGTACTATTTTTTAACACGAAAACAGAGACAAAAATTAAGGTTGCCGCTGAGTATATCGACAAAAAAATAAATTTACGTTCAATAAAATTACACCTCATATATTAGTAATAAAAAAGTTTCTACATACAGATAACCTTCTAATAAATAGCTCACTGTAGGGTTAAAATCTAGTATCAATTATTTTTTCAAGAAATTTAATTCATAAGATTCTTGTTATTTTTAGACCTACAAAAATTAAAACATGGTCTTGAATACATATTGCAAAGAAGACAAAGTCTTGCTTGCCGTAGATTGCATTATTTTTGGATTTTACCAAGAAGAACTAAAAATTTTAGTTGTGAAAAGAGATTTTGAACCGGCAATGGGTGAATGGTCGCTTATTGGTGGTTTTCTTAAACAAAAAGAGAACCTAAACGATGCTGCCTCTAGAATATTAAAAAGATTAACCGGACTCAACAATATTTACATGGAGCAAGTTCATTCTTACTCAAAAGTAGATCGTGACCCTAAAGAAAGAACAATTTCAGTTTCTTATTTTGCACTTATAGATATTGCACATCATTGTAAAGATCTCCTAAAAGAAAATCCTATAAAATGGTTTAATCTTAAGGATATGCCCAGTTTAATTTTTGACCATAATAAAATGGTGAAAGATGCAATTACACTGTTGCGTAATAGAATTACCAATAAGCCCGTTGGGTTTGAACTTTTGCCTGAGAAGTTTACCATGCGCCAACTTCAAAAAATGTACGAAGCAATTTTGGATACTGAACTGGATAAAAGAAATTTCATAAATAAGTTCAATTCTTTTGACCTTTTAAGAAAATTGAATGAAAAGGATATGAGCTCATCAAAAAAAGGAGCATTTCTATTTAAATTCGATGAAGACAAGTATCAGAAAAAGTTAGAAGAAGGTTTTTGCTTTAAAATATAGTATCAATTAGTATTTAAGCCACTTGCAGAAAGAATTTTTGGTTCAATAATCGTAAATTCGTTCTACTATTTTTATGAGCAAGAAAGCCACCATTTACGATATTGCAAAAGAGCTTAAAATAACTGCAGCTACGGTTTCTAGGGCTTTGAACAACAATCCTAAAATAAGTGAAAAAACGCGCAATCTTGTTCTTGAGACGGCTGAAAAATTAAATTACAAACAAAACAGGCTTGCCGTAGCACTTAAAAGTGGCAAGAGCAATAATGTTGGCGTAGTAGTACCCTTTATCAATAAAAACTTTTTTGCATCCGTTATTCGCGGTATTGAAGAAGAACTATATCCTAAGGGGTTTCATGTTATTATTTCCCAAACCCATGAAGAGAATGACCGCGAGAAGAAAATTATACAGAATTTAATAAATGCGCAGGTAGATGGAATTCTAGTTTCCACCTCTTTTACAAATGAGAATAAAAATCAATTACATCAAGTTTTAAAAAAATCGTCACCGTTTATATTTTTTGATCGTGTTTTAAAGTTTGATGGCATTAGCACGGTAACAATAGATGATTACCAAGGTGGCTTTGATGCCACCGAACATTTAATTGATCAAGGATACAGAAGAATAGCCCATTTTAACGTAAATCAAAATATTGAACTCTATAGCAACCGATTTAAAGGTTACAAAGACGCTCTTATAAAACATGGTATTACATATAACAGTGATTACATAATTACCATAAAAAACACTATGGAAGCAGGTAAGGAAGCTGCAAAAAAACTAATGGAACTGCCCGTACCACCAGATGCCATTTTCTCTTCTACCGATAACGGTCTATTAGGTGCCGTTAAATTTTTACAAAGTAAATCTTTTAGAATACCTGAAGATGTTGGCGTAGTGGGCTTTAGTAATGAGCCGTTTACTCAGTTTTTGGAGCCATCTATCAGTTCTGTAGACCAATCACCCGTAGAAATGGGAAAGATGGCCGCTAAAGTATTCTTGGAACAAATTGAAAACAAAGCTGCAACAAAAACTAACACTAATGTTGTGCTTCCGGCAAGATTGATCGTTAGGAAATCATCAAGCAAGGTAAAATAGGTTTTACGCTATAAATTCATTATTTATCTTCAGCTTTAATCGCGCAATTTATGCGACCCACATAATTCTACAAATTGAACAAGCTTGGCAACCATAAGCTTAATTGTGGAATATAAGTGACCAAGAAAAGGGCAACTATCATTGCTATAAACAGCGGCAATAATGGTTTAAACACCTTTTCAATAGTAGTTTTGGCCACACCTACCCCAACAAACAAAACAGAACCTACGGGCGGTGTACATAACCCGATACATAGATTGAGCACCATGATAATTCCAAAATGCACCGGGTCCAGTCCCAATTTAGTTACAACGGGTAAAAAAATTGGCGTAAAGATCAAAACAGCCGGGGTCATGTCCATAAAAATACCCACGAACAATAATAGTAAGTTGATAATTAAAAGAATAACAATTTTATTATCACTTAAACTTAAAAGTCCTGTACTAATATCTTGCGGAATATTTTCATAGGACAATGCCCATGACATGCACATTGATGATCCGATTAACAACATAACAATTGCCGTGGTAGCTGAAGAATCCAGTAAAATTTGAGGTAATTTAGGTAGGGATATTTCTTTGTAAATAAAACCTAACACCAAGCTATACAAAACTGCAATGGCCGAAGCTTCTGTTGCCGTAAAAATACCGGTAACTATACCACCAATTACCACTACCAGCATAAATAGACTGGGTAAAGCGTCTATAAATGTTTTCCCAACTTCTTTTAAACTACTTCGTTTACCTACTTTGTACTTCTTCTTTTTTGCCCAAAAAGCGGCTACGATCATTAAAAATAGACCGGTCATAATACCAGGAACGTATCCTGCTAAAAATAGCGCGGCAATAGACGCACCGCCACTTGCCAATGAATAAACGATTAAAACGTTACTAGGTGGTATAATTAAACCTGTAGTTGCAGAAGTGATATTTACCGCTGCACCAAATTCCTTGGAGTACCCTTCCTTTTCCATCTCCGGTCCCAAAATGCTGCCCATTGCGGATGCCGATGCCATTGCAGACCCGGCAATGGCCCCCATTAACATTGCGGCAATAACATTTATTAATGCCAAACCACCAGGAAAAGAACCTACCAAAGTTTTGGCAAATGCAATGAGCCTATGAGCTATACCACCCTTATTCATAAGCTCACCAGACAATACGAAGAATGGAATTGCCAACAAGGCAAAACTGTCCAGACCAGTTGCCATACGTTGAGATACAGTAGTAAATGCCGGCATGGCAGGTATACTCACCAACATGGTCAATAAAGATGAAATTGCTATACTCCAAGCTACAGGCGTCCCTATTGACAGTAAGCATATGAAACTTAATACTAAAACGATAATTGGTAAATGCTCCATCATGAGTTCATTTGTTTTAAGTCGAAAATTTTGTAATACATAATCAACAGGCCACTTATGGGAATAATTAGGTAAACAATTGCCAAAGGCAATTGTAATGCTGGTGATTGTTGCCCTAATACATAGGAAATATAAACCAACCTTGAACCACCGATCACAAAAGCGAAAAAAACAAATAGTATGATCAAAAAGGTGACGATTGTTTTTAACTTTTTTTGTGTTTGTTTACTTTGCCTAAGAGGTAAAATATCTATGGCTACGTGCAAATTTTTACCAGAAACATATGCTGCGCCCAATACACCTATCCAAATCATTAAAAAGCGCGCTAATTCATCTGTAAATGAACTAGGGTTACCGGTGACATATCTTGTAAAAACTTGCCAGAGCACATTGATGACCATGATGGACATGATAAGTACCAACGTCTTGCCTAAAACGGAATCTATTTTATTACGCATAGTAAACTATTTAGTTGCTTGAATTTGTTTTATAAGCGGATATATTTCTTGATCATCTTTATAACTATCGAAAATTCCTGAAACCCTTTCTGCAAAAAGAGATTTATCCGGTCTTATTACCTCTACCCCTGCTTTCTGAACTTCACGCAAAGCCTCTTCCTCAGCTTCTGCCCAAAGGATACGCTGATATTTTACCGATTCTTTTACAGACTCGTTCAACCATTTCTGCTCTTGTTCATTTAATTTATCATAAACATAAGTACCTATCAACAAAACATCCGGTAGCACTGTATGTTCATCTAGAGAATAATATTTGCATACTTCATAATGGCGAGAGAGGTAAAAACTTGGTGGATTATTCTCGGCACCATCAACCACACCTTGCTGAAGCGACGTGTAAAGCTCACCCCATGAAATTGGAGTTGGCGAACCACCTAATGCCTTGACCATATTTACAGCGGTAGCACTTTCCATAACACGTATTTTTTCTCCTACTAAATCTTCTGGTTTTTCTATTGGTTTGTTCATGGTATAAAAGCTACGGCTGCCTGCATCATAATACCCTAAACCTTTTAACCAATATTTTTCACCTTCGTTCAACAACATTTCCCCTATAGGGCCATCAAGTACGTTAAAGGAATGTTGACGGTCTCTAAATAGAAATGGTAAACCAAGGACCTTCATTTTGGGGGCAAAATTTTCTAACACCCCCACAGATACTTTAGTCATATCCAAACTACCTATTTGTAGTAGTTCCAGACATTCTCTTTCCGTGCCCAATTGTTGGCTAGGGTAAATTTCAAGCTTTAGTCTACCTCCCGATCGCTCCAATAAATCTTCTCCCATTTTTACCATTGCCTTGTGTACAGAGTGGCTAACATCTAAGCCATGTCCCAAACGCAATGTTTTTACATCGGTCTGAATTTCACAACCTATAAACGTTATGACCAAAATAAAGAACGATAGTATTTGAACACTTTTCATATAAATAGATTAACAGGATTAGAAAAGACCTACATTTTTAATTAAAACTTGAAATACTCTTTGGCATTATTGTAACTTATATCTTGAATTATCTTACCCACCAAATCAAAATCTTTTGGCAGTTCTCCTCTCTGCATCTCTTGTCCGAAAAGGTTACAGACTATTCTTCTAAAATATTCATGCCGAGGGAACGAGAGAAATGACCTAGAATCGGTCAACATTCCTATAAAACAACTAATTAGACTCATATTTGACAATGCATTCAACTGCCTTGTCATACCATCTTTTTGATCCATAAACCACCAACCGGAACCAAACTGCATTTTACCTTTTACTTTACCATCGTTATAATTACCTATCATAGTGGCCAAAACTTCATTGTCCGATGGATTTAGATTGTATAAAATAGTTTTGGCTAGTTTATCTTTTCTATCCAAAGCATTTAAAAAGCTGGAAAGAGTTCTGGCTTGCGAATAATCACCTATGGAATCCCAACCAGAATCAGGACCTAGAATTTGGGTCATTCTAGCATTGTTGTTTCGTAAAGCTCCTAAATGAAATTGTTGAATCCACCCGCGAGAATGGTATTGCTCACACAGAAATAATAAGATTGAAGTTTGAAATTTCTCATCTTCCTCTAAAGTCAATTGCTTTTTATTCCTTCTCTTTTGAAAAATGTTTTCAATTTCAGCATCCGTAAACGCTCTAAACGGAACGTAACTTAAGCCATGGTCTGACAATGAACATCCATTTTCCTCAAAATAATCTAAACGTAACAAGAGCGCATCACACAAAGATTTATATGAATTAATAGAAACCTTACTTACTGTAGATAACTTTTCTATATAATCTAGATAAGATTCGCTGGAAATTACAATAGCTTTATCGGGCCTAAATGCAGTGCTCACTTTTACATTAAAATGACTGTTCTTAAGTTTTACATGATTATCTAAACTATCAATAGGATCTTCCGTAGTACAGATAACCTCAACATTCATTTTATTAATGAGACTTTGACAACTATACTCAGGTGTTTGAAGTTTTGCTGTTGCATCATCATAAATATTATTTGCAGTGTCTTCATTCAACAGCAGGTCAATATTAAAATAGCGTTTAAGTTCTAAATGTGTCCAATGATATAGCGGGTTCCTTAGGGTATATGGTACAGTCTTGCCCCATTGTAAAAATTTCTCCCTATCTGTAGCATTACCTGTAATAAACTTTTCATCTATACCAAAAGTTCTCATGGCCCGCCATTTATAATGATCGCCATCATTCCATATTTTTGTAAGGTTCTTAAACTGTCTATTCCTCGCAATTTCAGCTGGCGGCAAGTGACAATGGTAATCTATGATAGGCATTTGTGATGCGTAGTCATGAAATAACCTTTGCGAGTATTGATTTTCCAAAAGAAAATCATGGGTAATAAACGTATTATTATTTGCTATAGAATTACTCATTGTTCTTCATTTATTGATTGTCATTTAAATGGTTTACCATCAAAAATGATGTTATGAACATTCCAATCTATAAAACCTGAATACATAATACACATTGTAAAATATAGCGTTAAAACTTTCGTACTATTTATAGTTTAAGAAGTCACGACAATTTTACTATCTCATAAAACAGATTAAAATTTTAATGCAATCGATTACACAAATATATCCTATTTTATATATTTAGCAAGTAAATCAATCAGAAAATGTGATAATACCTAACTTTATTATTAGAAATTGTACGATTCACAAAAATACACCTTGAGCTAATGAAATAGCTACAATTATTAAGCCCATTCATGGCAACAAATTGAAATGAGCTAGAAAAATATCCCCAAAATTCTATTAACAACACAAAAAAGAGGTCAAAACATACTTATTTCGTTAAATTGTTCATAAATACTATTATCTAATAGTTCTATAACTATATACAATTGACAAAGAATTGCGTAATTTGAATATTATGTTAACTTTGAAAAAAAAGAAGCAAATGGAGTTACTTGAAAAAGCTCAGGAATTTATAGGTCGAAAAATGAGTAATATGTCTACTAGTGACCGAGTAGAGGCGTCAAGAGAGGCAAAAGCACTTATTTTAAGCATTAACGAAATATACAAGGAAACTAAAGATTCTAACTTGATGGATGTAATGAAAGAAGTTACAGTCAAAAAGAAGAAGATTGAAAAAAGATTGAACGGAGTACCCTTAGTATAAGTTTTATAGATTTACAGACTTATTTAAATTCTCTATAGAGATTTAAAAATAAAAAATCCCTTGATTTGATCAAGGGATTTTTTATTATTGAAAACTTAAAATAAACAACATTCCAAGTTTTACGTGTTTTCATTAAACGATTTCTGCACTTAGCCCAGCCTGTAATAATTTAGAACATTTTGGTTTTAACTCTTCATACTCCCCTGTTTTTACCGTACACTTTCCATTATAATGTACGATCAAGGAACACTGTTCTGCTTGTTCCGGAGAATGTTCACATACAGACATAAGTGTGTTTATAACATGGTCAAATGTATTGACTTCATCATTAAAAAGAACGATTTCATTCTGCTGAACCGTTTCTTCTTCTAAAAGTAATTCTTCGGAAATTTCTTCTCTTGTACTCATCATATTCCAATTAATACCTTCTAATTTACATATTTTGCCGCAACCCAATTATTGCGTTCAAGGTTTTTTTCAAATTTTAACGCTAAATCTGTGCATTTTTGTGAAATCATTTTTAAATCTTCTGTATAAAAACCACTTAACAATAAAACACCCCCTGAATTTAAGGATTTCGCATAACTAGGCAAATCCGCTAACAGAATGTTCCTGTTAATGTTTGCAATGATCAAATCATACTTCCTACCTTCAAGCAATGTAACATCTCCTTCGTATACAGAAATGAAATCCATTTTATTACGCGCAACATTCTCTTTAGCATTCAAATAACACCAATTATCAATGTCAATGGCATCAATGTCAGTTGCGCCCCGCATAGCTGCTAAAATTGCTAAAACACCCGTACCACTGCCCATATCTAAAACAGTTTTATTCTTCACATCTAACTGTAGGATATGTTGCAACATCATATGTGTAGTTTCATGATGACCAGTACCAAAACTCATTTTAGGTTCAATGACAATATCATACTTCACATCAATAGCCTCATGAAAAGGAGCTCTTATCATGCAAATATCATCAACAATTATAGGTTGAAAATTTTGCTCCCAAGTAGCGTTCCAGTTCTCTTGTTCTATTTCCTTGTAGTCATATGTAAATTTATATCTGGAATTCTGTAAAATAGGAAGATCTTTTAATATACCTACAGACCATTCAGTTTTTTGAATATATGCCAAAACATCATCTTCCTCTTCTATAAAACTTTCAAAACCGACTTCGCCCAATTCTGCAATAAGAAGGTCTGAAGCCGGATCTTTAGGTTCTACCGTAAAACGGTATTCAATATATGTGTTATCGCTCATTTATAAATACTAGCTTAAATAGCTTTAATGATAGCAATAAAATCGTCCGCAACTAAAGAAGCGCCACCGATCAAACCACCATCTACGTCTGGTTTAGAAAAGATTTCTTCGGCATTGCCCGGCTTAACACTACCACCATAAAGAATGGTTACGTTATTGGCAATAGTAGCATTAAATGCTTCTGAAATGGTTTTACGAATAAAGGCATGCATTTCTTGAGCCTGCTCAGGAGAAGCCGTTTCACCTGTACCAATTGCCCATACCGGCTCATATGCCAAAACAATTTTAGACCACGCAGATGGCTCCAAATCAAAAAGAACATTCTTTAACTGACTCTCCACCAATTTAAAATGATTACCAGATTTACGATCTTCTAATTCTTCACCAAAGCAAAACATAACACGTATACCTTTACCTAAAGCAGTTGCAACTTTCTTTGAAAGAATATCATCGTCTTCCCCAAAATAAGCTCTTCTTTCTGAGTGTCCTATAATAGCAGTATCAATACCAATGTTCAATAACATATCTGCAGAGATTTCACCTGTATACGCCCCACTCTCGGCATAATGCATATTCTGTGCTATAACCTCTATCTTAGAACTTTCTAATGCATGAACTGCGGAAGATAAATTCACAAATGTTGGTGCTACCATAACTTCTGCATCGGTATCCGGCAATTTTGCAGACAACTCCGCTAAAAGTGTTTCGGTCTCGGCTAAATTCTTATTCATTTTCCAGTTACCTGCTACTATTTTTGCTCTCATGTTGTTTTTGTTTCTAATTATATTGTTTTCGTTTCAAATTTTAATTGAAAATCAAATCTTCTAAATCGTTATAATGTACTTTCTGTTTTATAGTACCTTTTTCTAAGACCAATACACCAGGATTTGATCTTACTATGGTCTTCAATGTAGTTTCATCGGTAAAGTAGAATTCAAAATCTAAATTATATTCTTTTATCAACGCATTTGTTTGATCAGGACCCGATGCCGACATACCAATTACTTTATAACCCGCTTTTATTGCCTTATCTGCCACTACCTTAATAGTATTGAACTCTTCTAAATTTGATTTTCTTAAATCATACGCAATCACCATTACCAGTTTGGGTTCTTGTAGTAAAGAAGCTGCAAAATCTTCACCCTCTTGTTCTATGGTGAAATCATGGACAGGTGGCTCATATCCTGCCTGAATCTCTTCTGTTTCCACATCTATAAACTCACCGTTTACCGAAGGGTAATCTCCTGTGGTCACATGAATTTCTTCATTACCGTTTACATTGAACTTCCATTTATATTCAAAAATAGCTTTTGGAGCATTCTCCGGTACACTCATACCCTCTTCAATGTTCTTACCAATTTCATAAGGCCTAAAATCTATTACCGGCAAATGGTTCAGCACATAATATACATAACCTATACAGGCAAAAAATGATACCGCTAAGGCTGTCATCAACATTTTTGAATTTACTAAGGGTGTAATAAACTTTCTACCAACATAAATAATCAATATTAGAACCAATAGCACTACATCTTTTGTAAAAGACTCCCAGGGCGTCAACTTTATAGCATCGCCAAAGCAGCCACAATCTGTAACCTTATTGAAATAAGCAGAGTAAAAAGTTAGGAACGTAAAGAATACGATCATCGCAATCAATGTCCATATGGTAATTTTACGTTTATATCCAAGTATTAGCATAACTCCCACCATTACTTCTGCAATCACTACAAGTATAGAAATAGCTAATGCGAACGGAGTTAAAAAAGGCAAATCCAAAACACCTTGACTAAAGTATTCTTCTAACTTAAAAGAAAACCCAACAGGGTCGTTCAGTTTTATAAAGCCGCTTATAATAAAAAGTACACCAACAAAAATTCTAACGACCCCTACTAAATACTTCATTCAATTCTTATTTTTCTGATTCTGAACCTAAATGTATCAATGCAAAAACTGCATAATTGATCATATCTTGATAATTGGCATCTATACCTTCACTTACCAAGGTTTTGCCTTTGTTGTCCTCAATTTGTTTTACACGAAGAAGTTTCTGTAAAATTAAATCTGTAAGTGAACTTACTCTCATATCTCGCCAAGCTTCACCATAGTCGTGATTCTTGTTCAACATCAATTCTTTGGTGACCTTTATATGCTTGTTATACAATTCAACTGCTTTTTCAGTAGTTAGATCCGGTTGATCGGCAACCCCTAATTCTAGCTGAATCAAGGCCATTACAGAATAATTTATGATACCAATAAACTCAGATCGCTCACCTTCGTCAACCTTTCTAACTTCATTTTCTTGAAGACTACGTATGCGTTGTGCTTTTATAAAAATTTGATCCGTTAACGATGGCAATCGTAATATGCGCCATGCACTACCGTAATCTGACATTTTTTTCTGGTACAGATTTAAACAAACCTGAATTACCTCATCGTATTCCTTTGCCGTATCTAGCATGTAATTCTATCTAATTTGTGTAAATTTCGCTTAAAAAATTGTAACCATCAAGATAGATGGTTTAAACTTGGAAAATGCCACAATTTCCTGATAATAATTGATGATGACCATAAATTGCAACGGTAAACTCATATCACTAGACCAGCCCAAGGTAATGGGCATTCTAAACGTTACTCCAGATTCTTTTTTTGACGGAGGAAAATATAAGGACGAATCCAGTATACTGCAACAAGTTGAAAAAATGCTTTTCCAAGGTGCCACCTTTATCGATGTTGGTGCCTACAGTTCAAGACCAGGCGCTTTAGAAGTTGATGAGGCAAAAGAATTAAAAAGAATTACCCCAATAGTTAATTTGATTCTAAAGAATTTTCCAGAAGCAGTACTTTCTATTGACACTTTTAGAAGTAATGTTGCCAAAGCATGTATAGAAAGAGGAGCTGCAATAATAAACGATATTTCTGCGGGAGTACAGGATAAAAACATGCTAAGCACAATTGCAGAATTGAAGGTACCCTACATTATGATGCATATGCGCGGAACTCCACAAAATATGCAGCAAAAAACCGGTTACGAAGATATTTTAAAAGAAATACTTTTCTTTTTTTCAGAAAGATTGGGAGCAGCTAAAGCTTTGGGTATTACGGATATGATCATTGATCCAGGTTTCGGATTTGCAAAAAATTTAAAACAGAACTATGAGCTTTTAAATCACATGGAAGTTTTAAATGTGATCGAACATCCACTACTAGCAGGTATCAGTAGAAAATCAATGATATACAAAACTTTGAATACTACTGCTGAGCATGCATTGAATGGAACAACAGCGTTACATATGGTATGCTTGCAAAAGGGAGCAAAAATATTACGCGTACACGATGTTAAAGAAGCTGTGGAATGTATAAAACTCTTTGAACAATTAAATGCTCAGGGTTAAATTGATTTCTTGTTATCTAATTTCTTAATTTTACTAAAACGGTACCGATTGGATTTTTTAAATTTTATTGACTTTAAGATTACGGATGTTCTGGACATCATTTTTGTTGCCGTACTTCTTTACTACATCTACAAGCTTGTTAGAGGGTCTGTTGCCATCAATATTTTTATTGGGATTGTTATAGTTTGGGCTTTTTGGAAATTGACCGAATTATTGGACATGCAAATGATCAGCAGTATGGTAGGGGCTTTTATGCAAGTAGGTCTTATTGCATTGATCATTGTTTTTCAACAAGAGATCAGAAAATTTCTCTTAATGATCGGCTCTACCAATTTTGCGAACAAAAGAAACTTTGTAAAGCATTTTAAGTTTTTAAAGCAAGAAGGTTTATCTACTGACACCGATGTTGATGCCATACTTAAAGCCTGTGAAAAAATGGCAAGTAGTAAAACCGGAGCTATTTTGGTTATTGAACGAAACAACTCACTTGATTTTATAAAAAGTACGGGAGACCCTATGAATATTGAAATTAACCAACCTATTTTAGAAAGTATCTTTTACAAAAACAGTACACTTCATGATGGAGCAGCCGTTATTGTTGGTAATTATATAGTTGCTACAAGGGTAATTTTACCAGTATCTAACGAACGTAATATTCCGTTACGTTTTGGCTTACGACATAGAGCTGCCGTAGGTATTAGCGAAAAGACCGATGCAATAAGTATTGTTGTCAGTGAAGAAACAGGACTGATTTCTTACATTAAAAATGGAGAATTTGTGCTGTATGACTCCATAACGCAATTAGGCAATATGATCAAACAAGATTTGGTGTAATGAATTGTAAGAACTGCCAAAGCAACTTAAGAACAGATTTTACTTATTGTCCTGATTGTGGTGCTAAGGTAATTCGAAATAGACTTACGGTGAAGAATCTTATTAATGATGCCACAGAACGTTTTTTCAATGTTGACAATACTTTTTTAAAAACCTTCAAGCATCTTTTTACAAAACCTGATAAAGTTATCGGAGGCTATATTAATGGTGTAAGAAAGAAATACCTAAACCCAATAAGCTATTTTACGATAGCCCTTACTTTTGGGGGATTATTTGTTTATGTGTACACTGAGTTTTTTCCTGAAGCCTTAGATTTTGATTTTAGATATGAAAATTCTTCATCCTTAACTGAAGCGGAAAAATTTGGACAAGATTTTCAAAAGAAATGGAATACGTATTTATTCAAATATCAAAGTCTCTTTTACATGGCCATGCTACCATTTTTGGCTTTGATTTCAAGACTCGTATTTATCAATAAAAAACAATTCAACCTTAGTGAACATTTTATAATAAACATCTATGCTTACTCACATTTGTCCATAATTATCAATATTATTTATATGTTAATTTTGTGGAATTCTAAATTACTCTACTACGTTTCCATGTTCAATTTAGTATTCCAAATTGGATACTTCACCCGGGTATTTTACAAACTTTATAATTTGACCATAAAGCAGACCATATTAAAACTTTTACTCTTTCTTGTTTTATTTGCTGCAATATGTACTTTGATGATGATAATAATTGGGGTTGTTTACATAGCCCTTTTCACAGATACTTTTAAAAAATAGCACCATAATTAAGCAACTTCCTCAGCTAAGAACTGGGCTTCATAAAGATTACTGTAGTATCCTCCCTTTTTTAGTAACTGTTTGTGCGTACCGGTTTCCACGATATTACCCGCATCCATTACAATAATTTTGTCGGCTTTTTTAATAGTTGCCAATCTGTGGGCAATAACTATAGAGGTTCTTCCCTGAGTTATTTTATCAGTTGCCAATTGTATCAATTGTTCTGAATAGGTATCTACTGATGATGTAGCTTCGTCTAAAATTAAAATACTAGGGTTGCTAACATAGGCTCTTAAAAAAGCAATTAATTGTCGTTGACCGCTAGAAAGCATGGTACCTCTTTCTTTTACATTATAATGATAACCACCTGGCAGACTAGAAATAAACTCATCTACACCTATAGCCTTGGCCGCATTCTCTATATTTTCAACTGTGATACTTGGATCTTTTAAAGAAATATTATTGGCGATAGTATCGGCAAACAAAAAGACATCTTGCAGTACTACGGCAATATGAGAACGCAGAGATGCTAGATCGTAATCTTTAATATCTACCCCATCAACTAATATAGACCCGCTGTTAATTTCATAAAATCTATTTAATAGATTAATAATGGTACTTTTTCCGGCACCTGTAGCGCCAACTATAGCAACGGTCTCCCCCGCTTTTACATCAAAAGAAATACCGTGTAAGACCTCTTCATTTTCTAAATATCCAAAATGAACATCATCAAATTTAATATCGCCATTGACAATTTGTTTTTGATAAGAACCTACATCTTGAATGTGGCTATCGGTATCTAAAATTTTAAATACCCTATTGGCGGCAACCATCCCCATTTGTAACGTGTTGAATTTATCTGCTATTTGACGAAGTGGCCTAAACAACAAGTCTATCAACATAATGAAGGCAAATACAGTACCTGCTATATCCGTAGAAATATTAGCTACATTTTGCAATCCGCCGTACCATACAATCAATCCTACGGTAATAGAGGAAACAATTTCAGCGATTGGGAAGAAAATAGAATTATACCATACTGTTTTCAACCATGCTTTTTTATGCTTTTCATTGATTTCCCTAAACTTGTCACTCTCAATTTTTTCACGGGTAAACAGCTGCACTATCTTCATACCCGTTATACGCTCTTGAACAAATGAATTAAGATTGGAGACCTCTGCCCTAACCTCCGTAAAAGCAACTTTCATGGCTTTTTGAAACCATCTTGTAGCATATACGATAACGGGCAACAAGGCAAAGACTATTAACGAGAGTTTCCAATTAATAAAAAGCATTACTATGGCAGCAACGACCATTTTCAACAAATCTGCAACAATAACAAAAAATCCTTGACTAAAAATCTCTCCGATCCGTTGCATATCGGCCACCGCTCTGGTCACCAATACGCCCAATGATGAATTATCAAAATAGGTCATCTTGAAGGAAAGCATCTTTTTGAACAGGTTGATGCGAACATCTCTAATCACGGATTCTCCAAGCCAGTTGGCATAGTAGTTAAATGCCAATTGACAAATTACTTGCCCCAATAAAACTACCAACATAGCAATAGTTAAGTAAAGCAACATCTCATCATTGTTGCCCTTAATAGCGGTATCTATAATTTCTTTTACGATCAAAGGCGTAAGAATGGCAAAACCGGATAATAGAATTGCGGCCAAAGCAACGCCATAGAAAGTAATTTTATACGGTTTTGTGTAGGCGAGTAGGCGTTTAAAAAGACGTGTGTCAAATGCTTTGCCAGAATCCTTATCCATTCTTTAAAATAGTATTGGGGTAAACAATAGAGGTCAAATATAGTCCTTTTGCAGGAACAGAAACACCTGCTTTTGTTCTATCCTTGCTTTTTAATATGGTATTAACATAGTCTGCCGGGTATTTACCCAAACCCACATTAATTAAGGTGCCAACTATAGCTCTGACCATATTTCTTAGAAACCTATCCGCAGTGATCGTAAAAATAAGTTTGTCATTTTCTAGTTGCCAATGTGCTTCTCTTAAATCGCAAATATTGGTAAAAACATCTGTATTGGATTTTGAAAAACATTCAAAATCTTTTTTACCCAACAACAATTCTGCCGCAGTATTCATTTGTTCAATATCCAGCTCTTTTTTTACATAATGGGCAAGTTCTGTAGCAAAAGGATTTTTCTTTTTATCAATATGGTATTCATAAGTTCTAGCAGTAGCATGGAAACGGGCATGGGCATCTTCTTTTGTTTCAAATATGCTATTTACCGCAATATCATTCGGCAAGAAAGAATTTAGTCTAAAAACGTATTCTTCAATATTATCAATAGCATCAACATCAAAATGGGCATACATTTCTTTAGCGTGAACACCGGTATCTGTACGACCGGCACCCATAAGTGAAACCTTAGAATTTAAAAGTTTAGACATACCGTTTTCTAGCACTTCTTGTACCGTAATGGCATTTGGTTGGTACTGCCAGCCATGATAAGCTTTACCGAAGTATGAAAATTGAATGAAGAATCTCAAAAGGATGTACTAGTTTTGTATCTCACAAAGGTATTAAAAAGGATACGTTTTAACATTGAATGGATTAAGCTGTAATTCTAAACATTAGAATTACCATTTTAAATACTTAAGCAACCATTAAATTCAATCTTCTTATCCGCATAACCAAAACTAAAAATGACCAAAATCCTATTACTTTCCGATACACATTCACATATAGACGATGCTATATTAAAGCACGTGAAATGGGCAGATGAAGTATGGCATGCCGGCGATATTGGTTCGTTAAAAGTTACTGATGCCATTGCAAAATTAAAACCCTTGAAAGGTGTTTACGGTAATATTGACGATCACATCATTCAAAAAGAATTCCCAGAAAACAATAGATTTTTCTGTGAAGGTGTAGATGTACTAATTACCCATATTGGTGGTTACCCTCCTAAATATAACATTAGAACAAGAAACATTATAAAAGAGAATCCGCCAAAATTGTTCATTTGCGGACACTCGCACATATTAAAAGTAATGATGGATAAAAAATTAGGCGTTTTACACATGAACCCGGGAGCATGTGGTAAACATGGTTTTCACCAAGTACGTACTATGTTGCGTTTTGTCATAGAAGGAGATAACATCAAAGACCTTGAGGTAATAGAATTGGGCAAAAGATAAAATACAGGATTTTAATGTTTAACCAAACCCTGTATCTCACTAATTAATATTCTAACGAAACGCCCAAAGAAAATGTGCCACCATCATAAATATTCTTTCGCTCAACCAAAAAGCCGGCATAATCGGAATATTGGGCTACCACGTTGAAATGATCGGTAACCTTATACATTGAAGTAACCCCGTAATTGGTAAATGTAGTACCCTCACCAAACAAGAACGAACCACTTTGTACATTATTTTCGGAAGATAACCGCTCTTGAATTTTCAATTTTCCTATTACATATAGTCTATTAAAAAACAAATGCCCCAATTCTACCCCTGCTTGTAATTGGTTACTAAAACCCTCTGTTCTAAAATTTACACTAGAGAAAGCTGAAGCATATGTTTTACCATTATCAAAACCATGAGATGCCGCAAGTGTTGTCCAAACATTAAACTCGCCATCAGAAACCGGAAGATTTATTTCATCAAATTGACCAAAGGCATTGGCATTTTTTGATTGCGCAAAATTACTGCCATCATTGGTGGGTATATCTAAGGCAAGTTGTAACGATAACGGGAAGGTTTTTAAAAGTTTATATTTTACGCCTAATTGAATATTCCCAACTCCGCCAACAGTTTCGGTAGTACTAAAACTATTTAAACGCACCAGGGGCAAATCGAGAATTGCCGTAATCCTATCGGTTATTCCATATTCACCATAAATTAAGAATGCGCTGGTATTAAAAGTACTTCCCTCATTGGCCAATCTTCCTTCTGTAGTATAATAGTTATTAGAAGAGAAATGTGCTGCAGATGCTTGAACATAAAATGCTTTTGCCTCTCTCGTCCATCCACTTTGTGCCTGGGCGTTATAAGTGAATAAGCAACAACATATGACTATGATGCTTTTTAAATTTTTCATAATTCTTTGATTTTAAGTTATAGAGATATAACCTTTATAAAAAGCCTTTGGGAGACATAGAAAAACAGAACCATGTGTCTCTATTCCCAAAGGCTGCAAATAGTTTATTAGTTCAAAGCAACATTACCAAATGGTATGTTTGCAGTAGCACACCAAAGAATAATGTGTGTGTATTTAGCATCTGGTGCAGCATCTAGTTTAATGAACATTTCACCGTTGTCAGCCACGTTACCTATTAACATTAAATCTGGATTTCCGTTTGCCGGATCAGCCGTAAAAACTTCAGAAGTAGACAAAAAGATTCCAACGGTACCAGTTCCTAATTCAGTAGTAAAGTCATCTGCAAAACGAACAAAGTTTGTATCGTCCGCATCAACACCTACTTCAACCAAACCTTGTGTAGGCGTACCGCTTTCAGCAACTAGATTACCGCTTAGGTTAACCATTAAATCACCCACCGGCAATGACGAATCTACCTCTACAGTTTCCGTTTCGGTAACAGTTACCACCTCCCCATCATCATCTGAACAACTGACAAAGAAAGTTGTCATAACACTAGCTAGTAATACAAGAGTAAATTTTCTGTTTTTCATAATTTTAATTTTTAAAATGTTTAGTTTTAAAACAGGTAACCAACGACTATCGTTTGCCTTGCTGTTTCTTGGGTACAAACATAAAATTGGGGTATCACGAAGAATTCAAGAAAAAGTAAACAGTTAATCACATTAGAGAGAAAAGCTGCAATAATTTTGTGATATATAAAGAAGGAGTTATTGCATAAATAAGGAAAAGGGCATAAAAAAACCCGGAAACTACCCCGGGTTTTAACGCACTAATACTACTAAGATTATAGGTTTAACGCAAGCGATCAACAGATTTTACAAGATCTTCATCCTTTTTTATAGCTCTATTTGCTAGAAATAAAAAAATGATAGAAAATACTGGAATCAGCATCCCAATACCCTTCTCAGAGACCGAAGTCTCTCCGGATAAGTTTAGTGATCGATAAACAAAAAATCCTAATAAAATAAGGTTCAATATCATGTTCAGTCTGTTTATAACAAACTGAGATTTTCTATTCTTAAATTGTACTATGGCCCAAACGGCAAGAACAGTACTTGCATAAAAGGCAATAGATATAAGCATTTCATTATTTGCAAATACTTCAACACCATCAATATCTATCCATAGGTTAAAGAAGAACGGTAGAACACCCGTAAGTATTGCTACGACTAACAAATAAATGCTTTGTATTCTTTGAATCATATAATCAATTACCAGTTTACACTGCAAAAATACATGTCTTTTCAAAAAATATAACCCTTTTATTCAAAATAATTTGTAATATTGCTACGTTATCATGCCATAACGCCTACCAGTAAGGAAAACATCTCCTTGAGATTATCCAATTAAAACAGTTACTTCTTACAATACAAACTACATATAATTTATTCTACTACTTAATGTTTGAGATTTCAGATTTAAAATCAAAAAAGCTACCTGAGCTTCAGGAAATTGCTAAGGGACTAAAGGTTCCTAAATTCAAAACCTTAAAAAAACTAGATTTAGTTTATCAAATTTTGGACGTGCAAGCTGCAAATCCGAAAGTTGCCGCAGCTATAGTTCCTGCCGCAACAGAGGAGACCAGCAAACCTGCAGAGGCAAAACCAAAACCGAAGCCAAGGCCTAGACCACGTGTTGTCAAAAATACCAGTACAGAATCTAAGGTACCTGCAAAACCAACTCAAGAAAAAACTACTCCTGAGAAAGTTGCCCCGGTGAAGAAAGAGAATAATACAGAAAGTGTATCTAAGGAACCTGTAGAACAAAAAAGACCTAGACCTAGACCAAAAGCTGCAAACCAGCCTAACAAAAAGAATTCTAACCAGAATAACAATCACAATAAAAAACCTAACCCTAGACCCAGCCACGACAAAAGTAATTTTGACAAGGACTTAAAAAATAGGTACAAGGAACCTGAGTATGAGTTTGACTCCATTATTGCCAGTGAAGGAGTATTGGATATCATGCAAGACGGATATGGTTTTTTACGTTCTTCTGATTATAACTATTTATCATCACCAGATGATATTTACGTTTCTCAATCGCAAATTCGTCTTTTTGGTTTAAAAACTGGCGATACCGTACTGGGCAACGTAAGACCACCAAAAGAAGGTGAAAAGTATTTCCCTCTTATTAAGGTGAATAAAATTAACGGTATAGATCCTCAGATAGTTCGTGATCGTGTATCATTTGAACATTTGACTCCTTTATTCCCACAAGAAAAATTTAATTTGGCAGAACGCCAAAGTACCATATCTACCCGTATTATCGATTTGTTCTCCCCTATCGGTAAAGGACAAAGAGGTATGATCGTATCGCAACCAAAGTCCGGTAAGACAATGCTATTGAAAGATATTGCGAACGGTATTGCCGCAAATCATCCAGAAGTATATCAAATTATCTTATTAATAGATGAAAGACCAGAAGAGGTAACCGACATGCAACGTAACGTACGTGGCGAAGTAGTTGCTTCTACGTTCGACAAAGAACCAACAGAGCATGTACGTGTAGCAAACATTGTTTTAGAAAAAGCGAAGCGTTTGGTAGAATGCGGTCATGACGTAGTAATTCTTTTAGATTCTATTACACGTTTGGCAAGAGCATACAATACGGTACAACCAGCTTCTGGTAAAGTATTGAGTGGTGGTGTTGATGCCAACGCATTACACAAGCCAAAAAGATTCTTTGGTGCCGCACGTAATATAGAAGGCGGCGGATCATTATCTATTATTGCCACGGCATTAACAGAGACAGGATCTAAAATGGATGAAGTTATCTTTGAAGAATTCAAAGGTACAGGTAACATGGAACTTCAATTAGATCGCAAGATTGCAAACAGAAGAATTTTCCCTGCAATTGACCTTACTTCTTCTAGTACACGTAGAGATGACATGTTGTTAGACGAAAACACACTACAACGTATGTGGATAATGCGTAAGTACCTTGCGGATATGAACCCTGTAGAAGCTATGGAGTTTATAGAGCAACGCTTTAAACAAACTAAGAATAACGAAGAGTTCTTGATGACGATGAATCAATAGAACTTTTTCTAATATCATAAAAAATCCCGATTTCTTTAGAAATCGGGATTTTTTCATTTATACACTTTTCTTACTGACATACAATGTTTTACATTGTCTCAAATTTATTTTTAATATCTTTATTGCTCCAACAAAAGAACTCTCCCCAGTCTTTTACTAGTTTTCTAATTAATCATTTTAATTCTCAGAAAATGAAAGGACCACACACACTAATCAGTAAAATTTTATACTCAAGTATGCTTATAGCCTTTATTAACTGCAAGAAAGAAGAGAAAAAGGATATTGAGCAACCACACCCTATAGCTACAGTAAGTGCTCCAGAAGGCATTATTTCTATAAAAGAAGCAAGTACGTTATATAATAATTATACAGAGCATAGAGCTGATATAATTGAACAATATGAACAAAAGGTACGTGCCCCAGAAAAAGAATTTCAAGTAGGTAGATTTGTAGATTTTGATTACCAAACCATAAAAAACTATATAGCCTATGTTGACCAAGAAGCTAAAAATGCAGGTGTAGAAAAAGTAACTAAATTACGCCTGTATTTTGCAAACTACCCTACCAAAAGAAATTTCCCTGACGGTAAACCATTTGTACACCCAAGACAGAACTCTATATTTATAGTTCCCACATTAAATAAAAAGGAGAAGATTACGCCTTTTATATTGGAGAAAATGGAAAAGCAAAATTGATACGTGACTTAACAATGAATCAAATTAACGGCATAGGTAATTACAGACATGATGAAACTGAAAAATCATATGCCAGCATAATACCAACATTCACTTTAAATTCAAGCTTACAAACCAGAGCAACCAGTCTTGCATTAAACCGCGGAAATGGCGGACCACCACCTCGGACAGATTTTTAAAATATGCCCCAAATGATATTGGATTTTTTCAGTAGAAGTTACTTTGTAATTATTTACGGCATTGCATTAATAGCATCTATTAAAACGTATAGAAAGTATTTTGATACCGTTTTTAAATATCTTCCGGTCATAATTACCTATACTTTTTGCAATGAATTATTGGGTTATATGATTAAGTATTTTCCTGATTATACCTTTTTCAACGATTTAAAAGATAGCCAGTATAATGAAATCATCTACAATTTGTATGACCTTGTATTTTTCCCCTATTTCTATTACGCCTATTGGAAACTTTCATCGAATAAAATAAATAGAAATAGAATTTTATGGACGTCAATAATAGCCATGTCTAGCTATATTATAAGTTGTTTTTTTCAAAACCCTATGGACATTACCCTCTTTTATGCATACACCATTGCCTCTTTAACATTACTATATTGCATATTCATTAATTTCAAAGAAAAATACGACGCAGGAGCAAAAATCATCAATCGCTATAATCTCGTATTCTGGATAAATAGTTCGTTGATCATATTTTATTCTACATCGCCCTTTTTATTGATTATAGGATATACCCAATATGATTTGTGGGAATATTATAATTTAAGATTGGCATTAAACATTCTAATTGTATTAATGTACAGTGTGCTAACTATTGGTTTCTTGAACAGCAGCAAACGCTCGTTTAAATAGACCAATAATTAGTTAAGTCATCAACATCTTTGCAGAAACTGTTACAAACAAAAAAAGCCCTCCAAATTGGAAGGCTTTAAAATATTATAATAGCAGAAATTTACAATGCAGCAACGTGCTTTGCCAATTTACTTTTTAAGTTGGCAGCTTTATTATCATGTATAATGTTACGCTTAGCTAAACGATCGATCATACTAACAACACTTGGAAAAAGAGCCTCTGCATCTTTCTTAGATTCTTCTGCACGCAATCTTTTGATAGCATTACGGGTAGTTTTATGCTGATATCTGTTACGTAAACGAACTGCTTCGTTTCTTCTAATTCTCTTTAATGCCGACTTGTGATTTGCCATTTTATTATTTGTTATAATATTTTCGGATTCTCATCCATTCAATTT